>NZ_CANMTQ010000001.1 GCF_947500835.1 uncultured Halomonas sp.
CATGCCGCTCTCCGTTTGCCTCATTGTAGGCCGAAGAACTCTAATGACGTATGTACCGATTTTAGGGGATGGTTACATACGTAGTCTCGATCTTCTCCTGCAAACGACAACGCTATATCGAACTCTCGTTCCATACTCTTAAGTTCCCTTGATCGCTAACGCTGCCATAACGGGCCGAGCGTAGCGAGGTCCAGGGCACAAAGTGCCCGAACGTTCATGGCCCTGTTATGTGTTTTCACTCGGTACATTCAACGATACCCTCAATTAAATACTCCCAGATTACTCCTGAATCATATTTCTTACGCTCAAATCCAGCCGCAGGAAGCTCCAAGATTATATTGTCAAAACCTGACCAGTATCCGGCCCACAGCTTATCAATATCTTCAAGCATCGAAACCTTATAGGCATGCCTAGCCAGCGAAACATGCTCCATATTCACTTTAGCTATTCTGGTAAGCGGCCAATCTTTTAGCCTGAATTTCTGAACAGTATCCAAAGGCCAGTGGTATTTTTGTGACACCAGCTCACAGGTTTCTAGATTCCCAAAGGCATGTAGAGCTGACAGTCTAGATGGGTATAGAGGGTGATGTCTCTCTCTATAAACTTCAGCATCATACTCAATCCGATAGTCATTTATCGCTGTCAGAAAGTAGGGAGATACCCCTAGAACGTCGTTATGACACGGCTCATAGGGGAGATATCGTACTTTTCCTTCTATGTATTTCTTTAAAAATCCAGCATCAGAGCACGAATCAGCTGCACCCGAGAAAAAAGATTTGGTGAGATTAAAGTTATGATGCGTAATAGGATTGAACTGGTTTACAAAGATGTAGAATGTGTCCGGAGCTTCTTCATCTATATTGACTAATTTCATACTTACTCCAATTCAAGCGCACACATAACGGCAGCCATCAGCCGCGCGAGGTACGAGCGTCGGCTGAATGGGATGGTTATGTGTGTGCTCAAAGAGTGGGATATACATCCTTTTCTCGTTCTTCCCCTTCGGGATCCGACCACCGTAGGCGAATTGCATGTTTACGTTTCGTCTGCATATGGACAAAAGCCGTCAGCTCAACAGCCTGGCCGGGATCGATATGTTCCATTGGGAACTTGTCCGCAACCTCTGAGTCCGGGACAATGTCGTTGTCACCCAGGAAGGCGATATTTACATTATAAGCCGGCATTTTGCCCTTATTGAAAACCTTCAAACGATGCTTCTTGCTCCCGATGGAGACAAAGCTTGCTCCTAGATCCGCTTGACCGGCTTGCTTTGCTTCCCGCCGCTCCTTCTCCAGTATTAGGGAGTTAACCTTCCCTTGCAGATCCATCAATTCATCCTCCTTCTGCTTGAATCGATGAGATCGCCAAGTTGCGTAAGCAGAAAGGCCAAGCGCGAGGGCAGCAATGATGTTGCCTAGCGTGATATCCATGCGCGACTCATTTGATCTTAATGTTCTTGTTTCCACGAAAAGCTTTCTTGAACTCTTTCTTCATTCTCTTTGCTAGGTCGTCCACAGTCTCCTTTCCTACTTCTCGAGTATGTTCATCTATGCTCTCAGAATTCTCATCTATCAGCCCTTCTTTACTCATTACCCTATCGCATCCTATGCATCGCACTTCCACATAGTCGTTCTCTATGTCATCACCATACTCGAATTGGGTGCCACCGCATGTAGAGCATATGAGCTCGATATTCCGTGAATATTTGTCACTATTCATACTGCGCCTCGATCGCTCGGATATACATAACAGCAATTGGGCAGACCGCTTCGATATTGCAGAAATCTGACCGCTTCATGATTACGGTTTCTCATTCCCAAGAGCGCCCATCTAAAAATTTATAAAACAACAACTTAGCCAACCAACCTGCTGACTGCCACGTGATCATTTGACCGCTGTGATTTGCTCACGCAATGACACCATATAAAACACATACTCTGCAGAAACCCCGTCCATGCTTGAGATGCCCCTTCGACTACTTGACCAGTTCCGTGCCGTTGGTCAACATCAAGGAAAATAGACTGGACGGGCAGCCAGCTCATTGAGTTTCATATTGATAGCTGCTCCCGCCCACGCTACCGCCCAAGGGGTCACAACGCTTCCCCGCGCCCCTGTCACATCCAGCCCTTTTGTTTTGTCGCACTGTAGCGACAGTTTCTTATAAACCTAATAATAAGTCATTAGACATTGGCCGTAGTACTCTGAGCTTTTTGAGTAAAGCTTGATCGAAGACAACTTCGCTGATCGTGTAAGCAGGAACCCCCTACGGATGCACCCAACCCCCAAGCGGGCTACAATCGGCATTTCGTCCTTGTGACGCTCATTTCTTTCCGATTCAGTCACTAGAGCCACCATGCCGACTACCGCCAACGCCAAGCGCAAGATCCTGGTCACCAGCGCCCTGCCCTACGCCAACGGCTCGATTCACCTGGGCCATCTGCTTGAGTACATCCAGACCGATATCTGGGTGCGCTTTCAGAAAAGCCGCGGCCACGATTGCTACTACGTCTGTGCCGATGATGCCCATGGCACCGCGATCATGCTGCGGGCCGAACAGGAAGGCGTGACGCCGGAGCAGTTGATCGCGCGGGTCTCCGAGGAGCATCAGGCGGATTTCGCGCGCTTCGGGGTAGCCTTCGATAACTATCACTCCACCCATTCCGAAGAGAATCGCCTTCACAGCGAGCGCATCTATACCGCCCTGCGCGATGCCGGGCATATCGCAACTCGCGACATCGAGCAGATGTACGACCCGGTGAAGGGGTTGTTCCTGGCAGATCGCTTCATCAAAGGCACCTGCCCAAAGTGCAAGACGCCGGATCAGTACGGCGACAACTGCGAGGCCTGCAGCGCCACCTATACCCCAGCGGAATTGATCGATCCGGTTTCGGCTATCTCCGGGGCAACACCGGAAGTACGCAGCTCCACCCACTACTTCTTCAAGCTGCCGGATTTCGAGGCGTTCCTGAAACAGTGGATTCAGGGTGGCCACGTGCAGCCGCAGATCGCCAACAAGCTGCAGGAGTGGTTCGAGTCCGGGTTGAACGAATGGGACATTTCCCGGGATGCACCGTATTTTGGCTTCGAGATCCCGGATGCGCCGGGCAAGTACTTCTATGTGTGGCTGGACGCGCCAATCGGTTATCTCGCCAGTTTCCAGAATCTGTGCGACCGGGAAGGCATCGACTTCGACAGCTATTGGAAGAAGGACTCCGAGGCGGAGGTGTATCACTTCATCGGCAAGGACATCGTCTACTTCCATGCGCTGTTCTGGCCGGCCATGCTCGAGGGCGCGGGGCTGCGCACGCCTACCGGCGTGCATTGCCACGGCTTCGTCACCGTCAACGGCGCGAAGATGTCCAAGTCCCGGGGCACCTTCATCAAGGCCGGCACCTATGCCGAGTATCTGAATCCGGAATACCTGCGCTACTACTTCGCCGCCAAGCTCACCTCCGGGGTCGACGATCTGGACTTGAATCTGGAGGACTTCACCTACCGGGTGAACTCGGATCTGGTGGGCAAGGTGGTCAACATCGCCAGCCGCTGCGCGGGCTTCGTCAAGAAGTTGGGGGATGGCACGCTCTCCGTTGACTGCGCCGAGCCCGACCTGGTGCAGCGTTTTATCGACGCCGGCGAAGCCATTGCCGAGGATTACGATAGTCGCGAATTCGGGCGCGGCATGCGCCGGATTATGGAGCTGGCGGACGAAGCGAACACTTACATCGCCGAGAAGGAACCCTGGGTGCTGGCCAAGCAGGAAGGCCGTGAACAGGAGGTACTGGATATCTGCTCCGTGGGTATCAACCTGTTCCGCCAGCTGATGGTCTATCTTGCGCCAGTGGTACCCAAGATGGCCGAGGATGCTCGGGCGTTCCTCAACCTGGAATCCCTGGATTGGCAGAGCCGCGAAGCCGTGCTGAAGGGCCACACCATCAACAAGTTCAAACCGTTGATGACCCGCATCGAGCGCGACAAGATCGATGCCATGATCGAGGCCTCCAAGGAGGACTTGGCGGAGGAAAAGAAATTGAAAGAGACCCCCAGGGGCCCGTTGACGGACAACCCCATCGCCGAAGAGATCGCTTTCGAGGATTTTGCCAAGGTCGATCTGCGAATCGTGCGCATCGCCAAGGCGGAATATGTCGAGGGCGCCGACAAGCTGCTGAAGCTCACCTTGGACCTGGGCGGCGAAACCCGCACGGTGTTCTCCGGCATCCGCTCGGCCTATGCCCCGGAAGCCCTGGAAGGCATGTTGACGGTAATGGTCGCCAACCTGGCGCCTCGCAAGATGCGCTTTGGCGTTTCCGAAGGCATGGTACTGGCGGCGGGTAACGGCGACGGCATCTACCTGCTGGAGCCGCACTCCGGCGTGGAACCGGGTAACCGCGTGACCTGAGATCTGGGCCTTAGCGACCTTGACGAGCGCGCCGGGCCTTCGGCGCGTCTTGTTTTGCTCTTCTTTAGGCGTACTTCACGCGTACTCCCGATTGTTCCTTGTTTTTAGTTTCTTACGCCTCGTCTATTTCACGCCGATGATGCCTACCCACGTTGACAGACACCAATCGCTCTGTTGTTATTGAGACTCAATAGGGGATTTGACACAGCTTGCAGCCCTACTTTGTTCAACTGCTAAAGCGGAGCATCATATGCACTCCATTTCTGAATTTGCCTCCAGCGCCGACTCGCGTTTATCCATTGTCTACGACCGTCAATTCGACGCTACGCCCACGCGTAAAAAGCCGGTGAAGCGCCGTAAATCTCGCCCGTATCAACACACGTATCAATACAACCAGCCACTCCAGAGGTCTTCTTGAATTCACCGCCTACTTCGATCGGCGTGACCGTGATTGCAGGTTTTCTGGGTTCCGGCAAGACCACCTTGATCAATCACCTGCTGACGCATGCCGACGGGCGTCGCCTGGCAATCATGGTGAATGATTTTGGTGCGCTCAATATCGATCGCGAACTGATCAGTGAAGAAGAGGAAGGCCTGATCTCCCTGAGCAACGGCTGCGTGTGCTGCAACCTGCAAGGCGAGCTGGCGAGCAGCATCGAAGGACTACTGATCAGTCGTGGCGAGCAGCTCGATCATGTCTTGATTGAATGCAGCGGCGTCTCGGATCCGGCACGGGTGGTGAGCGTATTGGGCTACCCCTCACTGCGGCGGCGCTGTCATCTGGATGCGGTAATGACCCTGATCGACCTGTCCAGATCCCTGGAGTCAAGCCAAGGCGAACTGCGTGCGCTGCTGCAGTCGCAGATCGCCTGCGCCGACTGGCTGGTATTGAACAAGGCCGATCAGGCCCTGCCGGGTATCCATGCAGAACTGAAGGAAAATTGGCTGCTGCCCAATGCACGGGTGATTGAAACCGAGCAGGCCCGCCTGCCTCCGGAGCTGGTCTTCTGGCGCAGCGACGCGCCGGTCAGTCTCGACCCCTCCGCCAAGGACGCCATTCATCACCATACCGGTATCGCCGAGCTCGGGCTTTCCAGTCACAGCTTCGAGCATCGAGGCGCCATGGACGGCGCCGAGCTGTCCACATTGCTGCAAGGATTGCCAGGCAGCATCCTGCGCATCAAGGGTGTGGTTCAGTTGGAAGACGGGCGGCAACTGGAATTGCAGCGCGCCGCCGGCCAGCTCGAGACCCGCCCTTTCCCCCATCGCGACACACCGGGCACGCGTCTGGTATTCATCGGCCAGACAGCGGATTGCGACTGGCCGGCACTCGATCGCGACTTGCAGGCACTGGCCCGTTAATCGACTCGGCGTGCCTGCCCTACCTTAACCGAAAATCAGATTCGGTAGCCATAGCGCGATTTGCGGGAACACCACCACCAGAATGATGCCTACCACCTGCAGCGCAATGAACGGCAGCACGGCACGGTAAAGATCCCCGGTCGTCACTTCCGGCGGCGCCACCGAGCGCATGTAGAACAGATTGTAGCCGAAAGGCGGCGTGAGATAGGCCGTCTGCATGGCCAACACGAAAATCGTCGCGAACCAGATGGGATCGAACCCCAGCGCCTTGATGATCGGGACGTACAACGGCACGGTAATGAATAGAATCGCCGAGTCATCGAGGAACATGCCGAGTATCAGGTAGCTCAGCAAGATGACGGTCAGCACCACATAGGGGCTCAGATCGCCTGCGATGATGTGATTGACGATCTCCTGGCCGGCGCCGAGTGCGATGTAGATCTTGGAGAACACCACCGCGCCGATCATGATCCACATCAGCATGCCAATGATGCGTGCCGTGGAATATAACGCGCTGGAGAGCATCTTGAAGTTGAGCCGTCCGTTCGCCAGCGCACATAGCATGGCCCCGGCGGCGCCGACAGCGGAGGCTTCGGTGGGCGATGTGTAGCCCAGCGCCATGGAACCCAGCACTACCACAATCAGACCGCCCGGCAGGATGATGGCGCGCAGCGCCTTGATCTTGCCCCAGGTATCGACTCGTTCGGATTTATCCAGGGGCGGTCCCAGTCGCGGGTCGATCTTGCAGCGAATGGCGATATAGATCATGTAGATCACGGCCAGCATCAGCCCCGGCATGACGCCGGCGGCAAATAGCTTGCCGATGGATTCCCGAGTCAGGAAGGCGTACATGATCATGACCAGGGAGGGCGGGATCAAGAATCCCAGCGCGCCACCGGCCATGATGACCCCCGCTGAAAGGCGCTTGTCGTAGCCGCGCTTCAGCATGGCCGGCAAGGCGATCAGGCCGAGGCTGATCGTCGCCGCACCGGTGATGCCCACCATCGCCGCGATCAGGGCACAGATCAGCACGGTACCCATGCCCAAACCGCCGCGCACACTGCCCATCAGCTTGTAGACCATCTCGAACAGGCTGTCGGCGATACCGGATCGCTCCAGGATCATGCCCATCAGAATGAACAGTGGCAGGGCGACGAGAATGAATTCATTCATCAATCCGAACAGCGACGGCATGAGGATGCCCAGGCTGTCCGGCCCCCAGATCACATAGCCGAATACCACGCCCACGCCGAGCAGCGTCCAGGCCAATGGCATGCCGACGGCCATCAACACCAGCATGGACCCGAACATCAAGGCGGTAAGCAGGACCGGATCGATCTCAAGCATGGGGGATCTCCGGGTCGTGTTTCGGCTCATCCATCGGTGCGCCCAGCACGGCACAGAGATGGCGCCCGATACTAGCCAGCATTTGCAGGATAATCAGTATGATGGCAACCGGAATCATCAGCTTTACCGGCCAGATGATCGGCGCCCAAGTGCTGCGAAAGGACTGTTCGCGGATCTCGAAGGACATCCAGGCAAAATCGACCGCCCCTTTCAAGACCACCAATAACAAGGTGATCACCGCGATACCGATGAGCATGCTCACCAGCGCCTTGAGCCGTGGGGGGAAGTGCTGGTAAATGATGTCGGTGCGCACATGGCCTTGCCATTTCTCGGTGTAGAACCCGGCAAGAATTGCATAGGTGCCATACATCAACGTGGAGGACTCATGCGCCCAGGTGGTGGGTGCGTTCAGAAACTGACGCGAGATGACCTCGAACATCAGAATGCAGACAATGGCAAAACACATCCAGGCAATGACCCGCCCGAGCACTTCGCTCAGGCGGTCCTGCCAGCGTATCCAGGCTTTCAACCAGCGCATAGGCGACTCCACGCAACGCGGCCTGGATTATTCCAGGCGGCCCTTGTCCTTGGCCATCTGGCGAATCGTTTCGATTGCCTCGGCGGCGGTATCGGATTTCTTGGCTTCCGCATCCCAGACCGACTGGGCGGCTTCGGTCATGCGCTTCTGATCGCTTTCCGGCAGGCTATGGATCGTGAACTCCTCTTCCGCCGCTTCGTTCCATTCCACGAATTTCTGGTGCCGATAGTCCGCCCACTCCGCCGTCACTTCGGTGATCACGTTCTGCAGGTCTTCGGGAATCTTGTCCCAGACACGCTTGTTGATCAGCACATTGTCCACGAAGCCGGGATAGAGCATGTTGAGGTTGGTGTAATCCGTCGCGATTTCATTCAGCTTGAGCACGCTATAGTCATAAGGGCCGCCGTAGATCAGGCCATCGATGGCGTTGGTGCTGAGGGCGATATAGAACTCCTGAGGCGGAATATACACCGTGGATACGCCGAACTTCTCCAGCACCGCCGCCACGGATGGCGTGGCGCGAATCTTCCGTTCACCCATTTCTTCCAACGATTCGACCGGCTCCTTGGAAAGCAGGTCGAATTTTCCACCGAAGACCGGCACGGTGTAATGCACGCCCATCTTCTCGTAATTGTTGGCGAGCAGCTCGCCGAAGCCCCGCTCGTTCCAGAGTTCCTTGGCCTCTTCCAGATCGGTCCAGGCCAACGGCAATCCGGACTCGGTGATGGCGGTATCCATCTGGCCACCCCAGTAGCCGCCATAGCCGTAGATCATCTGTAGTGTGCCGGCACGCAGCGCGCCGAACATCTGATCGTTCGGTACCAGCTCACCGCCACGGAACATGTTGACCTTGATGCGGCCATCGCTCGCCTCGGAGAGCTTGTCCACGTAGCGCTGGAAAATCTTGTCTTCTTCGGTGCCGGTGTAACGCTGCATGCGCAGCGTGACGGTCTCGTCCTGGGCCAGGGCCGGCGCATCGACCTGGGCCAAGGCGCCTATTGCCAGTGTGACCACGGCGAAACTCTTCATCCACGCGTTCTTGAAGCTCTTGTCGTTATTCATGGTTCTTCCTCGCTTGTAGGCACGAATTTAGCGCGCCAGATACATGACAGACCTTGTTCGATGACGACAGCTGTCCGTCGTTTTTATAAAATTCACTTCTCTGCGCAGGCATCCATCCAGGCGGCCTGGTCGATCTCGATGATCCAGGGACGATCGGCGGGCGCACCATCGTGGAGAAGCTCTTTCAGCCCATCGGGGCCTGTCACATGGTCGTGGCGACAGCCGAACCCCTGGGTGATGGGTTCGAAATCCGGCATCCACAAATCCACCCCGACCCGCTGAACGTCATGGTCGTCCATGTACTTGCGAATCTCGCCATAGCCACTGTTGTTCCACAGCAAGACGATAAGGCCCACCTTGGCTTCGACCGCCGTCGCGAGCTCGCTCAGAGTGAAAAGAAAGCCGCCGTCACCGACGATAGCCAGCACCGGCAGGTCGGGCCGCGCCAGACGCGCCCCGATCGCCGCCGGCAGGGCATAGCCAAGCGTGCCGTAGCCGGTCGATGAATTGAACCAGCGCCGTGGCGTATTGGGCTGTACGGTCATGTTGCCGACGTAGACCGGCTCGGTGGAATCCCCGACCATCACGGCATCCGGCAGCACCTCGTAGACGCTCTCCATGAGTCGGGACACCGCCTTCCATTCAGCCGGGGTTTCCCTGTCGATTTCCTGCTTGAGCTTGGCAATGCCCGTCTCATCCGCTGCGCGTCGAGTCTGTGTCTGATGGGCACGCTCGAGCAGTTGATCGATGAACGTGGCGGCGTCCGCGTGAATGGCCAGGTCGGGTGCCTGGTTGCGATACAGCTGCGCGCTTTCCACATCCACCCGTATCAATCGCCCTGCTATGCGAAAGCGATCCTGGAATGAAACATCGTAATCCGTCTCGCCCAGTTCGGTGCCGATGGCCAGAACGACGTCAGCCTCGGGCGCTTCACGCAGGACACACTCATAGGACTGGGTCGAACCCATATTCAGTGGATGCCCGGCAGGCATCAGGCCCTTGGCGTTGACCGTGGTGAACACCGGCAGCCCCAGGCACTCTGCCAACGCGCGTACCTGTTCGCCGGCAGCCAGCGCCCCGCCACCCACCAACAGCCAAGGACGCTTGGCGCCTTGCAGCCAGTCAAGCGCCTCGTTCACCACCGTGGACGGTGCGGCAATCGGCGTGGGTGATCGCCATCGATGGCTGAGCAGCTCTTTAGGCACCTCCTGCACGATGACATCGAGGGGAATCTCGATATGCACCGGCCGAGGACGGCCGCCCTGAAACACGCTGAAGGCACGATCCAGCACCTTGGGCAGGTTCTTCGCATCCATCAAGGTATGACTGAAGGCGCAGAGGCCGGCTACCAGCTGCTGCTGATTCGGCAGCTCATGCAACCGGCCTTCCCCCAGCGCCAGCTGGTCGCGGGGGTTGACGCTGGAAATCACCAGCATGGGAATGGAGTCGGCATAGGCCTGGGCCATGGCGGTGGTGATGTTGGTCATGCCCGGCCCGGTGATGATGAAACACACCCCGGGCTTGCCGTTTGCCCGGGCATAACCATCGGCCATGAAACCGGCGCCCTGCTCATGCCGGGGCGTGACGTGCCGAATCCCGCTGGTGGCGACGCCCCGATACATCTGGACCGTATGCACACCGGGAATGCCGCAGATGGTGTCCACGCCATAGGTGTGTTCGAGCAGGTCCACCAACCATTCCGCGCAGTTCATATCGCCTCGTTCCTTTTCAAGTCGGCCTTTCTAATCAGTCATACAAATCAGTTTTTGATATCCCCATCGCGGGCCGGAATCACCCAGTCATCCTTGCCGCGGGCCGTGGTGACGTATTCCGGCCAGCGAAAATCGAGAGGCGGCGGATAGTCGCAAAGCGGCGCCATCCACTGATCTCCCCGGATGCCGCCGCCAGTTCGCTCCCGGAACTCGCTCTGCGCCTTTTCCAGCACCTCGGGTTGCGTCAGCAGGTCCATCAAGGTTAGCCCGATTGTTTTCGAGGCCACCGCGATCATCGGATCGATACAGGGCGCCAGGCCACCGAGGGCATTCATCACCCAGGCCGGATAACCTTCCTTTACACCCGCCGGCAGGTCAAGCGCCGGACGTCCTATATACAGCCGCACCGTGGGGGCATGCCAGCTGTATTCGGTGTAATCGTCGGAGGTGAAATGCTTCTGATTGGGGGGCAGGATCTCTCTTAAAAGGCGCTCTGCTTCCTGGGGCTCGATAAGAGACTCGATGGCGGGCAAATAGGGCTTGTCCATCGGCTCCAGGCCAAGATTGCGCTGAATCTGCTGCGCCAGTTCGATGGCCTCGGGGCCAAACTGCGGCGCGCCTACCCGCTCCAGATTGCGATAGGTGAGCTCCGCCATGGCGTGATTGGGCAGGCCGGGGCGCGATTTCGCCACCCAGTCGCGCTTGACCTCGCAGTGAGTCAGCCTCGCAGCATTTTCGGCGAAATGATCGAGGCCTTTCACCACGTGCTCGGCCATTTCCACCGTGGGCACGCGGATGAAGTACATGATCTGGGACATCTGAGCAGGCTGGTTGTCCGCCGTAGCCTGGCCGGCATTGAGAATCCCCTCGTTCATTGACCAGTTCACGCCGCTGGCCAGCACATGCTCGCGCAGCCCCTTGCCCGACTGATACATCTGCACCACCGCATCGTTGGCACCGGGGGCTCGCGCACTGGCGTGGGAGGCTGGAATCGGCGAACTCGCCTCGCTCGTCATCCAGGTATGCGGCTGATCGCAGGTAAAGGTATAGATCACGCCGTAGGCGGCGCCGCAATGGGTATCCCAGCGGGTCGTGTTGCACAGGGGCAGCATGTAGAAAGGATGGAAACTGATCGCCGCATCGAGATCGTCGTAATACCCGGCGGCGGCATGCAGCGGTTTGGAACCGCGCACCTTCTCGGCGGGTTCGCCGAAGAACTTCAGGCGCCCTGGAATGTTGTGCGCCTTCATGGCGTCCTGGGCCGCAAGAAAGCCCCCCAGCGCCCCGATGCCCAGCGCCGAATGCGGGTCGGTGTGCCCCCCGGCCCAGGGGCTCAAGCCATCGCGGGGCCGCTGCACCACGTCCGCCGCCTGGCAATTACCGGGGATCGCATCGTATTCCGCGTAGCCACCCAGGGTCGGACCGGGGCCGTTGTCCCAAACGGCACAGAAGGCGGTGGGCATGCCCGCCGACCCTTCCTCGACCTCGAAACCCCGCGCCCGGAGCAGGTCCACGTAAAAGCGGGCCGACCGATATTCCCGCCACGCCGTTTCGCCCAACTGCCAGATGGTCTGATTCCACTCGGACAGCTCCGGCATGTGCCGATCGACGAACTGCAGGATAGCGTCATGATGAGACATGCAATTACGCTCATGATGTAGTTGCTTTTAAACGACTATACGTCAAAAATCGTTTGCTCCAAGCGAAAGATAATCATCTTATTGGTCGAAATGATTCAACAATCCAATTGCTACATGCCATCCCTGCAGGCGCTGCGCGCATTCGATGCCCTGGCCCGGCTTGGCAGCCTTACCGAGGCGGCGGATGCCCTGAGCCTCACTCGCAGCGCGATCAGCCATCAAATGCGTCTGCTCGAGGATCAGCTTGGGCTCAAACTGTATGAACGTCGCGGGCGCGGCGTGATTCTGACACCGACGGGCCAGCAGTACGCCCATGAGATTCGTCGTGTACTGGCCATGCTCGACCACGTCCATGCCAACCTGCCGGATCATGAATACAACGGTCACCTGCGCGTCAGCATGCCGCCCGGCTTCGCCGCGAGCGTCGTCAGCCGCAGTATCAACGACTTCTATCGCAACTATCCCGGTATCCGGCTGCATATCGGCACCAACCGGGAAAACGAGCCATCCAACCCGGTCAATCTGGACCTGTTCGTGGTCCACGGTAACGGCGCCTGGGCCGAACACAGCGTGGAAATGCTGGCCCACCCCATGTACACCCCGGTCTGCAGTCCTGGCTTGTTGAACGAGCTTCAAATCAAGCATCCCCAGGATCTGGAGCGCGCGACGCTACTGCATCTGAACGACGATCATGACTGGCGCCTGTGGCTATCCGGTAGCGGCACCAAGGCCCAGCTGCAAACCGAGTCCGGCGTCTACTTCACCAATATCCTGCTGGTGATCAGCGCCGCCATCACGGGGCAAGGCATTGCCATCGGTGACGACGTGGTGTGCGGCGATACGTTGAAGCGCGGCCAGCTGGTGCGCCCCTTCGACATGCAGATTCGCGGCGACAAGGCGTATTACCTGGTAACCCCGCACCGTAACGCGGACGATCCCAAGGTGCGTGCCTTCAGCGACTGGCTGAAGGTGAAGCTCAATCTGTTTCGCCAGACATGACCTTCAATGTTGAATTTTATTTTCCATTGTGGCGAAAAAATGCCACTCAACTGCTGAAAATAGTGGGGTATTGTTGAACGACTCTTGATGGGAGGCATTCACCATGGCATTCGACCCCTGGCAGTCCACGCATTCCGGGCGCTCCGGCGCCAGCGCCGATCTGGCGCTGATCAATGCGCGAATCTATACCGTCGACCCGGGACGCCCCTGGGCGGAGGCCATGGCCATCGGGGGCGGGCGAATCCGCGCCATCGGTTCCCAGGACGAGATCCAGCACCTGATCGGCAGCGACACCCGGGTCATCGATGTGCAAGGTCGCTTCGTCATGCCCGGCCTTCACGACATGCACACCCACCCGGACCTGGGCCTTGCGACACGCTACGACGACAACCTCGACATAGGCCTCGAAGACCCCTCGCCGGATCAGGTGCGCAATGCCATCCTCGACTATGCCGACAAGCACCCTGACAAACCCTGGATTCATGGCGCGTATTTCGTCCGCTATACCTTCCTGCAGGCCGGGCTCACCCCGGGAAGGGAGTGGCTGGACGCCGTGATGCCCGACCGGCCCGTCGCGATCCTCGATCGCATGTGGGGCACCATGATGGTCAACAGCAAGGCCCTGGAACTGGCCGGCATCGACCGAGACACCCCGGACCCGCGCAACGGCTATCTGGAGCGGGATCCGTTCAGCGGCGAACCCACCGGCTTGCTGATCGACGGCGCCTATGCCCTGATTCACGCCGCCATGCCGCCCACGCCGGTGGCGGTACTCAAGCACGCCTACCGCGACGGCATACGTCTCCAGACGGCCCGGGGCGTCACCGCCACCAAGTACGTGCACGTCTGCGAGCACCGCCTGAACGCCTTGAAGCAGCTCGACGACGAGGGCGAGCTCAGCCTGCGGGTAGAGGCCGCGATCAGCTGGCAGGATGACATCTTCCCGGTCAAACGCCGCTGGGAACTCCTTGCCGGTGAACGTCACTACTACGCCAGCGCACGGCTCAATGCCGACGCCGTGAAATTCCATTTCGACGGCACCGTGGAGCCCCGCTCCTCCTTCCTGCTATCGCCCTGGCAGAACGGCGACGACTGGCGCGGCAAGGTCAACCTCACCCCGGAGCATCTCAAGCGCATGGTCGCGGACATGGACCGACGCGGCATCCGGGTGATCGCCCACTGCACCGGCGATGCGGCCTCCGATCTGTTCCTCGATGCAATCGCCTACGCGCGACAAAAGAACGGCCCCAACGGCGTGCGCCACCAGTGTGCGCATAGCACCATTCTGCATGGCGGCAATCTGCGGCGCTTCCGAGAACTCGATGTGGTCGCCGAGTTCTCCCCCGCCGCCTGGTATCCCTCCCGCTTCACCAGCGGCGCGCGTGCCGGCTACGGCCCCGAGCGCCTGGCCCGGGCCTATGACCTGCGTGGCGTGATCGACGCCGGCGGCATCGCCACCATCGGTACCGACTTCCCCGTCGCATCGCTGGACCCCTGGATCGCACTGGAAACCCTCGTCACGCGCCAGAATCCGTGGAATCAGGAAGAAGAGCGCTTCGGCACGCCGATCTCATTGGAAGAAGCGCTGCGCGTGGTGACCTGGAACGGGGCCTACGCCATGGATCTGGAGCATGAAACCGGCTCGCTGGAGGCAGGAAAATCGGCGGACTTCATCGTGCTCGATCAGAACCCCTTTGCCATCGAGGTACGCGGTAACCTGCATCGCACCAAGGTCATGATGGGATTCGTGCAGGGCCAGGCGGTGCACGACCTGGCCGGGGAACTCGCGTCTCTCGGCATCAGGGCAACCTGGCAGGGTGAACCGCCGAAGCTGTAATACCCTGGCAATTTCTTCGCTATCTGTTGCGACATACCATCGCCAGCCATGGCAGTATGCCGACCATGATTGGAAGCGTATAATGCCGGTCACCTTCTAATTATGCCGGCGTCTCGAAAAAATGAGAGGCGTCTGGCGTCATTTCGCTTCGATTGGTGGCGATGACCGAATACTTCCTGATCCTGGTGAGCACCGTTCTGGTCAACAACTTCGTACTGGTGCAGTTTTTGGGGCTGTGCCCGTTCATGGGCGTGTCCAACAAGCTGGAATCCGCCATGGGCATGGCAATGGCCACCACCTTCGTGCTGACCCTGTCCTCGATCGTGAGCTACCTGACGTTTCACTATCTGCTGGTGCCCCTGGGTCTTGAATACCTGCGCATCATCGCCTTCATCATGGTCATCGCCGCGGTGGTGCAATTCACCGAGATGATGGTCAGAAAGACCAGCCCCTTGCTGCATCAGGTGCTGGGCATCTTCCTGCCGCTGATCACCACCAACTGCGCAGTATTGGGGGTAGCGTTGCTGTCGCTCAATCGCCAGTCGAGCTTCATGGAGGCCACACTCTATGGCTTCGGGGCGGCGGTGGGGTTTTCCCTGGTGCTGATACTGTTCGCGGCGATGCGGGAGCGCCTGGCGGTGGCGGATGTACCGCGCCCTTTTCGCGGCGCGGCGATCGCCATGATCACGGCGAGTCTCATGTCGCTGGCGTTCATGGGGTTCAGCGGACTCGTACAGGTTTGAAAGCAATAGGGTTGTAAACGTGCTCGAACTGCTCACCGACAACGATATCGTACTCGCCATCGTCGCCCTGCTGGGCATGGCGGCGGTGTTCGGTGCGCTGCTCGGTTTTGCCGGCCAGTACTTCAAGGTCGAAGGCGATCCGGTGGTCGAACGCATCGACGCCCTGCTGCCCCAGACCCAGTGCGGTCAGTGTGGCTACCCGGGTTGCAAGCCCTACGCCGAAGCCATCAGCCAAGGCGACGAGATCAACAAGTGCCCGCCCGGCGGCGAGGCGACCATCGCGGCCTTGGCCGATCTGCTGGGCCGGGAAGTCAAGCCGCTGGATGGCGAGGCTGAGGACGTGCCCAAGGTGGCCTATATTCGTGAGGCCGAGTGCATCGGCTGCACCAAGTGCATCCAGGCCTGTCCGGTAGACGCCATTCTCGGCGCCGCCAAGCACATGCATACCATCATCATCGACGAGTGCACTGGCTGCGATCTTTGCGTCGAGCCCTGCCCCGTGGATTGCATCGACATGCTGCCGCGTCCACAAGGGTTTGGGCATCACCGGGGCTATCAGGCAAATCAGGCAAATCGAATAAGCGCCGCCTTGATTGCCAGCGACCGCACGCCGGCCCGGGAGATGAGCGAGGCGAGTCTGCATGGCTGATTTTGACTTTCCCGGCGGTATCCATCCACCCGAGCGCAAGGAACTTTCCAGTCGTGCGCCACTCGTTCAGGCGCCGCTACCCAGGCGGGTGATCCTGCCTTTGACCCAGCACCTCGGCATGTCGGCGGAACCGGAAGTTACCGTTGGACAGCGCGTTCGCACCGGCGAAGTGATCGCCCGTGCCCAGGGCATGATCTCGGCAAACCTGCATGCCAGCATCACCGGAATCGTCAGTGCCATCGAGGAACATCCGGTACCGCAACCTTCCGCGACGCTGGGTGAAGTTCGCGCGCTCTGTATCGTCATCGACGCCGAACCCGATGGTCAGAACGATTGGCTGAGGTTGCCGCCCCTCGACTGGCACGGAAGCGACGACGAAACGCTGATCGAGCGCCTGCGCGAATCCGGCATTGTCGGCTTGGGCGGCGCCGGATTTCCCTCCGCGGTAAAGGCGCAAGTGCGCCAGCGGCATGCGATCGATACGCTGATCGTCAATGCCGCCGAGTGCGAACCCTATATCACCGCCGATGACATGACCCTGCGCAGCTACGCCACGGATGTGCTTGAGGGGGCGCTATTGTTTGCCCGGCTAACCCGCGCGGGACGCGTGCTGATCGGCATCGAGGACAATAAACCCGAGGCGATTGCCGCGCTAAATAAAGCGCTAAGTCAGGCCCTGCGTGAGCCCACCGCTGCTGACATACCTATTGAGTTCAAGATCGTCGCGACCCGCTATCCCAGCGGGGGCGAGAAACAGCTCGTGCAACTGCTCACGGGGCGCGAGGTGCCCTCCCGCGGGCTGCCGGCGGATGTCGGCGTGCTCTGTCACAACCCCGGCACCCTGCTGGCGGCACTACGTGCGGTGCGTGACGGCGAGCCACTGATCTCGCGCATCGTCACTCTGACCGGCGAGGCGCTGGATAGGCCCGGCAACGTCGAGGCACGAATCGGCACACCCATGCAGGAACTGCTGGCCTTTGCCGGTCTGCAATCGGAGCGGCTGTCGCGGCTGGTCATGGGAGGCCCGATGATGGGCCTCGCTCTCGATAGTTTCGATAATTTTGAAGGTTGGAACAGCAACGCACTGCCGCTGATCAAGACGAGTAATTGTCTAATTGCCGCCACCGCCGAGGAGCTGCCACCCGCCCCGCCGGAACAGCCCTGCATTCGCTGCGGCGCCTGCGAAACCGCCTGTCCCGCCTCGCTATTGCCGCAGCAACTATATTGGTTCGCCAAAGGGCGTGAACACGACAAGGCGGAGCTTTTCAATCTGTTCGACTGCATCGAATGCGGTGCCTGCGCCTACGTCTGCCCCAGCCATATCCCCCTGGTGCAGTACTATCGCGCCAGCAAGAGCGAGATTCGCGCTCGTGAGCAGGAGGCACGCAAGGCCGAGCACGCCCGGCATCGTTTCGAGTTTCGACAGGCGCGGATTGCCCGGGAAGAGGCCGAGAAACAGGCCCGGCGCGAGGCGCGCATGAAACGCACGCCAACATCACCCACGCAAACGACAAACAACGACACGGCGACGGTTCGTCCCGAAACCACATCGACGGCCGCCGATCACACGGCCCAGCTCAGGAAGCTGAAGATCGCCCAGGCCGCCGCCAAGGCGGCGGTAAAGAAGGCCGAGAAGAACCTAGCCCGCACCAGCGAAGCCCGCCAGTCAGACAAAACCGAACTCGAGGATATGGAAACCCAACTGGCCACCGCCCGGGAAAACCTGCAGGCCACCGAGGCGCGCCTGGCATCGCTTCAGGCTCAGAACCAAGAACAGAAGCAGGACCATAGCAAGAAGCAGGATCAGGATCAGGAAACGAACCCCTCATGAGCCTGATGCATACCAGCCCGCCCCATACCCGCTCCGCAACCTCCACCGGCAGCGTCATGGCCTGGGTACTGCTCGCCACCCTGCCCGGCATTGCTTCCTTGACATGGTTCTTCGGCTGGGGCGTGCTGTTCAATATGCTCTTCGCCGCCGGACTGGGGGTGGGCCTCGAAGCGCTGATCTTGCGTCTGCGCGCCCGCCCGCCGGGCGTGACGCTGCGGGACAACAGCGCCCTGGTGAGCGGCGTGCTACTGGGCGCGTCACTGCCGCCGTTTGCCCCCTGGTGGCTGATGTTAGTCGGCATGGTCGCCGCCATCGTGGTCGCCAAGCAGCTTTTCGGCGGCCTGGGTCAGAATCCGTTCAATCCGGCCATGGTCGGCTATGCGCTGTTGCTGATTTCCTTTCCCGTGGAGATGACCCAGTGGGCGGCCCCGCAAGGGCTATTCGGCGCGGATGCCATCGGACTCGGCGATGCGCTAGGACACCTTCTGGGAATCGCCGAGCCGACGGATGCCATGACCGGCGCCACGCCGCTGGATGCCTTCAAGCACAAGGGCGAGACCGTGCTCGCCAGCGAGTTCTGGGCAACTGACCCCCTGCCCCCCGGCACCCTGAACGCCTGGCATACCACCGCCCTGGCCTGGCTGGCGGGTGGCACACTGCTGCTGTTCAAACGCATCATCAGCTGGCACATTCCTGTCAGCCTGCTGGGCGCCGTGCTGGTGCTCGCCACCCTCATGTATGCCAGCGACCCGAGCCACCACGGCACGCCGCTGTTTCATCTGCTGGGAGGTGCGGCAATCTTCGGCGCTTTTTTCATCGCCACCGACCCGGTCAGCGCCGCCACCAGCCGCAAGGGCAAGCTCTACTACGGTGCCGGCATCGGGGTGCTGGTCATGCTCATTCGCCAATGGGGCGCCTATCCGGATGCGATCGCCTTCGCCGTGTTGTTGATGAACTTCGCCGTGCCCTTTATCGACTACTACACCCAGCCGCGCACCTACGGCCACGCACGCCCCAATCGCGGCATCAAGGTGCATCAAGTCGACGATGACGAGGATGCTCCATGAGCCCGCTCGCACACGGCATCGTTCGCGGCGCGATGGGGCTTGGCCTGTTCGCCATCGTCACCGCCGGGGTGGTGGGCTTGACCCATTCGGTCACCCTTGAGCGTATCGCGAGCAATCGCCTGGCCAGCCAGTATCAGGCGCTGGAAGAGGTGGTGCCTGCCGCCTTGCACGACAATGCTTTGGTGGACGATACCGTCACCTTGTCCGCCTCTGAAGAACTCGGCCAAGAAAATACTTTCACAGCCTGGCAGGCGCGCCAGAATGGCAACGTCGCAGCGGTCATTCTGCCGACGATTACTCATAAAGGGTACAGCGGCGATATCGCGCTGCTGGTGGGCATCAAAGCCAACGGCGAACTGACCGGGGTGCGGGTGCTGTCGCACCAGGAAACCCCGGGGCTGGGAGACAAGATCGAGACGCGCAAGAGCGACTGGATCAAGCAGTTCGAAGGGCTCTCCCTAGGCAATCCGCCGGCGGAGCAGTGGACGGTGAAAAAGAATGGCGGTAGCTTCGATGCCTTCACCGGGGCCACGATAACCCCCCGGGCCGTGGTCAATGCGGTGCAGCGGAGCCTGGAATACTTCGCCGCCCATCGCGAACGACTGCTGACATCACCGGCTGAAAACGCTCAAGGAACTCCTCAATGAGTCAGTCTAAAGAGCCGAGCCAATTCAATAAGCTGACGCGCAACGGTCTGTGGTCCAACAACCCGGCGCTGGTGCAATTGCTGGGGCTGTGCCCTTTGCTGGCGGTCACCAGTACCGTGGTCAACGCCCTTGGATTGGGCCTGGCAACGCTGCTGGTGATGGTCGGCAGTAACGTCTCGGTCTCGCTGATTCGCAACCACGTATCGAGCAACGTGCGCCTGCCGGCCTTCGTGATGATCATCGCCGCCTTCGTCACCTGCGCCGAACTGTTGATGCAGGCCTATGCCTTCAAGCTCTATCAGATTCTGGGCATCTTCATCCCGCTGATCGTCACCAACTGCGCGATTCTCGGCCGCGCCGACGGCTTCGCGGCCAAGAATCCCGTGCTGCCCGCCGCCACGGATGGCCTGATGATGGGACTCGGCTTTGCCGCCGTATTAGTGGTGCTCGGCGCGATGCGGGAACTGTTCGGCCAGGGCACTTTATTTGCCGGCATGGAGCTGCTGCTGGGGCCGGTGGCCGCGGACTGGCAGCTCACGCTGTTTTCCGATTACAGTTTCCTGTTTCTGGTGCTGCCCCCCGGCGCCTTCTTCGCCACCGGGCTGCTGATCGCCGCCAAGAACGTCATCGACGATCGTCTGGAACGACGACGCCAGCTCCGGCAGGCGGATCAGCCCAAGGGGAGTCGGCGGGTACGGGTCACCGGCACAATACGATAAGGAATCACTGCATAAATGCCTACACGAACGAATTGCTGCGTTACGCGGTGCTCGAAGACTCGCCTAACCCCACGTTATGTCTCGTCTTCTGTGCTCCTTGCGCCTTGCTCTTCATTTCGCTCGGCAATTTATTCAGCAATTCCCAAGGCTCAAGAACACCAATGAACGCACACAAACGCCAAGAGATTTTCACCCGCCTGCGCGAACACATGCCGGAACCGACGACCGAGCTTAAGTGGACCAGCCCCTTCGAGCTGCTGACCGCAGTATTGCTCTCGGCACAGGCGACGGATGTTGGGGTCAACAAGGCCTGCGCCCGATTGTTCCCGGTGGCCAATACCCCCGAGGCGATTCTGGAACTCGGCCTCGAGCGGCTGAAGGAGTACATCAAGACTATCGGTCTCTACAACACCAAGGCCGAAAACCTGATGAAGACCTGCCGCCTGCTGGTGGAGCGTCACGGCGGCGAGGTCCCTCAGACCCGGGCCGAACTTGAAGCGCTACCCGGCGTGGGTCGCAAGACCGCGAACGTGATTCTCAACACCGCCTTCGGTCAGCCGACTATCGCCGTGGATACCCACATCTTCCGAGTGTGTAATCGTACTCGCATCGCTCCGGGCAAGAACGTCGTCGAGGTCGAGCAAAAGCTCATGCGCCATGTGCCCAAGGAGTTTCGCCAGGATGCCCACCACTGGCTGATCCTGCACGGACGCTACACCTGCGTGGCGCGCAAGCCGCGTTGCGGCAGTTGCGTAATCGAGGATCTGTGTGAGTATCCAGACAAAACAGAAGTAGGTTAGGGCCCTACAGATAGATCCGTAACCAGATTCTCAAAAGCCTGCTGCTTCCAGGCGACTCGCCATCTCTTCAAGTGCCTCGATGCCTTGCACATCTGACGCCAGGAGCGGCAATCGCGGTCGGGGCAACGCGGCAAGTTCCTCATCGATGCGAGCAAGATAGCGGCTTTCCTGTTCGCGACGCTTACGGAGAAACTCGCCGTCCGCGTCTTCCGGGATGACACGATTGATCAGGGCGCCGGCCACGGGAACACCAGCCTCCTCAAGCGCCTTCACGGAACGCACGGTTTCGAGAATCGGTAACCGCTCCGGGGTCATCACGAACAGAAACTGGCTTTCCTCGGGGTTCTTGATGCGCCGTCGGGCCTGATGAAACAGGCGGCGCCGGTGCTTTAGGGTTTCGGCAATGGAACGGGCCCGATCGTCCAGGTCGCTCATGCCCTCTTCTTCCGGTTCGGCAAAAGGCGAGCTGATGTCCTGGCCGCTCTTGGGAGTGAGATGCTTGAGCACCTTGCCCAGTTCCTCGGACTTACGGCTGTGGGCCAAGAGGCCATCGGTCCAGGCCGCCATCGCCTCGGGAAGACTCAGCAGACGCAGCGTATGGCCGGTGGGCGCGGTATCGAAGACGATCAAGTCATAGGAGTCATCATCCAGCATCAAGCGCGACAGGCGCTCGAGCAGCGCCGCCTCCTGGGTGCCGGGAGACTGACGCGAGAGACGCATCTGACGCTCCATCTCATCCATCATGCGCGGCACGGTAAAACGCCGTAGCTGACTGATGACACTCTTTAGATGCGCTTCGACCTCCGCATCCTGATCGATTTCCAGGGCATCCAGGTTAGGCAGCAAACGGCGCGGCGCATCGTCCAGTTCGCGATCGAAGGCATCTCCCAGGCTGTGGGCAGGGTCTGTGGACACCACAAGCGTCTTGCGCCCACGTCGCGCTGCCAGCACCGCCAGTGACGCAGCCACGGTGGTCTTGCCGACTCCACCCTTGCCGCCCACCCACAGCAAGCGTTTCTCGAGAAGTTCTTTCATGGATCGGCCTATCACGTCATAAACCTTGTTTCAGGAGCGTCGCGAACGAAGGCAGGCAACCCCTCGCTCGCTGAAGCGAGCTCCTACAGGTGGCTGATATAAAGGGTTTTTGTAGGAGCCCGATTCATCGGGCGATCTCGGCAAGCATTCAGCGAGCGGGAGCCAAGGAACTGGTTTTCAGCAACAGCGGAAATCGTCGAGGGGCGAATGCTCCATCCCCATGCGCCTATGCCAATCATGGAAGCGCTCCAGCATCAGCGGCTGCAGTTCCAGGGTGTAATAGGATACCGGATTGGGCACCCCCATCAGCTCGGAAAACACCATCAGCATGAACAGGTCGTCCTCGTCACGCTGCGCCCGCGCGATGGCGCCGCGATAGCGCGCCGAGTAGAACTCCTCCGCGTAGAAACGGGCCTGGCTCAGCCAGGCCCTGATTCTTTCGCTTCGTTGAGCAGATTCCTCGCTGTTGGAATCCTTGCGCATGTTACCCCCGAATCAACCCTCTGATTTGGTTGCCAGTTCGCGACGCACTCGCTTGAGCGATGCGGCACACTCCATGGCCACCAGGATCGAGGCGATCAGCACGATAATATCCAGTACTAGCAGGAAGTAGTTGCCTGCCTCATAAAAGCTGCGCAACTGTAGCAATAAGGCCAGCACCGTCATGATCAACAGGAAGATCAACGGCACCAGGGTGAACCACATGGGGCGCTTCAAACGTACAAGCATGACGGTGATCACCAGCAAGGTCAGGCCCGCCAGCAGCTGGTTGGTGGTGCCAAATAGCGGCCAGATAATCAAGCCCCCGGAACCATCGGCGCCGGCCCCAAACGCCAGGATCAGACAGGAACCCACTGCCAGAAGCGTTGCTATTGCGGGCTTTTTCATCCACTGCTGGTTATAGATCTCGCCCCACTCCTGGAAGATATAGCGCTGCAGGCGCAAGCCGGTGTCCATGGTGGTGCCGGCAAACAGGGCGGCCATTACCGTCAGCAGGGTCGCCGCGGTTGCCTCGGGCAGGCCCAGGCCATTACTGATGATGTAGGCGCCGCCTTCGACGAAGGCATTCACGCCGCCCTTGCCGAAGGCGTCATACATGGTATTCCAGTCCGCCAGGCTGGCGAATCCGGCAGTAGCGGCAAGAATGGCGCCCAAGGCCAGCATGCCTTCACCCACTGAACCGAAGTAGCCGACGAAACGTGCATCGGTCTCCTTGTCGAGCTGCTTCGACGTAGTTCCTGAAGCGACCAGGCCATGAAAGCCCGAGATGGCGCCACAAGCAATGGTCACGAACAGCAAGGGTATGATCGACGGCGTACCGGCGGGCACATTGGTGTTATACATGGGCGCGACGAGTGTGGGATTGAGCAGCACCAGGGCGCCATAAAGAATGATCAGACCGACGAAGAGTTGCAGGCCATTGATGTAATCTCGCGGCTGCAGCAGCATCCATACCGGCAATAGTGAAGCGATGGCGGCATAGGCGAACAGCAGCAGGATCCACACGGCGTTGCCAGCAAGACCTCCTACCTGTTCAGGCATCTGGATAGGGACCGACGGCCCGAGAATGATCAGACCATAGAGCGCAATGACACCAATGACCGAAACCATCGCCAGGCCGATGATGCGACGATAGATGAGCTGGCCGATGATCAGAGCTACCAGGATGGCGCCCCATACCGGCACCACGGCACTGGGAAATTTCATCAGCAGCCCGGCGATGACCACGCCGAAAACCGCGTTGACCATCAACAGCACCAGGAAGATGACGATCATGAACAGGCTGCGAGCGCGCTTGCCTACCACGTCGCCGGTCAAGGCCCCGACCGATCTGGCGCGATTACGCACGCTGGCCCATATCGCCCCGCTATCGTGAACACCAGCGAAGAAAATGGTGCCGAGTATTACCCACAGGAAGGCCGGCAGCCAGCCCCAGATCACGGCAATCGCCGGGCCCACGATGGGCGCTGCTCCTGCCACGGAGGTGAAGTGGTGGCCCCACAGCACGTAGCGATTGGTGGGAACGAAATCGATGCCATCCTCGAACTCATGGGCCGGTGTCTTGAAATCAGGGTCCAGTCGATAGATCTTTTCGGCAATGAATTTCGAGTAGACGAAATAGGCCAAGGCCATGGCGCCCAAGCCAATGAATAGAACAACGACAGCACTCATGCATTGAGCTCCTTATACATGTTGTTATTCTCATATTTATTTTGATTCTAATAGACTTAGCGTAGACAAAGAACCCCTTTCACGACAGCATCTTTCGGCGCCCCCCTTCATAGACGGATATCAGTTTTATGCTGCTCCATGCATTTAAATATCTACTGTTGCCGCCCTTGGTCAATGTGCTATTGACCCTTGCCGGCCTGCTGCTGTGGAAAGGTCATCGTGTTCTCGGAGCATCTCTTGTAGTACTAGGCCTGGCATCTTTGTTGGCCTTGTCGCTGCCTTGGGTCAGTTATTGTCTGCGCAAGGGATTGGAACCTTACGAACCACCTTCTCAAACGCTACTGGAACAGGCGGGTGCGATCGTGATACTCGGCGGTGGAAGAGACTATGGATCGCCGGAGTTTGGCTGGGGTGATGCTCCCAATAACGCTACCTGGAGACGCCTGAGCTATGGCGCCTGGCTCGCTCGAAAGACGAATCTGCCCATTCTCGTTAGTGGTGGACGTGTCAATGACGAAACGCTTGCGGAGGCCACGCTGATGGCCCGGGCGCTCGGGCAAACCTTTGGTCGCGAGGCAAGATGGATCGAAGAGCGCAGCCGGACGACAGCGGAGAACGCGGAGTTCAGCGCTGCCATCCTTGAGCAGGAAGGCATTGCCAGGGTACTGCTGGTGTCCCAGGCCTGGCATCTGCCCCGGGCCGTACCCGAGTTCGAACGCGCCGGACTCGAGGTGATCCCGGCACCCACCGAGTTTGCCAGTCGTCCTCCACCCAAGCTGATTGCCTGGATACCCCGCGCCTATCATCTGCGGCAAAGCACCCAGGCGTTGCACGAGTGGTTGGGTCGCATCTTCTATCGGATGAATGCGGACTAATGCAGCGAAATAAAATAACTTCTCGTTATGTCGAAAAGACTCAGCCGCGGCGATAAACGACCTTGTAAGCACCGCCCCCGCAGCTACCTACGATCTCGACCTTGGCGTATTGGTCGCTGCCGGCCTCGACCACTTCTTGAGCCCGCGCTGCCGGCACGGCTTCCAGCGTAAAGTTACTGACCTGGTTGGCGCGTATCTTACGGGCGATCTCATTTTGCAGATCGCGACAGGCCTGACTCGCCGCCTCTGGATTCATTATCTGTGAACTCGTGTCTTCAGAAGGGCGTTCCCGGGTTGAGCGCGGCGCAGGCTGCATCGGTTCGACGCGCATCTGCCGTTGCCCTTCGTTGTCCGGCAAGGGCGCTCCTGGAGTTACTGCCTTGAACGTCGAACGAACGCGCGGCTGCGTCCGTTCATCTGTGGCAGTCGCCTGGCTCAAGGCAGGAACACTTACCAATAACAGACCCAGCGCCAGGATCAGGCGCTGGCCGCTGCGCGATACCGTTCGGAGGGATGCATTAGATGTCATGTTCATCTACTCGGACAGGTTGAATTCGCCACCCTTCTCGATGGCACGCTGATAGGCAGGACGTTCACGCATACGCGTCAGACAGGCTTTTAGTTTAGGCGAACCCTTGAGCCCATCGCGAGCATCCAGGGCCAACAATGGAAAGCTCATCTGGATATCGGCAGCGGTGAATTGCTCACCGGCAAACCAGGTCGACTTGTCCAGTACAGCTTCCCAGAACTCCATGTGCTGACGAATCTGCGGATCGAGAAACTTATCCTTCACGCCGCTGGCAAACATATTACCAATAGGACGCATTGGCGCCGGAACCGGCGATTTGCCTAGCCGCGAAAATACCAGCTTCATTACCAGCAACGGCATGGCGGAACCTTCGGCGTAATGCAGCCAAAAGCGGTAATGGCGATAGTCCGCGCTGCCGGGCTCGGGTATCAAGCCATGCTTGGTATCGTATTGCTCGATCAGGTGGTCGATGATCGCCCCGGATTCCGCAAGGGTTATTTCGCCGTCGGTGACCACCGGTGACTTGCCCAGGGGATGCACCTGCTTGAGGGCCGCCGGCGCCAGCATGGTGTCCGGGTCCCGAGCATATTCGACGACCTCGTAGTCGAGTCCCAGTTCTTCAAGTAGCCACAGGACACGCTGGGAACGCGAGTTTTCCAGGTGATGAACCTTGATCATGCGATGCTTCCTTGTGGGTGTGATGTCATTCCTTTCACGGTCTCTGGCGGAAGACGACCAAAGCCGCCTTTCTGGGTCGCCCACCTCCCGCTAGACTGCCAGAAGAAGCATAACAAAGGGGGCCGTTTAATGCCTAAGGTACTCGTTGTCGACGACGAACCTAATATCGTGTTGTCTCTTGAATTCCTGATGCAGCGGGCCGGTTTCGAGGTGGCTACCGCGGAAGATGGCGAACAGGCGCTCGCCCTTGTCGCCGAACAGTCTCCGGACCTGGTGCTGCTGGATATCAGCCTGCCAGGCATCAGCGGTTTCGATGTGCTCGAACGCTTGCGCGCCGACAATACCCATTCGCGGCTGCCGATCATCATGCTCACCGCCCATGGCCGAGAGGTCGAACGCGAGAAAGGCTTCGCCCTGGGCGCCGACGATTACATCACCAAGCCCTTCTCGACCCAGGCCCTGGTCGACAAGGTCAAGGGTCTGCTCAACGAGGAGCGTTGAGTATGCTGGGACGCCAACGCCTGCTTGGCCTGTGGCTGCTTGCCAGCGGGATACTCCTGTTCGGGGGCGCCTTTCTGGCTCTATGGCTGACAGCCGAACTGGACGCGAGCCGCCCTGCGCGTATCTGGCTGTGGGGCATCTGCCTTTCCCCTGGCCTGCTGACAGTGCTTGCCGGCGCCTGGCTGGATCGGCGTCTTTTCGCGCCGCTTCGTCATCTGCGCGTACAGCTCACCCGGCTGGTGGCCAATCCCGGCGCCCGAGACGACTATTCACCCGAGGGTTGGCTCGTCGATCTAGGCGACGACCTTCAGCGCCTCCGGGATGGTTGGCGCAGTGACCGCCAGGCGCTGAATACCGCCCATGCCGAAGGCGCCCGCACCGCGGCGCGCATTCGCCAGGAACTGGAAACCCTGCTGCAGTCGCTAGAGGTGCCACTGCTGCTGTGCGATCGCCACCGCCGCCTGTTGCTGTTCAATCATGCTGCCGAAACCCTGTTTGCCAAACACGCAACGCTTGGGCTGGGCCGCAATCTGGCCACGCTGCTGCCCTCCACCAGCCTGCGCGACGCCCTCGGCGCCCTGCCCATGGATGGCAGCCCGCACGAGGTGCTGATCCCCTTCGGCGAACGCTGGCTGCGGGGTTCGCTGCGACGGGTCTTGTCAGGGCATGGCGAGACGCTGCTGACCCTGGAAGACGCCACTGCCAGCTGGAGCCGGGAACTCAACGAACGCGCCCGCCTGGCGGAGCTGTTGCCGGCGCTGCGCCGCCATGCCGCCAGCCTGACCACGGCAGCCGAGGCGCTGGAACAGGCCTACCAGGAGCCAACGCTGCGTCAGAAGCTGGAAACAGCCATTCAGGAAGAAAGCCAAGCCCTGGGCACGACGCTAGAGGGCCTGGGTCGTCTGGTGGAAGCCCTGGCCGTGCAGGGCGAGCGGCTGACCCCGACCTGGTCCAACGATCTATGGCATGCCCTGGCCATGCGACTAGACGTGCGCCCCGAGAACAGCCGGTTGAGCCTGATACCCATCGGCATGCCCGCCTGGTTCAAGGCCGACGGCCCGGCCCTGCTTCCCTTGCTGCAGACCTTGCTTGAATGCCTGGCCGAGGCAAGCGGATGCCACCATTTCGAGGGCGAGGTCTGTCTCGGCAATCGTCGAGTCTATCTCGATCTCATCTGGTCCGGCGCGCCCCTGAATCAGCAGCGGCTCTCGGGCTGGAGCGATCAGACGCTGGACGAGCTGCCCATGGCCCCCAGAATCGCCGATATCCTGCGCCAGCATGACAGCGACCTCTGGAGCCTGCCCGATGAGGATGGCCGCCACGCTCGCCTGCGCTTGCCCCTGCCGGCGGTGGCCCGGGTCGGCATTCCGGAGACGCCGCCACCGCCGCGCCCGGAATTTCACGATTTCGATATCGCCGAACTGCCGGCCCCGGACGAGGAGCTGGCAAGCCGAACCCTGCGTCAGCTGGACATCGTGGTCTTCGATACCGAAACCACCGGTCTCGAGCTTGCCGATGGCGACACGGTGATCAGCATCGGTGCCTGTCGCATCGTCAACGCTCGCCTGCTGGCAGACGACACCTTCGATCAGCTGATCGATCCACAGCGCCCGATTCCGCCGCAGAGCACGGTCTTCCACGGGCTCACCGACGCGGACGTGACCGGCGCGCCCACGCTGCGTCAGGTACTGCCCCGCTTTCGCGACTACACCCAGGATGCAGTACTGATGGCCCACAACGCCGCCTTCGACCTGCGCGCCATTCACCCCCTGGGCAGCGGCCTGCGCTTCGACAATACGGTACTGGTTACCCTGCTGCTGTCCCGGGCGCTGGATGAAAGCTTCGAGGACCATGACCTGGATAGCCTGGCGGAGCGCTTCGATCTGACGATACCGCCTGGTGCGCGTCATAGCGCCTTGGGAGATGCTCGCATCACCGGTGCTCTATGGCTTGCCCTGCTGCCCCGTCTCGAGGCCCGGGGCATCACCACCCTGGCCCAGGCACTGGCCCTGCAGGGCAAGGTGGGCGTGCCGTCATGAATCGTCGGCAAGAGAAGGCGCGTCTGCTGGCCCTGGCCGGATTGGCGCTGTTGCTGTTCAGCCCGCCGCTGATCCTGCTCTTCGATCAACCCTCGACAAACGGCCTGTCCTGGCTGCCCCTCTATCTGTTCGTGGCCTGGGGCGCGGTGATCGGCATGGCGGCCTGGTGGCTTGAACGTCCTGACGTAACGCCGCGTGAAAAACCAACCGGAGCGCCACAAGAGGAACGACAGCAGCATGAGAAGTGATCCGATCATGCTGAGCGTGGCCTTCGGCTATCTGGCACTGCTGTTCGTGATCGCCGCCTGGGCGGATCGACGCGCCGAGCAAGGGCGCTCCTTGATCGGCTCGCCGACGGTCTACGCCCTGTCGATCGCCGTCTACTGCACCGCCTGGACCTTCTACGGCAGCGTCGGACGGGCCGCGGTGTACGGCCCGAGCTTTCTGCTGATCTATCTCGGGCCGACCCTGGCCATGCTGGTCGGCCCGCTGCTGATCCGCAAGATGGTGCGCATCGCCAGGGCCCAGCGCATCACCTCCATTGCCGACTTCATCAGCGCCCGCTATGGCAAGAGCGATGGCCTGGGCGCACTGGTGGCCCTGATCGCACTGCTTGGCATCACCCCCTATATCGCCCTTCAGCTCAAGGCGATCACCCTGAGCCACGCGATCCTGACGCAATACCCGGCCTTCCCCACGGACATTCTGGCGGATGCCGGCTTCTGGAACGACAAGTCGTTCTGGGTGGCGCTGGTCCTTGCGGTGTTCATCATCCTGTTCGGCACCCGCCATCTTGATGCCAGCGAACGTCACGAGGGCATGGTGGCCGCCATCGCCTTCGAGTCCCTAGTCAAGCTGGTGGCCTTTCTGGCGGTGGGTTTGGTGACCGTCTTCGTGCTCTACAACGGCCCCGGCGATCTGTTCGCCCGAGCCGCCGCGCATCCGGCGCTGGCCCAGGCGCTGAGCCTGGAGCGGGTACCCGGTGGCGCGCTGGGCTGGGTCGGCATGCTGGTACTGGCGACCCTGGCCTTCCTGACCCTGCCGCGCCAGTTCCAGGTGCTGGTGGTGGAGAACGTGGACGAGGATCACATCCGCCGCGCCAGCTGGCTCTTTCCGCTGTACCTGCTGGTAATCAATATCTTCGTGATCCCCGTCGCCCTGGCCGGCGTGCTGCTTGGCGACGCCTCCCTGAGCCCGGATAGCTTCGTGTTGACCCTGCCCCTGGCAGCAGGGTTCGACGGCTTGCCGCTACTGGTGTTCATCGGCGGCTTGTCCGCGGCCACCGGCATGATGATCGTCGAGACCATCGCCCTTTCCACCATGGTCAGCAATCATCTGATCATGCCGCTGCTGCTGCGCTCATCCTGGATACACCTGGGGTCGCGCCTGTCCGGCGGCCAGGGCGAACTCACCGGCTGGCTGCTCGGCATCCGCCGCGTCGCCATCGTGCTGATCCTGCTGCTCGGCTATCTCTACCATGCGCTGATCGGCGACGCCTACAGCCTGGTGACCATCGGCCTGGTATCCTTTGCCGCCGCTGCACAATTCGCCCCAGCCATGCTGATCGGGATGTACTGGCGCGGCGCTACCCGGGCCGGCGCCTTCAGTGCGCTGATCCTGGGCATCCTGGTATGGGCCTATACCCTGCTGATCCCCGGCTTTGCGCAATCCGGCTGGCTGGACATGGCGCTGCTGGACGACGGATTCGCCGGCATCGATTGGCTCCGTCCCTATGCCCTGTTCGGTCTCGAAGGCTGGGATATCTATACCCACTCGCTGTTCTGGAGCCTGTTGGCCAATGTCGGCGCCCTTGTCGGCGTCTCGCTGTTCAGCCGCCAGAGTCGACTTGAGCAGACCCAGGCGGCGCTGTTCACCGAGGCCATGCATCCGGAACTGATGTATCGCACCCCCCTGTGGCATGGCCAGACCACGCTGGGGGAGTTGCACAAGTTGCTGAGCCGCTATCTGGGAACACCAACGGCGCTGCGTATCCTGGACGGGGACGATCGCCAGGGCGGCGATACCAGTGCGGCCCATTCGGCGTCGCCGGCACTGATCGCCCGGGCCGAGCGGGCGCTGGCCGGTGCGCTCGGCAACGCTTCGGCGCGGGTGTTGATCAATTCGGTGGTACGGGGCGAAGCCCTGGATCTGAACGCCGTGCTGAGCATTCTTGATACCACCTCCCAGGCGCTGGAATACAACCGCCGATTGGAGCAGAAATCCCGGGAGTTGACCCAGATCAGCGAGGCGCTGCAGGCCGCCAACGAACGCCTGCGGGAGCTCGATCGCTTGAAGGATGAGTTCGTCGCCATGGTCAGTCATGAACTGCGCACGCCGCTGACCTCGATTCGCGCCTTCGCCGAGATCCTGCGGGACAGCGACAACCTGCCCGAGGACAAGCGCCACCACTTCCTGGAGGTGGTGGTTCACGAGAGCCAGCGACTCTCGCGACTGATCGAGGAAATTCTCGATCTGGCCCGGCTGGAGTCCGGCCGGTTGACGCTGCATCCCGAGCGCCTCGATCTCGCCGACCTGGCCCGTCGCAGCGCCGACGCCGTGCAGCGCGTGCAGGAAGAGCGCGGCGTGACGCTGAAGGTGGATACCCCGTCGTCACCTGCAGAGGTGATCGGAGATCCCGATCGCCTGGAACAGGTGATCATCAATCTGCTCGACAATGCCAGCAAGTTTGCCGCCGATGACCAGGGCCGCGTACGCCTTGCCCTCTCGCGCCACAAGCAGCACTGGCGCCTGAGCGTCGAGGACAACGGCCCGGGCATCGGCGAAGCCGAGCGCGAGCGCGTGTTCGAAAAATTCCATCAACTGGAGCGCCAGGATGGCGGCGATGCCCCGGCCCGCGGGCGGCCTCGCGGCAGCGGCCTGGGCCTGCCGATCAGCCGGGGCATCGTCGCCCACCTGGGCGGTCGGCTATGGGTCGAGGATGGCCCCACCCTGGGAGGGGCGTGTCTGATCATGGAGCTGCCCCAGGCGCCTGCCGAGGATACCGCCACCTCGCCTTTTAATAGTGACTAGCCTGGGTAGTGGTGACTAGCCCGAGCCGCAGCCTTGGCCCGCCCCACCAGGGAGCGCACCTGCTGCAGGTCATGACGCAGCAACAGGCGCTCGCCATCGTCGAGCCGCCGCAGGTCAAGCCAACTGTCCGGTTGGCGGCCGGCGTCCAGGGCCATCATCTGGGCATCAAGCAACAGCCCCTGGAAACGATCCAGCGCCGCGACCCATGCCGCGCCCGCGGGAGCATCGAGCGCTCCCAGCATGACCAGCTCGTTCACACGGCCGCGACTATCGACGCTGCGCGCCCCATGGACCAGCGCCAGCACCCGCAGGGCATTCTGCAGGGGCAACAGGCCCTGACGCTTGAGATCGAGGGCATCCCTGTGGGGGGCGTCGCGATCCTCGGCGATGACGCGCCCGAATCGATCCAGCGCCACCGGGGTTTCATCGAGCAGTGCCGCCAGCTCGTCGAGAAGCAGGCCCGCCCGGGGTATTAGCGCCAGCACGCTGTCACGCAGGCTCTCGGCGAGGCCGGTATCGCCATGCACCGCACGGAAATCCAGCAGGATATTGGACTGCTGGACCCGCTTGACGCGGCGCTCGGCAGTCCAGAGGCGCAATTGTTCCTGCCATTCGCTCAGGCGCTTGCGCCACATCGGCCAGCGCGCCATCACGTGGCCCTGACACAATGGAATACCGGCCTCGCCGAGGGTCTCGGTGAAACGCTCCCCCAGGGATTGAAAATAGCCATCGATTTCGTCGTGCCGGGCGTCCGGATAGTCGGCCACGATCATGGCGTTGTCCTGGTCCGGTCGCAGCAGGCTTTCATGCCGGGCGGCGGAGCCCAGGGTAAGGACGCAGTAACCCGCCGGCGGCTCGCCCCAGCCGCTGCCGCGCATCTCCTCGAGGGCCTGATAAATCGAGTGGCGATAGAGCCAATCGTTGTGATCGCTGAGCAGTTGACTGATACGCCAGCCCGGCAGGTCCAGACGCAGCAGCGCATCCACCAGGCATGGCTGCCAGGCCTTGGCCTCGGCAAGCGACGGGGCGGGCCCCAGGCGCAGCAAGGCGTCGCCCAGGGGCGCAAGCATCTCGGGCAAGGTCGCCGGATCCGGGAGATCGTCCGTGGCGAACAGCCTGCGCCAAGGTGAAGCGCGATGTAACAGGCGCATCGGACCCTCCCGAGAATTGCCACATTGACCGCGTCAGGCCACCGAACGACTTCACGCAAGCCGTATTTCAAACAAAAGCGGCACCCTTGAAGAGTGCCGCGATCAAGCTCAGCGCTTGAACATCTCATCGCCGATATCGTCGATATAGCGCTCGGCCTTTTTAAGGGTCAGCTCGACGCAGGCCTCACGACTGCTGACCATGTCCGAACGCTCGAAGCGGTGTTCCAGGGTCTCGCCCTGCTCGATCGGCTTGCGAATCCAGCCGCTGACCCGGTACTGGCCACCGGTGTCCTGAGGATCCGGGGTGATCAGATAGCCGCGATGCTCCGTCGCCGGCATTTCCTCGTGGTTGCCGTCGCCGCCCCGGAACAAGCTGCCGATCAGTTTCTTGAGCATGCTGCCTCCCAATTGTTGAACCAGGCATGAAAATGCTGTCGAGCGCAGACCATTTTCAGCTTGCACTACGGCCCTTGCCGGCGGCGATGCGCAGCCGCAAAGCATTGAGCTTGATAAAGCCTTCCGCATCCTTCTGATCGTAGGCGCCGGCGTCGTCTTCAAAGGTAGCGATGGATTCATCGAACAGGGACTGCTCGGACTTGCGACCGGCGACGATGGCGTTGCCCTTGTAGAGCTTCATGCGCACCACGCCGCAGACGTTGGTCTGGGTCTCATCGATGGCCGCCTGCAGCATGCGCCGCTCCGGGCTCCACCAGTAGCCGTTGTAGATGACTTCGGCGTACTTGGGCATCAGCTCATCTTTCAGGTGAGCGGCTTCGCGATCCAGAGTCAGCGATTCGATGGCCCGGTGAGCGCGCAGCATGATGGTGCCCCCCGGGGTCTCGTAGCAGCCGCGAGACTTCATGCCGACATAGCGGTTCTCTACGATGTCGAGACGCCCGATGCCGTTGTCGCCGCCCAATTTATTGAGCTTGGCCAGCACTTCATGAGGCTTGAGTGCTTCATCGTCGATGGCGACGATATCGCCCTTTTCAAACGTCAGGTCGATATAGGTGGGTTGATCCGGCGCCGCCTCCGGCGAAACGCTCCAGCGCCACATGTCTTCCTCGGCTTCCGCCCAGGGGTCCTCGAGGATGCCGCCCTCGTAGGAGATGTGCAGCAGGTTGGCGTCCATGGAGTAAGGCGACTTTTTCTTGCTCTTGGAAAAATCCACCGGGATGTCGTGCTGCTCGCAGTAGTTCATGAGCGTTTCCCGGGAGGTCAGATCCCACTCCCGCCAGGGCGCAATGACCTTGACACCGGGTTTGAGCGCATAGGCGCCCAGCTCGAAACGCACCTGATCGTTGCCCTTGCCGGTGGCGCCGTGGGAGATGGCGTCCGCGCCGGTCTCGTTGGCGATCTCGATCAAGCGCTTGGCGATCAGCGGACGCGCGATGGAGGTGCCCAGCAGGTACTCGCCTTCATAAATGGTATTGGCACGGAACATCGGATAGACGTAATCCCGCACGAACTCCTCGCGCAGATCCTCGATGTAGATCTCCTTGACCCCTAGCGCCTTGGCCTTTTCGCGCGCCGGCTCGACCTCTTCGCCCTGCCCGATGTCCGCCGTGAAGGTCACCACTTCGCAGTCATAGGTTTCCTGCAACCACTTGACGATCACGGATGTATCCAGGCCGCCGGAATAGGCGAGCACGACCTTCTTGACGTCGGACATTCTAGGCTCCTTCGCTGACTCTTGGGTGTATCGATGGTCGCTCAGTATAGCGCCGTTGGAACAGATCGAATACCGCACAACATCGAGCCCCGGGGTTTATCAGGCACTGCCATTCTGCAATCCAGACTGCAGTAAACCTGCGTTTACCCGCCCTTGTTCGGCTCAAGCCCCCTGGTCATCCGCCGATAACGTTAACAGAGGTTATATCACTGCCATCAACCGTCAGAGCACCCGCGAGTGTCATGTCGAATACCATCATCATCCTGATTGGCCTGGTGCTGATCGGCGCCGCCCAATTGATCGGTGGCCTGCGCTATTCACGACGGGTCGTACGTGAACTGCCGGAATCCAGAGCAAGCTGGCGCGTCCTGGGGGCGCTGATCTGGCTTTTCGTGCTCGGCTATGCAAGCTTCGCCCTCCTGCTGGTCAATCATGAAGTGTCGACGCTACTGATCGTGGTGGCACTCATCTTCGCCGGCGGCGGAAGCTTCGTGCTCACCGTGACCCGGCTCAGCGCCAAGACCATCCAGAAGGTCAAACGCATTATCCTGTTGGAGCAGGAAAACAGCCGCATTCTGACAGCGCAGCAACGCCTGCAGACCATTCTGGACAACGCCGCCGAAGGCATCGTGACATTCGACGATCGGGGCACGATCAAATCCTTCAACAAGGCCGCAGAAGCCTTGTTCGGCTATCTCGAGCCGGAAGCAATCGATCAGGATATCGGCCATATCATCGTCCCTCCGGACAGCCTCGATCAGCGCGAAGGCTACGTGGAACATTTCCTGCGTAACGAGGTGCAGCGGTTGATCGGTCACGAAGGTGAAGTGGTCGGCTGCCATCGCGACGGCACTACCTTCCCGATGGCGCTCAAGGTCAGCAGCGTGATGCTGGAAGGCCAGCGCCTCTATACTGGGCTGGTGTCCAATATCAGCGAGCGCAAGATCATGCTCGAACGGCTGCGCCAGATGGCGGAACAGGATGGTTTGACAGGGCTTTACAATCGCAGCTATTTCCAGCAGCAACTGGAGCGTACGGTGCAGCGTGTGCGCCGCGCCGATATCCAGGCTTGCCTGCTGTATATCGATCTGGACAACTTCAAATACGTCAACGACACCCTTGGTCATGCCGCCGGCGACCGATTGTTGATCGATGTTGCACGCCTGCTGGCCAAGCGAGTGCGCAGCACCGATCTCATTGCCCGCTTCGGTGGCGACGAGTTCACCATTTTGCTTCACGATCTGCCCATCGATCAGGGGCTACAGGTGGCCGAAGCCTTGCGCCAACAGTTCGCCGAGTATGTCTTTCGCCATGTGGGCAAGCAGATCGATATCGGTTGCTCGATCGGGGTGACCAACATCGATCGCGAGAGCAACGACGCCGAGCAGGTCTTGGCCCACGCCGACTTCGCCTGTCATCAAGCCAAATGTGCCGGACGCAACCGGGTGCATCGATTCAGCGTCGACGATCAGGACGGTATCGATACGCTTTCAATGGACATGGGCTGGTCGCGACGCATCAAGCAGGCATTGGAAGAAGATCGACTGGTACTCGCCTATCAGCCGATCATGACCACTGCCTGTGGCGAACTGTACGGTTACGAGGTGCTGGTACGCATGCTCGACGAGCGTGACAACCTGATAATGCCTTCAGGCTTCTTGCCCGCGGCGGAACGTTTCGGACTCGCGGTTGAGATCGATCGCTGGGTAATCGTCAATGCCATCGACTCCCTGGTTAAAGTCCGCAAAACTCAGCCGCACCTGTGTTATTCAATCAATCTGTCGGCGCACACCCTTGCCGAAGACAAGATGTGTGACTTGATTCTGCATCGTCTCAATACCACGGGACTCGATCCCCAGGCATTGACCTTCGAGGTTACCGAAACCGCCGCGATCACGGACATGGCGGTCGCTCAGCACTTTCTGGGCCGGCTGCGGGAAATTGGTTGTCGTACGGCGCTGGATGACTTCGGTTCGGGCATGTCGTCATTCGCCTATCTCAAGGATCTACCAGTGGATATCGTCAAGCTGGATGGCTACTTCGTGCGCCATCTCGCAGGCAACCTGATCGATCAGAGCCTGGTCAAGGCCATGAACGATATCATTCACGCATTGGGCAAGCAGTCCGTGGCTGAGTTCGTGGAGGATCAGCAGAGCCTTCAACTACTGACGGATTATGCCGTGGATTTCGTTCAGGGCTACTATCTGGGCCGCCCCGCGGCCCTTCCTTTAGGTGTATACGAGACGACGCAGAAACCCGGCGGGAAATAACGTTAGCTCCTGCTAATAAAAATTGAGGTCGTTCTCGATGACTTTTCATTCCATACTAGCGGCTGAGAACAACACTCTGGACAAACAGGCAAGGGAGCAATGCATGACCGAGGCGAATGGCCAACCATTGATGGCTCAGCGCTTTCGCAGCTTTCTACCCGTGGTGATGGACATGGAAACCGGAGGGTTCAATGCCGAGGGGGATGCCATCCTGGAGATCGCTGCGGTCACGCTGACCATGGATTCTCAGGGCAACCTGCTTCCCGATGCGACTTTCGCTTTCCATGTCGAGCCCTTCGAAGGGGCCAACATCGATCAAGCGGCGCTGGATTTTACCGGCATCGATCTTGCCAACCCGCTACGCAAACGAGTGAGCCTGTCAGAATCCGCAGCGCTTGGTGAGATCTTTCGCCCGGTGCGCAAGGCCATCAAATCCAACAAGTGCACCCGGGCCATCCTGGTAGGCCACAACGCAGCCTTCGATCATGGCTTCCTCAATGCGGCCATCGCTCGCTGTGGCATCAAGCGCAACCCCTTCCACCCTTTTTCGAGTTTCGATACCGCGACCCTGTCCGGGCTGGTCTATGGCCAAACGGTCCTCGCCCGCGCCTGCCGCGCGGCGGGCATTGAGTTCGACAACTCGGCGGCGCACTCGGCACGCTACGATACCGAACGCACCGCCGAGCTGTTTTGCGCCATCGTCAATCGCTTCAAGGATCTAGGTGGCTGGAGCCTGGCGCAGCGCGAGCAAGGCCTGGACGAGCGCTGAACCGTCGGATTTCATCAGCACCACCAAAAAGGCCCCGGAGTAAACGCTGGGGCCTTGGGGATCAATCAGTAGAGACCGACGTATTAGACGTCGCCAGCTTGCTCGGTATTGGTGCTGGCCTTGGCCGCGGCTTCCTTGATCATCGGTTCAAGCTCGCCATTCTGATACATCTCGACGACGATATCGCAGCCACCGACCAGCTCGCCGTTGAGCCACAGCTGGGGGAAGGTCGGCCAATTGGCGTACTTGGGCAGTTCGGCACGAATGTCCGGATTGTCCAGTATATTGACGAAGGCAAAACGTTCGCCGCAGGCCATTAGCGCCTGCACCGTTTGCGCGGAAAAACCGCACTGGGGAAGCTGAGGCGTGCCCTTCATATAGATGAGAATCGGGTTTTCGCTGACTTGCTGTTTGATATTCTCGAGAGTAGTGCTCATAAGAGTTTCCTGAACGGGGTGTCAGCTACCTGGCTGACGCCGCGTGACGGGTGGATGAGGTCGTGATGATCATTCTACTGGTGCAAGCGCTCGAAAACAGCCCCGTCGTCATCGATCTTGGCAATCGTTGCGCTGCTGCCCCGCTATGACTAGGATGGGGGGCTTTCCGCAGGATCAGACAGCCGTTCAAGGCGACATGGCTATTGCTGTGTTGCCTCCGAATGTTTTTTCCATTTGCGACCGCTGGCCACAGGAGCGCGCCATGGCGACACGACATTTTCTGACTCTGCTGGATCTTTCTTCGGAAGAGCTCGATTACCTGATCGCTCGGGCCATTCGTATCAAGACCGATCTCAAGGCGAAAGGGCCTGACTATACGCCTTTTGCCAATCGCACCCTGGCGATGATCTTCGCCAAGTCGTCGACCCGTACCCGCGTCTCCTTCGAGACCGCCATGGCGCAGTTCGGCGGCCACGCCCTGTTTCTCTCGCCTCGGGATACGCAACTGGGTCGTGGTGAACCGATCGGCGACACTGCGCGAGTGCTGTCGGAAATGGTCGATGCGGTAATGATCCGTACCTTTTCTCATGCAGATGTCGAAACCTTCGCCGAGGCTAGCTCGGTGCCGGTCATCAACGCGCTGACAGATGATTACCATCCCTGTCAGTTGCTGGCCGACATGATGACCTGGATTGAATGTCGTGGCGCGATCCAAGGCAAGAGGGCGGTATGGATTGGCGACGGCAACAACATGTGCCACTCCTGGATCAATGCCGCGCGACAATTCGACTTCAGGCTACGCATTTGCTGTCCGGAGGGCTACGATCCCGATCCTGCAATTGTCGCCGCCGCCGGTGACCGGGTGAGCATTCTGCGCGATCCACAACAGGCAGCGAAAGACGCGGATCTCGTCACCACGGATGTGTGGGCCTCAATGGGGCAGGAGCAGGAGCAGAGCAATCGCGAGCGTGCCTTCAAGGGATTTCAGGTAACGGAGGCAATGCTCGACAAGGCCGCCTCGGACGTACTTTTCCTGCATTGTTTGCCGGCCCATCGCGGTGAGGAGATCAGCGCAACCCTGCTGGATGATCCACGCGCCGTGGTCTGGCAAGAGGCCGGCAACCGCCTGCATGCACAAAAAGCACTACTGGAATTTCTGCTTCTCGGACGCATCGATTAGTCGCCATGGGCCAACCGCTACTACAGGTCGAGGAATTAGAATGTCGCTACGGGACTACCGTGGTGACATCTCACGTCAATTTTTCTCTCAATAGGGGCGATCTTTGCTGCCTTTTGGGCCCGTCCGGCTGCGGCAAGACTACCTTGCTGCGCGCCATTGCCGGCTTCGAACCTGTGGCAGCGGGCAGTATCACCCTCGAAGGCATGACACTCTCGGATTCAAACACGTTAGTCGCACCGGAAAAACGCCAGGTCGGCATGGTATTTCAGGACTATGCGCTGTTTCCGCATCTCTCGATCCTCGACAACGTGGCATTTGGCTTACGCAAGTTGCCTGCCGACCAACGTCGACAGCGGGTCGAAGAACTGCTTGAACTGGTCGGGTTGACGCATCTTGCCAAGCGCTATCCCCATGCGCTTTCCGGCGGTCAGCAGCAGCGCGTGGCCCTGGCACGCGCCCTGGCTCCACAGCCGCGCCTGCTATTGCTGGACGAACCCTTTTCCAACCTGGACGTAGAGCTGCGCCGTCAGCTTAGCCAGGAGGTTCGAAACATCCTCAAAAAGCTCGGCATCAGCGCCATCATGGTCACCCATGATCAACAGGAAGCCTTTGCCCTGGCGGATCAGGTCGGCGTACTGCACGGCGGCTATTTGCAGCAGTGGGATACGCCCTACAATCTTTACCACGAACCAGCGACCCGGTTTGTCGCCAATTTCATCGGGCAGGGATTTTTCATACCAGGCACCATGAAAGATCATGAGACAGTAAATACTGAAATAGGCGATATTACCGGCAACCGAGCCTACCCTTTCGAGATGAATTCGCCGGTCGATGTACTGTTGAGACCCGACGACATCGTACTCGACAAGGATAGCGAACTCATGGCAAAGGTGGAGCAGCGTATCTTTACCGGGGCCAATTCGCTCTATCGACTACGCCTGCCTTCTCGGCAAGTGGTCGAGGCCTCGTTCAACAGCCATCATGACTATGCTCCGGGCGAACACATTCCTGTGCGCATCCAGGCAGACCATCTGATCCTGTTCGAACGACACGCTGAAGAGTGACTATCTACTGATTGACCACTTGCACAAAATTCATCTTGGAAAAATTTTCCACGAAAAAGCCGCCTGATGAATGGACATCAGGCGGCTAGATCAGGAATAACGTTGGTGGAGCCTAGCGGGATCGAACCGCTGACCTCAACACTGCCAGTGTTGCGCTCTCCCAGCTGAGCTAAGGCCCCAATCGAGTTCCACGGTGTTGCTTAGATTTTTAACTATCGAGACTCAAATAGACCTGAATCAACACAAAAGTGGAACGGCGCGTATAGTATGTGCTTGCCGCCTTTGCGTCAATGCTTTTTGTGCTGCTATCGCTGATTAGCAAAAATGGTATCAACGGTTCGCGGATATTACACTCATCAACCTTTTTTAGGCAGTGCCGATACTAAACGAATTCGTTAATGTCAGGAGCGAACTTGATCAAGGTTATAGTTGCAGACGATCATCATCTGGTTCGTACCAGCATTGCCCGTATGCTTTGCGAAGAAGATGGCATCAAGGTCGTCGGTGAGGCTGCCACAGGAGAGGAAGCGCTTAGTCTGGCGCGAACGCTGAGGCCCGATATCGTGCTGATGGATATTCGCATGCCCGGTATCGGCGGGCTGGAGGCTACCCGCAAGATCGCTCGAGGCATGTCCGATATCAAGGTGGTGATTCTGACTGCCTATCTGGAAGAAACCTTCGCGCAGCGATTGCTTGAAGCAGGCGCCAGCGGCTTCATCAGCAAAGGTACTGAAATGGATGAAGTCGTGCGAGCGATTCGCGCAATTCAGCTTGGTCAGCGCTATATCAGCCCCGAGATCGCTCAGCGTCTGGTATTGGCCAAGATGGATACCCAGGACAATCCTTTCGATCAGCTTTCGAGCCGTGAAATGCAGGTCGCCATGATGATTATCAATTGCCACAAGGTGAACGACATTTCGGACCGGCTTTTCCTGAGCCCCAAGACGGTGAATACCTATCGCTATCGCATTTTCGACAAGCTTGGGTTGCAAACCGATGTGGAACTCACCCATCTTGGCCTTCGTCATGGACTCGTGGAAGGATTCAGCGAAGATCGTTGAATTCGGACCATAGTGGGCGACAGCGCCCATAAGCCAGTAGCGATCTGGTATTGTGACGCTATCAACTCAGCGATATCGATGGTGGCATGAGTTTCGACGCCAAACACTTCCTCAAGACTGTCAGTGAATCGCCAGGCGTCTATCGTATGCTCGATGGCGACGGTAACGTACTGTACGTGGGCAAGGCCAAGCGTCTCAAGGCGCGTCTGGCAAGTTATTTTCGCGGCGCCCTAAACACCAAGACCCAAGCTCTGGTCGCGCGTATTCGCGATGTCCAAGTCACTATTACCCGTAGCGAGACCGAGGCGTTACTGCTAGAGCAGACGCTCATCAAGGAGCTGCGCCCGCCTTATAATATCCTGCTGCGCGACGACAAATCCTACCCCTATGTCTTTGTCAGCGATCGACACCCCTATCCAGCCCTAGAGTTCAAGCGAGTTCGTCACAAACGCAATGATGGGCAGTATCTTGGCCCCTATCCCAGCTCCAGCGCAGTGCGGGAGAGCCTCGCGCTGATGCAGAAGATCTTTCGCATCCGTAACTGCGAGGACACAGTATTTGCCCATCGCACTCGCCCATGCCTGCAGTATCAAATCAATCGCTGCAGCGCGCCTTGTGTGGACTATATCGATAAGCCGGGCTATCAACGCGATCTGGAACACGCAGTGATGTGCCTGGAAGGCAAGAGCGAGCAGGTGACCGGTCAGTTGACGAGCGCCATGGAAGTCGCGAGCCAGACACTGGATTTCGAGGAAGCAGCACGCCTGCGGGATCAAATACAGCAGTTGCGCCGGCTCCAGGAACGTCAGATCGTCGATACCGGTTCCGGTGACGCTGATATCTTTGCGCTGGTGGAGCGGCCGGGTGGTTTCGGCATCAGCGTGCTGACGGTGCGTCAGGGACGCATGCTGGGTGCGCGTCATCACAATCCCGAAAATGGTCTTGATCTTCCCGCAGCAGAGCTGTTGGGCGAATTCGTCAGTCAATTCTATCTGGGTCAAAGACGCGAATTGCCTCAGGAAGTCATTACCAGCCATGCGCTACCCGATAGCGGGATACTGCAGACCGCATTCAGTGAGCAGGCCGGCAAACACGTGCGCCTGGCACATCAGGTGCGCGGGCATCGCGCCCAATGGTTGCAGTTGGCGCGCACCAACGCCGAACAATCCCTGGCGACCCAACTTGCCAATCGCACTCAACTATCGAAGCGCTTCGAGGCCCTGCGTGATGCATTGGACATGGAAGCGACACCCACTCGCCTGGAATGCTTCGATATCAGCCACAGCCACGGCGAAGCCACGGTTGCCTCCTGCGTGGTCTTCGATCAGGACGGCCCGGTAAAGTCCGATTATCGGCGCTTCAACATCGAGGGAGTTGCCGCCGGCGACGATTACGCCGCCATGCGTCAGGCACTTACACGCCGCTTCAAGCGTCTTCAGCAAGGCGAAGGCAAATGCCCGGACATACTGCTGGTTGATGGCGGCAAGGGTCAGCTCAACATGGCAAGGGACGTTTTCGAAGAGCTGGGTGTCAGTCATATTCGGCTGGTGGGCGTCGCCAAGGGCACGACCCGCAAACCCGGCCTGGAGACACTCTTTCTCGAAACCGTCGACAACAGCCTGAGCCTTGAAGGCAGCTCGGCGGCCTTGCATCTGGTACAGCATATTCGCGATGAGGCCCACCGCTTTGCCATCACCGGTCACCGGCAGCGCCGAGACAAGGCGCGCCGAACCTCTACACTGCAGGACATTCCCGGCGTGGGCCCCAAGCGGCGTCGCGAGCTGCTACGATTCTTCGGGGGTCTACAGGGCGTTCGCCACGCCAGTCGAGAAGAACTGGCTCGTGTGCCGGGTATCAGCGTTAGCCTGGCAACTTCCATCCATCAAGCGTTGCATGGATGATTGGCGCAAAGGCGCATAGAATGATGGCTTTCGATCACCGGCACGGACCCATGTTATCTAGATGAACATACCCAACATCCTGACACTTGCTCGCATCGTATTTATTCCGTTGCTGGTGGTCTTGTTCTATGCCCCTTATGCCTGGAGTCTGAAGCTTACCGCGTTGCTATTCGGCCTGGCCGCTCTTACCGACTGGCTGGACGGCTATCTGGCCCGCCGCTGGAACCAGAGCACGCCGTTTGGCGCATTCCTTGATCCAGTAGCGGATAAGGTCATGGTAGCGGTAGCGCTGGCGCTCTTGATTGAACGCTTCGATTCTCTCTGGCTGACGCTACCGGCTTTAGTCATTATTGGTCGGGAAATCGTGATTTCGGCCTTGCGTGAATGGATGGCAGAAATGGGTAAGCGCGGTCATGTTGCAGTCTCCTGGATCGGCAAGGTCAAAACCACCTTGCAAATGGTGGCCCTACTGCTGTTGCTCGGCTGGGCGCCCACGAGTCAAATCGCAACGATTGGCATCATCACGCTCTATGCTGCGGCAGTCTTGACGCTATGGTCGATGCTGCAATATCTGCGTGCCGCCTGGCCTGAATTGTCTCGCTCCATGTAACGGGCAAAAGGGCGACAAGCGTTTGACAGAGCCGCCCTTATCTGTAGAATGCGTCATCGAGTCGAGCGGGAATAGCTCAGTGGTAGAGCATCGCCTTGCCAAGGCGAGGGTCGCGAGTTCGAATCTCGTTTCCCGCTCCAATATTATTTGGTAGCAAAGAAACAGCAAGGGTCGCAAGCTGGAACGCCAGCCCGGTCGGATCTCGTTTCTCGCTCCAATATCTGGCAGCAAAGAAACAGCAAGGGTCGCAAGCTGGAACGCCAGCCCGGTCAAATCTCGTTTCCCGCTCCAACGTTTCAAGACATGGCTCCAAAGGCTGGATGGCAGAGTGGTTATGCAGCGGACTGCAACTCCGTGTACGCCGGTTCGATTCCGACTCCAGCCTCCATCCATGTTTTGATCCTGTGCCCCTCCTAATCCCCGCCCGGATGGCGAAATTGGTAGACGCAAGGGACTTAAAATCCCTCGGAGGTTATACTCCGTGCCGGTTCGAGCCCGGCTCCGGGCACCAGCAAAACAAGCATTGCCTCGTCATCGCTTACCAGTAAGATGGTCATTGAAAATCCTTGTGCAAGAACCAGGCAAACTCCTTTACCATGCTTGACCCTGTGGTTACACAGGATGTAATTCATGCGGTAAGGATATATTGACTAGCCTCATATACCGCGCTGAGTAGGAAGTACGCATCATGCTTGACACCTCATACATGCAGCGGATTCTCAAGTTCATTTCAGAAGGCAGTTATGAGGGCGTAATTGCCCCAAACCTGTGGTCAATCTTTGTCGAGTCAAGCACTACTGTAACTGCCAGCATGCACAGGTTCATTTACCATATGAACGAATTAGTAAATGCTGGACTGATCAAAGAACGTGACGTGGGGAAGTCAGGCTGGGGTTTCAATCCTGACGCTAGCCTGGATGAGATATCCCTGGTGCTTACTCCGACAGGCCAACAGTTTCTGATGCTGCTGAGTCAGCCACCCAAGGGCTTGCCAACAGAGAGGCTAGAATTAGCACTACGACAGCATGGCGATGCGGGCGCACACGCGCTGCGATTTGCCGTAGGTACCCTGCTCAAACACTAATACGTATAATTGCACTGTTTATCAGTGTCGGCAAAGCACAGCTCTCTTTGCTGTAAAAGCATTCTCTTTTTATTCCTTCCCATGAGGTTGAAATGCTCTCCAACGTTCCAGGCCACTTTCTTGCCTCAGGAACTACAACCTACCCGCTGGAAAGCTGCCGTTGATGTCACTTCTGCGTCTGCGCGATCCGTATTTCAGCTACCACTATCGCCACTATCTGCATGTACTGCGTACTAGCCTGGCTCTAGCGACCACCTTTGTCGTCATCTCGACACTGCAAATTCCACACGGTAGCTGGGCGTTGATCAGCGCCTTGGCGGTTGTTGGCAATCTGCCCAATGTCGGCAGCGTGCTGGATAAGGGTGGACAGCGACTGTTGGGTACGATTCTCGGTATTACCTGGGGTATCGTGTTGATGCTGATTCCCGATCCGCCGATCGGAGTGGTGCCCATATGGACACTGATCAGCATCGCCTTGGCGACCTACGCCACCTTTGCCACCCGCCATGGCTATAGCGCCTTGATATTCGGCATCTCCGTGCTGCTGGTAGTCGGTAGCGGTAATCACGACCTGGACATCGCGCTGTGGCGGGCCTTCAACGTGCTACTGGGAACGCTGATCGGGATTCTTGTCACCGTACTGGTGATGCCGCAGAAGGCAACGGACGTGCTGCGTTTTTTACTTGCCGACAATCTCGACAAGCTCGCTCGCCTCTACCATGCCCATACCAGCGCCGCCGCGGAAAACGATATCGACATCGATACCCAAGAGCTTCTCAAGACCGTTACTGCCCAGCTGGTCGAACAGAGAAAACTCGTGGATGCCATTCACAGCGAGCGGCGCTTGCGCCGCAATGAACTCGATAGCCTGTTGTCGCTGCAAAGACGCATGCTTTCCACTATCGAACTGATACTGCAAACACGCTGGGTGACGCGCATTGGCTATGAACGCATCGCCTCCATGAAGGGCTTGCGTGAAGCGCAGCATCGTCTCGCGCGCGTATTGGGTACACTGGCATTTCAGGTACGCACCGGTCAGTCCATCGAGGTGCAGGTAAAACGCTTCGACTTGGATCAGTATGCCAATCAAGCCACCTTTGCTCGGGATGAAAATGGACAGATGCTGTTCGGACCAAGCGGTTATTTATGGCTTAATCGTGAACTGACCAGACTGACCCGGGAATTGAGTCTCCGCCTTGGACGATTGAGGCACTTGCCCAGCAAGCGTCTTAGACAACGCGCAAGCCAGCACACCTTGGTCAGCGATTCGCAGCGTTTACGCCCCGACTCCGGAAAATCCTCTTCTTCAGACACGAGAACCCGGCACAATGATTCATAGCGAACACGACGTTCTGATCATCGGCGGTGGCGTTGCCGGCCTGACTCTGGCCCTCGAGCTGGCCGGGCATCGCTGTGTGACGTTGTTACGACCGGCGCAGGATGACTTTGGCGCAAGCCGCTGGGCTCAGGGAGGTATCGCAGCGGTACTGGCGCCCACGGACAACATAGAGGCTCACGTTCAGGATACGCTGATTGCTGGGGATGGTCTGTGCGACGAAGCCGCGGTTCGCTTTACCGTCGAGCATGGCCGGGAGGCAATCGACTGGCTCATTGCACTCGGCGTGCCTTTTACACCGGATACGACGACGAACGCCGTCTACCCCTACCATCTCACCCGGGAAGGCGGACATGGCGCCCGGCGCATCATCCACGCAGCGGATGCCACTGGAAAGGCGCTGATAGACACCCTGCTCGAGCATGCATGCCGTCATCCCGACATTCGCCTGATCGAGGAGTGGCAGGCCATAGAATTGCTCGAGGATACCCAAGGTCATTGCCGTGGCGCACTATGTCTTGATACAGACAATCAGCTTCAGCTCGCGGCCGCCCAGGACACCGTACTGGCCACCGGTGGTGCCAGCGGCCTTTATCAACATACCACCAGCCCTGCTCCCGCCTGCGGCGAAGGTATGGCAATGGCGGCGGCTCTGGGCGCCACGCTGATGAACCTCGAATTTCAGCAGTTTCATCCTACTTGCCTGTACGATCCAGAGGGTAGCCCTTTTCTGATCAGCGAAGCGGTGCGTGGTGAAGGAGGGCTATTGCGGGATATTCACGGTGTACGCTTCATGCCGGACTACGACGAGCGCGCCGAACTTGCACCGCGAGATATTGTCGCTCGGGCCATTCATGCCGAGATGCTGCGCCATGAATCCTCTCATGTGCTCCTCGATATCACCCACCTCGAGGCGGCGGGAATACGCGAGCACTTTCCTACCATCCATGCCCATTGCCTGAGTCGCGGACTCGACATCACTCGCGACCCCATTCCAGTCGTTCCGGCGGCCCACTATAGCTGCGGTGGTATCGCCACCGATCTGCAGGGCGCCAGCAACGTAAACCATCTTTATGCTATCGGCGAAGTGGCCTGCACGGGTCTGCACGGCGCCAATCGCATGGCCAGTAACTCGCTTCTGGAATGCTTGGTGTTTGCTCGCTCTGCGGCCCAAGCACTGCGCAAGGGTATGTCCGACAGTCGTCGTGAACCGATCATTCCACACATGGAACACTCGTTTTCAAACGTGAACTCTGGACCTGCATACAACGAGAGCATCGATCAGGCATTTAGTGCCATGCGCGAGATAATGAGTCGGTATGCAGGCATTGTACGCAGTAATGAGGGACTCGCTGCCGGTGAAGAATCACTACTACGACTGGACAGGGAGTGCGCGGAGCTATGGCAGGCGAGATGGCAAAATCGAGTTCCCAGCCTGGCTCTTAGCCGATTGCACCGTGCATTGGGTCTGGCTGGCATGTTACTGAGAGTAGCCCGTGAGCGCCACGAATCGCGCGGGCTTCATTACAATCGCGACTATCCGCGTCATGGCACATCAGTACCGACAGCTTCAAAAACGACACTAGTTACCTGAGGGAGACCACAGCAGTCGTCGTCGTAGGGAACGGTGCGCGGCCTGGTTCACACTATCGGGCCATAGCCAATGCCACCGCTTGCCGATTCGGACACCCACTAGCCATGGGCCCAGGTAATTACAGTGCAGTGATATGTACTGCCAATCTTCAGAGGAAGCGCCGCGAGCCTGCCAGCCGCCTGCCATCCCGGGCACCCAGCGCAACTGCCAGTGTACATACCGGCATCTTTCGCGCCAAAGAATCGAACTCAAGACAAGGGTTGTCACGACGACCAGCCAAGACGGTCCGTAAATCGCAACAAGAAGACATACTGCCATGGCCAGCAGTAGCGAAACCCACCAGCATAGGCTAGAGGGTGCGATACTGATCGTTACCGGTTGTTTCAGCATATTCGACAATCATTTTGACAATCCGACGAAACGAGTCTTCCTGGGGCCACTCACGGCGCATCAACCAAGTAAAAAGATCCTGATCTTCTTCTTTGATCAATTCCTGATAGGCTTTTTTATCCGCATCATCGAGCTCACTATAGCGATGCTTCAGGAAAGGTATAAGCAGAAGATCGAGTTCCCACATACCGCGACGCGAGTGCCAGTACAACCGTTTAAGGACAACATCTTCGCTCATAATCCGGCCCCGCGAGTTGAGATTAGAAGAGGAGCAGTATAACCGAGGCCAGTAGCAAATTCAGGAATCTACCGTCAATGTGAGAAACAGTCTTTTATCCTTATGCTAGTGCGTTGTTTTTTCAAGATTTGAGCAGTATGCTCAGTGGAACAACAATACCTGCCGGCTTATTGGCGGTAGAGTACGCCGCACGGAGATATCCGATGACCAAATCCGAGTTGATCGAACAAATCGCCATGCGCCAGCCAGAGCTATCACTCAAGGAAGTCGAAGCTGCGGTGCGCATCATTCTTGATGATATTACCGATGCTCTGGCAAATGGGGGGCGCGTTGAGATACGTGGCTTTGGTAGCTTTTCCCTGCATTTTCGTGAGCCTCGCCTCGGTCGCAATCCCAAGACTGGGGAAGCCGTCGATCTGGAAGGTAAATTCGTGCCACACTTCAAACCAGGCAAGGAACTGCGTGAACAGGTCAACGCCAGTCGAGCCTTGGGATATTGACGCCCAACTGTTACCAAAATTTAAAAGGATACCTTCATGCGTTGGCTAAAAGGGCTATTGCTAGCCATCATCCTTCTGCTGGTGCTGTTGCTTGGCATTCTTTTTGCCGTCAACAATCAGGAAGCACTACCGCTTAATCTGATCTGGTTGGAACTGCCCCCTGCCTCGCTGTCATTATGGCTGTTAGTGACTCTGGCTATTGGCGTTCTTCTGGGCATGCTGGCGATGAGTGGCGTTTATTTACGCTTGCGCGCACTCCTGACGCGTGCTCAGCGTCATAATCAGCAGCAACGCAAGGAACTCGATCGGCTACGCATCCAGGAGTTCAAGGAAAGCCCCTAAATGCTTGATCTTTTGCTGCTGGCGTTGCTGGTGGTGGCAATTGCTATCGGCTGGTGGCTGGGCCGTCTACAGCGCGAGCCACTAGCCCGCAATTCCCGGCAGCAGAACATACTACCCCGAGATTACTTCACCGGGCTCAATTACCTTCTCAACGAGCAACCCGATCGTGCTATCGAGACCTTCATTCAGGCGTTGGAGGTCAATAGCGATACCGTCGATACGCATATTGCGCTGGGAACGCTGTTCCGCAGCCGTGGCGAAGCCGATCGTGCCGTCAGGATCCATCAGAACCTGTTGGCGCGACCCGCCTTGAGCGCGACTCAAAGCGATCAAGTCCAGCTGGAGCTGTCCCGCGACTTCCTGCAACTTGGCGTGCATGATCGCGCTGAACGGCTTCTCCAGCAATTGATTCGCGACGCCCAGGATGACGACATGCGTCGCTCCGCCAAACGTCTGTTGGTGGATCTTTTCGAACGCGAGCGAGAATGGCAGCAGGCGCTGGACGTCGCATCCCCACAGCTGCTGCGTCAGGAAACGGATATACGATGCGCTGCAGCCCACTGGCTTTGTGAATTGGCGCAAAAACATCTGGAAGCGGCCAGTCCATCACTAGCGCGCAAACACTTGCGTCAAGCGCTTTCCACGGATTCCAGCTGCATTCGCGCCAACTGGCTGTTTGCAGCCATTGAACGCGAAGTGGGCAATTATAAAGCAGAGATCCGCTATCTGAAGCAGATTCCCGAGCAGGATCGAGATTTTACCTGCATCATCCTCGAGCCACTGCGTGACGCCTATCTAATGCTCGAGGACGAACACGGCCTGGAACAGTATCTGCGCTCATTGAACGATCACACTTCCAATACCGATACCATCATCATGATTGCGCAATCCTTAGAGCGCCGTGGAGATCGAGTGGGCGCCACCGAGTTCGCCACGGAACAACTCAATCTCCATCCCAGTTTACGCGGTGTCGATTACTTGATGGATCTCTACCTGCTCGATATGACCAAACCCCAATACGAGCAAATGGTGCTTCTACGACAGCCTATCGCCAAGCTACTTGAGGGCAGCCCACGCTATCGGTGTCATCGCTGCGGTTTTTCAGGTATGCAGCTGCACTGGCACTGTCCACGCTGTCGCCATTGGGGCTCGATCAAACCAATCAACGGTCTGGAGAATCAGTGACGAGCGTTTTCTCGATACCCATCAATGCCGCCATGGGATCTTTCGCCTGGGTAATTGGGCGGCCAATGACAAGATACGTACTACCGGCATCCATTGCCTCCTTCGGCGTATAGGTGCGACGCTGATCGTCGTTGTCGCTGCAGGCAGGACGAATACCCGGCGTCACCTTGAAAAAGGTCTCGCCACAGGTTTCACGCAGACGTGACGACTCCTGAGGTGAGCACACGACACCAGCCAGACCGCAAGAGTTGGCCAAGCCTGCCAATCTTTCAACCTGGTCAATAGGTTCGATATCCAATCCGATACCCACCATGTCGCCTCGCTCCATGCTGGTAAGCACGGTTACCGCGATCAGATGGGTCGTCAGACTGTTGGCCTCCAAGCGCTCCCGAGCAGCCTCCATCATTCTCCGCCCACCGCTGGCATGCACGTTGACCATCCAGACGCCCTGCTCTGCCGCAGCTTGTACGGCACCGGCAACAGTACTGGGAATATCATGGAACTTGAGATCCAGGAACACCTCGAAACCACGTCCATGAAGCGCTTCCAGCACGCTCGGGCCGGCACGTGTGAATAACTCCTTGCCTACCTTGACACGGCAGCGCGAAGGATCGAGCTGATCCGCCATGCACAAGGCAGCATCCATGGAGGGGTAATCCAGCGCAATTATCACTGGCGAGGCAGGAAGAGACATAACGACTCCGCGAGCAAAGTTTGCGTCAGTATATCAGTCCAATGTCTCAATCGAGCAGCGAACGTGGACAATGGCTTTTTGCTCACAAGCTAATAGCGTCGTCTAGGCGGGTTAATTTCCTACAAAAAATTACGAAATTCGCCATATTTGTAACAAATTTGTTTCTATATGGTTGCTTTGCTGTACAAATAGCTTAGACATAAAAAGGAAAAAGATGAAAACACTTGTAAAGGCAATTTTGTTAAGCCTATCTCTTAGCATTGCCTCATCAGCGTTGGCGCAAGAAACTCAAACCATCGACATCAATAGTGCCGATGCGGAAATGCTGACCCAACTCCCCGGAATTGGCGAGGCAAAGGCCCAGGCAATTATCGAAGATCGCGAAACCAATGGTCCTTTCAGCAGTGCGGAGGACTTGAGTCGGGTCAACGGTATCGGCGATGCCACCGTAGAATCGCTACGAAATCAAATTGCTTATTAAGTAGCGCCACACAGTGCAGCGAGAATCGTTCTAGACGCCTCTCGTTGCACTTGAGTCGGTAAAACAGGTACTGACGTTCAGATACGCAGCGCCCCATCACACTCCAGCACACGACCGCTGTAATAGTCGTTCTCAAAAATATAGCGCACGCTATCCGCAATATTTTCAGGCAGACCCAAGCGACGAAGAGGCACGCCTTTAGTTATTTTTTCCAGAATCTCGGGGCGCATCGATGCGGTCATCTCTGTTTCGATAAAGCCTGGCGCCACAGCCCCTACACGAATTCCATAACGCGCGAGCTCTTTAGCCCATGTTACGGTCAATGCAGCCACACCCGCTTTTGCAGCAGCGTAGTTGCTCTGTCCCATGTTGCCGGCTCGAGAAATGCTGGAGATATTGACGATGACACCTTGAGTGCCGGTTTCAACCATATGACTGGCTGCTTCACGGCCGCACAGGAATACACCGGTTAGATTGACATCGATCACCCGTTGCCACTGCTCTAGTGACATCGTGGAAACGATTTCTTCATCCTTGGCCTTGACCAGCAACCCATCCCGGGTAATACCAGCATTGTTGACCAAACCGGCTAGCGGCCCGATTTTCTCCCGTATATCGGAGAATACCTCAATCACAGAGGATTCTTCGGCTACATTGGCGACAAACGCCTGCGCCTGGATATGAGAATCGGCTAGTACATTAACCGCTTGATCAAGCCTGGCAGCATCCATGTCTATCAGAGCAATGCGTGCGCCACGCTCGCCCAGCATCTTGGCCATGGCCAAGCCTAATCCTTGCGCACCACCGGTAATCGCAATTACCTTATCTTGAATATGCATTTTCAACTCCCGTTTTAAAGTGTTTGTGCACCGCAGCATAAAACAAAGACGACGTATTTTCTACCCTGACTACGAGCTATTGCCCCCCTAAAATCCCTCTTCAACCCCTTCAAGACTTGCATTATCACCAGCCGCCTCCATTCTTGAAGAAGTATCGTGACCCGGAGCTGCTATGCCGATTCTTCTCGCTTTCACGCTTTTTGCTCTGCTCGACTTCGTAATCCTGTTTTCTATAGGGGCGAAGATCGGATTATTAGCCACCCTCGCATTGATTCTCGCCACCGGCTTCATTGGTCTTTATCTGGTGCGGCGAGAGGGAGTGGCTACCTTTCAACGTGCTCAGGAGCGCTTGGCACAAGGAGAGATTCCCTCGGATGAGTTGATGACGGGTGCGGCGCTGATCTTTGGCGGCGCCTTGCTCATGGCTCCCGGTTTTGTCTCCGACGCTCTAGGCTTTCTGTGCCTCCTACCCACCTCCCGGCGTGCCCTGGGCAAGCTGCTTTCGCGTCTCCCGTTCAAGATTCAGGGACACAGCATGAGCAGTCACTATCAGCGTGGTGCAAAAGGCTGGGACCAGCCTTCCGATAAGCGTACTGAATCCTTTGAAAATCAAAACACCGATAAGGATCCTAATAGTGCCTCACCGCTTGAGGGTGATTTTATCTCCAAGGATGAGCCGCGCCGCTAATTTTTTTTGTTTGTGCCCTTGAAAGGCTTTTTGCCGGCCCCATCAAGGGAACAGTACTGAGATCTGGCCTCCAGCAGCATGCTGATTGGCCAATGATAAAGGAAAGCTAGACTTTCCAACTCGCAAGCATGCTTTCGAGTTTTGTACTTTGAGTCATGTAACCATCAGGAGAACGTGAGCAATGAATATCCGTCCCTTGCACGATCGCGTCGTAGTACGTCGCGTCGAAGAAGAGCAAAAAACCGCTGGCGGCATCGTGCTTCCGGGCAACGCCCAGGAAAAACCGACTCGTGGCGAAATTCTCGCTGTCGGTAATGGCCGGATCCTAGATAACGGCGAAGTACGCCCTTTGGATGTGAAGGTCGGCGATACCGTCATCTTCAAGGAAGGTTTTGGCGTCGAGAAACAAAAAATTGACGGTGAAGAAGTGCTGATCATGAGCGAAACCGACATCCTCGCGGTAGTGGAAGGTTAATTAGCGGTAGACACCGCATCACCTATTACTCCGAACTTCTTTACAAGTACTGATTCAGGAAGCAATGACAATGGCAGCAAAACAGATCAAGTTTTCAGATGATGCGCGCAAGCGCATGGCACGTGGCGTCAATGTCCTGGCAGATGCCGTCAAGGCAACCCTAGGACCCAAGGGCCGCAATGTGGTTCTCGAAAAATCCTTCGGCGCGCCGACCGTCACCAAGGACGGCGTTTCCGTGGCCAAGGAGATCGAACTCAAGGACAGGTTCGAGAACATGGGCGCGCAGATGGTCAAGGAAGTCGCTTCCAAGACTTCCGATGTAGCCGGCGACGGTACGACTACCGCGACCGTACTGGCACAATCCATCGTCAATGAAGGCCTCAAGGGTGTTACCGCCGGCATGAACCCGATGGACCTCAAGCGCGGCATCGACCAGGCGATCATTGCCGCGGTCAAGGAAATCGAGAAGCTGGCCGTACCCTGCACCGATTCCAAAGCCATCGCTCAGGTAGGCACCATCTCCGCTAATGGCGATGCACGTATCGGTCAGATCATCGCCGAAGCGATGGAAAAAGTCGGCAAAGAAGGCGTCATCACCGTCGATGAAGGCCGCGGCTTTGAAGACGAGCTTGAAGTCGTCGAAGGCATGCAGTTCGATCGTGGTTATCTCTCGCCCTACTTCGTGACCAATCAGGAAACCATGGCGGTCGAGCTTGAAGATCCGCTCCTGCTGTTGGTAGACAAGAAGGTCTCTAACATCCGCGAACTGCTGCCGGTACTCGAAAGCGTTGCCAAGGCAGGCAAGCCCTTGGTGATCATTTCCGAGGACATCGAAGGCGAAGCGCTGGCGACACTGGTCGTCAACAACATGCGCGGCATCGTCAAGGTTGCAGCAGCCAAGGCGCCTGGTTTCGGTGATCGCCGCAAGGCCATGCTACAGGATATCGCCGTACTCACTGGCGGTACCGTGATTTCAGAAGAAGTCGGTCTGACTCTCGAGCAAGCCAACCTGGATCATTTGGGCAACGCCAAGCGCATCACCATGTCCAAGGAAAACACCACCATCATCGATGGTGCCGGCGTCGAGGGTGACATTGAAGCTCGCGTCAGCCAGATTCGCGCTCAGATCGAAGACACCTCGTCCGACTACGATCGTGAGAAGCTTCAGGAGCGTGTTGCCAAGCTCGCCGGCGGTGTTGCCGTCATCCGCGTTGGCGCTGCTACCGAAGTGGAAATGAAAGAGAAGAAGGCTCGCGTCGAAGATGCCCTTCACTCCACTCGTGCAGCCGTCGAAGAAGGTGTCGTACCCGGTGGCGGTACTGCCTTGATCCGCGTCTTGACAAACATCAAGGATCTTAAAGGCGACAATGAAGATCAGACCCACGGCATTGCCATCGCGCTGCGCGCCATGGAGTCTCCGCTGCGTCAGATCGTGACCAACGCCGGCGAAGAAGCCTCCGTCATCGTCAACCGTATCAAGGACAGCGAAGGCAACCATGGCTACAACGCTCAGACCGGCGAATACGGCGATCTGTTCGATATGGGTGTTCTCGACCCGGCCAAGGTAACCCGTTCTGCGCTGCAGTCCGCCGGTTCCGTGGCAGGCCTGATGATCACCACCGAAGCGATGATCGCCGAGGATCCAGACGAGAAAGAAGCTGGTGGCGCCCCGGATATGGGCGGCATGGGTGGTATGGGCGGCATGATGTAAACCCAAGCCAGACCCTTTCAGGCTATTAATCCAGCCTGACCAACGAACCCCGCTGATTTTGATCAGCGGGGTTTTTCTTTTCAAGAAGCAAGCCACCCTGCAGGTTCCCAACAGCTCGCGTACACTGACTTTTTCAACCATGCCGACGCTTGAAGCCGATGCTTTCCAATATTCGAATCGTTCTCGTCCAGACCTTCCACCCGGGCAACATTGGTGCCAGCGCCCGGGCCATGAAGACCATGGGCTTGTCCCATCTCACCCTCGTTAATCCGCGCTGCTTTCCTGATGATGAAGCCACGCAACTAGCCGCCGGCGCCGAGGATATTATTACCAATACCGCTGTCACGAACACGTTGGCCGAGGCGGTTGCCGACTGTGTGCAGGTAATAGGCGCCAGTGCGCGACTGCGCAATTTGCCGCTACCCCACTTCGACGAGCCGGACATCATGGCATTGAACGCTCTTGCCTGCGCCCGGCAAGGGCCGGTAGCGCTGGTATTCGGGCGTGAACGCTTCGGGCTTACCAACGACGAAATTCGTCATTGCACTCACCAGGTCAGCATTCCGGCCAACCCGGACTACGGTATCTTGAACATTGCCCAGGCGGTACAGGTTTTATGCTATGAGCTATTTCGCGCCCTTCAGCGCAGTCAAACCAATATGCAGCCCACAGTGCATCAGCAAACCCTTTTGCCCAGCCAGCAGCAGTTAAGCCATTTTCATGAGCATCTGCAGCAGGTCATGACGGAGGTCGGTTTTCTTACCCAGCCTCATGCCCGTACCGAAGAACATCTGCACGCCTTATTTGCCCGGGCGCAGCTGAGCCGAAAGGAGTTGTCCATCTTGCGGGGGCTGCTAAGCGCTATCGAAAAGCGTATCGAGTAGACATAAAAAAACGCGGCCTCAAAAGAGACCGCGTTAGTTTTTCAGTATTTCTACGCCTTTCTAATCTTTCGTACTAGCTCGTAGAATCACTGGGACGAAAAAATCAGTCCTGGCCCATCTGCTGCTTGATCAGATCGCCGATGGTAGTCGGACCACCACTTTCGGCTTCCTGCTCGCGCGGCTTGCCCGCTGAACGACGAGTATCGGCTGCTTGGTCTTTCGCCTTGATCGAGAGCGTAATACCGCGATTCTTGCGATCTACACCGACGATACGAGCTTCGACACTGTCGCCTTCACTCAGCACGTTGCGCGCGTCTTCGACGCGATCAGCACTGATCTCGGAGGCCTTGAGCACTGCCACTACATCCGTTGCAAGCTCGACGTGGGCTTCCTTGGCATCGATCTCGACGACACGACCGGTGACGATGGCGCCCTTGTCATTGACCGCCAGGAACTCAGAGACCGGATCGCTCTCGAGCTGCTTGATGCCTAGAGAGATGCGCTCGCGCTCGGGATCGATGGACAGGATGACGGCTTCTGCCTCATCGCCCTTCTTGAACTGACGTACCGCTTCTTCGCCGGTTTCAGACCAAGAGATATCGGACAGATGAACCAGACCATCGATACCGCCTTCCAAGCCGATGAAGATACCGAAATCGGTAATCGACTTGATGGTACCGGAGACACGGTCGCCCTTGTTGTAACGGCCACTGAAGTCTTCCCAGGGATTGGTGGTGCACTGCTTGATGCCCAAGGAGATACGACGACGCTCCTCGTCGATATCCAGCACCATGACTCCAACTTCATCCCCCACCTGAACGACCTTGGAGGGATGAATGTTCTTGTTGGTCCAGTCCATTTCGGAGACGTGTACCAGACCCTCGACACCCTCTTCCAACTCGGCGAAACAGCCGTAATCGGTCAGGTTCGTGACGCGGGCATTGACCTTCATGCCTTCCGGGTAGCGATCCTTGATGTTGACCCAGGGATCTTCGCCCAGTTGCTTCAAGCCCAGGGAGACACGATTGCGTTCACGGTCGAACTTGAGCACCTTGACGTTGATCTCGTCACCCACCGCCACGATTTCACTCGGATGCTTGATGCGCTTCCAGGCCATATCGGTGATGTGCAGCAAACCATCGACGCCGCCCAGATCGACGAAGGCGCCGTAATCGGTAAGATTCTTGACGATACCGTTGATCTGCTGACCTTCCTGCAGGGTTGCCAGCAGCGCTTCCCGCTCGGCGCTGTTTTCTGCTTCAAGCACGGCGCGACGCGAAACCACTACGTTGTTGCGCTTGGGATCGAGCTTGATGACCTTGAAATCCAGTTCTTTGTTTTCCAGATGCGCGGTGTCGCGTACTGGGCGCACATCCACCAGGGAACCTGGCAGGAAAGCGCGGATGGAGGCGACATCGACGGTAAAACCACCTTTTACCTTGCCGTTGATCACACCCTTGACGATTTCATCTTTCTCGAAAGCCGCTTCGAGTTCCTTCCAGGCTTCAGCACGCTTGGCCTTTTCACGGGACAGGCGGGTTTCACCGAAACCATCTTCAACGGCCTCAAGTGCTACCTTGACTTCGTCGCCGATGCCGATGGTCAACTCGCCGTTGTCGTCCTTGAACTGAGAAGCAGGAATTTGCCCCTCGGATTTCAGGCCGGCATTGACGGTGATCCAGTCGTTCTCAATATCCACCACGGTGGCCATGACAATGGCACCGGGCTCCATATTGATGTCCTGGAGAGATTGTTCAAACAGTTCAGCAAAGCTTTCGCTCATGAGCACCCTACGTAATCAACGTTAATGGCGGTTGTCGCCTTCTCCGCGTCACCAGCAAACGCGGGCCTAATCTACATATTCCCCGAAGATGTTGGCGCTGGTTCGATCCAAATCGGCTTGCCACACGAAATACCGATTTACATCATGACATCCTTGCGGGGTCCGGAAGTGTCGTTTGCTTGACAAGGCATTCAAACGGACGGCTTGAGGCCTGATTCGGCCAGCAGCCTCTGAATACGATCCACCACGTCCGGTATCGACAACTCGGTAGTATCCAACTCAACGGCATCATCCGCCGCCTTGAGGGGGGCTACCGCACGCTGCATATCGCGTGAATCCCGAGCCTGTATCTCGTTTAAAAGACTCGATAGACTAGCATTCACACCACTTTCCTGCAACTGCAAGTGCCTGCGCCGAGCCCGTTCCTGAGCCGATGCGGTGAGGAAAATCTTGATGTTGGCGTGAGGAAAAACAACCGTACCCATATCACGCCCATCAGCAACCAGACCAGGGGGCTTCTGGAAATCCCGCTGCCGAGCCAGCAGCGCATCGCGTACCCCTTGCAGAACCGCCACTTGCGAGGCACGTTCGCCGACCTCCTCGGTACGAATCGCTCTGCTGACATCCTCACCTTCGAGAATGACGCGAGCCTTGCCATTCTCAGCAAGAAAGGCCACGTCCAGGGTTTCAGCCAGCCTCGCAAGTGCCTGCTCGTCATCAAGAGCGATGCCATGTCTGCCGGCGGCTTGCGCAGTCAGGCGATAAAGCGCCCCGGAATCGAGCAGATGCCAACCGAGTCGCTCGGCGATCAAACGGCTCACCGTTCCCTTCCCGGCGCCACCGGGACCATCGATGGCCAGCACCGGCTCCATAGGCATCGTCATGTTTGCTCCTCCAGGTTAAGCCCTACACGGCGCGCCAGCTCGACGAAGCCGGGAAACGAGGTTGCTACGTTGGCACAGTCGTCGATGATGATGTCGTCACTTGCTCGCAGGCTCGCTATGGCAAACGACATGGCTATACGATGATCCCCCAGGCTATCGATATGGCCTCCGCCATAGCTGGGCCCTTCGGCTTCCTGATCTTCATCGCGACCCGAAATATCGATACCGTCCTCGTAAAGCGTGGCCTTGATCCCCAGGGCGCTCATACCATCCGCCATGGCCTGAAGCCGATCGGACTCCTTGACCCGTAGCTCCTCGGCGCCGCGCAGCCGGGTGATGCCCTGAGCATTGGCGGCAGCGATGAACAGCGCCGGGAACTCATCGATGGCCAGTGGCACCTGAGCCTCTGGAATGTCGATCCCCGTGAGGGGCCGATAGCGAATATGAATATCGGCTACCGGTTCACCCCCCGCTTCACGTTCGTCGATTAACTCGAGATCTGCTCCCATGGCCTTGAGAATATTGATCACGCCAATGCGCGTCGGATTGATACCGACGTGCTCGAGAGTGAGATCAGCACCTGGCGTAATGGCTGCGGCGACCAGGAAAAAAGTCGCCGAGGAGATATCCGAAGGCACATCGATAGGGCCGGCGATAAGACGACCCCCGCCTTCGAGCCAGGCAGTATCGCCTTCACGCTGCACCGGATAGCCGAACCCGTTGAGCATGCGCTCGGTATGGTCCCGGGTCGGGGCCGGCTCGCGTACCCGGGTCTCGCCCTCGGCATACAGGCCGGCCAACAACAGGCAGGACTTGACCTGTGCGCTGGCCATGGGCATGTCGTAGACGATGCCTTTCAACCGCTGCCCCCCTCGAATCACAAGCGGCGGACGCTGGTCCTTGGCCGTCTCGATAACCGCGCCCATTTCTCGCAGCGGATCCGCGACTCGGGCCATGGGACGCTTGGTCAGCGAGGCGTCGCCGGTCAGCTCCGTATCGAAGGCTTGACCGGCCAGAAGCCCGGCGAACAGGCGCATGGCGGTGCCGGCATTGCCTACGTAGAGCGGCCCTGCGGGTTGCTTCAAACCCTGCATACCGACGCCATGAATAGTTACGCGCCCTTGCTGCGGGCCTTCGATGGCAACGCCCATTTCGCGAAAGGCCTGCAGCGTCGCAAGACTATCCTCACCTTCGAGAAAGCCCTGTACCTGAGTGACACCTTCCGCCAAGGCGCCGAGCATGATAGCCCGATGGGAGATCGACTTGTCGCCGGGCACTCGAATCGAGCCGCTGACGCTACCACTTGGGCGGGCACGGTAGCGGACATTACGTGATTCCATCGTCTGATATCTCGTCTTGTTCAATAAGGTATCGAAATAGTGTCGCGCGTGGCTGGCCCGATCAAGGGTGGCCAGCAAGGCATCCTCATCGCCACTTGCGATGGCCCTTCTCATGCGTGCGATACCGCTCTCGAAGTCATCCAGCGCCGTCAACAGGGCATCGCGATTGGCACTGAAGATATCCCGCCACATGACCGGGTCGCTGCCGGCGATGCGGGTGAAATCGCGAAAGCCGCCGGCGGCATAGCGAAAGATCTCCAGCCGGTCGTCCTGCCTTGCCAGGGTGTCGACCAGGGAAAAGGCCAATAGATGTGGCAGGTGGCTGGTGCGCGCCAGCACCTCGTCGTGACGCTCAACCGTCATTTCCAGCACCTCGGCGCCGCAGGCCGACCACAGCGCCTTTACCCGTCCCAGCGCCTCAGGATGCGTATTCGCCTGGGGGGTGAGAATGACCTTATGCTGCCGATACAGAGACGAATCGGAAGCTACCACCCCACTGCGCTCGGAGCCGGCAATCGGATGCCCCAACACCATGTTGGCGGGCACACTCCCAAACACGCGCTCCGCCGCGGCACGAATCGCCAGCTTGGTGCTGCCCACATCGGTCACCACCTGATTCTCGATCAGCGGCGCCAAGGTACGCAATACGGATTCCATGGCCAGCACCGGCACCGCCAGCAGGATCATCGAGCTACCCGGAACCAGCGGACCAAGCTCGGTGCCGCCGGCATCGATCACCCCCATCTCGAGACCTGATGCGATGGCGTCTGCGTCCCGGTCCCAGGCGACGATCTCGCCCTTGAATCCCGCCGCCTTGAGGGCACGCGCCAGGGAGCCACCAATCAATCCAAGGCCGACGATCAAAAGCCGGGATTCGACGATACCACTTGCATCCTTCGAATCCTGTTGCGACACCGCCATGCTAGAGCACACCCTGAGGATAGGACCCCAGCACCTTCACTTCCGCAGCCCGCAAGCGTATTTCTTCCAGTACCGCCGCCACTTCTGGCTGGTCACGATGCCCTTTCAAATCGATGAAGAATACGTAGTTCCACACGCCGGAACGGGACGGTCGGGTTTCCAGACGAGTCAGGTCGATCTGGTGACGATGAAAGGGCTCCAGCAGATCATGCAGCGCGCCGGGTTGGTTGCGCATCGCCACCACCAAGGAAGTCTTGTCATCGCCGGAGAGCGCGACATCTTGATTGCCGATGATCAGAAAGCGCGTGGAATTATCCGGGCGATCCTCGATCTTCTCGGCGATTCTCTCGAGCCCATAGAGCTTGCCCGCCATGTCTCCGGCAATGGCGGCACTGTGCCACTCGGTCTTGATCAGCCGTGCGGCTTCCGCATTGGACGAGACCGGCACCCGCTCCGCATGAGGATAATGCGCATCCAGCCACTTGCGGCATTGGGCGAAAGACTGCGGGTGCGAGTAGATACGTGAAATCTTGTCCTGGCGCGTGGTACTGGCGACCAATAAATGATGATGAATGCGCAGCACTACCTCGCCACAGATGCGCATCGAGGAATCCATGAAGGAATCCAGGGTATGGTTGATCACCCCTTCCGTGGAGTTCTCCACCGGCACCACGCCATAGTGGGCAGCACCGGCCTCGACCTCGCGAAAGACCTCATCGATGGCCGCCATGGGCAGGCTCTTGGCGCTGTCGCCGAAATGCTTGAGGGTGGCCTGCTGGGTGAAGGTGCCTTCCGGCCCCAGATAGGCCACCTTGATCGGCTGTTCCAGCGCCAGACAGGCAGACATGATTTCGCGAAACAGTCGCGCCATTTCCTCGGAATTCAGCGGCCCCTTGTTGAGCGCCATGATACGCCTGAGCACCGTGGCTTCTCGCTCGGGACGATAGAAGGCTGCGCCAGGATCGGAAGCCGTCTTGACCTGGGCAACCTGTTGGGCACAGCTGGCTCGCTCGCTGATCAGGCGTAGAATCTCACCATCGATCTGATCGATGCGATCACGTAATTCATCGAGGTCGACCGGGGACTCGCTCATACCCCTACTCCTTTTTCTTAACCGTGGCGCTGTTCAAAATCGCTCATAAAACCCACCAATGCCTCTACCGCCTCTTCACTCACCGCATTGTAGAGACTGGCTCGCATTCCGCCGACGCTACGATGTCCCTTGAGGTTGAGTAGCCCCGCTGCTTTGGCGTCTTCGAGAAAGCGCTCGTTGAGGGATTCATCCGCCAGCACGAAGGGCACATTCATACGCGAACGATTGATCGGCGCGATGGGGTTGCTATAGAAGCCGCTGGCATCAATGGCGCCGTAAAGCCTTGAAGCCTTGCGTTCATTGATGGCTGCCATGGCGTCGAGACCACCAATGTCGTTTTTCAGCCAGTCGAATACCAAGCCTGCCAGATACCAGGCATAGGTAGGCGGCGTGTTGTACATCGAGCCATTCTCGGCCATGACCCGATAATTGAACATGGTCGGCGTATCGGGCTTGGCCCGATCGAGTAGATCATCACGCACGACGACCAGGGTCAGTCCTGCCGGGCCAATGTTTTTCTGAGCGCCGGCGTAGATCACCCCAAAGCGGGAGACATCAAGCGGCGCTGAAAGAATCGATGAGGACATATCGCAGCATAAGGGCACATTCCTTGAGGACGGGCACTCGGGAATGTAATCGAAGGCGAGACCGCCGATGGTCTCGTTGTCGGTGTAGTGCAGATAGGCCGCGTCGCTGGAAAGCTCGATATCCTGGGGCCGAGGCACTGCAGTCAGGCCATTGGCCTCGCTGGAGGCCGCCACATGGGCGCCACCCAAGTGTTTGGCCTCAGCAATGGCCTTTTTGCCCCAGATGCCGGTATACAAATAGTTGGGCGTGCCACCGTTGCCCGGCAGGTTGTAGGGCAGCATGGCAAATTGCGTAGAGGCCCCACCCTGCAAAAACAACACCTTGTAGTTGTCCGGCACTTGCAGCAGCGCCCGGAAATCAGCCTCGGCGGTTTCGGCAATAGCGACGAACTCCGGGCTGCGATGACTCATTTCCATTACCGAGAGCCCACGCCCCTGATAATCGAGCAGCTCTTCCCGAGCGCGCTCCAGTACCGGCGTAGGCAAGGCGGCAGGGCCGGCACAGAAATTATGCTTGCGTGTCATTGTCAGTTCATCTCGAACATGGGACGAAAAAAAGCGACCGCCAATCTAGCGGCGGTCGCAATGGTTCATTCCTGAGAATCTGGCGTGTCTGGCGTATGTGGTTCGTCTTTTGCTTCACTTTCCGATGAAGCGCTGCCGTCGGCTTGTTCGCCTGGTGTGGTATCCAAGGTAGCCTCGTCACCGACGACTTCATCACTGTCCAGCACTGCTTCTTCGCCAGGCTCATCGACCCGCACCGTCTTGACCAACGCCTCATGCTTACCAAGACGAATCAGCATGACGCCTTGAGTGTTACGAGACGTGGTGGACACCTCCGCAACTCGAGTGCGGACCAGTGTGCCGCGATCGGTGATCAGCATCATCTCGTCGCTGGTCGCCACCTGCATGGCCGCCACCAGCGCGCCATTACGGCTACTGGTCTGCATGGCGATGACGCCCTGGCCCCCGCGGTTACGCAGCGGAAACTCTTCGAGGCGTGTGCGCTTGCCATAACCCTTCTCGGAGGCGGTCAGAATGTAGATCTGATCGTCATCGCCATTTGTGCCAAACGCTTCAGTCGGCAGCTCTTCGTCAAGCTCGGCATCCGCTTCGCTGTCAATCTGGGTCGACTGCGGAATGATCAGACTGATGACTTCCGCGTCTTTCGCCAAACGCATGCCACGCACACCTCGGGCGGTACGACCCATGGCACGAACATTGGTTTCCTCGAAGCGAATTGCCTTGCCGTTGGATGACAGCAGCATGGCGTGATCACTTCCCGACGTGATGGCAGCCCCCACCAGGCGATCGTCTTCTTCCAGGTCGATGGCGATCAGGCCGACACTGCGGGGCCGGGAGAACTGATCCAGGGTGGTGCGCTTGACGGTGCCCTTGGCGGTGGCAAAGAAGATGAAACTGTCTTCGCGATACTCCCGCACCGGCAGCATGGCGTTGATTGCTTCATCATCGTCCAGTGGCAGCAGGTTGACCAGCGGCTTGCCTCGCGAACCGCGACTGGCGGCGGGAATCTCGTAGACTTTTAGCCAGTAGACCTTGCCCTTGTTGGAGAACAACAGCACCGTATCGTGAGTCGAAGCCACCAGCAGATGCTCGATGACGTCCTCATCTTTCATGCTGGTCGCTGACTTGCCGCGACCACCGCGACGCTGGGCCTGGTAGTCGGTGATGGGCTGGGTCTTGGCATAGCCACTGCGAGAAATGGTGACCACCATGTCCTCTTCGTTGATCAGATCCTCGATGGATAAATCGAGGTGGCTGATCTGAATCTCGGTCTTGCGCGCGTCCCCGTACTGATCGCGAATGGCGATCAGCTCTTCACGGATCACGTCCAGCAGACGATCAGGCGAGGCCAGAATCTCACTCAGCTCGGCGATTCTCTCGAGTATGCCCAGATATTCGTTGAGCAGCTTTTCGGTCTCGAGTCCGGTCAAGCGGTGCAGACGCAGTTCGAGAATCGCCTGAGCCTGGGCCGGCGATAGCCGATATTCGCGGCGATCGCTGGAAAGCCCGAAGCCTTCTTCGAGATCCTCCGGCTTGCAGGATGTGGCCCCGGCGCGATCCAGCATGTCCGTGACCTGCCCTGGCTGCCAGGCACGCTCAAGCAGACGCTCCTTGGCTTCGGTGGCGCTCGGCGAGGCCTTGATCAGTTCGATCACCTCGTCGATGTTGGAAATTGCCACCGCCAGGCCTTCGAGGAGATGGCCCCGCTCCCGCGCTTTTCTAAGCTCGTACAGGGTGCGTCGGGTGACCACTTCGCGACGATGACGTACGAAGGCTTCGAGAATCTCCTTGAGATTCATCGTCCTTGGCTGGCCATTTTCCAGCGCCACCATATTGATGCCAAACACGGTCTGCAGCTGGGTGTGGGCAAAGAGATTATTGACCACGACCTCGCCGGATTCGCCACGCTTGACCTCGATCACCACCCGCAAGCCGTCCTTGTCGGACTCATCCCGCAGCTCGGCGATGCCCTCGATGCGCTTTTCCTTGACCAGCTCGGCGATCTTTTCGATCAAGCGCGCCTTGTTGACCTGATAAGGCAGCTCGGTGATGACGATGTGATCGCGCCCACTTTTCTCGTGGTACTCGATGGTGTGCTGAGCACGTACATAAATACGCCCGCGACCGGTGCGATAGGCTTCGAGAATACCCGCCTTGCCGTTGATGATACCGGCGGTGGGGAAGTCCGGACCCGGGATGTACTCCATCAGATCGTCGATGGTCAGGGTGTAGTCATCGATCAGGGCCAGGCAGCCGTTGATGACTTCGACCATGTTGTGGGGCGGGATATTGGTCGCCATGCCCACGGCGATGCCGGAGGAGCCATTGACCAGCAGATTGGGCAGCTTGGCAGGCAAGACATCCGGAATGCGCTCGGTGCCATCGTAGTTGTCGACCCAGTCGACGGTATCCTTTTCGAGATCTGCCAGCATCTCATGGGAGAGCCTGGCCATGCGTATCTCGGTATAACGCATCGCGGCCGCACTGTCGCCATCGATGGAACCGAAGTTGCCCTGACCATCGACCAGGACATAGCGCATCGAAAAGTCCTGGGCCATGCGTACGATGGTGTCGTAAACCGCGCTATCTCCATGAGGGTGATACTTACCAATGACATCACCGACGATACGGGCGGATTTCTTGTACGCCTTGTTCCAGTCATTGCTCAACTCATGCATGGCAAACAGCACCCGGCGATGCACTGGCTTCAAACCGTCGCGCACGTCCGGCAAGGCGCGTCCGATGATTACGCTCATGGCGTAATCAAGGTACGACTGTTTCAGCTCGTCCTCGATATTGACGGGCAGAATTTCTCTGGCAATGTCACCCATGGGTCGTTGAATCCTTTGCACTACAACTGATTAGCGCTGGTGTAAGACAGCAATCGATGAATCGCACCCTGTCTATATCACCTGCCTCGTATAGCCGAGTTCGTATGATTGACATGGCACGATTCAAGGGTCGCCCCAGCGGGCGACACGGTGCCGGATTGTACCATTACACGACCGATTTAGGCAGCGCAGGATTCATGCTGTCAGCATCTGCATACTTAGCACTCCAGTACCAAGGGTTCGAGTACGTTTCGTAGCTTGTCCTCAATGCGTATCGAACGTTTGGTGCGGGTATCGAGCACCACGAAGGTGAAATCCGCGTCGGCGATCAGCTTGCCGTCACTCACGCGATTGATCACCTGATGCATGACGGCATTGCGCTGATCGATATGGGATAGCGAGGTAAGAATTTCCAGTTCATCGTGAATGACTGCGGCCCGGCGATAGTTGATATTCAGATTGACGGTCACGACCGCCAGGCCTTCATTGAACAATGCCGCCAGATCGAATTGCTGTTCGAAATAAGCCCAGCGCCCTTCTTCAAGAAATTCGAGATAGCGCGCATTATTGACATGAGCATAGCCATCAAGATGAAAACCGCGTACACGTACGGTGGAACGAACGATACGATGATCCATGCTGCTACTTCCTGTTGAAAATTTAAATTAGTGACAAAGACATTTGCTAATTTAGCAATGTTAGCCAAGCCCTCTTGTTTACTATCGAGGCACTTGGCTCCCCTGCTCTCGGTTAAACGATTAACACCGTTACTTTGCTTACTCTATTCGACACTGGTACCCGCTTGGGCGATTGGCCATAATATGTCTCCTTCTACTCAAGGCGATACCATGTGGTTCAAGCACTTACATCTTTACCGCGTACATGACGCACCTACACTGAGCAACGACGATCTTGCCTTGGCCCTTGATGAGCAGGCATTTCGTCCGTTGGGAGGCGTCGAGGCCCGACGCCTTGGCTGGAGCACCCCTGCCGGTCGCGCCAGTGAGCAGCGTTTACATGAAGTTCAAGGCCATCGCCTATTGTCAGCTCTACGCCAAGAACGCCTTCTGCCTTCGTCGGTAGTCAATGAAGAAGTCGATAGCCGCGCCGCGGATATCGAAACCGCAGAAGGACGTCCTCTACGGCGCCAGGAAAAACAGGCGCTTAAAGAACAAGTCTATGAAGAATTCCTGCCTCGTGCCTTTGTACGCACCCAGCGCTTCGATCTATGGTGGGACACGAAACGCAGTCTCATCGGGGTCAACACCTCGAGTCGCAAGCGTGCCGAGGACATCCTTGATCTGCTGCGCCAGACCTTGGGCAGCCTCAAGGTAACCCCGTTAGCAACTCGCACCACCCCCATTCGCGCAATGACCGAATGGCTTGGCGATGCGTCCAAGCGCCCCGATGCCTTGACTCTGGGCGATCAGGTGGAACTCAAGGCGCTCAGCGGTGACGAAAGCGTGCTTCGCGGGCGTCAGATGGATCTCGATTGTGAAGAGATACAAACCGCGCTTGAAGCAGGCCGGCAAGCCACACGTCTAGCCTTCACCATCGACGACGCCATGACCATGATACTGAGCGACGATCTGGCATTAAAGTCGCTGCGCTTCGCTGATACGCTACTCGATGAAGCAAGTCAGACCGAGGATGGCGGCGATGCGGTACTGCGCCTGGAAACCGATTTCACTTTAATGACCAAGGTACTGGCAGACTCCATCGAACAACTCATTGACTGGCTAGGAGGCGAAGCCGTCTCCACTGCACCAACACCATGACCCAACACGTGACCCAGGACCTATACGAGAACATTCGCCCTTATCATGATGATGAGGTCGTCGACGTTTTGGCACGCCTAGCGCAGGATACAGAATTTCTCGATGCTATCACCCATTATCGCCTCCCGCGCTTGGCAAAACATGCGCCTTGGCTAGCTCGGATGCTGGCAGGTATTGCCGTGAAGCGGCAAATGCGAGGCGTCGACAGTATCAAAAAGCTGCAGGATCGCATTGCCTACTACATGCGGCGAATGATCGCCACCACCACGGACGATTTCAAGGTGACGGGACTGGACAAGCTCGACCCTGACACCGCCTATCTGTTCATTGGCAATCACCGCGACATCACCCTCGACCCCGCCTTTGTGAACTACGCGCTGTACCAAGCCGATCGCAATACGGTACGCATCGCCATTGGCGACAACCTGCTGCAAAAACCCTACGTCACCGACCTGATGCGGCTCAACAAGAGCTTCATCGTGCCCCGCAGCGCCAAGGGCAAGCGCGCCATGCTTGCCGCCTACCAAGCGCTTTCTGGCTACATTCGGCATTCGATCTGCGTTGACAATCATTCCGTATGGCTGGCCCAACGCGAGGGACGCGCCAAGAACGGTATCGATCGCGCCGATCCAGCCATCATCAAGATGCTGACCATGGCTCATCGCCAGCAGAACAAGGAATCGAGCTTTGCCGATGCCATTCGCGAGCTGCGCATGGTACCGGTATCCATCAGCTATGAGTATGATCCTTGCGACCTGCAAAAGGCGCGAGAGCTATATGCGCTGCATACTGAAGGGCGCTACGAGAAAGTCGAGTTTGAAGACATTCGCTCCATTGTTTCCGGCATTACCGGTGTCAAGGGACGCATCCATCTGAATTTTGGCCAGGTACTCGATGCGGATTTCGAGACACCGGACCAGGTTGCCGAGGAAATTACCCGCCAGGTACTCGACGGTTATCATCTATTCCCCAGCCACGAACTGGCACTTGAAGAGAGCGGACTCGCGCCAGACTTGATCGACTTGAGCGAAGTAGTGAGCTGCGATCGCGAACGCTTCGCTCGGCGGCTTGAAAGCGTGCCCGAACATCTGCGGGAGTGGTGGCTGGCCCAGTATGCCAATCCGGCGCTCAATCGTGCCGGACGCCTGCCCGAGGCATAACGTGGGGCACGACGCGAGACACGACATGCCCGCCCAACGCAATCGCGCAAGCGATACTCGTGCCGCTCACAAGGTCACCCTGATCGGTGCGGTTCTGGACAGTGTGCTAGGCATTGCCAAAATGATCGTGGGCTATGCGGTCGGCTCCGCTGCCCTCGTCGCCGACGGCATCCACTCCTTTTCCGATGTCGCCACGGACGCCCTGGTCGTCGTCGCTACCCATTATGGCCGCCAGGCGCCGGATAGCGATCATCCATACGGTCACGGGCGCATCGAAACCCTGGGCACCTTGCTACTGGGTAGCGTGCTGATCTTCGTTGCCGGCGGCATCGCCTGGGCAAGCCTGAGTCGACTGATCGAGAGCGTGCCAATCGCGCCTCCCGGTCCTTGGGCCATTGTATTGGCGGTGATCGCGCTTGCAGCCAAGGAATGGATCTTTCGCTATACCCTCAAAGTCGCCGAGCGCATCGACTCGCAGCTGCTCAGGGCCAACGCCTGGCACTCGCGTAGTGACGCCCTGTCGACGATTGTGGTGCTGATCGGTCTGATCGGCGCTCAGTTTGGCATTGAATGGCTGGATGCGGTGGCGGCCATCGCCGTTGGACTGCTAATCGGCCAGATCGGCGCCTCTCTATTGTGGGATTCTATCCAAGAGCTGGTCGATACCGCCCTGCCAGAGGAAGAACAGCGCCTGATGCGCACCTTGGCCCAGCAAGTACCGGGAGTGCGCAGCGTTCATCAACTGCGAACTCGGACCGTGGCTGGCCAGGTGCTGCTAGATTTTCATCTGGTGGTCGCGCCCCGACTTACCGTGTCGGAAGCTCACGAGATCGGCAATCAGGTCAGCCGCGAACTGCGCCAGGCCCACCCTCAGCTCAACGATGTGATCTTTCATATCGATCCAATCGACGATTCTGCGCTCGCGGACCCCGATCGCCTGCCAGGTCTACCCCTGCGTACCGATATTGAAAACGCTCTAGAGGCAGTCTGGAGCGATATGCCACTCTGGCAACGACGTATCGCGCTGGATCTTCATTATCTGGGTGACCGTATCGACATCGCGCTATATGTTCCTGCGGATACAAGTCAGCATGATCTGGATGCCTTGGCGCAAGAACTGCGCAAGGCCGGTACCGGCCTAGATTGGCTGGGCCGACTGCAGATATGGCAAGGACCAGGCAGGGCGTGAGGGCCGCTTGCCATCCCTGAATCCCTGCTCCTGAATACCCACTTCCCCACCGCTGACGCTGCGCTGAACTCTCGGCGCGGAAATAGGCGCAATTATCGTCTCTTCTAAGCCATTCGAGATGCGCTAGACGAACGTATGATCGTTATCATTTTTCGTTTCATACGTGAGGGCGCCGCCTGCTCATGCCTGCACCGCCACAAGGCGCTTCCTTTAACCCCTCCCGTCGCCGGTTCCTGCTCGGTGCTGCAGTGGCGACCCTGGCCCTGGCAGGCAGCCATGGCGAGCTGGCCAATGGCGCCATGGACGTGGAGCAAATGCGCTCGCTAATGCTCGAGCGTCATGGGCACGACGGCGTTCTGGTGATAGAGGCCTGGCTTGGATTGCTACGTGATCTGCAAGACCGCAGCACCATCGAGCGACTCACGGGTGTCAATGACTTCTTCAATCAGCGGGTACGCTGGGTCGAGGATATTCGCATCTGGGGCAAAGAAGACTTCTGGGCAACACCTCTCGAAACTCTCGTCAAAGGCGCTGGCGATTGCGAAGATTACGCCATCGCCAAGTATCAGACCCTCAAGACCCTTGGTATTTCCGGGCAATGTCTGCGCATGATCTATGTCAGCGCGCGTATTGGTCGCGGCGACATCATTCAGGCGCATATGGTGCTGGGATATTACAAATCCCCTGCTGCGGAGCCTCTGGTGCTGGACAATCTGCTACCCAACATTCTCCCTGCCAACCAACGCAGCGATCTTATTCCCGTGTTCAGCTTCAATAGCGACGGCCTCTGGACCGGGAGTGCTCCGAGCTCACTGGCCGATCCCACTCAGCGACTGTCCCGCTGGCGCGATGTGCTTCAGCGCATGACCGTGGAGGGAATCCTATGATCAAAAAAACGCAATCTGACATTCAGCCCCGGCACAACAAGAGAACCCATTGATGTCATTGATCAAGCAGTTATGGCTAGCCATCCTTGCGGTAGTGCTGATTTCCCTGAGTGGCAGCCTGTTCATCAGCATGGTGACCAGCACGCAGTATTTCGAGCAGGAGCTGCGCATCAAGAATGCGGATAATGCCAATGCCCTTGCGCTCTCTCTGAGCCAGCTCGACAAGGACCCGGTCGTTGTAGAATTGCTAGTTACCGCTCAGTTCGATACCGGTCATTATCGCCGTATCGAGCTTGTCACCCCTGAAGGAGAAACCCTGCTGCGCCGCGTGAATGACGCCTCCATCGCGGACGTACCAGAATGGTTCGTCAACTGGGTGAATTTTTCCATCCCCTCGGGCCAGGCGGTCATCCAGAACGGTTGGCAGCAATACGCGACCGTCATCGTCGAGAGTCATTACGGCTATGCCTATCGTCTGTTGTGGCAAAGCATGATCGATCTGCTTAGCTGGTTTGCCATCGCGGCGCTGATCAGTGCCGCACTGGCCTGGTGGATCGTGGGCACGATAAAGCGTCCCTTACGTGCAGTAATCGCGCAGGCGCGAGGCATTGGTCAGCACAATTTCAGCGTATGCGAAGAGCAGCCGCGCACTCGGGAACTTCGCGAAGTGGTGACTGCCATGAATCAGCTTTCCATGACCATGAGCACTTTGTTCTCCCAGGAAAGCAAGACCCTCGATCATCTTCGTCGACAGCTGCAGCAGGATGAGATCACTGGCGTCATCAAGCGCGATATTTTTGTCAAACGCATCGATACGTTGTTAAGCGATGACAGCGATGCGGCTACGGGGCATATCGTGCTTGCGCGCCTGCTCGACCTCACCGAGCTCAACAAACGCCTGGGTTACAAGGCAACCAACCAGTTGCTGGTTCATTTCGCAAACATGCTAGGCAACATAACGTCGCATTACGAAAACGGACAGGTGGGACGTCTCAACGGCAGCGATTTTGCCATTCTTCTGCCGGGCTGTGACGATGCTCAAGGTCTTCGGCAACGCCTGGAAATGGAGTTGCATACGCACCTCGAAGAGGCTCAGATCGATATCCTGCTGCCGATTTCATTAATACAATATGGTCGCGGCGACGATCGACGTGAGCTGTTCAGCGCCTTGGATGGCGCCCTCGCCGCGGCGGAAACGCGGGGTGGCAACAGCATCGAAGTCGTCAACCGCGATAATCATCTACAGCTCTACAACACTCACAAAGAGTGGCGTCATGCGCTGATTCAAGCCAAGCGTCTCGATGGAATTCGCCTGGCTCGCAATCCGGTACTCGACCAGCTCAGCAGGCTGATGCATTACGAAGCTCCAGCACGCCTGAAACTGGAAGGCGAATGGCAAACAGGCGGTGTCTTTCTACCCTGGCTGTCTCGGGTCGGATTGAGCTGTGATTTCGACCTGTCCATCGTCGACATCGCTCTCGAAACGATCGTTCAGAAAGGCAAGCCACTGAGCATCAGCCTATCCCGGGACGCATTGTTCGACAGCCGTTTCATTGCGGTACTGCGTCAATATCTGAAGAGCCGCCCGGAGGCAAGCAGACAACTGTGGATCGAAATACCGGAGTCCATCGCTGTCAGACATATGGATATCTTGCGTCCGCTGGCAGTCGAACTGCGCTCATTCGGCTGCAAGATAGGACTGGAGCGTGCCGGTCCTGAATTCGCCAAACTGCCGGAGCTTCAGAGTCTTGGACTGTCCTATATAAAGATCGACACCTGGTTGGTGCGGGATATTCATCTACAGCAACATACCCATCCTTTCTTGAACGGCATCGTGACGCTTTGCCACTCCATCGGCATAGAGGTCATTGGCCAAGGGGTTACCTGTGACCCAGAGCGAGATTGCCTATTCAGTCTGGGCTTTGATGGCGTGACCGGCCCGGGGGTTCGACACCACCTGGACCTGGTAAGAGACTAGAACGGAACTCTCAATAGACGAGACAATATTCGGAAAAACAGGCAGGAAAAAGACCCCGAAAAAACATCGCCCGGCATTGCCGGGCGATACTTTTACTGCCTGAGTGTTGCTGTCTGCACTCGTTTACTGATCGATAGTCAACTGCTGATTGTCGATCAGAGACTTGATGAAGTCCGAAGAACTTTGATTCGCCATGCTGACCCCTTCGAGAAGGATTGTCTGATCGGCGCCAGCGCCATTGTCGCTTAGCTGACCATTCGAACTGACGAAAAGCACCGTGTTTCCGCCCTCCTCCTTGGCAGCAATATAATTGTCGATCGTGTCGTCGCTTTCATCCTGCAGGAGCTCCGCCAACGCCAGACGATCGCCCTCACCTTCACCATCAATTTGATAACCATTGATCGCATCGAGCGTGAAGTCCTTGACCACATCTCGCGCCGGCTTGCCGGCGGTGGCCTGATCGCCAAGTGTCCAGACAAAGACATCGGCACCAATTCCGCCATAGAGGGTGTCACTACCAGCACCGCCCAGGAGCGTATCGTTACCGCCGCCCCCTACCAGAATGTCGTCTCCGCCCTCCCCCTCGAGCCGATCATTGCCGCTCTTGGCCCGCCCTCCACCGATCAGGCTCTCGACATTATCGCGAACATAGGATGACACCTGCTCATCACCTGGAGCTTCTCCGCCATTGACGGACCAGCGCAGATATTCACTCAACCCTTGATAGCCCAGACCGTCATGATTGCCTGGGGTAAACACGTCACCGGTATTGCCATTGGTCCAGGCCAACTGATCCGTATCGAGCGTATCGCCAAAGAGGATATCGTTACCGGCACCGCCAATCACAACGTCATCGCCAAGCTCGGCCAGCTCCTCGAATTGCGAGCTGCCTTCCAGAGCGGCTTGCAGATCGTCGGCGTTATTGACGATATCTACCTGACCGACTGGAGCTGACAAAGAAGACCGACCGCTGGAAAGGGTTCGTTCGCCAATGACGCTCGAATTATCGAAAAACTGCAGGTACTTCTCGGAGATATTGGCGCCGATACCGACGGCATTGACCTGACTGATAGTACTCAGCGCTTCGAAAGCTTCAATCGAAGATTGCAGGACTGGGAAACTTGTAGCGTTACCTGGCCCGACAACCCTCCCGGCTGAATCAAAGTAATAAGTAGGGTCGCCATCCGTCAGGAAATAGGCAAGGTTCTGAAAATCGCCTTGCTGTGAAGCTCCTTTCGTATTTTGATCATTGAACCAGCTCACGGCTTGCCCAAATGCCGCCTGGTAGTTGGTCCCTCCGTTCGCGGATAGCTTGTCGATGGCCTTTTCCAGCCGATCGATATTGGTGCTATCAACGCCTTGAATGCTGATCTCGGTTTTTCCACGACTGGAGAAGGCGACTAGCTGAACATTGATCGCACCTTCGTGCGCTTCGAGCTGCCCCGCCAGGTTCTGCAATGCTTGCTTGGTCAATGCCATCCGACTCAAACCCGCGGTTCCGGAGGCTTGTTGCATGCTTCCCGAGACATCCACGATCAGCGAAATATTGTAGTTCTTGGCCGGATCGATCAGCGTGATCTTGCCGCCCTTGTCACCGATATGAACATCGTCGCCGCTGCCCAGCCTCACATTGTTGTTGGCATTGTTGCCCACGGAAAGAGTCCCAGGCTCCGCTACCTGATAGTCGGCGCCGGTGAGGACACTGAAAGCATTACCCCAGCCATCTTGCCCTGCGACACTTGCCTCGACCTGGCCCGGCTCCAGCCGAGCGAGATCACTGGCAGGAATCTCGATGCTCCAGGTCAGCGCATCCGTTACCTTCGTGGCGTAATCGATGCCGCCGATCCTGACGATCACGTCATCACCGGCTTGAGCATCGCCACCGACGCCACCTTTAATTGTGATTGGTTGACGGGCTTCGCTGTTGCTCAGCAGGTTATCGTCACCGAATAAGGGCGTGGTAATGAAGATGCTGGCTTCAGGCGGCTCGATGCTATCTGCCGGGGGCTGATAATTGATCAGCGAGGCCGTGGAATCGAGGCTCAGGGTCGCGCTGGCACTGCCCCCTTGATCATCGGTGATCGCGTAGTCGAATGTATCCTCGACACGAATATCGGTGACGAAGTAGTCACCGCCGTCATTGCTCGAGTCCATATTCGTGTAGGGCAAGCTCTCGAAGGCCAAATACTGGAAATCGGCAGCGACATTTTCGATCCTGACGCGACCCGCATCGTTGCTATCCGAGTCGTAGCTGACGGTACTTGCATCAATTGCTCCGGATGCGACCAGCTGCCCCCCGGCGTCATAGGCATACCATTTACCCGTTTCGCCGCCCTGCTCGTTGTTGAACAATTCTGAGACGCCAAAGGAAGCACTGCCTACCGGACTTCCCAGATCCGCAATCAAAACTTCCCCGTTGTCGTTGATCTGGTTCGGCGCGCTACGTTCGTTGCTGCCGATAACGCCGACCCCATTCTCTGTGGAGGACACCCGCAGTTGAGCATCATCGTCGAGCAGGAAGTTTTCCAGCAGGTTCAGATCACTTCGGCCGAGGTACTCGTCGCCGGTCTCGAACCCGTAGAGCACTGGCGCTTCAAGATTCGAGGCGTAGGTGTAGCCCCCTTGCGAATCGACGTCCAGAATGCCATACCGACCGACGACGTTCGTACTTCCGCTCTCTGCAATATCGATACCGTCGATCCGAGTGACACGCAGGGCATTTCCATCCGGGTCGCTGTCATTGGTCAGAATCCCCTCGGATTCACTGACCGCCAGAACGCCGCCGAAGGCAACACTATTGTCATCGTCAACGGCAATTGGGGCGTCGTTGACCGGCGTGACGTCCAATTTGAGTGTGGCGGTATCCTTCAACTTGCCATCGGTGACGGTATAACTGATCAAGGGTACCTGACCGTTCCAGCCTTCATTTGGCGTAAACGTGTAGTTGCCATCACTGCCAATCGTCAAAGAACCGACGCCATTGAGCTTGGCAATATCGCCGGCCGCATAGCGCGTTCCCGCCACGTTGAAGCTGCTGACCGTTAGAACGTCACCTTCGATATCGCTATCGTTGGCGAGCACGTTACCGCTGATAAGCGCATCTTCGATTCCGGTGCCAGTATCGTTCTGGGCAACAGGGGCATCGTTGACCGCCGTGATACTCAGTTTGAGCGCTGCGCTGTTCGTCAACTCACCATCGGTAACGGTATAAGTAGCGATAGGCACTTTGCCGTACCAGTTTGGGAGCGGTGTAAAACTGTAGCTACCGTCACTTCTGACAATTAGTGAACCGATACCACTGAGCCTGGCGGTTTCGCCTGCTTGATATGAGGTTTCACCCACCGTGAATCCGCTGACCCTTAATGTGGCACTGTCGATATCGCTATCGTTGGTCAGCACGTTGCCCGTGAGCGGATTATCTTCAAAGCCCTGGGATGCATCATCGACGGCGTTTGGCGCGTCGTTGACTGGCGTAATCGTCAAATCAAGGGTTGCCGTATCGGTCAATTCGCCATCAGTGACGGTGTAGTTGATTGGCGGAACCTTTCCGTTCCAATCTTCATTAGGGATGAAGGTGTAGTTGCCATTACTGTCGAGGCGAAGTGCACCGACGCCATCGATGTTGACGATTTCGCCGGCTTGATAAAGAACGCTACCGACCGTGAAATCGCTGACACTCAGCGTGGCGCTATCAATATCGCTATCGTTGGTCAGCACATTGCCCGTCAGCGCGGTATCTTCATCCCCCGTGGCACTATCGTCTTCGGCGACTGGGGGGTCGTTGACCGGAACGACCGTCACATCGAGAGTGGCGGTACCTGTCAGTTCGCCGTCGGTAACGGTGTAGCTGATCGCGGGCACCTGACCGTTCCAGTTTTCGACCGGTGTGAAGATGTAGCTGCCATCGGTTTGGATGGTTAGCGAACCAATACCGTTAAGTTCGGCAATCTCATCGGGTTGATAGGTAGCACCCCCGACGGTGAATCCATTGACCGTGAGACTGTTATCGACATCGCTGTCGTTATCGAGAACGTTGCCAGTGATAACGGTGTCTTCGTCGCCAATCGCCACATCGTCTTCAACGACAGGGGCATCATTGACCGCCGTCACGGCCAGTTGTAGCTGGGCGGTAGCCGTGAGCTCTTCATCGGTAACGGTATAGCTGACTACGGGCACCTGGCCGTTCCAGTTCTCGACCGGGGTGAAGGTGTAGCTGCCGTCAGTTTGGATAACCAGTGAACCGATATTTTCTAGCTCAGCGGTTTCGCCAGCTTGATACGTGACATCACCGACCGTGAATTCAGTGACGGTAAGCGAGTCGCCATCGACATCGCTGTCGTTGGTAAGAACGTTACCGTTTAGCGGCGCGTCTTCATCACCAACGGCGCTATCGCCTTCCGCAACTGGCGAGTCGTTCACCGGTGTCACGGTCAGATTTAGCTCAGCGGTATCGGTCAACTCCCCATCGGTGATGGTGTAGCTGATCGTTGGTACCTGACCATTCCAGTTTTCAACCGGTGTGAAGGTGTAGCTGCCACCACTGCCAAGAGTTAGCGAACCAATGCCGTCCAATTCTGCAGTTTCACCGGCCTGATAGATTGTGCCCTCGACGACAAAGCTACTGACACTGAGCACATCACCTTCTATGTCGCTGTCGTTTGCGAGAACGTTGCCAGTGATCGAGGCGTCTTCATCGCCGATGGCGGCATCGTCCTGAGCAACCGGTGCGTCATTGACGGCTGTCACGGTCAACTGTAGCTCGGCTGTATCAATGAGCACGCCATCGGTAACGGTATAGCTGACCGTTGGAACCTGGCCATTCCAGTTTTCATTCGGGGTAAAGGTGTAGCGGCCGTCGCTGGCAATGATCAACGAGCCGATGCCTTCTAGCTCTGCAGTCTCGCCGGCCTGATAAGTCGTATTATCAATTGTGAAATCCGTGACCGTGAGCGAATCGCCATCAACATCGCTATCGTTGGTAAGAACGTTACCAGTGATCACCGCGTCTTCATCGCTAGTGGCGATGTCATCTTGGGCGACCGGCGCGTCATTGACCGCAGTCACTTCTAGATTTAGCTCGGCGGTATCGGTCAGTTCACCATCAGTGATGGTGTAGCTGATCGTCGGAACTTGGCCATTCCAGTTTTCGACCGGCGTGAAGGTGTAGCTGCCGTCAGTTTGGATAACCAGTGAACCGATATTTTCTAGCTCAGCGGTTTCGCCAGCTTGATACGTGACATCACCGACCGTGAATTCAGTGACGGTAAGCGAGTCGCCATCAATGTCGCCGTCGTTTGCGAGAACGTTACCGCTAACAACAGTGTCTTCATCGCCGGTAGCAGTATCGTCCTGAGCAATCGGAGCATCGTTGACCGCTGTCACGGTCAGCTGTAGCTCAGCGGTATCGGTCAAATTTCCATCGGTGACGGTGTAGCTGACTGTCGGCACCTGGCCGTTCCAGTTTTCAACGGGCGTGAATATGTAGCTGCCATTGGTTTGGATGGTTAGCGAACCGATGCCTTCAAGCTCAGCAGTCTCGCCAACTGCATAGTCAATGCCGCCGACAGTAAAACCGCTGACGGTGAGCGAATCGCCATCGACGTCGCTGTCGTTACCCAATACATTGCCGTTTAGCGGCGCGTCTTCGTCACCGGTAGCGCTATCCGATTCAGCAACAGGTGCATCATTGACTGCGGTCACTTCTAAATTTAGCTCAGCGGTATCAGCGAGCTCTCCATCGGTAACGGTATAGCTGATCACCGGTACCTGACCGTTCCAATTCTCGACGGGCGTAAAGGTATAACTACCGTCGCTGGCAATCACTAGCGAGCCAATGCCCTCAAGCTCGGCGGTATCGCCCGCCTGGTAAATATCATTACCGATAGTAAATTCAGTGACGGTAAACGAATCGCCATCAACGTCGCTGTCATTAGCCAACACATTGCCGTTTAGCGGAGCATCTTCATCGCCGGTTGCAGTGTCGTCTTGGGCAACCGGTGCGTCATTGACCGGTGTCACTTCCAGATTTAGCTCAGCGGTATCGGTCAGTTCACCATCTGTGACTATGTAGCTGACTGTCGGAACTTGCCCATTCCAATTTTCGATCGGGGTGAAGGTGTAGCTGCCGTCGCTTTCAATGACCAGCGAGCCAATGCCCTTAAGCTCGGCAGTTTGGCCAGTCTGATAGGTATTTCCGTTAACGATGAATTCGCTGACCGTCAGAGAGTCGCCATCGACGTCACTATCATTGTCGAGGACATTGCCAGTAATCACCGTGTCTTCGCCGCCGGTAACGGTGTCGTCCCGGGCGGTTGGCGCATCATTTACTGCCGACACAGTCAGACTCAGCTCGGCGGTATCGGTCAGCTCCCCATCGGTAACGGTGTAGCTGACCGTTGGAACCTGGCCATTCCAGTTTTCATTCGGGGTAAAGGTGTAGCGGCCGTCGCTGGCAATGATCAACGAGCCGATGCCTTCTAGCTCTGCAGTGTCGCCGGCCTGATAAGTCGTATCATCAATTGTGAAATCCGTGACCGTGAGCGAATCGCCATCGACATCACTGTCGTTGGTAAGAACGTTACCGCTTAGCGGCGCGTCTTCATCGCCGGTGACGCTATCGCCTTCCGCAACTGGCGCGTCATTAACTGCACTAATCACCAATTCGAGAGTCGCGGTATCGGTCAGCTCTCCATCGGTGACGATGTAGCTGATCGTCGGAACCTGACCGTTCCAGTTTTCAACGGGCGTAAAGGTGTAGCTACCGTCGGTTTGAATAGTCAGTGAACCAATGCCTTCCAACTCGGCAATCTCGCCAGCTGCGTATTCCACACTATTGATGCTGAAACCGCTTACGGTGAGCGGGTCGTTGTCGACGTCGCTGTCGTTAGCCAACACGTTGCCGACCAGCGGCGCATCTTCGTCACCGATAGCGCTATCATCCTGAGCGACCGGCGCGTCATTGACCGCAGTCACTTCTAGATTTAGCTCGGCGGTATCGGTCAACTCGCCATCGGTGACGGTGTAGCTGACTATCGGAACCTGGCCGTTCCAATTCTCAACCGGCATGAAGGTATAGCTGCCGTCGCTTTCAATGACTAGTGAGCCGATGCCCTCAAACTCAGCTGTGTCACCCGCCTGGAAAGCAATACCGCCCACAGTGAAATCACTGACAGTTAAGGCATCACCATCAACGTCGCGATCGTTGGTCAATACGTTACCGATCAGCAGTGTATCTTCGTCACTGGTAGCGCTATCCGATTCAGCAACAGGTGCATCATTGACCGCCGATACGGTCAAATTCAGTTCGGCGGTATCAGTCAGCTCACCATCGGTAACGGTGTAGCTGACTGTCGGCACCTGGCCGTTCCAGTTCTCGACCGGGGTGAAGGTGTAGCTGCCGTCGCTCGCGACCACCAGCGTGCCGATGCCTTCTAGCTCTGCAGTCTCGCCGGCCTGATAGGTCGTATCAACAATTGTGAAATCACTAACGGTTAGCGAATCGTCATCAACGTCGCTGTCGTTGGTGAGAACGTTACCAGTGATAACGGTGTCTTCGTCACTGGTGGCGCTGTCGCCTTCCGCAACTGGTGAGTCGTTGACTGCTGCCACAGTCAGCTGCAGCTCGGCGGTATCGGTCAGTTCACTATCGGTGACGGTGTAGCTGACCGTTGGAACTTGGCCATTCCAGTTATCGACCGGGGTGAAGGTGTAGCGGCCGTCGCTGGCAATGATCAACGAGCCGATGCCTTCTAGCTCTGCAGTCTCGCCGGCCTGATAAGTCGTATTATCAACTGTGAAATCCTTGACAGTAAGCGAGTCGCCATCGACATCGCTGTCGTTGGTAAGAACGTTACCGCTTAGCGGCGCGTCTTCATCGCCGGTGACGCTATCGCCTTCCGCAACTGGCGCGTCATTAACTGCATTAATCACTAATTCGAGAGTCGCGGTATCGGTCAGCTCCCCATCGGTAACGGTATAGCTGACTACGGGCACCTGGCCGTTCCAGTTCTCGACCGGGGTGAAGGTGTAGCTGCCGTCAGTTTGGATAACCAGTGAACCGATATTTTCTAGCTCAGCGGTTTGGCCCGCCTGATAAGTGTCATCACCAATCGTAAATTCGGTCACGGTGAGCGAATCACCATCGACGTCGCTGTCGTTAGTCAACACGTTGCCGGCCAGCGGCGCGTCTTCATCACCAACGGCGCCATCGTCTTGCGCAACTGGCGAGTCGTTCACCGGTGTCACGGTCAGGTTTAGCTCAGCGGTATCGGTCAGCCGTCCATCAGTAATGGTGTAGCTGACTGGTGGAACTTGGCCATTCCAATTCTCGACGGGCGTAAAGGTGTAGCTGCCGTCGCTTTCAATGACCAGCGAGCCAATGCCCTCAAGCTCGGCAGTTTGGCCAGTCTGATAGGTATTCCCGTTAACGGTGAATTCGTTGACGGTAAGCGAGTCACCATCAACGTCGCTGTCGTTATTGAGGACATTGCCGGTGAGCGTGATGTCTTCATCATCTGTAGCAGTGTCGTCCTGGGCAACTGGTGCGTCGTTGGCTGCTGTCACAGTCAGACTCAACTCGGCAGTGTCTGTCAGTTCGCCATCGGTAATGGTGTAGCTGACCGTTGGAACCTGACCGTTCCAGTTCTCGACTAGCGTAAAGATGTAGCTGCCGTCGCTTTCAATGACTAGTGAGCCGATGCCCTCAAACTCAGCTGTGTCACCCGCCTGAAAAGCAATACCGCCCACAGTGAAATCACTGACAGTTAAGACATCACCATCAACGTCGCGATCGTTGGTCAATACGTTACCGATCAGCGGTGTATCTTCGTCACTGGTAGCGCTATCCGATTCAGCAACAGGTACATCATTGACCGCCGATACGGTCAAATTCAGTTCGGCGGTATCAGTCAGCTCACCATCGGTAACGGTGTAGCTGACTGTCGGCACCTGGCCGTTCCAGTTATCGACCGGCGTGAAGGTGTAGCTGCCGTCGCTTTCAATGACCAGCGAGCCAATGCCCTCAAGCTCGGCAGTTTGGCCAGTCTGATAGGTATTTCCGTTAGCGGTGAATTCGCTGACCGTCAGAGAGTCGCCATCGACGTCACTATCATTGTCGAGGACATTGCCAGTAATCACCGTGTCTTCGCCGCCGGTAACGGTGTCGTCCCGGGCGGTTGGCGCATCATTTACTGCCGACACAGTCAGCTGCAGCTCGGCGGTATCGGTCAGCTCCCCATCGGTGATGGTGTAGCTAATCGCCGGGACCTGGCCATTCCAGTTCTCGACGGGCGTAAAGGTATAGCTGCCGTCGCTTTCAATGACCAGCGAGCCGATGCTTTCCAGCTCGGCGGTTTGGCCCGCCTGATAAGTGTCATCACCAATCGTAAATTCGCTGACCTCAAGCGAGTCACTATCAACGTCGCTGTCGTTAGCCAACACATTGCCGACCAGCGGCACATCTTCGTCACCGATAGCGCTATCATCCTGAGCAACCGGCACATCATTGACCGCCGTTATAGTCAGCTGGAGTTCAGCCGTATCGGTGAGCTCTCCATCGGTGACGGTGTAGCTGACTACGGGCACCTGGCCGTTCCAGTTCTCTACCGGCGTAAAGGTGTAGCTGCCATCGCTTGCGACCACCAGCGTGCCGATGCCTTCTAGCTCTGCAGTGTCGCCGGCCTGATAAGTCGTATCATCAATTGTGAAATCCGTGACCGTGAGCGAATCGCCATCAACGTCACTGTCATTAGCCAACACATTGCCGTTTAGCGGCGCATCTTCATCGCCGGTGACGCTGTCATCCTGAGCAGCTGGTGCGTCGTTGATTGCTGTCACAGTCAGCTGGAGTTCAGCCGTATCTGTGAGCTCGCCATCCGTGATGGTGTAGCTGATCGTTGGTACCTGACCATTCCAATTCCCGACGGGCGTAAAGGTGTAGCTGCCGTCGGTTTGAATGACCAGTGAGCCAATACCCTCGAGTTCGGCGGTTTCACCGGCGGCGTATTCAACACCAGCGATACTGAAGTTACTGACGGTGAGCGCATCGCTATCAACGTCGCTGTCGTTATCAAGAACGTTACCCGTCAGAACGGCATCTTCGTCACCGGTAGCGCTATCCGATTCAGCAACAGGTGCATCGTTGACCGCTGTCACGGACAGCTGCAGCTCAGCCGTATCGGTTAGTTCGCCATCGGTGACGGTGTAGCTAACCGTTGGAACCTGGCCGTTCCAGTTCTCGACGGGTGTAAAGGTGTAGCTGCCATCGCTTTGAACAATTAGCGAGCCGATACCTTCTAGCTCAGCGGTGTCGCCAGGTTGATAAGTGTTCTCGCCTATTGAAAAACCGCTGACTGAAAAGTTGCTATCAGCGTCAACATCGCTGTCATTGGCCAACACATTGCCAGTGATCACCGCATCTTCATCGCCGGTAGCAGTATCGTCCTGAGCAATCGGAGCATCGTTGACCGCTGTCACGGCCAGCTGTAGCTCAGCCGTATCGGTTAGTTCGCCATCGGTGACGGTGTAGCTGATCGTCGGAACTTGGCCATTCCAGTTTTCAACCGGCGTAAAGATATAACTACCGTTGCTGACAATCACTAGCGAGCCAATACCCTCAAGCTCGGCGGTTTCACCGGCTTGATAGGTATTTCCGTTGACGGTGAATTCGCTGACCGTCAGAGAGTCGCCATCGACGTCGCTGTCGTTATCGAGAACATTGCCACTTATCGATGCATCTTCATCAACAGTGGCACTATCCTTCTGAGCCACCGGCGCGTCATTCACCGCCGTAACCGTCAGATTTAGCTCGGCAGCTGCCGTGCGCCTACCATCAGTGATCGTGTAGCTGACTGCCGGCACCTGTCCGTTCCAGTTCTCGACCGGGGTAAAGGTGTAGCTACCATCACTGGCAATGACGAGTGAGCCGACGCCTCTTAACTCAGCGGTATCACCCGCGGCATAGTCAACGCCATCAATACTGAAGCCAATGAGGCTTAGTGAATTACCGTCCGGATCGCTGTCATTATCCAGTACATTGCCGGTTAGCTGCGTGTCTTCCGGCCCCGATGCGGTATCACTTACCGCGTTTGGTGCGCGGTTGCTGACAGTGCCGCCACCAGAAGAATCGTCGCCGTCAGTCGAACCATCGTTGCCGCCATCCGTGTCATCGTCGCCGGAGTCACCACCCGTCGAGCCGTTACCCGAGTCCGGGCCATCTACGTTGCCGCCACCCGAGCCATCAACGTTGCCACCCGAACCGTTGCCGTCACCCGAGCCACCAACGTCGCCGCTTGATCCGTCATCACCGCCAGTGTTCGAACCGTCGTTGCCACCGTCTGTGACATTGTCACCAGCGCCAGCATCTCCGCCATCATCGGAATCACCGGCATTACCGCTGTCGGGCTGGGTATCGTCGGGCAGTATTTCGTTGTCGTCCGTAATCGTTTGATCGCCAAACGCGTTGCCAGCGCCTCCACGGGGCAATACCCGGGCATTGTCTTGTGCGTCCGTGGCATCGAAGCTCAACGGCTCGACATTCTCGTTGATGCGCTCAAGACGTACGAAGGAGTGGCTGCCACCCCCGCCGCTCCCAGCGCCAGGACCGGCAGTGGGCGACGGCAATATGTTAAGCAGGTCGTCATCGCCCTGTTCAATCGCCGTCAACAGCGCTTCGATGTTGTCGTTCAGCTCGACGGCGTCTTGCGCCTGCTCTGCATCCATGTCCGCCAGCAGGAAAACACGATCGTCCGGGCCGATCGTCATGACGTTTGCATCGGCAAATTCGAGCCGGACGCTGCCGCTATCGGAGGTCAGCACCTCCTCGTTCTCGAGCAGTACGTCGCCGGGTTTCAATGCGCGTAGATTACCGTCGGCGTCTCGCGCCCAGGCTTGGCCAATAACGGAAAGTACGGTTGCAATTGGTGTTGCCATGAATCAGCTCCCTGCGAGCGGATAAATTTCTTGTGCCAATCCCGCTAAGGCGGGCACCGGCGTTTTTATAGTGGCGTTGGCTGCGTCAGCGTTCCGTCAGCGCGTTGCCCTTGATGCGTAGAATCGGCTTGAGCAGATACTCGAGCACCGTGCGCTTGCCGGTGCGAATATCCACTTGAGCGGTCATGCCGGGAATGATCGTCAGATCTTCCCCCAGCGCCGTGTCCTCGGTGCGCACCCGCACCAGATAGAAGGTGTTGCCTTCGTCATCGGTGATGGTGTCGGCGCTGATATGCTCAAGGGTCGCCTGCAGGCCGCCGTAAATGGCGAAGTCATAGGCGGTGAACTTTACAAACGCCGGCTGCCCCGGGCGCAAGAAGGCAATATCCTGGGGGGCGATGCGGGCTTCTACCAATAGCTGATCGTCGCTGGGCACGATCTCCACCACGTCCTGCCCGGGTTGAACGACGCCGCCCAGGGTCGTGACGTTCAATCGCTGTATGGTGCCTGCCACCGGGGAATGGATCTCCGCCATGCTCACCTTGTCCTGCAAGCCAACATTGCTCTCCTTGAGCGCCGCCAGCTGCCCCAGGGTCTCGGAGAGCGCTGCCCGCCATTCGTTCTGCATGTCCAGGGTCACTTCCCGCACCTTGCCCTGGGCTTCCTCGATGGCTGCCTTGAGCCTGGCCATCTGGGCACTGGCCTGATTACGCTCGCCCCGAGCGTTGGAAACCTCGCGGTCCAGGCGCAATATCTCCACCTCGGAGACCGCCCCGGAGTCCAGCAGCGGCCGGGTCAGATTGAGCTCCCGAGAGGCCAGGTTCAGCGCCCGGGAGGCCTGATTGAAGCGGGCCTCGGCCTCCTTGAGTTCTTCCCGGCGCTGGGTCAGCTGCTCTCGGGCAATGGACTGGGCTTCTTCGAGCGCCTGCCGGCTGGTCTCGTAAAGCCTGCGTTCATGGGCGGCTAGCGCTGGAGCCTGTTCCAGCAGTTCAGGCGTGGGCACGAAAGGCTGATCGTTGGAGAGCGCCCGCAGGCGTTCTGCCTTGGCCTGCAGCGCCAGGGATTTGGCTACCCCTTCACGAAAGGAAGAGACGAAGCGAGTCGGGTCGATGCGCATCAAGAGCTGGCCTTTCTCGACGACCTGCCCTTCCTTCACGTCCAGCTCCTTTACTACGCCGCCGTCGAAAGACTGGATGACCTTGAGCTTGGAAGAAGGAATGACCCGGCCCGCCCCCTTGGTTACCTCGTCGATCTCGGCAACGGCGGCCCAGGCGATCAGCCCGATCAGCGCGATCACCACTAGATAGAGCAGCACTCGCGCCCGCATAGGGTCCTGCTGCATGCGCGCCCAGTCCGCGTCGCTAGCCCAGTCCCGCTCCAGATGAGCAGCAGACACCCAGCGGGCGAACAAGCGGTCTATCAAAGGCCGAAACGCCTTGCCGCCGCCCTCAGACACACGCCCCAGGGATTCGAAGCCGCGCTGTTCCGCGCTTTTTCTTGGGCTAGAGGAGAGAGCGTCGCTCACTGACTGGCCCTCCCGATCTTGCCGCTGCGCAGCGCCTCGATCACCTCGTCCTTGGGTCCGTCCGCCACGACGCGTCCGCCGTCCATCACCACAATGCGATCCATCAAGGCCAGCAAGGAGCTGCGATGGGTCATGACAATCAGCGTTCTGGATTTGGCATAGACCGCCAGTTTGCGCTTGAAGGCTTCTTCCCCGGCGTGATCCATGGCGCTGGTGGGCTCATCCAGCAATAGAATCTGCGGGTCGTTCACCAGGGCGCGGGCAATCGCCACGCTCTGACGCTGACCGCCGGAAAGCAGCCCCCCACGTTCCCCCACGGGCATCTCCACCCCTTGTGGGTGGGCGGAGACCATGGACTCGAGCCCGCCGATCTTGAGCGAGCGCAGCAGCGCCTCGTCATCAATGCCATCGCTGCCGCCGGCGGCTACAATGTTGTCCCGCAGGGAGCCGTAAAACAGGCTGATATCCTGAGGCACATAGCCTATATGTCGCCGCAGCTCGATGGGATCGAGCTGGCGAATATCCACGTCGTCCACCATCACCGCCCCGGCGGTCGGCTGATAAAGTCCCTGCAGCAGCTTGTTGAGGGTGGATTTACCCGAGCCCATGCGACCCAGCACCGCCACCTTCTCGCCGGCACGAATTTTCAACGACACATCCCGCAGCGCGTCTCGTTCTTCATTCGGATAGCGCAGGGTCACCCCGCGCAGCTCGAGATGACCGTTCACCTGGGCACGACTGACGTACTGCCGCCCTTCCGGGCGCTCCTCAGGTTTCTCCATCACCTCGTTAAGGGATGTCAGCGCCGTTGAGGCATTGTGATATTGGGCCATCAAGGCCGCTGCCTGACTCACCGGCGCCATGGCCCGGGACGACAACAGATAGGCCGCGATCAAGCCGCCTTGGCTCAAGTCGCCGGCAACGATCAGATAAACGCCGATGATGATGATCGCTACCGCCACGCTCTGCTGGGTCCACTGGGCCACGCTGCCCACGGACGAACCCAGCAGGCGCATTTGCGCCGAAGTGCGGGACAGGAACGCGGTGGTCTTTTCCCATACCCCCTGAATGCGCCCTTCCCCGCGCAGGGTTTTCACGGTCTCCAGATTGGCCAGGCTCTCTACAAGGGTGGCGTTGCGCTGGGCCCCGACCCGCCAGGTGGTCTCGGAAAGCGCATGCATCTTGCTCTGGGCCGCCAGAGCGTAAAGCAGCACGAAAACGACGCCGATCACAATGGGAATGATTAGATAGGGCGAGATGATGGCGATGATGCCGGCGAACAGCAGCACAAAAGGCAGATCCACCAGGCTCACCACCGTCGCTGAGCCAATGAACCCGCGCACGGACTCGAAGGACTGCAGCGTGGAGGCAAAGGAGCCGGTGGAGGCTGGTCGCGCTTCCATGCGCATGCCCAACACCCGCTGCATCAATTTAGAAGAGAGTTTGACGTCCGCCCGACTGGCGGCCAGATCGACGAAGGCATTGCGGGTCAACCGCAGGATCAGATCGAAACACAGCACCAGAAAGATGCCGACAGCCAAAGCCCAGAGAGTTTCCGTGGCCTGATTCGGCACCACCCGGTCGTAGACGTTCATCACGAATAGCGGCATGGCGATGGCAAACAGATTGATCACGATGGATGCGATCAGCACATCCCGGTAGAGCCGGCGATTCTCGAGGATGACGCCCCAGAACCAGTGCCGCTGCTTCTGCTGACGCACTTCTGGGCTGCGGGCATCATAGCGAAACTGCGGGCGGGCATAGAGGGCGCGGCCGCTGTAGCGGGCCTGCAATTCCTCCAAGGGCAGCTCCACCGCCGCCTCGCCAAGCTCCGGGTAGGCGATACGGGCTAGGCCTTGTTCTATATCCAGGCTCAGCAGCACACAGGCCCGGCCAGGCTCCAGCAGCAGGATGACGGGAAACAGCTGAGAGTTGAGACGGGAAAGCGAGCAGCGAATCTGGCGCGCCGTCAGCCCGGCCCGGGCCGCCGCACGAGGAAAAACACTCGGCGTCAGCTCGCCGTTTTCAAGGGGCAACCCTGCTAGCGCCGCTTCCGGGGTCAGACTCCGATCATGAGCGCGGGCCAGGATGCGCAGGCATTCGAGCAGATCGCCGCCCTTGACCGGGCTTGGGTCCGGTACAAACTGGCTGGTCACGAGAAGCCCCTAGCGACCAGTGCGCTGGTCGCGTCTCAGGTCCGCGGTCAGTGCTTCCAGGCTGTAGCTTGAGGGCGCAGGCGATGGGCAAACCGAGTCTGCATCGATATTGGCGCCATCGCTGCCCAGCTCCGCCAAGGAAGGAACGCCGCGTCGCGAAACTTCAAGGGCCGGCAATAGCTGCCCCATGGCCGCCAGGGTACGCGCTCGGGCCAGGGCCAGATCGAATTCCGCATTGGCGTAGGCGCGGCTGGCCTGGAAATATTCGTTCTCGGAGTCCAGCACGTCCAGCAGGGTGCGCTGGCCGATATCGAACTGCTGCTGATAGGCGCCTCGCACCCGGCCGATCGACAGGCGGTGCTGATTGAGATAGTTGAGCTGTTCGCTGATGCGCCGCGCATCGTTGTAGGCAATGGTGGTGGTCTGGCGCAGGTCCACGCACTCCTTGTCCCGCAGATCCTTGGCCCGATTGACCAGATCGCTGGCGCGACGATAGGAGGCCAGATCCGAGCCGCCCCGATACAGGTTCATGCTGGCGACGATCTCGACGCTGCCTTCATCGTAGCGACCGGTGACGCCGTCGCCGTTATTGGTGCCGGTGCGGGCACGAAAGTCGAACTGAGGGTGAAAGCCGGAGCGCGTGCCCCGCTCTTCCGCGCGGGCAGCCTCAATGTTTTCAATCGCGGCATGAAAGCCGGGATTGCCCTCGAAGGCTGCTTGAACCGCCTCATTGATTGATGCCGGCAGGCGCTCGTCGAAATCCGGCAGCGGCGCCAGGTTGTCTGAAGGGAGCGTGCCTACCAGACGCTGAAATCGCGCGCTTACGTCATGCAGATTGGAGGCTTCCGTCAGCAGGTTCGATTCCGCCAAGGCCAGACGCCCATCAATCTGCTCCAGATCCACCCGACGCCCGGCACCGGACCGGGCCCGCTGCTCGGTCTGATTGTAGACTTGTAAATGCTTGGCGTAGTTGTCCTTGGCCAATCGCACCAGCTCCCGATAGCGCCGCACATCCTGGTAAGCCCGGGCCACGTCCAGTGCCACGTCGTTGCTGGTGCGCATCAGCTCGTAGTAGCTGGCAAGCTTGGCACGATCGAGGCGCTTGACCTCGCTGGCGGTATCCAAGCCGTCCCACAGCATCTGGGTCAATGTGATCTCGGCAAAGTTCGAGTCATAGCTACCCCGGCCATCCTTGCCGCGATACTCCTGCCCGACCCCGGCGTTGACGTCCACGCTGGGGAAATAACCGCCCCGGGCTACATCCACCTCGTCCATGGCAGCCTGAAAATCGTTCCAGCTGGCCCGCACCTCCGGATTTTCCGTGACCGCCTGCTGCACTGCCTCACGCAGTGACTCTATGCCCGGGGCTGCCTGGGCGGTGGAAGGGGTCAGAAAAGCAAGGGGAAGAAATGAAAGCGTGGATAAAAACAACCGCATTAATGAGTTCCTCGTTTACGCCGGGCAGGCCGGCGCTGAGACGTCTGGGCGTCACTTGAATTGTCGGGTCAGGAAAAAATCAGGATATTAGAGGCCTCCGGTTTAACTAAGAGGCTCACTAATTATTATCATTAAAAAGTATGACTAGATTCTACGTGAGATGAGAGGCAAAACAAGAACCCTTTTTCGCACTATCGATGTCACTGAAGTGAACCGGAGATGGAGGGTTTGATTCGAGCGCAGGAGTGCGTGGCTCGTCGCGGATGCATGGTGAACAGCTGCGTCAGTTCGCCGCAGTGTATCCGCAACTGACGATCAGGACTTGGGCATGCTATCGTCGCACTATAATCGTCCAGCCCCGGGAGCCCTCGTCATGGCCAGTTCCGAAATGCAGAAAGTACGTGTGATCAACGAGCTGCGGCACTTCATCAAGAAACTACTGCAGGACCCGCAGATTCTTGAACAATCCCTCGAAATAGCGCGGCGGGCCTATCGGGAACGCAGCGAGAATGCCGGAGGGGATTACGTCAGCGAGCAGGAATTGCTGGCGAGAATCGCCAACGAGATATCCGATACCACCAGCACCCATATCCCGGAAGACCCGAGCGAGCACTCCGAAGCGGATAAGCTGTATCTGGACGTGTTGAAGGAAGTGGTCGTGGAAGAACAAGCGCTGTATTGAAGAAACCGGTATTGGTGGGAGTCCGGTTTACCGGGCGATGGCCGATAACGAAATCGCTCGGTAAACCAAGCTCCTACAAGAGAGTATTCATATATCAGGCGTATTTGTGGACGCGCTGATCCAACCACTGGCCGCACTGCGTTCCCGCTCCTGCCCAATCATCGCTGACCCGATTGACGAACAGTGCATCTCCACCCGCAAGGTATGGCATCAACGCATCGCGTATTTCCCCAGCCTCTGCGTCGGCTTCGATCAGCCAGCAGGAATCCATAGCGTGGATGTGGGGATAGGTCTCCAGGACTTGATAAAACTCGGCGTATTCCTGAGGAAGACGAAGATCGTAATTGACGGAAAAAATAGCCATGTGTGCGTACCTCTAAGTTTGCTTCGTTTTCTTTTATGGGAATCGATGCTAAACATGTATTCAAAATAGGTGATAAGCAAAGAAGGGAGCAAGTTGAACAGGAACTCTTGTGGCTTATTGTTTTCTTCACTCGCAGTATGTGGCCGACAAATGCCGGCCATTAATAAGCAACCTGATATTTATCAATTTATTCTGTTGTTTCTGCTGCCCTTGCAGGACAACCACCGGGAGCGAGGTTCGCATCAGCCGTCGTTTCGCACGTCCAACTTCCATCTGCAGTTCGCGTCCAAGTCAACGTTCTTGCAGTGCCATCGGTGAGGACTGTTGCTGCGTTATTACCGAAAGTAGAGACGATAGTCGCAGTTGAAGAAAGGGATTCCGCAACCTGAGGAACACCCGTGCCTGCCGGTAATGAATAAGTAGTCTGACTATCCCCCGTCAGGAGGTTAGAGCCGGTTGCACCCGGATCGCACTCACCCGCGCCATCACCAATAACTGTACGGCCTTCCAGAATGCAACTTTCGATAGAGGTGCGAAGCTGCCCCGTTTCTGCCATGACTCGGCTGACCTGGGACTTCGCCACATGATTCTGATACTGCGGTATCGCCACCGCTGCAAGCACTCCAATGATCGCCACTACGACCATCAGCTCGATCAATGTGAAACCGCCCTGTCTTCTCATTGCCTTTTTCATTGTTACTCCCCGTGTATAAACATCATGTTGTGTGCCGGCCCTGCCAGGAAGCTTCTCCAGGATGGCAGGCTCATATTCAAGCTATCGACCGAGATTCGGTAATCTTTAAACTTATCTGTGTTTTTAGCACTAGAAATACGTTTGGTTACTGGTTTCAATACTCGCAATATGCGAGAAATAAATATTCATTATTTTTCATAAATCAAGCCCAGGCATGGCGCTATATTTATTAAATTCGCCTCCCTCTTGTTGGCAACAAAAAGCTACAACGTAAAACTAATTCTTAAGGCAGATATGCCGATGAATACAAATACGAGAACACCACCGCATCTGCTTCGCGGCTTTCAGGCCAAGCCAACACCTGAATGCCACATGTTAGGGAACCGCTGAACAAATCACCGAGCAAAACATCATGACCACGTCGCACCAGCCGCCTTTTTCCCCTTCGCATTCATTTCCCCACGCAAGTGACGAACGCGAGGGTTCGTCGAAAGGGCTTTCGTCACCGTTCGGCTTGCAGCATGGCGCGGAAGGTTTGCAGGGGTTTGCGAAACGGCTGGTCGACGACGGCCTGCTTGACCCCGGCACAGCTCATCACGCCGAGCAGCAGGCCAATGAAAACGATATCTCGTTACTACAGTATGTTATCGAGCACGGCATGCTGGCGGCGCGAGATGCGACCCTGGCCGCTGGGCGGGAATACGGCTTGCCCATCGTCGACCTCGATGCGTTGCCATTGACAGTGCTTCCCTCCCCTAGCGATATGCCCGAACGGATTTTACGCAAGCATCAGATCATGCCGCTCAAGCGTACGGCTCACCACATCACGGTGGCTGTGCCCTTTCCTTCCACCCTGGCACAACTTGATGAGTTGCAATTTGCTACCGGCCTAAATGTTGAAGCGGTACTGGCCTCGATCGACCAGCTGACTCCAGCATTGGAAAACTATCTGGCTCAGGCGGAATCTGAAAACACTATGGAAGCCCTCGCCGATGAGGGCAGCCGGATGGTATTCGACGAAGAAACGTTTGAACCTACGAAAAGTAGAGCTACCACTTCAAACGATGACGCTCCAGTCATTAAGTTCGTCAACAAAATACTGCAAGATGCGATACAGCGTGGTGCTTCAGATATCCATGTCGAAAGCTACGAGTCCAGTTTCCGCATTCGCTTTCGCATCGACGGCATACTACTGGAAGTCGCGCAACCTCCTTTCAATATGCGTACCCGTATCGCGGCACGCCTAAAGGTCATGGCACGTCTGGATATCTCCGAACGTCGATTACCTCAAGATGGTGGCATCAAACTCAACTTACCGAATGGGAAGTCGATCGATTTTCGCGTCAATACGTTACCAACGGTGTACGGTGAAAAGATCGTTCTGCGTATTCTCGATCCGTCATCGGCACGGCTAGGCATAGATGCACTGGGATTTACGTCTCAGCAAAGGAAAATATATGAACATGCACTGGCCCAACCACAGGGCATGATTTTGGTCACGGGGCCAACCGGTAGCGGCAAGACTGTCACGCTATATACCGGCTTGAACATTTTGAATACTGTTGAGCGTAACATCTCGACTGCCGAAGACCCCGTAGAGATTAAGGTCCCCGGGGTTAATCAGGTCAATATACATCCCAAGATAGGACTCGATTTTGCCAACGCCCTGCGCGCCTTTTTACGTCAGGATCCTGACGTTGTCATGGTTGGCGAGATCCGTGATCTGGAAACAGCCGAAATATCCATCAAGGCATCGCAGACGGGTCATCTGGTGCTTTCAACAGTACACACCAACTCCGCCGCCGAAACCCTGACACGCCTACATAATATGGGCATCGCGTCATTCAATCTCGCCAGTTCCATATCGTTAATTATTGCCCAACGCCTAGCACGCAAACTTTGCCCACACTGTAAACAAGCGGGACAGATTCCTCAGGATATCCTCATTAAGGAAGGCTTAAAGGTAGAGGAACTAGACGGTGCGACAATCTACCAACCGGGAGAGTGTCGCCACTGCACGCTAGGCTATAAGGGGCGTGTTGGCATCTACGAAGTAGTGCCTGTAAGCAACGACATGCGCCATTTGATCATGCAACAAGGTAATTCATTGGAGCTGGATGCTCTTGCACGACGTGAAGGGTATCCAGACTTGCGTCGTAGTGGTTTATTGAAAGTTCTCGAAGGTGTTACCAGCCTCGAAGAGATCAATCGCGTCACGAAAGATTAGAACAAGATAACGCAGTAAAGGAGTTGCTGAATAAATAGACGAACGGGATGAAGCGCAAGGCGCAACGCAGCGATTCGCTCGTGCAGGCGTTTATACAGTGATTCCAGAAAAATGTACGTTCGGGCGAGTTGCCAAGACCGACCCAGAACGACACCAAAAAACGCATACACAGGGATAAACATCATGGCTACTACCGCACGGGCCGCTCGGCGCTACAAGCCGCACGAGCAGGCCAAGCTGCATCGCTGGCAATGGACCGGCAAGAACAATCAAGGCAAGTCGATCAAGGGTGAACAGGTCGCGGCCCTGAAAGGCGAGGTGGAACAGGAACTCGCCAAGCAGGGCATTCTGATCAAGAACGTGCGCAAGAAGAGCAGCCTGTTTGGCGGTCGGGGGAAGGTCAAGCCTCGGGACGTGATGCTGTTCGCCCGTCAGATGGCGACCATGATTCGCGCCGGCGTTCCGGTTCTGCAGGCGTTCAATGTGGTGGCGGAAAGCCTGCAGAATCCCGCGATGCGGGATCTGGTTCAACGTCTTGCCGAGGATGTGGCCGCCGGCGCCAGCTTCTCCGAGGCGCTGGGCAAGCATCCGCGCCATTTCGATCGTTTATTCACCAACATGGTTCGAGCCGGCGAGCAGGCAGGCGCCTTGGATCGAATGCTGGAGCGTGTGGCTTCCTACAAGGAGAAGATCGAATCCCTCAAGGCCCGGGTGCGCAAGGCGATGTACTACCCGGTAGCGGTCATCGGGGTGGGAATCGGCGTCACGGCGCTGCTGCTGATCAAGGTGGTACCGCAGTTCGAGACTCTATTTGCCGGTTTCGGCGCCGAGCTTCCTGCAATGACTCGCATGACCATCGCCATGTCCGAAGCGGCCCAGAACTATTGGTATTATGCCCTGGGCGGCATGATCCTGTTCGTGCTAGGCATGCGTCAGGCCATGCAGCGCTCCGAGGCGTTTGCCTACAGGATGCATCAGCTGATGCTGCGCTTGCCGGTGCTGGGCGACATCATCGACAAGTCATCCGTGGCGCGTTTTGCGCGAACGCTTGCCACCACCTTCAATGCCGGCGTGCCCTTGGTCGAGGCCCTGGAGACCGCGTCTGGCGCCGTGGACAGCAAAGTCTACGAGCGGGCGATTCTTCGGATTCGCGAGGATGTATCCAACGGCCAGCGCCTCAACTTTGCCATGCGCAGTACCGATCTATTTCCTGTACTGGCGACCCAGATGGTCAGCATCGGCGAAGAAGCAGGCTCCCTGGATGCGATGCTCAACAAGGTGGCGGATTTCTACGAGGAGGTCGTGGACAACAAGGTGGATGCCCTGACCTCGCTGCTCGAGCCGTTTATCATTGTGGTGCTGGGGACGATGGTGGGGGGTCTTGTAGTATCTATGTATCTGCCCATCTTCGAAATGGGCAACGCGATTTAGTTATACGATCTACTGCGCTCGGCGATACGGCGTTGAAATTGATCTCGGAATGCTCATTTACAAGAGTAAACTCCGCTTCCTCGATCAATTTCGCCTTGTCTCGCCTTCGCTCGTAACGATCGCGCAATTGTTATCCGAGGAATCATCTTGTACAGCGACTCTATCATTGCGTGGCCCCTGGCGGCCATGCTCGGCCTGATTCTGGGCTCTTTCATCAACGTGGTGGTGGCGCGGCTGCCGGGCATGTTGATGATGCAGTGGCGTGCGGAGGCGCGCTCGGCGCTAGCGTTGCCGGAGGAAACCGACTCGGATCTACCCAGGGTTACTCTGACGACGCCCCGCTCCCGGTGTCCCCGCTGCGCCACGCCGATTGCCTGGCACGATAACGTTCCATTGCTGGGCTATCTCAAGCGTCGCGGGCGATGCGCCCACTGCGGTGAGTCGATCAGTATTCAGTATCCGCTGGTGGAGCTTGCCAGCGGCGCCCTGGTGCTGGCGGTGGTGGTCCTCAACGGCTTTAATGGCGCAGGCGTGCTGATCAGTATTGCCTGCCTGATACTGCTGACCCTGGCATTGATCGATCTGCGCACTCAGCTACTGCCGGATATTTTGACGCTGCCCCTGCTCTGGCTGGGTTTGCTCTATCAGCTGATGTTTCAGCCTTGGCTGCTGGAGAGCGCGGTGCTTGGAGCAATAGCGGGCTATCTGGTGCTGTGGTCTTTCTACTGGTTGTTCAAACTGGTTACCGGCAAGGAAGGCATGGGCTATGGGGATTTCAAGCTGCTGGCGGCGCTGGGTGCCTGGACGGGCTGGGAAATGTTGCCGCTGCTGCTGATTCTGTCTGCCGGAGTCGGCGCGGTGATCGGCATCATCGTGCAAGTCGCGATTCCACGGCTGCGCGGTCAGGCCCTTCCCTTCGGCCCGTTTCTGGCCATGGCTGGGTGGATTACGCTGCTTTTTGGCGGGTATCTAATGGGGTTTTATCAGTCCCTCTTGCTTGGATGACAGCTTTTTTGGTTAGCTAAGAGCTCTCTTTCAAAACGCCGGAGTCCTATGCATCCTCAAGACGTTCAGCAGCCACGCCCTTTGACCATCGGCGTTACCGGCGGTATTGCGTCGGGCAAGAGCGCCGTGGCTCGCGCCTTCGAGGATCACGGCATCTCCTGGGTGGATGCAGACGATGTCGCGCGGGAAGTGGTGATGCCTGGGGAGCCGGCCCTGGCCGAGATCGCCGAGCATTTCGGCCCTGAGGTGATCGATGCCGAGGGGCAACTGAATCGACGTGCCCTGCGCGCAATCGTCTTCAAGAACGAGACCGAGCGACGCTGGCTGGAGTCCGTTACCCATCCGCGCATTCGGCAGCGCATACTCGACTATCTTGAATCCATGCGTGCCAGCGGCGCCCCCTATCATTTGCTGGTCTCTCCTTTGCTGTTCGAATCCAGGCAGCGGGAACTGGTGGATCGCTGTCTGGTCATAGATGTACCGGAAAGCGTGCAGATTGCCCGCACCATGGCGCGAGACGACAGCGACGAAGCCCAGGCCAGATCCATCGTGCAAGCGCAAATGCCCCGTCAACAGCGCCTGGCATTAGCGGACGACGTCATCGATAATCAGGGCGATCATAAAGCACTGGCTGAACAGGTAGCACAGCTCGATGTTCGCTACCGGGAACTGGCAACACTCACCTCTGATGGTAGACATGAATGACCCGCGACGACTCTCCAGCGCCTGAAAACACCAAGCAATCGCCACTGCAGGTCGCCTGCCCGGAATGCGGCACCAAAGTGGCCTGGTCCACGGACAACCCTTCTCGCCCGTTTTGTTCCAAACGCTGCAAGCTGCTCGACCTGGGCGCCTGGGCGGATGAGTCTCACCGCATTGCCGGGGAACCGGCCATGGATGAAGCCGATATGGACGCCTTGATCGATCGCCTGGAGCGTGGGGGCCAGTAAATAAATAGCGGTACACGAAACAACAAGGCCTCGCATTAGCGTGGCCTTGTTGTTTAGACAGCCTGGAGAGAAGACGACAAGGAAAGCAAGTCTGATCGAGTATCGTCTATTTCCAGAAATGCCGAATCGATGCGATGCCCTGGGCGCCCACCGCTCGAGCGCGATTGGCATCTTCACAGCTCATGCCACCCAAGGCGTACACTGGCGTACCGGCATATTCGACGAGCTGCTGAAAGTCGTGCCAGCCAAGCGGCGAGGCTTCCGGGTGAGTTGGCGTCGTGCGCAGCGGCGATAGCGTGACGAAATCACAGCCGATACGATTGGCCTGCTCGAGCTGCAGACGATCGTGAGTCGAAGCACTCAGCCATTTTCCCGCAGGAACAGGACGCCGCTCCAGGGCCATCAAGCGCTCGCTGGTCAGATGGATGCCATCCGCATCGATCTCGTCCAGCAACCCCGGATCGCCGTTGAGCAATAATCGTGCATCGTACTGGCGGCACAGGGCAAGACTCTCGGCAGCCCGCGCCTGATAAGCCTTGTCGTCCAGTGTCTTGGCCCGCAGCTGTACCAGACGCACGCCGTCCTCTTTCAGTGCACGCTCGAGGCGGGATGAAAACACCGCTTCATCGTCTTCCTCGGCGGTAATCAAATATTCCCTGGGCAGCATGACCGCTCGCAGTATGGGCAGGTTGGCCGCCGGAAACGCATAGTTGTAAAGATCTTCGAGGCGCACCCAGCGTACCGCCTGACCTTCTCGCCCATAGGGTTCTCCTTCAAAGGCATGAACCTGCCATACATCCAGCAGTACATGCTTGTCGGGATATTCGTGGGGCACGCGAATCAGCGGTTGCGCCTTCTTGATCGTGATGCCGAGTTCTTCGTGCAATTCCCGCTTGAGTGCCTCGAAGCCGGTCTCGAAAGGAGCAAGCTTGCCGCCGGGAAACTCCCAAAGTCCGCCCTGATCGACAATGGAGGGGCGCCTTGCCAGCAGGACTTCCTGGCCATCGCTGCTGAAAATGGCGGCTGCCGCGACATGTACCCTGCGCTTGATCATGTTGCCTACTGTCCTCGTCTGCCTGGTTTCAGCTGCGGTAGTCTGCATTTATCGTCACATAGTCGTGGGAAAGATCCGAGGTCCATACCGTTGCCGCACTCTCGCCACGCCCGAGCGCAATGCGAATGACGATATCGTCCTTGGCCATGATGGCGCTGCCCGCCTCTTCAGTGTAGCTCTCGGCGCGCCCGCCCTGCTCTACCAAGCGCACATCCTCGAGATCGATGGTGACCCTTGCAACGTCGAAGTCATTCACCGGCGCTCGCCCGACCGCTGCCAGAATACGCCCCCAGTTGGCATCCGAGGCATAGAGCGCTGTCTTGACCAGCGGTGAATGGGCAACAGTAAAGGCGACGTCCAGCGCTTCCTGGTGGGAGCTTGCCTGACTCACCTCGAGGGTAACGAACTTGGTCGCACCTTCACCATCGCGAATGATCTGCTGGGCGAGATCGATCAGCACCTTGTCCAGCGCTTCACGAAAAGCAGCGATTTCATCGTCTTTCGCTACGGCGGCGCCGCGCCCCGTAGCAATCAGCATGCAAGCGTCGTTGGTCGAGGTATCGCTGTCGACGGTAATGCAATTGAAAGAGCGCGCCACGCCTTCACGCAACAACGACTCGAGCAGAGAGCGTTCGATCTTGGCATCCGTTGCGACGAATGCCAGCATGGTGGCCATGTCCGGTCTGATCATGCCGGACCCTTTGGCAATGCCGTTGAGAGTCACGGTCTGGCCGTCGATCTCGCAGGTGGCCGTGGCGCCCTTGGTGCGGGTATCCGTGGTGAGAATGCCTTCTGCCGCCTCCTGCCAGGCGTTGGCGTCATCATCCAGGCTTGCCAGGGCTTCCGGCAGACCGAGGCAGATGCGCTCGACGGGTAGTGGCTCGCCGATCACCCCGGTCGAGAACGGCAGTACTGAGGTATACGCTATTCGCGTCAAGTCCGTGAACGCCATGCAGCAGGCCCGGGCATCCCGCAGCCCTTGCTCGCCGGTGCCGGCGTTGGCGTTGCCGGTATTGATCACCATGTAGCGCGGCGTCTGTTCTGCCAAATGCTCACGAGCGACCAGCACCGGCGCCGCGCAGAAGGCATTGCGGGTGAATGTGCCCGCAACGCTCGACCCCTCGGCAATTTCGATGACCACAAGATCGCGGCGGTCAGGCTTCTTGATACCTGCCTTGGCGGATCCCAGCCGAACTCCCTCGATTACCGGCATAGCGGGAAAGCTTATCTGACCTACCGCCATCACCCTTCTCCCTTTGCTTATCTTGACTTAGGTTCTGATCAATTCAATTTGCCGTGACACTGCTTGTATTTCTTGCCGGATCCGCAGGGGCAAGGATCGTTGCGCCCCACTTTTGGCCCTTCACGACGTACGGTCTGCTGCGGTTCCTGCGAAGACGCCTGAGCCCCCTGATCGACCTCGCTGGCAGCTTCTTCCCGGGCAGAGTCTTCTCGGGTCTGCTGGGCAGTGGCCCTTTCTCGTTCCAGGGTTTCGCGACGTTGGCGCTCGAGTTCGTCGACCTCTTCCTGACGACGTACCTGCACATGGCTGAGAATGCGCGTGACATCGTGCTTGATATTACCAAGCAGCGATTGAAACAGCTCGAAGGCCTCGCGCTTGTACTCCTGCTTGGGATTCTTCTGAGCATAGCCGCGTAGATGAATGCCGCGGCGCAGATGATCCATTGATTGCAGGTGCTCCTTCCAGCGGGTATCGAGCACCTGAAGCATGACCTGTTTCTCGAAACGGCGCATCAAATCCTCTCCGATGGCCTCGATCTTGGCGGCATAAATCTCCCGGTGGCTGGTCTGCAGGCGTTCGCGCAGCAACTCTTCGTGGAAATGCTCATCTTCCCGGGCCCATTCGGTCACCGGCACGTCGAGATTGAACTCCGTCTTCAGGTGCTGCTGAAGACCTTCCAGATCCCACTGCTCAGGCAGGCTTTGCGGCGGCACAAAACTGCTGATCGCACTGTCGAGCATCTCGTCACGGATGCCGGCCACATTATCCGAGACGTTATCCGCGGCCAGTATCTCATCGCGCTGCTCATAGATGACACGGCGCTGGTCGTTGGAGACATCGTCATATTCGAGCAGCTGCTTGCGGATATCGAAGTTACGCCCTTCGACCTTCTTCTGGGCTCGTTCGACCGCATTGGACACCATCTTGTGCTCGATCGCCTCGCCTCGCTCGAGCCCCAATGCCTGCATCAAGCGCTGCACGCGATCCGAGCCGAACAGCCGCATCAGGTTGTCTTCAAGAGAGAGGAAGAAGCGAGTCGAGCCGGGATCTCCCTGGCGTCCGGAGCGGCCTCGCAACTGATTGTCTATGCGCCGGGATTCGTGACGCTCGGAGCCGATGACGTGCAGGCCACCGGCTTCGAGCACCGCATTGTGCCGGGCCTGCCACTCTATCCGGGCTGCTTCTATCTGTTCCTGGGTCGGGTTGTCCAGTCTGGCGATCTCGGCTTCCCAGTTACCCCCCAGCACGATATCGGTACCACGACCGGCCATGTTGGTGGCAATAGTGATGGCGCCGGGTCGTCCCGCCTGGGCGATGATCTCGGCTTCGCTCTGGTGCTGCTTGGCGTTGAGCACGTTATGCGGAATCTGGCCTTGCTTCATCAATCCGGACAATAGCTCAGAAGTCTCGATCGAGGCCGTACCCACGAGAATGGGACGACCGGCGTCACGCTGGACTTTTACATCCTCGATGATCGCTTCGTACTTCTCCTCGGCGGAGAGATAGACCAGATCGTTGAAGTCCTTACGCTGAATCGGCTTGTTGGTAGGGATCACCATGACATCGAGGCCGTAGATCTGACGGAACTCGAAGGCCTCGGTATCCGCGGTGCCGGTCATGCCGGCAAGCTTGTCATACAGGCGGAAATAGTTCTGGAAGGTGGTGGAGGCCAATGTCTGGCTCTCGCGCTGAACCGTTACCCCTTCCTTGGCTTCGACGGCCTGGTGCAGGCCTTCCGACCAGCGACGCCCTGGCATGCTGCGCCCGGTGTGTTCGTCGACGATGACGACTTCATCGCCGTTGACGATGTAGTCCACATCGCGATGGAATAGATGCCCCGCTCGCAGCGCCGAGTGCATATGGTGCAAGAGACCCAGGTTCTGCGCCGCATAGAGTGAGTCCTCTTCGGCAAGTAGGCCTTGCTGGCGCAGCAGCCCTTCTACCTTGGAATGGCCTTCCTCGGTCAATTCGATCTGCTTTTGCTTTTCATCCAGAATGAAATCGCCGCTAGCGGGATCCTCCTCGTCCTCGCAGCGCCTGAGCTCCTTGGACAGGCGGTTCGCAACCTTGTAAAGCTCGGTGTTCTCTTCGACAGGGCCGGAAATGATCAGTGGCGTACGGGCTTCATCGATGAGGATCGAGTCGACCTCATCGACGATGGCATAGTTGAGCTTGCGCTGTACCTTGTCCTCCAGGGAGAAGGCCATGTTGTCCCGCAAATAATCGAAGCCGTATTCGTTATTGGTGCCGTAGGTGATGTCGCAGGCGTAGGCCTCACGCTTTTGCTCGTTGGTCTGGCCCGAATAGATGACACCAACGCTCAGACCGAGAAACTCATAGAGCGGACGCATCCAGTCCGCGTCACGCCTGGCCAGATAGTCGTTGACGGTCACCACATGCACCCCCAGGGCGGGCAGCGCATTGAGGTAGACCGCGAGGGTGGCCACCAGGGTCTTGCCCTCGCCGGTCTTCATCTCTGCAATACGCCCGCGATGCAGGGTGATTCCGCCGATCAGCTGAACATCGAAATGGCGCATGCCCATGACGCGCTGACTCGCCTCGCGTACGGTGGCAAAGACTTCTGGTAATAGCTTGTCCAGGCTTTCCCCGGCGCGTAGCCGTTCACGAAACTCGTCGGTACGCGCCTTGAGTTCCTCATCTGAAAGCGCCTGCATAGGCGCTTCCTGGGCATTGATATCCTTGACCAGCTTGCCCATGCGCTTGACTTCACGGTCGTTTTTCGAGCCAACCAGCTTGCGTAATACAGTGTTTAACATGCGATGTCCTGAATTTCTTGGGGCACACGAGACAGCGTTTGGCCGTCATTTGCTTCGTCGCGATAAATGATCATGGCGCAAGCTCAGGCTGGTGGACCACGACGACTCAGGACATCATGATCGGCACAGGAGCGCCGGAGAACAGGGTGAGGCTGCAAGGGCGTCGGTTTGTCACGAGGAGGACGGCGCGAACTGTGCGGGCACCAGGCAATACGTCTGATGGTCCGCCGAGAACGAGCGCGAACGGCCCGGGACGGGATCAGATAGTGCTGGGTCAGCCGCTCGACCAGACGCAGGGTTTCACCCTGGATGAGTGTGCCTGGTAGCAGGCAACTCACTAGTAGTCCAGCCAGCCACCACCGTGTAGCCCCACGACGAAGCGAGGACGGTGTCGTTGTAGTAACGGGTTTACCGGCGGGGGTCATGCTATCGATGGGCTCCTGGCCGTGATAGATTGCCTGTAATGACGTCAGGGAGTTCGTGAGCAAGCCCGTGAGTATAAAGCCTAAGCGGTTTCGAGCACAGCCCATGACCCGGCTATTGACGGGGAACTCTTCTAGCCCAGGAGACTTGGGAAGTCTGATGCGCATGGTGCGGGCCATTGATTGCGCGCAGCAACATTTGCGCGATCACCTACCCCAGGAAATTCGTGAACATATTTTTGTCGGCGGTTACCGCCAGGGCAAACTGACCCTGATAACCGATCGTGCCATATGGATGACTTGGCTGCGTTACGAACAAGCCCGACTGCTGCAATTGCTGCATCAGCTACCCGAATTCGAAGCTGTCACTGGCCTGACCTTCAAGGTGCGTCCCGTGAACCCACCCAAGATACCTCCCCGGCTGACTCGCGGGCTCTCTGCCCGAGCCGCTGACGAGATTTCCAGCTGTGCCGCCGATATCGACGATCCGATACTCAAGCGCTCACTGGAAAGGCTGGCCACCCATGCGGAAGCAAAAGACGAGCCTTCTGCCCCCTTATAAGTAGCTTCAATAAAAAAACGCCGATTCAACCACATTGAATCGGCGCAAATATTTTTTATTGCTGATCTTGGATCAATCTTGATCGTCTACATGGCCATAGCCGGCGCAGCGTAAGAAATAGGTGCTTTCTGACGAGCGTCTTCGAAGGTGACGATCTCCCAGGCATCCGGGTTGTTCAGCATGGCGCGGCATAGCTGGTTGTTCAGTGCGTGACCGGACTTTATGCCCCGGAACTCGCCAATCAGACTATGACCAAGCTGATAAAGATCACCAATGGCGTCAAGCACCTTGTGTTTGACGAACTCATCGTCGTAGCGCAACCCACCCTCATTGAGAATGCGGTAATCGTCTACCACGATAGCGTTGTCCAGGCTGCCACCGAGCGCCAGATTCTGGGAGCGCAAAAATTCGAGATCCCGCATGAAGCCGAAGGTGCGCGCCCGGGATACTTCCTTGACGAAAGAAGTCGTCGAAAAGTCCACGGTTGCGGTCTGCTTCTGCTGATCGAAGGCAGGATGATCAAAATCGATGGAAAACGAGACTTTAAAGCCGTTGTAAGGCGTGAATACAGCCTTCTTGCCATCGTCGTTCACCACGATTTCACGCTTGATTCGGATGAACTTCTTGGGCGCGTTCTGTTCCTCAATACCTGCAGACTGAATGAGGAAGACAAAAGGTCCTGCGCTCCCATCCATGATCGGCACTTCCGGAGCATTGAGTTCGACGAACACATTATCGATACCCAGACCCGCGAAGGCCGACATGAGATGTTCTACCGTCGACACCTTGACACCATCACTGGACAGGGCAGTACAGAGCGTGGTGTCGGTGACGTTTTCAGCACGAGCCGGGATGCGCACCTCGGGATCGAGATCGGTACGCACGAAGACGATACCGGTATTAACGGGTGCCGGACGAAGCGTCAGGCGGACCTTTTCACCAGAGTGCAAACCGACTCCGGTAGCGCGCATGGTATTTTTGAGCGTACGTTGTTTGATCATGGGCAAGGGCCAGGGTGTCGTAAGAATTGTCGAACGGTGTTCACTATAGCAGCGAACATACGATTTGACAAAAAAATATCACCTGGCTCCCACCTATGCCTCCGATAGTCTCGCTCAATCAGCCTGACGGCGCAGAAACGCAGGAATATCCAAGTAATCATCGAGTTCCTGAGACTTGCGCTTCTCCTGACGCGCTTTCACGGCGTTTTCCTGCTCGGCCTTTGCTGCCTGCTGACGCATGACAGTGGGCTGCTGCAGCTTGCGATAGTCGTTGGACTCAGGACGCGAGACATTCTCGCGCAGCGCAGGCTTTTCCTTCTGAGCATCGAGGCCGGCGGCAACGACGGTGACTCGCAACTCATCGGTCATTTCCATATCAATGGATGTACCGACAACGATGGTCGCGTCCTGAGAGGCAAACTCCTGGACAGTAGCACCCACGTCATTGAACTCGCCGATAGACAGGTCCGGACCGGCAGTAATGTTGACCAGAATGCCGCGAGCACCATGCAGGTCGATATCTTCGAGCAGCGGGCTGCGAATGGCCTTTTCTGCCGCTTCACGGGCACGGTTCTCGCCGATGGCGCCACCGGTGCCCATCATCGCCATACCCATCTCGGACATGACCGTACGCACGTCCGCAAAGTCGACGTTGATGATGCCGGGGCTGGTAATCAGTTCGGCAATGCCCTGAACGGCGCCGAGCAGCACATCATTGGCGGCGCTGAATGCGGTCAGAAGACTCGCACTCTTGCCAAGTACTGCCAGCAGCTTCTCGTTGGGAATGGTAATCAGGGAGTCCACGTGCTCGGACAGCTCACGCATGCCTTCTTCTGCGGCACGCATACGCTTTGGCCCTTCAAAGGGGAATGGACGTGTCACCACCGCGACGGTGAGAATGCCCAGTTCCTTGGCCACCTGAGCCACTACGGGAGCGCCCCCTGTACCCGTACCACCGCCCATGCCGGCAGTGATGAACACCATGTCGGCACCCTGTAGAAGCTCCGCGATGCGATCGCGATCTTCCATTGCCGCCTGGCGCCCAACTTCCGGACTGGCACCGGCACCAAGACCCTTGGTGATTTCAGTACCGAGCTGAAGAACGGTCTTGGCTGAGACGCGCTTGAGCGCCTGCGCATCGGTATTGGCGCAGATGAACTCGACGCCTTCGATGTTGCTTTCGACCATGTGATTGACGGCATTGCCGCCACCGCCACCAACGCCGATCACCTTGATGACCGCGCTACTTGAAGGTGCGTTATCTACCAATTCGAACATTTGCCCCGTCTCCTGTGGTCGTTCTTACGACCCCTGTCAGAAATTTCCTTTGAACCAACTTTTGACCCGTTTCAGCGTCGAGGTATCGTCCGTGACAGCACGCCTGGAGCCCTCTTCTCTGCGGGGCTGGGCCGTTACCGCGCGAGTTTGGCCATGCTTGGCATCGCGCATTCCGTAGAGTAGCAAACCCACCCCGGTGGAATAAATCGGGTTACGTACCACATCCGCCAGACCGCGCACGTTCTGCGGGCAGGCAATACGCACCGGCATATGAAAAATCTCTTCGGCAAGCTCTACCACGCCTTCCATACGTGATGTGCCGCCGGTCAGCACGACGCCCGCAGCGACCAAGTCCTCGAAACCGCTGCGGCGAAGCTCTTCACGTATCAGGGTAAAGAGTTCTTCGTAACGCGGCTCCACTACCTCGGCAAGCGCCTGGCGCGACAGATCCCGAGCGGGACGATCGCCGACGCTGGGAACCTTGATCATTTCATCGCTCGAGGCCAGTTGGGTCAGTGCACAAGCATATTTGACCTTGATGTCCTCGGCGTACTGTGTCGGCGTACGCAGCGCCATGGCAATATCGTTGGTGACCTGATCGCCCGCAATGGGAATCACCGCCGTATGACGGATGGCCCCTTCGGTGAACACAGCGATATCGGTAGTGCCACCACCGATATCCACCATACATACCCCGAGTTCGCGCTCGTCTTCCGTCAATACCGCATGACTCGAGGCGAGCTGCTCAAGGATGATGTCGTCGACCTCCAGGCCACAACGGCGCACGCATTTTTCGATGTTCTGGACGGCGTTGAGTGCAGCAGTCACCAGATGCACTCGCGCCTCGAGTCGAACGCCGGACATGCCCAAGGGCTCACGAATGCCCTCCTGGGTATCAATGGCAAACTCCTGGGGCAGCACATGAATGATGCGTTGACCTTCCGAGATGGCTCGGGCACGGGCAGAGTCGATGACGCGATCGATATCAGAAGGCGTCACTTCGCGCTCCTTGATTGCCACCACGCCATCGGAGTTCATCGAACTGATATGGCTTCCTGCAACCCCTACATAGACTGAATGAATATCGCAGCCCGCCATCAATTCCGCTTCTTCCACCGCTCGCTGAATGGACAGCACGGTGGATTCGATATTGATGACGACGCCTTTCTTCATGCCACGAGAGGGATGCGAGCCAATTCCTGCGATTTCGAGCCCCCCATCATCCGTAGGTTGACCGACGATCGCTACGACTTTAGACGTCCCGATATCCAGCCCAACCACCATATTGGAAGCATTGGATTGTCCTGCCATGGGTCGGGATCACTCCTCAATCTTCACTAAAGTTAGTAAACAATTAATGTACGCTTAAAAATCGTGGCTGATTAAAAAATCAAAATTGTTATTCATCCAGCCCGCATACAAGTTCAGCAGTAGAATACGGGTATTTTTTGCCGAAAGAAACACCCTATACCCTTGTCTATCGGCGGCTAGCGCCAAAAAGTGATAGTGGGTATTAACGTCGTGGTACTTCCACTTCTGTTTCACCATGCCAGGCAACAACGATTCCATTCGGATAACGAAGATCGATGTAGCGAATCCGCGACGCTTTACTTGCAAGCTGACGTTTCCATGCGGCAATGAAACGTGCCAATCGTGACTCGTGTTGATTGCGTCCTAGCATGACCCAAATATTGTCATCGATCTGAAAACGCCAGGCGCCACGATCTTCAAGTCTTAACTGTGTTACTTCAAATTTAAGTGATGCAAAACGATCGTGTAACTGATCGAGTAGCGCTAATACTTCCGCACCACTGCCACCGGGTCCTGCTAAATCAGGCAAGTCATCCGGCACCGTTACATTGCCGCGTTGAAACGGAAGACCTCGAGAATTAATGAGTAAATCATCGTTCCAACGCGCCACGGGATCCTGTTCGTAAAGCTCAAAGGTCAGGGCATTTGGCCAATGACGCGTAACCCGCACCTCGGAAAGCCACTCGATTGCCCGCGCACGTTTTCGCAGTTCAGCAAGATCTACCGACAGCCAGCTTTGTCCTTGAACCATTGGCGCCAACTGCTCACGCAGATAATTGGCACTGACGTAGCCTAGATCACCACTGATCGAAACCCGCTCGATAGGTCGATCGAGCCAAAGCCATAACGCACGTCCACCGGCACTCAACAAGACGATCAGAAGTAGCAAACCCACAATCGTGCCACGGGATCCAGCAGATGCCATTGCGCTCACGCCTTAAGTGACGTGGCAAGAATACGCAGCACCAGATCCTCGAAGTTGAGCCCCGCATGGGCCGCGGCCTGAGGCACGAGACTATGATCCGTCATCCCCGGCACGGTATTGACTTCCAGCAACCAGAATTTGCCCTGGGCGTCTCGCATCACATCGACTCGACCCCAGCCGCGACAACCAAGCGCATCGAACGCTTGATGGCAAAGCTGGCCCAGCTCACGCTCACGCTCGGCGCTTAGCCCGCAAGGAATGTGGTAGAGCGTTTCGTTGGAGTGATACTTGGCTTCATAATCGTAAAAACCGCTGGGCACCTCGACGCGAATCGCTGGCAACACCCTGTTGCCAAGTAGCGACACAGTATATTCCTCGCCGGAAATAAAGCGTTCTGCCATGACCACCGCGTCGAACTGGGCTGCCTCTTGATAGGCGGATTTCAAGGCATCAAGGCTATCCACGATGCTGATACCCAGGGTCGAACCCTCGTGTACGGGCTTGACGACCAGCGGCAGCCCCAGGCGCTCGACCACCTGCTCCCAATCTGCGCTGGGTTCCAGCGTGATACTTTGCGGTGTGGGCAGACCCAACGAGCGCCAGAGATGCTTGGTTCGCTGTTTGTCCATGCCCAGCGCCGAGGCTAGTACACCACTGCCGGTATAAGGAATGCCAAGCAGTTCAAGCGCGCCTTGTAATGTGCCGTCCTCGCCGCCTCGACCGTGCAAGGCGATGAACACGCGATCCGGAGCCAGGGTTTCGAGCCCGCTCAATCCACCTTCGGCCAGGTCGTAGCCCTGCACATCGAGACCGGTTTTCTTCAATGCCGCCAAAACCGCCTTGCCGCTATTTAGCGACACTTCCCGCTCTGCTGAATCGCCGCCGTAAAGTACGACCACTCGGCCAAAATCACCGGGGTTTAGTGCATCACCCCGCTGCGAATTGCTCATAGTTCTACCTTGTCTAACTGCAACTGGTTAGCCGCCAGCGCAAGAGATATGCCACCGATATCCCCGGCACCCTGGGTGATTAGAATATCGCCGTCGCGTAAAACACGCGAAAGCAGGCGTGGCAGTTCTTTCTTGTCTTCGACGAACAGCGGATCGACATAGCCTCGCTGACGAATCGAACCTGCCAAGGTACGCCCCTCTGCTCCGGGAATGAGGGTCTCACCGGCACTGTAAACATCGAGCAGCAGCAATGTATCGACCCCGGACAGCACCCGCACGAAATCTTCGTAAAGATCATGGGTACGGGAATAGCGATGAGGCTGATAGATCATCACCAGGCGCCGCTTGGGCCACCCGGCTCGCACTGCTCGAATGACCATTTCGACTTCGCGAGGATGATGGCCATAGTCATCGACCAGCATGACCTCACCCGGCGCTTGTGAAGCGCCGGGTGAAGAATCCTGTGCCTGGCTTTGTTCCTGATTGCGTACCTGCCCCATTTCCTGAACGGGACTAAGCGCGAAATTGCCATGTACCTGAAAACGCCGACCGACTCCAGCGAAGCCTGAAAGACCACGCAAAATGGCGTCATCACCAACGCCCGCATCCGTGGCTACGGCAATCGCCGCCAGGGCATTCTGGGCATTATGCTCCCCGGGCATCGCCAGGCGTACCGGTAGTGGCGCATGCCCTTCCGGTCGCAGGGCAGTGAAACGGATTTCACCACTCTCCTGCACGAATTCGGTAATGCGATAGTCCGCGTCGGGACTGAAACCATAGGTGACGAATCGTCGCTGAACGCGATTCATCATTCCGCGCAAATTGTCATCATCGAGGCAGAGTATCGCCAGCCCGTAAAAAGGCAGGTTATGCAGAAACTCGATAAACGTATCCTTGAGGCGCGAGAAGTCACCGGCATAGGTTGCCATATGATCCGCATCGACATTGGTCACGATGGAGACCATCGGTTGTAGATGTAGAAAAGAGGCATCGGACTCATCCGCCTCGGCCACCAGATATTCACCTTCTCCCAATCGTGCGTTGGTGCCGGCACTGGTCAGCTTGCCCCCGATCACGAAGGTTGGATCGAGCCCCCCCTCCGCCAGCAGCGTCGCGGTCAGGCTGGTGGTGGTGGTCTTGCCATGGGTACCGGCCACCGCGATGCCATGACGGAAACGCATCAGCTCCGCCAGCATCTCTGCACGCCGCACCACGGGAATGCGATATTCCTGCGCCCAGACGATTTCGGGATTGCTTTGATCCACGGCAGTGGACACCACGATCACATCGGCGCCTTCGGCGTGGGCCGATGCATGGCCGATGGCAATGCGGATACCGCAGTCCCGCAGATGCGCCGTGACGGAGGATTCCCTGAGATCGCTGCCGCTGACCTGATAGCCCTGATTGGCCAACACCTCGGCAATGCCACACATGCCGGCACCCCCTATGCCGATGAAATGGATGCGCCGTATGCGTCGCATGCCAAGGCTAGAAGCAACCTGGGTCGATGAACCATGGGAAGGACTCATTTGCTGGTGAGAAACAGAAAAGGGGTTATCGCTCAAGACCGATCTCCATACAGCCCGTCACCAAGCGCTCGACCGCATCGAGATGAGCACAGCTACGCGCCGCAACTGCCATGATGGCAAGGCGCTCGGGGTCGAGCACGGTCGCAAGCGTATCGGCGAGCGTGGCCGCATTCATGGTGGCTTGGGGTATCAGCAAGGCGGCATCCGCAGCAACGAGATGCCGAGCGTTCTGGGTTTGATGATCATCTACTGCGTGGGGATAAGGCACCAGCAAGGAGGGCTTGGCCGCAGCAGCAAGCTCGGCAATGGTCAAGGCTCCGGCGCGACATATGACCAGATCCGCCCACTCGTAGGCCTGGGCCATGGCGTCAATGAAATCACTGACCTCGGCTTCGATGCCGGCGGCGGCATAGGCTTTGCGGGTCGCGTCTTCCTTGTCGCGACCGGCCTGATGGCGAATCTCAGGCAGATTATCCGTGGGTGCTTTTTCCCGAAGCAGTGCAAAGGCTTCCGGCAGGCATTGATTGAGCGCCTGGGCCCCAAGGGAGCCGCCGACCACCAGTATTCGCAACCGCCGCTCTTTCATATCTTCCGCCCCGCGGGGCTGGCGCCCCAAGGCAGCGATCTCGCTGCGCACCGGATTGCCGATGACGATCTCCTTGTGCGCCTTGCCGGCTTTACGAAAGGCGCCGGGAAATGCCGCATAGACCCGCGTAGCCAGTCGCGACAAGGCCTGATTGGTCATGCCAGCCACGGCATTTTGTTCATGCACGATCAACGCGCGCCGAGACAGCCAGGCCGCCAGCCCACCCGGACCGCTGGCAAAACCACCCATGCCCACCACCAGCTGAGGGTCGAATCGCTGCAAGACCCGCCATGCCTGGGACACGGCGCGAGATAAACGCCAGGGTATCGCCAGCCAGCCCGCCAGGCCGTTGCCGCGCAGCCCGGCGATATCGATACGATGCAGCGTGATATCCGCCGCTGGCACCAATTGATTCTCGATGCCCCGCGGGCTCCCCAGCCATTCGACGCTGACCCCCTGAGCAATGAGCGCCCTGGCCAGAGAAAGGGCGGGAATCACGTGGCCGCCGGTACCGCCGGCCATGATAAGCACCCGACGCACGGAAGAGTCCTTTACAGACGTTTGCACTGATGAATCCAACGACGTCATGGGGCGGGAACTCCCTTGACCTGTTGCCGGGCATTGGCATAGCGGGTCAGACGCCGGGTCTCGATATCTACCCGCAGCAGCAAGGCCACCATGATGCAGCTGATCACTAGGCTCGATCCTCCGTAGCTCAACAAGGGCAGTGTCAGCCCTTTGGTTGGCAGCATGCCGGTACTCACGCCGATGTTGATGAAGGCCTGGCCACCGAACACCAAGGCGATACCGTAGCTGAGATAGGCAGCGAACGGCAATCGAATCAGCTCTGCCCGTCGGCCGATGGCAAGGGCGCGATAGACCAGTAGCGCGAAGAAGCCGATGACCGTGATCGCCCCCACCAGCCCAAGCTCTTCAGCGATGACGGCGAAAACGAAATCGGTATGGGCTTCCGGTAGATAGAACAGCTTTTGTACGCTGTCACCCAACCCCAGACCAAACCAGTGGCCGCGACCATAAGCGATCAGCGCCTGGGTCAGCTGATAGCCCGAGTCATACATGTCTGCCCAGGGATCGGCAAAGCTGGTAATACGTTCCAGGCGATAGGGTTCGGCGATGGCGACGTACACGCCCAGCAATGACACTACCGTCATCAGCAGGATAAAGCGCAGAAGCGGCGCCCCGGCCAAAAGTAACATGCCCATGACGCTGCTGGTCATGACCACCAGGGCGCCATAATCCGGTTCAAGGATGAGCAACACGGCGATCGGCACAAGCACCAGCAATGGCTTGGTGAACTCCCAGAGATGACGCCGCACCCCGGATAGAAAGCGTTCCAGGTAGCCTGCGATGTAGATGATCAAAAACAACTTGGCAAGCTCCGAGGCCTGCACATTGATCGGACCCAAGGGAATCCAGCGCTTGCTGCCGTTGACTTCGGTGCCTACCAGCAGCACCAGGATTAGAAGCCCCATACCCGCCAGCAACAGCCAAGGGCCGTTATTCTGCCACCAGCTCAGAGGCACCAATAGCATCGCCAGACCCAGCGAAACGGCAATGACGACAAAAATGCCATGACGAATACCGTAATAAAATGGATTACCGGTAAGTCCTGTCGCCACTTCCGTCGATGCGGAGGTCACCATGACCAGACCAATCAGCAGTAGCGTTCCTGCCGCAAGTATCAACCAGGCGTCAAAAGGCTGTCCGGCAGTGGAAAGACGCGCTACCAAATCCTTCATGAGTGCTCCTGGTCAATACGGGCAGCGAGATATTCCTGAACCCACCTGCGAAAGGCATCGCCTCGAGCCATATAATTCGCAAATTGATCGAGACTTGCGCAGGCCGGGGACAGCAGCACGCAGTCGCCTGGGCGCGCGATGGAGGCGGCGCGTTCCAATGCTTGCTGCAGATTCTGAGCGTGCGTTACCGGCACCGCCCCTTCGATGGCCCCTGCCAGACGCGATGCATCGATGCCAAACAGGATGGCCTCCCGCGCATAGCGTCCAAGTGGCGTCTTGAGTGGCGAAAAATCCGCGCCCTTGCCCTGCCCGCCCCCAAGCCAGATCAGCTTACCCGCAAGCGTTGCCCCAAGCCCCGCAATGGCTGCAAGGGTGGCGCCCACATTGGTACCCTTCGAGTCGTTGATCCAACGCACCCCTTGCCCTTCACCAATCAATTCGCCTCGATGGGGCAGACCGGGAAAGCGTTTCAACACTCGCTGCATGGCAGTCAGCGGCAGTCCTAACCGATGCCCCATGGCCATCGCCGCCAAGGCATTGGCATGATTGTGTTGCCCGGGTAGACGCATGTCCGCCAAGATCATCAGTGGATTTGCGCCGTGCATCAACCAGGACTGTGTTTTTGCACCGTCGTCGTACTCGGCGATTCCCCATTCGTCGGCACGTGGCGCCTGGGTGGTGAATCGCTCCCAGACAAGATCTGGCGCTTGATTCGATTCTTTCTCTTGAGGCCAGCTCAACGGATCTTCCCCATTGACGATGGCATAGCCTGCACCACGAAAGATGGCCGACTTGGCAGCACGATAGCCGTCCATGTCGCCATGGCGATCAAGATGATCTTCAGAAAGATTGAGAAAGGCCACCGCGGCGGCGCCCAGGCGAGGCGTGGTCTCGAGCTGAAAACTCGAGAGTTCGAGCACGAACAGCTCAGCGTCTGGCTGATCCTGAAGCAGATCGAGCGCCGGGGTGCCCAGATTGCCGCCAACGGCAACCTTGACTCCTGCTTCGCTGGCCATTTCGCCGAGCAAGGTAGTCACCGTGGATTTGGCATTGGAGCCGGTGATGGCAGCGATCGGCGCCCTGCAGCGACGCACGAACAAAGCGATCTCCCCTAGAATTCTCGGTACTTGTGCTTCTGACTCCTGGCTCTCTAATTCTCTTGCTTCCGAATTTTGGGCATTCGCTGCAAGGGTACGCTCCCACAGCGTTTCGAGCCCGGACGTGCGTGGACCGACGCCGGGGCTGAGCACAATTTCCTTTGCCTGGGCAAGATCGAGCTCCGTCAGCGGGCCGCAGTGAATGGCAACGTCAGGGTGCGCTTCGCGAAAGGCTTGCAGCCCAGGCGGCGCCTTTCGTGTATCCGCCATCATGAAAGGCGTGCCCAGGCGCGCCAGATGCCGGGCAACGGCGCTTCCGGAAAGGCCGAGCCCGACGATCAGCGTATGTCCCTGAGGTACCGATGACATCGACATTCCAAGGTTGCGAAGTGGCGGATGCGTTTCGCTGTCAGCGAATCTTGAGCGTTGCAAGGCCCATCAGGACCAGCACTACCGTAATGATCCAGAAGCGCACGATCACCCGGGGTTCCGGCCAGCCCTTGAGCTCGAAATGATGATGCAAGGGCGCCATGCGAAAGATACGTCGCCCGGTAAGCTTGTAGGAGCCTACCTGCAGGATTACCGACACGGTCTCCATGACGAACACGCCACCCATGATGAACAGCACAATCTCCTGGCGCACCACCACCGCGACGATGCCAAGGGCCGCGCCCAGTGCCAGCGCCCCTACATCTCCCATGAAAACCTGAGCCGGATAGGTATTGAACCAGAGAAAACCCAGACCGGCGCCGGCAATGGTGCCACAGAATACCGCCAGTTCCCCGGAGCCAGGCACCATGGGAATGTGCAAATACTCGGCAAATACCGCGTTGCCGCTGGCATAGGCAAATACTGCAAGCCCCATGGCCACCATGACCGTGGGCATGATGGCAAGCCCATCGAGGCCGTCGGTGAGGTTGACCGCATTGGAGCTGCCGACAATAACCAGATAGGTCAGCAGGATGTAGAAGAAGCCAAGCTGAATCACGACTTCCTTGAACAGCGGCACGATCAGACTGGTTTCTATAGGCCCTGCTGCAGTGACGTAAAGAAAAACGGCAGCGCCTAGCCCCAGCACCGACTGCCAGAAATACTTCCAGCGTGCCGGCAAGCCACGAGGATTCTTTTCTACCACCTTGCGATAGTCATCGACCCAGCCGATTGCACCAAACCCAAGGGTCACGATCAAGGCAAGCCATACATAATGGTTGCTCAAGTCGGCCCACAGCAGCGTACTGATTGCCATGGCCACGAGAATCATGGCACCGCCCATGGTCGGCGTACCGGCCTTGGACAGATGGGATTGGGGACCATCGTCGCGCACCGCCTGACCTATCTGACGCTCCACCAGGCGGCGGATCATCAAGGGGCCGAACCATAGGCACAGCAATAGAGCCGTCAGGGTGCCCAGCACGGCACGCAGGGTCAGATAGTCAAAGACGGCAAAAGCGTTTTGATAGCGCGCCAATAGTTCGGCCAGATAAAGCAGCATGTTGTGCGTTCACCTTGGTTGATCTGCGCGTAGCGCGGCAATCAGTCTTTCCATACCGGCGCTACGCGATCCCTTGACCAGCACACTGGCCGCGGAAGGTAGTTGTTCCTGGGCATGACGCAATAGCGTCTCCCAATCCGAGAAATGACACCCTGCATCGCCAAAGGCCCGCGCCGCCGGCTCCGCCGCGGCTCCCAGAGTGCCGAGAAAATCGATGCCAAGCTCACGGGCGTAGTGGCCTACATCGCCATGCAGCGCATCGGAGGCAGCACCCAGTTCTCCCATGGCCCCCAGAAAGCACCAGCGCGGCGCCGGCATCTGCGCCAGCACATCAAGGGCGGCTTTCATCGCCCCGGGATTGGCATTGTAAGTGTCATCGAGCAATCGAGACCCGCGTATGCCTTCAACCTGGGTCATGCGTCCGGGCAGCGCCTCGAGCTCATCGAGCCCCATGACCACGTCTTGCGCCGGCATCCCCATTGCCAGCGCCGCTGCCGCTGCCGCCAATGCATTGCGTACGTTATGCAGGCCCAGCAGGGAAAGCCTCACCCTGCCCAACAGGACGCCATCATACATAAGAGTGAAAGAATAATGACCACTTTCGTCACAAAATAGATTAGTTCCCTGCACTCTTGCTTGCTGAGAGAGCCCGAAATCGATGATTTCATGACTGCCCGCAAGCTGATGCCAAAACGGATAGAACACATCGTCTCGATTAAGGATCGCAATGCCGTTTTCATCTAGACCGGACAGAATCTCACCCTTGGCCTGAGCGATTCGACCCATGCCGCCGAACTCTCCGACATGGGCCCCGGTAACATTGGTGATCACCACGACCTGGGGCTGTGCCAGCGCCGTGGTCCAGGCAATCTCGCCCAGATGATTGGCCCCCAGCTCTATTACTGCCTGCTGATGCTTGTCGGTGAGATTCAAGAGTGTCAGCGGTGCGCCGATATCGTTATTGAGATTGCCGCGAGTCGCCAGGGTGTCCCCTCGCCGGCGCAGCAACGTCGCGAGCATCTCCTTGACCGTGGTCTTGCCACTGTTACCGGTAATGGCGACCAAAGGTCTACCCCAACTCTGCCGCCGGGCCCGACCCAGAAGGCCTAGCGCTAGCCGCGTATCCACCACCTGTAGCTGGGGCAACGGATCGTCGACGGCGCGTGAAACAATAGCGGCTACGGCGCCTTTTTCGCGAGCCTGGGCAAGAAAATCGTGAGCATCGAAGCGATCGCCAACCAGCGCCAGGAAGACGTCCCCCGCCTGCAGGGCGCGGGTATCCGTCACGATGGCGTTTACCTCAATAACATCGCCGTCCCAGCTCACTGCCAGGGCGCTCGCGATTGCATCGAGGGTGTGTAGATCACACGGGCTCATGTTGGCGCTCCACGTCTACTCAGCGCCGCCTCGGCCCAGGCCTGATCGGAAAACGGCATACGTTGGCCTTGTATCTCCTGATAATTTTCATGTCCCTTGCCGGCAATCAGAATGACATCGTTCTTGCCGGCGGCTTCAATCGTTCGATCGATGGCATCGCCCCGCCCTTCGATGCACCAGGTCTTTTCCCTATCTTGGGGGGACAGGCCTTGAAGCATCTGCTCGCGGATCGTCGCCGGTTTCTCGCTGCGGGGATTGTCGTCGGTAATCACCAGCTGGTCCGCCAGCGCCTGAGCCGCCTCGGCCATCAATGGCCGCTTGCCGCTGTCGCGATCGCCCCCACAGCCAAAGACACACCACAGCCTTGCCTTGGCATGGTCAGTGCAGCTATTGGCATGGCTACCGCCCGGCAAGTGCGCCTTCAAGGCATTCAAGGCGTTGCTCAGAGCATCCGGCGTATGGGCGTAATCCACTACCACCGTGGGCGCACCGGATCGAGTAATCGTCTGCATGCGTCCAGGTACCGGAAGAAGCTCGCCGGACGCGTTGCAAAGCGCGTCCAGATCCTCGCCTAGCCCATAGAGTACTGCCATGGCCAGCAATACATTATCGAGATTAAAGCGCCCCATCAGGCCCATTTCCAAGGCTCGCTCTCCGTCGGGCGTCGCGATCATCACGCGCTGCCCACCGGCGTGAGCCTGCCAATCGAGCACACGGAACGTGGTTGCCTCCTGTTCACCGCAGGCCAATACACGCACATCCTTGGAGAGCCCGGCGAGCATCAGTCGTGCCAAGGGGTCATCGCCGTTGACTACCGCAAGCTCGAGCTCCCGACGCTTGAAGAGTCGTGCCTTGGCCGCGGCGTAGGCTGCCATACTGCCGTGATAATCAAGATGATCTCGGGACAGATTGGTGAACGCTGCCACCGTGACTCGACAGCCCAGCAAGCGCTCCTGTTCCAGGGCGTGAGACGACACCTCCGCCGCCACTCGAGTGATCCCTTCCTGTGCCATGCGGCCCAAAGCCGCCTGCAGCTCCAAAGGACCTGGCGTGGTCTGGCCACTGTCAATCAGCTGCCCTGCCCTGCCCCAGCCAAGGGTACCGATTACACCGGCAGGACGACCCAACCTTTCGGAAAGCGCCGCGATATAGTGGGTCACGGAACTCTTGCCGTTGGTGCCGGTCACCCCGATCAGCTCAAGGCTGTCAGGCACCTGAAACAGCAGACGGCCCAGCTCGCCCAGCGCATGATTCAAGCCTGGCAAGGGCAACACCCGCTCATCGCTTGCATAGTGCTTTCCGAAGGCAGCATCGGCCTCGGCCAACACGAGCATCGCGCCATCCTCGAGCGCTCGATCGATGAAGCTGCGTCCATCGACCTGCACACCAGGGACGGCGATGAATACCGCCGGGCCAACCCTGGCAGGGAGAGAACGGCTGTCCCGGGTAAGCGTAAGCGGCTGTGACGAATCCACATCCAACGATGCCGGCAGACGGATCTCGGGCCAGAGCGTTCTCAGCCCCGTTGCCAACCGCTCATGGGTAATCTCCATTACTCCAGGGCCTCCTGCTTGTCGGGAAGGACATCGAGTAGACGTAGCGCCTTGCCCACCACGCGACTGAACACCGGCGCCGCGATCAGGCCACCGTAATAGTCGCCCTTCTTGGGATTGTCCACCATTACCACCGTCACGATACGCGGATCGGAGACCGGGGCAATACCGGCGAACAATGAACGGTAGGCAGTCTGCTGATACCCGCTTTGAGTGACCTTGCGCACCGTACCGGTCTTGCCGGCGACACGATAACCCGGAACCGCCGCCCGAGCCCCCCCGGCGCCAGGCTGTGCAATGGCCTCCAGCATGTGCAACAGATCATTGGCGACCTCCGGCGATATCACCTGCTCACCCTCCGCTGGCGTGGGCTGCTTGAGCAGCGAAGGCGACAGGCGTTTGCCATCGTTGGCAATGGCGGTGTAGGCGCTTGCAAGCTGCATGGCGGAAACGGAAACGCCGTAGCCATAGGACATGGAGGCGCGTTTGCTGTCCGACCAGCCCAATGGCGTAGGTAGACTGCCCGTGGTTTCACCTGGGAAACCGGTGCCCGGCGCCTGGCCGAAACCAAGCGCGTGATAGCGATTCCAGATGGCATCGTCCGGCAATTGCAGCGCCACCCGGGACATGCCCACGTTGGAGGAGTGCAACAGGATGCCCGCCATGGACAAATCCTTGTAGTTACGGAAATCGCGAATGGTGTAATTGTCCAGCCGCATGTAGCCCGGCGCGGTGTCGATCACGGTCTGGGGTGAAAAGCGCTCCGTTTCCAGTGCGACGGACAGCGCCAGAGGCTTCATGACCGAGCCTGGCTCGAAGGCGTCGGTAACCGCCTGGTTGCGTAGTCCGTTGGCATCGATATCGACGCGATTGTTGGGATTGTAGGAAGGCAGGTTGGTCATCGCCAGCACCTCGCCGGTGCGGGCATCCATCATCACCAGGGTGCCACCATCCGCATCGTGTTCATCCACCGCGGCCTTGAGCTCGCGATAAGCCATGTACTGCAAGCGCAAGTCCACCGCCAGGGTAAGATTGCCACCGGGTTTTGCTTCCTTGAGCAGATGCAGATCGCGCACCAGACGTCCCTTGCGATCCTTGATCACCCGGCGCTTGCCGGGCTCACCGGCAAGAAAACCATTGAAGGCAAGCTCCACTCCTTCCTGACCCCGGTCATCGACGTTGGTTACGCCAACCAGCTGTGCCGCCACCTCTCCGGAAGGGTAATAGCGTTTGTATTCATGCTGGGGATAGACACCGGAAATTTTCAGGTCGAGCACCGGCTGAGCCCGGGTCGGGGTCATGCGGCGGCGCAGATAGACGAATTCCCGATCGGCATAGTGTTCGATACGCTCGTTGAGCTGATTTGGAGTCATGTCCAGGGACTTGGCCAACAGCGCACGCTGAACACCGTCTGTCGGCAGTTCCCTGGGATTGGCCCACAAACTGATCACCGGCGTGGAGATCGCCAATGGATCGCCATGACGCCCGGTGATCATGCCGCGATGGGCATCGATGGTTTCGACTCTTAGGGTGCGCGCATCGCCTTGGCCCTGCAGAAACAGGCGATCGATGACGTGCAGATCGATGACACGGCCTACCAGAACCGCCAATGCGACCAGTATCAGAAAGACGATGAAGCGATAACGCCCGCTTCCCATTGGCGCCGTCTGGGCACGAGACGGCGCATCGCTGGACTTGCTCATCGCCGAATCACCCTGATTTCATTGAGTTCCGGTACGTGCATGTCCAGACGCTCGCTGGCCAACCGCTCGATACGCGAGGGCGCCGACCAAGTGCTCTCTTCCAGCAGCAGCTGCCCCCACTCCGTCTGCAGTTGATCCTTGCTGCGCTCCAGCTGCTGCAAGCGAGCGTACTGCACCCGGGTAAGATGAGCACTGGTGATTACCGCCAGGGCACTGGCCAGCACCAGCACCATCAATACAAGCACCATTAGCTGTCGCCAGCCCCATAGTAGACGCGTAATACTTCTCGACGATTTTGCTCTTTTTTGCACCATAGTCTTCAGTTGATCTTGCGTGCTGCTCGCATCACCGCACTGCGAGCCCGCGGATTACCTTCGATTTCCTCCTGCCCGGGACGGCGAGCCTTGTCCAACGCTTCCAGACGGCGCGCCAGTTGATCATCGCGTATCGGCATACCCCGGGGAAGATGGGTATCGCCTCGCACATGATGTCGAATGAAGCGCTTTACCCGGCGGTCTTCCAGAGAGTGAAAACTGATCACCACCAGATGCCCTCCCGGCGCCAACGCCTCGAGTGCAGCTTCTAGCGCCTCATCCAATTCCTCTAGCTCACGATTGACGTGGATGCGCAGCGCCTGGAAGGCGCGAGTCGCCGGGTGCTTGCCTTTCTCCCAAGCGGGATGCGCCGCCTTGAGCAGCTCCGCCAACTCGCCGGTGCGGGCAATGGGGCTCTGGCGCCGCCGTTCGACGATAGCCCGGGCCATGCGTTTGGCGAAGCGTTCCTCACCGTAAGTCTTGAACACCCAGGCAATATCCGCCTCGCTTGCGTGGCTCAGCCATTGCGCAGCACTTTCACCGCCACTGGGGTCCATGCGCATATCGAGCGGGCCATCCCTGAGAAAGCTGAAACCTCGCTCCGGATCGTCGAGCTGGGGAGAAGACACACCGACATCCAACAGTATGCCCGAAAGCTCGCCATGCACACCCTGCGCTCGAGCGACATCACCCAGGTGACTAAAGGTATCGGCAACTATTGAAAAACGTTGATCCTCGATGCGCTGTGCTTCTACCAACGCCTGAGGATCGCGATCGATGGCGAGTAGGCGTCCATTGGCGCCTAGACGCGCCAGAATGGCTCGCGAATGCCCGCCTCGCCCAAAGGTGCCATCCAGATACGTTCCATCGGCGTCGTGAATCAAGGTATCGACGGCCCCTTCAAGCAGCACGCTGGCATGACGATAGTCGGTGGACGAGGGAGAATCGGTGGCGCGTTGGGGCATGCAGTTTCCGGGGATATCAAAATGTCAGGATGGAAGTTGGCCGATAAGCCGGGTTCTGTCGTGGACAGCCATTCATCTAGGCCCAGCGTCACCACTGGGCTCCAGCGACCAACCCGCCCCCACTGCGGGCCACAGCGTCGGGGGCCTATTTGGTCTTGCTCCGGGTGGGGTTTACCGTGCCACGCACTGTTGCCAGGCGCGCGGTGCGCTCTTACCGCACCCTTTCACCCTTGCCGGCAGCTTGCGCTGCTTAGGCGGTCTACTCTCTGCTGCACTTTCCGTCGGCTCGCGCCGCCCAGGCGTTACCTGGCACCCTGCCCTATGGAGCCCGGACTTTCCTCCCCCGATCGATGACCGGCGGCGACTGTCTGGCCAACTTCCAAGCGCGCAAGAATAGCAGCGCCAGGGAGGCGATAACAATAGCGCCTCAGTCGTCATTCTTGCCGCCGGCCCTCTTGCCAACGTCGCTTTTGTCATCACCGCTCTTGAGAGACAACGCCTGGTCGTACCAGGTTTTCTTGCGCCCACCTAAAAGCCGGGCAGCAATCGCCGCCACCTGCTTGACCCCGACCCCTTCATCGAGCAGAGCATTCAAGAGCATCTGCGCCTCCAGGGTCGTGGTTTCGCTGACCTGAACGGGTGCACCGGTTACCATGATGACGAACTCGCCTCGGGCCTGGTTCGAATCCTCGTCCATACGTGCCAGTAACTGCGCCGCCGTGCCCTCTAGAAATGTCTCGAAAGTCTTGGTCAATTCTCGGGCCAATACCAGTTGTCGATCTTTTAGAAGTTCGTCTAAAGCACGCAAGGTGGCTTGGATGCGATGGGGAGATTCATAGAACACCAGTGTCTCTTCGCGCTCACTCATCGACTGGATCATGGCCTTTCTTGCGCCATCCTTTGCGGGCAGGAAACCAGCGAAAAGAAAACGATCCGTTGGCAGCCCTGCTGCCGACAAGGCAGCAATCAAGGCGCAAGGACCGGGAATGGGAACAACACGAGCACCGCGCTCGCGCAGCGCTCGAACCAGCACGAAACCGGGGTCACAAATCAGCGGCGTACCTGCGTCACTGATCAGTGCCAGATCGTCTCCCTGTTCGAGACGCTGGGCAAGCTGTTCGACTCGCCCGGTTTCATTATGCTCATGTAGGGACAAAAGCGGCGTGCGAATCCCCAGATGGTGTAGCAGCCGTGCCGAATGCCGGGTATCTTCGGCCGCTATGAGGTCGACGCTTGCCAGTGTTTGAATGGCCCGGGGCGAGAGGTCATCGAGGTTACCAATCGGCGTGGCCACCACGTACAATGTGCCACTGGCAGATGCGGTCATGGTTCAATACCGACGTAACACGTTGTCGTTGGCGCCCGTCGCAGGCGTATTTTCCTGCAGGTTGAACTCATCGTCATCCAATCGAACTCCGTGCAAGACAAGGAAACGGACACCATGCACAAATCACTGCGACGACTCCTTGGTACTGGGCTAGTGGCGCTCATGATGACCGGCTGCGCCGTTCAGCAAACCCCAACAGCATCCGCGCCGGCGAGCAAGGAGCCCACTGAGCTGCTGCGTCAGGCCCAGGATCAAAATGCTCGGCAAGCGGCACTGACAAGACTCGAGGCCGCGGACATCCTAGCACGGCGGGGTGACATGGCGCAGGCTCATCAGGTCGCTAGTGACATCGATTCAGTTCAACTACAAGGCGATGCTCGATTGCGTTGGGCCTTGTTGCTCTCCTATCTCGGCCTGAATCAGGAAGATGGTCAGAGTGTTCTGCGGGCAACGTCACTGTTGGATAGCAATCTGGCTATTTCCACCGACGATGCTCAAACATTGATGTATCGTCGAGGGCTTGGGCTGGGATTGACCGGACAACCGGCGGACGCAGTCAAGCAACTGATCGCTCTACAGCGGCAAGAAGCGCCATTCGATCTCAATGACGATATATGGCAACAGCTGTCGCGCCTACGCGGCCCTTCTCTTGAGCAGCTAGCGCGCTTCAATGATGAGTTTACTCAAGGTTGGGTGGCGCTTGTCGAAGTGCAGCGCCGCAATGGCAGCAGCGTGGAGCGCCTGTTCACCCATATCGAGCAGTGGCGCCAGCAATATCCTAATCATCCTGCTGCCAGGCGGCTGCCGGAAAATCTTCTGGCATTACGGGATCTACGCGGCGAGGAAGTACGCCATATAGCCGTTTTTCTGCCCCAATCCGGCCCCCTGTCCAATGTTGCAGAGGCCATTAAAGAGGGCATGCAGGTACGCCACATGAATGCCCTGGACCAGGGTGAGCAAACGCCACAGTTGAGCTTTTACGATACTCGCGACGCTGATCTGGATACGCTTTATGCCCGAGCCGCCATGGACGGCGCCCAGGTGGTCATTGGACCACTGGACAAGGATACGGTCTCGCGCCTGGAGCTTGGGAATGATGTTCCCCTGCCCACCCTGGCCCTCAACTATGGGACGGGCGACAAGAACCATGCCGAAAACCTGTTTCAGTTCGGCCTCTCCGCCGAGGACGAAGCCCGTCAGGTAGCGCGCCGGGCCAGATTGGATGGCCATCGTCGGGCCGGCATGCTGATACCCAACAACCCCTGGGGACGTCGTGTAAGTGAAGCATTCCAGCAAACCTGGCAAGAGCAGGGTGGCGAGATAGCCAGTGCCATCAATTACGATCCTGAAGGAATGGTGGCGAGCGCAGTACGCCCACTTCTCGATGTGCGAGGCGAGCGTGCCCGACGCGATCTGGACATGCTATTCCTGCTTGCCTTGCCGAACTACGCACGTCAGGTACCGCCGACACTGAAGTTCTTTTATGCCGGCAATCTGCCTATCTACGCCACGTCGCATTTGTTTGAAGGGCGTTTGCAGCCCCAAGCTGATCATGACTTGAATGGCGTCACGTTTATCGATATCCCCTGGGTGATCCCGGATGCAGCAGTTGGAGGCAGCGATGCTCTGCCCTTTGTCGACAGCTACCGAAAACTACGCGACAACAACGACTCTGCCCTGTTCAAACTCAATGCCATGGGCGTGGATGCTTATGAGCTGGGTCGTAGGTTGCCCCTGCTCAAGCTGTTACCCAGCAACGAGTTATACGGTACTACCGGCATCCTGAAGGCGGGGCCTGATCACCGCATTCATCGCGATATGCCTTGGGCGCGCTTTGTCGATGGCGTACCGAATCCACCTCTATCAGGATTTATTCGTCTGGAACCTCTCAATGAGGCGCAGGAACCTCTCAATGAGGCGCAGGAACCTCTCAATGAGGCGCAGGAACCTCTCAATGGGGGTGCAGGAACCTATCGATGAGACACAGTAACGACGCGCGTAAGCGAGGCGAAGCGATCGAAGAGATTACGGCGGGGTGGCTTCAAGCCCAGGGGCTGACTTTTGTGGCCCGTAATCAGCACGCCAAGGGCGGAGAAATCGATGTGATCATGCGCGATGGCGATACCCTGGTATTCATCGAAGTGCGCCATCGCACCAATACGCGTTACGGTCATCCTCTGGAAACCGTCAATATCACCAAACAACAGCGCTTGATTCGAGCCGCGCGTTTTTATCTGCTGCGCAACCGGCTATCATGTGCGTGCCGGTTTGACGTAGTAGGCGCCGTCGGCACTGCGCCACAACTGGAGTTTACCTGGGTACGCGCCGCCTTCGACGCGTTTTGACCGTCACTCGACCTTGGCTCATTATGGATTTTCAATCGCGCATTCTTGGCCACTTCAACGCCAGCATCGATACCAAGACCTATGCCAGCGAAGTGCTACCGCCCTTCATAGAAGTCGCCAGCCAGATGATGGTTCAGTGTCTGGTCAATGAAGGCAAGATCCTGGCCTGCGGCAATGGCGGCAGCGCTGGAGACAGCCAGCACTTCTCTTCGGAACTTCTCAATCGTTTCGAGCGAGAACGGCCCAGCCTTCCTGCCTTGGCCTTGACCACCGACACCTCGACATTGACATCGATTGCCAATGACTACAGCTATAACGATGTATTTTCGAAGCAGGTTCGGGCTCTGGGTCAGCCAGGCGACATTCTGCTGGCGATCTCGACCAGTGGTAACTCACCCAACGTGGTTCAGGCGATCCAGGCGGCTCATGATCGGGATATGACGGTCATTGCCTTGACTGGACGCGACGGTGGCGACATGGTCTCGCTATTGGGGCGTGACGACTGTGAAATTCGCGTACCGGCTACGTCTACCGCACGCATTCAGGAGGTCCATTTGTTGGTTATACACTGCTTGTGCGACCTGATTGATGAACAGCTTTTTGGCAGCAACGAGTAATGACGATGAAAAAACCACTGTTTACCCCGGTTCTACTTGCCCTTGCCCTGGGGCTCGGCGGATGCTCGATCATCAACAACGCCACGACACCCTCCCCTGAAGGAGAGGATTACAGTGCCCGTACTGCCGGCATGCGTGTCGAAGACGGTAGTATCGAAAGCAAGATTCAAGATGCAATGAAAAGAAACGATGCCCGCCTGGGTGACGCCCGGATCGGGGTCAATAGCTATAACGGCGTCGTATTGTTGTACGGGCAGGTTCCCAGCCAGGAACTCAAGGATAAAGCCGGCGAGATCGCGCAGAATACCCGACAGGTGCGTCAGGTACACAACGAACTGACAATCGCTGCGAATTTGCCGTTCACCCAGCGCATGACCGACAACTGGCTGGAAACCAACATCGAAACCCGTTTGGCGTCTAGCGCAGATATCGATTCTCGTCACGTGGAAGTCGTTAGCGAGAATGGTACCGTCTATTTGATGGGTATGGTGTCTAGGCAGGCTGGTCAGCGAGTCGTCGATATCGTCTCTGACGTGAGCGGCGTGCAACGCGTCATCAAGATTTTCGACTATCTCGACTAGCGCTATCCTTTCGAGCAAAGAAAGCAAGCATCAAAACAAAAGCGGATGATTCAAGATCATCCGCTTTTGTTGTTTCAAGCCTGATACCGACAAGCAACCGATCGCTAATCGCTATTTGATGACACGCAGTGACGGACGTTCCTTACCAGACTCCTTCTTCCCGGACGAATCTTGGTCAGACTCTTTCTTACTGTCATCCTGCCTGGCTTTATCCACTTCACTAGTGTCGACACTTTCGAGAACAGGGCGTTCTTCTTTCTGCTTCATTTCATCCGCTATTGCCTCGTCGTACCCAGGCATGACCGGCTCATGCCCAAACACCATGCCAACACCGTTTTCTTTAGCGTATAGCGCGATTATCGCAGTAAAAGGCACGAGAACCTGCATTGGATGACCACCAAAGCGTGCATCAAAGCTGAGCACGTCATTGGCCATATCCAACTCACGGACCGCAGTAGGCGCAATATTGAGTACGATTTGACCATTTTGAATGAACTGCTGGGGCACTCTGACACCCTCGCGCTCGGCGTCAACAACGATGTAGGGTGTCAACTCATTGTCCAGAAGCCATTCATAAAGGCCCCTGGCAAGATAGGGACGACTGGACAGCATGGCTATCCCCTCTGGGTTAATGTGTGTGACCGGAGACCATTGTCGTTCTACTGCGCGTTGTAAGGCGTGTCTCAAGGACGCATTTCACGTTCTGCCTCGGATAAAGACGCCTTGAATGCATCCCGAGAGAACAGGCGCTCCATATAACCCATTAATGGCGGAACCTGCTTTTCCGGCAGCTCGATGCCCAGAATGGGTAAACGCCAGAGAATGGGCGCAATGCAGCAATCCACCAGCGAGAACTCCTCACTCATGAAAAAAGCCATGTCATCGAAGATTGGTGTGATACCCACCAGGCTTTCGCGCAATTCCTTGCGTGCCCGCTCGGCGTCTTTCTTGCCAGCGTTGAGAATCTCTTCAACCAGTGGACACCATTCCCGCTCTATGCGATGCATCCATAAGCGACTCTGTGCTCGAGCGACAGGATAAACAGGCAACAAGGGCGGATGTGGAAAGCGCTCATCCAGATACTCCATCATCACCTTGGATTCATAGAGCACCAAATCGCGATCCAGCAAGGTGGGGACACTGTTGTACGGATTGAGATCCGCCAATTCGGCGGGCCGGTTGTCTTCATCGACTTCGACGATATCCACCGCGACCCCTTTCTCCGCCAGCACGATTCTCACGCGATGGCTGTAATGGTCGTGACTACCGGAATAGAAGGTCATCGATGACCGCTTGGCCACTACACCCATGAAACACTTCCTCGTTTCGATTCAAAGCCCGAATGATAACACGCCAGCCCAGACCCGGGGTCCTGCACCGCTGAAATCGGTGGACTTTAGAACGTTACGCTCTGCTTCTGCTTGGTGCGGATACGAAAAAGGCGTATGACGATCACACGTCATACGCCTTCATCTTACACCTGATGCGCTTTAATGAATATCTCGCCAGTATTCACGCTTCAAGAAGTACGCGATAACACCGAATATGAATATGAAGATCAATACCTTGGGCCCCATAGACTGAGCCTGAAGCTTCGAGGGCTCCCCGACATAGGCCAGGAAATTGGTCAAATCCCACATGGCTTGATCGAACTCCGCCGGCTCCATCTTACCCGGCTCGGTTACCTGCAACACATGACAAGATTTGTACAGGCCTGAAAGCGGATCGAGTTCCGCATCCGGCGCTGTAGCCTTCTCGGTCTGCGCACAGACCATTTCCTGAGTACCTTGCAACGGCTCCAGTACGTTGGGCATGCCGACCAGCGGGAACACCGTATTGTTGACGCCCCAGGGCCGCTCCGGATCCTCGTAGAAGCTACGCAGATAGGTGTAGATCCAATCCGTGCCGCGCAGGCGCGCGGTCAGGCTCAGGTCCGGCGGTGCAGCACCAAACCAACCTGCGGCATCGTCCTTGTTCATGGCGATGCGCATCTGGTCGTTGAAGGCCAAGTTTTCATCGAAGATAAGGTTTTCCTCGACCAGCTCCTGAGGAATATTCAGATCCTCCGATGCCCGGCTATAGCGCTGATAGTCCAGGGAGTGACAGCCCATGCAGTAATTGGTGAAAAGCTTCATGCCGTTTTGCAGAGAAGCCTTGTCCTGCAGATCGGGATTCATTTCGTCGAGATGAACGCTCTCTCCCCCCGCTGCGAATACCGTGGTGGGCAGCACTGACAGAGGCAGTAGCGCGAAGAGCAGTACAGTCAATTGCTTTTTCATTAGCCAGTCACCCTCTCCGGTAGCGGTTTGGTTTTCTCGAACCGGGTATAGAACGGCATCAATATGAAGTAGGCGAAGTAGATGACCGTACATACCTGGGCTAGCAGGGTACGCCCCGGTGATACCGGCTGTACCCCGAGATATCCTAGGATGACAAAGCTGATCACGAACAACCCTAGCATGATCCGTGACATCCAGCCCTTGTAACGCATCGAACGCACCGGGCTGCGATCGAGCCAGGGCAAGACGAACAGGATGGCAATGGATGCGCCCATCATGACTACGCCCCAGAACTTGGAGTCAAGACCGAACAGCGAGAAGGTGATCGCACGCAGGATGGCGTAGAACGGCGTGAAGTACCATACCGGCGCGATGTGGTCAGGCGTCACCAGGGGATCAGAAGGCTGGAAGTTAGGTTTCTCGAGGAAATACCCTCCCCCTTCCGGGAAATAGAAGATCACTGCACAGAACACGAACAGGAAGACCGCCACACCGACGATATCTTTGACGGTGTAATAAGGATGGAACGGGATACCATCGAGAGGCTTGCCGGTTTCATCTTTTTTGGCCTTGATATCGATACCGTCGGGGTTGTTGGACCCGACTTCGTGCAGGGCAATGATATGCAGCACCACGAGGCCCAGAATGACGATCGGCAACGCCACCACATGCAGCGCGAAGAAGCGATTCAAGGTGATGCCGGAAATCAGATAGTCACCGCGAATCCACTGGGTCAGATCGTCACCGATGACGGGAATCGCCGAGAACAACGAAATGATGACCTGAGCGCCCCAATAGGACATCTGTCCCCAAGGCAGTAGATATCCCATGAAGGCTTCCGCCATCAGCGCCAGATAGATGCACATGCCAAACACCCACAGAAGCTCCCGAGGCGCCTTGTAGGAGCCGTACATCAAACCGCGGAACATGTGCAGGTAAACCACCACGAAAAAGGCCGTGGCGCCGGTGGAGTGCATATAGCGAATCAGCCAGCCGTACTCCACATCCCGCATGATGTACTCGATGGAAGCAAAGGCGCCTTCAGCTGTGGGATTGTAGCTCATGGTCAGCCAGACGCCGGTCAGGATCTGGTTGACCAGCACCAGCATTGCCAAAGAGCCAAAGAAGTACCAGAAGTTGAAGTTCTTGGGCGCGTAGTATTCGGCGAGGTGGTCCTTCCACAATTGCGTGGCAGGGAAACGATCGTCAACCCAGCGCATTAAACCGCTATCCGCCTTTGCCTTGTTGGGGTTAGCCATCAGCTCGCCTCCTGATCTTCACCGATCACGATGGTCGTGTCGGCATCATAACGATAGGGTGGCACCAGGAGATTCAAGGGTGCCGGCACACCGGTGAACACGCGTCCTGCCAGATCGAAGCTCGAGCCGTGACATGGGCAGAAGTAGCCGCCCGGCCAGTCGCTACCAAGATCTGCAGCCCCGGGTTCGGGCCGATAGGAGGGCACACAGCCCAGATGCGTGCAGATGCCCACCAGCACGATGTACTCGGGCTTGATGGAGCGCAGCACCGGATCCACGTATTCGGGCTGTTGAGGTGCCTGAGACTCGGGATCACGCAACTGGGAGGAATCGATCGACTTGATGCGCTCGACCGCCGCTTCGTCACGACGTGCCAACCACACCGGCTTGCCACGCCACTCGACGGTCACCTGCTGCCCGGGTGCAAGCTTGGATACATCAACCTCAACCGGTGCTCCCGCTGCCCTTGCCTTGGCACTAGGCTGCCAAGATCCCAGAAAAGGAATCGCTACCCCGACTGCTCCGACTGCGCCTACTACAGCGGTCGCGCCGACGAGGAAACGGCGTCGCCCTTTGTTTACGCCGCTCTCTGCCATCTTATGGTTTCTCCCATCAATACAGCTGCCTACTGTCACTGTCATGTGCCGCGAAAGGAAAAAACTCACGGCCTATTGGTATGAAGTGCCATCATGTTAAGAAAAGGCCTTCATCAACACAAGCTGACACTCACCAGCCAAGTGCTTCATGTTGAGTTAAGTCAATGAAGGACATAAAAAAAAGCTCAGCCAAAAATGGCTGAGCGTTATTGTCGCACCTGACTCGGAATCCGTTAGCGCTTGGAGAACTGAGGGCGCTTGCGCGACTTGCGCAGGCCAACCTTCTTACGCTCGACTTCGCGGGCATCGCGGGTAACATAACCGGCTTCCCGCAGAGGGCGGCGAAACTCTTCGTTGTAATCGATCAGCGCCCGCGTAATACCGTGACGAATGGCGCCGGCTTGAGCGGAACCACCGCCACCGCAGACGGTGATGTAAGCATCGAATTGCTCACTGGTCTGGGTCAGCTCCAATGGTTGTTGAATGACCATCTGAGCGGTGACACGACCAAAGTAATCCGCTATTGCGCGATTGTTGACGGTGATCTTACCGGAGCCCGGCTTGAGGAACACACGGGCCGTGGAAGTCTTGCGGCGCCCGGTACCGTAGTACTGCTGTGACATGGCGTAATATCCCTTAGAGGTTCAATTCTTGAGGCTGCTGCGCGGCGTGGGGATGCTGAGTACCGGCGTAGACCTTGAGCTTGGTATACATGGCACGACCCAGCGGTCCCTTTGGCAACATGCCTTTGACGGCAAACTCGATGATGCGCTCTGGCGCATGATCGATCATCTTCTCGAAAGACATCGAGCGCAGGCCGCCTGGGTAACCAGTATGACGATAATAGTTCTTGGCCTGGGCTTTGTTACCCGTCACGCGAACCTTTTCGGCATTGATCACGACAATGTAATCGCCGGTATCGACATGGGGAGTGTATTCCGGCTTGTGCTTTCCGCGCAGGCGGCGAGCGATTTCGGTAGCCAGACGACCGAGCGTCTTGTCCGCAGCATCGACAACAAACCAGTCGCGCTGGACGGACTGCGGCTTAGCAGTGAACGTCTTCATGGATTCAATCACCAATTGGAACATTGGGTCTCGTGTCTTGCGACGACGGACCATCCCTATTTTTCTTGGTTGCCATTCTAGTGAGAAAGACAACTGTCGAGCGAGCGCGAAGTATACATGAGGCTTGCGCTCGGGTTAAGAGGTATTGATAGCTTGTCTGTACAAGGCTAGGGCTGGTGTGGAAGCGCTAGATACTCCTGGGACTGCATCTCTTGGAGCCTCGACAGCGTGCGTTCGAATTCGAAAGCCAGTTTATCGCCATGATATAGCTGCTCAATGGGCGCGGCGGCGGACATCAACAGCTTGACGCTGCGGTCATAGAATTCATCGACCATACTAATGAAACGCCTGGCTTGGTCCTCGCTGAATGTACCCATGCGCGGCACCTCGGATACCAGCACGGTATGAAACTCCCGCGCCAGTTCGATATAGTCGTTTTGACTACGCGGACCGTCACATAACATCTTGAAGTCAAACCAGACCACGCCTTCGTGCTCACGTCGCGCAGTCAACAAACGGTGGTTGATCTCAATTTTTGTCTGCTCCTCCCCTTCATTACCGGCAATAGCGAGAAAGCTTTTCTCTAGCCGACGAGTCGCTTCATCGCTCAAAGGGGTATGGAACAACTCGGCATGTTCCAGAGTGCGCAAGCGATAGTCGATACCGGAATCAATATTGACCACCTTGCAATGACGCTTGAGAAGATCGATTGCCGGCAGGAAGCGCGAACGCTGCAAGCCATCTCGATACAGTTCGTCCGGTACGATATTGGAGGTGGTTACCAGCACGACACCATTGGCAAATAGCGCCTTGAGTAGATTGGCCAGGATCATCGCGTCGGTGATGTCCTTGACGAAAAATTCATCGAAACAGATTACTCGCGCCTCTTTCGCGAATTTGCCCGCGATCAGATCAAGCGGATTTTTCTGTCCTTTGTAATGACCGAGCTCATTATGCACTCGCTGCATGAAGCGATGAAAATGCGTGCGCATCTTGTCCGAAAAAGGCAAGGCCTCGTAAAAAGTATCCACAAGATAGGTTTTGCCTCGCCCTACGCCGCCCCAGAAATACAATCCCATAACTTCAGGGGACACTACCTTTTCTGGCGTCGAATGACGCTTGCCCAAGAACCCTTTGACACGGGATTTAATCTTTTTACGACTACTGTGGTCAGTCCTGCTGGCTGCCAATGACCCTCGTGGTGTTGCCAGCAGCTCGTCGTACAAGCGCTGCAGGTGCTGCACGGCCTTTTCCTGGGCAGGATCATACTCGAAATCGTCCCGCTCGAGATCTTCTCGATAGCGTGCCATGGGAGAACGAGGAGCTGTTGCCTCGCAAGAGGTCGCTGTCACGTGCATGAACCCTAGTATGAATCTGATGTGAGGGCGTGGATTATACGCTGCCTATAAGCCAGTGCATAAGCATGGAACGCATTGTCGCGAACACATTGACCCCTCTTGTACCTTGGACCGTATAATATGCCGTGCCGACGGTCGGCTGGATCGGCACGACAACAGTAAAGGGGAAGGATGTGTACGAAGGCAATATCAATTGGATTCTGGCTATTGCCAGCGTCCTGGCAGGCATTGGCATTGGCGCGTTAGGTTATCACTTGCTCAATGCCAACGTGGCTCGCAATCAAAAGGTGCGCCAACGTTTAGCCGAGACCGAACTTGAGCTTAGTCAGGTGAGAGATACTCTCAACGACCATTTCATCAATGTCACCAACTTGGTCAAAGGGATTCAGCGCCAGAGCCTGGAGCTAGAACAGCAGGTAGCCTTGGGTGCCGAGCGCTTGAGCGATGATCCGAGACTCAAGCAGCAGCTGGTTGACCAAGATGGCGTCGATGCCACCGACACCACGTCAGACGACAGCGCTGAAACGCTTGAAACCCCTCGGGACTATGCCGATGGGAATAGAGGTACGCTGTCCGAAGACTTCGGTCTGCACCAACCAGTTGAAACCGACCAGCAGGCGCAACCTGCCCGCTACTGAAACAATGATTGGTCGGCCATGAAACTCAAGCAGGATTGTCGATATCAACGAAGCGATGTTCGATGTCCTGCTCGCTGGCCAACCACTCACCCAGTGCCTGGATGCCATAGCGCTCCGTGGCGTGATGTCCAGCCGCAAAATAGCTAATGCCCATCTCTCGCGCCAGATGCGTAGTGCGCTCGGAAATCTCCCCGGATATGAAGGCATCGGCACCGGCCTCAAAAGCCAGTTCGATCATGTCCTGGGCGCCGCCAGTACACCAGGCAACCCGCTCAATTCGGCGGTCGTGGGCCACCACGACCGTTGGCTTGCGATCAAGACGTCGGGCCAGATGAGCGCCCAGGGCAACGCTATCCATTGGCTCGCTTGGCAAACCCAGCCATAGGAGCCCTGTGCCCAATTCTCCATCGGCACAGCCTTGCACCTCGAAATCCAGCTCCGCCGCCAGCCGCGCGTTATTGCCCAGGACTTGATGGGCATCCAAAGGCAGGTGATACGCCAACAGGTTCATATCGTTGCCAAGCAACGTAGCCAAACGTTGTCGTTTCATGCCTGTGATCGTGACAGGCTCGTTCTTCCAGAAATAGCCATGGTGGACGAGCACGAGATCAGCTTTCCAGTTTACCGCTTCATCCAACAGCGCCTGGCAGGCGGTGACCCCCGTCATGATCCTGCCAATTTGCGCGCGCCCCGCCACCTGCAAGCCATTGATGGTGTAATCCTTGAATTTCTCGGAACACAACAACTCGTCACACATTTTCACCAATCGATCCCGCGCTATCATCGCTCATCCTCGGGCAGCCAACGTACTGCAGTGATACAATTTTGCTCATTGTAGCGGCCACGCCCTTTCGCTTCGAGCCGACAGGATGCCGAATCTCTCTTTTAACCAAGGACCTTGCATGCGTCGCCTTGTCAAGCCACTCATCTGGCCCGTGATCAGCGGTGTACTCCTGGCCGTTGTCCTGCTCAATCAGTTTCCGAATTTGCTCAATCAATCGGCAACGCCTGAGCCCGCCCTCAGGCTGCCCGAGACGCTGACCTCACCACCCGCCGCCCAGACCAGGGATATTGGTGACGCCATCGCTCCCACCTTGAAAACCGCGCCCATTTCTCGTCCGGCGCCAGAACTGCTTGAAGCGGCGCCACTGGCGCGACGTACCGGCCCTGCCAGCTATGCAAACGCCGTCGACACGGCAGCACCGGCGGTGGTCAATATCTACTCTTCACGGGTCGTTGAGCGCGAACAGCACCCCTTGATGTCAGATCCTTTTTTTCGCCAGTTCTTCGGCGATGAGATGCCTAGTCGCCAGCGCATGCTGTCCAGTCTCGGATCCGGTGTCATCGTCAGCAACGACGGCTACGTGCTGACCAATCATCATGTGATCCGAGGCGCCGACCAGATTCAGGTGGCGCTACGAGACGGTCGTGAGACCCTGGCCAAGGTCATCGGCACCGATCCGGAAAGTGATCTGGCCGTGCTCAAGATCGATCTGGAGGACTTACCGGTCATTAGCCTGGTGGATTCCGAGAGCGCAGCGGTAGGCGATGTGAGCCTGGCAATCGGCAATCCCTTTGGGGTCGGTCAGACCGTCACCATGGGTATCATCAGTGCAACCGGGCGCAACCAGCTGGGTCTCTCGGCCTATGAAGATTTCATCCAGACCGATGCGGCCATCAACCCGGGCAATTCCGGAGGCGCTCTGATCAACGCCGAGGGCTCGCTGGTGGGCATCAATACCGCAATCTTTTCCCGCACGGGGGGATCTCAAGGCATAGGGTTCGCCATTCCGACCAATGTGGCTCGCGAAATTCTCGACGAACTGGTGCGCAAAGGACGCGTGATACGAGGCTGGCTGGGCCTGGAGGTGCAAGAAGTCACGATGGACCTTGCAAGCTCCTTTGGCTTGAATGCCGTCCAGGGTGTCGTGGTGGCCAATGTGATCCCTGAAAGCCCGGCTCAGAGGGCCGGTATACAACAGGGCGATGTGCTGCTTTCGATCAACGGCAAGCCGATTCTGGACCCGCGGGTTGCCATGAGCGACATCGCCGACGTGGAGCCCAATACATCCCTGCCGATTACCTTGATGCGAGATGGCGAAACACAAAAAGTCGAGATTGAGGTAGGCGAGCGCCCTGCTCCTAGCGGGCGCTGAAAAAGGATCCCCAATTCGATTACCCAGGCATTTCTGCCTGAGTAGTTCACGAATCGATACGGTTCTCGGCGGAGCGAGCATGGGCGGTGAGCGACTCACCCCGTGCCAGTATCGACGCAGTGCGCCCCAGGGTGGAGGCACCTTTTGCAGAACATTGAATCAGCGATGAGCGCTTCTGAAAATCGTAAACGCCTAATGGGGATGAGAAGCGTGCGGTGCCCGAGGTAGGCAATACATGATTGGGGCCGGCGCAATAGTCGCCAAGCGCCTCGGCAGTGTAGCGCCCCATGAAGATGGCCCCGGCATGACGAATCTTGGGAAGCCAGGCCTCAGGCTTATCAACCGAGAGTTCCAGATGCTCCGGTGCGATACGATTGATCAGCTCGATCGCCTCTCCCTGATTCTGACACAGGATCAAGGCGCCCCGGGTCGTCAACGATTGACGAATGATGGCTTCGCGCTCCATCTCGGGCAGCAGACGCTCGATGGCCTCCTCGACCGCATCGATATGGGAGCGCTCCCAACCGATGAGGATTGCCTGAGCATCCTCATCGTGTTCCGCCTGAGAGAATAGATCCATGGCCAGCCAGCTTGGATCGGTGCCACCGTCGGTGATTACCAGGATTTCCGAAGGCCCGGCAATCATGTCGATACCCACCTGACCGAATACCGCGCGCTTGGCAGTGGCGACGTAGATGTTGCCAGGGCCAACGATCTTGTCGACCCGAGGCACCGTCTCGGTGCCATAGGCCAAGGCTGCCACGGCCTGGGCACCGCCGATAGTGAACACCTGATCGACGCCGCCGAGATGCGCGGCAGCCAATACCAGCTCGTTGAGCACCCCATCCGGTGTCGGCACTACCATGATGATTTCCCGCACTCCAGCGACCTTGGCCGGAATCGCGTTCATCAATACGGAGGACGGGTAGGCAGCCTTGCCCCCGGGTACGTAGATACCCGCCCGATCCAGAGGAACGACCTGCTGACCCAGAAGCGTGCCATCGGACTCGGTATACTGCCAGGATTCGGGTTTTTGATGCTCATGGTAGACACGAACGCGCTCCGCCGCATGGGCCAGTGCGTCACGCTGCTCCCCGGGCAGCCCGTCGAAGGCCTGACGCAGGCGCGCCTTGCTTAGGGTGAGTTCATGCATGTGGGTGACACTGAGACGATCGAAGCGATTCGATGTCTCGATCAGGGCGGCATCACCTTGAGTACGCACCGCGGTGATGATGTCGTCTACCCGACGCTGGACCTCGGAGTTCGAAACACCCTCCCAGGCAAGCAAAGCATTCAATGATGCATCGAAATTTGCATCGGTGGTGGATAGTCGGGTCAGCGCCGCATTGTCATTTGTTCTGATGGCCATGAATCGCCTCGCAATATGACTCGATTGTTAGATCATTCGATATGTTCAGAAACATTCGAATCCAGTATTCATCAAGCAGCGCGACGTGCAATGACCGCTTCCTGCAAGCGCTCGATCAGCGGTTTCAGCTGACGGTGCTTCATGGTCATTGCGGCCTTGTTGACCACCAACCGAGTGCTGATCTCATCGATTATCTCTCGCGGCTCCATACCATTGGCTCGCAGAGTATTGCCGGTATCGACGATATCGACGATCTCGTCGGCCAGGTTCATGAGTGGTGCAAGCTCCATGGCGCCATACAGCTTTACCACCTCTGCCTGAATGCCCTGCTCGGCGTAATAACGCCGCGCCACGTTGACGAACTTGGTGGCCACCCGCCGTCGTGCGTGGATAGGCTGACTACCGACTGGGCCGGCAGTCATCAGACGACAACGGGCGATTTCCAGATCCAGCGGTTCGTAGAAACCTTCGGCGCCATGCTCCAGCAGCACATCCTTGCCGGCAATTCCAAAATCCGCAGCGCCCATCTGTACATAGGTAGGCACATCCACTGCACGAATGACCACCAGCTTGACGTGTTCCAGATTGCTATCGAAGATCAACTTGCGACTGCTGCTCAGGCTCTCGAGGGGTACGATTCCGGCATCCGCCAGTAGCGGCAGCGTTTCCTGCAGAATGCGCCCCTTGGAGAGGGCAAGGATCAATTGTTTGCTCATGGCGTGCCACTTGGGAAAAGTTTGGGCATTCTCATCCTGGTACGCGGCGAATCTTCGCCCCCAACAGCTGCAGTTTTTCCTCGATGCACTCGTAGCCGCGATCAATATGATAGATGCGATCGACCAGGGTTTCGCCTTCCGCCAGGATACCGGCAATGACCAGGCTCGCCGAGGCGCGCAAATCGGTAGCCATGACCGGCGCACCGGACAGCCGTTGAACGCCGCTGACAACTGCCGTGTTGCCCTCAAGGGCAATGTCCGCCCCCATGCGATTCAGCTCCTGAACGTGCATGAAGCGATTTTCAAAGATTGTTTCGACTACGCGACCTGTTCCTTCGGCCACCGCATTCAGTGCGACGAACTGCGCCTGCATGTCAGTGGGAAACGCTGGATAAGGCGCGGTACGTATGTTGACTGCCTTGGCCCGTCGGCCACGCATGTCCAGTTCGATCCAGCCTTCGCCGGTGGTGATCTCGGCTCCCGCTTCTTCAAGCTTGGCCAGCACCGAGTCGAGTATGTTTGCTCGAGTACGAAGCACCCTTACGCGACCACCAGTGGCGGCAGCGGCAACCAAAAAGGTGCCGGTTTCGATGCGATCCGGCATGACATCGTGATGGCAGCCATGCAGGCGCTTGACCCCTTCGATGACGATGGTATCGCTACCGTGACCCTCGATCTTCGCACCCATGGCAATCAGGCACTCGGCCAGATCGACGATTTCCGGTTCCCGCGCCGCGTTCTCCAGCACGGTGGTGCCCTCTGCAAGGGTTGCCGCCATCAGTAGATTCTCGGTACCGGTCACGGTCACGGTATCGAAAAAGATAGTGGCCCCCTTGAGACGACCATCGACACGAGCTCGGATATAGCCACCTTCGACGACGATCTTGGCTCCCATCGCTTCGAGCCCGTGTATATGCAGATCCACCGGGCGAGAGCCGATGGCGCACCCCCCGGGCAGCGACACATCCGCGGTTCCAAAATGCGCGAGCAGCGGCCCCAGCACGAGGATGGAAGCACGCATCTTCTTGACCAGCTCATAAGGGGCATGACAATCGCGCACCTGGGATCCGTCGAGCTGGATGGACATCTTGTCACCCATGACAGGCTCAATGCCCATGCAGGCAAGCAGTTCCAGCGTCGTGGTGATGTCCTGCAGATGTGGCAAGTTGCCGATGACGACAGGCTCGTCGGAAAGCAGTGTGGCGGCCAGAATCGGCAGGGCGGAATTCTTGGCACCGCTAGCCCATACTTCACCTTCGAGGGGACCACCACCGGTGATGATTAGCTTGTCCATTGATATCGTTCGCTTCAGGCTTGGGTGTTTTCAGGCGCCTGATGCCACTGGGCGGGGGTATAGGTCTTGATACTGATAGCGTGTAAAGCGCCACTGGCAATCTCTTCGGACAAAGCGCCGTAGATCAGCTGCTGACGCTTGACTGGCGACAGGTTCTCGAAAACGTCGCCAACGGCAACGACCTGAAAATTACAGCCCTCACCCTGAATATGAAAATCACAGCCATCGATACGAGACTCGAGCAGGGTCTTGACGTCACTGGGTTGCATGAACTGAGGTGGCTCCTGTTGCTGATATGATTCTTGGATACGACTGAAGCCACCATGGTAATGAAAAGTGTCGCCAATGGCGATGACAGCCGCATCGGCCGATCTATTTGGCACCATCCTGGAATAACAGCTGGTCAAGCCCTGCCATGCTGGTCACACGCAACAGGGACGGAGACAGATCGATCGATTCCACCACCAGCGCCCTGCGCCGAGCACAACGCAGCCATTCCAGTAGAACGCTGAGTACGGCACTACTGGCCTGATCCACCTGTGTGAAATCGAAGGAGACAGAGCTTCCTTCTCCCTGCTGCTCCAACCACTCGCGACCGTTTGCCGCCAGGGTAGAGGCAACGTCGAAATCCGCCTCACCGCTGGCAGTCAGCACTGCATCGGTTACTTCGAGCCGCGCATCGCCATCAAGCAGTAGCGTCACGCGTCGCCCCCTTGTTCGAGCTCGTCGGTACCCACTTCCGGTGACCAGCCGTTGATGACCGCATCGTAATCGCGGTTGTTGTCACGCATGGCTTGATCGAACTGATTGCGGAATGTCAGGCCCAGATTGATGCCGTTGACGATGACATTGACCACTTTCCACTGCCCATCATTCTCGCGCAGGCTGTAGCTGACCGGATAAACCTGGCCATTGGTACCCACGACCTCCATATCGACACTCGCCTGGTCGCCGGAGCTTACGCCTTGGCTATCGAGAACGCGTATATCACGATAATCGAAGGTCACTAGCCCCTTGGCATAAGTATCGATCAGGGTCTGACGGAAGGTATCTGCAAAACGTGAGCGTTGCTTGGGTGACGCATTACGGAAATAACGGCCCATCACACTGGCGCCGATATAACGAAAGTCGGCGATGTCATCCAGGCTATCATCGACCAGAGCCTCGAGCTCACCGGGATGCTGCTGAAAATAATCTCGGCGCCCTTCAATTTTGCTCATGAGCTCATCGGTACTGTCGCGAATGGTTTGTACCGGCGAGGATTGCGCCTGCGCTTGCGTCATTACCAGACTAAGCATCAAAAGTGACAACGCACAGAACTTGAAAAATGAAGAAAACTTGCTCATCAATTTACTCCCGAAATATCAATTATTGACCATATTCGACACGAACTGCTGAATGAGCTCTTCGAGTACCAGCGCTTTCTGAGTATCGTGAATGACGTCGCCATCCTCAAGCGTATCAGGAGCGCCACCCACGGTCAGTCCAATGTACTGCTCCCCGAGCAGTCCAGAGGTTAGAATCGCTGCCGTCGTATCTTCGGAGAGCTGACCTTCAAGCTCACCGTTGAGTTCCATGGTGACCCTGGCATCGAACCATTCCTGATCGAGTTCCACCGACGTCACCTTGCCAATCTGTACCCCGGCCATGGTGACGCGAGATCCCTTCTTCAAACCTCCAATATCGGCAAAGTCCGCCTTGAGGCTAAAGCTGGTGCTGGATAGGCCATTGTTCAACCCACTCACGCTCAACCCAAGAAACACCAATCCCAGAATGCCAGCCAGCATGAACAAGCCAACCCCTAGTTCCATCGTCTTGCTGCGCTTCATTAGAGTTCTCCAAACATCAGCGTCGTCAGCACAAAATCCAGACCGAGAACGGCCAGCGAAGAGTAGACCACCGTACGAGTCGTAGCTCGGGAAATGCCTTCCGAGGTAGGCACGAGATCATAGCCCTGAAATACAGCGATCCAGGTAACGACCAGCGCAAACACCAGCGCCTTGATCAATCCATTGCCGACATCGTCGATAAAACTGACGCTGGCCTGCATGTTGCTCCAATAAGAACCTTCGTTCACTCCCAACCAATCGACGCCGACCAGATAGCCACCCCAGATACCCACGACGCTGAATCCTATCGTCAGCAAAGGCAAGGAAACGAAGCCTGCCCACAGGCGTGGCGCCACCACCCGGCGCAAGGGATCGACACCGATCATTTCCATACTGCTCAATTGCTCGGTGGCTTTCATCAAACCGATCTCGGCGGTCAAGGCCGAGCCGGCACGACCGGCGAACAGCAGTGCCGCCACAACCGGCGCCAGTTCGCGCAGAAGCGATAAGGAAACCATCTGCCCCAGCGCGTCCTCGGCGCCAAAGTCCACCAGGATGGTATAGCCTTGCAGCCCCAGCACCATGCCGATGAAAAGTCCTGACACCAGCACGATCGCCAGGGACATGACACCAATGAAGTGCATCTGGCGCAGCCACAGATGGAACCCTTCTTTACCCGGTATGCCTACGCTCGCTTGAAACAGAAATATGGTGGCACGCCCCAGCGACTCGAATGTATCCAGCGTGGATCTTCCCAGAGACGTAATTCGCTGCTTGATCATTGCCTCGCCCCTTGGTTCAAGATATCGCTGTAGTAATCCGGCGCCGGGTAATGAAAGGGTACCGGACCATCGGGTTCGCCGTGCATGAACTGGCTGACCTGAGGATCACGATCCACGTTCAGATTGGCTGGCGTGCCGTGAGCCATGACCTTGCCATCGGAAAGCACGTAGACATAATCCGCGATGGACATGGTTTCCTTGATGTCGTGAGACACGATCACGGCGGTCAGCCCTAAAGCCTGATTGACCTTCTTGATAAGCTGCACCAGCACACCCATCGAAATCGGATCCTGACCGACGAAGGGTTCGTCATAAAGAATCAGCTCCGGATCCAGGGCGATTGCTCGGGCCAACGCAACCCGACGCAGCATGCCGCCAGAAAGCTCCGCCGGCATGAGATTGCGCGCGCCACGCAAACCTACCGCCTCCAACTTCATCAGCACGACATCGCGGATCATTGCCTCTGGCAGATCGGTATGCACCCGTAGAGGAAAGGCAACATTTTCGAAAACGCTGAGGTCGGAAAACAAGGCGCCACTTTGAAACAGCATGCCCATGCGACGCCGCAAGCGAAAAAGCTCACGTCGCTTCAAGCGATGCACGTCGAGTCCATCGATTTCCACACGCCCGGCATCTGGATACAGCTGCCCTCCGATCAGTTTGAGCAAGGTAGTCTTGCCCGAACCGCTAGGGCCCATGATGGCAGTGATCTTGCCGCGGGGGATGTGCATGTCGACGCCGCGAAATATCTCCTTTTCGCCGCGGGAAAAATACATGTTTTCGACCTCGACGAATTGCGGGTCATTCATCATAGCGATCCACCGGGGAAATTATCGAACATCGTATCCTAACTCATCTTGCTGACGGCGGCATCTGCTGGCAAGGACAAACTTGCAAGCGCCTGAAGCAATGCGTCTAATGACGCTCACTCATTGCATACAGGTTGCACAGCCACGCATCATAGATGCATCAATGTGACCCGGAAACAACTTTTCAGTTCGTCACTTGAGTTTAATCGCCAATGGGGCAGCGCCTTAACCATGACCGTCAATGCCAACTTCGACTTCCGAACCAGCGCCCGTCGCACGCTGGATCTCGAGCAACAGGCGATCGCTGGACTCGATGCCAAACTGTCAGAGGATTTCGATCATGCCTGCCGCTTGATGCTCGCGTGCCCGGGGCGTGTGGTCGTTACCGGCATGGGCAAGTCTGGCCACATTGGTCATAAGGTTGCCGCTACCCTGGCAAGTACCGGTACGCCTGCCTTTTTCGTACATCCTGGCGAAGCCAGTCACGGCGATCTGGGCATGATCACTCCCAAGGATGTCGTATTGGCGCTGTCCAATTCCGGTGAAACCGCTGAAATCACGGCCCTGTTGCCGCTACTCAAGCGCATGGGCACGCCCCTGATCAGCATCACCGGACGTCCTGATTCGACCCTTGCCTGTCACGCCCAGGCACATCTCGATGCCGGCGTCGAACGCGAGGCCTGCCCGTTGGGCCTGGCCCCCACCTCCTCTACTACCGCAGCACTGGCAATGGCCGACGCGCTGGCTGTCGCCCTGCTCGAAGCCCGCGGTTTTACTGCCGAGGAGTTCGCTTTATCACACCCGGGCGGAAGTCTGGGTCGGCGTTTGCTACTCAAGGTCGACGACCTGATGCATGTGGGCCAACGGGTGCCCAAGGTGATGCTTGGCAGCCCGCTTCGCGACGCTCTTCTTGAAATCACCCACAAGGGGCTTGGGTTTACCTGTGTCGTGGATGAACAGGATCATCTGATAGGCGTCTATACCGATGGGGATCTGCGACGAACTCTCGATCAGCATGCCGACCTGAGGACACTGCTGGTAGATGACGTGATGACTCGTGGGGGCAGGCGTATCTCTCCCGGCATGCTGGCCGCGGAAGCGGTCAAGATTATGGAAGACAATCGCATTACTGCACTGGCAGTGGTCGATGAACAGGAGCGCCCCATCGGCGCCCTGCACATGCATGACTTACTTACCAGCGGCGTCATCTAGAGGAGTATGGCATGACTCTCGATTACCACCTCGATGTTTCCGCTTTGATCCAACGTGCCCGGCACATCCGCCTGCTTGCCCTGGATGTGGATGGGGTCATGACCGATGGTCGGCTCTATTTTCAGACCGACGACCAGGAAATCAAGACATTCAATACCCAGGATGGCTTGGGCATAAAGCTGTTGCGACAAACGGGTATTCAAATCGCCATCATCACCGGGCGTGAATCATCGATGGTGACTCGGCGCGCCGAAGCACTGGGTATCGAACACGTCATGCAAGGACGCGACGACAAGCTCGAGGCATTGCAATCCTTGCTTGCCCAGCTGAACATGGAATTGCAGCAGGTCGCTTACTGCGGCGACGATTTGCCGGATCTATCAGCGATCAAGCATGCGGGACTCGGCATCAGCGTGCCGAATGCCCCTCTTTATATTCAAGAACACGCCGATTGGATCACCGAACGTCCGGGAGGACATGGCGCCGTGCGCGATATCTGCGACAATCTACTGGCATGGCAAGGCCATTGGCCTGCCATGTTCGACACTTATTTACATGGAAAAGGCTAAACATGGCGCTGCGGTTGGCCAAACCTCCCGCCAAGTTCTGGCTGGCATTGATCTTGCTGGCTTTAGGGGGACTTCTGACCTTCATCGAACAACGTGACGCGCCCTCACCCGGGCCGGTGCCAAGAGACACTGCCGGCGAGCCGGACTTCTATCTGGAAGGCGCGCGGATGACGCGTTTCGATGCTGAAGGCAAACCTTATCAACGCCTTGAAACCCCGCGCCTGGTGCATACGCCCGTGGATGACGTCATTCGCGCGACCACGCCGGATATACGTCTTTATGATGATGAAGGCCGCACTTGGTTTGCCGGCAGCAACAGCGGCACACTAGGGCCAGAGGGCAATCCGCTTACCCTGGAAGGCGATGCCTGGCTCGAGGCGCCTGAGCAAGGCTGGCGACTGGAGACCCAGACGCTGGTCTATGACACTCATGAGCGTCATGCCTGGAGTGAAAGTGAAGCTCGCCTGAGCCAACATCAGCAACGTGTTCGGGGTGAACGTGTAGATGCCTGGATCGATTCGGCGCGCATGCGTCTGAACGGCAACGTACGTGGCGTGCACCCGCCCATCAGTAAGGAATGAAGATCATGCGGCGAAAAACCCTACCTCTCATGGCATGCCTGCTGCTCTATGGATCGATCGCAGTGACGGCCCACGCCCTTGACAGCGACGCCGGCGCCCCTATCGAGATTGCCGCGGATCGACTTGATATCGATGACCGAGCTGGTACGGCAGTCTATACCGGCGATGTCGATATGCAGCAAGGCAGCATGAAGCTTGTCGCCGACCGGGTCGAGATCGAACGCAACGCCCAAGGTGAAGTCTCTCTCGTCACTGCCACCAGCGATGCGGGTCGTGCCTATCTGGAACAAAAACCCGCGCCTCAGGACCCGGTAGTCAAGGGCTGGGGGGAGAGCATCGTCTATCATGCAGGCGAACGCCGGGTAGAGCTGATTCGTCGCGCAGAGCTTCATCAGGGTGGCGATATCTTCAACGGCGCCTATGTGGAGTATTTTCTCGATCGCCGTCAGGTACAGGCGCGCTCACGCTCCGACAGTGGTGCCGACGAACGTGTGCGCATGACCCTGACGCCTAAAACCACCGAGTAAGAAGCACCAAGCAGGAAGCACTCTGAATGAAGACGCTTTTCGCTCGTCACCTGGCCAAGAGCTACAAGCATCGCCGGGTAGTGCAGGATATCAGCTTGTCCATCGCGCAAGGCAGTATCGTTGGCTTGCTGGGCCCCAATGGGGCCGGCAAGACCACTTCGTTCTACATGATCGTTGGCTTGATCAAGGCGGATGCGGGTGAGGTCGCCATCGATGATCAAGATCTGACTTTCGCTCCCATGCATCACCGCGCTCGCGCCGGGATTGGCTACCTGCCCCAGGAAGCATCGGTATTTCGCAAATTGTCGGTAGCGGACAACATTCTCGCGATTCTCGAAACCCGCAAGGAACTCGACAAGAAGCAGCGCCATGCGCAGCTCGAGCATTTGCTCGAAGAATTCCATATCGAACACATTCGCGATAATCTGGGCATGAGTCTTTCCGGAGGCGAGCGCCGTCGGGTCGAGATAGCAAGATCCCTTGCCACTGAACCTGCTTTCATCCTGCTCGATGAACCTTTTGCCGGCGTCGATCCGATCTCCGTGGGTGAAATCAAGAGCATCATTCGCCAACTGCGCGCACGAAGCATCGGCGTTCTCATTACCGACCATAATGTGAGAGACACGCTGGATATCTGCGACAACGCTTATATCGTTGGCGATGGCAAGATCATCGCCGAAGGCGATACCGAAGCCATTCTCACCAGCCAGAAGGTACGCGAGGTATATCTGGGCAACGAGTTCCGCTTCTAGTTTCGCTGCTTTTCGACGCCTCCATTAACCTATTCCATCTCATCTCGAACTTTTTAGCCGTAAAACAAGAAAGCATTAGTTGATTGATGGCATGATTATTGCTTTTCATGCTTGCAAGCGACTTCCCGCAACGCTACGGTGATCGCAAATCATGACGGTGATCCTTTTCCCTTATGGTAATGAAGCCAACGCTACAGCTGCGCATCGGCACTCAGCTAACCATGACGCCCCAGTTGCAACAGGCAATCCAGCTGTTGCAACTCTCGACGCTAGATTTGCGTCAGGAAATCCAGCAGGCACTGGAATCCAATCCCATGCTGGAGCTCGAAGAAGCCTACGGCGAACAAGCCGTGGCCGAGAGCATCGAGGAGGAGTGGGCGGAGGTCATTCCCACGGAACTGGTCACCGATAGCGAATGGTCGGATACCTATCAGGATGCACCTGCTAGCCAAACAGGTAGCGCCGATGGTAACGACATTGAACGCAACGTGGCTGGACTAAGCCTCAAGGATCATTTGCATTGGCAATTGACCATGACTGATATGTCAGCACGTAGTCGACAGATCGCTGAGAGCCTCATCGACTCGATCAGCCCGGCGGGCTATCTCGACGCTAGCCTCGATGAACTGGTGGAAGGACTGAGAGGGCAAGGCCTTGGCAATCTCAAGAGCCAGGAGGCGGAACAGGTTTTACAGCAGGTACAACAGTTCGAGCCGACCGGGGTCGGGGCGCGAAATCTACGTGAATGCCTGTTGTTGCAACTTGGCGCCCTCGATGAAGCGACTCCATTGCTACCCCAGGCCAAACGCCTGGTCCGGCAGTTCCTGGAAGCCCTGGCCGGCAATGACCGCAAGATGCTCAAGCGACGCCTGGGGCTCGACGATGAGCAGCTCGACAACGTCATTGCCATGATTCGCTTGCTTGATCCGCGCCCTGGACAAGCGTTTGATCATCATGACGAGCGCTATGTCACACCGGACCTGATTGCCCATTACACGCCTCAAGGCTGGCGCATCGAGCTCAATCCAGATGCTCTACCCCGATTGCGCATTCAGCCGGATTACGCCGCGCTGATACGACGCGCCGACAAGAGCGACGACAATACCTTCATGAGACAGCATCTGCAGGAAGCGCGCTGGCTGATGAAGAGCCTGTCGAGTCGCAACGACACCCTGCTCAAGGTAGGCCGGGAAATAATGAGCCATCAGTTCGACTTTCTCGAACATGGTGAAGAGGCAATGAAACCACTGATCCTGGCGAACATCGCCCAACTCGTTGAAATGCATGAATCAACCATTTCTCGGGTTACTACGCAGAAATTCATCCACACCCCGCGTGGCGTCTTCGAACTGAAATATTTTTTCTCCAGCCAGGTTGGTGGCAACGAAAATGACGGCGACGCCTACTCCAGCACCGCAATTAGAGCACGCCTGAAGAAGATGATCAGCGAGGAATCGCCACGCAAGCCCTTGTCCGATAGCAAGCTGGTGGATTTACTCGCCGAGGACGGTATCAAGGTGGCCCGCCGCACCATTGCCAAGTATCGCGAAGGATTGGGCATTCCTTCTTCCAGCGATCGCAAGCGTTTGGCATGACCTCCCTCGACAGGGGTTTGCTAAGCCGCAAAAAGGGTTACAATCCTTGGACCATTCGCAGCAATAGGAGCGTGCCATGCAAGTCAACATCACTGGCCATCATGTCGAGCTGACCGATGCATTGCGTGATTATGTGAACGAAAAACTTGCACGTTTGGAGCGCCATTACGACAACATCACCCGGGTACACGTCACCTTGTCAGTCGAGAAGGAACGCCATCAAGCAGCCTGTACCCTTCACGCAGCCGGCGCAGATCTTCATGGAGAGGCCGAAAACGGCGACATGTATGCTGCCATTGATGCACTTGCTGACAAGCTTGATCGTCAACTTGTCAAACATAAGGAAAAGACTCAAGCGCGGGCGCAAGGCGCTGGCGCGCGCTGAGTTCATCTATGTCTCTTGAAGCCATCCTACCCCCCGAGCGCGCGCTATTCGCCGTCCCCGGGGGGAGCAAGAAGCGGGTGCTGGAGTTCTTCAGCACCTTCATTGCCCAGAACACGCCCAGCCTGGATAGCCAAGAGGTTTTTGGACGCTTGATTGGCCGGGAAAAACTTGGCAGCACCGGCATCGGCAATGGTGTTGCCATTCCTCATGCGCGAGATCCCCATTGCAAGACGCCGGTTGCGGGTTTCCTCAAGCTTCAGGAAGCCATCAGCTTCGATGCCATAGATGGCGAACCAGTGGACTTGATCTTCATTCTATTGGTTCCCGAAGCAGCGGACGAAACGCATTTGGCGCTTCTCGCTCAAGTGGCCAGCCTCATGAACGATGCGAATACTCGCATGCGCCTTCGCAAAAGCGAAAGTCAAAGTCAGCTCTACGAAACGCTTATCGATGCCATTCGCGGTCTCGAACAAACGAACAGCGAGAACGATGGATGATGCCAAAGAGCATCATATCGGTATCGTTTCATATAATATAAACTGTTCTATACAAGGCTAAGAGCCTAAGCCATCGTTATAAGGGCGCTATCATGCAGCTCGTGATCATCAGCGGACGATCGGGTTCTGGAAAATCCATCGCGCTCCAGGCACTCGAGGATCTTGGCTTTTATGCCATCGACAATCTGCCGGCCATGCTGCTCGATCCTCTTATCCATGAGCTGCAACAAGATGATGTCCGGCGTTCGAACATTGCGGTAAGTATCGATGCGCGCAATCTACCAACAGCGCTCAAGCGCTTTCCGGTGCTGCTCGAAGAAATTCGTATGCGCAACATCGATTGCCATGTGGTCTACCTCACCGCCGAGAACAAGGTCCTGCTGGAGCGCTATTCCGCCACGCGCCGCAGCCATCCCTTGACCCGGGATAGCGAGATGACCCTGGCGGAAGCCATCGAGTCCGAAGAACACACCCTGGCTCGCATCCGGGATCTTGCCGATCTGGTAATCGATACCTCGCAGCTTTCGATCCACGACCTACGTGCGCGTATCGCAAGCCAGGTGGCACACCATTCCAGCGATCAGCTGACGCTGACCTTCGAATCCTTCGGCTTCAAACGAGGTGTACCCCTTGATGCCGATACCGTGTTCGATGCCCGCTGCCTACCCAACCCTTACTGGGATCCACAACTGCGTCATCACGATGGGCGCGATGGCGAAATCATCAAGTTCCTCGAAAGTTATACCGAGGTCGGCGCCATGGCCGATGACATCCGCGACTGGCTGGAGCGCTGGCTGCCTGCCTATATCGCCAGCAATCGCAGCTATTTGACGGTAGCCATTGGATGTACCGGTGGCCAGCACCGCTCGGTCTACTTGAGTGAGCGTCTGGCTCATCATTTTGCCAACCGCTATCGCGTGCGCCTTCGACATCGTGAGCTTGGCGTTCTCACCGTCGTAGGAGAAGCGCGGAATGATTCAGCGTGAGCTGATCTTGACCAACCGGCGTGGCCTTCATGCACGTGCAGCCACCAAGCTGGTCAAATGCTGTCAGCCCTTCGATGCCAATGTCACCGTGTATCACCAGGATAAAAGCGCTGATGCGAACAACATCATGTCGCTTTTAATGCTTGCCGCGCCCTGCGGCAGCGTACTCGAAGTCGCCGCGAAAGGCCCCCAGGCCGAAGAAGCCCTCGCCGCAGTGGAAGCACTTTTCACCGCTAGGTTCGACGAAGACGATTGATTTCGACCAAGAAACAAGAAATACGCCTGAATCGGGGCGCTTGAAAGCCTCTCTCGAACAGCGTTTTCTTTTGTGCGCGCCATCATACTACGATGCTAGAATAGCGCGACCATTGAGGCACGACAAAGGACGCCACCCGACATGAGCAGAAATCCAGAGAGGCTTCAGCCCAGACTCGCCAGGCTAAACGATGCTCTGGAAAGCGGCGCCCTGGAACAGGCACGCCGCATGCTCAATCGTGGCCTCGCCCCGGTCGATATAGCGCATTTACTGGAGTCGACACCCCCCAGGGAGCGCGACATCCTGTGGGAGCTGATCGAGCCTGAGCTAAAAGGTGATGTGCTGCAGTACCTGGGTGAGGATATCCAGACGGAATTCCTCAACCGGATGGATACCCAGCAGCTGATGTCCGCCACCGAGGGGCTGGATGTCGATGACCTGGCAGATCTGCTGCAGCGCCTACCGGATACCGTCACCCTCGAAGTACTCGACTCCATGGAGGCCCAGGAGCGCCAGCGCCTGGAAACCGTGCTCTCTTATCCCGAGGACACGGCCGGCGGGTTGATGAACACGGATACGCTGACGATCCGCCCGGAAATCACCTTGGATGTGGTATTGCGCTACCTGCGTCGTCACGAACGCCTGCCGGATACCACCGACAGCCTTCTGGTCGTGACCCGGGGCGACAAGCTGATCGGCAGCCTGCCTATCAACCGCCTGCTGGTTTCCGATACGTCAATGCTGGTGCGCGAGGTCATGGATACGGACATGGTGACGATCCCGGCGACGATGGAGGAAACCGAAGTCGCCAGACTGTTCGAGCGTTTCGATCTGATCTCGGCACCGGTGATCGGCGGTGATAGTCATCTGCTGGGTCGTATCACCATCGACGACGTGGTCGATGTCATCCGTGAGGATGCGGATCATCAGGTAATGAGCATGGCAGGCCTGGATGAAGATGAAGATACCTTTGCCCCGATCTGGCGCACCAGCCGGCGGCGTGCGATATGGCTGGGCATCAATCTGATTACCGCCTTCATGGCCGCTGCGGTAATCGGCATGTTCGAAGGCACCATCCAGAAAGTCACCGCGCTTGCGGTACTGATGCCAATCGTTGCAAGCATGGGCGGCATCGCAGGCTCCCAGGCGCTGACCGTATTGATACGGGGTATTGCCTTGGGTCACGTGTCCGGGAGTAACGTGCGCTGGCTGCTCAACCGGGAGCTGATCGTCGGTGCTCTCAATGGGCTACTGTGGGCATTGGTTGTTGCGGCGATTGCAGTGCTTTGGTTCGGTGACATGACCTTGGGCATCATCATCGCCGCGGCAATCGTCATCAATCTGTTGTTCGCTGCTTTTTGCGGCACGTTACTGCCAGTGCTTTTGAAAAGGCTCAAGATCGACCCGGCCCTGTCCGGCAGCGTCATTCTTACCACGGTTACCGATGTGGTCGGCTTCATGGCCTTTCTTGGTCTTGCCACCTACTTTTATCTCTAATGACATTGGCCGCCCTATAGAATCGCATAGAGCGTGGATTAAATAGAGCGGCCATGCCAATTTTTTTCGTCATACCCGAGTGCTATCAGCTTCCTGCGATAGTCATATCATCGATCAGCCAGCTGCCGGTATGGACACTGCCCCGGGTATCGATATCGTCCCCGACCCCCATCAGATTGGCAAACATGGTAGTGAGGTTGCCGGCGACGGTGAATTCCTCGATCGGATACTGAATCTTGCCATTCTCGACCCAGAAGCCTGCGGCACCTCGTGAGTAGTCACCGGTTACTCCGTTGACTCCTTGGCCCATCAATTCAGTGACCAGCACGCCACGACCCATCTGCGCCAGCAGGTCGGCCTGGGCCGTGAGAGGGGCCTTGATACGCAGGTTGCGAGCACCGCCTGCATTGCCGGTAGTGGTCATGTTTAGACGACGAGCGCTATAGGCAGAGAGCATGTAGCTGGCAATACGCCCGCTGTCGACAAAGATGTTGTCCCGGGTGTAGACACCGTCACTATCGAAAGAGGAGCTGGCCATACCGCCAATTTCGCGAGGTTTCTCTTGAAGCGTGAACCAATCCGGAAACAATGGCTTGCCCAGGCTATCGCAGAGAAACGACGCTTCGCGATAGAGCGCGCCACCGGCAATGGCATTGAGAAAATGCCCCACCAGACCACTGGCCAACTCCGGGGCGAACAGCACCGGCAGACGCCCCGTCTCAGGCCTGCGCGCACCCAGACGACGTAGTGTTCGCTCTGCGGCACTGCGCCCGATCGTCTCCGGTGAACTTAGCTTAGCGGGATCACGTTCGCTGCTGTAGTCGTAGTCCCGCTGCATGCCCTGCTCGTCTCGGGCGATCAGCATGCAGGACAAGGAATGTCGACTGCCGCGTTGTCCTGCCAAAAAGCCGTGGCTATTGCCATAGACCCGCACCCCTTCACCGGTAGATAGCCCGGCGCCATCGGAATTGGCGATACCCTCGACCTCGCGACCGGCATTCTCACAGGCCAGGGCCAATTCGATCGCTTCGTCCGTGGCCAATGACCAAGGGTGATGCACCTTGAGATCGGGGAATTCCGTTGCCATCAATTCCGCATCCGCCAGTCTCGCGTAGGGATCTTCCCCGGTATAGCGCGCGATATCGATGGCCTTTTCCACTACCGCGCGGATTGAGGCTTCCCCGGCATCGGAAGAGGACGCGCTACCCTTGCGCTTACCCACGTAGACCGTGACGGCAATGCCTTGATCCCGGGACAGCTCGACGCTTTCTACCTCGCCCATGCGTACATTGATACCTGTTCCCTGGTCGACGCTGGCGCCGACTTCGCAGGCATCCGCGCCCAGGGTACGCGCCTGTTCCAGGGCCGCGGCCACCCGGGATTCCAGCAGCGTCTGCTGCGCGGCGGCATCGAAGGCTTGAGTCATGTTGATCTCCTTGTAGCGAGGCTGGCTGGTATACTGCACCAACCTCCCAATGCTGATGGTAATGGCATGTCATTTGAATCACCCGCCGATCCCCTGGATCGGCCAAGCAAGACCCAACGCAAGCAGGAAATGCAGGCCCTGCAAGCCCTGGGCGAACGAATAATTGCCCTGTCCGAGGCCCAGCGGGCACGTTTACCCCTGTCCGATGATCTACTGGCGGCCATCGAGGAAACCTCGCGAATTCGCTCTCACGAAGGGCGCCGCCGTCATATGCAGTACGTCGGCAAGCTGATGCGCCGCGAGGATATCGAAGGCATACAGCAGGTCTTCGACGAGTTCGAACGTGAAACACTGCGTCGCGATCACGCCTTTCATCGTCTTGAAAAATGGCGCGACCGGCTCATGGACGATGAAAGCAACGAATCTCTAGAGACCTTCATCGCCGAGCATCCCGATGTCGACCGCCAGACGCTACGCCAACTGATCCGCAATGCGCGAAGCGAGCGAAAGCACGGCAAGCCGCCGACCAGCGCGCGCAAACTGTTCAAGCTGATACGCGACACCGCCGGTATGTGAGAACCACCGGAACTTCTTTCACAGCTTGGTGGATAAAAGATGGGCTTTCCCGTGAGCAAGCCTTCGCGAGGGCGCTGTAAACCCATCCTTGGGCGCTACTTTTGCCATCCATGGCAAAAGACCCTCGCTTCGCCTTGCTCCCGGCGCCCATCGTGGCAAAGAGCTCGGAAAGGTTGAGCGAGCGCAGGCACGTTCGTTCACGACTGGGTGCCGCCAACGGTCAGCTCGTCTAGTTTCAAGGTCGGCTGGCCCACTCCCACCGGCACGCCTTGGCCTTCCTTGCCGCAGACGCCGATACCGGTGTCGAGTGCCATGTCATGACCGATCATCGACACCCTGCTCATCGCTTCAGGGCCGTTGCCGATCAGGGTGGCGCCCTTGACCGGTGCGGTTATGCGTCCATCCTCGATCATGTACGCCTCGCTTGCGGAAAACACGAACTTGCCGGAGGTGATATCCACCTGGCCACCGCCGAAGCTCACCGCATATAGCCCACGCTTGACGCTCTTTATGATGTCTTCCGGATCGTCCTGGCCCGCCAGCATGTAGGTATTGGTCATGCGCGGCATCGGCATATGGGCAAAGGATTCACGCCGCGCGTTACCCGTGGGTGCCATGTTCATCAAGCGTGCGTTCAGCTTGTCCTGCATGTACCCCACCAGGATACCGTCCTCGATCAAGGGCGTATAAGCCCCCGGGGTGCCCTCATCATCGATGGTCATGGAGCCACGACGATCCGCCAGGGTGGCGTCGTCCACCACGGTGACACCGGGAGAGGCCACCCGCTGCCCCATGCGTCCGGCGAAGGCGGAACTCTGCTTGCGGTTGAAGTCGCCCTCGAGGCCATGCCCGACCGCCTCGTGCAACAGAATACCGGGCCAGCCTGAACCCAGCACCACCGGCATCTGACCGGCGGGAGCATCGAGAGCCTCGAGATTGACCAGGGCCTGGCGCACGGCTTCTTTTGCATAGCGCTCGGCAACGTTTTCATCACGCAGCCGTGCCATGGCATAGCGCCCCCCTCCGCCGGCACTGCCCCGCTCACGCCGCCCGTTCTTTGCGGCGATCACGCTGACATTGAAGCGCACCAGCGGGCGAATGTCCGCTGCCAGGGTGCCGTCGCTTGCACGTACAAGTACGACCTCATGCACACCGGTGAGAGACGCCGTCACCTGAGAAACGCAAGGGTCCGCTTCTCGGGCGATACGGTCCGCCTGCTTGAGCAGCGCAATCTTGTCTTCAGCGCTGAGGCCCGACAAGGGATCGATGCCCGCATAACGCAGCGGCGCGCCGCCAGCTTGAACTGGCTGACTAGCCAGACGCGAGCCGCTGCGGGCAATACCCGACGCGGTGCGTCCGGTATCCGCAAGGGCGCCTGCGGTGATCTGATTGGAATAGGCAAAGCCGGTCTTTTCGCCAACCAGGGCGCGGACACCGACGCCGCCGTCGATGTTGTAGCTGGCATCCTTGACCTCGCCATCCTCGAGCACCCAGCTTTCGTGCCAACTGCGCTGGAAGTAGAGATCGGCATAGTCGATACCCGCCCCCATTGCATGATCCAGCCCGGTGTCGAGCGCCGCGGCATCGAGACCACCCGGCGTCAATAGTATGGCAATGGCCTCGTCGAGAGGCGCTTTCGTCGATTGCGTCATTCGGCATTTTCCACGGTGATTTGCGGCGAGGCCCAGGGGCCTTGCACGCTGTAATAAATTCGCGTGACCTTGTCGATCCAGCCGCCGAATAGCTTGTCGGCCAGAAACAGGGCTCCGCCAACATAGGGAGCACCCACCAGCACCGCCGCTAGAGGGAGGTTTTGACTGATAGGAACGGTCACTCCTAGAGACAAATCCAGCTGACGCTGCAGAAGATTTACGTTGCCATTGAGACTGAATTGGGTAGAGGGTCCATCGATTTCAATGGGTCCTCGAGTTTCCAGACGTCCATCGTACAGCGTCGCACCGCCCTTCACACTGTCGAAAGCCGTGCCTTGCCCGGTTACATCGGCAAAATCCAGGCGTAGACGCCGCAACAGGTTGTTGACGTTGAGCAGGCCAATGAGCTTTGCCGAGGAGGAGTCCAGCGTCAGGAAACTGCCATCGTTCAGAGTAGCATCAATATTTCCTCGGGAACGCTCCAGGGCAAATTGCCAAGGAGCGCCCGGCCAAGCCAGGCGTGTCCGAACGTCGGTACTGGCGCTGCGTAACGCGACCGGCTGATCGAGTGACTCGAACAAGGTACCTATATCTCCTCCACCCAAGGCAATCTTGGAACGAGTCAGGCTTGCCTGAGGCCCGGCGGCTTCCCATGTGAATTCGCCATCGAGCTGCACTTGCCCGAACGTGGACGTCAGCGGTGCAATCTGCAGCCGCTCGGAGGATGCTTTCCAGCTCGCCGCCAAGGGGCCGAACCTACGCCCCTTGTACAGGATCCTATCTATACTGACCTTGCCATCAGGCACCTGGTTCAATCCTGCAGGAAATGGCTCTGCCTCCGGCGCAGTCGCAATCTCGCTGGCCAGGTCGGGTGGGGACTCGTCATCATTCTCGTCGATCAGACCGTCCAGGGTCAGGCGTGACAATACCAGCGACAGCGGCTCTGGCTGCGCCGGCAGGAAATCGCCGCGGCCTTCGACCAGGCTGCCGCCCAAATCGAATTGCCAGCCTTGCCCGCGCGGCTTGAGCGCCGCCTGAAGCGAGCCGAGGCAGCGTTGTTCCAGGTGTAGACACTGGGTATCGATACGCACGCTGTTCAGCGACGTCATATTCGTGCCTGATGTGTTGTTCGTCGCATCACCAAAAGAGCCAAGACGCGTCAGCGCTTCCTGCCAAGGCTCGATATCAAGACGCGGCGTCTGCCAAGCCGCTTCCCAGCCGTTAGCGCCAGGCCACCGAGGATCCGAGGGCCAGGTCTCGAGCCAGATCTGACCTTGACCCTGATCTCCTTGTCCGACCTGACGCCAGCGCAGCCGCAGGCGATCGGCGAGTTCCGCACTTAATCGCTGCTCGGGAACCGACTCTATATGCAAGGGTACGCGTTCGGCAGCAGCTTTGCCGAAGGGCGCGGGCAAATGGATACTCAGCCCTTCGAGATCGCTATCCAAGACGAACGTTGACTGCTCACTTTGAAGATCGAACTGGGCGGAATAAGGGAAGTAGCCGCTCATCAGACCACTGAACCCGCTCAGGCCACCCCATTCGAGCAGACCCGTTGCCAGGGCGCGCCCTTCTAGCTTGATGCCTTTACCACCGACGTCAAAATTCGCCAGCACGGGTCCATCGAAGGCACGTGCACCGAGGGTGCCCGTCAAGAAATCCTCATCTTTGGCGTGGCGATAACGCAAGTCACCGTTGACATTGCCCAAGGCAAGGTCAATATCGGAAAAGACAAGCGATGGCGCATTCGCGGACGCGGCGACATCTATCGTCAAGGCATCGGGATTGTCCATGGGCACGACAAGACTCAACTGCCCGCCGACCCCGCCGCTGGCCCGCCAGCCTGCAAAGGTGTCGGCTCCTTCGATGGGGCTCGCCCCCAGAAAATCAAATAACGCCTGGGCGGGCCCGGTGACAGGCCCCTGCACGCGCAACGCTTCGTTCTCGAGAGTGACCTTGGCACCTTCGGTGACCAGGCCATGGGTTTCGGCGTGAGCAACCGTCGCCTGAAGATTTTCATTGTGCAGCGTCATTTCACCGCTGACATTCTCAAGCGCCGGCCACTCTGGATCATAAGGCAGTCGCCCCTGCTCGATCTGCAGGGCCAGACGTAATTCACCATCGAAGGGCTCGTCTTCGTCACTAGGGATCTGTTGTTCCGCCGCGTCGCTGCCTTGTCTTGAGTGCTGTCTTGAGTCCGTGTTCGAATCATCGTCCAGATTTTCGTCCAGGATCAGCTTGAGATAGAAACTGCCCTGCGGCACGTAACCGGCGATACCCCCGGATAGCCACTCCTTCAGCTCCGGCTCGAGCACCTTGTCCGGCAGCCATTGCATCAAAGGGGTATCGATCGCATCCACCTCGCGCATGTCGAGACTCAACTCGAGCTCCGCCGGCGCCTGGTCGGGAGCAACGAAGCGAAAATCTCCTTTTACTCTGGCATCGCGCCAGGTCAGTTCAAGATTCTCACCCCCTACGCTGAAAGAGCCATCCTTTACCACCCAGTCAACTTCACCCTGCGCTTTTGAAAGTTCAAGCGGCGCGGTAAACACCTCGGGAAAGGCCAGGGTCATGCCAGACTGCTCCACGAAACGCACGCTGCCACGGCCATCTTTCACCTGTACCCAGGCATCGAAAGGCCCGCCGCCAGGCGCGCCCTCCCAAGGAGATACGGCTACTTCGTGCAACGCTGCTTGAGCGCGCCAGCTTCCTTTATCCTGCTTTAGCGCCAACCCGGCTACACGGCCACGGGGCGACAGGGTGGCAAGAACCTGAGCCAGTGATTCAGCAAAAGGCAGACGCTGCAGCCAAGCGGTTGCCGGACCAAGCTCGAAAGGTGCGCTACGCACCTGCCAGGCCGCATTGCGACCTTCGACATACAGCCGCTCGGGAAAAGCCGAGGCTTCATCGGGGTCATCGCTCTTTTCATCATCTTGCTTGTCGCGTTCGGGCAATGCGTTGATCCAGGCCTGCCAATTGTCATCCTGACCGCGTAGCCACTGGGCTCGGGCAGCAAGATTCTTGAATACCAGCGGCTTGGCTTCCTTTTCAGGCGCCTCAGGTGCAGAGGCTTCGCCTTTAGTGGCGTTGCTTTCGAGCATCAGCTGATCGATATCGAGACTGGCCCGGGCATCCTCCAGGCGCCCTTCCTGCCAGCGTCCCCAAAGCGTTGCCCGGCCATCGACCCGCTTCATGTAAATGTCTTCTTGCCCGGTCAGCAGAGTCCCCAGACGCGACATCGCTCCTAGGTCGGCGCGCGCCTGAAAGGCAGCGTCGGGACTCGTCCAGTCGGTCTGATCTTGCAGCACTTCCAGCACTACCTGGATGCCGCTGGAGGATTCGTCCTCGACGAAGAGCGTGCCTTCCACATGGGCGCGCCTGGTATCCCCGGTCATGAGCAAACGCGGCGCTGTCAGCGTCAGCGTGCCGCTGACGCCATGCAACACCAGGCGCAGATCCTCTACCACCGCTTCTTGACGCAGCAGGATACCAACGACGTCATCCAGGCTCTCGATCTCGAAATTCGTTTCGGGTGTCAGCTCTTCCGGCAGCTCCGCCGGATCCGGCCACTTCCAGTGCCCTCGGGCGTCCTGGTAGAGATGCAGCGTCGCCTTGTCGATACGCGCCTCATCGAGTATTGGATAGCCCGCGCGCAAGGATGCCAGGGTATCCAGGCGTGCTTGAAGATGCTCGATCTCGACTAGCGGTAGCGGTTGCGTCTGGCGATAGGAGGTCAGCTGCAGGTCGTCGATTGCAAGGGAGGGGTCGAGCCCATGCAGCCTGCCCTGCAGGTCTTTTATCTGCAATGTGGCGTTGAACTGCTCGGTGAGCTGGGCGTTCAACTCATTGCGCAGCACATCGATCTGGCTGATCGCCAGACGCAGCCCACTGAACAGCAAGGCCAGCACGACCAGCCCTAGAGCGATCAGGGTCAACACCCAGCGCAGGGCAACGCGGTACGGACTCATAGGACTACATCAGCACGATGTCGTACTGCTCCTGAGAATAATGGGTCTCGACTTGAAACCGAATGGTCTTGCCAATGAAGATCTCCAGATCCACCACGGCGGAAGACTCTTCGTCGAGCAGGCGATCCACCACCGCCTGAGACGCCAGCACCATATAGGTATCCGGCCCATAGGCGCGCTCTTCGCGCATGATTTCGCGAAAGATTTCGTAGCATACGGTTTCTGGGGTCTTGAGAGTTCCGCGCCCCTGACAGGTCGGACAGGATTCGCACAACACCTGCTCCAGGCTCTCTCGGGTGCGCTTGCGCGTCAGCTGCACCAGCCCGAGCTCGGTGACGCCGGTCAGCTTGTTCTTGGCATGATCCCGCTCAAGGGATTTTTCGAGCACTCGCAGCACCTGACGCCGGTGTTCGAGATCTTCCATATCGATGAAGTCGATGATGATGATACCGCCCAGATTGCGCAGCCTGAGCTGGCGGGCGATGGCAGTAGCGGCCTCGAGGTTGGTCTTGAAGATGGTCTCTTCGAGATTGCGATGACCGACGTACCCGCCGGTGTTCACGTCGATGGTGGTCATCGCCTCGGTGGGGTCGATCACCAGATAGCCCCCGGACTTGAGCTGCACCTTGCGCCCAAGCGCTTTAAGTATTTCGTCCTCGACGCTGAACAGATCGAAGATCGGCCGCTCGCCCGGATAGTACTCGATACGCTCCGCCATGCCGGGCATGAACTCGTCGGCAAACGCCTGCAGCCGCTGGAAGTTTTCTCGGGAGTCGATGCGTATCTTCTCGATATCATCCCGCATCATGTCCCGCAGAGTGCGAATGAACAGCGGCAGGTCATCGTAAATACAGCTAGGCGCCGGGGCCTCGATGCGACGCTCCCCGACCTTGCGCCACAGCCGCAGCAGGTACTGTATGTCCGTGATCAGCTCGTCCCGTCCGATCCCTTCGGCGGCGGTACGAATGATGAAGCCACCGGGCGCTTGTGAATCGAGCTCGACCAGGCACTCCTCCACCAGGGTGCGCAGGCGCTCGCGCTCACCCTCGTCTTCGATACGCTGAGACACGCCGGTATGAGAAGCGTCGGGCATGTAGACAAGATAGCGTGACGGCACCGAGAGATGGGTCGTCAAGCGTGCGCCCTTGGAGGCAATCGGATCCTTGGTCACCTGAACGACCAGAGGCTGCCCTTCCTGCAGCAACTGGCTGATCGACACCTGTTCGTCATTGGGCGTGTGGGGCGGCATGACCTCGTGAACATGAATGAACGCCGCTCGCTCCAGACCGACATCGATGAACGCCGCCTGCATGCCTGGCAGCACTCGGGCCACCTTGCCTTTGTAGATATTGCCGACGATGCCCCGGCGCCGGCTACGCTCGATGAAAGCCTCCTGCAGTACGCCGTTCTCGACTACCGCTACCCGGGTTTCCATCGGCGTCAAGTTGATCAGTACTTCACCACTCATGCATAGATCCTTGATCGCTAGGGCAAGAGACGATTATGACATAGCCAAGGCGCTTTAGAATGACGAATCGGGTCAGTCCTGTTCAGGCCAGCAAGTGACGCCCTGGCGCAACAACAGCTGTGAGGTTTCGTAAAGCGGCAAGCCGACCACCGCTGAATAGCTGCCCTCGAGATGTTCGACGAAGATGGCGGCGCGCCCCTGGATGGCGTAACCGCCAGCCTTGTCGATAGGCTCGCCGGTAGCCCAGTAGGCGTCGATTTCCTTTGACGATATGGCGCGTAAGGTCACTTGCGTGGTCACGCAGACCGAAAGCAGTCCCTGCCGGCCGCTGACCGCTACCGCGGTCATGACCTGATGACGTCGCCCGGAAAGCGCTTCGAGCATTTGCCGGGCGTGAGCCTGATCGATCGGCTTACCCAGAATCTGACCGTCGAGCACGACGGCGGTATCCGAGCCCAGGGTCGGCAGCTTGGCATCCAGCGCACCCGCCTTCGCCTTGGCCCGTGCCAGACGCAGAACATAATCCGCGGCGGGCTCATCCGGTTCCGGGGTCTCATCGATATTCACCGGCGCGACCTCCGACATCAACCCGATCGAGGCCAGCAGTTCACGCCGACGCGGCGATGCGGAAGCCAGACGCAGCATGGCGGGCGCGGGGTTTGATATCGCCATCAGAGTCCTCCCAGCTTGCGACGCAGTGCCTGCAACATGGTGTACAACCAGGGCCACAGTACAGCGCCGATCAATGCCGAGAGTAGAAAAGCCAGATTAATGGAGAAGGGTCCGAACATGGTGCGCAGCCACTGCTCGAGCAGTTGCGCGATCCCCAACAGAACCAGCACCAGAATCGACTGCTGCGCCAGAGAATAGGCGCGCATGCGCTGATGGACCAACAGGGCGAGATAGGCCAGTAGCGACAGTACCAGCGCGTTTTGTCCCAGCGGAGACCCTTCGATCAGATCCAGCAGCAGACCGAGCACAAAACCATGGAAAATTCCCACTCGCTGGGGCGCTGCCACACACCAATAGACCAACATAAGGCCCAGCCACTCGGGACGCCAGACCAGCCAGGCATCCGGTAGCGGCATCACCTGCAAGCATAGTGCCAGAAGCAGGGTAAACCAGATCAGCAACAGCGCGGGTAGCGGCCTCTGGCTCATGGAGCCTCCACGGGTTCAGAGGCAGGCGCGGCGTCAGGCAAGGGCTCACCGCCGCCAACGATAATGGCGGCCTCCAGCGCGTCCAGGGCAACCTCTACCGGGGGTGGCGGAAAGAGAAGCAGAAAATGACGCGAGCGCTCGGGCTGGGAAATGGGTCTTGCCGCTACCTGGGCAAAAGGCTCGCCGGGATCGTGCACCACCTCGGTCACTCGTGCCACCGGATAACCTTCAGGAAAGCGTTCGGCAAGCCCGGACGTCACCAGGAGATCACCTTCGCGAATATCCGAGGTATCGGGTACGTGTATTACAAGAAGACGATCATAGGCGCCAGTGCCCTGAACAATGAACCGCAAGCCGTTGCGATTGATCTGGACTGGAACAGCATGACTGGCATCCGCCAGCATCAGCACGCGACTGGTATAGGCAGAAACCGACATGACCTGACCAATCAGCCCCGAGGCATCCATGACCGGCTGCCCTTTATAGACACCATCGACCCCGCCGCGATCAATGACCATCTGATGAGTGAAGGGATCGGAATCCAGGGACAACAGCTGGGCCGTAACGTAGGGGATATCGTCTCGTTGCGCCGCATCGAGCAGTTCGCGCAGCCGGACATTTTCTGCCGCGAGGCTGGCCATGCGCTGAACACGACGGGAGAGCTTGAGCAGTTGTTCGCGTAGTTGGCGGTTTTCATCGATCAACTGGCGCTGATCGGAAATCACCAGGGCTCCCCAGGACAAGGCATCGCTTGGCAGGCTTACAACCCACTGTATCGGCGCCACAACGGTGGTCAGATGTGCGCGAAAGTCCGCCATGCGCGGTACGCGCTGTTCGGCGAACATGAGGGCAAAGGCAACAATGGCGCACAGCAACATGCGATAACCCGATGCAGGGTCCTGCGAGAACAGCGGTTTAATAGATCTTCCTCCGCCGGCCGACGGACACGAAGCGCCAAGCACCCGTGTCCGCGGAAATCAGTCGCTGGATACCAGTTCGAAGGTGTCGCGATCGATCATTTCAAGAGCCTTGCCGCCGCCGCGGGCAACGCAGGTCAGCGGATCTTCGGCCACGATGACCGGCAAGCCGGTTTCCTCGGCGATCAATTTGTCGATATCGCGCAGCAATGCCCCGCCCCCGGTCAGCACCAGGCCACGCTCGGCAATGTCCGAGGCAAGCTCCGGCGGCGACTGCTCCAGGGCACTCTTTATCGCGGAGACGATCGAGGCCAGCGGGTCCTGCAAGGCGTCGAGAATTTCATGGGAGTTGAGTGTAAAGCTGCGGGGAATGCCCTCGGCCAGATTGCGACCGCGCACATCGATCTCGCGCAGCTCACCGCCGGGATAGGCACAACCGATCTCTTCTTTGATACGCTCTGCGGTGGCCTCACCAATCAGGCTACCGTAGTGGCGACGCACATAGGCAGTGATGGCTTCATCGAAACGATCGCCCCCAATACGAATCGATTCCGAGTAGACTACGCCATTGAGAGAGATGATCGCGATCTCGGAGGTTCCGCCACCGATATCCACCACCATGGAGCCCTGGGCTTCTTCCACGGGTAAGCCTGCGCCGATCGCGGCAGCCATGGGCTCCTCGATCAGGAAGACTTCCCTGGCCCCGGCGCCTTCGGCGGATTCCTTGATGGCACGACGCTCCACCTGGGTCGACATGCAGGGCACACAGACCAGCACCCGAGGACTAGGCGTGAGGAAAGTGCTTTGGTGGACCTTGCGAATGAAGTGCTGCAGCATCTGCTCGGTCACGGTGAAATCGGCGATGACACCATCTTTCATGGGACGAATTGCGGTAATATTACCCGGTGTCCGGCCCAGCATGCGCTTGGCGTCCATTCCAACAGCAGCGACGGAACGCGTGCTACCGGATTGGCGAATGGCCACTACCGAGGGTTCGTCCAGGACGATACCGCGGCCGCGTACGTAAATCAGCGTATTGGCGGTTCCCAAATCGATCGATAAATCGCTGGAAAACAGCCCCCTTAAACGTTTAAACATGAAAGTGTTTCACCTAATCACCGGAGCCCCTATGCAGGCGCAAACGTTATCATCGTGGGGGAGGCGCGGCAAGCAAGGAGTTATGATACCTTTTGCCTCTATTTCATTATATTGGTCATCCTGACCGTTTGAGCTTGATGATCATGAATTTCATGGGAATTCGATATGGCACTTGAACTCGAGGACGTGCGACGCGCCGCCCATCTCGCGCGTCTTGGCCTGAGCGACGAAGAGGCCGCAAGCTACGTGGACGACTTGAGTCGCATCCTGGAGATGGCGGATCGCCTGCAGGCCGTGGACACCGAACATGTCGCGCCGCTGGCCCACTCACTGGATACCACCCAGCATCTTCGCGTCGACGAAGTGACCGAGGAGGATCAGCGGGAGCGTTTCCAGCGCTGTGCACCCGCCGTGGAAGATGGCCTTTACCTCGTTCCCCGGGTAGTGGAGTAAATAGTGGCGTAAGACGAACAAGTCTTCTTCAACGCCCTCGCCAGCCTCGTCGCCCAGCAGTGCGTCATTTACAGTGACAAGAGAGCCACTTATTACATGCATGACAAGACACTCACAGAACTTGCCGCCGGATTGACCGCCGGTGATTTCTCCAGTCGTGAATTGACCGATCATTTTCTCGGGCGCATCGAACGCCTGGACAGTGAAATCAACAGCTTCATCACCGTGACCGCAGAGCAGGCCCAAGCCAGCGCAGACGCCGCGGACGCCACCCGCCGGCAAGGCGATGCCGGCCCTCTGAACGGATTGCCCCTGGCCTTGAAGGATCTGTTTTGCACGCAAGGCGTACGCACCAGCTGCGGCTCGCGGATGCTGGACAATTTCGTATCGCCCTATGACGCCACCCTGGTGGAAAAACTGGCCGCCGCCGGCGCCGTAAGCCTGGGCAAGACCAACATGGATGAGTTCGCCATGGGCTCCTCCAACGAATCGAGCTACTACGGTCCGGTAAAGAACCCCTGGGATCTCGCCGCCGTACCCGGGGGAAGCTCCGGCGGCAGTGCTGCCGCGGTGGCGGCAGGCCTTACACCTGCCGCCTTGGGTACCGACACCGGTGGCTCGATCCGTCAACCTGCCGCTTTTTGCGGCATCACCGGTCTCAAGCCTACTTACGGTCGTGTTTCCCGTTACGGCATGGTGGCCTATGCCTCGAGCCTCGACCAAGGCGGTCCCATGGCCCGCAGTGCCGAAGACTGCGCCCTGCTGCTGGGCGCTATCGCGGGCCATGATCCTCGAGACTCCACCAGCGTTACTCGCGGCGTGCCTGATTACCGGGCCGAGCTGAACGCCCCGCTGGCAGGCCTTCGCATCGGCCTGCCCAGGGAGTATTTCGGCGAGGGACTCGATCCCGACGTGGAAGTGGCGGTACGCGAGGCCATCAGGGTGTATGAGTCATTGGGGGCCAGCGTGCAGGACATCAGCCTGCCTCATACCAATCTGGCCATTCCCGCTTACTACGTCATTGCCCCTGCAGAGGCGTCATCGAACCTGTCACGCTTTGACGGCGTACGCTTCGGTCATCGCTGCGAGAATCCCTCTGATCTCATCGATCTCTACAAGCGCAGCCGGGCAGAGGGCTTCGGCTCCGAAGTCAAGCGACGTATACTGATGGGCACTCACACCCTCTCCGAAGGCTTTTTTGAGGCCTATTACAAGAAGGCACAGCAGGTGCGCCGGCTGATTCGCCAGGATTTCCTCGATGCCTTCGATGAAGTCGACGTGCTGATGGGGCCTGCAGCCCCCACCCCCGCTTTCGATCTGGGCGCCAACAAGGACCCGCTCTCGATGTACTTGCAAGATATCTACACCATCGCCATCAATCTCGCCGGCATTCCCGGCATCAGCGTACCTGCCGGCTTTATCGGCCAGCGCCCTACTGGTTTACAGATCCTGGGCCCGCACTTCGCCGAATCGCAGTTGCTCAACGTGGCGCATCAATTCCAGCAGGCCACGGACTGGCATCTCAAGCGGCCCGTCTTCGGCGAGGAGAACAGCTGATGCAATGGGAAACCGTGATCGGGCTGGAAGTCCACGTCCAGCTTGCCACTCAGTCGAAGATCTTTTCCGGGGCCTCCACCGCCTTCGGCGCCGCCCCCAATACCCAGGCCTGCGCGGTGGATCTGGGCCTGCCCGGCGTACTGCCGGTGCTCAACGAAAGCGCGGTGGCCATGGCGGTGCAGTTCGGCCTGGGCATCAACGCCGAGATCCCGGAAGTCTCGATCTTCGATCGCAAGAACTATTTCTATGCGGACCTTCCCAAGGGCTACCAGACCAGCCAGATGTATCACCCGATCGTCGGCCCGGGAGAGGTCGAGATCGTACTGGGCGATGACAAGACCAAGCGCATTCGAGTGCATCACGCGCACCTGGAAGAAGATGCCGGAAAATCCCTGCATGAAGACTATCACGGCATGAGCGGCATCGATCTCAATCGCGCCGGCACCCCGCTTCTGGAGATCGTTTCCGAGCCGGACATGCGCTCCGCAGCGGAGGCGGTCGCGTACCTGCGCGCCATTCATGCCATCGTGACCTACCTGGGGGTTTCCGATGGCAACATGGCCGAGGGCTCGATGCGCTGTGACGTCAACGTATCAATACGCCCCGAGGGCCAGGCGGCCTTTGGCACCCGGGCCGAGATCAAGAACGTCAACTCGTTTCGTTTCGTCGAGCGGGCCATCGCCTTCGAGGTGGAGCGCCAGATAGAATTGCTCGAAGACGGCGGCCGAGTGGTGCAGGAAACCCGCCTCTACGATCCAGAGGCGGACGAGACCCGCAGCATGCGCACCAAGGAAGAAGCCAACGACTATCGCTACTTCCCCTGCCCGGACCTGTTGCCGGTGGTGCTGGACAAGGCCTACGTCGATCATCTGCGCAGTACCCTGCCGGAACTGCCCGCGGAAAAGCGCGCACGTTTCGAGAATGCGCTGGGACTGTCCGCCTACGATGCGGGAGTGCTCTCCTCTAGCCGCCCCATGGCAGAGTATTTCGAGGCGGTCAAGGAGGTCTGTGGTGACGCCAAGCTGGCAGCCAACTGGGTACAGGGCGAGCTTTCGGGGCAACTCAATCGGGAAAATCTGAGCATCGACGATAGCCCGGTGACGGCACAGCAGCTTGGTGAACTGGTGCTTCGCGTCAAAGACGAGACCATCAACGGCAAGGCGGCCAAGCAAGTATTTGCCGCGCTGTGGAATGGCGAGGGCGACAGCGCCGATGCCATCATCGAGGCCAAGGGGCTCAAGCAGGTCACGGATACTGGCGCCATCGAAGCCATGATCGATCAGGTGATTGCCGAGAGCCCGGTACAGGTCGCCCAGTATCAGGATGCCGACCCGGACAAGCGTGGCAAGATGATCGGCTACTTCGTCGGTCAGGTCATGAAGGCCTCTCGTGGCACCGCCAACCCGCAGCAGGTGAACGCCCTACTCAAGCAGAAACTCGACCCATAGGAAAGCGCGCAAAACTACTGGCTCGCCAGGTTTTGCGGCCTTTTCCTGACTCGTTGAAAGGAACCCTCTGGAATGTCTGACAGTGTCGGTCCTCGCTTGCGCGCTTTGCGCACCTTGCGAGGTATTTCCCAGCGTGAACTGGCCAAGCGCTGTGGCGTTACGCATTCAAGCCTCTCGTTGATCGAGCAGGATAAGGTCAGTCCCTCGATCAGCTCACTGAAGAAGATTCTCGACGCCATTCCCATCAGCGTCGGGGATTTCTTCACCATGGAGTTGGAGAATACCGATCAGGTGTTCTATCGCAGCGACGAACTGCCGAACATCGGTAGCGGCGATGTGATCTATCATCTGGTCGGCGCCAATCGAGAAAATCGCGCCCTTTCTTTCATGATCGAAACCTACGCCGCCGGCACCGATACCGGCCGCGAGATGATCGCCCATCGCGGCGAGGAAGCCGGAGCGGTCCTGGAAGGCGAGATCGAAATCACCATTGGCGCCGACGTCCGTATCCTCGGCCCGGGCGAGGCCTACTACTTCAACACCAACACACCGCATCGCTTTCGCAACCTGGGTAAAACCCCTTGCCGGTTGGTGAGCTGCTGCACGCCGGCGAAGAATTTTTAAGAGTCTCAAGCCCCGTCCGATAGCGCCATGCTTATGCGGTGTATGCCGGACAGGGGCTTTCGTCTGGGCTAGGGTCTGTTGATGTTTCATCGCGGGCCGTGAATGAAACGTCAACAGACCCTAGCCTATCCCCTTAGGGACAATGCGCTCAGGGGATAAAGGGTGATACCACTACCTCCACAACTATAAAGGAGGTATCCCATGCCCCGTTATATACAGACACTCGCAAGCCAGCCACCCTTTCATCGTACAACGCAATTCGGACTGCTATACCTCGGGCTGGTACTGGTCGCCAGCGTTAGCGCCTTCATGCTGATCGATGACGGTCAATATGGCCTTTTCAGCCTGCTTCCGACCACGGTGGTGATCAGCATGGCGCTGTTGACCCATCGCACACTCGAGGCCTTGCTGGCCGGCGCCCTGAGCGGCTTCATCATGGTCTCGCCTGCCACCGCGGTACAAGACATGGCGGCTAGCGGCCTGACGGTGATGCAAGATCCCACCATGGGCTGGATCATCCTGGTCTGCGGCCTGCTTGGCAGCCTGATTGGCCTTTTGCAGTTCGCCCGGGGCACCGAGGCCTTCAGCAACGCTTCGGGCCGCTACCTGAAGACACGCCGTAGCGCTCTGCTGGGTAGCGTCGGCCTGGGAATCCTGATCTTCATCGACGACTATCTCAACGCCATGACGGTCTCCGCCGCAATGAAGCGTTTGATCGACAAACTCAAGATCTCACGCTCGATGCTGGCCTACATCGTCGACTCTACCGCGGCCCCGATCTGCCTGCTGATTCCCTTCTCGACCTGGGCCATCTATCTATCAGGGCTCCTGGAGAGTCACGAGGTCGCCGAGACCGGCCAGGGTTTCAGCTACTACCTCACGCTTATCCCCTATCTTTTTTATCCTTGGGTGGCGCTGGCCATGGTGACCCTGGTGGCTGCCGGCCTTATCCCGTCCCTGGGCAAGATGAAGCGAGCTGAACGCGGTGACGAGGAGCGCACCCCCGAAAGCAACGAAGAGGACAATCCCGAACAGTTCACTCGGCGCCCGGCCCGGTTGATCAACTTCCTGCTGCCGGTGGCAACCCTCATTCTGGCCACCTGGATATTCGATATCGACGCCCTGATCGGTGTCGCCTTCGCCCTGTTGGTCACCTTGGCGCTATTCGTCGTCCAGGACATGGCGCCACTCAACCGGCTGTTCGATGAGATCATCAACGGGCTGCAATTCATGCTGGTGCCCTTGGGTATCGTGTTCTCCGCATTCATTCTTCAAGACATCAACGAGCAACTCAGCCTTGCCGAGACCCTGATCGAGTGGGTGATGCCCGTGATGTCGGGCGAGTGGCTCCCAGCAGTGACCTTTCTGGTGCTGGCCGGCCTTGCCTTTGCCACCGGCTCCTTCTGGGGCGTCTATGCCATCGCCTTTCCCATCGTGGTGCCCCTGGCGCTCGCTACGGATGCTTCCTTGCCTCTGGCGCTGGGCGCCATGATTTCTGCCGGCGCCTTTGGTTCTCATGCCTGTTTCTTCGGCGACTCCACGGTACTCAGTGCCCGGGGTTGCAACATAACCCCGCTGCAGCACGCCCTGACCCAGCTGCCCTATGTACTGATCGCCGCCGTCATCAGCACCTTGCTATTCATCGTTCTAGCCTGAGGATACTTCCATGCGCCGTACAGGATTCGCCTTTCATGAACACTGTCTCTGGCACGATACCGGCCCCTGCTCCGTGTTCGACAGTCCGGGAGCGTTCGTTCAGCCGGCACCCGCCGCCGAGCATCCCGAGACCAAGCGCCGTTTGCGCAACCTGCTGGAAATGAGCGGCCTCATCGACGATCTGATTCCTCTCAAGGGAGAGCCGGCCAGTGAACGCGATCTGCTGCGTTTTCATACTGCCGACTATCTGGGCAGGCTGGCCGAGATGAGCGAACGAGGATATGGCGACGCCGGAGAGCATGCGCCCCTGCGCAAGGATAGCTACCCTATTGCCCGGCGCTCTACCGGCCAGGCCATTGCCGCCATGGAGGCGGTGCTCAGCGGCCACTGCGACAACGCCTACGCCCTCTGTCGGCCACCGGGTCACCATGCCGAGCGCGACCGTGGCCGGGGCTTTTGTTTGCTGGGGAACATCCCGGTGGCCATCATGGTCATGATGGAGCGACACCCGCTAGGCCGAGTGGCCGTCATCGACTGGGATGTCCATCACGGCAACGGCACCCAGCAGGCATTCTGGGAACGCGACGACGTTCTGACGATCTCCATCCATCACGACAACAACTACCCCCAGGACAGCGGCAGCCATGACGAGCGCGGCGTCGATGACGGTTTCGGCTACAACCTGAATATTCCATTGCCCGCCGGCAGCGGGATCGGCGCCTATCAGGCCACGCTTGAGGAGGTAGTGATTCCAGCACTTGAACGCTACCAGCCCGAGCTGATCGTGGTGGCCTGCGGCTTCGATGCCAGCGCCATGGATCCGCTGGGCTGCATGCTGCTCAACAGCCGCAGCTACGCCCAGATGACCCAGGCGCTGATGGAGGCAGCCAACGGACTCTGCGATGGTCGGCTGGTCATGATCCATGAGGGGGGTTATTCGGAAGGCTATGTGCCTTTTTGCGGCCATGCGGTGATTCAGACCCTGTGCGGCAGCCAGGTCGAGGCCCGCGATCCTATGAACGACGAGATCGCCCGCTGGGGCCAGCAATCCCTGCAGGACCACCAACGCTGGTGGATCGACAAGGCGGCGGCGTTGGTAAAATCAATTCGCTGAGTTAAGGTCGAGGCTTCTGTCTTACCAGCGAAGCGTGAATGAGCGACTCTCAGCGCCCTGCCACCCCTCCTGCCAGTTTGGCGCCGGTCGCCAAGCTGGCAGGCCAGATTCGCTCGCCGGATTTTCTTGCCGGCCTGGGCCAGATGCTTGAGGCCTACTTTCCCGAAATCAGCCACGCCGCCTTTCATTTTTCCGCCTACGGCCGCCCCACGCTGCTCGAGCACAACCTGGATGACACTCTCTTTCGGCGGACGCTGACGCCCTATCTTGACGGAATGTATCTGCTCGATCCGATGTTCCAGCACTGGGAGCAGCGGCGCACCCCGGGCGTCTGGTCCCTGGACGAACTCGCGCCCAGCGGATTTCGCGCCAGCGACTACTTCGCCACCTATTACCGGGAACTGGGACTGCATGACGAGGCCAGCGCCTTCTTCGCCCTGGGAGAGACCGAGTGCCTGTCGCTTTCCTTCGGCTTCTATCAGCGCAACAGGGCATTGAAGCCCGCCTACGTACTCGCCATCCTGGCGTACCTTTTTCCACTGCTCGACGCCCTGATTCGTCAGTTCTGGCTCGTCAGCAGCCTTCACCTGTCGACCCAGGAAGAAGCCCCTTCCCTGTTGCAGGATTTCGGCAAGGACGTGCTCAGCGAACGGGAGCGAAACGTCGCCTGGCTGATCCTTCGCGGCCATAGCTCACCGGAGATCGCCCAGGAACTCGGCATTACTCCAGGCACCGTGAAGAATCATCGCAAGCGTCTCTACGCCCGACTCAACATCAGCAGCCAAGCGGAACTGTTCCGGCAATTCATGCTGTTTCAGCAGCAAAAGTAGCCGCGTCAGCCGATGTCATCATGCCAAGGAAACCTCTCACTCCTTCAATGCTTCCTGCAGGCTAAAGTAGGCAGGCTTGGGCTGATGCTCGGCGTCGAAGATCAGCCCATTGCCGAAACCGTCAGCGTCCCACCACTCCTGCAGCGATGAGTAGCGATCGGTGAAGCCCCACATCGAGAAGGCGGTGAAGGCAGGCTTGTCCAGGGCCAGTTCGAGAATCGAGCGGTAGTAGTCCGCCTGCTGCTGCAAACGCTCCTCGGAGTCATCCTCCTGCAGGTTCACGTCCATTTCCGAAACGCGCACTTCAAGACCCAGATCGATGAAGCGCTGCACGTTGTCGCGAAATACCGAGGCTTCGACGGGTTGATAGTCATCCGTCATGTCCTCGTGCATCTGAAAACCGATGCCGTGCAGGGGCACACCTTGAGCAAGTAGCGATTTCGCAAGCGCGTACATGGCATCGGATTTGGGGCCCGGGTCTTCCAAGGCATAATCGTTGATGTAGAGCTTGGCCTCGGGATCGGCTCGGTGCGCCTCTTTCAGCGCGAAAGCAATATAGTCCTCGCCCATGACCTGATACCAGGGCGAGCCGGTACGCAATTCGGCACCAAAGGGTTCGAAAGGCTCATTGACCACGTCCCAGGATTGAATGCGCCCCTTGTAGCGTCCCACCACCGTGGCGATATGCTCTGCCAGGATCTGCTTTAACTGCTGGTCCGTATAATCCGTCTCGGTCACCCAGCGCGGCAAAGCCTCCTTCCAGGCCAGGGTGTGACCGTGTATCGCCATGTCGTTGGCTTCGGCGAAATCGACGATGGCATCCGCGTCAGCGAAGGCGTAGCGCTCGGGTCGCGGATGGATGAACTGGAATTTCATGGCGTTTTCCGGGGTCACCATATTGAATTCCCGGGCCAGAATACGCGCATATTCCTGGTCACTGAGCAGTGGAATCGCCGCCACCGCGGTACCGATGTGAAGCTGAGAGTGATTTTTCTCAGCTAGCCGGCGCAAGGAAGCTGTAGCGGGGCCGGTCGGCGCCGATTCTTCCTCTTCGGCGCTCAACACCGGCATTTGATTATCCACGACGGTCACCTCGGAGCGTTTATCCAGCGCGCGGGCCGTCAGTGATTTGAGCAGGTATTCACCGTCCTTCCTGGCAGAAGCCCCGAACCACAGCACGCCCGAGTCGAACAGCCCCGGATCGTCGATGAGCGCCACGGTCTCGTCATTGATTTGAATGCTGAACCGATCGCCGATACGCGCCAGACTCACATCAACCCCTTGGCTCCTTGCGCTGCCCGGCAAGGGATAGGCATGACGCTCGGGATCGTCGATACCATCCTGTAGTTCGACGATCAGATCATTGTCCTCGAGGCCCAGCGTCACCGCACGCCCTTCCTGGCGCCATTCGTCCTGGGTCAGAGGTAATTCGCCGTAAATCGTCAGGTAGGCACTATCATTCGGTGAAGATTCCAGGCGCGATAGCCTGGCGGATAAGACAAAATCCCCTTTGACCCGCAGTACCGGGCCGCGCAGGTTGATGGGCGGATTGGCCACCGGCGTCTGGTCGTCCGCATCGTCGGTCGGCACGATGGCGCGCCCCAGCCCTTCGATGCGCACGCCCTCATCAACCCTCTCGGCGCCGGCCAGATGCGTCCAGTCCTGATCAAGCAACTCGATCTTGTCACTGCTGTTCACACAGCCGGCACCCAGCAGTAGTGCGGCTCCAAGGACCAGCCCCTTCCTTGCACGCCCCGACCAGCGGTATCTTTTCTCACGCGAATTCACTCTCATGATGTCATCCATCGGTAAAACCTGGGTCGATACTAGCCTTTGACGTGGGATCGCGAAGCCTGAGTTCTACCATTAAAAAGCCGGTCACGAACCCTCAAGGTTCGTGACCGGCGAGAATGAAAAGACTCAATCCTGGACAGCAATCTGCAACCCGGGATAGCACACTTGGATAGCCCAGCGTCAAGTTGCCAGTGTCATCCACACCGTCTTGAGCTCGGAATACTCCTCCAGGGAGTGATGAGACTTGTCGCGACCGTTGCCGGACTGCTTGACGCCACCGAAGGGGACCGTCTGATCGCCTCCGGCCCAGTTGTTGACGAACACCTGGCCCGAATGCAGCCGCCGGGAGACTCGCATGATGCGATCGATGTCCTGGCTCCAGAGTCCTGCCGCCAGGCCGTAATCGCTGTCATTGGCCATGCGCACGGCCTCTTCCTCACTGTCGAAGCCGAACACCGCCAATACCGGGCCGAAGATCTCTTCCCGACCGATGGTCATCTGATCCGTCACGTTATCGAACACCGTAGGCGCCACGAACAGGCCGCCGTCGATGGGACTCACCGCTTCACCACCAACGCGCAGATTCGCGCCCTCTTCCACGCCTTGGCGAATGTAATCCAGGATGCGCTTGTGCTGCGTCTCGTCGACGATCGCCCCCATGAAGCTATTCGGGTTCAAGGGGTCGCCGGGCTGCATGTTTTCCGCGTGTGCCAACACCCGCTCGACGAACGCCTCGCGGATCGAATTTTCCACCAGTAGCCTGGAGCCTGCGATACACACTTCACCCTGGTTGTGGAAGATCGCCGCGGCGGCGTTACTTGCCACAGCATCGAGATCCTTGCAGTCGGCGAAGACGATATTGGGGCTCTTGCCCCCGCACTCCAGATAGACGCGCTTGAGATTCGACTGCCCCGCGTACTGCATCAGTTGCTTGCCGACGCCGGTGGAGCCAGTAAAAGACAAGCAATTGACGTCCATGGAGAGCGCCAGCGCCTTGCCGGCGGTATGGCCGAAGCCGGGCAGTACCTGGAACACGCCCTCCGGGAAACCGGCTTCCTGAACCAGCTGCGCCAGACGCAGCGCCGACAGCGGCGACTTCTCTGAAGGTTTGAGAACCACACTGTTGCCCGCCGCCAATGCTGGGCCGATCTTCCAGGCGGTCATCATCAGCGGGAAGTTCCAGGGCACGATGGAGGCCACCACACCCAAGGGCTCGCGCAGAATCAGCCCCAGGGCATCCTCGCCGGTGGGGGCCACTTCGCCATAGATCTTGTCGATGGATTCAGCGTTGTAGCGAATACAGCCGATGGCGCCAGCCATATCTCCCAGGGAGCTGCCCACCGGCTTGCCCATGTCCAAGGTGTCGAGCAGTGCCAATTCGTTCTTGTGCTGCTCCATGAGATCCGCCAGGCGCAGCATCACCTGCTTGCGCTGACCTGGCGCCATACGCGACCAGTTGCCCCGTTCAAACGCTTGGCGGGCATGACCCACCGCCATTTCGACATCCGCCTTATCGCAACTTGCGATGCTGGCCAGTGTCTCGCCGGTAGCAGGATTGATCGTCTCGAAGGTCTCGCCGCTAGCCGCATCGCTGAAAGCGTTGCCAATAAAGGCTCGCGTCTCGAAACTCAGATCGCTGGCAAGGCGCTGCCAATCCGCATGACTCATCTGCGTGCTCATGCACTCACCCCTTTAGCCATGTGTTTCTCCAAGCGCCGAGCGGTTTCATCCAGCGCCCGACGCGCCAGGGTCACCAGTTCGTCGATCTGTTCCCGGGTGATGACCAGGGGAGGCGAGATGACCATGGCATCGCCCACGGAACGCATGACCAGTCCGTTCTCGAAGCAGATATCACGACACAAACCGCCGGCGCTCAAGGAGCTGTCGAAGCGCTCGCCGGCTTCCTTGTCCGCCACCAGTTCCAGCGCCCCGATCAGGCCCAGGCTACGGGTCTCGCCGACGATGGGGTGATCCGAAAGCTCCGCCCAGCGTTTGGCCAGATAAGGGCCGAGATCGTTCCGCACCTTGTCGACGATACCTTCCGCCTCCATCAGCTCGATGTTCTTCAGCGCCACGGCGGCGCATACCGGGTGCCCGGAATAGGTGAAGCCGTGGAAGAACTCGCCCCCCTCATCAATCAAGGTCTCGGCGACCCGATCTCCCACAAGCACCGCGCCGATGGGCAGATAGCCCGAGGAGAGTCCCTTGGCGATGGGCATCAGATCCGGCTTGAGGCCGTAATGCTGGCTGCCGAACCACTCGCCCAGACGACCGAAGCCGCAGATGACCTCATCCGCCACCAGCAGGATGTCGTACTTGGCGAGCACGTCCTTGACCGCCGGCCAGTAGCTCTCCGGGGGCACGATGGCGCCGCCGGCACCCTGTACCGGCTCGGCAATGAAGGCGGCCACGTTGTCCGCGCCCAGCGCCAGAATCCTGTCCTCGATGGCCTGAGCGCAAAGACGGCCGAACTCCTCGGGTGAATGATCGCGCCCTTCGCCGAACCAGTAAGGTTGGCGCACATGCTCGATACCCGGCACCAGGGGGCCGGTCTGCTCGTGCATCGGCGCCATGCCACCCAGGCTCAGTCCCGCCACGGTGGAACCGTGATAGGCATTCTCCCGGGAAATGATGATGTGCTTTTCCGGTTTGCCCTTGATCGTCCAATAGCGCCTCACCATGCGCAGCACCGTGTCATTGGCTTCGGAGCCGGAGCCGGTGAAGAACACCCGATTGATATGCGAAGGCGCCAGCTGACACAACTTCTCCGCTAGCTTGACTGCCGGTGGATGAGTAGTCTTGAAGAAATTGTTGTAGAACGGCAGCTCGCGCATCTGCTGAGTCGCCGCTTCCACCAGTTCCTCGCGCCCATAGCCCATATTCACGCACCATAGGCCCGCCATGCCATCGAGTATGCGGTTTCCTTCACTGTCGTGAATGTAAACGCCCTCGGCATGGGTAATGATACGGCTGCCTTCTTCTCCCAACGCCTTGAAATCGGTGAAGGGATGCATGTGGTGGGCGCTGTCCAGACGCTGCAGTTCAGCGGTTGTCTGATGGGTCATGATAGGCTCCTGGAGAGTTGAACGACGCAATGTGGGATTCGAGCGTTATTCTTTACTCAACATATACGTTCAACATTTGCCTGCCAACCCCTTTAGTACAAGAACCTTTGAGATCAAAATATACGGTTGATACAGAAGGAAAAATAATGGCCTACTACGAAAGGTGATAGTCCGAAAAGTAAAAAATAATTGACGGCTGCAGCGCAAGCGGCCATTTTTTGATCGACAGCGCCAGCTTTTGCTCTTTATACGTGCAGAAGATGGCACGCCAATAACAAGACCAGAGGTAGACATGATATGACATTGCGAAAGACGCCATGGTTGAAACATGCAAGACAGGGGCTATGCCTGCTGGCACTCTTGCTGACGACCTTACTGACAACCTCGCTGAGCCATGCCGATCAAGGCGCCACTCCTAGTTTTGAACCGCCGGACGTCATCCTGCAGGGCGTGGCGTTCGATCTTTCCATCGCCGACCTGGGTGACGCTACCGGGCCGCAGCTGCGCCTAGGCGATGAAATCATCGAACTCACCCAAGACGAAGAAGGCCAATGGCAAGCCCAAGGGGTCACCATCGACCAGGACGTCAGCCGAGTGGAACTGCTCGACGGCGACAATCAAATGCTGGCATCCACGGAGCTTTCTGCAATTCCGGCCTGGCTGTCGTTATTGCCAGCCCTGATCGCCATCACCCTGGCGCTGGTCTTTCGCCAGGTCATCCTGGCCCTGTTCGTCGGCATCCTGATGGGGGGCTGGATTCTGCATGGCATGGATGCAAAAGCGCTGCTCGGCGCGTTTGGCGACTCGATCAACGTTCATGTGCTCGAGGCCGCCAGCGACACCTCCCATATGTCCATCGTACTGTTCTGTCTGCTCATAGGTGGCATGGTCGGCATCATTTCTCGTAACGGTGGCACCCAGGGCATCGCCCAGCGCATCTCCCGGGTGATTCGCGGGCGCCGTCACGCCCAGACCTCCACCGCCCTGCTGGGAATGGCGATATTCTTCGACGATTACGCCAATGCGCTGATCGTTGGCAATACCATGCGCACCATCACCGACAAGCTGGCGGTATCCCGGGCCAAGCTGGCCTATATCATCGACAGTACCGCGGCGCCGGTTTCCACCATCGCCCTGATCAGCACCTGGATCGGCTTTCAGGTGGGCTTGATCAGCGAAGCCATGTCGAACATCCCAGGCTGGAACGAGTCCGCCTATTCGGTATTCGTCAACGCCTTGCCCTACAACGCCTACCCCATTCTGGCCCTGGCTTTCGTGTTCATGGTCACCTGGAGCGGTCGTGACTTCGGCCCCATGCTCAAGGCAGAGCGCCGCATGCTGAGCGAAGGGCTGCAGCAGACAAAGCGCAGTAGCCGCGAAGCCATCGTTGAGGAGGCGGAAATCACCACTAAGCCCGACGTCCCCATTCGCGCCTTCAATGCCATCGTGCCCATGCTGGTGCTGGCCGGGGTTACCCTGGGCGGCATCTATGCCACGGGACTTGAAGCTTTGGGACCGGGGGAGCATGCCCTGCGGGACATCTTCGGTGAAGGGGACTCCTTCAGCGCCATGATGTGGGGGTCGCTGGCCTCCTGCGTGGTGGCGGTCATCATGACCCTGGTGCAGCGCCTGATGGGCATGACCGAAACCGGGCACTACTGGTTCGAGGGCGTCAAATCCATGCTACTGCCAATCACCATCCTTATGATGGCCTGGGCCCTGGCCAACGTGAACGATGCCCTGCAGACCAGCGAATTCCTGGTAGCTGCGCTCGGTGAAACCCTAAGCCCCGCCTGGTTGCCCGCAGTGGTCTTCGTCCTGGCGGCGTTTACCGCCTTCGCTACCGGCTCTTCCTGGGGCGTCATGGGCATCATGATGCCCTTGGTTGTGCCGCTTGCCTGGGCGGTACTGGACATGCAGGGAATGGCGGGCACTGCGGAAGGCATGCCGATCCTGTATGCCTCGGTGGCCTCGGTGCTTGCCGGCGCGGTGTGGGGAGATCACTGCTCGCCCCTGGCGGATACGACGCTGCTTTCCGCCCTGGCCAGCGGCTGCAACCTGGTGGAGCACGTACGCACTCAGCTTCCCTATGCACTGCTCGTCGGGATCGTCGCGCTGGTATTCGGCACCCTGAGCGTGGGTTACGGCATCAGCTGGTGGATCGGATTGGTGGTCGGCGCTGTGATACTGTTCGGCATACTAATGACCATCGGCAAGCGTGCTCAGCCCCTTCAGTCGCAAAAAGAGACGGCGGTGGCAGAGGCAGCCGACTGATCCATTGACTCGACTGAGACGAAAAGCCCGTCGTTCAATTTGAACGACGGGCTTTTCTATTTGAAGCTCGGTTTCCTGAGAACTCCCTTCTTAGGCGCGGGTGGCTCGCCCACACGCCTCGGCAAAGCCTCTGAACAACGCCTCGTTTATCGGATTTTCATGGGGGCGCCACTCTGGATGCCACTGCACTGCCAAGGTGAAAGCCTTGGCGTTCTCTATCGAGAATGCCTCGACCAGACCGTCCGGCGCCCGCCCTTCTACCCGCAACCCTTTACCCAGGTGTTCGACACCCTGCTGATGCAGCGAATTGACCCGCGCAGTCGGCTGATCGAACAGACCTGCAAGCACGCCGCCCGGCTCGATGGTCAAATCATGGGCTGGCATATAATAGTTGGCACTGTCCCCTTCGGGCTCACGGTGGTCGAGCATACCCGGCACTTTCTGTACCGCCTGGTAAAGCGTACCGCCCATGGCAACGTTGATTTCCTGAAATCCACGACAGATACCCAGCAGCGGCAGGCCAAGCTCGACGGCGGCTGGAATCAGTTCAAACGCCACGGCGTCACGGTCCCGGTCATCCCGTGTATTCTCCGGGATTCGCTCGGCGCCATAGCGACACGGCTCAACGTTGGTATAGCTACCGGTCAGCATCAGGCCATCGAGACGCTCCAGCAGAGAGATTTCCACCTCATCTTCCCAGACCGGGAGCACCACCGGCGCAAGCCCGAAATCATACAATGCGCGCAGGTATTTGTCGGTCACGATATGAGCCGGATGCCCCTCGACCTGTCGACGACAGGCGATCACTCCTACCAGCGGACGTCGTTGCATCATTGAGTTCCTTTTATTGAACAATTTCATGAATGGTATGGTTTACTCAACATAGCGCCGTTAACCATGCTTGCCAAGGCCTGGAAAAAACTCTTCTTCAAACAAAAAATTTAAATCGTAATATCAATTACTTATATATAAAAAACCAAACACTATCCAAAAGTAGAAGGCTTTTTTATCGTAAAAAATTTGACAACAATCCTTGCCAGCGCAGAATGAAACCATCGATAGTCCTCTTTGGCACACTTTTCGGCATACAAGGTACCTGCTCATGACGTCCGCCCCCGACACCCACGAACCCAGCGCCTTTCTTGAAAAGCATCCCGAGGTCGAAAGCTTCGATCTTCTGATCAGCGATCTCAACGGCGTTCTGCGCGGCAAGCGTATTCCTCGGGACAATCTCCTGAAGGCATATGAGAACGGCGTCAATTTACCCGCCTCACTGTTCGCTCTCGATATCAACGGCAACACCATCGAGGAAACCGGCCTGGGGCTTGCCACCGGCGACAGCGATCGCGTATGCCGTCCGGTTCCCGGCACCTTGATGAACACCCCCTGGCTACGGGACGGCCGCCAGGCCCAACTGCTGATGACCATGGAAGAGATCGACGGCTCGCCTTTCTTTGCCGATCCGCGCCAGGTATTGAGTCAAGTACTGTCGAATTTCACGGCACGCGGTCTCACGCCGGTGGTGGCCCTGGAGCTCGAATTCTATCTGGTGGACCGTCGTCGCGACGAACGGGGCCAGGCATTGCCCCCCTGCTCCCCAAGTACCGGTGAGCGCGCCACCCAGAGCCAGCTTTACTCGATCAGCGAACTCGATGAATACGCGGATTTCCTCGAAGAGATTCAGCAGGCGGCCATTGAGCAGTCGCTGCCCCTGGATACTGCCCTCAAGGAGTGCGCGCCGGGTCAGTTCGAGATCAACTTGATTCATTGCGACGACGCACTTCGCGCCGCAGACAGCGCAGTACTCCTCAAACGACTGATCAAGGGGGTGGCACTCAATCATGATTTCGAAGCGACCTTCATGGCCAAGCCCTACGGCAACGAGGCAGGCAACGGCGCCCATGTGCATATCAGCTTGATCGATGAAAACGGGCACAACGTCTTTGCCAGCGACGACGAGGACTTGCTGGGCACGCCGCTGCTGAAACAGGCCATCGCGGGCGTACTGGAACTGATGCCGGCCTCGATGGCGGTCCTGGCGCCGAACATCAATTCCTTCCGCCGCTTTCAGCCCAGCCTCTATGTGCCCATGACACCCTCCTGGGGCTATGACAATCGCAGCGTGGCGGTGCGCATTCCTTCAGGACCCAACGCTGCCCGGCGCATCGAGCATCGCGTGGCCGGCGCCGACGTCAACCCCTACCTACTGCTGGCAACGCTGCTGGCGTCGATACTGCATGGATTGAGCCATGAACTGACGCCGCCTGCGCCTATCGAAGGCAATGCCTACGAGCAACTCGAACCCACGCTGACCAATAGTTGGCTGAAGGCCCTGGAGCTGTTTGCAGAGAGCGATGTACTCGCGGAATCCCTGGGGCGCGGTTTTCATCGTGTGTTCCATATCAATCGCCGGGAGGAGCGCGCCCAGACCATGCAGGCAGTCAGCCCACTGGAATACGACTGGTATCTGCGCAATGTGTGAACCAGACGAGCACCGGTTGATGCTGCCCTCAAGCGCCTGAATTTAGCTCCAACCTTTTCGCTATAAGCACCCAAGGCCGATCACGACATGATGCCCGGCCTCGGTACACCTGTGCCCAAAATAAGTCGTTCATTCCAGGGAGTGACGCAATGACAACCAAAAGACCACTACCAACATTTTACCCGCTTGCTACCGACCGTCTGCGTACAGGAGCCGAACAATGAGCACGTCGCATCCCTTCTCACCTTCGCTGCCCCTCGAGCGCGGGCAGCTCAAGCCACTCGCGTTGCTGGCAACCATCATTGTCATTGTTGGTGGACTGACGCTCTATCACGAACCCGACAGCGAGTTCGGCTGGATAAGCCTGGTGCCTTCCGGCCTGGTATTGCTGGTCGCCCTGACGACCCGCCGCACCCTCGAGGCGCTGGTTACCGGGGCGCTCGCCGGACTCTTCATGTTGCAGCCGGATAACTACATCGGCGAACTGGCGGATATTTCCCTAAGCGTCATGATGGACGAGACCATTGCCTGGCTGATACTGGTCGTGGGCTTGATGGGCGGTTTCATCGGGATGCTCGAAAAAGCTGGCTGCACCCTGAGTTTCAGCCACTTCATGCAGCGCCTGGTCAAGAGTCGGCGCCAATCACTGCTCTGGACTTCGGTGTTGGGCATGCTGATCTTCATCGACGACTATCTCAATGCCCTGGCGATATCTTCGTCGATGAAACGACTGACGGACAGCTACAAGGTATCTCGGGAAAAACTGGCCTATATCGTGGACTCCACCGCGGCGCCGGTCTGTATCCTGGTACCGATCTCGACCTGGGCGGTCTATTTCGCCGAGCTGCTAGAGAGCAATGGCGCCACCGACGGCAACGGCATGTGGCTGTATATCGAGTCGATTCCTTATATGGTTTACGGCTGGGTCGCGCTGGGAATGGTGCTATTGGTCGCTGGCGGACTGATGCCGGATTTTGGCCCCATGAAAGCAGCCGAGGCCCGGGCCAAGGCGGGCCAGCCAATTCCCGACGACGCTCCGGATGAACCTCTGGAAGACGAGAAGGCGCCGAAAGTCCACCCCTGGATGGGGCTGTTCAACTTTCTCGCCCCCATGGTGGTGTTGATCGGCGCCAGCGCCTACTACGATATCGACCTGTTGATGGGGACGATCGTGGCCACGCTGTTCACCCTGGTACTGTTCCTGGTCCAACGGCTAAGCACCTTCGATGCGCTGATGGATTCTATCTTGAACGGCTTTCGTATCATGATGCTGCCCCTGGCCATCGTCGCCGCGGGCTTTGTACTGAAAGACATCAACGAGCAGCTGGGCATGACCGAGTTCATGATCGAGACCTTGACGCCGTATTTAACCGTGGCGATCCTCCCCATGGTGGTCTTCATTTCCATGGCAGTCGTCGTTTTCGCCACCGGCTCTTCCTGGGGCGTGTTCGTGATTTCGATTCCCATCGTGATTCCCATCGCTCAGCACATGGGAGCGCCCATGCCCCTGGTGGTCGGCGCCCTGCTCTCTGCCTCGAGCTTCGGCAGCCACGCCTGCTTCTTCTCGGATTCCTCAGTACTGTCGGCCCAGGGCAGCGGCTGTCTACCCATGCAGCACGCGCTGACCCAGATCCCCTACGCAGCGCTTGGAGCCGTCGTTGCCAGCATCATCTTTTTGATACTCGGTTTCGCCATGACCTGAGCAATCCAGCAGCAGGACACAACGCAAAGGCCCCGTTAAAAAACGGGGCCTTTGCGTACCATCACTTACGCTGACTCATGAACTGGCCGATTTACGAACTGGCCGACTTATGAACTGGATTGGAAATCCCCGCCAGCAGCCTGCCACTGGGGCTTGCCATCCACCAGCGGCACTCGCTCGCCCTTGGGTGCTTCATCGAGGCGCGCATTGAAGATCTTGCCATCGATACGATACTCGATATCGTAACCCTTGAACTGCTCCGTCGTATCCGTGACTGTCCGACAGCGTTGTTCTGTCGTGGTATAGGTATCGCCCTGCTGCATGCGCCCCTGCACCTCACGCCCGGCGAAACCGCCCGCCACGGCGCCGGCTGCGGTGGCGATCTTCTTGCCGCTGCCGCCACCAACCTGATTGCCCAGCACCCCGCCGACAATGGCGCCTACCGCGGTACCAGCAATTCGATTGGAATCCTTGCTTGGGCGTTGGCGTGTCACCGTGACGTTATCGCACACCTCGCGAGGCGTTTCGACGGTATCGGTGATGCGCGCGACGTTGACGATTTCGGCATACTGCGGCGTCGGACTGGCCGTCTGAACCTGATAGGCTCCAAAGGCCAGACCGCCTAGCCCCAGTACCGCAAGTGTGCTGCCGACAGCAATGGATTTACTCATGGGTCGCCTCCTCGATTCTTCTTTGTAATGCGAGTAACTCTTCTTGGTAATGCAGTAACATCAAGTCGGAGTTTACGCTGAAGAGGCGCTTAAATAAGTTTTAGAACGCTGTTTCCTTATTCTTTGTCATATCTGTTCTGCTGGCAAAAAAACGCTCAAGCTCCCAAGGCATCACGGGTTCTGTAATACCAACCACCCAAGGCAGTCAGCGGTACACTCAATAAGCGTCCACCCGGGAAGGGTAAATGCGGTAGCCCGGCAAACACATCGAAGCGCTCGCTTTGCCCTTGTATGATTTCAGCAATCAAGCGCCCGGCCAGATGGGTACAGGTCACGCCATGCCCGGAATAGCCCTGGGCATAATAAACATTGTTGTTGATGCGCCCGAACTGAGGCAGGCGGTTGAGAGTCAGCAGGAAATTGCCGCTCCAGGCATAGTCGATCTTCACTCCCTTGAGCTGCGGAAAGGTCATCTCCAGCTTGGGGCGAATGACGTTCTCGATACTACTGGGGTCCTGACCGCCGTAGCTGACGCCACCCCCATAGATCAATCGACGATCGCCGGACAGACGATAGTAATCGAGCAGATAGTTGCAGTCCTCCACCGCACGATCGTTGGGCAATATGTCTCGCGCCTGCTCTTCGCTGAGTGGCTCGGTGGTGACGACCTGGGTACTTGCCGGCATTGACTTGCCTTCCAGAGACGGCATCAGTCCTTTCATGTAGGCATTGCCCGCCAATACCACCCGCTCGGCGATGACGCTACCCTGAGGCGTTGTAAGCCTCACCGGCTCGCCTTGAGTGATGTCCGTTACCGGCGTCTGCTCGTAAATCACACCCCCCAGGGATTCAAGGGCTGCCGCCTGACCCAGCACCAGATTGAGCGGATGCATATGGCCGCCGGAATGATCGAGCAAGGCGCCGGTATAGCGCTTGCTGCCGATCTCGCGCTGATAGGCCTGGCCTTCCAGCAACTCCAGTTGATCGTTGCCGAAGCGCTCCCAGAGCGCCTTATGCTCGATAAGCCCTTTCATCTGCTTGGCATTGCAGGCCGCGAATAGATTGCCTTCCTTGAGATCGCATTGAATGTCGTAGCGTTTGATACGCTCGCGGATAATGCGATTGCCCTCGAAGGCCATGTCGCCCAGGGCCTTCGCCGTATCGGTACCGTACTTGTCTTCGATGACGTCCATATCGCGACTGTAGCTATTGACGATCTGCCCGCCATTGCGCCCGGAGGCGCCGAAGCCGACCCGAGCCGCCTCCAGTACCACGACCTGATGCCCTTTCTCTGCCAGATGCAGCGCTGCGGAAATGCCGGTAAAACCGGCCCCCACGACACAGACGTCGCAGCGAATCTCTTTTTGCAACCCAGGGCGTTCAGGACCGGGATTGGCCGAGGCGGCGTAATAGGAACCTACATGAGATGTGCTAGGGGACGGCATCGACGTTCTCCAGATAAGCGTTTCTTTTATTCAACGTATAGCCGTGATAGTACGCCACTTGGACCAAGCCTCTCAAGCAAGTGGTACTTTATTTAAAACACTTGGAGTCACGGAATCTGTCGAAGTCGCTTCTTTCCCGTCAGGTGAATGCGTTTTCAAGCTCTAGATAGTTCCCGCTCTGCTCTCGGATGGTTTTGCCCTGATCGAGAATCTCAGCGGATACGTCCTTGAAATGTGGGCGGCTGGCGATCGTCTCGATCCATTGGGAAACCCGCGGATACCCGGTGAATCGATAGCCGATCGCAACGATCTGATAAAGCTCACAGACAATGGAGAGATCAGCAAGCGTCGGGTGTTCGCCGCCGCATAGCGTTGGTGTGGATGAGTCGCCCATGCCCTGTCTTTCAAAGTGGGATTCCAGCATCGACAACCCGGGTTTCAAGCTCTGCTGTAGCGGCCTGATCTGCGTATCCTGAATCTCGTACTTGAGCATGGGCAGTGTCAGATGCAGGTTCATGATGGAATGAAAGCTGTCGAAGCGCCGGATGCTGTTGTGATGCCAAGCCAGCCATTGATCGATCTCGGCGCTACGGCGGCTATCCTGCTCGCCGGGATACCAGCGTCGAGCTTGTTCCTGATTGCCTGCCTCGCGGCAGGCATGGCGCAGGATGGCATGGCTTTCCGCCAGCAAAAAATCCGCGCTGCTATCCCTATTTTCCTCATCGCCAATGCTGTCGCTTTCAGGTACCACTCCCGGCGGTGTTGCGGCTATCGCCGGTATGGTTTGAAAGGGGTTGATGCGCTCGGCAAACCAGGGCTTTCGCGCCTCCCCGTTGGCGAAATCGACTTCGCACCAGCGATAAGGTACTTCAAGCTCCCGCAGCAGTATTTCGACGGCGCGGCAGGGCTGGGATAAGCGGTGTGCGTATAGAGTAAGTGTCATATTCATGACATCAGTATGGACGTTCGACTCAATAGATTCATAGCCGCTATATTCATCATTTTGAAAAAAACGATCAGCCTAGTGATCGTTTTTTTCGTAGCGCCCCGCGATGTCTCAGCGGCTTCTCACCTCGTTCCACAGCTGCTGCAACAGCTGAAGCTGATTGCCCTCGATTAAAGGCGTAGTCACCAGGGTCTCGCGCTGCTGGGTACTCAAACGCGACGACTCTTTGAGCTCCGGAGCAACCTTGTCCAGCGCTGCCTCATTGGGGGTGCGATAGAAAGCATAGTTCGCCGATCTGGCGGCATTTTCAGGACGCTGTAAGAATTCGATGAACTGATTGGCAAGTTTCGGATGCGGGGCCCGCTTTGTAATCACGAGAGTGTCGACCCCTAGTTGGGAACCTTCTTGGGGGACGAAGAACTCCAGATCACCGTAGGTTTCGGGGGAGTCCGCCTTGCGATAGTCGAGATCGCCGCTGTAGGTTACCGCTACCTCGGTAACACCCCGAGCGATCTGATCAATGGCGGCCGTGCTGTCGACGAAGCCGGTGAAGTTGTCGCGATCGAGCACCTTGCTCATCAGCTTGGCCGCTTCGATCCAAGGCTCTTGTCCTACGCAATTGAAACCTGCGCCCTGGTAGGCACAGGCCATGCCCAGGCTGACCTGAGGGTCACCGCCCAACAAGGCAAAAGGCTGATCCGGGTTGACTGACGGATCGAATAGCAGACTCCAGGACTGTTCTGGCTCTTCGAAGGTCTTGGTATCGTAGACGATGCCGGTAACGCCCCAGAGATAAGGCACGCTGTAGAGTTCATCAGGATCGTAATCCGGACTGCGAAAGGCTTCCATCAGGTTGTCGCGATTGTCGACGATTTCCGGATTCAGCTCTTGAATCAGGCCCGCATTGATCAGCCGTGGCACAAAATAGTCCGTGGGCACCACCACGTCGTATTGCGAATCCCCCCCGGCGGCCAATTTGGAAAACATCTCCGCATTCGAGGTGAAATAGCTTTGAACCACCTCGGCGTCGTACTCCTGCTCGAAATCCTTCAGAACCTCAGGATCCATGTATTCGGTCCAGTTGAACAGATACAGCTTTTCCGCAGCGCCGGCCTGCATGCTCAGGGCCAGCAGACAAGCGCCTATCAAAGGCGCCCGCGAGGGAGAAATGCGCATGTCAAGAATCCTTATGAACCCAGCCAAATCGTGGAGCGCTCATCATAGCCTGAATGACGACTATGGTTAACCGGCCCGTGGCCAGACCCGCAGGCGTCACACCTCATGGCATATTAAAAAAAAGGCGTACCCGTCACCGGATACGCCGCTCAAGATGCTAAACAAGAATGACGAAAAGCTTTATTTAAACGGGTTAATAAAAAGGCAGTTTACACCCGCAGCAACAGGTGCTCCCGCTCCCAGGAGCTGATGACCCCGAAGTAAGCGGTATGTTCGGCTCGCTTGACCGCCAGGTAGCTGTTGATGAAGCGCTCGCCAAGCAGGTCTGCAAGCGCCGCGCACTCCTGCAGGCCATCCAGGGCTGGACTGATATCGTCCGGCAGCTTGTCACCGACGGCCCAGGCAGAGCCCACCATGGGCGGGCGCGGGTCGATCTGGCTGATCATGCCCAGATAGCCGCAGGCCAGTGTGGCGGCAATCGCAAGATAGGGGTTAGCGTCCGCACCCGCCAGGCGATTCTCGACTCGGGTCGCTTCCGGGGCGCCCATTGGCACTCGCAGCCCAACGGTGCGATTGTCGAATCCCCATTCAGTATTGACTGGCGCCGAACCGCTGGTCTCTGTGCGCATCAGGCGACGATAGGAGTTGACGTTGGGAGCGAAGAACGGCATGGCCGCGGGCAGGTATTGCTGCAAGCCGCCAATATAGTGATGAAACAGCTTGCTGGGCTGGCTGTCCTCGCCGGCAAACAGATTTCGTCCGCTCCTGATGTCCACCAGACTCTGGTGCACATGCATTGAGCTACCCGGCTCGTTGGCCATGGGCTTGGCCATGAAGGTGCCGTACATGCCGTGACGCAGCGCCGTCTCGCGCAGGGTACGTTTGAACATCACCACCTGGTCCGCCAGCATCAAGGGGTCACCGTGCTGGAAATTGACCTCCATCTGCCCTGCACCTTCTTCGTGCACCAGGGTGTCGATGTCCAGTCCCATGGCTTCGGAGTAGTCGTACATCTCTTCGAACAGCGGATCGAACTCATTGACCGCATCGATGGAAAAGGACTGGCGACTGCTTTCCTGGCGCCCGGTGCGGCCGATCGGCGGCTCCAGCGGATAGTCGGAATCGGTATTGGTCTTGACCAGATAGAACTCTACCTCCGGGGCCACTACCGGCTTCCAACCCCGATCATCAAACAGCTTGAGTACACGCTTGAGCACCCCCCGGGGGGATAGCTCCACCGGCTCGCCGGTCAGATAGTAACAGTCATGAATGATCTGAGCGGTGGGGTCTTCTGCCCAGGGGACCAGGTAGGCGGCATTGGGATCCGGCACCAGCTCCATATCGAGTTCGGCGGCATTCCAGAAGCGGATATCCTCGTCCTCGGGATAGCCCCCGGTGACCGTCTGGATGAAGATCGAGTCCGGCAGGCGCGGCCTGCCACCATTGAGATATTTCTTGGCGGGCATGATCTTGCCCTTGAGAATACCGGTAAGATCCGTCACCAGACACTCAACCTCGGTGATGCCCTTGGCTTGAAACCACTCGCTCAGCTCGTGGTGCTGACTGTCACTACTCATACAACATTCCTTACATGGCGGGTTGCGCACTTATCGGCAGCGTCATGCCGACATCACAAATGCAGAGGGGCAACCACGATGACCCCTGCTCTTGAAATCATTGAATGGGACCTTGCGGCCCCATGCTTTTTAACGAGACTGAACTTCATTCCACAGCTGCGTAAACGTCTGAAGCTGTTGCCCCTTGAGGCTGGGCGTGAACTTGAGGCGTTCCATGTCGTCTTCGCTGGGCTGCACCGGTGGCTTGGTCAGCACCTCGTCCAGATGCGGTACGGCCGCCTCATTGGGGCTGGCGTAGTAGTTGTAGTTGGAGAGCTGGGCGCCGACTTCTGCATCAAGAATGAAGTTGATGAAATTGTGCGCCATCTCTACATTGGGCGCCTTGGAGGGGATCATCATGACATCCACCCACTTCTCGGTGCCTTCATCCGGGATCATGAACTCGATGTTCTCGAAGGAGTCCGGGTTCTCGTCCTTGTAGAACAGATAGTCACCGTTGTAAGTGATCGCCGCATGGGTCACGCCCCGGGCAAGTTGCTGAAGCGCCGGTGTACCATCGGTAAAACCGCTGAAACGCCCTCGGTTCTTGGTCTCCAGCAATAGCCTGGCGCTCTCCTTCCAGGCATCCACACCGGTACAGTCATAGCCATGGCCAAGATAGGCACAGGCAGCGCCCATATTTATCTGCCCATCTCCCATCAATCCAAAGGGATGATTCGGATTGACCTCCGGGTCGAACATCAACGACCAGCTCTTGGGCGCATCCGGGAAGGTTGCGGCGTTGTAGACGAGGCCGGAGACCCCCCACTGATAAGGCGCGGAGTAGACCGCTCCTTCGTCGTAGCTGGGGTCGTCGAACTGCTCCATGACGTTGTCCAGGTTCGGGATCTTGGACTTATCTAGCTTTTGTACCAGTCCGGTCTCGATCAGGCGCGGCACATAGTAGTTGGAAGGCACGATGACATCGTACTGGGAAACGCCGCCGGTATTGAGCTTGGCGAACATCTCCGGCAGGGAGTTGTAGTAGTTCTGCACCACATCGACGTCATATTTTTCCTCGAACGCCGTGATGATCTCCGGATCCATGTACTGGGTCCAGTTGAAAACGTAGAGCTTGTTTTCCTGGGCCTGGACGCTGCCGACCAGAAGAAGGCTCCCCAGCGCGGTGGCAATCGTGGTCATTGTTTTCATTGTGTCACTCTCCTTCGGTTTACATTACACAGCACGTTGCATCATCTATCGTCTTGCATTGCCAAGGACATTCAACGCTGCCCCTGGCGGTTGAACAACAAACTCATCAATGCCGCAATGGCAACGGCGCCGATCATCAAGGCCGCGATGGCGTTGATTTCCGGTGTCACCCCTTTCTTGATGGCGCCCCAGATATAAATCGGCAAGGTGGCGCTTTCCGGTCCCGAGGTGAAGAAGCTGATCACGAAGTCGTCGATGGACAGCGTGAAAGACAGGAAAAATGCGGATATCAGCGCCGGTTTGATAGTGGGCAGCAGAAAGTGCCAGGCCCGCTTGAACGGCGTGGCGTAGAGATCCTTGGCCGCCTCGAACAGGGTCGGGTCGAGCCCGACCAGCCGCGAATAGACGATCAGCGCCACGAAGGGAATCTGGAAGGTCACATGAGAAATGATCATGGTCAGAAGCCCTGGCTGCAGCAGACCGGTATAGCGATGTATCGAGACGAAAAAGGCCATCTCCGAGATACCGAACACGATGTCCGGCAACACGATAGGCAGATAGATCAACACGATCAGCCAGCCCAGCTTGCGATGCCGATGGCGATACATGCCATAACCGAGCAGACAACCGATCACCAGGGCCAATACTGCTGAAACGATCGCCAGTACCATGCTGTTCCAGAAAGCGGAGATGATCTGCTCATTGCCCAGCAGTCGCTCGTACCAGCGCAGGGAAAAGCCGGTGAAGCGAGCGGCACTGTTGGCCGCATTGAAGGAAAAGAACACCACCACTGCCAGAGGCAGATAAAGAAATATAAGGGTCAGCCACCAGAAAGCGCTCAGGCCACGCTGCAAGGTACGCTTTTTCATATCACCACCTCTTCGCCGCCACCCAAGCGTTTACCGATTCGGCGCATGGCAAACAAGCCAATGAAGGTGGCAATCAGCATCAAAATGGCGCCGGCGGCTCCCAAGGGCCAGTTCGATCCACCGGCAAACTGATTGGCGACTAGATTACCCAGCATCATGCCCTTGCCGCCCCCGAGCAGCTCAGGAATCACGTACATGCCGAAAGCCGGAATCGCCACCAGTACCGTGCCCGCCAGAAGCCCTGGCAGGGTCTGGGGAAAGACCGCGTGCCAGAAGGCGCGCAGCGGCGAGGCGTAAAGGTCCTGGGCCGCCTGCACCTGGGCGGTATCGAGCTTCTCAAAGGCGGCATAGAGCGGCAGCACCATGAAGGGCAGGAAGTTGTAGACCAGCCCCAAGGTAACGGCAAAATTCGAAGGATAAAGCCCCATGTTGGGAGGAATGAACCCTAGCCACTGGGCAAGATCGGAAAGTGGCGTGCCCGGCGCCAGCAGATTCATCCAGCCGAAGGTGCGGATGACCTGATTCGTCCAGGACGGCACCACGACCAGCAGCAGCATAATGGCGCGCCACTTTATACGACAGGTGGTGATGTAATAGGCAATGGGATAGGCGACGATCACTACCAGCACCGTAGCCAAAAAGGTCTGCCACAGGGAGCGCAGCAGCGTGTAGAGATTGCCCGGACTCCAGCCCAGAAAGCCAAAGCCCGCCAGCTGCTCGAAAGAGTTCAGGGTCAGTGGCATTTGCGGCAGGCCGTAAGGGCCATTGGTCATGAAGGCCACCGCCATGAGATACAGACTTGGCAGCACCAGGAACACCACGATCCAGGTGGCGCCCGGCGCCACGCTGAACAAGAGATGACGCGACTCACCGACAACGGCTCGCCCCCGGGAGGCCATGCGTGAAGATTCCACCATTATCGTCTCCTCAGGAAGCAACTCGTACCAGGTCGTCAGGACACACACTGACCGTTACCTGATCGCCGACATTGAGCAGGCGCTGGCCCAGGTTGCTGGCCGTGGCCATCATGGTCACCCCTGCCACTTCCAGGCGATATTCAACCCGGCTACCCCGATAGAGTCGCTCCATCACCTTGCCCTGCAGCTGGTTATAATTCTCGGGAACCTCTGCATTGAGCTCCAGGGTCTCGGGGCGAACAAGCAACCAGCCATCCTGCTCCTCACGCTGCTCAGCGGGATCGATATGCAGGCGACCCAGCTCGGTATCCACCCAGTCATCCCCGCTTGCGTGAATGGCAAACAGGTTGTCGTGACCCATGAAGCGGGCCACGAAGGCATTGCGGGGATGTTCATAGACTTCATTGGGTGGCCCGACCTGCTGGATGATGCCGCCATCGAGCACGGCGATACGATCGGACATTACCATGGCTTCGTCCTGGTCATGGGTCACGAACACGAAGGTCATGCCCAGGCGCTTCTGGATGCGCTGCAGCTCGACCTGAAGCTGCCCTCGCAGGCCGGCATCAAGAGCAGACAAGGGTTCATCAAGCAGCAGTACATTGGGCTCGCAGATCAGCGCGCGCGCCAGGGCAATACGCTGACGCTGCCCCCCGGACAGTTGATCGACCGGTCGATCGACCAAAGACCCCAGTTGAATGAACTCGGCAACCTCATCCACCTTGCGCCGCTGCTCTTTTTTCGAGTCTCCTCGCATGCGCAAGCCAAACGCCAGATTGTCGCGTACCGAAAGGTGAGGAAACAGCGCATAGGATTGAAAGACGGTATTGACGCTACGCTTGTGGGGCGGAATATCGGTGACATCCTGGCCGCCGATACAGACATGGCCAGCATCCGGCTCTTCAAGGCCGGCAAGCATACGCAACAAGGTGGTCTTGCCGCAGCCAGAAGGCCCAAGCAGCGTGAAAAACTCGCCGGCTTCGATCGTTAGGTCGACATCGTCGAGGGCCACGGTGTGCTTGCCAAAACGCTTGTGCAACCCCTTGAGTTCGATCGAGGAAGGCTCGCGACGCTCGCGCTCGCCGCTCTGCTGGGCACTATCGGAACGACTTTCTGTTGCGCCCTGATCGGTAGTCTTAGCAACCGTGGTGGGATGACTCATGTATTACTCTCCCGTTATTGTCGTGGTGTGTCGGAGAATAAGTTGCCCCCGAAACTACAACCGGTCCCGCAATTTATAGAAATTGGTTGCCAGCACCAGTAGCGGCTGACGTAACCAGCTTCCACCCGGAAACCGGCGATGAGGCATGGCGGCGAACACATCAAAGCGTTCGGCCTGTCCAGCAATGGCGTCGCTCAATAGCTGACCGGCAAGCCCAGCTAGAGACATGCCGTGTCCCGAGTAGCCCTGGGCATAAAGGACATTGCGATCAAGTCGTCCGAAGTCCGGCGCGCGATTGACAGTGATGGCCACATCCCCCCCCCAGCGATAGTCGATTTTAGTGCCCTTCAATACAGGGAACAGACCGGCGATCTTGGCGTCCATACGAGCTTCGAGATCCCGAGGCTCACGCCCATCATAACTAACTTCTCCGCCATAAATCAGACGCTTATCCGCGGACAAGCGGTAATAATCGAGGACGAAATTGGTATCCGAGAGTGCGTCGTTCTGGGGAAGCACCTGGGCAACCTGCTCATCGCTCAAGGGTTCGGTGGCGACGATGTAATTGGCGGCGCGCATGATGCGCCCGCTCAATTCAGGCAGCAACCCTCCCAGATAGGCATTGGCAGCCACTACTATGAAGTCCGCGCTCACCCGCCCTTGAGCGGTAGTCACCCGAGCAGGTTGACCGCGCTCGACAGTGATCGCGGCGCTGTGCTCGTGAATGACAACCCCCGCCTTCTGAGCGGCAAGAGCTAACCCAAGGGTATAGTTGAGGGGATGCAGATGACCGCCTTCCGCATCGTGAAGACCGGCCAGATAAGCGTCGCTGACGACCCGCTCGCGTAGGGCGTCGCCTTCCAGAAAGGTCATTGAATGATAGTCGTAGCGCCGAGCCATGCTTTCCTGGAATGCATGCAGATCGCGTACATGGCGGGGTTTGATCGCTGCGTTGACATAGCCCCAGGTGAGATCGCAAGGAATGTCATGGCGCTTTATGAGCTGCTCGGTGAGGCGTACCGACTCGCGACTCATTTCCCATATTTCCCGGGCACGCTCGAGTCCCAGCGCCTTTTCGATCACTTCAAGCTCGGTGCCAAGCCCCGGCAAAATCTGCCCGCCACTGCGCCCCGAGGCGCCATAGCCGATTTCACCGGCCTCGAGCAGCACCACCGAATACCCCCGCTCGGCGAGATGCAATGCCGTGGAGCAACCGGTTACGCCACCACCGACAACGCAGACATCAGCGTTGATATCGCCTTCCAGGGGCGGGGCCGGCGCCAGATCGACTGAGATACTGGCATTGTAATAAGAGGCGGGACGATAAGGTCCGGGGGCAGCCGTCATAATGTTTTCCTGGTCCAGTGCGACTCGCTGTTGTTGTTGAACTCTGCGACCGTTTTCGAATGCTTGTTGACAGTCTTGCACCAAACCCAGCGCAAGTGTCAAGTATAGAATACCAAGCATTCAACGCAACGAGACCAACGTAGAACGATTCAAGCCTTTTCTTTTATGCGAATGAGTTTCTTGTTGACGAACTCATCGATGCCAAAGCGACCCAGCTCCCGTCCAAAGCCACTGCGTTTTACGCCACCGAAGGGCAACTCCGCCGCCTCTCCGCCTACCTCGTTGATGAATACCATGCCCACCTCGAGCTGGTCGGCAACCCGCAGTGCTTTCTCCTGATCTTTCGATATCACGATCGATCCAAGGCCAAATGGCGACGAGTTGGCAAGCGCGATGGCCTCTTCTTCACTCGTGATCTTGTAGACCACAGCCACTGGTCCAAACAGCTCCTCATGGTAGGCATCCATGTCCGGGGTGACCTGGGTAAGCACCGTAGGTGCAAAGAAATTGCCCTCGGGATCATCACCACCCACCTTGGCCACAGCCCCCTGTTCAAGGGCCTTTTGCACCTGCCCCTTGAGGGTCGCGGTAGCATTGGCGGAGGAAAGCGGACCTAATGCAGCACCTTCAGCAGTAGGGTCGGCAGGTTCGATCCTGTCCATGGCGGCCGCGAATTTCTCGACGAATTCGTCGTGGATGTCATCCATCACCAGAATGCGCTTGGAGCCGTTACACGCTTGCCCGCTGTTTTCCAGGCGCCCGGCGACCGCCATTTGCACCGCACCTTCGATATCATCGGTATCGAGTACCAGGAAGACATCGGAGCCGCCGAGCTCCAGTACGACCTTCTTGAGATGGCGTCCGGCGATCTCCGCCACCGCTGCCCCTGCCCGCTCGGAACCGGTCAACGAAACTCCTTGAACCCGAGGGTCGGCAATGATGTCGGCAACCTGCTCGTTGGTCGCGAAGACATTGACGTAAGCCCCTTCCGGGAAGCCAGCATCGTTGAAAATACTTTCCAACGCCAACGCGGATTCCGGGCACTGGGGCGCATGCTTGAGCACGATCGTATTGCCCAGCACCAGGTTCGGCCCGGCAAAACGCGCCACCTGATAGAAAGGAAAATTCCACGGCATGATGCCGATGAGCACACCCAGCGCCTGACGCCGGATAAATGCCTTGCCGCCGGCAGGAGACGGAATGGGCTCGTCCGCCAGAAAGGTCTCGGCGTTATCCGCGTAGTAATTATAGATATCGACACAGAAGTCGATTTCGCCTTGGGCCTGATCGATGGGCTTGCCCATCTCCTTGACGATGATGGAAGCGAGTTCTTCACGACGCTCTGCGTGCAGCTGTCCTACGCGCTTGAGAAGCGCTGCCCGCTTGGCCACATCGGTGGTGCGTGACCATTGTCGATACGCACTTTCGGCACTGGAGATCGCTTGCTGAATCTGATCGTCCGTAGCGGTGGGGTAAGCAGCGAGACTTTCGCCGGTAGCGGGGTTAACGACCTGATAGTGACTCATGACGCCTCCTTGGGGTGATTTACGCAGCCCATTCATGGACAACGAAAATAATAGGATCAAACGGCATTCTCAGACACAAGATAGCCTCCCGACAAATACTTGAAGACTTGCTGCTGCAATTTCCGCGCTTACGCAATGGGCGGCATGAGCCGCCCATTGTCGATTCACTGGCTCAATCAGCTGCCACCAGAGGGAAAATTGAACTCCGCATGAGTCTTCTCGAAGGGGGCTGCCCAGCGCTGGGAGACCGCCTTGCGCCGAGTATAGAAGCGCACCGCGTCCGGACCGTAGGCGTGCAGATCACCGAACAGCGAGCGCTTCCAGCCACCGAAGCTGTGATAGGCCACCGGCACCGGTAGCGGCACGTTGATACCCACCATGCCCACCTCGATCTGATCCGCAAAACGCCGCGCCGCCTCGCCGTCACGAGTGAACAGGCAGGTGCCGTTGCCGTATTCGTGGGCGTTGATCAATTCGATGGCGGCATCCAGGCTAGCGACCCGCACCACGCACAGTACCGGCCCGAAGATCTCCTCCTGATAGATGCGCATCTCCGGGGTCACCTTGTCGAACAGGCAGCCACCGAGGAAGAAGCCGTCCTCATGACCGGGCACGCGCAAGCCCCGCCCATCCGCCAGCAGCTCGGCGCCGGAACGCACACCGTCCTCGATATATCCCAGCACCTTGTCACGATGCTCATTGGTGACCAGCGGCCCCATGTCGAGCCCCTTGTCGGTGCCCGGCCCGACCTTCAGCTCGGCGATCTTGGGCTGCAGGGTCTCGATCAGGCGATCGGCGGTATCGTCGCCTACGCAAACCGCCACGGATATTGCCATGCAGCGCTCGCCGCAGCTGCCGTAAGCCGCGCCCATCAGGGTCGTGGCGGCGTTTTCGATGTCCGCGTCCGGCAGCACCACGGCATGGTTCTTGGCCCCGCCGAGCGCTTGCACCCGCTTGCCGTTGGCGCAGCCCCGAGCGTAGAGGCTCTCGGCAATTGGCGTGGAGCCGACAAAGGAAATTGCCTTGACGTCCGGGGCGTCGAGCAGTGCTTCCACGGCTTCGCGATCGCCATGTACCACGTTGATCACCCCTCTGGGAGCGCCCGCCTCTTGCAGCAGCTCGGCCACGGCCAGGGACGAGGTCGGGTCCTTCTCCGAGGGCTTGAGGATGAAGGTATTACCGCAGGCAATAGCCATGGGATACATCCACAGCGGCACCATGGCGGGGAAGTTGAAGGGAGTGATGCCCGCGACTACCCCCAGCGGCTGGAAATTGGACCAGGCATCGATCCCCGGCCCCACATTGTGGGAATACTCGCCCTTGAGCAGTTCCGGCACGCCGCAGGCGTATTCGACGTTCTCGATGCCGCGCTTGAGCTCCCCCATGGCGTCTTCCAGGGTCTTGCCATGCTCTTCGCTGACCAACTGTACTAGCCGCTCCGCGTGCTCCTCTAACAGTTGCTTGAAGCGAAACATGACCTGGGCACGCCTGGCCGGCGGCGTATCGCGCCAGGCAGGAAATGCCGCCTTGGCCGCCGCCACAGCCTGCTCCACGGTAGCGGTATCGGCGCAGGCCAGCTGGCGAATCACTTGGCCTGTCGAGGGGTTGGATACGTCCAACGCCTTGGCGCTATCGACACGTTCACCGCCAATCAGATGTAGAACCTGCTCCATTGTCGTCTCCTATGTTGTAATTGGATTTAATCCAGCCGATCGAGGGTGGTGGCCACGGCGTCAAATAAGCGTTCGAGCTCTTCCGGCGTAGAGCCAAACGGTGGGCCGAACTGCAGGGTATCGCCGCCGTAGCGCACATAGAAACCGGCTTCCCAGAGCGCCATATGGGCATTGCGGGGGCGCAGCGTCGGGTCGCCGTCCTGCGGCGCCAGCTGGATAGCCCCGGCCAGGCCGTAGTTGCGAATATCCACCACGTGGTTGCGGCCCTTCAGTGCATGTAGTTTGTCTTCGAACACCGGGGCTATGGTTCGCACCTGGGCAGGGAAGTCCTCGCGCTCGAACAGCTCCAACGCCGCCAGACCCGCGGCACAGGCCACCGGATGGCCGCTGTAGGTGTAGCCGTGGGGGAATTCGACGGCATGCGCCGGCCCGCCGGCTTGCATGAAGGTGTTAAATATCTCGCTTGAGGCAATCACCGCCCCCATGGGCACCGCGCCGTTGGTCAGCTGCTTGGCGATGTTCATGATATCCGGCGTGACGCCGAAAGCCTCGGCCCCGGTACGAGCGCCGCTGCGACCGAAGGCAGTGATCACCTCATCAAAAATGAGCAGGATATCGTGCCGAGTGCAGATCTCGCGCAGGCGATCGAGATAGCCCTTGGGTGGCACGATGACACCGGCGGAACCTGCCATGGGCTCGACGATCACCGCGGCAATATTCGAAGCGTCATGCAGTGCGATCTGATCGAGCAAGGCATCGGCGAGCTCAACGCCGGTGTCCGCCTGACCCCGGGTGAAGGCCAGGTGCGACTGCAAGGTGTGAGGCAGATGGGTGACGTCCATCAGCTGGCCATAGTGCTTGCGGTTGCCGCCGATGCCACCAAGGCTGGTGCCGCCGATATTGACGCCGTGATAGCCCTTGGCGCGGCCGATTAGACGGGTCTTTTCCGGCTTGCCCTTGAGTCGCCAGTAGGCCTTGGCCATCTTGATGGACGTATCCGCGGCCTCGGAACCGGAGTCGGTGAAAAACACATGATCGAGTCCTTGAGGCGTCAGGCTGGCGACTTTTTCCGCCAACTTGAACGCCAGGGGATGCGCCACTTGAAAGCCAGGGGCAAAGTCCAGGCTACCCAATTGCTTGGCTACCGCCTGTTGGATCTCGGCGCGGTTATGGCCAGCGCCACAGGTCCAGAGTCCTGACAGCGAATCGAACAGCCTGCGCCCTTGGTCATCGATGAAATAGCGCCCTTCCGCCCCGGCGATTACCCGCGGATTGGCATGAAAATCCCGGTTACTGCTGAAGGGCATCCAGTAGTGCTGATTGAGTGCGGTGGCAGGCGTCTTTTGCGCCGCTGCCGCAGGATTCGATGTAGAAGCATGATCGGTGGTGTCCAGCATGGCCCTACCCTCCTCGTGTCAGGAACATTAATGGAGCATGGCTCAATGCTCAGCCTGAAAAAATTCACGATCACTTACGCTTACGTCAGGAAACGTTGACGTAAGCGTATTTTCAGCTCAAGGCGTCAGGAGCTTACATCAGGAGTTCATAGCACCACGGTGCGCAGCCCGTTCTGAAACACGCGGTGGTGCACGTGATAGTTCACCGCCCGGGACAGGGTCTGTGCCTCGATGTCACGGCCAACCTGGGTCAGGTGCTGGGCGTCGTGAACATGACTCACCCGCTCGACCATCTGCTCGATGATCGGCCCCTCGTCGAGATCGGCGGTCACGTAATGCGCCGTGGCGCCGATAAGTTTCACGCCCCGGGCATAGGCCTGGTGATAAGGCCTGGCCCCCTTGAAGCCGGGCAGGAAGGAGTGATGGATATTGATGCAGCGCCCCGCCAGTCGCTGACAAAGTTCATCGGTGAGCACTTGCATGTAGCGCGCCAGCACTACCAGCTCGGTCCCGGTCTCCTCGATGATCTCCAACAGCCGCGCTTCCTGCTCGGCCTTGTTGTCCTGGGTCACCGGCAGATGAATGTAGTCGATGCCTGCCTGGGAGGCCATGGCGCGCAGGTCTTCGTGATTGGAGACGATGGCGGTGAACTCGACGTTCAGCTCGCCTCTTTCCTGACGATAGAGTAGATCCCGCAGGCAGTGATCGTACTTCGATACCATCACCAGCACCCTGGTCGGCTGAGAGGCATCGTGGATTTCCCACGCCATGTCGAAGCGCTTCGCCGTCTTTGCGAAAGCCGCCTTGAGCTCTTCGACGCTGAGGGAATGCTCGCCATCGAACACGAACTCGATGGTGGAGAAGAAGCGCCCCGTATCCAGATCGTCGAATTCATGGAACTGGGTGATAAAACAGCCCCGATCGGCGAGGAAGCTACCGATGGCGGCGACGATGCCGACACGCCCGGGACACATGGCTTTGAGGATATAGGCGGGCTTGTTTTTCATGATAGGGTCCAAAGTTTCAAAAAGAATAATTCATGTCGACGAGGCATCATCAACCTGGTTTTCGAGGCTTTCCAGGAACGCTTCGAGCACGCGATGAAAGCGCCGGTCGCGACGAGTGATGACCACAAAAGGCGTCAGATAGTGGCCCCCGACGATGGGTAGCGCCTTGAGACGGCCCGCCGCGACCCAAGGCGCGGCAAGATGATCCGGCAGATAGCCGATATAACGCCCGGTCAGAATCAGGAAAACCGCCCCCTCGCGATCCGAGGCGCTGGCGGTGCCATTGAGCGCCGCGTGAGCTGTTCGGGCAGTCGGCGGCAATGGATAGCTGGGAATCACTGCATCCTGCTGTTTTAGACAGGCAGGCGTCAGTTCGTCGTCAGACACCGTGAAAAGCGGGTGGGTATCGGCACAGTAGAGAAGCGAGCGCTCATCATAAAGCGCGTGGGTATCGAGACTGGCAAGCAGATTGACTTCCGGCACGACCCCTACATGCAAGCGAGCGTCCAGTACCCCTTGGGCAATCGTGTCCGAGGATTCCATGTGAATGTTGATACGCACCTCGGGGCCGCGTTCCTTGAGCGCCGCCAGGGCATGGGTGATACGCATCTCGGGCTTGCTGACCAGATTGTCGGTGATGCCGATATTGAGCTCGCCGCGCAGGGTCTGGTGCAGGCCATTGACCTCGGTACGAAAGGTCTCGAGGGATGCAAGCAAGGTGAGCACGGCGCCATGCACCTGGCGCCCTTCTTCGGTCAGGGAGAAGCCGCCACGCCCACGCTGGCACAACCGCAGCCCCAGACGCTTTTCAAGGTCGCTCATGTGCAGGCTGATGGCGGAACGGCTGATGCCCAGGGTCGGTTCGGCAGCGGTAAAGCCGCCACATTCCACCACAGTCTTGAACACCCGCAGCAAACGGATATCGAAGTCGCTGACCTGGCTCAAGGCGACCTGATTTGAAGAAAGGGATGAGCGCTCCATGCGGCTTGCTTACTCAACCCGTCACGCTGCATACGCTGCATTGCGGGTCTCGAGATACGGAAAAATGTCGCCACTCGCCACTCAAGCCGTCGAAGGTGGACAGTCCTCTATGAGGCGTTCCGGCGCCGCTTAGAATTTTCATTGCCTCAAGCGCCTGGAAGGTACCAACCATGCCCACAAGCGGCGCGATGACGCCGTTCTCGGCACAACGCATTTCCTGATCGCTTTGTTCGCCCGCCTCGCCCGCAGGGTAAAGACAGGCGTAGCAAGGCGTTTCCCTATCCCGTAGATCGAACACGGCCAATTGCCCGGAAAACCGAATGGCGGCACCGGACACCAAGGGCTTGCCTGTCTGAAGGCAGGCACGATTGATAGCATATCGACTGGAAAAGCGATCGGTACAGTCGAGCACCACATCCGCATCCGACACCGCCTCTACCAGCGCGGGTCCTTGCAGATGACGGGCAATGACTTCGATCTGGCAGTCGGAATTGAGCGCCTGAGCCGCCGCCGCCGCGGAGTCGACCTTGGCACGCCCAAGATCCGCTTCACCATGAGCGATCTGACGCTGCAGGTTGGAAAGCTCCACCACGTCGTCGTCGATCAGAGTCATACGCCCGACCCCTGCCGCCGCAAGATAAAGCGCTACCGGCGATCCCAGCCCACCGGCCCCGACGATCACCGCATGGCTGGCAAGCAGGCGCTCCTGACCGGCAATATCGACCTGGGGCAACATGATTTGCCGGCTGTAACGCAGTAGCGCTTGATCATTCATGGCTCACCTTGGTCTTCATCAAAAAACGGATCCGTCCATGTCGACGTCTCGTGGGTTTCATGGGTTATATAGGATTATCGAAGCAATGGATGCAAATACCGGCCGTGCCGTATCACTGCTCCCACTGCTCGAACTCGGGAATCGGCAACGTGAATGCTTCCTTGACCTCTTCCATGACCACATAGCTTTTCGACTCCTTGACCCCGGGCAGTGTCAGCACCACGTCCCCGAGCAGCTGGCGATAAGCGGACATTTCTGGAATACGGCACTTGAGGATGTAATCGAACTGCCCGGAGACCAGATGACACTCCTGAATCTGGGGCAGTTTGGCAATGGCGCGACGAAACTCATCGAATACCGCCGGTGACTGGGTCTCGAGGCTGATCTCGACGAATACCAGCAGGTTGGCCTTGAGGGCCGTTGGATCGAGCAGGGCCTTGTAGCCGCGAATGATGCCGGCGCGTTCGAGACGCTTGACCCGCTCAAGGCAAGGAGTCGTCGAAAGCCCTACCTCAGAGGCAAGATCCACATAGGAAATGCGGGCGTTCTCCTGCAAGACGTTGAGAATCTTGAGATCGATACGATCCAGCGGGCGCGTTTTGGTTTTCATTGTAATGATCTTTTCAATCAGGTATCGACCGCCTACCACTATCACACTCGCTTACCCAGGCTCTAGTCTGCCATTCCACGCTAACCTCAAGACACCCATTGCCCCAGGGATACCCGCGGCTGGCCTGCCAGATCGGCAAGCGTCGCCACCTCCGCGTAACCCGCCTCACGCAATGCGTCGCCGACCGCCTCGCCTTGAGTCCAGCCATGCTCTAGCAGCAGCCATCCGCGGGGCTCGAGGTGCGTTTCTGCGGTAACGATCAAATGGCGCAGATCCGCCAGCCCATCCTCAGCAGCGACCAGGGCCGAACGCGGTTCAAAACGCACATCCCCTTGCTCGAGATGCGGGTCGCCCGAAGCCAGATAGGGAGGATTGGCCAGAATCAGCGCGAAGCGCTGATCAGCAAGCGCCGAAAACCAGTCGCTTTCGATGAACTCGACGTTACGAATATCCAGTCGTTCCGCGTTTGCCTGTGCCAGCGCCAGCGCATCGATGACTCGATCGACGCCGGTAACCTGCCAGCCCGGGCGCTCGCTGGCAAAGGCCAGAGCGATGGCGCCGCTACCGGTGCCCAGGTCCAGCGCTCGCCCGCGCTTGTTCCTGGCTCTGGCTAGAGCGGCTTCCACCAGGCATTCCGTGTCCGGGCGTGGAATCAGACTGGCGGCATGGGTTTGCAGACGCAGCCCCCAGAACTCCCGCTCGCCGATCAGGTAGGCAATGGGTTCGCCGGCGGCCCGGTCGCTCAAAAGCGTCTCGAATCGAGCAAGCTCTGCATTCTCTACCTCACGGTCGCTCCAGGTATAGAGCCAGGTGCGATCTCGCCCGAGCACATGCCCCAATAGCACCTCGGCGTCCAGCCGGGGGGTCGTCGACCCCGCAGCCTTCAAGCGTGCCGCCGCTTGTATCAGCAGCTGATCGATGGTCATCCAGCGTCCTGCAGCGCAGCCAGGCGTTCGGCCTGGTACTCGTTGATCAACGGCTCGACGACCTCGTCCAGATCGCCGGCCATTACCTCACCGAGCTTGTACAGGGTCAGGTTGATGCGGTGGTCTGTCAGCCGCCCCTGGGGGAAATTGTAGGTACGTATGCGCTCGCTGCGATCCCCGGAACCCACCAGGGAACGGCGAGTATCCGCCTGCTGCTGGCGCTGACTGGTCACGGCGTTTTGCTTCAGGCGCGCCGCCAGCAGTGACATCGCCTTGGCGCGGTTCTTGTGCTGGCTGCGTTCTTCCTGACACTCCACCACCACGCCGCTGGGCAGGTGAGTGATGCGAATCGCCGAGTCCGTGGTGTTGACGTGCTGACCCCCGGCGCCGCTGGAGCGAAAGGTATCGACCCGCAGATCGTTCGGGTCGATGTCGATATCCCCGACCTCGTCCGCTTCCGCCATGATCGCCACGGTGCAGGCGGAGGTATGGATACGCCCTTGAGACTCCGTGGCCGGTACGCGCTGCACCCGATGCGCCCCGGATTCGAACTTGAGCCGGGCATAGACACCTTCGCCTCGCACCCGGGCGATGACCTCCTTGTAACCGCCCTGTTCGCCATGGCTTGCACTGACCACTTCGACCTTCCAGCCCAGCTTTTCGGCATAGCGGGAATACATGCGAAACAGATCGCCGGCAAACAGCGAGGCTTCGTCTCCCCCGGTGCCGGCGCGCACCTCGAGAAAGACGTTGCGATGATCGTCCGGGTCCTTGGGCACCAGCAGCTTCTTCAAGCGCTCTTCCAGTACTTCAATACGCTCACGTCCTTCCTGGGCTTCCTCCTGAGCCAGTTCCCGCAGGTCCGCATCCCCATCGGTACTCAGTTGAACCGCCTCTTCCACATCTTGTTCCACCTGGCGATATTCACGCCAGACAGCAGTGAGCTCATCGAGCTCGGCATACTCTCTGGAATAGTCGCGAAACCGCGTCTGTTCAGCGATCACGTCGGGGTCGGCAAGCAGCGCCGCCAGCTCCTCGAAGCGTTCCTGAAGACTTTCCAGCCGATCGCGCAGTGACGCTTTCATGAAGGGTCCTGTTGTGAATCCTGGGAAGGGGCCGCCGGATCGAGCAGCAGCTGTTCCGCCGCTTGAATGAGATCATGACGCTCCGCACCGGAAGCTTCTCGTATGCGTAGCGTAGGGCCATGCAATAACTTGTTGGTCAGTTGCTGGGTCAAGCGGCGAATGACCTTTTCCGGGTCCTGCCCCTTGGCCAGCTGCGCAAGGGCACGATCCTCCGACGCTTGACGCAAGGCATCGCCATGCTCCCGATAACGACGAATGACATCCCCCGCACCGCGTACCCGGCGTTCGTGCAACCAGTGTTCCACCCCCAGGGTGATCAACTCTTCCGCCTGAGCTGCCGCGACCTGGCGGTGACGACGATTCTCCTCGATCACATCCTGTAGATCGTCGACGGTGTACAAGAAGACATCGTTCAGCTCGCCGACCTGGGGTTCGATATCCCGGGGCACGGCGATGTCCACCATGAAGACGGGACGATAGCGACGCAGTTTCAGCGCGCGCTCCACCATGCCCTTGCCAAGAATCGGCAGCGGTGCGGCGGTGGATGTAATCACGATGTCGGCTCGGTGCAGCTCATCAGGAATTTCGCTCAGGGAAATGGCCTTGCCGTCGATTTCCTGGGCCAGGGCCGCGGCACGCTCGCGAGTGCGATTGGCAACGACCATGTCCTGAATACCCGCCTCCTTGAGATGCCGCGCCACCAGCTGGATGGTTTCGCCTGCACCGATTAGAAGCGCTCGCGACTGGGATAGATCATCGAAGATACGATTCGCCAAGCTGACCGCGGCGTAGGCAACAGAGACCGGATTCTCACCGATACCGGTCTCGGTGCGCACCTGTTTGGCTACGGAGAAGACGTGCTGGAACAAGCGTTCCAGCTCACCGCCGAGGCCCTTGTAGTCGTGGGCCTGCTGATAGGCCGTCTTGATCTGCCCCAGTATCTGGGGTTCGCCAAGCACCATCGAATCGAGACCCGAGGCCACTCGCATGAGATGCCGGGCCGCCTCATCATCGAGATGATGATAGGCGCACTGAGTCAGCTGATTCACCGTCAGGCCATGAAAACCGCTTAGCCAATCGAGAATCGCCTGCTCGCCGCTCTCACCGGTGACACAGTAGAGCTCGGTTCGATTGCAGGTCGACAATACGGCTGCCTCGCGCACATGGGGCAGGCACTTGAGTTCCCCAAGCGCTTTTTCCAGCTGACCCGGATCGAAGGCAACCTGTTCGCGCACCTCAACAGAGGCGGTATTGTGGTTGATTCCCAGCGCAAGAAGCGTCATTGCAGCGTCACTAGTATCGAAACCATGGAATAGATAGCAAGAAATCGAATGGAAAGGATATTTGGCGCAATAGTTTATCACACCCGCATCGTTACGGCAGGATACCTGGCGCATCGCTTTGCCCGGACTGATCAAGCCGGTATGCTGAGCGGCAATCCTATCGTCATGGCCATGATGGCCGGTGATGCTCCCCGAAGAGGAAGGAATGCGTCCACACCTGGTTACGACCACTTTGCTCATTGTTTTGTTGACGGGTTGCCAAAGCACGTCTTCTGGCCCGTCTTCAATGGCCTCTGAAGACCCTCTGGCCTCAGCGCCGCCGATTCGCAAGGGGCTCGACGCCCAGAGCCTGGCAACACTGCTTACTGCCGAGCTTGCCGGCCAACGCAATGATTTCGAGCGCGCTGCTAGAGGTTATCTGGAAACCGCTGACCGCTATGATTCGCCGGCCCTTGCGGAACGTGCCGTTCTTGCCGCGCGCTATGGCAATGACCAGGCGCTGCTTCTGAAAACCGCCGAGCGCTGGAGTGAGCTTGCACCCAACAGTGAAGCACCGGCTCGTCTACTGGCAGGACTCGCCATGGAGCGCGGCGACTGGCAGGCCAGTCTAGAGCAACGCCTGACTCTGGCAGCACAAGGCGGCCAGGGAGACCTGATTACCTTCGTGGAAGCCGCCATCGAGGAAAACGTCAATCTTTCTCCCCTACGCGCGACGCTCCTTCGCTTTCTCGACGATCACCCCCAGCTAGGCGATGCTGTCGTCGCCACGGCCCTGCTCGAGGCTGCCCTGGGTGACATCCGGCAAGCCCAGCAGCGTCTGGCAGAGCTGGCGCGAACGCAACCGGAACTTCCAGCCGTATGGCTGGCGCGTGGACGAATCGCCCTGGAAGAAGGCCGTGTCAGCGCGGCCCGAGACGCGGCCCGAAAAGGGTTGCAGGTCGCGCCCAACGACAACCGTTTCATCCTGATGCTTGCCCAGGCCCAACTGCGCCTGGGCAATGTCGATGCTGCAGAAGCCGGACTTAACACCTTGCTCGAGCGCCATCCGGATGCCCACCAATTGCGTCTTGCGCTTGCGCAGCTTTATATGGAGGAAGACTACAACGCCCCGGCGCGGCGTCTGTTACTCCCCCTGCTCGATGCCGACCCGACACCGCCGGCTGCCTATATTCTGCTGGGCGCCATCGCAGACGACCAGGATGAGGTCGACAACGCCCTGCTTTACTATCGCCAGGTACCGCCGGGGGAAGGGTTTCTCGAGGCACGCCTTCGCGCAGCCCAGATGCTGATCGAGGCGGGCCGCCTGCTCGATGCGCGAGACTTTCTGGACATCGAGCGTTTGCGTTACCCGGACATGTCTACAGAACTCACCACCATCGAAATCGATCTGCTGGAAGAGCAGGATCTGTCAGATGCCGCTACACAATTGCTCGAACGGCAAATCCGGCGTAACCCCGATGCGGTTCAGCTGCGTTTCTTGCGTTCCATGCGCCGCTACGAGCAGGGCGATCTGCCGGGTATGGAGCGCGATCTAGGCGCCATACTCGAGCGCGAACCGAACAATGCCATGGCCTTGAACGCCTTGGGTTACACCCTGGTGGATGTCACCGAACGCCACGAGGAGGGTCTCGAACTCATACAGCGTGCTTATGAGCTGGAACCCGAAAGCCCTGCCATTCTCGATAGCCTAGGCTGGGCCTATCACAAGCTGGGTGACAATCAAAAGGCGCTACCCTATCTCCAGGCTGCCTACGCAGCACAGCAAGATCAGGAAATCGCCGCGCACCTGGCGGAAGTATTGTGGCGACTCGATCGCCATCAGGAGGCCCGCGCAATCGTCATCAAGGCTCGCGAGCGCTTCGATGAACGACCCAAGATAAAGGAACTGATTGAGCGCATACCGGCCCTTGCTCCTTGAATGCACACATCTTTTTTTATCATTGAGACAACCTTGTATGACACGACCGCTAATTTTATTGCTGGGCCTACTGCTGCTGGCAGGCTGCGCCGTTCAAACATCCACACCGGTTGAACCTCGTCAGTCCGGCGACTGGTCCGCTCAGCTCGAAGAGCTCAAGGCACTCGAGCGTTGGCGTCTGGCGGGCAAGGTGGGGCTACGTACCGCCGACGATGCCACCAGCGCCAACCTGGACTGGCAGCAAACGCCTTTTTTCTACCGCATGATGATAAGCGGACCCTTTGGCGCCGGCCGCAGCACCCTCGATGGTTCAACCAATGGCGTGACCTTGACTACCCCGGATGGGCGCTTCTCCGCATCGACACCGGAGCAATTGATGCAGCAACAGCTCGGCTGGTCGCTGCCCATATCTGCCCTGGACTACTGGGTCCGCGGTCTGCCAGCACCGGATGTAGCCCATGAAATGCAGTCAGACGCGCAAGGGTTTCCCCAGCAGCTGCGTCAGGCAGGCTGGACCATCGACTACCGCGACTGGACCTGGGCTCCGAGGCTGAACGGCGGTCTGTGGCTGCCCCAGCGCTTGGTAATGACCTTCGATAACCTGCGCGCCACCCTGGTAGTCAATCAATGGTGGCCACTCGATACAGGCACGTCCTAGTGATGGCACTGACACTGCCGGCGCCGGCCAAGCTCAACCGTCTGCTGCATATCACCGGGCGCCGTGAAGACGGCTATCACGAACTGCAAACGCTCTTTCAGTTTCTCGATCACGGCGACACCCTGCATTTTCGACAGCGCCAGGACGCCAGCATCAATCTCACATCGACGCTTATCGGAATCGCGAATGACGAAAATTTAATCATCCGTGCCGCTCGAATGCTCCAATCGGAGACCGGCTGTCGCCTGGGGGCGGATATCCATCTCGACAAGCGCTTGCCGCTAGGCGGCGGCCTGGGAGGCGGAAGCTCCGATGCCGCCACTACGCTGCTTGCCCTGAATCGCCTGTGGGATCTTGGGCTTAGCCTCGAACATCTCGCCATGCTGGGACTCCGACTGGGTGCCGACGTGCCGGTGTTCGTGCACGGACACGCTGCCTGGGCCGAGGGCGTCGGTGAACGGCTGACGCCGATCGAGCTGGATACCCCTTGGTTCCTGGTACTTCATCCCGGTATAGAGGTATCGACACCCCAGGTGTTCGGCGCCCCGCAATTGACACGAAACACCCCCCCTATTAGTATGGCGCGCGCACTGCAGGAGGGGCCCAGCACCTGGCACAACGACTGCGAAGCAACGGTAAGACGTCTTTATCCGGCGGTTGACGAGGCGATCGAATGGCTTTCCGCTTTTGCCCCGTCGCTATTGACCGGCACCGGTGCTTGTCTATTCTGCAGCTTGAAGGACGAGGCCGACGCTCGCGAGATACTGGCGCAGGTACAAGACGGCTGGCATGCCTTTGTGGCTCGTGGCTGTAATGCTTCGCCTCTTCATCAGGCACTTGGGCTTTTGTAGTACCGAGTTTGTCGCAAAAAAATAGAGCAAGGTAACCCGGAGAGCCAGCGGTGTGACGACAACCTGCAGTTGCACCGTCTACAACGATATTACTGGGGTATAGCCAAGTGGTAAGGCACCGGTTTTTGGTATCGGCATTCCCAGGTTCGAATCCTGGTACCCCAGCCAACTCTCTGTTGAAACTGCCAACATCCTATCGAGATTCCTCCAGACGCCCGTCTCTTGCGACGAGCGTTCAGACTCCAAAGGTAGCTGCGCGTGTCTAAATTGATGGTTTTCGCCGGAAACGCCAATCCCGAACTCGCCCGCAAGGTAGCCGAATGCCTCGACAATCGGTTGGGTCATGCCACGGTCGGCCAGTTCAGCGATGGCGAGATCGCGGTCGAGATCAACGAGAACGTTCGCGGCAAGGACGTCTTCATTCTGCAGTCCACCTGCGCCCCCACCAACGACAACCTGCTCGAGTTGATTTTGATGGTGGATGCCCTGCGTCGCGCTTCCGCCACTCGCATTACCGCGGTCGTTCCCTACTTCGGCTATGCGCGCCAGGATCGCCGGGTGCGTTCTGCCCGAGTGCCCATCTCCGCCAAGGTAGTCGCCGACATGATGGTCAAGGCTGGGGTCGACCGAGTCATGACCATGGACCTGCACGCAGACCAGATTCAAGGCTTTTTCGACGTACCCGTGGACAACGTCTACGGCTCGCCGATCCTGCTCGATGATATCGAGCGCCAGAATTACGACAACCTGGTGGTGGTATCACCGGATGTCGGTGGTGTGGTCCGGGCCCGGGCCATCGCCAAGCAGCTCAACGCGGATCTCGCCATCATCGACAAACGTCGTCCGCAGTCCAACCAGGCTCAAGTGATGCACATCATCGGTGAGATCCAGGATCGCACCTGTGTGGTGGTCGATGACATGGTGGATACCGCCGGTACGCTATGCAAGGCCGCCGAAGCCCTCAAGGAACACGGCGCCAAGCGCGTGGTTGCCTATGCCACTCATCCGATTCTCTCCGGACCGGCGGTAGACAACATTCTGGGTTCGGTACTCGACGAACTGGTGGTCGGCGATACCATTCCGCTTGCGGAAAATGCACGACGCAGCGGAAAAATACGCCAGCTCAGCGTGGCGGGACTGATTGCCGAGGCAATTCGTCGTGTCAGCAATGAAGAATCCGTGAGTGCCATGTTTCATTGAGGGTTTCAGCGCCTTCAATGCAGACAGGATCGCGGTTACAAGCGTCGCAAGACGCCATCGGAAACATCGGGGTTTGGTCGCGAACCCTGGTGCCTTCCTCACTTTAACCAACGAGGTTACTTAAATGTCCAATTTCAAACTTAACGTCAAGATCCGTGACGACTTGGGGAAAGGTGCGAGCCGCCGCCTGCGTCGCGAAGATCAGTATATTCCCGCCATCGTCTATGGCGGTGACAAAGCGCCGCGTCCGATCGCAGTGGAAAAGTCCGCTTTCTACAAGGCTGCCGAAGACGAGACCTTCTTCTCTTCTCTGATCGACCTGGTCGTGGATGGCAAATCCTACCAGGTGGTAGTGCGTGATCTGCAGCGCCATCCCTTCAAGCCGCTGGTCACCCACGCGGACTTCCTGCGGGTCAGCGCCAAGGAAGTGTTCACCATGAACGTGCCGCTGCACGTGAACGGTCAGGAAGAGTGCATCGGTATCAAGGAAGAGGACGGCGAGCTTCACCAGCTGATGACGGAAGTCGAGATCAGCTGTCTGCCGAAGGATCTCCCGGACTATCTGGAAGTCGATATCTCTGAGCTTGAAGTCGGCACGACGCTACACCTGTCGGATATCAAACTACCGGAAGGCGTGACCTCCGTGGCGCTGAGTCATGGCGAGGATTACGACTACGCCATCCTCAACATTGCCAAGGCCAAGATTCGCGACGAAGAGGAAGATGAGCTCGAAGGCGAGGCAGCGTCCGAAGGCGAAGAAGGCGCCGAGAAAGATCAGGAAAGCGGCGAGGGTGAAGGCGAAGACAAGAACTGATAATTTATCTTGTCGAGTATTTCAACCTGTTGAAAAGCTCCTTCTGTCCATGAATCAAGCGCCGCTAATCCGGCGCTTGATTTTTTTGAGAGATAGTCTGTTTTCTTGGAGAGCAAAGTCTCATGGGTCAGCTAAAAGCGATCATCGGTCTCGGCAATCCAGGCGCCGACTATGCCGACACTCGGCATAATGCCGGCGCCTGGCTGGTGGAAGCCATCGCCCGGGACAGCCGCATGTCGCTACGCATGGAGAAGAAATTTCTTGGCCATTACGCCAAGGTCAATTTCGCCGGTGAAGAGATACACCTGCTCAACCCGACCACCTTCATGAATCGCAGCGGTGGGGCTATCGCGGCGCTCTGTCAATTCTTCAAGCTCTCTCCGGATGAGCTACTCGTCGCCCACGACGAGCTGGATATCGATCCGGGCACGGCTCGTTACAAGCAAGGCGGTGGCCACGGGGGTCACAACGGCCTGCGCGATACCATCAGCGCCCTGGGCAACAACAACGCCTTTCATCGTCTTCGCATCGGCATCGGTCATCCAGGAGAGGCTCGCCAGGTAGTCAACTACGTGCTGAGCCGGCCGGGGAAAGCCGAGCGCGCCGCCATCGATGCGGCCATCGATGAATGTCTGGCGACCCTTCCCCTAGCCCTAAACGGCGAATGGGCCAAGGCGATGAATCGGCTGCACTCTTTTAAAGGCTAGTTCAAGGGCTAACGAAAATGGCTGCTTTCCGCCATTTTTCGTAAGATACCCCCACTTTTTCATTCGATTTCCAGGAACATATCATGGGTTTCAACTGCGGCATCGTCGGGCTGCCCAACGTCGGCAAGTCCACCCTGTTCAATGCACTGACCAAATCCGGCATCGACGCGGAGAATTTCCCCTTCTGCACCATCGAGCCCAATACCGGCATCGTGCCGATGCCGGATCCGCGTCTCGACAAGTTGGCCGAAATCGTCAAGCCACAGAAGGTCTTGCCTACCACCATGGAGTTCGTGGACATTGCCGGTCTCGTCGCCGGCGCTTCCAAGGGTGAAGGGTTGGGCAATCAGTTTCTTGCCAACATCCGTGAAACCGACGCCATCGCCCATGTGGTGCGCTGCTTCGACAACGACAACGTCATTCACGTCGCCAACCACGTCGATCCTCAGGCGGATATCGAAATCATCAACATGGAGCTGGCCCTGGCGGATCTAGACACCGTCGAGCGGGCCAGCCAGCGCCTGACCCGAGTGGTCAAGGGCGGCGACAAGGATGCCATCGCCACCAAGGTGATCCTCGATCGCATTCAGCCCCATCTTGCAGAAGGCTTGCCCCTACGCAGCTTCGGTCTTTCCGATGACGAGAAGCGTCAGGTAAGAAGCTTTGGCTTCCTGACCCTGAAGCCGACCATGTACATCGCCAACGTCAATGAGGACGGCTTCGAGAACAACCCCTATCTTGATGTGGTGCGCGGGATAGCCAAGGACGAAGATGCCGTGGTGGTGCCGGTGTGCAACCAGCTAGAGGCGGAGATCGCCGAACTCGACGATGAAGAACGCAGCATGTTCCTGGATGAAATGGGCATGGAAGAACCTGGCCTGGACCGGGTCATTCGCGCCGGCTACTCGCTGCTCGGCCTGCAGACCTACTTCACTGCCGGCGTGAAGGAAGTGCGCGCCTGGACGGTCAAGATCGGCGCCACCGCGCCCCAGGCTGCCGGCGTCATCCATACGGACTTTGAAAAGGGCTTCATTCGCGCCGAGGTCATCGGCTATGACGACTTCGTCACCCTCGGCGGCGAACAGGGCGCCAAGGACGCGGGTAAATGGCGGCTGGAAGGCAAGGAATACATCGTTAAAGACGGGGATGTGATTCATTTCCGCTTCAATGTTTAAAAAGACTGGTAAAAAGGCAGAACGCCTAGCGGCGTTCATCGCTCGCTGAAGCGATCTCCCACAGGGGACAGGATCGCTGGTTTTGGTAGGAGCACGATTTATCGGGCGAGGGCTTGGTCGGCTATCACTGGCTGGCGTTCATCGCTCGCTGAAGCGATCTCCTACAGGAGACATGATCGCTGATTTGGGTAGGAGCACGATTTATCGGGCGAGGGCTTGGTCGGCTATCACTGGCTGGCGTTCACCGCTCGCTGAAGCGATCTCCTACAGGAGACAGGATCGCTGGTTTTGGTAGGAGCACGATTTATTGGGCGAGGTCTTGGTCGGCTATCGCTCGCTGAAGCGATCTCCTACAGGAGACATGATCGCTGGTTTTGGTAGGAGCACGATTTATCGGGCGAGGTCTTGGTCGACTATCACTCGCTGGAGCAAGCTCCACAATTGACAGTTCATGCGTTTGTCAGTAGGATTCGCCCCCGTTGGACGGCTACGTAGCTCAGCTGGTTAGAGCACATCACTCATAATGATGGGGTCCCCTGTTCAAATCAGGGCGTAGCCACCACCACGAATACAAAAAGCCCGACCGGTGAAATTTCACCTGTCGGGCTTTTTCGTTTATTGCCACGAATGCCTGTCTAGGCTTTGTCTGAAAAGTCGACGAGCGATGGCCAGACAAGGCAAAAATCGACGAAAAGACGGAGTTTACGCGGTGTAAATGAGTACTTTGATCGGACTCGCGCACGAGTCGATTTTTAACGCAGTATGGGCGAGCGCAGGCACTTTTCAGACATAGCCTAGCGTACCTTCCGCCCCATTAAGCGCGGCTCCCGCTCCAGAGCAACGTCAAAACGCCCCTGCACCTCATCGACAACACGCTGAGCCAGAGCCAGCAGCTCGGCAGCACTGCCACCACCATGATGCACCAGCACCAGCGCCTGACGCTCGTGAATGCCCACATGACCCTCCCGCAGCCCCTTCAAACCGCACTGATCGATCAGCCAGCCGGCGGCGAGCTTGACGCCGCCATTGGCAAGCGGGAAGTGCGGCATAGCCGGATGACGCTCCAGCAGCGCCTGGGCGTGCTCATTGGAAACTACCGGGTTCTTGAAAAAACTTCCTGCATTACCGAGCACCTTCGGATCGGGAAGCTTCTCCTGGCGCACCGCGCTGACAGCGGCGACCACATCGCTCGCGTTGGGCTTAGCTGTAAGTCGCGCCGCCAGATCGCCATAGTCGAGCCTAGGTCGGGCTTGAGATGACACCCGCAGTACCAGTCGGGTAATGACCACGCGATTCTCCAGGGCATGCTTGAAGACACTATCCCGATAGCCGAAGCCGCACTCTTGTCGATCCATCACGGCTTCCCGGCCATCCTCGAGATGCAATACATGCACTCGTTCGAAAACGTCCGCCAGCTCGACGCCATAAGCGCCGATGTTCTGGATCGGCGCCGCCCCGACATTGCCCGGAATCAGCGCAAGATTCTCGATACCCCAGAGATCCCGCGCGGCCAATGCTTCAACCAAGGCATGCCAGTTCAGACCAGCGCCGGCATGCACCAGCACATCGCCCTCTCCAACCTCTTCGAAACGCAGATCGGCGAAGGTTGGCTGCAGCGCCAGCCCCGGCAGCCAAGGCTGCAGCACCAGATTGCTGCCGCCCCCGAGCACCGTCAACGGCCAGTCCTGCTCCACCGCCTGGCGCAATGCATCCCGTGTCGTCGCGATATCATCGGTTGCCAGAAAACGCTCCGCTCGACAAGGCAAGCCGAGGGTATTGGCCTTCGATAGATCGACGTCTTGTCGAATCATGCAGCGTCCAGACGCCTGCGCAACTCTTCGATCAGGCCATCGCTTGCTGTCTCGATCATGTCGAACACTTTCTCGAAATGCCCCTCGTCCCCAGTGTAAGGGTCCGGAATCGCTTCATCAGAGCGACCCGCAAACTCCATGAACAGACCAACGTGAGCTTGACTGTCAGAGGGGCGCAGCGCTTCGAGATTTTTCAGATTCATGTGATCCATGGCCAGGATATAGTCGAAGCGGCGGAAATCCTCTTCCTCCAGCTGGCGTCCACGCAACTGACTCAGATCGACGCCGCGACCCTTGGCGGCGGCGATAGCCCTTGAATCCGGCGGATCGCCGATGTGCCAGTCGCTGGTGCCACAGGAATCCACTTCGACGCGCTCCGCCAATCCCGCTTTATCGAGTCGGGAGCGAAAGACACCTTCCGCGGTGGGAGAGCGGCAGATATTGCCCAGACAAACGAACAGAACTCGCATTCAAGACCTCGTGGTGTAATTGAAACTTTATGGCTTGTTCACATCATGAAAGGGAAAATCGGCCAGCAGCTGACGTACTCGCTCCAGGTCCGCCAGGGTGTCCACTCCTGCCGGGTGGGGCTCACGGCTCAAGGCCACCTGGATGCCATGGCCATGATGCAACGCTCGCAGCTGCTCGAGCTGCTCAATCTGCTCCAGGGGGCTTGGCAGCCAGTCGACATACTCCGCAAGAAAACCGGCTCGATAGGCATAGAGTCCGACATGGCGAAGCCATACATCGGATTCGAGCAGTTCAGGCCGGGACGCGAAGTGCTCCCGATCCCAAGGGATGGGCGACCGGGAAAAATAAAGAGCGCGACCCTGCAGATCTCGTACCACCTTGACCACGTTCGGGTTGAACAGGGTATCGATGTCGCTGATCGATTCCGCCAGGGTGGCAATCGATGCGCCGGGATCTTCTTCCAGGCGCGCCGCGACCTGATCGATAAGAGTGGCAGGTAGCAGAGGTTCATCCCCCTGGACATTGACCAGGATGGCATCGTCCGGCAAGTCGAGATGCCTGGCCACTTCCGCCAGGCGATCCGTGCCGGAAGGATGGTCCCCTCGGGTCAGCAGTGCCTCGCCGCCCGCCTTCTCTACCACCTCCTTGATGCGCTGATCGTCCGTTGCTACTACCACTCGAGTTGCTTGGCTCTGGCAGGCCCGCTGCCAGACCCGCACCACCATCGGCAGCCCGCCGATGTCCAATAGCGGCTTTCCCGGCAGGCGCGTGGAGTGATAGCGCGCCGGAATCACAACGACAAAATCATTCATGAATCACGGCGCTCATGCGGTTGGCTTGTGAGATCCGGCTTCCTGTCCGTCTTTCTGCTCACTTCCCTGCCCCATCGCAGAAAGCCCACCATCTTGAAGAGAAGGCTTGTTGAGCTTCTCATCGACGCTCATGACCCGGGCTTCCTCTTCCAGCATCACCGGAATGTCGTCACGAATCGGATAGGCCAGACCATCGAAGTGGCAGCGAAGCTCTGCCTGATCCCGGTCGTATTTGAGCTTGCCCTGACACAGTGGGCACACCAGTAGCGCGAGTAGTTCCTTATCCATTGCTTACCTCCCGGGTAGCCGATTGAAGCGTCTCGAGTCGCGTTTGCAGCCAGCCGACGAAGGCCGACTCCGGACGGGCCTCCACGTCCAGCACCCAGCAATCCTCATGGGCGAAGGGACGGCATTTGACCGCATCCTTGGCAGTCATCACCACTGGCAGCTCGTCATCGAAGCGCAGATCCTCGGCGCTGAAACGATGATGATCCGCCAGCGGATGTTCATGCACCTCCACGCCCAGGGCTTCGAGGGTGGCGAAGAAGCGCGAAGGGTGTCCGATGCCCGCCAACGCATGAACGGGACTATAAAATGGCTGCCTGTCCACAGGATAACAGACCCCATCAACGAGATGGCGCCACTGGGCCGGGTGCAGCTGCATTTGATAACTCTTGGCATCGCTTACGCAGTGAAACGTTTTATCAGCCTTACCGTTGATGATGATTGCATCGACCTCCTCGAGCCGTGAAATAGGCTCTCGCATCGGCCCTGCCGGCAGGCACCGTTCATTACCGAACCCTCGCTTGCCATCCACCACCACCAGCTCGATATCTCGCCCCAGTGCCAGATGCTGCAGGCCATCATCGGCGATGACGATATCGCAACCCGACTCGACCAGCGCCCGCGCCCCACGTGGTCGATCCGGATCGACCACCACCGGCAGGCCGGTTTGCTGGGCCAACATCAAGGGTTCATCGCCGGACTGATCCACCGAGGCGTCGATTCCGACGTGAAAAGGATACTGCGGCGCCTTGCCGCCATAGCCCCGGGAAACGATGCCCGGACGCCAGCCTTGCGCGCTCAGATAACGCCCCAGCCAGGCGACCAGCGGCGACTTGCCGGTACCGCCTAGCGTGATATTGCCCACCACGATCACCGGCACCGACAAACGCTGAATGGACTTGCGGCCCCTGGCGTAGTCACGATACCGGCGAGCCACGACGCCTCGATAGAGCCATTCCAGCGGTCTCAGCAGCTTGAGCCAGGCAGCATCCCGGTACCAGGCCTCGACCAGGCGACTCACGCCTCGACCTCCTGGAACTGCAGCCGATACAGGGCGGCGTAGGCGCCATCACGTTCGAGCAGTTGAGCATGGGTGCCGCTCTCGACGACCTCCCCTTGCTCCATCACCAGAATACGATCCGCGCGCTCGATGGTGGATAGCCGGTGAGCGATGACGAAGGTGGTACGATCCCGGCAGACCTCCTCGAGGGCATGCTGAATATAGCGCTCCGACTCGGTGTCCAGCGCAGACGTCGCCTCGTCCAGGATCAGGATCGGCGCGTCCTTGAAGATTGCCCGGGCGATGGCCAGGCGCTGGCGCTGCCCGCCGGAAAGCATCACGCCGTTATCGCCCACCACGGTATCGAAGCCCTTGGGCAGGCGCTCGATGAACTCGCTGGCATAGGCGGAGTCCGCTGCCGCCTTTATCTGCTCGCGGCTTGCATCGGGAACGCCATAGGCAATGTTGTCGGCGATCGAGGCGTTGAACAGGGTGACCTGCTGGGAAACCAGGGCAATCTGCTGGCGCAGCGGTGAGAGCTGATATTCATTTATCGCGACCCCATCGATAGTGACACGCCCTGCCGTTGGATAGTAAAAGCGCGGCAGCAATCCCATCAGGGTCGTCTTGCCACTGCCGGAGCGCCCGACGATGGCAATCAGCTCACCTGGGGCGACGTCAAGATCGATGCTCTTGAGCACCTCGGGTTGATCGTCGCCATAGGCAAATCGAACCCCTTCGAAGCGCACGTGCCCCTCGAATCGCGTCGGCAGGATCGTGCCGTCGTCTCTTTCCGGGGGCACTTCGAGCAGACCGAACAGCTCCTGGGAGGCCGCCAAGCCTTTCTGGATTTCGCTATTGATCTCAGTGAGCTGCTTGACCGGCTTGGCCATCAAGGAGGCAGCGGTAATGAAGGCCACGAACTCTCCCGCGGTCATGCTCGCCATCAGCTCCGGAGCCATCGCCAGCCACACCAGGCCGGCCAGCGCGATCGCAACCAACAGCTGGATCACTGGTGTGCTGATGCCCTTGGTCAGCGCCTCTTTCAGACTCTGTTCACGGTTGTAGTTGCTGGCCTTGGCGAAACGCTGCTTTTCGTACTCCTCGGCGCCGTGGGTACGCACTACCTTGTAGCCCGAAAGCGCCTCGGAAGCCACGTGGGTGACGTCTCCCATGGAACTCTGGATGCGCCGGGAAATGCGCCGGAAGCGCTTGCTGGCGACACGCACCACCAGACCGATCAATGGCGTCACGGTCAGGAAGACCAGGGTCAGCATCCAGTTGGTCCACAGCAAGTAGCCAAGCAGGCCGATGACGAACAGCCCTTCCCGCAGCAGGATGGTCACTGCCTTGGTCGCCGCCCCGGTCACCTGTTCGACATGATAGGTCACCCGGGAAATCAGATGGCCACTCGAATGGGCATCGAAGAAGCGTCCGGATAGATGCAGCATATGGTTGAACACTTCACAACGCAGCGAATGCACCACGTTGCGCGCCACGTTGCTCATGAAGTAGGTGCCCAGAAAAGTACCGACGCCCCGGGCAGTGAACATGCCGACGACGAACAGAGGCAGGAACAGACGAAAGGACGCATCCGGATTCTGGATGCCGTCGATCAGCCGCTTCATCATCTCCGCCAGGGCGGTGCTGGAAGCGGCGTAGATCGCATAGCCCAACACCGCCAGGGAAAAGTAATGCCAGTAGGGTTTGACGTAGCCGAGCAAACGGCGATAAAGGGTCCAGCTGCTGGATTGGGTCACGGCGTCTCCAGGGGTTCGGAGTCAAGCGCTGCGGGTTGTCGGGTGGCAATACGCACACGCTGTATGCCCAGTGCCGCTGCCTGATCCAGGGCGACAACCACCGTTGCATGGGTTGTGCGCGCATCCGCCTCGATCACTAGCCCTTGTTCCCTGGCGCTGCCTGCCTGGGTCTTTAGCGCCTCGCGCAGCGCCGGGATAGAGTTCAGGATCTGTTCGCCCAGTTGATACTCTCCAGTTCGGGTGATCGACAGCGTCACCGGCGATGCTTCCTGAGTAGTGCCGCTGCCGCTGCTTGGCAGGACCAACTCCAGCGCTTGCCGGGTGTCGAAGGTGGTGGAGACCATGAAGAATATCAACAGCAGGAACACGACATCGATCAATGGCGTCAGATTGACATCCACCGTCTCGCTGGGGCGGCGTACAAACTTCATAGACGCTCCTTCGCCCCACGCTGTTCCTTCATTGTGCGCCGTTCTTTTGTGGCGCGTTGCTCGAAGGAGGACTCCCGACGTTCCGCCAGGGTCAGCTCGCCACCATGATGGGCCAGCTGCTCCACCACCTGTCCGGCCTGCTGCTCCATGCGCACGGTAATGTCTTCCACCCGGCGCTGGAAATAGCGATGAAACATTAGTGCCGGTATTGCCACGAACAGCCCCGCGGCGGTGGTCACCAGCGCCTGGGAAATGCCGCCGGCCAGATCCGCGGTGCGCTCGACGCCATTGGCACTGACGATGACGGTAAACACCTTGATCATGCCGACGACGGTACCCAGCAAGCCAATCAGCGGGGTGATCGAGGCAATGGTGCCCAAGGGGCTCAGGTAGCGCGCCATGTCGTGGATGACCATAGAGGCCGCCTCCTGAAGCCGCGCCCGCACCTGTTCCTGGCCAAAACGCGCATTGCGCAGTCCTGCAGCAAGTACCGTACCCAAAGGCGAGTGGCCTTCCAGCCAGTTCAAGTCGATCTGGCCCTGGCGGATGCGCTCGCACACTTCCTGTCCGAGACCGCCAGGCGCGATACGCGCTGCCCGCAGGCTCCAGAATCGTTCGATGACGATCACCGTGGCCAGCACCGAACAGCCAAGGATCGGCAGCATCAGCCACCCACCCGCCATCAGCGCATCGAATACATCCATTGATCAGGTCTCCCGCCCGGTCACCGGCATTACCGGTTTGACCTCCTACATGAGAAGGCGATTCTATCGCAAGGCAGCTCCCTTCGACACCAGCGGCTTGCGTCAAGCAGGACCAGGGTAGTTGAGGAATGCGCCGGGCAAGCCTCGATAGTGAAGCAATCGGTATTTACCTGCAGCTATCCTGCCGGTGCGAGCGCTGGGTGATCACCTCGATTGCCGTTTTACCGCCTAGCTGTAACGTTATCGCGCCATCCTCGGCGGTATTCCACAGGCAGCTTCCCGCGTCGCGAAAGCGTCGCACCACATCGCCATGAGGATGGCCGTGAGCATTGCCACGCCCTGCGCTGAAGATCACATGACGAGGACGAGTCGCCGCCACCCACTCGACGGCGGAGCTGGTACGACTGCCATGATGGCCGGCGACCAGCACCTCGATACCCGCCTCAAGGCCCTCGGCAAGTCGGGCTTCGACCACAGCGCCGGCATCGCCGCTGATCAACAGACGCTGCCCTCCTGCCTCGACCAGCAGCACGCAGGAACGATCGTTGCGCTCGAGAGTGGCCGGATCATTCACCGGCCAGAGAAAGCGAAACTCGACCCCATCCCAGCGCCAGCGCGCTCCGGCACGACAGGGCGACACCGGCATACCCAACGGCTCGACGCCAGGTGACCACCAGCGCCCGACCTGATGCGCTTCGACCAGGGCCGATACCCCACCGGCGTGATCGCTATCGCCGTGACTGATAATCACACCATCGAAGCGCTGGCCTGATGGCCACAGGGTCGTCAGCGGCATGAACCCGGAGCGAAAGCGCGGTCCGCTATCATAAAGCAAGCGATGCCTTGCGCTGCGCAACTCGATCAACTGGCCCTGGCCGACATCATGAATACGCACATGCAGCTGGCCCTCTTCCAGACGCGGTGTGGTGAGACTGAAAACGAGCGCCACGAGAAGCGCGCTGCTGCCCCAGCGCAGCGCCTTCGAGAACCCCGGCAGTGCCCAGAAAGCGGTCAATAGAACCAGACTCAGCGTCACTGGCAGCGTTTGCCACGGCTCGGGATACCACAGCGGAGACCAGGCAACGACGACTTCCAGACTCGCCTGCACGCCATGTGCCAGCATCGCGAAAAGCCACCAAAAGGCCTCGGCCAGCGGAGGCATCCAAGCCAGCAGCCAGCCCGCAAGCCCAAGCGGCACCATCAGGCTACCGACGACAGGAACCGCCAGCAGGTTGATCAGCGGCGCGGTCAGTGCTACCCGATCAAAGGCAAACAGCACCGCTGCGGCCATCAGCGGCGCCAATAAGCATTGGCTGCGCACAAGCGCCATACACCAGCCGCGCCACCCCCTGGGTCGCGAACGCCCTTGCCATGCCAGAATCAGCAGACCCACGGCAATGAAGGAAAGCCACAACCCTGGTCGCCACAGGGCCAATGGGTCGGCCAGCACAATGACCCCAAGAGCCAGCCACCAGGCTTGCCAAGCGCCAGGCGCATGTCGACCACTGGCTACCCAGAGCCCCACCAGAGTCATGATCATGGCCCGCAGGGCCGGCGGTTCAAGACCGGCAAGCCAGGCATAGCCGATCGCCGCCAGGGCAGCGCTCCACCAGGGCCAGGCCGCCATGCGCCAGCTTTGCGGCGTCAATAGCCGTGCAATTCCCCGGGCAAGCGTAAGCATGAAAAATGCCACCAGTCCCACATGAAGCCCTGAAATCACCATCAGATGGGTGGTGCCGCTGGCGTTGAGCAGATCCCAGTCCTCCTGGGTCAGGCGCTCACTTGCCCCCAGGGTGAGGGCGGCCAACCAGCGTTGAGGGAAATCATCGCCGACATGGCGATCGAGATAGGCCAGGGCCTGCTTGCGTAGAGTGTCGGGAGACGACTGAAGTCGTCGAGGAGGCGGAGCGCTGCGCACATAGCCGGTGGCATCGATGCCTTCCCGCCATAGCCAGGCTTCATAGTCGAAGGCATGCGGATTGGCGAAGCCGGCGGGAGGTCGCAAACGCAGGGTCAATGCCCAGGTTTCGCCCACTGCCAGTGCCGGCGCCTCATACCAGCTGACCCGTACCTGATTCAGTCGATCACAGGCAAGGCGCTCCGCTTCGATCGCGTTACAGGCGGTCAATTTCAAGCGTAGGCGCTTGGCGTCGCCGTTGTCATCGAGTTGGATGATTTGTGCATTCACGGCGAGATCCGTGCCCGCAAGACCCGGCGGCAGTATCGCGCCTTGAGCCCAAAGAACCTGGACTGCGCTAACAGCCAGCGCCAGTATTGAAATAGCAAGCCGGTACCGTGAAGCGGCCAGCGTGACCAGCAATCCGATACAGATGATGGCAAACAGCCCCGGCGGCGCAATAACACCCAGGGCGGCGCCCAGCAGTGCGACAAGGGCCAATGGCGCAGCCAGCCCCATAAGCTTTCTCTTATTGTTTGACTGTTGTTTTGACCTGGGTCGTGGCAGGACAACGACCATGTATGGATAATGGTACGGGTTCAAAACCAGCGAACGAGCCCATGTTGCGCCGACTGCTTCAGCGTCACATACCCCATCAGGACACTCTGAAGCGCAAACGTTCGTTGCGCTTGTTGCATCCGATCATCGCCAATACGTCTCTGTGGGTATTGACGCGTCGCTCCGTCGGCAATGCCTTCATGGTGGGATTGTTCTGTGCGCTGCTGCCCATCCCGTTTCAGATGGTGCTGGCCGCCTGTGGCGCCTGGCTGTTGCGCTGCAACCTGCCCTTGTGCGTCGGCCTGGTCTGGCTGACCAATCCGCTGACCATGCCGCTGATCTTCTATGGCAACTATCGGCTGGGAAGCTTTATTCTTGACACCCCGGTTCAGTCAGCGCCGAACCATCTCAGCACACACTGGTTCGCCGCCAAGATGATCGACATACTGCCGATACTCTTTTTGGGGTCGCTGGTATCCGCTATCGTCATCGGCGTCGTCAGCAATATTCTGGTGCGCCTGATCTGGCGCTGGCAGGTCGCCCGCAGCTGGAAGCGCCGTACCAAACGGCGCCGTGACCAGCGCGAAGCAATTCATCGTAATACGCTCATTTGATTGAGCCTGACCCCAAGGCCGGCAGACTCTTGCCAGGCTCTCGTTGAAAAGACTCGATCAGGACGTCAGTAAACGCCCACCGTCCAGCCTGAGCACTCGGTCCTGATGGGCTGCCAGGCTCGTGTCATGGGTGACGATCACGAAGGCACAGGCACTGGTTCGCGCCAGCTCGTCCATCAGCCCCAGAATATTCCCTGCTGTCGTCTGGTCCAGGTTACCCGTGGGCTCGTCCATCAGCATCAGGCTCGGGTCGGTAATCAACGCCCGGGCAATGGCGACCCGCTGGCGCTCCCCGCCGGACAGCTCGCCGGGCTTGTGTTTGCCCCGGGGCCCCATGCCGACCTGCTCGAGTATCGCCATGGCGCGCTTTTCCGCCTCGCGTCGCTTTTGCCCCCGCACGATCAACGGCAAGGCGGCATTCTCGCAGGCGGTGAACTCCGCCAGCAGGTGATGAAACTGATAGACGAAGCCAATGTAGCGGTTGCGAAAACGCCCCATGGCCGCATCGTTGAGCTTGGTCAAGGGCTGGTCGGCGATGGTCACCGAGCCACGGCTGGGATGATCGAGCCCTCCCAGCAGATTGAGCAGCGTGGTCTTGCCGGAGCCGGAACTGCCCACCACGGCTACGCGCTCGCCGGCGTGCACCTGCAGATCGAGGCCATCCAGTACCGTCACGTCCTGGGGGCCCTCACTGTAAACCCGCGTCAGATCACGACATTCGAGCATCACTGGTTTTGTATCAGCGGTCATGGTTGGCCCTCACTCGTAACGCAATACTTCGGCTGGCTGGACACGCGCTGCGCGCCAGGCCGGATACAGGGTGGAAAGAAAACTCAAGCCGAAGGCCGCCGCCACGATGGTGCCCACATCGCCCCAGTTGAGCCGGGACGGCAGATAGCTGATGAAGTAGACACCGGGATCGAGAAACTGGATGCCGGAGACCGACTCGAACCAGGCGATGATATCGGACACCGAAAGTGCCAGGACGATGCCCAGCGCCACGCCGATGGCGATACCGATCACGCCGATCGACAAGCCCTGGACGATGAAGATGCCCATGATCGATTTGGGCGTGGCGCCGATGGTGCGCAGGATGGCGATATCCGCGTGCTTGTCCGTCACCACCATGACCAGGGTGGAAACGATGTTGAACGCCGCCACCGCGACGATCACCATCAACAGCAACCCGATCATGCGCTTTTCCATCTGTATCGCCTGAAACAGATTGCCGTGGGTGTAGGTCCAGTCCATGCCGCGATAGCCATAGCCGAGATCGTTGAGGATCGATTGGGTCTCGTCCTTGGCCAGGAATAGATCGTCGAGTTCCAAACGCAGTCCGCCGATGGCGTCTCCCATGCGCGCAAGCGTCTGCATGTCTTCCATGCTGGCATAGGCCAGATTCGCGTCGATATCCGCCCCGACTTTAAAGATACCGCTCACGGTGAAGCGCTTGAGTCGCGGAAACACGCCACCGGGAGTGATCGAGGCTTCCGGGACCAGCAGCGTCACGCGATCTCCTACTCCGACCCCCAGGTTGCGGGCCAGCAACTCCCCCAGCACCACGTTCCATTTTCCCGGGGCCAGGGAGTCGAGTTCGCCCTGTTGCATGTGGTTGCCGATAATCGACACCCGCTGCTCGTAATCCGGCTCGATGCCATAGACCAGCGCGCCTTCATTGCGCCCCCCCACCGAGAACATGCCCTGCTGATCCACATAGGGCGCTGCACCGATGACATGCTCGCGTTGACTCAAGCGCTCCGCCAGGGATTTCCAGTTGGCCATGCCATCCTGGGCCTCGATGCGCGTATGCGGCACCATGCCCAACACTCTTGAGCGTAGCTCGTGATCGAATCCGTTCATGACCGACAGCACTAGGATCAGCACCGCCACACCCAGCATGAGCCCCAGCATGGATGTCAAGGAAATGAATGAGATGAAATGGTTACGTCGTTTGGCGCGCACGTAGCGCAGCCCGATCAGAAAGGGTATGCGGTCCAGCATCAGGTTCGGTTCCTCCTCGGCAGGCGCCTATGGTACGGTTTTTCCCGGCCGGGCGCATCGACTGCACAAACACTGCAACATTACTTGCATGCGTCATTCAGGGTTCTAAAATGCCGCAACCGCACTGCCTCATGCCCAACAGAGGCTTTCAAGGCTTCGAGAGATCCTCATGACCCAGCGCCTGCTTCCCGAATGGCACCCTCAGGACGCCATACAGCTCACCTGGCCCAGCGTCGACAGCGACTGGGCCCCGCTGCTCGAGCGCATCGAAACGACCCTGGAAACGATGGTCGTCGCCATTACCCGCTATCAACGCGTGTTGATCAGCGTTCCCGATCATTCGACCCGTGAGCGCCTCACCGCGACCTTTCATCACCTTGGCGTGCCCATGGGTCGCCTGATACTGGTCGAAGCCCCTGCCGATGATACCTGGGCCCGGGATCACGGCCCCATCGCCGTGGAGCGTGATGGCGATATTGTTCTGCTCGATTATGAGTTCACCGGCTGGGGCGGCAAGTTTCCTGCCACGCGTGACAACACTCTGACTCGCCGACTGCATGACATCGGCGTATTCAAGGCCTCGATGGAATCCCGTGACCTGGTGCTAGAAGGCGGCGCCATCGAGACGGACGGCCATGGCACGCTGTTGACCACCGAGGCCTGTCTGCTCAACCCCAACCGCAACCCTCATCTTGATCGCCAGGCCATTGAGTCGCGTCTAGGGGAGGATTTCGGCGTCGAGCGCATCCTGTGGCTGCGCAATGGTCATCTGGAAGGCGACGACACGGACAGCCACATCGATACCCTGGCGCGCTTCTGCGATCCAGAGACCATCGCCTATGTGCGCTGCGACGACCGGGACGATCCACATTATCCGGCGCTGGCCGCCATGAAAAAGGAACTCGAAGCGCTTAGCCAGGCGGACGGCGCCCCCTATCGTTTGATTGCGCTGCCCTGGCCGCGGCCCTGCTTCGACCCGGAAGATGGCCATCGCCTGCCGGTTACCTACGCCAATTTCCTGATCATCAACGACGCAGTATTGGTGCCCATCTACGGCGACGCCGCGGATGCCCAGGCTCTTGATGCCTTGGCGACAGCATTCCCTGGGCGCGATATTCTGCCCATCGACTGCCGTAGCGTGATCCGACAGCATGGCAGCCTGCACTGCCTGACCATGCAGTTACCACTTGGCGCCCTGGCGGAATTTTCCACCTCCCTTTGAAAGCGCTAAACGAAAAGGAGAATCGAATGAACAAGAATACCAACACCCCCCGCCACAAGAGCCTCAAGGTAGGCCTGGTGCAGCAACCCGGCTGGCCGGACAAGCAGCGCAGCCTGGAAGCCAGCGAAGCCGGTGTTCGCGAACTGGCCAAGCAAGGCGCTGAGCTAGTGATGCTGCAGGAATTGCACGCCACTCACTATTTCTGCCAGTGCGAGGACGCGGAGCTCTTCGACCTCGCCGAGTCCCTGGATGGCCCTACCGCTACTCGCCTTGCACAACTCGCCAAGGAACTGAACATCGTGCTGGTCGGTTCGATCTTCGAGCGTCGCGCCGCCGGGGTTTATCACAACACCGCCGTGGTCATGGACCGCGCTAAAGGCCGGGTCGGGCACTATCGCAAGATGCATATTCCGGACGATCCCGGCTTTTATGAAAAGTTCTACTTCACCCCAGGGGACGCAGATGCCGAACAGGGCTTCGAGCCCATCGACACTTCAGTAGGCCGTCTCGGGGTGCTGGTGTGCTGGGATCAGTGGTACCCGGAGGCAGCGCGCCTGATGGCCCTGGCCGGCGCCGAGCTGCTGCTCTACCCTACCGCCATCGGCTGGCATCCGCCGGACGATCTACCCGAGAAAGGCCGCCAGAAAGATGCCTGGACGATCGTCCAGCGCGCTCACGGGGTCGCCAACGGCCTGCCGGTGCTGGTCGCCAACCGGGTCGGCTTCGAAGAGGATCTGAGCGGGGTCAGCGAGGGCATCCATTTCTGGGGCGGCAGCTTCATCTGTGGCCCCCAGGGAGAACTGCTGGCCCACGCCGGCGACGAGGCTGAAAACCTGCTGGTCGAACTCGATATGCGAAGCAGCGAGCAGGTGCGACGCATGTGGCCCTATCTACGTGACCGCAGGATCGATGCCTATGGGGATCTGACTCGGCGCTATCGGGATCGCTGAATCCAATTCCGAGCAGACACAGCTGAAACAAAAAAAGGCATTTGTTTTTGTAGGAGCCCGATTCATCGGGCGATGGCGATATCTCTCATCGCTCGCTGAAGCGAGCTCCCACAAGGTCAAGCTCGTCACATCGAGAGGTCGAAAACCGATGCCTTGTCAGCGTAAAATACTGCTCGCTTGAAAAACACGTTCCGGTCCGTCCTTTACGCGGACGACCTGCTGGAGACAGTTACATGAATCAGCCAATCGTCGTGGCTGCGCTATACAAGTTCGTCACCCTCAATGATTTCGAGGCATTGCGTGAGCCACTGCTCGACACCCTCAAGACCCATGACATCAAAGGCACATTGCTGCTGGCTAAAGAAGGTATCAACGGCACCGTATCGGGCCGCCGCGAGAGTATCGATGCCCTGCTGGGCTGGCTCAAGGCCGATCCGCGCTTCATGGACCTTGACCACAAGGAGTCCTACTGCGCCGAACAGCCCTTCTATCGCACCAAGGTCAAGCTCAAGAGAGAGATCGTGACTCTCGGCGTCCCGAATGTGGACCCGAATCAGACCGTCGGCACCTACGTCGATCCAAAAGACTGGAACGATCTAATCAGTGATCCAGAGGTATTGGTGATCGATACTCGCAACGATTATGAAGTCGAGATCGGCTCCTTCAAGGGGGCGATCAATCCCGATACAAAGTCGTTTCGCGAGTTCCCTGAATACGTCAAAGCGCATTACGATCCATCAAAGCACAAGAAAGTTGCCATGTTCTGCACCGGTGGCATCCGCTGTGAAAAAGCCTCGAGCTTCATGCTCAACGAAGGCTTTGATGAGGTCTATCACCTCAAAGGGGGCGTTCTCAACTACCTTGAGCAGGTCCCGGAATCGGAGTCCCTATGGCAAGGCGACTGCTTCGTGTTCGATAACCGAGTAACGGTGCGTCATGACCTCAGCGAAGGAGAGTTCGACCAGTGCCATGCCTGTCGCCGCCCTATTTCTGCGGAAGATCGCGCATCAGAACATTATTCACCAGGCGTGAGCTGCCCCCACTGCTGGGACTCGCTCTCGGAGAAGACCCGAGCTGGCGCTCGGGAACGTCAAAAGCAGATCGAATTGGCCAAGGCGCGCAACGAACCGCATCCTATCGGTCGCGACCCACGCGAACTCGCTAGCGGCTGACATGAACAAGCCGATGCCTGTCGACAGGCATCGGCAAAATCTTATCTATTGGATCATTCATAAACTAATGACAATATTGAAAACGAGCATTAAGATAACGGTATAAAAAAATAGCGAAAGGATGGTCTTATGGAACCACAGTATCGTCTGCTTGCGGAACTTGAAGCCGCTTTCGATCATCTGGTCGAGCGAATCGATGCGCTACTCGATGTCTATACCGCGAGCCCTGGGAAGGCCTGGGCGCTAGAGTCGCCACGGCCGGATGCGCAGTGGCTGCGCCAGGTACTGCTCGATTTCTGGTATCAGGACGGCCAGGACGGCCGAGTAACCCGCAGCTACGTAGGCCTGATCGCCGCAAGCGAAGCACTGCTGGACGCGGTAGCTGAGGTCAACGCCGCCAAAAGCCACTTCGCAACGATACTGGCAACGATACGCGAACAGGCCATTTCCTTGATTCCGGAAATCAAGGCCGTTCTGCCATTTCGCCACCCGATACTGCATGACCATCTACGCGGGCAAGGCTTGGCGCGGTTGCATCTCAAGCAGTGCTGGCGGCATCTGCCCGTCGCCGATGCTCCGCTGTCCCGGGTTCGTCTGGCCTGGTACAGCAGTGGCCGCTCCATCAAACGCCTTAGCGTACGTGAAGCCGAACAGAAGCTGCTGACACTGGACAGCGATGCTGCACATATCCGGATTCAACTCAAACGCTTGGCTGGCATACCCGACGGTGAACCGCTGGCTCAAGTACAACGCCAGGCGCCGATAATGCGCGCCAATCTATTTTTCCGAGAACCGCTGGCAGATGGCCGCTCTCGCCGAGCAATGAATCTCCCTCTACCGCTTTTCATCCCGGCGCCGGAGGGGCAGCTACCCGACTACAATCAGCCATTGCCGCGACCGCCTCAAGGCCGCACTCGTGCTAAACGCAGCGACGAGCGCCTTGAAGAAGAGGTGTTCTTGCCCAGCATCCGGGTATTTCGCTACCGCGCCTGACCCAAGTCCGGCGCTCTTTCAGCGCCGAGTGGCATCATAGCCAAGATCGATACCGCGCTTTTCATCCCCTCGGCGCTGGGCCATGGCTTGTTGCTTGCGGTTTTCCTCTTCGCAGACCTCGTCCTTGCCGCCGCAGATATCGCAGCCGTCCTTGAGGCCAAGGTTGTTGAGCCCGCCACAGGAGCCGGCGATGGGTTTACGACCCATCAACACCCCTATGGACATGGCCCCTATCACCAGCAACATGAATCCCAACACTAGTATCCAAAGCGTCATGTCGTCTCCTCCTTACTTGCCGGCTCGTCCAGATAAGGCTCAAAGGACGAGCTCATGCGCGTTATAAAGCCTTCTTCTTCTCTGACAATGAAATAGACCGCCAGGTTTTCCTTTTCGGCCAGTTTCAGTCCAGCATCGGCTCCCATTACGGTAAAAGCCGTCGCCAGTGCGTCCGCAGTGGCGCTGCGTTCGGTAATGACCGTCACCGAGGCGACCCGGTTCTCGATGGGGCGACCGGTACGGGGGTCGATGGTGTGGGAATAGCGTACGCCATCCGCCTCGAAATAGTTACGATAATCGCCCGAGGTGGCCACAGCCGCCGCTTCGAGATCGATGATGCGCTGCGCGCTGCGTTCGCTGGACAACGGTTTTTCCACCGCGATGCGCCAAGGCTCATCGCCGGGCTTGTGTCCATGGGTACGAATCTCGCCACCCACCTCGACCAGATAATTAGAAACGTCATTGGCTTCAAGGTAGTCCGCCACTTGATCCGAGGCATATCCCTTGGCGATTCCCGATAAATCAACGTAAACAGGTTTTTTCTTGCTGAGCTTCCCGTCTTCCAACTGCAGCGCACTGGCATCGACTCGGGATAGTACTTCTTTCAGCATCTTGGCATCAGGCACCTTTTCCGGGCGACCCTCCGGGCCGAACCCCCATAGATTGACCGCCGGCCCGATCGTCACGTCGAAGGCGCCATTGGAAAGCCGGGCGATGCGCAGTGACTCTCGGACGACCTCGGCGGTGGCGGGTGACACGAAGAAGGGAACAGCCACAGGGAATCGATTGAAATGTGACAGCTCGGAATCATCGCGATAAGTCGACATCAGCGCATCGATGCGTTCAAGCTCGGCAAGTATCCCGGATTCGAGCCGGGCATAATCATCCTGGTCCAGATCCGCATAAGCGGTGACGTGGTAGCCGGTGCCGAAGATCGGCCCTTGGAATCTATGCTCTTCAAGTCCGCTATCGCAACCGGTCAGTAGCGCGATGACCAAGGCCATCAACGACAGGGCCAGCCCTTTCGAGGCCGGCCCTGTCAGCTTTCTGCAAGCAACTTTCATCATCCGCCGAAGTCATCCAGCATGATGTTCTCCGGCTCGACTCCCATGTCGGTGAGCATCTTGACCACGGATGCGTTCATCATGGGCGGTCCGCACATGTAGTATTCGCAGTCTTCCGGTGCGGGATGATCCTTGAGATACATGTCATACAGAACGTTATGGATGAAGCCGGTAGGCCCTTCCCAGTTGTCTTCAGGCAGTGGATCGGACAGCGCCAGGTGCCAATCGAAGTTATCGTGCGCCTTGGCCAGCTCGTCGTACTCTTCGTTATAGAAGGTCTCCCGCCAGGAGCGCGCACCGTACCAGAACGTCATCTTGCGCGAGGAGTTCAAGCGCTTGAGCTGATCGAAGATATGGCTGCGCATCGGCGCCATGCCCGCACCGCCGCCGATGAAGACCATCTCCGCATCGGTATCCTTGGCAAAGAATTCACCAAAGGGCCCCATTACCGTGACTTTATCACCAGGCTTGAGAGAGAACACATAGGTCGACATCAGCCCCGGCGGATAGTCGCTGTTGGGCGGCGGTGTGGCGATACGGATGTTGAACTTGAGCAGGCCCTTCTCTTCTGGATAGTTGGCCATTGAGTATGCGCGAATAACCTCTTCATTATTCTTGTGCGAGACATTGAAGAGCCCGAACTTCTCCCAGTCACCGCGATACTCTTCCTCGATATCGAAGTCGGAGAACTTGATGTCGTAGGGCGGCGCCACCAGCTGCACATAGCCACCGGCGCGGAAAGCCACTTCCTCACCTTCCGGCAGTTTGAGATTGAGTTCCTTGATGAAGGTCGCGACGTTGGGGTTGGAGGTAACTTCACACTCCCACTTCTTGACCCCGAACACTTCCTCCGGCACCTCGATCTTCATGTCCTGCTTGACCGGCACCTGACAGGAAAGCCGCCAGCCTTCCTTTTTTTCACGCATGGTGAAGTGCGATTCTTCCGTGGGCAGAATCGAGCCGCCGCCTTCGGAAATACGGCATTTGCACTGGGCACAAGAGCCTCCGCCACCACAGGCGGAAGACAAGAAGATGCCGTTGGACGCCAGTGTCTGCAGCAGCTTGCCGCCTGCCTGAGTGGTCATCGTGTTCTCGGGATCATCGTTGATCTCGATCGTGACGTCGCCACTGCTGACCAGTCGACTGCGCGCCGCCAGAATCACCAGCACTAGACCGATGACGATCACGGTGAACATGATCACACCGAGCAGGATTACAGATGTATCAACCATGTCGATTTCCTATGCCGTTGGCTTTATAGCTGGACGCCGGAGAAGGACATGAAGCCCAGCGACATCAGCCCGACGGTAATGAAAGTAATACCCAGACCTTGCAGGCCTGCCGGCACGTCGCTGTACTTGAGCTTTTCGCGAATGCCCGCCAGCGCGGTAATCGCCAGCGCCCAGCCGATACCGGCACCGGCACCGTAGATAACGGATTCACCAAAGTCGTAGCTACGCTCTGCCATGAACAATACCGCCCCGAGAATCGCGCAGTTGACCGTGATCAGCGGCAGGAAAACACCGAGGGTGTTGTAAAGCGCCGGTACGAACTTGTCGAGAAACATCTCGAGAATCTGCACCATGGCGGCGATTACACCGATATAGCTCAGAAGCCCCAGGAAAGAGAGATCGATGTTTTCCGCCCCTTCGATACCCGTCCAGGTTAGCGCCCCTTCCGCCAGCAGATAATGCAGGATCAGATTGTTGGCCGGCACCGTAATGGTCAGCACCACGATTACGGCAATACCAAGCCCGATGGCGGACGACACCTTCTTGGAAACCGCCAGAAAGGTACACATGCCCAGGAAGAACGCCAACGCCATGTTTTCGACGAAGACCGCCTGGACGAATAGGCTGAGATAATGGCCAAGCATTACGCGGTCTCCTTGATCTTGGTTTTACTGTTGGCAACGATACGGTATTCAGTCTTCTCCACCTGGTCCGGATTGAAGGAACGAATGATCCAGATCAACAGGCCGATGACGAAAAAGGCTGAAGGCGGCAATAGCATCAAGCCGTTGGGCACATACCAGCCACCGTTTTGCACCGCCGGCAGGATGGTAAGCCCAAACACGCTGCCGGAACCCAGCAGCTCCCGCACGAAGCCGACAAACAGCAGGATCACGGCGTACCCCAAACCGTTGCCCACGCCATCGAGGAAGCTCATTACCGGACCATTTTGCATGGCGTAGCCTTCGGCGCGTCCCATGACGATACAGTTGGTGATGATCAGTCCAACGAACACCGATAGCTGCTTGGACATCTCATAGGCATAGGCCTTCAACACCTGATCCACCACGATCACCAAGGAAGCGATGATGGTCATCTGTACGATGATGCGGATCGACGAAGGAATGTGATGGCGAAGCAGGGATACGAAGAGGTTGGAGAACGCGGTAACCACGATCACGGCAATCCCCATGACCAGGGACACGCTCATCGAGTTGGTGACCGCTAGCGCGGAGCAGATCCCCAGCACCTGCAAGGCGATGGGGTTGTTCTTGAACACCGGCGATAACAGAACACTTTTTGGAGTATCAGAGGCAGCCATGCTTACGCTTCTCCTTGTGTATTGTCATGGAAACGAGCGAGGTACTCGGCAAAGCCCGCTTCGCTGAGCCAGAACTGCAGCATGTTGGTAACACCACGGCTAGTCAGGGTAGCACCGGATAGCGCGTCTGCCTCGTATTCGGAGTCGGCGCCGCCCTTCACCAGGCGAATTTCCGGCTGCATTTCACTATCGCTGTAGTCATAGATTTTCTTACCGTCCCACTGCGCTTTCCAACGAGGGTTATCCACCTCGCCACCAAGCCCAGGGGTTTCCGCGTGATCATAGTAGGACAGGCCAAGGATGGTGTTGCCATCGCCCTTGAGCGCGAGGAAGCCGCGCATCAACCCCCACAGTCCCTGGCCGCGAATCGGCAGAATGATCTCATTGGGATTCTCGGCGTCCCCTACCAGATAGACCGTGGAAAATTTCTCCTGGCGAATGAGCCCAGCCGGATCATCGCCGGACAGGGTTCGAGAGGTTGCCGGGTCCTTGGAGGCATCGAACTGGTTGAAGGTCTCCGGATCGAGATCTTCGGAGTACTCCCCGGTCTCGAGATTGATCACTCGCGAAGTGATCTTTTCCTTGAACACCTCGTTGACATCGACTCCCGGTTCATAGAGCCCGGCAACCTGTAGAATGTTGCTCTTGCGGTCGAGTTCCTGATTCAACTGCTGAGTCGGGCGTAATGCCACCGCAGCGGTCGAGACGATGACGGAGCAGACGATACACAACGCCAGGGCGACCCCCAGCGTTTTCTTGATTGAATTGTTGCTGGCTGCCATCAGGCGATCTCCTCGGTAGTCGGCGTAAAGGATTTCTCACGCTTCTGGCGACGCTTGATGTTGGCTTGTACGACGAAGTGATCGATCAAGGGTGCAAACAGGTTAGCGAACAGAATTGCCAGCATGATGCCCTCTGGGAATGCCGGATTGACGACGCGGATAAGCACCGTCATCACCCCGATCAAGGCGCCGAAGATCAGCTTGCCGGGATTGGTCATTGAGGCCGAGACCGGATCGGTGGCCATGAACACCAGACCGAAAGCGAAACCGCCTACCACCAGGTGCCAGTACCAAGGCATGGCGAACATCGAGTTGGTGTCGGAACCGATGAGATTGAGCAACAGCGACATTCCCACCATGCCAAGGAAGACCCCCAGCATGATGCGCCAGGAAGCGATTCGGGTCAGCAGCAGCACCGCAGCCCCCAGCAGAATCGCCAGGGTGGACACCTCACCTACCGAGCCGGGCACAAAGCCCAGGAACGCATCCATCCAGCTGTATTGTTCGGTCATGCCAGGCATACCGTCGGTAACGACCATTGAAAGCGCGGTCGCGCCAGTGTAACCGTCAGCGGCTACCCATACCGCATCACCGGAGATCTGCGCCGGATAGGCAAAATAGAGAAACGCACGACCCGTCAGCGCCGGATTGAGGAAGTTCTTGCCGGTACCGCCGAAAATTTCCTTACCGATCACGATACCGAAGGTGATACCCAACGCCACCTGCCACAGCGGGATGGTCGCTGGAAGGATCAAGGCATAAAGCACGGAGGAAACGAAGAAACCCTCGTTGATCTCATGGCCGCGCTTGACCGCGAACAGTACTTCCCAGAAACCGCCCACTACGAAGGTCACCAGGTAGATAGGCAGAAAGTAGGATGCGCCAAGCACGAAATTGGCCCAGATGCTGCCGGGCTCATGACCACTGGTCAGCGCCATGGTCACCGCTTCGCGCCATCCTCCCAGAGCACCATAGCCATCGGCGATCGCCATGTTGGCTTGCAGGCCGGCGTTGTACATACCAAAGAACATCGCCGGGAAGGTACACATCCACACGGTGATCATGATGCGCTTCAGATCGATACCATCGCGCACATGGGCCGTCCCTTTGGTGACGTCCGGCGGCGAATAGAAAATGGTGTCTACAGCTTCGTAGAGCGCATAGAACTTCTCGTAGCGGCCACCTTTATGGAAATGGGGCTCGAGATTGTCGAGTGATTTGCGGATACCCATCATCGAATTAGGCCTCTTTCTCGATCGTGGTGAGATTGTCGCGCAGGATAGGGCCATACTCGTACTTGCCAGGACAGACGTACGTGCACAGCGCCAGATCCTCTTCATCCAGTTCGAGGCAACCGAGCTGCATGGCGTCTTCGATATCACCGACGATCAGCGAGCGCAGTAGCTGAGTCGGAAGAATATCCAGTGGCATGACCTTCTCGTAGGCACCAATAGGTACCATGGCACGCTCGGAACCGTTGGTCGAGGTGTCCGGCGCATACTTGGGTAGCCCCAAGAACTGAGAGATGTAGATTCCCATGATGGAGTGTCGATTACGCCCTGGGGACAGCCAGCCCATGAAGGAACGCTTGTTGTTCTCTTCGAGCAGCGAGAACTGGGAATGAAAACGCCCCAGGAACCGGCGCGATCCTTCTGCCGTAAAGCCACCAAACACCGAACCGGAAATCACACGAGTCTCTTCAGGTTCGATGATCTCGTTCTCGAGTAGTTCCGCACTGCTGGCCCCTACCCGAGTCCGAAGTAGCCGTGGTTGCTGGGCTCGAGGCCCACCCACTGCGACTATCCGCCGCAGATCCAGACGCCCTTCGGTGAACAATGTGCCAATCGCCATGACGTCCTGATAACCGATGTACCAGACCTGACGCTTCAACCCCACCGGAGACAGAAAGTGAATATGGGTACCCGGCAACCCCGCCGGGTGGAGGCCGGCAAAGGTCTCGACCTGAACGCCATCCACATCGCCACCAGGTAAATCGACATCCGGCCCCTGGCACAGATACACCTTGCCCGGCGTCAGATGCTTGAGCACCTTGAGACCATTGGCAAAGGCCTGGGGATTCTCGTTGATGATGACCGCAGGATCCGCGGACAGCGGATGTGTATCGATGGCAGTGACGAATATATCCGCCGGTACCGCCTCGAGTTCAGGGGTACGAGAGAAGGGGCGCGTGCGCAGCGCTGTCCAGAGCCCGGACTCGACCAGTTGATCCACTACCACTTGGCGCTCGAGGGCGGCCAGAGCATCGGCACCATACGCCTTGAACTCGATCGCTTCTTCATCATCGTCGAGACGAATCACTACGGACAGCAGCATGCGCCGCTCACCGCGATTGATGGCGACCACCTCTCCAGCGCCAGGCGCGGTGAAGCGTACGCCAGGGATCTTCTTGTCGGTAAACAGGAGCTGGCCCTGCTTGACCCGGTCGCCTTCCTTGACCTCCATGGTCGGCTTCATGCCGACATAATCAGGCCCGAGAATCGCTACATGGCGAACGGGCGTGGCCTCATGGATACGCTGCTCCGGAGCCCCGACGATCGGGAGATCCAGGCCTCGTTTGACTTCGATCATAGTCTCGCCCAGTTATCTGTTCTGATAGTAGAAATAACAATAAATACAGCGAGCATCGGCTCCAGCCTGCGGTCATATCATGCCGTATCCCACCTGAAATAATTAGGTGGCTTCGTTTTTTTCTTATCAGAGGGTTGTCTTGGACGGTTCGCGATCAAACGAACCGCAGCAAAAAGTCGCCATCATTATAAAGAGGCACGGTTAGAAAGACCACATGATCAAAGGTCGGGTTTGACGGATAGAACGGGGTCTAAACAACCGATCGCCCCCAGGAAGGGGGCGATGGAAAGGCACTTAGTCGCGGGCGACCGGCAGGTATTTGAAACGAACATTGGACATGTACTGCAAAAGCCGCACGACCTGGCAGCTGTAACCGAACTCATTGTCGTACCAGACATACAGCACCGCGTTGGTATCGTCGACGATGGTCGCCTTGGCGTCCACGATGCCCGCATGACGATTGCCGACAAAGTCCGAGGAGACGATCTCCGGGGAGTCGACATAATCGATCTGCTTGTGCATCGGCGAATGCACCGCCATCTGACGCAGATAATCGTTGACGCTGTTGGTATCGGCGCTCTTCTCCAGGTTGAGATTTAGAATTGCCATGGAGACGTTGGGTGTCGGCACGCGAATGGCATTGCCTGTCAGCTTGTTGGAAAGCTCGGGTAGCGCCTTGGCCACTGCCTTGGCAGCGCCGGTCTCGGTAAGCACCATGTTCAGCGGTGCGCTACGGCCACGACGATCGCCCTTGTGGTAGTTATCGATCAGATTCTGATCGTTGGTGTAAGAGTGCACCGTCTCCACGTGGCCATGCTTGATGCCGTACTCGTCATTGATGGCCTTGAGTACCGGCACGATGGCGTTGGTGGTACAGGAGGCAGCGGAAATGATGCGCTCGCCGTCATCGATATCGCGGTGATTGATGCCATAGACGACGTTCTTGAGATTGCCCTTGCCTGGCGCCGTGAGCAGCACCTTGGCCACACCCTTGCACTGCAGGTGCTGGGAAAGTCCCTCTTCGTCCCGCCACTTGCCGGTATTGTCGACGACGATGGCATTGTTGATGCCATAGGCGGTGTAATCGATTTCCGTAGGGGAATTGGCGTGAATGACCTTGATGTAGTTGCCGTTGGCGATCAAGGCACTGTTTTCCTGATCGACGCTGATCGATCCACCGAAAGGACCATGCACCGAGTCGCGACGCAGAAGACTTGCACGCTTCTCGAGGTCGTCACCGGAACCGCGCACGACGATGGCGCGAAGACGCAGCAGGTTACCGCCGCCGGCCTTCTCGATCAGGATGCGCGCCAGAATGCGGCCGATACGTCCGAAACCGTACAGCACCACATCCTTGGGCTCGCCCCCCATGCCGTTGGCGCTATGCCCCCCGACGATGTCAGAAAGCTCTTCTTTCAGATACGCTTCAACGTCATCACGACCGCTATTCTTGAAGGCGACCGCCAATCGACCCAGGTCGATGTGCGCCGGCGCCAGATCAAGTTCCGTCATCGTCTTGACCAGGGGGAAGGTATCGCGAATGGAAAGCTCGGTTCCTTCGACCCGCTTCACATAGCGGTGATTCTTGATGATGCGCAGAACCGAGCGATTGATCAGTGAACGGCCGTAGAGCGATGGCACGACGTTATACTTGCGATAGAGCTTGCCAAGCAGCGGAATCATCTCTTCTGCAAGCGCTTCATTGTCTTGCCATTCCTGGAAATAATTATCGAGCTTTTCCTGACTCACGGGGTCTTACCTCACTGATGCATGAATAAATTGACGCTCATTATCCTTATCCCTGGGGGATGACCGCAATCGCTGTATGGTCGCAGGTGCTGTAGGCCCACTACAGAAACCGGGATTTGACTACAAGCGTTAATTAGCGCAAGGGCGCTTCAGCGCTTTCTCGTTATCGCGTCAAGACTGTTATCATCCTACTCACTCTCAATGCTTTGCGTTCAAATCGTCGATGCCGAATTTTTCTCCATTAGCGCCACCCCAACCCGCCGGATCACGCGAAACCCTCTATTGGCAAGCTCCTGAAGGCTGCGCCACCGCCCTGGCCTTGGCCCGGCTGGCAGATAGCGCACCGCTTCTGGTAATTACCCGGGACACCGCCGCAGTGCAGCGTCTGGAAAGCGCCCTGCGTTTTTTTGCCAATGTGCCGGTACTGCCCTTCCCCGACTGGGAAACGCTGCCCTACGACAGCTTCTCGCCTCACCAGGACATCGTCTCCGAGCGCCTGCGCACCCTGCGCCGGCTTCAGGAAGCCCGTGATGGCATCGTGCTGGTGCCGATCAACACCTTGATGCAGCGCTTGCCGCCGAGCGACTACATCGCCGGGCGGGTGCTGACCTTGAACGTCGGCATGACCATCGACCGCGAAGGCTTTCGCGAAAAGCTTTCGCGCGCGGGCTATCGCGCCGTGGAAACCGTCTACGAGCCCGGTGAATACGCCCTGCGCGGCGCCCTGATCGATCTGTATCCCATGGGCAGCACGGCTCCGCTGCGCATCGATCTGTTCGATGAGGAGATCGACACCCTGCGCTATTTCGACCCGGATACCCAGCGCAGTGGCGACAAGGTCGAAGGGGTCGAGCTGCTGCCGGCCCATGAATATTCCCTGTCCCGCTCCGCCATTGCCTGCTTCCGGGAGGGGTTCGAGACGCTGTTCGACGTCGATCCGCGCCAGTGCCCGCTTTACAACGATGCCCTGAAAGGCATTCCCGCACCGGGGCTTGAGCAGTACCTGCCGCTGTTTTTCGAGGAAACCGCGAGTCTGTTCGATCATCTGACCGAAGGCACCCAGGTGGCCCTGCTGCCCGGCGTGTTCGAAGCGGCAGAGCATCACTGGGCAGCCATTCAGAGCCGCTATGAAAACCTGGGAGTCGATCCCACGCGGCCCCTATTGCCGCCGGCCCGGGCATTCATTCCGGTACCGGACGTGTTTGCGGCAATCAAGGCCAAGCCTCGTGTCGCACTGGTCACGGAAGACGAACATGCCCATGCCCATCGCCCCTTGACCCAAGCCCCGCCACGGGTCGCCATCAACGCCCGAGCCCAGAAACCCCTGGCCACCCTCGAGGAATTTCTATCCTCTCACCGCGAGACCCGAGTGCTGTTTGTCGCCGAGTCCCGCGGCCGCCGGGAAGCCCTGGAAGAAACCCTTGGCGTGTTGCAGCTGGAATTGCCGCATGTCGACGGTTGGCAGGAATTTCTGGACAGTGACGCGCCGCTTGCCATCACTGAAAGCGAGCTCGATGAAGGCTTATGGCTTGCGGACCCTGCCCTTGTCATCGTGACGGAAACCGAGCTGTTCGGTGAAGTGGTGCGCCAGACCCGACGTCGCGAGAAAGCCACGGACGACAACGAACTGGCGGTACGTCATCTTTCCGAGCTTCGCGTGGGCGCCCCGGTGGTGCATCAAACCCATGGCGTGGGTCGCTATCAAGGGCTTGAAGCGATCGAGGCAGGCGGCCAGGCGGCGGAGTTCGTGGCGCTGGAATACGCCAATGGCGCCAAGCTCTATGTGCCGGTGGACAACTTGCATCTCATCTCTCGCTACGCCGGCGCCTCCGATGAGCTAGCGCCCCTGCACAAGCTGGGCTCGGACACCTGGGACAAGGCCAAGAAGAAAGCCGCAGAGAAGATCCGCGATACCGCCGCGGAGCTGCTCGATGTCTATGCTCGCCGCGAGGCTCGGGAAGGCTTTGCCTGCGCGGAACCCGGCGAAGAGTATCAGCGCTTCGCCGCCAGCTTTCCGTTTGAAGAGACGCCGGATCAACGCGCCGCCATTCACGCCGTGATCGGCGACATGATGGCGCCCCGTCCCATGGACCGGGTGGTCTGCGGCGATGTCGGGTTTGGCAAGACCGAAGTCGCCATGCGTGCTGCTTTCCTGGCGGTACACTCCGAGCGCCAGGTAGTGGTGCTGGTGCCCACTACCCTGCTGGCTCAGCAGCATTTCGACAACTTCCGCGACCGTTTCGCCGATACCGCCATACAGATCGAACTGATCTCGCGCTTTACCGGCGGCAAGGGCCAGGCCGAGTCCCTCAAACGCATCGAGGATGGGCGCGCCGATATCGTCATCGGCACCCACAAACTGCTGTCGAAGTCGATGAAGTTTCCCAACATGGGGCTCCTCATCATTGATGAGGAGCATCGCTTTGGGGTTGCACAAAAGGAGCGCTTGAAGAGCCTGCGCGCCGAGGTGGACATTCTTACCCTGACCGCCACCCCGATTCCGCGCACCCTGAACATGGCCATGAGCGGCATGCGGGATCTGTCGATCATCGCCACCCCACCAGCCCGGCGCCTGTCGGTAAAAACCTTCGTGCAACAGCGCAACGAACCCATCATCAAGGAAGCAATTTTGCGGGAGATCCTGCGGGGCGGTCAGGTCTACTTCCTGCACAACGAGGTCAAGACCATCGAGCAGGCGGCCCAGAAGGTGCGGGACATGGTGCCGGACGCCCGGGTCGCGGTGGCCCACGGCCAACTGCCGGAGCGCTCTCTAGAGCGCATCATGTCGGAGTTCTACCACAAGCGCTTCAACGTGCTGGTGTGCTCGACGATCATCGAGACCGGCATCGACGTGCCCAGTGCCAATACTATCCTCATCGAACGTGCCGACAAGTTCGGCCTGGCCCAGCTTCATCAGCTGCGCGGGCGCGTGGGCAGGAGCCATCACCAGGCCTACGCTTATCTGCTGACCCCGCCGCCCAAGGCAATCACCAAGGACGCGCTCAAACGACTCGAAGCCATCAGCCAGGCGGAAGACCTGGGGGCCGGCTTCACCCTGGCCAGTCATGACATGGAAATTCGTGGCGCCGGCGAACTGCTTGGCGACGAGCAGAGCGGGCAGATGGAAACCATCGGCTACAGCCTCTACATGCAGATGCTCGATCGGGCGGTGAAGGCGATTCGCGCCGGCAAGACCCCCAACATCGAGGCGCCCCTGGACGAAGGTGTGGAGGTCAGCCTCAACCTGCCTGCGTTGATTCCCGACGATTATTTACACGATGTGCAACAGCGGCTGGTGATGTACAAACGCATCAGCAACGCGGAGAACGAAGCGGATCTCAGAGAGCTGCAGGTCGAGATGATCGATCGCTTTGGCCTGCTGCCGGCACCGGTCAAGACGCTGTTTCGCCAGACCCAGCTGCGCCAGCGTGCGGAACGCTTAGGCATTGTGCGCCTGGAGGCTGGCCCGGAGCGCGGCCGCGTGATTTTTGGCAGCGCCCCAGTGGTGGAGCCGATGACCCTGGTGAATCTGATTCAACGCGATCCGGCGCATTACCGGCTGGATGGCGCCGATACGCTGCGCTTCGAACTCGAGATGGAAACCCCCGAGGCTCGCCTGCAGGCCATCGATGGACTTCTTGATACGCTGAACCGTAAAGCGCAGGCAGCCTAAAAAAACAACGGCTATCGTCGATCAGACGATCGAAATATACTCAAGATGGCGGCGGCCACTGAGTCTTGGGATTGGAGGGGTCACATAATATGCGTTTAATACAGACATCATCTCGAATTGCGCTGGTCTTCAGCCTTCTTGCATTGCCTTCTCTTGTGCTGGCGGCGGAAAACGCCAATACAGAAGCAGATATCAACAAGGACACGACCCGACAAGCAGGCATCGAACACTATTTGCTATCGGAAAAAAGCGACGTGGTCGGTCAGATGCGAACGATCAAGGCGCGTCAAGACGACACTCTGATCGACATCGGTCGGCGCTATGGCATCGGCTATGAAGAGATGCGGCGCGCCAACCCGGACGTCAGCGTGTGGCTGCCCGGTGAGGGCACCGAGGTCGTCATTCCGACTCGTTTCATTCTGCCGCCTGGCCCGCGAGAAGGTGTGGTGGTCAACGTAGCCGAAATGCGGCTCTACTATTACCCGCCCGTCTCACAAGGCGAGACTCTCGAGGTCGAAACCTACCCGGTAAGCGTCGGCCGCAGGGACTGGAAGACGCCGCTGGGTGAGACCTCGATCACCGCCAAGGCCAAGGACCCCGCCTGGTATCCGCCTGCCTCGGTCATCAAGGAGCACGCGGAAGATGGCCGCCCGCTGGGTCGCGTCGTTCCCCCCGGTCCCGACAATCCGCTGGGTCGGCATGTCTTGCGCTTGAACATCCCCAGCTATCTCATCCATGGCACCAATCGCCCGGAGGGGGTCGGGATGCGGGTGACTCATGGCTGCATTCGCATGCTGCCCGAGGATATCGAGAGCCTGTTTTCTCGCTTGCCGATAGGGACCAAGGTGCGCCTGATCAACTCCCCCATCAAGATCGGCTGGTCGCAAAGCGGCATTCTGAGCGTTCAGGCGTACCCTTCTCTGGATGAGAAAGACACCGCTGCACAGCGCATCGATGAAGCCTTTGCAGCGGTGACGAAGGCTGTCGAAGGCCAGCGCTATCCGGTGGATTTTGCACGGCTGAAACGCGTTGTTGAAAATGCAACCGGCATGACCGAATCACTGGTATTAGTCGAGCCGCCTTTCGAGATAAAGCGCAGAATCAACGATCCTCTCTTTGATAATCTTGAGCTTCGCGAATCGCTATATAGTCGTCTTGAAATAGGCGCAAAGAAAGACGACGCCTGAACAGGGCGCCGTTCTTTTTAAAATAGCATTTTCAGTAATTCGTCAGACACAAGAAAGCCCTGCCTAGGCAGGGCTTTCCTGGTGTTATCCACGTCATGGCATCTCGATGAGATGTCATGATCGGAGGATCACTTACGCATGGAACGCTCGAACATCCGATCCATTTCCTGCTTGTTTTGCTGGCTCTGCTGCAGAGCCTGCTGAGCAGTACGCTGAGCCTGCTGAGCGGTGCTCATTGCTTCCTGAGCGATAGTACGAGTTTCCTGGCTCTGCATTTCAGACTGGCTCATCTGACCGCTTTTCTCTTCGCTAGCATTGGACGAGCAGCCTGCCATGACGGCCAGTGCCAGACCAGCGGCAGCGATCTTAAGCGTAGTGCGAGTATTTTTCATACTGTTCTCCTTGGTTCTTCCTTGGGTTACTTACGTTTCCTGCGTGGGCAGGCTTTCTTGCAACTTCTCTTTCACAACCTAGCGGATGATAACTTTCGTGCCAAGCTTCACCAAGTCCGTCAGCCATTCTATTTGCTGGTTGGTCACTGCAACGCAGCCATCCGTCCAGTTAAAACGCTGATGAAGGACCGGATCACTTTCCCCTAAACCGTGAATACCGATGTTGCCACCGAGCACCGTATCCTGAGGCGGTGCTCCGTGACGCCGATAGTACGATAGGTAATCATAGAATTCATCATCGCTCAATATGCCCACTTCACGCGCCTCTCGAGCATGGGCAAGTGTCGGATAATCAAGACCCAGGAAAATATTGAAGCGACTATCGAGATTGATCCAATTGACATGGAACTCACCCGTCGGGGTCGTTCTATCGCCACTGAATCGCAGACGCCTTGCACCGCCGCGCCCAAGAGAAACCGGTGAAAACTGCTCGATTTCCTGGTCACCTCGGTAAACGTGCAAGGTCGATGTTTGATCGTCTACCAGCAGCCAAATGGCTTGATCGTCGGTGCCGGCGTACAAACCCGGGATATAAAACAACAATGATAGGAACAGCAGTAACCCGCGCATCAGTTAATTCTTCACACCCTTTTTTCTGTAGTTCTCGACGCTATTTCATCATTTAAGGGGGCTTGAAGACAACACGCCACCCTTTTATGCATAACGCAGCATACAGCCTCCCATAGCCAGATGCTCGACAAATCACACGCCCCTCGCGTCGATGAAAACCCATTTTCAAACGTTGCGAATGGAGGCGGGCTTCAAGCAAAAGCCCAGAAGCGCGCCGCAATATACATCAACAACGGCACCGTGAAGGTCGCGATCACGATGGCCAGGAAGCCATCGATGGGCGTGGTGGCAATCAACGCCCCTAGCACTCCGTTGTTCAGAGCAAAGCCAGCCAGAGCGAGCACGAAGAAGCGATCTCCGCGTCCCGCCTTGCGAAAGGTAAAGCGCCGATGCCCCCAGAGGGATACTTGAAAGGCCGCAAGAAACGCCACCAGATTGGCAATGAAAGGCGAAAGGTTCGGCCATATCCACAACACCAGGCCGGCCACCACGATATGCACCAACGTCGCCGCTCCGCCCACGCTGCCAAAACGAGCAAGGGTGGCGACTTCGCTGAGCCAGGGCCTCATTGGTCAGTCTCTCTCATCGACCCGTTCCGTCAGGCTGAGTCTGCTTTTCCGGCTCCCCTTCCTGAAGCGGTGACGCCTGACTCTTGGAGCTGCTGCTTTCGATCAGATATAGCGGCCGCCGCTTGACCTCCACGAACAAACGCGCCACGTACTCTCCGAGGATGCCAATGGACAATAATTGCATGCCGCCGAAAAACAGCACCGCCGACATCACCGAGGCATAGCCTGGCGTATCACGGCCGAAGATCAACGCCTTGGCAACGATCACGATGATATAAATAAACGCCAGGAACGCGATACCGCCGCCGACATAGCTCCATACCCGCAATGGCAGGGTCGAGAAACCCACCACCCCATCCAGGGCGAAATTCCACAGCTTCCAGAAGTTGAATTTACTCGTGCCTATCTGTCGGGAAGGCCGTGCATAGGGCACCCCTACGCTGCGATACCCCATCCAGGCAAACAAGCCCTTCATGAAGCGGTTGCGCTCCGGCAACCGCTTCATCGCCTCAACCACTTCCCGATCCAGCAAGCGATAATCGCCGGCATTATCCGGAATGGGCGTCTGGGAGATACGATTGAACAACCGGTAGAACAGGTTGGCGGAGGTTCGCTTGTGGCGGGTGTCCTCATCCCGGGACGAGCGCACGCCATACACCACATGGTAGCCGTCATCACGCCAACGCCTGACGAACTCATTGATCAACTCTGGCGGATCTTGCAGATCCACATCCATGGGCACTACCGCGTCTCCTTTTGCCGCATCCAGGCCCGCGGTCATCGCGGCTTCCTTGCCGAAGTTGCGCGACAGCTTCAACCAGCGCACTCGGGAATCCGCCGCCGATGCCGCCTGCAGCGACTGCAGCGTGCCATCCGTGGAACCGTCATCGATGAACAGAATCTCAAGCGTGATATCCGGTACGCAGATCGCCTGATCGATCGCCTGTAGAAAGGGAAAGATGGCGTCTTCCTCGTTCATCACCGGCACGACCAGGGTAAGGAGTTTATTCATTGCTCAATCATCCGCTTCTTGGGTCAGCTGGCAAGCTATCTACTCCACGAGACACACTACTCGACCAGACACAACTTGAAATTCTTGATCACGGCCTGGTCCTGACACGCCGGGCTGGCATCGTCCAGATCCAGCACCACTGCATCGCCAGGTTCGGCCTGATCGAAGCCAGAGCGCCGAATGACCTCGTCCGGGTCCAGCCGGGCGCCATGCACCACTTCGAAATGCCGGGCGCCATAATCCACCAGCAGCCGATCGATCAGGCGCTGCTGCTCCAGATCGAAATAGCCCACGGTCTTGAACACCCGGCCCGACCACTCATGCTCATCAAGCACCGAGGCCACTGCGGAACGCTGATCCTCCGCCTCTGCCAACCAGTCCTGAGGCGGGCTCTTGAGACCGGCAACTCTCACATCCAGCACCTGCAATAGGATCACCAGGGCAGCCACACCAAACCACAGCACCTTGGGCATCCATGGCTTCAACCGGCCCCATAGCAGCACGAACCCGATGATCAGCATGTACGCCAAGGGGGCGCCAAAACGGCCGGTCACTCGAAAACGCTCGTAAAAGGGCATGAATATCGACGGAATATCCGTTTTCAGCAAGGTAAAGCCAACAAGACGGATCTTGAACGTGAGTGCGTAAAAGGCCAGTACCAGCGCCGCCATCACCAAAATCTGCAGCCGTCGCTGCTGTGCATCCTGGCGAAAGCCCGCAGGCGTGTTCCAGGTTGACCAGGCGAGATCGGCGCCCTTGAGTTTCAGGATGATGACGCCGACCAGACCCATCAGAGCGAGTGTCCAGGTCCCGGTGCCCAGGTAAAGAATGGCATCGCCCTGGGTAGGTTCCGGAATCTGATAGAGGTTGGGTAGAAGCCCCCAGCCCAGGGTTTCCGCGTAGGCGCCTAGATCGAGCGAGTAGTCCTTCGCCCCTTCCGTGGTTGAATGGTTGCCATCGAACACGCCGACGCAATAAAGCAGCAGCGCCGGCCATATCAGCGCCGCCAGGGTTGCCCACCAGCGCCGCTCGAAAAGCAGCGTCACACAGATGATGGTAATGGCCATGGCCCCAAGATAGGCATGGCTCAAGATGGCAATGCCGGCGGCGGGCAGGAACTCCCAACGCCGTAAGCCTCGAGGCGCCTCGTTCAGCACTGGAACGCAGCACATAGCCCACAGCACCACCCAATAGGAGCCCAGCGCGATATGCTGGGCGCCGATCATGCGTACCAACATGATCAGGGTGAAAAGCAGCAGCACCGTGATCAGCCAGCGAACCGATTCGTCTTCCGATACCTTCGTTGCCAGACGCCGTGCCATCAAGGCAAACAAGAGCACATTGATGACGATCATCCAATGGAAAGCGAGAAAGACCCCGGTGAGGGACAGTACGGCCTTCGAGAAAAAGGCAAACCAGGGCGCGCCATCGCTGAAGAAGATATTGACCCCGCCAAAATGCGGGCTGGCGCCAACAGGCCAGCGCCAGGCATCCCGCACGAAAATCTCGAAGGCAGCAGCGGCATTGGGATAATCCGTATCGATCATCAGGCCGCCCGCTATGACATTCAGCGGATTGCCCGTGGTCAACACAAGGCACCCTACCCCCAGCAGCAATGCGAGCATCATGCCCTGCCAGGTCGCAAGCCTGAATGAAGACGTATTCGCTGCCGTCACGGGCGGCGCCTTGCTGTCGGATCGATTCATTGGGGTCTTTTTATTGCAAGAAGTCATTGTATATTTAGGATTTAGAGCGGCGCATAGTGTCCCACAGACCGACCTATCTGGCACGGCTGACAATCATCACACCATCCATATCAAAACACGCAGCCTGATCGATCTCACAGGCGCGCTGGGCTAGATCATCATCGGTAATGACATAAAGCATGCTCGCTTCAAGCGTTCCTGTCTTGACGGCACTGACTTGAGCTTCCGTCGCGTTCAGCAGCGCCTGAGCATTGATCCGAGCGAAATACGCCACGTTCAATGGCAGATCGTGGCGCACCGCCAGCCAGACATAGGGCTTGAGCTTTTCGAGATCGTCACCGGGCAGATAGGCGATGCGCTCATGGGTATCGAGCAGCGCATTCAGTCGCGGGTCCGTGATCGCGGCGAACGGCGGGCCGGAAGCAGCGGCTGCGACCCGTTGATTCAGGTTGTCCCGAATGAACCCGTGGGTATCCGCAAGATCCAGCCACTGCAACACCACGACAACCCCCAGCACAATCGACAGGGTGCGCCGACGCGCCCTGTGCATGAGGATCACCAGCGCCAGCAGCAACAGGCCATACAGAAGCGGCCACACCAGCCGGCCGCTGGAGCGTAGATACTGGGTCAACACCTGGGTCCATTCCGGGTAGGGAATATCCGTTACCACCTTGCCGATGATCCAGCGATCCCCCAAGGCAAACAGGAACAACCCAACCATCGCCACCGCCAGCACTCGAGATTCAAGACGTAGCTTTTTAAACTCGCTCCACTCACCCCGACGTACCGCCACCAGCAATCCCGCCGTCAGCAATACCAGGGCCCCAACGCCTGCATAGGCCTGTCCTTCGTACTGCCCCGAAATACGGGTAATCCAGCCGGGAATGAGCCGAGAGGCGCCGTCCAGATCACCGTTGAAAAACCAGGCCGCGGACAGCGGATTCAAATAGGTCAAAAACTCCGCGGAATAGTAGCCAAAACCGGTATCACGCCCCACCTCCAGGCCATACTGCAGATAGCCCACAGCCCACATGGTCGCAAGCACCGCTACGGCACTGAGCCAGCCCGCCGCCAGCAGATAAAACAGCCCAGGCCACTGTTTCGCTCGTCCCTTGCGCCATAGCTGACACCCCCACCAGGCAAACCACAGGGTGCCCACCATGAAAAAGAGATAAAAATGCACCAGCACCGCCGCCACCATCAACACCAGCCAGCGTAGCAACACCCACCACCCTGCCGGCCGGGTCGATAGCGACCACAGCATGGCCAGCAGAATCAGCCAGTGGGCGGTCAGCGCTTCATGGCCATGAGCGCCCAGCCCGCGCAGGGTCACCATGGGCAACATGACTACCAACACCCCGAACAGCACCGCATTAAGCGGACGCGCCCCGAGACGCTGGGCCAGCACACAGGCCAACGCCGCGTTCAGGGTCAGATTGGCCAGCATGACCAGCCCCTGGTACTGAAACGGGTCCGGCAGCCAGGCGTGAAACAGCTTCAGCGGCAGCGCTAGAAGCGGTATCGAATCGGTGAAGACGATGCTGGAATCGATCAACGTACCCAACTGGGGGATGGCGCCCAAGGGCCAACGCCACTCATCCCGTCGAAAGGCGTCCCAGCCGATGAAGTGCTGAAACGGGTCACCTTCAGTCAACAGCCAATGTACATTGGTGGGATCGATGACACCCCAGCCATAGAGATAGAACGCCAGACTTGCGCCAAACAAGGCAGCGATGAGGATCGCCAGTAACGCCCTACCCGGGGATGAGGGGAGTGATGAAGATTGGGCAGGCATGGCAAAGGCATCCTTTTGTCACGTTTAACTCGGGGCAAACAAGGCGCCTACCCTACTTCAAAGAACCGGGTCGAACTAGCGCAACAGCATTGAAAACGCCCCTCGAAAGGGGCGTCGATAGGTGCTTGCCGCTACTGGCCGAACAATCTCAGCCGGTCAGCAGGGTGCCGTCGACGGAATCGGAAGGCGTACCCACCAGCTCAACGGCGAAATCAGTACCGCTAAGGCCTGGCTGATCGTCGTTCTCAGCATACAGATAGGTGCTGCCGTTAAAGCCGAAGTAGACGGTGTTACCGCCAGCGGCACCGGCGGCAGCCTGGAACGCTTCGTCGATATTTTGAGCACCGTCTACGTTGGCGGGGATCGCATCGACATCGACCAGCTCGTCGGCGTTGACGTCAAAGTTTTCCAGACGATCCATGTCTCGGTAGGTCGAGGCATCGCGTATCTCCAGGCGATCCGCCCCGCTGCCGAGCTTGATGGTCTCCGCACGGTAGCTGGCGCCTTCGAGTTCAAGACCGGCGCTCATCGCCGAGGCATCGATGGTATCGAATCCACGTCCGCTATCCTCGTACTCGATGGGCGCATCGCCAGACAGATTCAAGGTGCCGCTCTGCGGAGCGCCCTCTCCCACGTTCACCTTGAGTTCGAGTTCCTGGTTCTCCGTCGGTTGATCCGGGCTGAAGCGAGAGGAAACATTTACCGTGTCGCCTGCGTTATCGAGAAGCAGGCTGGAATCGTCAGGACCATCGACCTGGGCATTGGCAATGATCTGCTGATCCGCTGACAAATTACTGACGTTGCCCAATCCATCCAGGGTGATAGTACCCACACCGGGTAGCTCAGCCGCGTTGATCTTGACGAAGTTGTCGAATTCCACTGCTTCGATACCGCCAACCTTCTCGCCGAACGCGGCAAGGGACGTGTCGCTGCTGCTGCCGGTAACGACAAGCGTATCGAAACCACCACCACCGTCGAGGGTGTAACTACCATCCACCGCATTGATGTTGATGCGATCGTCCGCAGTACCGGTCTTGATATCTGTAGCACGATTGAGATAGCGCTCGGCGATATCGATGCTCCCGCTCATTTGCGAAGCATCCACATTGACAGGGCCATTCACATTGAGCCCTTGGGTCGCGCCTTTCAGATTCAGATTGCCCGAACCATCGAGAATCAACGTCTGCAGGCCATTGGCTGCGGAGGAGCCAAGGTCCAGCGTCGAGTCGCCATTTGCCGTGGCCTTGAGTACCGTCGCGGTATTCTGGTCGTTGCTGAACAGCGTCGCGCTGGCGTTATCGAGGTTCAGCTTGTCCAGCGCCATTCGATCAAAATTGAGCTGAACGTTGCTGTTGACGACATCGACGCGCTTGCTTGGATCAAGCCCGTTGAGATTGATGGTTTGATCCGAATTGACGTTTTCGAAGCGAACGCCTTTGTTGTCCGCCACGGAATAACTGCTCTGGCCCGGAGTGCCTTCCACGGTAAATGTCGGGCCGCTGCCGTACTGGCCTTTCAGGTCATTGACCTGCTCCGGCGGCGTGCCGGCATTGATGCCATCCACCAGGGATTCGGCTTCCTGGCGATCGTAGTCATCACCCGTGCGATTGGCGGTATAGGCCTGGGCCACCGCGACCTTGTTATCGATGACCGTCTTGTCGCTGCCTTGGGCGGCATCGGCGATGGTCACGGCAATCTCGGCCAGACTCTTCTCGCCACGAGCCAACTGATCGACATAGAAAGCCTGCCCTTCCGGCTCCGCATCGCGGCTGAACAACTGCTGATACAGCGAGTTTACGAGGGCTGGATTGTCCAGATCGCCATATTGATCAGTGAACTCCTTTGAAGTACCGAACGCGTTGACGATCGCGCCACGGCCTTCCTCATCGGCCCGCTGGGCCCAATATTCAAGTCCATCGGCTTCTGCCGGGCGACCATAATAAGAAACATACGAACGCTGTACGAAATCGAGCGACGCTTTGGTAGCCATCAACCTTCCTCAACTGGTTCCATTTTTTGAGTTAGGCTCGGCACACACGAAGTACGGAGCATCCGAGCCCACGACAAGCCGTTTAGTTTAAGCACAGCATTTGAAGATAAAAAAGAATGGTTTATTTACCACTTGGGCATCAGAACCCGAGACAGGGCAAGTAAATCCGATTTACCAATACAAAAAACCCAGCCGAAGCTGGGCAATCAATTCTTCTACCAAACCGCTACTCGTCAAGGCTGGCCTCAGGCAATGACGGCAGCGTCGGTCTCGCCTGGCTGAGCCAAGCCAACCAGCTCAGCGAAGGCGGCGGTGTCGTCATCGATCTCGACCTTGAACATATACTCGCCGTAATGCAGGTCGGCGGTCAGCTCTTGATCGTCGCCGGTGCCGATGAGCGTCAGGTTATCGAAGGAGACCTCGCTGGAATTCAGCAGCGCCGTGAGAACTTCATCATCAAGCTCCAGCACGTCATCCTGATCATCCAGATCGTTGTCATCGTCTTCGTCTTCATTTTCGTCGTCCAGGGCATCTTCCAGAGCGTCTTCGAGATCCTCGAACGCATCCTTCCGGGCATCCTTCATATCTTCCAATTCATCGAGCATGTCTTCGATGGCATCTTCGATATCGTCGAAGGCGTCTTCAAGCATATCCTCGATATCCTTCAGCGCCTTTTTCGTGCTTACTACAAGATCGTCATCATTACTCTTGACCCGCTTGAGCAGTGCTTCCGCGGTGGCGGCATCATAACCGCCCTGGGCCTTTTTCTCGGTGTAGGCATCGGCGATCTCGAGGCGCCCCTTCATTACTTCGACATCCTTGCCCTGGGCCGCGTTGCTGATTGTCAGGGCGATTTCAGACAGACTCTTTATGCCATCGGTCAGCGCCTTGACGTAGTAGGCCAGACCGCCTTCATCCGCATCGCGACCGAATATCTGCTGGTAGAGGTTGTTGACGAGCGTCGTTTCATCGAGGCTGCCGTAGCGCTGATAGAACTCCTGAGATTCACCAAAGGCATCAATGATATTACCCTCGCCCTCTTCCTCGACTCTATCGGCCCAGTACGAAAGGCCGTCCCGATCGCCGGGGCGTCCGTAATAAGCCACGTAAAGCTGCTGCACGAAATTGACGTTTTCGATTTTTGCCATGATCCATCGCTTCCTGGTAGTTGAACAGGCGGCACAAGAAGTACTCGACTTCTACCGATCGAAGGCTCAACAGGTAAATTCAATTACCATTTAATTAACAAAAGCTAATACGATTGAGCGCACGATAACCACTTATCGGCGGCTGGAAGGAAAGCTTTAGATTAAAAAATGTGGTTAACCCCGATCAGAAGTATCGGGGGGGGGGGGTAACAGACATTCTCGAAGCCGATGAGCACCACATCGGGCGGCTACCACAGTAACTGGTGGGCCAGCTCGGTAACCGTTTGCAAAGAGTCATCCCAGGATGCAGGAGCCTCGTGATACACCAACGGTCCAATAAAGCGTTCGTAACGGGCTTGATGGACAGGACTGGTACGCAAGCACTCAAGGCCATGCAGCATCTCCGCAACCGGGTCCGCTAGAAATTGCACATGTTGATTCCCAGACTGAGCCGTTAATGACTGCTTCGATCTCGGCCAGAATCGCTCTACGCGCCGCTCTCATGGCGGTTCTCGACATTCCTGCTGTGACCTCTTCATAGGCCACGAGCTTAATATCGATATCCTCGGACATACGGAAAAGGTTACGGTGAGTTTTTGCCAGGCTAGTACCGCCCGCAAACACTAGTTCAAACGTCTCCGAACGAAGCCCCGAAAGCAGGCCCAATAGCTGTACGGCATAGACGTCCTTTTCCACGATGGCAGGGCTATCGATGCCCAGTGCATCGGCCACATCGGGAAATAATCTTGGATCAATGTTCACATCGAAGCACGCTCAATACCCAGGCGGTATTTGCCGTAGGCAATGCGACGTTGAAATGGTCCCTTAACTTTGACTACCACTCGCGCGGGAATCTGCGTGCTACCTGCTTGATAGGCCTTTTCCGCACTTGTCGGTTCCCACTGCACACCCAGCCGGCTAAGTGCTTCCTTGGCAACCTGATCAAAGCCACCGGGCGCTGCAAGCATTGGTTTGCGGGTAATACGGTTCGGACGAGCCTTTGCGTACAGCCCCTGACCGACCCGTATCAGCCGCCCCTGGGCTTCCAGCTGTCGCAGCGCCCGTCCGACTTGGTCGTAGCCGCCCAGCATCGCAAAGTCCTCGCGCAGAAACACTGTCCGACGGCTTTTACGAATCTTTTCTCGTATACGGAATTCGAGAGTTTCCGTGCTCATACAACTTCTCCAGCAGCTAAGTCGTGGCATTGAACACTTTATATCCTCCGCTTCGTGAAAGCAAAAATACGACATACATCTTATCAAATAATAGAAAAATTACTTTATATTCAAATATTTATTAATGATGAGATTAAAAAAAACGCCGCAATTATCGTAAAGGGGAAGAGTTTATAAAATCCAAGCTACGCCAATAGCGATAGCACGTTCTGGGGAAGCTGGTTTGCCTGAGCAAGCAAGGAGGTGCTGGCCTGTTGCAGAATCTGTGCCCTGGCCAGCTGAGACGTTTCTTGCGCATAGTCCGCGTCTTCGATCCGTGACTTTGCCGCCGCCGTATTGACCTGCTGTTGAGCCAGATTTTCGATGGCGCCCTCGAAACGGTTGTTGAGCGCGCCGTACTGACCCCGGTAACCATCGACCTGCGCCATGGCGCCATCAAATGCAGCCAAGGCCTTGAGCGCTTCTTCCCGAGGGTCGAGCCTGATCCGCTCCAGGCCAAGCGACGTGCTATCCGCAGGAGTTGGTTCTATGGTCAGAGTCTGGGGCTTCTCTCCGAAACCCGCGCTCATGACCACTTCGACCCCCTCACTGGTGGGGCGCGGCCCGGTGTCTCCGCCGGGCATATATTGCCACTCGACATCCAGCGTGAATTGGCCGCTGCCCGCCACCACCACGAATATCGGCTCGGTGACCGTATCGATGGATACCCGCTCCACCACCCTGTTCGAGGCATTGTGACCATCGTTGGGCGTACTACCGAAGCGATCGCCATCGCCGCTATAGGTAAACGTCATGCCGTTATAGGTGCCGGTCACCCCGCCCGCCGGATCGTAGTTCGTATTATTCTCGAGCAAGGCGCTATCATCGTAGCTCGTTCCGGCTGGAAAACCGTTCGCCTCCGTGAAAATCTCGCTGGCCAGACTGGCGCCATCGGTAATACCGTTCTCAACCCACACCGGGTCCGTGTCCGACGCCCTTACCGGCGTACCCACCAGATGCTTGCCATCACGACTGAAGAGCTGAATGTCGTCATCCCGACCCAGCGAATCCGTGGTCAGGGTCACACCAGTGGACCCCGCCGGAATGAACGCCAGGGGCACTACCCCGGAGTCGAAGTAGGTGTCATCCGGATACTCGATACTGCGAATGCTCTTGATATCACCCAGCTGAGTGTCATAGGACGGCGGCGTGGAGGGCGCCAACAGATACTTATCGAAGGCTTCCGTGGTCATCGCAATGCGATCGATCTCATCACGCAGCTGCAGATATTCTCTATTGATGGTGGCCCGGTCCGCATCGGAAAGCGTACCGTTGGCCGCCTGAACCGCCAACTCCCGGGAGCGCTGAAGAAGATCATTGATCCCGTTCAACCCGCCCTCGGCGGTCTGGGTCAGGCTGATGGCGTCATTGATACCACGCGAGACCTGACTACCCGTCCGTTGATCAGCCTCCATCCGATTGGCGATAGCCAGGCCCGCAGCGTCGTCTTTCGCACTATTGATACGCAGCCCCGTCGAAAGCCGCTCCAGGGCCGTGGCAAGTGACGACTGCGCAGAATCCCGATGTATCAGGGATTGCTGTGCCATCAGATTGGTATTGATCGTCGTCACCGTGTCTCCTTGCCTTGTATCGGGCGCTGCTTATCTCCATATCGGCGACTATTAACTTTTTTTAAGGGAAATTGCCTCTCGATATTCGCTGATTAATCAAAAGCCATGGCCCGAGAACCGTTATTTCATGACACTACAAACATTGCAGACAGCTACGCTAAACAGCAAAACGCCCCATCAGGTGATAGCCTGATGAGGCGTAAAAACAGATAGCTAGAGCAGCCGCAGAGGGCGCTTGAACTCGGCCTCAGCGCTGGTCGCCTGAAACCTCGCCGCGCAGCGCCCTTACCTCTGCTTCTGATAGTTTCGCCGCTTCAGCGATCTGTGCATCGCTGAGCAGGTTCATTTTGATCAGATTGAGAGCGACTTCCTCGCGCCCTTTCTGCTCCCAGCGTTCCGGCCATTTCTTTATCCGTTCAGCAAGCATGTCGTGTACCTCATGCAATTCCTGCAAATCGTTGAACTCGGGCAATTCCATGCCAGGCGCTCGATTAGGCAACAGTACCCGACGAATCCAGACTACAAAAGCGCGTCTTAATGCCGTCTGTTCGGATCCCTTGAGCCATTCCACCAGCGTGCTCAGCACACCGAGCAGATCCTTCTCATCTCGATTATGCTCCAGACGAAACAGCGTAGCCACCACATTACGTGACCGATCCGACCAGTTTGGATCAGCAACGATGGCGCCTTCATCCAGCAACAGGTACTTAAGCTCCGGGCGATAGTGGGTCAGCCCGCCAGGTAACGGTTCAATCAGGTCCGCCACGTTCTGGGCCGCATCCCAGCGCTTTTCGCCGTTGTAGAGCACGACGGGCAGCACCGGCGGCAATCCGCCTTCAGGAGCGAAGGCCTTCTGTCGAATCAGATCCTGATAGAGAAGTCCCAGATAGCTCATGATGCGCACGGGCATGTAAGGATCGATACGGCTCTGAAACTCTAACAATAAATACACGTAGAGCCAGGTCTCGCCCCAGCGCACCCGCCAGATAATGTCGTCTTCACGGTTTTGCAGGGTATCGGTGATGTAGGAGCCACTGACTTTCTCCAGGGTCGAGAAGTCGAGCTGGGCGACCCAGTCCTCCTTGACGAAGCCGATCAGCAGATCCTTGACCATCTTCGGATGAGAAAACAGCAGCTTGTAGCTGTGATCGTGATGGTGATGGTGATGGTGATGGTGGGCCATCGAATCTCTCTATGGACTGTATAAATAGCCATAATAAACGACGACGCTTTCATCGGAATGTATGGAAAACGACAGGGTATTCAACGCATACCCCTCGCGGCTTTCTACTTCTGCGTTCCTTGCATGACGGATCGCAGTATTAGATACACTCGACCTCAGCGCTGGTCGCCTGAAACCTCGCCGCGCAGCGCCCTTACCTCTGCTTCTGATAGTTTCGCCGCTTCAGCGATCTGTGCATCGCTGAGCAGGTTCATCTGGATCAGGTTGAGAGCGACTTCCCCCCGTCCTTCTTCACGGCCTTCTTGTAAGCCTTCCTCACGCCCTTCTCACTTTGCTTCGTTTATGAACGAGATCTCGTCTCGCAGTGCCCGTTCACGCACAAACGCGAGACGACGCGCTTCCTCGTCGGCGCTGAGCTCCTTGATGCGGCTCATGGCGTCCTTGACGGGTTCGTGTTCAATATTCGCCATGGTCAGTTCCTCCTGCCAGTGCTTGAAGAAGGTTACCCAGACATAAAAAAATCTGCCAGTTACATAAAGGGCAGCCACCGGGGCTGCCCTTTTTTGTACGTTAAAGGAGAGTAGCGGAAGAAGACTGGATCAGTGCGGGTCTTCGACATGCAGCGCACGAACCTCATCGACTGTCAGGCCGGTGACCCCGGCGATCTGCTCGTCACTCAGCACGCCCAGCTTGATCAAGTTACGCGCAGTCGCTCGCTTCGTCTTTTCGGTACCAAGCTGCTCGCCTTCCTGCCGTCCTTCCTGCCGTCCTTCCTGCCGCTCTTTCTTCGCCCAGTTTTCAAGATTCTCTGCCAGCATGTCTCTGTCCTCCATCAAACTATTGAGTTCGGTCAGGTTGATCCCCGCTCCGAGCCGCTGCAAATGGCGCTTCAGCCAGCGGGTAATGATCTTGTCAATCCGATCTTTATCGGGATCGGCCTGGATGATCGCCACGATGCGATCCACCGCCTGCTGCAGGCTTCGGCGATCCTTCGATGCCTGCTCGATACTGAACACCCCGCTCAACGGTGTCTGGCGCAGCCCCAGTTCCTCGTCAGTGTAGCGTCCCTCGTCAATCAGGTAGTAGCGTAGATGCGGCTGGTAAGGCCGCAAGAACTCCGGCGGAGAGGGCTTTACCATAGCGTAAATGTCCTGCTCCGCGGACCAGCGCCTGGCGCCGTTGTACAGCACCACGGGAAATACCGGCGGCAAGCCCTGCTGCGCCGTGGTGACGCGGGTCTTGAGAGGGTGTTTACAAAACAGGCGAACGAAGGCAAGACAAGGCGAAATTGAACGAAAAAGCGCAGTTTACACGGAGTAAATGAGCATTTTGAGGTCAATTTCAACGCCGTATTGCCGAGTGCAGGCATTTTGTAAGCACCCTCTCAGCAGATGATCATGGAAACAGGCGACATAGTGCATCATCCGCAGCGGCATGCGCTGATCCACCGCAGACTGGAACTCCAGCAGGATATACAGATAGATCCGCTGGGTGACGCCCTGCCAGGTCGCCTCTACCGACCACACCACGTCCTCGAACCTTTCCTCGAACAGCGGCGTCACGTAGTTGCCGCTGTGCTGCTTTAGCGTCGAGAAGTCCATCAGCGCCGCAATCCTGGCCGGGGCAAACCCGTCGATCAGCTGCTCGACAAACTCGGGGTGGCTGAACAGCTCCTTGTAGCCCGTATCGTGGTGGTTGTGAGTGGTGTTCGCCATGGGCACTCCTGTCGCAATGTCTCGACTCTACCACAGCGCCGCTTGTCAAGCGCTCTCGGCCCTCTCTCTCGTCCGCCCCTACTCCTTACGCTATCTACCTGCTACGTAAAGAAAAACAGGATCGACAGGCCAGCTCCGCCCCAGGTTGCAAGAGTGAGCGTTCAAAAGCTGAATATCTCGCTGTCGGCGCCATCGAACAGCGCCTCCAGATCCACCTCCTCCGCATGGGCCGACTGGCGGGCGTGAAAGGCCGCTCGGTCGCTCAGCTGGGAAAGCTGGTTCATTGAAAATAACTGGGCATAGGCCAAAGGCAAGGCGCCATGACGGCGCAGGCCGGCAAAGGCATCCGCCTTGAGTGCGTTCAGCGCCCTTTCGCTCACGCGATACAGCGCCTTCACCGTCAGCGGCTCCTGGTCATTGGCCCGTTCGATCTCAAGGGGCCAGGGTTCGATCAGCCCGCTCTCTTGCAGAAGATGACTGGCGGCCTGGGTGGTGCGGCGGTTGGCGTCGCACTTCTTGAGGAAATCAAGCGACTGCTGCGCCGATTGGCTCAGCGAGCCTTCCTCATTGAACAGCGGCAGCGCTTGTTCGCTATGTGTTGCGGTGCCGGATTCACTTGACGGTTCACTTCCCTGCCCTTCCAGCAGATGGTCCTGCTGGATGCATAGCACCTGCTGGTTCTCTTCATTGTTGGCCAGGCTAAACGGGTAGCCGCGCAGAATGGCGGGAACGTAGTTGGCTAGCCACTTGCCATCGGCTTGCAGGTACAGATTGCGCTCGCCGCCGAGGCCGGTTACCGCCACTGGCGTAAAGCGCCCATTCTGTTGCACAAAGGCCAGTACATAGTGGGGCAGCAGCTGGCCCAGCTCCGCGATCAGGATAGGCACAAGCTGTTGCGTCCTGGCAAAGCCGTAGCCCTGGCGGGGCATGAATGAATGATCGAGATGCTTGGTGCGCGACAGTGCGATCCATTGGCTCATGGGTTCACTTGGCCATTTAAAAGAGGATAAATAAAAACCCCCGACCTGATGGCCGGGGGTTCGGTAGTGTCTCGAGAAGGCTATTCTCGTTAAGCGTTAAGCCTAAGGTTTAGGCGATTTCGACAGAGGAGATTACGCCATTGTCGAAGTTCAACTGATCGACTGTGACACCAACCAGACTGACGGTTTGAGTGTCGCCACTGCTGCTACCGAAGGCCTTGGTCTCAATAACAACGTCAGTATCTGCACCACCGTTGGCCTCCTGGAAGAATACTTCGAAGGCACCGTTATTGCCATCTAGGAAGCTAGCAGTGACATTGCCATCTTCATCTGTCTCTTCAGTGATCTTACCCAGCGAATAGTTGTTTTCGCTGAGAATCTGTAGCAAATCATCTACGCCAAAGTTAGCGATAGAGCCGTTGGCAACTGGCGTCTCCGCATCGGCATCATACTGGAAGAGAGTCTCGTCGCCAGCGCCATCTTCAAGGGCTCCATCTACTGCCTCAATAGTAAAGCCAAATGCCGCGTCAGCATCATCAAACGCCTTCTGCGCTTCATCACGGGCGTCTTCGAGCGGTTTGAGCGTAGCGACGTTCGCTTCCGCCTCGGTGATAGCTTCTTTCAGATCGTTGCGATTTTCCAGAGCGGTTTCAGCAGTAATCAGATCAGCGCCTTTAACATTGCCATTGAGAGCTGTTTGAGCATCGGCTGCATCGTCAAACAGGGTATTGCGCTCATCAAGGTTGGTTACTATTGACTCGATGCTATCGCCGGTAGCGCCATCTTCTAGGGTGCTTACTTTATCTGTACCGGTGCCAGTAAAGATCGCATCCTCGGCAGCTGCAACGGCATCCAGGAACGCACTCTCGGCGGCATCATCCTGAGCGCTACCAAGATAGGTTTCTGTCGCAGTTTTCAAAGTACTTAGATCGGCATTGGTATTATTATTCAGATAAAGCGCCAAGTTGTCGTCTAGCGTACTAGCTAGATCAGCGGTTTCACCGTTGGCAGAGACATTGGCCTCCAACTCGGCAGCAGTTGCATTACGCTCTTTCAAAAGGGCATTAGCAGCAGTATCAGCCTGCACTTCCAGCTTGGCTTCGGCGACAGCGTTTTGTAGCTTGCTGTCGGTACCGGCAGAAGCACGATCACTAGCCAAAGCTCCTTGGGCGGTGGCGACAGCGGCTTCTGCGTCATCCATGAAAGAACCGTCGGTATCAACATCTGTGATCCCCAGCTCAACAGCTTTTTCGCTGAGCGCTGTCTCAGCCTCAGTCAGCGCTTCTTGAGCCGCTTCGCGGGCTTCGAGATCGGCTACAGAGCTTGACTGCTTGATGCTGCTATCAATGGTGTCGCGGGCATTTGCCAGGTCACCATTGGTATCAGTTTCATCAATGGTCTTCAGTACTTGCTTGGCCACATTCAGGTTGTACTGACCCTGCTCCACATTATCGGTGTAATAATCTGCAGCTTCGATTTTGGTCTTGAGGACAGTCTTATCGGAACCACTCGCTGCATTTGAGATGCTCAGGGCAATGTCAGCCAGACTCTTTTCGCCAGAGTCGAGTACGCCGGTCCAATACTGCAGGCCAGAAACTTCAGGGGCACGGCTGAAAAGCTGCTGGTAAATGTTTACAACCAATTCGTCGTTATCGAGATCACCGTACTGCTCCTGGAACTCACTGGAGCTGCCGAAAGCACTGACGACGTTACCTACACCTTCAGCTTCGATGCGGTCGGCCCAGTAGTTGAGGCCTTCTTTGTCGGCCGGACGGCCGTAATAAGCGACGTAGAGTTGCTGGGTAAGATTCAGGTTAGCTTGTGTTGCCATGGGACTATAGTCTCCTTGCGGTACAAAAGGTTGACGGTCTAGTAACGCCAACCGGTTCAATTTCTTTTTTGCTCGAGCCCTTCAGGAATGTCGCACTCGAGGGTCAGCGATTTCATGTTGTGGCAATGGCGGTTGCTGTGAATGTTCCCGTTCGATCGCACCTTGCTTGCCATCTCCTTTCCACCTCTGCCTCGGCTGCGACTGTTGGCTAATGTAAGTATTTACCGCTTACATAGTCAATCCGTCTTGGCGTCGAATACATTACTAAAACCACTTTATTTTATTAATTTGAAAATTTATTTCTGGTTGTATGGACCATCAATTTGGTACCAACAGGACTGAGGTTAGCCCATATCAGGCGCGATGGCGAGAGTGAATACTCACTTTTTTGAATCTTTTTGATTATTTATAAATTACTGAAAATAATGAAAAAACAAGAAGTATAGCGCTTCTTTAGGTAACGCGGTCGCTCAAAAAACGCACTTTGGCAGCCCTATTTCTGCCTCTACCCCGCCCCGCCCTGGAACGGCTGCAGCGCAGCCCCGACGGATGCTGCATCGCCACAATTTATATCACGGCTGATTATTTTTCTAATACCTATGTATAAGGTTTTTTTGATGCAAATTGATCCGGATCAATTCCTGGCTTGGTGGAATTTAGGAAATACCGATAAGCGTTTGTTTTGTTTGATTACATTGTTGTTAAACGCTCTTTTTACGAGAAACCTTCATCGCTCACTGAAGTGAGCTCCTACAAAAGCGGTGGCGCTGGTTGGGTAGGAGCCGGATTTATCGGCCGATGGCGAGAAACCCTATCGCTCGCTGAAGCGAGCTCCTACAAAAGCGGTGGCGCTGGTTGGGTAGGAGCCGGATTTATCAGGCGATGGCTGGAAACCCTATCGCTCACTAAAGTGAGCTCCTACAAAAAGCGGTGGCGCTAGTGCGGTGGGACTCGGTTTACCGGGCGATGGCTGGCGCCCTATCGCTCGCTGAAGCGAGCTCCTACAAACGCGGTGGCGTTGGTTGGGTAGGAGCCGGATTTATCGGGCGATGGCGAGAAACCCTATCGCTCACTGAAGTGAGCTCCTACAAAAAGCGGTGGCGCTGGTTGGGTAGGAGCCGGATTTATCGGGCGATGGCGAGAAACCCTATCGCTCGCTGAAGTGAGCTCCTACAAACGCGGTGGCGCTGGTTGGGTAGGAGCCGGATTTACCGGGCGATGGCTGTAGCTCTATCGCTCACTGAAGTGAGCTCCTACAAAAGCGGTGGCGTTGGTGCGGTGGGACTCGGTTTACCGGGCGATGGCTGTAGCTCTATCGCTCACTGAGGTGAACTCCTACAAGGAGCGGTGGCATTGGTTGGGTAGGAGCCCGATTTATCGGGCAGATGGTCGTTGTATGCCGCTAGCTCAAGCGGTCATCCGTAATACCGGCAATTGCCCCACATAACAGTACTGCTAGAAAAGCTGCTTGGCTGGTGTGAAGATAATGGTGCTGGAGACGCGGCAGACGATGGCAACCAAGACCGAGGGAATTTGATGCCGACGAACTTGAGAATTGGTGGGTTTCGGTTTTATTTCTACAGCCACGAACCTAACGAGCCGTCTCACACGCATGTCGACTACGCAGGCGCGAGCGCTAAAATCTGGTTGCACGACGCCAGCGTTGCTCGAAACATCGGCTTTTCAGCGAAAGAACTAGGCAGAATTCAGCGTATGGTGAAAGAACATCAGGAGACACTACAGGAGGCTTGGAATGCATTCTTTGATCCCTGACACCGATTTGCGGGTCATGTCCGTCAGTGTCGACGCCGACCGCCTGACGGTCGAGTTGATGGACGGACGCACGATTGGTGTACCACTGGCATGGTATCCGCGCCTGGCCAACGCCACCCCGGCGCAGCGCAGTCACTGGGAGTTGGCCGGGGCCGGGTACGGCATTCACTGGCCCGATATTGACGAGGATCTGAGCACCGAAGGGTTGTTGCAAGGGCGCAAGGCCCCTAGAGCAGCGGCGGTTGAGTAGATACTGGAATCGTCAGGACAATGGCTCGACGAAGAGCCCATCAAACGAAGCTCCATCGCTCACCGAAGTGAGCTCCTACAAAAGCGGTGGCATTGGTTGGGTAGGAGCCCGGTTTACCGGGCGATGGCTGGAAACCCTATCGCTCACTGAAGTGAGCGCCTACAAAAGCGGTGGCATTGGTTGGGTAGGAGCCCGATTTATCGGGCGATGGCGAGAAACCCTATCGCTCACTGAAGTGAGCTCCTACAAAAGCGGTGGCGTTGGTTGGGTAGGAGCCCGGTTTACCGGGCGATGGTTGGAAAACCCATCGCTCGCTGAAAAAAGCTTCTACAAAGATGCAAAAAACCGGCGCCCGAGTGGCGCCGGTTTGAATGGTGCTGCAATTTTCTTCTGTAATGGTTCAGCTATTGTTGTCAGGCTTCGCTATCAGGCAATTGTTTCGATGGGGCCGTTGGCAATACCCATCACGTCGACGTCCGCGTCTGCGCTGCTTGCGGCAGTGCTTGCTGCGTTGCTGGCGTAAGCCTGAGCTGCCGATACGAAGCTGTCGCTTGCGTCGGTGTCGAAAGCCTCAGGTTCGTTGGATGTGGTGCTTTCAAAACCCTGGAAGCTAACTGTCTCGGATTCGTCGAGCATCATCATACGCACCAAACCGCCCTCTTCTTCATCGCTGCCGGCGACCGCGGTCTGGTTGCCGTTGACGGTTGTGAAGCTGCCGCCAGTCGCTTCGACCTGATCTTCCAGGGCTTCACGCTCGCCGGTAAGCTGTTGAAAAATACCTAGACCATTCGGGTCGTACTCGGTCAGGGTAAACGCATCGATGGCCTCTGCTTTTGTTGTATCGTATTCTGCTTTCAGTTCGGGATTAGTATGATCTCTATCTAACGCATTGCTGGCATCCAAGAACTTCCGCTGAATGGCGTAGAAGTCGTTGTAGGCCTGGGCCGCTTCTTCCGAGGTGACTTGACCACCGCCGTTGTCACCGCCACCGTTGTCACCGCCGCCTGTGTCGCCACCACCGGTATCACCGCCACCGTTGTCGCCACCACCGGTATCACCGCCACCGTTATCGCCACCACCGGTATCACCGCCGCCTGTGTCACCACCACCGGTATCACCGCCGCCTGTGTCGCCGCCGCCAGTATCACCGCCGCCTGTGTCGCCACCGCCGGCGTTGTCATTGGTGATGCTGTCGATCACGTTCTTGGCGTCGTTCAAGTCGTAGTTGTCGCCGCTTTGATCGGTGTATTGCTGCGCTGCTTCAACTCGGGACTGGAAGAACTCTGCATCGCTGCCGGTTGCGCCGTTCTTGATGGTCAGGGCGATTTCCGCAAGGCTCTTTTCACCACGCTCCAACACGCCGGCGTAGTAATCAACTCCCTCTGCATCGCCATCGCGATCGAATAGCTGCTGGTAAAGGACGTTGACCAGTTCGCGGTTGTCCAATCCGCTGAAGTTGTCCCGATACTCCTGGGAATCGCCGAAGGCATTGATGATGGCGCCCTGGCCCTTGGCATCCGCCTGCTCCGCCCAGTAGCGCTGACCGGCGCTGTCCGCCGGGCGGCCGTAGTAGGCGACGTACATTTCCTGCACGAAATCGAGGCTGGCATCGCTGGGGACGCTGATGTCTTCGATGGCGTCGCGACCCGCATCGGCGTTGTAGTTGTCGCCGCTTTCATCGGTGTAGCGCTGGGCTTCCGCGACCCGGGCGTTGAAGAACTGCGCATCACGGCCTTGGGCGCCGTTCTTGATGGTCAGGGCGATTTCCGCCAGGCTCTTTTCGTTGTTATCCAGCAGGCCGGCGTAGTAATCGACGCCTTCTGCATCGCCATCTCGGCCGAACAGTTGCTGGTAAAGGTTGTTGACCAGTTCGGCGCTTTCGAGATCACCGAACTCGTTTTGATACTCTTCGGAGTTGCCGAAGGCTTCGACGATGCTCTGCTGACCATTGGCATCGGCACGCTCGGCCCAATACGCTTGACCGTCGCTTTCCGCCGGGCGGCCATAGTAAGCGACGTAGAGTTGCTGCACGAAATTCATATTCGCTTGAGTTGCCATAATACCCTTCACCCCTGTGCGTGGACCTTTGACTAGATCCTCTAATGAAAACCCTTACTCCAGGCCGTTTGGCGTTCGGCTCTTGGTGTTTTCAGAGGTGATACCACTAACGTTACCGATTGTTAAAGCTTGTAACTTTAAAATAGTTATATTTATGGATATTGTTAATTCAGAACCCCGGACCGGTAGGAAACCCGGCTAATCGGTTTGATGCTTTTTGTAATCGGCCGTGATTAAAAAAGCCGACGCGGGAGCGTCGGCTTTTAGAAATATCTGGCGGGCTTACGTAGAGGCGAATCCATCACGTTATCTGTCCGCGAGGACGCGCCGTCAGGTCGACACCCAGAGCACGCATGACAGTCAACATGGTTTTCAGGGTGGGGTTGCCCTGTTCACTGAACGAGCGGTAGAGCTGTTCGCGAGACAGTCCCGTTTCCCGGGATAATTCGGTCATACCCCGAGCTCTGGCAACGACGCCCAATGATCTGGCAATGTAAGCCGTATCGCCGGTTTCCAAGGCATCAGCCAGAAAAATGGCAATGGCTTCATCGCTATCTAGCGCAGCGGCTGGATCGTAATCGTAAATATGTTCGCTCATGAAGCTCTCCACTCATTTGAGAGACGCAAAGCTGTCTTGATGTCTTGCTGCTGGGTGCGCTTATCTCCTCCGCAAAGCAATAGCACGATTTCGTTGCCATGTTGCCGGAAGTACACTCGATATCCCGGGCCATGATTGATCCGCAATTCGCTGACACCATGCCCGACCGGCTTCACATCCCCAGCTAGACCATTCGCGAGACGAAATACCCGTGCAGCAATCAAGGCCTTGGCGCGTCGATCCTTTAGCTTGCGCTCCCACTTCAAGTAGGTTTCAGTCTGTTTGATATCGAGCATAGACATCATTGTAGTTTTAAAACTACACATAAAGCAATGCCCGGATTCGAACAACTACTAGGAAACTTGAAAAGGGAATAACCCTTCCCTGCGCTTCGCGCCTTGACTGACACTTTTTGATGCAGCAACGCGGTTCGCGATGAAACGTCAACAGGCCCTAGGGTTACTGCGTGCTATTGCTTTAACGACTCAAGTCAGCTGCCACACTAGCTGCTTCACCGCTTGGGGCCAGGAGAAGTGCTCTTCGGTGAGCTTTCGGGCGCGCTCCACCCGCGCTTCCCGGGCGTCGTCGTCGCTTGCGATCAGCTTTTGCAACGCCTTGGCGAAGTGCTCTGGTTCCGCGATCCATACCGCGCTTTCCGGGAATTCCAGACCGCGATTGCCAAAGGGGGTGGTCAGCACCGGTACGCCGCTGGCGGTGTAGTCCAGCATCTTCAGGTTGCTGCCGGAGCCGCTGAACATGGGGTTGAGCGCCACGTCCACGCTTGCCAGCAATACCCGCAGCTGAGCGTCGTCCACCCGGCCGAGGGCGCGCACGTTGGGGGGCAGATAGCGAAAGTCCGGATGCTGGCACAGGCTGCCTGCAAGATAAAAAGCGACCTTGGGGCAGGCCGGGGCCAGGCGGCTGATGACGAACTCCGCGGCTTCCAGGTTGGGGCCGTGAAAACTGCCCAGAAACAGCGCCACCGGCCGGGTCTGGCGCAATCGCTTCTGCCAGCGCCGGCGGGCGGCGCTGCCCACGAAGGGCAGACGATCGAGATCCGCGCAATTATTGACTACCAGCCCCTTGTCCGCGGGCAAGTCGTAACGCTCGCGAAAGCGCTTCAAATCGCCCTCGGCACAGGCCAGAATATTGTCGCTCTCCTGACAGGCGATGCGCTCCGCGGTCTCGACCTCGACCATGGCCGCTTCCGCTTCGGTCACGCCTTTTTTCAGGGCATCGTTGATAATGCCGCGCTTCAAGTCAGTCTCGACGTTATGGGATTCGTACAGCCAGGGGCCGTCGAAATGGGCTCTCAAGGCGTGCACCAGATAGGGATGGGCGCAGACTCCGAGGGTGGCGGTCACCGCATGGGCCTTCAGGGCGCGGATGTAGGCGGCGTTATGCTCCCAGCCATGAATGGCGGCAATGTCGTCCACGGAGGCGCCCAGGAGCGTCTTGCTGAGGGATTTCTGCTGCCGGGCCTGGGCCTTGCTCAAGGGAATGCCGTGCTCGAAAAGCCCCGGGGCGATTTCAACCTGCTTTTCAGTATAGTCCGGGGGGAGAAGCACCAGCAGCGTGACCCGGACGCCCAGCTCCTGGGCGATATGCCGGTAGAGATGATACATGCGGCTCTGCCCGCCCCCCATGGGCGGATAGACGGAGTAGGTATTGAGCACCAGCCAATGGCCTTTTGAGGAGACATTCGCCATGGCGCCGGCCAGGCTGCCAGTGTCGCTTGCCGCCCCAAGGCCCGACACCACGGGAAAGGCTGGCGGCGCCTGATCCGCACTCGGATTATCGCTTAGCAGTTCGCGTACCGTGTCCGCCCAGTTGACGTGGGCCACCCGGGCCTTGGCGGCCTTGCCCATCTTTTCGGTGCGTCGGGGGTTTTCCACCGCCTGGGTGATGGCCGCTGCCAGGGCGTCCGGCTGCGGAGCCACGCTCCAGCCGGTCACGCCGTGTTCAACAAACTCATTGACGCCGCCGGTATCCGTGCAAGTAATCACCGCCTTGGCCGCCCCCATGGCCTCCACGGTGATCAGGCCGTAATCTTCGTCATAAGGTAAAAACGGCACCGCCAGGGCGTCCCGGTACTGCTCCACCACGTCGCTGTCGCGAACGAAGCCTAGAAAGCGCACCCGAGGGTCGTCTTTTGCCATTTCCTTGAGCTCGGCTTCCATGGGGCCGGTGCCGGCGATGCGCAGCTCGCAGTCCACCTCGGTCTGCAGGAAGGCCCGCAGCAGCAGTTCGATACGCTTGGGGCCATCCAGGCGGCTGACGGTGAAGAGATAATCATAATGCCGCCCCTCGAATACCGGCAGATCCGAGGGGTGATGAATGATCTGGATCGGTACGCCTTCAGGGAAGTAGTCGGCGCGGCGCGTGACGTTGCGGGAAATGGCAGCAAACCGGGCAATCGCCTTGGGGGCAAGCGCGATGGCGTCCAGATGATGCACGATGGCACGGCTCAAAGGGCCGGGAAAGTGCAGAAGGCCGTCTCGCACGCTCTGGGGCAGGGTGCGATCGTTCATCAAGCCCTGCACCCGGGCAAACAGTTCCGGCAGCTGGGCCCGTTCCGGAGTGGACGCAAGCAGACGACGCAAGCCCTTCAAACGCGGATGATGGCGCAAGAGCTTGATGCCACGCCGGCCCTTCTCCACCGGCCAGGCCTCCGGCTCGAAGGCATCGACAGCGGCCCGGTCCGGCCAGGGGTAGGTGTCGTAAAGCCCGCGCAGGGTGTGTTGCAGATACACATGATGCTGCGGGTGCTCGATCATCCAGGCCGGGTACTTGGTGGAGATCACTCGGTCGAAGTGACTCAGATCGAGCTCGGCAAAGCGCTGATAGCTTGCCATCAGCTCCGGGAAGTTGCGCTCCGGGCTTGGCAGCTTGATCAGCTCCATCTGGTGATCGCTGAGCTGATTGGTGTGGTGCAAAAGCCCCCACCAGAGCTTTTCCGCACCGCCCACGGTAAAGGGCACGGCGCTGGGGGCAACAAGTGCGATCTTCATTCCCTGACCTCGTTCATTGCCTGGTCCTTTTCATTCCCCGCTTCGTTCATTCCCCTGCCCTTCCTTGTCAGGTTCTATCCAGCAGGCGCTCCACCACCTGGGGCCACGTGATGCCGGCGCGGTGATAGGCGTCAAGCCCGGCCCGGCCCATTTGTGCGCTGCGCTCCCGATTGGCGTAGGCCTCATCGATGGCGGCGGCGATGGCTTCCGGCTCCGGGGGCAGCACCCAGCCGGTCTCGTCGTGTTGAACGAACTCCCTCGGGCCGCCGCTGTCTTCGCAGGTGATTACCGGCTTGCTGGAGAGCATGGCTTCCAGGGTGATGTAGCCGTAGTCCTCGTCCTTGGGGCCGAAGAACACCGCCAGGGAGTGGGCATACCAGGCGCGCTTTTCCGCCTCGCTGAAACGTCCGGTGAGACGCACACGGTCACTCAGCTTGTGCTTCTCGATGAGCCGCTGATAGCGCTCCGCCTGACCGCCGCTGCCGGCGATCAGGATGCGCACCGGGCTTTTCAGGTGCCGCGCCGCCTCGATCAACAGGTCCTGGCGCTTGAGGCTTTCCAGGCGGCTGGGGCAGAACACATAGCCCCAGTCCTCGTCGCAGTAGAAGCGCTCTGCATCAAAGGGCGGATGGTACAGCGGCCTGGCGGTCAGGTCGTTGTAGGTAGCCATGCGCTCGGCGACTCGTCGGGAGTTGGCGAACAGCGCCTTGGCCCGACCGAGGTGGCGCTTGTCAAAAGCGTGAATGGCCTTGCGCAGCTCCCGTTGCTCTTTTGTCGCCTTGTCGTCTTCCCAGAGTTCGTACATGGCGCGATGCTGGTGCATCACCCATACCACATGCTCCGGGTGATTCACGCCGTAGCCAGGAAACTGCAGGCTGATGGTGCGATCGATGGCCTGACCGTTGGGGGCGGTGAAGTCCAGGGTCTCGACATACTCCATCAGCCGGTGAATGTCGCTTTCCGGCTGAAAACGAAACGGGAAGCGCAGCAGCTCCGCCTCGTGGCCATGCACTTTGAGGGCGCGGGTCACGCCCTCGATGTGATAATCCGCGCCGCCGTGCAGAAAAGGCACCAGATTGGCGGTGACCAGCACTCTCATGCGCTCGCCTCCTGGCTCTTGTCGTCCGCAGGCGCGTCATTGGACGCCTCGACGTTCTGCTCTTCCTCGGTCATCTTTTGCGCGGTCAGCTCCGTTGGCGCGGCCTTGAGCCCTACCACGGCGAAGTCCTGGGGGCCGCACAGGTGACCATTGACCCGCTCCGTCAAGGGGTCGTTGCCGGGCACCTTGGCTTCTTCCGGGTAAGGGTTGAAGCGGCGCACCTCCACCTCGGCGAAGCCGTGATAGGTCAGCAGGAACGACATGGCAGTCGGCGTGAGCGGATTGAGATGGGTGGGGTCGTGATAGAAGGTATGACTGCCCACCAGAATGTTCTCCGGGTTGGGGGTCTCCATTATCAACACGCCCCCCGGCGCCAGCACCCGCTGGGCTTCATCCACCAGGGCGTAGAGCACATCGAAGGGCAGATGCTCGGCAATATGAAAAGCGCTGATCAGGGCGTGGCTATCGTCCGGCTGGCGGCGCAGCTCGGCGATAGCGTCATCGTGAACCACGTCAAAGCCGAGGGTGTGGCAGTGATCCACCATGGCGACGTTGAGATCCACGCCGCGAGCCTCGAAGCCCTCGTTTGCCAGCAGCTTGAGCCATTCGCCCCGGCCGCAGCCCACGTCCAGAGTCTTCTTACCCGCTTGCCGGGCGGCATCGATCTGGGGTTGATACTGGCGCAGATGGGCGGCGATCTGGGCTTCGCTGCCACGACAGGCGTCTTCAAAGGCCAGGTAGTAGGCGTCGATCAGATCCTGGGACAGCGCCTCGGCTTGCTTTGGCGTAGCGGGCAGCTGGGCCGGGTCGGTCACCAGGCGCTCCACGGCCCGGCGCTGGTGCTGCAGGGCGCTCCACAGGGCAGGCTGATGGCGTTCCAGCTCATTGATGCGCTGGCCGGTCTGTTTGAAATCGCTCTGCATCTGCTCCTGTTGAGCCTCTAACTGCTCTTCCTGAGTCTGCAATCGAGCGTTCTGGTCCTTGGCGTCCGCGCGGTCTCGTTCAAGCTCCGAGTCATGGCGGCGCAGGTCGTTTTCAAGCTCGATCAGCACGTCCTGCAGGATGTTATTGCGCCGGGCCTGCTCTGCCTCGAGCCGCGCAAGGCGCTCTTGCTCGCGCCAACGCGGGCGCATCAGGACGCCCACCAGTCGGTACACCAGCCGCACCGGCGGACGTATCAGCTTGCTCATTATTCCCGGGCGCTCGACGATTCGCACGGGCAGCCTGAGCAGGCGCTGGTGGGGAATGACGATGCCCTTGTTGTTCAGGTGCTGGCGGCACTCGCTGGCGCGCAGCAGGTCGCCCAGCACGTAAAGCCGCCCGCAGCGGGGCAGCTCGGTCAGGTAGCTCTGCAGCCCCACCGGATCGACGTCCCGGCCCAGCAGCAGGCGGTAGCTGCGCTGTAAAAAGGCAGGGTCGTTTGAGAGCGGCGTGACGAGTTCTTCAAGACGCGGATTCCAGGGGTTCTTGATGGGAATCTCGGGTTCCGCGTTCAAGCGCTCGAGCATCTGCTGGCGATCGACGCCGGCGGGCGGCTCAGCACTGGGCTCGTCGAGGTCGAGCTGGCGAGCCACGCTTTTCAAGCGATCGATCAGGCTGTCGATGTCGTTGAAGGTCTTGGACATGAGCGTTCGTTCCTAAGGCTGCTGGCTGGCGGTATCCGGGGTTTTCACCGGGGCCAGCTGTAATTCCATGGGCAGGCGGCAGACACCGGAGAACAGGTGCTGCTTGTAGCCCGCCACTTCAAACTGCAGATAACTGTCACACCACCAGTAGCAGTCTTCCAGATGGTGCTCGCGGCTGTGCAACCCCACGGTGACGGTATACTTGCCCGGGGCGATGTCCGCCTTGAAACGCAGGTGCACCTGCTGGGATTGGGACTGTTTCAGCGACAGGGTCTGGCCGAGCTGGAAGGTGTTGACGCCAAAGATATCCTGACCGAAACGGTCCCGCACCAGCAGGCCCAGGGTCACGTCCTCGACGTGGGTACTGGCCTTCAGGGTCAGGCACACGTCCAGCGTTTCGCCGCTGGCGATGGTGGTGCTCTCGCTGTCGTCGCCTTTGAGTTCGCCGTCGATGACGCGAATCTCGCCGCTGCCGTAGGCGCCGTGATGGCGATTCTGGTGGCGCCCCTCTTCCTCTTCCGCCTGGCGGGCCATGATGCGGTTGTAGCGATTGACCGCATCGTCCGCGTCGCCGTTGAAGACCACATGGCCGTCTTCGAGCACCAAGGCCCGGTCGCAGAGCATCTTGACCGCATTGAGATCATGGGAGACGAACAGGATCGAGCCGCCGCTGTCCTTGAACTCGCGAATGCGCTTCATGCACTTCTGCTGGAAGTAGCCATCCCCTACCGACAAGGCTTCGTCCACCAGAAAGCAGCGCGGGTCCGCGTGGATGGCAATGGAAAACGCCAGGCGCATGACCATGCCGGAAGAATAGGTGCGAAGCGGCTCGTCGATGTAGCCGCCAAGCTCGGAGAAGTCGATGATGGCGTCCCGACGGGCCTCGATCTCATCGTGGGTCATGCCCAGCATCAGGGCGTTGGCGTTGATGTTCTGGCGCCCGGTCAGCTCCACGTTGAAGCCGGTGCCCAGCTCCAGAAGGCCGGTGATGCGCCCATCGATGTCGATTTGTCCGCTGTCCGGCAAGAGTACGCCGGTAAGCAGCTTGAGCAGCGTCGATTTGCCGGCGCCGTTGCGGCCCAGCACCCCCAGCACTTCGCCGGGAGCAACCTGAAAGCTTACGTCCTTCAGGGCGTGGTAGCTGGTATGACGGCTTTTTCCGGTGACGGCTTCGAGGAAGCGGTCGATGGGCCGGTGAAACAGCTTGAAGGACTTGTTGAGGCCTTGAATCTCGATCATGTCAGGCTCCCTTACAGGCAATCGCGCAGATCGCGCTCGGTTCTACCCAACAGCCATAGGGACAGCGATAGCACCCCGGCGGTGACCAGCGCAAACAGCGCAATATGGGACAGGTCCGGCAGACGCTGATACATGATCAGGTCGCGATAGGAATTGACCAGGGTATAAAACGGGTTGAGCTGCATCCAGGGTAGCGCCCAAGGCGGAATGATTTCCGGCACATAGACGATGGGGGTGATCCAGAACCACACCTGCAGCACTACGGCCACCACCTCCTTGATGTCTTTCAAATACACCGCCATGACCGCAAGCCCAAGCCCCACCGCATAGACGCTAATGCACTGCAGGGCAAAAACCAGCGGCACGCCGAGCCAGTAAAGCGTGATGGGAAAGCCGATCAGCACCAGAAAGCCGATGAAGAAGCACATGCTGATGATATAGACGATGGTTTCCGCCAATAGCACTGCAAGGGGCAGCGCCGGCAGGGAGATGTTCACCTTGGTGACCAGATTGCTCTGATCGCGGAACAGATTGGTGATGCGGGCAAGACTGTTGGCGAAGGCAGTCCAGGCCAGTACCCCGCAGATGAGATAGATGCTGTAGGAATACTGGTCGATCTCGGCGCCGAAGCCTTCGAGCTTGGCTCCCATGATGCGGGAGAACACCAGCACGAAGACCAGGATATTGACCAGCGGGCCGATGAAGGTCCAGGTGGCGCCCAGCAGCGACCCGGAATGGCGGTCGATGAGGTCCTGTCGGGCCAGATGCAGTATCACCGGTATGCTGGCGCGCAGATCGCGAAGGTGTTGTCGCATGGCGTTCAATGACTCATGGCAAGGCGAAAAGAGGCACGCAGGTTAGCCGCGGAATGCTGCCAAGTAAAATGCCGGGCACGCAATCGCCCTGCTTCCTGCAGGGAGTGCCTGAGGGCGCTGTCGTCCTGCAGCCGCTCCAGGGCCTGACGAATGGCGCCGGTATCGTCCGGATCGACCTTGAGGGCGGCATCCGCCGCGACTTCCCGGGTGGCGGTGCGATCCGCGGTAATCACCGGCACGCCGGCGGCCATGGCCTCGATGACCGGCATGCCGAAGCCTTCATAACGCGACAAATAGGCAAACAATGTGGCATTGGCGTACAGCGCCGGCAGATCCGCGTCCTGAATGTAACCCAGCTGGCGCACACGACCGTCTTCAATAGCATTCAGCGCCTTTTGTGACAGCGGCTCATCGCCCCATCCCCGCTGCCCTGCCAAGAGTAGCGGGCATTCCCGTTGACGCTCCAGGGATTGATCAAGAAAGGCATCAAGCAGGCGCGGCAGATTCTTGCGTGGCTCCAGCGTCCCCACGCTCAAACAATAGTGCTCCGGCAGATCGTGACGCTTACGCACTCGTTCGCGCTGGTGGGCGTCCACGTCAAAAAAGCGCTCGGCAACACCAGGGGAAACGATGTCGATGCGGGCCGGGTCGATGTCAAAAAGCGCGGTCAGCTCGTTCGCGGTGAATTGGGAGACCACGTTGATGCGGGTGGCGCCGGCAAGGCTTGCCTTGAGATGGCGTTCGAGAAAGGCGATGCGATCACTCGGGTGATACTCGGGAAAGCGCCGGTGGGAAAGATCGTGCACCGTGATTATGCTTCTGCCGGGCCAGGGCAGGCGCACATAGTTGGGCTCCCAGTAAAGTGCATCCTTCGGGTTCGGTTGCCGGGTAGCGTAGCGGCGCAGCATGAGTCCCGTTGCCTTGTGATACAGATAGCGGGTCGCGCCGTTACGCAGATAGCGCCTGGCCCATTGGGACAGGCGCCCTTCCGGTGCCGGCGATGATGTTTCAGCGGCAGCGGGCTCATCCCCGGCGTGGTCTTTGAAATCGGGATGACCACCCAAGAGCGGATGATCGCTGTTCAGGCGAATGATGCGCGGTCCGAGAAGGCCGGCTATTTGATCGCCTTCGGACTCCTTAACCAGCTCTCTTGTAAGCTCTCGCGTGTAGTGGCCAATGCCGGTGAGGGGCTTGAGCAGCGGTTCCAGATTGATGATCAGATTCATGATGGTTCGCGGGGCAGTTCTGCCTTCTCCACAAGCCCTGTCGTTTCCAGTAGCCCTGCGGTCTCCAATAAAGAATGCAGGCGCTGCCAGAACGTTTCCTCGGAAAAGCGCTCCGCATTGCGCCGGCAGGCCTGGGGCGAAAACTGGCGCACCTCGAATCCCAGGATCGCCTCGCGCAGGCTCTGCGGGCTGTGGTGCTGGAAGAATACGCCGGTGGCATTCTCGTCGTCCGGGTGGCTCGCTGGACGCACTGTTTCCCGAGCGCCGCCCTGGCCAAAGGCGATCACCGGTGTGCCGCAGGCCTGGGCTTCCAAGGGCAGAATACCGAAGTCCTCGTTGGCGGCGAAGATGAACCCCCTGGCGCGAGACAGATAATCCTGCAGCACCTCATCCTCGCAGTAACCCAGCACTTCGATGTTGGACGCTCCCTGGGCCATTTTCGTCAAGCGCTCCCGTTCCGGCCCATCGCCGATGATGACCAGCCGTCGATCAGGCAGCGCCAGAAAGGTCTCGAGAATCAGATCCAGGCGCTTGTAGGGCACCAGTCGGGAGGCCGCCAGGTAGAAGTCGTCCCGGGGTCCGGCATTGCATTCAAGCCGATTGACTGCCACCGGCGGATGCAGCACCTTCGCGTCGCGCCGGTAGTACTTCTTGATGCGCCCGGCCACGTTGGCGGAATTGGCCCAGAAATGATCCACCTGAGTCGAGGAAAAGTAGTCCCATTGGCGCAACCGATAGAGGACATGCCGGGCCAGCCAGGAAAGCGGTGGCTTCAGGCCGGCATCCTTCAAGTAGCGCTCCTTCATGTCCCAGGCATAGCGAATCGGGGTGTGGCAGTAGCAGATATGGGTCTGCTGGGGATGAGTGATCACGCCCTTTGCCACCGCATGACTCGATGAGAGGACCAGGTCGTAGCCGCTGACGTCAAACTGCTCGATGGCGAAGGGCATCAGGGGCAGAAAGTGGCGATAGTGTTTTTTCGCGAAGGGAAGGCGTTGAAGAAAGCTGGTGGTGATCTTGTGACCTTTCAGCCATTCCCGTTGCGGACCCGGCAGGTTATCGACCAAGGTGAAGATATCCGCCTGGGGGAAGGCCCGCAGAAGTGCATCGAGTACTTTTTCCGCGCCACCGTTGGTCACCAGCCAATCGTGGACGATAACCACTCGCCAAGGCGACGTTACTTGTCGCAGGCGCGCCAGGGGCAGCGCTGCTGCCGCCTGGTGCGGGGCTTCTTCATGCAGATAGACGCGCTCCTTCGTGGATACGTCGCTTCCTTCAGGCATCCTGACCCTCGGTAGCCGCTTGATCGGCTACTCGCCCGTAGACATCGTTGAATCGCACGATATCGTCTTCCCCCAGATAGCTGCCGGTCTGTACCTCGATCAAACGCAGGGGAATGACGCCGGGGTTCTCTAGCCGGTGTACCGTGCCCAGGGAAATATAAGTGGACTCATCCTCGGACAGCAGAAAGCTTTTCATGTCCCCGGTGTCGCCGTGGCCGTGGCCTTGGGTCACCTTGGCGGTGCCCTGCACCACGACCCAGTGCTCGGCGCGGTGATAGTGCATCTGCAGCGATAGCGTCTGACCCGGATTGACCACGATCTCCTTTACCTGAAAGCCGTCGCTGATGACCATGGTGCGGTAATGCCCCCAGGGGCGATACACGCACTTGTGAACATGGCCTTCGCTGCGATGCTGGGCTTTCAGGATATTGACGATCTGCTTGGTGTCCTGCACATGATCCCGGTGCGACACCAATACCGCGTCGTCGGTCTCGACGATGATCAGGTCCTGGACCCCCACCGCCGCGACCAGGCGCGAGTCGCTGCGCACGAAGCTGTCCTTGACGCCGTGCAACAGCACGTCGCCCTGAGTGGCGTTGCCATCGTCATCCTTGGTGGTGCTGTTGAGCGCGTGAATCGCATCCCAGGCGCCGATGTCGTTCCAGCCCGGGTCCATGGGCACCACCGCTGCGCGCTGGGTATGCTCCATGACCGCGTAATCGATGGAGTCGCTGGGGCAATCCGCAAAGGCCTTGGCGCCGATACGCAGAAAGTCCAGATCTTCCTGGCGCTGGGCGAAGGCGGCGTCGCAGCATTCAAGAATTTGCGGCGCGTGCTGGGCGATTTCCGTCAGATACTGCTTGGCGTTGAACAGGAAGATGCCGCTGTTCCAGACATAGTTGCCGCTATCCAGATACTGCTGGGCACGCTCCCGATCCGGCTTCTCGACGAAGGCATCGACCCGATAGCCCGCCCCCAGCGCTTCGCCCTTGCTGATATAGCCGTAGCCGGTGTTGGGGGAATGCGGCGTGATGCCGAAGGTCACCAGATGGCCCTGCTCTACCAGAGCAAGACCTTGTTCCACTGCCGCAACAAACGCATCAACCCGTTCGATGACATGATCCGCCGGCATGACCAGAAGCTGCAGCTCGTCGTCCAGTTCCAGTGCCGCCAGCGCCGCCAGGGTCAGCGCCGGCGCGGTATTACGTCCGTCTGGTTCCAGCAGGATGCGAAAGGGAGTGACGCCAAGCTCCTGCAGCTGCTCCGCCACCAGAAAACGGTGCTGTTCGTTGCACACCAGCAGCGGCGGCAGGCACTGCGGGATATTCTCGGTGCGCCGAATGGCCTCCTGCAGCAGCGTCAAGGTCTGCGAGTTGAGCTTGAGAAACTGCTTCGGGTAGTGCTCCCGGGACACCGGCCACAAACGGGAACCGGAACCGCCGGATAATATGACGGGTAATATCATGAATGCTCCAGCGTCAAGGTTTGTCGTTGATAAACCCACGCTTAATAGTCAGCAACAGTATCTTCAGATCCAGTCCCAGCGACCAATTGTTTATATAGTAGAGGTCGTATTCGATACGTTTTTGCATGGCGCTCACGTCTTCGGTGATACCACGCAGGCCATGAACCTGGGCCCAGCCGGTAATGCCGGGCTTGACCCGATTGCGCTGCATGTAGGCGCTGATCAGATCCTTGTACATGGCATTATGATCCGTTGCATGGGGTCTTGGCCCCACCAGGGACATGCGGCCCTGCAGTACGTTATAGAATTGCGGCAACTCGTCAAGACTAGTCTGCCTCAACCAGTAGCCTAAACGCGTAATCCTTGCGTCTCCGTACCTGGCCTGACAGGTGCCTTTTTCCGGCGTGTGCAGTTTCATGCTGCGAAACTTGTAGATCTTGAAGCGCTTGCCATCCAGGCCGTGACGGTACTGCTTGAAGAGTATCGGCCAGCCCATGGTGAGCCAGACGCACAGGCCAATGATCACTGCCACGGGCAGGAAGATGAGAAACAGTAGCGTGCCCAGCAATCGGTCTTCCAGGGTCTTGATGAAGCGTGCCGGGCCATTCAGGGGGCTGTAGTTCAAATCGATGGAAAACATGTCCGCTACCTGGGCCATGCGGTGATTGAGCAGGCGCACATCGGAAAGATCCGGAAAATAGCGAAGATCCACGGGAACGCTCACCAGCGCATCCGCCAACCGGTTGACGATACTGCCGTCGCTCAAGGGGTAGCTCAGCCAGATCTCGTTGAAGTTGCGCTGGAAGGCGGAATCGCTGGCGAGCTGTCGCACGGCTTTCATGACCTGGGCTTCGTCATCGTGAACGATGGTGCGGTCGATGCGATAACCGACGTAGGGCATTCCACTGAGTCGCCGGCGAACGTGCTCCAGGTTCTCGGGTCGACCGATGAACAGCACGGACTTGAGGTTGTAGCCGCTGGCCCGCAAACGGCGCAGATAAATATAAAGCGCGCCCCTCAGGAACAAGCCGGCGAACAGCACCCCGATGCTGGAAAAGCCCATCCATAGCCGGGAATAGATGTAGCCGCTCTGGGTCATTACCAGAAACACGCTGATGAGCAGTACCGTGACCAGCCAGCTTGCCACGTAGGTACCGAACATGCTGAAGACGCTGCGCCCGCGCCAGGGCTTGTAGAGGCCGAAGGTTTCGCCGATGGCGGGCAGAAGCAAGCCGCCGGCAATGATCAGTAGATGATACTCGACGGGATCAACGGGTATTCGAGACGAAAGACACCAAAGAAAAAACATGCTCACAGAAACGGCGATGGCGGCATCGAAGCCGCGCATCACCATTCGTAGCATGTCGTTGTTCGCGTTGCGAAGCATCAACCCCTATCCCGATATGCGCGACAGCAGCGATGTCACCTCGACTAGATCCTGGGTGTCCAAGTCCCCCACTGCTGCCTCCAGATTCAAGTTATCAAGCAGATACTGGCGGACGACTTCAACGAATTGAATGCGCAGATCATAGAGCTCCGCGCGGGCATCGAGCACATCCACCAGATCACGCAGACCCAATTTCTCACCTTTCTCCGCGGCTTCCAGGAAAAGACGGCTGGACTCGATGGAGCGTTTGAGCGCCTCGATCTGTCGCACATCGCCATTCAGGCTGCGTAGTCGCTTACGCACCTCTTGGCGCGCCAGATTGAGAGTATTCGTATAAGACGCTTCGCTGGCAAGTACCGTCAGCTCTCCTTGTCTAACGCTCGCGCTAGTATAGCCCCCGCGATAGATAGGCACATTAAGCTCGACGCTTGCGGATGCATTTTCGCTTTCGCGAAAGGGGTCGTTGGAACTGCGATCCGAGTAGGCCAGGTTGAGGTTCAGTTCGGGGTAATGGCCGGCGCGACGTATTTCGGTATCTTCCCGGGCGACCTGCTGCTGCTGCTTGGCCAACTGCACCTCGACATTGCCGCCGGTACGGGAAAGCCAGTCCTTTTCCTCGCCCCAGTCGCTGGCCACCGCCAGGGTGCCGAGATCTCCCAGGGCGACGCCGGTGAATTCCGGCAACTGGCCTGTAAGACGCTGCAGATCGCTCAGGGCGTTGTCCAGTTCGTTCTCCGCACGAATCTGATCCGCCACGGCCTGATCCCGCCGGGACTGGGACTCGAACAGATTGATGCGATCACCGACGCCCAAGTCGTAGGCGCGCTGGGCCTGCTTGACCTGCAGGTTGAGTGCTTCACGCTTGGAATCGAGCAGCCCCAGCTTGCGCGAGGCAAGATAGGCATCAAGATAGGCTTCGGCGACACCCAGGGCCAGATCCCGCTCGGCAACCGCGACCTGCAGTTCTGCGGCGTTCTGCTGCGCCTCGGCCTTGCCGACCTGGCGCCAGCGTTCGAGGCTGAACAATGGCTGGGTCACCTGTATCTGCCAGGTGGTGTCGTCGGTCCTGCCTATATAGCGGGTTTCGTTGTCCGGGTCGGCAAGTTCGTTGGCTGGGTCGAAATCCGGATTGCCGGTGTAGTAGTTGTCCGAGTCCTGATAGACATAGCCGGCGCTGGCATCCACCTGGGGCCTCAACCCTGCCTTGGCCTGGGGCACCTGCTGGGCCGTGGCCTGCATATCGTAGCGCTGACTGGCAAGCTCGGCGTCATGATCCAGGGCCAGGCCGAACAGCGCCGACAGCGAAGGCAGTGCGGCTACGACGCTTTCGTCTTCCACGGGAAAGGCGCCGGTACCAAGGTTTTCCTGGGTCTGGGGCATTTGAGCTTGAGGCATTCGAGCCTGGGCTACCTGCGCCTGCGCTTGCCGAACCTCGGCTTGCTCAAAGAAAGACATGTCTTGAGCGCTGGCCAACGGAGACAGCAGCGATCCCAGGGTCAAACCGGCCAGGGGCAGTAACGGATATGGCTTTTTTGAAACTGACACGACGATCTATTCCTCCTGCATGGCGCGTGCCAGCATGTCGGTGATGGGCTTGGCGATGTAACTGGCGAAGGTACGCTCACCGGTGCGAATCATGACTTCCGCCGGCATTCCCGCCAGCAGCTGCATGCTTTCGGTCATGTCCCGCGCCCCCTGCTCCGTCACCTTGATGCGCGCCTTGTAGTAGTAGGCGCCAGTGGCCTCATCCTGGAAGGTGTCCGCACTGACGTGAATGACCTCGCCCTCGATGACGTTGCTCAAACGTTGATTGAAGGCGCTGAAGCGTATTTCCGCCTCCTGGCCGCGATAGACATTGTCCACGTCCCGATCCGGCACCCGAGCTTCGACCACGAATCCATCGCCGGAAGGCACCACTTCCATGATCGGGTCTCCGGGCTTGACCACCGCACCCAGGGTATGCACCTGCAAACCCACCACGGTGCCGGAAACCGGGGCCAGAACGGTGGTACGCTCGACCTGGTCGCTCAGGGCGGTAATGCGCTCTTCCGCGTCGGCAATGCTGACCTGGGCTTCCCGCAGGCGTTCGCCGATCTCTTTCTGAAACTCCTGCTGCTTGACCTGTTTCTGTACCTTGTTCTCGCTGATCTGGGACTTCAGTCGGGCGATCTCGGAGCGGTGCTGGGCGATCTCGCCTTCGTACTGCAGAATCTGGCGTTCAAGTTCCCGCACTCGTTGATTGTCACCCAGCCCTTCCTTGTACAAGGAGCGGTAGTCGCCGGCTTCTTCTTTCAGGGAGCGCAGCCGGGAGCGGTTGTTGCTGATCATCGACTCGAGGCCCTGGATCTGTTGACGCATCTGCACGACCTGCTCGTCCAGCGCTTCCAGGGTGCCCTGCAGCGCATCCCGGCGAGCGGTGAACAGCGCATTCTGTACCGCCAGCACTTCATTGACCCGCTGGGAATCGCTGTCGAGCAGCTCATCCGGGAAGTCCAGGGTGTCGCTTCCCTCCTGTTCCGCCAGCAGGCGCACCTCTGCGGCCCGGTTGATCAGGTATTGGGAACGGGCGATCTGCAGCTGCGAAAGCGCCTGGGTATTGTTCAGTATCACGACTGGCTCCCCGGCCTCTACATGGTCGCCATCCCTGACCAGGATATCCTTGACGATGCCGCCCTCGAAATGCTGCACCGTCTTCTTGAAGGATTCGACGGACACGGAACCCGGCGCCACCACCGCCACCGCAAGATTGGCGGTGGCCGCCCAGCCGCCGAAACCGCCGAAGGCCACCAGCAGAATGCCGAACCCCAGACGGCGATAGCGCTTGTCCGAGGTGGGCAGCTTGCCCGCCGATGGCGCGGCGCTGCCAGGCAGAGCCTGCTGGGGGGTGACATCGATGCTGCGATTGTCGCGATCGCTTGAAGCCTTGGTTTTGTCGTTCATTGCCCCTGCTCCTCGGATTGCGCATTCTTGTTTGTCTGGGCTGAGCTAACCTTGGCCAGACGCGCGTTCTGTGACTGACCCACCTGCCCGGTCTTGGCCGCGTTCTGCTGCTTGGCGAACTGAGCAAAGACCTGATCCCGCGGGCCGTACATGCTGACCTGACCATCCTTGAGCACCAGCAGGTTGTCCATGTTCTTCAGGATGCTGGTGCGATGGCTGATGACAAAGAGAGTGACGCCTTCCGCCTTGAGGGCCTGCAGCGCTCGGGCCAGGGCTCGCTCGCCGCTGTCATCGAGATTCGAGTTGGGCTCATCCAGCACCACCAGCACCGGATTGCCATACAGTGCCCGAGCAAGGCCTATGCGCTGGCGCTGCCCCCCGGAGAGCACGCCGCTGGAGGCGCGAATGGCGGTATCGTAGCCATTGGGCAACTGCAGGATCATCTCGTGCACGCCGGCCTTCTGGGCCGCCTCGACCACCTTTTGCGGGTCTACCTCGCCGAAACGGGCGATGTTCTCGCTGATGGTGCCATCGAACAGCTCGATATCCTGGGGCAGATAGCCGATATAGGGGCCCAGTTCGTCCCGGTTCCACTGGGTAATATCCGCGCCGTCAAGACGCACCTTGCCCACCTGGGAAGGCCAGATGCCCAGTATCACCCGGGCCAGGGTGGATTTACCCGCGGCACTGGGCCCGATGATGCCAACATGCTCGCCCTTGGCCACATTGAAGTTGATGCCGCGAATAGTGGCCATACGCACGCCAGGAGGGGCGGCTGCCACGGATTCGATGGCCACGTCGCCGATTGGCGCAGGCAGTGACATGCGGCGGTTCTCTTCGGGAATCTGCTCGAGCAGTTCGTTCAAGCGCTCATAGGCGCTGCGCGAGGCGACAAAGCCTTTCCAACTGCCGATCATCTGATCGATGGGCGCCAGTGCCCGACCCATCAGGATCGATCCCGCGATCATCATGCCCGGCGTCATGCTGCCCTGCAGTACCAGATACGCCCCCAAGCCGAGAATCAGTGACTGGAACAGCAGCCTGAGTATCTTGGAGGCGTTGGTCAGGGCGCCGGCCCGGTCGCTTGCCTGGGACTGCTTGGTCAGAAATTCGTAATGCTTGCCGGCCCAACGCCCCATGATGCCGGGCAGCATGCCCATGGCGTGGAGCACCTCGGAGTTGCGCAGGTTGGAGTTGGCCAGGTCCTGGGCCTGGATGTTTTCGCTGTTGGCTTCCGCCAGCAGTTTCTTGGTGGCTTTCTCGTTGGCCACCGCCAGAATCAGCAGCACGATGCCCGCACAGGTTGCGAAGATGCCAAGCCAGGGGTGAAAGAGAAACAGCACCGCCAGATAGACCGGCACCCAGGGGGCATCGAAGAACGCAAACAGCCCGTTGCCGGTCAGAAACTGGCGCACGTTGGTCAGATCGTTCAACGGCTGCGCGGTCTGCTGGCCCTGGGCCAGTACGCTGCGTCGGAACATGGCGGTGTAAAGACGCTGGCTGATGGAAGTATCGAGCCGGTTGCCGACCCGGATCAGGATGCGTGAACGCACCAGCTCAAGCCCTCCCATCACCGCGAACAGGAACACCACCACCAAGGTGAGCATGAGGAGCGTTGCTTCGCTGCGGGAGGTGATGACCCGGTCATACACCTGCAGCATGTAAAGAGGAGGCACCAGCATGAGCAGGTTGATGAACATGCTGAAGAACCCCACCGTCATGAAAGAGCCTCTGCAGGCTTTCAACACACGTTGCAGGTCGGTGGCTTCTTTGCGGATGGCCATGGGCGCGGCTCGCTATCGATGAGAATTAAGGATGATTCATGGGGCGCGGCATGGATCTGACAGGCCCAGCGGGTGACAAGAGTACCAGATAATCTACGTTGAAATGAGAGGTAAAATAGCACCATAAGGCGCGTTGTTTAACTATTGCGTCTTATGGCTTTTATATTAAAAATTTAATTTATATCAGCGGACGTCAAAGCCCCGATAGACCGGATAGCAGGCGCAAAGGATCTCGACCTTACTCTTGACCTTGGCTTCCGCAGCACCCGAATCGCCCTTGGCCAGGGCATCGAGAATACCGCAGATCCAGCCGGCCAGCTCCTTGCACTCGCTTTCGCCGAAGCCTCGGTGGTCACTGCCGGGGTGCCTTGGGCCTCCATGACCCGGAGGCTTGCGTAGTTCTCGGAAGCAATCAGTTCGATGTGGGCCTCCTGACGCGCGACCTCCTTTTCCATCGCATCGAACAAGGCATCATCGAAACCGGCAATCTGCATGTCACCGATGAACATCAGCAAGCATCCTCGAATCGTAAAAACAAGACGTCAATGGTAGCTCAGTGACGCAGGTCTTTCATGCGAAAGATTCTCAATTATGCCTACGGAAGTCTAGATTCGAATGGATTTCATCATAGCCCGATAAACCGGGTTCCCACCAACGCCCGCGATCTTAGCCCCTATAGGAGCTCGCTTCAGCGAGCGATCAGGTTTTTCGCCCAATAAATTGGGCTCCTACCAACCCTGACGGCCTTGTCTTCTGTGGAAGCTCGCATGAGCCTGAGTTAATCGCAAAGCATTAGAAAAACCACCTTCGCTTGATAAATCAAGCCTCTAGGAAACCAGTATTTATATTAAGAACAATGCATCCTATTTGACTGGTCAAAAGGGTTTAAAAACCCGTTTGCCATTGTAAGTCTTTATAAGTACTTTACCCCTCTTCGCAGCACTTAAGTTATGGGATTAAAAATCTCACAAAACATGAACAAACCCACTATAAACGAACTATCGCCAGCCTCAATGACCGCCGGATACCTGTCCAGCGGCATCATGCGTTGGCGAATGGTGCGTTTACTGCTGGACGAATTTCATCATTGGGTGAAGCTTCGGCCCCTGGGCGCAGCGCGGGTCGATGCGGTCATTGGCTGGGGTCTTAAACCCAGTGCTGCCCGGGCTCATCAACTGGCCCACCGCAATGGGCTGCCCTACATTGCCCTCGAAGACGGTTTCATTCGCTCGCTGGGCCTGGGTGTTCACGGCTACCAGCCTCACAGCCTGGTCGTGGACAACCAGGGCATCTATTACGACGCCAGCCGGCCCTCGGATCTCGAAGCACTGATTCGCCGGGCGGATTTCCCGGAAGCGGAGTTGCAGCGCGCCCGGATCGCCATGGGCCGCCTGCGTCGGCATCGGCTGTCCAAGTACAACCACGCGCCGGACACTGCGCTGCCTGACTGCGAGCGGCGACGTGTTCTAGTGGTGGATCAAACCTTTGACGATGCCTCCGTGGCTCATGGTCAGGCGGATGCACAGACCTTCTGCGACATGCTGGACGAGGCGATCCGCGACAACCCCGGCGCCGAGATTCTGGTCAAGCTGCACCCGGACGTCATCGCCGGCAAGAAACGCGGCTATCTGGCGGAACAGGCGCGCCGGCTCGATTGCCAGCTGATCACTCACGACCTGAACCCCTGGGCGCTTTTCGACGCAGTGGACGAGGTCCATGTCGTCACCAGCCAGCTGGGGTTCGAGGCGCTGATCGCCGGCAAGCAGGTGCATTGTCACGGCATGCCCTTTTTTGCCGGCTGGGGACTCACTCAAGATCGCCAGCAATGTCCGAGGCGTGGCATCAAGCGCAGCCTGGAGACCGTCTTCGCCGCGGCCTACCTGCGCTATTGCCGCTACGCCAACCCCTATACCGGCGAGCATTCGACCCTGGAAGAGACCATCGATCTGATCGCGGATCAGAAGCGTCAGCGGGATCGCATGGCTGGCCCTTGGTGCGCCTATGGCTTTGCCCGCTGGAAGCGGGCGTTTCTGCCGGACTTTCTGGGCAGCGACGCCCAGGTTCGCTTCGTCAACTCGCGTCGCCTGCCTTCTCCCGAGCAGTCTGACGAGCGCTGGCTGGTGTGGGGTCAGAAAGTCCCGGACAGGGTGACAGCCCATTGCCGGCGCCATGGTCTGGCGCTGTGGCGAGTGGAGGATGGCTTCATCCGTTCCGTGGGGCTTGGGGTGGATCTGATCCGCCCGCTCTCGCTTGCCATCGATGGTACCGGTCTTTATTACGATGCCAACGCCCCGAGCGATCTGGAGCGACTGCTCAACCAGACCCAGTTCGACCGGCCGCTGATGGAGCGCGCCTACCGCCTGCGACAGCGCCTGGTTGATGTGCGCCTGACGAAATACAACCTCGCCGATCGGCGCCGCCTCTCCTTCGCCGCAGACCTGCCATTGGACAAGCAGATACTGCTGGTACCGGGCCAGGTGGAAAGCGACGCCTCCATCGCCTGCGGATCGCCGGTCATCCGGCGCAACCGAGACCTTCTCGAGACGGTACGTGAACAAAACCCGGACGCCTTCATTCTCTACAAGCCGCATCCGGACGTGGTCAGCGGTGTGCGTCTAGGCGCCCTCGTCCCGCAGGATCAGGCGCTATTCGATCGTGAGGTCAGCGGGGAGGCCATGGTCGATCTGCTCGATGTGGTGGATGAGGTGCACACCATGTGCTCGCTGACCGGCTTCGAGGCGCTGTTGCGGGGCATAGACGTTCATACCTATGGCATGCCCTTCTACGCCGGCTGGGGGCTTACCCAGGACCGTCTGGACGCCCCTCGACGCCGGCGCCGACTCAGCCTGGACGAACTCGTGGCCGGAGTGCTGCTGCTTTACCCAACCTACGTCGAGCCGGCCAGCGGCCACTTCTGCAACGCGGAAACCGTAGTGACATTACTGGAACAGGAGTGCGCCAAGAGGCGCGGGCCTGGGTTCAAGACCCGACTTTATCGCGGCTATCGCTCGATTTTTACAAGAAGGCACTGACGCCCGGATGCAACGACGCTCTTTTTTGCTCCTGCAAGGAGTCTGCTCCCCTTTTTTCCTGCGCCTGGCAGAACGCCTCGCGGAGAGGGGGCACCGTGTCGTCAAGGTCAACTTCACCGCCGGCGACAGCCTCTATACCTGGCGCGGAGCAGACGCCCACGCCTTTCGCGGCCCGCTTGAGGAACTCGACGATTTCGTGGATGCGCTGTGGACGCGCTACGCCATTACCGACCAGGTGCTCTTCGGCGACTGCCGCGCGGTGCATCGTTCCCTGGTCGAGGGCGCTCGGCGTCACGGCATTCGCAATCATGTCTTCGAGGAGGGGTATTTCCGCCCCTTCCGGGTGACTCTTGAGCGCGAAGGCGTCAACAACCATTCACTGCTGCCCCGGGACCCCCATTGGTATCGCGAGATGGCCCATGGATTGCCCGAGCCCGCCAAGCCCCGGCACTTCGACAATCCGTTTCACATGCGTGCCCTGCATGATGTGTGCTATCACCTGGCGGGGCTGAGTCATCCCCTGTCCTATCCGCATTACCGCACTCATGCACCGGTAACCGCCCCCCTGGAATACACCGGCTATGCCTGGCGATTCGCTCGGCTGCCCTACTGGAAGCGTCGCGACGCCAAACGCATCGAACGCCTGCTGGCCTCCGGGAAAACCTTTTATCTGTTGCCGCTTCAGCTCAACGGCGATGCCCAGATTCAGCGCCACTCGTCTATAAAAAGCATGCGGGGACTGATTGAGCGGGCCATGCACTCCTTTGCCCGTCATGCCCCCAGCGACAGCCTGCTGGTGATCAAGAACCATCCCCTGGACATGGGGCTGGTCGATTATGCGCGTCACATCCGCAGGCTCACAAAAGAGCTGGCCCTCGAGTCCCGAGTCGTCTATCTCGAGTCCGGCAACCTGGAAGCCATCCTGAAACAGGCCGCCGGCACCGTGACCGTCAACAGCACCGTGGGCAACGTCGCCCTTGGCGTCGGCTGTCCCACCCTGGCCCTGGCGGACCCTATCTACCGAATGCCCGGCCTGACCCATTGCGGCGATCTGGACGGCTTCTGGCGAGCGCCAATCCCCCCTGACCCACGACTGTTCGAGCAGTTTCGCCGGATCGTCATTCATACGACTCAGATCAACGGCGGCTTCTACTGTCGCGACGGTATCGCGATGACCGTGGAGAACGCCACGGGCATTCTCGAGGCCGAGCAATCACCCCTGGAGCGCTTGCTATGCCAGCCGCTTCTTCAGCGCCTCGCATCCTGATCACCGGCGCCACTGGCGCAATCGGTGGCGCCCTGGCCCGACAGTACGCCGCGCCGGGGGTGCATCTGTTCCTGCACGGTCGTCAGCAGGCGTCGCTGCGCGCCCTTGCGGATGTTTGTCGAGACAAAGGCGCCGAGGTGACGACCTGGAGTATCGACCTGTGCGACGACACCGCGCTGCTTGGCTGGCTTGAGCAGCTCTGCGAGCCGGAACCGCCGACCCTGGTCATTGCCGGCGCCGGCATGAACATCAGCCACACGGATGACGGCAACGGCGAACGCTGGCAGGACGCCAGCGCACTGCTGGCCATCAACCTGCGCGCGCCCATGGCGATGCTCAACTATCTGGCGCCGCGCATGCGCCGTCGAGGTCACGGCCAGCTGGTGCTGATGAGTTCCTTGGCTGCCTACCATGGCCTGCCCATGATCCCCAGCTACAGCGCCAGCAAGGCCGGCGTCAAGGCCTATGGCGAGGCGCTGCGCGGCTGGCTGGCGCCCTATGGCGTCGGGGTCAGCGTGGTCATGCCCGGCTACGTCAGCTCTCGTATGTGCCATGCCATGCCCGGTCCCAAGCCGTTCCTGTGGCAGCCGGAGCGGGCCGCACGCCATATTCGGCGCGGTGTGGCTCGTAACCGGGCCCGCATCAGCTTTCCCTTTCCCCTCGACTTTGCCTGCTGGTGGCTGGCGGTGCTTCCTGCGGGCCTCGCCCAGCGCTTTCTCAAGTGGTTCAACTATGGAGAGCCGGCCTCGTGATGATCGCCCTCGGGCTTCCGGCGCTCGTCAGTCTGATCCTGACCACGGCCCTGGAAGGGTTGCTCATGCCTCGACCCCAGGCGCTATGGCGGCGTCCGCTTTCCTGCGTGCTGGTGCATCTGGGCACCTGGGGAATTCATTACACCTTCTGGATCGCTGTGGTTCAGCGCCCCTGGTTTGCGCTGGTGATCCATGGCGCCCTGCAGCTGGTCATCATTCAGGTCAACAACGTCAAATCCGCGTCCCTGCGTGAGCCTTTCCTGTATCAGGATTTCGACTACTTCATCGATGCCATTCGTCATCCCAGGCTCTACGTTCCTTTTTTCGGCATCAAACTGACCATCGCAGCCAGCCTGGCGGGACTGGCGGCCATCGTGACCGGTTTTGCGCTCGAGCCTTCGCTGTTTTCAAGCGATGACTGGGGTAGCGCCCTGTTTGCGCTGGCAGGACTGGGCCTGCTGTCGCTGATTGTCTTGAGATTCGGTCTGATTGGACGCTCCAACTGTACGCTCGATATCACTTTCAACCCCAGCCAGGATCTTGTTCGGCAAGGGCTATTCGCCTATCTGTGGGCTTATGGCCTGCTGGCTCGGCGTCCGCTTGATGATACCCATTCGCCGGTCGAGTTCACCCGACTGCTGACACCCTCGACGCGAGATGCGAAGCGTCTGCCGCATGTCATCGCGGTGCAGAGCGAGTCCTTCTTCGATCCGCGCCCCTGGCACGATGGTATCAACCCAGAGGTGCTGAGCGCCTATGACCGGCTGTCGCGTCAGGCGCTTAGCCATGGCCGATTACAGGTGCCCGCCTGGGGAGCCAATACCGTGCGCACCGAGAGCGCCTTCCTGACAGGCCTGACCCCAGAAGCACTCGGGGTGCATCGCTTCAATCCTTATTCCCAATTGTCCCGCCGGCCGATGCCCAACCTGGCGTCCCAGCTCGCGTTGCTGGGCTATCGCACCCTGTGCATACACCCCTATCCGGCCAGTTTCTATTTGCGCGACAAGGTCTATCCGCGTCTCGGCTTCGAGGGTTTTCTCGATATCGAGGCGTTCTCCACGGCGGACAAGCAGGGCCAGTACATCGGTGACATGGCCCTCGCCCACAAGGTCAAGGCGTGCTTGATGGACGCGGACCCGCGCCCGCTGTTCGTCTTTGTCATCAGCATGGAAAACCATGGCCCGCTGCATCTCGAACGCCCCGACCCGGCCAGCGCCCGGCGCTGGTATCGTCGCCCGCCCCCGCAAGGCTGCGATGACCTCACGGTCTATCTGCGTCATCTGCACAACGCGGATCGCATGATCGACTCCCTGGCGACCATGCTGGAACAGGCCTCCCGGCCCGGTCTGCTGTGCTGGTACGGCGACCACGTGCCCATCATGCCCAAGGTCTATGCCCGGCTCGGCGAACCGGACGGACTGACGGATTACCTGCTGTGGTCGACGACACCTCAGACAGGTGCTCGTCACGACGCTCTTTGTAACCCCCGTCACGACGCTTTTTGTAACACCCGCGACGTTCAGCCCCCCCTGGCCGCGGATGCCCTTGGCGTCCTGCTGCTGGATACCCTGCTGGATATAAGCGCATCGCCACCACCCACAGGCCGTGCCGTCAGGCAGCCGGCGACGAACAAGGAGTCACCATGAACAAACGTGTGGCCATCATTGGCGCCGCCCATCGTTTTCCCGGCGTCGACAGCACCGAGACCTTCTGGCAGGCACTTAGAGAACAGCGCGACCTTGTGACATCCGTGGCCCCGGACCGCTGGGGGCAGGAGGCGTTCTATCATCCGGACAAGCAGCAACCGGGCACCAGCTACAGCTTCGCCGCAGGCAGCCTTGGCGACATTTCCGGATTCGATGCGGGCTTCTTTGGCATTTCCCCCCGGGAAGCAGCGCAGATGGACCCCCAGCAGCGCCTGATGCTGGAAATGACCTGGGAAGCCATGGAAGACGCGGGCATCGCACCCCGGACGCTGCGGGGCAGTCAATGCGGCGTCTATGTGGGCGTGGCCAGCCTCGACTACTCCTATCGCATGGCGGACGACATGGCGGCGATCGATACCCCGACCGCTACGGGCAATACCTCCAGCATCGTCTCAAATCGCATTTCCTATCTGTTCGATCTGCACGGCCCCAGTTTGTCTCTCGACACCGCCTGCTCCTCGTCCCTGGTCGCCTTTCACCAGGCCTGCCAGGCCATACGCGCCGGCGAGACGGATATCGCCCTGGCCGGTGGCATCAGCCTGCATCTGCACCCCTACGGCTTCATCATCTTCTCCAAGGCCAGCATGCTCTCGCCGACTGGACGCTGCCGGGTGTTCGATGCGGACGGCGACGGCTATGTGCGCTCGGAAGGTGGCGGCATGTTCCTGCTCAAGGATTACGACAAGGCCGTGGCGGACGGTGATCGCATTCTTGCGGTGGTAGCCGCCAGCGGCGTCAACACCGATGGGGACAAGGCCGGTCTCACCGTGCCCAACGCCGATGCCCAGGTTGCACTGATGACCGATACCCTGGCCAGGGCTGGCCTCGATGCGAATGATCTCGACTACCTCGAGGCCCACGGCACCGGCACTGCGGTGGGCGACCCCATCGAGGCCCGGGCCATTGGTACCGCCATAGGCCAGAAGCGCTCGCGCCCGCTGCCCATCGGCTCCGTCAAGAGCAACCTGGGCCATCTGGAAACCGCCTCCGGTATCGCGGGTCTGGCCAAGGCACTCTATGCCCTGCGCTTTCGCGAGGTGCCGGCCACCATTGGCATCAAGACCCTCAATCCGCGCATCGATTTCAAGGGCTGGAATCTTGAGGTGGTCACCCGCGCCCAGCCCCTCAAGCCCGAGGGCAATCTGACCATCGGCATCAACTCCTTCGGTTTCGGCGGCGCCAACGCCCATGTGATTGTGCAAAGCCCACCGACGCCTGCAATCAATCGACAAGATTGCCATGCAGGCGACGAGGCGAACGCTGCCTTGCCGATTCGCCTGTCGGCCCGCAGCGAAGATGCCCTGCGCCAGAGCGCTCGGGAGCTCAGCGAATATCTGGGGCAGCGCGACATTCCGCTGCCTGATCTGGCCTACAGCCTTTACCATCGTCGCGAGCAGCATCCCTACGGCGCCCTGCTGTTTGCCGGGGATACCGCCCAGGTCATGGAACAGTTAGCCTGTTTCGCCGAAGGCGACGGCCCAACCCAGGTCGTCACCGGCCAGCGCATCATCGAGGCCCAAGGTCCGGTCTTCGTCTACTCCGGCAATGGCTGCCAGTGGGCGACCATGGGCAAGACCTTGCTTGCAACCTCACCGGTGTTCGCCGCCGCCATCGACGAGGTGGATGCGCTGTTCCAGCAACATGCGGACTTCTCCCTGCGCGCGGAGCTGGAAGGTCGCAATGGTACAGAACACAGCGGTGAAGAACGCGACGATTACGGGCGCAGTAACGAAGAACGGCTGGCCGCCACCGAAATCGCCCAGCCGGCGCTGTTCGCCCTGCAGGTGGGCCTGACCCGTCTGCTCGAGGCGGAAGGTATCACGCCCACCCAGGTTACCGGTCACAGCGTCGGTGAAGTGGCCGCGGCCTGGGCCTGCGGCGCCCTGAGCCTGTTTGATGCGGTCAAGGTCATCTACCTGCGCAGCGCCTGGCAGGGGCAGACCCGCGGGCAAGGCGGGATGACCGCCGTTGGCCTGGGCTTTGATGCCATTCAGCCTTGGCTGGAAGATCCTCGTTTTCAGCACGTATCTCTGGCGGGTATCAATAGCCCTCGCGGTGTGACCCTGGCCGGCGCTACGGATGCCCTGGATCGTCTTGAGAAAAGTCTCGCCGCCGAGCGCATCACCGCCAAGCGTCTGCCTCTGGATTACGCCTTTCATAGCCCCGCCATGGACGGGATTCGGGAGGGGGTCATTGATGCGCTTGCGACACTGACGCCCCGGGCCGGAACGGTACCCTTCGTTTCAACCGTCAGCGGCGGGTTGCTCGACGGCGCGTCCCTGGGAGCGAACTACTGGTGGCGCAACATTCGCGAACCGGTGCGTTTTCAGGCCGCCATCGATGGCCTGATCGAGGATGGCGCCAACGTCTTCATCGAGATCGGCGCTAACCCGATCCTGCGCCGCTATCTAAACGACATGCTCGCCGCCCGACAGCGCTCCGGGGCGGTAATTGATACGTTATCCAAAAAGGCGGATGCCGCCGAGGCCATGACCCGCTGCATCGCCCAGACCCTGCTCAGCGGCGTGCCGCTCCCGGCCACACGGCACTTCCAGGCCCCTGGCGCCTTCGTCGATTTGCCCCACTACCCTTGGCAGCGGGAGCGCTATTGGGTTCGTCCTACCGGCGAATCCCAAGGCTTGATGGCGCGTCACTACGAGCATCCGCTGCTCGGCTATCGTCTTGCCCAGCAGGAGCTGACCTGGGAGAGCCAGCTCGACGCCAAGCGTCTGCCTTGGCTGGGAGATCATGTGGTCGGGGATGCCATCGTCTTCCCCGGAGCCGGCTATGTGGAGCTTGCCCTGGCCGCGGCCCAGGCCTGGAAGGCGCAACCGCTGATCGATCTCGAATCTCTTGAAATTCATGGCCCAATGCTGCTCGACGCGCCTCATGGCAAGCGCATGCGTCTCGACATTCAAGACAGGGATGGACGCCTGCGTATCCGCAGTCGCGAACCCGCAAGCGACGAGCCCTGGAGCCTCAATGTCAGCGCCCGGCTGCTCATTCAGAGCCGGGGGCTTTCACTGAAGCGCGCAGCGCCAGCTCTGCCGACCCGGTCGCCGGACTTCGACCGGGAACAGCATCTGGCCTTGGCCCGGCTTATCGGCCTTGAGTACGGCCCGGCCTTTCAGGCCATCAGCCACGGCTGGCTGACAGATGAAAACACCGTCATCGGCGCTGTCGACCTGTCGGCAGTAAACAGTGGCGCGCAAAACGCGACCCGCGAGACTCAGCAAGCATGCCTGCTGCCCCCGGGCATTCTCGACGGCGCCTTTCAGCTGTTCATCCCCTTGCTGGCCCAGGAGCTGCGTCAGGCGGCCGGCCTGGCCTTCGTCCCGGTGCGACTGGAGCGTTTGCAAATGCGCCTCGATGCCGGGGAGCCCGTGCTTGTTCAGGTGCGCTTGACCTCCCGAGCGCCGCATTCGCTGTGCGCCAACGTCGAGCTTTTCGATGCCGGCGGTCAAGCCATTGCGATCATCGAGGGCGCTCGCTTCAAGGCGGTGCGTTTGAAGCAGCCCAGCCGTCAGCGCTTGAGCTATCTAGATCATCGGCTGGTGCCGGCGCCGCGCCGTGCGTCGCCGCTGCCTCTCGCGGCAGACCAGCTGACCCTGGCCTTCGAGGCGCTGTCCCTGGGCTATCGTCAGGCGACGGGCTCGCGCTATGCAGGCGAGATCGAACCCCTGCTCGATGCCATGGTGTTGGCGTTTCTGCGCGAGGCCTTGGCTACCCAGGCGGACGCAAACGGGCATATCGCGCCAGCCTTCGCGAACATGGGCGCCCCCAGGACGGGTCAGCGTCGTGAGGCGCTGCTGAATCTCGCCCAGAACAATGGCCTGATCGAATCCCAAACCAACGGCTGGCAGCTGCATGAAGATGACGACGACGTTCCAGCGGCGACGATCTGGAACCTGCTGATTCAGGACTATCCCGGCCATGCCGCTCTGATCCATCAACTGGGTCGCCTGGGTCGTCATCTGCCGTCTCGACTCGTCGATGACGAGGATACCGATGCCACCGCTTGCGGTTCTCAACTCAATTCGCAGCTGTTTCAACAGGCCATCGGCGAACCCGGCTGGCACAGCCTGACCGAAGGCCTCGGAGAACAGATCGAGGCGCTGCTCGCTCTGCTACCTAACGGCCAACGACTCGATCTGCTGGAGGCCTCTGCCGCCCAGCCGCGCTTTGGAGGGCCTTTATTGGCAACGATCGAATCGGATCGCAGCCACTATCGTTTTCTCGCCGTTACCCAGCAAGCCCGCGCCGCCGCGGAAATACTGCGGGAGCAGCACCCCGGCATGACACTGCTGGACCTGGAAGACGCCACACCGGACGGCCCGGGGGCCCAGCTGGCGCTGGTCATTCTGGACGGATCTCTCGCCGAGACACGCACGCTGCTGGAACGCTTGCCGGCGCATCTGGCCCCGGAGGCTCACATCCTGTTGCTGGGTCTGGCCGGCACGAACTGGCAGCATCTGCTAGGCGCCTCGGTGGATGATCCCTTGGCAGCGCCCTGCAGCGCGGCAGACGCCAATCTGCTGCTCGAATCCCTGGGGTTCGAGGCGCCCACCCTGCTGTCACTGGAAGAGGGCGACAACGGCGCCTGCCTGCTTCATGCCCGGCCACCGGCCTCGGCGGTATCGCTTGAGCCGCCCCTTGAGCAGGGCAACTGGCTGGTGATCAGCGATGCGCCGGCGCGCGGGCTGGGTGATGCCTTGACGACGGGACTCGATGCCCGGGGGCAGGCAGTCATACATCACACTGCCTCGAATGCCTCCATCAATGAGCTATTGGCGATGTTTCAGGCCAGCCAGATCATCGACCTGCGCGGCCTGGGCTGCACAAGTGGCGCCAGCCCGGGCCGGCGCTGCGCACTGGCCATGCAGTGGCTGCAGACCCTGGAATCCTCTGCGACACCCGCTCGCCTGTGGCTGCTCACCCAAGGCGTCAGCTCGACGTTGGGTGGCGAATCGGATGCACTCGATATAGCAGAAGATGCCGCCCTGTGGGGCTTTGCCCGCTCGCTATACAACGAGGCCAGCCCGCATTCGGTGCGGCTGATCGATCTGCCCGTATCCGATGAGCTTTCGGATGACGTACTAAGCGCCCTGCTTGACGAGCTGTGCCAACCGGATGCGGAAACGGAAGCGGTGCTGGACGACAAGGGCCAACGCTGGGCGCCGCGTCTGGGGCTACAAGATGCTCCGGAACAACACCATGCCGATGTGCTCCAGGATCAGGCATCAACCTTGAGTTTTGAGCTGCCCGGCCAGCTGCGCCACCTGCGTTGGCAAGCCCATGCGCTGTGCGAACTCGGCGAGCATCAGGTCGAGGTGCGGGTCAAGGCCACCGGGCTCAACTTCCGGGACGTAATGTACGCCCTCGGGCTGCTGTCGGACGAGGCCATCGAACATGGGTTTGCCGGCGCCACCCTGGGGCTGGAGTTTGCCGGGGAAGTGGTGCGGGTCGGCGCCAAGGTCGAGCGCTTCAACATGGGCGATGCGGTAGTCGGTTTCGGTCCGGCCAGCTTCAGCGATCGCCTGATCGCGGATACCCATACCCTGGCGCCGCTGCCGGCGGGCATCGACCATGCGGCGGCGGCGACCATCCCTACCACCTTCTTCACCGTCTACTACGCCCTCAAGTATCTGGCGCGCATCGCCCCCGGCGAACGGCTGCTGATTCACGGCGCCGCCGGCGGTGTCGGGTTGGCAGCGGTCCAGATCGGCCGCTGGCTGGGGGCACAGATCTACGCCACGGTAGGTAGCGACGAGAAGCGCGACTTCCTCGAGCTGCTGGGGGTCGAGCGCCTTTATGACTCCCGTTCGCTGACCTTCGCCGAAGAGATCTTGCATGACGATCCGGAGGGCCAAGGGGTCGACGTGGTGCTCAACTCCCTGGCCGGGGAGGCGATCAACCAGAATCTGCGGGTACTGAAACCCTTCGGCCGCTTCATCGAACTGGGCAAGCGGGATTTCTACGAGAACACCCATATTGGCCTGCGCCCGTTTCGCAACAATCTCAGCTACTTCGGCGTCGACTCGGATCAGCTGATGCGTGAGCTGCCGGCGCTCACCGAAACCCTGTTCTCCGAGATGATGGCGCTGTTCGCCGACGGCACCCTGACGCCGCTGCCCTACACCGTCTTCGACAGTCATCGGGTGATCGAGGCGTTCCGCTACATGCAGCAGGCGCGGCAGATCGGCAAGGTGGTGGTGACCTATGACAGCGCATCTCCCGCCGTCACCGTCAACACCACACCGGGGCGACTGACCCTGGACCCGGAAGCCAGCTATCTGGTCACCGGCGGCCTGAGCGGCTTCGGTCTTGCTACCGCCGAGTGGCTGGCGGACAAGGGCGCGCGCCATCTGATCCTGATCGGTCGCAGCGGCGCCCAACGCGAGGAGGCGCAGCAAGGCATTGCCCGACTCGAGGCTCGCGGGGTGCAGGTACATGCCAAGGCCTGCGACGTCACTCGGCGAGAAGATCTCGCCACACTGCTCGATGACTGTCGTGCCAGCCTGCCGCCGCTCAAGGGCATCGTGCATGCCGCCACCGTCATCGACGATAGCCTGATCCGTAACCTCGATGAAGAACGCATCATTCGCGCCCTGGCCCCCAAGATCGACGGCGCGCGCCATCTCGATGCGCTGACCCGGGACGATGCACTGGACTTCTTCGTGCTCTATTCCTCGGCCACCACCCTGTTCGGCAATCCGGGCCAGTCAAGCTACGTCGCCGCCAATCATTGGCTCGAAGCGTTGGCCAGGGCGCGTCGCGCCCAGGGGCGACCCGCCACCTGCGTGGGCTGGGGCGCTATCGAGGACGTCGGCTTCCTGGCCCGTAATACCCAGACCCGGGATGCCCTGGTAGAGCGCCTGGGCGGGCAGGCGCTGAACTCCACCGAGGCGCTTTCGGTGCTCGAGCAGATGCTGCTCAACGACACGCCGTTCCTGGGCGTGCTGGAACTCGACTGGCATGCCATTGCGCGCTTTCTGCCCACTGCCGACGCGCCCCGCTACGCGGAAATCGCCCGCAGCGCCGGTGATCAGCAGGCAACAAAGGGCGACATGGATTTTCGAGCGCTGCTCGATGAGCTTGAACCGGAGGAGCTACACGCTGCCCTGCTGACCCTGCTGCGCAAGGAGCTGGCCAAGATTCTGCTCACGGAGGAGGACAAGATCGACCCTCAGCGTTCGATCTATGATCTCGGCTTCGACTCCCTGATGGGGGTGGAGCTGGTCACCGCCCTGGAGGCCCGACTCGGCCTGCAGATCCCGGTCATGGTGCTCAGCGAGGCATCGACCCTTGCCCGCTTTGCCGACTACCTGATGCGCAAGCTGCAGGGCCAGGACGCGGACACGGAAACCGGCGCCAATGAGGCAAGCAGCGACAAGGCGCGTCACCGCGCCTCGCTGATCGCCCTTCACGGTGTCGATGAGTCGCAAACGACACCCCAATACGCCGAGAGCGATGCATGAACCAGACGCAAGACAATGCGCTCAAGCAGCGCCTGATCCAGCAGGCGCGCCAGCGCAAGCAGCACAATCAACAGCAAGGGTCTCCGGCAACCTCTGCCTCTCGCACGGCTGCGATCGATGAGCGCTTCACCCGTTTCGATCGCCAGCCGGGCTATCAGCAGCTTACCTTGATGCGCGAGGGTGGCGAGCAGTTCGGCGTGCGCAACCCTTTCTTCCGGGTCCACGAAGGCAATGCCGGCGCCACCACGGTGATCGACGACCGCGAGTGCATCAACTTCGCCAGCTATAACTACCTGGGTTTCTCCGGGCATCCAGCGGTCAATCAGGCCGGTGTCGAGGCGCTTGAGCGCTACGGCAGCTCCGTGTCCGCCAGCCGCGCCGTCTCCGGCGAACGTCCCATTCATCATGAGTTGGAAATCGCCCTGGCCGAGACCTATGAGGTGGAAGACGCCGTGGTCTTCGTCAGCGGTCATGCCACCAACGTTTCTACCCTGGGCTATCTGCTCGGCCCTCGGGATCTGATCCTGCACGACGAGTACATCCACAACAGCAGCCTGGTCGGCGCCCAGCTCTCCGGCGCCCGGCGCATGAGCTTTGCCCACAACGACCCCCAGGCGCTGGACGCCCTGCTCAGCCGGCATCGGCATCAGTTCGAACGGGTGCTGATCGTCATCGAGGGGCTTTACAGCATGGACGGGGATGCGCCGGACCTGGCGCGTTTCGTCGAACTCAAGCAGCGTCATCAAAGCTGGCTGATGGTGGACGAGGCCCACTCCTTCGGCGTGATGGGGGAACGCGGGCTGGGGCTGCGCGAGCACTGCAACGTGCCGTCGCGGGAGGTGGATATCTGGATGGGCACCCTGAGCAAGAGCCTTGCCGGCTGCGGGGGATACATCGCCGGCTGTCGGGCGCTGGTCGAGCCGCTGCGCCACTTCGCCCCGGGATTTTTGTACAGCGTCGGCATGCCGGCCCAGGTCGCTGCTTCCTCGCTTGCCGCACTAAGGCTGATGCAGCAGGAACCGGAACGCCTTGCAAGCCTGCACCGGATTTCGCACTACTTCCTGCAACAAGCGCGTCACAAGGGACTCGACACCGGCGCGAGCATCGGCCTGGCGGTGGTACCGGTGATCATCGGCAGCTCTGTACGCGCCGCCGGGCTTTCGGATGCCCTGTTCAAACGCGGCATCAACGTCCAGCCGATCCTTCACCCCGCGGTACCGGAGAAAAGCGCGAGGCTGCGTTTTTTTCTCTCCTGCGAGCATACCGAGGCACAGATCGACGAGACCCTCGCGGTGTTGACGGAAGCGATGTAGAACAGATATCGCCCGGTAAACCGGGCTCCTACGGGTGGTCAAGATCACTGATTCTGGTAGGAGCCCGGTTTATCGGGCGATGGGCCGCATCAGCACCGGTTTTGGTGGGAGCTCGGTTTACCGAGCGATGGGCCGCATCAGCACCGATTTTGGTGGGAGCACGATTCATCGGGCGATGGGCCGCATCAGCACCGATTTTGGTGGGAGCACGATTCATCGGGCGACGGGCCGCATCAGCACCGGTTTTTGTGGGAGCTCGGTTTACCGGGCGATGGGCCGCATCAGCACCGGTTTTTGTGGGAGCTCGGTTTACCGGGCGATGGGCCGCATCAGCACCGATTTTGGTGGGAGCCCGATTCATCGGGCGATGGGCCGCATCAGCACCGATTTTTGTGGGAGCCCGATTCATCGGGCGATGAGCCGCATCAGCACCGATTTTGGTGGGAGCACGATTCATCGGGCGATGGGCAATCTCTCCAGCGATTTTGGTAGGAGCCCGGTTTACCGGGCGATTACGGAAACCTTAACGGCGCCCGTTGAAACGCATCACTACAATTCTCCGGCCGGATACTTACACTACTTGGCGTTCCTGTTTCGTCCGGAAATCCTGTTCATGCTTCACAGTCATGCCTTGCGAAAGGGCCGCCGCTCAATTCCTGGCCATATCTATATGATCACCATCGTGACAAAACAGCGATACGAGTGGTTTCTTGATTTCCAATATGCTGCCGTAGCCTGTCGCAACTTTTATGCAGACACCATTGGTCAGCAAGGCGATACCCTTGCCTATGTCGTCATGCCCGATCATGTTCATTGGCTGTTGCATCTAAAGGGCGAACTCTCCGAGGTTGTGCGCCTTTATAAAGCCAAGGTATCACTGGAAATAGGTAACAGCATCTGGCAGAAGGGATTTCATGACCACGCGATCAGACAAGAAGAAGATATTCGCAAAGCTGCGCGATACCTGATTGCCAATCCACTCCGTGCCGGTTTAGTCGACGACATCACGCGTTATTCTTACTGGAATGCGGTTTGGCTTTGAAGCCAATCACCCCTCGCCCGGTAAACCGGGCTCCTACCAACACCAGCGATCTTGTTCCCCTGTAGGAGCTCGCTTCAGCGAGCGATAGCCAACCACGTCCTCGCCCGATAAGTCGGGCTCCTACCAACACCAGCGATCTTGTTCTCCACTAGGAGCTCGCTTCAGCGAGCGATAGCCAGCCACTCCTCGCCCGGTAAACCGGGCTCCTACCAAAACCAGCGATCCTGTTCCCCTGTAGGGGCTCGCTTCAGCGAGCGATAGCCAGCCACTCCTCGCCCGGTAAACCGGGCTCCTACCAAAACCAGCGATCTTGTTCCCCTGTAGGGGCTCGCTTCAGCGAGCGATAGCCAGCCACTCCTCGCCCGGTAAACCGGGCTCCTACCAAAACCAGCGATCTTGTTCCCCTGTAGGAGCTCGCTTCAGCGAGCGATAGCCAGCCACCCCTCGCCCGGTAAACCGGGCTTCTACCAAAACCAGTGATCATGTCCATCAGTAGGAGCTTGCTTCAGCGAGCGATAGCTTGATCACCGGGTCCAGTCTTCAGTTTGCAAGCCTTCCACGTAATGAAAGGCCTGGTCACTGGTTGCCAGTACAGCCCCAATATCCAGTGCGTGCACTGCGATGAGCAGGTCCAGATCGCCGAGTGTCTTTCCTCGATTTTCCAGGTCCGCCCTGACGATTCCATAGCGATCTGTCAGCGAGCTATTCCATGCAAGCACATCGACGCGCTGCAAGAACTCATGCACTGTTGACGCCAACCGCTTGGCCTGGGGCCGTTTTGCTAGCCCATAAAACAATTCAGCCTCGGTAATCACTGAAATGCATAGGGATGCCATCGGTACAGCCAACATCCGTGCATCGACTGCTGGCAGCCCTTTCACAAAATGACTCACGATATTCGTATCCAGCATGATGCGTTTCATTCCTTCCATCCTTCGAAGGGATCACGCCCCGGGTTGCCTTTTTGCTGGCGCTCCCTCGGGTCCAGAAAGCCCTGGTCAACGGCAGCATCCTGGCGTGCCGCCAGAAAGGAATCCCAATTGTCCGGGCGGCGTGAAATGATGACATCGCCAGTATCCGGATCACGCCGAATGAACACTTCCTCGCAATCATCGAAGCGGTAGGCAACGGGCAGCCGCACGGCTTGGCTTCGCCCGTTTTGAAAAAGACGTGCTTTTTGACTCATAGAGCTGCTCCCTAACCAAGTTGACCTAGGCTGCTTGTAATATCCCTGAAGCATATGCCAATAAATGTCATATATCCAGGTATATGACAATCAAGACATCAAGAGATAGGCGACAAGTCATTTGTGTTTGTAGCAGCCCGGTTTACTGAATGATGGCAAAACCTGAGTGGTACATTGCTCACTGTACCGTCTCGTTTTTGAATGGAGAGGTCAGCAAGCTCACCGTCTTTATCTGGACCCGCATACCTAATAGGTGATCGACATGATTCAGACGAACCACAAGCCGACAACCGTCGGTGAAATGCTGACGCACGAGTTCCTCGAGCCACTAGGCCTGAGTCAGGTCAGACTTGCTCAAGCAATGGGGGTTGCACCACGTCTGGTCAACGAGTTGTGCCGCGATAGACGAGCGGTGACAGCGGACACAGCCTTGATGCTTTCTCGTGTGTTCGGTAACTCCGCTCAGTTCTGGCTCAATCTCCAGCAGAAGAATGATCTCTGGAAAGCCATGCATGACGCCAAGCGTCGCGAACGTGTCGAGCGAGCACGCCCCTTGGAAAACGCCTGATGTTCGCCGTCTCGATCCGTTTGATTAACCAGCCTATCTTGCATCCAGAAACGACAGTGCCCCGGCAAATAACCGAGGCACTGTGTTCGATAAAGCGTTTCTTGTTGGCTACCTTTCAAAATATTACCCCTTCATTGGGGCGCTATCGTCAGCGAGCGCTGCGTTCCAGCTCATGCAGTGCGGCACGGGTGAGAAACCCCGAGCGGCTCTTGTAGTTACCGTGTTTTGCTACCGTGTTGTCGATGCGCTTGATCAGTAGATCGGGCAGCGTAACGTTGACCTTGTGGCTCTTACCCAGATACGGAGTCATATCCACTTCGACTGCTGCCCAGACCCAACCGGCGTATTCAGGGTCTGCTAGATGCTGCTCGATGGAAGTCGCGCTGGGAATAGGATCGCCATGCTCGGCCAGGCTTTCTAGGTGCCCTTCAATGGCCTCTCGTGCATTGACGATCGCCTCGTCGAAAGTGTCGCCGGCAGAGAAACAGCCGGGAAGATCGGGTACCGCAACACCATAAGCGTGCTGCTCGTCGCCAACTTCGATGGCAATGGGATAGTGCATATCGTTTCTCCTATGGTGTGAGGTAGCCAGGGTTATCGGCCTCAGTTGAGACCGGCTTGCTTTCTGATGCCTTTTATCAAGCCCTTTTTCAAATCTTTCTTTGGATGGGGAACAGTCACGGTACCGGGCTTGCGGGGATGTCTGAAGTGATGGTGGCTGCCCTTGATGCGATCCAGTGACCATCCATCTGCTTCGAGCTCCTTGATCAGATCGCTGCTTTTCACCTCCCTGCTCCTCGCTGTCTTGATGAGAGTTACAATAACTCCATGACGGTCGAAGTCAACATAAAACAATCCTTATGACTTTATAGTTACTTCCCCATCTATCACTGCGCTTCACTATCATGAATGACGATCAAGACGATACTTGGCATCGCGGCAATAGCGACAGTGCCCCGGCCAATGGCCGAGGCACTGTCGTTCGATAAAACGTTTCTTGTCGGGTCAGGAATGGATCATCGCCGCGCCCACCAGAATGCCTGGGCGCGGGCTGGGTCACCGACATCCCTTGCCTTGTCGGCAGCACGCGCGGCCATGCGCCGAGACTCCGCGGGATGATCCAGTAGTCGCTGCAGGCAAAACCGCCAGGATGCGGGGCTATCCTCTGCCAGCAGGCCGTTTTCTTCGTCCGTCACGATATCGGTATAGGGGGGCCGACGACTGTAGATGCCCACTCCGCCCATCGCGGCGATGTCCAGGAACTTGATATGGGACTTGCCCGCGTTGAAGGGTGTTGGCCACAGCGGCGCAATGCCAATGTGCAGGCGGCGCCGGCTTTGGTAACGACGAAAGGCATGCCAGCTCAGTGGTGCTGGGGTTGTCACCCGGGGTAATGCGGCCAATGCGGCGGGGGCGTGTTGCCCCAGCATGATCTCGAGGGAAAGATCCGGAGTGCGATCGTGTATGGAGACCAGTGCCGGCGCGATATGCTCCAGATCCGGCAGATGGGCGCGGGTGCCATGAAAGCCCAGGCGCCAGCCCTTTTCTTCGAAATGAGACTGGGGTGGTAGTGCTGCGATCAATGGCGGCGTTAGTACCGACACGCAGCGATGGCGCTTTACGAAGCGCTCGGCCAGCGATTGGCTGCACGCCACCACCTCGTCGGCCAGGTTGAGCAGACGCGGCTGCTGTTCACTGGCAATACGCCCCATGCGCTGTCGATAAGCGATCGGCAGCCGCGGGTCCTTGGCGGCCGCCGGGATATCGTCGTCGATCAGATAATGCAGACTCGCTAACCCTGGCCGCTGGCGTTCGAGCATCTCGATCCAGGGTAGCCCGAGCGATCGGCATACCAGTACGTGCGCCCCGCGCAGCCCGTGTTCGAGCCATGGCCAGCACCATCCTGGGGAGCGCCAACGGCGGGTGTCCAGGCGCCGTACCGTCATGCCCTGGGCGCGTAGCCAGGGTGCTACAGAACGCAAAAAGTAGATATCTTCGGTGGGTCGAGCCCCATCGCTGAGCACCATCCAATGCCCCTGGGCCATCGGTATCTCGTATCCTTTGCCTTGTCCTATTATCGCCCGGTAAACCGGGCTCCTACCAACACCAGTGATCATATCCATCGGTAGGAGCTTGCTTCAGCGAGCGATAGCCAACCACGTCCTCGCCCGGTAAACCGGGCTCCTACCAACACTACCGGTCTTGGCATCTGTAGGAGCTCGCTTCAGCGAGCGATAGCCAACCACGCCCTCGTCCGGTAAACCGGGCTCCTACCAAAACCAGTGATCATGTCCATCAGTAGGAGCTTGCTTCAGCGAGCGATAGCCAACCACGTCCTCGCCCGGTAAACCGGGCTCCTACCAACACCACCGGTCTTGGCATCTGTAGGAGCTTGCTTCAGCGAGCGATAGCCAACCACGCTCTCGCCCGGTAAACCGGGCTCCTACCAACACCAGTGATCATATCCATCGGTAGGAGCTCGCTTCAGCGAGCGATAGCCAACCACGCCCTCGTTCGGTAAACCGGGCTTCTACAAAACCATCCTCTCAGCGCAGCGAGAAATCCTCATAGGCCAGGGTCAGGTTGGGGTTATAGGCCGGGTCGCTGTCCAGCTGCGGCCCCCAGGTGCGGCGCATGTAATCGATTTCTCGCTGAGCACGGGCGCGCTTCCTGGGGTTGTCGTCCGCCCCTCGAGAGACGGATTCGTGGTGATAAAGCTCCGCATGGGGGGTCCAGAGATTACGGTACCCTGCCTCCCGCACCTTCAGGCATAGGTCCACATCGTTGTAGGCGACGGTGAGGCTTTCTTCGTTGAGGCCGCCGACCTCCTCGAATACCGTCTTGCGCAGCAGCAGGCAGGCGGCGGTGACCGCGGAAAGGTTCTGCACCAGCTGCAGCCGGTCGCGATAGCCGGAATGCGCGCGGGGGAAAAAGCGATGAGCGTGGCCGGCAACGCCGCCCAGTCCAAGGATCACGCCCCCATGCTGGATGCTGTCGTTGGGATAATAGAGCTTGGCGCCCACGCAGCCGATCTCTTTACGGCAGACCTGACGCACCATCTCGCATAGCCAATCGTCGTTGATCGGCTCGATGTCGTTGTTGACCAGGCCAAGAATGCTGCCTTGGGCATGTCGGGCGCCGAAGTTGTTGATGGCCGAATAATTGAAGGGTTGATTCCAGCGCAGTATCCGCACTCGCGGGTCCGTGGAGACGGCCGTCATGTAGGCCAGGGTTTCCTTGCAGCTGGATTGGTTGTCGAGAATCAGCACCTCGAAATTGGCGTACTCGGTGTGCTCGAGAATCGCATCGACGCAGGGCTTGAGAATCTCGACTCGATCTCGAGTGGGGATCAGCAGGCTCACCAAGGGCTGGGGGTCCGGCAGCGGCCACTGCACACGATAGCTGCGGGGCATCACGCCTCGCGTTGCCTTGGCGCCGGGTGCGGCGCTTGCCAGGTATTCGTTTACGGCGCGAAGCCCTGGCTCGCTGCTCTCTTTGGTTAGCGTCTCTGCCGCCCTTTCATGTACCAACGTCTGCTCGACGACATTCCCGTCACGCCGATGATGGAGCACGAATGACACATGCCGGATCTGATCGGTCGTCAGGCCCCGGGTGAAACGCAGGGTCAATTCATGGCTGGGGTCCGTTTCGAAACCCTCGCGAAAACCGCCCAGGTGGCGAAGGCGCTCAGTGCGATACAGCGCAACGTGGCCGATATAGTTTTGCGCAAGCAACAGATCCGGATTCCACTGCGGCTTGAAGTGGGGATCACACCGGTTGTCGTCCTCGTCCAGCGCGTCTTCATCGCCATAGAGCAGTTCTGCCTCGGGATGGCGGTTGAGCGCGTCAATCAGATGATAAAGCGCATTCGGCGTCAACCGGTCCCTGCCCTCGAGCACCGCCGTGAAATCTCCTTGGGCAAGGGCCAAGGCCGCATTCCCCGCTGCAGCGCTGCCGGCCTGTTCGCTACAGGGAACAAGAACGATACGCGTGTCCTGGCTCGCGAAGCGCTCGAGCACGGCGCGCATCTCCGCTGTACTGGCCGCGGACTCGGCAATGTACAGCTGCCAGGCCGTATAGCGCTGTGCCAGCACCGACGCGATGCAGGCCGCAAGCCATTCAGGCGATGCGCCGCCAGCTATCAGCACCATTGAAAGGGTCGGCCGATAGTCCAGTTTTGCTAGCCGCACTGCGACCTGACGCGAATCCGGCTCCCGCATCGGCTCTATATGGCTCAGCCAATAGCGGTAATGGCTTTCCGGCGCGCAGTGCATGAAGGTTTCTTCATAATGGGCAACCGCCAGACTCTTCCAGCTCAAGCCGTCCTCGACCGCTTCCCGCTTTATCGATTGGATGACCTCCTGGGTCGGGAGATCGCGATACTGCGGATGGAGGCTGCTCAAACGCCGGGCCATGCGGTCGTAGGCAAAACGCGGCGTCAGCCATACCAGTCTCAGGTGGGAAATGGTGAAAGCCCCTTCGGACTGCAGCGGGTCCAGGCGAATCCTTCGGGTGCCGTAGGGTACGAAGCAGATGCGCTTGGTCATCTTGTTCTGACGCAGGGGCAGGAAAATACTCTGGTTTTCTTCATAGCCATCGCCGGTATCGAAATAGACCTGAACCACGGCCCGGTGCAGTTCGTGGGTCATGGTTATTTCGAGCATGTTCCAGCCCACCATCGGGCGTGGCCCCTGCAACAGGAAACTGGGGTCATCACTGGTTGCGAGCCACTGAAACCCAGTCTTGCCACTGGCTGTATTGGTCGCGTCCAGCCAGTCAACGTCACTCAGCGGGACGAGCTGAGGCGCACATACCAGGCTTGGATAGCGTATTCGGCGCCGGTCGCGTCGCTGAGACGACAGTCTGCCTTTCATCCGATTTTCCTCCCCCTAGGGGTCACCTGGGCTACCCTGGACTCAGCTCGCGCCACTGATGCGCTTGATAAGCCGCTCGCCGAAACTTGACGCCTTGCGATCCGCCCCGGCCTCCACCTTCATCCTGGCCAGAGGAATCTCTTTTTCCTCCAGCACAATCCCAAGCTCCACGTTTTCGTCCAGCAGCGTTGTGTCGAGCATGAAACTGAAGCCGCACTCGTGCTGGCGCCAGAAGTCCGGTGACGTCTCCACGCCGCCGAAGACGGCGTTCAGAACATCGTTTCGAGGGCGGTCCAGTTCATGCAGCTGGCGTCCCTTCGCCGTCTTCGTATAGACCTGCATTGGCTGCTGGCAATCATTGAATCCGACCACCCAGCCCGCCACTTTCACCACCGGCTCTTCCGCGAGCCACTGCCCGCTGACCGGCGCGTCCAGGTGCCAGCGAATGGAGGGCGCCCATTGCTTGTCCATCATCCGGGTGACAACGACCTGCTGCTCGAAGATGTCAGTTCTATGGGTCTTCAGATGCTTTTCGTAGTCCATGGCCCGGGTCGAGGCCTTTTTGGCCGGTATCAGCCTGCCCGGGTTTTCCGAGGTAATCTCGACGCTGTAATAGCCAAGCGATGCCAAAGCATCCTTGACGGACTCGCGATGCTCCTGAGGCACGAAGGAATCCAGGGCGAAGTCGCGATATCCCGCCTGCTGGCTCCACAGGGCGGCGAGCTCTTTAACGAAACCGTCAATGAACAACTTGCGCGTCAACGTATCGATGCTGGCGGTGGTAAATTCTTCTTTGATCAGGGCACGCAGCGCCTCGGATACCTCGTGCTTACCCTGGGATACCTGCAGGTAGGTGCGATCACCGGAGACCACCGGCACCTTGGCCTGCTGAAACAGGTGGCGGCTGACGGTGGTCTTGCCCGACCCCGGGCTTCCCATCAACAGATAGGCATAGGGCTTTAGCTTGCGCACATGCACCACATAGCGCTGCAGGGGGTCCCCAGCCTGATTGACGCTATGGCCGATTATCTTCCAGGCATAGTCGCGCAATATCGAGCCAAGCTTGCCTCGGGTAGGAAAGAAGCGCTCGTCGATGGAGCGCTTCACCTTGATCCATGCATCCCCCGGTTCCGGGGCGATGCTGATCTCGAGCACCAGCACGCCGTCGTCACTCAAGCTCTCCATCAAGCGATGCACAAGCCCGGCCTGATCCTCTGCGTAGTGCAGCGCCGACAGCAGCGTGATCACATCAAAGGTGCCCTCGGGCAACGCATCCCAGGACTGGGCAAGAAACTCGCACTGGGGAAAGCGCTTTTTCGCCCGACTGATCGCCACGGCGGAGCGGTCAATGCCCAGCACCTTCTCGGCGCCGTCGAAGGCGGCATAGCCGCAGAAGAACCCTTCGTTGCAGCCCACGTCCAGAAACCGCTTGCCGGAGAACGGCGGCAAACGCAGTGCCGCCAGTTTTTCTGACGAACGTGAGCCGCCTTTTACGCCGGGAAAGGATTGATATTGCATGTCATTGTCTCTTGAAATCGATGAAGGCGAGGGTCATCCAGGCGCTCGATCCACCGGAATGATTCCGGAATAGACACTCTTCAAGCGCCGCGTCATTCGGGCCTGAGAAAAATGCTCGCCGGCACGCTCACGTCCTGCACGCCCCATGGCGACTACTCGTGGATGGTCACAGGCCAGTTCCGCGACGCGCCGAGCAGCCGCTTCCGGCTCGGCGAAGGGCACCAGATGGCCGGTCACCTCATCCACGACCAGCTCCGGCAAGGCGCCCCAGGCGTAGCAGACCACCGGGCGCGAGGCGACCATGGCTTCCAGCACCGTGCGACCGAAGGATTCCTGAAACCGCGAGAGATTGACCAGCACGTCCACGACATTCAACGCCTGGGTGGGATACGCCACATAGCCGCGATACTCCAGGTTACTCGGCGCCAGCCCTTGAGCCTGACGCGCCAGCAATGCCTCCAGCGCCGGGGTTCTAGGACCAAAAATGGCCACACGCACTTTTGGCGCCAGGGATGAAAGATGGGCTGCCATGATCTCGAGATCCGCCAGCCCCTTCTTGGGCTGGTTGCAGCTGAGCATCCCCACGGTGAAGGCGCCCTTCGTCCCGGGCGGCGGTAAGGCCAGCAGCGGCACCATATCCAAAGTATTCGCCACGCGATGAATCTGCGGCGCTGAAGCTGTCTGAGCGTGCTTCCTTGTGTACAAGCCCAGCGTTGCGAAATAGTCGATCACGCACTGGGAGTTGGCGATGACGGTATCCGCCAGTGCCAACACACGCCGGCCGATGGTGTCGGCGTCGGCCCCGAGGGTGGAACACAGGGAAGGATCATGGGCCGGCAATTCGCGCACATGCACCAACACTGGAATCCCCGCCTGCCGGGCAGCCTGCAGGGGCTCGTCCAACATCAGCGTATTGGCGTGCACCGCGTCGATGCCAAAACGCTGGATCAGGCTTGTGAAATGTCGCAGGGTCGCCGCCTCCGGGGCCTTGCCTGCCTGCCACCAGCCGTAGGGCAGCACCGCTACTGCCATCGACTCCGTAAGCAGTGCTTGCAGATACGACGCGTTGCTGGCGCTGGGCAGCGTCACCACCACGTTGAACTCAAGCGCATTCAATGCCTTGAGCACGTCCAGCAGGCTGCGCTCGGCGCCGTGCAGGGTCTTGCTCGCCCGATGTCCGCAGAGCAGTATGCTGGGTCGGCCCATGCGCCTTGACTGATGACCGCTGAATATCGGCCAGGGATCGCGCCCTTCCTGGCGCCCCTGGACCAGATAGTGCAGCAGCGGGTCGATGCCCTGCTCTGCCACCTCCGGGTACTGGCGACGATAGCCGCTCACGCTGAAATGCGGCCCGGGATCACGCTCTTCGGCGCTGCCGACGGCCCAGTAGTGCGTCAGTGGATCAATCAACCCGGTCTGCAGGTCGATATGGGTGCGCAGATACCAGGACGCATCGAACAGCGCTGTTGCCTGCAGCCAATCCCGGGATTCGCGATAGCGCACCGGCAAGGCGTGACGACACAGCTGAACCGGCGCCGCGAAGGGTCGCCAGTTCGGATTGCGAGGCAGATAAAGCGCGTCAGGCGTCGTCGCCGCACGATGCCAGCGCCGCGCCGATGCCATGTAATCACGACGCACCCCGTGAAACTGAGTAGCGAGATGCGTGTCGCTGCGCTGACTCAGCGACCCCGCATCCGACCGGCCAAATGCCAGGGGCACGCCGGGGAGCACCTCGATCACCGCCGCATGACCAAAAACCGCCAGCAGCCGCTCGTGATACTCGGTGTCCGCGTTTACTGAGACCTCATCCCAATAGCCCAGTCGTTCGACCACCGAACGGTGCAGCATCAACGACGAGATATTGCGATATACCCAGCCTTCTTCCATGCGCCAGCGATGAAAGACGAGCCCCGGTCTGACCCGCACCCAGTGGCTCAGGCAGGCGCTGGCCTTGGGGGCCGCCTGCAGGGCCGCTACCTGACGCTCGATCTTCTGGGCATGGGACCAGTCATCGCTGTCATGCGTCGTGATCAAGGCGCCGGACGCCGCTGCCAGGCCCGTATTGCGGGCCGCATAGGCGCCCTGATTCTCGGAGTGTCGCAGCAGCCGGTAGCCGATGGTGGCCGGGCAGTCCTGGGCCAGTTGCTCGAGTACCCGAACGCTGTCGTCGGTGCTGGCATCGTCCACCACCAGTATTTCCAGGTTCGGCCAGGTCTGGGCAAACAGGCTGCGCAGAGCAGTACCTATCGTGGAAGCTGCGTTGTACACCGGCAGGATGACGCTGACACAGGGGGTGTCGGCAGTCTTTTCGCCAAACGCTGAAGACCTGTGGTGGTCGACCACGCCAGTACAGGCCAGATTATCCAAGGACAGCGGCTGGCGCTCATTGTGCAAGGCAATGGGCAGAAGCCCCTGGGCCTGCAACGGCCGATTGATCCAGGCCAGGCGCGTCTGGATCGCATCGCTCTGCGCCAACCAGTTGGCCTGGGCAAGGTCGATATCCGAACAATCCGGGAAACGCCGCGAGAGTGTGGCCAACACGGATCTGGCCCGGGTTTGATCACCGAGTTGAAAGAGAGCTTCCAGGGCCAGCAGTCCCGGCCCTGGATGATCCGGCCAGGTCAGCAACGCGTCATGGGGCAACAGGCATTTCGCGACCGCGGACCAATCTTCTTGCAAGGCCCACCAGCGCGCCAACGCCCAGCCTGCGTACTGGCGCTCTTCCCGGGGGGCCTCCCCATCGCACATCGAAGCACGCAGACGCGGCACCATCATTGCGCTCAAGCCGCGCCAGAGATGATATTCCCAGGCCAGGGCGCGGTTGCGTCGAGGCAACCGCCCTTCTGCCTGGCCATGGCGCAGGTAATGCACCAGCGGATTCAGCCCTGCCGCGGTGACATCCGGGTAGGCCTCGAGATACCAGACGCCATCGAACGTCGGCCCTGGGCTGAGGCCTGCCGCAGCGCCATGCATCAAGTAGTGTCTGGCCGGATCTCGTCGCGCGGCAGGACTTTCAGCCACGCCGGGCTGAGCGAGATACCAATTCGCATCGAACAGGCCAGACTGCGCAAGTAGACGCCGCTCGCCCTGCAAGTGATCTCGCGAACCTTGCAATACAAGCCGGCGCACGACGCGCTGAATAACGGTCATCAAATTTCTTCCAGACAAGATGAACGACACATCGCTTGTTGAAGCGAGTGTCGAAATAGCCAACGTCAAAGATTTTGGTGGGAGTCGGGATTATCGGGCTGCTCTAGGTCTCAGTGCACGGGTGGCTGATAGGCTGCGTCGAACCTGCCGGCCATATCCGCAAGGCGCTTGTCTAGTGTCCACAATTGCGCACCAGGTGTGATGAGCGTCGAGGCAAGCAAGCACATGTCGACCAGGCCACACCCAAGGCCATACAGTTTTTCACGCTCGATGAAATCCATCACCTCCTGCAAGCTGGCTTGATGACAGGATCGCAAAAGACCAACGCTACGCAGCGTTTGAGCCCGTGGCGAAGGAGGTGTCCCGCAGGCCAGTTCAGCCAGGACCATTGGATGGCTTTGTACCAGATCCTTTTCGAGCAACGCGACCAGGTCATCGTTTCGTTTCCTGAAATGATCTACCCACACCGAGGTGTCGATAAGCACACTCATTGCGTCGAGGGCTCCTCGCAACGACGCGGTATATCAGGCATCTCGGGCGCGGTCCCGCCCAAGGCAGCAAGGCGACGGGCTGCTTGCACTCGCACATAGGTCTTGACGGCTTCCCGAAAAAGGTCCGATGGTTTGTCTATCCCCGGTTCGGCAAGCTCCAGCGCCTGTTCGTATAGAGCATCATCTATGGTAATAGTTGTCCGCACGACAAAATCCTCGCATCATTTTTGATGCAATAATGCATCAAATGCGTCATCGTCGCAAATTCAAGTAAGTTCTAGGCGCTGTTTTGACTGTCCAACCAGTGCTACGAGTGCCGATCGCAGATCATTACCAACAGGAACGACAACACATCGCTCGCTGAAGCGAGATCCCGCAGGCAGCCATGACCCCTGCCTTTGGTAGAAGCCCGATTCATCGGGCGATTTCACCTCGGCAGCGGACTACGCTCTTCCCGACGACCGTAGCGTAGGTAGTGCAGCAGCGGGTTGAGACCGCTGATGGCAACGTCCGGGTTGTCGCATCGCTCGCTGAAGCGAGCTCCCACAGGCAGCCATGACCGCTGGTTTTGGTAGGAGCCCGATTCATCGGGCGATTTCACCTCGGCAGCGGACTACGCTCTTCCCGACGACCGTAGCGCAAGTAATGCAGTAGCGGGTTGAGACCGCTGATGGCAACGTCCGGGTTGTCGTTCAAATACCACTGACTGTCGAAGTGTTCGCTGGGATTGCGCCCTTCGAAACCACCGAACTTGAGATAGTGCAATGCCGGGTCGCGGGCATAGCGTTTTTCGGCGGCCACGTCCGGATAGGTCTTCAGGTACCAGGCCTTGTCGAACAACCCAGAGGCGACAAGCTCCGCGGCATCGCGCTTTTGTTTGCGCTTGTTGGTCCGGGCCCCCTTGCCATCCTGCTTGCCAGCTTCCTGGTCGACCAGGTCCGGTTCATATCGAAGCTTGAGCCCTTCGAGCTGCTGCTCCTTGTGTTCGAGCATGTCGGTCAGCTTTGCAAGCTCTTCATAGCGAGTGGCGATACTGGCGTCTTTCTCCTCCAACTGCTGCTGCCACTCTGCCTGCTGAGCCATCAGGCGATTCTGCTGCGCCTCAAGCTCGAAACGCGCCTGGTCGAGTTCATCACGAAGCGCAGCGCGCTCGCTTTCCAGATATGTCAGCGACTTTTCCAGCAGGGCTCGCGCCTGCTCGGACTCTTCGAATGCCGCTTGCTGTTGCTGCTTGTCGGCACCGGTCCGATCCAGCATGTCGGTCAGCCTGGCCAATTCTTCGAAGTGAGTGGCCATGTCGGTGTCTTTCTCGCCCAGCTGCTGGTACCACTGGGTTTGCTGGCTCTTGAAACTATTTTGCTGAGCGGCAAGGTCGAAACGCACCTGGTCACGCTCCTTGCGTAACATATCGCGCTCGCTTTCAAGCTGGGCAAGGGATGCCTCCAATAGGGCTCGAGCTTCCTGAACCTCCTCGAATGCCAGCTGCTGTTGCCGCCTATCGGCTCCCGCCTGTTCAAGCATCTCGGTCAGCTTGGCCAACTCATCGAATCGCGTGGCAATATTGGCGTCTTTCTCCTCCAACTGCTGCTGCCACTGTGCCTGCTGGGCCACCAGATTGTTCTGCTGCGCTGCAAGCTCGAAATAGACCTGGTCGCACTCCTCGCGCAAGGCATCGTGTTCGCTTTCAAGATGCTTCAACGACGCTTCCAGCATGCTACGTACGTCTTCTGCTTCTTCGGATACCGTCTGATGCTTCTGGTTGTTCGTGTCCGCCTGCTCAAGCTTGCCGTATAGAGCCGTCAGCTCCTGGTTACGCTCGGCCAACGTCGACTGTTGATCGGCAAGTTTTTGCTCAAACTCAGCAATCCTGGCTTGCTGATCGCTTATCGTCGTATCGCGCTGGGCCAGTTGTTGCTCAAGCGCCTCTTCCCTGGCCGTATCTTCCTGCCCAGAAGCGTCACGGGCCGATAGCTGCTGTCGCAACTGGTCGAGCTGTAGCGCTTGAACCTTCAGTGCCGCATCTTTTTCAGTGAAGCGGTGTATCAGGGTGTCGTCCTGGGCCTGCCACTCCTGCAGCGTGGCTTCCTGCTGGCGCAGCTTCTCGGCCTGGGCGGCATTCTCGCTCTGGAGTTGCAGCATCTGCTGCGTACTTTCCACCTGTTGCCGATACTGGGCATCCAGCTTGTCGCGAAGCGCTTTAAGCTCTGCCCTGGACTCATCCCGCAGCTCCTGCAACAGGTTGATCCGCTCGGTCAGCAGGCTACGCTCGTGAGCATGACGCTCGATCTGCTGCTCCAGACGCTGTTTGACCCCACTGACTTCCTGGCTACGTGCTTCCAGTTCTTCGCATATCCGTTCATAGGATTGGGAAACCTCGTCCAGTTGCCGCGCCTGAACTTCCATGCTCGCGCTCAAGGACTCCGCCCATTGCTTCTGGGTCCGCGCGGTATAGCCATCCAGGCAGGTACGCCCCAGTCGCGCGAAGACATCCCGCACCACCTGCTGCGCAGCAGGCGATCGGTTCGATCCGAGCAGATTGCGCAGCATGGCGCATTGGTGCTCACCGGCGGCAATCACGCCTAACCCCTCACCGTGATGAAACACGAACCCAGGATGGCGAGTGCTCAACGTTTCGAAATCGCGAAACACTTCACACTCCGCATCGCGTCGGGCGACGGAAGGGATCAACACCACCCCTTGCGGCGAGAGCTTGGGAATCCAGCGATCGAACAAGTATCCAACGCTGCGCGTCTCGGCGGGAACGTCCAATACCAACAAGTCCAGGCTTGCGTCTTCGAACTGAGCCAGCACGCTGGCAGGCTCGCTATCGATGAGCTGGGAAAACGTGCCATATTCCTGATCGTTGTATTGTTTCAGGACGTCAAACGACTTCGCCTTTTGATCGTTTTCCCAGGAATGGATGGCATAGCAGCGTGCATCCAGATTCAGCCGCGAAACGCCTTGGCATATAGCGAAGTGCGGCACGCCTTGCTGCATGCCCAGCGTGACGACCTGGCGTGGCTGCAACGCCTCAACCAGCCAGAACAGAAATGGCAAATGCTCCAACCACGCCGAGCGTTCAAGATAACGGGGCTGCCAGAACATCGAGTTCTGGGCCAACGTATTGAGAGACGGCTTGATCGCCAGTTCGTTATGGCGCGTTGCCACGTTCGTTGCATCTTCGCTCACGGCTTATGTCCCGATTGCATCATCTGGTTGCTTCGCATCGCATTATCCATGCGAGGGAATAGGTGTATTTGAGAACGCTTGATTGCGAAATTTTTATTGAGTCAATTTAAAGACAAAATAGATAACTAGTTCATACTTGGATTTTTTTCGAAAAATCCTGGCTCATTATTACAGGATGAAATCTTTCTTAACTTCCTCTAAATTTACCGAGCTCAACTTTCTATATTTCTCAACTAAAGTACTATCAAATATGTCTGAATCCTTATGAATTGTTCTAATCCATGCAAACTCCCTAGGATCTATAACAGTTGGAACTTTCTCATCAACTTTCATATGATTTCCCAAAGAGTAAACGGATACCTCAGTATGCTCAAAAGTACTACCAGCCGCGTCAAAAAAATTTATCCAAGCAATGCCAATCGCAATTTTTGGTACACATATTTTATAAATCTCTGTTATCTTTTCATCATTAACAATGGCGCCATAACCAGAACTAAATGAAATGCAATAACCAACAAACCCATGGTTTAGATAGCCACTCAACAACTCTAGATAGTTTTTTGAAACCGCATCATCATCATCCAGTCTAATAGTACTATAAACAACATCTTCTCCCATTTCTTTAAGCATGGTTTCAATGGTTGCGTTCATTTGAAGATTTATCGATTCTTCATAGCACAACTTTACAAGCTTAAAGTTTCTGTGAGGAGAAACTAAATTTGAAAGCCTGTCAAAGTACTCATCTGGCATACTTTCTGAAACAAAAATAAGAACAGTAACTTCTGTACTATTCATGTTTTTAATAGAAGGAAGGGTTATTAACTTGAAAACCTTTTCTCTCTCTTCCAACCTTGCGCGATCAAAAAGCTTTTCTTTGTAACTGTTAAACTCATTACTCTTATTTAGCTTCCATGAACGGGACATACTTAAGACGCTATATCTTATCATTACGAAGGAATGCTTTTTCATAAAAACCCCATAAATATGACCTTTATACTGCTAGATAATAGCGTGCACTTTTTAAAGATTAAACATCACCAAATTATAACTAAAAAAAGACTACCGTTTGGTCAAAAACTCCAAAAGCCTACCTTCTGCCTCTAAATACATTTCTCCCAGATACCTGTCAAAACTATCATTAAAGTAGTTAAATTGGCCTGGACGTGGTGTAAACTCACCAAAAATAAAATTTTTACCGCATTTCAAGAAATCAATTCTCATGAAAGGCTCATGTATATGTTTGCTCACGTAAGATGCAACGTCCATTTCATGCGAAGAGAAACCATCACCTATAAAATTTTTATTCGGCAATCCTGTATTAGCAGGAGAGCCATCTGGCATCCAATCACAGTAACGGGCTACTCCTGAACGGTCTACTTCCAAAACAAAGCCCACTTTTCCAAAAAAGCAATAGAACTTCAAATCTCTTGCAGGCCGACATATGCCTTTGTCGAACTCACCTATAAATTCTTCCAGAAACCACGAATCGGACCCCACAATTTTATTCTTTAGAAGCTCTTCAATTCTATTAGATACTTCTTCTAAAGAAGAAAAATAATTGCCTGTTTTTACTTCATAGGAAATACCACCCTCGCCTATGATGTATACCCCATGACTAGAGGAGCCGTTCTCAGGCTTCAAGACCATCCCGGGGCGAATCGTCAAATTTTTAAATTTTGTTTTTTCCTGGTAAACCTCAGGACGCAAAATTCCTAAATCGTCGATAAAGCTATATGCTTTACGTTTATTATTGAGATTCCAAGCTGGGCTATATCGGTGTAACTGTCTTCTTCTTGTGGACTGAACAAGTGATCGTTCAAAAGATGCAACTCTGTACAGAGGCACACTAGACTGATTCAATATCCTAGTAAGCCTTTCAGTATAATCGTCGATATAAATGAAGCTTGAAAGCTTTTCTAATAGATCTTTTTTATTTTTTTCACTACTCTTATTTAAATCATTTAGCAAGCTATTGACCAGCTTAGACTTCTGTTCCTTTAAAGCTCTAATTTCACTCTCTGTGCTCTCGATATTGCTTAAAGTTCCCTCAATAGCAGAATTTATTTCGTTCACAACTGGCCCCATTTATCTAATCCCAACATTTCCGGATAATCATCTAGAGGGTAATTCAGCAAATCGCTTTCTGTTATAAAGTACTTTTTGCACTCAACTACTTGTCCTAAAACGACAGGCTCAACTACACCTTGCTCAAGACTCTCAAAATATAGATTACATAAGGGCTCTGGCTTCTTATTAAAATCAGGCCAATGAAGAAGACCGGCACTCTGCATTTTTTTATCTAACTGCTGAATCTTTCTTTCGACTTTCTTACAGTCTTCTAGTCGTGAAAAATCACCTGCTATCAATATATAGTAATGCAAGGGCTGATCAGTTTTTTCGAACATGCTACGTGGCGCAGGAAATGCACGCTCATACTTGGCGTTTTCAACGCGAAGATCATTATTCGTACTATGCCACCAGTTGCAAATTTCACGGTAAATATGACGCAAACCAAAGTAAACTGTTTTCACGTGAGTAGCTTTGGTGCGGGTCAATGAAGACTCCTCATCAAGCGCAAAAGCCAGTGGAATATCAGGCAATATTTTGGCAAACGACGCCTTTCCATAATGTGCTTGTACACGCCAAATATATTCAGTGTCTCCGCCGATACGCACATGATCCCATTCTCCAATAGTATCCAAAACCTCACGACGGAACATAAATGATGACTGGCTCCAATGTGTTATTGAATTGTTCGGACGCCAGTTTTGAGTGAACTCTAGATTTTCTCTTACGCGCACCCAATGTACTGCACAGCCCATTACATCGGAGTGATCATTCATATAAGAAACTTGATTTTCGATCTTTTGCGGATGGGACCAGTCATCGCTATCATGGGTTGTCAGAAGATTCCCAGTGGTAAATTTTAACCCAAAATTGCGTGCTGCATATGCTCCACCATTAGAAGGAGGTTGTACAGGAACAACTCTTGAATCCTGAAGACTTATTTCTTTTAGCACTTCCATTGTGCTGTCTGTTGAACAATCGTCAACAGCAATTATTTCAATATTCTTATAAGTCTGTTCCAGCAAGGAGTCAATCGCTATCCTTACTCTATCCTCAGCATTAAAGATAGGCATGATTATTGAAACCTTTACACTACCATCTATTTTTTTTAGGTTTCGCTCACCTGTAATATTCCCAATATCCAATTCTTTTCTTTTATCTTTAACTCGGATACCTATCAATTCATTAATTTCGAACGCTTTATTGATACAAGCAATTTTTTTTCTTGTATCTTCTAGGTATGTATTAGACAAAGATAGATATACATCCGAATCATTGGGGTTCAACGCTAAATATTTTTTCAACGTTTTCCTTGCTTCGTCCCAATCTCCAAAACGCATCTCACAAAAAGATTTTAGATAGTGGCATTCTCTGCGATTTATATGCTTAGAGGGTATTTCAAAAAGTAAATTTGCTATTTCGTAGGCTTTTTTATAATCACCAATAAAATAATACCACCTCCCTGCATGCCAGCCAGCCCACCATCGTTCATTGATCTTCGCAGTTTTGGAGTTATATATTTTTTCCAGTTCAGCTAAGGCAAGGTTTGAATACCCACCCCACAAATTATGAGAAAGCGTGGTAGTTAAATTTTTGGTTGCATGTTCACTTGGCTTGATTGAGAAGCCTAGCTTTTTTCCATAAATAATATAATGCAGTAGTGGATTGCTATACCCTGCCATCTTGCCTTTATAGTTTTCTAAATAAAAGCTGGTATCAAATCTTCTACACGGGTTCCTATGCATCCTCCAACCATACTTCAAGTAATGCTTGATTGGATCCATTCCCAAAGCTGCAACGTCAGGATAGCTTTCAAGATACCACTTGCCATTTACAAGCTTTGATTCCCTTACTAATTTATATATTTCTTTATCTATGCTTTCCACGACAAAGACTCACCTCGAAATTAAAACAAATAGTTGTTGATTGACACACCGAAAAACTGAAAATTATTTCTACAACATAAATTATTCGGTTTTTAGTTTTCAGCAGCAGTAATTTCCAAGGTGGAAATTACAGTAAATGTCTAGTGCTGCTGACTCATTTCCTTTGGGGCATTTTTGACAAATGGCTTTTTGAAGCAAAACGATTCTGCATTTTGATCTTTTTGAGAAAGAATAGGCTCACCCGACCACTGCCAGGCATCTCGCTGCCAATCGATCGCCAGGAAAGAGTCGTCCCAACGGATCGCTCGTTCATACTGGGGGGCGTAGTAGTCGGTGGTCTTGTAAAGCACATCGGCAAATTCGCTTAGTACCAAAAAGCCATGAGCAAAGCCCGGAGGAACCCAAAGCTGGCGTTGATTGTCGGCAGAGAGTCGAGCGCTGGTCCACTGACCGTAGGTAGTCGAGTGGTGACGTATATCCACGGCCACATCGAGAATCTCGCCGGCAATTACACGCATCAATTTGCCCTGTGGCTGTTGGGCCTGATAGTGCAGTCCGCGCAGTACCCCGCGACGGGAGCGGGAGTGATTGTCCTGCACAAAGGTAGTGCCTAAACCGGTGGCTTCTTGAAAAACGCGCTGATTGAAGCTTTCCAGGAAGAAGCCACGTTCATCACCGTGGATCTGCGGTTCCAGGATCAGCACGTCGTTTAGTCGGGTCGGTATTGTTTTCATAGGCTGGGCTCCCGCGGATCAGTATCGCTGGCAAGAGTGAAATCTTTACGATTCATCGTGTTGTTTTCTTTTACAGCGGGCGGCAAAAAATCGCTCGCTGAAGCGATCTCCTACAGTAGGGCGATTCCATGGTTTAGGTAGGAGCCGGATTTATCAGGCGATGTTTAGCTTTTCAGTAGCGCTTTCAGGGTCAGTTCGAGCTGTGGTTGCCAACGAGGCAATTCGATATCCAGCGCGTTTTCCAGGCGCTCGAGATTCAGGCGCGAGTTGTGCGGCCGTTGAGCCGGGGTGGGATATTCCTCGGTAGAGATCGCCTCGATCCGCTCTGGCGAGATCGCCAGAGGCACACCGCGCTCATGTGCCAGCTGAAAGATTTTCTGGGCGAAGCCGTACCAGCTGGTCTCCCCGCGCGAAGCAAGATGGTAAAGACCGTCACTCAGTGCGCCTTCCCGATACTTGGCAAGGGCCAGAGCCGTTAGTTCAGCAATCAAGTGTGCGGGGGTGGGAGCGCCGATTTGATCCGCGACGACGGCCAGGGAGTCACGCTCGCGCCCCAGGCGCAGCATGGTTTTCATGAAGTTGTTGCCGCGAGTGCTGTAGATCCAGCTAGTACGCAAGATGAGATGGTGCGCGCCGCTGGCAAGAACGGCCTTGTCCCCGGCCAGTTTGCTTACACCATAGAGCGAGAGCGGCCCTGTGGGGCTTTCCTCCTGCCAAGGGGTTTCGCCTTTGCCGGAATAGACATAGTCCGAAGAGTAATGCACCAGCAGGATGTTCTGGGCACGGGCATAGCTTGCAAGCTGTGCCGGTAGCTCGACATTGAGATGATAGGCTTGATCGCCATGTTCTTCTGCGGCATCCACCGCTGTCCAGGCCGCCGCATTGACGATCGCGTCAGGCCGGTGCTGCATCAGCCAGTCGTTGACGGCGGCGATATCCGTTAGGTCCAGCTCTTGTCGAGTGGGCGCCATCACCCGACCCAGTGGGGAAAGCTCCCGCTGTAGTTCGAAACCAACCTGGCCGGTGCCGCCGGTGAGGAAGATATTCATGGGCATTTTTCTCATTGCATCGTCTGACCGCCGCTGCGCGACGAGACCTTCTAACCTTGGAAGATCAATCCCGGTGGTCTTTAACGATCAGCACCAGCATGTTGATGATCAACGTGATGAATAGCGCGATGATGGTGAAGACCACGATGTTATACAGACGATCGGGTTTTTCGGGGTATTGGGGTAGCGTGGGGGATTGCAGTACCGAAACCTGCTTGAGTTTGCGCGCCGCTTCGATGCGGGTATTTTCCAGTGCCGCCAGTGCGCCGGAATAACTTTCCTGAGCGAACTTGGCCCGCAGCTCCAGGGTTTGATACTCGGAGGATACGGCGTTGAGCGTATTGCCCTCCTGCCCTGCCAAGCGGCTGCTCTCTTCTTCGATCTGGTTTTTGATAGCGCTGATTTCGCTATTGATGCGGATGATCTCCGCCGAGCGGCCGCTCTGATAGCTGCTCAGCGCGCTCTTGCGTGCTTTCAACAGTGCCAATTGTCCTTGCAGCGTCGAGACCACGGAATTGAGACTTTCTACTGTGCCGGTGGGCGACACCAGTCCATTCTCGTTTTGATATTCGAGGAGCGCATTGCGCGTCTCCTTGAAGTTCTCCTCGAGAACCTTGACCTGTCTTTCCAGGAACTCGACTTGCTCCTGGGCCAGGCGCTGACCCATCTGATTCATGTGGCGCTCGCCCTCCGCCAGCAAGAACTCGGCGATTTCATTAGCCTTCTCGGAGGTGAAGGCTTCGACATCGATACGCAATACCTTGGCGTAATCATCCAGTTCGACGAAGACGCGTTTCAGATAGTAGTCGTGGAGTTTTTCCAAGGGCGCATCCACCGACCCCAGCTCACTGATGAAATCCGAGCCTGAATCGGCGTAATGCTGGCGAAAATCCGCGTTGTCCACCAGAAACTTGAGCATATCGATGGAGAGCAGATAGTCCCGCAGGAGCAGCATGTCCGCCGTGTTGCCACCGGCACTGCCGGACAGCAACGAACTGAAGCTGATGTCCGGCGCCGATATCTGAGGACTTTCCAGCACCACATTGGCATGAGACACATAGCGATCGCTGGCCCAGAACGTCCAATAAAAGGACACTAGCAGGATAGCCAGCAGACACATCAGCCAGTGGGGGTATTGCTTGAAAATTGCCTTCATGAAGATGAAATACCTTGAAGATACTGGAGGCCCAGGATCGGATGATTATCCGCGCTAGGCCTGGCTTTTGGGGCGCTTTGGCTTGTCGGTACTGGCGTGGTAGGCGGCAATGGCGTCCTCGATATCATCGAACCACTGAGCCTGCCCCTGATTGAGGAAGATGCCTGCCTGGCAGAGATCCCGCAGAATGCCTTCGCTATGAGACACCATGATCAAGCTGGCTTGCCCTACCTTGTCCTTGAAGGCCTTGGTGGCTTTGGCCTTGAAGGCGCGATCGCCCACGGAGGTGGCTTCGTCGGAAAGATAGACATCGAAATCAAAGGCCAGCGAGAGACCGAAAGACAGCCGGGAGCGCATGCCTGAAGAATAGGTTTTCACTGGCTCATCAAACGCAGCGCCAATCTCGGCAAACTCCTCTACGCGACGAATGACCTCGGATACCTGGGGGCCGGCGCCGTGAACACGCGCCACGAACTTGACGTTCTGGCGTCCGGTCATGGAGCCTTGAAAGCCGCCTGCCAGACCGATCGGCCAGGAAATCCGGCAGTTACGCAGGATCCTGCCCTTGTCCTGGCTGTCCATGCCTCCAATCAGGCGCAGCAGCGTCGATTTGCCGGCCCCATTGCGGCCCACCAGGCCGACGCTGACACCGCGAGGGATGCTGAGATTGACGTCCCGCAGCACCCAGTTGCTGCCATGATGATTGTGGTAACGCTTGTAGAGATGTTGAATCTCGATCATTGCGCCTTCAATCTCCCGGCAAAACGCACGTGCAGCATCAGGCCCAGGGTCATCAATCCCAGTGCCCATAGCCATAGATAGGTCATGTCGATGCCATCGAGGGTGTGATAACCCTCGAAGAAGCTCAGCCGCATGCTCTCAAGACCATGCACGATCGGGTTCCACAGGACATACTGACGAAACTCGTGGGGGATGTAGTTGATCGGGAATATGACACCGGACAGAATCAGCAGCGGCAACGTGAGGATGCGTACTATTCGGCCTATTTCGGGCACCAGAGCAGCCGCGGCGGAAACCGTGAGCCCAGCACCAAGGCCCAGGGCCCACAGCGAGAGCCAGTCGAGTATGGCGCCGAGGGGATATGCCGGCACCAGATCGAACTTCAGCAGGCTACCCGCCGCAATGAAGAGCAGAAAAATAAAACTCTTGAGCATGCCTTCCAGAAAAGCGCGCACCAGCACGGGGTCGACGGGCTTGACCTGACGATAGGCGAACAAGCCCTTGTTGGCGTCCACCGCGCCGATGGCGCGCATCAGGTTCTCGCGAAACAAAAAGAAGCCCAGCAGTCCGACCACCAGCCAGGGAATGAAGTCGGCGCCGGCAATATGGCGCCCCCCTCCCATTACCAGGGAACGCACGGCCACCATCACCCCGATGAAGGCGATGGGCTCGAAAATCATCCAGAACCAGGCCATGCGATCCGCCATGGTGCGCGAGATGGCCTCGCGCATGAAAAGGGCGTACCAGACGCTCCAGGCAACACGCCAGGACGTCCGGTTGGCGAGTGCGCCGGCCCTAGAAGTAGTGGAAGAGGTTGAATCAGACATAGAAAACCAAGTTCATGATCGCCCGATAAATCGGGCTCCTACCAAAACCAGCGATTTCGGCTGGCTATAGGAACTCGCTTCAGCGAGCGATAACCAGATGGGTACATCGACCATCGCCCGATGAATCGGGGCTCTACCAAAACCAGTGATTTCGACTGGCTGCAGGAACTCGCTTCAGCGAGGGATGGTTTGCGGTTTATAAATCGATGGCGACCTTGGTGGCCACGGCGATCTGATACAGGATCTGGGTAATGCTGGTGGCCAGTTCGAGATTCTTTGTGGGCACGGCGGGGAGCACCATGATCTCGTCACCGGCACGCAGATCGACGTCTTCGGCACGGCTTACCGCGCCGTTACGGCGTACCACGAGGATCTGGTCGTCATCGGCGCGGGGTGTGAAACCGCCGGCACTATCGATGTAACTCCGGACGCTCATGCCATCGGTATAAACCATTGCCTGAGGCACCACGACCTCACCACTGATCAATAGTGAATCGCTCTGCTCGGGAATGGTTATCACGTCGCCATCCTGAAGACGGATATCGGCAATCTGACCATCATCCCTGGCCACTACCAAGCGCCCGGTAGGCTCTACCTGGGAGGCCTTGGCCACGAAATTTTGAATCAGCTTGGCTTCCTCGACGCGAATCTTGGCCTCTTCGGTAGTTTGCGAAGAAGCGCCGAGATACGTGGTCTGTAGACGACGCAGGCTCTCCTTGAGAGATTCGGCTTGTCGCTGAGCCACGCTTTCCCGGCGAATCGAGATACTCTGGGTGTCGGTCATTTCCTCGGGGACACCGACGGCGTTGAGCAGTTCACCCAGGTGGGCGTTGCGCGGCAGGGCATAACGTGAGGCGCCGTAATAGCTGCCTTCCAGCTGAACGACGATGCTTTCGTCACGCTGATCGGCGCTGAACAGCACCTCGTCGCCACGGCGCACCTCGGCGCTGCGAAATTCGTTCAACGGCAGATAACGGGAGATCGGCCCGGCCGCGCGGCTGCCGCGCAGCAGCACATGAGACACACCGGCCTTCAAGCGTGCCAGATCGATCACATCCCGGCCGGTCAGGCGATCGCCCAGCAGTTCGTAGCGATAGTTTTTCTGCACGTCGCCGACGACGCTGATCGCTGGACCTCGTTCCTTGACGACAATGGTGTCGCCATCACGAAACTGCGGTCGGGGAATCGTGCCTTCGAGCAGGAAATCATAGAGATCGACACTGTCGATCACGTTACCGTTACGCTTGATGAGGATATGCCGGTAGCTACCGAGAGCCCGATCGATACCGCCAGCCTGGTCGAGGAAGTACAGCAGCGAATCGCTGGGGGTGCCGGCGTAGCGACCTGGGTTTTCCACGTAACCGGTAACGAAGACACCGACGGGTTGCACACCTTGCAGGTTGGTGTAGACGCTGACGTTTTCCGGATAGACGGATTGAATGGCGTTGCGCACCTTGACGTTGAGCCCCGCATTGGAGGTGCCTTGCACATTCAATGGGCCGATACCGGGCAGGAAGATATTGCCCTGGGCATCTACCGGCAGCACCTTGTCCATTTCGACCCCGCCCCACACTCGCAGCGTGACCTGATCGCCGGGCTTGATGGTGTAGTCGGAGTTGAGGCCATCCGCCATTACCCCGCGAAAGCCGCCGCTGAACAGGTTGACACCGAATGGCGGCAGCTCATCCGGGTCCAAGGGTCCGGCGCTTGGCGTGCTCGGCGGCCCATAGGTGCCACTACGCCAATCGGCGCGAGGGGCGGCATCGACACCCTCCCCTTCCTGGGTTTTTTCAGGAACGGCTTGAGCCTGTTCGGACTCGGGCAGAATACTGCTGCCTGCACCGATGGCCTGGGCATGAGCAGTCGCGGCGCTGAAACACGCTACCGCTACCAGACACCCGGCCCGGAGAAAAGATCTTGCTTGTGACATGGGGTCCTCTTGGATGTGCTGGATCGTGCTTGACCGTTATGAACGACCTGGTCCTGAGTCACTGCGTGCGTCGGATGATGGTGCGTTATGGCAACCCGAGACTGTCTCTTTCGAGTGCTTTGGTGACCAGGCGTTGAGTGAACCAGCCTTGGTTTTCATCACGACACGCCAGCTGTGCCTGAGGCAAGGCGGCGGATGCTGGCCTCATGACGCGCAAATGCACACAGATGCGGCCACTGGCGGCGTAGTAGCGCTCTTCTGCCGTCACTTCGACGTTGCTGCCCCAAGGGCTTTGCTGAAGCTGAATCACGCGGCCTGGAGAAGCCGTCTCGAGGAACTGGCTAAGAGATGAATCGACGGTGGTCCCGCCGCGCATCGAGGCAATATTCTGTGCGCCATTGCCCATGGAGCCTTGGGCAGCGCAACCCGCGAGAGCCACAAGGCACAACGAGGCAAAAGCAAGTCGCAGACCGGTCATGGCACGACCCCGGGAAGGTGCGTAGTTTAATGTCATGCGTCTCACTGGTTTACTTGCTTGTGAAAGTCATCGGATGGTTTGGCCACCCGCCGCGATTCAACTGATTCAACAACTACAGCGCGCCGCTACTGATGGGTTTCAAACACAAAAAGGCACTGCGCTCGCTGCTTTTTAAACACCGAATTAACTAAAAATATAAAACTTTATAGGGCGCTTGATGGAGAGCATATTATGGTAATAGGGGTTATAAAACTAGCCTCGAAACTCACACAATAGGCTTAGCTTCGTCCAATAGGCTTAGTCTTTACGTAAGCGCTTGGCACCGCACGCTTTCAGGCGCGCGGTGAAAAAGTGCAATAAAATGGAATGAGCGATTCGACAAGGCGCAACGGGATACATCGCGCCTTGAGTAAGGATTTACTTAAGGAAGGATAGGGGGTTTAGCGTTTGCCAGACGAGGTCACGCCTCGCCCAGCAACCCCAGGCTCGCCATGGGTGTTTGACGGCGCACGCCACGGGATAGCGCATGCCCGATGAGGCCAATGAGCAATGCTCCGCCTACAGGCAGAATCAACCACATCAACCAGTGTACTCGCGGCGCCAGCTCCAGCCAGCCGATGTATACCCCGGCGGCGGCGGCTTCCGCAAGCAAGGCGCCCATCAGCCCGCTGGTGAATCCCAGCAGCGCAAACTCGACTCCTTGCACCCGGGAAATCAACCGATCACCGGCGCCGAATACCCGAAGCAGGCCGCTTTCGTGGGTGCGCAGCGTGTGGCTGGCGGTCAGGGCGGCATAAAGCACGCTCACCCCAGCCAGCAGCACGAAGGCCAATACGAACTCCACTGCCCGAGTCACCTGGGACAACAGCTCCCGAACTCGGCCAAGGATGACCTCGACGTTGATCAGTGATACTCCGGGAAAAGCGGATACCAGCTTGCCCGGCACGTTGCTGCCATCCGCTACGTGAAAGGCGGTGATATAGCTGTGGCCAAAGCGCTCCAGGGTCTCCGGGGGAAAGACGACGTAGAAATTGGGCCGGAAACTGTCCCAATCGACCTCCCGCAGACTGGTGATTTCGCCGGTGACGTCGGACCCGCCGATGGAGAAGGTCAGGGTATCACCAAGCGAAATTTCGAAGCGTCCGGCAAGGCCGCTCTCCATGGAAATCGGCACGGGCTGGTCATTGCCGGAGGAAGTTGCAACGTCTTGCGCGAACCACTGTCCCTCGAGAATACGATTGCCTTCCGGCACCTCATCCTGCCAGGTCAGATTGAGTTCCCGACGCAGGGCGTTGTCACCGCGACTCTCCGCGGGTACGACCTCCTGGGGCGACTGGCCGTTGATCGCCACGATGCGCCCGCGCACCATGGGATACAGGGCGCTTCGCGTATCTGCCGCGTCCCCCAGGATATCGATAAAGCCCTGGCGCTCGCCGGGCTGAATGTTGATGGCGAAATAGTTGGGGGTGTCCTCGGGCAGCTGCGCCTGCCAGGTGGTCAACAGATCGCCCCGCACCAGGGTGATGATGGCCATGGCGGCAAAGGTCACCGCGAAGGCCAGCAGTTGACCGAGACTCGCCTGGCGCCGTCGCGCCAATTGCCGCGCCCCGAGTCTAAGCGCCTGGGCGCCGCCGCTTGCCCCATTGCCGAAACGCCCGGCCATACGCAGTACCAGCCCCAGCAGCAGCCAGCCCAATGCCCATAGCAGCACCAGGGCAACCAAGCCACCCAGCAACAAGCCAAGGGAAAGCATGAAATCCCCGGAATAGAGCCACAGCAGGCCGCCAAACACCAGGCTGGCGACACCGACCACCAGCCAGGCGGAGGCCGGCAAGGGATCGAGCTCACGACGCAGCACCTTGAGGGCGCTGACCTGTTTCAAGCGCAGCAGGGTCGGGCCGGCAAAACCCACCAGCACTGCAAGCGCGGTCAAGATGCCAAGTAATAGCGGCAGTATGCCCGGGGGTGGCAATTCCAGAGGCAGAAAACGCATCAGCAGCGCCAGCAGCCCCGCCTGGCCTGCCAGACCAAGCAATGCGCCGATGACCGAGGCAGAAAGCGCCAGCCACAAGAGCTGCAGGGCGAAGAGCTGGGTCAACTGGCGCTGGGAGGCGCCGAAGCAACGCAGCAAGGCGGCGGTGTCCAGGTGCCGATCCACATAGCGCCTCGTTGCCATGGCCACCGCCACGCCGGCCAGCAGCACCGCCGCCAAACCCGCCAGACTCAAATATTTCTCCGCCCGCTCCAGGGCATTGCCAAGCTGGGGGCGATCCTCCCTCACATCCTCGACTTCAACGCCCTGCTGTTCCAGCTGGGCCAGCAGATCCTCGACCCTGGCAACCGCCTCCGGCGGCCCCTTGGCCAACAGCTCATATTCGATCCGGGAGCCCGGACGCACCAATCCGGTGGCATCAAGATCATCGATGTGCATCATCAAGCGCGGGTTGAAGCTGCCGAACCCGGCGGATTGATCCGGCTCGCGCTCGATCAACCCGCTCACCGTCAGCTGCATCTGACCCAGCTGAAACGACTCGCCGATTTCGATATTCAGCAACTGCGCCAAGCGCGGCGCGATCCAGGCATTGCCTGGCGATGGGCCCCGGGCCACCTCTTCGACGCCCTCGCCCATATCCACCAGCACCTTGCCATACAGTGGATAGGCCTCATCCACTACCTTCAGGCTTGCCGGCTGAAACGAATCGTCGCGGCTGGCCATCGACACTAGATCAACCTGATCCGCCAGAATCAGGCCCGCATCTTCAAATTGTCGACGCAGATCCTCGTCGAAGGGTTTGCTCTGTTCGAGCTTGATATCGCCCCCTACCAGCTGGCCTGCCTGCCTGGTCAAACCGCGATCGAGACGATCAAGAAAAAAGCCGATCATGGTGGAGGCCGCCACTGCCAAGGCCAAGGCCACGAACAGGGCACGCACGTCGTTTGCGCGCAGGTCTCGTTTCAAGCCTTTCAAGGACAGCCCTAATAGACTCGCCCCGTCTTTTTCCCCTTTGTTCACAGCACCCTTCATTTCTGAACCAGTATTTCTGCGCATATCTTCGCTCATACCTCGACCTCGTCCCGATCCAGGACGGTCAGGTGGCCAGCATCGAGCTTGAGACAACGATCGCAGCGCCGGGCCAGGTGATGATCATGAGTGACCAGCACCAGCGTGGTGCCGGCTTCACGGTTGAGTTCGAACAATAGATCGATGACCTTTCCACCGGTACCGCGATCCAGATTCCCCGTGGGCTCATCGGCGAATACCAGTTCCGGCCCGGTAACGAAGGCGCGAGCCACCGCGACCCGCTGCTGCTCGCCGCCAGAGAGCTGCTTGGGCAAATGATCCATGCGCTCCCCCAACCCCACTCGGGTCAGCCATTCTCGGCCTCTGATCTGATGATCGCTTCCCGGCAACAGTTCCAGCGGCAGCAATACGTTCTCCAACGCGGTCAGCGTCGGCAACAGCTGGAAATTCTGAAACACGAAACCGACCCGCCCGGCACGCAGTCCCGCGCGACCATCTTCATCGAGTTTCTTCAACGACTGTCCAAACAGATCGAGCTCGCCACTGGTCGGAACGTCCAGCCCTGCCAGCAAACCCAGCAAGGTGGACTTGCCGGCCCCGGAACTTCCCAGGATGGCCACGCTCTCACCGGGGAATACCTCGAGATCGAGGCTCCTTAGAATATCCAGCCGGCGTTCGCCGCTGATAACCTGCTTGCCAAGGCCCTTGGCATGTAGAATTGCACTCATTTCACGCGTTTGGGAGTTGGACATGATGCACGCTTTCCCTGTGGTTACACGGTTCCTGAACAGAAGCCTGATGTTGGTGCTGCTGTTATTGCTGCCACTATGGGCAGGCATGGCGAATGCCGCCAATACGACACTACTGGTCATGGGGGATAGCCTCAGCGCCGCCTACGGTATAGAGCGCCAAGCCGGCTGGGTCAGTCTACTGAGCCAGCGTCTGGGTGACGAAGTCAAGGTCGTCAATGCCAGTATCAGCGGCGAGACCACGTCTGGCGGAGTGTCTCGTCTGCATGAGCTACTCAGACAACAGGACCCGGACATCGTTCTGATCGAGCTGGGGGGCAACGACGGCCTGCGCGGCCTGTCTCCCAAGCAGATGCGCCATAATCTTTCCAGCATGATCGAAGCCAGTCAAAAGGAAGATGCCAAGGTGCTGTTGGTGGGCATCGAGATACCGCCCAACTATGGCCGGGCTTACACTCAAGCGTTCAAGGCGGTCTACCATGATCTGGCCGAACAGTACGACGTACCCCTGGTGCCCTTTCTCCTCGAGGGTGTCGCCCTGGAGGAAGACCTGATGCAGGACGACGGCATCCATCCTACCGCCGAAGCCCAGCCCCGCATGCTCGAGAATGTCTGGCCCAAGTTGGAAGCCCTGTTGCCCAAGCAGACTCAAGAGCGGATGGCAAGCCAATGACCGGCTCGCCAATGGTCCATTGATGGACTAAAATTGGTCTATTATTTAATAAGGTGAATCCCATGCGCATCGAAACCATCAGTTACCTGAAGCAAAATGCCGCCACCCTGGATGTCCGGGAGCCACTGATCATCACCCAGAATGGCAAGCCGACCTATGTGGTGGAATCCTATGCCGCTCATGAACGTCGCGAACAGGGCCTCGCTCTGCTCAAGCTCTTGAGCCTGGGTGAACGCAGCCGCGAAGCCGGCATGACCATGAGCGCCGAGGAGTTCAAGGCCAAGCTCAAAGAAGATCATGCAGCCGAACGAGGCGAACCCATTTGACTCGAACAAGTGCGGTCACCTTCGAGAATACGGCTCTACAATCCCTACGTAATTGCCGCTATTTTCTTATCGATCATCTCGAAATGCCGCTAGACAAGGCCCACACCTATACCCAGAGTTTAGCCGATACAGCCGTTTCACGATTGGCACAGCGCGCCGATACCTATGCGATCTGCCGACAGGCAGCGGAGCTTGGCACTAATGACTACCGCGAACTGCTGATCGACAATTACCGTGTCGTTTACCGCATCTGGCCGGAGACCCATGACGTCTCCATTTATCTGTTCGTCCATCAGCGCCAGGATTTCAAGCAGCTATTGTTTCAGTACCAGATGCTCAAATGACACCATCACTTCCTAAAGCGAGCTTCTACACGTAAGCAGCCGCACTGGGTTTAGTAGGAGCCTGATTTATCGGGCGATAGCCAAACCACCATCGCTCACTAACGTGAGCCGCTACACAAATCATGCCTGAACCGGCGCGGGCGCTTTCTGCAACTGTTGCAGCCCCAGCCCACCGAGAATCAGCAGCAAGCCAATCAGGGTCGAGGCGAGAATCGGCTCGCCGACGACGACATGCAACAGCAGCAGCGAGACCGGCGGCGACAGGAAGATCAGGTTGGAGACCTTGGCGGTGCGCGATATCTGCTGTACCGCCATCTGCCACAGCACGAAGGCGATGCCCATCTCAAATAGCCCGACATAGATGCCCGCCCCCAGACTACTCCAGCCGTGCCAGGTAAACCCCGGCCCGATGAGCACGAGCAGCGTCAGAATCGGCAGGCCCACGCTGAAGTTCTGCCACTGGGCCACCAAGGGCTCTCGATGATCCTTGGCGTTGAACAGCCAATACAGCGCCCAGAGCAGCGTCGATATCAAGGCGAACCCGACCCCCAACGGGTCCGCGAAGGCCACCTCGAATACCGCGCCACGAGTGGCAATGACCCAGACGCCGGCGTAAGCGATCAATCCGGCAAGAATATCCATGCGGGTCAGACGCTGGCCGAGAATCGGCACGGCGAGAAAGCCCATGGCCAGCGCCCAGGTATAGTTCAGCGCCATGGCCTCCTGACCCGGCAATCGGTCGTAGGCAGCGAACAGCACCAGATAGTAGGCCACCGGATTCATCAGCCCGGCCCACAGCGCGGTGCGCCAGCCTTTGCGCAAGGCCAGGCCAAGCTGTCCTCGCTTGACCACCAGCGCACCGATCAGCAACCAGGAGACCAGCGCCGCGATCCAGATTAGCTCCACCGGTGTCATGCTCGCCAAGGCCAGCTTGAAGGCGGTCGCCACCGTGGACCACAACGCCACCGCGGCTACGCCGTAGAGCATCGCTTGCCGATCCTGAGTCATGCCTACTCCTATCCCATGTGCGTTTACGCTAAGGTAACCACCCTAACCGCCCTGCGTCGCTTAGACGAGCATGGCGATCATCGAACAACTGAATTTTGTTAAGGAACTCTGGCATGGAGGCAACTCGCGATAGCCTGCCACCGTCCTCGCCCGACGCGCCCCCCGAGAAGATCAGCGCTTTCGTCACTGCCTATCAACTGGATGGCACCGGAGCCGGTCGCATACTCGACGACACGCAGCTGCACGCCATGTGGCACAGCGAAGAGGCCGCACTCTGGCTGCATCTGGATTTCCGTCATGACGACGTCATGACCTATTTGCACTCTTTGGCGGCTCTCGACGAGGCGGTCATCGAGGCGCTGCTCGAGGAAGATACACGCCCCCGGGTGGCGCGCTTCGGCCGCGGTGTCGTGACCACCCTGCGCGGCATCAACTTCAACCCTGGCGCGGCCCGGGACGATTTGATCTCCCTGCGGGTGTGGATGACCCCCAAGCGTCTGATCACCTTGCGCCGCCGACCGCTGCATGCGGTCAGCGTAGTACGTGAACGCATCGACAGTGGCAGCGGCGCCGAGTCGATTCCGGACCTGGCGGCCTGGCTGACGGAAACACTCGTCGATCAGGTGGGCGACGTGACCCACCAGCTCGATGGACATCTGGCGGAACTGGAAGAAGCCCAGCTCAACGATCCTGAAGACGTGGACAGCGACGACTTGACGCGGATTCGTCGCTCCCTGATCAACCTGCGCCGCTTCATGGGCCCCCAGCGGGATTGTCTGGCGCAGCTGGCCCAGGGTCCGTTATGGCTCGACGAGGAAACCAAGGTATCGCTGCGGGAAAGCGCCAACCAGCTTTCACGCTATACCGAAGACTTCAATGCCATGCAGGAGCGCGCCCATATCCTTCAGGAACAGTACTGGAGCGAACATAACGAACAGCTCAACGAGCGCATGTACATGCTGGCCGTCGTGACCACGGTATTTCTTCCCTTGAGCTTTCTCACCGGCCTGCTGGGCATCAACGTCGGCGGCATTCCCGGGGCTCAGAATCCTTACGCGTTCACGATATTCATTGCGCTCACCTTGGTGATCGGCATTGCGGTGATGGCATTGCTCAAGCGCAAGCACTGGTGGTAGGAAGCCTAGCGGTCGATATGACCCAGGTCTCGCTCCGGATCAAGCCGATCGCGAACCCGGCGCTTGAGCTCTTTTATGTCGGGGAAGCCGCCGTCGCGTTTGCGCTCCCAGATCATCTGGTCATCGAACAGCACCTCGAAGTGACCGCCATGGCTGGGGGCCAGGGCGACTTCGTCGAGATCCTCGCCGAAGGTAGAAAGAAGCTCCTGGGCATACCATCCTGCCCTGAGAAGCCAATGACATTGCGTGCAATAATGAATACGTACCCGAGCCATCTTGACCTCCTCTCATGGCGTAGCAGTGGCTCATCATAACAATGTATCGATGATCAAGAGTGTCGATAAGTGTCGGCAACTCCATGGAGGATATACATGGCTAGCCCCCCCATCAGTCAATCCCGTTTTTACGAGTGGCTGACCGGCGATGAAGATAGTCGACTGTGCAAGGACATCTCGGACGAGGCTTGCAACGAGCAACCGGGCAATTTCTTTCGCCATCTTTTTGCCTCTCTGGGTAACAAGCTGGCGGACGAGTTCTCCAGTGCGCGGCTGGTGCTACCCTGGCTGTTGGGGGCAATCGGCGCCCCGCTGTGGATGGTGGGATTGCTGGTACCCATCCGCGAAGCCGGTTCTCTTCTGCCCCAGATCTTCATCGCCGGATTCATTCGCCACATGCCCCAGCGCAAGTGGGTATGGGTCACCGGAGGAGCACTTCAAGCGCTTTGTGCAGCGATGCTTGCGGTACTGGCACTGACCAGCAGTGGCGGCCTGGGGGGCGCCTTGGTGCTGATCGTACTGATCGTGCTTTCATTGGCGCGAGGGCTTTCTTCCATTGCCACCAAGGACGTACTGGGCAAGACCATCGCCAAACAGCGACGCGGCAATCTGATGGGCTGGAGCGGCAGTGTCGCCGGCGCCATGACCCTGTTCGCCGGCGCGGTATTGATGCTGTTTGACGATCGTGACGGCGAGACCGCGCTGGCGATATTGCTGGCTGTTGCCGCCCTGGGTTGGGCGATCAACGCCGCCTGCGCCGCCGCCATTCGCGAGGATCAAGGCGCCACGGAAGGAGGCGAAAACGCCTGGGACAGCATTCGACAGGGGCTTAAGCTACTACGTCAGGATCGCACCTTCCTGCATTTCAACCTGGCCCGGGCGCTGTTGCTCTCGAGCGCGCTTGCCCTGCCCTATATTGCGCTGCTTGGCCAACGCCAAAGTGGCGAGGATCTAGGCGGCCTCGGCGTACTTGTCGTCATCTCAGGGCTTGCCAGCATGCTATCAAGCCCGTTCTGGGGCAAGCGCGCGGACATCGCGAGCCACAAGGTAATGCGCGATGCTGGTGCCATGGCGGGACTATGCTGTCTGGCGGCAGCCGGAATCGCCTGGATACCCGGGGATTGGACCAGAACGGTCTGGCCTTTTGCCCTCGTTTATGGGGTGCTGGTCATTGCTCATGCAGGCATCAGGCTAGGGCGCAAGACTTATGTGGTGGACATGGCGGGTCGCGATGATCGCGCACTCTACGTCGCTTTATCGAATACGTTGACCGGGCTTCTGATGCTTATCGTGGGCGCTATCATCGGCGCATTGGCCCAATGGCTGGGAAGTACCGGTTTGCTGTTGGTACTTTCTCTGTGCGCTTTTGCCGCTGCGCTGACTGCGCAACTGCTGCCACAGGTCGAATAGTATCGACAAAGCGTTGAAAACATTACCAAGGCTGGCCATGATAGACAGGTAAGGGCCTCGCCGACGGCCAGCGTTCTCTAGCTCCCGGGCCAGCGCTATTCAGGAAGCGCTCCCGGGCCAGCACACCGAGCGCCTCCCATGATCTGCCACAGGACCGCCAGCGCATGAAAAGACCTGCAATGATCGACGCGGCACTGCTGGAGCGTATCATCGATGCATCCGAGGATGGCATCGTGGTCGCCGAGCAGGAGGGCGACGATACCATCCTCATCTACGTCAACCAGGGGTTCGAGCGCCTCACCGGTTATAGCGCTGATGAGATTCTCTATCAGGATTGTCGTTTCCTGCAAAAGAGCGATCATGATCAGCCCGGCCTGGACAACATCCGCCAGGCCATCGCCGATCAGCGTCCTTGCCGTGAGGTACTGCGCAACTACCGCAAAGACGGCAGTTTCTTCTGGAACGAGCTGTCGATCACGCCGGTGTTCGATGAACAAGACCAGCTTACTTATTTTGTCGGGGTGCAGAAGGATGTTACTGGGCATATGGAAGCCTTGGAACAGCTCGCTGCGCTACAGGCCAATCAGAGCTCATAAAACTTTGGGTTTTTCCGCGAAATGCTTGTCATCGCCTTCAACCAGCGCTATATAGCCAACAAAGGGATATATCTAATATAGAACGCTAGCGGAGGGTCGAGCATGAGCGACGATACGCTTGGTGACGAACAACTCGACGATCAAGATAGTTACGAAGCCGACAATGATGCCCAGTATCATCGTTCCCGGAGTCCACGCAACGATACATTGCGTCTGCGCCGCCAGGTCGAGGCATTGCTGGAAGAGCGTCGATTGAAGCGGGCAATAGAAGACGACTGGGATCTGGAAGAAGAATAACGTTTGACGTCACACCCTACCTTCAAAGTGCGTCAGCACGATTACCTCGGCTGGCGTAAATCATGGACTGGCCTTTCCCCGGTGCGACCACTATCATCAAGGCCACCTAAATCCCAACATGATGGCAATGGATTTCCATGGCGCAATACGTCTACACCATGAATCGGGTGGGCAAGGTCGTGCCCCCGAAGCGCGAGATACTCAAGAACATCTCGCTATCCTTTTTCCCTGGCGCAAAGATCGGCGTTCTCGGTCTCAACGGCTCGGGCAAGTCGACACTGCTGCGCATCATGGCAGGCGTCGATACCGAATATAACGGCGAGGCCCGGCCAATGCCGGGTCTCAACATTGGCTATCTGCCCCAGGAACCGGAGCTTGACGACAGCAAGAGCGTGCGCGAAATCGTCGAGGAAGCCGTAGGTGAGATCAAGAAGGCCCAGGAACAGCTGGATGCCGTCTATATCGCCTATGCGGAGCCGGATGCAGATTTTGACGCTTTGGCCGCAGAACAGGCGCGCCTGGAGAATCTGATCGAAGCTGCTGATGCCCACAACCTTGAGCGCAAGCTCGAGGTAGCTGCCGAAGCGCTGCGCCTGCCACCCTGGGACGCCAACGTCGGCGTGCTTTCCGGGGGCGAGCGCCGCCGGGTGGCGCTATGTCGATTGCTGCTTTCCAATCCGGACATGCTGCTGCTGGACGAGCCCACCAACCACCTGGATGCGGAATCCGTGGCCTGGCTCGAGCGCTTCCTGCACGATTATCCCGGCACCGTCGTGGCCATCACCCACGATCGTTATTTCCTGGACAACGTGGCGGGCTGGATTCTTGAACTCGACCGCGGTCAGGGCATTCCCTTTGAAGGCAACTACTCCAACTGGCTGGAAGCCAAGGAAAAGCGCCTGGCCCAGGAAGCCAAGCAGGAAGCTTCCCGGCAGAAGGCCATCAAGGACGAACTCGAGTGGGTGCGCAGCAACGCCAAGGGCCGCCAGGCCAAGAGCAAGGCGCGCCTCAATCGATTCGAGGAGATGCAGTCCGGCGACTTCCAGAAACGTAACGAGACCAACGAGATCTACATTCCGCCCGGTCCGCGCCTGGGCGACAAGGTGATCGAACTGCACGATGTTACCAAGCGCTACGACGACAAGCTATTGTTCGAGAACCTGTCGTTTCAGGTACCCAAAGGGGCCATCGTCGGCATCATCGGCGGCAACGGTGCGGGCAAGTCGTCACTGTTTCGAATGATCAATGGCGCGGAACAGCCGGACGAAGGTGAAATCGTCATCGGCGACACCGTGCAGATCGCCTATGTCGAGCAGCTGCGCGACGGCCTCGATAACAAGCAGACCGTATGGGAGGCGGTGTCCGAAGGCCAGGACATGCTCAACATCAACGGCTACGAGGTATCTTCGCGAGCCTATGTGGGTCGCTTCAACTTCAAGGGCAACGATCAGCAAAAACGCCTGTCGGAGCTTTCCGGCGGCGAGCGTGGCCGCTTGCAGCTGGCCCAGACCTTGAAACAAGGCGCCAACGTGCTGCTGCTTGACGAACCCTCCAACGACCTGGACATCGAGACCCTGCGGGCACTTGAAGAAGCACTGCTGGCTTTCCCCGGCTGTGCCCTGGTGATTTCCCACGATCGCTGGTTCCTTGACCGTATTGCCACTCATATCCTCGCCTACGAAGGCGATTCCCAGGTGGTGTTCTTCGAGGGCAACTACAGCGACTACGAAGTGGATCACAGGAAGCGGGTCGGTAACGACACGCCGAAGCGCATGAAGTACAAGCGTATCGATGCCTGATGCCGGTACCGTTGGCTGAACGATACTGCTGAACCGTTCGTTTAAACTGTTTGCCTGGCCTGTTTTACCTAGACTGTTCACCTAGATATGGCTTCTTCTCGATATCGGGAAGAAGCCTTTTTCATCTGTGTCGCGGGCGAAATCACAATAATATTGCGCCTACAAGGAATCACCCATGTCTTCCAAAAGCACCAACCCGTTGCAGATCCTGAAGAGTTTTCGCTACAGCATCGCGTTCCTGCCCAGCCTGCTGGGGTTGATCTATTTTGTTCTTGCACTCGGTATCGTCGTTCCCTATGTCAATCCAGAGGCTTTGCCGGATTTTCTCGATTGGCTCAAGTTCAAGGAACAGGGGACTGCGAGCGCCCTGCTTTCGACCCTGATCGCCGGCATGATCTCGCTGATGGTATTCAGCTTTTCCATGGTCATGACGGTACTGTCCCAGGCAGGCAACAACTTTTCCCACAAGCTCGTGTTCGGCCTGGTATCCGAGCGCCCTTACCAGCGGGTCCTGGGCCATTATCTTGGTACCATCCTGTTCATCCTCATCCTGCTGACCGTGCCGTTGAAAGGCGAAGTCCCAAGCCTATGGCGCTCCTTGGGTATTTACCTCGGCGTGATCATGGTGATGCACTGCCTGGGGCTTTTCGTTTTCTTTATCCATAACGTCTCTCAGTCGGTGCAGATAAACGCGATCACTGCAGGGCTTTATGACGAAACCCGAAATGCGCTTGCACGTCTCGAATCCCGAGAAGATTCCGAACGCTGGCGCTACATGAGCACACCCCCGGTCATCGACGAGAGCAGCCATGAGATTCTTTCCAACTACAGCGGTTATATTCAGCAGATGGATCTCGAGGCGGTGGCCAAGCTTGCCGAGCGTATCAATGGCGTCGTGAACATCAATTTTTCCTTCGGCGACTACACCGTCAAGGATTTTCCTCTGTTCAAGGTCGAAAGCCCCGAGCCACCTAGTGACAAATGGCGTGCGTCACTGCTGGGGGAACTGGTCTACGTGCAGGGCGAATCCCCGGGGGATATCTATCGGGACGGCCTGACCCAGCTGATGGAAATCGCCATCAAGGCGCTATCGCCGGGCATCAACGATCCTGGTACCGCGCGGCTGTGCATTCATCAACTCACCGGGCTTTTGACTCGGCGACTCACGCTCACCCCTTGCAACATGCTCACCGATGACAAGGGCCATACCCGGGTGACCTGGCACGAGGAGCGCTTCGATAGCCTACTGTACCGGGTATTCTCGCCCATCTTTACCTATGGCAAGGAGGATCTGAGCATTAACATGGCGCTGCTACAGGCGCTGAAGACCTTGTCCTTGTATGCCGGGACGGTGGAGCTCGATGCGCTCCAGGCTCATGCGCAGCGCGTCATAAACGCCTTGGAAGAGATTGTTCAAGACAGCCTTGATCGCCAGTTCATCAATGAGCGCTTGAACAACGGCGAGCACCGCCTGAACTTGCCGACACTGCTGGCCGAGCCAACACAGCCTTGAAAAACCCTATGGCCGTCGGCATTAATAAGTGGTGAGTCAATTCAATAGCGCATGGAGGCATGCATGAGCCACGAGCCGAACGATCAGATTCAAGGAAAAGTCGTCGTTATCACCGGTGCCAGCAGCGGCCTAGGTGCCGAAACAGCGCGCCATCTTGCCAAGCGAGGCGCCAAGCTGGTACTCGCGGCGCGGCGCAAGGAGCGCCTCGACGACTTGGCCAAGGAGCTCAAGGAAATCGGCGCCGAAGCTTCGATCAAGGCCACCGACGTGACCGATCGCAGCCAGGTCGAAGCCCTCGTCAAGCATACAACGGACACCTTCGGCCGACTCGACGTGATGATTAACAACGCCGGATTGATGCCGCTCTCGCCGCTGGCCGAAGGCCGCATCGACGAGTGGGAGCAGATGATCGATGTCAACGTGAAGGGTGTGATGTATGGTATCTACGCCGCATTGCCGGTGATGAACCAGCAGCAGAGCGGGCATTTCATCAACCTCTCTTCCGTGGCGGGCCATGTGGTATTCCCGGGCAGTGCTGTCTACAGCGCCTCGAAATTTGCCGTCTGGGCCCTTTCGGAAGGCCTGCGCAAAGAAGCCGGACCCAACATTCGCACCACCACCCTCTCGCCGGGTGCCGTGCAAAGTGAGCTGCCCCAGAGCGTAGGCCACGACGAGACATCTAAGCAGGTCAATGACCTCTATGAAATGGCGATTCCCGCCGCCAGCGTGGCAAGGGCCATCGTTTACGCCATCGAGCAGCCGGCGGACGTGGATATCAACGAGGTGATCCTGCGTCCTACCGCACAGGAAATGTAAGAAGCCGCAGTTGCAGTAACCAATGAGCCCCGTTCAAGACGGGGCTCATTTCATTTCTGGCCTTCGCTCTCGACCTTCGCCTTCAATAAGGGCTCGGCTCTCCTGGCGGCCGTGTTTTGAAGCGCCGATGCAACCACAGATACTGCTCCGGATGACGTCGAATCGCCGCTTCGATGACCGCATTGATACGAGCGGCGTCTTCTATCTCATCGCCGCTGGGAAAGTTTTCCAGGGCCGGCAGGTATTCTAGGGTATAGGTTCGATTATCCGGATTGCGATGAAAGATCAAAGGCATGACCGGGGCGCCGGTCATGCGAGCGATCTTCCCGGTGAGTTTGATAGTGGCCGCTTCGACGCCAAAAAACGGTGCAAACACGCTGGCTTCGCGACCAAAGTCCTGGTCCGGGGAGTACCACACTGCGTGACCGTTCTTGATACGCCTTACTACGCCGCGCAGGTCGTGGCGATCGATGGCCGCACCGAAAATATGACGCCGCGCCCGGGTCATAAAACGCTCGAACAAGGCATTGTCGTGGGGTCGATACACCACGTCCGCAGGAAAGAACAGCGAGTGCAGCGCGCCACCTAGATCAAGCGTGGAAAAATGAATGCCAATGATCAGCGCGCCCTTGCCCTGGGCCATGGCCTGCTGCATGTTCCGTTCGCCCTGAAAGGTAACGCGATGGCGCAGATGTTCCGGATCACGGCACCAGCCCGTGGCGGTCTCGAGAATGCCGATGCCGTTGGCAATAAAGGTTTCCCGCACCAGGCGTGCATGGCGCTCTTCGTCGAGTTCGGGAAATGCCAGGCGAAGGTTGGTCTCCGTGATATGACGCCGACGCTTGGCAAAGCGCCAGGCCATGAGGCCGATCGTCTTGCCTACCCAAAGCTTGAGGGGCCAGGGCAGCCAGGCCCCTACACGCATCAGGCCGATGGCCAGCCAGGTGGGCCAGTACCTGGGCGCCAGGAAGGAAACATTGGAAGGAGTCTCTGTCATGCGCCTCGTCGCTTGTCCTGTTGCCAGTGTCAAAGCGGACTATTGTAGCGGGCTGAGGCGAGCGCGTCAGGCGTTTGCTTAGAACCTATTTACGATCTGCTGCGTGTCGGCCATACATCGTTAAATTCGGTCTCGTGCGCGAGTCCGATTAAAATACTCATTTACACCAGTAAACTCCGTTTTTTCGCCCGAATTTGCCTCGTCTGGCTCTAACTCGCTAAATCGTAAAATGGGTTCTTATACCGCTTCGTTCCAATCCTTAAAATAGTGGCGCGGCACTCGCGGCAACAGGCCGGTCAGAAGGGTATAGCTGATGGTGTCGCAGTGACGGGCCACCTCATCCACGGACAGCATCGCCCCGCTTGCATCCTGGCCCCACAGGGTGACACGACTGCCGATACCCGCGTCCGGCAATGCTGTGATATCCACCGTGAGCATGTCCATCGAGACCTTGCCCGCCAGCATGCTGCGCTGGCCATCGATCAATACCGGTGTGCCGTCCCGAGCATGGCGATCATAGCCATCGCCATAGCCCGCTGCGACTACACCGATTCTGGAAGGCGCCGGGGTTATCCAGCGTCCGCCATAGCCCACCGGCTCTCCTGGGCCAAGCTCCTGCACCGCAATGATCTCGGAGCGCAGCGTCATCACCGGCCTGAGGCTGCGACTGGCATCGTTGGCGCCTTCCAGGGGGTCGCTGCCGTAAAGCATGATGCCTGGACGATTCCAGGCACCGTGGGACTCTGGCCAGGCCAAGGTGGCCGGCGAATTGGCAAGGCATGTAGGCGCGTTCAGCGCTGTCGCCCAATCGTTCAAAAGCTGCAATTGACGGTGAAAATAGCGCGGCTCCAGCGCATCCGCGGTGGCAAAATGGCTCATCAGATGCAAATCACACACCCGATCCGGCGCATCCAGCAGACGCTGCCAGATACCTTCAATGTTCTGCTCGGAGAAGCCCAGACGATGCATGCCGGAATCCATCTTGACCCAGACCGGTATCGGCCGGCGTGGGCGATAGGCAAGCAGAGCCTCGACCTGCCATTCACTGTGGACTGCCGTCCATAATCCCAGCGACTCGATCAGCGGCAACTCCTCGGCCTGGAAAAACCCTTCCAATAGCACGATAGGTTTGTCGATACCGTCTTGCCGCAGTGCTTGGGCTTCCTCGATACAGGCCACCGCGAACGCCGGAGCCAGATCATCGAGAGCCCGGGCACAGGCCAAGGCGCCATGACCATAAGCATTCGCCTTGAGCACCGCCAGTGACTGACTGTGGGGTGCAAGCGCCTGGGCCAGACGATAATTGTGACGCAGTGCGTCCAGATCTATTTCGGCGATTAATGGACGACTCACAGCTTAAGACTCCCGAGGATGAGCGTTAGGGAAGCGCTGAATAAATCGGCGAACCGAATGAAGCGCAAGGCGCACGGAACGCAAAAGGCGAGACATAACTTGGGGTTAGGCGAGCCTTTGAGTACCGCGCAACGCAGCGATACGCCGGTGCAGACATTTATTCAGTGTTTCCTTATCGCGATGACGGCGGCGTGGGCCGCGCACCAATGTTCATGAGGGCGTCGTCGTCAACGTCCTTCGCGGAGAAGTCCAGGCTGACCGACAGATCATCTCGCAGCCAGTCATTGAGCGCACGAATGTCACGCACATCCAGTACCCCGGCGGCCTGGCGCAGCGCTATCAGATCCGTTACATAGTCGTAGCGGGATTCTGCATAGTTGGCCAGCGCATCATAAAGATTCTGCTCCGCGTCGAGCACATCGACGATGTTACGCGTACCAACCTCGTAACCGGAGCGCGTCGCCTCTAGGGCACTGCGGTTGGAGACGATGGCCTGGCGCCGCGCCTCGACGGTGGACACATCGTTGTTGACCTCTGTCAGCAGCGAACGCACCTGCTGCACGGTTTCGCGCCGCTGGGACTCGAAGTCGTACTGGGAAGCTTCCAGGCGATAGCTCGACTGATTGACCTGGGCGCTTGTTCTGCCCCCGCTGAAGATGGGCACGCTGGCTCTCAGGCCGATCTGACCAGCGGAGTTGTGACCATCCAGGTAGTCGATATCGGTCTTGGAATAGTCATAGCGTACGAAGGCGCCAAGGGTAGGCAGATGCCCTGAGCGGGCAATGTCCACGTTGCTGTTGGCAACGTCGATCGCCGCTTGTGTAGCCAGCAGCGTCGGGTTGTTTTCCATGGCCAGGGCCGTCCAGGCCTCCCGAGTATCAGGCAATGGCGTTTCGATCGGCAGATCTTCTGAAAGCCCTTCGATACTATCGTAGCGTTTACCGGTAAGACGTTCGAGCTGTTCGAAACTGACCTGCAGATCGCTACGGGCCGCGATGCGCTCGGCCCGGGCCAGGTCCGCCGATGCCTGGGCTTCCTGCACGTCGGTGATGGCGATCAAGCCTACCTCGAACTGCTCCCTGGCCTGTTCGAGTTGACGCCCGATGGCCTTTTCCTGGGCGATTCTGGACTCCAGGATATCCTTGGCCCTCAATATGCCGAAATACGCCTGAGATGTCTGAGAAATCAACTCCAGACGATCACTCAGCAGCGAGAACCCCTGCTGGTCGATCTCCTCTTCGGCACGCTGCAGCTCGAACCAGTTCCTGGCATCGAAAATTGCCTGGGTGGCTTCCACGCCAATGCTGGTGGAGTTGTAGTTGTCATCACTAGGACTGCCCGCCGATGAGAAACCACCTGCACCTACGCCACCCGGCGTACTACCGCCCGTGGTATCGCCACCTGTCGTATCGCCAACAGAAGAGCCTGTTGCCGCTGCCCCGGCAAAGGAGCTTTCTTCATAGGTCTTGTTGTGCGCGGCGCTGGCGGTGGCGTTGATCTGCGGCAACAGATCTCCCCGCTCAACATTGCGTCCTTCCTCGACGCTGCGATAGATCGAGAGTGACGATGCCAGATCGGCGCTGTTTTCCAGAGCGTCCCGGGTAATGGTTATAAGATCCGCCGCCAAAACCTGTGAAGAAAACATGACCGCTGCCGCCAAGGGCAGCAGCTTATATGGTAATCGACGGTTGCGTGGAGGAAGAGCACCTGAGGAGGGCATCGACATTATCCTTTCTGAGCCTATGCGGAATGATACATACAATGACGCATGTTTCCCTGCTAATCAATGTTTCACGTCAAGACTCGCGTGCAAAGCATCGCCTTGAATAGAACACAATGACGAACGCGAGCCATTGGCTCGCGTTCGTCGTCTTCATCACATTAGACCAACGCCTACTCGAAGATGGCTTCCAGGGTCAGATTCTGCTTCTCGAGCACTCGGCGCAGCTTCTTGAGCGCCTCGACCTGGATCTGACGCACGCGTTCCCGAGTAAGGCCAATCTCTTCGCCGACTTCTTCCAGGGTCGAAGCTTCGTGACCATGCAGACCAAAGCGGCGCACCACCACTTCCATCTGCTTATCGGTCAGCTCCACCAGCCAATCATCAACATGCTGCTTGACATCGATGCTGACCAAGGAGGATTCAGGGCCACATGCGTTCTCGTCGGCCAGGGTCTCGATCAGCGGTTTGTCACTTTCGCCACCCAGGGGGTAATCCACGGAGGATATGCGCTCATTGAGCCCCAGCATCTTCTTGACCACGCCCACGGGCTTATCGAGAAAATCGGCAATCTCTTCGGCGGTCGCTTCGTGATCGAGCTTCTGAGTCAATTCCCGCGCGGCGCGCAGATAGATATTGAGTTCCTTGACTACGTGAATGGGCAGACGAATGGTGCGCGTCTGGTTCATCAATGCGCGTTCGATAGTTTGACGAATCCACCAGGTGGCGTAGGTCGAAAAGCGAAAACCGCGCTCCGGGTCGAATTTTTCCACCGCCCGAATCAACCCAAGGTTGCCCTCCTCGATCAGGTCTAGCAGCGATAGCCCGCGATTGAGATAGCGCCTTGCGATCTTGACCACCAGACGCAGGTTGGATTCGATCATACGTTGACGCCCTGCCGGGTCACCGCGTTGGGCCAGGCGTCCGAAATGAACCTCTTCTTGCGGTGTCAGTAGGGGAGAAAAACCGATTTCATTAAGATAGATCTGAGTAGCATCAAGACTTTGATGGTAGTTGTTTTCTTCGCGGCTCAGCGCTTTTTCAAATGCCGCCTCTTCCTTGGCTTCCACTTCATCACCGATGACCTCGACCTCGTCATCCACATCATTGAGATCAACTTCTTGAAGATTCCTTTCAAGCATGCTCATGTCGCTACCCCGTTATCTGCGTGGAAAAGAGTCATTGACCGGCTCTGTTGTTCTTATGACCCGTCCTGGCGCGATCGCCGACTCCAGGGAGTGCGACGATCGTCCTTTTCCTGCGATGAGAATCCCCTCTAGCGTCGCGGTAGAAACTTGAGGGGGTCTTGAGGCTGGCCATCCTGGCGCACCTCAAAATGCAGCTTGACACCATCGGCATCGGTGTCACCCATGGTGGCGATCACTTGTCCGGCTTCGACAACATCGTTTTCACGCACCTTGAGGGTGTCGTTGTAGGCGTAGGCACTCAAGAAGCTATCGTTATGCTTGAGTAGAATCAGATTGCCGTACCCACGTACTCCATCACCTGCGTAAACCACGATGCCAGGACCCGCTGCCTTGACAGGTTGCCCCTTTTGACCAGCGATATCAATGCCCGCGGTAATACTTGAACCATCGCTGAAACGTCCGACCAATTGCCCATCCACAGGCCATTGCCAAGGCACGTTTTCCACCGGCGTATAGGTGCGCTGCCGGGCCGTGGGCGCATCCGCACCACCTGCTACTGCCGTACCGGCATCCGCTGCCGGGCCAGTAACCATCGCTTCTTCCGAAGAAGCCGATGGGCGCGTATCGCTGGCTGCAGGTTGCTGCTCCGTTTGATTGGCTTGTTGAGCGCCTCGCTGGTTCTCTCGCGAAGCGCCTTGCGCATTTTCATTGGTCGTAGCGGCATTCTGCCGACCCGTTGGCTGGGACGCGGCCCGGTTACGCTGACGCGCCAACTGCTCGCGCTCAGCCCGATCCTGCGCACTCAATTGCCCATCGGCACCAGGTGTGCCGTAATTGTAAATCGGCCCCTGGCCGCTGGTGCCTTGCCCTTCTTCGGCGCTAGCAGTCGCTGGGTCATTCGGCGAGGAAGACCTGGAAGGCTGGTCAGAAGACGCCTGCCGGGAAGACGCTTCCGAGGAGGACTCCAGGGGGCGGCTGGTCATGCGCCGATTGCGCTCGATGGCCTCGGTGTCCGGTGCCAACCAATCCGGCGCTTGGGTACCGGCGACTCCTGCCGCGCCGGTAGCACCTGCGGCCATGCCATTCTGTGCCAGGTTAGGGTTCGCCGCAGTGGCAGCACCATCGGGAGCGGATTGCGCATTGCCATCCAGCCGCAGCGTCTGGCCTGGCTGCAGGCGATACGGCGGCGTGATGCCATTGATCTTGGCCAGATCACGGAAATCCATGTTCTGTCGCCAGGCGATACCATACAGCGTGTCGCCCTGTTGTACGGTCACACTCTCGCCACTCTGGGCCTCCCGGGTCACGGACAGATCGCGCACGTCGGGACTGGTGTTGGGTCCGGCGCAGCCAGCGACTCCAAGCGCCAGTGCGGTTACGAGAAAGGCCTTGCGCATAGGGGTTCAATCCTTTTCGGAAGATAACGGGTGGCGCTCGCCGACCATCAATACCAGCAGCAGGCCCAGCGCCATGAGCAAAAGCCCTGGCAGCAGCTGCGCCGGATCACCCGTTAGCGACGCATAATCGCCGGGCAACAGATAGCGATAGTCGAGCGGTATCATTTGTTCATCGGGACCGAGACGATAACTGACCAACTCCCGCCAAGGCCAGAGCAAAGGCAGCGAGCCGATGATGAAGCCGACGAGAAGTTGTAGCGTAAGATCGTGAAAATGTCGAAAAAGCCAGGCCAGCAGACGCGAGAAAAAGAACAGGCCCAAGGCACAGCCTGCGCCAAATTGCAGGATCATAATGATATCGAAACTCTTGATACCTTCCATGACAGTGCCGTAAAGCCCCATGGTCAGAAGTAAAAAGCTGCCGGACACGCCAGGAAGCAGCATGGCGCTGATGGCGATGGCACCGCCCACCACCAGGATCAGATCACCAAAACCCATCATCAGCGGCATGAGGCCAGGAAGCGCCTGAGCCAACAGCAATCCGATGACGAGCGGCAGCAGGTACCACCAGTGCCAGCTGTCGATCTGGCGCCTCACCACTATCGCTGAGGCCGCCACCAGGCCAAAGAAGAAAGCGTTTAGCAATATCGGATGCGCGTCGAGCAGGTAGGTGACCAGATGCGCCACGCTGATCAAACTCGCCAGTATCCCCGCGACCAAGGGCGCCAGAAACGCCAGATTGAGGTGTTCGACCAATCCCGCCATGCCATGGCGGCGCCAGGCGCCGAAGGCATCGGGACCGAAGCGACGAATGGTAAAGATCAGCTCTTCATAGATGCCGGTCACGAAGGCAATGGTGCCTCCGGACACTCCCGGCACCGCATCGGCAGCGCCCATTCCGGCACCCTTGAAAAATAGCGCAAGCCCTCGTTTCAACGTATGACCCCTTCCAGAAGCGGCACGAAACGCACTTGCTCGAGCCGCTGATATTCATAGGTACTGCCGTAGCGCTGCACCCGGGTCAGCCATTGGCTACCGTCGCTGTCCTCGAGCGGTGCAATCAAGACACCGCCGGTATCGCTCAACTGAGCCAATAATGCCTCTGGAAGCTCGCTCGCACAGGCAGTCAGTAAAATCACCTCGAAAGGCGCCGCCTCGGGCCAGCCATGTGCGCCATCACTCAATCGCAGGCGCACATTATAAGCCCCTAAACGCGCCAGGCGAGAACGCGCCCGAGCATGATGCACTCGGATGCGCTCAAGGGACCAGACCTTGTTTACCAACCGTGACAGTATCAGGGTTTGATAGCCTGAACCGGTACCGATTTCCAGAACCTGGGATGGTTCTTCTTTCAACACCAGCTCACTCATGCGCGCCACCATCCAGGGTTGCGACAGCGTCTGACCGTGACCGATGGGCAGCGAGGTGTCCTCGTAGGCGCGATGGGACAAGGCCTCATCCAGAAACAAATGACGTGGCTCTCGGGCCATGACCTCGAGGACCCGTTGATTACTGATACCGGCATCCACCAACCGCGCGATCATGCGATCCCGGGTGCGCTGCGACGTCATGCCGATACCGCTGAGTTCACCCGGTTCGTGACAACGCATCCAGCCATCCTTGCACGTCTTCAAGCGCCGTGTGTCGGGTCAAATCGGTCTGCAGCGGCGTAATCGACACATAGCCTGCTTCGATGGCCGCGAAATCAGTATCCGGGCCGTCATCTGCGTTATCCCCCGCGGCGGCGATCCAATAACGCACCCGCCCCCGTGGGTCCTTGACCTCCAATGGCTGTGTCGCCGGCCCGCGATAGCCCATCCGGGTCACGCGAAATCCCTGCAGGTCTTCCCAGGGCACATCCGGCACATTGACATTGAGCAGGCTGCGCGGCGGCAATGAAAGCGATCCGGCAGCCCCCACCAGGCTCGCAGCAACCCGGCCCGCGGTCTTGAAATGACGCGAACCGACCAACGACATGGCAATGGCTGGCATACCCAGGTTACGCCCTTCCATGGCCGCTGCCACGGTGCCTGAGTAGAGCACATCGTCTCCCAGGTTGCTGCCGTGATTGATACCCGAGATAACCAGATCCGGCTTCTCGTCCCAGACACCATTCACCCCGAGATAGACACAGTCCGCTGGCGTTCCGTCGACGCTGTAGAAGCCGTTGTCCAGTGGCGTAAGCGCCAAAGGTCGGGACAGCGTGAGCGAATTGCTGGCACCGCTCTTGTCCCGATCAGGCGCCACTACACGCAGTCGTGCGTGAGCACTCAAGGCATCGTAAAGCGCCCGCAGGCCTGGGGCGTGCACCCCATCGTCATTGGATAGCAATAGCTTGCGCATCGCCCCTCCTGAAGTTGTCGCGACGTCCATCGTCGCAACGGCTTTCGTTGTTCGTAAATAGCTCATAGACAACCCGTCTATCGCCAACTGATCGCCAACCGGCCGTCAAATGAGCGTCGGGTGGTAGATAAGCTCTCGTAGCACCGCGGTAGCAAAAGCCCCACGAGGCAGCTCGAAACACAGGGTCAGATTGCCCTCGCCGCGAGACATTGTCGGCGCACCGGGGGCTATTCGAAGTGCCCGTCGTGCCAAGCGTACGCCGGCATCTTCGAGCCCTTTGCACAAATCAGCATGCTTATCGCCCAGTTGCTGCTCGTAGCGCGCAGCTTGATGCTGTGCTAGAGAGCTACCCGCCCCCCACAACACCCCCGTGGGATGCAGATCGAGCCGCAAGGCCCGCTCGATCAGCGCTTCGTCGTTCTCTTCTGCAACGAATTGACTGGCGCTGCCATCGAGCATCAGTACGTCGCCGGCGAGAGGCGTAGCCCAATCACCCTTGGCTACCCGCTGGGCAAGCAGCTCGTTGAACAGATAACTACGAGCGCTCGAGAGCATCATGCCTTCCCGATCGTCGCGTTTGCGCCAACCGCGACGCAAAATGTCACGTGCGCGAAACAGATTGCGCCCATCGGATCCAAAACGCTGAGGTCCAAAATAGTTGGGTACACCCCGTTCGCACAGCGTCTGCCAGTGCGGCTCTAGACCGGGATGATCGATGATCGCTCCGCTCAACCGCAGGGTGAAGCGATTGGCCCGATGAACGCCTCGCTTGAGTTTGCGCGGATGACGATGCTGCTCGAGAATTCGTACCGGCGTATCCCCCAGGCGCTCGATGAGATCCGTCGGCGCCTCACGCCCGGGCAGATGAACCGACAGCCACTGGCGCGTCACCGCCACCCTATCCTTCATTCCCGAGAATCCGATCTGACGCGGCGTCACTTCACAGGCCCTGGCCAGGCGCCGGGCCAGTTCCAAGGTCGTCAGATCACGCTTTTCCACCCACAGCCAGAGGTGCTCGCCGTGGCCTTCCGGTTCGAATCCAAGACACTCTTCGACGAGAAAGTCCTCCGGTGCTTGGCGATAATCACCGGCGGCAAGCGGCCCACCTTGAGCGCAAGGCCAGACGGGAGGCCAGACTGCGTCGCTCCTCTCGGTCACCCGATTGTTCCTGTCTCATTGTCGTGGCCATCTTCTCTGGCGTCATGCTTGAACAGCACCACTACCGCATTTGCCGCGACACCCTCTTTCCGGCCGGTAAATCCCAGCCGCTCGCTGGTGGTTGCCTTGACGTTGACCGCATCCAGAGTCACTTCGAGATCCGCTGCCAGGGTGGCGTTCATGGCACCGATATGGGGCGCTAGCTTGGGCGCTTGGGCGATGACCGTGGCATCCAGGTTTCCCAGCCGATAACCCGCCTCGTTCACCAGACTCAGCACATGACGCAACAAGGCGCGGCTATCGGCGCCGGCCCAGCGTGGATCGGTATCGGGGAAATGCCGCCCGATATCACCAAGGGCACAGGCACCGAGCAGTGCATCGCATACCGCATGAATCAGCACGTCTCCATCGGAATGCGCGATGAAGCCGCGGCTATAGGGAACACGAACGCCCCCGATCACCAGATGATTGCCTTCGCCGAAGGCATGCACATCGTATCCATGACCGATGCGAATCATGTCATTCTCCTATCCATGTCTGTCTTCTGGCCTAATTAGCCTTGTTTACCAAGGCGGCTCTCCGGCACTTTCCAATTACTCTTTCTGACGCTTCAACTCATCTAACTGAGAAGCGAGAATGTGGACCGCCAGCGTCAGGTCTTCAGGGTGCGTAATCTTCAGGTTGTCACGCCGACCTGCAATCAGACGAGGCGCCAGGCCTTGAGCTTCGATAGCCGATGCCTCGTCGGTCACCTGAACACCCTTGTCGAGGGCACCGTGAAGCGCCTCTCGCAACAGGCCATAGCGAAACCCCTGAGGCGTCAGCGCATGCCAAAGCCCGTCCCTGGATTCGGTGACTGTCACCCTGCCCGCTTTATCAGCGCGTTTCATGGTGTCCGCTACGGGTGCTGCCAGAAGCCCACCAACGGGCTCATCAATGAGCGCTTCAAGAAGACGCTGCAAGTCGTCGGGATGCACGCAGGGACGTGCCACATCATGCACCAGCACCAGATCGTTTTCAGCAGCCACGGAGGCCAGGTCGTCAAGCGCCTTCAACACCGAATCCACTCGTTCGACGCCTCCGGCTACGCGTTGCCAATCGCCAAAGGGCACCCAGCATGGATCGAACCAGGTATCGTTTTCATCCAGGCACAGACGCAGCGATGCCTGAGGATAGGCTAAATATAGACGTGCCAGGGTATGAGCCAGAACAGGTTTTTCATCGATGGGAAGATACTGCTTGGGACGATCGGCGCCCATGCGCTGTCCTCGGCCGGCGGCGGGCACGATCAGCCATAACCTCTCTACCGTCACTGAGCCCCTCCGGCGGACGACGAGACGCCCTGGACTTCTACATCTACATCCGGCACCCAGAAGAATTGTTCGTCTTCGCGAACCATGCCGATATCGCTTCGCGCCCGCTCATCGATGGCATCGAGCCCGTTCTTGAGATCGACGACCTCTGCCGCCAGACGTTGATTATTGGCCAGCGATATAGCGTTCTCTGCGGCCAGCGCGTCGGTTCGGCCGCGAATGTGCGCCAACTCCCGCAGCCCCCCCTCGCCAAACCACAGGCTATACTGCAGCAGGACGAACAGACCCGTCAGTACGATTGCGAGCCACTTTAGCATCGTAATATCCCGTTCGTTCGCGGAAAGAAAAATTGCAGGCGCATTGCCTAGAATACCGACGCTATTATGCCATCATCCCCAATACTGCGCAGGCCAATTAGCACGTGAAAATCATCACGATTCTTTCTCATTAGCGTCCTAAAAACCCCCGATATTTGGAGTGACTCATGTATAAATTGGCTTTTTTTGTCCCTCTCGATGCGGCTGAAGCCGTCAAGGAAGCCGTCTTCTTGAGTGGCGCGGGATGTATCGGCAATTATGAAGCTTGCTGCTTTCAGACCCGTGGTAGCGGGCAGTTTCGTCCGATCAAGGGCGCTGAACCCCATATCGGCAACGTAGACGAACTGAAACACGTGGAGGAGCTCAAGGTGGAGCTGGTATGCAGTGACGATCTGATAGCGGATGCCGTTGCCAAACTCAAGGCTGCGCACCCCTACGAGGAACCCGCCTATGAGGTATGGAAGCTGGCGGACTTTTGACGCTACATGAAAACCGCCTCCCTGAAATGACTCGAGGAGGCGGCAACAGGATCACTGAATTAACGTTGAAGCGCTGGCTTACTCGGGCATGAGTACCGTGTCAATGACGTGAATCACGCCATTGCTGGCCTCGACATCCGCCTTAACCACCTTGGCGTTGTCGTTGATCATTACCGTATCTCCTTCCGTGGAGATGCTCAGATCCTGCCCCTGAACCGTCGTCGCGGAATCAGTCTGCACCACGTCTGACGCCATCATCTTTTCAGGCACCACGTGATAAGTGAGGATCGCCTGCAGCTGCTCCTTGTTTTCTGGTTTGAGTAGCTCATCTACCGTGCCTTCCGGCAAGGCATCGAAAGCTTCATCGGTCGGCGCAAATACGGTAAAGGGTCCATCACCTTTCAAGGTGTCGACCAGCTCAGCCGCTTGGACAGCGGCTACCAGGGTTTCGAACTGTCCCGCGTCTACAGCGGTATCCACGATATCTTTCTGTCCACCCTCTCCACTACCTGCCAGTACTGCACTGGAGAGCATCAGTCCTGCCAACCCTGTACCGAACCACCGAGTTACCGTACGTGCATAAGCATTCATTTCTGCTCACTCCTCGAGAGTAATAACTGCGGCATTCTTGGTAGTTTCGTATCATCGCATTGTGCCGCGCAATGCCTATACAGGTTAGTCTACTTGTAGAGCTATTGCACAAGTTTTGGCAGATAAAATGAGACTATTTTCTACTCTCAGGCACTTCCAAAGTAGCGCTCGCGATCATCGCGACCGATATCGCTGATATGCAAGGGAAAAACGCCTTCGATCCGATCGCCGAAATAGTGATGCAGGGTGCGCTCGATGGTAGGGAAAGCCAGCTCGTTCCAAGGAATGTCTTGCTCATCGAACAGTGCAACCTCGAGGCTTTCCGGTCCTGAAGCAAAATCACTGGTCAGATCGGCACGGAAGATCATGTAAACCTGGTTGATATGCGGCAAATTGATCAGGGTGTAGAGATCGTGAATCTTGACCTCGGCACAGGCTTCTTCCAAAGTCTCTCTCGCTGCAGCATCGACGGTGGTTTCAGCGTTTTCCATATACCCTGCGGGTAGCGTCCAGTACCCTTTACGCGGGGAGATGGCCCGTCGGCACAGTAATACACGACCATCGCGGATGGGGAGTGTGCCGGCAACGATGCGTGGATTCTGATAGTGGATGGTGCCGCAGGCGTCGCATAGATAGCGAGGCCTATCATCTCCTTCAGGAATGGCGAAACGTACAGCATGCCCGCAATGGCTACAGAAGTTCATTAATACCTCACGCGCGTCGCTTGACGCTTTTTCGGGGGCTGAGTACAAGTAGTGAAACTCGATGGAAGCTCCATGTTAGAGAAACTCTACGAACGCCTGCAAGCACACACACCGCGCAAACTGGGGTTGGCCCTACCTCAGGCCGCCGTGCTCATTCCTATTGTCGATCGCCCGGAACCAACGCTTCTCTTTACTCGCCGGGCGGCGCATCTCAAGCAACATGGTGGCCAAGTCGCTTTCCCTGGGGGTAAACGCGAACCCGATGATCCCGACCTGTTGACGACCGCATTACGGGAGGCGGAGGAAGAAATTGCCCTATCTCCCAGACAGGTAAGGCTGTTTGGCCGTTTAAGCGATCTGATCTCGCTGCATGGCATTCGTGTAACGCCCTTTGTCGGACTGATACCCGCGGATCTGCCGCTACGCCCGGAATTCGGCGAGCTGGACGTCATTTTCGAAGCGCCGCTGGCGATGTTTCTCGAGGATCGCCGCAGCCATACCGATGTAATCAGCGTCGGTGAACGATCACTCTACGTACCCAGCTACCAGGAGGGGGAGCATGTGATATGGGGACTTTCCGCGATGATGCTGGTGGAGCTACTGGCGGTGGGATTTGGTCGATCAATCAGCCTTGATCGACCTCCGGACGGCAGCCGGCTGAACCATCGATTGGATGCCCGGCAACCGCGGTTCAAGGACGATTTACACACCTGAAAAAAGCGTGTCAGGTTCGTTCCAGTAACGGTCGTATTTCCCCTATCCACCCAGGGTCTGGTCCTGATGCTTGAACCAGGCCAGGGCCTGATCGAGATGCCCGGGCTTGAAGTCCGGCCAGTAATCATCGACGACGAAGAAATCGGCATACACGGATTGCACCGGCAAAAAGCCGCTGAGCCGCCGACCGCCTCCCCAGCGCACGATCAGATCCAGCTGGGATACGTCCCGGGACCGAATCTCTCCTTCCTTTAGCCCATCCAGATCCCACTCCCAATGGTAGTTCGCCAGAAAATTCACCTTGATTCCCTCGCCTTGGCGAGTCTGGAACTCACGAAGTTCATCCGGCAACTGCTTGGAGCCATATTTACCCACCACCAGCAGGGCAGCGCCGCGCCGAGCGATCTCTAGTGCGAACTCCACGCAGGCAGAACGAAAGGCCTGGATCTGGGGCGACGCTCTTTTGGTATTGTCCTGGGTGAACCCATACACGGAGACTTCGGGAATACCCAGTTTCTTGCACTGCTCGAACAGCGCAAGCCCAGGCTCGATGCCGAATCGATACCCTTCCTCCTTGGAAAGCCCTCGCTGAACGGCCCAGCGCCGATTGCCGTCCGGAATGAAACCTACATGGTTGGGCAGAGCACGTTTTGCCATTCTTCTCAATCCATTGAAGTGTCGTATTGTACAAGCGCCGTTTGTCATACCTCTGATAAGCGGTCGAGCTTGTGAGGCGGGAATTGCTGCTGATTATTGTCTGTCCTGCAGTATGATTGTCCGCCAACAGGTGGCGCAAGTGTTGAACCTTCGCCTCAGAGTCAGGCCTGGCCCAACCCAAGTCTTTCGTACTGTGAAGGCCTGAAAACCAGCGTCAGCGCCATCATGGCAACGGCCCCCGTGGCCAGCATTATCCAGACCGCAATAAAACTGCCGGTTGCTTCGCGCAGGGCGCCACTCACCCAGGGTGACATGGCGTTGATCATGAAACCGACCCCCTGCATGAAGGCAGCAAGCTGCCCTGCAACGTGTGGCTTGGGGTGATGATCAAGCGCCAATATCAAGCCCAACCCAAAACAGGCGCCCAGTCCGAAGCCGGCGAACGCAACCCACAGCAGCGCACTCGATTCCGGCAACAGTATCAGCCCAAGGTAGCCGATCAGCTGTGCCAGTAAGCTAATGCCCAACAATACACGACGATCCATGCCGCGCTGGCGTTGAGCAAGCGTTGGCATCGTCAACGCAGCCACCACCTGAAATATCGTCATCCAGGCCAATAATAAACCACTGTTGGACGTGTTCCACCCCAGCTGCTGGTAATAGGCGGGAAGCCAGGCAATGACGCTGGAATAGCCTGCATTGATGATGCCGAAATAGAGCGCCAGCACCCAGGCGCGTGGAAAACGCCAGAGCCGGTTGGCAGGAACAGGAGAACGACTGCCCCGCGGCTGAGCCACTTTCCATAGCCAGCCTGCCAGGGCGATGACTGCGGGAATGAACCACAACCCCACGCCCAGGGACCAGGAATCCGTCTGTGCCGCAATACGCGGGCTGAGCCAGGCGGCCAAGCCACCTCCACTCATCAACGCCGCGGAATAGACACCCATGGCTAAGGGAACACGGCCGGGAAAGTCGCGCTTGATGCGACCCGGCAGCAGGGTCTGAATGATGGCGATACCCACGCCGCCTATCAGTGCCGTCGCCAGCAAGGTTGCCGCACCAGGGTTGATGATGCGGATCAGACAGCCGAACAGAATGAGCATCAATCCAAGCGATACGCCCCGCCCTTCTCCGAGTCGGGCCGCCAGTCTGGCGCTCATCAGGGCAACCAATCCCATGCACAGGAAAGGCAACGTGGTGAGCAAACCAATCGCCTGGAAGCTCATGCCGGCGTCGGCTCTTATAGCTTCCTGTAACGGGCTGATGGAGGCTATCAATGGCCGCAGATTGAGACCCAGCATTACCAGCAGCGCCAGGCCACCCAGCAGACCAAAAGAGGATGACGCCCCGTCCTGTTTAGCTGAATCAATGCCGTTGCGATAAGTCATGGGGCTCTTTCAGATATCCTTTTCCGACATTTTTTTATCCCTATTCTTCGGTAACGACAGGGTGAATGTCGTGCCGCCGGTACTGCTGACAACCCTGACGCTGCCACCATGCCACTGCGCAATCGAGCGCACGATCGCCAACCCCAGTCCGCCTGAATCCCCCGCGCCGGTGCGGGCCGGGTCGCAGCGATAAAAACGATCGAAAACACGGGATTGATCCGCGGACTCGATGGGTTCCCCCTCGTTGTGAACCGCGACCGCATTATGGTCCTTCACCACATCACTGACGATGTGGATGGGCGTTCCCTCACGGCCATAGCGCAAGGCGTTGGCGAGCAGGTTTGCCAGGGCCCTGCGCAGCAGATCAGGATTTGCCCAGAGGGTGCCGCTGGCCTGGTTGACTAGGGCGCGGTCATCATCCTCCGCCATTCCTTCGAAGTACTCGCATAGCTGCTCCACGAGCTGGGCAATATCGATGTTTTCCTTCGTCATCGTCACAGAAGGACTTTCGGTACGAGCCAGAAACAGCATGCTGTTGATCATCCGCGACAGCCGCTCGTACTCCTCGATATGGGAGGCCAGCAGATATTGGTACTCCTCTGCGGGTCGCTCCTGACGCAGCACCTGCTGGGTATGACCCAGCAAATTGCTCAGCGGCGTGCGCATCTCGTGGGCGAGATCCTCTGAAAATCGCGATAGCTGGGCAAATCCTTCTTCCAGGCGATCCAGCATCTGATTCAAGGCAATGCTCAACCCCCGCAGTTCCTCGACTTCGCTGTCGCTCTCCAAGCGCAGATCGAGATGCTGAACGTCAATGGCTGCGGCTCGCCTGGCAAGCCTTCTCACCGGCCGCAACCCGCGCCGGCTAACACCCCATCCCAGCAAAGAAGCCAACAAGGCACCTACGCCCAACGCTATCCCCAGGGTAAAGCGATAGTCCGCCAACATTTGATCCCGCTCATGAAGCAGTTTGCCCGCCACCATGGTGAGACGCTTGCCCTCCTGCTCCACGCTTTGCCAGGCCAGGCGAGCCTGCGGCGAGCCAGGGTAATCTCCCAATCGCACATCCTTCGATTCCGGCAGGTTCGGAACTGACAGATTCGCCGGATTGACCTCGATCAGCGCCTGCCCTTGGGCGTCCAGAACCCACAACAGGCTCTCGCGATTGCCCAGCATGTTGGCATATAGCTGCGGACGACGACGCAGCGCCGCAACGCTTTCACCGTCCTCGAGCAGGACTTCCATGCGTTCCAGCCGCCCCAGCAGCATCTGGTCATCCCGCCAGGCGATCTCTCGGGCCAGAGACTGATAAAGATAAAACCCGATACTGCCCAGCAGCACCAAACTTACCAGGGCAAACATCAAAGCCAGGCGAATACTCAATGACCGCGGCCAATGCATCAATTCCGGGCCTCCAGCACATAGCCCATGCCGCGCACCGTATGGATCAGCTTGATGTCGAAGGGATCGTCGACCTTGGCCCGCAGCCGCCGCACCGCCACCTCGACTACGTTGGTGTCGCTGTCGAAATTCATCTGCCACACCTGAGAGGCGATATAGGTGCGCGACAGCACCTCGCCCTCCCGTTCCAGCAGCAGATGCAGCAACGCAAATTCCTTGTTGGTCAAGGTCAGTCGCTCTTCCTTGCGCATCACTCGCCGACGCAGCACGTCCATGTGCAGATCCGCCACCTGGAAATACTCCGACTCCCTGGGCGGCCCACGACGCAGCAAGGTGCGCACTCGAGCCAACAGTTCGACGAAGGAGAAGGGTTTGATCAAGTAATCATCCGCACCGAGTTCCAGCCCCTTGACGCGATACTCCACCTCATCCCTGGCAGTGAGGAACAGCACCGGTGTCTGGTGTCGGCGGCGAATGAGCTTCAGAAGCTGCCAGCCATCGAGTCCCGGCAGCATCACATCGAGAATGATCAGATCGAACTCGAACTCCTCAATGAGATGTTGGCCGTCGTGGCCGTTTCGCGCCACCTCTACTACATAGCCGGACTCGCTCAATCCTTTACGCAGATAGTCGGCAGTCTTGACCTCATCTTCCACCACTAGAATGCGCATATCACTGACTCGTCGGAAAGGGCTTGGTTTACGGGGCTGGGTCGAAGGGACTTTATCGAAACAAGCAAGGCTAGCCGGATTGGCGTTTCTTGCCCATTACAAAGTTGTAATGTCCACGTAAGGAGACTGACGAAGAACGGGTGGCATGATGGCGCAGACATTTACCGAGAAAGACTCGGACCGCGTAATACCCTGAATAAGGAGAAAACGATGAAAACACTATCCTCCCTGATTGCCGGCATCGCGCTGTGCGGCGCTGCCACCCTGGCCCAGGCCGCCGATAACCCCTTGAGCGTGCACGTGCTCAACATTCAGACAGGCAAGCCCTCCTCTGGCATCGACGTCATTCTGGAGCGCCAGACCGATTCCGGCTGGGAAGAACTCGCCACCGCCAAGACCGAAGAAGGCACAGGTCGCATTTCAGCCCTGTTCCCTGAAGACGAAGAGTTCGAGGCAGGCGTTTATCGCGTGACCTTCGAGACCGGCGACTACTTCGACGCCCAGGGCACCGACACTTTCTTCCCGGAAATCCCGGTGCCCTTCACGGTGGAAGACACCAGCCAGCACTACCATATCCCGCTGCTGCTGAGCCCCTACGGCTACTCCACCTACCGCGGCAGCTAAGGCAGCGCCCCAGACTCTACCAATGGTAGACATTGCCTGATAAAAAACGTCGCCCCGGGGTTATAAACACTCGGGGCGGGGTTTTTGACACTCATCTTCATGGCATCAATATATTAACTTTTTCGAAACCGAAGCCCTCAAGCAAGACTACATTGCATAGATTAGCTGCGCTTATAGACATGCTTCCGGTGACCAACTTTCACAACCGTCACGACAAGAAGCTCATCTGCTACTTCATAAATGATTCGATATACGCCTTGTCGAATCCGGTAACGCTCTTGTCCTGACAGCTTTTCACTGCCGACTGGACGAGGATTCTCCTGCAACGCCTGCATGCACTGAAGAAGGCGGGCAACATCCCTGTTTGGAATTGATCTGAGTTCCTTTGAGACGGATTTTTTGAAGACAAGCTTATAATTTGCCATGAGCCTTCAAATCGTCCAGCAAGGCCTCATAGCTCATCGTCGGCTCGGAAACCCGCTCCTCGAACGCCGCCAAATCTTCCTGATCCTCAGCCAGCGCCGCACGAACGGCATCGTTGACAATATCTGATAGAGAACGGTGCGTGTGAGCGGCCTTCAGCCGAAGTGCAGCATGCAATTGGGGGTCGAAATAAATCGTAGAACGCTTCGATGTCTCGCTCATGGCAGTCTCCAAAGTTTACATTAGTGCGCATTATGACGTCATGACGTCAAAACATCAAAGAACGCACAGCTAACACTTACGTTTAGCGGCGCTCATGTAGCGCAGCGAAATAGCGTTCAGTGTAAAACCGGAGGCCCGAAACGAACTACAACAACTTGTTAAGCGACTCCAGGCTATCAGGCCCGCCATCCAACCGAACGCATCCGGTGGATTCCTGCTCCCAAGGGGCGGCAGACGTTATGTGAAGATGTGCAGAAACCCGTGATTCGATCAATTCATCGAGTAAACCTGCAGGAACCCAGACCCTATCAGTTCCTCTCAGTCTATTCGGAACTGGGCTCCCGCATATTGAACAAAAATCGCTCCGGAAGCCGGTGGGCTTCAGGAAAGACCTGATCTCATTCTCGCCTGATACCCAACGAAATCTCTGCGCGCTTACAAAAGTCGCAGCGTTGGCGGCAGCCCCGGTAGCTCGGCGACACAACGAGCAATGGCATTGATAAAGGTTTCGTATTTTCCCTTCAATTTCAAACTTCACCTCGCCGCAGAGACATTCACCTTTCATCGATCAACCCTTTGATACTTAACAGTGATTGGATAGCCCACAGGAATACTGAGTCAACGTACCGGCACATCATCTTAAATGACATTTGTAATCGGCTGGGATGAGATATCAGGTCTTCGAATCAGGAAGCTCGGCGTACCAGTCGGCATAGGGCGTGTTCTTGGCCAGGTGACGATTGAAGTCCTTGGCGCCATCCGTCCACCAGACCGGGCCACGCTCGCCCAGTCCGACTTTGGCGGCATCGACGGCTTTTCTTGCGGCAGTCAGGCGTTCCTCGTCCTCCGCGTCACGGGCGGCTTTCACTTCGCGCCGCGCCGTCATCAAGTCCTTCACCAGCGCTTCGCGCTCATGTTCGGGCAGGTGGGGATTGCTCGCTCGCCAGAGCCGACCGCGAACGACGATGTAGCGGCCATCTGGCGTGATAGGAGGTTTCAAAGTGTGCCGCCTTCAATGACTGGAATGAGGTGTCTTCTGCAAACAAGAAACGGCCTTGGCAATGCAGCTACACCTTGTTGCTATTCAGATTGGCGTCCGTCCCTTGCTTGCCAACGTCGAGGGTGCCGACTTCCATGCATCACCGCAATGACTACTGCCACATCGACTTCTACTCGATAAAAGATCCCGAACGGGAACTTGCTGATAAGTGCACGACGCGTACTGCGATGAACCATTGGATAAGCGTCAGGATTTTCCAAAATACTGTCCAAAGTTGCGCTTACGCCATCAAGAAAATCATGACCCAACCCCTGGCGCTGTAATTCATACCATTGCGCTGCTTGCTCCAGATCCTGGTGTGCTTCAAGGCGGAGGCGAATCTCAATCATCATAGCTTGCTTCGAATGTCAGACAACACGGAATCGGCACTCCGACCCGTGTCACCATCCGCTTCGAAAGCATCTAGACGTCTATCCAGCTCTTGTCGCTGCTCCTTGGTGAACGGAAGCAATTGCTGATCGGCAGCAATGCTATCCCAGAGATCCTCGACCAACTGGATTCGTTGCTCGATAGGAAGATCATGTAACGATGCATTCATGGTGGCCACTCCCTCTTTCAAGTGCTACTCATTTACTGCACAGAATACGCCATAAACAACTGTGGCAGTAACGTCGCCGCTACTGCCACTATCCTAGCCATCTAAGCACCCGCTTAGAAATTCGGCTTGCGCTTCTCCACGAACGCGCCCATGCCTTCGCTTTGCTCGTCGCCGGCAAAGCCCAGGGCGAACAGGCTGGTTTCGAGTGCCAGGGCGCTGTCCAGGTCCTGATCCATACCATCATGGATGGCTTGCTTGGCAGAGCGGATCGCCTGACGGCCGTTGCCGGCAAACTGCTTGGTGAGTTCCTCCGCCACGGCGTCAAGTTCCCCCGCCGGCACCACGCGATTGACCAGGCCGATGCGCAAGGCTTCGGCGGCGTCGATCTTGCGCCCGGTGGTGATCAGATCCAGCGCCAGGGCAGGACCGACCCGACGCGGCAGGCGCTGGGTGCCACCGAAGCCGGGAATCACGCCTAAGCCGACTTCCGGCTGGCCGAAGATGGCGTTATCGCTGGCGATGGCCCAGTCACAGGCCAGGGCCAGTTCGCAGCCGCCGCCCAGGCAGAAGCCGTTGACCAGGGCCACCACCGGCACGGGCAAGCGTTCGAGCCGCTTGACCGTGGTCAGGGCCTGACTGGCAAAGACCCGCGCTTCCTCCGGGGTCTTGTCCCGCATTTCGCTGATGTCGGCGCCGGCAACGAAGGATTTTTCGCCGGCCCCGGTGATCAGCACGGCACGCAGGTCGTCGCGCTGTTCAAGCTCGACCAGCACCTTGTTCAACTCCGTGATGAGATCGGAATTCAGCGCATTGAGTGCCTTGGGACGATTCAACGTCAGGCGCACGACGCCTTCTTTTTCGCTCACGTCGATCAACGGTTCGCTCATGAAACCTCCTTATATGTCGCTATGCTATTCGTAGTGATAAAAGCCGCGCCCGCTCTTGCGACCCAGGTAGCCTGCGGCCACCATGCGCTTGAGCAGCGGGCAGGGTCGATATTTGGGGTCCCCGAAGCCATTCTGCAGCACCTCCATGATGGACAGGCACACGTCCAATCCGATCAGGTCCGCCAGGGCCAGCGGCCCCATGGGATGGGCGGCGCCGAGTTTCATGGCCTGATCAATGGCTTCCGGGGTGGCGGCATTTTCCTGTACCAGGAAGGCGGCCTCGTTGATCATCGGCACCAGCAGGCGGTTGACGGCGAAGCCTGGCGAATCCGCGATGGGTACCGCGGTCTTGCCCATCTTCTCGGCAAGCTGCTCGATCTTCTTCACCGTGGCATCGGAGGTCTGTTCGGCGCGAATCACCTCGACCAGCTTGAGCACCGGCACTGGATTGAAGAAGTGCATGCCCACCACCCGCTGCGGGTGTTCACACACCGCCGCCAACTGGGTCAGGGACAATGATGAAGTGTTGGAGGCAAGAATCACGTCCTTGCCCAACTGACTCAGATCGCGAAACAGCTTCTCCTTGAGCTCTTCATTCTCCGGCGCTGCTTCGATGATGATCTCGCACTCTTTCAGATCTTCGAGTTTGGAGGTGGTATCGAGGCGCTTCAGGGCGCCATCGCGATCGTCAGCGGACAGGCGTTCCTTGGCAACCAGCTTGTCCAGGCCTTTACCAATGCCGCCCTTGGCGCGCTCGAGCTGTTCGTCGGCGACATCGTACAACTGTACCTCACAGCCGCTACTGGCAAGTACCTGAGCAATCCCCTGGCCCATGGTGCCAGCGCCGACGACGCCGATTCGATTGCTGCTCATCCGTATCTCTCCTTTGTATTACTGCTGAACCATCACTATTTACGCGCTTCGTCGCGAAGCAGGAATTTCTGGATCTTGCCCGTGGAGGTCTTGGGTAGTTCGCCAAATATCACGTAGCGCGGCACCTTGAAACGGGCCAGATGTTCACGGCAATAGGCGATGATATCTTCCGCGGTAGTGTCTTCCTGACCGGCTTTGAGCTTGACGAAGGCGCAAGGCGTCTCGCCCCATTTCTCGTCCGGACGCGCCACGACAGCAGCCTCCTCCACCGCCGGATGCGCGTAGATGGCATTTTCCACCTCGATGGTGGAAATATTCTCGCCGCCGGAAATGATGATGTCCTTGAGGCGATCCTTGATCTCGATATAGCCATCCGCATGCCACACCGCCAGGTCGCCGGTATGATACCAGCCGCCTTGCAGCGCTATCTGAGTCGCTTTCGCGTCCTTCAGATAGCCTTTCATGACGTTGTTGCCCCGCATCATGATCTCGCCGACGGTCTGACCGTCCTTGGGCACCGGCTCGAGGGTGTCGGAGTCGGCGATGCACAGCGCTTCCAGCATGTGACCGCGTACGCCCTGACGCGACTTGATCCTGGCACGCTCTTCCAGTGGCAGCTCGTTCCAGGATTCGCGCCAGGCGCACACCGTGACCGGACCGTAGACCTCGGTCAACCCGTAGACGTGGGTCACCTCGATGCCCAGCTTTTCGATGCCGGAAATCACCGAGGCCGGTGGCGCGGCCCCGGCCACCGTGACCTTGACCGGATGCTCCAGCATGCGCTTGTGCTGCTCGGATAGATTGACCAGGCCGTTGAGTATGATCGGCGCGCCGCTGAAGTGGGTGACCTCTTCGTCGACCAACAGCTCCATGATCTTGCGCGCCTCGACCCTGCGCAGGCAGATATTGGTGCCCGCCGCCGCGGCAATGGTCCAGGGAAAACACCAGCCGTTGCAGTGAAACATCGGCAGGGTCCATAGATAGACCGGATGATGCGGCATGGCCCATTCGAGAATATTGCTCACCGCGTTCAGGTGCGCGCCGCGATGATGATAGACCACGCCCTTGGGCTTACCGGTGGTGCCGGAGGTGTAGTTCAGCGAGATGGCCTGCCATTCATCATCGGGCAGACGATAGGGCGCCTCCGGATCACCTTCCGCCAACAGGTCTTCATATTCTATTTCACCGATGCGCCGAGCCTCACCGTCAAACATGACATCCGCCACATCGATGATCAGCGGCTTGTCGTCGAGCATCGCGACCGCTTGTTCGATGACATCGCTGAACTCCGGGTCAACCAGGATCGCCCTGGCCTCGCCGTGGACGAGCATATAGGCGATGGCCTCCGCGTCCAGGCGAATGTTCAGGGTGTTGAGCACACACCCGGCGAGCGGCACACCGAAATGGGCCTCGAACATGGGGGGCACGTTGGGCAGCATGGCGGCGACGGTCTGGCCCGGTTGAATGCCGCGCCCGGCAAGCGCCGAGGCTAGACGCCGACAGCGCTGCCAGGTGGTGAGCCAATCCCGGCGTAGCTCACCGTGGACCACCGCCGGGTAGTCCGGATAGATCTGGGCGGTACGCTCGATGAAGGTCAGGGGCGATAGCGCCACATGGTTTGCCGGCGTCTGGGGCAGGCCCTGCTCGAAGATACTGGACATGCTGGTGTTCCCTCTTTTTTTGTGACCAACTTCGTGGTAACTGGACTCAGTAGCTGGCAGGCGCAAAATCAAGCAGTGTATTCATACCCGCCTCGATCACTGCACGCTGGGCACGCCCTTCTGGTAGCCAGTGGCGTAGCGCAAAATCCGCACTGACCAACTTGGCGCGATAGAAGTCCGCATCGCCTTTGCCATCATCCAGGGCTGATTGGGCCACCAACGCGGCACGCCCCATCTGCCAGGCACACAGCAAATGACCCGCCAAGGACAAAAACGGCGTGGCATAGGCCTGAATGGCGTCCGGCCCATTATCCGCATCGCCGCCCTCTTTCAGAAGGATCGCCATGGCGGCACGTAGATCCGCGCTACCTTGTGCAAGACTCTCTCCCAGCGGCTTTAGCGCTGAGTTTTCGGTAAGCGCACCGGCAGTGGTCTCGACTTCGTCAAGCAGAGCACACAGTGCTGCCCCACCATCGCGCTGCAGCTTGCGACCGGCAAGATCCAGCGCCTGGATACCATTGGTGCCTTCGTAAATCGGTGCAATACGCACGTCTCGCAGCAGCTGGGCTGCCCCGCCCTCCTCTATGAATCCCATGCCGCCGTGTACCTGAATGCCCAGCGAGGTGATATCCACCGCCTGATCGGTGGAAAACGCCTTGACCACCGGAATCAGGATATCGACCCGAGCCTGGGCCTGCCGGCGGGTATCGTCGTCCGCACCATGGCGAGCCTGATCCATCTGGGCAGCGCAGTAGAGCGCCAGCGCCCGCAGGCCATCCGTACGGGCACGCATGGACAGCAGCATGCGCCGCACATCCAGGTGATCGGCGATGGCGCAGGAAGCCCCGCCGCGGGCTTTGGGGCTGCGCCCCTGAACACGCTCCAGCGCATACCCCAGCGCCTGCTGGCAGGCGCGCTCGGCAACGCCGATGCCTTCGACACCGACTTTATGCCGTGCCTCGTTCATCATCGTGAACATGTGATTCAGGCCGCGACCCTGCTCGCCTACCAGATAGCCGATGGCGCCACCCTTTTCCCCGAAACTCAGGGTGCAGGTGGGGCAGGCATGAATACCCAGCTTGTGCTCGAGAGAGGCGCAGACCACATCGTTGCGCTCACCCAGGCTACCGTCGTCATTGACCAGGAACTTGGGCACCAGAAACAGCGAGATGCCCTTGTTGCCCTGCGGCGCATCCGGGGTACGAGCGAGAACGAAATGCACGATATTCTCCGCCATATCGTGCTCGCCCCAGGTGATGTAGATTTTCTGGCCGGTAAGGCGGTAGTGATCCTCTTCCTGAACGGCCTTGGTGCGCACCTGGGACAGATCCGAACCGGCCTGGGATTCGGTCAAGTTCATGGTGCCGGACCACTCACCGCTCACCAGCTTCTCCAGATAGAGTGCCTTGAGCTTGTCGTCTCCGTGCTGAGCCAATGCTTCGATGGCGCCGGCGGTGAGCATCGGGCACAGGCCCAGAGCCATGTTGGCGCCGTGCAGCATCTCCTGTACGGCGCTGGCGACCACTTCGGGCAAGCCCTGGCCGCCTTGGGCCTCGTCAACGCCGATGCCGTTCCAGCCGCCGTCGATATAGGCACGGTAAGCATCGGCGAATCCCGGGGGAGTGGTCACCTGATCGCCGTCGAGTCGCACGCCCTCGCGATCGCCGCTGTAATTGAGCGGCGCCCAGACCTCGTTTGCCAGCTTTGCCGCCTCTTCCAGTACCGCTTCGATCAGGTCAGGCGTGGTCTCGTCAAAATGTGAAAGGCTTAGTGAACCATGCTCGAGTAACTCTTCAAGTACGAAACGGTAGTCGCGTACCGGGGCAGCGTAGTACATCATGGCAAGCACCTATCAGTAATGGATATAAATGATGGTAGAGTCCTTGGTGCTTATTAGCCACTAGCCAAACGCCGTAACCAAAACGCCCGACGGTGATGCCGTCGGGCGCTGAATCACTGCAAGCTGCGATTAGAAGGGATCAGGAGGGTTGAGGCTGGAACGGAGGATCGCTGTCGGCTGGCACCTCGGCGCCGGTATCGAAATAGCTGAGTATTGCATCCTCTTCTCGTGGCGGACCCACGAATGCCTCAGCCACCTCGATATCCGGCACGACTTGAGAGAGATCCTCGTGATGCTCGTGTTCGGTGGCGCCCTGGACCAGCTCTTCAGTGATATTGAGCTCGGCCCCGATGACGGACATGGGCGCATTCGGAGCAAACGGAGCTACCGGAATCGGTGCAGGACGTACGCTGCGCCGCCAGGTGAAAAACAGCACCAGGAACACGCCGAGGCTACCCAAGGACCAGAACAAGCCCGCATCGCCGAGCCAACTCATGACCGGCGTGACCAAGGGCGGGCTGATAGTGGAACCCAGCGCATTGATCAGTAGCAACCCCTGACTCATCCTTACCAGGGCCCCTGCCGGCGCCCGGTCCGCCGCATGACTGAGCGCTACCGGGTACAAGGCAAAGACACCGCCGCCCAGCAGGAACAAGAGTCCTGCCAGCACCCACTGCTTTTGCGGCAGCATGATCATGCCCAATGAAATAAGCGCGAAGAAAGCGCCGATGAGAATCAGCACCAGCTGACGGTCATGACGATCCGACCAGCGACCGATGGGGTACTGCAACAGCATGGCCCCCAGCACCATCACCGCCATCATTTGTCCGATACGGGCGACCGACAGCCCCAGGCTTTGCAGATAAAGCGGCAATAGCGCATAGACCGCCGCCACGGCAAGACCCGAGCCAAAGGTCGCCATGACGCCGGTAGGGGTGATGGTGATCAGGCGATGGGGTGGCAAGGGTTCGGCTTGTTCGATCAGCGGTGATACCCGCGGAATCATCGCCATGGGCAATACCGAGAGCGACGCCAGCATACCCACCACCATGAAGGGTGCGGTTACGCCCATGGCATCCGTCACCCCTAACAATAATTGCCCCAGCACCCCCGCCGCATAGAGGGCAATCATGTACAGCGCCAGAAGGCGCCCGCGCACCTTCTGGTCGCCGGAGGTCAGCAGCCAGCTTTCAATGACCAGATACACGCCTACCGTGGCCCAGCCGCCAATCAGGCGCAGCACGAACCAAGCAAAGGGGTCGAGCCAGAGTCCTTGCAGCAATACCGTCACCGCTACCAGGGAGGCAAAGCTGCCATAGGCGCGGATATGGCCGATACGCAGCAGCAGGCGATCATTGAACATCGCACCAATGGCAAGACCGATGAAATAGGCCGAAGAGACCCAGCCGATCATCACGGCAGACTCGCCAGCGGCGTCCAGACGCAAGGTAATCAACGTGGCAAGAAACCCATTGCCGATCGCCAGGATGAACAGACCCAGCAAGGGGGCCAACGCCATGGCCAATAGCTGCCGCGACATAAATAATGCTGCCTCTAAGGTAAAGCAAATCATTGAAATGCCAACATCTACTGGATATTGGCGAGGGCACGACGCGCGGGAATATACCCACGCTTACTTAATTTCACAAACAGAAAACCTCAATGACTCAAAGATAGATCAAGCCAGACGTAGCATAGGCAGAAAAACCAGCGCTAATGGCCGAAACAGACTATCAAAGCGCGTTCTATTATCTTTGTATCAAGACGACATCGACGCTCTTGAAAACGACTGACCCGCAATTGCGGCCATTGTGCGAAACGACGCACGACAGCGACCCGGTCGGCATCGTATCCTTTGAGTGAAAACATAAGGAGAACGCCATGCTAACCGGCCTGGATCACCTGGTCGTCACTGTTACTGATATCGGCCGAGCCGTGGATTTCTATACCCGCGTGCTGGGATTGGAAGCGCGTTACCAGGAGGCCGAGCGGGTCGACCTCGTGATGGGCGATATGGCATTGCGCCTACATCGGACCGATACACCCTCAAGCCCTAAAGCGTCCTATCCCACCCCAGGCAGTATCGATCTATGCGTTCGAAGCGTGCTACCCCTGCAGGAGGTACAGGCGCATTTGGATACGCTGCAGATACCTGTCGAAGAAGGTCCGGTTCCTCGCCGGGGCGTTCAAGGACCCATCACCTCTTTGTATCTACGCGATCCGGACGGTAACCTGATTGAAATTTGTCGCCCTCTTCGTTAACGATTTGTTTTGCCGCCTAATCATGTATTTCATACCCACTTATATACTCCATCTCTCGAATTCATGAACAACAAAAAGAAACCCACCCACAAATTTCGCGCCCAGGCCATCATCCTGTTGTGGCGCGTGTTGGCCAGGTGCTCCCCTCAGGTGTTGTGGCGTCTGGCTCGCCTGCTTGGCCCTCAGATCCATCGCTTCAGCCGACGCGAGCGTTATGTCACGAACGTCAATCTCAAGGACGTTTATCCTGAGCTCGATCGACCTGAACGGCGCAGCCGTGGCAAGCAAAGTCTTGTTCACTCTACCGCTACCATGCTCGAGCTGGGCTTTGCCTGGATGGCACACCCCCCTCGTATCGAAGCGTCGATTGTGGAAGTACATGGGCGTGAACTTCTCGATGAAGCCCGCAAGGAAGGACGCGGTGTGATCGTGCTGGCGCCTCACTTCGGTAATTGGGAAATACTCAACTTCTGGCTCTCGAGTCATTTTCCCTTTACCGCCATGTACGAGCCTCCCAGAATTCATGCTCTTGAACCCATCATCCGTCATGGACGTGAACGCATGGGTGCTGCCTTGGTGCCTACCAACTCTCGCGGTGTCGCGTCATTGCTCAAGGCACTCAAGCGTGGTGAAGCCGTGGGCATCCTGCCGGATCAGGTTCCCAGCTGGGGCAGCGGCGTGTTCGCCGACTTCTATCACCGCCCTGCCTACACCGCCACTTTGCTGCCCAAACTGGTAGCCCGCACCCAAGCCCGAGTGGTTACCGGTGTAGCCTTGCGTCTTGCAGGTCGTGGTTTCGCAATTCATTTTCTTGCAGCGGATGAGCGTGTCTATTCCACGGAGGAGACGGTGTCGGCACGTGGCGTCAATGTCTGCGTCGAAGATGCCATTGCGCTGGATCCGGTGCAGTATCAATGGGAATACAAGCGCTATCGCAAAACCCCGGAGCAGGAACAGAACCATCCTGAGCACAGGGAATTTCGCATTTACAAGAAACGTTAGCGCTTATTTGCAAAAATCGCTGTCTACACTGATCAGACGAAGACGGATAACAGTCAAGGAGTTCACCTCATGCCTCCGGATTCACGTTTCAGTCAGCGCCCTGCATTCATCGCTACAAGCCTCGCCCTTTTGGCACTGATCGCCTCATCGTCTCTGAATGCCCAACAAAACCCTGCAGGGCTTGTTCAGGTGGATGTTGCCAATACCGACCATCAACTCATGGCGCCGCCAGGCACCACCATCAGCAAGGTTGCGGACCTGACCACGCCACGATTGATCAGCTTGGGTAGAGAGGGCGAGATGTTCATTGGCAGCCAGGCGGGACGGGTCTATCGGCTGTCGCCCCCCTATGAGCGCGCAGAGGTGCTGGTTCGGTTCGATAACTATCCCCATAGCGTGGCCCAGCGCGGCGACAAGCTCTACGTCGCTACCACAAATGCGTTGCTCACCGCTGATTACCGCCCGGGGGACAGACCCGGCGAAGGAGATTTCACGCGAATTGCGAGAATCCCCGGCGGCGGCGGTCATAGCTCCCGTACCTTGGTGGCAGGCCCGGACGAGCGGTTATATCTGGGACTGGGCATTCAAGGTAACTGCTCGAACCAGTATGTTGGCGAAGGCTACCGCTTCGAGAACCAGCGTGGCGGCATCATGGTGCTCGACGAAAGTGGCGACTCACCGCAATGGCAGCCCTATGCAAGCGGCTTGCGCAACCCAATTGGATTGGCCTTCGATCATCAGGGCACTCTCTATGCGACCAACAACGGCCCGGATCATTGGGGCTATGAGGAACCTCGCGAGGTGCTGGTACGCGCCGAACAGGGGGATTTCTTTGGTATGCCTTGGTTCCAGTGGGTGGAGGGCGAGTTCCGGCGTGACGACTGCATTAGTGGCGAATCGCCGCGTTCGATGAACGATGCCAGGGCGCCGGTGGCGACCTTTCCTGCCCGTAGCGCCCCCATGGAGCTGAGTTTCACCCCGCAAGGAAGTTCGCTTGGATTGGATGCAGTGGCAGCGGTACGCGGTAGCTGGGCCACGAAACCACGCGGCGGCGCTTCGGGGGATCCGGCCTCAAGACGCGAGCCCCTGGTCGCTGGTATTACACTCGATTCGTCCAACAGCGGGCAAATCCATGAACTGCTGACCGGTTTTCAAGACGAACAAGGTAATCGTTGGGCACGCCCGGTCGGTGTCGCCTTCACCGACCAAGACACCCTCTACTTCACTTCCGACAGCGGCGAGGCCGGTCTTTACCGAGTGAGCTTTGCAAACGACAACCTGGCCCTGGGCAGCCTGCTCAGCAAGCCGGACGATTGAAGGCCGTATAAAAGCCGGTACTCGAACTAGAGCCCGGACCATGGGAAGATGGCGACTATCCACTATCTCTGGAGACCGCGATGTCCACTTCCCCGGTTGCGACCAGGGACGAAATCAGCGTCCCTCAAATCATCTATGTGCTGTACCTGGCAGGATTGATTACCGCCAATGTCACTTTATTGATTGGTGTGATCATGGCCTATGTCTATCGCAACGATGCGTCGCCCTGGCTGAAAGAGCACTATCGCTATCAGATTCGCACCTTCTGGATCGGCACGCTCTATTCCATCGTTGCTTTCGTGCTCACCCTGATTGCGGTTGGCGTATTGATCTGGCCACTGCTGATGGTGTGGTTGATCGTGCGCTGCGTCATCGGCCTGCGCGATCTGCGCCGCGGCCAGCCACCGGCCAATCCGACAAGCTGGCTGTGGTAGCCGCCTTTTGCCGCCTGCTCAAACCTCAGTTTGTCGTTCATCCTGCTATCGGAGAGCATCATGGGTTATCGTTTCGACGACCTGACAAAGGCCTGTCAGAAAGATTGGCGCGCCTATATCGAGCACGATTTCATCAGTCAGTTAGGCGCAGGCACGCTCGAGCCGGACGCATTTCGCCATTACTTGCAGCAGGACTATCTATTCCTGATGCATTTCGCGCGTGCCTATGCCTTGGCAGTCTACAAAAGCCGCAACATGACGGAGCTTCGTCATGGTTTCGGGGGGCTCAAGACCATTCTTGATGTCGAGCTCGATCTGCATATCGATTATTGCCGTGAATGGGGCATCTCTGAAGAGCAGCTTGCTTCTCTACCGGAAGCCAAGGCAACCCTTGCCTATACCCGCTATGTACTGGATACCGGCAATCGCGGCGACCTGCTCGACATGCACGTCGCCCTTGCCCCCTGTCTGGTCGGCTATGGCGAGATCGCCAACTGGCTCACTGCTCAAGCCTTTACCCAGCGTGACGATAATCCCTACAACGCCTGGATCGCCATGTATGAAAGCGCAGAGTTTCAGCAAGCCACGCGGGATGAAATCGCTTGGCTGGACTTGCGCCTGGCGAACGTAACGGCAGCGCGCTTCGATGAACTGGCCAGGATATTCCGAGACGCAACACGTCTGGAAATCGAATTCTGGCAAATGGGCCTTGATCGCGCTCTGTAAAGTTCGCGTCGATTGCTTTAGCTTACGCCACCAGGATGATACCCATCCTTTACATAGACGTTTACATGACAGGTTACGATAGATGCGCGCAGTGCGACGAAGAAAGGGTTATTGGTTCACATTTTTCATATTGGCCGTACTGGCGTTTCCTTGGCTGTCGCTGGCTCAGGCGCAGGAAGAAAGCCCCCAAGGCCGCTATCCGCTTTCAGCAAGCAGCGATATCGTGGGCCGGATGAGCACCGTTGAGGCCTCTGAAGACGACACGCTGCTCGATCTTGGCTTGAACAACAACGTCGGGTACAACGCGATCACCCAGGCAAATCCGGAGACCAGTATCTGGCTACCCGGTGAAGGCGCTCGGGTATTACTGCCTACCCGCTATGTCCTGCCGCCTGGACCTCGGGAAGGCATCGTCATCAACCTCGCCGAACTGCGGCTCTACTACTATCCGCCTGCAAGACCCGGCACCTTGGCTAGCGTCGAAACCTATCCCATCGGTATCGGGCGCATGGATTGGAAAACCCCGCTGGGGACCACCCAGATCACGGCCAAGGTGGAACAGCCAAGCTGGTACCCGCCTCAAAGCGTCATCGCCGAGCATGCGGAAAACGGTAATATACTGCCCCGGGTCGTGCCACCTGGGCCTGACAACCCGTTGGGCGACTATGCCATCATCCTGGGTATTCCGGGCTATCTGATTCATGGCACCAATCGCCCCGATGGGGTCGGCATGCGCGTTTCCCATGGCTGTATTCGGATGCTGTCCGACGATATCGAAAACCTCATTTACCGGGTTCCAAAGGGAACAACGGTTCGACTGATCAACGAACCGGTCAAACTTGGCTGGACGATGGAGAATCTGCTCGAGATACAAGCCCATCCCGTGCCTGAAGAGTCACCGCAGGCCATGGAAACACGTATCGACAAAGCCATCGACGCTGCCACCGAACAGGCCAATGCTCGAGGTTTTCTGATCGATTACGCCATTCTGAAGAAGGAGCTGGAAAACCCAAGCGGTGTTGCCACGTCGCTGCTTTTGTCCAGTCGCCCGTTCCCGTTGAAAACGACCTTCTACGATCGGCTTCTCCTGCATCATGCGCTGTACAGCCAGCTCGAAGCGACCGTCCGCAACGCTGACAAACCCGATGCCATAACTCATGCAGCCGGCGTTAGCGTCGTGCCGGTGGAAACACGTGATGTGGAAGCGCGCTAGTCGTTGTCGGTGTTTACGCCTATCCTAAGGGGTCAACGTCATAGCTATCGCCAATGATATGGAGGTAAGGAAATGCCTGGTTTGCGGCCCGATGTCGATCCCAACGGTCTACTAGAATATTCGGTGGTCTATAGCGATCGCTCCCTCAATCACATGTCCAAGGCCTTTCAGAACGTGGTCAACGATGTACTGGGCATGTTGAAGGCTGTTTACAGCGCTCATAGCGCGATTCTCATGCCCGGTAGCGGCACCTTCGGCATGGAGGCGGTGGCGCGGCAATTCGCTCAGGATCGCAAGGTGCTCGTCATCCGCAACGGCTGGTTCAGCTACCGCTGGACCCAGATCTTCGAGATGGGGAACATCCCGGCGCAGTCCACCGTGATGAAGGCGCGCCGCCTTGGCGAGGACAAGCAGTCTCCCTTTGCACCGGCGCCCATTGAAGAGGTCGTGGCCAGCATCGAAGAGCAGCGGCCTGACCTGGTGTTCGCCCCTCATGTCGAGACATCTGCGGGCATGATCCTGCCGAATGACTATCTCAAGCAGGTAGCGGATGCGGTTCATAAGGTAAATGGCCTGTTCGTGCTCGACTGCATCGCCTCCGGCACTGCCTGGGTCGACATGCAGGCCACCGGTGTGGATGTGCTGATCAGCGCCCCGCAAAAGGGCTGGAGCGGCTCACCGGGTTGCGCCATGGTCATGCTCTCCGAGCGCGCCGAAGCTCGGCTTCAGGAAACCAACAGCAGCAGTTTTGCGGCGGATCTACGCAAGTGGCGCGACATCATGGCGGCCTACGAAAATGGCGGCCATGCCTATCATGCCACCCTGCCGACGGATGGCCTGGCCCAGCTGCGGGACGTGATGAAAGAGACCCAGGATTACGGTTTCAATAAGGTATGTGACGAACAGTGGGAGCTGGGCAAGGGCGTGCGTACCATGCTCAGCAATCATGGTTTCAAGAGCGTTGCGGCCGAGGGTTTCCAAGCGCCTGGCGTAGTGGTGTGCTACACCGAGGACTCAGGGATTGCGGGCAAGTTTGGCCAGCAAGGCGTTCAGGTCGCCGCCGGCGTTCCCTTGATGTGCGATGAAGGGGATGATTTCCAGACCTTCCGTATCGGGTTGTTCGGCCTCGACAAGCTGCATAATGTCGGGCGTAGCGTCGAAAATCTGGAACAGGCCCTGAAAAACGTCATCAGTTGACTGTCAGCGACCGCCAATGGTCGACTCGATGAGACGATCAAGAGCGCGCCAGGCTTGAGCCTCGGCGCGCTCTTTTATCTTATTCGGCGCGTTCTAGGGTCAGATCGACGATTACCTGTATCGGATAACCGACGACATCATCACTGGCCCATTCCCCTTGCCCAATATCGAACTGCCGACGATCGAAATTCGCTCGCCCCTGCATGAAGGCGCTATCACCCTCGATCTGCCAGTCAAAGGGTAGGACAACTTCTCGCTCCATCCCCCTCAGGGTCAAGGTGCCCACCGCCTCGAAGGACGTATCGCGACCCTTGCGAATCGCCGAGGTGACATAGGTAGCTTTGGGGAAGCGCTCGAAAAAGAACCACTCTTCGTCCGGAAGCGTATCGTTTCGTTGGGAATTACCAGCATCAATACTGGTGACATCGATGATGACATCGAAGCGGCTATCCTCGAGGGCCTCTTTCGAGAACTGCATTTCGGCATCGAAGTCGTCAAATTCCCCCTTGAACTCATCGCCTTCCTGAATCGCGATGAAGCCAAGCCGGCTTTCATTTTGAACGATATCCCAGGAAGTGGCGGCAGCCTGGGCGGTATTCACTATTGTCAACATCCCCATACCGAACATCAGCATTACGCTTGAACCCATGGCACTCGCTCCTCATGAGCACACTGCTGAAATAGAAGTGATTTCCTTATTGGAGACGTTTTTACTCACGAGAAGTTCGTATAGAAATGAACTGGAGAGGATCAAATGCTGGCCAGCAACGCTACGGTCGATGAAACACCAAAATCGATCACCATCATCAGGCTCAGGATCATGACCATTATGATGGAGAAGACGAACTGCTTTTTCGCCCAGGCGGCATGATCTATCCATTGATAGTTGGACAGTGCCAGGTAAAGCCAATAGAAACTCGCTGCACCGGCAACAACAAGATAGCAAGCGCCAGCATAGCCTGTCAGAGACAATGCCAATACGGCGGCCGTGAAGGCAATAATGTACAGCACGATGGAGCGCTTGGCGGCGGGAATGCCCTTCTCGACGGGCAGCACTGGAATCGATGCCGACTTGTAGTCATCAAAGCGAAAGATCGCAATTGCATAGGAGTGCGGCATCTGCCAGAGGCTGAAGATCAACAGCAGAATTGCAGCGCCGAGATCGAACTGATTGCTGGCAGCGCAATACCCGATAACTGGTGGCATGGCCCCGGAAAGGCTTCCAACAAGCGTTCCATGTACCGAGTTACGCTTGAGCCAAAGAGTGTAGAAACCGACATAGACAACGAAACCCGCAACCGCAAAAAACGCAGCCAGCGGGTTTGCCATCCAATACAGCAGCATTACTCCGGCACTACCCAGAAACGTGGCATATGCGAGCGCCACCGGCACGGATATGACGCCTTTCACCAGCGCCCGTTCTCGTGTGCGCTGCATCTTGATGTCGATATCCCGGTCGACGACGTTGTTGAATACGCAGCCGGATGCAATCACCAAGGCCACGCCTATTAGCGCGGCCAGGAAAGGGACCGGTTCCAATCTTCCATGAGCCGCCAGGAAAAAGCCGCCGGTCACCGAAATAAGATTGCCTAAAATGATGCCCGGCTTGGTAATGGCGAGAAAGTCTTTGAGCATCGCAGGGTGCGACGCTAGTTGATCATTACGTTCAGATGTAGATGATGCATGATCCATAATGAACCTCCCACCACGAGAACCAGTATCGTCACCGCGAAGACGAGGGACATGAAATTCCATCCTTCGTCCGACTTGGTGTTCAAGTGCATGAACATGATCAATTGCACGAGAACCTGCAGTACGGCTGCGATGACAATGGTCAGTACCGTTGTCGTGATGCTCAAGGCGCCGGTCATGACGGCGGCGAAGGGAATCACGGTCAGCACGATAGATAGAACCAGACCTATCACATAGGACTTAACGCTACCATGACTCGCGCTGCCTGGCACGGTATCCGGATTACTGTTGCTCATACTAGGACTCCCATCAGGTAGACGAAGGAGAAGACGCATATCCAGACGACATCAAGGAAATGCCAGAACAAGCTCAGGCACATGATGCGTGGCCGAGTCGCTTCGGTCAGGCCTTTGGTAGACAACTGAATCAGCATCACCAGAATCCAGATTAGACCGAAAGTCACGTGCAGCCCGTGGGTGCCGACCAACGTAAAGAATGCAGTCAGAAAGGCACTGCGATCCGGCCCGAACCCTTCATGAATCAAATGCTGGAATTCGTAGATTTCCATCCCCACGAAGGCTGCGCCCAGTAAAAAGGTGATACCCAGCCAGAGCTTGACCTGCGCCACCTTGTTCTTGTTCATTTCCAGCACGGCAATGCCGTAGGTGAAACTCGAAAACAGTAGCAGAAAAGTCTCGACCAGAACGAACGGCAGTTCAAAAATATCCGCAGCTGTTGGCCCCCCTGCCGTGCCCTCCATGAGCACGGCATAAGTGGCGAAGAGTGACCCGAAAATGATCAGGTCGCTCATCAGGTATACCCAGAAACCAAAGATCTTGGTGCCTGCGGCATCGTGGTGCTCATGCTCTCCAGTATGAGCGTCGTTAAAAGTCTCTGTATGCGTTGACATATTACGCTCGCAGCTCCTTCAGCTCTTGTTTGTGCGCATTCTCGATACGCTCGACTTCCTTGGCCGGAACGTAATAGTCGATGTCGTCGTTGAAGACACGCAGCATGAAGGTCACGAATAGACCTAGTGCACTGAGTCCCGCCAACCACCAGATATGCCATACCAAGGCGAAACCAAGCGCAATGCTGATGACGCCCATCACCGGGCCTGCCACGGTGTTCTTGGGCATATGGATATCTTCATAGGGCGGTTCGCTCAGCTGAGCATTGGGGCCGTTTTTCTGCTTGTCATCCCAGAAGCTGTCAATGCCATTGACCGCTGGGAGATGGGCAAAGTTGTAGAACGGCGCGGGTGATGACGTGGACCATTCCGGCGTACGCGCATCCCAGGGATCACCGGTGATGTCTGCATTCTTCTCGCGATCGCGAATGCTGACCACGATCTGAATGATGGTGCAGGCAATCCCCACCAGAATGACCAAGGCTCCAAACGCGGCCAGAATGAACCACGGCTGCCATTCAGTTTGCGCGTAGGACTGCATGCGACGCGCTGCCCCGAAGAAGCTCAAGACATAAAGCGGCATGAAGGCCAGATAAAACCCTGTGAACCAGCACCAGAACGAGCGCTTGCCCCACTTCTCATCGAGGGTGAAACCGAAGGCCTTGGGGAACCAGTAGGTCATGCCGGCCATCATGCCGAATACCACACCGCCGATGATGACGTTATGGAAGTGGGCAATGACGAACAGGCTGTTGTGCAGCACGAAGTTGGCGCCCGGCACGGCCAGCATCACCCCGGTCATGCCGCCCAGGGTGAAGGTAATGATGAAGCCTAGGGTCCACAGTACCGGCGAGGTAAACTGCAGCCGTCCACGAAACATGGTGAACAGCCAGTTGAATATTTTCACCCCGGTGGGTATTGCGATAAGCATCGTCATGATGCCGAAGAAGGCATTGACGTTGGCCCCTGAACCCATGGTGAAGAAGTGGTGCAACCAGACGACAAAAGACAATACGGTGATGGCAACCGTCGCCCACACCAGGGTCGCGTAACCAAACAGACGCTTTCTGGAGAAGGTCGCGATGACCTCGGAAAACACACCGAACGCCGGCAGTATCAGGATATACACCTCTGGGTGACCCCAGGCCCAGATGAGGTTGACGTACATCATCATGTTGCCGCCAAAATCATTGGTGAAGAAGTGCATACCCAGATAGCGATCCAGAGTCAGCATGGCGATCGTTGCGGTCAGGATCGGGAAGGAGGCAATGATCAGCACATTGGCGCACAGCGATGTCCAGGTGAAGATCGGCATGCGGAACATCGTCATGCCCTTGGTGCGCATCTTGAGAATCGTGACGAAGAAGTTGATACCCGTCAGGGTCGTTCCTATTCCGGATATCTGCAACGCCCATATCCAGTAGTCCACGCCGACCCCGGGACTGTACTCCAACTCTGATAGTGGCGCATAAGAGAGCCAACCGGTCTTGGCAAACTCCCCCACGAACAGGGACACATTGACCAGCACGACACCGGCCGCGAACAGCCAGAAGCTTAAGTTGTTGAGAAATGGAAAAGCAACGTCTCGTGCGCCGATCTGCAGCGGCACCACCAGGTTCATCAAACCGATGACCATGGGCATGGCCACGAAGAAGATCATGATCACACCATGGGCGGTGAAGATCTGATCGTAATGGTGCGGTGGTAGATAGCCTTCGGCGCCCCCGGCAGCGATAGCCTGCTGGGTACGCATCATGATGGCATCGGAAAAGCCGCGTATCAGCATGACCAGGGCCACGACGAAATACATGATGCCGAGTTTCTTGTGATCGACGGAGGTGATCCACTCCGACCACAGGTACATCCACTTCTTGTAGTAGGTCAGCAGTCCAAACAGAAGAATCCCACCGAGCGCGATGACGACCACCACGGACATGATGATGGGCTCGTGATAAGGAATCGACTCCAAGCTAAGTTTTCCAAACATAGTATTACTCCACTGCCTCTGCGCTCATTGGCGCGCCCTGATGGTCGCCGCCTTGCTCCCCGTGTTTTTCCTGCTGCGCTCCGCCACTACCACCGTGAAAACTCTCCAGGATCTGCGTGTAAAGCTCCGGTGAAGCCTCGGAGAAATACTCAACCGGATGGTTTCTGGTTGGCTCCGCCAGCACGTAGTACTCCTCCGGGAAGTTCAGCGACTTGGACGACTCTCTGACTTTATTGACCCAGTCGTCAAAACCCTCTTCAGTGGTCGAAATGGCATCGAAGGTCATGCCGGAGAACCCGGCGCCGCTGTAATGAACGGAGCGTCCAAAATAGGTACCTGGATTATCGGCCACCAGATGAACGTTGTTGTCCATGCCCGCCATGGCATAGATCTGGCTACCCAGGGCTGGAATGAAAAACGAATTCATTACCGAGCCGGAACTCACCCTGAAGTGCACGGGCACGCCTGCCGGGAAAGCCACCTCGTTGACGGTTGCGATGCCTTGCTCCGGATAGATGAAAAGCCATTTCCAGTCCAGCGATACCGCCTGAATCTCCATGGACTCGACATCGCTTTCAAGCGGCTTGTGAGGATCCAGACTGTGAGAGGTTTGCCAGGTTAGCCAGGCCAGGAATGCAATAATGACGAATGGAATGAACCAGACGACGGTTTCGATGGCATTGGAATGCGCCCAATCGGGTGTATAGGTCGCTTCAGCTTTCTCACGATACCGCCAGGCGAAGAGTATCGTCATCACAATGACCGGGATAACCACGATCAGCATCAAACCAAAGGCGGTGAAGATCAGCGTTCGCTGCTGCTCCCCTACCTGCCCCTGAGGATCTATCAATGCTGCATCGCATCCGCCAAGCAACAGCAGCAGCGATAAACCGACGAAAAAACTGAAATGCTTCCTTTTCATTACACGACCTCTTGAAGCCTGATAGACGCCATACGCGGAGCAGGTTGTTCGTTAGCACACTAAAAGTAAACATCTCACTACAGCCGTGTGGCAGATCAATAGACGGTTGCTTGAGAATGATTCGAGACTGCGATTTTCGACACTGAACGAAGCGCAGAACGCGCTGAAGGACGAGCTGAACACCAGCAGCACTCTCATGGGTCAAATGGCTGCTGACAGGGCAGCTATTTTCTAGTTTCGAGAGGGGTGTGTAGAAGTGGCGTTTTGCCGCAGTCCGTCGCAGCCATTAGCAGATTATCGCAGTGTCACCTTTTACAATGAAGTGTCAGGGGTCATTGCAACAAATACCACTAACCAACCGTTTCACTGTGTGACAAAACGCAAAGCAACAACGGGCCTGACGAACATTATTACTTTTCCTGAAGCGCTTGTTGGCCTAAGGTAATGAAACAATCCCAAGCCGTCTGACGAAAAGGAAATTCAAACATGGAATTCAGCAAGCAGGGAACGAAGGACTCTCGACAATCCATGTCACAGAGCAAGCAGTTCTTCCTCTTTGCCAAGAACTTTCTCAAGCATCCGAAGATGCTTGGCTCGATCATTCCAAGCTCTCCCTTTCTGGTTCGACGCATGCTTTCTCATGTCGACTGGCAAAATGCCCGGGTACTGGTCGAATATGGTCCCGGTGTAGGCACTTTTACTCGTGAAATACTGCGCCAGATGCATCCGGAAGCAACATTGCTGGTGCTTGAAACCAATGAAGATTTTGTTGAGTTTCTCAAGAAGACCTGCCCAGACCCGCGGCTTGAGATAATCCACGAATCGGCGGAGAAAATTGAGCAAGTGCTGGCTGACCGAGGGCTCGGCTTGGCGGATTATATAATTGCCGGTATACCGTTGAGCACGTTGCCAGGTGCGGTCAAGGACAGCATCCTGAGCTCGACCCGGCAGGTGATAGCGCCTAGCGGCGCCTTTTTGCTCTATCAATTCTCGCCTAGTGTACTGCCCCACCTGAACAAGACGTTTCCTAACGTGCAGCGGGATTTCATACCGCTAAATTTTCTTCCAGCACATTTTTATCGCTGCAGTTCGTGAAGAAAATCAATGCATTGAGCGTGATTGTTCTATTTTCATAACCTATCGAGGGGCCATCAGGCCCCTCGATAGTATTGACAAGTACCTACTCCAGTAACATCAGGGCTTGTTTGTATTGTGACTATTGTGCTCGGGATCAAGAGCATCCTTCACGTCGCCCTTGGTCTGCTTTGCGTCACCTTTCGCGGTCTGTGCCTTGCCTTTGGTTTCAGTATCTTTATCGTTAGTCGCCTTACCGAGGGCTTCCTTTACCTTGCCAGCCGCCTTATCTACCAAACCTTCGGATTTGTCCGTCTTGGAATCTTTCATTACCTATCTCCCGCATGGATGCTTGATTGATCGATCCCTATAGAGGATCAGATGATCGAGAGCGGAGTATCTTGGCGATGTCCGTTCGCTCGCTTACAGCCTAGCAGTAATTAAGCCAACAGAAAAATTAACTATGTGATATACTTGAAAGTACATCTCCCTACCCAGCGAGGCCGTGGTTTATCGATGATGGCCTGCAAAATGGATACCGTTCATGCCGCATCCCCCCCTTGCCCCGGCGCGTGCCCTACTGTTGGTTCTACCGCAGGCGCCCAGGATTCGTTCTTGCCGGGCGGAGGCGCATTTTGCATCACCACATTCAAGCGTGGCATGGCCAGGTCCTGGCCGTCCTGATCCATGCGCTGCTTGAGACGCAAATTGAAAGCGCGGGTCACATCCCATTGATATTCCGGTTTGGTGCGCATGCGAATGCGCAATACCGCTGCTCCTTCTTCAAAACGCTGAATGCCCTGAAACTCCAATGGCGACCAGATCAAGTGGCGTAGCACCGGATCCTTGCGCAGATCGTCCGCGACATCTTTCATCAAGGCAGTGGCGTCATCGATCTTCATGGTATGTGGAATACTCAGGTACATCAGTGCAATACCGAATTGCCGGGACATGTTGTGAATCGATTTGATTTCGCTGAAGGGGATGATGTGTACCACGCCATCCAGGTCTCTGAGGCGCACGGTACGCATTGTCAATCCTTCTACGGCCCCCATGAAGTCACCGAGTTTGACGAAGTCGTCCACCGCCAGGGAATCCTCGATGAGAATGAACAGCCCGGTGATCAAGTCCTGCACCAAGGTTTGGGCGCCGAAACCGATGGCCAGACCAATGACCCCGGCACCCGCCAACAGAGGCGTCACGTTCACACCCAGGTTGGCAAGCCCGACAATGGAGGCGATTATCACGATGGTAACCAGTACCACATTGCGCAACAGGGGGGTGATGGTTTGAGCACGGGCATTATAGACGCGACGACCGCGGGTCCGTGCTGAGGTGTTCAGCGCCCGCTGGATTCCCGTATCGGCGATGATCCAGAACAACCAGGCCAGCATGACGGTCAACCCGATGCCTAGCAGCGCACGCCCGATGCGGGCGCTGATTGCGCTATCGGCGCCGATGCCTAACAGCGATACGTCCCACACCCATAGCGCCAGCTCGGCAAAGACCACCCAGATGACCAGATGGCCAAGTGCATAACCAAAACGTTCGAGACGGCGACGATATTGCGACATGCGTCGGCGCTTGACGGTTTTCTCACTCTGACGACGCAACATGCTGTCGAGAACAATCGCCAACACCAACAAAGCCGCATCGATGATCGCCCGGACAAAGACACCTTCGGCCTCCCCACCGGTAACGAAAATAGCCAGCAGAGAAGCCCCTATGAGCAGCAACACCGGCACGTGCCATAGCTGTGCGAGAATGTTGATCAGATCCCGCAGTGATTTTTTGTCGCGGCGTACCGAATAGGGCCGATTGCGTATCAGATGCTTGATCGGGCGCTGGATGCGTAGAACGAGCTTGATTCCCACTATACCTGCCAGCACCTTGGCCGATACAGAAAGCCAGCCGGAAAGATCGTTACCCAGCAATACCTCTAGCCGATCACCGTTGAGCGCATCCCCAAAGGCCGCCAAGGCGCCGATGACGAAAAGCCGTTTGAGTGCCTGCTGACGCAGAAGCGCTACCGCGACACGCCGATGCCCTCGGGTAAAGATAGAGATCACCACCTCGAACACGGTGGCAAGCAACCGTCCACAAAGCGCGATGTAGGCCAGCATTAATACAATGGCACGAAATGGGACCGGCGCATTTAGCCAGCGCAGGCTTACCAGCATGACAGCAAAGGATATGGCCCAAGGCAGCACCTTGCGCAAAAAATGGATTATCAGCAATCCTGCTCGGGGTTCCGGTGGTAGCACTCGCGGCCAACCGTTGCGACGCAAGAAAAATCGCCCTATCCCTATCAGCAGTATCAATAGGCCTAGCCAAATCCCCATCAGCACCGAGGTTTCGATAGCGCCGCGCAACAGCTCTTCACGACTCGTGGAAGCGAACAACGATTCGACGCGCTGACCGGCTCGCCTGGAACGCTGCGCCCAGATGTCTAAAGGCGCTTTGCCTTCCTGAACTTGTTCACCGGCAGCATTGAAAGAATCTGCCAGGGCACCAAGCAGTCCTTGTCGTTCTTCACTCTGCAGGGACGATGCGCTTGCACTCGCCTCTCGCAATTCCTTGAGCCTGGCCAAAAGCTCATCGCGCTGGGCATCGCTTTCCAGGGTTGAGATGACGTCGTCCAGCGAATTGCGTAATTCCTCTGGATCTTGCTGAGGCTGCTTTTCATCCTGACTAACACTTCCTATGCCGGAAATCGCCAGGCCTTGGGCTTGGGATGGGCTGGATAGCAGCGTCATCAACATCAACAGCGGGACAGCGATGAACAAGGTGTACCAATTGCGAGAAAACGGCATGCCAACTCCTGCGGCATCAAATGAATCCACTGAAAATTTTCTGTCTACTTGTTGCCAGCTAAGGAAGCGCTGAATAAATTGGCGAACCGGATGAAGCGCAAGGCGCACGGAACGCAAAAGGCGAGACATAACTTGGGGTTAGGCGAGCCTTTGAGTACCGCGCAACGTAGCGATACGCCGGTGCAAACATTTATTCAGTGTTTCCCTAAAGCGCCATCAAACGACGAAGCCAAGACTCCCGTCTTGGCTTCGCATCACATCCACTACACCCTGAGCGAGCTAGGATCCAGAAGCCTGGGTCGAACCTTCGCTACCTGTATTGCCATCTTCGCTGCGCTTGTCCTTTTTGCCCCGCTTGCGATCGAGCCACTGCGATAATCTTGCGATCATCGCATAGAACGAAGGCACGAAGAAACTGGCGAGTATCGCCACCGACAACATGCCTACTGCCACGGTGGTACCGATCTCGTGGCTACTGCCGCTACTTGCACCAGAAGCCAGCGCCAGTGGCAAGGTCCCGAAGATAAAGGCCAGGGACGTCATGACGATAGGACGGAAACGCTGCTCCGCCGCATTGCTGGCGGCTTCGGTAATCGACAGGCCTTGCTCCTTGCGTTGCAGCTCGGCGAATTCGACGATCAGGATGGCATTCTTCGCCGCCAACCCAACCACCACCAGCATACCGACCTCGACATAGACGCCGATATTCAAGCCACGCAATGCAACACCGGCAATAGCGCCCAAAAAGGCGAAAGGCACCGCGGTCAATACTGCCAGCGGCAACGACCAGCTTTCGTACTGGGCTGCCAAGATCAAGAACACCATCAACAGACCGAAGACAATCGCGATGGTGGCCGCGTTGCCGGTGTTGACTTCCTGATAGGCAGTACCGGTCCAACCCATGCTCCAGCCTTCACCCAGGGTTTCCTTGACCACCTCCTCCATGATGGCAATGGCTTGCCCGGAGCTATACCCTGGTGCTGGCCCACCTTGGAATTGAGCGGCAGAATACACGCTGTAGCGCGTCGCTACCGCTGGCGCGGTAATTCGCTCAAAGGTGACGAACTCCGCCAGGGGGATACGCTCCCCATTGCCGCTGCGCACGAAGATATTACTCAGATCCTCTTGGGATCGCCGATACTCGGCTTCGTTCTGCAGAAATACCTGAAAGTTACGGTTCTGGTAAGAGAAGTAATTGACGAAACCATTACCCAAGGTATTCGAAAGGGTACTGTTGATCGCCTGAATCGGCACCCCGTAGCTCAATGCTTTTTGCTGATCGATCTCGGCACGATAGGAAGGCACGTTGGGGTTGAAGGTCGTGAATACCTGCGCCAACTCCTCACGCTTGTTGGCCGCTTGCATGACCTTGTTGGCCGCCTGTCCCATCTCGTTGGGGCTGGCCCCTTCCAGCGCCTGTAGATAACCAGTAAAGCCCCCGGTCGTGGATAACCCGGGGATCGGGGGCAGATTGAACGAGCGCACCGACCCGCCTGCGGTCTCGGCGCCGATCTTGTTGATGCGCGCGATGATGTCATCCGCGGTAAGATCGCGCTTTCCCCAGTCTTCTAAGCTGACAAACATGCTGCCTCGGGCGGTGTTTACAGAGCTTGTTAGCAGATCATAACCGGCGATCGCCGAGACATACTCGACGCCGGGGATCTTTTCGAACTCGTCACTGAGCGCATTCATGTAATCGGTGGTACGCGCCAGCGAGGCGGCGTCCGGTAGACTCACCGAGGCCACGGCAATGCCCTGATCTTCCTGCGGCACCAGACTCGAGGGCGTGCTCTCATAAAGCCAGAACGATCCTACGAGTACCGCCACAGTCAGCGCTAGAGCCAGTACCCAGAACCTGATAAGCGCGTGCACGATCTTCATGTAGAGCCGAGTGACCCAATCAAAGCCCTTGTTGAACCAACGCCCCGGCGCGTGTATCGCACGCATGAGCTTGGATTCTTCTTCCGGGCTTTTCTTGTGCTTGATAAAGATTGCAGCCAGCGCCGGTGTCAGTGTCAGTGCGACAACAGCCGAGATAGCCACGGAAATGGCAATGGTGAGCGCGAACTGCTTATAGATCTGACCGGTAAAACCGCCCAGAAACGCTACCGGCACGAATACCGCTGCCATGATGAAGGCGGTCGCGATGATCGGCCCACCGACCTCGCGCATGCCCTCGCTGACCGCATCGACAATCGATGTATCTTTATCCTCCTCGAGCAGGCGCTCGACGTTCTCCACCACCAGAATGGCATCGTCCACCACGATGCCGATAGCCAGTATCAATGCAAACAAGGACAGCAGGTTGATCGAGAACCCGAGCATATACAGCCCGGCAAAGGCGCCCAGCACTGATACCGGCACCACGGTCATGGCGATGATGGTGGCGCGCCAGTTCTGCAGGAACAGCAAGACAATCACCGCAACGATGACAAAGGCTTCGATAAAGGTATGCGTAACGGTTTCGATCGAGGCATCGATGAACAAGGTCGTGTCGTAGGGCACCTCGTATTCAAGCCCTGCCGGGAAGCGCTCCGCCAGCTCTGCCATGGTTTGCTTGACCTCGGCTGCCGTTTCCAGGGCGTTCGCCCCGGGCTGCTGATTGATGGCCAGGGGCGCCATGGTTCCGCCGTTGAGGTTGGCGTTTACCGCGTAAGAGGAGGCGCCCAGCTCGATACGGGCCACGTCCTTTAGAAGCAGCGAGGACCCGTCCGGATTGGTACGCAGATAGATGTTGCGAAACTCCTCCGCATCGGAGAGGCGCCCGCCGGCAGAAATGGTGTAGGTATAGGGACGCGGGTCGTCCTGGGGTTCCGCGGCGAGACTACCCGCGGGCACCTCGGTATTCTGAGACCTTATGGCGCTGGCGACTTCCGCCGGGGTCAGGTCGTACTGGGCAAGTTTGTCCGGTTCGAGCCAGATGCGCATGGCAAACTCGCTCCCGCCCAAGGCCTCTGCCTGGCCTACCCCAGGGATCTGACGCAGCTCATCGAGAATATTGAGCACAGCATAGTTCTGCATATAGGTCTTGCTGTACTCGCCCTCGGGTGAGTTCAGCGCCACGAACAGGAGAATACTGCTCGAGCTCAACTCGACCTCGACCCCTTGCGACTGAACCGCTTCGGGCAACTGGGAGAGCGCTGACTGCACCCGGTTGTTGACGTTGATGGTATTGATATCACCATCGGAGCCGATCTCGAAGGCGACACTCATGCTCATGGTGCCGTTGTCTGAGCTGTTCGAGGTCATGTAGATCATGTTCTCGACGCCGTTGATCTCCTCGGCAAGAGGCGCCGCCACGGTCTGGGACACAGTCTCTGCGTTGGCGCCGGGGAAGGTCGCCCGTACCGAGACCGTGGGCGGCACCACGTCGGGATACTGCTGGATCGGCAGGCCACGCATCGCCAGTGTTCCGATCACCACGAGGATAATCGAAAGTACCGTGGCGAAGATCGGCCGCTTGATGAAGAAATCAGAGAAATTCATTCGCTGCTTTCTCCTTCATTGGTCTTTTCGCCATTCTGGCTACCCGCCGAGCCCTGTTGTGACGCAGCATCACTTTCCTGGGCAGGCTGCCCTTTCTGCTCGTCCTGCTTTGACGCGCCGTCAGAATCGCCATTCTGGGCGGACAGCTTTTCCGGATTACCGGAATAGGGCTGGGGATTGATCTTGTTTCCTGCCTCGATACCACCCGGATCGCTGACAACGACGCGATCGCCGGATTTCAAGCCATCGTCGATGACTAGCAACGCACCAGCGGAATCGCCTGGGGTCACACTCTGAGTGCGCGCCTTGTTGTCGTCATCAAGTACATATACCTGCGGACCCATCAGCCCTTGCGTCACGGCAATTTCCGGCACCGCCATGACGTCATAGCGCTTCATGTTCTTGAGTTGCACCCGTGCGAACTGTCCGGGCAGCAAAAGACCGTCGGGATTGTCGAACATGGCCCTTGCCTGCACCGTGCTGGTATCGTCATTGACGCGAGAACCCAGGAAATCGATATTGCCCTTGAGTTGCTGCTGTTTCGTATCGCTGCTACCTGGAAGCTTTAACGCCGCCGTGATATCGGCGCCCTGCTGACGCTGACGGCGTAGGTCGAAGGCCTCCTGCTGAGGCAGGCTGAAACGAACTTCAATAGGATCCATCGGCGTGATGATGGCAAGCTCCGTGCCTACATCGACCACGTTACCGACGTTGACATCGCTTAAACTGATCATGCCGGTCACCGGCGCTTGTACATTGGTGTAATCCAGATCGATCTTGGCGCTTTCCACAGCCGCCTCGGCCTGAGCGACGCTGGCATCCGCCACACGCCGTTCCGCCACGGCCTGATCATACTGCTGCTGACTAACGGAGTTCTGTGCTAACAATTGTTTGTAGCGTCTTGCATCGCGATCAGCGCGAAAGGCTTCGGCCTGGGCGCTCTTCAAATCCGCTTCGCGCTGATTGACCGTAGCCTGATAGACATCGGGTTCGATGGTATAGAGACTTTGACCTTTCTCGACCATTTCGCCAGGCTCGAAATTGCGCGCTTCAAGCTCGCCCCTGACTCGAGCGATGATAGTAACTTGCTGCTCGCTGCGTAATTTGGCGGAGTAGGAGCGATCGTAGTCGATGGTGCGACGCTCCATGGTCATCACCTGAGCGTCTCGCGCTGGCGCCTGTTGATCCTGCTGCTGGTTTTGCTGATCCTGATCATCGTCGGAGCCGCAGCCCGTCAACAGGGATGCTATCAATAGTCCGGCGATCCACCCTTGTCTTGCAATCGATATGCGCATCGGCGCGCTCCTTAGTCCTTTACTTGAGTTCAATGGCCTCAGAGTCGGCCGATAGCCGCACAGGATACAACCATACATCCATGTATGTAAATATCGTCTACTTGGCGTTATGATGGGGTTACGTGCTTTTAAGTGAGTGGATGTAACCCATGCCAAGACGTACCAAAGCGGAAGCCAACATTACCCGCGAAACCCTTCTCGATGCCGCCGAGAAGGCTTTTTTCGACAATGGCGTGGCGCGAACATCCCTGGAGCAGATCGCCAGTCATGCCGGAATGACCCGAGGCGCAGTCTATTGGCATTTCAAGAACAAGGCCGCCCTTTTTCATGCCTTGATAGAGCGCGTGCGCATGCCTTTCGAGGAACTGATCGAGGAAGTTAACGAACCGGCTCTACTCGACTCACCGCTGGAAACACTGCGTCTTGCATGCCATCGTGGTCTGACACGTCTTGAACAGCCCCAGTTACGCCGAGTGCATTCGATCCTGCTGCATCGCTGCGAGTTCTTCGGCGACATCAATCCGCTGGAAATGCAGAATCGCATAGTTCAAGAGTGTCATGACGAGCTATACGCACAGTTTTGCAAGGCGCACGAACAGCATTTGCTGAACCCCGCTCTGTCACCCGAAATGGCAACCCATCTGCTGCAAGCGATGCTGGGCGGTCTTTTCCATGATTGGCTGCGGGAACCCGACCGATTTTCGCTGAGTGAAGAAGGCGGAGCATTGATCGATACCCTTTTCCAACTCATGAGTCAGCATTCTTCAGACCAACGCTCTTCAAGATAGTCGAACAATCAGCCAAGCTCGTCGATCCTGCGTTCCACTGCGCCACGATAGCCAGCGCCAAAGAGCAACAAATGGTTGAGCAGCGGATAGAGCTGAAACACTCCTTCTCGCCGGGGCCAGTCGTCGGGCCGGTTACCGTCCCAGTAGGCCTCGAAGAAGGCCGCGGAGAGCGAACCAAAAAGCGTCAGCATGGCGAGATCCACCTCAGGGTAGTGACGATAGATTGCTGGATCGATGATTGCCGGACCTTCGCGAGTGTAAAGCACGTTACCTGACCACAAATCACCATGCACCAGGCTAGGCCGCACATTCGGCAGCCAGCTTTCCAGATCCTCGGCGATGCGGATCAATCGTTCGAGGGCATTCTTCCTCAGCAAGCCTTTTTCGGCGCAAGCCTTTCCTAATGGCAACAATCGCCGCTCTCGCTGAAAAACACGTCCATCGCTACAAGGCGTATTGTCCTGAGGCGTTGGACCGCAGGCGTTGTCCTGCTCCCAGCCGTGGGTCCTGTCGCTCACTGCGTGGAGTTGACGCAATCCTTCGCCCAACTGCTGGTCGGCCCGGGAACTTCCCGAGATCGCGCCCAGCGCCTCCATGATGAGCATGTCATCATCGATTCCCAGCACCTCGGGCACGATCAGTGACGTTCCTGCGCCACGCAATGCGCGCAAACCGTCGGCCTCTCCCATCAAGCGAACGGGGTCGTCCTGCTTGACGACCACTCGCCCCCGGTCGGTATGCAGTTGCCAAACCTGGGCACTGTCTCCCCCGGACAGAGGCATCAATTCACCGCAGGGAGCGATATTCAAGGCTTGAAGTCGTTTACGCCAATCGCTGGAAACCATGGGGTTTTCCTTCAAAACCGTTGTCTTCAAGAAGGCTCTGCATCGGTTGGACTCGTATCGCCCTGCGTATGGTGCTCGGAATGCCGGCTAAGCCCCTTCTGAAAGAGAGCCTGCAATTCCGCCATGGACGCCTTGTCGTCATCCACGAGCGCCGACATATCATCGCGATGCTTGTAAGAATCCTTGAACAACCGATTATCGAACTCACGAAAGGTGCGCACCGCATCCATGGCATTGGAGCTAGGATAGCCCATGCCCTTGAGCACTTCAGTGCTCATCTCCATGCTGGCGGCAAAGGTTTCGCGTACCACTACCTTGGCCCCCAGGTCCATCAGTTGCCAGGCGTGATGGCGATTGCGCGCCCGGGCAAACACCTGAAGATGTGGAAAATGATCCCGGGCCTGACGCGCGATGCGTGTCGCTGCCTCCTCGTCATCCACGGCAATTACCAGAATCCTGGCCTGATCGGCCCCTGCTGAACGTAGTAGGTCCAGGCGGGTGGCATCTGCATAATAAATGCGTGAACCGAAGCGACGGATGAATTCTACCTGGGTGATGTTCGGGTCGAGCGCCGTGAAGTTAAGGTTCTGGGACTTGAGTACTCGAGCCACCATTTGTCCGAAGCGGCCTAATCCGGCGATCAGCACCGTCGGCGAATCGTTGCCAAAATTGCCATCGTAGGGTTGGGTTTGCTTGAGACGGTCCCCCACACCCTCGCCGATTCGATAAAGAAATGGCGTGAGCGCCATGGATAGAGTAACCGCAGCAATACAGAGACTCGCAATGCGTTGCTCGAATATTCCTATGCTGACTCCCGCAGTCAACAACACGAAATCGAATTCGCCGCCCTGGGAGATAACCGTTGCCAAGCGAGGTATTTCCGGATGCGGCAGTCGCGCGATCAAGCCGACGACAGCGATGACGACAAGCTTTCCTATCAGGGTCAGCAAGGTGATGGCGAGTACCCATCCTATATTCTCGAAAACCAGGGCCAGGTTCACCGACATGCCCACGGCAATGAAGAACAGGCCGAGCAATAGGCCCTTGAACGGTTCGATATTGGCTTCAAGCTCATGGCGATAAACGGTATCTGCCAGCAGCACACCGCCCAGGAAGGCGCCAAGGGCCATGGAAAGCCCTGCCCACTCCATTACCAGAGCCATTCCCAATACCAGGAACAAGGCTGCTGCGGTAAAGATTTCATTCACTTCACTACGCGCGACCAAAGCCAGCACTCGCGGGAAAACCAGCCTGCCGAACAGGATGGCGGCGCCTACGGTCGCGGCGGCACGCAGCACGAGAAGCAAGGACTCTCCGAAAGAAAGACTTGTGCCGCCAGCAACCAAGGGCAAGGCGGCCAACAAGGGAATGACCGCCAGGTCCTGAAAAAGCAGAATCGAAAAGGCTGTCTGACCGTGAGGAGACGTCAGCTGCTGGCGTGCATTGAGCACCTGTAGGGCAAAAGCCGTGGAGGACAGCGCAAGAGTCAAACCCAGAAGAATCGATACCTCGAGGGTCAGGTCCAGCATCAATCCGATGGGTGTCAGGAGCGCGCCGCTTGCCAGCAGTTGCAGGCTACCTAGACCAAAAAGACGCTTGCGCATGGTCCATAGACGAGAAGGCTCGAGGGAAAGACCGATGATGAACAACAGCATGACCACGCCGAATTCGGCGAAATGCAGCACTGACTCGGGCTCGGCAATGAAGCCTGTCACCGAAGGGCCAAGCAAAAGTCCAGCACTCAAATAGCCAAGAATGGAGCCCAGCCCCAGCCACTGAAACAGAGGGACCGCGACGATCGCTACCCCTAGCAGCATCGCCGCTTCAAGCAAAAAGCTCATGGTAATTCTCGTTAAGAAACATTTACGTCATGCCGGAAAGGCAATCGCTCCTGGGCGTGGCGATAATAAGCCTCGATATGAGTACGCTCTTGTGTGCAAAAATGCGACACGGCACGACGAAAATCCGGATTGACTATGTAGTGCAAGGAACGCAACTGCCGCGGAGCGAATCCCCGCATCAACTTGTGCTCACCTTGGGTACCAGGATCGAATCGCGTCAATCCGTTTGCCAGACAGTGCTCGATGCCCTGGTAATAACAGGTTTCGAAATGCAGGCAGTCCGCCTCCACTTCGCTACCCCAGTAACGACCATACAAGGTCTTGCTACCCTGCAGGCAAAGTGCTGCCGCAACTGGCTGCTCTTCCGCTCGCGCCTGAATCAACACCAACGCCTCGGGCAAGGTCCGTTGCAATCGCTGGAAAAAATCAAAGGGTAGATAAGGACGCTGGCCGCGCTCCAGATAGGTCATCTGATAGCAGCGATAGAAATGCGCAAGTGCCGCTGGGCCGATCTCGTCACCGGTCAAACGTGAAAGCGTGATTCCTTGTTCCGCTACACGCCGACGTTCACGCCGAATTTCCTTACGCCGTTTCGAACTCATCGCCGCCAGAAATCCATCGAAATCACCGAACCCTGAATCTTGCCACTGGAATTGTACTCCTTGGCGCTCGATAAGCTCTGGTACTGCGGCTTTCCAGGCATCAACCTCCCTGTTCTCGGCGAACAACAGGTGCCAGCTTGAAAGACTCTCATCGCAGCAATATTGCGCCAATGCTGCAAACACGGCGGGCTTTTCGACCCGCTTACTGATGGCAGTTCGCGTGCCTGGCGCCGGTGTATAAGGAATTGCCGTCAATGCCTTTGGGTAGTAATCGCCGCCGGCCCGTTCCCAGGCATCCGCCCAGGACCAATCGAACACATACTCGCCCCGGGAATGGTTCTTGTAGTAGCGCGGCATCGCCGCCACGAGGATGTCTTTCTGCCAGACCAGCAAGTGCGCCGGCGTCCAACCGGTAGCGGATGTCACCGCCCCGGAGGCCTCCAGGGCATGCAGAAATTCATGTCGTAAAAAAGGCTGGTCGGCATCGATCAAGGCGTTCCATTGTAGTGCGGGTACAGCCTCCATAGAGGCAATGGTGCGTACCTCGAAGCGCATCTTTTCTCCTAGCTCAGCACCTATCAATTGCCGTTCAAGACCTTGTCCAGGGCCAGCAATGCGGCCTGCCAGGAAGCCGCGTCAGCGGCGGCATCATAGGCCAGAGGCAGGTCGAACTGTTCCGCCGCGTTGTCAGCCCCAGGATTGGTAAAACCATGGGTGGCACCCGGGTAGTTGATGACCTCGACCTGAGCGCCCTGGGCACCGAGTGCCTGGGCCATCGAGGTTAGATCTTCCCGTTTCACCAGCGGATCCTGGGCGCCATTGTAAATCTTTACCACGCCATCGAAGGGCTGAGGATTGGAGGCCGCCTGGGTAGGACTGCCATGAAAGCTGATCGCGGCCTTAATAGGCATGCCCGAGAGAGCCATGTTCATGACCACCCCACCGCCGAAACAGTAGCCCATAGCCGCCATGCCCTTGTCCTTGTCTACCCAGGGGCTTTCGCGCAAACCGGCCATGGCCGCTTCGAGTCTGGCCCGGGCAGATGGCCAATCCTTCATCACCTGGCTCGAAAACATGCCGGCCTCATCCGGGTGAGTGGCAATCTGGCCGTCTCCGTACATGTCCACGGCCAACGCCACGAAACCCAAGGCAGCAAGTTGATCGGCCCGGGCCCGGGTATAGTCGTTTAGCCCCCACCACTCGTGCACCAGGATCACCGCTGGACGAGGCTGGTCGTCATTGACGTTGCGCGCCAGATAGCCTTCGTAGGTCTCGCCGCCTGTCGAATAGGTAAAAGACTCCCCTTCAACCTGCGGCCCCATCTTGATGTTTGTCTCGAGTTCCATGTCCGTGGGCGATGTTTGAGTCTGGGCGATGGCGACACTCGTCATTGCGCCCCCCAGCAGCCAGAACAGCATGAAAAGTACCCGCATGACTGAGCCTCCTTTTTTGTCCTTGTTTTTACCATAGCATGGCTTGCCGCAAGGCTCATGATCAAGCGCAGCAATTGATAAACACCCTCTCAGCTTATGCCTTATCTACTCTCGCTTAAGGCCTGGTGAACGCGGTTACGCCCCCCACGCTTGGCCGCGTAGAGCCCCATATCCGCCCGGTGCATCAAGGCTTCGAGTGTTTCCATGTCTTGTCGCTCGGCAATACCGAAGCTGACGGTGAAATTCAGCCACTGGCCATAGAATTCGACTCGGGTTTCCTCGAACTCCTGGCGTAGCCGCTCCGCTAATTTAGCGGCTTCATGAAGGGCATGGCCGCTCAGTACCAACGCAAACTCCTCCCCGCCGATGCGTCCGAAAACATCATGGGAGCGCAGTGTCCTACGACAGATATCCCCCAGGCTTGCCAACACCAGATCACCCGCAGCGTGTCCATGGGTATCGTTGATCGCCTTGAAGTTGTCGATATCAAAGGTCACCAAAGACAACCGCGAGGGCATGGCATCGGCTGCGTTGATCTCTGCCTCGATACAGTCCATGAACGCTCGACGGTTGAGAGCCCCGGTCAAACTGTCGGTAGTAGACATTTCATGCAGCTTCATTTCCCGCAACTTGCGAGTGGTCACGTCACGCACGACCCCGAGAATCCACTCGTATCGGTTGGTCATCGGGCTGACATAAGGTGAACAACTGATTTCCAGCCAGACGTAGTGGCCTTGACGATGACGGGCACGCAGTTCAAGTTGCTGGCCCTCGCCCTGGCAAGACGCTTCGTGCAGCCGTCGCTGTACCCTGGGCGCATCATCTGGTGGCAATAGCTCGATCAACGCTCGACCGTAAAGATTTTCTGCAGTGTAGCCCAGCATGGCTTCTATCGATGGGGATGCGAAACGACAGATGCCTTCGGAATCGAACAGCATGATCAAATCACTCACTTGCTCGATGATGAACCGGTATCGTCGCTCGCTTTCGATGAGGGCCAGTTGGGCTTGTTTATGAAGCGTGACATCTTCACAAAAGCCGTGCCACAGCACGCTTCCGTCCGGCTCCCGCTGGGGAGTCGCATGCCCGGATACCCAGAGCTGATAACCATGCGGATGACGGTAGCGAAACTCGCAGCGCCAGATACTCAAGCGCAGCGCACTGCGCTGGATGTTGCGCCACAAAGTCTCGGTATCCTCGGGATGCACGCGACCGATGGCTTCTTCGGCGCTCTCGACGAGTGCCGCGGGAGACATGCCGAATAGCCGCTTTGCACCAGAACTCACCAAGGGAAAGGTCAAGCGCCCATCCGTGTTCAAACGACATTGATAAAGGGCGCCAGGAAGCTGATCGCTCAACTCCTTGAAGCGCCCGAGCAATGACTGGCGCTTGGTAACGTCCACTAATGAGCCGACCAGCTCCGTGACCTTACCGAACTCGTTACGATGCAGGATCAAGTCGTCTTGAAGATGGCGCCACTCACCCTGGGATGTTTGCAGGGTGTAGTTGAGGGAAACGCGCTCGCTGTCCGTATCGATGGCGTGCCGCAATGAAGCAAGTGCGCTATGCCGTGACTCCTCGGTCAGCAACGCCAGCCAGCGCTCGGGCTCGGCTTGAAGAATATCGCGGTCAAGCCCGCTAAGAGGCTCGATGCCTTGACACACATAATGAAGTTGCCCCTGCCACCAATCGACGCTCGTGGCATAGATTACCGCCGGGACAGCTTGCAAAAATTTGTCGAGATCTGCCGTCGAATGCTTCAGCAAAGAGGGTGACATGCTCATATGATCCCTGAACGTTGATTCACAGACGTCACGTCCACGTATGTGGTCAATGATGTTGTCGACGATACCCACGCTGATAGCGTAACCCGATGATAACTAGCCATTAAGGCGTTCGCGTATTACCTATGTGATCCGAATGGTTGGCGTCATAATCGAACAAGGCGTCATTGATAACCAGGAATAAGGCTAACCATGATTAGCAATGACATAGTGACAGAGCCCTGTACGTAAGGGTAGCGCTAGAGTAGAAATCGACATTTGATCAACCGTCGATATCGTCCGAAATGATATTGAATCTCAACCTCAGAATCTATAGAGCATGTCGACCAGAGAAGAATGGCCGGCAGTATTCTAGATCGCTTCTAGCACGAAGCTGACTTACCTGGCCGCCTGCATAGCCAACGCCGTGTCCAGCATACGATTGGAAAACCCCCACTCATTATCGTACCAGGCCATGATCTTGACCAGCCGCCCAGTCACCCGCGTGTGATTGGTATCAAAAATGGACGAGTGAGCATCGTGATTGAAGTCGATGGAAACCAGTGGCTGCGCATTGAGCGCAAGTATTGGCGACTGCTCGGCAGCAGCCTCCATTATCGCGTTGATCTCTTCCTTGGTGGTCTCCCGACTGGCGGTGAACACCAGATCCACCAAGGATACATTGATTACCGGCACTCGTACTGCCAGGCCGTCAAACTTGCCTTCCAGGTCCGGCAATACACGCCCCACCGCCGCCGCCGCGCCAGTCTTGGTGGGAATCATCGACTGAGTGGCACTCCGCGCCCTGAAAGGATCCTTGTGATAGGCGTCAGATAAATTCTGATCATTGGTGTAGGCATGTATCGTGGTCATCAAACCGCTTTCGATGCCAACGCCTTCGTGCAGCGCCTTGGCAACCGGCGCCAGACAGTTGGTGGTACAGGAGGCGTTGGAGACGACTCGATGCTCAGCGGTGAGCACATGCTCATTGACGCCATAGACGATCATGGCATCCGCGTCAGGGCTCGGTGCTGAAATCAGCACGGATTGCGCGCCGGCATCCAAATGTCTTGCGGCTTCCTCGCGCTTTTTGAAAAGCCCGGTACATTCCATCACCAGATCGACTTCAAGATCTGCCCAGGGCAGTTTGGAAGGGTCTCGTTCGGCATAGATATTGATGCGATCACCGGCAACGCTGAGAGAATCCTCATCGTGATCGATCGTATAACCGAACTGACCGTGAACGCTATCGTACTTGAGAAGGCGAGCGTTCGTTTCCGGATCACTCAGATCGTTTATGGCAACGACTTGAACCTGATCACGATAGGCATTTTCGTAGAGCGCACGCACGACGTTACGACCAATACGCCCGAAACCATTGATTGCTACACGTAAAGTCATGAAGGGTCTCCTGCAGCAAGCTAACATGAATTGATAACAAGGTCTGATGATGCTGTCACGGTCCGTGAACAACGAGCGACCTTGAGAAACCACTCCCGGGGTTTACTTATAATCTGGTTCACAACCCAAGGACGTTCAACCCATTTTTTGTTAAATTTACGCACATAATGGTCCAATCACTGACAGAGGCTTCCATGAACATCCACCCCACCGTCGCCCAGGTCACTCGTCGTATTCGTGAACGCTCTCAGGAGCGACGGGCGAACTATGAGCGTCATATGCAGGATCAGCACCGCCAAGGTGTGCATCGTGGTGAACTTTCCTGCGGCAATCTCGCTCATGGTTTTGCCGCCTGCGGCAGCGAAGACAAGGATCGGCTGAAACTGACCAACAGCGCCAACCTGGGAATAGTTTCGTCATATAACGACATGCTTTCTGCCCACCAACCCTTGGGACCATTTCCCGAGACGATCAAGGAAGCAGCGCGCCAAATGGGTTCGACCGCTCAGTTCGCTGGCGGCGTACCCGCCATGTGCGACGGCGTGACCCAGGGTCAGCCGGGGATGGAGCTGTCGCTTTTTTCTCGCGATACCATCGCCATGGCCACCGCAGTGGCGCTGTCGCATAACATGTTCGATGCGGCGTTGCTCCTAGGTATTTGTGACAAAATTGTGCCAGGTCTGTTCATAGGTACTGCACGTTTCGGTCATTTACCTGCGGTCTTCGTTCCTGGGGGGCCAATGCCAAGTGGGCTTCCCAACAGCGAGAAGGCCCGCATACGACAGCTGTATACCGAAGGCAAGGTCGGCCGTGACGAACTACTGGAAGCCGAATCCGAGTCCTATCACAGCCCAGGCACCTGCACGTTCTATGGCACCGCCAATTCCAATCAGTTGATGATGGAAATGATGGGGCTGCATCTACCCGGCGCATCCTTCATCAACCCCAATACGCCCCTGCGCGAAGCGCTGACTCGCTACGCCGCAGAGCAAGCGATTCGTATCAGCGAACCCGGCGGCGACTACCGACCGTTTTGGCAACAGATCGACGAAAAAGCCATCGTCAATGCCGTGGTGGGTCTGCTCGCATCCGGCGGCTCCACCAATCACACGCTACATCTGGTCGCCATGGCTGGCGCGGTGGGCCTCACTCTCACCTGGGACGACTTTACCGAGCTTTCCGCGGTGACGCCGAGCCTGACGCGCATCTACCCCAACGGGCAGGCGGACGTGAATCACTTTCAGGCGGCAGGCGGCATGAGCTTCCTTATTCGCGAGCTACTAGGTGCCGGATTGATTCATGGAGATATTCCCTGTGTGTTCGGCGGCGATCTATCCGACTATATCCAGGAGCCCTTTCTCGAGGATGGGCGGCTGGTATGGCGCGAAGGCCCGAGTCAAAGTCTTGACCTGGACGTTCTACGCCCGGTTTCCGAGCCCTTCTCTCCTACCGGCGGCCTTACCGTACTCAACGGCAACCTGGGCCGCGGGGTCATCAAGGTGTCCGCGGTCAAACCCGAGCATCGCCTGGTGGAAGCACCGGTACGCCTTTTCAGCGATCAAAATGAAGTCAAGGCGGCCTTCGATGCTGGCGAGCTCGACCGTGATGTCATTGTGGTAGTGCGTTTCCAGGGCCCGCGGGCCAACGGCATGCCGGAGCTGCACAAGCTCACCCCCTACCTGGGTGTACTCCAGGATCGTGGCTATCAGGTGGCGCTAGTCACGGATGGCCGCATGTCCGGAGCGTCCGGCAAGGTACCTGCGGCCATTCACATGACCCCGGAGGCTATCGACGGCGGACCGCTGGCCAAGCTTCGTGAGGGCGATGTCCTGCGCCTGGATGCGGACAAGGGCGAGTTGAGCGCTGTGGTGGACGAAGCGGAATGGCAGGCCAGGGACGCCACCATCATGGACCTGGAACATTATCGTTATGGCATGGGGCGAGAGCTGTTCGCGGGCTTTCGCCAGTTGGTCAATGGCGCGGAAGACGGCGCTTCGGTTTTTGGCGGCTTCGAAGGCCAGGATCTGGTAAAAGGCACCGATCAGGCATGAATTCGGACATAAATTCAGCTATGCGTTCGAACGAGCATGAAGCCGCACTGATCGGAGACATTGGCGGTACCAATGCGCGTTTCGCTCTGGTCAAGCGGGACTCCTTCGAGCTGGAAGATATTCTGACGCTTCGCTGCGCCGAGTATCCCCGACTGGAAGATGCCATTCGTAACTACTTGAAACAGGTCGGCGCCGCCGGCGCACTTGCACCGCGAGAAGCATGCCTGGCCTTCGCCTGTCCGGTGCATGCCGATGAAGTCAGCATGACCAACAACGCCTGGCGTTTCTCCAAACGTCGGGTAAAAGACGCGCTAGGCCTCTCGCTGTTCAAGGTGATCAACGACTTCACCGCTCAGGCCCTGGGTGTGCCTCATCTTCTTGCGGATGAATTGATCACCATAAATACCGGCACAAGCGAGCCCCATCGCGCCCGCCTGATCATTGGACCCGGAACCGGACTTGGCGTTGCAGGGCTTTTTCCAGGCCAGAACAACTGGATTCCGCTACCCACCGAAGGGGGGCATGTTACCTTCGCCCCCACGGATGACCGTGAACGCGAGTTGTTGGGTTATTTTCAAGAGAAGTACGGTCGCGTTTCCGTGGAGCGTTTGTTATGTGGCCAAGGGCTGATTGACCTGTACCGCGCTCATGCCGCCCTTGCGGCTCAGGCGCCGCGTTATAACTCTGCTGCTGAAGTGACCGGCGCGGCCCGGGCCGGTGATGCCCTGGCCGAAGAGGTGCTTCTACGCTTTCTGAAAATTCTGGGCGATGTCTGCGGCGATGCGGCCCTGATGATCGGCGCTCATGGCGGCGTCTATCTGTGTGGCGGAATTCTGCCGCGGCTCATCGACTGGTTGCAACGCAGCCGCTTTCGCGAAGCGTTTACCGACAAAGGACGCATGAGTGCTTACAATGAGCGCATTCCCGTCTGGGTGGTCAACGCGCCTTGGACAGGCTTGCTTGGCGCCGCGGAGGCGCTTCACAACAAGGAGGTTGAATGATCCCGCCATCCCTGCGCCAGCTACTCGACGCTACTCAAGGCCAACGGTTTGGAACCTGGCAGGGTAGACAAATCTGGTTGGCTCGCGAGCCTTGGGGAGAACTTGTCGTCTCTCTGCAAGGGGCGCAGGTGCTGCACTTTTTACCCGCGCCCGATGCCGCGCGATTAGCCGAGCGATTAGCCACTCCCGAAGCCGAGCGATTAGCCACTTCCGAAGCCGAGGGATTAGCAGCCCCTGAAACGAGACAACAGGTAACCGATCCCGATGCTGAAGCCGGGTCGTTGATGCCTCAGGGCTGGCTTTGGATGACGCCCACCCCGCAACCGCTACCCGGTGCAATTCGTGGCGGCATTCCGCTGTGCTGGCCCTGGTTTGCCAATGAATCGCCGGATGGCCAGGGGGAAATGCACGGCCCCGCCCGCAAGGCACAGTGGCGCCTGGATGCAACGGACGAGCACGAGGACGGCATTGAGCTGCATCTCTCTCCCGAGACCCGTTTGCACGAACAGCTTATTCCCCGGGCGGTGATTCAGGCCAATGCACAGCGCCTGCATGTCGAGCTGATTACCGAGCATCGCGGCACTACGCCGGTCAAATTCACTGGGGCCTTGCACACCTACCTGCAAGTGTCCCACGCTCATCGCTGCAGTCTCGAAGGCTTGGCCGGCGCCCGCTATCTCGACAAGCTCAAGGGTTTCGCTGAAGGCGTACAGCAGGGCGAACCTGGCATCCGCGGCGCCATCGATCGTATCTATCAATCCAATAACGAAGTGGTGCTAGACGATGGCGAACGTCGCCTGCGTATTGCCAAGCAAGGTAGCGATTCGACAGTCGTATGGCACCCGGACCGGGAGCTTCCACCGGACACCCTGGCCAAGGCGGGCCATCACTTTCTTTGTATCGAAGCAGCCTGTACCCGACTCGACCCGGTCTGGCTGGTGCCCGACGCCCAGCACTTGCTAGCCACCACCATCAGTCGCGAGGACACCCCATGACCGACGATTCGCTGACCTTCGATGTGCCATTCGTGCTGGGCATGATGCGCCTGAGCGAGTCCTACGAGCTGAGTGATCCTTCGCGACTGGCGGATTGGCTCGAGGCCCGCATCGACGAGGGGCTCGACTGGTTCGATCATGCGGACATTCATGGTAAACGCGGCAGTGAAACCCTTTTTGGCCAAGCGCTCAAACAGCGCCCGGCTCTCAAGTCCAAGGTCAAGGTTGTCACCAAGGCAGACATCGTATTGCCGGCGCTGGATACCTCCCGCTTCGGAGTGAAGCACTACGATACGTCTGCAGACTATCTTGAGTCCGCCATCGACGCCTCATTATCCCGGCTGGGGGTGGAGCGACTGGAGTATTTTCTACTGCACCGTCCGGATCCCTTGATGGATGCCGAGACCACCGCCAAGGCCTTGGACGACGCCATCGATGCGGGCAAGATCGGTGCCGCGGGGGTGTCCAACTTTCTTCCCGAACAGTGGCGGCGTCTGCAACGAGCCATGAAGCATCGTCTTGAAGTGCATCAGTTGCAGCTGTCGCTAGCGCGCCCTGCCCCCCTGTTCGACGGCCTGTTCGATGCACTGATGAACGATGGCCAGAAGCCCATGGCCTGGTCGCCCTTGGGGGGCGGTTCGGTTTTCGAGGATATTCTGGGCTCGGCGCTGACAAAGCTGGCCCAGGAATTCGGTCTCAGTCGTGCCGGTCTTGCCTTGGCTTGGCTGCGCCGTATTCCCGGCAATCCCGTTCCGGTCATCGGGACGCTAAAGGACAAGCGCCTATGCGCCTTGGCCAAGGAGGGCCAGCTGGATATCGACCGTGCCACCTGGTTTGCACTACTCGAGGAAGCCCGCAGCCAGCGAGTGGCTTAGGGCCTAGGTCAGGCGCTGAGACAGCCAAGGCCCGATATCCGCAATCTGCGCAGGGCACAGCGCATGCGCCATGTCATAAGTACGATAATGCGCTGGCAGGCCCAAGGCCTTGGCTTTTTCATAGCCTTGCCGTCCAAGTGACTCGGGCACCACGGGATCGAAAGTACCGTGATGCACTTCGGTCACCAACTGACGATTGGCTTCGCTTATCTCTAGGCTGTCCGCAGTAGCAAAATAGGTAGAAAGTGCGAGCAATCCTGCCAAGGGCTCGGGATAGGTCAGTGCCGCGTGATAGGCCACCGCGCCCCCTTGGGAAAAGCCCGCCAGAACGATGCGCCGACTATCGATCCCGCCGCGACACTGATCATCGATCAATGCCTGGACTTCCTTCGCCGATGCGATTAGCTGAGCTTCATCGATACGCCGACCAAGATCCATGTCCAGAATGTCATACCAGGCCGGCATGCTCATGCCGCCATTGATCGTCACTGGACGCGAAGGCGCGTGGGGCAGCACGAAGCGCACCGCCAGGTCCGAGGGCAGCGGCAACACTGGCACCAGCGGCGCGAAGTCGTGGCCATCGGCTCCCAGGCCATGCAGTATGATGACGGCCGCCTCGGCTGGGCGCTTATTGGCAGGCTCGATAACCAATGGGGAAGTAGCAACCATAAATGAAATCCTTTTATGCAAGACTCGGTAGTCTACTCCACCGCTTTCGACGCGTTAATGCTTTATGAGCCTGTTCTAGGACTGGCTCCACCTATCCCCAGATGCGCACTCAGCGACTGAATTGGCATTTGCTGGCGATGTTCTTGTACAGGAAGTAGCTGCGCATCCTCCAGGGAAGAAACGCTTGCCTCATCTTGCTTTTCGATTCTTCTCAAATGTCTCAATACCCCGGGCTCCTGCACCTCTGCAGGTATGCGCAGCAGACCATGGTGTTTCAACCACTCTCCTGCTCGAATGCTACTGGTAAAGCGTATGAGCAGGATAGAGGTCACCATGCCAAGCAATACCGGCGACAGCCACCAGAAGAATAGAGGCGAATAGTAATAGCTGATCGCTCCCCAGATGATACCCAGCAGCGTAGTCGACCAAGTGCGCCGCCACGCCTCTCGCCAAGCAATCAAGCGCCCGCCCCGGGACTGTGAACTCCAGGAGACGGTGCGTCCCAGCAATATGCTGAGTACGAACCAGGCATGGAACGCCATCATCAATGGGGCGAGCAGGATCGAATAGACGATCTCCAGCAAGGCGCTGACGGTAAGCTTGATACCGCCACCGTACTCCTTGCGACGCTGCATCAGGGCTACCAGCAGTCCCAGCAGCTTGGGCAATACCAGCATGATGACCGTAATAACCAAAAGCGACGCAATCAACGTTACCCGGGATTCAGGCCACTGGGGAAACAGCTGATAATTCTGAGTGAAAAACTGAACCTTGGAGACAGCAAGCAGTACCGCATCCGCGGTACTCAAAAGCAGCATGACGATCCATATCAAGGATGCCATGAACGCCAGGGCGCCAAACAGGAAATGCAGCCGATTGATCCAATGCAATTTCCGCGCGAACAAAAGGCGCAGGTGCTGCATGTTGCCTTGGCACCAGCGCCGATCGCGCTTGGCATAATCGATGATATTGCTGGGCAACTCCTCGAAACTCTCTTCGACACCGGCGTGTAGACGAACTTCCCAGCCAGCACGCCGCAAAAGCGCTGCCTCGACAAAATCGTGACTGAGTATCTCGCCCCCTAACGGAGGCTCGCCTGGCAATGCCGGCAAACCGCAGCTTTCGACAAACGCCGAAATACGCAGGATGGCATTATGCCCCCAGTAGTTGGCGCTATCTCCCTGCCAGACACTCTGGCCTGCCGCCAGCATCGGACTGTGCAACGTCGCAGCGAATTGCAGAAAACGACCGAACAGCGTGTCGGCTCGCACCGGCAACGGCACGGTCTGCAGCAGCCCCAGTCGTGGGTTGGCCTGCATGGTGGCGGCCATCCCTACCATGGTGCGCCCGCCCATGACGCTATCGGCATCGATGATGAGCATGCTTTCGTAGAAATGCCCCCAACGACAGCAGAACTCCGACAGATTTCCTACCTTGCGTCCGGTGTTGTCGTCCCGGCGCCGATAGTAGAGCGTCAAGTCCGGTGCCAGACGGCTACGCAAAAGGGTGGCAGCGCGCTTTTCTCTAGCGGCGACGGCATCGTCGGTGCTATCGCTAAGCAGATAGACATCGAAGGCAGCCGCCTGACCGGTCTCGATCAATGAGTGACAGGTAGCTTCCAACCCGGCCATGACTCGTTCTACATCTTCGTTGTAGATCGGCATGATCAAGGCGATACGCCGCGTAGGATCGAGGCTTTGTTCAAGAGGACGAGCAGGACCAAGGGTTATCGGATCGCGTTTGAGCGCCACTACCAGAAACCCTGCGATGCCCATCCAGAACGAGATCGACAGCCAGATGAACATGACCACGAACAATATCCAGATCGTCAGTTCGAGCAGCGTCAAGCCATTGGCGCGCAGGATATCCAGCATCATGTAGCTACCCTGTACCGCAGTCAGTATCGCCAGAGCGAAGAACACAAAGCGGCGTAATGCCAGAAAAGGGATACGATGACGACGCGCTTGGGTGCCTTCCTTGGCGTGTTGCGTGGATATGCTTTGCTCCATATCGACTACCCCTTCATCCTGCTCGCGTTCACGACGAGGACCGGGCGAATCATTGCACGACATTGGGATTCCATATGTAGCTCCAGGTTTCGGTCAACGTTCTACCTCGCAGTTGCAGCTTGAGTTGCATATCGGCAGACGCCTGGTCCTGAGGAGCCAGCTTGAAACTGGCGCGCCAGGTCTTCCCGTCCGGCAGCTGTTTGACCTCGAGATCGCTGACCTGACCGCGAGCCACGGTCAGCTCGGCTTCCACCGGCTGCGAGCCATTCAGGCTGGCAAGCTCATCACCACCACGGAAGTCGACGATGAAACGACGCAGGCTACGAGGCGGTGGTTCGGAGTCCCTCGCATTGGCCCCCCAGCCCTGGCGCGTGCGTATCACGCGCCCAAGCTCTTGCGCTGGTAAATTCTTGCCATGGGTGGATAGGCGATACTGATAACGACGCTCGTCGCCGGCGCGGAATTCCGTATCCGGCACCCAATAGGCAACGATGTTGTCATTGACACTGGAATCAACGGGAATTTCGACCAGTTCGAGACCGCCATCGTTCCAGTCGCCTTCCTGGGGTTCGACCCACAGGCTGGGACGGCGCTGGAAATTCGCTGACATATCAAGGTAACTATCGAAATTGCGATCTCGCTGCATCAGACCGAACCCAAGCGGCGATGTATCACGCAGCTGGGTCACGTTGAGGGTTTGCGGATTGGAAAGTGGTCGCCAGATCCATTGATTACCCGAAGTGCGCATCAGCAGGCCATCGGAATCGTGCACCTCCGGGCGAAAATCGTCATGACGATTGAAGCTGTTTTCACCCTGTAAAAACATGCTGGTCAGCGGCGCAACTCCGAGTTTAGCCACGTCATTGCGAGCAAAAAGACGCGAATCCACGTTGATCACGATGCTGTTGGCAACATCGATATCGAAGCGGTAAGCACCCGTTACCGAGGGGCTATCCAGCAGTGCGAATAGCGTGACCGTCGAGCTTTCAGGCCCGGGTTTGACCAGCCAGAAAGAGCGAAAGGCAGGAAACTCTTCGCCCCCCTGGGTCGCGGTATTCACCGCTAGGCCTCGCGCGGAAATTCCATAGTTCTGGCTACGTCCGGCAACGCGAAAATAGGAGGCTCCCAGATACACCAGAAACTCGTCCTTGCGGTGCGGTGTATTCAGCGGGTAATGCAGCCGGAATCCAGCAAAACCCAATTTGCGTTGATCGAGTTCGGCAAACTCCTCGCGCACGCGAGCCGCATTCTTGCCGTAATCGAACATGCCCATATCGAAACTCACATCCTCGATCCGGCCATCCTCGAGCACATGGATATCGACAGGAGTGTCATAAAGAAAGCCGAGATGGAAGAATTGCACCTCGAATAACCCTTCATCGTTCCATAGGGCCGAATCCTGACGAAAATGAATGTCCCGATAGGTGCTGTAATCGAGATTGGCCAGAGCCCCGGATAACGGTGACTGAGGCTGCTGATAGTCGTTTCTGGCATTTTCTCGAGCAAGCTCGACCACCTTGTCGAACAACGCTTCCGGAGATACTTGAGGCGAAGCTTCAAGTCGAATATCGGCGACTGCCACGACTGCAGATCGTGCGTTGTCTTCATTCGTTGCCTGAGTGGTAACCTGTGGTGAGACCTCTTGTGCTTGAGACTGCGCCATTCCAAGCCCACATAGCAAGGCGGTTATCGACAGACATTGCCACACATTCATGTGATTTCCTCATTTCCCTTGTTCACAGTGCGACCTATTCCCTGCCCGCGACAACGACTCCATTATTTTGTTGCCCAGGCGGTAGACCAAGGCGTGGTAGCGTAAGCTGTCGTTTGCTCAACTGTTCGGTTATCGGCTTGTCTACGGAGGGCCTCTTGTATCACATTATTGCGATCGTTTTCGCCCTCAACGTCCTACTACTAGGACTGCGTTATCTCATCGAAGGGCGTCTTGACGCTACGTTTCTTGCCTGGGAAGCCGTCTGGCTACCGGTCATACTATTGCTCCTGCCGCAGCGATGGCGACCCTGGCTCATCAGGCTCATTGTTTCAGGCTTGGCCTTGCTTCTATTACTTGCCAGCGTCGATGCACTTACTCAATTGGCCTTTGGCAGACGTTTCAATCCCTGGCTAGATTTCGGTCTAGCAGACTCCGCCTTTCATCAACTTACTCAGAACCTGGGGGTTTTCGCCACCTTGATTATCGTGGCGTCCATCGTGGTCATTTTGTTCCTGAGCATTTGGATCGTCGCTCGTTGTCTTGTCGGGTTGCGCTTACCAGGAATAACAAGAAACAGACGCCTGGTGCTGGGTCTATTGCTAGGAATTTCAATGGCCATCAACCTTAGTAGTCCTAAACTGGCTCCCTATTTTTCGACTCCGGCGGTAGACCTGATCACGACGCACTGGCAACAAATGCAAGATACTCATCGCGCCTACGCAGATTTCAAACGCTCCGTGGCGGATGAACGTCTATTGGAAGCTCGCTCTTTACCTGCCCTTGCAGACCGCGATGTCATTCTCGGTTTCATCGAATCCTACGGCGTAACCGCTCTCTTTGATCCGCGCTACGCCCCGACCATCATGCCCCGCCTTGCGGATTTCGAGCAGCGCCTGAAACGTTCGGGTATACACATGGCTAGCGCCAAACTGACGTCGCCGGTGCAAGGCGGTCAATCCTGGCTTGCTCACGCTACGCTGCTCAGCGGACTAAGCATCACGACGCAACGCCACTATGAATTGATGCTCAGTCAACGACAATCCACCTTGATTGATGATTTTCGTAAGACTGGACACCGTAATCTGGCCATCATGCCGGCGCTCACCCAACCCTGGCCCCAAGGGCAGCGGTTAGGCTACGACCGTGTTCTCACTGCCAGGAACATTCCTTACAAGGGGCCGTCGCTGAACTGGGTGACCATGCCGGATCAGTACACCTGGCGTTTTTTCGAGACTCAGCGACAGGCCTATGAACCGCCTCTATTCGCCGAGCTCGCGTTGATCAGCAGTCACGCACCCTGGACGCCCATTCTACCCATCGCAGATTGGGAAAGCCTCGAACAAGATAGTTTGTTTGAGCAATGGGCGGGGCTGAAAGCGCGCGCACAGACGCCGGAAGAACTCTGGAAGGATCTTGATAAGGTGCGGGAGCATTATGCTCGGGCCATCGACTATGCACTGGCAGCGGCCTTCGGCTACGCCGAGCGCTACCTTCATGATGATGCGCTCATCGTTCTCCTGGGCGATCATCAACCTGCACCGCTCATCACTGGAGATAACGCAGGCCGCGACGTTCCCCTTCATGTACTGAGCCGGAACAAAGACGTAATCACGCCCTTCATCGAAGCTGGCTTCACTTCCGGGCTGGTGCCACAGGAGCAATCACCGGAGCGCAGCATGGCGGACTTTCGCCCCTTGCTGCATCGAATGTTTGGACAATGATCGAGTGATCAAAATAAAAAAAGAGGCTCCGTTCACAATGAACTGGAGCCCTAGAGACAAAAAAGAGGGGCATTGAAAGGGTAGGCAATCAATCTTTCTGGCTGTTCGGCTGGCATCCTGCCAATTTGCTTCCCCGCCAGAAACCGGCTCTTGCCTGAGCTCACGCCTTACCGCGTTTGTAGCCCTCTGTAGTTACTGCTTACCGCTGAGTTTGAGATTAGCCATTCATCAGCGATTAGGCAAAACCACTATATTCATTAAAAACTGAACTTATTAACCACTGTTACGAAGAAGATTCAAGAATCTAATATACTTTTCAGACGCTCTATTTTTTGTTCTTTATAAAACAAGCAATTAATTATAGTTAGCTTATTATTTCATTTTATGGGTGATTACCTGATTTGGAAAATCTGCTCAAAAAAGTTCTACACCGAGACCAAACAATACATTAGTTTACTAAAAGTTTTAAATATAAATTAAAAACCACGTAAAAATTACACAAAGAAAGGGTCGAGACGGTTTTTACTCTACTTCACAGAAGACGCTCTTCCCTAGGCGTCATACCGAAATGATTACGATAAGCGGTCGAGAAGTGGGCCGCAGAAGAAAATCCGGTCCCGAAGGCAATATCGCCTATTGCACTGTCCGAGCCACGCAGCAGCCTACGCGCCTGCTGCAAACGTAGATTGAGATAATAGCGGCTGGGCACGGCTTGAAGATACTTCTTGAACAATCTCTCCAATTGACGCCTGGAAATACCCAGGTGCTCGGCGAGTTCGTGAGTGGTCAGAGGCTCTTCTATATTCGACTCCATCAATGCAACCGCATCCTTGAGGCTAAGCGGCGCATGCCCCAACTGGGTATTGAGAGATACATATTGAGGCTCGCTTCCCATGCGCACACGCTCATGGACGAAATATTCAGAAACGCGCTCGGCCAATCGCTGATCATGCTGCCGAGCGATGAGACTCATCATCATGTCCAAGGCCGCAGTGCCTCCGCCGCAGGTCATGCGATCACGATCGATCTCGAACACCTGCCGACTGCTTCGTATCCTGGGATAGGCATGAGTCGTGGTATCGGAACCTTGCCAGGATAGGGTTGCACGATATCCATCAAGGACGCCGGCCCTTGCCAGCACCTGGGTGCCACCGCCGATCCCCCCCAGCACGACATCATGTTCAGTCAAGCTCACCAGCCACTCGAGCAGTGCTGTATCGTCGCTCTGATTGGCACCTGGAGCACACACAAGCAGCATATCGAGATCTTGCGCTGCATCACCGACGCAGCATTGAGGAATTTGCGCCAGCCCAGTAATACTTTTTACTTCGCTCCTTTCGAGACCAAAGATGATGGGGGTGTAGAGGCATTTGCCACTGAGCTGGTTGGCAATCTGCAATGGTTCCAGGACACAGGCCTGAGCCAGTAGAGAAAAACCCGGCAGAAGGACGAACCCTACCTGCCGGGATAGAAAAGCGCTCTGCTCGTCAGGGGGCATCTTGCTGGCGATTGAGCTCATCGATGAAGGCATCTGAACGTGCGATGGCCGCTTGCATGCGTTGGCGCAGCGCCGTCACATCGCGTTCAAGTCCATCGACCTCGCCGCGCAGGGCGCCGATTGCACGGGCATTGAGATTGTGCTTCAAGAACAATACGTTGTCCCTCAAGGCCAACAGCACCGGCTGCATGCTGTCCGCCGCCTCCTGCATTGCCGCCAGCATCTCATCATAACGCGCCCGGGTCGCCTGCAGCTGTCGCTCCGACAGCCGACGATATTGAGCACTCTGGTAAAGCGACAGCTCATCTTCCCACTCGTCGAACAACGCCTCGGCAACATCCTCGATGGCTTCTATACGCCCCTCGACCCGGTCAGCGGCGACTTCGCTCTGCTCATATTCGTCGTTCAAACGATCATAGGTCCTGGACAGTTTGCTCTCCGGCACCCGCACCACTGCGCGAAACTGCTCCAGCGCCGAGGAGAACTGTTCTTCCGCGGCCTGCTGCGCGTCTCGCCCGTCCTCTACACGATCCACCAGAACTTCGCGTTTTTGAATACCAACTTTCTCCAGCGCGCTGTAATAGGCACTCTGGCAGCCTGATAGGGCAAAAAAGGCGAGCAATGCCAGCAGCCACACGAAGCGTTCAGATTTTCTCTTGTCCATCGTCACTCGATTCATCCAATGCACTCCAACCTCATCATTGTTTTTTTACTCACAGCTGAACAACATCGAAACTCACCACGGGATCGACGTTCGCGTCGTAATCCACATCGTCTCGTTCGAAGCCGAACAGCTTGAGGAACTCATGCTTGTAGCCGGCATAGTCGGTAATGTCGAACAGATTGTCGCTGGTCACTTGAGGCCACAGATCCTTGCAGGCCTGCTGAACGTCGTCTCGCAGCTCCCAATCGTCCAGACGCAGGCGGTTTTCTTCATCGGTCTCCGGCGTCTCGTTATCATACAGACGATCCCGGAACAGCCGGTTCAGCTGATCGATGGTGCCTTCGTGCAATCCCTGCTCCTTCATCACCTTGTACACCATGGCGATGTACAACGGCATGACGGGAATGGCGGCACTTGCCTGGGTCACCACGGACTTGAGCACCGCAACGTTGGCGCCGCCTCCGCTCTCTCCCAGACGCTTGTCGATTTCCCCGGCGGCGCGATCCAGATCCTCCTTGGCCTTGCCCAGCGCGCCATGCCAATAAATCGGCCAGGTGATTTCGGTACCGATATAGCTGAAAGCCACGGACCTGGCGCCAGGCGCCAGCACGCCAGCCTTGTCCAGCGCATCGATCCATAGCTCCCAATCCTCGCCGCCCATGACCTGGATGGTATCGTCGATCTCCTGCTGGGTAGCGGGCTCGACTTCGGTCTCGATGATGGTGTCCTTGTTGGTGTCGATGGCGGTGGCGCGGTAGGTTTCGCCGATGGGCTTGAGCACCGAACGCTTGAGTTCACCGCTGTCCGGCAGCTTGCGCACCGGCGAGGCCAGCGAATAGATCACCAGATCCACATCGCCCAGATCCTGCTTGATCAGCTCGATGGCTTTTTCCCGAGTCTCATGGGCAAAGGCATCGCCGTTGATCGCCTTGCTGTAGAGCCCTTCTTCCTTGGCATAGCGATCAAAGGCGGCTGAGTTGTACCAGCCCGCGGTGCCTGGCTTTTTTTCCGTTCCGGGCTTTTCAAAAAACACCCCCAGGGTGCTGGCGCCATAACCAAAGGCCGCGGTAATGCGTGCCGCCAGTCCATAGCCACTGGAAGCCCCGATGACCAGCACTCGCTTGGGCCCTGACTCGGTTGCATTGCCGATGGCAGCACGGGTTGCCTGGATCTGGTCGTGCACGTTCATTGAACAGCCGATGGGATGGGTGGTGGTACAGATGAAACCACGAACCTTGGGTTTGATAATCACGACATTCCCCTGCGTTACTGGCTTTAAGCTTATTGACGAATGATATCAGCGTCGCGAACGCTGTATTGCGGCTATTCTAGCGATTCATCGTGACACTGTCCGCTCTTGTGCCCCGGCCAGTGTTGCCCGAAGATGCCTGCCGAGACATGAAGGTGATAGGCATGAGTGAGAAAGAGATCGAAACGCTGATCGATGAACGCGGCGAGCTGTGGCTTGCGCTTGCGCCCTTATGGCTCGAGCGAGAGCCCCGGGAGAGCGATTACGCCCGCATGATCGAGACCATTGAACGCCATGACTTGAGTCTTGATCAGCTGGAATGGATATTTCGGCTGGAATTGGCGCCGGTGCTCTCCCGCCATCAGCTATCGATTGCCGGCGAATGGCGCACCTTCGACGAGAATCGCCTGCTGGCCCAATTAGTCGTGCATCAACGTCGGCTGAAAGGCTGGCGCAAGAGCTTCTGGACGCTGTTTTCCGGGCTCACCACCATGGTGACCCGACATCGCTGGAACGAGCTAATGACGCGCCTGATGAGAGCGCGTGAACTGACTCTCTAAGCACGCGCTCAGGCGGAAAATGGCGTATCCAAAGCTGTTTCAAGACGCGGCTTGATATCCTGGCTGGATGCCTGAGGGCTGAAGCGACGGATGACCTGCCCATCACGCCCAATCAGAAACTTGGTGAAATTCCATTTGATCGAGGTGCTCGCCAGCAGCCCCGGGGCCTGACGTCGCATTAGCACGAACAATGGGTGTGCCTGACGCCCATTGACACGCACTTTTTCCATGATCGGAAACGTGACGCTATAATGACGCTCGCAAAAGTCAGCAAACTCCGGAGCTGGCTCCGGCGACTGGCGCGCGAACTGATTGCAGGGGAAAGCCAGTACGGTAAACCCCTGATCGCGATAGCGACGATAAAGCCCCTCGAGTTCGGCCAGTTGTGGAGTATAACCGCAGCGACTGGCAACGTTGGTCACCAGCAGCACCTGACCTCGCAGGGCACGCAGATTGAATGCTTCGCCGCTATGAGTGCGGCACTCTTGTGTATAGATATGCATAACCCATTACTGGCGTCTGAGCACATCCCTCATGATCCGTCTCACGGGCTGTTCACGCAAGTCGTAAGCATCCTGACTACGTCTTTGTCCTTTTTCCTGACGATTTCCTGTAACCCCATGCATACCCGACCACCCATCAGGGGTGTCTTGTTTTTCGGTCTTGGACAGATCAACTTTTCATTCCGCCAGGCGCTTGACCGTGACCCACCTCGGCTCCAGGCTCAAATGCCTATACTAAAGTGCTCATGCTCAATCAAACCAGGAGCACCGCAATGACCGATCATGCCCCGCGCCGCCATCTGGCCACCCACGAAGTCGTCAACCAGCCAAGGCCAAGCCAGGATCGTGATCTTCTGGCTCTGGACAAGCCTCTGCGCGAAGCCTTGGCACGAGAGGCACCGGCATGGGTCACCCAGCGTATTGCGCCACTGGCTCGAGCCGTGGGTAGCGATCATGTGCAGACGCTCGGCATGGAGGCCAACCGGTATCCACCAACGCTATGCCTGTTCGATCGTCACGGTCGTCGCCTCGATGAAGTGATCTATCACCCTGCCTATCACGAGCTGATGCATCTTGCCTGTGACCAGGGCTGGCACGCGGTGGCCTGGGAGAAAGAACATCAGGGCGGCCACCAGGCCCATGTTGCCGCCCTTTATCTGCTTACTCAGGCAGAGCCAGGTATTTGTTGCCCGATCACCATGACTCATGCCGCCTTGCCGGCGCTGCGTCGCGAGCCACGCATCCTGCAACAGTGGCAGTCACGTCTACTAGCTTGGGATTACGACCCAAGAGCAGTTCCGATCGCAGACAAGTCCGCGGTGACCCTGGGCATGGCAATGACCGAGAAACAAGGCGGCAGCGACGTTCGCGCTAATACCACCCGAGCGGTGAAGGATGGCGCTGATTATCGGCTGACCGGTCATAAATGGTTCTGCAGCGCCCCCATGTCGGATGCCTTTCTGACCCTCGCGCAAACCGATGACGGCTTGAGCTGCTTCCTGGCGCCTCGCTTCACCCCGGATGGCGAGCGCAATCCCATCGAGCTGCAGCGCCTGAAAGATAAATGCGGCAATCGCGCCAACGCGTCATCGGAAATCGAGTATCGCGGCGCCTGGGCGCAAGGGATCGGCGAGCCGGGCCGCGGAATCGTGACTATTCTCGAAATGGTGCAGCAGACCCGACTCGATGCGGCGACCGCCCCAGCGGGCATGATGCGACAGGCCTTGCTCGAGGCCTGGAGCCATGCTCGCGATCGCAACGTCTTCGGCAAACGCCTGGCGGAACAACCTGTAATGCAACGAGTCATTGCTGACCTGGCTCTTGAGACCGAGGCCAGCCTCGCTCTTTCCATGCGGGCCGCCCGGGCCTTCGATACCCCCGATGACGATCACGAGCGAGCCCTGGCGCGGCTGCTGCCCGCCTTGGGCAAGTACTGGCACAACAAGCGGGGTCCCGGCTTCATGGCGGAAGCCATGGAGTGTCTTGGCGGTATTGGTTATGTGGAGGAGACGCCGCTGGCGCGGCTCTATCGAGAGGCACCGGTCAATTCGATCTGGGAAGGGTCCGGCAATGTCATCTGCCTGGACGTATTACGAGTGATGGCGCGTCATCCAGAAAGCATCGAAGCCTTGCGCGGCGAACTCGCTATCGCAAAAGGAAGCTCCCGGGCTTTCGATAATTCCGTGACAGAGCTGGATGATACATTGAAGCAACCGGTGGAACACCTCGAAGCCAATGCACGTTGGCTGACCCAGCGCATGGCGCAAGGCATGCAGGCATCCCTGTTGTTGCGTCATGCATCCAAGGAAGTTGCCGAGACTTTCTGTCGGAGTCGTCTAGGAACAGATGGCACCAGCCCAGTCTATGGCGTTCTACCCACCGATGCACCTGTGAAAGCCATTCTCGAGCGTATTGCCGGGTGATTGGTCATACCCTGACTCAGAGCGTTGGGTTACCCTGAGGTTTCGACCGTTCACAAGGACACAGCATGTCGCGCTCAACCAGGTTTTTTGTCTTTCTTCTGCTAATGGCAAGCCTCATGTTTGCCATCCATGTCTCTGCCCATGAAACCCGCGATAACGGTGTGCGCCTGATTCATCCCTTCGCTACGCCGACGCCACCCGGAGCGCCCAACGGTGCAGCCTATATGGATATCAGTGCCGGCGAGAGCCCGGTTACGCTGATAGCCGCCAGTTCGCCGGTCAGCGATGTGGTGGAAATTCATGACATGAGCATGAAAGATGACGTCATGCGCATGCATCGATTAGACAAACTCGAGGTAGATGCTGGGGAAACGTTGAAGATGCGCCCGGGTCAAGGCAAGCACCTGATGTTGATCGGGCTCAAACAGCCGCTGAAGATCGGCGACCGCTTTCCCGTCACGCTGGAGTTTGCCAACCGCGACAACATCACCTTGGAGGTGTGGGTTCAGGAGGCGAATGAAGGAAGCCAGACAGCGGATCAGCACGCACATTGAAGGTTTGCTGAGCCGTTTCGCCGGCTATCCCAACATCATACGCAGCGCTAGCGCGATCAACAGCACACCGGTGACGCGATTGATCCAGTGAGCACGATGCTGCAGCCAAGGCAGCAGCCTCGAATGGGACAGTGCGATCGCGACCAACACATACCAGCCCGCATCAATGGACGCAGCGGTAATGACGATCAATGCCTTGGCCAGTGCGTCCATGTCCGCACTGACGAACTGGCTGAGCAAGGCGACAAAAAACAGAATCAATTTGGGATTGGCCAGGGCTACCAGCATCCCATCCCGGGCCGCCAAGGTTGCACTGGTCGTCATGGCGCCTGTCGCCAGCACACCCTGACGTCCTGCGCGTATGGCCTTGATTCCTAGCCAAGCCAGGTAAGCAGCCCCACACCAGGTAATCAACGCGAACAGCAGCGGCTGGTGCACGATTACAGCACCCAGTCCCCATACGGTGAGTAGCGCATAGAAGCCTACTCCCAACGCATGACTGAGCGCCGCGATCATACCGGGAGCGCGCCCGCCTCCCAAGGTATGCCGCAGCACCATGGCAAGACTCGGCCCTGGTGACATGGCCCCCATGGCGCATATGGCAGCCAGCGATAACCACAGCGTCAAGGACACGCACTTGATCTCTTGAGGGAACGCTGAAGAAATCGACGAGCGGTATCAAGCACAAGGCGCACGGAGCGCAGGAACCCGAGCATATGGGGTATATGTGAGGCTTTGACCGGGCTGGCGCACCAGCACCGCGTAACGCAGTGGTTGAGCCGCGCAGGCATTTATTCAGTGCTTCCCTAGCGGTGATACTGCTTGGCCGCCTCTGGCTGCCACAGTATCTCATCCACACGCAGTTGAATGCGCCGCCCATCCGGTAGAGACCAGTCGATCGTCTCGCCTGCTTTCAGCCCCAGCAGAGCCGCCCCCACCGGCGCCATGACCGACAACCCCTCCGGCGTATTCGCCAATGCATGCGGATAAACCAGGGTGCGAGTCAGCTGCGTATTGCGGCTCAGCTCGGTGAAGCGGACCTGGCTATTCATGCTGACCACGTCCGCTGGAATCTCAGTTGGATCCATGACCTCGGCACGCTCGAGTTCCACTTCCAACGCTTCGGCCACGGCAGCATCCTTGTGCGAGGTGGTATCGATCAAGCGCTGCAAACGTTCGGCATCAAGCCGGTTCACGACAATCACGGGGCGTGACATCGGCAACTCCTTCTATCTTGAACTGTAAAAACGACGGCAAGAAAAAAACAGTCCCCGCCTGGAAAGCGAAGGACTGTTGTATTCGTCGATCATAAGCGCTAATCGGCCTGGAGGTAACTCCAGAAGAATAAGACTAAAGTATATAAATTGATCTTATCATACTTTTTTTGTCGCGCATTCCATCAATGCCGACCACCTACATTAGTTCAAAGGTCTGCTACGTTGAAGGTGACTTCACTCGCAGGAGCATGCCGTGGAAACAACCAAAAAATTACTCAAAACCGTTCTTGTCACGCAAATCGAGATTCTTGGGCGACTGGATCGGCTGGAGCAGTTAAGCGCAAAAAACGGCGATTCGGAATGCATCGATCATGTCGATTCCTACGCCGGTGTTTATGATACCCCCCGTACTGACGCACTCAATACCTTGATTCAGTCACTGGAACACGATGGACTTGACGATATTCTTCCACTATTGGAAAGACTGCAGGGACAGGCCAATCGTTACAGCTGATGTGGCATCGATACGCAAGGCAGACGATGCCATAGGCGAAATTGACATAACTTGTTGTAAAAAATACCGGGCGCCCTGTCGGGGCCCGGCCAATACAAACGCTGTTGCCTTCGCATTGTAAATGCTCAGTATTCCTATCTATTCATCAAAAAGACCCGGAACGCTAAGTTAAATTAGACCAGCATCTTTTCGTGACACGAAAACAAAAATAAATTAATTTTTTTTGCACAAAACACTAAAGCACTCATACTCCCCTGCCGATAAACTTGATGTAGGCGCTGGTGGATACACACCAAAAAAACCTGGGCAGCTTTTCTCAAAATCGCCTTCGCTACCTGACATCACTAGAGGAACTCAGCATGAATAACTTGAACGCAAGCCTCGAAGTTTATCGCGCATGGGGTGAACAAGCTTCTGCACAAGCCAAATTGGCTCAGGCATTGAAGGAATTGCTGGAACTGGCCTAAGCATAAAACCTGGATCGTAAAGGATCGACCGGGCGTTGCTTAAGTGGTCAAACGCCAAACGAGCTGGACAAAGAGGGAAATAACAGAGAGCAACATGCTTTTTAGAAGTGGTGCCGGTGGTCGGACTCGAACCGACACACTGTTTCCAGCGGCGGATTTTGAATCCGTTTTTGAGATAGTCCACGGCCGCGCTTGCAACGGTATCATCTTTAAAAACAGTTCGTTATGGCTTTCCACTATTCGCATGTACCGGATTGGTCGCGCCTACTTTGCGACCAATCTGCGACCACTATGGCCAACCGTACCCATATTCAAACTGTACCCCTTTCCTACTAAAACAAAAAGACTACGAGTACACGAAGTAACAATGCTGCAGCACATCCGCTGTATTTTTCTTAAAAATCAGTTATCTGTAATTTTTGCTAGTTACGCTATGTAATTGCAATGGCAGGTTTATATAAAACCTTTTCCTCAACTTGTATTTACAAAAAGTTACTCTGCATTACACTATATCTTTTCTCACTTCCTCCCAGGATTGCTTAATGGATGATTCCCTACTGATCTGTCTACGACGTTACCGTCCACGAGAAGGTCGAGACAGTCTCGAGGATTACATCACCGAAATCTTCGCCTGGCTGCTCAGAAACTCTCAAGAGGTCGCCGATGCCTTTCTCAAAACAGTTATGGAGCGCGTGCCGGCGGCTGAACGTATTGATCTTCCCGATGCCGATCAAGAAGTCACCTGGGGCACGCAAATATCCTACCCGGGAGCACGCCTCGACATGCTCGCTCAGTGGCCAGGCGGAGCACTCCTGTTCGAGCATAAGGTACATGCCCCGCTACCCGCCGAGCAGGTGAGCAAGTATCGAGCCCTGGCGGAGTCGGAATTTCCTGGTCGGGCCGCACGGGTAGTCGTTATCTCCGCTAATACCGGACAGCACCGGATGGAAGCCCACGGTTGCCTTTGCTGGGAGAATATTTATGAGCTGCTCGAGTGCCAGCACGAGACACTAACTGATCCTGCCTACCAGTTCCATGTTGCTAGCTTCCTCGCGCTTCTCAGACACGAAGGGCTGCATCCCGCCGCTCCGATCAGCCATCAGGCGGTGGCCTTCTACCCCGTTGCGCAACAGTTCTCGGAAAGGCTGGCACAAGCGCTAACCCCGCTAGCTCAGCATGAATGGCCGTTCGCAGAGCGCTATGAAGGGAGAATGCATGGTACTCGTTGGGGGCGACTTGGCTTTGAGCTAACTCCCGTTGGAGGCCCGCTCAAGTGGATGCCCGGCATCTTCGTGGGAGTTATCCTCGACGGGCGCGACCATCTTGTGAGCCACCGGCACTCCAGTCAGGTAATGTTGAACGTCATTCTCGACTTTTCACACAAGACACACGATATCTACCATCGACTGCCGGCGTATCAACGCCTCGTTTATCAGCTCCGAGAGCTGTCACCTACCAATGGGTGGACCTTTTACGATCACCTCGAGGAAAATCGGGCTAACCGTTACCATCCCCTGTACCTAGAGATACCCCTACTGGAGGTGCTGCGCGGGACAACTACCATAAAAGAGCAGCGTGAGGCGATTCATCAAGCAGTATGCGACGCTATTAGAATGCTGCAAAAGGATGGAGCACTCAAGGCGCTGACCGATGAGGTTCGTCAGGAGGCCGCGCTATTGACCGAGGTCTGAACGTCGCCATGAGCGATGCTTCCGATACCAGCACGCGAGGTTTACGCGTTCCGTTCGGCCTCAAAACAGGACGACTATATCCACCAGGCCAAGTCAGCAACGGACTGGCTTGTGACTGCCGATGTCCAGGTTGCAGTGAGCGGCTGATCGCCAACCATCCAAAGAACGGTACGAAGCGGCCATACTTCTCTCACTACCGCGCCTCGCCCTGCCCTGGTGGCTACGAAACTGCCGTTCACTGGATGGCCAAACAGATCATCGAGGAAACCGGCTCAGTAACTCTGCCAGCGAAGACGGTCCATGTCAGTGTCGAGATTCCCGGTGACACACCGATACAGGGTGAAGTCCCCTTCTCGCCTCATGAGGCGACCCTTATCGAGGTCGCCCAGGAAAAAACGGCGGAACGCTGGCGGCCCGACCTCACGGCCACATTGAAGAACGGCGCGACGCTTTACATCGAGATCCGCGTCACCCATGCCGTGGAAGAGCCCAAAGCAGAGGGCCTGGACAATCTCATGGAAATCAACCTAAGCGACCTGCCTCCCGAAGAGGCTATTGATCCCGAAGCCCTAATGAAAGCCGTGCTTCGCGACGCCCGACGCACGTGGTTCCGTTGCTCACTGTATAACGATCTGCCGCGAGTCCAGCGAAAGCGTGCCGAGCTTGAGGCTTCCATCCCGGATGTATTGGAGCAACGTCGCCGAGATGCTCAGAAGGAAGCAGACGAACGCGAGCGGCAGGCACGGCAACAGCAGGCACGTGAGAAACGGCAGCAAGCGCTTGAGGTCAGACGGGCCGCGTATAGGGCGCAATATGCCGCGCAACTGAAACAGCTCCATCTCATGGAGGAGCCCGAGCGGCAGATGGCTCGTGAACAGGAGCGGAATCAAAATCGCGCCATGGAAAAGATCCGCTACCGCGCCCTGGCTGAGCCCGGGACATTACAGGTTGGTGGTGGGTGGCCCCGCTTCATCGGACTCCCGGTACATGGGGACTGGATATTCAATGCCCGCACTGATGCCTGGCAGGCGTTGCTGGTCATGGATGTGATCCTGCGGAAGAAACCCGGTACTGTGGTCACGCCGAATGAGTGCGTCAGGGCCATTCGGGGGTATTTCGGCATCCTGCCATGGATGGAAGAACTCGCCAAGCTGAAAAGCGCTCAGAAGCGTCAGGGGCGTGAACGCGGCAAAGCCTATGCCGACTTCGGCGCGTGGTTCCTCACGAATGATGAGAACAGGGCCATCGTTTCTCCCTACTATGTGGTCATCCAATACCTGAAAGCCCTTGCCCGGGGCGGCTATGGCTTGATATCGACGCGGCCGTCTGACAAAGGCAGGGATTTCATCGTGGCGTGCAGTTCAGTTGAAACCTTGTTTGCCCGGAACCAGCAACGTCACGACCAGCCGGCCCTCGTAACCTCCCCCTCCCGGATGGGCTATAGGCCCATGCACAGCGTCAGCCTGTTACCGCCGCCTGAACCGTGGCCCGAACAGGAACGACGCTGCCTGGACCGGATGAACGAACTGGTGGCGCACGGCGTACATGAAGCGCGGCTGTGCAGTTTCTGCCATATGCTACATGAGCCCGTGGAGGCCGATATTTGTCCCGATTGCCAGAAAGGAAGGCTACAGCCGCCGGAGCTATCAAAGCCCTATGTGGAACGGTTCCCTGAATTGCTGCGAATAATGCCCCGGCGGCCGGTATGAGCGGTGCTTTGCATGAGCGAATCCTTGCTATTACTCATCTCCTGGATGCGTATTCTGTATAGAGAGGGAGTCGATCCACCGGTCACGCCCGACCTTGTGTTCATGAATTGACAGGAACGGAGTAGCCTCCGTTTTCAAGACCAATAGGAAATCGCTGGCAAACCATGGCGGGACCGGCAAGTAAGCTCGCCATGAGCGAGCACCACCGCCGCGAAAAAGCGGCGTGATTCCCTTGGGTCGCTCATAGACAGGCACACGGTCGCCACGGTAGGTCCGATAACACGGAAAGCCGGACGCATCAGGTTCCTGGATGTCCTTCAGCGTAAGCTGAAAGTCTGTTGTATATGCATCACCGACAATGCAAACGCCGAAGTGCTCACCAGCCCGTTCGTCGGGGTAGATGCAGTTCCCTTCGATATCCAGTACGGTTCCGTAGGTGTAAAGAGGATCGCTTGTCGACGCCATGCCCGGACGCATCTTTAAAGACGTGTTGATTCCGGCCTCTACCCGATATTCGTAGCGATTTATCAAAATACCCAGCAGCGAGTATTGCTCTGTCGCTGCCCTTTTCTTCCGGCGCGGTGAACGAGTCATGGCTGCCCTCCTGGGTCGAACCTCCAAAGACATGGGCCATATAGGCCATGCATAGCTAGAACGAGTACCCTTCAACCTTGGACACCAGCACAACACCATGTCGATGAAGATATAGTTGCTGCCCAAGCGCCACCTCATAATGATCAGCTATGCAATTTCAGTGTTTCTTCCATCCCGTGTCTGGGCCATCAAACGTTACAAAGTGATTTTTAGTAAGCTACCGAATGTTGGCCAAGCAGGCACCGGGTCGGTTCCGGCAAGTTCAAGCCTATGAGGGGGAAAAATGAGCAAAGTAACAGAACAGCTAACTTCTATACTGGAAGCTAAAACAGGGGCACCATTTCTATTTGTCGGCTCAGGTTTTTCAAAACGGTATATGGGATTAGAAAAATGGTCAGAGCTATTAGAAAAATTCTGCGACGGCATAAAGGCTTATGGATATTACACCTCTCAAAATAATAATTACTTGCCCGGCGTGGCTAGCAGCATGGCAGTGGATTTTAATGCTTTTTGGTGGAGTGACGAAAGATTTGCGGAATCCCGAGAAGAATACAAAAACTCTACAACTGAAATCGCTTCTAGCTTAAAAATAGAAATAGCAAAATACGTCTCTAGTCTTATAGAGCTCGAAGGATTGAGTCCCGAGCTTTTGGAAGAATTAGCAGCACTCTCTGCTCTGGACTTAGACGGAGTAATAACCACTAATTGGGATTTATTGCTTGAAGAACTTTTCCCCGATTATAGGGTTTTTGTAGGCCAGGAAGAACTTTTATTCTCAAACCCCCAATCTGTTGCTGAAATCTACAAAATACACGGTTGCAGCAGCCAACCCAACAGTCTAGTTTTGACAAGAGAGGACTATCAAGATTTTGAAAATAGAAATCCTTATCTAGCTGCTAAGCTAATAACTCTGTTCATCGAACACCCAATAATTTTTATTGGTTACTCTATTAGCGACGAGAATATTCAAAAAATAATTAAATCTATCGTTAACTGTCTGGGGCAAGAAAAGCTTGAAGAGTTCGCGAGCAACCTTATTTTTGTCCAAAGGACAAAAGACGGCACTGGTAATGCACAAGTGCAACAAACCATAATGGCTATTGGAGAAATCCAACTCGGGATAACCGTTGTTCGAACTGACAGCTTCATTGAGATCTACAACGCTATAGCTAATAAAAAAAGAAAAATACCTGCTAAGATATTACGGTTTTGTAAGGAGCAAATGTATGATTTAGTGAAATCCGCGAACCCCGAACAGCGAATGATTGTTTCGGATATAGACAATGTGGACGATAAAGACAAAGTTGAGTTCGTAATGGGCGTTGGTGTAGCAGCCCATGAAAGAGAGCGTTTAGCAGGGACAGGCTATCAGGGAGTTGGTATAGACGAAATCTTCTTAGATAGCATTAAAGAAGAGTCAAATTATGACGCAGAACAAATATTGGCGAGAACCATTCCAAACATGAAGTCGTCAAACAAATACGTACCAATCTATAGATACTTACGAGAAATAGGCATCAATTCCCTAAGTGACCTGCGATCCTCAGAGCACGCCTCATTAGAAAAATTTGTTAGAAACACAAGGCAAGACTTTGTATATCTCACTTACCAGAAGCAGTATAGCTTAGAGTTCGCGGGCTTGAGCACAAGCGAAATCATTGCCAAGACAACTGTTAAAAAAGCTCCAATGATAATCCCCTTTCAGCAAGACCAAGATATAGACAGGGCAGAAGTTAGAGCATTTTTAGACACGCACAAAGAACATATGCTGGCTGGAAAATCTTCTGCCGGAACATATTTTCGAAAACTCGCCTGCTTACTAGATTATATTGATTATAGCTTTTAAAGCCAAACTCTATATGACTATTTTGAGATATCGATATAAAAATTATTTTTATTAGGAAGCTCAGATGCAACATAAAGGGTCGCCTGAATTAATCAGGGACCCTACAACTAATCATCAATTATAACTTTATACATATGCCGTCTATAAGCAGCACACCACAACAATATCCAAAAAATTACTCATACTTTACTATGCTCTTCAAAGAAATACCATCATCTCCCACCTCTATGCACTTCAAATCATTAGACAGCCTATCAATTATTTTCTGAAATTTAACGTCAGAAATAGTCGACTCGCCGTCGTTCACAAGCAGCGAATTAACATTATCCAACAAGACATCACTAGAAATAGTAATTGGTGCCTGTACGTCTTTCAGAGAGATCAGAACAGCGGCATGGTGGTTATCAAGGCTCTCTGTTGAAAGCTCCTTTGCGGCTTTAGCACCGGCGAATAATGTGACTACTGCAAAAAAGCCGATCGTAATGGGGTCTGATACATCACTTAATGAATAAATCTCACCACTTAGAGACACAGAAGAAAAAGAAAGAGATGGAATACTCAGAAGACGCTTAAGGTTAATTCTGGTGACTTTGGCTTCAGATAGATCGCTCGAAGTAACCGATAAGCTTCTTTTAAACTCCATGCTATATGCACAGTCATCTACATGACCTATCCGACTTGGTCGTTTGCTCTCCTCGGACCAAATCTCCTCTACTTTCAGCCAACTAATTATCTCTGGATCAAGATGATGCAGATTAGTGCTATCGCTGCGGCCAGCCGATGGCTTTAACGGGAGCTGCCCTTCGCCATTTAAAACTAACGGATCATCATTCCATTTGGTCAACGCAAGCTCATTAATCAAATTGCTGAGCTCAATGGGGTCGGTAACAACGCGATAGAGCCACACCCCCCAATTTCCATCCTCATTGACAGCCTTCACCCAGCGCTCTGCAGCTTTGGCCTTGATGTCCGCATCATCATTATATTGCCCTTTAATTTCGACAATGAGCTGAAGCCCGTTGTCTAGCACAACGATGAAATCGGGGAAATACCGCGCTTGAATATTGCGTTTGCGATACGGAATGATGAAGCCGAGATGGTCATTCTTCACCCAGCGCACCACGCCAGGATGAGAATCTAGCGCGAATGCTGCACTCTGCTCCCATTTTCCCGTGTCGGCCACCATCGTGTTTAAATGGCATTTCTCTACCGGGTAGATCGGCTTAGTAGAATAGAAGTCTATATACAGCGTACTGCCACGCCCGCTCGCGCCCTGAGGAATGATGGGCAGTTCGTGGTATGATTGGTCGCCACCTCGTTGTACAGCGTCCAGTAATGTCGATACCGCCGATTGCATGTAATGACCGACTGCGAGCAGATCGCAGGCCTTGCTGTCACCCTTCCGGACCAGCTTGGCTGGATCAGCTAGGAAGCGCCGCGCGGAAAACAGCACTTGCTGGAACAATTGCATAACTGGTACCGAGTCGGTGCCGTTTTCCTCCTGCCATCGTCGGCATACTTCCCGGGCCAGCCGAAAAGCCACCTGTTGCTCACGAAACTGCGCCCGCCAGTCGTTGAGCGAAAGCTTGGGGCGCTCACCAGGGCCGTAAGCAGAGAGTCCGCCTGCCGGGGCGGTCAATCCTGCCAGCTCCACCGTCTGCGGAATCTCCATGGGGTCGATCGTGACCTTCGATACTCGATCCCAGTCCACGGATACCTCGAATTGCCCACCCTGTTGATAACCGGTCACAAACGGGACGGTGATCTCGTATTGCGCCTTCTCCAGCACGGAGTAGATATGGTTCGGTTCTGGCTGCTCCATCGGATCCCGCGATTCGCGCACCTTGAACGGCACCAGCTCGAAGGGTACGCCGAAGACCTTCGCCGTTTCCTCGGCGAACTGCTCCGAGCCGTCGTCCAGCAAGGCATAGCTGCGACGCCGCAGCGCACGGCCGACCACCTGCTCGCACAGCAACTGCGATCCGAAGGGTCGGAGGCCGACAATATGCGTTACGGTATTAGCGTCCCAGCCTTCGGCTAGCATCGATACAGAGATAATACAGCGCACATCCCGCCCGGGTGGGGTACGTTCGTCAATCCACTTCAGGCTGCCGTCATTATCATCGCTGGCGACCTTATCATTGTGCTTGCGGACCAGCTCTGACCACTCCTCCGGCACCTTGCTACCGGGCCATTCCGATTTGCCCACTGTATCGAGAATAAAACGCAACCGTCGAGTTTCATCCTTGGTGCCGCCCTCCTCGATATCCTCGACCACTCGAGAGTCGATCCGTACTGTAACCTCTTCACCCGGTTGGTTACGAAACCAGGATGGCGCCTCACCGTGGCCACCTTCACCCTCTGCCAACCAATCGTAGACGGCCTTCGCCACTCGGGTATCACGGCATACCACGATGAATACCGGCGGCACTGGGTGCTTGTGCTGCTTTTTAGAGAATCGCTCCCACTCCTGGAAACGCTGGTGCCATTCCTGCGCCAATAGATTGATGGGAGCGCTGGCGTATGTCATCACAATTTCAGGTGTGATTTGGGTGCCATAGCCATCCTGTAGCGCTTTTTGTTGCACCCAACGCCAGATATTGAAGTAGGCCGCCTCCTCCGCACCCGTCGCATCCCGCGAGGGAAGCTGTGGGATCTTCACCAGGCCCGACTCGATAGCATCCAGCAAGCCGAAATCCGACACTACCCAGGGAAACGGGCGTCCCACTTCATTGCCTGAACCCTGGATATAGAAAGGCGTGGCCGAAAGATCCACACAGAAGCGAATGCCTTTTCTCCTGCCGCCGGCTAGCTTGTTGATGCGATCGAGTCCCTCGATCCAGATAGTGGCCTCGCGCGCGTTCTTATCCGCCAGCTTCTTATCTTCCTCGAGGTCCGCCTCGTCAGTGACGCGATCACCGCGTCTATAGGCATGGTGGGCTTCATCATTGAATATCAGCCAATGCGACGCGCGCCCGCGGCCTGATCCCAGCTCCTGTCGTATGCGCTTAAACCAGGCTGTATCCGATTCAAAATACCGGATCTCTCGTGTCTCGTTTTTCTTGCCTGCGTTCTTGACCACCTCCAACTGCTCGCCCGTCTTGACCACCTTGGCGGATTGACCGTTGACGGAGTTAGTTTCTTGCTTGGCCAACCGATGCCAGTTGGCGATCATGACCTCGCCCCGTCTCAGTTCCTCCATGCGATGCGGCGGCACAAGCTGGCGGGTGCGGTACAGGCTCAAATCGCCCCGCGCCGGGTCCAATTCTTGCAAACGCTCTCGGATCGTGACATTTGGGCAGACGATCAGCACCGTATCGGTGAAACGATCGTCGGTGGGCGTGGCGACGCGATTGAGGATAGACCAGGCTGCTAGCATCCCCATGACAGTAGTCTTGCCCGTGCCGGTCGCCATTTTACAGGCATAGCGAGTGAAGGCGTAGAATCCCTGGGCTTTAGCCTCGGCTCCAGGCTCATCGGTGGGAACTTTGGGGATATCCTTGCGATAGGGGGCGGCGGCTTCGGTCAGAAAGATGATGGTTTCGGCCGCCTCGATCTGGGCGAAGAACAGCCGCTGCATACGACCCTCGGAGCGCCACAGGGCCAGTAGTTCGCGGGTGACGGGCGACACACCATCATATTCGCGCCCGGTAAGTTCCCCCGAACGCCAGGTGGCCACCCGCTGGCGTAGCAGATTGACGAGTGCCAGCTCTTCTTCCTGGCCGATATCCGCCTCGCCAAACAGATCTTGCTCTCTATTTTGCCGGCGTCCCCGCTCGGCATGTTCTGGCACGCGGAAGTAATAACTCGCGGGCCGCCGGCCCTCTGCCTTGAGCGGCGGTTCACCCTTGCGAATCTGCCAGTGGTACTTGGGCTCGTAGAAGGGCGAATTGATGATCGGCGACGCAACCTCCAGCGGACCACTCGGTGCCGACTTCTTCTGGTCGCTCATTATTCCACCTCGTCTAGACTACGCACCGCCATCAGTTCGTTGCCGCGCTCGTCGATCACCTTGATCGCGATACGGCGCTGTTCGCCTAGGACGAAGGGTTCCGATTCTGTGCCGGCCAGGTGCTCCCATATGCTATCGTCGAATTCGGCATTCAGGGATTTCTTCAGGTTGTCCCAGGCGCTCGTACGTGGGAAGAACACCTGTGAAGCACAGAACACCAAACCGTTATAATCGGTATCCAGCATCCAGCAGGGTAGGTTCTCGGCTGCCACCGCTTCCGTCTCAAGCGTATCTGGCCGGAAAATATCCAGCCCAACCACTTCCGCGCTATAGAGTGGCTCGCCACCGTCGCTTTCACCCGCCCGTTTGAGCGCCACATCAGGTAGCCCTGTCACTGAGAATATCTGATCGGTATGGCGGGTCTTAAGCAAGTCAGCCATTACTACGTCAGGCGTGACATGCACATAAGTCACCGGAATACGTAGCTTGGAGCGTTCGTGAACAAGCTCGTGGGCCTTAGCCTGGATAGCGAAGCCGAAAAGGTAGAGCTGATCATATTTTAGGAAGTAGGCCTCGCGTGCGGCTTCGATCACAAATTGCGAGTGAATAGCACCATCTTCGGGGCCGAAGGCCACAGCTACCCGCTGCTCGCTAACAGTTCTGGCCTCTGCATGCAGCGACTCGCAGTCCCTCAGCGGGCGCACATTACCAAGAGCAAGCGTCTGATTGCCCGGCAATTGCAGATTATGTGCCCGACGTAGCACCTCGATCATTCGGTCTAGATAGGCGCGCGGATTTTCATGGTGTTGTGGCGTCTCAGTCGTTCCTCCCGCGTCGTGTTCATCCAGCGTTACCGAGGCCTGGATTGTCGCCTCTACAGTGAAGGGACCGCAGACTCGCGTGACTGAATAGCTTCGCTCCGGTGACTCACGAAAGAAGACCGGAGCCGGTTGTTCTTCTCCAGCCAGACTGCTAAGCGTATGTTGATAGGCGACACCGCAACCATCAATCGCTCGATTATTTGAAGTCTCTTTATCTCGATAAATGAGCCCTCCGCTTGGGCCTTTGTGGGGCTCTGCAAGCTCGAACCACGGAAATACTGCCGTCAACAAACGCTGCCGAGATAACGCCAACGGGACACGAGAAGTATCAGCTGTTATCCATCTCCGCCCCCAGCGTTCCGCCGCTAGCGCTGATGTTCCGCTTCCACAGGTTGGATCAAATATCAAATCGCCAGAATCAGTTGTCATTAATATGCATCGGTGCAGTACTTTTTCAGGCGTTTGGACAACGTAGAGTTGCTCTTCAGTGAAGCTGCCAGTTCCTGTGTCAGTCCAAATATTATCACGCTCAGAGCCTGGAATATTATCCAGATCCATGACAGCATTTAGGGTCTTACCTGTGCTGTAGAGGATCCCCAGCTCCTCCAAGCGCTTCATTCCAGTTTTCGGATCCAGTGACCAGTGCCTATTATCCCCTGGCCAGTATTCCTTTCCTTGAAATTCGAAAGTCACTGTTCTTGTTTTACTGTAGTTCTGAGACGTCAGAGGATATCCTCGCCGGCAGATCTTCCAGCCCTTAGGTATCAAGTTAGGGTTTGCTAGCTCCTCCGTCGTCATTTTTCGTATCTTGGAGAAATCCGGCGACCGAACATAAGTATATTGTTTGGCCCCTCGCCCTCCTGGCACCTTCGGTGCGTAGAGTGGATAATATTTGATCTTGCTAATATTTTTGCACACCCAAAGCAGGTAATCCGCCGTATTGGGGAGTGTATTTGTGCTTTCTGAGCTTGTTTTTTGAAAGACTATAGTCGTAACATAATTTTCATGTCCAAATACTTCAGTAAGTAGCTCTCGCACGGCAGACATATTCGGATCCGAAATCTGCACAAATAAGCTACCGCTTTCAGTCAAAAGCTCTCTCGCCAAGAGCAATCGGTCCCGCAGATAACTCAGATAAGAATGCAGCCCCAGCTCCCAAGTATCCCGGTAGGCATTCACCATTTCCGGTTCCCTTATCATCTCCTCATCCTTCCCATGAGTCACATCACGTTTGCGCACGAAGGGCTGGAAATTGGAGCCGAATTTCACACCATAGGGCGGATCGATGTAGATCATCTGCACCTGGCCGCCCAGACCTTCGTATTCCAGTAGAGAGTTCATCACCTGCAGGGAGTCGCCCAGGATCATGCGGTTGGTCCAGGGACCGGTATGTTCGTAGGCGTCTAGCCGGTCGGCTATGTCCACTTCCGGGTCCCCGAACAGGTCTAGGCTTTGGCCCGCGGCTTTATAGCTCTGCAACCTCTCCAGAATGGCACGAGTGGAATGGCGCTCGTGAACGAATAACGGCACAGTGGACACGCTGATCTGCTGTCGCTCAGCCTTGCCGGCCCAGTTGAGAAACGGCCGCGTCAGGCTGCGCAGGCGGGCCACGCATTCGCGACTAGACCGGAACACATTGCCAGTGCCCTGACAACGCACCGGCTCACTAAAGACGGCTCCTTCACCTTTCTCCCCGGCCTCAGCCACTAGATTCAGCAGCCACTCGGCATACTCCCGGTCCGAGTTCTCATCCCAGGCCAGTTCCGGCGCCAGACTGGAATCGTACCGATACATCTTCGGCTCCCGCACATGATGAAACTGATCCTGAAGTCCCACATCAGGCCGCAGCGTGGCCTCATCCGCATGTTGGTAGCTGCCATACTGCCCATTGCTTAAGGCTGTTGCGCCATTCGGTTCATGTGTGCTTTGAGCTAGCGTTTGCTTGTCTGAGCCAGCGTCGTTAGCGCCGCTGGCGTTGGCCAGGTAGACTGAACCGCCTTTCCCCCTTCCTTTGCCAAGGATGCCTTCAGCTACCAATACATCGCGAACCCGGTCGTAGTCCGCCCTGTCTCGTTCAACACCCTGACTTGCAAGCTGCCGCAGTAATTTGGTATTACCAATGATGCTGCCATCATCGGGCACATGAGAAAGAATCAGCTCGCGTAGCTGGGTATCAGCAGTGCTCATGGGGACCCCTGTCAGTCTGCGATTAATGCGTTATCAGTATATTTTCTAAGGTATATTGATGGCATAGCTGCGATCTGACAAGTTGACTTTGGCTGGGGAACGTCAGCTTAGTGCAGTGGTTGACTCGCTCTCCCCGCAGCCACTGACGAGCGTGACTCACCCTCTCTTCAAGCAAGTACAAAAACCCCGTCAGCCTGCCGATGCTGCCCTCAGGGCAGCATCGGCGCTATAACGCGATCACTCTCCTTGAGCTTTATAAGTCGCCCCGCTCCGCCAGTGATACACAGCCTTCGCTACCCACCACTACATGATCCAGCACGCGGATTTCCATCAGACCCAAAGCCTCTTTCAACCGCTGGGTGATACGCCGGTCCGCATCGCTGGGCTCCGGGACGCCCGAGGGATGGTTGTGGACCAGGATAATAGCGGCGGCGTTATGGGCCAGTGCCTGCTTGACGACCTCCCGGGGATAGACGCTGGCCGAATCGATGGTGCCGCGAAACAGCTCTTCGAAACGGATTACCCGATGCTGGCTGTCGAGGAAGAGCGCGCTGAACACCTCGTGCTCATAGTGCTGTAGAAGCGTCTGGAGATAGACGAACGCCAATGTAGGCTGGGTGATCTTGCGCCCTCGGGCCAATCGCCGCCTGGCAAGGGCCTGAGCCATGCCCAGCAGGTCGTGCTCGGTGACCGGCGCGGTGATGTGGTAGGTACCCGCCACTTCACCTGCCAGGAGTTTGGCATGAGTCATCGGTAAAGCCTCAAATGAATGGAATGAAAAAAGCAAGAAGCGCAGCGTTTTCTGGACACTGCGTTAGGGTTGGTCGCCACTCACGCCGCCATGACCATGGCCATGCGCCGTTCCAGTTCGTCGTAGAATGCCTCGACGCGCTCGGCGATGGCCTTGATCAGCGCCTCGTCCCGGTAGGCCCGTTTCACGAATAGCGGCATGCCCGGCCAGTAGCTGACGAAGTCGATCCACTCCCGCTCGCTGACCCATAATCCGCCCTGGCACTGGGCGATATGCTCCGGGGGCAGCTCATCGGCCAGCAGCAGCTCGATCTGGTACCTGGGCAGCTTGGTTTTGATCTCGACTAAGCCGTGGCTGTCCACCAGGCAATCCGGCGAGTAGCCGACCCCATAGTTGAGGATCAGGCCGACCTGCTCAAGGCGCGGGAGACCCGTCGCCTCGTGGTAGAGCTCTCGGGCCATGGGTTCCAACGCATGCCCGCGCTGGGTGTGTGCATTCCCCTGAAAGACATCCGAGGGCTCCCCGGTGATACGCTCGCCGATCAGTTGGTGCATGTAGCCGATGGCCCCGGTGCCAAAGCCGGCCGGTCCCTTGCCTTTGACCAGCAGGGTCTTGAGTTCGGACATGGTGACGATACCCAATCGGGCGGCATGCCATTCCGGCGTGCCTTGTTCCAACGTCAGAATTTGCATGACAGTTGCCTTTTCGTTGAGACGGTATAAGCCGCAAGGGGACTTACCCCTCGCGAGCCGGTTGTTGAGATAGTTGTCTAGGATTGGCGCGCTTGTGCAGCGACGCACGCAGCTTGTCGAAGTCACCACGCGGTACCTGCTCCGCCTCACCATACTTGCCGGCGAACCATTCCTGGGTCGTCGGGGGACAGGCGGCGATCAGCTGCTTGAGCTGTCCCGCCTGAAAGGGAGTGACCAGCTTGACCGGGGCGGCGGCATGGCCGTCATCGTCCTGGCCACGGGTAGTGATATTGAGCAGGGCACAGAGTACATAGCGCTTGCCATAGCTGGTGGAGGAGCCGAAGGCCTGTACGGCGTTCTTGTTGCCGCTGACATCGGCGGGCAGCAGCATGCTGGTCTCCTCACGATGTCCGTCGCGGTGCATCAGCACACCGGTGACTTCGATGCCGCGTTCCTGGGTGACGATACGAAAGCTCACCGCGAAGCCGTGCTTCTGCAGGATAGGCCTTACCGTGTCGACGATGTCTTCCAGGGTGGCGTAGTGACCGTTGTTGCCCTTGCCGCGTTCGGCGATGCTGGGCAGTTCGGTCTGCATGGCCGCCATGGCGGCGCTATAGGCCATCAAGGCCTGGCGATCGAGCACACGCTCCTGCATCTGCAGTAGGCGCTCCATCTTGTCGATGTCCACCTCGGGGTTGAGCGCAGCACGCTCGATGACCTGAATGATGGCGGTGCTGTCGTGGACAGGCGTAGACGCTTGAGTCGCGTTCCGGACCGGGGTTTTGGGTGTCGCCATGGGAAATCTCCTGTTATTGATACGACTCGATCACTTCATGGAGTCGTTCGAGGGGAACCTGCGTCAGTTCCACGCTGACGCGATAGATCTGACCCTGGGCCAGGACGTGAGTGTTGGCTTGCGGTTGCTCGGCCTCGAGCAGTTGGCGAGCCAGCCGCGTCAATGACTGACAGAGCCCGAAGGATAATGGTGTCGTCATGGAATCGTTCTCCAGCATGAAAAGCCCGGCTCTGAGGCCGGGCGCGATGGGATAGTGGAATGAAATAGCGGGATGGGGTCATGACACGAGAGCCAGCGCGGACGTGAGGGCCTTGTCCTTGAGGAGGGCGCCCTGGCCGAACCAGGCGGAGTCCATGCGGTTGTCGGCGTTGCGCGCCCGCTTTTCGTGGTCGACATACTCGGTGATGGCGTTGAGCAGCCCCCAGGCGGTGTCCTTGGCGGTGCATAGATGCGCTCCACGCCCTTCACCGTGATAGAGCTGCTGCACCCGATTCAGCGCCCGGGCATTGGGCAGCTTCGCGGGATCCTCCACTACCTCATCGGCATCGCAGATCACCGATTGGAAATAGGCCGCCGCCTCCTTGCGGCTGATCTTGCGTTCGGCCAAGGTCTTCATGCGGTACATGAAGTCACTCCACTGGGAGACCGAGATACCCAGCTGGCGTTTCACCCGCTGCGGGTCAAATACCGTATTGTGCGGCACCCGGATCGCCTGAGAGACGCCATCCACGGCGATGGCTAGGGTGTTGTTGCATACCACGCGGATCGTGGTAGGGGTCGCGACAGTGGCCAGCGAACCATCGCAGGAGGTGGCCAGCAATAGATAGCCATTGACCTCATCCTGTCCCTTGAGCGAGGTACTCAGGCCGCTGCGCGCCAACGCCCAGAACTTACGCCCACCCTTGAGCACCCCGGCGGTCTCCAGCTCATATCCGGCGTACTCGGTCAGGTCGCGATAGAACTCCAGCACCTCCTGGGGCTGTACGACCTTGTAGCGCTGCGACACTACCGACAGCGGGTCCTGGGTATCGGAGCGGTAGAGCACCTTCTGCTCCGGGAAGGAATGGATGCTGCCCAGATGCTGGGTATCGTCGGCGATGAAGCGCACCGGGGCCTCTTCAATATGCCAGTTCATGCCGGCCTGTTGCTGCCAGACCTCCAGCGGTTGATGACGCGACAGCTGCTGACCCAAGCCGTGCCAGGGGGTATCGCCGACATAGGCCATCTGTTCGAGTTGGTGTGCCATGGGAAAAGCTCCTTGACGAAAAAATACCGGCAGAACGCCGGCAGTGTTGAGGAAAACGAAATGTCGGGGTCAGCCATCAGTTCAGCACCCGAAAAGCGTGGCCACAGCCGAGGCAGAGCCATGGAGTGCCCTCACCAGAAGGGATCAGGTGGAGAAATATCCGATTCCCTGCCGTCATTCCGGCCATGCCGCCAGTCGCTGCGGCAATCACCGTCGAGGCCAGCCGGGTGACGGGAAACTGCTTGGGCGGGGGCATCAGCCTTCCGGGAGCGTAGAGTGAGCCATAGGCGCCTTTGAGACCGCCGGCCAATGCCCCGGCTGCGACCCCGAGCTTACGGGCGGTTTCAAGATTGATGACGCGCTGCGAGACACAGCGCAAGCAGGATGGGGACATGTCAGGTCTCCTGTGTTGATGAGACGAGTTCGAGGGGACTCAACTCGCAGGAGTGATATAGGTCTGAATAAAGTTTTACTGACCCGCACGATACTGTGAAGGCGTCAATATTCAATTTTATTTCACTTAGCAAATGGAATTGTTTTTTTATTATAAATGGCTAATATTAAACCAATACCACCCACCGATACCCATGTTTCGGCCTGTTGAGGCATTCGTGTTAGCTGACGATATTGACGGTATAGTAGTATGTAGAGGTATTATTTAGGAGTTTTATAATAACTAAATAGAATATAAAAGAGTAGGAGTAAGCGTAAGAAGAAGCCCAAGGGAGGAGGCCTCCAAGCCTCCGACCAATGTATCGATAATCATACCAAGAAAACTCAAAGAGACAGTAAGCAGACACTTGTAAGGAGGAACTGCATATAACGAAAAGTCTCCTGGCTACAACGCTAGTGATGGCTATTTACCATAGAAGAACACGTATCATCTCCACACAAGCACATCGACACGATGTGTCATGATCCAACAGATAGCCCTGTATTCAAATTTTCTATCGGGGAGGTGATGCCTAGATCATCTTACTTAGGAAGCTCATAAGTGCCCTTAACTCACCTTGCTCCCTTGTCTTGTTAAACCACGCCTCTCTGATTGCTGTGAGTTGTATCAGCGGCAGTCATTAGCACACCACGCCATTGTTCCCAATCAGTGACCCCATGTTGCCATACCGCATCACGGCTTATAGAACCGTGGGCGTAAGTGCGGCATGCGCGTTGCTCCAGGAGTCCATATGTTCCAGGAATTCCCGAAACGTCATCCTCACAACACCAAACTGCGCCTTTACTATGATCATTACTACAAGCAACTTCCTGTCCAGCAGCGTCATAGCAAAGGGCCCTTGATCGAGAACTATCTAGAGACGCTCTATCGCGTCATGACCCAAGCACGCGACAGTAATAGGCGCACCTATGCGCTTCGACTGGACTTGCGTTTCCCCGATGCTATGCCCGCTGGCCCACTGCATTATAATAATGCCGTGATCAGCGAATTCTTAAAGCGACTAGAGTGGGAGCACGATTTAATCCAGCTCAAGTACCCCCCCGACATGCGCTATGTGTGGTGCCGCGAACAAGACAGCAGCGACAAACCTCATTACCATGCTCTGCTGTTGTTCAACGGCAATGCTCTATGCAGTCTAGGAACATTAAATGCCTATGCTGAGGACTGCCTTGAGCCGTATGGGGCTAACAATCTCTACCACCGTATCGTACGGTCATGGGAAGGAGCCATTGGTTGGCCTGCTCATAAAATGGAGGGATTAGTGAACGTCGCCAAGGACCCCTTCACAGGTGAACTCCTTACCTATCAATTTTATCGTGACGATCAGGCTACGTTCGAGCAGGTTTATTATGGGGGGAGCTATTTGTGCAAAGCGGCCACGAAGCCCATCGGACAAAACTTGCATTGTTTGGAGGGGAGTCGCCTTTGAGACTACCAGTGTAAAAGTGTGTTGCCTGCTATCAAATTTATAACTGGTAAGATTAATTTCAGCAAACACAAGCCTTGCATTATGCTATTTTTGCTATTTATAGCAAAAATAGCATTCTTAGAGGCATATTGGATGTCAAATTTGGAAACTGATTTTACTACTATGGCTACCACCTCTTCCCAAGTCAGGGAAAACGAATGGCCTGCTTACGATGAGCATTCGCGTTTTGAGTCCATGACCCAAGAAGTCGCACAGCATGTCGAAGTGGTGCCTGAAATGGCACGCACCGCCGCACTATCGGCAATGTCGGTGGCCTGCCAAGGCGTGGTAGATGTCGCCTACCCCAACGGGCATGTCGTGCCCACATCGCTCTATACGCTCACGATTGCGGAAACTGGCGAACGAAAGACGGCCTTGGAGAGTTTGTTTTTTCAGCCAATCAGAGACTTTCAGGCGGCCAAAAAAATTGAAAGCAAATATAAGCTAGAGGTGTATCAAAGGCAGCTGAAAAATTGGCAGAGTGCTGAGAAAATTCTGGCCAAGCAGTGGATAAAGGCCTTCGAGAATGAGAAATCCACCGAAGAAATCGAGCAACGCCAAACTGAGCTAGATGAAAAAAAGCCTAAGCCTCTACGTGTCTATCAATTACTTTATGAAAATGTGACGCCCATATCACTTGCCTATAGCCTCCACGAAAACATTCCCATGGGATGTCTGCTGTCTAGTGAAGCAGGAAGTATTCTGGAGGGCAAGGCAATGGAGGGTCTGCCGATGCTCAACGCCATATGGAGTGGATCACCGCTTGATGTCACACGTCGCACATCGACTAGCTTTACGCTCGATGAACCACGCTTAACCATGGCGTTGATGGCGCAACCCAAGGTCATTGAGCGCTTTTTAGAGAAGCGTGGTGAGAAAGCCATGGACAATGGCTTTCTATCACGCCTATTAGTGATCAAGCCTACTTCAATGATTGGAATCCGAGAGGGTAAAGGTCGCGCTATAGATACGTATATAATGGATAATTTCCATCATCGTGCAAAAGAGTTGCTCGAAGAATCATTCGACATTCTCGAACATGATGCCCGGCAGCGAAGGGTTCTGGAATTTACGCCATCAGCCAAAGATCGCTGGCAACAACTTTATCGGGATATAGAACAAGCGATGGCTGAGCCTGGCCTTTACTACTATGCACGTGGTCATGGCTCCAAGCTTATGGAGAATATTACGCGCGTTGCCGCGATCATTCACACCTTCGAAGGCTACGAGGGGGCGATTGACACTCCCTTACTGGATTTCGCGTGGCGGTTATGCAATAGCTATTCTCGTCACTTCATGCAATATTTGGCGGGTGATCCAGAAATCGTGATCACCACAAACCAGCTGATAAGAGAGATTCGCCGCTTAGGTGAAAGCCATACAGATGGCGCGTACCACTTTAAGAAATCCACTCTTCGACAGTTTGGCCGCGGTCCGCACCTTAGAAAACCAAAGCGCCTGGATGCTGCTATCGAACTACTGCATCAGTTAGGGCATTTACAGAAGATGGGGCAAGGTAATTTTAACTTTTCAGAGACTATTATTGGAATATTAGAGCCTACCATTAAAAATGGTATCGACTACCATGTTGATGAAATACCGACGTTTAGCCAACAAGTATTTTTCAACGACGATCGCGGAAGATACCAGGGATATAAACTGGAATACGCAAACCAATAAGCGAACAAAAGAGATAAAGAGACGAGCAGCGCGTTGTAAGCATTCTGAGAAACACCAGAGATGGAACAACACAATGCGGTCTCACAGTCTTTTTATCGCAAAGGCATCGATTATCCAGGCATCAGCATGAAACGCCGCATGGAACAGAGCTGAACGTTCTAAGTGGCTTTGAAACCCGCGTTCATAGACGCGCTTCGCCAGATGGATTAAACTGAGGGATCCCTGATCAGTATGAAGCACACCGCTCCTTCGACCTTATTCTCCATCTCCTGGGCTCAAACTTAAAACAATTTTCCGTGTCTTGACCGGCTCCTCAATTGGCTTTTTCGCAGTCTCATTATAGGCCTTCCTGAGCCGAGGCTCTTTCCAAATCATCAGTTGAACTTTCTCAGAAAGCTCGTCTTCATCACTCGTGATGGGAAGGGCATATGATGCAGCCATTGTCCCCAAATCTTCTGCAATTATCTGCGCAGCGATAATATGGCTACGCCAGCCGCCGCCTGGACGAAGCCTTTCAAGCGATGACTCTATCAGACAACGAAGCAACAACTCTCTCTCTTCTTTTTTTTCGGCCTTGATCTGATTCGCGTTTTGAGATCTTGTTTCATAGCTTTTATCGCGAACCCCTGACAGCAAACGCCATGCTGTCGCATGCTGTTGAGCGCATGCATATGCAGCAAGCATGTCTTCACCAACTTTTATCAGCATACCGAGCTGAGAGCTTTCGGAATAGTACTCTTTTATCTTTTGCATATGATACTCGAAGAGAACACGAACAAATACTGCTTGACGTAGCGCAATATCGAAGTGATTGGCAATTCTTTCATCGATTTTACTCCCCTTACTTACTGGCTTTATGATCACCGACCAATCTTCTTTAGGGTTGACTTCCCCGCTAGCGAGTTCTTGTATAGCGCTGATAATTTGCTCCTCAATATCCAATGCATCGACCATATCTTTCGGCTGTTCATGCAATAGGGAGTCGGCGAGATCACCCGCTTTATCAAAGACCATCTGCCAAGAATCTATAGTCTTCACGTCACCCTCTCCTCCTATTTCAATTCAGTTTGTATAACACCAGCTTCAGGCTAAGGCCACTCTGACATACCGTCCGTCTCTAAACATAATTATCAACCCGCGTCAATAGCGAACCCTAAAATCCCGAGGAGATTAAGCAGCGTCGGTACACGACTGACAGTGGGTTGCAAATATTGGGGCATCAAGCCAGCCAATGAGAGGAACAACCATGGCCAGAGCACTACTACGACCCGAGCAGGTCGCTGAATGGCTGGGTATGAGCCTCAGCTGGGTTTATGGCAACAAGCACCTTATTGGCTACCTGCAATTTGGTGCCGCAATTCGCTTTGAGCAATGTGCAGTGGAGAGGTACGCTGAGAGCTGCAAGCGCGGCCCTCAACCTGAGGAACGCGATACATGGGAATCACAGTCAGATATAGGGAAAAGAGAAACCGTTGGGTGGTCACGGAAACGTACAACAGTCAACGACATCAGTGCACGTTTACGGGTGATCGAGAGGGAGAAAGGCAAGCACGAGAATACGCCGCACAGCGCCAGGCAGAAATGAACGAGGCGATATTCCAGGGCGAGGTCATGGGACGCCAGCCCAAGCGAACGTTCCTCGAGGGGCTGGAGCGTTGGATTGATGAGTATGATGTGGCTAGCCAGATCAAGGCCATCCGCCCCGTTGCTGCATATATAGGCCAGCGGGTCATTCTCGGCCAGCCTACCTTGGACAAGGCTCGGGAAATGGCTCGAGACCTTCGGAAGCGTGGCAGATCGCAGAGCACGATCAACAACCACCTGCAAGTGGTCAAGCGGGTACTCAACCTGGCATATCAGGAATGGGGCTGGCTGGACCGGCCTCTCGGCGATAAGCTCAGAAAGAAATCGCCGAAGAACGAGCGCCACGTGTACCTGACCACGGTGCAACTGGGCGAGCTACTCCAGGCGATTCCTGACCAGCATGCCATCGAAAAGAAGATTATTGCGTTGGCAGCGCTGACCGGGCTACGTCAAGGTGAACTGCTCTCGCTTGAGCTGACGAATGTCCACGGAGGTCGCATCTTGCTGCGACCGGACCAGACAAAGTCGGGAAAAGTCAGAGTAGTGCCGGTACCGAAGGATGCTAGGCCTTGGCTCGAAGAACTGCCGTTCGATACAACGTATGCCAAGTTGCGACGTGTCTGGGAGAATGCAAGACGCGATATAGGCAGACCCGACCTGCGCTTTCATGATCTGCGACACAGCTATGCGAGCCTGCTCGCTCAGGCGGGGGAAAGTATGACGACAGTGAGGGACCTGCTGGGCCATTCGAGCCTGATCGTGACGAGCCGCTACGCACACATGTTCGAGGCTGGCTTGGACGACATAGGGGCGCGATTGCCAAGCCTGAATGCAGTCTTCTGCGACCAAACTGCGACTAAGCACTAAACGAGGCAAAAACGAGAGGGGGAAACAAGAAGCTAAACAGTTGATTTTCAAATGGTGCCGGTGGTCGGACTCGAACCGACACACTGTTTCCAGCGGCGGATTTTGAATCCGCTGCGTCTACCAATTCCGCCACACCGGCAACGGGAACGCATTATACGGCCCTTCGACGCCGCGTCAATGCCGACCTGAATTTGCAGCCTGACTCCATGGACTGAACTTGCCGCACTGACTTGACCGCCACACTCGGCTATCATGTGCGCCCTGCCAGGCGGCCTTATCATCACGGCCGTCGGGCGTTCATTACTATTCACTCCTTTCTGGCAGTCTCGTTTGCATGCAGCGTGCCGATTTCCATTTCGATCTCCCGGACGAGCTGATTGCTCGTTACCCATCCGAACAGCGCAGCGATTGTCGCCTGCTGTGCGTGGATGGCGAGAGCGGCGACCTGGCGCATAGGCGCTTTACCGACCTGCTGGAGCTGCTCGCTCCGGGGGATCTGCTGGTATTCAACGACACCCGCGTGATTCCCGCCCGGCTGCACGGCCACAAGGCCAGCGGCGGACGCGTGGAGATGCTGCTGGAGCGCCCGCTGGATGCCCATCGTGGCCTGGCTCACCTCCGGGCCAGCAAGTCGCCCAAGCCGGGCACCGAACTCGTTTTTGAAGGCGATATTCGCGCCGTGGTCGAAGGCCGCCGCGAAGCGCTGTTCGAGCTGCGCTTTCTCGGCGAGACACCGCTGATCGACCTGCTCGAACGTCACGGCCATATGCCGCTGCCACCTTATATCACCCGGGAAGACGAACTCGCCGATCGGGAGCGCTACCAGACGGTTTACGCCCGTCGCGAGGGCGCCGTGGCCGCGCCCACCGCCGGACTGCACTTCGACCAGCCACTGATGGATGCCCTACGCGAGCGCGGTATCGAGCACGCCTTCGTCACCCTGCACGTGGGCGCCGGCACCTTTCAGCCGGTGCGGGTCGACGATATCCGCGAGCATCACATGCACAGCGAATGGATCGAGGTCGATGAAACAACCTGTGATCAAGTGCGTGCCGCCCGCACCCGGGGCAATCGCGTCGTCGCCGTGGGCACCACCAGCGTGCGCTGCCTGGAAAGCGCCTGCGCCAATAGCGACGATGGCGAGATCGCGCCCTTTCGCGGTGAGACCGACATCTTCATCTACCCGGGTTATGAATGGCGCTGCGTCGATGCGCTGATTACCAACTTTCATCTGCCGGAATCGACGCTTTTGATGCTGGTGTCGGCCTTTGCGGGATTCAACCCCGTGATGCGGGCTTACCAAGCGGCGGTCGATGAGCAGTATCGATTTTTCAGCTACGGTGACGCGATGTTCTTGACCCGCGCTCCCTCCACATCCTGATCCCGAGAATTTCATGCGCAACGAATGCTTCATGAGTTTCAAGCGCCTGGCCAATGACGGTCTTGCTCGTCGTGGCCGGCTGACCTTTCCCCGAGGCACGGTGGAAACCCCTGCCTTCATGCCGGTAGGCACCTACGGCACGGTCAAGGGCATGACGCCCCAGAGCGTCCAGGAAATCGGCGCCGAGATCATCCTGGGCAACACCTTCCACCTGTGGCTGCGCCCGGGTACCGAAGTGATCGAGGCGCATGGCGATCTGCATGACTTCTCTCAATGGCAGGGGCCAATTCTGACCGATTCCGGCGGCTTTCAAGTCTTCTCATTGGGGGCGATGCGCAAGATCACCGAACAGGGCGTACATTTCCGCTCCCCGGTGGATGGGGCCAAGGTGTTCATGGGACCGGAAGAATCCATGGCGGTACAGCGCTCTCTGGGTTCCGATGTGGTGATGATCTTCGATGAGTGCACGCCCTACCCGGCCACAATGGAAGAAGCACAGCGCTCCATGGAGCTTTCCCTACGCTGGGCGCGGCGTTCCAGGGACGCCCACGGCGACTCCCCCTCGGCGCTTTTTGGCATCATCCAGGGCGGCATGTATCCGGAGTTGCGCAAGCGTTCTCTCGAGGGGCTCGAGACTATCGGGTTCGACGGTTTGGCCATTGGAGGCCTCTCTGTGGGCGAGCCCAAGGAAGAGATGATGGCGGTGCTCGACTATCTGCCAAGCTGGATGCCAGATGACAAGCCGCGTTACCTGATGGGGGTGGGCAAACCCGAGGATCTGGTCGAGGGCGTGCGCCGGGGCATCGACATGTTCGACTGCGTGATGCCGACCCGCAACGCACGCAACGGGCACCTGTTTACCGCCGCGGGCACGGTCAAGATCCGCAACGCCAGGCACCGTCACGACACCAGCGCCCTGGAATCGAATTGTGATTGCTACACCTGCCGGCACTTTTCAAGAAGCTATCTGCACCATCTGGATCGCTGTGGCGAAATGCTTGGCGCCATGCTCAATACCATCCACAATCTGCGCTATTATCAGCGGCTCATGGCGGGTTTGCGCGGTGCTATCGAAGCGGGTACATTGGCGAACTTCGTGGAAATGTTCTATGCAAAACGCGACCTGCCGATACCGAAAGCCCCGGGCTGAGCGTTAGATGGCACTCGCACAAGACCTCTATAAGCGCTGGAACGACCCAGTTTCGGCTGGATGCCCCACATTCAGCCTGGCTTTTGCCACTTTTCAACTGACCGAGGAACGCTAACCCATGCTGGACTTCTTCATCTCACAGGCTCATGCCGAGGGCGGCGCGACAGCAGGCGGCGGTATTGCCCAGATCGTGATGCTGGTCGGCTTCGTGCTGATCTTCTACTTCCTGCTGTGGCGGCCGCAATCCAAGCGTGCAAAGCAGCACAAGCAGCTCATCAGCAATCTATCCAAGGGTGATGAGATCGTGATCGGCGGTGGACTTATTGGCCGCATCACGCGAGTTACCGATGATTTCCTCGCCATGGAAATCGCCGAAGGCACCGAAGTCAGCGTGCAGAAGAACGCCGTTGCGGCCGTGCTGCCCAAAGGCACCCTGAAATCCATCTGACTTCATCCTTTCGCTGCCGATACTCCATCGGCAGCGTCTTCATTGCGTCAGCAACAAGGACCGGGCTTCCATGCTCAATCGCTATCCTCTATGGAAGTATCTGCTGATACTTGTCGTGCTCATCGTGGGTCTGATTTATGCCTTGCCCAACCTCTATCCCGAGGACCCAGCGGTTCAGATCAGCAGCTCCCGCGCCAATATTTCTCTCGACGAACGTCAACTCGAGCGCGTAAGCAGTGCCCTCGATGACGCCGGCATCACCGTCAAGCGCATCGACGATGAAGCCAACGGCGCACTTATCCGCCTGGCGGACGCGGAAGATCAGCTCAAGGCGCGCAATATCGTCAACGAAACACTCGGTGATGACTTCACCGTGGCACTCAACCTGGCGGAATCGACCCCTGGTTGGCTCGAGAGCCTTGGCGCCGCTCCCATGAACCTGGGACTCGATCTGCGTGGCGGCGTGCACTTCGCGCTCGAGGTGGACATGGAAGCCGCGCTCACTCAGCGCCTGGAGGTCAATGCCAGCGCCATCCGCGAAAGCCTGCGAAGCGAGCGCATTCGCTATCGGGATACCACGATAGAGGGACGCACTCTGCAGTTGACCTTTGCCAATGAGGATGATCGTAGCAAGGCACGTCGTATCATCAGCCGTGAGTTCCCCGACTTCCAGTACGAGGATCGTGAGGCAGGCCGTGGTGCGATGCTGGCCATGACCCTGACGGAGCAACAAGTTGCCGAGATCCAGGACTACGCCATCAACCAGAACCTCACCACGCTGCGCAATCGCGTCAACGAACTGGGGGTGGCGGAACCTCTGGTGCAGCGTCAAGGCCCTAGCCGCATTGTCGTCGAATTGCCCGGCGTGCAGGATACCGCCGCCGCCAAGCGTGTGGTTGGCGCTACCGCCAATCTGGAATTCCGTCTTCAGGCGCGCCCGGATACGCCGGAGAACGAGACAGAGACCATTGCCTTTCGCAACGACGAGAATCGTAGTGCGGAACTGATGCGCGACGTCATCATCACCGGCGACAGCGTCTCCAGCGCCAGCCGCAGCTTCGACGAAAACGGCCGCCCCCAGGTCAACATCAATCTGGATGGCACTGGTGGCACCCTGATGAACCGCAACACCCGCTCCAATATCGGCCGGGCCATGGCGGTCATCTATATCGACAACCAGACCCGCACCCGCATGGTGATGAAGGACGGCGAACAGGTCGAGGAGCGCGTGCCCTATACTGAGCGCGGCATCATCAGCCTGGCCACCATCCAGAGCGCATTGGGCAACAGCTTCCGTATCACCGGGCTAGATTCCCCTACTGAAGCAGAGGAGCTGGCATTGCTGCTGCGCTCCGGCTCTCTCGCCGCGCCGATCTACTTCGTTGCGGAACGTACCATCGGCCCAAGTCTTGGCAAGGCCAATATCGAGCAGGGTGTTCTGTCCGTCCAGATCGGTCTGCTACTGGTGGTGCTGTTCATGCTGATCCGCTACAAGGCCTTTGGCGTGGTTGCCAACATTGCCCTGACCATCAACCTGGTGCTGCTGATGGCGGCCCTGTCGATGCTGGGCGCTACCCTGACCCTGCCGGGCATTGCCGGTATCGTGCTGACCCTGGGGATGGCAGTGGACGCCAACGTCTTGATCTTCGAGCGTATACGCGAGGAACTACGGGCGAAGATGCCGATTCAACAAGCGATCCATGCAGGCTATGAGCGCGCCTTCACCTCGATCATCGATGGCAACCTGACAACCCTACTGGTGGCGGTGATTCTGTTCTCGATCGGCACCGGGCCGGTGAAGGGCTTCGCGGTTACCCTCTCCCTGGGCATTCTGACGTCGATGTTTACCGGCATTCTGGTTTCACGGGCGATCGTCAACCTGACCCTTGGCGGCAAAGCCGTCAAGAAACTCTGGATCTAAGGGGCCAACGCGATGCGACAGTTAGATTTCATGGGTAAGCGCCGCTATGCCTTCATCGTTTCAGGGATATTATTGCTGGTCTCGATACTGACCCTGCTGTTTCAACAACTCAATCTGGGACTGGATTTTACCGGCGGCACCCTGGTCGAGGTGCGCTACGCCAGCGCCCCGGCGCTGGACACGATTCGCCAACTGCTGGAAAACGCTGGTTTCCGGGACGTGTCGGTACAGACCTTCGGCACCGCCAACGAGATCCTGGTACGCCTGCAGCAGGCATTCGATCCCGGCGTCGGCAATCAGGTCACGGATATCCTTCGTCAAAGTGGCGACAGCGTGAACCTGGTGCGCGCCGAGTTCGTAGGCGCCCAGGTCGGCGGTCAGCTGCGCGATCAGAGCGGCCTGGGCATGCTGGTGGCCCTCGGCGTGGTAATGCTCTATGTGGCTTTCCGGTTTCAGTACAAGTTCGCCCTTGGCGCCCTGCTGGCGCTGGTCCACGACGTCATCATCGTGCTCGGGGTGTTCTCGCTGTTCCAGATCGAGTTCGACCTGACGGTGCTTGCGGCGATACTGGCGGTCATCGGTTATTCGCTCAACGACACCATCATCGTTTACGACCGTATCCGCGAGAACATTCGCAAATCACGCATCGACGACATGGCGGTGATCTTCAACGACTCGATCAACCAGACCCTGGCCCGTACCCTGGCGACTTCAGGCACCACACTATTGGTGCTACTGGCGTTACTGATACTCGGTGGCGATATGATCCACAACTTCGCCCTGGCGTTGATCATCGGTGTTGGCATCGGTACCTACTCGTCAATTTATGTCGCCTCGGCGCTGCTGCTTGCCATCAAGCTGGAGCGCGAAGACATGATCCCGGCGAAGAAGGAGGACGCCGAGGAAGAGGAGCTACCTTGATCCGGCCTTTTCATCGAGGCTTTTCATCGAGGCTTTTCATCGAAAGCCCCACCATGGCATGCACGACCCGACAGACACCCTGCCCCGGCAGGGTGTCGTCGTTTACGCCCAGGCACCAGGCTTACTCTGGCCGATTCGCAGGCCATGTTTTCTCAACTTGCGTACGGCACTGGGTTGGCTGATACCTAGCCGCTTCGCCAAGGCATAGGTGCTGGTCACCTGAGGACAAAGCGTACTCAGGATTTCGCGCTCGTAGGCATCCAGCGTCTGCTTGAGGGTTTGCTCCTCTGCCGGCGCAGGTGGCCTGGCGTGTTCGGATTCAGCGAGGGGCGACTGCGGATCTCGGCGTGGCGATAAAGCGCTGTCACCCGGGGCACCGATCACGTCATCCGGCGCTGCGAGCCAGGCGCGCTCCATCCAGTTCTCAAGCTCTCGCACATTGCCAGGCCAATCCCGCCCCATGAGTTCGGCCCATACGCCAGGATGCAGCACCTTGACGCGATCGTAGCGCTGATTGAGACGCGCCAATTGCGTTTCTACCAATCCTGGCACGTCGTCTAGGCGTTCCCGCAATGGCGGCAACGTCAGCGGGATGACGTTGAGCCGATAGTACAGATCAAGCCGAAAGGCGCCGCTCTCGACCCGAGCGGCAATATCTTGATTCGAGGCGACTACTAGGCGGAAATTGACCCGCCGTGCCTGGGTATCCCCGAGCCGAGTGATCTCACCGTCCTGGATTACCTTGAGTAGCTTGCTCTGCATGGGAAGCGGCAGCTCACCGATCTCATCGAGGAACAGCGTGCCGCCATCGGCCATTTCCAATATGCCGGCCTTACCCTGGCGGGCTGCGCCGCTGAAAGCGCCAGGCTGGTAGCCGAACATCTCCGACTCGAACAGCGTTTCAGGAACGGCAGCGCAGTTGACATCGATAAACGGGCCGGTGTGCCGCGCACTCCAGCGGTGCAGTTGACGCGCGAAAGCGGTCTTGCCCACCCCGGATTCACCCAACATCAGCACCGTGGCATCCGTGGGTGCAACCCGCTTGATCAGCAGCGCCACCTCGCGCATGACGCTGCTGCGAATCGTCAGGTTATCGAGTTTCAGATCATCCTCTAGAGCGACCCCGCCACTGTGCTTGAGATGCTCGCTGAAACGGCGCTGAAGCAGCTTGTACTCGTCCTGAAGCAGCTGCAGATCCGTAAGATCCATGGAACGGGACACTATTCGCTCAAGTCTGCCATCGACGAAGACCGGATGCGCTTCGGCAATCACCCGTCTCCCGGTGCCGGTGTGCTGCAGAACCTGTGCTGACCGTCTCGTGCGTATTACCTCCATGCTCACCGAAGGGGAAAGCACACCGCGTTCGGCCAATTCCTGCACGGTGCTAGTGCATAGCGCTTCACGACTCAGACCATAGACCGCTGCACTACCCGGGCTGACATCGAGAATCCGACCGCTGGCATCGACGATGAAGAAATGGTCGTGGGCGGTGTCGATGATGGTCTTGAGCACAGCACTGTCGATATCAGCCATGAGTTATTTCCTACCTGCTCTCGCGCAATGCATTTATGAATCATAACGATACATAAATAAATCACCCGTCGCCTCTAATGATGCAAAATTGAATCAAAAGAACATTCATAGCTCTTAAAAACAACAACTTAAGAGTTGGCACGTTCTCTGCACTGTAAATAGAAAATACATCGATAATGGCGGTGGCGAGCCCATCGCGGAGGAGACGATCGACATGAGCGACAAACCGACTTTCAATCAGCCCCTCGGCGGCAACGAAATGCCTCGTTTTGGTGGCCCGGCCACCATGATGCGCCTGCCTACTCAGGAGGGCGCTGCCGGCCTGGACGCGGCGTTCATCGGCATCCCCATGGATATCGGCACCTCCAATCGCCCTGGCACCCGCCTGGGCCCACGCCAAATTCGCGACGAGTCGCGCATGCTGCGGCCCTACAACATGGCGACCAAGGCCGCGCCTTTTGACAGCCTGCAGGTGGCGGATATCGGCGACGTGCCGATCAACACCTTCAACCTGCCCAAGAATCTCGACATCATCACCGATTTCTACAACGACGTGCTGGCTCAGGACTGCGTGCCGCTGACCTTGGGTGGCGATCACACCCTGACCTGGCCGTTGCTGCGCGCCATCGCCAATAAACACGGGCCGGTGGGGTTGATTCACGTCGACGCCCACGCGGACGTCAACGAGCACATGTTCGGCGAAAAAGTCGCCCATGGCTGCCCGTTTCGTCGCGCCCAGGAAGAAGGATTGCTGGACAGCAAGCGGGTGGTGCAGATCGGCCTGCGCGGTACCGGCTATGCCGCGGACGATTTCGACTGGTGTCGTGAGCAAGGCTTTCGCGTAGTGCAGGCCGAGGAGTGCTGGTACAAGTCCCTGGCACCCTTGATGGAAGAAGTGCGTGAACAGATGGGGGACAGGCCAGTTTATATCTCGTTTGATATCGACGGCCTGGACCCCTCCGTGGCGCCGGGCACCGGCACCGTCGAGACGGGCGGCCTTACCGCCCAGCAGGGGCTCGAGATCGTACGCGGCGCCTGGGGGCTGAATGTGGTCGGCGGCGATCTGGTGGAGGTTTCCCCACCCTACGATCAGAGCGGCAATACCGCGCTGATGGGCGCAACCCTGCTTTATGAAATGCTGTGTGTATTGCCCGGTGTTCAACGCCGCTGATTGATGTCAGTGGTGCCCGCACAAGAACAATGGAGTACGTGTATGGCTTCTCCGTCCGAAACGACCACCGGCCCCTATAACCCCAATGGCGGCAAGCTCAGCCGCCGGGGGCTGATCAAGTTCCTCATTCCGTCGCTGATCGGTATCGGCATGTTTCTGGTGCCCTTCACCGCAGGGGATGGCATCAATATCGGCATGGGCTATCTTGCCGATGGGCTGAAGGCGCTGCTAGGCGATGCCCTGCCGCCGCTGGCTGCGCTGATTCTCTGCCTCTCTGCACTGCTGACCATTATCGTCAAGCTGACCAAGCCCACATGGCTTGATCGGGGACCGCTCAAGGAGCTGTTCGACGTGGAGTGGCTGTGGCTAGCACTTCGTCTATTGGGCGCCGTTTTCGCCGTCATGACGCTGTTCCAGATCGGGCCAGCCTTCGTCATTGCTTCCAGCACCGGCGGCGTCATGCTTAACGACCTGGCGCCGGTACTGCTGACGTTTTTCTTCTTCGCAGCGTTACTGCTGCCGTTTCTGGTGGATTTCGGCTTCATGGAATTCATCGGCAGCCTGGTGCGCAAGCCGTTTCGCATGATCTTCGGCCTACCCGGGCGTAGCGCCATCGACGCCACCGCGTCCTGGATGGGCTCTGGCACCGTGGGCGTACTCATTACCACGCAACAGTACGAGCAGGGCTATTACAATCAGCGCGAAGCTGCAGCGATTGCCACCAACTTCTCCATCGTCTCCATCGCCTTTGCCCTGCTGGTGGCTTCCTTCATCAAGATCAACCACCTGTTCATCGAGTTCTACCTCACGGTGCTGGTAGCGGGGCTGATTGCCGCGGTGATCGTGCCAAGGTTGCCGCCACTGTCGCGCAAATCGAACCGCTATTACGAACCGGCAGGGTGCCGGATTGCCGAAGAGAGCACCGGCGGCATTGGCATTGTGCGTTTCAGCTTGGCCCAAGCCGTAGCCCGCGCTGAAACCGCGCCGGGGCCTGGACAACTGGTGCGCATCGCATTGTTCAACGTCGCGGATATCTTCTTCGGCCTGCTGCCGCTGGTGGTAGCTATCGGCACCGTGGCGCTGGTGCTGGCAGAGTACACGCCGCTGTTTACCTGGCTGTCTTACCCGATGGTGCCGGTACTCGAGTGGCTGCAGATTCCCGAGGCCCAGGCTGCGGCGCCTGCAACATTGGTAGGCTTCGCCGACATGTTCCTGCCGGCGGTGCTGGCCTCCAACATCGAGAGCGAACTGACCCGCTTCGTGATCGCCTGTCTGTCCCTGACTCAGCTGATCTACATGTCGGAGATCGGCGCCCTGCTGCTCAAGTCGAAGATCCCGATCAAGCTGTGGGAACTGGTGGTGATCTTCCTGCTGCGTACCGCCATTACCCTGCCCATCATCGCCTTGATCGCCCATCTGTTCGTGTTTTGAAAACGCAAAAACCCCCGCTTGATCGAGCGGGGACTTGCATTACAGTTCTTCTGTTTAGGACGTTTCTCAGGCCGAGGCTTTCAGCAGCTGCACCATCGATTTGTATAGCCTTGGCCCGGCGGCCATCAGGTTGCCTTCGACGTTCACGCTGGGCGCCCCGTCGGGCCCACCCATCAAGGCGCCGGCCTCCTTGAGCAGCAGCGTTCCCACTTGGCTGTCCTGCTCTTCGAGTCCGAGCACCACCACCGCATCGGCGCGTCCTGCAGCCATCTCGGCGATGTCCAGCAGCGGGCAGCCCGAGGCAGTCAGCGTATCGATCTGAGGACCAAGGCGCTGCACCAGGTGCAGGTAGGTGGGTAGATGACGCTGGCGCAGTTCGCTCTCCGGCAGTCCCATTGCTAGGCGGATATTGCTCACCTGGTTTGCCTTGCTCACGCGAATACGCTTGCCGTTGTGCTGAGCGCCACGGCCTCGGCTAGCCAGATATTCGTCGTCGTTGAAAGGACAGATGACGATCGCATGTTCGGGCCGACCCTTGACCAGGCATACCAGAGACAAGGCGAAGGCCTCGCCGGCCACGCCGAGATTGGAATAGCCGTGGAAAGGCTCGATCTTCCAGAGAATGTCGCGGCCTTCACCCTCGCCGTCACGATGGGGAGTGAAGCGACCCACGACACCATGCTGCGGGTAGCCGCGGGTAAGCTGACGAACGATCAATGTTTCAGCATTGCGTCCGGTATCTTCGAGCAAACCTTGAATATTGTAATCTTCATGCGCGCTTTCTATTCGCTCACGAACACGGAGGAATTGTTCGGCGGCGCTGCGTGCGGCACGCAGCGCAAATTGGACCATCGGATGCATGATCGGGCCTTGAGGAGTCGATGACTGTTAAAGAACGCCTGCATCCTAGCAAAAAGTCGTATTTTGAGCCACGAGAATCCATCGGCATCGTCACCGAGCACCACCGTGATAGACTTCGCGAAATCCGCTTCGACTTCCCAATGGCCCCTGAAATGCTCGACCACCCCTTCTCCCTTGTCCAACTACGCATCGTTCTCATCGGCACAAGCCATCCTGGCAATATCGGCGGCGTTGCTCGGGCGATGAAGAACATGGGGCTCACGGATCTAGCCTTGGTCGCACCCCGCTGCGAAGTGCGTACCAGCGAAGCCATTTCCCGTGCCTCGGGGGCGGATGCGTTGGTCGCCGTCGCGCCCATTCATGCCTCTCTCGGCGACGCTGTCGCGGATGCCACCCTGGTGGTGGGCGCCAGTGCGCGCTCGCGCACCCTGCCGTGGCCAATGCTCACGCCGCGACAACTGAGCGATACCCTGGCAAGCGAACTGTCGTCTCAGGAAGCTCGGGTGGCGCTGGTCTTCGGTCGCGAAGACAGCGGGCTGACCAACGAAGAACTGCAGCGCTGTCATCGTCACGTGAACATCCCTGCCAACCCGGAGTTCAGCTCGCTGAACCTGGCGGCAGCGGTGCAGGTACTGGCCTATGAGTGCCGCCAGGCCTGGCTGCAAGACACCTTGCCGGAGCCAAATGAAGCGTCGGGGGTCGACAGGGAGTCCGCTCCGTTCGGGCTCGAATGGGACAGCCCCCTGGCCAACCACGCAGATCTTGAGCGTTTCTTCGAACATCTTGAACGCGCCTTGACCGCCGTCGAGTTTCACGACCCTGCAAAACCCCGTCAGCTGATGGCCCGGTTGCGCCGCCTGTATTTGCGCGCCCGGCCAGACCAAATGGAAATCAGCATATTGCGTGGGATCCTGACCGCCATGGAGAAAAAGGCCAATAACGCACGCTGACAGCCCCACACCGATGCCGACTATCCCTTGCAGGGCTGTCAACACACCCCAATAATGAAAGGTCAAAATGTTGCGGCAGCCGAATGCCGGCTAGCCCCACACAAGGATTGCTTCATGCTCAGCCGTCTGCGAGAAGACATCAACAGCGTGTTCGCACGGGACCCGGCAGCCCGCAATGTATTCGAAGTGCTGACCAACTACCCGGGGCTACATGCGCTGCTCGCCCATCGTTTGAGCCATTGGCTATGGCGCAAGAATCTCAAGTGGCTGGCACGCACCTTGTCGACATTGTTTCGCTGGCTGACCGGCATCGAAATTCATCCCGGTGCAACCATCGGCAGGCGCTTCTTCATCGACCATGGCCTGGGAGTGGTCATCGGCGAAACCGCTGAAGTCGGCAACGATGTCACTCTTTATCAAGGGGTGACCCTTGGCGGCACCAGTTGGAACAAGGGCAAGCGTCACCCCACGCTTGAAGATGGTGTGATCGTGGGCGCCGGCGCCAAGATTCTCGGCCCTTTCACCGTTGGCGCCGGCGCCAAGATAGGCTCCAACGCGGTGGTCACCAAGGCAGTGCCTGCCGGCGCCACGGTGGTCGGTATACCGGGCAAGGTCGTAAAGCGAGCCGAGCCGGATGTAGAGGAAGAGCCTATCTTTGATCCGGAACGCCGTGAGGCGATGCGCCAGAAATTCGGCTTCGACGCTTACGGCGTGAGTCAGGACATGCCCGATCCGGTGGCCCACTCGATGCAGGCCATGCTCGATCACATGCACGCGGTGGACAAGCGCATCGAGGTCATGTGCGCCACTCTGCGCAAGCTGGATGCAAACTACCGTTCGGGGCAGCTCCCGGAGCTGCGGGACGAGGATTTTGCCGGCGTTCTCGAGGAGGTCGACAGCGCCTGTCCGGCTATTGAGAAAAACCTTTCAAGGCAACAAACGTCTTCTACCGATGAGAATGACCTTTCCGACTCGCAGGACTCTTCGGCGGCGTCCAAACCTTCATCGGCTGTCCCAGGTCAAAGCGAAAGTGGCCGCTGAGCCACGCAGCGGCAATTGTTGACCATTCTACTTGGTTTTCTCATAATGAGGGTCATTCAGGGCCGCGCAGCACACGACACCGCTGCCCAGACTAGATATTTGACAGTCGTCACTCATTTTGCTTGATTTTCGCGTCTGACACTCTATGCGCTTGACCACAAAAGGACGCTACGCCGTCACCGCCATGCTCGATCTGGCTATGCACGCCGGTCAACGCCCGGTTAGCCTGGCGGATATTTCCCGGCGGCAGGATATTTCGCTGTCCTATCTCGAGCAGCTTTTTGCTCGACTGCGTCGTGCAACGCTCGTTACCAGCGTGCGCGGTCCCGGCGGCGGTTATCGATTGGCCGTGGCACCGGCGCAGGTCTCCGTAGCTCGAGTCATCGATGCAGTCGATGAATCAATAGATGCGACCCGCTGTCAGGGGTTGGCGGATTGCCAGGCGGGCCATACCTGCCTGACTCATCATTTATGGTGCGAGCTCTCCGACGAGATTCATGGTTTTCTCGATGGCGTGTCTCTAGCGGATCTGATCGATCGTCATGAAGTGCAAAGCATTGCCGCTCGACAGCGGCAACGACTCATGAGTGATACGATCGTCATCGGCACACTCTAATTGCTCCAGGACGATGAATACGCTCATGGCCCCGACTGCCTCCATCTATCTTGACTATGCTGCCACGACGCCGGTCGATCCTCGGGTCGCTCACATCATGGCGCGTCATTTGACCCTGGACGGCATCTTCGCCAACCCGGCCTCTCGCAGCCACATGTTGGGCTGGCAGGCAGAGCAGACCGTGGAGGGCGCTCGTCGTCAGGTGTCGGATCTGATCAAGGCCGATCCTCGAGAGATCGTCTGGACCTCCGGCGCCACCGAGGCGGATAACCTGGCGCTGACCGGATTCATGCGCGCCAATCGTGGCCGTGGACGACATCTCGTAACTTCGAGTATCGAGCACAAGGCCGTGGTCGATACCGCAAGCGCCCTGGAAGCAGAAGGATTCGACGTCACCTGGTTGAGCCCGGAACCGGATGGGCGTATCTCGCCTGCCAAGCTTGCCCAAGCGATGCGGAATGACACTGTGTTGGTCTCGCTGATGGCGGTCAACAACGAACTCGGCACCATCAATGACCTGGCGGCGCTTGCCGAAGTCGCCCATGCCCACGGTGCCGCCTTTCACACGGATGCAGCCCAGGCGGCTGGGCGTATCGAACTGGATGTAGAGCGCCAGGGCATCGACCTGATGTCACTGTCGGGTCACAAGGCCTATGGCCCAAAAGGCGTCGGTGCGCTCTATGTGCGCCGCAGCCCGGATATTCGCATCGAGGCGTTGATACATGGCGGCGGTCATGAACGGGGCATGCGCTCCGGCACGCTACCGACCCATCAGATCGTTGGCATGGGTGAAGCCTTTGCCTTGGCCAAGAGCGAAGGCGCAGCGGATCAGTCGCGTATTGCCAATCTTGCGACTCGTTTTCTAAACGGGCTTGAGGACCTGGACAACGTTCATCGTAATACTCAGGTCGATGTCAGCATCCCCAATATCGTGAACCTTGCCTTTGAAGGTATCGATGGGGAGTCGCTGCTGATGGCGTTGAGAGGCATTGCCGTTTCCACCGGCTCGGCCTGCAACTCTGCAAGCGTCGAGCCGTCCTATGTATTGAAAGGCATCGGTATACCGCGAACACGGGCATTGACGTCGTTGCGCTTTAGCTTCGGGCGTTTTACCACCGACGCCGATATCGATGCCGCGCTGGTAGAGCTGCGGCATGCGCTCAGCGCACTGCCACATCATTAAGGAGGTTTTTCATGACACAGTTTTCGATCACACCCGCCGCCGCCAAGCAGATCCACCGAGCGTTGGATGAACGCGGCCACGGCCTTGGCCTGCGCGTTACCGTGAAGCCTAGCGGCTGCTCCGGTTACAGCTATGTGCTGGATTTTGCCGATCAGGAGGCGAGCAACGATGTCACCTTTGAAGAACACGGCGCTAAGGTGTTCGTTGCACCGGAAGCATTGACCATGCTTGACGGTAGTGAAGTCGACTACGTCTCGGAGGGGCTCAATCGCTTCTTTCGCTTCAACAACCCCAACGTCAAGGATCAATGTGGCTGTGGCGAGAGCTTTACCGTATAAGGTTGCCAGCACACAGCTGCAGACATTGATGTCTTGATGCGTTGTTGGCAGCAAGTCGCTATAATGGCGCGATTTTTTCGATGAAAAATCGATGTAAAATCATCGAAACATGTCTTTCGCGCCGCGTTTGCGGTGTTTCCGCCCCACGTATTGTTCACTTTATGGAGTTACCCGAAATGGCTGACCAACGCACCCTATCCATCATTAAGCCCGATGCCGTCGCGAAGAATGTGATTGGCGAGATTTACAGCCGTTTCGAGAAGGCCGGCCTGAAGATTGTCGCAGCCAAGATGCAGCATCTTACCCAGGAGCAGGCAGAAGGCTTCTATGCAGAACACAAGGAGCGCGGATTCTTCAACGACCTGGTGGGCTTCATGACTTCCGGCCCGGTAATGATACAAGTGCTCGAAGGCGACGACGCCATCGCCAAGAACCGCGACCTGATGGGAGCTACCAATCCCAAGGAGGCCGCACCGGGTACCATTCGCGCCGATTTCGCCGAATCCATCGATGCCAATGCCGCCCATGGCTCCGACTCACCGGAGTCTGCCGAGCGTGAAGTGTCCTACTTCTTCGGCAATGACGAGATCTGCTCGCGCGGTTGATCCGACGCTGCGGGGGCACGCTGCCCCCGCCCTCTGCTTCAAGACGTTTTCCACGACGTATCGATACCCCCATGACCGCACTCGCCTCCGCTACTTCGACCGCTACTCGCACTAATCTGCTCGGCCTATCCCGGGAGCAGATGGAAGCTTTCTTCGTCTCCATCGGAGAGAAGAAGTTTCGCGCAACCCAGGTGATGAAATGGATTCACCATGAAGGCTGCGACAACTTCGACGCCATGACCAACCTGTCCAAGTCGCTGCGCACGCGCTTGGCTGAAGTGGCGGAAATACAGGGGCCAAGCGTGGTCTACGAAGGCGCTTCAAAGGACGGCACACGTAAATGGGTGCTGGAAGTCGAAGGGGGCAGCTATGTGGAAACCGTGCTGATCCCCTCGGAAAACGGCAATCGGCGAACGCTGTGCGTCTCCTCCCAGGTTGGCTGCACTCTGGATTGCAGCTTCTGCTCCACCGGCAAGCAGGGGTTTCAGCGTAATTTGAGTGCTGCTGAGATCATCGGCCAGGTATGGGTCGCCTCTCGCAGCGCCGGGCCACGAAAAGACAGTATCAGTCGCCCGGTGACCAACGTGGTGATGATGGGCATGGGCGAGCCCCTGCTCAATTACGACAACGTCGTGCCAGCGATGAAGCTGATGCTCGACGACACCGCTTATGGGCTTTCCAAGCGTCGTGTCACCCTGTCGACCTCCGGCGTCGTACCCATGATCGACAAGCTTGGGGACGAGCTGGACGTGAGCCTGGCCATTTCCTTGCACGCGGCCAATGACGAATTGCGTGACGAACTGGTCCCGCTCAATCGCAAGTACAATATCCGCGCCCTGTTGGATGCCTGCCAGCGGTACCTGGCAAAAGGCGCCGAACGGCGCGTGGTAACCATCGAGTACACCCTGATCAAGGACGTCAACGATCAGCAGGAGCATGCCGAGCAGTTGGCGGCGCTGCTTCAGGAGCTACCCTGCAAGATAAATCTGATTCCTTTCAATCCTTTCCCACACTCCGGTTACGAAAAACCTTCGCGCAATCAGACCATGCGTTTTCAGCAGTGGCTGTATGAACTGGGCTATACGGCACCGATCCGCATGACCCGAGGCGATGACATCGACGCGGCCTGCGGTCAATTAGTCGGGCGAGTCAAGGATAAAACCCGGCGTCATGAGCGCTATATTCGATCGATACAGATCGATGCCGATTAACCATAATAAGGCAACCTTGACTTCGAGCGCTTACAACGCTTTGATGAGTACGTTTTATCTAATACTAACGTTAACCAATCTGGTCATTTTCCGGCGCTTGATGCAGCCTTGTTAGAGCCTGCTCATAGAGGGTCCCATGAGCCTATTTCGCTACCTCCCGATGCTCGTCAAGCTTTGCGCCCTATTGTTCGCTCTGGCATGGTTGTCGGGCTGCGCCGTCGAGACCGGACCAGGTCTGAACAACGCGGCCAAGAATGACAAGCAGGTCCTCGAACTCAACACCACCATGGCCATCGAGTACATGGAGCAGGGCAACCTGCCCCGCGCCCAGGCCAAACTCGACCGGGCCCTTGAGATCGACCCCGACTCTCCTCGAGCACTGCAGATCCAGGCAATGCTCTATCAACGCCAAGGTGAAAGCGCCATGGCGGATCGCTTTTTTCGTCGAGCACTGGCTATCGAACCGGGATTCACCCAAGGGCGCAATAATTACGCGGCCTTCCTGTATTCTCAGGGCCGCATCGAAGAATCCTGCACCCAGCTCGAACGCGCATCACAAGACATCAAGTACACCAACCGTGCCCAGCTACTCACTAATCTGGGCTTATGCCAGTGGGAGCTTGGCGACGCTACTGCCGCGCGCGACAGCCTAACGCGCGCTCAAGCAGTGGATCCACGCAGCTCTCGCAGCTACCTGGTGCTTGCGCGTATCGACCATGCCCAAGGCAATGACCAACGGGCCTGGGAGCAGCTGCAATCTTTCATTCGTCTGGCCGGCACCACACCGGAAAGCCTCAAACTGGCGGAACAGCTCGCTAGAGCCCGAGGCGATAGCGCCTCCGCTGCTTTCTACTCGCGCCAGCTCGATGACGCACCTTGACCCCCCGAATCGAAGAGGAAGGCTCATCCATGAGCGATATACAAGAACGACAGCAAACCAGTTTCGAGCCAGCGCATTCCGGGTCCGCCGGCAAGCTTTTGAAAAGCGAGCGCGAGCGTCAAGGGCTGAGCCTCGAGGAAGTAGCCATACAGCTCAATCTGCGCCCAGCGGTCGTCGCCGGACTTGAGGCAGACCGCTACGATGAAGTGCCCATTGCCGCCTATCGCCGTGGTTACCTGCGTGCCTACGCTCGCCTGATGGGAATCGACGAACGCGAAGTCGTGGATATCTACAATAGCCAGCATGGCCACAGCGATCACGAACGCAAGGTTACGCCGGTGCATAACGCCAAGCCGGCTTCCAAGGTCGGCCCTTGGGTTTTCAAGCTGGTAACGGTACTGGTCATTCTTGGTCTGATCGCCTTGACGCTGCTGTGGTGGCAAAGCCGCAACGGCAACGATATCTTCGACGGATTGGGTCTCGGGGAATCCGCCGAAATGGAGACCATGAACCAAGAACCGGTGGGCGCCGCCGACAGCGAGACCACTGACAACATCGCAACTTCCAGCGAAAACGATACCGACCTGCCGCCACTGCCCGCGGAAGACGAAGAGTTGGGATTGGTCGATGAAGATGCTGCGACCGATGAAGCCGTCAATAATGTAGAGGCGCCCAATGATGATCCTGCAGCCGACGATAGTGGCGCCAGCATGATCGAGCCAGCTACCGCGCCGGATATGTCCGATGTTGCCAATGATGTTGTAAGCGAGCAGTCTGAAGAGCAGGTCACTAACGGCGCCGCTGCCGACGCCAATGATGTCGACGAGGAAAGCACCGAGACGGCGCAGGCCACAACCGCTCCGGACAGTCGACGTCTGGCCTTCGTGTTCAATGAAGAATCCTGGACCGAAGTTTTCGATGCAACCGAACAGCGTATCCTGGTCGGTCTACAATCAGCAGGTACCGAGGCCACCGCAGAGGGTGAGCCGCCCTTTCGCTTGACAATAGGCAATGCCAGCGGCGTCGAACTGCGGTATCGTGGCGAGGAAGTAGATCTCGGCACCCGGGCCGCCGGTACCAATGTCGCCCGTTTCACTTTGGGAGAATGAACCAGCCTTATGCACGCTCAATCTCCGATCAAGCGTCGCAAGTCGCGCCAGATTCACGTTGGCTCCGTGGCGGTAGGGGGTGATGCCCCTATCTCCGTACAAAGCATGACCAATACCGACACCCTCGATGTGGATGCCACCGTGGCCCAGATCGAACGGCTTGAAACCGCAGGGGCCGATATCGTACGCGTCTCGGTACCCACCATGGACGCGGCTGAAACCTTCGGCCGTATCAAGCAGCGGGTCAATGTGCCCCTGGTGGCGGATATCCATTTCGACTACAAGATCGCCTTGCGGGTCGCCGAGCTGGGCGTCGATTGCCTGCGCATCAACCCCGGCAACATCGGCCGCGAGGATCGGGTACGCGCGGTGGTCAGCGCCGCCAGGGACAACGGCATCCCGATTCGTATCGGCGTCAATGCCGGCTCTCTGGAAAAAGACCTGCAGAAGAAGTATGGCGAACCGACACCGGCGGCGCTGGTCGAATCCGCTCTACGCCATATCGATCATCTCGAACGCCTGGATTTCCCGGACTTCAAGGTCAGCGTCAAGGCCTCCGACGTATTCATGGCGGTGGCTGCTTATCGCGAACTGGCCACGAAGATCGAGCAGCCGCTGCACTTGGGGATCACCGAAGCCGGCGGTCTGCGCGCCGGCACCGTCAAGTCCTCGATCGGCCTGGGTATGTTGCTGATGGACGGCATCGGCGACACCATTCGCGTGTCTCTTGCCGCGGACCCGGTCGAGGAGATCAAGGTCGGCTTCGACATGCTCAAGAGCCTGAAGCTGCGCGCCAAGGGCATCAACTTCATCGCCTGCCCCAGCTGCTCACGCCAGAACTTCGACGTCATCGGCACCATGAATGAGCTCGAGATGCGCCTCGAAGACGTCATGACGCCCCTGAACGTCTCGGTCATTGGCTGTGTGGTCAACGGCCCGGGTGAAGCCAAGGAAACCGATATCGGCCTGACCGGCGGTGATCCGGCAAACCTGGTCTATATCGACGGCAAACCCGCTTCCAAGCTGCGTAACGATCACCTGGTAGACGATCTCGAGCGCCTGATCCGCGACAAGGTGCGCGAAAAAGAGGCGGCTCAAGAAGACGTGATTGCTCGTCAGGGTTGACGCACCGTTTCGGCGCGGCGCTGTAGCGGGTAAGATAGCCCGTCGATCGGTATGTCAGGAGCAACTTCTTGAAAAATATCCAGGCCATTCGGGGCATGAACGACCTGTTGCCGGAACAGTCGCCTCTCTGGCAGTACTTTGAGGCGCAGATCCGGTCATTGATGCGCCGCTATGGCTATCGCGAGATTCGCACGCCCATCCTAGAGCAGACCGCTCTGTTCGCCCGCTCCATCGGCGAGGTCACCGATATCGTCGAAAAGGAGATGTATACCTTCGAGGATCGTAACGGTGACAGTCTGACCCTACGCCCGGAAGGCACCGCGAGCTGCGTACGGGCCGCCATGGAAAACGGCCTGTTGCACAACCAGACCCAGCGCCTGTGGTATCAAGGCCCGATGTTCCGTCACGAACGCCCTCAGAAGGGGCGCTATCGCCAGTTTCATCAGGTCGGTGTCGAGACCTTCGGCATGAATGGTCCGGATATCGATGCCGAGATCATCCTGCTCTCGGCGCGGCTGTGGAAAGCACTCGGGCTTTTCGACCATGTAACCCTGGAGCTCAATTCGCTTGGATCCTTGGCAGACAGGCGCGTCTATCGCGAGGCATTGACGGCCTATTTCGAGTCCCACTTTGATCTTCTTGACGAGGACTCTCGCCGGCGCCTGACGAGCAACCCCCTGCGCATCCTCGATTCCAAAAACCCCGCCATGGCGGAGATGCTGGCCCAGGCGCCGCAACTGCTCGAGTATCTTGACGATGAGTCCCGCGCACATTTTGCGGCCCTGACGGATCTGCTCGATGCAGCGGGCATTGCCTATGTCATCAACCCCCGCCTGGTGCGCGGGCTCGACTACTATTCGCGCACCGTGTTCGAGTGGACCACCACGGCCCTTGGCAGCCAAGGAACCGTCTGTGCCGGCGGCCGTTACGACGGTCTGGTCGAGCAGCTCGGCGGCAAGCCGATCCCTGCAGTCGGGTTTGCCATGGGCATCGAGCGCCTGATTCTGCTGCTCGAAACCCTGGATCTTGTGCCGCCAGAAAGTCAGCGCGGGCCGGACGCCTATTTGTTGGCCGTGGGTGAGCGTGCCGAGCGCGAGGCACTGCTGCTTGGCGAGAATCTTCGCGACGCCCTGCCCCACCTGACGCTGCAGGTGCATTGCGGCGGCGGCAGCTTCAAGAGCCAGATCAAGAGAGCCGACAAGAGCGGCGCGCGACTGGCCCTGATCCTGGGGGAAGACGAACTTGATCAAGGAGCACTGGGTCTCAAGTTCCTGCGCGAGGAACGCGACCAGGAAACCCTGCCCCGGGACGCCATGATCGAACGATTGAAGGCGTTGTTTCGCTGAACGAGTGATCCACACTCACCAAGGCTTTGAACGTAAAGGAGACCGCCCGTGGCGGAGCTACAAACCGAAGAAGAGCAGCTTGATGCCCTCAAGCGCTGGTGGAAGAACAATGGCACGTCGCTGATCGCAGGTGTCGTGATCGCCATCGCTGGCGTGCTGGGTTGGAACGCCTGGCAGAATTACCAAGCGAATCAGGCCGAGGCAGCTTCGCTGCGTTATCAGGAGTTGTTATCCCTTGCGAGCCAGGACGATCTGTCCGATGACGTCCAAAGCCGCGCTCAGCAGCTGGTTGGCGAGATCATCGACAATCATGACGGCACGATCTATGCGGATCTCGCCGCGCTGCTGCGGGCGCGCATGGCAGTCTCGGAGGATGATTATGCGTCGGGAAGCACCACCCTCGAAGCGCTGATCGCCTCTACCGATCGGGATTATCTCAAGGGATTGGCGCGCCTGCGCCTGGCACGGCTTCAATTGGCGCAAGGCGAAGCGGAGAAGGCACTTGCCACTCTTGAATCCGGGGTACCCGACTCCCTGAATGCGCAACGTGCCGATACCCGGGGCGACATTCTCATCGCTCTGGATCGCGATGACCAGGCCCGTGAGGCTTATCAGCAAGCGCTGCAACTATCCCAAGAAGCCGGCCAGCCGGTCTATGGCATACAGCTCAAACTCGACGACCTGGGGGCGAAAGACATTACGCTATGAAACTTACTCATTTGCTCGTACCTACCGTGCTAGTCACTCTGCTGGCTGGCTGTGCCGGCAAGGTCGAGCCGAAATATCCGCCCAAGGAACTCGAGTCCTTTGACACCCGGGTCGAACTGAACAGCCTATGGGATCAAGGCATCGGTGACGGCCTGGGTATCGCAGGCTATCCGATCACCCCAGCGCTGGAAGATGGCCGCGTGTTTGCCGCGGATCAATCCGGATTGGTGCGCGCCATCGACGCTGCCAGCGGTGAAACGCTTTGGCAGAAAGAGCTGAACACACCGATTTCAAGCGGACTGACCGCCGTCGCCGACCGGGTGTATCTCGGTACCCGTAACGGTGAAGTGCTCGCTCTGGATCAAGAAGATGGCACGGAGCTCTGGCGCTCTCGGGTCTCCAGCGAAGTGCTCGCCCCGCCCCAGGCTAATCGCCGCCTGCTGGTCATTCAGAGCGTCGATGGGGCAGTAACGGCACTCGATCGCGAAACCGGCGCCGAGCGCTGGGTCTATACCGCCAATCAGCCGGCGTTGACCCTGCGCGGTACCGGGACGCCCCAGGTGATCGAACAGGTCACCTTCGCCGGTTTCGCCAATGGTCGCCTGGTGACCCTCGACAACCGTAGCGGCCAACCGCTGTGGGATCTGCGGGTTGCCGTTCCCCAAGGGCGCAGCGAAGTCGGCCGCCTGGTGGACCTGGACGGCCAACCCCTGCTGACTCGGGATGGGCGTCTCTACGTCACCAGCTACAACGGACGTCTGCTGGCCCTGGAAGCCACCAGTGGCGAAATCCTGTGGTCTCGGGAAGAGTCGAGCTATCTCACGCCATTGCTGGTCGGTGATACGCTGATCACCGTAAACGACGCAAGCCACGTGCTGGCCCTGGACGCGCTTTCGGGTCGCCTGCTGTGGGAATCCGATGCCCTGGAAGGCCGCTGGTTGACCTCCCCGGCTTTTGTCGGTGGAGACATTGCGCTGGGCGACTACAAAGGCTACGTGCATCTGCTCGCAATCGATAGCGGCAGATTTGTTGGACGGCGTGATATTGGCGGCAATGGCATCAGTCTACCGCTACTCACCGACGATGGCCGACTCTTCGCGCTGACCAACGATGGTGAGCTGAGCGCCTACGATATTAAATCGACCGAGGATTGAACGCCCATACCATGAACCCCGTAATCGCCCTGGTGGGCAGGCCGAACGTAGGCAAGTCCACCCTCTTCAATCGTCTGACCCGCACCCGGGACGCCCTGGTGGCGGATTTCCCGGGGCTGACCCGGGACCGCAAGTACGGCAACGGTCAACTGGGCGGCAAGACCTATACGGTCATCGATACCGGTGGTATCAGTGGCGATGAGGAAGGCATCGATGCAGCCATGGCGGAGCAGTCCCTGGTGGCCATCGACGAAGCAGACATCGTGCTGTTTCTGGTCGATGCCCGGGATGGATTGAACGTCGCCGACGAAGCCATTGCCAACCATCTGCGGGTGAATCAGAAGAAGACCTGGCTGGTAGTCAACAAGACCGATGGGCTGGAAGAGCATTCGGCCATGGCGGACTTCTGGACCCTGGGCTTGGGCGATCCTCACGCCATCGCCGCGGCCCATGGCCGCAACGTCACGGCGCTGATCGATGAAGTGCTGGCCCCCTTTCCCGAACGCGGCGAGGGCTATGCCACCCCTGCCACGGACAAGGGCATTCGTATCGGCGTAATCGGTCGGCCCAACGTGGGCAAGTCGACCTTGGTCAATCGTCTGCTGGGCGAGGAGCGGGTGGTGGTGTTCGACGAGGCCGGCACTACCCGGGATGCCATCGAGATCCCCTTCGAACGACGCGGGCGCCCCTACGTGCTAGTGGATACCGCCGGGGTCCGGCGGCGCAAGAACGTCAGTCTGATTGCCGAGAAGTTCTCCATCATCAAAACCCTGGAAGCGATCAAGGAGTGCCATGTCGCTATCGTGGTGCTCGATGCAAGAAGCGGGCTCGTGGAACAGGACCTGCATCTGCTCGATTATGTATTGACCTCCGGGCGTGCCCTGGTGCTGGCGGTCAACAAGTGGGACGGCCTGGAAAGCGAGCAGAAGGACAAGATGCGCGCCGACATCAAGCGGCGTCTGGGCTTCGCCGACTATGCGGATCTGCATTTCATCTCGGCGCTGCACGGCACCGCTGTGGGTGATCTGTATCCGTCCATTGAGCGCGCCTTCAAGGCCGCCAATGGCCACTGGTCCACCAACCGTCTGACCACCCTCTTGCAGGACGCGGTAAGTGAGCATCAGCCCCCCCTGGTACACGGCCGCCGTATAAAGCTGCGCATGGCCCACCAGGGCGGCAGCAATCCACCGATCATCGTCGTGCACGGTAATCAGACAAACGCGCTGCCGGAAGCCTACAAACGCTATTTGACCAACACCTTCCGTAAGGTGCTGAAGATTCGCGGTACGCCGGTGCGCTTCGAGTTTCGTTCCGGCGACAATCCCTTTGATAGCGATGCCAACGCCAGCGACCGTGAAAAAGCCAAGAAGCGGGAGCTGGCGAGAACCAAGGAAGCACGCAAGAATCGTCGCTAGCAGTCTGCCCGACTGTCCATCTGACTGCCCACCCACTGACAGGCAAACTGCCAGGCGGCACGTCCGCTTCTGACGCCGCGCAGGGTGGCATAGCGCAATGCTTCTGCCCGCGCGTCGTCGCTCCACTGCACCTCTTGCGATAAATGAGCGACCCAGTGTCGGCACGCCTGAAGATAGGTGTCCTGATCGAAGGCATGAAAGGAAAGCCACAGGCCAAAACGATCTGAAAGCGAGATCCGCTCCTCCACCGCATCGCCGTGATGAAGCTCATCGCCGACCAGATGCGTCTGGGTGTTGTCCTCCATTGACTCCGGAAGCAGGTGACGACGGTTGGAGGTGGCATACAACAGCACATTTTTCGGCGGACCGGTCAGGGTGCCATCGAGCACGCTCTTGAGGGCCTTGTAGCCATCGTCGCTGCCCTCGAAAGAGAGATCGTCGCAATAGACGATGAAGTGCTGCGTCGTGTTTCGCAGCTGTTGCACCAGAACCGGCAAGCCCACCAGGTCGTGACGATCCACCTGGATGAGTCGTAACCCCTCTGGTGCCAGACTGTTGAGCAATGCCCGCACCAGGGACGACTTGCCGCTGCCTCGAGCGCCCCAAAGCAGCGCATGATTGGCTGGCAAGCCCTGCAGGAATGCTCGAGTATTGGTCAGTAACGCACGTTTTTGACGCTCGATACCGATCAGATCATCCAGGCCTATGCTGTCCCGGAGCGTAACTGCCAGCAGTTGGCCACCCAGCGGATGGCGCTGCCACAGGGCGGCCACGTCTTGCGTCCAGTCCAATTCTGGCGGCTGAGGTGGCAGCCAGGCCTCGACCCGATCGATTAGCCGACTCAAGCGTTGACTCAGTTCCGCATCCATTAATACAAGGCTCCTTATTGACAATGGTTGACGCTGGAAGACATACAGGTATCTTGAAGCTCAACACCACCCCGGTCTAGACGGTTAATACTCAGGAGTTAGAAAACCGCATGAAATGGATCAACCGTAGCGCGTTGGGCGCATTGCTCATCTCACTCGTGGCCTGCAGCCAATCCCCCACCGGGCGTTCCCAGTTGACGCTGTTTTCCGATGAACAACTCGATGAAATGGGGGAGCAAAGCTTTGCCCAGTACGAGAAAGAGCTGCCGGTGGTGCAGGGGCAAGCCAATAGCTATGTGCAGTGCGTGGCCCGAGCGATCACCCAGGAGCTTGAATCCGGCGGCCAATGGGAGGTAAAGGTGTTCAAGGACGATTCCGCCAACGCCTTCGCCCTGCCCGGCGGCCATATCGGCGTCAATACCGGGCTGCTCAATGTGGCGAAGACGCAGGATCAACTGGCGGCGGTCATCGGTCACGAGGTGGCTCACGTGCTGGCCCATCATGCCAACGAGCGGGTCTCCCAGCAGGCGGCGACCCAGACCGGCCTATCCGTCTTTCAAGCCGCGGCTGGACTCGATAGCGCCGGTGGCCAGCAGCTAATGGGGCTGCTGGGTATGGGCGCACAGTACGGCATTTTGATGCCCTTCTCTCGCAAGCAGGAGAGCGAGGCGGATGTGCTGGGCCTGGATCTGATGGCCCGGGCCGGATTCGACCCGCGTGCCAGCATCGATCTATGGCAGAACATGTCTGCTGGCGGCAACGGTCAGCCGCCGGTATGGATGTCGACTCACCCCAGCCACGGTCAGCGCATCGATCTTTTGCAGGCGCAAATGAATGATGCCATGAGCTACTACCAGCAGGCCCAGGCGGCAGGCAAGACTCCCAACTGCCAGAGCCCAGGCTGATGGCAAAGTGGGGCGCGCTGCTGCTGATTCTGCCACTGGTCATACTGATGGGCGTTTATTTCTGGGAGCTTGGCGACATTCGTGAATGCCAGCTTTCCGGCGGGCACTGGGATTATCTTGCGGCGACTTGCCGCGAACAGCCGCAGCCTTTCGTGCCCTTCATCGAGCGACACTCGCTGATGGCGAACGGCGGCATGCTGTTCTCGGTGCTGGGGCTTGTAATGTGCTTTGTGGGGCTTTACGTCAAGCGCCGCTAAGTCTTACATAACATCTAGCTCGGGCGAAGTTGCTTGCGCAGGACAGCGGTTTCGGGGCGTACATTGCGCCACAGAAAGAAGGACTCCGCCGCCTGCTCGATGAGCATGCCCAGCCCGTCCGCGATGCGGGCATCGTGTTCAGCGGACCAACGCAGGAATGCCGTGGGCTCATCCGCGTACATCATGTCGTAAGCCAGGGCGTCATCGGCAAACACATCTTCGGGCAGGGGCGGACACTCGCCGCCCAGGCTGGCGCTGGTGCCGTTGATGACCAGATCGAAGGTTCCCACTATTTCATCGAAGCCGCCGCCAGTGGTCTCCCCCAGTTCAGAAAACTCCTTGGCCAGCCGGTGTGCCTTCTCCGGGGTGCGGTTGGCAATCATCAGGGTCGCCGGTCTTGCCGCCAGCAGGGGCTCGAGAATGCCGCGTACCGCACCTCCTGCACCGAGCACCAGAATACGCGCCTTCTCCAGCGGGGCGGCCTGAGCCTGAAGATCCCGCACCAGGCCGACACCATCGGTGTTATCACCAAAAATCTCATCGTTTCGACCCAACACCAGGGTATTCACCGCGCCGGCAAGCCGTGCTCGAGGGCTAAGCACATCGCTTAAACGATAGGCGTCTTCCTTGAAGGGCACGGTCACGTTGGCGCCGCGGCCCCCGGAGGCGGCGAAATCGCGCCAGGCGCCGGCGAAATCCTCACGCGGCGCCTCGATGGCCTCATAGGACATTTCTTCGCCGGTCTGTTCGGCGAAGGCCGCATGGATTCTGGGTGACAAGGAATGACCGATGGGATGGCCAAATACGCAGTAGCGATCGCTCATAAAAAAACTCCGGCATGAATACTCGATGACTCAGTGAGTGCTTTGCGGCTCCTGGTTCAACCAGTCTTGGGGCTGCAGATACCTCTGGTAAAGCACCTCTTCCCGGCTACCGGGTTCCGGCATCCAGCCATAGTGCCATTCCGCCACCGGGGGCATGGACATGAGAATCGACTCGGTGCGCCCACCGCTTTGCAGGCCAAACAAGGTGCCCCGGTCCCAGACCAGATTGAACTCCACGTAGCGCCCACGCCGATAGAGCTGGAAGGCGCGCTCCCGCTCGCCATAAGCATCATCTCGCCGGCGCTTGAGAATCGGCAGGTAGGCGTCGAGAAAGCTATCCGCCACGGCACGCTGGAAGGCGAAGCAGCGCTCGAACCCCCATTCATTGAGATCGTCGAAGAACAGGCCGCCGACGCCACGGGTTTCGTCCCGATGCTTTAAATAGAAATACTCGTCGCACCAGCGCTTGTAGCGCGGATAGACATCGTCACCGAAGGGCGCGCAGGCATCAAACGCCGTCTGATGCCAGTGCACCACGTCCTCTTCGACCGGGTAAAAAGGGGTCAGATCGTACCCGCCGCCGAACCACCATACCGGTGATTCGCCCTCTTTCTCGGCGATGAAGAAGCGCACATTGCCGTGGCTAGTGGGTACGTGGGGATTGCGCGGATGTAGCACCCAGGACACGCCAACCGCGTGAAAGCTGCGCCCGGCCAGTTCAGGGCGCGCCGCGGTGGCCGAAGGGGGCAGCGTGGCGCCAAACACGTGGGAGAAATTGACCCCACCTTTCTCGAATACGGCGCCGTTCTCGATAACCCGGGAACGGCCACCGCCGCCTTCCGAACGCTCCCAGGCGTCTTCGTGAAAGTCTGCGCCGGCGTCTTGCTCGGCCAGGGCCTGGCAAAGCCGGTCCTGCAGATCCAGCAGATAGCGCTTGACGTCCTCGAGGTTGGCGTGAGCCACAGACAACTCCTTGAATTTCTTACTTTCGGTATTCAATCGCGCAGTATTTTGCCGCTGCGCAAATCACGAATGGTACTGGGCCGAGCATAGCCGCCAAGCGCTCCTTCGACCACATGAACGGCGGGGCCGAAATAGTCACGAACGGTGGCGCTATCGAGCGCAGGAGGCTCGCAAGCAGGATTGGCGGAGGTGGAGACAAGCGGGCCACCGAAAGCGGCACACAGCTCAGTGACTATGGGATGATCGCTTACCCGCAGCGCCACGCTCGCATGTTCACCGCGCAACAACGGCTGCGAACGCCCGTTGTCCGGCACCAGCCAGGTGACATGCCCCGGCCAGCTGGCACGCAGGCATTGACGATCGCTTGCGTTCAATTCCCTCAGCCAGGGATCGAGCTGATGGATGTCACCGGCAATCAAAATCAGCCCCTTGGAAGGATCACGCTGCTTGAGATCGATCAGCGTCTGAAGTGCGGCGGGATTATCCGGATCACACCCGAGCCCCCACACCGCCTCGGTGGGGTAGGCAATGACACCGCCTTCCCGCAGCATGGCGATAGCGGTTTCCAGGGCGTCGCGATCGTTCATTACAGGTGCTCCGGCTCGGCAAACAGAGCGCGAATTCTAGCATGACCGCCAGCGCCCGGCAGCCGCCGCATGGCAAAGCCTAGCGCGGCAGACGCACCCACCCCCCCGGCGCCTGGGCCGCCCAGCCGTCGAGCTCCAATTCCAGCAGGCGCTGCTGGCAATAGGGAAAATCCCGCCCGGATAGTTCGATCAGGATGTCCAGCGGTGTTGGAGAGTCGCTGAGTAGCGCCAGCAACGCATCGTCGTTTGCTGGCAGCGTCCTGGGCGATGTATCACCAGAGGTTGAGCCAGGCATTGAAAGAGCAGGCATGCCCCACTGCCCTAGCTCGGCGAGAATATCCTCGACGCAGGTGACCAGAGTTGCGCCCTGGCGTAGCAAGGAAAGACAGCCTCGAGCCTGAGGATTGTGAATCGATCCCGGCAGCGTGAACACTTCACGGTTCTGCTCCATGGCCAGGCGTGCGCTGATCAGCGACCCGCTCTTTTCCGCCGCTTCGATGACCAATACGCCGAGTGTCAGCCCGGTGACGATACGATTGCGTCGGGGAAAGAACGCGGGATTGGCCTTCAATTTTGGCGCATGCTCGCTGAGCAGCAAACTCTCCTGATCCAGCATACGACGATAAAGATCCGCGTGCCGGGACGGATAAATGACATCGATACCGCAGCCCAGCACCCCGATGCTGCGTCCTCCTGCCTGCAATGCCGCGTGATGGGCGCGACCGTCAACCCCCAGGGCCATGCCGCTGACCACGCAAAAGCCCCGCTCCGCCAGCTCCGTGGCAAAGCGCGCCGTGTTGCCAAGCCCCTCCCGGGTGGGTTTTCGTGTGCCCACGATGGCAATGCCCGGTGACTCCAGCACCTCCAAGTTGCCTTTCGCCCAAAGCATTGGTGGAGTATCCGGCAACTCATTGAGTAATTCGGGCCAGAGGCTGTGAGCGGGTGTCAGCAAATGATGTGAAGGATGTGCCGCTTCCCAGGCCAGCGCCTGGTCCAGCTTGACCTGTAGCGGACTTCGCGCTGGATGGTCGAGCCACAGCCGCAGGGCGTCCCGAGCGGGAGCAGGAAGCAATGCCAGCCAACCTTGGGGCCATTGCGGCTGGTGTTCGCGCAGTTGCGCCAGGCGTCGCGGCCCCATGCCGGGTAGCAGGGACAGCACTAACCAATCCGAAACCGTCATGTTCTCAGCGCTGCCCCAGACGCGCGATCAGCGCATCGTCAACTGGCGCGTGAACTCGATCACCTACCGCCAGACTACGACTGGCCTGCATGACCAGGGCATAGCTGACGCGTTCGTAGGCGTGAAACACCATCAATTTGCCGGCGTCTTCCCCGGGCAAACGCACTGTTTGTTCGGTGATCGGATCGACCACCTTCTCGCCAAGCTGTTCAACGGCCAATACGTTCCCGGGAACGAGTCCATCGCGACGTCCCAGATTCAGCGCCACTACATCCAGGCGACCGATATAGCGCACGCCACCAGGCACTGCAAGAATCCGCCCGTCACTCATGAGAGGCGCGGCACTAGGGCGGAATTCCGGCGTCGCCGGCAGCCCTTCCAAGGGCAGCACCTTGTCACCCGGACGAATCTCCTGGCGTGACGACGTTACCTCGAGCAGCGTGATGTCGTTTTCCTGGCGTAGAAACCGCGTTTCGCCAAGGGTTTCCATTTCAAGCCCCAAAAACTCGCCGGTATCCGGGTCCAGGTAGCGCTGCCCAGGACGATAGAGCCCATAGTACCGTCCTGCCGGCAATTCACCGCGCACATAAAGCCGATCGCCGGCGCCGCTGAGAATGCGCTGATCGTCCCCGGCCAGCACATAGGGCACGCTATCGACTTCGCCGGGGCTTACGATCCGGTTGCTCTCCAGGAAACTGCCCACGATATCCCAAGGCAATGGTGCGATGGCGTCCCGCGCTGAAACACGACGCACCTGGGGCGAGAGCCGCAGAACGTCTTCATCGTCACGCTCTAGGCCAAGATAAGGCCGTCCATCGCGATAATAGAGATAGACACTATCCCCGGGATAGATCAGATGAGGGTTGGCGATCTGGGAATTGGCCTCCCACAACTCGGGCCACTGCCAAGGGTACTTGAGAAATCGCCCGGAAATATCCCACAGGGTGTCACCTTTGACGACTTCGTAGCGCTGCGGCGCATCGCTGCGGATATCCTCTTTCAGCGCGGCCATCGCCGGCGACAAGAGCACCATGCAGGCTGCACCCAGCGACCACCCCGTCAGACGCCGATGCCACTTGGCCTTGTTCATTGTCTTTTGCATATCCTGCGCTCTGCTATGTGTTCCGCGTTTGAGAACTTTTGGTTTTCGTGCGGTCCAAGAAGGTGACGCTTCCTCAAACCGAACAGCACATGAAAGACATATCGGCCAAGTTTCCCGATAGTTTGATACTATTGCGTTCATGAGTGACGTGATGGTTCTGCTGGTGAATGAATCGTCTTACAATACGCACATATTTTCGTACCATCGGATAACGGTATTTCCAACGTCATGGCTAAATTAGAGATTCTCGAATTTCCCGATGAGCGCCTGCGTACCAAGGCAACGCCGGTCGATGTCGTCGACGACGAAATATCGACTTTGGTCGACGATATGCTCGAAACCATGTATGCCGCCAACGGTATTGGGCTGGCAGCGACTCAGGTGGATGTACACCGACGTGTGATCGTCATGGATGTCAGCGAAGACCGCTCTCAACCGCGGGTCCTGATCAACCCCGAGTACACGCCGATTGGCGATGAGCGTGAACCCATGCAGGAAGGCTGTCTCTCCATCCCCGAGTACTATGCGGATGTACCGCGTGCCCTGCGGGTTCATCTCAAGGCGCTGGATCGCGATGGAAAGCCTTACGAGCTTGAGGCAGACGGCTTGCTCGCCCACTGCATTCAGCACGAACATGACCATCTCGAAGGCGTGCTGTTCGTGGATTATCTTTCGCCCCTGAAACGCGAACGGATAATGAAGAAGATGCAAAAGCGTCAGCGGCAAATGCAGGACGCTTGATTCTTTTTCCTGTCTCTCCTTCAGCCTCATTGTTCTCCTTTAGTTTTAAAGGCCGGTCGATCCGGCCTTTGACGTTTTAGTCCTTCCCTTGCTCCGTTATCATTAGGCATCTGCTCCTTCATCACGGACGATTCTGATGTCGCCTTCCTTGCGAGTAATATTCGCCGGCACCCCGAACTTCGCTGCCGCCAGTCTGCAAGCGCTGATTGGCAGCGTTCATGAAGTTGTCGCCGTTTATACCCAGCCCGATCGTCCCGCCGGTCGTGGGCGCAAATTGACACCCAGCCCGGTCAAGGCGCTGGCCCTCGAGCATGACATTCCCGTGTATCAACCCATCTCCCTGAAAGAGATCGATGCCCAGCAAGCCTTGGCCGCTCTCGAGTCGGATGTCATGGTGGTGGCAGCCTACGGCCTGATCCTGCCACAGGCGGTGCTCGATACGCCGCGCCTGGGCTGTCTCAACGTGCACGCCTCGCTTCTGCCTCGCTGGCGCGGGGCCGCCCCGATTCAGCGCGCCATCGACGCCGGTGACAGCGAATCCGGCATCACCATCATGCAGATGGACGCGGGGCTCGATACCGGCGCCATGCTCTTGACTCGCAACACGCCCATCGAAGCGACAACCACCGGCGGCGAGCTGCATGATCGCCTGGCACAGCTCGGGGGAGAGGCGGTCGTCACCGCCCTGGACGACCTGGCAACCGGCAAGCTTACCCCGACGCCGCAACCCGCCGAGGGCGTGACCTACGCTCATAAGCTGTCCAAGGCTGAAGCACAGCTCGATTTCACTTGCTCTGCCCAGGCGTTGGCGAGACGTATTCGGGCGTTCAACCCCTGGCCGGTCGCCTGGACGACTCTGAACGATCAGCCGTTACGGCTCTGGCTGGCGGAACCGGAAGAAGGCAATCCGGACGCTTCACACCAGACGAGCCAATCCGGCACATTATTGACGTCGGCGCCGGATGCGCTGCGTATCGCCTGCGGCCCAAAGGGGACCCAGGTATTGCGAGTGACCCGGGCACAGCTGCCCGGCGGCAAGGCGCTGACTGCTCAAGAACTGCTCAATGCCAAAGCCGAGCGTTTTGCGCCAGGGTCGCGCCTTGGCAATGCTGCTCAGGAGACGCATGAATGAATGATGCCCCCAGCGGACAGGGCGTTCGCGCCGTTGCCGCGCGCGCCCTGGTGCCAGTCCTTACCGGCAAGGGGTCCCTTGCAAGCCTCGACGACGGCGCGGTGCCGGCCCGGGATCGCGCCTTTTTGCGCGCCTTGTGCTACGGGGTGTGTCGTACCCTGCCCCGGCTCGAGGCGCTAGCCGAAGAGCTTCTGCGTAGCCCTTTCAAGGCCAGGGACGTGGATGTGCAGGCACTGCTGTTGCTGGGTATCTATCAGCTGCTCTATCTGCGCGTTCCCCCCCACGCGGCGGTGGGTGAAACCGCCGGCGCCGCGCGCCTGCTCAATAAAGAGTGGGCGACTCGCGTGCTCAATGGCTGTCTGCGCCGCCTGCAGCGCGAATCCGAGGATTTGCAGGCCAAGATAGATCGCGATCCCAGTACTGTCTGGCTGCATCCCCCGTGGCTGCTCAAGACGCTACGTCAAGCCTGGCCCGAGGATTGGCAGGCGATCGCCGAGGCCAACAACCAACCCGGCCCCATGACCTTGCGTATCAACCGTCGTATTGGCAGTCGCGATGAGTATCTGACGCGCCTGGAGGCTATCGACAAGAGCGCCACTCGCTGTGAACACGCACCGAACGGCATAACCCTGGCAGAACCCTGCGATATCAACGAACTGCCGGGATTTGCCGAGGGCGAGGCGAGCGTACAAGACGAGGCGGCGCAGCTTGCTGCTGATCTCATGGCCCCCGCACTGAACGATCAGGCCGACGCCAAGGTGCTGGATGCCTGTTGCGCGCCGGGTGGCAAGACCGCCCATTTGCTCGAATCTTTTGATATCAACCTGACCGCCTTGGATAACGACGCGGTGCGACTTGCTCGGGTCAATGCAACCCTCAAGCGCCTGAATCTCAAGGCGCGGCTCAAGCACGCCGACGCCAGTACCCTGGATTGGTGGGATGGTGCTCCCTTCGATGCCATCCTGCTGGACGCGCCCTGCTCCGGCAGTGGCGTCATCCGACGTCATCCGGATATCAAACGGCTACGCCGCCCATCAGACATACGCGACCTGGCGGGCCTGCAAGGGCGCATGCTGGATACGCTGTGGCAAACCCTGTCCCCCGGAGGCACGCTGGTTTATGCCACCTGTTCGGTCATACCGGAGGAGAACGCGGATGCCATCGATGCGTTTCTTGACCGGACCGAAAACGCCAAGGCAACCACACCCGGCGACGTCAGCTGGGGCCGATCCGCTGGGTCAGGTCGCCAGCTGTTGCCGGTTGTCGGTGGTCATGACGGCTTTTTCTACGCACGCCTAGTCAAGATGGCGTAAGGCGAGTTCAAGGAAACCACCTATCATTGTAATGGTGCACAAGGCACCACATGGTAAACCCCGCATTCTGACATTCCTTCATATCGGCACAGGAGCCGTTTCATGCCCAGCCACATCTACAAGAAGATCGAACTCACCGGCTCATCCCCCAAGGGAATCGAGGATGCCGTCGAGCAGGCCCTGGCCAAGGCCAATGAGTCCTTGCACGACATGCGCTGGTTCGAGGTGACCGAAACCCGAGGTCATATCGAACACGGTCGCATTGCCCATTGGCAGGTAACCGTCAAGGTCGGTATCACCCTGGACTGATGTTTCACTCCTCGGACCCGGTTTGCCGGGTCCGAACCCTGTCTTTCACCTGCCTCGCTGGTTTATGCTAGCGCCTTACAAAGGATTCTTCCCGGGCGGTTCCATCATCGATGAAGATTATCATCCTGGGCGCCGGCCAAGTTGGCGGCACCCTGGCCGAGCATCTGGCGCATGAAGAAAACGACATCACCGTCGTCGATACGGATACGATACGTCTGCGCGAGTTGCACAACCGCCTGGATATTCGCACCGTGACCGGCTCCGCCTCCTACCCGATGGTGCTGCGCCAGGCGGGCTGCGAGGACGCGGACATGCTGATTGCGGTGACCAACTCCGACGAAGTCAACATGATCGCCTGTCAGGTGGCCCATACGCTGTTTCGCACCCCCACCAAGATTGCCCGGGTACGCGCCGCTGCCTACCTGACCCGCAAGGGACTGTTTTCCAACGAAGCGGTACCGGTGGATGTGCTGATCAGCCCGGAGCAGGTGGTCACCGATCACATCCGGCGACTGATCGTCTATCCCGGGGCGCTACAGGTGCTCGAGTTCGCCGGCGGTCAAGCCCAGCTGGTCGCGGTCAAGGCCTATTATGGCGGCCCGCTGGTCGGCCAGGAGCTGGGGTTCCTGCGCCGCCATATGCCCAATGTCGATACCCGCGTCGCCGCTATCTATCGCCAGAATCGCCCGATCATTCCCCGAGGCGACACCGTCATCGAGGCGGACGACGAGGTATTCTTCATTGCTGCCCGGCGGGATATACGCGCCGTCATGAGCGAGTTGCGCAAGATCGAGCGGGATTTTCGCCGTATCATCATTGCCGGAGGCGGTAATATCGGCCAACGCCTGGCGGAGCAACTCGAGCACAGCCATCAGATCAAGATCATCGAGCGGAACCTGGAGCGCTGCAGCCTTCTTTCAGAACGCCTGGATCGCACCGTCGTGCTGCATGGCAGCGCTACCAGCAAACGCCTGCTGATCGAGGAAAACATCGAGGATTGCGATATCTTCTGTGCGCTTACCAATGACGATGAGGTCAACATCATGTCGTCGATGCTGGCCAAGCGCCTGGGGGCCAAGAAGGTGCTGACCCTGATCAACAATGCCGCCTATGTGGATCTGGTCCAGGGGGGCGAAATCGATATCGCCATTTCGCCCCAGCAGTCCACCATCGGCGGCCTGCTGACCCATGTTCGTCGGGGCGACATCGTCAACGTTCACTCCCTGCGACGCGGGGCGGCGGAGGCGATCGAAGCCATCGCCCACGGTGATTCCCGTTCCTCGAAGGTCGTCGGCCGTACCATCGATGAGATTGATCTGCCGGCAGGCACCACCATCGGCGCGGTGGTGCGTGGCAAGGAGGTGTTGATCGCCCACGACGATGTTGTGATCGAATCCGGGGATCACGTTATCTTGTTCGTGATCGACAAGCGCCGTATTCGCGATGTGGAACGTCTGTTCCAGGTCGGTCTGTCCTTCTTCTAAGAGTCGGTATGAAAAAAATGTCTCACGCAGCAGGAACCGCTGATTCATGAGCCTACGCGTCACGCTGCGTATTCTCGGGCTCCTGCTGATGGTATTCAGCCTGACCCTGGTCCCGCCCATCCTGATTTCGCTGCTATTCAACGACACGGTGTGGGATGCCTTTGTCATTGCCATGGCCATCACCTTCGTCACAGGTGCGGTGCTTTATGCACCCAATCATAGCGCCCGCAAGGAATTGCGCACCCGGGACGGTTTTCTGATCACGGTGCTGTTCTGGAGCGTGCTGGGGCTATTTGGTTCGTTGCCCTTCATGTTTGCCAGTGATCCGGCGCTGTCCTGGACCGATGCGATTTTCGAGTCCTTCTCGGGGCTGACTACCACCGGCGCCACGGTGATTACCGGTATCGACCTGTTACCGGATTCCATTCGCTATTATCGCCAGCAGCTGCAGTGGCTGGGCGGCATGGGGATCGTGGTGCTGGCGGTTGCCATCCTGCCGACTCTGGGCATCGGGGGCATGCAGCTTTATCGCACCGAGATTCCCGGTCCACTCAAGGACTCCAAGCTGACCCCGCGCATCACCGAGACCGCCAAGGCGCTGTGGTACATCTATGCCGCGCTGACCCTCACGTGCTTCCTGGCCTACTGGCTGGCAGGGATGAACTGGTTCGACGCCATCGGTCATAGTTTCTCGACGGTGGCCATTGGAGGCTTTTCCACCTACGACGCCAGTATCGGCTATTTCGACAGCGCCACCATCGAGCTGATCTGCGTCGTCTTCATGATCCTTTCATCGATCAGTTTCGGCCTGCATTTCGCCGTGTGGCGGGAAAAGCGACTGGGGCAGTACCTGCAGGATCCTGAATTCCGTTTTTTCCTTCTGTTCCTGGCCCTGCTCAGCATCATAACCATCGTGACGCTGCTGGTCAGCGGCACCTACAGCGACATGAACGGAGTGCGTCACGGGCTGTTCGAGGCGGTTTCCATTGCCAGCACCTCGGGTTTTGGCGTCGCGGACTTCTCGATATGGCCCGGTGCCCTGCCCTTCATGCTGTTCGTTGCCGCCTTCGTCGGCGCCTGCTCCGGCTCCGCCGGGGGCGGCATGAAAGTGATCCGTATCCTGCTGATCCTGAAACAGGGCATGCGTGAGGTGCTGCGCCTGATTCATCCCAGCGCGGTCATCTCGATCAAGGTGGGCAAGATGCGCGTAACGGACAGCGTCTCCCAAGCGGTATGGGGATTCTTCTCCGTCTATGTGATGCTGTTTTTCCTCATGCTGGTAGGCATGCTGACGACCGGACTCGATCAGGTCACCGCCTGGTCCGCGGTCGGTTCCGCGCTTAACAACCTGGGGCCCGGGCTTGGCGAGGTCGCCAATCACTATGGCAATATCCCGGCCGCAGCCAAGTGGATACTGGTGATCGCCATGGTATTGGGGCGCTTGGAGATTTTTACGGTATTGGTGCTGTTTACCCCGGCTTTCTGGCGCCGCTGAGTCGGCGCAGATGAAGATACCCATAGATTGGCAGGTTGATGGCCAGCACCCCGATGCCCAGCCACAGCTGGATGACCGGGGTCAGCCCTGCTGGATAGATGACAGCAATCAGATAATGCTCGATGAAACCGCCGGCATAGCCGGATTCTCCGGCAGCGCGCAGCAAGGCGTTCTCTAGTGGGGTCAAAGGGCAGATCCAGCCATTGAGTTCAAGAGCCGCTGCCCAGGCTACTGTCGGCAGATGCAACCACGCCAGACGTGGCCAGCGCAGCACGGCTAGCCCTCCCAGCACCACGAAAAGAATGAACGCCAGATGCAGGATTAGAACCGCCACGGCGGCAATGTGATAGCCCACGGGTTTCTCCTTACCACTGAAGCGACACCGTTACCAAAATACCGGGATGATACTGTACTTGGACTGCCCTGCTCCCTTCATGGATAATTAGCGGCCTGATTGATTCCGTTGCAAGCGAGCGTCCATGACCGACACCCAGGCTATCATTTCCGAGGACGCCATCCATGGTCCTCGCCGCGTCGTCAAAAGCGGTGACACCCGCTACACCCTGCTGGGAACCGCCCACGTTTCCCGAGCAAGCGCCGAGGAAGTCCGCACCCTGATTCGCTCCGGTGAATTCGATGCCGTGGCAATCGAGCTGTGCCAGTCCCGCTATCAGAGCCTGATAAATCCCAATGCCTTGGCGGATCAGGATCTGTTCCAGATCTTTCGCCAAGGCAAGGCCGGCATGGTGGCGGCAAGTCTTGCCTTGGGAGCATTTCAGCAACGCGTGGCGGAGCAGTCGGGTATCGAACCCGGGGCCGAGATGCGAGCCGCGGTCAATGAAAGCCGCGATGCGGACCTGCCCCTGCTGCTGATCGATCGGGAAGTGGGCACTACCCTGAAGCGCGTCTATGCCAACGTACCCTGGTGGCAGCGCATGGGATTGATTACCGGCCTGTTAGGCAGCCTGCTGTCGCGTCAGCAGGTTTCCAGCGAAGACATCGAACGGCTCAAGCAAGGCGATGTTCTTGAATCCACCTTCAATGAGTTCGCCGAACAATCCGAGGCGCTCTACACCCCTTTGATCGCCGAACGAGATCGCTACATGGCCCTGCGCCTGGTGGAAGAGAACCCGCGAGATCTCTATCGCAATGTGCTGGTGGTGATAGGCGCCGGGCATCTCAAGGGCCTTTCGGGGCATCTCGAACAACCGCTGCCGCAGGCTCCTGCTACCGAACGGGAACAACTGGAAGCGACACCGCAACGTGGGCGCTGGTGGAAGGTGGTTCCCTGGCTGATCACGGCGCTGGTGCTGATAGGCTTTGCCATCGGGTTTTCTCGGGATAGCGAGCTTGGCTGGCAGCTGATTGGTGAGTGGTTCTTGATCAATGGCGTGCTTTCCGGTCTTGGCGCCGTCATTGCCCTGGCTCATCCGCTCACCGTGGTAGCGACCTTCTTTGCCGCCCCCCTGACCTCGCTTAATCCCACCATTGGCGCCGGTTTCGTGGCCGCCGGGGTGGAGCTTGCCCTGCGCAAGCCCAAGGTACGAGACTTCGCCCAGCTGCGCCACGACGTGGCCGATGTAAAAGGCTGGTGGCGCAATCGCGTCTCCCGCACGCTACTGGTGTTCATACTGGCCACCGTGGGCTCTGCCGCCGGCACCTGGATTGCCGGGCTACGAATTGCCGGCAAGCTGTTTGGTTGAATCATTGCCCAAGCGGGCTGTCCTAGAGGGCGGAACCGAGCCCACCCGATTCGGTTTTCGCCTCTTGAAACAAATGGAGAAAGAACGTGAAGAAATCCAGAATTCGCGACAACGCGCTAAAGGCGTCGTTGCGCACACCGATGTTTCGCATGCAGCAGCAAACCCCCAAAAAGGGCAAGGGCAGCTACTCTCGCAAGGGTCGGCGGCCCTGCCACCAGCCCTATTGCCAAGCGGCCTGATCAGGCTGTTTCGCAATGGGGCTGCGCTTTTTCGTTTTACATTCTCATGGCTTTTTGAACCTGCCCCGCTACTTGTCTTAACCTGTAACGCAGTGATTGGAGAAGTCCAACTACAGGACGCAAGGAGGCTGATGTGAGTGATACCGATCTGGGATTGATGGATGCGGGTCGGCTAACGGAGCTGTTCAAGTCCGGTGACACCTCCCCTTTGGAAGCCACCCGGGCTGCACTGGAGCGCATCGAGCGCTTCAATGACAAGGTCAACGCTTACACCTATGTAGATCGCGAGGGTGCAGAAGCCGCCGCCAAGGCCTCTGCCCGACGCTGGGGTCAAGGCAAGCCGCTAAGCCCGATCGACGGGGTGCCGGTCTCGCTCAAGGACTTGACCAATGTCGCCGGCATGCCGGCCCGGGAAGGGTCGCTGCTAACCTCGAACGCGCACTGCGAAGAGGATGCGCCACCCGCGCGCATGTTGCGCGAGGCCGGCGCCGTGCTGCTGGGCAAGACCAATACCCCGGAATTCGGTTGGAAGGCGGTGACCGACAACCGCGTCTTTGGCGCGACCTGCAATCCCTGGGATACGCGCCTGACCCCAGGCGGCTCCTCCGGGGGCGCCGCCGCGGCGGCGGCGCTCAACATGGGGGTGCTGCATCAGGGCGGCGACTCCGGCGGCTCGATTCGCATTCCCGCCGCCTTCACCGGCGTCTTCGGCTTCAAGCCGACCTTCGGCTGGACACCCCAATGGCCCCCGGCCAAGGAGCCAACCCTCTCACATATCGGCCCGCTGACCCGCAACGTGCGCGATGCGGTGCGCATGCTCAACGTGATCGGGCGCTACGACTACCGCGACCCCTATGCAACCCGCGGCCAACCCGAGGACTGGGGTATGGATCTCGACAACGACCTGCGGGGCCTGCGCATCGCCTATTCGTCAGACCTGGGCTATGCGGATGTCGATCCTCAGATCGCCGAGCGGGTACGTGAAGCCGCGCACAAGCTGGAAGCGCTAGGTGCCGAGATCGTGGAGATCGACCCGGGATTCGAGTCGCCCATCAAGATCTTCCAGACCCTGTGGTTCACTGCCTCTCTCGAGCTGTGGTCCCAGTGCAGCGAAAAGCAGCGTCAACTGCTCGACCCCGGCCTGGTGGCCAACGCGCGCCATGCGGAAAACTGGCGCGCCGTCGATCTGTTTCGGGCACTTGCCGACCGGGCTCGCCTGACCCAACAGCTGGAGCACTTCAATCAGGAGTATCACCTCTTGATGACGCCCTCAGTGCCGATCGAGCCCTTCGAGATCAATCACGAGGTACCCCCGGGCAGCGGCATGCGCGACTGGGAAGAGTGGGCGCCGTTTTCCTATCCGTTCAACCTGAGCCAGCAGCCGGCCGCTTCGGTGCCCTGCGGCTTCACCGACAAGGGCCTGCCGGTCGGCTTCCAGCTCGCCGGTGGCAAGTTCGATGACACCCGGGTATTGCGGGCTTGTCATGCCTTCATGGAAGCCCATCCGCCGCGCTTTCCTGCACAGCCGAACTTAGCGCACAATGAATGACAATCTGATTCGTCATTTCCACGGCCATGTACCATGTCGCTCGACACCACACATATCAATCAATCCATGACCCACTTCGACGGCCAGGATGCGATCTGGCTGTTCGGCTACGGCTCGTTGATCTGGAAGGCGGGCTTTCCCTATCTGGAGCGGCGCCCGGCCTACATTCATGGCTGGGTGCGGCGTTTCTGGCAGGGCTCTCATGATCATCGCGGCACACCGGAAGCGCCTGGGCGGGTCGCCACCCTGGTGCGCCAGGCAGGCGCGATCTGTCACGGCATGGCCTATCGCATTACCCCCGAGACCCTGGGGCCTCTCGATGTTCGCGAGAAAAACGGCTATCTGCGCCTGGTAACCGAACTGCACTTCGAGAAGAGCGGACGCACCGAAGGGTTGGTCTATATCGCCACCGAAGACAATGCCGCCTTTCTCGGCGATGCTTCATATCATCATATTGCGCAACAGATTGCAGGCGCCAAGGGGCCGAGCGGTCCCAATCGCGACTACCTGCTGAATCTGGCGGCGGCGCTGCGTGAGCTTGATGTCGAGGACCCACACGTATTCGAGCTGGAACGATTGCTGCCTCCACTAAAGCCAGCAAAAGAGTAGACTGACTCGAGTCACACTCAATTTCATTACCACAGCAAGACGAGAAAGATAATGAGCAGCAAGATCAGCGTAGCGTCTCCACTGGTCATTCTCCATGGCGACGAAATGGCCCAGGTGGCTTTCGAGAAGATCCTCGAGATGTTCGTGACTTCGCGTCTAGACATGGAACTGGTCGATATCGATCTGTCTGCGGAAAATCGTCTGGTTACGAACGGTCAAGCCGTCATGGACGCCATCGAGGCGCTCAAGCAGCACGGCGTGGGCATCAAGAACGCCGGCATGACCGTCAATCGGGATCAGCTGACGGCTCTGCTGGAAAAGCATCCGGATATTGACCAAACCGCCCTGCACCCTTTGGCCACCAAGTCGCCCAACGGCGCCATTCGCAAGGGGATTGGCGGCAACATCACTCGTGAAGACATTCAGTTTCGCAATCTGGAGTTCGACAAACCCGAGTGGATCGGCCGAGACATCGAGGTCGACACCATGACCAGCGGCGGCATCAAGGAGAGCTACAACGAGCTCTCCAGCGCCACCGGTATTGTCAAGCTGATGTTCGTCGGTGCCAGCGGCGACCCGGTCGAGTTGCACCGCCGGGAGGTCAACAAGGGCGATCCCTGGCTGCTGGCCACCAACGATATCGACGATATCAAGGCCTGGGCCCATCGTTTCTTCAAGCGGGCCATCGACGAAAAGCGCGACATCTATCTCGGTCTCAAGGACACGGTCATCGCCGGCTACGACGGCGCCATGCGCGCGGTCATCGAAGAAATCTACCGGCAGGAGTATCAGCAGCAGGTCGAGTCTCTGGGGCTGGCCTATCATTATGAGCTGATCGACGCTCAGGCGGCACGTATCGTGGCCAACCCGCCCGAGCGGGCCCTATGGGGCGTGCCGGACAACACCACCGGGCGCAAGCTCTTCAAGCTGGTCGAGCAGCTCAAGCGCTACGGCATTCCCAAGCGCGAGGCTCAGGTGTCGCTGTCCCGCATGAGCGCAGGGGGCGGAGATCAATACGGCAGCTACAACATGCCTGCGGCGGAAGACGGCATCCTCAAGGTGATCGTCGATGGCGAGGAGAAGCATGCCCGGCGGGTGAAGGAAGGCGACCCGATTCTGCTGATGTCCAACGATGCCCAGGCCATCAAGGACTGGGTACTGCAGGTATTCCGGGATGCCTCGCGCAAGAAGAAGGAGGTCTACTTTGGCCTCAAGCGCGAATACATGAACTACGATGAAGTGTTCAGCACCGTCATCACCGATGTGCGTTACGAGCTAGCCCAAGGCGGTACGCCGCCGCCCTCCTTCATGATCATGCGGCCCTCAAGCCAGCTGATCAAGATGATCACTGACCCGCCCCGCAATGCCCTCTACCCGGCCCAGAATCTGGATGGCGATATCTTTTCGGACATCTCCGCCGCCCTGGGCGGGAGTCTTGCCACGGCGAGTTCCATTATCGAAAGCAAGAACGGCACCATGCTGTTCGAGGCGCCTCACGGCACCGCCCACGATCTCTATCTGAAATACCAGGAAACGGACGGCAAGGAAGCGCACTTCAACTCCTCGGCGCTGCTGTTCGCCGTAGCCAACGCCCTGGAAACCCTGGGCGAGCGGGAAGGCAACAACCCTCTTGTCGACTACGCCACGCAACTGAAAGAAGCGCTGATCGATACCGTCGATGCCGGCATCATCACCGGCGATTTGAAAGGCAAGACTGCCGATCCGGACAAGGAGCAGATAGTGGATATGCAAGGCTTTCTCGATGCGGTGAAGCAGCGGCTGGCGGGATAATCCAAGATAGCGCCGAACCGGTAGCAGGTGATTCGATCAAATCAGTGGATTCAAATTGGCGAATCAATAAAGTGTCATTGGCCGTTGCGGCTTGTAAGCCAGACGGCCAGGCGCTCTTTGATATCGAGTAGGCGGGATTCGGGTAGTTCTCTTAAAAAGCCATGTTGTAAATTGGTATACGGAAAAGGCATCAGTGCGATCTGTCCGGCACGTTTCATGACCAGCGTTCCTTCAGATCGTCTTCCGAGTAAAGGTCAGGCTCGTCGCTAATACCACGCATGGCCTGATCCACGCTCATGATCTGAAACTGCTGTTCTGACCATTCTCCGTTGTCATCCTTCAGCGTAGCAGCGCGACCATGCTGTTGTTCCAGAAACGTGGCAAAGTCCAGCACTTCTTGTTGTCGAAACGCCGGCAGACGACTCACTTTGGCCATCAATTCTTCAAGTTGCATAAGCGCTTACCCATCATTGACGACTCCTCGCAAGCATAGCACACCTACTTTTTTGCAACGCGCCTTCAACCACTTTCAGCAAGCCGATCCAGATCCGAGACGATATCCTGCCTGGGATCTGCATCGCGTATCACGAACTGCGCGTCGCCTTGTCGATCGAAGGCGAAAACGGCACTGGAGTGAGTGCAACACACTCGCCTAGCTGATCATACAACGAGCAAGGAATATGCTTGTGGAATGAAGAGGTGATCTGGCTGCATGGCCGACAGTCAACGCGGGTTTACGCGTTGTTTAGTAGCGACGGATACGCGCGGAAGAATCCATGTCAGTCGTCGGCATTGCCGGCGAGAATCAAGCACTTGTGTAAATACTCGGGCCGTGCCCTGGCAGCGCTGTCGCTGAGCAGATAACGGCCCGATCAGGGTGGATATGGAGGATGGCCGGATAGTCCGGGCAAGCCGTGGCGTTCCTACTGTTTTGCGTCTTTCAATGTTTTGCCTTCATCCACTGCATCATCGGGTATGGCGCGCTGTGCCTCCCGACCAAACAAGTTCTGCTTCTCCACGAGAAAATAGAGTACCACTCCGGCTGCCAGGCCCCACCCAGCGCCATAGACCGCCAGCACCACCGCCATGGTGCCCGCTACACCACGCTCGGCGGTGGTTCTGGTCTGTTCGATGCCTACCATCAGACAGATATAACCAGTCAGCAGCAAGGTCAAGGAAAGCGCGATGGGCAGCACAGGCTGAAACATGCTGACCAGCGGTAGCATGAACAGGGCAATGAAGCCGGTGATCCAGAAAGTCCCCCCACCGCTGTAGATGGATTCCATGGCGTTGCGCCCGTGCTTGTAGCGCTCGGCCATGGTGGCGGTCACGGCGGTCCAGATCGGCCCGGCCAGCCCCGGGTAAGGCGCCAGGAAGGCATGCATGAGATTACGAATAGCGGTGACATGATGAATCCGGTCGGTACTGTAGTCGATCTTCTCATCGGTGCGTAGATGATCGACCCGCGACATCAGGCTGCGGCCCACCACGATGTCCCCAAAGGCGATGACGTAGGCGATCACCGCGGTAGGCACCGCCAGTAGAAAGACATTCAAGCTCGGAAAGCCCACCATGAACGGCAGGTAATTCCACATGTCACTGAAGTTGGGCCGAGTGATGCCCCACTCGATGGCAGGGAGCGGATACTCGCCAACGATCCAGGCTACCAAGATGGCGATGATCATGCCTGGCACCATGCCGAAGTTGGCGATCTTGCGAATAACGGGGTGATCCTGCACCCAGCCTCGAAACGCCGCGGAAAACAACATGAAGATCGCGACCAACATGCCAATGATCAACGAGATTGGCGTTTCCGCCAGTCGACCGCCCTGCTGAATCTCTCCGGTGATGGCAGCGATGCCGGCACCCATGATGATTCCTGCCTGTAGAGAATTGGGCACAAGATGCACCAGTTTTCGGCCCAGCCCGGTCACCCCCAGGAAAAAAAAGATCAAGAATACAAGAAACTGCAGGGCGAACAGCGCTTGGATAGCTTCCGTGCCTGGGGCGAAATCCCCAAGGAAAACCAGCACCACGGGGATCGCCGGGGTGATCCAGCCAGGCACCATGGGCACACCCAGTAGCGCCGGCAGCATGAAGCCGATGCCACACACCACCACGAAGGCAAGGGCCACGTCATAGGGCAAGCCCAGGTACTGCTCGAGCAGCGGAATCATGGCCAGACTGACGACGAACATGATCAGCGCCTGGATCATTTCCGCTATTTCCCATCGGTAGTGAACGAAGGGCAAGCGGATCTTGAACGGTCCCGCAGGCCAATAGGGTTGTTCTTCGCCATCTTTGCGTTGTTTTAATTGCATGCGGATCTCCCGATCGCCAGGTAATGGCAAGCGTATTAGCGGTAAATGATGGATAACATCCTGGCGCCGACGCAACGTCCTGCGGTACGAAACCTAGTCCAGCGGCAAGGCAGGTGCCGGTAATGAACCTGAAGGCAACGGTGACTCTCCATAGTCGTCTCGATTATCGAGTTCCGGGCGCGACCCACCGGCGGCCATCAATGAGCAGTATAGTGGGCGCTCTGACGCCGGGTCGAATAGAAGTAGTTGCTACCGCCTCTCTGCTGGGCGCAACAATGGGCCGCTCAACCTGACAGGGTAGACAGCGTCAAGCTGCGGCAGTAGACGAAGAAGATGAAGCAATGCCGGTTAGCCGCCTGAGCGGGTTCGGTAATGGGGCTAGCGTATCTTCGCCTTGATAAGCGCACGCTTCGCTCGTCGCCTTGCTAGTCTTGAACTTGAAAAGATAAAACGACTGCACGTCGAGTAAAGGAGACCGGAGTAACGGTCCGGCTAAACGCAAGCCAGTCAACGGCGCAAACCCATGTTACGTGTATTGCTGTGGCTGCTACTAGGTTATGCAATGCTGGTAGTGGCGGCCTGTGCCTTTCAGGATCGGCTGCTGTATCTGCCCCAGGCGCGTGAGCATGTGGCCACGCCGGCGGACATCGGCTTGACCTGGGAATCGGTCAAGCTGCGCACCGACGACGAGGTGACGCTGGATGCCTGGTGGGTGCCAGCCGAGACACCACGTGGCAACCTGCTGTTTTTCCATGGCAATGCCGGCAACATCTCGCACCGCTTGGCGTCGATCCAGCAATTCCACCGGCTTGGGCTTTCGGTATTGATCGTCGACTATCGCGGCTACGGCAAGAGCGAAGGACGTCCCTCCGAGTCGGGTACCGCCCTTGATGCCCGCGCCGCTTGGCGCTGGCTGCACGAGACACATGGCATCGAGCCGGGAAAGATCGTGATTTTCGGCCGCTCGCTGGGGGCGGCGGTCGCCGCCGAGTTGGCCCGGGAGCTGAAACGGGGGGCCAGGCCCGCGGCACTGATTCTGGAGTCGCCTTTCACCTCGGTGCCGAGGTTGGCCCAGCGGCTCTATCCTTTCCTGCCGGCTCGCTGGCTGACGCGCTTCGAATATGACGTCATTGCCTACGTCAAGGAGATCGAGACACCGGTACTGGTGATCCACAGCCGTGACGACGACATCATTCCGTTCGCCGAGGGCGAAGCCGTCCATGCGGCGGCCCCTGAGCCCAAGCGCATGCTGGTCATCGGCGGCAGCCACAACGCCGGGTTCCTGGAGAGCGAATCGATTTATCTGGAGGGGATCGATGCATTTTTGAGTGAGTGGGCGGGATTGCCACGGCTGCGCTGAACGCCACTTGGGATTGCCAGGCTCACCAAGACAACGTGTATTCAATAGCTTACGGGACGTCCGTGGCGTTACCCCGCAGCACAATGCATAACTATGCGGGGCCCGTACCCACAAAACTCCTGCAGGGCAGTCCCAGCCTTTGTATCATCCTGTGCCAGCACGCTCGCCCACCCTGCTTTTCTAGCTGGCGGAGCCCTTAATCCTTTTTTATCTTTAATTTTTGTGCACCTAAAGTACACTAAAATCTTTTTTGTTAAATAGCCGTGCGGCAATTTCTTTGAAATTATTATAATGTGTTACCTATGAGTGCACATAAAGCAGACAAACTAAAGAATACTCTCGAAGCTGTCCCTCCCGGCTTCATGGTTGATTCTGACTGGCTGAAACGCCATGAAGTCAGCCGCTTCCTCGCGCGCAAATATGTTGATCGCGGCTGGCTGAAGCGCGTGACCCGCGGCGTTTTCCTGCGCCCGGCACCGGGTGCAGGAAAACCCGACACCATCGACTGGAAGACCTGCTTGCTCTCTATGCAGCACATCATGGGCTACGATGTTCATGTCGGTGGCATGACGGCGCTCGCGCTGCAAGGCTACAGCCATTATTTGCCGCTGGGCGGGAACGCGCCGGTTTGGGTCTATGGCGAAGGCACACCAAACTGGCTGGTCAGGCTAACGCTGAACGCACCTCTGGAAACACGTACCACGACCCTCTTCTCCGATCCGGCCCTCGGCCTTGCCAAGGATGGCTCCAACGCCGCAAGCACCCTGCCTTGGGACTGGCAACTGAGGATGTCATCACCCGAACGGGCCATCCTGGAAGTCATGGACGAACTGCCCGGCCATGAGAGCTTCCACAGTCTCGATATGGTGTTTGAAAGCCTGACGACCCTGCGCCCGCGCACCCTGGCAGCATTGTTGCACAGTTGCAGGAAGATCAAGGTTACGCGGCTGTTCTTCGTCTTTGCCGACCGCCATAACCACCCGTGGCGCAAGCGCCTCGATCCGCAGGAATTCAATCTCGGAAGCGGCGACCGCGCTCTGGTCAAAGGCGGCAGGATACACCCGCGCTACCGCATCATGGTGCCGGAAGAATTTGCGATAACAGAGACAGCCGATGGCGCGTGAAGTTTACGAGGCACAGGTCGCCCTGCTCGTACGCGTCCTCCCCTATGTCGCCGAAGAAGGCATCTTCGCCTTAACAGGCGGCACGGCCATCAACCTCTTCTACCGCGACCTCCCACGTCTTTCGGTTGATATCGACTTGACCTATTTGCCGGTCAAAGACCGTGCCGAAAGCCTTGCCGAGATCAATGAAGCGATGGACCGAATTGCCACTGCCATCGAGCGCGGCGTCAGGGGCGCGCAGACACAGCGCATCAAAGGCGGCAGTGGCGGCGCCACCCGCGTGCTGGCACGACTCAACGGTGCGGAAATCAAGATCGAAACCTCACCGGTCACACGCGGCGTTGTACACGATCCTCAAACCCGTTCGGTGTCGGAAGCTGTCGAAGATGAATTCGGCTATGCGGAAATCCAGATCGTCTCGTTTGAAGACCTGTTTGGTGGCAAATTGCATGCGGCTGTTGACCGCCAGCATCCGCGTGATCTCTATGACGTGAAGCTGCTCTATGAACATGAAGGCCTGACCGACGATCTGTTCCGCACCTTCCTGATCTATATCGCCAGTTCACCGCGCCCCGTGCATGAACTGCTGAACCCGAATTTCATCGACATTGACCAGCCCTATGCGCAGGAATTCGAAGGCATGACGAAGCTCACGGTCCGCCTCGATGAGCTGCTGGAAATTCGCGCGCAGTTGATTGCGGATATCCGGTACCGTCTCGATGATGACACCAAACGCTTCCTGCTGACCCTGCATGACGGCAAACCGGATTTTTCAGCCATTGAGCGCCCGCAAGCTGCCAATCTCCCCGCGGTACGCTGGAAACTTATCAACCTGAACAAGCTGATCGGGCAGAATGCGGAAAAACACATAGCCCAGCGTAAAGAACTGGAAGCGCTGTTCTGACCTCACTCGGCAACAGCGCCAAAATCATAAGTAATGGTTAACGCTTTGGTAGTTGCAGGCCCCTGAATGCTCGAGGCGTGATCTGGCAGTAACAGTATTCATAATGGCCTTGCGAAGATCAATGGAGGGAGACTTTTTACTTTGATACTACGGATACCAGGTCTAGAAGGAAAATATACCGAAGCGGAGAAATGATGGATCTGGTCGGTGGTCCCAGCAGGACTCGAACCTGCGACCAAGAAATTATGAGTGCAATTTGTTAACATTAAGGACCGCGCCTGCCATGCGGTTGCACTTTAAAATCAGCCAGTTGAGAGTTTCTACCACTCACACTAGCCACACAGCTTCCTTGCAATCAGCAACCAAACCGCAACCAAAGTAGCCTTTTCACGATTGTGGCCAGCAGCTTTCCAGCCCGGATAACTTTCCACGAAGCGCCGCATGCGGCATGCCGAAGCGAGCCAGCACCTATCAATACGACTCCTGGTCCTGGCCATACTGCTCACCCGCCTGTTGTGGCGGCGCATCATCTCCCACAAGCACTGGCTTGCCGTCCTGCCACAACACGGCGTACTGGCCCAGACGCCGCTTGCGCTCCAGGGTCTCCGCGACTGCGGCACGGAGACTGTCGAGCATCTTTTGAGTATCCGGTGTCGGCTGAGTCATGGTCGTGCCTCCTTGACGAGAATGTTTCGGTTAACCCTATCGGGCCCGCACTTGCTGGCGAATCAAATAAAAGAGTCCCGATTCCAGGGTTGCCACGCTATAAGGCAATTCATGCCGTGCCAAAAACTCCTGAAGACAGTAGATAAAGAGCGCATAGCCTCTCGGATTCCTTGCAAACCCCAGCCCCTCATTGATCACCTCATCAAGTACGGCATACCGCTTTGGGTCCAGCATCCGCAAGTGCTTGCTGGCAAAGGAGACACCCAGACCTTTGATAGCAATGCCCGGCGCGATGAGACTGACAGCATCGTCTGTCGCTGCGGCGATCGCCAGCCAGTCGTCCATAGCCCGGCTCAGGTCGGGCAGTCGGTAATGCCGGGGCAGGTTGCCCCAGACCCGAGGGCCCTTGCTCCAGTCGCAGACAGCCTGGCATATCCAAATCCATCGGTTGTCGTTATGTCATTCGGCGATCAAGCAGCTTTCCTGAACAGCTTGAGCAGCACCTTGGCCCGCGAGGCGCCGACGTATTCCACTTTCGGGTTCGAGGCCCAGGTACCGCTGCCGATGTCCATCAGCAACACGACGCTGGCATCCAGCCCCTTGACCGCCGAGACGTTGTACATCCGCGCTGCGTACTGGGGATGGGTCTCGGCCAGAGTCGTCAGCACCTCGCTTTTTTCCACTCGAAAAGGCGTCAGCAGCAGTATCTGCTCGGGCGTGAAGCCCTCCCCCTCCAGGCTGTCTAGGGTGACCCGCGCCAGTTCGCACTGCTGTTCCGGGGTCTTCCAGCGCAACGTTTCGACACCCCGTTCACTGCTGGGCAGATGATTGCCGGGCTCTGCCGCTGCAGCGTGATGCTGGCGAAGCCAGGTAGCGATCTCCAGGGCGTTGCGATAGTTTCGATGCAGCATGAAGGGATAGGGCACCATGCCCGTGAACACCTCCACGGGTAGCTGATAGTCACGGCCATAAAGATTCTGGGCGGGGTCGGCGAACAGCGTGACCTGGCCCTCGCTGGCCAGCAGTTCATTCAGCGCCAGCCACCAGTAAGGTTCGTAGTCCTGGGCCTCATCCACCACCAGGGCATCGAAGGTCTCGGGACGGCGATGCAGGGCCTCCACCAGCAGCTCCGGCGCCGTCTCGTTGTAGAACGCGCCCTTCTCCCCGGGCGCCACCGGTATTTGCCAGCCAAGACCAGCGCCCTTGGCGCGCTGCTCGCACAGCTCATGAAAGGTCAACGCCTCGATGCGCAAAGTCTCGTCCGCGAAAAGTTCCTGTCGGTGGGCCTCGGCCAGAGCAGTGTTGAAGCACAGCAGCAACACGCGCTTGCCTTCTCGGGCCAGCTGTTCGGCCCGCAGCCGTGCCAGAATGCTCTTGCCGGTTCCCGCGCCGCCATGGATCGCCATGCGCGGTATGTACTCGAGCAGGCGCAACACCCACTGCTGTTCGTTGCCAAGACGAAACAGGCTGGCCTCCACGTCTCGGGCCTGTTCGACGACGCTGCCCACCAGAGCGCAGGCCGGACGCAAAAGGTGATGCTCGATCAGCTTGGCCTGCTGCTTGGTCAGCGGCAGGTCGTTGGTAGCATGCGGGCCGGCCAGCGGTGCATTGGTAAAGCGCCTGGCCAGGTCATCGGCAGTCAGCGCTTCCAGATCGCTCTTGAGCAGCAGATGGTCGCGGTTGAGGGCCAGCACGGGCAGCTCGCCTTGCCACTCACTCACGTCGGGAAATACCAGCACCGGCGCCACGGGCAGGCGCAGATCGCCCACCACCTTGCTTATGGCCTGCAGCAGGCTGCCGGTCTGTTTCTTGAGCTGCTCGAGCGGTGTGGTGGTGAGGCGGTGGGCGCCATGATTACCCTGGCTGTACCAGTGGCCATCTGCTTCCAGCCATACGCCACCGCCCTTGACCTCCCATAGCTGAAAGCCGTAATGCGGATGAAACAACAGGAAATCGATCTCGCCCACCCAGGTGCCTTTTGCGTTGCGGGTCTGGGTGGCCAGGCTATGCATGACAATCAGGCCGGGAAAATCCAGGGCGCGCAGGCGCCGGTAGACCTTGACTTCGGCGCGGGAAGGGAGAGTGTCGAGCGCTTCGTCGCTGCGATGCGGGTAGATTGTGGTCATGGATCAATAACACCCGATGGTGAATGGGTTGTCTGATTCACTCACTGACCCAGACGAAATTTTCGCGGGAGAGGGTGTGTTCGCCATTGAAGCGATAGGCACACAGCTTGCCCTCGCTGGCACTCTGGGTATGGCCCGCCGCAATACTGTAATCCAGACAGGCGATATAACGATTGAGCGGTTCGGGTTCGCCGGTCAGCCAGTAATGACCCACGAACAGCGGCTTGTCGCCGACGTAGCCGGGCAATACGTCTTCGGGAACCGGGCAGGTAGGAATGGCCTCGAGCTGGTCGGCGGGCACCATGGCAAGTTCACGATAGGTGAGCTGTTCCAGCGTCCACCATTGGGTGCGAATATGATGGCGTGGGTTGCCGTCCTTATCATGGAACTCGTATCCCTTCGGCAACGGGATTTCCAGGCCCTTGACCGCTGTTTCCAGCGCATCGAACGGGGCCGAGTCCTTGCGACATAGTGCCGGCCAGGCCTCGGGCAGGATGCGCTGCTGTTCGTCCATATAGTCGCTCAGCACACCTAGTGACGGCGGATGCCAGCAGGCATGAATTACTCGTAGCTCATCCAGATCCAGATACAGCGGCAGGGTCTTGAACCAAGCGATATGCTCACGGTGAAGCGCACTGCCCTCTTCAACCTGGTCGAGATACGCCTGATGCTGGCGTTGGTTCTTTGGAGTATGCGGACGTAGATACTCACCGGAGGATTTGGGATCTTCCGTTGCCCAGGCCACGGCATTGAACTCGTGATTACCCATCACCGCCAGGGCCTGCCCGGCCTCGACCATGGCCTTGGCGATCGCCACGGTTTCCACCTGCTCCGGCCCGCGATCGACGAAATCGCCGAGAAAGATCACCTGGCGCTGCGGGTGTTGCCAGACGCCCTTCCGCTCGGTGTAGCCCAGCTTGCTTAAAAGATGCTTGAGGGGCGTGGCATAGCCGTGAATATCGCCGATCAGATCGTACATATCACCTCTTTGATAATTACTCAGATTCAGCCTGTCTATTTGCGCCCATGCTCACGACGTCGGAGCCATCTTTCTTGACCCCTCCGTTTCGGCCCAGGAATATCCAGCGATCCATATCGAAGTAGAAACGGTAGCCCTCGATCTTGCCCAGGATAGGAAGCTCTCCCCCTGTTTTGGCCATGTGTTCGCGTACGAGTTTTTTGGCAAGGCGCAATTGTTCCTTACGAGTCATCTGCCACGCGTCCTTGGGCAGCGTTAGATATCGCTTACCGACGGCCATGGCTCGGAAGAAACCACCAACACGCGCTGTTTTGTCGACGACTTCCACGCTTATCCAGGGCTTGAAAGCATCTCTCTCCTCTTTCAGCCATTGCTGCCGCGCGTCGATGGCCGGCAGATAGTCGTCCTCGGCCAGGCCGAGCGCCTCGCAAAGCGCACATAGAAAGGCCCGACTACCGTAGCGAAAATCGAAGCCGCCGCTTGTCAGGCCCAGATCGGGATCGCCCAGGACTTCCTGCAGGCGTTGAATCGCAGCCTCCCGGGGCTTGGGGTAACCCATCCGCTGCAATAATTTTGGCGCAGGAATTGAGGCCGCCCGGCGCTGCAGCTCGGCACGTAGCTTATCCATCACTGCCTCCCCGCTGTCCGATCACGACAGAGCGCAGGGTATTGATTTGCAAGACGACGACACAATGCCGGGGCATCGACGCGCTCGGCAAGCTCTTCTCCGAACCATTCGTCGAAAGTGCCACGCAGTGCCTTTTCCAGCGACTGGCCTTGTTCACGTTTCGACAGGATATCCTCGGCAATCGCGTCATACTCATCGAAGCAGCCATTCTCCTTGCAGCAGGTATCCATGGGATCAGCGTCGAACAAAAAACGGGAAAGTTGCTCGGCAGTCAGCGGCATAATGAACTCCCTCAGGCGACGGTGGGTTGATTCAGGGTCGAGCACAGTGAACTCTGACTGACGATCCCGGGTTTCAGTTTGAAGAACAGGTGCTCACCCTCGATGATCTGCGGGGCGTAACATGCCACGAGCGTAGCCCTACCATGCGACAATTCGTGTCGCTTCCCGAGGAGATCTTGTCGGATACCCTCCCGGTAGGGAGAGACCAAGCCCGGCATCAACGCTCACTGCTGGTGAGTTGGCAGACGTACCGTTACGCTCCCCTCAAACCTTGGCCATTGAATCGAGCGTGCATGTCGGAGATTCGTGAGACCCTGTTTCGCTACCTGACCCTGCTGCAGCTGATTCCGCGTAGTCCTGGTCGCATAGCGACGCCGGTCTTGCTGGAGAAGCTGCAGGAACGTGGATTCCAGATCGATACCCGATCGCTGCAGCGCGACCTGCGCGACAAGCTCGCCCTGCACTTTCCTTTGATCTGCGACGACGACAGCAAACCGTATCGCTGGTACTTCGACCGGGAGTTTCACTGCAATTTGCCTGCCCTCGACGTGCCCAGTGCCTTGACCCTGGTGCTCGCCGAGGAGTACCTCCGTGGGCTGCTGCCGCCGGTCGTGATCGGCCAGCTTGCCCCTCAGTTCTCCGATGCCAGACGGCTGCTGGACGACATGGAGCGCAATGGGTTAAGCCAGTGGGCCAAACGCGTGCGGGCGATACCCAACGGCAAGGCCCTGTTGCCCGCCCAACTTGAGGAGAGCACCTGGCAGAGCGTGGCCCAGGCGCTGCTGGAGAAGAAGGCCCTTGACGTGACGTACCTGTCGCGCAGCAGGGAAGTACGCAAGAGCTTCACGCTGCACCCGCAGGGCCTGGTGAGCCGCCACAGCGTGACCTACCTGCTGGCCACCGTGAACGACTATGATGATGTCCGTCAGTTCGCCCTGCAGCGAATTGAAGCCGTCGCTTTCAGCAATAATGCGTGGCGCGAGTCAGAGGGCTTCGACCTGGACGACTACATCGGCAGCGGTGCCTTCGGCTATCCACAGGGCTCGGACGATGTCCGGCTAGTGGCGCACGTCGAACCCCAGGTCGCCTGGCTACTGACCGAGACGCCGCTAGCCGAACGGCAGACCTTGGCACCGATTCCTGACAGCGATTGGCAACGTTTAGAAGCCGAGGTGCCGGATGACCAACAGACGCTCTGGTGGTTGCGGGGGATGGGCGCCAGCGTGGAGGTTATCGAGCCTCAAGCATGGCGTGACGACATTCGGACCAATGCCGAGAAGATTTTGTCGCGTTTTGACAAGGCGCCGGCAGATGCATGATCGAGTGGAGCAGGTACTACTGATCTTGAAATGGTGCCGGTGCTCAGACTCGAACCAACACTGTTTTCAACACTGGATTTAAATCCGCTGCGCTTCTGCTTTTCTACGGCGAGTGGGTCAGGTCGTGAAATTGAATTCCTGTCGCCTTGATAACCGTGGTCAAGGTCTTGAGTGTGGGATTACCAGTGCGCGACAAGGCGCGGTACAGGCTTTCGCGTGACACCTTGGCCCGCTCGGCAATCGCGGCCATACCGCCTTGCGCTTCGACAACATGACGCAACGCCATTAAAAATGCCGGCTCCCCGCCTTCTTCATCCAACTCGTTGAATGCAGTGCGCAAGTACTCGGCAGCCATGGTGGGGTCGCTACGCAACATCTCGATGACCGCTTCATCGTGGCTTTTCATTCCTTAGTCCTCCTTCGGTGGTCAACTAGAAACGCCTTGGCCTGCTCGATGTCGGCTTGCTGGCGCTTCTTGCTCCCGCCTATCAACAGCATGACTAGGCGTTGGCCTATCTTGGCGTAATAGACGCGATAGCCTGGGCCATAGTCGATTCGCAACTCCATTATGCCGTCGCCCACAGCTTTGGCATCGCCGACATTCCCAGCAGCCAGACGGTTGAGACGGGTCAGCACGCGCATGGCGGCGTGGCGATCCTTGCGTTTGGTAGCGTCCAGCCAGGCCTGGAAAGGGTCGTGGCCATCGGCGGTCAGGTAATGCGTCAGCTCTGTCATGAAAGGGCATTGTAGCTTAAAAGCTACACAAGAACAGGTTTGTCGCAGCACACTTTCACTCTCGGTGAAAGTGGCGACATTTCGTGTCTTCGGTGCTTCTGTAGTGGCCAAGTACATTAAGTCACCGACTCACTATGCAATGGCCAGCGTGCCGCCGTCATCATGAGCCTGATCCAGTACGCCAAGCTGTTGAACAGCCACAAGTCTTACGCCTACCTGAAAGACGTGCTAGAACGGCTACCCACGCAGAATATTGGCCGCCTTGAACAGGTGCCGTTCCAGCTGGTTGAGGGTGAGGATCATGTACTACGAGCCCTTACTTGTTGCGAGCCGACCGAGATTCAGCCAAAGGACTCACCCAACTGGCATCAAAAACAAAGTGAACGCCATGTGTAGGGCTGGAACGACACCGTCTATTAGGCGATGGGGACGGCGTTGGCAGAGCAACAAAGGACGGCTACTGCGATGGAACGGAATAGCTGGATTTTCCTGCGCTGCTTCCCATGTGCTTCCCAAGCGAAGACAGCCAAGAGAAATCTCAGAATAAATATTTATAACGTATTGATTTGACTGGTGGGCCCAGCAGGACTCGAACCTGCGACCAAGGGATTATGAGTTCGCTTTCAAAACAATAAGCTACTGAAACAAAAGGAAAAGCAACCGCAATCGAGCGAAAGGTGCAGTTCTCTAGAATCAGTAGCTTAGCGAAAATTGAGGATAGCACAGGAAGCTGGTGTGTGTACCGGTGGTGTACCTGAAGCGTTTGCGTCCGTGCCGATAGCATGACCCAGTTGAATGGTATCTGATGATCAGGTGAGTCATAGAAGTTACCCTCTACTGGCAGCCAGAGATCTTCTATAGCAGTTCATTCGGGGAGCAGGGACGTGGGAAAGAAATCTAGAAAGAAGCGGGAACGCAGACTTGCACGGATGGAGACTGACTATGGTTCACCTTTGCGTGAGCTGTTTGGGCTTCACGGGCAGGTCGCAGACGAGAGAGATCAGGAGAACCTATTTCAAAGGTGCCTAGAGGCAACACGAGCACCACTACTAAAGTACAACAATCTTGATGCGGCTATTGCTTTGAGCGTCTCCGAGCTATGGCCAGCCAATGCTGGAAGTCCTATCAAACACATCTTCGCGTGGGGCGTTCTGCTGGAGCTTCCTCACAGTGACCAAGGCGGAATGTCGATCACGAGCTATGCAGACTTCAAGGTGTTTGCAGATGCACTGTACGAGGCATGGCCCGAGTTCCCGACGCTTGAGGACTTCTCACCCGAGGCTGACTGGGGGCAAACCAAGGTTCGCCTTGGCCAGAGCTTCGTTCCGCTGTTTTACGGTAGCTGCATTGAACGTACACCTGACTTCGTAGAAGCATTCCGCATTACTTACGCCCATGTTCCTGAGGCCCAAGCCCACATGGACCTTGCCGTTGCGTTGCAAGCTCGTATCATTGATTCGATACCCGACCTGGGAAACGCCACGGCTGGGAAAGCGCAAGTAGCCCATGTCGAAGTGCCCTCCGAAGAATTCTGGCTGAAATGCAGTGCAATGCTTCGACAGGTCGGTGATGATATTGCTGACTGGCGAGATAAGGCGGGGAGCGAGCTCGATACTCGCTTTGGCGCTTTCAAAGCACCGTTGACCTCGAGCGCCTTCGGCGACGCGGTAATGCAGGGGGCGGCTCTTCCCTTTTTAGCAGTCGAAAGCGATGGCACTTGGGTACCAATGTCAGTTCGTAGCGCCCCAGGGGTCGTCATTGACCACTGGGCCAACAAAGAAGTAATTGGCCAAATGGTCAACGCTCATACACATCGTAGGCTCGCTCGGTTCGTTGCTGAGCGGTTCCCAGGGACGGTTATGGGACCGCTGACGCTCTTCGTCGGTGACGCCGTCTGTGAAGACCTCCCTATCAGCTGCGTCATCTCAGCCGACTCCGGCGTGTACCTTATTTGCGCATGCAACCACGCATCGAATGAGCGGCTGTCAAACGCAGCGAAGGGCACATACGCTAAGGTGAGGCGCGGCGCGCCGATTCACTTCCGTCTTGCAGACGGGCGCGGACTCATGTTGTCCAGGGATGGATCCACTGGACCAAGCGCCGACGAGCTTCACATCGTTATTGTAGTTACCCAGGCGGGCACGTCATTTGGCGCCATCGACGTGCCTGAGAGGCCCGCGCGCCTATTGCCGCTGGCGGACTTCATCACTATCTTCGATAGCCTGAATGACCTCGACGAGTTGGAGCGTTACTGGAAATTCGTCGAATCTCAGAGGCGTTCTCTCAGTCCCTTCTCTACCGGGCCCGCAGACCTGTATGCGTCCTTCAAGGACACACATGGCGTACTTGTCGAAGGAGCGATTTCACCCACCTTTATCGGATTGGACCCTCACTGGGGCACCTCCTGGCGTTTCAAGGCGCTTACTGACTTCTGGTCGCGTGCGCCATGTGTATTTCCAGATGGCTCTGCAGGCTGGCGGCTGACCCAAGGAACCGAAGGCGTCGTTGAGCTCCAATCTCGCCATCACAAGGCAGTCGCGTACTCAATATCAGTCGGCACCTGCACCGTTCAAACCCTGCTGGAAATCTCTGAAGGCCTCAAGTTCGAAGATGGTCGCATGGTCGACCTCTTCGCGCAACTTCTTGCGGACAGCACCTACCGCTGCCGCGAACTGATGTCGGACGTCCCCCTGTTTCAGCAGCCGCATGTACTGTTTATCTGCGATCCAGCCCCCTCCAGTTCTGTTGACGCTGAGGAGGCTCCTCCCGCTATAGACGGATTCGCGCGCGTAGTGACTTCAGCGGAAGAAGATACCAATCGCAAGGGGCTGTTTCATTTGCAAGTTGACACTCGCGCAGTGCTTGCAGGATTGAGTTCAGCCAAGGACGGATCGTTTGAAGTTCGTTGCTTGCTGGAGACCCTCGAAAGGTGCCACGCTGCATGCGAGCTGGAATTGCCCAACAGCTTTAGAGAGCGGCTTTGCAGCAAGGCATCGGAACCAGCTCGTTACCATTTAAGAGTCACAACCCGAAATGTCGATGTTCCTGATTACGTGCAACCCGTCATCCCCTCGCCCACCGATTACAAGCTTGCACGTAAGCACTTGGCTGCGGAAATCATGGCGCTCAGTCTTCCACCGGGGCGGTATGAGCTGTCCGATGCCAAGGCCAAGATAGATCCTGCCAGCGCCCGCTTGCGCCTCCATATCGAGAATCGGCTCGCTTCGCTCGACAAGCATCAGCTTCTGCAAGCCTTTACTGAGCAGCACGATGCGTGTCTTGTCACCGAGAGAATGAAGATTCAACGGGTACGCCAGAGCCTCACTCATGATGTGGAATACGACAGGCTGGATGCCATTGAACAAGCTCGCAAAGAGTACGGTACCGCAGCTCGTCACTATCGATACCTGCTGGAAAAAACCGTCAGCTCACCGACATCCGGCAACGGGGAAGTCACCGATGAGGTGCTGCGTGAGTTGGTTGGCCTGGTTGATTGGTACATGGTACTGACCGGAGCCAGCGATGTCCTTCACAACGGCATAGACGTTGGTGGCGTTGTGATAGACGACTCGTACATACCAGAGGTCTTTTACTCGGCCGGCTCCGACGACCGAGAGGCAGACTTTGCACGCGAGTATGCGAAGTCACGGCTGGGACTTGGGTCGAATAGCGAAGATGCCGTGGAGGGCGAGCCGGATGAATTGCTGTCATCAGAGAAACTCAAGAGTGCCTTCACAGCCGATTTGGGATTTGACCTGCAGAGCATGCTCACCGCTCTAGCAGTTTTGTCACAAGCTCAGAGATATGGCTTCGGCGATGAACTCTCTCTCTCCTATGCAGCGGCTCCAAACCGTGTTGCGCAAGGCCTGGTCGACAGTATTGAGGGGCTAGGGCTTGCAGAAGCTGAAAGGATTGTGGCATTCCTCACGCTCCCGGAGAAAGGCGTTCGCAGGCTGTCAGGGAAGGATGTCGACGAGGGTGATGTCCCGCACTGGGAGCGCAACAAGCGAATACACCGGTACACTATCAGGCCGCTGGTAATTGATGGGACAGACTTGCGCTGGGGAGCGGAGACGGCCAGCCGGGCAATGCATCTCTGGATGTCGGCGGTACGAGACGGCTGCCTTCCTGCCGACTTCAATTGGCCTAATGTTGAGCCGGTTATTCGCGAGGTCAAGGAGAGCATTGAGAAACGGTTGGAGCTTCGCACTGAGGAGATTTTTCTCAGGCATACCCCATTCGTCATGCGTGGCATCGACTTCTTCAGGCGGTTCCGAGGAGAGGGATTCGAGGACGTTGGTGACTTCGACGTTTTCGCGTATTGGCCAGATGACAACCTGCTCGTAACAGTAGAGTGCAAATACAACCAACCGTCTTACACCGTGAAAGATGGCCGCCGGCTTCGCGACAAGATATTTGGCAAAGCAGAGAACGACAGAGCGGGTCAGTTCAGTCGAATCCTGCGCCGAAGGCAATTTCTCGAGAAGAACCGTTCAAGGATTCTTGAGCTACTAAAGTGGCCAAAAGCGGAAGCCAAGCCTGTAAGGGATGTAGAACTCTACGTAAGCCGCGACGTGTTCTATTGGATGGTTCATCCACCTTACCCGGTTCCGACCAAGTTCGTGCAAGTGGACGTACTGGACACCTGGCTAAAGACTGAGCTCATCACGTTGCACAACCATGTCTGAGAACATCAAGAACACTGCAACCACTGCGGCCGGGTACATATATCAAAATCGTCAAGGCCTCAAGGTTCTTTGCGATTGGCTCGACGCGCCGGCTCGCTATAGCCGGGTGAAATTCGAGTGCGATGACGAAAACGAAGCGCCGCAAGGGCTGGATGATATCGTCATCGAACGAAGCAATGGTTTCGTAGACCTTCAACAGGTCAAGTTCACCCCTAATCCTGACGCGCATCTGCTATCGTGGGAATGGATGCTTGAGAAGTCCGGCAAGACGGCGCGCTCGAGATCTATGCTCCGCAAGTGGTTCGATGCGTTTAAGAAGCTTGACCCGAAACGCATTGACGAGATTTCTCTGACGACGAACCGTCGGCCGGATGCCACCATCGAGGCTTGCCTGGATAATGGTAGGATTTCCTTTGCCAAGATTCCGGAACCGACGCGCTCGAAGGTGATCACTGAGCTTGGCAACACTGAGAACTGCGAAGAATTTTTCGGCCAGTTGCGCATTCGGCACAGCGATAAGGGATACATCAAGCTGGAGCACGAGGTCGATGCTAGACTCCGGATGTATGGCACCCCTGAAGGCATCGCAATCCTCAAGAACGCTGCCCTGAACTGGGCAACGCAGAAGAGCTTTCCGCCCCCGGACGGCTGGATCACGCTGGTAAAGGTCCTCCCCATCCTGCAGGCGTCACCACCCGCGCCGCTGCCCGAGGACTTCATAGTGCCCAAGGGGTATGAAGTGCCCGATGCGACGTTCCACAAAGAGTTTGTCCGGGACGCAATAGGAGCTGCTGGGAAGGCGATCGTTCTGACTGGGCCACCTGGCCGTGGAAAGAGCACCTACCTGAGTGCCTTGTGCGACACGCTCGCTGAGCGGGACATCCCTACGGTTCGTCATCATTACTTCCTCTCGACGACTGAGCGTGGCCGTGACCGGGTGAACAGCTACGTGGTCGAGCAATCCATCCAGGTGCAGGTCAAACAGTTTCACGAGGATGTCCCGAGGACGGCAGGAGGCCTGCGTGCACTCTTGGAGGCCTGCGCGTCCTACTACAAGGAGTTTGGCAAGCCGCTCGTACTCGTCCTTGATGGTCTGGATCATGTTTGGCGCATCAACGCTGGAGACAAACGGCCATTGGACGACCTTTTCTCCCAGGTGATCCCTTGCCCGGACAACATGGTGTTGCTCGTCGGTACTCAACCTGTGGATAACGCCCAGTTGCCGATTGATCTGATCGCCTCTGCACCTAAGGCCGAATGGCGCACCTTACCGGCGATGTCCGAGAACGCAGTCCTTTCCTACCTTCGTAAAGCGGTTCAAGAGGGCAGGCTCACAACTGGCTTCGAGGATGATAGGCAGGCCGAAGAGCAACTACAAGGTGCAGCGTCCGCGCTCCGCTCAAGAACCAACGGCCACCCCCTTCACGTTATCTACGCCACTGCAGAGCTTGAGCATGCTCGTCGCAGGCTGTCCAGTTGGGATGTTGAACAGCTGAAAGGAGATCTGAGCAAGGACGCAAAGTTCTACTATGCATCGCTGTGGGAAAGACTTCTTCCAAGCTTAAAGGACACGTTGCGGCTAATCTGCGCTTTCCCATTCTTCTGGCCAAGGACGGCGTTCGCTGAGATTGCCGCTGAGATCAAGACTGCCACGCCTGAAGTCGGGAACGTGGAGCACTTGCTTCACTCGTCAGCTGCCGGCCTGAAAGTCTTCCACGAGAGCTTAGCTGTCTTCGTGCGCGGGACTGCTGACCACGAAGACCGCATCCAGGAACTGATGCCTGCAGTCGCGAACTGGCTCGAGTATTCTGCTCCCACTTCGTTACGCGTGAACTGGCTCTGGACAGTTCAAGCCAAGCTGGGCGACCCCAAAAACCTCATCACGGGACTCACCCGCGACTGGATCATGCTTCGCCTTGAAGAGGGGTATCCAGAGTCGCTGTTCGACACGCTGCTGTCAGAAGCCCTGGTTGCAGCGCTTGAGACCACCGCGTTCGCGGATGCTTATCGTCTGGAGCACCTAAAGGCCCGGATGGTTGGTGGCAGCGAATTCCAAATGCAGAACGATGATCTAGCCCGCCTCATCTCCTACACGTTGGCATTGACTACGGAGGAGAGCGTCATACGTGAGGCTGTTGCGTCCCGACATGAAACGGACATCCTGCGCGTTGCCGCGCTTGGTTTGGCCTTGCGATCGCGGGGCGATCAAGTTCTGGCAGAAACCTGCGGTGAAGAGGCACTTCGTCGCTTCAGAGGCCTGAGTCGTTTCTCCAGCAGGTACTCGTCGAACGCCGACTCTGATGAGTTTCAGTTTCTGATCGACGCATTTGCGCGGCTTGGTGCTATCGGTGCGACCTCGACAGCGCTGGCACGGCTGGTTACCAAAAACAGGCCAGTTGTTTGGCTGCCACGGATCCTGATGCTGGTTAAGGAAGGCAATTTGGATGACTTAATGGCGACTGCTGTTTCGCTTGCTCCTGGTCAGAGCAAGAGCACCCTCAGTAATGCGTGCGTCCGTGCGGCGGCGATTGCTGGTGTGAGCATCGCAGAGCGCGATGACTTCAATGAGCTTGACCGAACCCCTTTTGTCGCTGCCGTAGAGGCAGCTTACACCCGGGCCTCAAAGCCGTTGAACAACTCAATCCCCATTGAGTGGCTCAAGGGCAACTACTACGAACGCAGGGAGGATCTGGCGACACTCGCGCACCACTGGTTTTTCAGTGCCGTTCAGCTGAGCCTATGCATGGCTGCGGAAAGTCAGACCGCATTTGAGTTCGTGCGTGCCCCCGTCTACGAAAACAGGAGGAACATCACCGAACTCCTCAACGCGCTCTCTGTGGCCGCGGCGCAGGTTGCGCACCATTGGTGGAGGGGGGAGTCAGTCAATTTCCATGAGCTTTTCGAGTTGCTCAACACAGTAGAGTTCAGACATTTCAGGCAAAGCTATGACTCGAGCTCTGCAGCCGAGGACTTCCGGAGCGCATTGCATCGCATTGCCTGCGACATCCATCTGGGCAGCATCCTGCTGAATCAATCCGACGATGTGGTTCTGACGAAAGAAACCATGGAAGCGGCTGGGCAGTGTACTTGGTTTGACAACGCATCCTTCCGCGCCCAGTACGCAGCTGGATTGCTAACGAGGATGAGTGACGAAGCGGCGGCGACGTTCGTCCAGTCTCAGCGTGTCCAGCTTGATGCAGAAATCCGCCATGAAACCAGCGTACATCTTCAGACGCCACTCCAGCTCTGTGCCATTGCGCTAAACCATGGTTTGAGCACCAGCGCTCGCGAATTGTGCAAGCAAACGTGGGAGCTGACAACCGGCTATGCGCATCGTAAAGACCCTACGCTGAACAATACGGTCGACGCCATCGGCTACCTGGTCGATGCCGCACCGGACGACGCTCGACGGTTGCTCAGTCTTATAGCGCCTCAGGTTCACCACGTTCTGAACTATACCGACGGGAGAGGCACCAGACACGTTCTGGCGGCCGCCGATCGGCTGCTTGCAAGGTTGAAACCGTCAGCGCTGGTGATCAAGTACGAGGAGCACACGCACGCAGGCGACTGGTCGCAAGCAGAAGACAGTCTGCGGGAATACGTGGAGCAAGCCATCAACGACGGTTGGCCCTTGGACGCGTTGATGCGAACCGGACTGCATCCTGAGATTCATGACATGCTGAATCGACTTACACAGGAAGGCAGCTCAAGCGCTGCAGAGCGGCTGCACGTTCTTCGCGAGCACGCTGGTTGGGACATCGGCCTGCTGCGACGGTCGGAGCACCCCAGCAGCGACAGCGAGAGCAAGCCTTACAAGGGAGATGTCACGACCTTTGCTCCGGAACAACTCGGCGACCTGCTCGACAGCCTATCGACCAGCTACAACGAGCAAGCGAGGCTTCTTCGCACTTGGTATCAGCACTGGGACAAGGCTGGGCAGGGAAGGCAACTGCTCGCGACGCTCGACGGATTGCTTCTGTCAGAAGAGGGTCGGCGCAAGGGCATCTTGGTGCTATCTGATCTGGCCTTTCAGACGAGACGTAAGCTGAGTGGCGTGAATGCGGCATGGAAATACCTTGTCCAGGCACACATCCATAACGGTGCCTGGATCGGGTTTGCTGAGAACGAAGAGAAGACCCGCAGCAGGCTCGATTTGATCCTCAAGCACTATCCGCGGCGCTGCGACGAATTTGTAACTGCGACAACCTACGGCATGTTCGGCGACCCCGAACCGCCACGTGTGGCGCCCACGGAATTGATGGTCTACTTCTATGCGCAACAAAAGCGGACCACAGAGGCCATTAACTTCGCCGAGACGATGGTCAACTGCGTCATTGAAGACACCCGTACCCTGCCTCTGGAACAGCCTCGCTGGGCGGCTGAGCTGGTCTCGTCTACCGTCTCGGGGGCTTGATGAACGACCTTCGCATTCTCATTGCCCGTCTCGGGTGGCCTTCCACGTCCGCACGGTGGTGGACCATGCAGGAGCTCGCAGCTCGGTTGGGAGAGCCAGCTATGAGGGTCGAAACCGAATCCGCGCTGCTCCAGTTGCTGCGCTCGCGCAAGCTTGAGGCCGAGGTTGTCGAGGTACTGTGCATCTTTTGGATGGCGGCGAAGGGGCTCGGCTACTCCCCCACTGCAGAACTGGCAGAGAGCATTCTGAAACCCTCCCCCCTCTCAGACCTGCTGGTGACGAGTTGTGGACTGTCGATTCAAGCCAACAATGCGAGCCTGAAAGAAGTGCCGGAGGACTTCGAGATACCGGATGACTTCAACGGCGTACAAGGCGTAGACTTGCCCAAGATCTTCCGGACTTCCATGAGCAGGCTCGAAGTCTATTCCGGACTTCCATTCGTCCGGCAGATGGCCTTTGAATGGACGGAGAACCGAGCTGCTTACCCAGATGCCCCGTACCAAGGTGATGCAGGGCACTTCATACGGCCGCTGGGGGATGGCTTCATCGGCCAGCTTTCCACGCGCACCGCTCTTCGCGCCATTTCCGCCTACCTTCGTACGATGGCGGTGGCCAAACACTTCTGGAAGATGCCGCCGGAATTGGCGGATCAGGAATCTCTTTTAGCACTACCGCTCCATCCGACTCTAGCTCTGCTTAAACCAGGGCGTCCAGACTGGTTCCCGGAACCAACTGACTTCGACGGCGATACCGAAGCGATCGAAACATCATTTCGTACCCTCCTTGCCCGCGTGGCGGCAGCACGTCATGGCGACGAACTAATCGCCTTCAACTCGCCAGTCGTGATGTCCATGGAACGGTGTGTGGAGGTGTCCCTGGTACGGTGGTCACAGGTCGCTGGCGGCAACATTGACGATGCGGACTTGGCGGCTCACCTTGAGTCCTTCTGGACACGCAGGCAAGCGCTTTCCAGCAAAACTCCGGAACCACTCAGCACAACGACCCTCGTAGTTCCACCGACACTCGAACAACTGGTGGACAAAGCTTGTAAAGCTTGGCCGCTGGCCGGCACGCTCGACTTCGACCGGATGGGTTACCTCCAGCATGATCTGTATCCATCACGGCTCTTCTTTCCGACGATGTCTGGTTTGCATGAGGTTGAGATCACGCTTCGTGACGGACAGCTAGAGGTAGAGGTAGAAAATCAGGTCGTCGCTGATCTTTGCTACTGGAACGCAGGGTGGGGACCGGCTCGACCAAGACAACTTCGTGGAAATTGTGGGACGGCACTCATCTCACGCGGGAAAGCGTATCGCAAGAGTATAGACGCTGAAAGCAGGTCGCTGCGTGCGTTTTATCTATGGCAGATACGTACGCTGCAACGAAGCGGTAGCTTTGACGAGTTCAGCGAGACATTAGCTACAGGCACCATATATGTTTAGCTCGGTCTTCAGCGGTGAGGTGGCGATAGCTATAAGTCATGGTAACTGATGGATAAGGTGTTGCACTTGGAACTGGAGATCGCCCCCTCATAGCCCGGAATCTCCCAATCATCTTCGAAGCACCTAAGCACCCAGCCGTAGCCCTCTTCTGGAGGACACGGATCGATCTTGAAGCTGTATCGCGGCATTTCCGTATCCGGCTGGTGAACACACCTTCCGCTGAGCCCCGACTTCGATGACGGTAGGTGTCCACCTATTCCTTAGTGGACACCTACCATGAGTGAGTTAAGCGTATTGGAGGCGCCTCGCAAGCGCCGCCGCTTTACTGCCGAGTTCAAGGCCAGGATCGTGGACGCGTGCCAGCAACCTGACGCCTCGGTAGCCGGCATTGCAATGGCGCATGCCCTGAACGCCAATCTGGTCCATAAATGGATCCGCGAGGCTCGGCGGTCGGCGTCAGTAAGTAATACCCCGGCGTTTGTTCCAGTGCCGATGGCAAGCACCGCCACACCAGCGGCGGGCCAGCATCGGGAAGCCGAGCGTATACGCCTTTCACTGCCGACTCCCAAAGGCACGGTGACCATCGAATGGCCGGTGTCCGATGCGCAGGGCTGTCGAGCGCTGCTTCGGGACCTGCTGTCGTGATCCGTATCGACGAGATCTGGCTGGCCACCGAGCCGCTGGACATGCGCGCCGGCCCCGATACCGCCTTGGCTCGGGTGGTAAGGATCTTCGGCACCGCTCGACCGCACTGTGCCTATTTGTTCGCCAACCGGCGCGGCAACCGCATGAAAGTGCTGATCCACGATGGCCTGGGGGTCTGGCTGTGCGCGCGCCGCCTCAACCAGGGCACGTTCCACTGGGCCGGTAACCGGCACGGCGACCGGGTAAAACTGTCGCCTGAGCAAGTGACGGCGCTGGTTCAGGGCCTGCCCTGGCAGCGCATCGGCCCGGCGGGGGCGATTTCGGTACTGTAATATCCGGCAAGTACCGGCACAGAACGCGGCGCCTGACCATTCGATGATCTGCGCATCCCACTGTTGTCAGCGGACTGGCATAATCGACGGATGAATACGTCGCCCGACCTGTCCCAGCTCTCACCCGACCAGCTCCGCCATCTGGCGGCAACGCTGATGGCGCAGGTCGAGGAAAAAGATCAGGCGCTGCGTCACAGCGAGCAGATCAACCAGAAGCTGACCCATGAACTGGCGCTGCTCAAGCGCCATAAGTTCGGCCCGCGCAGCGAGCACCTCAATGGGCTGCAGATCAGTCTGCTGGACGAGGGGGTCGACGCCGATATCGCTGCCATCGAGGCCGAGCTAGAGGCACTGGCAAGGCCGACGACCCCGCCAGCCAAGAAGACGCCCAAGCGTGCCCCGCTGCCTCCCGAGCTACCACGCACCGACATCCGGCACGACCCCGAGAATGCGCACTGCGCGTGTGGCGGTGAACTGCGCCGGATCGGCGAAGAGGTCAGCGAGAAACTCGACTATACGCCCGGTGTGTTTACCGTCGAGCGCCATATCCGCGGCAAGTGGGTCTGCGACGGGTGCGAGACACTGACCCAGGCACCGATGCCGGCCCAGGTAATCGACAAGGGCATCCCCACCGCGGGGCTACTGGCTCAGGTGATGATCGCCAAATACGCCGACCATCAGCCGTTGTATCGACAGGCGCAGATCTTTGCCCGCGCCGGCGTGGCAATGCCACGCTCCACCCTGGCGGAATGGATCGGTGTCTGCGGCGTGCGGCTCCAGCCGCTGATCGACGCGCTGCGTGATCTGTTGCTCGATGAACCCGTGCTGCATGCCGACGAAACCCCAGTGCCGATGCTCGCCCCGGGCAAGAAGAAGACCCATCGCGCCTACCTCTGGGCCTATGCCACCACGCCCTACGCCGGGCTGAAAGCGGTCATCTATCACTTCACCGAGGGGCGCGGTGGCCAGCATGCCCGTGACTTCCTCGGCGACTGGCAAGGCAAGCTGATCTGCGACGACTATGGCGGCTACAAGCAGAGCTTTGCCAACGGCGTCACCGAGATCGGCTGCATGGCCCATGCACGGCGCAAGTTCGTCGACCTGCACGTGGCGGGCAAGAGCCAGATTGCCGGGCAGGCCATCGAGCTGATCGGCCAACTCTACCAGGTGGAGCGCGAGGCCCAGGCGCTGATCGCGGAAGAGCGCCAACGGCTACGGGAGACAAGAGCAAAGCCCATCGCCGATGCGCTACACCGCTGGATGCTGGCTCATCGCGAGAAGGTCCTGAACGGCTCGGCGACGGCGAAAGCTGGATTACAGCCTGAAGCGTTGGACGGCGCTGACGCGCTACCTCGACGACGGCGGGTTGCCGATCGACAACAACCGGGTGGAGAATCTGATTCGGCCCTGGGCGCTGGGCCGCTCGAACTGGCTGTTCGCCGGTTCGCTGCGTAGCGGCCAGCGGGCCGCCACCATCATGAGCCTCATTCAGTGCGCCAAGTTGAACGGCCATGAGCCCTACGCCTACCTGAAGGACGTGCTGGAACGGTTGCCGACCCACAAGGCCAGCCAGCTCCACGAGCTCCTGCCTCACCATTGGCAGCACACTGCCTGATCACTGACAAGCGGTAATGCCCGAACGCTTACCGTATTCCAGACCTACGGACCACTCATACCAGTAAGGATCCCCTAGACCCGCACCGGGGTTCTTTGACTTCGACGTCATACGCTCCAGTCACCTTCGTCTAACCAACACCACGCTCTATGGCTGGTTCATAGCACATCTATAAACCATACCAGCAACACCGCCTGGTTAGGTGCCAAATTTAGCAAGTAGTCGCCCTCGGTTTCTTCCAGGACCAGGCGCTTCTCCTCGCGCTTGGTGAGGTGGTAGTGGGTCAACTCCAACTCGCTGACGTACTCCCCCTTACGGTCGTAGCCGCCGGCCGTACCGGCCATCCAACCGTGGGTCGTCATCGCTTCGATGATGTCCCACTGGAGCTGAGCTCCCCTGCTGTTCGCCATGTCATCCCCTGCGCCTGGCGTAACTGTGCGTAACAGCCTAGCGCCTTAGGGAGATAAGGAGAAGTCTACTTAGGCCGGTACATCGCTGGGGGTATTAGGCGTCATCTCCGAAGGCTACCCAGCGCCTGCTCCAATAGCTTCAGAGACTGACGGTGCTTGTCAGCCCCCATCTTCTGGATATTGGCGAGCTTCCAGCGCACGGCTGGCAGCCGATCCACGCCCGACAGCGGAAGCAGCGCCCAGTCAAGAGCTCCCTGCTTGAAGGACAGAAGAAAGCGAACATCTTCATGCTTCATCAGCTGTCCCAGCCGCGACAGCAACTCATCACGGACGCTCTCCAACTCCTGCAAAGGAAGGTCAACCCTGGCCATCCCGACAAACTCCTGTCGGTAGACGTAGTCCAACGGCTTCAGTCGCGGGTTGATCACTTCGTTCAAGGGCCTGGGATGCCCCAGCAAATAGACCAGAAAGCCTTCGAATACGCTTCGATCCAGGCTGCCCTGGTTCAGCAGCAGCTTCACATCGAAAAGGTCCCTGGGGTGCTGGCGATCCAGCGCGGCGCAGATCTTGCCACCATACAGGTCCGGCAGTGACACCACCTGCACCGCAGCGAAGCCGTAATCGTCTTCCACGGCTTCAACGACATCGCGCTCTTGGGGCGGGTGCAGAGTGCCACGCAGTACCGGCGATACCTCCACCTTCACCTTCACCTGGCTACGCCCTCGACTCACCAGGATCCTCAGCTCGTCTCGGCGATTATCCTGAAGCTCGGCCCGCACACCTGGCAGTCGGGCGCTGAAAGTATCTACCAGTCGCTGCAGCGCCTCGCGACAGCGTCGCAGTGCCTCGTCACGGGGCTCCAGCGGCAAGTAGGCCAGGTCGATATCGACCGATAGACGGGGTAATGGCTGCACGAAGAGATTGATGGCCGTGCCGCCCTTGAGGGCGAAGCACGGCTCGTCATTGAGAAAAGGCAGCAGCGAGACCAGCAGCCGGACCTGTTCGTGGTAGCGAGCTTCAATCGGCATGCAGGAACGCCTCCGGCACCGTCACGTGATATTCCCTGTCCAGCTTGCCGCCCTGGCAGAGCTGCCGCTTGCCTTTGCCGAGTTCCAGTCGGCGTGGTTCCAGACGACCGTACCAAGCATGTCCGGCGTGGCGAGCCAGCACCAGGAAGGCCCGCTTGGTTCTCACCGAACGGCATCCCTCCAGCAATGCCTGCAGCCGGCGCGGACGCAGCGTATTGAGCCCGCCGAAGGTGTCCACCAGCTCGCTGCCGAACAGCAGCTCATTCGGCGTCACGGCGATCCACTCCAGGACCGCTCGCTCGGGGGTCGATACCTGCAAGCTGAAGGCCCTGCCATCCGGCGTGTAGTCAGTGAAACTACCGGGAAGCTGCACTGGCAGGCCCTTTTCAGAGTGGAGCACCATCCGCCCTGCCCACTCGGCATCACTCAACCATCGGGGCAGTCGAGCGGCCTCCTTGCCATACAGATGTGTCGTGCTCTCCCCCATCGGCAGATAGTGGGCAAAGCCATGCAGTGCCAGGGCCGTCTGGCCACCCGGCCAAAATGGTGGCATCCCCGAGCCGTCGCTCGCCTGCAGGGCGAAAACAGCGCTCTCCCAGGTAAGAGGCTCCCCCGCTTGGCAGTAGGCGCCGTGCCCCACGCGTTGCAGCCAGCCACTGCCGGCCAGCTTACGCGCCTGATCAGAGGTGACGCCATGTGACGCCAGCCAGGCGGTCGTCACCACGGCCCCATACGGTATCTTGTGCAGCAGCTGGTTTATTTTCACTTTAAAAAGCGACCTTACATTCCGTCTTCAAAGTGAAGAATAAACCACAATGGTTTATCTTCAAGCACAAAATCGCCATTCAATGCCGTTTTTAGGATGGAATTTAAACCAAAAGCCGAGTCTCCGGCCTTGCTTGAGGCCGAATTCAGCAGGAGGTAGCTTGAGGGACGAAGCTAGCAGAGAAGGCCGCTGCAGGGGACAAAGCGGCCACACATCACGTCAATCCTGATAGTGCGTGTACTTTTTCGCACTTCCCTTCACTTGGTCGGCGGGATATTTCTCCGCATTCTTTTCCATCTTCGCCCGGCATGCCGCTTCGATATCCACATCCAGCTTGCCCGCCAGCCGGATCAGATAGAGCTGAACATCGGCAATTTCGTCGCGCACGGCGGCCAGTTGTTGCTCATCCAGCTCCCTGGACTGCGCCTCGGTCAGCCACTGGAAGCACTCCTGCAGTTCAGCTGCCTCTACCGTCAGCGCCATGGCCAGGTTCTTGGGCGAGTGGAACTGGTCCCAGTCTCGCTCGGTGGCGAACTGGTCCATGGCGTCGCGGAGTTGCTTGAACGGGTCTGACATCTAGGGCTCACCTGATTCTGCGGTATCGGATGGCGGAGAGCATGCCTGCTCTGCCGCTCGCTATCTAGCCTACATCGGCATAGGCGACCATCCGGCCGCCCACTCGCTCACAGCACGGAGAGGAATTCTCCGATGACCTTCAGGTCCTCCAGCTCGTCCTCGAGCACGATGTCCTTGTAGCCGAAGGCGTTGGTCTGGGGCTTGAGCACGATGCGCTGGTTCACGAACTCGCCGTACTCCTCGACCTTCTGGCTCTGGTACAGCTTGATCGTGAAGCTGCCACCGTGGTCCGGGTCCTCGATGGCGCGATGCTGTACCACGACGATCTTGCCCTGACGTGTGCCGCCGGGGTTGGCACGGAACAGACACCAGGCGCCATTGGGGATGCGCCGGTTCATCGACTCCCCCACCACCCGGCTGACGAACAGGTCGGGGCTCACCCGCATGAAGTCCGGAAGCTCTACCCAGTGTTCGGCGTCGGCGACCTGCATATCGCTGAACTCGCCGGCGGCAATGTTCAAGTCGTACACCGGCACATGACGATCGAACGGTACTGCCTCATCACGCGTCACGATGGGAAGATGCAAGCCATCCAGAATCTCAGCGTCATCCACCACGTCTGGATAATCGGTGGCTGCTTGAGAGCGTGCAAAGGCCGCGAAGTACTCTCGGGTCTCGGGGTCCGTGGCATAGACGTAACAGCCCTTCTGGCCCCGCGTCATCAAGGTGCGATAAGTGTTCTTGATGATCTGGTCCGCGAGGGCACGGGCATGCTCGGGCTGCTCCTTGAGCATCTTCTTGTAGCCATGCACGGAGCGATCCTGTCCTGCCCGCTCCCCCGCATCTGTCAAAGCGCGGCCATCACGAATCACGAAGTCATCTCCGATGATGACGCCCACGTAGTCGAATTCGAGCCCTTGGCAGGTGTGGATGCAGCCAACCTGATCAACGGAATCCTTGGCGATGGCCCATAGCATGCCGTCGTCATCGAGATTCCACTGGGCCGCGAAGCCATGCTCGGGAAACACGATGTCCATGACTTGCTTGTCCTTCTTGCTGGCCCAGGGCCAGCAGTAACCTGCCACCATACGTGCCTTGTTGGCCTTGCGATTCTTTTCAAGAATGGCTTGGCGCAGCGCACTCGGATCGTCGAAGACCTGGAAGTCATAGTCGATATCATCAAGGTCGGTGTTAGCCGTGGTGCGAACCTGAAGGGCATGATCGAGCCATGCCAGGTAGCCATCCGAGCCGTTACAGCGAAACTGCGATGCCAGCTCAAGCTCCTGCACATCAGCCCTACACTCCGCTGCCCGCCGCCTGATCTCCTCGACCGTGCCCACGTCCTTCAACGTTACGCGTTGCGCTTCATCGATGAAGAAGATCGAAAAGCGTGACGCGGCAATCACCTCCTTGATCTGGCTCTCGCCCAAGTTCTGATACATGCCGGACTTCTCGTTCAGACGGTGCGCCTCGTCAACGATCAGCGCATGGAAGGTATCCAGCTCGGCATTGACGTAGTTGCCAGAGCCCTTGAACAGGTTGTCGATATGGGTCTTCTTGCGCGTGCCGGTCAGCTTCTTCTTGAAGACCTCGCGAGGGGCCGAGTTACGCGAGACGTACTGTGTCATCATCTCGCGCTTTGTCAGCTCCACCAGCAGATTGATGGCCACCACCGACTTGCCGGTGCCCGGCCCGCCCTTGACGATCAGGCACTGCTTGTTGCCGCTAACTGCACGATGCGCAAGATCAATGGCGGTTTCATAGACCAGCTTCTGGTCGTCGATCATCAGAAACTCGGCGTTGCCTTGCATCATCGATGCCAGGGCATCCGCCAGGTTCTTGCTCGGCTTGATCACACCATGTTCGATGCGATACATGATGTCGTTGCTGTCACCGTACTTGATGTGCTGGCCCAGGAACTCGGACAACCGCATCGCATCACGTGAGATGAAGACAGGTGCGCGGCTGGTGTGCCCCTCGTAGAAGGGATCATTGATGGCATCGCCCGACTTCATATTGTGAAGATAGGCACAGGGCACCAGGCGGATCGATTCGGAGCGCACGGTTTCGTTGTAATCTTCGATTAGTGCCGCATAGGACCAGGCCTGATACGAAGGATGATTGGTTTCCCGGATACCACCACCGAGCTGAGTACGCACGATGGCATCCTTCTGGGTAGTCTCAACGGCCTGCCACTGCTTGAGTTCCACGATGATGGCTGCATCGTCCCGCTGGGAATTTTTGCCAGTGAGGATGAAGTCTACACGGCGGTTAGTCAGTGGAATGTTGTACTCGATGGCCACCCCTGCCGATGCGGGGATGCCATCATCAAGCAGTACGCTCATCATGAAGCGAAGGGAATTCTCCCAGGAAGTCACTTCACTGCGAGGTGAGTTGCGGCTCAGCTTACGCGCTACCTCGTTCTCTATGGCGTCAGTAATGACGTTAGCTCGTACATCATCAATGAACTGCTGCTTGGTGGCGTTGTAAACCAGCATATTCTTGAAAATTCCCTTTTCGTATTAGTTGCCTGCGCATAAACAGTGCGGTTTTTATCAAACAATTATCCACACTATAGTTTAGAGCAGAATAGTTTAACGCCGAAAAGGAATAGAGGACTTGAGACAGGATGTACCGGGCTTCGCAAGCGCGCGGAGGGAATTCTTTCTAATGGTGGGCCCAGCAGGACTCGAACCTGCGACCAAGGGATTATGAGTCCCCTGCTCTAACCAACTGAGCTATAGGCCCTTATGATGGTCGCGTATGATAGCGAATGGCGATGGATGAGGCCAGAGGCGTTTTCCATTGATCATGCAACTATTTCCAACCATCACGGAGAGTCTGGAACGATGCGTTTTCATTCTGTTTTTCAACGCCGAGTCCGCAGCACGTTAGCCTTGACCGCAGCTATGGCGCTGTTTGCAGCCTTGCCCGCCCAGGCGGATTGGCGGCTCGAGCCGGAACAGTCCAGCGTGCAGGCAACGATTGTCGAGATCACCCGTGACGGCCCGGTGCCACATAGTCACGCAGTGCGCCAATTGGAAAGCTATTCGAGTGCAAAGGGTAGTATCTTGACCCTGCCGCTGCGACTGCGCCAGACCGATCTCATGGACCGCGTGGGCTCGTTGCCTTCCTGGTTGTCCGCGGTATCGGATACCGTCCTGGCCTCGGTATCCACCCAACTGCCACTGGATCGGCTCGACGCTTTGGCCGTAGACGAATCCATGACCGAGACGCTGATACTCAACGTGCGGGCGGATGGACAGAATAGACAGGGACCGCTCAAGGCCCAATTCACTCGCGAAAGCGACGACACCATCCGGGTACGTAATGCCGAGCGAGTCGCCTTGGATGGCCGGGAGCTGACGAACAACCAGGCCGTTCGCATGATCCTGACGATGCTTGGCTATGAAGAGATCGGCGACGAGGTGCCGGTGGAACTCGATGCCGTTCTTGTCGATCGCTGACATCGTGACGCCATTACCCGATGGATGCCGTGCGCTCGAGGATCGCTGGCCCTGGCCGAAGCCACTACCCGACGCTCATTGGGTAGGGCTGCAGTTTGATCGCGAGCGCTTGTCAGGGGATGAGGCCGCCGCTCATGGCATCGATGTACCTTCCGCCATCCAGCAGGCTGCGCCCAAGCGCCGGGCGGAATTTCTTGCCGGGCGCCTGTGTGCCCAGGAGGCATCACGGCGGCTGACAGGAACATCCTGGATACCGGGAATCGCCGAAAGCAAGGCGCCGCTGTGGCCCCAAGGCCTAGTGGGTTCGATCACCCACAGCGGCAGCTTGGCGGCGGCCCTGGTGGCTTCCACTCATCGCTACCAGGGTGTCGGGCTGGATGCTGAAGCCGTCATGAGCCTTCAGCGCGGTGAACGCCTGGCTCCGCAAATACTCACCCCCAGGGAGCGCAACTGGCTAGCTACGCTGCCTTTGGAGCAGCGCGGCGCTTTTGTCACCCAGGTGTTTTCCTTGAAGGAAAGCCTGTTCAAGGCGCTGTTTCCGCTAGCGGGGGTGCGATTTTATTTTCAGGATGCTGAGCTGGATGAATGGAATCCTGAATCCTGGCAGGTGAGGTTACGGCTACTTAAAGCACTCTCTCCTACCTGGCCGTCAGGTAGACATATCCAAGGCCAATACACTTTCTTGAACGGCTATTTACTGAGCGTGATCGCATTGCCGCGTTGAGCCAAAACGTAAAGACTCACTAACTCTCAGTTGAAAATTACGTCTTGCGGTCGAAGGTTCGAAGGGAGTCATCACTGGCGCCGCCATCAGCGTTCTATCGATTAACTTAACAGAGATCAATATCTTGCAGATTGGTAACTTACCGGTTCAATGGTTGAAATCTAATCAAATTGCCCCATAGTTAAAAAGGAGGGAATCGGCAAATCGTTTTGTCAAAGACCTTCACAACTAAAACGGAATTTTATAAGGGGCAACACCATGAATATGCGTAAGCCGCTGAACACTGCTATTTACACTGCCCTCATCGCAGGGGGACTGACACTGAGTGGAACCGCTTTTGCACAGTCGCAAGGGCTTTACTCTGCTGATGAACTCACCGATGCCGAGGTTTTCTCAAGCCAGCAGCCGGACAAGGTCGTCGGTGAAGTCGAAGATGTCCTCCTCGATGAGAACATGCAGGTGAACTCATTGGTGATCGACATCAGTGAATTCCTCGATTTTGGTCAATCGCAATACGTCATCGAGACCGGCAAGTTCACCGTCGAAACCATTAATGGCGACGACAAGGACGAAATAGAATACAAAGTCACCGTCGAAATGACGGAAGATGAAATCTCGCAGCAGCCCGAATATACCAACGACTGGTGGTCTCAAACCAAGGACGCTGCCGCGAACGCCTGGCAGGAAACCAAGCAGGGCGCCTCCAGCGCTTGGGAAAGCACCAAGGCAGCCACGGCCAGCGCACTCAATAGCGCAGGCGAAGCCCTGGATACCGCCGGTGACAAGACCGAGCAAGCAGCTGAGAACGCAGCCAGCGAAACCGAACAAGCGGTTGAGTCTGCCGGCAACAAGGCCGAACAGGCCGGCGACGAAATAGCCAATGAAACTCAGCAGGCAACCGAAGCCGCCGGTGACAAGGCGGAGCAAGCCGGTGAAGAAATCGATGAGGAAACCAACAACTGATTCGATTCCACCGCGTTTTCTATCTCATGCCCGGTCCTCGACCGGGCATTTTTGATTCTGGCTAGCGCTATTGCCTAGCGCAATTTCACGCCAGCGGCACGTCCTCCGCTCTAGCCTGCCCAGTTTGCACCTGCAACTGCATAGCATAGTAGCCTTGGTTATCCAGCAACTGAGCGTGGGTGCCCCGCTCCACGACCCGGCCCTGATGAATCACGGCAATTTGATCGGCATGCACGATAGTGGAAAGTCGATGGGCGATCATGATCACCGTGCGGTCATGGGCGATTCGCCGCAAAGAGCGCTGTATGGCCGCCTCGGTCTCGTTGTCCACGGCGCTGGTGGCCTCATCCAGCACCAGGATGGGGGAGTTCTTGAGCAGCGCCCGGGCCAGGGACAAGCGCTGACGCTGCCCGCCGGAAAGCCTCACCCCACGCTCCCCCACCGGCGTGTCGAGCCCCAGTGGCAAGACGCGGATGAACTCCCAGGCCTCGGCGGTACGCGCCGCCTCGACGACCTCGTCCTGGGTCGCCTCGGGTCGGGCGTAGGCGATGTTGTCGCGGATCGAACCTTCGAACAGATAAACGTCCTGGCTGACCAGGCCGATGGCACGCCGTAGGGAGTCAAGGCTGACCGCGTCGATGGACTGACCATCGATTCGCACCTGGCCCTGGTCGGGATCGTAAAAACGCAGCAGCAGCTTGATCAGCGTCGATTTGCCCGAGCCCGTGGCGCCCACCAGGGCCAGGGTGTGCCCCGCAGGCACCCGCAAATCGATCGCCTCGACGCCACCCCCGGTCTCGGCATAGCGGAACCCAATGCCTTCGAAGCTCACCTCGCCGCGCACGGGCTCGGTCAGGGACGTGTCGCTCTCGTCCTTGACCCGAATCGGCACCCCGAGCAGGTCTAGGATGCGGCGCGTGCTGGCCATGGCGCGTTCAAATAGATCGATGACCTGGGCCAGGCCGGTCAGCGGCCACAACAGGCGCTGGGTCAGGAACACCAGCACCCCGTAGGCCCCCACGTTCAGATTACCCTGCAAGGCCTGCATGCCGCCCACCGTGAAAGTTGCCAGGAAGCCGGCCAGAATGGCCATGCGAATCACCGGAATGAAGGCCGAACTGATGCGGATCGCCCGGCGATTGGCCTCGACATATTCCTCACTGGCGCGGCGCAAGCGCTCGGCTTCCCGGGCTTCCGCGGTGAAGCTCTTGATGGTGGCGATGCCGCTCAGGTTGTTGGAGAGCCGACTGGAAAGCTCCCCCACCCGCTCGCGCACCGCGTTGTAGAGCGGCCCGGCCTTGCGCTGGAAATAGAAGGCGCCCCATATGATCAATGGAATCGGGGTGAAGGCCAGCAGGGCGATCAGCGGCGAGATCACGAAGAACACCGCCCCTACCGCGACCACCGTCACGCCGACCTGGATCATCGAATTGGCGCCGCCATCCAGGAAACGCTCGAGCTGGTTGACGTCGTCGTTCATGGTCGCCACCAGCTGCCCGGAGCTGCGCGATTCAAAAAAGCCCATGTCCAGGCGTTGCACGTGCTCATAGGCATCTTGGCGCAGATCGGCCTGCAGCCGCTGGGCCAGGTTGCGCCACAGGATCTGGTAGAGATACTCGAACAGCGACTCGCCGGCCCAGATGAAGAAGGTCAGCACCCCCAGCGCCAGGATCTGCTCCCGGGCCGAGGTGAACCCCAGCGCTGCGACGAAACTCTCTTCCTGGTTGACCACCACATCGATGGCCACCCCGATAAGGATCTCCGGGGCGATATCGAACAGCTTGTTGATGATGGAGCAGGTCGTTGCCGCGATGATGCGGCGGCGATAGCCCCGGGCATAGCGTAGCAAGCGCCCCAAGGCCTGGAAACTGGTAGTAGGCATCAGTAAGGCCCTATCTTGGAAGGCATTCAAGGATAGCGGAAACCTTCGCGCCACCCAACACGACAGCCCAGGGATGGCTGCTGTAAGCTGGCCTACTTTCATCCATCGTCATTGGAGGGCCTTCATGAAGATCACCCGACTCAAGACCTGGCAGGTGCCGCCGCGCTGGCTGTTCCTGAAAATCGAGACCGACAGCGGCTGCTATGGCTGGGGCGAGCCAGTCATCGAGGGGCGCGCCAATACCGTCGAGGCCGCGGTGCACGAACTGGCGGATTACCTGATTGGTCAAGACCCGCACCGCATCGAGCACCTGTGGAACACGCTATATCGGGCCGGCTTCTACCGGGGCGGACCAATTTTGATGTCTGCCATTGCGGGTATCGACCAGGCCCTGTGGGATCTCAAGGGCCGCGATCTCGGTGTGCCCGTGCACCAGCTGCTGGGCGGCGCGGTGCGCGACAAGATGCGCATGTACGCCTGGACCGGCGGCGATCGTCCCTCTGACGTGGGCGCTGGCGCCAAGGCCCTGGTCGATCAAGGCTTTACCGCCTTCAAGATGAACGGCACCCCGGAGCTTGCCATCGTCGATTCCCACAGGAAGGTCGACGAGGCCGTGGCCCGGGTCGCCGAGGCCCGCGATGCGGTAGGAACGGATGTGGGCATCGGCATCGACTTCCATGGCCGGGTGCACCGACCCATGGCCAAGGCATTGCTACGCGAACTCGAACCCTTCCATCCGATGTTCGTCGAGGAGCCGGTGGCGCCGGAGCACCTGCCCAGCTTAAAACATATCGCCGGCGGACTCGGCTACCCGATTGCCACCGGCGAACGCCTGCATACGCGCTTCGAGTTCCGCGACCTGCTCGCCGAGGGCATGGTCGACGTCATCCAACCCGATCTTTCCCACTGTGGCGGCATCAGCGAGGGCCTGAAGATCGCCACCCTGGCCTCGGCGTTTGATGTGGCACTTGCCCCCCACTGCCCCCTCGGACCGCTGACCCTGGCCGCGTCGCTGCAACTGGATGCGGTGTGTCATAACGCCTTCATTCAGGAACAGAGCATGGGCATTCACTACAATAAGGATAACGACGTGCTCGACTACCTGGTCGACAAGTCGGCGTTGGCCATCGAGAACGGCTTTTGCGTCATTCCCCAGGGGCCTGGGCTTGGCGTGGAGATCGACGAGGCGTTTGTGGAGGAGCGCGCCAAGGTCGGGCATCGTTGGCGGAATCCGGTGTGGATGCATGAAGACGGTAGTGTTGCGGAGTGGTAAATCGTGGGCGAGAAAAGTTTTTAAAGGAGTAGGCACGCCATGACATTTTCTTTCCAGGACCTGCAGTTTCCGGATCTGAAGGGTGCGAGCGTCTTTATCACCGGGGGCGGCTCAGGCATCGGGGCCGGGCTGACGGAAGGATTCGTGTCCCAGGGGGCGCGGGTAGCCTTCGTCGGCCTTTCCGATGCCACGCCCTTCTGCGATGACATGGAGCAGAAGCACGGCAATCGCCCGCTGTTCATTCGCTGCGATATTCGTGATGTAAAAGCGCTGCAGGAAGCGATCGATCAGGCCCGAAAAGCCCACGGGCCGGTTCAGGTGCTGGTCAACAATGCCGCCCGGGATACTCGCCACACGCTAGACGAGTGGGGCGTCGAGGAGTGGGACGAGTCCATCGCCACCAATCTGCGTCCGCAATTCTTCAGCGCCCAGGCGGTGGCCGCGGACATGCGCGGACTCGGTGGCGGCGCCATCATCAACCTGTCCTCGAACTCCTACCTGCTGGGGCTTTCCGGCTACCCGACCTACGTCACCGCCAAGGCCGGCATCATGGGCATGACCAAGGCCCTGGCCCGGGAACTCGGTCCTGACAACATCCGTGTCAATTGCCTGATTCCCGGCTGGGTGATGACCGAGCGCCAGCGCGAGCTATGGGTCAACGACAAGGACCTGCAGGAGTGCCTGGGCCAGCAGTGCCTGAAGGAGGCCATTGCGGTGGAAGACATGATCGGCCCTTGCCTCTTTCTGGCCTCCCAGGCATCCAGAATGATGACCGGCCAGGAGCTAATCGTCGATGGAGGGCGAGTGTGAGCATTTTTGATGTCAAACAGGCGCTGGCCTGCGGTTGCGAGCTAGGCGAAGGACCGCAGTGGCATGCCGCCAGCGGTCGGCTCTACTGGTGCGATATCCTGAGCGGACGACTGCACTGGCTGGCGCCGGAAAGTGGCGAACACGGCCACACGGACTTCGGCACCTGTATTTCCCTTGCCGCGCCGATGACGGATGGTGATGTGCTGGTGGTGGGTGAAACCGCTCTCGAGCGTTTCGATCCCGCTTCCGGCACGCGGGAGCATCTATTCGACTTCGAGGCGGACAACCCCGTCACCCGCTCCAACGATGGCCGGGTCGATCGTCACGGCAGCCTGTGGCTGAGCACCATGGGCAAGTCCGCCGAGAAGAACGCGGGCAGCCTGTATCGACTGCATCGTGGCGAGCTCAAAACGCTGCGCTCGAAGATTACCGTTCCCAATGCGATCTGCTTTTCACCCCAGGGTGACCACGCCTATTTCGCGGATACCGCCTTGGGCGTCGTCTATCGTTGGGCGCTGGACAGTGACGGCTGGCCCTTGGGCGAACCCGAACCTTGGGCGGATTTTTCCGAGCAACCCGTCAACCCGGATGGCGCGGTGATCGACAGCGAAGGCGCGATGTGGCTGGCACTGTGGGGCGCCGGCAAGGTCGTGCGTCTGGATGCTGACGCCCGCATCATCGACGAGATCAGACTGCCGACCACTCAGCCTTCCTGCCCTGCCTTCGGCGGCGAGCACCTGGATCGGCTGTATATCACCACCGCCCGGGTGGGCATGGATGCTACCCAACGAAAGCAGGAGCCCATGGCCGGTGATCTTTTCGTGGCGGAACTCCAGGTACCGGGCCTGGTCGAGCCGCCGCTGCGGCTGACGTAAAGAATCGATGCTGACAAAAAAGCCAAACCGAATTCTCGGTTTGGCTTTTTGCATCGGTGTTGAAATATTCTTGGGGCGCTACAGCTTGTTTTCGTCGCCAAACTTTTCGTTCTCGCCCATGTCCGGGGTCTTCTCCGTCATGTTGGCCTTGGCGATCTCGTAAAGCTGGAAGGTCTTGCTCTCTTTCGACTTCCAGTGCTCGCCCATTTGAATCTTGATTTCCATGAGGGCGACCTCCGGATCTTCCTTACCTTGCGGGAACCAGGCTCCCACAAACGGATTCCAGTACTTGTCGATCAGCTCTCGGTTATCGGTCAGGTTGGCAGTGCCGGAAAGAGAGACATAAATGCCCTCTTCCTGATCGGAGAAGCTCAAGCAGACCTTGCTATCCTGCTGCGACTCAATCACCTTCTCGGCGCTGCGCTTAGTGTAGAACCACAAGGTGCCATCGTACTCATCCTGCACCAGATGCATCGGCCTGGCCCTGGGCGTATCGCCATCATCGGTGACCAGCATGCCTACCTGGATATCCTTGATCATGTTCCATATTTTCTGCTTATGTTCTGGACTGGACATAGCAACCAAACTCCTTGTTTGATTTTCAAATTTCGAGAACTCAACCACACTAACAAAGCGTCAACACGCTTCGCAAACCCCTGATGGCAAGCCGAAGATCGCCGCAAATAATGCCATTCCAAGATAGCGGCGAAAGATCATAGCGTCGAGCACGCCAACGAGCGTAATGACGAAATCTTTCAAATCTGCTTTGGGCTAAATTTCTCTTCATCGATTGCGTGTAGTATGAATCGCGATTCATCTTCAGCTCATGATGCAGGGAAATCCATGTTCGGCTGGTTATCACAACATTCAGACATTCTAAGCATTTTCACCACCGTGGGCTCGATCATCATCTGGCTGGGTTTTTCGCAATACCTTTATATGGAGATGCGTCGACACCGCCATCCACGACTTCTCATCAATGTCGGCAAGCGCAAGGATATCCACGCGCTGTGCATCATCAGCAACATGAGTGACGAGCCGGTGATGATCGAATACCTGATTGCCGAACTCGAGACGTCCCAAGGAAAGATCACTCAGGAGATAAGTGGCACCGTGGTCTCTCTTTCCAATAGCCAACAAGGCCCGCTTGGCCCCGACGACTTCTTCCATATTGGCACCTTCAACCGAATCATCAGGCATCTGGCCGATGGCGCAGGCATCGAGATGGACGGTCATCGCCCTGAAGGGGATGTCAGTTTTCGCAGCCTGACCATTCGCCTCGTGGGTGTCTTCGGGCCGGAAAGCCTGCCCATCGCCGCGCACCGTTGCTTCAGGCTCAAGCCCGAAGAAGAGTACTGCGTTCTCAGCCCCGCAACTCCAGACACCCCGCAACTTACCAAGCGATGGCAGCGTCATCGCGTGCGCAAATGGATCGAAGAGATCAATCGCGGGGATGCCGCTTTCTCACGGTCGGCTCGCTGACAACGCATCATCACTTGAAGTTGCGTTTCACCAGCTTTTGCAGCTCGCCGATGATACCGCTGCGAAAGCTCAGCACGCAGAGCACGAAGATCGTCCCGAGGATCACGCTCACCCAATCGCCGAGCGGCGACTGCGACAGCTGATGCTGCAGGCCGATCACCAAACTGGCCCCCACCAACGGCCCGAGCAGCGTGCCGACCCCGCCCAGCAAGGTCATTAAAATCACCTCCCCAGACATGTGCCAATGCGCATCTCCCAAGGATGCCAGTTGGAAGACCAGGGTCTTGGTCGCCCCGGCCAACCCGGCCAGCCCCGCCGAAATGACGAATGCCACCAGCTTGTAGGTGTCGGTGTCATACCCCAGTGAAACCGCCCGAGGCTCGTTTTCGCGAATCGCCTTGAGCACCTGGCCGAAGGGAGAATGCACGGTGCGCTGGATCAGGGCGAAGCCCAGCACGAAGACGGCGAACACGAAGTAGTACAGCGCCAGATTGCTCTGCAGGCTGAACAGCCCGAACAACTTGCCACGAGGCACGCCGTGCAGGCCGTCCTCGCCCCCGGTGAACGGCGCCTGAATAAAGAAGAAGAACATCATCTGCGCCAGGGCCAACGTGATCATGGCGAAGTAGATGCCCTGGCGGCGAATCGCCAGGATGCCGAACAGCATGCCCAATACCGCCGAACCAAGCGTGCCTATCAGGATACCCAGCTCCGGGGTCAACCCCGGATAGGTCGAGAGCAGAAAACCGGTGATATAGGCGCCGGTGGCCAGGAACGCCGCATGGCCGAAGGAGAGCAGCCCCGCAAAGCCGAGCAGCAGGTTGAAAGCACTGGCAAACAGCGCGAAACAGAGAATCTTCATCAGGAATACAGGGTAGGCGACGAAAGGCGCCACCAGCCCCAGCACGATCAAGCCGACATACAGCAGGCCCAGGCGGCGCCGGGCCGAACGCTGCCGCGTCGCGGTCACCCTGGGGGAATCACTCATGGCCATGGTCATGCCTCCTTGCCGAACAGGCCCGCGGGCCGCAGCAGCAATACCACGATCATCACCAGGAAAATCACGGTATTGGCGGCTTCGGGGTAGAACACCTTGGTCAGCCCCTCGATCAGCCCCATCGCCAGGCCGGTCAGGATCGCCCCCAGGATCGAGCCCATGCCGCCGATCACCACCACGGCGAAGACCACGATCAGAAGACTCGAGCCCATGGTCGGCGAGACCGGATAGATCGGCGCGGCCAGCACCCCGGCGAAGGCCGCCAGCGCCACCCCGAAGCCGTAGGTCAGGGTCACCAGCAAGGGCACGTTGACCCCGAAGGCCTGCATCAATTTGGGATTTTCCGTCCCGGCACGCAAGTAGGCGCCGAGCCGGGTACGCTCGATCATGAACCAGGTGAACAGGCATACCACAAGCGCCGCCACCAGCACCCAGGCCCGATAGGTCGGCAGGAACATGAAGCCCAGATTGAAGCCCCCGGCCAGCACCTCGGGCACCGGATAGCTGCTGCCCGAGACGCCGAACAGATTGACCAGCGTGCCCTCGAAGATCAGCGCCAGCCCAAAGGTCAGCAGCAGACCATAAAGGTGGTCGATATGCTGAATGCGGCGCAGCAGCAAGCGTTCTATCAGGATGCCCAGCGCCCCGACCACCAAGGGCACTACCAATAGCGCCAGCCAATAATCCAGCCCCAGGTACTCGAGACCCAGCAGCGCGGCGAAAGCACCCAGCATGTACTGGGCGCCATGGGCAAAGTTGATGACCTTGAGCAGACCGAAAATCACCGCCAGCCCCAGGCTCAACAGGGCATAGAAGGCCCCGTTGATCAGCCCCAGCAGCAGTTGCCCGAACAGCACCATCAGCGGGATGCCGAAAATCGTCGTCATGGCGTCACACCCTCAGCGGCGGGATCATCTCATCCCTTGACCAGCGAACACTGGCTCTCGGACAGGGGGCGGAAGGCTTCCTCGGCGGGGATGGTGCGCAGGATCTCGTAAAGATCCCATTCCCCTTCGGATTCGCTGGGGGACTTCACCTCGACCAGGTACATGTCGTGAACCATGCGCCCGTCCTCGCGGATGCGCCCGTCGTCGGCGAACATGTCATTGACCGGCGTGGCCGCCATCTGCTCGCGCACCGTGGCGGCGTCGTCGCTGCCGGTTTCCGCTACCGCATTCAGATAGTGCAGCGTGCTGGAATAGATGCCGGCCTGGACCATGGTCGGCATGCGCTGAGTGCGCTCGTAATAACGATTGGCCCACTCCCGACTCTCATCGTCCATGTCCCAGTACCAGCCGGTGGTCAACTGCAACCCCTGGGTGACATCGAGTCCCAGCGCCTGGACGTCATTCAAGAAGATCAGCAGGCCCGCCAGGGTCTGGCCGGACTGCACCAGGCCGAACTGGCTGGCGGTGGTCAACGCATTGACGGTATCGGAACCGGCGTTGGCCAGGCCGACGATCTTGGCGCCGGACCCCTGGGCCTGGAGGATGTAGGAGGAGAAATCGCTGGTCGGGAACGGGTGGCGCACCTTGCCGACGATCTCGCCGCCGTTCTCCTTGACCACGGTTTCGACATCGCTCTCCAGGGCGTGGCCGAAGGCATAGTCCGCGGTGAGCAAAAACCAGGTATCGCCGCCTTCATCGACGATCGCCTTGGCGGTACCGTTGGCCATCGGGTAGGTGTCGTACACCCAGTGGATGTGATTGGGGGTGCAGTGCTCGTTGGTGATGCTCGAGGCCGCCGAGCCGGAGACGATGCCCAGCTTGTCCTGCTGTTCGAGAATATTGGTTACCGCGATGGTGACCGATGACGCCACCATGCCCGCCACCAGGTCGACGTCGTCCTGATCGATCCAGCCGCGCACGGTATTGGCGCCGACATCGGCGCTGTTACGGTCATCGGCACTGAGCACCTCGATGGGCGCACCGTTGACCTCGCCACCGAAATCCTCGATGGCCATGTTCAGCGCCTCCAGGCCACCCGGCCCGGCCAGGTCGCGATAGGTCCCCGACATGTCCGCCAGATACCCGATCTTGACCGCATCGCCGCTGATCTCTGCCTGGGCCAGGCCTGGGGCCAGCAACAGGGCAGCAGCGGTCAATGTGCTGTACTTGATGACATTCATGCGTTTCTCCATGCCCAGCGGGCGGTTTGTTGTTGTTGATTCAATGATGAAACCAGGTCAGACGCCGAGCACGGCGTGCAGGCGTTCGCGGCGCTCGGGCAACACGTCGGCGCTGATCTCTTCGATGATGCGGCCGTGCTCCATGACGTAGTGGCGATCGGCCAGCGGCGCGGCGAAACGGAAATTCTGTTCCACCAGCACCACGGTCATGCCCCGGGCCTTGAGCGTGACCAGCACCTCGCCAAGCGCCTGGACGATGACCGGCGCCAGGCCTTCGGTGATCTCGTCGAGCAGCAGCAGGTCGGCGCCGGTGCGCAGGATGCGCGCCATGGCCAGCATCTGCTGCTCGCCGCCGGACAGGCGCATGCCCGGGCTGCGACGCCGCTCGTAGAGATTGGGGAACATGGCGTAGATGTCATCGAGGCTCATGCCGCCGGAGCGCACCGTGGGTGGCAGCAACAGATTCTCCTCGACGTTGAGACTGGCGAAGATGCCGCGCTCTTCGGGGCAGTACCCGACCCCCAGGCGCGCGATATGATGGGGCGGGGTATTCAGGGTTTCACGCCCATCGATGACGATCGAGCCGGAGCGGCGGTCGACCATGTTCATGATCGCCCGCAGGGTCGTGGTACGCCCGGCGCCGTTACGCCCCAGCAAGGTTACCAGCTCCCCCTTGCGCACCTCGAAATCGACGCCGTGCAGGATGTGCGACTCGCCGTAGAAGGCATGCAGGTCGCGGACCTTGAGCTGTTCCGAGGCATTGCTTGCCCTGTTGGCAGCCCCGGGCTGTTCCAGTGTCGTCGTCATGCGCCCTCCTCCACCGCCGATTCGCTGCCCATGTAGGCCTCGCGCACCTTGGGGTCCGTGGAGACGCGGGCATAATCGCCTTCCGCCAGCACCGCGCCCCGGGCCAGCACGGTGATGCGATCGCACAGGCGGCTGACCACGCTGAGATTGTGCTCGACCATCAGTACCGTCCGCCCTTTGGCGGCTTCGCGAATCAGCGCCACGACCCGGTCGACATCCTCAGCCCCCATGCCCTGGGTGGGCTCATCGAGCAGCATGACCGTCGGCTCAAGCGCCAGGGTGGTGGCCAACTCCAGAGCCCGCTTGCGCCCGTAGGGCAATTCCACCGTCAGGCTATCCGCATCCCTTTCCAGTCCGACCTGGGCAAGCAGTTCCCTGGCTCGCTCATCAAGAGAACTCAGGCTGCGCTCGGACTTCCAGAAGTGAAAGGAAGTGCCCAGCCTGCGCTGCAAGGCAACGCGCACGTTTTCCAGCACCGTCATGTGGGCGAAGACCGCGGATATCTGGAACGAGCGCACCAGGCCCAGGCGGGCGATCTGGTTGGCCTTCATGTTGGTGATCGGTTTGCCCCGGTAGAGAATCTCGCCGTGGCTGGGAGGAAGAAACTTGGTCAATAGATTGAAGACGGTGGTCTTGCCCGCCCCGTTAGGGCCAATCAGGGCGTGGATGTGCCCTTCGGTGACTTGCAGGTCGACCTGATCGACCGCAGTGAAGCCGCGAAACGTCTTGGTCAGACCCTGCGTTTCGAGTATGAACTCCCGAGGCATAGGCAGTCCTCTGGCGATCGCAAGACGATCGTCTTGTTGTTGTCGTTCCTCACAGACAGCGAGCATTGTTATTGGCGACGCTGCGAGGCAATAATTTACGTTAACGTAAGCTAGAGCAGCCGCCGCTCGGCTTCAACTACTGCTCGCTGAAACTCGACCAATGATGAATATATAAGCAAAATAAGAAAGACTGCTGGATTACATTCACTACACTGTTCGCCACGCTGATCAATACATAAGGATGGTTCATGCTCGCCGAGTTGTTTGCCGTCATGGCGCCGGTATTCTTCGGTGCGGGTCTCGGCTTTTTCTGGATACGCCTGGGCTACGATTATCCGGTCGAGTTCGTGACCAAACTGGTGTTCAACATCGGCACCCCGGCGCTGATCCTTGCCGCCCTGGGCAACGCCGAAATCGATGCCCGAAGCTTCGGGCAAACCTTGCTGGGCGCGTTGATCGTGATGGGGATCATGGCCGGCGTCAGCCTGCTGATGGCCAAGGTACTGCGCAAGAGCTGGAAAGTGATCATCTCGCCGATGATGTATCCCAATACCGGTAACATGGGGCTCCCGGTCACGCTCTACGCGTTTGGCAGTGCCGGCTTTGCCTATGCCATTACGGTGATGGTCTCGGTCACGCTGATCCAGTTCACCTTCGGCGCCATGCTGGCCAGTCGAGGCGGCCGTCCGCTGCGCACGCTACTTCGCACCCCCACTATTTACGCCATACTAATTGCACTGGGATTGTTGCTCACCGACGCTTCCTTGCCCCGCTGGGCAGCCAATACCGTCGATCTGATTTCGGGCTTCTGCGTACCGTTGATGCTGATCACCCTGGGGGTGTCCCTGGCCAGCATTCAGGTCAAGAGCCTGACTTCAGGGCTAGGATTCAGCCTGCTGCGCATTCCCGCCGCTGCCTTGATTGCCTTTGGCGTCGCCCAGTTGCTGGGCCTGACGCCCTTGGCGCAGAGCGTGCTGATCCTGCAGATGAGCATGCCGGTGGCGGTCTACAACTACCTCTTCGCCCAGCGCGCCCGGCGTGAGCCGGAATACGTCGCCGGCCTGGTGTTCTGTTCGACATTGCTGTCGTTCGTTTATTTGCCGGTGCTGCTGGCGATCATGATGTGAGGCACACCGGTCTTCGACGACCTTTACCACTTCCACTCTTTTCAAAACATATTGTTGACGAATCGACGACAGCCATCCTGAACGCGATTGGCTCATCCGCTTTCTTGCAATGCCTCACCGATGAGCCGCGTGATTTCCATACAATCCTTCTCATCGAAGGTCAGCGGAATGCGTAGATCGCAGAGTGTGGCCAGCACTTTTTCCGTATTAGGCACTGACCGGGTATTGCCCAAATAACGCCAGCTATCGTAGCGACTGGTGTAATCCTCGGGCTCGTGCTGGCCGTACCACTTGAGCGGTATGCTGCGTCGTTCGCAGCCTGAAATGAAGGCGGCGATGCGTTCTCGGGGCAATTCAGGTAGGCGAAATTGAATGGAGCTGCCGACGAAGCCTTCTTCCGGCGGTCTTGGAATCAGGACAACCCATTTCTCCCGGCCGAAACCTTCTTCCAACACGCGATAGAGACGATTCCAGCGCTCCCGTCGTTCCGCCAGCTCTGCCAGCTGAGGGCGCAATACGGCAGCACGCAGATTATCCATACGACCGCTGCAATTGGGGGTCTGCAGGCGTACGTCACCGAAGCTTTCAGCGTCTGGAGCCGCTAGATGGCGATCAAATAGCATATAAGAGCCGGAAAGAATGACCGCGCGACGCATGGCCTCCGGATCGTCCGTGGTCAACAAGCCACCTTCGCCGGAATTGAGATGCTTGTAGGTCTGGGTGCTGAAGCAGCCGATCTTGCCGAAGGTACCGCTTGGCTGGCCTTTCCAGGAAGCGCCCATGGTATGAGCGCAGTCCTCGATCATCACGATATTCAATTCGTTGCAGACCGCGACGATAGCCTGCATGTCGCCGATATGACCGCGCATATGAGACAGCAGAAAGAAGCGGGCGCCGCTTTCCTCGGCGGCCCGGCGCAGGTCGTCGATATCCACCGTAGTGTCGTCCTGAATATCGACCAATATTGGAATTCCCCCCGCGCCATGAATACTGCCCGGCACCGGTGACAAGGTGAAAGCGTTGCACAGCACCTTGTCACCGGGTTGCAACCCTGCCGCGCGCAGGGCGATCTGCATGGCGTAGCCGCCCGAGGCACAGGCCAGGCAATAGGCTACGCCCAGGCTATCGGCGAACTCCTGTTCCAGCAGGGCGGTTTCGCCACGCTCACCCTTCGCCAGATTGTAGCGATGCAGACGACCGCTACGCATCACAGCCACCGCCGCCTCGATGGCTGCCTCCGGTATCGGCTCCTGCTGGGTGAAGGATTTTGAAAAGGTTTGCATGACAATTCCCTTGCTCAGTAGCGCTGCTGATCGTGAACCGGGAAGTCCCACTCCTGCTCGGGAAAGTACTTGCGCAGCCGCCAGTCGCAGGCCCGGGCATGCCCTTCCATGCCTTCGGTGCGCGAGATGCGCGACCCAGCGGCACTAAAGGTCCGGTTGGCCTCTTCGCTTAGCTGCTGGGTAGTCAGCACCTTCATGAACTTGTGCACGTTGAGGCCCCCGCTGTAACGCCCGGCGCGCTTGGTCGGCAGGATATGATTGGTGCCGGAGCACTTGTCGCCATGGGTCACGGTGCTGCCTTCGCCGAGGAACAACGAGCCATAGTTGTTCAGGTTCTGCTTCCACCACTCCAGATCTTCACAGAACACCTGCAAGTGCTCGCAGGCGTAGCGATCGCTGACCTCGACGATCTCTTCGCGACTGTCGCAGAGGATGACTTCGCCGTAATCTTCCCATGCCGCATGCACCACGTCCGCGTTGGGCATGTCGTCGGCGACCTTGGGCAGCAGTTCGATCACTTCCTGACCCACGCGCTCGGAGGACGTGAACAGCCACACTGGGGAGTTGGGGCCATGTTCCGCCTGGGAAACCAGATCGACCGCGATAGTCATGGGGTCGGCGCTGTCGTCGGCAATGATCGCCGACTCCGTGGGCCCGGCGAACACATCGATGCCCACCTGGCCGAACAACAGACGTTTGGCCTCGGCTACATAGGCGTTGCCCGGTCCTACCAGAATATCCGCCTCGCGACCGGTGAAAAGTCCGAAGGCCATGCTGGCCATGGCGTGCACGCCGCCCATTTCGAGAATCACATCGGCGCCGGCCACATCGAGCGCATAGCACACCGCGGGGTCGATGCTGTCACCACGCGGCGGCGAACAGGCCACCACGAAGGGCACCCCGGCGGCCTTGGCGGTGGCCACACTCATCAGCGCCGAGGCGGCGTGGGCGTAGCGCCCACCGGGGATATAGCAACCGGCACACTGCACCGGCAGTATGCGCTGGCCGAGGATGACGCCCTGCTCGGTCTCGATCTCGAACCCCTGCAGGCTGTCGCGCTGGGCCTCGGCGAAACGGCGTATCTGGCGATGAGCGAAGTCGATATCGTCCTTGACCGTTTGCGGCACCTTGGCGATCAAGGCCTGGCGCTTGTCATCGCTGAGCACGAAGTCGCCGGTCCAGTTATCGAACTTCTGGGCATATTCGCGCACGGCAACTTCCCCGCGCTCACGGATGTCGTCGAGCATGTCACGCACGGCCTGCGTGACGCGCTGATCTTCGGCGTCAGCACCAGCGGATGCGGCAGCGGATTTCAGATGTCGTATTGTCACTGTTGTCACCTTTCTCGTATGCCGTTCATGGAAATTATGATTGACCCGCCTCGGCGGCCAGCGTTGCGCCGATCCTGCCGACTTCCCTTACCAGCAGATCGAGATCCTCGAATCTCGTGCGGTGGTTCGTGATATTGATCCGGATCGCGGTGTTGTCGTGAATGAGGGTGGTCGAGGGGGCAGCGATGCCCTGGAGTTGCAGCTGGATGACGATCTCTTCATTCAGGTGATTCAACGCGGCTGGGGCCAGGTCAGGATGAACATAGCGAAAGCAGCAGATATTCATCGCGACCGGCGCCAACACTTCCATGTTCGGCTGAGCCGCGGCCTGTTCTGCCAGATAAGCTGCCTGCTCGCAGTTGCGCGTGATCAGCTGACCCAGTTTGTCGGTGCCGTGTTCATTGAGCTGGGCCCAGATCTTGAGCGCTCGAAAGCCACGGGACAGTTCGGGGCCATACTCCACCGGCCAAGGGTTGCCGGCGGCCATGCCTCGGTCAGCCCCCTTGAGGTAGTCAGGGCGGTCGGAAAATGTTCGGCGGTGGGCGTCTTCGGACCGGATGAGGATAAAGCCCGCATCGTAGTTGACATGCAGCCACTTGTGAAAATCGAACGCCAGGGAATCGGCGCGTTTCAATCCGCTCAGGCGCGGACGAAGCCGTTCACTGAGAACGCCGGTGGCGCCGAAGGCGCCGTCAACGTGAAACCACAGGCCTTCCTGGGCAGCGAGGTCGGCAATGGCTTCCAGGTCGTCGATCGCGCCGACATTGACCGCGCCGGCAGTGCCGATGATGGCAAAGGGCGTACGCCCTTCTGCCCGATCCTTGGCGATCGCGGTTTTCAGCGCGTCCACATCGATCTGGAAGCGATCGTCCACCGGAATCTTGCGCAGGGCATTCGCGCCGAGACCCAGAATATCGAAGGCACGAGCGACGCAGGAGTGGGTCTGCGTCGAGGTGTAGCCGACCAGCGGTGCGTTGCCGACGCCCTGCGTGCGACTGGTAAAGTCGAGACACCGATCCCTGGCCACTTTCAAGGCAATCACCGTCGCAATCGAGGTACCGGACACGATCAGGCCGCTGGCGCTCTCGGGAAACTCGAACAATTCCCGGCACCATTTCACCACTTGTTTTTCCACATACATCGCGCCGTGGTCTCGACCGCCCAGATTGGCATTCATCGCCGCCACCGCGATCTCGGCAATCAGGTTTCCCGGCGTGCCGGCCCCATGCACCCAGCCAAAAAAACGCGGGTGGGTGTTGCCGACGCCGTAAGGCAGCAACGCTTCGATCCGCTGCTGGATAGCCACCAACCCTTGACCATTGATCGGCAGTTCAGCTTGAAGCGAGCGCTTCATTTCCGGCGGCACTTCATTCCAGACGCGGCCTTCGCGGGCGGCCTCCATCTTGTCGACCGCGGCATCCAGCATCTTATGGGCAAGGGCTCGAAACTCATCCCAGTCATCGGGATCAAGCGACGGGTCTTCAGGGGGTTGTGAGGAATTCATGAGGGTATACCTTCGGAGGATCAGGAAAGCACAGGCGTGTTATCGGACGCCGTTTCGTATTTTCTATTCCAGCTCGTCAGTATCGAAAACAACAGTACCACGAGCCAGGACCCAGCATACGAATTCATGCCAGCCGGCCTTTTCGCGCCGCCTCCGCCAATTGAAGGAGTGGTCCTGATGCAGGAGACGCCGCCTGCGGTTTGATCGGGATAGGCTAGCGCCAACGTTCCTCGTGAACAGGCCTTAGGGTGCTACGCCTTCACGCAGCTTATAGAACACAAGGTCACCAATCTGATTCGTCTTGATGAAGTTCCTGCCCCAGCCCGGCGATATTTGTCGCTGGTGGAAATACAGGGCGCCATCGATTCTGTCTGGCAGCTGCCCATTGAGGGCGCGGCGCGAGATCTCCTTGGCGGTGGCATAGGCCTGCTCATTTTCCGCGTGATCCATGCGGCCATCGCACCACCAGGAGAACTGGCAACTCCCCTGCTCGCCGCCTTGCCTGACCACTTCACACACCGTTTCCGGAAAGCCTTCATGCCCCAGGCGATTGATCACCACACTGGCGACGGCCTCCATAGTGGCAACGCTCTCGCCCCGGGCCTCCCAGTAGATGGCCCGGGCAAGACAGGTAATCGCATCCTCCAGAGGGGCTGTCCCGGTCGGATCGACCGCCTGCACGCCTGGCTTGGTAATGATCAAGGAATCAGGCGGATTTATGTCACTACCTTCCGTCACCACCGCCTGCTCCAGCGCCTCCGCCTTTTCCTTGGCGATTTCCGCTTTCTGAGCCCGATCAGCCGCTAATGCCTGACCAGAAAGAAGAAGTACTGCAACCAAGGCCACTATCCATTTCCAGCTTCGACACATGATCGAACCTCTTCGAAGAATCAAACCTGCCTTGGACAACTCGACGCATTCGCGAAATCGTGTTTGCTGCTGTCAGTATTTAGCCATAGCCCACCGCGTTTGGCACCTGCAGTATAGCGGTGAATTTCTTAGACGATCGAATCAGTTTGAGGCTCAGAAAATATCATTGCACCTTCCAATCATTGGTGATATTCGATTGCCATCTCTATAGCTATCGGCAAACAGAATGCTCTACGCGCTTAGTCTGATCGTGGGTGTTATCGTCTTGACCCTCGGCGGTGAAGGTCTGATACGGGGCGCTATCGCCGCAGCCAAGCGCCTGGGGGTGTCGCCGCTTTTGACCGGGCTTGTCATCGTCGGATTCGGCACCTCCATGCCGGAGCTTGTGGTGTCGGTGAATGCAGCACTCAACGCCCAGCCAGACATTGCCGTCGGAAACATCGTCGGCAGCAATATCGGCAACACCTTGTTGATTCTCGGGCTGTGTGCGCTGATCACCCCTTTGACGGTGCAACCCCTGGCACTGAGACGCGACGGGCTGGTGGTGGTGGCTGCCAGCATCCTGTTCGTCTTGCTCTCCATGAGCGGCACCCTGGGGCGCACCGATGCGGCCATCTTCCTTACCTGCCTGGTCGTCTATCTGATCTGGGCCTATCGCAGCGAGAGCGGCCAGCATGACCCCGCAGCGGAGGTGCATAGCGCCGAGGCGGAAACGGTAAGTGCGCTCCCGCGCAGCTGGTTCTTCATCGGTCTTGCTCTGGTAGGGGGACTGGCGCTATTGATCGGCGGTTCGCGCCTGTTGCTCTACGGCGCGGTCGGTATTGCCCAGTCCGCGGGCATTTCTGAAGCCGTTATCGGCCTGACACTGGTGGCGGTGGGCACCTCCCTGCCGGAACTCGCCGTCTCCGCCATCGCCGCGTTGAGACGTCAGGCGGATGTGGCCGTGGGCAATATCCTGGGCAGCAACATCTTCAACCTGCTGGGCATTCTCGGCGTCTCGGCATTTCTGCAGCCGCTACCCTTGGCGGCACGCATCCAGGCCTTCGATCAATGGATCCTGCTGGGTTCTGCTGGTGTATTGATGGTTTTTCTTTACACGGGGCTAAACCTATCTCGTATCGAAGGCGCGGTTCTGCTGGCGTGTTACGTCGCTTATGTCTGGCTGAGTTTTGCGATGTTTTAATAAACCATCCACCTGAGATCATTCGCTACGATGCGCAAGACTCATCAAGTAAAGAGCAGCAGCTAGCGCGAGTACCGACAATGCCAAATAGATAGCATCCAGCGGTGTTTGAAAGCGGATATCAACAACAGCTCGAAAGAACTCGATAATGACCGCCAGAATCACGACTCGTGCAATCTTGTTTTTTAGTTGATCAAAAGATTCGACATTGAAGGGATGCTTGGGGATATAGTCTTCGGAGGGTTCGATCGGCGACACGAACAGACGATATACTCCAGATCCGAAGATCAGCAATACGATAGCGATTAGATAGATATCGATGGCCTTGATGGTATCGGGTACCAAGGTTTCATGAATGTCCTGTTCACTTTCAAGAAAATAGTAATCCACCGCATCGAGTAGAATGGCGAGAATGTCGAAAGTACCGACAATGAACATAACCAAAGCGCCTATCATGCTGGGAATGACCGCCAGCATGACCAAAAAACGAGTGTTCCACAGGAAGCTTTCGAAGTTTTGCTCCAACTTGCCCCGCTTATGTCGCTCGGATGATCCAGTCTTGGCAGGATCAGACATGATGATTCTCCTTGGCCACACTAATGCCTTGTAGCATCGAGTTTATTCATCTCGATGGCGACCACGAAGATAACCTTGCTCTGCCTGTTGATCCATAGCGAAGTCTGCTGAAACGCTCGAAACGAAGGGATTCAGCGAATTACTCCAAACGCATCGCTTAAAAATCCACCACCACGTTACCCTTGGGCCGGCTGCAGCAGGAAAGAATATACCCTGCCTCGACATCCTCGTCGGTGATGCCGCCGTTATGCTCCATCTCGACTTCCCCGGACTTGATGCCCACTCGACAGGTGCCACAGATACCCATGCCGCAAGCCTTGGGAATGTGCAGGCCCAGCTTGGCGGCGGCGGCATGGATCGTCTCATCGGGTTGAATGCGCACGCTCTTGCCGGAGCCTGCGAATTCGATGCTGAGCATTTCAGCATAGTCGATCTCCTCCGCGGCAGCCTCGGCCTGCTCCGCCAGCTCGAGCACCTCCTCGCGCACCTCCAGCGGCGTGGCGCCGAAGAGTTCCTCGTGATAATGATCCATGTCGAAGCCGTTATCCCGCAGGATACGCTTGATCACGTTCATGTAGGGCGTGGGGCCGCAACAGAAGATCTCGCGCTCAAGATAATCCGGCGCCATCAGCTCCAGCATCGGCTGGGTCAGGTAGCCCCGATAGCCGCTCCAGGTTTCGCCGATGTCGTCCTTGTTCTCACAGATCACATGCAGCTTGAACTCAGGAAGCCGCGAGAACATGTGCACCAGTTCGCGATGATAGATCACATCTCGGGGCGCCCGAGCGCTGTGGATAAACTCGACATCGACACTGGCATTGGTATCGAACAGCCAGCGGGTCATCGACATCAGCGGCGTGATACCCACCCCGCCGGAGAGAAACAGCAGCTTGTCCGCAGGGAAGTCGATAATGTTGAAGTTGCCCACGGGCCCATGCACTGCCAGCTCGTCTCCCTCGCGCAGCGTATCGTGCAGCCAGTTGGAGACCTTGCCCCCGGGCATGCGCTTGACGGTGATCGAAAAGCTATAGGGAATCGAAGGCGAACTGGAGATGGTGTAGGAGCGCATGATCTGCTCGCCGTCGATGGAAAGCTCCAAGGTAACGAACTGCCCCGGCTTGAAGAAATAGAGCAGCGGCTGCTCCGCCATGAAACAGAAGGTCCGCACGTCCGCGGTTTCCTGGATCACCTTGACGCAGCGCACCAGATGACGACCGTTGGTCCAGGTCTGGGTAGTGATCGGATTCAAGAAATTCATCGTCATCGTCGTTCCTGTCCTGCGAAGCCAAAGGAGGCATTCGCCTGACAAGGCCTCCTCCGAGCATGATCATGCTCGCATTCTGCGCATACCACCCGAAACAGACTTGTCTCCCAGCGACATCGACATACCCCAAATAGCCGATCGAACGGCGTATTTTTATCACCCAAGTCGCCTCCAGATCGTCGGATGTCGCCGGCAGGTAATTGCATGGAAGGCACATGCTCCACACTCAGCGTGAATTCCACCAACAATAATATCGACACCATCATCAGACTTACCGACACCGGTGATGGTTGAGGGCCGTTGACATGAACCTGATCGCTCATTCCCGTCTGGATGATCCCCTGGCCGACGCACGCGAGGCCACCGCCGAGCTTTTAAGCACGCGCATCCCGAAATTTTCATTGCCTCAGCCGCTCTACGTCGACGAGCGAATCTATGCCCTGGACATGCAGGAAATTTTCGAGAAGGAGTGGTTGTTTGCCGGCATGACCTGCGAGATCCCTGCCAAGGGCAACTTCATGACCCTGCAGATCGGCAACAATCCGATCATCATCGTGCGCGGCAATGATGGGGCGGTACATGGCTTCCACAACGTCTGCCGCCACCGCGGGTCACGCCTATGTGCCACGGAGAAAGGCAAGGTCGCCAAGCTGGTATGCCCCTATCATCAGTGGACCTATGAGCTAAATGGCCGCCTGCTGTTCGCCGGCGACATGGGGAAAAGCTTCAATCCGGCAGACTATAGCCTGAAGCCGATTCATGTGACGACCGCCGGTGGCTACATCTTCGTCAGCTTGGCTGAAGAGCCAGCGGATAACAGCGAGTTTCTGGTACAACTGGAGCACTATCTGACTCCGCATGGCATGGACAACGTCAAGGTGGCGGCGGAATCGCATATCGTCGAGGAGGCCAACTGGAAGCTGGTGGTCGAGAACAACCGAGAGTGCTATCACTGCAACGGCTCTCACCCGGAACTGATGAACTCGCTGCTGGAGTTCGACGACACCGAGGACGTGCGTGCTACACCGGCCTACAAGGCCCAGGTCGCTCGCATGCGCGACAAGTGGGATAAGCTGGACGCGGCCTGGCAGCTACAGTTTTTCGGCCGTCAGAACCGTCTGACCCGCACCCCGCTGAAGGATGGCACCAGCTCCATGACCCTGGACGGCCAACCGGCCTGCAAGAAGCTGATGGGCAACATGACGGACCCGGAAATGGGGGCGCTGCGCATCCTGCATCTGCCCAACTCCTGGAACCACTTCATGGCGGATCATGGGGTCGTGTTCCGCATCTTGCCGCTGGGCCCGCAGCAGACCCTGGTGACCACCAAATGGCTGGTGCACAAGGATGCGGTGGAAGGCGTCGATTACAATCCGGTGGAAATGCGCAAGGTATGGGATGCCACCAATCTGCAGGATCGGCGTATCACCGAGGACAACCAGCGCGGTATCAACTCCGTGGCCTATCAGCCCGGCCCCTACTCCGAGAGCTTCGAGTTCGGCGTGATCGATTTCGTCGACTGGTACAGCGAGCGCATGCTGGCAAATCTCAGTGACGAAGCGCCTTCGCTGCGCCTGGCTAGAGGCTAGCCCGGAAACGCCTGCTGGGTTGCCGGCAGGCTGATCCAGAAGGAGGTCTTTTGCCATGGCCGGAAAATGCTCCATGCAATTCCGGCATTTACGCCATCCATGGCGGCCAGATGGCAAAAGTAGATACGGCCTGTCGACGGAATTAGCCCCAAGAGACTTGCGCTGTTCTTGCCTGGAGTCCCCTGATGAACACCCGCGATCCGCTGCTGCAGCCCTTTCCCCTTGGCAATCTGACCTTAAAGAACCGCATCGTCAGCGCCGCTCATGAGCCGGCCTACTCCGAAGACGGCATGCCCAAGGCGCGTTATCGGCTTTATCACGAAGCCAAGGCCCGGGGCGGCATGGCCATGACCATGGTCGGCGGCAGCGCGGTGGTCGCCCCGGACAGCCCCCCGGCCTTCGGCAACCTGTTGCTGTATAAAGACGAAATCGTTCCCTGGTTCAGTGAACTCGCCGACGCCGTGCACCACTACGATTGTGCGATCATGTGCCAGGTCACCCACCTGGGCCGGCGCACCCGCTACAACGCCGGCGACTGGTTGCCGGTGATCGCCGCCTCCGGACTGCGCGAGCCCGCCCATCGCGCCTTTCCCAAAGTCGCGGAGGAGCACGATCTTGAGCGTATCGCCAAGGCCTACGCCGATGGCGCCGCGCGCTGCCAGGCCGCCGGTCTCGACGGCATCGAGATCGAGGCCTATGGGCATTTCTTCGACGGCTTCCTGTCACCCTGGACCAATCGTCGTGACGACACCTGGGGTGGCGAGCTTACCAACCGCCTGCGCTTCCCGCTGATGGTCATCGACGCCGTGCGCGCCGCGGTCGGTCCCGATTTTCTCGTCGGTATCCGCCTGGTGGTCGATGAGTTGCTGCCGCACGGTCTAGGGCGCGAGGAAGGACTGGAGGTTTGCCGGTTGCTCGAACAGGGCGGGGCCATCGACTTCCTCAACGTGATTCGTGGCCATATCGACTCCGATGCAGGATTGGCGGAGGTGATTCCCAACATGGGCGCGCCCACCGCACCGCATCTGACCTTCGTCGGGGAGGTGCGGCGCGCCACCGGGCTGCCGGTGCTGCATGCGTCGCGCATCAACGATGTGGCCACGGCGCGCTACGCCATTCGTGAAGGCCTGCTCGATCTGGTGGGGATGGTCCGCGCCCACATGGCCGAGCCGAATATCACCGCGCTGATCGAATCCGGCGAGGAGGAACGCATTCGCCCCTGCGTCGGTGCCGGCTATTGTATCGACGGCATCTACGAGAACGGCGCCGCCTACTGCATTCACAACCCGGCCACCGGTCGCGAGGGAAGCCTGCCCCACGTGATTGCCCGAGACGTCGACGCACCGCGCCATGTGGTGGTGGTCGGCGCCGGCCCCGCGGGGCTCGAAGCAGCACGCGCCAGTGCCGAGCGCGGTCATCGTGTCACCCTGCTCGAGGCCAACGACATGGCCGGCGGCCAGGTACGCATCGCCAGCCTGCTCGAGCGTCGCCGGGAGATGCTCGGCATCACCGAATGGCGGCTCGCCGAATGTCAGCGTCTGGGCGTGGCGCTACAGTTCAACTGCTACGCCGAGGCCGACGACGTCCTGGCCTTCGAGCCTGACGTGGTGATCCTCGCCACCGGCGGCCTGCCCCAGGTGCATCCGGAACTCCAGGCCGGCGAGTCACTGGTGCAGTCGAGCTGGGACGCCCTGGCGGACCCGGTACGCGCCGGCGAGCGGGTGCTGGTGTTCGACGATCACGGTGGCTACCCCGCGCTTTCCGCCGCGGAGCATCTGATCACTCATGGCGCTCATGTACACATCGCAACCCCGGAGCGCACCCTGGGTATCGAAGTCGGCGGCACCAACTTCCCTGCGTACTTCCAGGCGTTCGATCGTGGCGGGGCGCAGATTCATCTCAATCGCATCCTGCGCCGGGTCGAATCGACCCCTGACGGCTTGCAGGCGTCACTGACCAGTGCGTACTGCAGCGACACGCTGCAAACGCTAAGCGTTGATCGCGTCATCGTCGAGCATGGCACCGCCCCGCTGGATGAGCTCTATTTTGCGCTAAAACCCTTATCAAGCAATGGCGGTGAGCTGGACATCGACGCCTTCATCGCTCATGCGCCACAAGCCAAAAGAACCAACCCGCAAGGGCGTTTCCAGCTCTTTCGCATCGGCGATGCGATTGCCAGCCGCAACGTGCATGCGGCGGTCTATGATGGGCTACGCCTGGCTCTGGGGCTTTAGCCAGGTGTTTTGAGACTTTAGCCAAATACCTTGAGACTTTAGCGAAGTGCCGGCAGCAAGAAACGCTCAATGGCCTGACGCACCGAAGGCAGCAGTATGTCGGACTTGCTCATCAGCTCGTCCACCAGCGTCTGCAAACCGGGCACCTCACTCTGGATGTGCTGGTGCAAGGTTATGCGAGCGCATTCCTCGGGGTCCGCATCGGCGGGAATGGCAATACCCAGGGCCGCCAGCCGCGCCCGAAAGTCATCATCATCGATCAATTCGGCAATCATCATGGCGTGTCGCCTTGTGCTGGTAATTTTAGCGGCGTGTCAGTATGCAACACGTCAGCGCAACACGCCTTCTTCCTGGAGCAATTTGAAGATCGCTTCGGCGCCCTGTTCCGGTGTGACGTCGGCCAGTACCTGGCCGCCGCCACCCTCGGCCTTGGCCGCGGCGGCCTTGAAGCGGTCCCGCGCCGAAGCTGCCTTGACGATCTTGAGGCGCTTGGGCCGTTTACGCGCCGGCTGGATGCGCCACTCGGCGAAAGCCGCGTCCTGCAAACTGGTACAGGCTATACGTTCGACAACGCCGCGTCGGGCCGGGCCAAAGGCGCTCTGGCGCGGGGCCGGCGCACTGCCATCCACCGTAAAGACCGCCGGCAAACGCACTCGCAGACGCCGCCGCTGGCCCCGGGGCAGTGCCTGTAGCAACGTGGCCTCGCCCTGCTCGATGCGCTCTATCGAGGCCAGGCTGGCCACGATCGGCCACCCCAGGGCCTCGGCCAGCAGGTACGGCAGCAGTCCGGAACCTTCATCGGTTTCCGCCCGGGCGCCGGTCAGCACGAGTTGCGGTGCGGCGTCGCGCAGCCTGTCGCACAGGGCCGCAATCACGTCGGCACCGGGTTCCTGCTCGATCAATTCGAGCGCGTCGAACCCCATGCCCAGATACCCGCGCAGGGCGGCCTCACTGTCCTGATCAAAATGCCCCGCATGCAACAACCGGGGCTGCACATCGCCCAGGGACAGTGCCATTTCCACGGCCCGGGCGTCCTGATCGGCGCGTCGGGCCCGCTCGGTCAGCGGATGGCGACCCATCGAGACGAGCACCGCGACGCTTGGCTGCCCGCCGCCGTGGGGTTGCGCCCGAGCGCTGGTCTGAGAGTTCGCATCATGCGGCATCACGGGACTCCTGCTGCTGTTGCCGATACTGCTCGACCAGCGCCACCAGCGCGGCGAGGATCTGGGACGCGTCTCCCAACACGGCAAGATCGGCGCGCTTGACCATGTCGCAGCCGCCGTCGAAATTGATCGCCACGACCTTGTCGCAGCTCTGTATGCCCTGCAGGTGCTGAATGGCGCCGCTGATGCCTACCGCCACATAAACCCGGGCGGTGACCCAGGTGCCGGTTGCGCCAACCTGGCGATCCCGCGGCATGAAGCCATCGTCCACCGCCACCCGGGATGCCCCCTTGGTCGCCTGCAACACCTCCGCGGCGCGGTGGAAGCCCGCCCAGTCCTTGACCCCATTGCCGGCGGACAGGATGAACTCGGCCTCGGCCAGCGCCACGCCAGCCGGATCGACGGCCACCGCGCCCATATCCGTGATGCGACCGAGGGTTTCGGGCAGCGCCTGAGAAAGCTCGACGCGCCGCGCCGCATGACGCGCTTCATAGACCGGTTCGGCACATTCGGCAAGCGCCAGCACCACCCGCGGCAGCGGGCGTTGAATGTCGCGGGTACCCGCCGCGCCGCGAGCGAGACACTGCCAGCCCGCTTCGTCAGTGCCGGCGTTCAGCTGCCAGACGCCGGTGGCCGGGCGCTCGCCAAGACGTGCCGCCAAACGTCGGCCCAGGTCGGCGCCGCCCAGTGCGGAGTCCGGCAGCAGCCAGTGACGCGGCGCCCATTGCCGTTCCACCGCCATCAGTGCCGCCAGTCGCGCTTCCGGCGTGTAACCCGCAAATTCATTGCCTTCAAGATGCAGCAGACGATCGATGCCGGCTTCGCTCAAGGCCTCTTCCTTGTGTTCGCCGAAGAGCACGGCCAATACTGCTCCGGGACGCTGTGGATCCGCGTCGGCCAGTTGGCGCGCCAGGCCCAGCACATCGCGATCCTGGGACGACAGGCGCCCTGCGCTCATGTCGGGCACCACGGCGACCAGGAAGGCCGGCGTCTCGATGTCGATCGATTGCCGCGTATCCGCCGCCGCGCCGCGCTGGCGGATGTCGCTTGCCGTGGCTGCCTGCTGAGCGCCGCTGCGATCGATACGCTTAATGCCACTGGGGCCAATAAAGCCTACCCGGTGAGGGTCCTTGCGCATTATCCCTTGCGGTCCCAGCCATTCGGCAGACGCCGCCCCTCGCCCCAGCTCGGCCAGCACCCGCTGATGATCGGGATGTAGTCGGTTTCTGGCGATCCACTCCTTGCGCGGATCGCGTCTTAGATCATCTTTCATGACACCAATGCCTCTTCGCTTTGCTGGGTACGACGCGATGCGCGGTCTTGCGCAGACTCTTCGTTCAGGCCCTCCGCCACCAGCTCGGCGATATCGCGCACCTCGGCGCTGGCATTCACCACGCCTTCGAGCATGGCGGTACACTGCGGGCAGCCCACCGCCACCAGTTCGGCCCCAGTCTCGCGCACGTCATCCATGCGCATGTCGGGAATCCGCCGCTTGCCGGGAATGTCGGTGATCGGCGCGCCGCCGCCACCGCCGCAGCAGCGCGACCGATAGCCCGAGCGCGCCATCTCCTTGACCTCGATACCCAGCGCCTGGAGCACGCGCCGCGGCGCCTCGTACTCGCCGTTGTAGCGGCCCAGGTAGCAGGGGTCGTGATAGGTCACGCTGTCGCCTTTCCAAGCCTTCAGATTTAATCGCCCGCTGTCGAACAGCTCAGCGATGTAGGTGCTGTGGTGGAAGACGCTATAGTGGCCGCCGAGGGCACCGTATTCATTTTTCAATACATGGAAACTATGCGGGTCGCAGGTCACGATGTGCGTGAAGCGATACCGGGAAAGCGTGGTGATATTGCGCCTGGCGAGGCGCTGGAAGGTGGCCTCGTCGCCCAGTCGCCGGGCCACGTCGCCGCTGTCGCGCTCTTCATTGCCCAGTACCGCGAAATCGACCTCGGCGGCCCGTAATACCTTGACCAGGGCGCGCAGGGTGCGCTGATTGCGCATGTCGAAGGCGCCGTCGCCCAGCCATAGCAGCACCTCGGCCTCTTGCCTGTCCGCCATCAGCGGCAGGTTCTGATCCGCCGCCCAGTTGAGCCGCGACCCAGGATCGAAGCCACCAGGGTTGTCGGTGGCGATCAGGTTGTCGAGCACGTCGCCGCCCTTGTTGGGCGTATTGCCATGCTCTAGTGTCAAGAAGCGGCGCATGTCGACGATGGCATCGACATGCTCGATCATCATCGGGCATTCTTCGACGCAGGCACGGCAGGTGGTACAGGACCAAAGGGTATCGGCATCCACCAGCGCCGTGCCGCCATTTGCAAAGGGACGCGCCACGATGGGCCCGTGGGGGTCGCCGCCATGCTCGCCGATCGGCTTACCCGGGTAGGGAGAACCGGCGTAATGGGCATCGCTGCCGCCCACCATGCCCACGACCATGTCCTGGATCAGCTTCTTGGGATTGAGCGGCTGACCGGCGGCGAAGGCCGGGCAGGCGGCTTCGCAACGCCCGCACTGGACACAGGCATCAAAACCCAGCAGCTGATTCCAAGTAAAATCCCTGGGTGCTCCCACCCCCAGAGGCGCCCGGTCGTCATCCAGGTCCAGCGCCTTGAGCCCGGTGGAACGCCCTGACCCACCTTCTTTCGTGGAAAACCGTTCGGGGCGGCGGTGAAACGCCAGATGCAAGGCGCCTGCGAAGGCATGTTTCATCGGCCCGCCCCAGGTCATGCCGAACACCATTTCCGCCAAGCCCCAGGTCACGACGCCGGCCAGCACCAGCGCTACTATCCAGCTGCCCAGATCCGCAGGCACTATCCCGACGCTGGCCAGGGTAATCACGAATACGCCAAGCGAAAACGCCATCAGACTCTTTGGCAGGCGCATCCAGGGCCCCTTGGAGAGCCGTGGCGGCGGGTTGCGGCGGCGCTTGGCGACGAACAGGCTACCGACGAACATGCAGGCACTCGCCGCCAGCAGCAACCAGCCCAGCACGCCCCCCAGTCCTTGTAAAGAGCCTAGCCCCAGGCCGTGCACCAGGATCATCAGCACCGCTGCCGCCACGAAACCGCCGGCGGTAGCCACATGCGTATTGGAGATGTACTTGTCCCGGGCCACCACATGGTGCAAATCGACCAGATAGCGCCGCGGCATCGCCGCCAGGCCCTTGGCGATAGACACCGGCGAAGAGCGCCCCTGACGCCACAGCCGCACACGTCGCAGGGCGCCGATGGCCGCCAGCGCCAGGGCGGCGAAGATCAGGATCGGCAGGAGGATATCGAGCATCTAGGTGGTCCTCTTAGAAGTCCATGCATAGCCGCAGGGCGTCGTAGATCGCTGCGTGGGTATTGCGCGGCGCCGTACAGTCGCCCAGACGAAACAACAGGAAGCCGTCGCCGCCCTGCCCTTCATCGAGGGTCGCCAGACAGGGCTGGGGCTGGATCGCGTAGAGCGCCTCGAGATCAACCTGGCCGTGGTTGCGTGACTGATCCTTGAGCGCGTAATACAACGCCTCATCGGGACGTACGCCGTTCTCGACCACCACCTGATCGACCACGCGCTCTTCCTGGACACCGGTGTACTCGTTCTCGAGCACCGCCACCAGGGCGTCGCCCTCGCGGTAGACGTTATGCAGCGCCAGATCGGAGGTCATGATCACCTCCTTGTCGTAGAGGCTACGGTAGAAGGTGGGAAAATTCGTGCCACCCACGGCAGCACCTGGCTTGACATCGTCGGTGACGATCTCGACCTTTGCTCCCTTGTCCGCCAGGTAATCCGCCACGGAGACGCCGGAGAATTCACAGATGGCGTCGTAGATCAGTACGTTCTTGCCCGGTGCGACCTTGCCGCTGAGAATGTCCCAGCTGCTGACCACCAGGCTCTGCTCGGGCTGCTCCGAGTAGCCCCACTGCGGATGCTGCTCGAGGAAGGGGTGACCGCCGGTGGCCAGCACCAGGATATCCGGACGCAGATCCTTGAGCGTCGCCTCGTCGGCGCGGGTGCCCAGGCGTTGATCGACGCCGAGACGAGTCAGCTCCAGCTGATACCAGCGGGTGATACCGGCAATCTGATCACGCTGCGGCGCCTTGGCCGCGATGGTAATCTGACCGCCCAGCTGCTCCTCGGCCTCGAACAGGGTGACGTCGTGACCACGCTCCGCGGCCACCCGGGCCGATTCCATGCCGCCGGGGCCGCCGCCGACCACCACCACCTTGCGCTTCGGGCCTTGGGACTTCTCGATGATATGCGGCAGTCCCAGGTACTCCCGCGAGGTGGCGGCGTTCTGGATGCACAGCACATCGAGACCTTGATACTGGCGATCGATGCAGTAGTTGGCGCCCACGCACTGCTTGATCCGGTCGACCTGCCCCATCTTGACCTTGGCGATCAGGTGCGGATCCGCAATATGCGCCCGAGTCATGCCCACCATGTCGACATAACCCCCCGCGAGAATCCGCTCAGCCTGGTTGGGGTCCTTGATATTCTGGGCGTGAATCACCGGGACGCTGACCACCTCCTTGATCCCCGCGGCCAGATGCAGGAAGGGCTCCGGCGGGTAGGCCATGTTGGGAATCACGTTGGCCAGGCTGTTGTGGGTATCGCTTCCCGAGCCGATCACACCGAAGAAATCGACCTGGCCGGTGGCGTCGTAATAGGCAGCGATCTGCTTCATGTCCTCGTGGGTCAAGCCATCCGGGTGAAACTCGTCGCCACAGATGCGCAGGCCCACCACGAAGTCGTCGCCGACCTCGGCACGCACTGCCTTGAGCACTTCCATGCCGAAACGCATGCGGTTCTCGAAACTGCCCCCCCATTGATCGGTACGCTTGTTGACCCTCGGGCTCCAGAACTGGTCGATCAGGTGCTGATGCACGGCGGACAATTCGACGCCATCCAGGCCACCTTCCTTGGCCCGGCGGGCGGCCTGGGCGAAATCACCGACGATACGCCAGATCTCTTCCTCCTCGATGGTCTTGCAGGTCGAGCGGTGCACCGGCTCGCGGATACCCGAAGGTGACAACAGCACAGGCCAATCGTAGCCGTCCCAGCGCGAGCGCCGTCCCATGTGGGTGATCTGGATCATGATCTTGCCGCCGTGCTTGTGCACGGCATCCGCCAGGTTCTGAAAATGGGGGATGATGCGATCGGTGGAGAGATTCACCGAACTCCACCAGCCCTGGGGGCTGTCGATGGAGACCACCGACGAACCGCCACAGATGGACAACCCGCATCCGCCCTTGGCCTTTTCCTCGTAATACCTGACGTAGCGATCGGTGGTCATGCCCCCGTCGGTAGCGTGAACTTCCGCATGGGCGGTACTGACCACGCGGTTACGAATGGTCTGCTTGCCGATCCGGATCGGCTCTAGAAGTGCGTCGAATGCCATGGGAAACGGTCCTCAGCCCTGGGGATGTTGAGCAAGCGGTTTGACGACGAAGACGCCGTGATCGCAACCCTCTTCGGCGGCACTTTGCGTCTGCGCGGCCAGGGTACGCAGCTGGCTTCCTCTTGCCGCGAGAATCTGGTCCATGGCGCCGGCGAACCATCCGGTAAACATGTACTCGACCCGGTAGCCCGCCTTGCCCATCTGGTACACGAAGGCGCTGTGCTCGAGATGCACCCGGGCAGTACCGGCCTCGAGATCGATGTCCTGGGTGATGAACCTGCCCCAGCCGCGCTGAGAAAGACGCGTCATGTAATGCTCGAACAGCGCCACACCGCTCAAGCCGTGCAGCTCGGCTTCCTTTTCGCACCAGTACCAGGCGCTCTTGTAACCGGCGTGATAGAGAATCTCGGCGTATTTCTCCACCCCGAGCGCCTCTTCCACGGCGAGATGATTGTTGATGAAGAAATGGCGCGGCACATAGAGCATGGGCAGCGCATCGGTGGTCCACACGCCGGTCTCGGCATCCACCTCGATGGGCAGTTCGGGGGCCATCTTGGTCACGGTCGTATTCCTCGGGATTGTTGTTCTTGGCGCTTGTGATTCGTGAATAAGTCCGGGCCGTCATGAGCGCAATAGGCCCTCAGCCACCCCAGACGTCACGCAATACCCGCATCCAGTTCTCGCCCATGATCTTGCGCACCTGGGTCTCGCTTAGGCCGCGCCTCAACAGCGCCTCAGTCAGATTGGGGAACTCGCCGATGGTGCGAATCCCTTCGGGGTTGATGATTTTGCCGAAGCGAGTCAGGCGCCGCGCATAGCCCTTGTCGTGGGTCAGCCATTCGAAAAAGTCAGGCCCATGGCCCTGAGTGAAATCGGTGCCGATGCCGATGGCGTCCTCGCCGACGATGTTCATCACGTACTCGATGGCCTCGACATAGTCGTCGATGGTGGCGTCAACCCCAGCCCGCAAGAAGGGCGTGAACATGGTCACACCGACGAAGCCGCCGTGGTCGGCGATGAACTTAAGTTCTTCGTCGGACTTGTTGCGCGGGTGCTCCTTGAGCCCCGATGGCAGGCAGTGTGAGTAGCACACCGGCTTTTGCGATTCGAGGATGACTTCCTCGGAGGTCTTGGCGCCGACGTGGGACAAATCGCACAGGATGCCGACGCGATTCATTTCGGCGACGATTTCACGACCGAAACCGGACAGGCCCCCGTCGCGCTCGTAACAGCCGGTGCCCACCAGATTCTGGGTGTTGTAGCACATCTGCACGACACCCACGCCAAGCTGCTTGAAGATCTCCACATAGCCGATCTGGTCTTCGAAGGCATGGGCGTTTTGAAAACCAAAAATGATGCCGGTCTTGCTCTCTTCCTTGGCGCGGGTGATGTCGGCGGTGGTACGCACCGGGCGTACCAGGTCGCTGCATTCGCGCATCAAGGCGTTGGTCTTGACGATATTGTCGACGGTCGCCTGGAAACCTTCCCATACCGAGACGGTACAGTTGGCTGCGGTCAGGCCGCCTTTGCGCATGTCTTCGAGCAGTTCGCGGCTCCACTTGGCGATGATCAGGCCATCGATGACGATCGCGTCGTCGTGCAATTCGGCAGGGGTCATGGTCGGCTCCAGCGCTAGTGGGTTAATGGCGTCTTGCGGGCAAGAATAGCGCTTTCCGCCCGCCATCCGGCGCTTGGAAACGACAGTGAAAATTCCAAAAACGTCATGCCGGCCAATTTGCGACATCTGCTGACCTGCAGGATCGTCGTAGCAGCGACGCGATGCTTGCACTACGTTTTCTTTATTTAGAAATTCACCACTACGTTACCCTTGGGCTTGCTGCAGCAGGACAGGATATAGCCCGCCTCGATATCCTCGTCGGTGATGCCACCGTTGTGGTCCATCTCGACCTGACCGGACTTCAGCTCTACCCGGCAGGTGCCACAGATCCCCATGCCGCAAGCCTTGGGAATATGCAGGCCGAGTTTGGCGGCGGCAGCATGGATCGTCTCGCTGGGCTGAATGCGCACGCTCTTGCCGGAGCCCGCGAATTCGATGCTGAGCATTTCGGAATAGTCGATCTCCTCGGCGTCGACTTCGGCCTGCTCGGCCAGCTCCTGAACGTCTTCCTGCACATCGATGGGCGTGGCGGCAAAGGACTCCTCATGGTAGTGGCTCATATCGAAGCCATTGGCGCGCAGTATCGATTTGACGGCATTCATGTAGGGTGCAGGGCCACAGCAGAAGATCTCTCGCTCTAGATAGTCCGGCGCCATCAATTCCAGCATGGGCTGGGTCAGATAGCCCCGGTAGCCGGACCAGGTTTCGCCGATGTCGTCCTTGTTCTCGCAGATCAGATGCAGCTTGAACTCGGGGAGCCTTGAGAACATATGCACCAGTTCGCGATGGTAGATGACGTCGCGCGGAGCACGGGCGCTATGAATGAACTCGACATCGACACTGGCATTGGTATCGAACAGCCAGCGGGTCATCGACATTACCGGCGTGATGCCCACGCCACCGGTGAGAAACAGTACCTTGTCCGCGGGAAAATCCATGATATTGAAATTGCCCACCGGCCCATGCACTGCCAGTTCGTCTCCTTCCCTGAGCATGTCGTGTAGCCAATTGGAGACCTTGCCCCCGGGCATGCGCTTGACGGTGATCGAGAAGCTATAAGGAATCGAGGGAGAACTGGAGATGGTGTAGGAGCGCATGATCTGCTCTCCATCGATCTCGAGTTCTAGGGTGACGAACTGACCCGGCTTGAAGAAATAGAGCAGCGGTTGTTCCGCCATGAAACAGAAGGTACGTACGTCCGCAGTTTCCTGGATCACCTTGACGCAGCGCACCAAGTGACGGCCATTGGTCCAGGTCTGGGTGGTGACCGGATTGAAGAAATTCATCGTCATAAAGGCTCCCGCCCAGGCCAGCATCAACTATGGTTATGAGCACATTATGATTACGATATATAAAAGCACTTGTCTGGTAGCGACATCGACATATCCGTCAGTTTCACCGAAGCCCCTTTTCCTTCCTTCGGATCACTCACTTATGGCTTGATGTCGTCAAGAGATAATTTCTCTGCGGAACGGTGAACCGGGCCTTTCTTAACAGGACCGGAACTGAAAGAGCCCGCTACTGATCATCACCGGTAGCGGGCTCTTGTCATGAAAACAGAGACTATTCTTTCTTGCCTTTCTCTTGTTCCGGTGGCTCGGGCAAATCGGTGCCCGGCATGGCTTCACCGCCGGAGCCGAAACCGGCCTGGTCCTCCTTGACCATGCCACCTTCGGTATCGCCCTCGGATTCATCCTGTCGCTTGCGGATATCCCCTTGTCTTGCTGATTCCTGAGCGCCGCTATCCTGCATCGCCGTAGTAGACTGCTGATTGGTCGTATGGGCCTCATTTTGCGAATCGCCAGCGAATGCCGGTGCCTCCATCGTCAACCCAAGTACGATTCCCAGCATTCCCAGTTCCTTGAGCCGTATCTTTGCCATCGTCACGAGCCTCCTCCATGGTAATTGGCTCGAGCGTAGACACTGCCTTTCCGAACCGGGTTCACTTTCCCCAACGCCTTGCACCCGCTTTTGCACGCTTGTTGTGCATTTTGCGTTATCTCTTCGCCTTCTATCGTTTAGCTTTCCGATTCGACGGCAGATAGTCGACAGGCCGCATACTTGAACTCAGGGATCTTGGCGTAAGGATCAAGGGCCGGGTTCGTCAAGAGATTCGCTGCCGCTTCGGCGTAGCAGAACGGCACGAACACCATGCCTTCCGGCATCAATGGATCGACCCGGGCGATCAGGCTGATCTGCCCACGCCGGGTGGTGATGACCAGTTGCTCCCCCGGCGAGAGTCCCAGGCGCGACAATTCGCCAGGAGCGAGACTCGCCACCGCTTCCGGCTCCAGAGCATCGAGTACCGCAGCGCGCCGGGTCATCGAGCCGGTGTGCCAGTGCTCGAGCTGACGACCGGTGGTCAGCACCGTTGGGTAAACCTCATCCAGGGGTTCATCCGGCGGCAATGGCCGGGTCGGCGAGAACTTGGCGCGACCCGAGACGGTGGGAAACGCATCGGAGAAGACGATATCCGCTCCGGGGGCGTCCTCTGCCGGACACGGATAGGTCACCGACTCTTCGCGTTCAACTCGCTCCCAGCTGATGTTATCCAGCGACGGCATGCCTTGGGTCATCTCGGCGAAGACGTCCCGTGGATGCTGGTAGTCCCAAGGCAGTCCGAAACGCCGGGCGATCTGCTGGATGATCCACCAGTCGGGCTTCGCTTCACCAGGCAGCGGCATGGCCTTGCGGCCCATCTGTACCTGGCGGTTGGTGTTGGTCACGGTGCCGTCCTTCTCCGGCCAGGCGGAAGCCGGCAGGATGACATCGGCGAACTGGGCGGTTTCGGTGACAAACAGATCCTGCACCACCAGATGCTCGAGCTTGGAAAGCGCTGCCCGGGCATGGTCCAGGTCCGGGTCGGACATGGCCGGGTTTTCCCCAAGAATGTACATGCCCTTGATAGTACCGGCATGAATGGCGTCCATGATTTCCACCACGGTGAGCCCGGGCTTGGCTTCGAGCGGCGAGTTCCACAGCTCCTCGAACGCGGCCCGTACCTGGGCATCGCCGACCGGCTGATAGTCCGGCAGCACCATGGGGATCATCCCGGCATCCGAGGCCCCCTGGACGTTGTTCTGGCCGCGCAGCGGATGCAGGCCGGTACCGGGGCGACCCGTCTGGCCGCAAGCAAGGGCCAGGGAGATCAGACAGCGGGCGTTGTCGGTGCCGTGGGTGTGCTGGGAAATGCCCATGCCCCAGAAGATCATCGCCCGCTCGGCGTTGGCGTAAAGCCGCGCCACGTCGCGAATCTCTTCAGGGGCAATGCCGCACAGCCCGCTCATTGCCTCCGGGGTCATGTCGACAACGTGGGTCTTGAGCGCCTCGAAGCCCTCGGTATGAGCATTGATATAAGTCGAATCAAATAGCTCTTCGCTTATGATGACGTTGAGCATGGCGTTGAACAGCGCCACGTCCGAACCCGGCGTGAAGCGCAGCGTCTTGTGGGCATAGGCGCCCAGCGCCTGACCCCGCGGGTCGATGATGATGATCTTGGTGCCGGCTTTGGCGGCCTGCTTGAAGAAGGTCGCCGCCACCGGATGGTTCACCGTCGGATTGCAGCCGGTAAGAATCACCACATCCGCTTGGCTTGCCTGCATGAACGACGCCGTGACCGCACCGGAGCCGATGCACTCCATCAGCGCCGCCACGGAGCTTGCATGACACAGCCGCGTGCAGTGATCGACATGGTTGGAGCCGAAACCGGTGCGCACCAGCTTCTGGAACAGCCAGGCTTCCTCGTTGGAGCACTTGGCGCTGCCGAATCCCGCCAGGGCATTGGGGCCGTGGGCGTCCTTGAGATTCACCAACCCCTGGGAGGCCAGTTCCAGCGCTTCTTCCCAGCTCGCCTCGCGGAAGTGTGTGGTCGGGTTGGCCGGGTCGAATGCCGGATCAAGCCCTTTGGGCATACCCTCGCGGCGAATCAGCGGTACGGTCAAGCGTGAGGGGTGGCGCGGATAATCGAAGCCAAAACGCCCCTTCACGCAGAGTCGATTATGATTCGAGGGGCCGTCGCGACCCGAGACATGCAGGATGGCGTCGTCCTTGATGTGATAGGTCAGCTGACACCCAACGCCGCAATAAGGGCACACGGAGTCCACCGTCCTGTCGGCGATCTTGGAATCACCCCGCCCTTGGGCATCGATCAATGTCGCCGGCATCAAGGCCCCGGTCGGACACGCCTGCACGCACTCGCCGCAGGCTACACAGGTGCTCTCCCCCATCGGATCGTCGAAATCGAAGACGATCTTCGAGGACGCGCCACGATGGGCCAGTCCGATCACGTCGTTGACCTGCACCTCGCGACAGGCCCGCACGCACAGATTGCACTCGATGCAGGCATCCAGGTTGACGTTCATCGCGCTGTGGGACGTGTCGTGATTCGAGCGTTGTGGCTCGCTTCCTTCCTTGGCACGCGCCTCATCGATGAAGAACTCTTCCACCGGATTGCGAGCAGGTAGCCAGGCTTTAACTGCGGTAGCATCGATGGCGAGCTTGTCTGCCATGGCCCAGAAGTGGCTAGAGCGATCCGGGCTCTCATCCCGGTCCGGCTGATCGGCTATCAACAGCTCCATCACCCCTTCCCGGGAGATTCTGGAGCGCTCGGAGGTGGCGCTCTTGACCACCATGCCGGGCTTGGCCTCGCGCAGGCAGCTAGCCGCGAGCGCCCGCTCCCCCTCGATCTCCACCATGCACACGCGGCAGTTGCCATCGACGCGATAGCCGTAGCTGTCCTTGAAACACAGATGCGGAATCGTCTCGCCAGCCCGTTTTGCCACCTGCCACAGGGTCTCGCCGGGCAGGGCGGTAACGGTTTGGTCATCCAGGGTCAGCTCGAACGTCTCTACCGAGGATTCAGGAGAAACAAGGGTATTCATGGGCGTGCTCCTCGCAGAAGCCTCTTATCCTTTGACGATAATGTTCTGTGTTTTAAGAACATCGCGAAAATCCTTGAGCAGTCCCAGCACCGGATTGGGCGCGGCCTGGCCCAGTCCACAGATGGAGGCATCCATCATCACCTGGGAGAGCCGGGTGAGCTCCGCCACGCTCCATTCGTCCCGCTCGAGCAGTGCCAGCATCTTCTCGGTGCCCACCCGGCACGGCGTGCACTGGCCACAGGATTCGTCGGCAAAAAAGGCCAGCAGGTTAGTGGCAACGGCCTTGAGATCGTCTTGATCGGAAATCACCACTACCGCTGCGGAACCGATGAAGCTGTCGTGAGCCTGCAGGGTATCGAAATCCAGCGGAATATCCGCTTTCGATGCGGGCAAAATGCCGCCGGAGGCACCGCCGGGCAGATAGGCGCAGAGTTCATGGCCCTCTAGCATGCCGCCGGCGTACTCCTCGACAAGTTCGTTCAATGTGATGCCCGCCGGTGCCAGATGCACCCCGGGGTTGGCGACCCGCCCGGAAACCGAGAAGCTACGCAACCCCTGGCGCCCATTGCGACCGTGACCGGCGAACCACTCGGCGCCGCGCTCCCAGATGATTGGAATCCAATAGACGGTCTCGACGTTGTTGACCAGGGTCGGGCGATCGAACAAGCCTTTTTGGGCGACGAAAGGCGGGCGGTAGCGTGGCTTGCCGGGTTTGCCTTCCAGGGATTCGATCATCGCGGATTCTTCGCCGCAGATGTAGGCCCCGGCACCGCGGCGCAGCACGATATAGCCCGACTCGACGAGTCCTGCGATTTCCAACTCGGCGATGGCGTCCTTTAGAACGCGGCGCAGGGCCGGGTATTCGTCCCGCAGGTAGATATAGAACGCCTTGGCCTCCACCGCCCAGGCGCTGATCAGGGCGCCCTCCAGAAAGCGATGCGGTGAGCGCTCCAGGTAATAGCGATCCTTGAAGGTGCCCGGCTCGCCTTCATCGGCGTTGATGGCGCAAAAGCGCGGCCCCGGTTCGGCCCTCACAAAGCCCCACTTCTTGAAGGTGGCGAAGCCCGCCCCGCCCAGGCCGCGTAGCCCGGCCTGCTCCAGGGTTTGCACCAGCTGCTCAACGCTTACCTTGCCCGCCCGGCACTCGCTTAATAGGGTGTAGCCGCCTTGATCACGATAAGCGTCGAGGCGCTGCCAATCCAGGGTCTCCGTGGGCAGCTGATCGGCTATCAAGACCTCGCCTATTTGGGCGAGGGTGGCATGGCCCATATGCCAGTGATGGCCCTTGGAGGAAAGCTCTACCACCGGCGCAACTGCGCAGCGCCCCATGCAGGGCGCGCGGATCACGCGCACGGCACTTGCGTCGGCACCGGCCTCGAGTTCCCGGCGCAAGGCATCCGCCCCGGCCAGCTGGCAGGACAATGAATCGCACACGCGAATGGTGGTTGCCGGTGGCGGTGTCTGATCGTCATGCACCACGTCGAAATGGGCGTAGAAGGTCGCCGTCTCGTAGACCGCCGCCATGGGCATATTCATGAAGGCACAAAGCGCCCGCAGGTGGCGCAATGAAAGATGACCATAGTGATCCTGAATGACGTGCAAATGCTCGATCAGTAGATCGCGGCGTTTCAAGCCGGCATCCTTGGAATCGCCCAGCAGCGCTTCGAGCTCGGTAAGGGCGGCAGGATCAAGATTGCGACCACGAGGTTTTCCTCGGGCGCCACGTCGCGGCGGCGTTACGGAACTGACGGTCATAGTCTGGCGCTCGTTGTTATCGCTATCGACCCATGGTCGCACTGCCTCGCCCAATCGGCAATGACGATCCGAGACCTCTTCTCTCGATGTCGATCAGTGCCATTTCGATGTCGCTATGGGCACACTAGTCGCGCCCCTCGGTCATCTCTCGCACCGCCTTGCGCAACGCTTCACCGCCCTCGTCCGGGCCCCCCTCCCAGCCATCGAAGTGCAGCAGCTCCTCAAGGGGAAGTCGCGACAGCCAGCCGGCTTTCTCCAGTTCGGGCCGCTCGTGGAAGTGACTGACATAGCCCACGCAAAGGTAAGCGATGGACATGATGTGATGGGGGATGCCCAGCGCCTCACGTAGGGACGACTCACGAAAGATGCTGACCCAGCCCACGCCGAGCCCTTCGGCACGGGCCGCAAGCCACAGGTTCTGCACGGCGCAGACGACGCTGAAGACGTCCATCGTCTTGATGTGGGTGCGGCCCACCACCACCGGCCCGTGGCGCTTCCGATCGCAGGTGATACACAGATTGACCGGCGCTTCGACGATGCCCTCAAGCTTGAGACGCCGGTAGGCCGCCTGCCTCTCGCCTTCGAACATCTTTGCCGCCTCCTCGTTGGCCTGGCGGTAGAGCGCCTGCACGCGACGCTTGACCGCCGGCGAGCGGATGACCAGAAAATCCCAGGGCTGCATGAACCCCACCGAGGGAGCATGGTGGGCCGCCATCAGCACCCGGGCCAGCACCTCATCGGGCACCGGGTCCGGCAGGAATTCGCGGCGCACGTCGCGGCGGGTGAAGATCGCCCGGTAGACGGCGTCGCGCTCATCGTCGCTGAAATCCGGGGCGTGTTGCATTTCTGACCGGGTGTCGTCGTTCATGACCATGCCTCATTGGTGTCAGATATCGATGCGCCAGGCGATTAATCGCTGGAGACCGGGGGGCAACCAGGAGCGGCCCTGGCTCAGCGGCGGATCAGTGCCAATAGTTGGTCGAGGTCCAGATGCGCTTCGACGGTGTCCGCCAGGCGATCGAGCTCACGCTGGCGATGCGCCGCATGGTCCACCGCTGCGGCCTCGTCGGTCAGACCGCAGCGCGCCAGCAGTGCCGTACAAGCCTCGGGACGCTCGAACAGTCCGTGCAGATAGGTGCCCATGACCTGGCCATCGTCGCTGACCGCGCCATCCATGCGCACTTGCTCACCGTCCTCGAGGGCGATCAACGGACGCGCCAGCGCCGCCCCTTCGCTCACGCCATTGTGGATCTCGTAGCCGTTGATGGGCACCGCCTCCGGCAGCAGCCTGCCCGCCACGTTTCTCAACTGCTTGCCGGCGACCATGCGGGTCTCGAAATCCAGCAAGCCTAGTCCCGGCGTGGAGCCCTCCGCCCCCTCCAGACCGTCGGGATCGTGGACGGCGCGCCCCAGCATCTGGAAGCCGCCGCAGATACCCAGCACCCGCCCGCCATAGCGCAGGTGACGCCGTATGGTGGCCTCCCAGCCCTGGTCGCGCAGCCAGGCGAGGTCGTCTCGGGTGCTCTTGCTGCCGGGCAAGATGATCAGGTCCGCCGGCGGCGCGGGCTGATTGGGACCGACGAAGGTGAGTCGTACCCGGGGATGCAGACGCAGCGGGTCGAAGTCATTGTGATTGCTGATGCGCGGCAGCGCCGGGACCACGACGCGCAGCCCCGGCTCGCCCTCCTCTTGCCCTTCACGCCCTTCACGCCCTTCACGCCCTTCGTGACCAATGCTGTCCTCGGCGTCGAGCAGCAGCCCCTGCAGGTAGGGCAGCGTGCCGAGCACCGGCTTGCCGGTGTGGGCGGTAAGCCACTCAAGCCCCGGCGCGAGCAGGGCCGGATCGCCGCGAAAGCGGTTGATCACCAGGCCCCGGGTGCGCGCACGCTCACTTTCACTGAGCAGCGCCAGGGTGCCCACCAGCTGGGCGAAGACCCCACCCCGATCGATGTCGCCCACCAGCAGCACCGGACAATCGATCATCTCGGCGAAGCCCATGTTAGCGATATCGTTGGCGCGCAGGTTGATCTCCGCCGGGCTGCCCGCGCCTTCGGCGATGATCACGTCGAAGCGGCTCGACAGGGCCTCCCAGGCGGCCAGCACGCTGTCGCGCGCCTCGCGCTTGTAGGCGTGGTAATCGAGAGCGTCCATGTGACCGAGCACCTGGCCACGCAGGATCACCTGGGCGCCACGATCGCTTTCCGGCTTGAGCAGCACCGGGTTCATGTCGCTGTGGGCTGCCACACCGCAAGCCAGCGCCTGCAGCGCCGTGGAACGCCCGATCTCGCCACCATCCATCGTCACCGCGCTGTTGAGCGCCATGTTCTGGGGCTTGAACGGCGCCACCGCCACGCCGCGGCGAGCCAGCATCCGACACAGCGCCGCCACCAGCGTGCTCTTGCCCGCATCCGAGGTAGTGCCCTGCACCATCAGTGTCGCCATGAAGTCTCCAACTCAAGAAATCCCTGTACGATTTCATACTCTGGCTAGGAAGCAGCCGTTTTCTGTCGCGAGCGAAGAGAGGCTGGCCAGCGCCGGAGCGCAGCAACCGGAGTTGAGTTTGCTCAATGAGGATTGCGACGGTCCGACGATTCGGCACCGCCGATGGCCAGGATATCGAGCGCAGCAAGAAATCGGCACTTCCTAAAGTTCTATGCCTTTCTGGGCCTTAATACCCTGCTCCTTGAAGGCATGCTTGACCACCTTCATCTCGGTGACGGTATCGGCAAGCTCGATCAGCTCGTGGGGCGCGTGGCGGCCGGTCACCACCACATGCTGCATCGCCGGTCGTGCCTGCAGATCGTCGAGCACCCGGTCGAGATCCAGGTAGTCATGGCGCAGGGCGATGTTGAGCTCGTCGAGCAGCACTAGGGCGTAACTCTCGTCGGCCAGCATGCGCTGGGCCTCACTCCAGGCGGCTTCGGCGCTGGCGACATCGCGGTCGCGATCCTGGGTATCCCAGGTGTAGCCCTCGCCCATCACCTGGTAATCGACGTTCGACTGCTGGCGGAAAAACGCCTTCTCGCCAGTATCGAAGGCGCCCTTGATGAACTGCACCACGCCCACCTTCATGCCGTGGCCGAGGGCGCGGGCGAGCATGCCGAAGCCAGAGCTGCTCTTGCCCTTGCCCGGGCCGGTAAGCACCAGCAGCACGCCCTGCTCCTTGTCGGCGCGGGCGATACGCTCTTGCATGATCTTTTGCTTGGCGGCCATACGCTGGGCATGGCGCTCCGGGTCTTTAGCGTTATCACGCATGTCGATTCTCCTGGGATGGCATCAGGGCCACGGCGACTGACCGTGGAAGAGTGCGGCCACCAGTTCCGGGGCCGAGGGAAAGTAGCCATGAAAGTAGCTGGCGATGAGGGAGCCGTCGCGATAGACCGGCTCGGCCGGGCTGCCCGCCAGGCGATGCGCCCGCGCCACCGGCTCGCGGTCAGTCTCCAGACGCGAGTGGTGATAGGTGTGGCCGCGCAGCTCGCCAAGCGGCGTGACCAGGCTCTGCAGGCCCAAAGCAGCGAGCCTGCCGGTCATCCAAACGGTCCCGGGCAGCAGGCCGAACATGGCGTGCGCTTGCCCCTCGCCGTCGTTGAGCCACTCCATGCACGCCATCAGCCCACCGCACTCGGCCAGTAGCGGCTTGCCGGCGGCGTGGTGGGCACGGATCGCCGCGCGCATCGGCGCATTGGCGGAAAGCCTGGCGGCATGCAGCTCCGGGTAGCCGCCGGGCAGCCACAGGGCGTCGCAGGCCGGCAGCTCGGCATCCGCCAGCGGCGAAAAGAAGGTAAGCTCCGCGCCCATGGCCGTCAGTAGGTCGAGGTTGGCGGAATAGAGAAAGGCGAAGGCAGCATCACGCGCCACGCCAATGCGCCGCCCTTCCAGCAGCCGCGGCGGCGATGCAGGCAGCTCGGCTTCCAACGTCACCGCTTCCGTCAGGCGATCCAGGCCGGCCTCCTTGAGCACCTCCGCAGCGGCATCCAGCTGCTGGTCCAGCCCCGCGAGTTCGCCGGCCTGCACCAGTCCCAGATGACGATCGGGAATCCGCATGGCGTCATTGCGCGGGATGGCCCCCAGCAGCGACAGCCCTTCCGGCATGCTGTCGGCGAGCAGTCGACCGTGACCGGGACTGCCGACACGGTTGGCGATCACCTCATGGATCGCAAGTCCAGGATGGTAGTTCGCCAGCCCCTGAGCCACGGCGCCGAAGGTCTGGGCCATGCCTGCAGCGTCGATGATCGGCAGCGCCGTCAGGCCGACCAGAATCGCCAGATCGGCGCTCGACGGCTCACCGTCGAACAGTCCCATGGAGCCTTCCACCAGCACCACATCCGCCTCCCGGGCAGCCTGGGCAAGACGCCAGCGGCACTCCGCCTCGCCGGTCATCCAGGTGTGTAGCTGATAGGCCGGTGCGCCGGAAGCGACCTCCAGCACCATGGGATCCAGGTAGTCGGGGCCGTGCTTGAACACACGTACCCGGCGCCCGGCGTTGCGGTGCAGGCGCGCCAGGGCAGCCGTCACCAAGGACTTGCCTTGGCCGGAGCCGGGCGCGGTAATCAAAGCGGCGTGGGTCTCGCCGCGCATTAGAGTCGCGTTCATGTCACCTCACAGGGACGAAAACAGGGGCGCCGTCGACCTCGGCGGTGACCAGGCGCTGGCCGTAGAGGCGCTCCAGGGCGCTCGGCACCAGCATGGCATCGCGCGGCCCCCAGCACATTTCGCCGTCGGGATAGAGCAGCAGCACCTGATCGCACCAGCGTGCGGCCAGATTGAGATCGTGCAGGCACAGCATGACGGCCCTGCCGGTCCTGGCTTGCTCAGTGAGCAGGGCCATGGTTGCGGTCTGGTGATGCAGATCGAGATGGTTGGTGGGCTCATCGGCAAGCCAGATATCCGGCGCCTGGGTGAGCACCGTGGCGATGGCCAGGCGCTGGCGCTCGCCGCCGGAGAGCGTGTTCACCAGCCGCTCGGCGAGATGGGCGACATCCAGGCGCTTAAGCGCCGCCTCCGCCAGCTGAAGATCCTCGCCGCCCTCCATCTGCCAGGGCGAGAGCCAGGGATGGCGGCCGATCAGCGCCGTCTCGCGCACCGTGGCGGGAAAGCCGTCCTGGCGCTCCTGGAAGATCAGGCCCAGGGCGCGGGCGATCCGGCGGCGCGGCAGCGCAGCAAGGGATTCCCCGTCGAGGCATACCACGCCGCGACGTGGCGCGCGCAGCCCCGCCAGAGTATGCAACAAGGTGGTCTTGCCGGCGCCGTTAGGACCCAGTACGCCCCACACCTGCCCCGGCTCCAGGCTCAGGTCCAGCGCCCGGCCGTCGCGGCGGCCCGGCACGTCGATGATAAGCTCGCGCGCCTCGAGTCGGCTCATCAGCGGCTCCGGTAAAGCAGATAGAGAAAGGTGGGGACGCCGAGCAGCGCGGTGATCACCCCCACCGGCAGCTGCTCCGGGGCGATGAGGGTGCGGGCCAGGGTATCGGCAAGCATCAGCAGAGTGCCACCGGCCAGGGCACAGGCGGGCAGAATCAAGCGCTGGTCGTTGCCCAGCACCAGGCGCAGCATGTGCGGCACCACCAGGCCAACGAAGCCGATGCTGCCGGCGGTGCTCACCGCCGCGGCGGTGAGCAGGCTCGCCGTGATGTAGATCATCCACTCCAGCGGGCGTACCGCCACCCCCAGGGCCACGGCCTGCAGCGCGCCTCGGGCCAGCACGTTGAGGCTGCGCCCTAGGGGGAAGACGAGCAGGCACACCCCCAGCAGCAGAACGAGCGGCAAGCCAGGGGTACGGGCGTAGGAAAGATCGCCCATCAGCCAGTAGAGCATGCCGGGCAGACGCTCGGCGGGGCTCACCGCCAGCATCAGGGTGACCACCGCGCCCCAGCCGGACGCCACCACCACGCCGGTGAGCAGTAGGCGGGCCGGCGTCCAACTGCCGGTGCCCTGGGCCAGCCCGAATACCAGCAGCGTCGAGGCGAGCGCCCCGACAAACGCCGAGCCGGAAATCACGAGACTGCCCAACCCGGCCAGCATGGCCGCCAGCGCCCCCACCGCGGCGCCGCCGGAGAGACCCAGCACATAAGGGTCCGCCAGGGGATTGCGCAACAGTACCTGCATCAGCGCCCCGGCCAGCGCCAGCAGGCCGCCGGTGGCGAAGGCCGAGAGCGCCCGAGGCACGCGCAGCTCCAGCACCAGAGTGCGCGACAGGGCATCGCCCCCGCCCAGCGTCACCCGCCACAGCTCGGCGGGGGTGACGGTGACGCTGCCGATCGCAACGGACAGCACCAGGGCGGCCAGGGCCGCCAGCGCTAGCACGCCCAGGGGGAAAACCAGCCCGCGGCGCCCGACGGCGGCCATGGAATATCTAGCGACGTGCACGGGCGTCCTCCAGCTTCTCGCAGAACAGGCGGCTGCCCTCGAGCAGACGCGGCGTGGGGCGCTGGATCAGCGACGGTGGCACGAAGAAGAGATTGTCCCGGGTCACCGCCGTCAGATCGGGATACTGCGCCCAGTGGGTGAGCCAGTCGCGATTCTCCTCACCCATGCCGCCCGCCAATATCGCCTCCGGGTCCGCCGCCAGCACCGAGGCGTCGCCGATACGCGGCACCAGGCGTTCGAGATCGCCAAAGACGTTGACCCCGCCGCAGATGCTTAGCACCTTGCCGATCAGGTGAGCGTCGTTGATGGTCATCAGCGGTTCGTCCCACACCTGGTAGAAAACCCGCACCGGCGCCTTGCCGGCGTAGCGCTTGCGAATCTCCGCCATACCATGACGAAAGCGGCTGGCCTCGCGCTGCGCCTCATCGGCGCTGCCGGCGAGGGTACCCAGCCGTTCGATGGCGCTGGCCACATCCGTAAAGCTGCGCGGCTCGACGTAAAACACCGGTATCCCGAGCGCCTCGATGGTTTTTAACTGATCGGGGGGGTTGCCGGTCACCCAGCCAATCACCAGCGTCGGGCTCAGGGCAACAAGGCGCTCTACGTCGATGCGCGTATGACTGCCAAGCGAAGGCACTTCTTGAGCCGCCGGCGGGTAGTCGCTGTAATCGACCACGGCCACCACCTTGTCGCCGGCCCCGGCGGCATAGATCAGCTCCGTCGCCCCCGGCGAGAGTGAAGCGATGCGCGCAGCCGGCGCTGGCAGGCACACCCGGCGCTCGGCATCGTCCGTGGCGCACACCTCGGCCCGGGCGGGCAGCCCCACAGCCAGCAGCAGCAGGGCGGCAAACAGCCCCAGCGCACTTTTCTTATTGCAGACGCCCATACCCTTTTCCTTTTCTTTTTTCTCTTCTTTTTCCTTTTAACGGCGACCCGATTCGTCGATCAGGATCAGCTTGCCGCTCTGGGGATCGCGGTAGACGCGTCCGACGCTTTCGTAACCGCTGCCGGATGCCTCCATCCCCGCCGGCAGCTCGGGCATCTCGCGCCCGGCTTCGAGCTCCACGCCGCCGTTCGAACCGGTGTCACGCGAGGCGGCCAGCGCCACCATCAGCCCCACGGCGAACACCAGCATGATATCGGCGAGATTGGCGAGCGGCCCCAAGGGCTCTTCGTCCACACTGTCAAAGCGACTGCGCCGGTAGTCGGGAATGCTCATGCGGGTGCCTCCAGGGTGGCCATGGCGGCGTCATACCAGCGCCGCCGAAAACGCCCCAGCAGAAAGCCGAGGATGCCGATAAGCAGGCCCATGACCGTCGTATTGAAGGCCACGGTGACGGCCTGGGCTAGCACGTCGAGCTGACCACTGCCCAGGGCGGCCAGGCCCGGCCCCAGCGGGATCAGGGTGCCCATCAGCCCCAGCATGGGACCGATGCGCGCCAGCAGATCGGCTCGGTCGATGGCGCGGCGCGCCTGGGTCGCCAGCCGGTCGATGCGCCTCGCCGCGACCAGCCGGCGAATGCCGCCGCTGCGCTCGCCGATGGCAAGGCCCGTCTCCCACAGCGACAGAGCCACCAGAGCGAGTAGCGCCAGGATCACCGGCGTCAGCAGCCAGCCCACCAGGGTATCCATGACCTCCAGTGTGGCCTGGGTCAGATCCAGTTTCATCGTGCACGTCTCCCGTAAAACATGCCCCCCAGCAACAGCAGCAGGGCGGCAAGGCCAAGCAGCCAGGGCAGCATTGCGACGCTGCCATCGGCGGTGGCCGCGGTTTCGCCTTGCGGCGCTTCGGCCTCGGCAGACGCCGTCGGGGTCTCGCTCGGCGGCGTAGCCTGTGCGGCGCTGGGCGCGACTTCGCGAATGCTGGTCGGCGCCGCCTGGGGCTTTGGAACCTCGAGTCGTGCCGCCTCGATCACCGCGTTGAAGGCCTCGCGCCGCTCGGCATCAAGGCGTGCGGCAATCCACGGCAACAGGGGATGATCCGGGTGGGCATGGCCGCTGCCCGGCAGGCCATGCTCGATCACCGCGTCGGCAAACTCACCGCTGAGCCGCTCCAGGGTCGCCTCGTCGGCGTCCCAGTAGCCGCGCTTGGCAGCGAGCAGGGCCGTGGCCTGCATGTGCGTCTTGACGTGGACGTTGTGCCCCTCGGCCAGGAAGTCGTCCAGCCCCAGGTCGTGACGGTCCTGGAAGTAGACAGCGTCGACCTCGTCCCACACCCAGGAGCGCACCACCTGCGGGCTGGTCACCTGCCAGCCCCACAGATTGTCGAGGAAATCGCTGCCCATGGTGCGGGCGCCGGCGTAGCCGTGCTCCATCAGCGGGCGCAGCCACTGGGGATTGAGGTTGCGCGCGCGCAGCTCCCCCAGCAGCGCCCGCTCCAGGCTCTCGACCTTTGGATTGTCGGGATCGGCGTGCTGCAGCACGCGGTTGTCCGGCGGCGTGTCGGCGAGCTGCTCCACCGCATTGGAGAGCCCGCCCTGGAAGTCGAAGCCGTCGTCGTTGTCGAGCAGTCCGTAGAGATGACTGGCACGCCCCAGGTAGGTGCGCCCGACCCGGGCGAGGTTGGCATCGAAGGCGGCGTGGGCCCGCTCGCCGCCCTGCCCCTGGCCGTAGACGTGCCCCATGCGTCGCCGATAGGCGCTGCCCAGCTCGTTACGCTCTTCCCAGGCGCTGGAGCGCGAGGCCAGACGGTTGACGCCGGCGCCATAGGCACCCGGCGCGGTGCCGAAGACCCGCCACGCCGCTCGATTCCCCGCCGCGGTGCCCGGCTCATCCCGGGCCATCAGTTCGCGGGTGTCCGCCACCCAGCGCGCCGCGACGCGGTTGTCCGCAAGCGCTTCACTGCCCGGATCGCGCATCTCCTCGGGCAGCGGGTCAAGCGCCGCCGTCAGCGCCCCGTCAAGCTGCGGATGTTCGGCGCGGATGGTTTCGCTCGCCCCGTCGAGCGCCAGGCGCACGGCAAGGTCGAGCCACACCAGCTGGTCCTCGTAGAGATCGCGAAACAGCCCCGAGGTGGTGAAGAGCACGTCGCGGCGCTCGCGCCGATGCGCCTGTTCCAACTCTTGACCTGGGGCATCTTCGCTCAAGGGCAGGCGTTCCAGCCCCTGGACGATGCCGCGCGAATTCCAACGCGGCTTGACGCCCAGCATGTCGAGGCCGAAGGCGATCATCACCCCCTCGTCGCGCACCGTGTCCGAGGCCCACAGCACCAATGCCTCGCTGCCCTTAGCCGTCTCGGCGTCCCGGGAGCGGGCGGTGGCCGCCATCTGGCTGCCCAGCGACCAGGCCACCTGAGTCGGCACCAGATCGCTTGAGAGAGCATGGAAGTTGCGCCCGGTGGGCAGTACCTCCGGCGTGCGCAGCGGGTCGTTGCCCGGCCCCGGTGGCACGAAGCGCCCGGCGAGTGCGCCCAGGAAATTCTCGCGCTCGTGACGCGGCGAGGCCTCAAGGCGTGCTTTCCGGCCTGCTTGCTCCTCGACGTCGGGCGCGGTGTCGCCGGCCATGGAGGCGAGCATCGTCGCCACGGCCTTGTCGTCCCAGTCACGGCCGAAGACGTGCAGCCCCAGGGGCATGAAGCGTTCCTGCATGTCGGTGACGTAGTGCCCGGCTTCGTGCACCAGCAGCTCGGCGGCGACCTCGTTCAGGTTCACCTCCTCGGCGGTCAGGCCCAGGTCGCCGGCGATCTCGCGCTCGAAGGCCTCGGTCAGCTCGAGGCTCTCGATGCGCTCGCGCAGCATCGTCACCGCCCGGTGCCGCGTGGGACTGTCGGGGTCGGTCGCCACCTCGAAGGTCTCGACCAGCTGGCGCAGCTCGAGCAGGTCGTCGTAGAGTTCGGTGGCGGCCAGCGGCGGGGTCAGATGGCCGATCATCACTCCCAGGGCGCGGCGCTTAGCCTGGATGCCCTCGCCCACGCCATCGACGATGTAGGGGTAGATCAGCGGCAGGTTGCCGCCTAAAAGCTCCGGATAATCGTCCTCGGTAAGCCCTGCCCGGCGTCGCGGCAGGAACTCGCGGGTGGAATGACGCCCCACGTAGACCAGGGCGTCCGCGGCGAAGCGGTCGCGCAGCCAGTGGTAGAATCCCAGGTACTGATGGGTCGGCGGAAAGGTGGTGTTGGCGTGCAGCAGCTCTTCGTCCACCTCCCAGCCCCGGGGCGGCTGGGGGCCGATGAAGATGTTGCCAAAGCGCAGCCCCGGAAAGAGCATTCTGTCGTCAACGATCATGGAGCGCCCCGGCGGCTCGCCCCAGCCGGTCAGGCCAGGGATACCTGTCGCTACCAGGGCGTCTCGCAGCGACTCGAGCGTCTCGCTCTCGACTGCCTCTGCGTGGTCGAGCTGCGCCTGCCAGCCTTGAACGTACTGATTCAGCAGATCCAGCGCTCGATTTCGGGCCGGGTGATCGTGCTGTTCGAGCAGATGGCGCAGATCCTTGGCCACCCGCGCCAGCACCTCGCGCACCAGCGCCGGCTCGCCCTGTGCATCGGCCTGGGCGAGGCGCGCGTGCAGATAGCCCAGCGGCCCCTGCACGAGCTCACCTCGGATGGTCATCGGCAGCGTCGCGAAGTAGCGGCGGTACTCCTGGCCGGTGAGCGACGCCACCTGCCCGGCCATCGTTTCCAAGGCGCCGCGATCCTCGGGCAGGTTGACCCCGCGGGCCTGAATCAGGTCGTGCAGGGCTTCCGGGCTCTCCGGGAGTTCGCCAGTGTCATAGCCGGCCTCGCGAAGCCGGGTGAGCATCTCGTAGAGCGAGGCCGGCACGTCGAGGTTGTCGGCGCCGACATTCTGCCGCCCGGGCGGGTGGTTGTAGTAGATCAGCGCCACCTTCTTGTCGGCGTTGTCCAGTGCGCGCAGGCGTTGCCAGCGAGCGAAGCGCTCGGCAACGGCATCGACGCGGGACGCCAGCGGCCGCGACAGCGTCAGTGCCACACCGGTGAGCGGGTCGATCTCGCGTGGGGCGGCCGCCGCCAGCACCATCGGCTGGCTCACGCCCTGCAGCTCCGGCATCGCCAGCTGGTAGTGCACCGCCTCACGTGGCAGGCCATCCTGAGAGAGCCGCCACTGCGCCTCGTTGCGCTCGGCCAGACGCAGCCCCTTGATCACCGGTACGTCGAGCTGGCCCAGCACCTGGGTGGCCGTGCGCCGTCCCTCGCCCCCGCCCAGGGTGAAGTCCTGCAGGCTCAGCACCCCTGCCAGGCTCGCTTCGCCAAGGGTCTCGGGCAGACGCTCGAGGGCTGCCAGGGTGGCCCCGCCCCAGCGCGCCAGCACCGCCACGCACTGCAGGTCGCGCTGCGTCAGCGCCGCGCAGACGCTTTCGAGCAGCTCGCGGTCGCCGGGACGATCACCGCTGTCGAGATCGAGGATCGCCACTGCCGACCCAGGGTTCAGTCCCAGAGCGGCAGGGTCGGTGGTGGGCGTATCGTTGTTGCGGCCCGGCCGGTAGTAGCGGATCGCCGCCCGCGGCGAGGGTTCGGGTACCGTCAGGCCATGGCCGGCCTCGGCCAGCAGCCAGCGCAGCAGGCCGTCGAGGTGCTCGGGATTGCGCCCCTGGTAGTAGGCGCGCCCGATCAGCCATTCGGCCTGGGCGGGAAAACGCTCGCACTGCGCCGCCAGATGCCCGGTGGCCGACTCTTCGGCGTCGGGGCTCGCCACCAGCTCGCCCAGGGTTGCCGCATCGAGTCCGGCCAGCGCCCACTCGCCGCCCAGCCGTGACAGCCGCGTCAAGCGCCGGTCGCCGTTGACGGCGAGGATCGGGAAGTCACGCCGGGCGGCGGCGGTCTCCACCAGCCGCGCCAGGCGCCCTACCTGCTCACCGAAGACCGCCGCCAACAGTAGCGCATCGGCGGCGTCGAGCAGCTCGGCAAGCTCGGCGTCGTCCGTCTCGGCCAGCTGCTCCGGCGTGCGCAGGACTACGCGATGGTCCGGGTAGGCGTCGAGAAAGCGTGCCGCGCCGGCGGCAAGTTCCGCGGCGGAGCGCTCCGAAACGATGCCCACCAGCGTGCCCGCGGATGCCAGCGTCGGCAGCAGGCTGAGCAGCAGTACCAGGCAAGCCCGCATCATCACAAGGCTCCGTAATCCACGCTGATAAAGACGGCGCGACCGGCGTTGATATAGTTCCGGGCGGTCTCGTACTGCTTGTCGAGGGCATTGTTTACCGTCAGCCGGGTCGACCAGTGCGGCGCGAAGGCCCAGCCGGCGCGCAGGTTGAGCAGGCCGAAGCCGCCCAGTCGCTGCTCGTTGGCGGCATCGTCGTAGCGGTGGTTCTGAACGATCCAGGAGCCGCCCATGGACCAGTCGCCGAGCTCGCGGTCAAGATCCAGACGCAGACTCTGGGTGGCGCGGCGCGGCAAGTCGTTGCCGGTGTCGCGATCTTCTGGATCGAGATAGGTGAGCGCGCCCCGCAGGGTCCAGTCGCCCAGCTCCGCGCCGGCGGCAAACTCCGCCCCGCGAATGCGTGCTTCGCTGACGTTAGTTGGGCGATAGCGCACCACGTTCGGCGCCGGCGAGTCGCTGGCCCAATCGATCAGGTCATCGATGTCGGTCTGAAACAGCGCCAGATCCCAGTAAAACGGCTGGTAGTCCCCGCGCACCCCTAGCTCATAAGAAGTCGACGTTTCGGCCTCGAGGTCTTGATTGCCTTCGAATATGGAAGTGGTGCCGGAAAAGGTGCTCTCATCATAGGGGTAGTAGAGATCGTTGAAGGTCGGCGCCCGGAAGGCGGTGCCAACGCTTGCACGCAGTGTGTGCCAGTCATCGAGGGCGTAGCCCAGGGCCAGGTTGCCGGTCAGCTCGTCGCCGAAGGCCTCGTTGTCATCGTAGCGCAGGCCGGCCTGCAGGCTGACAGGATAGAAGTCCAGCAGCCCCTGGGCGAACACCGCGGTGTTGTCACGGCTGTCTTCGGCATAGTTTTCGGTGGTCGTGATGTCGTCCCGGGTAAACTCCGATCCCACGATCACCTCGTGGGGGCCGATATCCAGGGTGTTTTGCCAGCGCGCGGTGCGCTGGCGGGTATCAAAGGTCGAGTCGCCAAGCGTGCGCTGGCTGTCCTGCTCGTCCCGGGACTCGCTCAAGGTCAGGCGGCTGCGCCAGCGCTCGGTGACCGGCAGTTCCCCATACACCCCTGCGACCTGCTGCACGAAGTCGGTCTCGCCGCCGTCGAACTCGGTGTTGCCCCGCGCCCGCAGCGCAAGCATGCCGACTTCACTACCGTCGTCGAAGGTGTGCGAGAGGCGTGCCAGGGCGGTGGTATTGTCAAAGCCCTTGTCCTCGCCGCCGCGGCGAACAGGCTCACCGTCGGTGGTGAAGTGACTGCCGGCGAAACTGTAGCGCGTGCCGCCCTCGCTGCCGGAGAGCCTGGCGCTGAGCCGGCGGGAATCGAAGTTGCCGCCCCCCGCCGACACCTCGGCGCCTGGCTCGCTCTCTTGCGCCTGATGGGTGAAAAGCTGCACCACGCCGCCCACGGCATCGGCGCCATAAAGACTGCCAAGCGGGCCGCGCACGATTTCGGCGCGCTCGAACATGCGCGGATCAAGATACTGCCAGGCAGAACCGCCCGCGGTAGCCGAGCGCAGCCGGATGCCGTCGATCAGCAGCAGCGAACCACTGTTGTCCACGCCGCGGATGAAGACGCTGCTCTGCTTGCCGAAGGAGCCATTGGTGTTGACGTCGACGCCAGGCTGGCCGCGAAAAAGATCAGTGATGTTGGTAGGGTCATGGCGGCGCAGCGTCGCCTCGTCGAGCACCGTAACGGAGGCCAGCGTTTCGTCGGCGGTGCGTGGCGCCAGGGTAGCGGTGACCACCAAAGGGTTGAGGTCGATGCGGCTAGCGTCGCTGTCGGTGGTGCCCTGGGCGTGAACGATCAGGGGTAAAAAGCCCAGACCGAAGACCGTCAGGCCATGGAAGGTGTGGCGTGTAGTGCTCATGGATGTCCCTTGCTCGCCGTGCCTGCCCGCACGGCCATAATGCAGCAATCACCGGGCGGCAAGAAACGAGAAAGGGAGAACGGCGAGGTCGGCCCTGCCTCTGAGTCGCCCACCGCAACCCGGCACTAGGGAAACACGCACATACGTCGGCGCGGGCGAACGGCGGCGTGTGCCTTACGTTTCATCCCACTCGTCGATTTGGTCGTGACGCGTTTCTAAGCTCTCGGGCCGGTCTCCGGGCTGACGAGTGGACGCAAAGCGTCCTGAAATGCCACCTTCCCATGCCGAGGCACAGTGGTATAGGGCATTCCCAGGAGCCTGTCGGATTTGACCGATCGTCACGAGAGATTCGGGTTTCGAGACAAGTTCATCGATCTGATGAGGCGAATAGCTCGCTATTTAACGAGTCAGATCGAATGCAATTGGCCGAAAGGCCGGATCTAGCAGTAGATCAGCGTTAAGTCCGATAGGCTCCTAAACTCGATCACCGTTGCGGGGGCAGCGTCGGACTGGCGCGAGGCGCACCGACTTCCCGTTTCACCCCAGACGCTTAAACGCCTGGGACACCTGAGAGTGGGCGCTACGCTAGCAGCACGCCTCGGTGGGGTCAACGACGCCGGTGAGCCGGGGTTTGACACGCCGGTCATTTCAGTCGCCTGACAAGCCCATGGCGGACATACCAGACGCCCTCGGCGCGCTCGGCGGCGTCCTGGGCCAGCCAGCCGGCCAGGTCACGCAGGCGCCGCGCCAGAGGCGACATGGGCACGATGCCGCGCCCCATCTCGGGCAGGATCAGCACCACCGTCAGGCCGCCGCGCTCGGCGGCGACCAGCGTATCGAGTGCGGCGACAAGCCGCCTGCGCAGGCGATCATCCTCGGGCTCATCACTTAAGGCCGCTTCAATCCATGCCGCCCAGCCGGTCACCACCAGCGGCAAGCTGCAGACGACCGCTGCAGGCCAGTTGTCCAACGGCGCACCGGCATTTAGGCGATGCCAGTGGGCGGTGGGGTAGCGCTTGCTTACCGCGTCACGCTTGCCGGCGCAGGCACCGCCGATGAAGAGCTGCATTGCCACGCCCCTTTTTGTTGCAAAAAGATCAGCCGGCGGCCCTCGGCCTGGCCCAGGCTGCCCTCCCAGAAATCGATTTCCTCGAAGCGCCGGCGCAGTTCGCGGATCACGCCGCCATGGGTGACGACCAGCACTCGCTCAAGCGCCTGGGCCGTTACCTCGGCGAACAGGTCGCTAAGCCACGCGTCGAGGCGCCGGCGCAGCTCGCCGGAGGACTCGCCGCCGGGCGGCGCCTGCTCACCCAGGCCATCGATCCAGGCGCGGTAGGCGGGCAGCGTCTTGAGTTCTTCATAGCATTTGCCCTCGTACTCGCCGAAATTGAGCTCGCGCAGCCGGGCATCGAAGTGCGGCGTCAACGTATCACTCCGCCCTGTCATAAGATGCGCCAGGGTCTGGCGACAGCGCGTCAGGTCGCTTGAGTGGATAGCATCGAATGACTCCCCCTCTACGGCGTCGCGAAGCCGATCCAGACCGGGCCGCGCCTCGGGCAGCAGCAGGGGAATGTCCCGCTGCCCCTGATAGCGGCGCTCACGATTCCAGGCGGTCAGGCCGTGGCGAACGACCACCAGCTCCAGGCGATCAGCAACAGCCATAGCTCTCCTCCTTCGATGGCGGCACCCAGGATATCGCCGTTGATGCCGTTGAAGCTTTGTGTCATGACGATACCGTACAGCAGTAAAAACGCGAGCAGGCCAGCCAACAGCCAGAGCCAGCCCGGCAGCAGCCAAAACAGTGGGACCAGCGTCAACAGCGCCAGCGCCAGATCCGTCAAACCAAGGTGCTGGCGCCACTGCCACGCCAGCCCCTCGCGACGCGCGCAAGGCGCCAGGCGCAGCAGCGCCGCCGCGCCAAAACGCGCCAAAGCCGGTATCGCGACCAGTACCCCCAGGGGCGCTCCGGCGACAAGCAGCGCCCATAGCAACATGGCCTTCCAGGCCAGCTGAAAGACCAGCGCCAGGACGGCGAAGCTGCCCACCTGAGAGTCCTTCATGATCTCCCAACGGCGCGCCAGGGGCGCATTGCTGCCCAGGGCATCGGCCACGTCCATCAGCCCATCCAGATGCAATCCCCCGGAGAGCGCCACCCATAGGCTGAGCAGCACCAGCGCCAGCAGCGGGTCCGGCAGCGCACCGGACAACAGCGCAGCGGCCCCAGCCAGCAGGGCGCCAAGCGCCAATCCCACCAGAGGATAGCTGCGCAGCGCCCAGCGGCTGGTGGCCGGCGTCCAGGGACAATTCACCGGCACCGGCAGCCGCGTCAGGAACTGGAAGGCCAACAGTAGGCCATAGCCCGCCTCCTTCATCATGTCGCCTCCCGCTCCTCGGTCCAATCAATAGCCACGCCAGCCACCACCTCGATGACCCGGTCGGCTTGGCCAGCCAGCGCACGATGCAGGCGCTGCAAAAAGGCTATATAGCGCCAGGTCTCGGCGTCCGGGGGCATAACATCCTCATTGAGATCATTGGAGACCACCACCAGATCCAGCGAACGCGCCCGAGCCGCGGTCAGCAGCGCCTCGAGCTGGGCCAGGCCCGCGGCACTGTCATAGCGCGCCTCGAAAAGCGCCCGGGCGGCCCAAAGCGTCAAACAGTCGAGCAATACGCTGGCCCCGGGCTCGATGCTATCGAGCGCCGTGCCCAACGCCAGGGGCGCCTCCCGGGTGCGCCACGCATCTCCCCGGTCGCGGCGATGGCGGGCGATGCGCGCGTTCATCTCGGCGTCCGAGGCGGTTGCCGTGGCCAGATAGTAACGCGCACCGTCGCGGACCTGCTGGCACTCGCGTGCCAGACGCTCGGCGACAGCGCTCTTGCCGCAGCGCGCCCCGCCGCTGACGAAGACGATCATACTTCCCTTCTCTCACTCAGGGCGGCAAGCAGCCGCGCATTGGCGTCACGTTCGCGCAGCGCCAGGCGCAGCCAGCCGCCGTCGAGCCCGGGAAAACCATGGGTGTGGCGGGCCAGGATACCGGCGCGCAGCAGCTGCTCAAAAAGGGCTGCGCTAGCTATTGAGGCTGAGCCGTCGACAGTTTCTAGAGGAGGCCGCACCAGGAAGAAGTTGGCGCGACTCGGTATCACCTCGAGACCCTCAGCGGTGAGACCGGCCTGCAGGCGCGGGTGCTCCTCATTCAGCCACTGCTGAGTACGGGCAAGGAAGTCGATGTCGGCTAGCAGCGGCGCCACCAACTCGGCGGCCAGATGATTGACGCTCCAGGGCGGCTGGGTGGCCTGAAGCTGGCGCACCAGTGATTCACTCGCCAGCAGATAACCCATCCGCAGCCCCGGCAGTGCATAAAGTTTGGTCAAAGAGCGCAGCAGGATGAGGTTGTCGAAACGCGCCAGCAGCGGGGCCAGGCTTTCCTCCGCGGGCGTGACGAAATCAATGAAGGCCTCATCGATCACCACGCGGCTGCCGCGCAGTGCCGCCAGGGTCAGCAGTTGTTCAATTGTCTCGCGGGGCAATAGGGTGGCGGTGGGATTGTTGGGTCGACATAGAAACAACAACGTGCCGCGCTCAAGGCTCAAAGCAAGACTCGCCGGGTCGAGGGAGAAGTCCGGTGGAATCAGACATACATTGTCGACGGCAATATCGAAGGCGCGACAGGCCCGGGCGTACTCATTAAAGGTGGGTTGGACGATCACCGCCCGCCCGCCGGCGTGGGCCGCTGCTGTAAGAAAGATCGCCTCAGCGCCGCCGTTGGTCAGCAGCACCTGCTCCACGGCCACGCCCGCCTCCCGGGCAATCGCTTCCCGGGCCGGGCGGTAATCCGGCGCTGGGTAGCTGTCAAGGCCCTCGATTGCGGCGGCCAAGCGAGACGACACCCACTGCGGCGCCCCGAGGGGATTGAGGTTGGCGCTGAAATCCAGCAGCGAATGATCAAGCGGCAATCCAAAGCGCGCCAGCAGCGGCGCTGCCTGTCCGCCGTGGGACGGCCAACGCGCATCCTGGGTCATGTCAGGCCCTCCTTGAGCCACACCGCCAGCGCCATGAGCAGCAAAAATACCAGCCAGCCACCATGCATATGGTGGATGGCTCGTGCGATGTGCCTCACCGCCAACGGCTCGCCGCCCTCTTTCAACGGGACGCCCAGCACCGCGCGCTGCGAGACCACGCCTGAGTAGACGTTGCTGCCGCCGAGCTGCACCCCCAGCAGTTGGGCCATCACGGCCTCCGGCCAGCCGGCGTTGGGGCTCGGATGGCGCGGGGCCTGGCGCCAGGTGGCGGCCAGCGCGCCCTTGCGGCGAGCGCCAGGCATCGCCCAGGCAGCTAGCCATAGGGTCAGCGCGGTCAGTCGTGCCGGCAGCCAATTAGCCAGGTCGTCGAGCTTCGCCGAGGCGTAGCCGAAATCAGCAAAACGCGGGTTGCGATAGCCCACCATGGAATCCAGAGTGTTAACCGCCTTGTAAGCCAGCGCCAGCGGCGCCCCGCCGAGCAACGCCCAGAACAGCGGCGCGGTGATGCCATCGACAGTGTTCTCGGCCACGGTCTCCACGGCGCCGCGGGTTAGCTCAGCCTCATCGAGACGCTGGGTATCGCGACCGACGATCATCGCCAGTGCCCCGCGGCTGGCCGGCAGGTCATTCATCGCCAGCGGCGTTGCCACGGCCCGAGCGGCGTCGGCCAGCCCCTTGATGGAGAGCGTCGTGGCCAGCAGCCACAGCTCGGCGGCGAGCGCCAGCCAAGGATGAACTTGTGCCAGCAGCGCAAGCGCCACCCAGGCGAGCGTGAACGTGCCGGCCACCACCAGCGTCGTGAGCAGCGCCCCGCGCCGGCGTCGCGCTTGCGCTGTGCCGTGGTTCCAGGCGTGCTCCAGAGCGGCGATCACGCGGCCGATGCCGACCACCGGATGCGGCAGACGACGTGGGTCGCCGAGGCACAGATCAACGAGCACGGCCGCGCCAATCAGCGTCAGCAGCGCCGCGGACAGCGGCGGCAGGCTCACGGCCTGGCCTCGCGTGCAAGCGATACACGCCGCGCGACAGTCATCATGGCCATCTTCAGCCGGCGCTGTCATCGGTGATTCCAGCGCTCTCAAAAGTCGCCATCTCGCGGAGAATGCGCGTGGCCGACTCGAGCAGCGGAAAGGCGAGCGCCGCGCCGGTGCCTTCTCCAAGACGCAGCCCCAGATCGAGCAGCGGTTTGGCCTCGAGCGCGGCAAGCGCCTGTGCATGCCCCGGCTCGCAGGAACGATGCCCGAAGATCAGATAGTCCCGCGCCGCGGGGGCCAGCCGGCAGGCAACCAGCGCCGCCACGGTGGCGATGAAGCCATCGACCAGCAGCGGCACGCGGTGTGCCGCTCCGCCCAGGTAAGCGCCGGCCATGGCAGCGATCTCCAGGCCGCCCAGCTTGGCGAGCATTTTGAGCGGGGCGTTGCGGTTTGGCGCTCGCGCCACCAGGGCGCGCTCGATGACCGAGCACTTGTGGGCCAGGCGACTCTCGGCGATTCCCGTCCCCCGCCCAACCAGGCTTGCCACCGGCGCCCCGGTGAACACAGCCAGAAGCGCACTGCTGGCGGTAGTGTTGGCAATGCCCATCTCGCCGACAATCAGGCAACGACAGCCGGCGTCGATGGCCCGCTCGGCGGCGCGAATGCCCGCCTCGATGGCCGCCACGGCCTCGTCATGACTCATGGCATCCGTCTCGACCATGTTGGCCGTGCCGTGACGTACCTTGTTATCAATCACGCCTTCCCAGGCAAGATCGGCAGCCACACCGACGTCGATCACTTCCAGGCGTGCGCCGATCTGGCGGGCCAAGACGTTGATGGCGGCTCCACCGGCCACGAAATTACCGACCATCTGCATGGTGACGTCCTGGGGAAAGGCGGAGACCCCTTCTGCGGCCACACCGTGATCGGCGACGAACACCAGCACCCCGGGGGGCGAGACACAGGGAAAGGCTTCGCCGGTCTGGACCGCCAGGGCGACGGCTAGCGACTCAAGCTGGCCGAGGCTGCCGGGCGGCTTGGTGAGATTGTTCAGGTGGGAGGTGACAGTCGTGGCGAGGGTACGATCGGCGGGTTTTAGTGCCGCGAGGGTGTCGGCGAGCATGCAAGAAGTCCTGCTGGGGCATGGAAAGCATGAAAGGATGCCATCATAGCAGCCCGCCTACCAAAAAAGGCCGCCATCAAGGGCGGCCTTCTTCGTTCTGTCTCGACGTTCAAGTGCGTCAATTCGAACCTGCTTACTGGCCGTTCTGGGCCATGTCCTGCACACGCTTCATCAATTCAGGATCCTGTTGGATTGCCTGACCGATGGAATTGAACGTTTCTACGTCCAGGCCGCTGTCTTCAACGACACCGACCATCTTTTCATTGGCTTCCATGCGAATATCCTGCTGCTTGGCCTGGTCGTCACCTGCCTCCTGCAGACGCTGGGTATATTCCTGGGAGATCTTGGCAATCTCTTCTGAGGTGTCAGCAAACTGCTGAAGCTGCTCATCGGAGAAGTCCTGAGCGGTAGGCTGGGACTGTTGCGCTGCCGGGTCTTGCTGCTGGGCTGACGAATCCTGGGCCATCACTGGCGTGGCAATCATCCCTGCAGTCAGCAGAGCGGCGGAGAACAGGGCAGTCATCTTATGCATGTAGATACTCCATTACGGTTGTGTGTCCGGTGTCTGATAATTCTATCGCACAGTGGTTCCCTTTTATGTGTAAAGAAAAGAGGGTAAAAATTTTCCCGTCCTTTACAAATGTCTATAAAAAGAGACGTTCAATAATAAAACTCAGCTTTCATGCCCATGGTTGAGCCATTTCACGATAGCGTCTATTCCTTGAATGAGAGCCGTTGTCGTCGCCCGTTCGAGGACTGTCCGCTCGTCTTTCATCAATGCATCACCATCGAAATCCACATAGGCCAGTCGCACGGTAAGCTGGCTCGGGTCGCAGCCAAAGGCGCTTCCCGGCAGCAAGGCCACCCCGGCGTCATCGAGCAGGCGCGCGGTCAATTCGGCGCTCGTTGTGATTCCCCGAGCGGCCAATGCTTCCCGATGAGCCTCGAAGTCCGGGAAAAGATAAAACCCCCCATCCGGTGCGTGGGTGCGTACATTCGCGTCATTCAAGCGTGCGCAACACCACTGGCCTATCTCGCTCAACACGACCCGTTGACGCTTGATATAGGCGTCAAGCTCCGGTGTGCGGGTGTAGGCGGCAATGGCGGCATGCTGCACGGGGCTGGTAACGCTCGACCAGGTCTCGGAGGCCAACCCCAGAATTCGCGCGAAGAGCTCAGTGCCCAGCTCAGCGGGAACGTGCATGACGCCAAGGCGCCAGCCACCGGCGCCACACCACTTGGAAAGCCCGCTAGTGGTCATGGTGGCTTCCGGGTAGTCCAGGGCAAAGGCGCGATGTTCACCACGGTGATGCAGCAGCCCATAAATCTCGTCCGCCAGTACCAGTACGCCATGACGACGCGCTACGTTGGCCAGACGCTTTTGCGTATCCGTATCGGGAGATAGTCCTGTGGGGTTACCCGGCGCATTGAGAATCAACAGCTTGAGTCGTTCCGGATTCTTGACGCAGTACGCCTCGAGCTGTTCGGGTGTTATCTGCCAGCGAGTCTCGAAGGAGGCCTCGAGCTTAACTGCCCGCTGACCTGCCATGCGTGCCTGGGGCGCATAGGACACCCAGGACGGCGCCGGGATCAGGATGTCCGCTTCGGGCAAGGATTTCATCAGGGCAAACAGCAATAGCTTGCTGCCGGGGCCGACGACAACGCGCTCGGGGCTCCAGGCAGTATGATCGGTGTCGCTATGAAACCTGGCGACCTGCTCTCGCAATGCTGGCAACCCTTGTACCGGCAGGTAGGCTTTCTCGGCGGCATGCTCTGCAAGCGCCTGGACGGCGGGAGTAAATACCGGGAACGGCGATTGACCGAAACCGAATTTGAAGATGCGCTTTCCTCCGGCTTCGAGTAGCCGTGACTGCTCGTTGATCAGCAATGTGTCGGAAGAGCGCGTTGCTTCACCTGCACCGCCATAGCCGTTTTCCAGGCGGTCGGCGGCGCTGGACTGTGTTCCCGAAAAAGATCCATCGATCGGGCTGGATGAATGAGAAGTAGGGGTCATGAAGAATATCCTTGAAAAGATTGAATGGCCGTGATGGCTTCATTCGATGCCAAAGCGTGCAATCAGCGCCTCGCGCTGGCGAATGCTGGCGACCGCTTCGCTTCCCAGTTCCCGGGCAACTCGCGACAACACCAGTTCCACCAGTAGAAAAAGACTACTCATCGGGTTGAAGAAGAATGGCCCTTCCGCCGGCGCAATGAGACAGCGATCGGTCAAGGCCGCCAATTGCGAGCCAGGATGGTTGGTCAATGCCACCAGGTTGGCCCCCTGCTCCAGGGCCAACCGGCAGTAGTCGAGGCTGGCGCGGGTTTCGGGACGAAAGGCGATGCCGATGACCAGATCGTTTTCATCCAGCGGCAGCGCCTGCTCGATGCCGACGCCTGCCGAGGGCGAGATCAACTGTACGTCCTTGCGTAGATAGTCCAGGTAGTAGGCCAGGTAATGGGCGGCGCCAAAACTGGCCCGTAAACCGACCACATGCAGCCGTCGTGCTGCAATGATGGCTTTCGTTACCTGCTCAAGCACAGTGCTGTCGAGATTTTCCACCGTGGCGGAAAGATTGGTCATTTCCTGTTGCCACAGCGTCTGTTCCTGACTCGTTGCAAAAGATGTCTGTGGCGTCTCACCGAAATCCAGCAGACGCTCGGCCCGGGTCGAATAGAATGCGCTGCTGGTCAGGCTCTCACGAAAAATCGCCTGAAACGCCTTGAATCCCGAGAATCCCAGCGTTCGAGCCAGCCGGGTCAGGCTGGAGGGGTTCACCCCGTGGCGCTCGCCAAGCTGGGAAATACTCGACAGCCCTGCCGCTTCCGGCGCTGCCAATAATGCATCGAGCAGTGCCAGTGCTTTCATCGACATGCGCGGCGCGCCATCAGCACCTGACCGGCTATGCTCGGCAATGGCCTGAAGCTCGGTAATGCACGTCGGTGGCTGGGCGGGCGTGGTAATGGCCATGGCTTTCTCATGAATGAACGTTGCAGAAGCATAAAGGCTGCAACACATCTATGCAAATTAATTTGCATAGATGCAATTATTTTTTGACTCTTTGCCTTGATTCTTTCCACTCTTAATCTGCGCCGTACATATTCACATGGTTTTTTTTACCTTTTTTTGCTAAATTTCCGCCAAACATACATTCATGTATGTTCCGCTCGATCATTACATAAGGAAGTGGCATGCAGCCCCCTATCGCTTCAAGCCTACGCTCAAAACCCGTGCGCTCAGGACTGCTCCTTGCAGGCATGCTCTGCGCGCCTCTTGCCATGGGTGCGGATCTTTACTCCATCAAGGTGGAAAACGATGCGTTCTCCAGCACCGACGAGGATGGCCACTACACCAATGGCCTGGAGCTGACGCGCATCACTCAGCCAAACGCCGAACACTGGTCAAGAACGCTTGCGGACTGGCTTCCGGGCTGGTCCGCAAGCGACGTCGACGCGGTGGGTTATCACTTCATTCATCAGATCTACACCCCCAAAGACATTGGCCGCGAGCGCCTGATTGAAGACGATCGGCCCTATGCCGGTCTGCTGCTGGGAGGACTGTCGCTGTTCGATGATCAGCAGCATGAAAGCTGGCGGGAAGTCACGGATCTGCATTTGCAGATTGGATGGGTGGGCCCTGCCGCCGGCGGCAAGCTCATTCAGAAGGCGGCCCACAAGGTGACCGGCAGCGAGGACCCGGAAGGCTGGAGCAATCAGCTCGATAACGAACCCATCATCAATCTGGGGGTGAGCAAGTCCTGGTGGTGGCTTTCTCATTTTGGTGGTCTGGAGTGGGAATATGGCCCTAGCGCTTCGATGAATGTGGGCAATCTTTACGATTACCTGGGGGCAGGCGGCGCGCTACGCTTTGGCAGCGGCCTGGAAAAAAGCTTTGGTATTCCGGCGGTGGCGCCCGCCCAGGGCGGACGCCAGGGCTTCATACCGGACGCAGGCTTCGGCTGGTATGGTTTTTTCGGCACGGAAGGCCGCTTCATGGCTCACAATTTGCTGTTGGACGGCAATACCTTCGAGAGCAGCCACGAAGTCGATCGTCGTGAATGGGTCGGCGATCTTACCGCCGGCGTGGTGTTCAGCTGGGATCGTTTCCAGATCGCACTGACCAACGTCTGGCGCACCCGAGAGTTCGAATCCCAGGATGAAGCGGATCAATTTGGCTCGATCACCCTCTCGACCTGGCTATAGATTGGCTATCTCGCGGTAAACTGGCGCTTTATCGAGCAATCTGTTGTGCTTGAAAGACTCTTCCCCCTACAGGAAGCCGTGCCATGTCCCGTACTCGTGCTGCACTATTTTTCTCGATCTGCTTGATCCTCTGGAGTCTTGCCGTGCCCAGTACCTTTGCCGCCGATAATCCGGCCAATCCGCTGATCACCGATCGCGGCAAGTTCCGTCCGCTGATTTTGGTCACACCGAGCATCGAGAATGAAGACTATGTTCGGATGCGTGAACAGTTGCAGCGCCATCGGGAGGAGTTCGACGATCGGCAAATGGTGCTCTACAGCGTCGAGAACGGGAACGGTCATCGCACTGGACGCCCCATGACGAGATTCGAGACCGAGGCACTGCTCGAGGCCTTGGAGGTAGACCCGCAGGGGCCGATGAAAGTGATTCTGGTCGGATACGATGGCGGCAAGAAGATGCAGCTCGAAGGCTTTGTCGATCCACGCCAGGTTTTCGACATCATCGACAGAATGCCCATACGGCAATCGGAACAGCGCCGGACAGCGCCTCGCGAGAGTCGATGATGCGTTCTTCGCGCTCCCATATCGGTTCAACTTCTGCTTCGACTAGCTCTGAACAGGGGCCACACCTGTGGCTGGCGATGATGCCCGGGGTCTTCGTGCTGTTATGGAGTACCGGCTTCATTGGCGCCAAATTCGGCTTGCCTTACGCCGAACCCTTCACCTTCCTGTTCATCCGCTGTGTTCTGACACTGCTCATCATCATACCGTTGCTGGGATTGCTCAAAGCCCCCTGGCTTTCATCGCCGGCACTCTGGGGGCATGCCGCAATGACCGGCTTGCTGGTCCATGGCGCCTACCTGGGTGGGGTGTTCTATGCCATTTACCTGGGTCTACCGGCGGGTCTCGCCTCACTGCTGGTAGGTCTACAGCCACTGCTTACTGCTGCATTGGCGCTGCCTCTATTGGGTGAGCGTCTTTCTTTCTGGCAGTGGCTCGGGCTACTGCTGGGCCTGGTCGGCATTACTCTGGTGCTGAGTGGCAAGCTCTCCCCGGAAGAAGCCGGCCTTTTCGAAGGTTTCGGCCTGGGGGCGCTGGCCTGTGTATTGGCGGCACTGCTGGGTATCTCCGCCGGCACCCTGTATCAGAAGCGCTTTTGTACCGGCATGCCGCTGCTGGGCGGCAGCATTGCCCAGTACCTGGCCGCCGGCGCACTCTTTGGCATTGGGGCATTGCTGTTCGAGACCCGGGACGTTACCTGGACGCCAACCTTCGTGGCGACCCTGGCCTGGCTGGTGCTGGGACTCTCGATTGCCGCGATTTTATTGCTGATGGCGTTGATTCGGCGAGGTGCGGCGTCCCGGGTGGCCAGTCTGTTTTACTTGGTGCCGCCACTGACCGCCCTGGAAGCCTGGTGGCTATTTGACGAGACCCTGGGGCCGGTGGCGCTGATCGGCATGGCACTCGCTATTACCGGGGTCGGCCTGGTGGTGCGTGGTAATCGCTCCCCTCGTTGACTATCCTTTTTATAGAAAAAACCTTAAGTATGCTGAGCCGCCACCGATAAGGTAGATATTGGATAGCAACAAACATCCCTATCGGTGAAGGATCAAGAGAACGTTCATGCCCCACTGTGCTCGAGTCAAGGCGCGCTGTGGTCGTTGCGATGGCGACCTGCCCTTCGATTTCACCATGGCATTTCAGCCTATCGTTGATACGCAGCAGGCGCGCATCGTCGCCTATGAAGCATTAGTGCGTGGCGTCCAGGGAGAATCCGCCTACAGCATTCTGTCCCGGGTCACGCCGGCGTTGCTGTATCGTTTCGATCAAGCCTGTCGAGTACGTGCTATCGAACTGGCCAGTGCCTTGGGTATGCAGGAAGCGCTATCGATCAACTTCTTGCCCAACGCGGTTTATGACCCCGAGGCCTGCATTCAGGCCACCCTTGAAGTCTCGGCTCAGGTTGGCTGGCCTGCGGAGCGCCTGATTTTCGAGATCACCGAGACCGAGCGGGTCGCGGATCGTCAACACCTGCGCAACATCATCGACACCTATCGCAGCATGGGGTTTACCACCGCTATCGACGATTTCGGCACCGGCTACGCCAATCTCGATCTGCTCACCGACCTGCAGCCTGACAAACTCAAGATCGATCGCGAACTGATCATGGGCTGCGACCAAGACACCCGCCGCCAGACCCTGATCAAGTCCCTCGTACTGATGGCCCAGGAGCTGGGCATTGGCCTGATCGCCGAAGGGGTGGAGACCCAGGCAGAAGCAATCTGGCTGACGCATCAGGGCATCACGCGCCAGCAGGGATTCTACTATGCCCGCCCGGCCTTGGAGTCCCTGTGTTCCGGGCTTGATGACAGGTTATCAAGGTTGCACGATGCGGCGAACGTATCCCGCTAGCATAGATGTATTCTTACCGGATGAAGCCGCCATCAGGACGCCAACAATAACCAACAATAGATAGCGACTACAGACGCTCGAGATAGCGGGTGCCGCCCAGCTGGCGCATTTGTCTGCGAATCCATTGGCTTCGCTGCTGGATGTAGGGAGAGGGGTTGGATGCACTCCACTCCCGAGGATTGGGCAGGATAGCGGCCAGGTAACTTGCTTGCGATGCGCTTAAATTCGCCCCGGAAACACCGAAATAATGCTGCGCCGCGGCTTCCAGACCGAATATGCCGCTATCCCACTCGACGATGTTGAGATAGACCTCGAGGATACGCTCCTTGGGCCACAGCAGCTCGATGAGCAGGGTAAACCATGCCTCCAGCCCCTTGCGCAGCCAATTGCGCCCCGTCCATAGAAATAGATTCTTGGCGGTCTGCTGGCTGATGGTACTGGCGCCACGCAGACCATTGCCGGATTGCCAGGCAGATACGGCCTTACGCAGTTGGCCCAGATCGAAGCCATGATGGGAGGGAAACTTCTGATCTTCCGCGGCGATCACGGCAATCTTGGCGTGATCGGACAAATCGCTCCAGGAAGTCCAATCCTGGCGAATATTCAGGGTTTCTCCTGATATCCAGGACTGCACCTTGCGTTCGACCATCACCATGGAACCGAATACCGGCACCACCCGAAATATCATTACCAGTAATACGGAAAGGGCCACAAAGCCGACAATGGCAATCAGTGTGTAGCGCAGTAGCCGACGCGGCCAGTCCTGGGTCATGCGGTTTCTCTATATTTGTGAAATGACCCAGTATAACAATGCCGCCTCCCCTGGCGGAAAGGCGATATCAAGAACCAATTGTCAGGTTTGATTGCCGATTATCTCAACGGCACGCTCGCATAGGTTGACTCTCCGCGCGCATTGGCTAGCGCCGCTACCGCCCTTGAAATAGGCTCCTGTTCTAGAGTGTCCGGGATCACCGCCAACGTTCCTTGCTCATCCTGAAGCTCTCGGCCCGAGCGGGTATAGAGACGTTCTTGCCGAGGCGGCACACCATAAAACTCGCGATAGCACTTCGAGAAGTGCGGCGTGGAGACGAAACCACAGGCGGACGCCACGTCGATGATCGGCATCGACGTCTGCTTCAGGAATTGTCGTGCGCGGGTAAGCCGAAGACGTAGATAGTAGCGTGATGGCGAACAGTGCAGATACTTTTGAAACAGTCGCTCCAGCTGACGGCGCGAAATGTCGACATAGGCTGCCAATTCATCGAACCCGATGGGCTCTTCCAAATTGGCCTCCATCAACGCGACAATTTCGAGCAACTTGGGCTGAGTAGTGCCTAACATATGTTTGAGCGGCATGCGCTGATGATCCTGCTCGTTGCGTACGCGCTCATAAATGAACATCTCGGAAATCGCCGCGGACAGGTCATGGCCATGATCACGCCCAATCAAGGTGAGCATCATGTCCAGGGGCGCGGTACCGCCTGAAGCAGTGAAACGGTTACGGTCGATGGAAAAGAGCCGAGCAGAGAGTGCAATGCGGGGGAACGCCTCCTTCATGGCGGCCAGACATTCCCAATGAACGCTTGCTTCGAAGCCATCGAGCAGTCCAGCCCGGGCCAGGGCCCAGCTACCGGTGCATACCGCACCCATGCGACGTAACTGCCGTGTCTGAGCCTGCAACCAGCTGACGTGTTCACGACTTACGCTTCGATTGGCGCCCACGCCACCACATACCACCACCCAGTCCAGGGTGAGTGGAATGGCAATGGACGCATCCGGCGTCACCTGTACACCGTCACTTGCATGGATCGGCAAGCCATCCTGACTCAGGGTATACCAGCGATACAGCTCGCGCCCTGCAAGCTGATTGGCCATGCGCAGGGGCTCGATGGCAGACGCCAGCGAAATCAGCGTGAAGTTATCCAGCAGCAAGAAGCCGAGGGTCTGGGGAATGACTGCCTTGGGAGTCGCGGGTGCTGCCTTCGTCACGGTAGACGTTGCCATAAGCCCCTCTCTTGAGGTGTTGCCCTCTACCTGATCGATGAGGGTCTCATTGTGATTAGGTACCGCTATAACGTTATATCGACCTTGTTATTCACTATAAAAGCCATGTCGTTTTACGCTACCGAATTTTCACTTTTACGCTGAGAATAAGAATTTATTCACGAATTTTGTCGCAAACAAGCACAAGAGTGACGTTTTCAATTCAAAGACACCACAAAAAAAGACGCTCCTGAAGGCAGAAGCGTCGTTTGCGTGCAAGTAGATTTTGCGTCTATTGAGGTCAGGCTATCTTGAGATGCTTGGCGTGATAGCGCAGATGTTCTTCGATGAAGGTCGCGATGAAGTAGTAGCTATGGTCATAACCGGGCTGGCGTCTCAGGGTCAGAGGATGGTCGCGTTTCTCACAGGCGGCCTCAAGGTGCTCCGGTTTCAACTGCTCTTCGAGAAAGTTGTCGTCCTCGCCCTGATCGATGAACAACGGCTGCCGAGAAGCGCCTTTGGCGACCAGTTCGCAGGCGTCATACTGGGTCCATTTACCGCGATCGTCACCCAGATAATTGCTGAAAGCCTTCTGCCCCCAAGGCACTTCGCTGGGATTGACCACCGGGGAGAACGCCGACACCGAGGCATATCGCCCTGGCTGACGTAGCGCCATTATCAGCGCGCCATGGCCTCCCATGGAGTGCCCGCTGATGGATTCACGACCGTTGACCGGGAAGTGCTGGCGTACTACCGAGGCCAACTCCTCATTGACGTAATCGTACATGCGATAGTGCTTCGACCAGGGCTCCTGGGTCGCATTGACATAGAAACCGGCCCCGGAGCCGAAATCGTAACTATCGTGCTCGCCGGGCAGATCCAGCCCTCGCGGGCTGGTATCAGGACAGACGATCGCCATGCCAAGCTCCGCAGCCACGCGTTGGGCCCCTGCTTTCTGCATGAAGTTCTCGTCGGTACAGGTCAAGCCCGAAAGCCACCACAGCAGGGGCACCTTGCCCTGCTCTGCCTGGGGCGGCAAATAGATTGAAAAGGTCATTTCGCAATCGAGCGCTCGAGCGTAATGCTTGTAGCGCTTGAGCCAACCACCGAAACACTTGTTGGCGGACACCTGCTCTATGGTTTCGGACATGCTCATGAACGACTCCTTGATCGAGATACTCGCCCTGCGACTGCCCACGATGGGCAACGTCGCGGAGACGAGGTTTATCACCGTTGCAGTTACGGACGCTAATTAGCAGCGGCGCGTCTTCGGGCGCCTGTTAATAGCGCAGCATCGGGCGCCTGTTAATAGCGTAGCATCGGGCGCTTGTTAATAGCTCAGCACGCTACGAATGCTCTTGCCTTGGTGCAGCAGATCAAAGGCTTCGTTGATCTGCTCGAAGGCCATGTTATGAGTAATGAACTCGTCGATCTTGACCTTGCCGTTCATGTAGTCCTCAACGTAGCCCGGCAGTTCGCTGCGGCCTTTTACGCCGCCGAAGGCAGAGCCCTTCCAGACCCGACCGGTGACCAGTTGGAACGGACGCGTCGAGATTTCTTCGCCGGCGCCGGCCACGCCGATAATGATCGATTCGCCCCAGCCCTTGTGGCAGCACTCCAGGGCCGAGCGCATGACGTTGACGTTGCCGATGCACTCAAAAGAGTAATCCACGCCGCCATCGGTCATATCGATGAGCACCTGCTGAATGGGATCGCTGTAGTCCTTGGGATTGACGAACTCGGTAGCGCCGAACTGGCGAGCCAGCTCGAACTTGTCCGGATTGACGTCGATGGCGATGATGCGCTCGGCCTTGGCGATCTGCGCCCCCTGGATGACCGCCAGACCGATGGCACCGAGGCCGAACACAGCCACCGTCGAGCCCGGCTCGACCTTGGCGGTATTGCGAACTGCGCCAATGCCGGTGGTCACCCCGCAGCCCAGCAGACAGATCTTGTCCATGGGCGCTTCCTTGGAAACCTTGGCCAGGGAGACTTCAGGCACCACGGTGTATTCGGAAAAAGTCGAGCAACCCATGTAGTGATGCAGCTTCTTGCCTTCGAAAGAGAAGCGCGTGGTACCGTCCGGCATCAGGCCCTGGCCTTGAGTAGTACGCACCGCGCTACACAAGTTGGTCTTGCCGGAGAGGCAGAACTTGCACTTGCCGCATTCCGCGGTATAGAGCGGAATCACATGGTCGCCAGGCTGCACGCTAGTCACGCCTTCACCGACTTCCTCTACGATCCCGGCGCCTTCGTGACCCAGCACGGAAGGAAACAGTCCTTCCGGATCGGTGCCGGATAACGTGTAGGCATCGGTATGGCATACGCTGGTGGCGACGATGCGTACCAGTACCTCACCCGCTTTGGGGCCTTCAACATCAATTTCAGCAAGCTCCAAAGGCTTACCGGCTTCCAGGGCAATGGCAGCACGGGATTTCATGGCGACTCCTAATGGACGAATTGGACGAACGTCAAATGGATTCGGGTAACCGCAGATCGTTCCGAATCGTTCTCTAGTGTAGGCGAAAACATTAGTTGAACAATACAACCTGGTCGATCCGGCAATTGCTTCAGAACGACAAAGGAGAGTTTCCAGGCGACTGATAAAAAACTGACGATGCCTCGAGCTGTATCAGGCTTATTAGGTGGCCAGGCTACTGGACTCGTTCTGGCGCTCATGATCGTCGAAAAGCGGCCGTAGACTGTCATTGAGATAACGATTGTCAAATTCCGCTACTTTCGCCAATGCCTGGGGGTTCGGCAGGCATACGCGATGACGCTCCCGCAACACCAGGTTCTGTTCACGCAAGCTGCTGAAAGTACGACTGACATGCACTGAACTCAATCCCAGTGCATCACCAATCTGTTCCTGGGAAAGAGGCAGGCGAAAATGCCCGCCGTTGACCGCGCAGGTCTGATTCAGGCGCTCATACATCTCAAAAATAAAATGTGCCAAACGCTGTTGAGCCGATCGCCGAGCCAGATTGACCAGCCGCTCGGTCAGCAATGCTTGTTGGCGACTGACGATGGCAAACAACACCGCAGTCAAGATGGTAGAGGTACGGAAAATTTCTATCAAGCGATGATGGGGAAAGTGACAGATCACGGCGTCATCAATCATCGCGAGTCCAGTGAGCCGCTGGGAAAAGGCGAATTCACGCATGCCGATGATATCTCCGGGGAGATACAGCTCGAGAATCTGACGGCTGCCATCTCCCATGTTGCGAAAGGAGTAGGCCCAACCCTTGCTGATCGTGCAGAATTCCGTCGCCTTATCGCCCTCCTTCCACAGTGTTTGACCGGCCTGCACCTCGACTGGACTCTCTTCGAGCCTGTGTAGCAAGCGCTTGTCCTCTTCCGATAGAGCGCAATAGTTGCTGAAAAGCCGAACGATACAGCTGTCTTCTTTTTCCACGATCAAACCTTCCTCGTCTTGATTGGCAATAGGGAACCTTCATCCCGAGTCTAGAATTCACGAGGTATTTGAATTACCTGCTTGGGCCATCAAATAGCTTATGTAATTTTTATGGTCGCTTGACAAAATACTTCAGCAACTTTTTGTAAGCTATTCTACTCCTATTCAACAGCACCGTATCACTAGTGGCAAAAATGAGTCTAAAGCATTAAAAAGACGCTCATCAGAGCGCCTTTTTGTTTAACGATTCGTTTGATCAACACTCGATGGTGTTGACCGCCAGCCCCCCGCGAGAAGTTTCCTTGTACTTGTCCTGCATGTCACGGCCGGTGTCGCGCATGGTTCGAATGACTTTGTCCAGAGAGATGAAATGCTCCCCATCGCCCCGAAGCGCCATTTGAGCGGCATTGATTGCTTTTATCGACGCCATGGCATTGCGCTCGATGCAGGGAATCTGAACGAGGCCACCCACCGGATCGCAGGTCAGTCCAAGATTGTGCTCGAGACCGATCTCTGCAGCGTTCTCGACCTGCTCGGGAGTGCCTCCCATGACCTCGGCGAGCCCTGCCGCCGCCATGGCGCAGGCGGAACCCACCTCGCCTTGGCAGCCCACTTCGGCGCCGGAAATCGAGGCGTTCTTCTTGCACAAAACGCCCACGGCCCCGGCGGCCAGCAGGAACTCGACCACGTCTCGCTCATAGGCGTCGGGCTGAAATTTCATGTAATAGTGCAACACTGCCGGAATGATGCCGGCTGCACCATTGGTGGGCGCGGTAACCATGCGATCACCCGCAGCGTTCTCTTCGTTGACTGCCAGGGCAAAGACATTGACCCAATCCATGGCCGAAAAGGTGGAAGTAATCAGGCTCGGGCTCTCTTCAACGGTTTGTAGTCGCTGATAAAGCTGTTTAGCGCGGCGCTTGACGTTAAGACCACCCGGAAGAACACCATCTTGCTGCACACCATGATCAACGCAGGCACGCATGGCCTCCCATACCCGCCACAGCTCGCTACGAATTTTATCCTCATCTCGCCAGACTTTTTCGTTTTCCAGCATGATCTCGCTGATACGCATGTCGTGCTTGCGGCACATGACCAGCAGTTCTTCCGCATTACTGAAATTGTAGGGCAGGACCGTCGTATCCGTGTCCAGCTCTCCCGCCTGGGCCTGTTCCTCGTTGATGACGAAGCCGCCGCCTACGGAATAATAGGTATTGCGATAAAGCTCCTCGTTGTGACCATGGGCGATCAAACGCATGGCATTAGGATGATGTGGTAGATTCTCTTCGAGTAGCTGCATGTCCCGCGCCCAGACGAATGCTACCGCCAACCGACCGTCAAGCATCAGGGTCTGGGCCTCGAGCAGTTCTTCGATACAGGGATTGATGATGGCGGGATCGATGACATCCGGGCGCTCTCCCATCAAGCCCATGATGATGGCGCGATCGGTACCGTGCCCTATGCCCGTGGCGGACAACGAGCCATAAAGCTGCACTTCGACACGGGCCACCCGCTCAAGCAAATCCCGCTCGCGCAGCTCCTCGACAAAGTCGTAGGCTGCTCGCATTGGCCCCACGGTATGTGAACTGGATGGGCCGATGCCGATCTTGAAAAGGTCGAATACGCTGATAGCCATGGAACTTTCCTCACCTTATCTTGCCGGTGCGCTTCACAAACCGACCCTGTAAAGCAGGTCGCTTGAGGCAACTCGGCTAATTGTGGAATCTAGTTATGGAATTTAGCCCTAGCCTGCCTAGATCCCTACGGAGAGACAATCGAAAATAACTGACCTACAGTTTAGTATAACTATAGCGAAAGCATTGGATATTGCGCATATCGCCATTAGCAATTCAAATAAGGTTATAAATATGCTTCCTTCATCGTTGCGCTTCACGACTACTAAACCATGAACCGTTCTCTCAATGGGCAAACCCACGCTTGGCTAAAGGTTTTTGTGGTTAGCGCTCACCACCTCTCTTTCACTCGTGCCGCGGAGGAACTACACGTGACCACCGGCGCGGTGAGTCAACAGATCAAGCAGCTCGAGGAGCGGCTGGGATTCAAGTTGTTCCGGCGCTTGCCACGCCAGCTGGAACTGACCGATGAAGGACGACGTTTGGCGGCGGTCGTCGACGAGGCTTATCAGTCCGTGGGGCAGGAAGTACGTCGTCTTCGCAGCGGCGTGATGAGTGGTGTACTGCGGCTGCGTTCGGTGCCTTCCTTCCTCGACAAATGGGTAATGCCGCGCTTGCCCCGGTTACAGGCTCGTTTCCCTGACATCGAGCTACGCATCATCGTGGAAGACAGCACTATTTCGCTGCGGGCCGGTGATTTCGACCTGGCGCTGGATCTGAACGATGGCCGCTATCCAGGGTTTCATATCACACCGTTGATGGATGAAGTGATCTTCCCGGTTTGCGCGCCTTCGCTACTGCGAGGCAAACCGCCTCTCACTCGACCCGAAGATCTCGCCTGGTATCCTCTTTTGCATGATGTTACCGCCTGGCGGGGCAGTCACGATTACGCGGAATGGGAGCATTATCTGAACGCCATCAAAGCCCCACCCATCAACCTGCGGCGGGGTTACACCTTCAATCGCAACCAGTTGACCATCGATGCCGCCATTGCGGGCATGGGTGTGGCAATCGCACGACGCACCCTGATCACCAATGAACTAAAAACCGGCGCGCTGATTGCTCCGCTCTCGCAGCGGGTCGCCACGGACAAGCGTTACGGTATCGTTTATTCCCAGGGAGCATTGGATGATCGGCGAGTACGCGTCGTACACGATTGGCTGGTGGAGGAAGCACAGCGCCACAGTGACTATCAACATTAGCTATTTTTTAGCAGCTAATGAGCCAATACGATAAAATAGCACACTAACTAGCTAGTATCGCAAGGACTCGAATGATCCCCACATCTTTACCGGGCCAGATAGGCTTTCGGCCCCTGTGCGTGCGTGGCGTCGCCTACACTCTTCTTGTCGCCGCCATGATGCAGGGCGTATTTTACGAAACCACTTCCAGTGCCGCAGGACGCTTCACGGAGTACGGCGTTACTGAAATAGCGCAGTCGCTGTTCTTACTGATGGCAATAGTATTGGCCATCGTTGCACGGATGATCGATCGAACCCTTGTGCCCCAGGTGAGCCTGCTGCTGATTGGTTTACTGGGCGCATCACTCATTCGAGAACAGGACTCTTGGCTCGATAAGCATGTCTTCGATGGCGCCTGGCAGATTCTGGTCAGCTTGTTGATAGTGCCGGTTCTATTCATGGTGGTCCGAAAGCGACAAACCTTCGCCCTTCAATTAGAGCGCCTGGCCAACACCTTCGTTTTCGGCATGTTCGCTGCCGGCTTTTTAACGGTCTATGTCTTTTCGAGACTTTTTGGCAGAAGCGAGATGTGGAAAGCTGTTCTCGGCGAGCACTACCTGCGTATCTTCAAGGACGCGGTTGAAGAGACAGTCGAGCTGTTCGGCTATGCCTTGCTGCTGATCGCCATGTTCGAACTCGTATTGCTGATTCGCCGCTGGCAACGCGCGTCGCCGACCTGATGACGCCTTGAACGAGTCCGCTAGCAATGTAAACAGCTGACGACAGCATCAACGACACCGCCCGCGGTTTTATCCGCGGGCGGTGTCGTTTTATATCCATTTTATGCTAATGCACTTACCGGCTCATTCATCGAGAAAGGAGCGCAACGGTTCGGAGCGAGAAGGATGGCGCAATTTGCGCAGCGCCTTGGCTTCGATCTGGCGAATACGTTCGCGGGTCACGTCGAACTGTTTGCCGACCTCCTCAAGGGTGTGATCGGTATTCATGTCGATGCCGAAACGCATGCGCAACACCTTGGCTTCCCGAGCGGTCAAACCGCCTAGCACGTTACGAGTCGCCTCGATCAAGCCTTCACCGGTGGCGGAATCGATAGGCAGCAGCATGGAACCATCTTCGATGAAATCTCCCAGGTGCGAGTCGTCGTCGTCACCAATGGGCGTCTCCATGGAAATCGGTTCCTTGGCGATCTTGAGCACCTTGCGCACCTTGTCTTCAGGCATTTCAAGACGCTCGCCAAGCTCTTCCGGAGTAGGTTCGCGCCCCATCTCCTGCAGCATCTGACGCGACACGCGGTTGAGCTTGTTGATGGTCTCGATCATATGCACCGGGATACGAATGGTGCGCGCCTGATCCGCAATAGACCGGGTGATCGCCTGGCGAATCCACCAGGTGGCATAGGTGGAGAACTTATAGCCCCGCCGATATTCGAACTTGTCCACCGCCTTCATCAGACCAATGTTGCCTTCCTGAATCAGATCAAGGAACTGCAGCCCGCGGTTGGTGTACTTCTTGGCGATCGAGATCACCAGACGCAGGTTGGCCTCGACCATCTCCTTCTTGGCCCGACGCGCCTTGGCTTCGCCGATGGACAAGCGACGATTGACTTCCTTGATCTCAGCGACGGTCAACTGGATCAATTGCTCTTCGAATGCAATCTTGCGCTGAGCGCGCTTGATGTCATCACGAAACACCTCAAGCTTATCGGCATGCTTGGTGTTCTTGGCCAGAAATTCGTCCAGCCATTCCGAGTTGGATTCATTACCCGGGAACGACTTGATGAACGTCTTGCGTGGCACCTTGCCTCGCTTGACGAAGACCTGAAGGATCGTCTTTTCCTGCATCCGCACCTGATCGACACTGATGCGCACCTGGCCAACCAACCGCTCGAAATGCTTGGGTACCAGCTTGATTGGAGAAAACAGCTCGGCTAAACGCGTCTGTTCAGCACGCCCTTCCGGCGACTTGGGTCCATATTTCTCGAAAGCAGCCTTGGTCGCGGCATTCTGCTCGCGAATCTGCTCGAAACGCGCCTTTGCCTCTTCTGGATCGGGGCCGCCAACGGTCTCTTCTTCGGCTTCTTCCTCGTCATCGGCATCCTCGTCACCTTCAACATCCTCATCGTTGGCGACAGGGTCCTCTTCCGGCACCTCGGCCTCGGCAACACCGGGAATACCCTCGTCAGGATCGATGAATCCAGAGAATAGATCCGACAGACGACCCGGCGCCTCTTCGTCCTGAGTGGCGTCATAGGCTTCAAGAATGGATTCCACTGCACCAGGAAGATACGCAAGCGCAGACATCACTTCTCGGGTGCCTTCTTCAATACGCTTGGCGATTGCGATCTCGCCTTCTCGGGTCAGCAGCTCCACGGTTCCCATTTCACGCATGTACATCCGCACCGGATCCGTCGTCCGGCCGACATCGCTTTCCACGGCGGCCAAAGCCGCCACCGCTTCCTCGGCGGCCTGCTCGTCGGTGGATTGATCGGACATCATCAGCGTGTCTTCATCAGGGGCCACTTCAACGACACTGATTCCCATGTCGTTGATCATGCCGATGATGTCTTCCACTTGATCCGGATCAGCGATATCCTCGGGAAGATGATCGTTGACCTCGGAGTAGGTCAGATACCCCTGCTCCTTGCCGCGTGCGATCAACTCCTTCAAACGCGATTGCTGTTGCGCATTTCCAGCCATAGAGACCCTATCTCGACGAAGAGGAATGAAACACCCGGGTGAATCAGTGGTGAGAATTCGGTTAGCCTCGAATTGTAGCGGCTAACACAACAAGCCCACCAGTATTCTGTTTGCAGCCTAATCCAGGTGTGTTAGGTTAATCTGTTGCATTTTCAGTATTGCCTTTAAATGGTGGCGATCGATCATAATTCAACCCATTCAATGTTCGCGCGCGCCATCGCTTTTCAACAGTATCAGCAATTCCATCAAACGCTGTTTCTCTTCCCTGGATAGTTTCTCGCCGCCCTTTTCCCTGGCCAGCAATGTGTCATATTCGTTTTGCGGAGAGCTGCGGGACAAATGCTGTTGAAAATACGCTATCAGTCCGTCCAGCTCCGCTGCCCTGGCAGTTTTCGGTATCAATAGTTCGCGTTGCGCCAATGCTTCCAGTCGACTGCCTTCATGAGTCCCATGAAAATGCGCTAATAACACTTGAGAACTACGATACCGCCCTGCTCGAAGCAATCGGATCACCTCACAGCATAGCGCACCATCGTCTGAGTCGATGCACCAGTCCAACGTATCTGGCAAACGCTCTACCAATTCTGGCTCATATATCAGCAACTGCAAGGTACGAGCCATGAGACTCAACGGCCCATTGCGTTCACGTTGTCGCCCAGCCGCCGAGGATGCACTGGCCTGGGACTCATGGGAAGTGCCCGTAGCCGACGCTGCCATGCCACTCAGAGCCTGGTTCCTGGGTATTTCCCTGGCCTCTAGAAGCGCTTGAAAACGACCTTGTTCGACGCCGGTACGATTGGATAGTTCTCGCAACAACAATGACTTGAGAACACCGTCCGGAAGCTGGCCCAGGGATGCGAGCACGCGACTGACGAAACGCTCACGATCTTCGACCTGCTGCAGATTGCGTCCTTTTGCTGCCTGATCGAACAGGAATTCCGACAAGGGACTGGCACAGGTGATGCGATCGTTGAAAGCGTCAGGACCTTCGCGGCGGACCAGCGTATCCGGATCTTCTCCTTCCGGTAGAAACAGAAAACGCGCCTGGCGACCATCGATCATCTGAGGCAATACCGTATCCAAGGCACGCAGTGCCGCCTGCCGCCCGGCATTGTCGCCATCGAAGCAAAACACCACCTCATTCACCAGCCGAAACAGGCGTTTGAGATGCTCCTCACTGGTAGAGGTGCCCAAGGTCGCCACCACATTGCGGATGCCGAACTGGGCCAGGGCCACCACATCCATGTACCCTTCGACGATTACCAGGCGGTCGAGCTGGCGGTTGGCCTTGCGCGCCTCATAAAGACCGTAAAGCTCGCGCCCTTTATGGAATACCGGCGTTTCCGGGGAGTTGAGATACTTGGGTTTGGCATCTCCCAGTACCCGACCACCGAAGGCAATCGTGCGCCCCTTGAAATCCCTGATCGGAAACATCACCCGATCGCGAAAGCGATCGTAGCTGCGACCGCTGTCTTCATGTTGTACCAGCAGGCCATATTCGACCTGCACTGTTTCGGAAACACCCTGCCCTATAAGATGCCGCTTGAGCGCATCCCAGGCCGATGGCGCATAGCCAACACCAAAATCCTTGAGCACATCTTGTGATAGCCCGCGCTGTTCCAGATAGGACCGCGCTGTCTTGCCCTCTGCCATCGGCAGGCGTTCGCGAAAGAAGCTTGCCGCCAACTCGAGCAGATTCACGCCCTCCTTGCGCTTCTTCTCGCGTTCTTGAACCCGAGGATCGTCGGCGCCTTCCCGAGGCACCTCGAGCCCAAGGCGAGACGCCAGCTGCTCCACCGCCTCAGGAAAAGGCAGGTTGTCGTATTCCATCAGAAAGCGCAGAGCATTACCGCCCACACCGCAGCCAAAACAGTGATAGAACTGCTTATCCTGACTGACAGAAAACGACGGTGATTTTTCCTGATGGAAAGGACAAAGCCCCGTGTAATTCCGACCGGCCTTTTTCAACTGCACCCGCTCGCCCACCACTTCGACCACGTCGATGCGGGCAAGTAGATCGTCGATAAAGCTTTGAGGAATCTGGCCAGCCATAGGCTTAGAGGAACCCAAGAGGCATGATAAAGGGGCGTAAAAAAGAAGGATCTACAAAAACAAACGGCCACCGAATGGTAGCCGCTTGGCATCCCTCTGAGGTAGCACGCTACCCCCAGTACGGATCAATACATCCGTTCGAAACGCTTGCGCTCACGCTGCAGCTTCTTGGCGTGACGCTTGACCGCCGCCGCAGCTTTACGCTTGCGTACCGCTGTCGGCTTTTCGTAGTTCTCGCGACGACGTACTTCGGACAGTACACCGGCTTTCTCGCAGGAACGCTTGAAACGGCGCAAAGCGACGTCGAACGGCTCGTTATCGCGTACTTTGACAGAAGGCATTAAGCACTCACCTACCTTGAAATCATGAGTTCGGTTTGACGTGCATCAGTTGGGTGCCGCTTGGCATCACGGCTTCTCGCTTGCAGGATGAGCAGACGACAAACGCAAATGCAAAGGATGATACACCGACACCGGGATACACGACCCAGTCTTGCAGAGCAGAGCATTTTAGTCCTCGCCATGGCGCTTTGCAAATCGATTTGCCCATTTCCCCTGCCGGCAGCGGTCCAAAAGCCGTACCATAGGCGTTTTCAGGAACCGACGAGCCAACACGATGCGCATACTGGGGATCGAGACCTCCTGCGACGAAACCGGCGTCGCACTCTTTGATACCGATCAAGGTCTATTGGCAGATGCACTCTACAGCCAGATCGCCATGCATGCCGACTATGGCGGCGTGGTCCCGGAGCTGGCCTCGCGAGATCATACCCGTAAGCTGCTGCCCCTGATTCAGCAAGTGCTCGACGAGGCAGGCCTGGCTCGCGGCGACCTGGATGGCATCGCCTATACCGCCGGGCCTGGTCTGGTCGGCGCCCTGATGGTGGGTGCGTCCACGGCTCACGGCATGGCCAAGGCGCTGTCTATCCCGGTACTTGGGGTGCATCACATGGAAGGGCATCTGCTCGCTCCCATGCTCGAAGATGAACCGCCTGAGTTTCCCTTCGTCGCGCTGCTGGTGTCCGGCGGCCACACCCAGCTGGTGGCAGTGAAAGGTCTGGGCCAATATCGATTGCTGGGCGAGTCCGTGGACGACGCTGCCGGCGAAGCCTTCGACAAGGCCGCCAAGATGCTCGAACTTGCCTACCCCGGTGGCCCGGAGGTAGCGCGTCTCGCCCAGCAAGGCGATCCGAGACGCTTCCGCTTTCCTCGCCCGATGACCGATCGTCCTGGGCTCGATTTCAGCTTTTCCGGCCTCAAGACCCATACCCTCACGACCGTCAACAGCTTGCGCAGTGCCGGTGAACTCGATGAGCAAGGGCGTGCGGACGTTGCCCGCGCGTTTGAAGATGCCGTCGTGGATACGCTGGTCATCAAGTGTCGGCGCGCCCTGGATCAGACCGGCCTGAAGCGCCTGGTGGTTGCCGGCGGCGTCAGCGCCAATACGCGACTGCGCGAACGCCTGGCCATCGAAGTAGGCAAGCGCGGCGCTCGGGCCTATTATCCTCGCGGACGTTTTTGCACCGACAACGGGGCAATGATCGCCTATGTCGGCGCGCAACGCCTGCTGGCGGGAGAGCGTGACGACTCTGCCATGAAAGCGGTACCGCGCTGGCCGCTGGATAGCCTAGCAGTCCCGGCTGCTTGATCGCACAAAAACCAGGCTTCGTCTGAAAAGTCAGCAAACGCAGGTACTTTTCGGGCAAAGCCTAGCCGTCCGGGAATCTCGGCTCGCTCCCCTCTCCCAGCCGCTGAATGTTCCAGACATGGCGCACCAGCACCAGCAGCGTGAAAACGATGACGATCCATACGTAGTCCCTTGCCATCCAGATGCTTGCCAGAGGCGCCAGGGCAGCACTGGCGAGAGAGGCAACCGCGGCGGTACGCACCCGCCAGGCAAGCAGCGTCCAGCAGGCGGCACATATCAGGGCCACCGGGGGTGTCAGCACCAGCAGCACGCCGAAGGCGCTGGCGACCGCCTTGCCTCCCCGGAAGCGATGCCAGACAGGATAGCTATGCCCCAACAGCACGCTGAAACCCACGAGTCCTTGAGCCCAGACCGGCAAACCGCCGCTTTTAGCCAGCCAGAGTGCCGGCATGCCCTTGACGGCATCGAAGGAGAGCGTTGCCAGCGCCAGCCGCTTGCCGTACAGCCGCAGCACGTTGGAAAACCCGGGATTGCGGGAACCTCTCAGACGCGGGTCGGTGACCCCTGCCAGACGACACAGCCATACCGCACCCAGACAGGCAGCACAGAGATAGCCCATTGCCATCAACAGGATGGTCTGCATCGGGGTAGTCGTGACAAGGGAGGAAAACGACATGGAGTCTTCGCTAACAAATTGGAATCATGATTCTGCCAGCTCGCTGTCGTAGAATCGAAAAATCATACATTTTTCAGGGAAGCGTCATGGACTGCGTGCTGATCGAGGGATTACGAATCGAGACCGTCATCGGCGCTTACGATTGGGAGCGCAGCATTCGTCAGCTTCTGGTTCTTGATCTGGAACTGGCAACCGATATTCGCCCCGCTGCAGAAAACGACGATCTGACCAAGACACTGGATTATGCCGCCATCAGCGCTCGCATCGATGAGTTCGCCAACGCCAGTCATTTCGAGCTGGTGGAAACCTTCGCCGAGCGGCTGGCCGCCTTGTTGCGTCGGGAATTTGGCATCCCCTGGCTGCGCTTGACGCTGCGCAAGCCCGGGGCTGTCAGCCAGGCCACCGCCGTCGGTGTGCGTATCGAACGTGGCCAGCGCTGATGACGCAGGTGATTATCGGCATCGGTAGCCATATCGATCGAGAACATCACATCAAGACCTGCCTGGATGCGCTAGAAGAAGAGTTCGGCGAATTACGCATTTCCCGAGTTTTTAAAAGCAGGTTTGAAGGCCAATTCATAAATGCAGAGGCAAACCACGATGTCTATAACCTGGTAGTGGCTTTTGATAGCCAGGCTTCCGTCGGCGATTTGAAGGCGTGGTGCAAGCGCGTGGAACTCGCCAATGGCCGGACCGCTCAAGGTCCTGTGACCCTGGATATCGACCTGCTCTGCGTGGGCGACCTCGCTGGCGTTATCGATGGCGTAAGCCTGCCCCATGACGACATCCTGCGCTTTGCCTTCGTGCTCGAGCCACTTGCGGAACTGCTGCCGAACGCCCGCCACCCGGCCACCGGCCAGCGCTATGCCGAGCTTTGGGCAAACTTCGACTCAGATGGCCAGTGTCTGCGGCCGGTGAATTTCAGCTGGCGGGGAAGCGTAATTTCCCGGGTGAACTAGCCCGACAGCCGTCAACCTGTTTAGCTCGAACTGATACCGCTCTCCATTACCAGCTGCATCACGAGTTCCGCTGCGGGCAGCTCCCGCGCTAGTGGCGCGCCCTGACCGGCCCACTGTGCGGCAAATTCATGGTTTCCGAGCTTGGCGGCGGCCGCATTGAGCCGCTTGGTCGCGTCATATGCGACCGGATAGTCCGCGGGAGACGGACCGCCCTCTGCTTCACCGAACGAGATCAGGCGATTGGTCATGCCTCGAGCGGCTCGTCCGGACAGCACCCTGGTCAGGCGTGTCTGTGTGGCCCGCTCGCTTTTCAGGTTCTCGCGATAGGCGTCATTCGCCGAAGACTCCGGGCACAAGACGAAGGCCGTGCCAAGCTGTGCGGCCTCCCCACCGAGATCCAGCACGGATTTCACGCCCTGGCCATCCATGATGCCGCCAGCCGCAATAACGGGCAATGTCGTATGCTGCGTCAGCAGACGCACAAGCACCATCGTGCTCAGGCCTTCATCCCTTGCCTGCGGGTCGAACATGCCTCGATGCCCGCCGGCTTCGATGCCCTGAGCCACGATGGCATCGATTCCTGCTTCTTCTATTCTTCTGGCCTCATGAAGGCAGGTGGCCGTTGCCATCATGTAGATACCTGCCTCGCGCAGTGCGTCGATACGCTCGCGTGAAGGCAGGCCGAAATGAAAGCTGACTACGGCGGGCTTGAGGTCGAGCAGCAGCTCGAAGGTATCGCTGTCCTCGAGGAAGGACGTATAGATTTCGTCAAGCGTGTCAGGTATTTCCGCGCCGACCTCGGCGAACAGTGGCGCAAAATGGTGAAGCCAGGCAGCCTCGGCTTTCGCGTCTCGACGGGCTGGCGCATGGCAGAACAGATTCACATTGAAAGGGTGTGCGGTCAGCGCCCGGGTCTCTTCGATCATTTGCCGGGCCTTGGCAGCATTACTGGCCCCGATCCCCAGCGACCCCAGGCCACCGGCATTGGAAACCGCCGCCGCCAACTCAGGCGTGGCCACCCCGGCCATGGGCGCTTGAATGATGGGATAACGGATACCAAGCTGCTCGAGAAACTCTTTGGAGGACTGCATAGCGACTCCTTTGTTTACGAAGGGCGTAGAAGAAAGGATTAGGGCCTGTTGACGTTTCATTCACGGCCGCGCTGGCGCCAGTTTTTATTCGGGGCAAGGCAGGAGGAGAGAAATTTGGTTATTCCAAATGAACGACGACTAACGCAGCAGCGGATAAAAACTGGCCCAGCCCTTCGGGTTGCGCAGCAAAAAGCGCCATTCTGCGTTGCGAAACGTGAAAAGGGAATAACCCTTCCCTGCGCTTCGCGCCTTGACTGACACTTTTTGATGCAGCAACGCGGTTCGCGATGAAACGTCAACAGGCCCTAGGATTCATCAATCAGCCAACAATGCCGCTTCGATCTCGGCTTGCCTGCGCCTGGCCAGTTCCTGGCCCAGCTCGCCACCCTTGAACCCTTCACCCACCAGATCCCGAGGCACAACCCGGGAGGCCAGACGCCAGGCCAGAGTCAGATTCGCGGCCAAGACATCACTTTCGAGACTGACCAAGGAAAGTAGCGGCGCGACTCGCTCGCCGCGCCGCCAGGCATCGATTCTGTTCAACCAGTCAAGGATAGCCTCGGCGTTAGGCTCATGCTCATTCGTCTCATTCCACAGCTTTCGCGTCAGCATGACCTGACGCGCCAGATCCCGCCAGGCATTGGGAATGCGCAGGCGCTCCTCCAAAACCTGGCGCACTGGATCGTCGAGATGCTCACAGAGTCGCGCCCAGCGCCAGCGCGCTGGATGATCGTTATTTTCCGGCAGGCGCCCCATTCGTGCCAGGGCCACTTTCAGCCCGGCGTTCTCGGCAAGTTCCGGCATCAATGCTTCGAGCGCGCCACAGTCGCGTAGGGTTTCAAAGTAGGCTTGCGGACAAGGCTCACCGAGGGCCTTTTCGGTCTCCTGCCAGACCCGCTCCGCCACCAGATGGGCAATTTCGCCGTTCACCGCAAGCTGGCGCATCAAGGCCAGGGTGTCTTCGGCAATGACGAATCCAAGCCCTCGATACCGCGCCAGAAAACGTGCGGTGCGCAGCACCCGCAGCGGGTCCTCGACGAAGGCCGGCGAGACATGCCGCAGTACGCGTGCTTCTAGATCCTGCTCACCCTGGAAAGGATCGATCAGTTGGCCGTCAAGGGGCTCGGCCATGGCGTTGATGGTCAGATCCCGTCGGGCCAGATCCTCTTCCAGCGTCACCTCGGGGCTTGCGTGCACCTCGAAGCCGGTATAGCCGTGGCCCTGCTTGCGCTCGGTGCGGGCCAGGGCGTACTCCTCTTGCGTGACCGGGTGCAGGAACACGGGGAAATCACGTCCGACCGGCTTGAAGCCGCGCTTGCGCATGGCCTCCGGCGTCGCACCGACCACTACCCAGTCCTGATCCACCACCGGCCAGCCAAGGCGCGCATCCCGCACCGCACCGCCGACGCGATAGACGTCGAGCCCCTTGGTCGCCGAATCCTTGCCGGTCACCGCGCCACTCGCTGGGGATGCCTGACTTCCCAGTCGACGAAGCCACCGTCCAGGCTGTAGACCTGCTCGAAGCCCTGCCCCGCCAGCCAGGTTGCCGCCTGTTGGCTGGAGTGCCCGTGATAGCACACCACGACCAGGGGCCGTTCTCGAGAGATATCTTTTATCAGATCGCCCACCGTGGTGTTGTCTAGGTGGCGGCTTCCCGGAATATGGCCCTGGGAATAGCTCAAGGGGTCGCGGATATCCACCAGGGTGAGCGGCTGAGCATCGTCCAGCCACTGTTTCAAGGTGGCATGATCGAGATGTTCGAAAGATTGACTCATGAGCACCTTCTACGTGATGTGATTAATCTTGCTGGCTGGGCTCGCTGACACGCTGGCCATTGTCGAGGTTCAGTGCTGTCAGACTGCCCCCCCAGACGCAGCCGGTATCCAATGCCTCGGCGCGTACGGCGGTATCCGGTGTTTGTCCCTGCAAGGCCGCCCAGTGCCCGAAAAGAATGTGTGGATCGTCGCTTCGGGGGTAGATGAACCAAGGATGAAAACCCGGAGGCGCCGAATCGAGCCCTTCCTTGGCATCGAAATCCAGGGTGCCGTCCTCAGCAATGAAGCGCATGCGGGTGAACACGTTGACGATCATCCGCAGGCGCTCGATGCCATCGAGACTCTCGTCCCAGCGAGACGGCGAATTGCCGTACATGCGCTCCAGGAAAGCACCCGAGCGCTCGCCTCCCAGTACCGCTTCGGCCTCCCGGGCGAGCGCCCGTGCCTTGTCAATGGACCACTGAGGCAGCACGCCGGCGTGGGTCATCAGCCTGCGTCGGTCGCTGTCGCTATCGTCATCGACCCACAAGGGCTGGGCCTGCAGCCAGTCGAGGAGCGTTTCACGATCCGGCGCGGCGAGAATATCGTCCAGGGTATCGGATCGCTTGGTGGATGCTCCTCCACGAGCGACCGCCAGCAAATGCAGATCATGATTGCCCAGCACCACTCGCGCCGTCTCGCCCAGATCACGCACTTCGCGCAAGCACTCCAGGGAGCCAGGCCCCCGGTTGACCAGGTCGCCGGCCAACCATAGGCGATCCCGGCGTGGATCGAAGCTCAAGCGTTCGAGCAGCGCGACGAATTCACTGTGGCAACCCTGGAGGTCGCCGATGGCATAGGTTGTCATGGGCGTCTCTTCAAACGTCGTGAATGCGATGAACGGCTCTCAGCGCATCTGTATCAATGTACCTGGTTGGGACCCGCCAGGCGAAACGGCGGGATGGCGACTTCGAAGGATCGATGCACCGAGGTATCCACGCAGGTATAGGCTCCTTCCATGACCCCAACCGGGCAATCCAGTACCGCGCGGCTGGTGTAACGAAAGTTCTGGCCTGGCCCGATCATGGGCTGCTTGCCGACCACGCCCTTGCCGCGCACCTCCTGTACCTTGCCGCTGCCTTGGGTGATCTTCCAGTAGCGGGCCAGGAGCTGAACCGGATGAGAGGAATGGTTGTGTACCGTGATGGTATAACTGAACACGAAACGCTGCTCAGTCACCGAGGACTCATCGGCACGATAGGCCGGCTCCACCTCGACCTGCACGTCTTGAAGATGTTCACTCATACGCGTTCTCCCGCCAGATGATTGGCGATGTTCACAAACTCGGCCACGTTCAGTGTCTGCGGCCGGCGCCCTGGGTCGATACCCAAGGACTCGAGAGTGGCAACATCGAGTCGTTGCTTGAGATTATTGCGCAGCGTCTTGCGCCGCTGTCCAAAGGCTTCTCGCACGATGTCGGCGAACAACACCTCATCCTTTGCCGGATGCGGCAGTGTCGTGTGGGGCGTCATCCGCACGATGGCGGATTCGATCTTGGGCTGAGGCACGAAGGCCTCCGGCGGCACGCTGAACAGCGAATCCACCCGGCAATGATATTGCGCCATGACCGACAGACGCCCCCAATCGCTGCCGCCGGGAGTCGCCGCCAGGCGCTCGACCACCTCCTTTTGCAGCATGAAGTGCATGTCGGCTACCGCCCCTCGCGTTGCGAGCAGATGAAAGATCAGCGGTGTCGAGATGTTGTAGGGTAGATTGCCTGCAATGCGCAGCAAGGGGCCATCGCCCTTGAGGGCGGCGAAGTCGAAGGTCAGCGCATCGCCTTCGTGGATCACGAACTCAGGATAGTTGAAGAATTGAACCCGCAGACCGGGAATCAGGTCGCGGTCGAGTTCGATCACCTCGAGTTTGCCTGTGGCCTCGAGCAGCGGTTCCGTCAAGGCGCCCTGACCCGGGCCGATTTCGATCAGGCGCTGATCGGGCTGCGGCGCTATGGTTTTTACGATACGAGAAATGATTCCGGGGTCACGCAGAAAATTCTGACCGAAGCGCTTGCGCGCTCGTGGCGCTGGGGGGCGAGATGCCATACGAAGAAAATGTCCTTGCTGTTTAACTTGCCAATCAATGAGGGCGAGAGGCATTGGCCATTTCGATTGCCATGTCGATCGCCACTTGAAGGCTACCGATATCCACGTTACCGCTACCGGCAAGATCCAGCGCGGTGCCGTGATCCACGGACGTGCGCGCGATAGGTAACCCCAAGGTAATATTGGCGGCGCGCCCGAAGCCCGCGTACTTCAACACCGGCAGCCCTTGATCGTGGTACATGGCTAGTACCGCATCGGCCTCATCGAGATGTCTAGGGGTAAAGAGCGTATCCGCGGGCAAGGGGCCCTCCAGCACCAACCCTTCTTCACGCAATCGGGCCAGCGTCGGAATAATCGTGTCGATTTCCTCTCGACCCAGGTGTCCGCCTTCACCGGCGTGAGGGTTCAGGCCGCATACAGCAATACGCGGCTGCGAGACGCCGAAATAGCGCGTCAAATCATTGGCAAGAATACGCAGCACCCGGCTCAGCCCATCGATGGTGATGGCATCCGCCACCGCATGCAGCGGCAAATGCGTGGTTGCCAGGGCCACCCGCAGCTCTCTGCTGGTAGCGCGGGTAGCCAGCATCATCACCACCTCTTCACGGCCGCAGGCATCCCGCAGATACTCCGTATGGCCGGTGAAACGCGGATAGCCCCCTTCGATGATCACACCCTTGTGCAGGGGCGCCGTCACCATGGCCTGGGCTTGCCCTTGGTTACAGGCCTCGATCGCCCGGTCCAGCACCGCAAGCACATAGCCCGCGTTGGCCGGATCGAGCCGGCCCGGTTCAACCGGCGCCTTGAGCGTCACCGGCCAGACCGGCAGCACCCCGGGGCGTGAATCCGGCACCTCGTCATTCTCCGCGAGCACGCAAAGCTCGATCTCGAGCCCTAACCCTGCAGCACGCTGCGCCAGCAGATCTGGATCGCCGATCGCCACGATACGCGCAGGCAGTGGCGCTTGGGCGCAGACCAGCTTCAGTATCAGGTCTGGACCAATACCCGCGGGTTCGCCGCTAGTCAGCGCCAGTACCGGCGTACTCATCCGGCGCTGTTTTCCAGACGATTGTCGACGTAGGCTTCGCTTCGAATCTGCTGCATCCAGGTTTCCAGCTCGTCGTTGGCTTTACGCTGGAAGAGCGTGTCGCGTATCTGGTTACGCTGGGCCTCGTTGGTAACGTCCTGCTGACGACGCTCCAGCACTTCGATCAGATGATAGCCAAAGCGTGAGCGCACCGGCTGGGAAATTTCACCCACAGGCAGCGATGTCATGGCCTCTTCGAAACCCGGCACCATCTGCCCCGGACGAACCCAGCCCAGGTCGCCGCCGTTGAGAGCACTCCCTCGATCATCGCTGACTTCCTGAGCGACCCGGGCAAAATCCTGGCCCGAAGCAATACGCTGACGCGCCTGTTCTGCCAGAGCTTCGGCCTGCTGGGCATTCTGGGTAGGATTCGTTTCGATGAGGATATGCCGCACACGCTGTTCATTGACGACCGCCTGCAGCTGACTGCCATCGTCCCGAGCCTGCAGTTTGATCAGATGAAAACCATTCGGGCTGCGAATCGGCTCGCTGACCTGCCCCACGCCAAGCTGCGGAATCACCTCGGCGAATACGGCAGGAATTTCGGCAGCAGGCCGCCATCCCATATCGCCGCCTTCCAGGGCATTGGAGCCATCGGACTGGGCCGCGGCCAGTTCGGCAAAATCGGCGCCGCTCTGTAACTGTTGATAAAGCGCCTCGGCCTCGGTCTGAGCTGTCTGAACCTGCTGCGGGCTCGGCGATTGGGGCAGTCCTATCAAAATATGACCAAGACGATAGCGGGTATTGTCACTACCGCTTTGCTGCTCGAGATAGCGCTGCACCTCCCGGTCGGACACCTTGATGCCACTGGCAACGCGGCGCTGCTGCAAATCTCGCATCATCATTTCACGGCGGACCTGTTCGCGCACCACTGCCAGGGAGAGCCCATCCGCTTCCAGGGTATCGGCGAATTGATCGAGACTCATGCCGTTGTTCTGGGCAATGGAGCGTACTGCACGATTGAGTTCGGTATCGTCCACGGACAGATTGGCCTCTTCCGCCATCTGCAGCTGGATCTGTTCGACGATCATGCGCTCCAGCACCTGATTGCGCAGCGCTGCCTCGTCAGGTACGGCGATATTGCGACTCGCAAGCTGACTGCGCGCTTGAGTGACACGATCTTGAAGCTCACTCGCCATGATGGCGTCATCGTTGACCACCGCCACGATGCGATCGAGCGGTTCGACCGCCAACGCATGGCTTGCAATGCTCAATGTCAGTGCCAATGTCAAACCCAACGACGCAAACATACGTTTGCCCATGCAAAACCTCACTCACTATCTAGAATTGTGTCGGTTGATAACCCGGAATGGACTCTTCGAAGAAGGCATCGGTTCCCTGACCGACACCACCCAAGCCCTTGAATACGAAGGTCAGGAAAATACCGCGATCCCTATAGTCATCCTCGATGGTATTGGCGGTATCGTTATCCTCGAGCCATTCCCGCCAGGCAACCTGTACGCCGTAGCAGCAATCGTTCCATTGGATACCGGCCAACTGCTCGAGAGAGCGACTGTTGGTTTCATCGTAAGTATAGCGGCCTATCAGATCCAGACTCGGCGTAGCACGATAGGCAAAAGATACGTCGTACTCTTCCCGGTCGTAGCCCAGCTGATCTTCCGGATCGCCGGAAGGGTCGAACCCTTCGAGCTGCCAGCGATAACCCAGATTGAGGACGTGGCCAGCCGGATTGCGATAGCGCAGATAGGTGGCGGTACGCTCGGTCAGCTCTCGATCCGTGTCGTAGAACCATTCATAGCGAGTGCTCCAACGATCATTTATTTGCCAATCGAGCTGAGTCACGACCGGTGAGCGATCTCGAGTGGCGTTATACCACCGTTCGAAATTGGTATCCCGGTCCGGCAAGGTATTCGGGTCACCGTCCATGTCGACATTGCGGTCTTCGAAATAGGCGCTTTGCCCCACGGCCAGAGATAGCCGCTGCCGGCCGCTGTCGTCTTCGAGAAACCGTGTGGCCAGCCCATAGGAAAGCTTGTTGGTATCACCGATCCGATCGGCGCCGGTGAAGCGATAGGGCGACCATAGCTGACTATAGGAGAAGGCCTGCTCATCCGTGTCGAAATCCGGAAAGTCGCTTTGATCCCGCTCCGGCACATAGGCGTAGTAAAGACGTGGCTCCAGAGTCTGGCGCCAGTCGGAATCGAAGGCGCTTAGCCCGCGCTCGAAGATCAGACCGCTATCGACGGAGCTGACCGGCACGGTACGATTCAGATCCGTGTCGCGATCGGTATTGAGCTGATCGTAATCCAGACTGTAGCTGGTATTGAGCAGTTCAAAACGCGGCTCGAAAAACCCCCAGGATACGTCTTTGCGCCACCCAACCGCCGGCGCCAGATGCACCCGCGAACCAGTGGCCGCCTCTTCTATCGGCACCTGCCTTTCATCGATATCACGCCAGAAATAGGTCGCGTTGGAGCGCCACTGCTGATACAAGCCGTTGTCCTGGGACCAGGCCGCATTGGCGGTCAGACTCGGCAAGCGATAAAACGGCTTGTCATTGTCGTTCAGCGGATACTCCATGCGCTGATAGCCCTGGGTCTTGGCTTCCAGAAACCAGGTGTTGCCGGTGTAGTTGAGCTGAGCCAGGCGGGACAGATATTCGGTATCGTTTTCGGCGAAATTGCGCCCAAAGTCCTCGAAATAACGCCCGTCGCTGGCGGCTCCGTAGCGCAGGTCGTAGCGCAGCCGCGGCGTGAAGCGACCCCGATGGGCATAGTCGATATACCAGCGATCCTCGCCTTCGAAGGCATCTCGGGGAACATTGGGGTTGTTGTCGTCACCGCCGTCATCGTCGGATAGATAAGCACCCTCGATCTGCCCCAGGTCTTCAGAAAACAGATAGCGAAACTCGCCCCCCAGCAGTAGCCCATGATTGGTGAGCCAACGCGGCGTCAGGGTAGCGTCGTAATTGGGTCCTAGATTGAAATAGTAAGGTTGGGCGTAATCGAAAGAGTCGCCGGAAAAGCCCAGGGTCGGCCATAGAAAGCCGGACTGACGGCGATCGTCGATGGGAAAACGCACCCAAGGCCAATAGAAAACCGGTACTTCGCCGACTTCCAGTCGTGCATTGGTGGCGGTGCCGACGCCCTTTTCCCGGTCGAGCACTACGTCGTTACCGATCAGGCGCCATAGTTTGCTGTCCGGTTCGCAGGTCGTGAAACTGGCTTCGGACAGCTGATAACGACCGTCTTCGAGCCGTGCCAGGCGCTGGGCGTCGCCCCGCAGACGCTGTCGGTGCACCACATAGTGCGCGACGTCGATCTGGGCGGCGTCACTATCCAGGGCCATCTGCGCCGAATCACCGCGCACCAGCAGCCCCTGGTCGCGCATCGTCAGCGGTCCCTCGGCAAATATCGTGTCCCGAGCCGCATTGACCCGCACCTGGGACGCTTCAAGCTGGCTGGTATCGCGGCGCAACACCACGTCTCCCCGCAACAGTGTCTCGCCTTCGGCGCCATACTCGGCGCTATTCGATGAGGACAGCACCTCTTGTGGCGTTTTGCCTGGGGCAAGCTGATATTCCGGAATGACATAGCGGCCTCGACATAAGGCATTTTCGGGGGCATCTTCACCCCAAGCCTGCCAATCGAGCTGATCTGCCGGAAGCGGTGTCGGCGGCGCCGCATAGGCGCCGTTCGTGACCAGACCAGCAAGGGCAGTCCACAACAATCGCTTGCCCATGTATCCTCGGTGTCCTTGGCGGTTGGAATCGGTATTATACAGTCCCCGTGTCGCACGTCTTCTTCTCGTAGGCATGGCGCTAAATACAGGGATTGCGCTAAGAGGTCCTCAGCATGCGGCGACCAGTCGATCCCGTCAACCAAGGAGTTCTAATGTCCAACGCTGGAGAAACCGCCCGCCTGGACGCTCTGCGCGAGTGGGTAACCGCCCGTCACCATCTTCCTTCGGATGCGCGCCTGGAGCTGGCCGCGGGTGATGCCAGTTTTCGCCGCTATTTTCGCCTATGGCTGGAAAGCGGCCGCACCCGCATCCTCATGGATGCGCCGCCGGAGAAGGAGAACAGCCAGCCCTTCGTGACCATCGCCGAGGCCTGGCGAGGCGCCGAGCTGCCCGTCCCCATGGTGCATGCCACCCATCTCACTGCTGGCTTCATCGAGCTGGAGGACCTGGGGGACACACCCTTGCACCTGTCTCTTGACGAGTGCGAGAGCCCGGAGAGCCTTGCCTGGCACGAACGCGCCCTGACGCTAATCGGGACGTTGCAAAATCGTGCGCCTTTTGATGCTCTGCCGGTTTATGATTCCAGCCTGTTCGCCCGGGAGCTGGACCTGTTTCCCGAGTGGTGTCTCGACAAGCTGCTGGGGATCGCGCCGCCTGCCTGCTGGCAGAATCTGCACCAGCGTCTGATCGCACTGGCCCTGGGACAACCCATGGCGGCGGTACACCGGGATTTCGACGCCATGAATCTGATGCTGCATGAGGATCGCCTCTGGCTGATCGACTTCCAGGATGCGGTGCATGGCCCCATCACCTACGACCCGGTGTCACTGCTGCGCGGTCGCTATTGCCGTTTTCCCCGGGAACGCTATGCCGCCTGGCTGGAAGACTTTCGCCGTCAGGCCATCGCCGATGGCCGCTTGAGAGCCAGTGTGGACAGCGCAAGTTTCCTGCATCTTGCCGACACCATGGCCGCCCAGCGCTCCCTCAAGGTGTTGGGCATTTTCTGTCGCCTGACCCTGCGTGATGACAAATCCGGCTATCTGGCGCGCCTGCCCCACTTCCTGGGTCATTTGTACGACAGTCTCACGCCCTGGCCCGAGTTCGATGAATTCGTCGAGTGGCTCAACGACATCTTTGCCCCGGCTCTCACCCAGGAGCTGGCTCGTCGCGGCATTCCGAGGGCGGCGTCATGAAAGCGATGATTCTCGCCGCAGGGCTGGGCACCCGTATGCGTCCGTTGACGGACCACACCCCAAAACCGCTGCTCACGGTCGGCGGCAAACCTTTGATCCTGCATCATCTCGAACGCCTGCGAGCCATCGGCATCGAGGATGTCGTCATCAATGTCAGCCATCTCGGCGAACAGATCATCGAGGCGCTGGGGAACGGGGAACGCCATGGCGTTCGTATCCAGTGGAGTCGGGAAGAACTGCCGCTGGAAACCGGCGGCGGTATTCACAAGGCATTGCCACTGCTTGGCGAGGCGCCGTTTCTACTGGTCAACGGCGATGTCTGGTGCGATCTCGATCCGGCCTGGCTTGCGCCCTTGAACGGCGATCTGGCGCGTCTGGTGCTGACGGATAACCCGGATCATCATCCTGGCGGGGATTTTCATCTCGACGCCGAGAGACGCGTGCATGCCGCAGGCAAGCCATGCCTGACCTTCGCCGGCATCAGTCTCATCGATCCTGCGTTGGTGGCGGATCAGCCAGCCGGCGCCTTCCCGCTGGCGCCGCTGCTGCGCAATGCCATGGCAGAGGGCAGAGTCAGTGGCTGTCACTACACCGGGCTCTGGATCGATGTGGGTACACCCCAGCGCTTGCAGGAACTCGATGAGCGAATTCGCGGCCAGTCAACGTGACAGCGTCGGTGAATGAATCTGCGTGCAGACAGCAAGCGGGGCTGAGCGATCACCTACCTAAAATATCAGAAGGGAACGAGAAGATAATGAAAGCCACTGTCAAATGGACCGAAGGTCGCCAATTTGTAGCCGAATCCGGCAGCGGCCACAGCGTCGTGATCGATGGCCCGCCGGATCACGGTGGTCGCAATACCGGACCGCGCCCGATGGAGATGCTGCTGATGGGCATGGGCGCCTGCACGGCGTTCGACGTGCTCGAAATCCTGGAGAAGTCCCGAGCTCCGGTGAGCGACTGCAGCGCAAGCCTCGAGGCGGAACGCGCCGACGACATACCCAGCGTCTTCACCAGGATTCACGTGCACTTCACCGTTGTCGGCAACGGCTTGAAGGAAAACCAGGTCAAGCGTGCCGTGGAGCTTTCCGCGGAGAAATACTGCAGCGCCTCGATCATGCTGACCCGTGGCGGTGTCGACGTAACCCATTCCTACGAGATTGTCAGCGAATAAGCTGCAAATTTTTACACCGCGACAAGTGCGTCCCGGGAACAGGATGTGCATAATACGCGCCTTTCCTTCAGGTCAGGTCGAAGGCGAACCCTTCGCTTCAGCGCACCAACAATTGTTGCGGCTTGCCTTGTCCCGGTTCCGGTGCTCGTTCGCCGGATAATCATCCTTCGATCGATTAGGAGGTTGAGTGTGAGTGGAAATCTCCGACTCCACGGGTTCAACAATCTAACCAGCTCCTTGAGCTTCAATATCTACGATATCTGCTACGCAAAGACGGAAGAACAGCGCGAAGCCTATATAGACTACATCGACGAGCTATACAACGCCGAGCGCCTGACCCAGATATTGAAGGACGTGACCAACATCATCGGCGCCCATGTGCTCAATATCGCCCGCCAGGACTATGAGCCCCATGGCGCCAGCGTGACCATCCTGATTGCGGAGCATGAGCTCGACGAAACCGATGCAAATCAGACGGTACCTGGCCCAGGACCGCTACCTCAGGCCGTCGTGGGTCACCTGGACAAGAGCCATGTCACGGTACACAGCTACCCGGAGTCCCACCCGGACAATGGCATCAGTACCTTTCGCCTGGACATCGATGTTTCCACCTGCGGCATGATAAGTCCGCTCAAGGCGTTGAACTATCTGATTCACAGCTTCGATTCGGACATTGTCACCACGGATTATCGCGTACGCGGTTTCACCCGGGACGTGAATGGCCGCAAGCTGTTCATCGATCACGATATCACCTCGATCCAGGATTACCTGGCGCAGGACACCAAGCACGCCTATCAGATGATCGATGTGAATGTTTATCAAGAGAACATGTTTCACACCAAGATGCTGTTGAAGGATTTCGACCTCGACAACTATCTGTTCGGCACGTCTCGTCGCGATTTGACCTTCGAGGAAGCGCGGGACATCGAGACTCGGCTACGCAACGAGATGCTCGAGATCTTTTATTCCCGCAATCTGGAGTAAGGCCGGCTATAGCTGGCCTCGCTTACACTCCCGTCATCAGCTGCCGTAGCAGCGGATTGGGAAAGCGCCTCGACAGCGTTACGGCATAGAATGTCTCGCTGAGCTGTGGGAGCTGATCCGCCTCGACGAGCATGCCGCTGGCCAGCTCCTCCTGCACCACAATCGGCGGCACCACGGCCAGTCCGATACCCTCCCGGACCAGGAGTCGAATCATTGCCATGTCGTCGACTTCGGCAGCAATGCGCACCTTGATAGCCAAACGATCGACGAGCGCATCGAACCCGGTGCGAATGCTGCTGCCTAGGCTTGGCAGCACCAGCGGCTCACTGGCGAGCAACTGCTTGAGTGTCCTGTCCTGGCCGACCCGCGTGGGAACACCCACCAGGCTCACCGGCTGCTCAGCGATAGGGTGGGATATCCAGGGCGTCGCCGCATCCCTGAAGACCGGCACGTTGACCAGCACCACGTCAAGCTGATGCGCCCCTAGACTCTGCAGCAAATCCCTTAGCGCGCCTGAGCGCACCATCACTTCGACATCCTCCCGACCAAGCAGCGGGCGCAGAAACTCAAACTGGAAGTTTCTCGAAAGCGTGGCCAGAGACCCGACTCGCAGTATCAGGCGTCGCCCTTCCGGTCGGCCCTTAAGAGTACTGACAAGCTCTTCTCCCGAAGCAAAGATGACATCGGCGTGATCAAGGGCGATGCGGCCGGCCTCTGTCAGCAACAACTGCTTGCCCCGACGCTCGAACAGGTCGTGCCCCATCTGCTCCTCCAGCTTGCGGATCTGGATCGACAGCGCAGATTGAGAGACGCCCAGGCGGGCCGCGGTGCGAGTCAGATTCCCATCATGGGCAACGGACCAGAAATAGCGCAGATGCTTGTAGTTCAGGTTAGCCATGGAGTAATTCTATTTTTTATATCGATACGTTAATAACAATGAATTTTATAGAATCTAAACCGATCGATATGATACCGGCAATCCAAAATTCGTTGCCGGAGTCATGATGTCGTCATTTCTCGCCTCTCTTGTACTGCTGGCGCCCTTGGCGCTCATCACCGTGGCACTTCTTTCTTTCTCCGAACCGGGCCTTAGACCGAACCGGATACTCAAGATGAGCCGCCTGGCCACCATCGGCGCCTTTCTGCTTGCCCTGGGCGGGGCCATTCTGGTGGCGCTGGCAGGGGCTCTTACGAGTCCTGTCATCGGTATCGGTGAGCTTGGCTTTTCCGTGCGCCTGGATGCACTCAGTGGCGTGATGCTGCTGCTGGTCTCTTTCGTCGGGGTGATCGTCGTGCGCTTCAGCCGCCATTATCTCGATGGCGACCCCCGCCAGGGCGTTTTTCTTGGCCGACTCTGCCTGACCCTGGCCGCCGTGATACTGCTGGTGAGCGCCGGCAACCTGCTGCAGCTGGTCGTTGCCTGGATCGCCACCAGCCTGGCGCTGCACAGTCTGCTGCTTTTCTATCCCGAGCGACCTGCCGCAGTCGTTGCGGCGCGCAAGAAGTTCATCACCGCCCGTATTGGTGATGCCTGTCTCATTGGTGCAGTCATACTGTTGTTCCAGTGCTTCGGCACCTTGGATATTGCCGACATTCTGACCCAGGCGCGTAATACCCAGGATGGCATGAGGCCGCCGGGGATTGCGCTCGCGACGCTGCTGATCGCCATCGCCGCCCTGCTCAAGTCGGCTCAATTCCCGACTCACGGTTGGCTACCCGAAGTCATGGAGACACCGACACCGGTCTCGGCCCTGCTACACGCCGGGATCATCAACGCGGGAGGATTCCTCGTCATCCGTTTCGCCGACGTGATGCTGCTCTCCATGCCATCGCTGCATTTCATCGCCATTGTCGGCGGTTTCACCGCCCTCTTCGGGGGCGTGGTCATGCTGACCCAGCCCAGCGTAAAGGTCTCTCTCGCCTGGTCGACGGTGGCCCAGATGGGCTTCATGCTCCTGCAGTGCGGGCTGGGCGCTTTCTCGATGGCCGTGCTGCACATCGTCGCTCACTCGCTCTACAAGGCCCATGCCTTCCTTTCCTCTGGCAGCGTCATCGATATCGCCAAGACCGCCTGGACACCGGATCTGAAAGCCCGGCCATCCATGGGTCTTCTCTTCTTGAGCCTGGCGCTGGCCCTGGGACTCTATGCCGGCATCGGCGGCTTGTTCAGCGCCCTCGTCGATGAGGCTTTCACCGTTCTGGCGTTGGGAATGATCCTCATCATGGGGCTGACGCTGCTGATCGCCCAATCGATGCAGGGCGAAACCCAGATGGAGGTCGTTGGTCGCATCCTCGTTGCGGCAGCCTTCGCAACGGGGATCTATTTCATTCTACAAGCCTTCGCGGCGTGGCTACTGTCATCCACCCTGCCTCCCATTCCGACACCGGATATCGCCGGATTCGCCATCATGGTATTGGCGGTTGTCTCTTTTGCTGCGGTGACCGTGCTGCAAGTCCTGGCGCCGGTGTGGCTGGACTCGCCCACCTGGCGAGCCGCTCGGGTTCACATCGCCAATGGCCTGTACGCCAACACTCTATTCAATCGTATCGTCAGCACGCGCAAGCTGCTGTCGCGCAATCCGTCCTGATGGAGACCGCACACGTGAACACCTATACGGCCACCCCAGAGACGGACAAGAAGGCGCCCATGACTGTTTCTTCTCATCCCGGCAATACCGATATTCTGACTGCGGCCCAGGATGCCACTCGCAGGATCGCCCCGCTCTGGCCCTTGAAGCATTTTGTGGCGGTGAATCCGTTTCTCGGCCTGACGGAGCAGCACTTCATCGATGCGGCCCAAGTGATGGGACGCACCGCCGGCGCGCGCATGACCATGCCACGCGCTTTCTATGCCGAGGCCATTGCGAGCGGCCGGATCACCGAGGCGGATCTCACCGCGGCGCTGGCTGATACCGGGTCAGCGGCAACGCTACCCAAGGACCACGCCGCCTTGACGATGCTGGCCCAGCAAGCCGAGCCGGAACGTCCGGATATCATTGCCACCGTGGCGGATGTGGTCACCCGAGTGACCGAACGGGATTGGACAGGATTCGTCACCCAGCGCCTATCGAACTGGGCGGCGAGTTATTTCGATGAGGGGCAGGTAGCCTGGCGTTCGCCCTGGCGGGATCTGTCCCCCTATGCGGCCTGGCGCGCGGAGACCCTGATCGATCGCACACCGGAACTGATGGGCCTGAGCGGCTTTCGGCAGATCGTCGCCGGCTTGCCAGAGACAGCGGACGACATGCTCATCGAGGGCGCTTCACGACTTGGCTTGGATGACGCGGGGCTGGAGCTCTGGTTCCATCGGCTGCTCATGAGCATTGGCGGCTGGGCCAGCTATGCTCGCTACCGGGTCTGGGAGAGTGAACTCAACGGCGGCTCGGACACCACCCTCATCGAACTCCTGGCAATTCGTTTGGCCTGGGACACGGCGCTTCTCGAGGCGCAAGGCCACGATCCGAACGTGCTGGCCGCCTGGACTCAAGCTCGTGACAGCCTGTCCAAAAACATGAGGGATGAGGAATCGGCGTTTGCGGTCGATGGCGTGCTGCAGCTTGCCTATGAAAAAGCCTGGCAGCGTACGCTGCTCGATAAACTGGACGGCCCCACGGCGCAAGATGATCTGCAGCGTCACGCTGTGCAGGCGGTTTTTTGCATCGACGTGCGCTCCGAGGTCTTTCGTCGTGCTTTTGAGGGCGTATCGCCGACGATCGAAACCCATGGCTTCGCGGGGTTCTTTGGTTTTCCCATCGAATATGTACCCCTGGGTCATGAACGCGGAGGCGCTCAATGCCCGGTGCTGCTGACACCGAAATTCACCGTTTGCGAAACCGTCCAGGCCGCGGGCGAGAATGAAGAGAAGGCGCTGCTCGGGCTCCGATTGATCCGCAGGCGTACGGCGAATGCCTGGAAATCCTTCAAGATGGCCGCGGTCTCGTCCTTCGCCTTCGTCGAGACAATGGGATGGACCTATATCGGCAAGCTCGCCACGGATGCTTTCGGCCTCACTCGCACGGTGCCCCATCCGGCGATCGATGGTATCGATGCGCATGTCCAGACTCGACTCGGCCCAAGGCTCGCCCCCCAGGAAATCGACGGACGACACACTGGATTCAGTGAGGAGACACGGCTCGACATGGCGACGGCGGTGCTCAAGGCCATGTCGATGCAGCAAGGCTTTGCCCGCTTCGTGCTGCTGGCAGGTCATGGTTCAACGACGGTCAATAATCCCCACGCCACCGGGCTCGATTGCGGCGCCTGCGGCGGCCATACCGGTGAGGCCAACGCCCGAGTCGCAGCGGCCATCCTGAACGACCCCAAGGTGCGTGCGGGGCTGGTGGGCCGCGGCATCACGATCCCCGAAGACACGGTTTTCCTGGGTTGCTTGCACGACACCACCACGGATGAGGTGACGATCTTCGATGAACAGGCGATACCGGCAAGCCACGCTCAGGATCTCGCCCGGCTCAAGCAATGGCTGGAGATGGCAGCACAGCGAGCACGAGCGGAGCGTGCGGTGTTGTTCAACCTTGATGAGAGTGTGGAAACCGATCGGCAAGTGATTGCTCGCAGCCGCGACTGGAGCCAGGTACGCCCGGAATGGGGCCTTGCCAGTTGCGCCGCCTTCATCGCCGCCCCTCGCAGCCGAACCGCAGACTGCGATCTGGGCGGCCGCGCCTTTTTGCACTCCTACGATTGGCGACAGGACGAAGACTTTAGCGTGCTCGAATTGATCATGACCGCCCCGATGGTCGTGGCGAGCTGGATAAGCCTGCAGTATTACGGCTCGACCGTGGACAACCGAGCTTTTGGCAGTGGCAACAAGGTATTGCACAACGTAGTCGGCACCTTGGGCGTGCTCGAGGGCAATGGCGGCGATCTGAGGGTAGGTCTGCCCTGGCAGTCGGTGCACGACGGCTCACGCCTGATTCACGAGCCGCTGCGCCTGTCGGTATGCATTGCAGCACCGATTGAGGCGATCAACGCGGTCATCGCCAAGCACGACAGCGTTCGCCAGCTCGTCGACAACGGCTGGCTGCATCTGTTCGCGCTAGGCGATCCCGGCGACGCCATATCCCGTTACACCGGGTCGTTGACCTGGAAGACGGCTTAAAGACGAGAGACGCTGGACGTCATCACCTTCGACATCAATCGCATGCCGAGCTTGACCGGCAAGGGGAAGCGGCTGCCGCCGGCTTCAAGCGCCCAATGCTCGTGATGCGCCTCGTCAATGCGCATCTGTTCGAGAATGGCGCGGGAGCGCCGATCGCCGCTGGGCAGCCGATCCAGATGGCTATCGAGATGCCGTCCCACCTGCTCCTCCGTCGCCGCGACGAAACCCAGGCTGATGTTGTCGCCCACCGCGCCGGCCAGCGCACCCATGCCGAATGAAGAAGCATAAAACAGCGGATTGAGATAGCTGGTACGGCCATCGAGTTCCTTGAGCCGCGCATCGCACCAGGCCAGATGATCGACTTCTTCTCGGGCGGCCTTCTCCATCTGTGTCCGGGTATCCGCCAGCTTGGCGGTCAGCCCCTGGCCTTGATAGAGCGCCTGGGCACAGACCTCGCCGGTATGATTGACGCGCATCAGGCTCTCGGCCTGGGTGCGCTCGCTTTCGCTCATCTCGATGTCCTGATGACCCACGGCCGGCGACGGGCGAGACGACTGAGCGGCATGTGGCACCAGCGTGCGCAGGATGGTGTCGAACTGATGAATCAGATTGTCGGTACGGCTGAGCTTACGATCCATGATGAACTCCCGGGAAGTACGTTGCTCATTGTAGACGAGCATTGCGGGGAGCAGAAGCCAGGGTTGGTCTTGAGCGAGTGCGTTCGGACTGACACGGCGCTTCAACTCGACGCATACTAACCAAATTTAGGAATGTTACTAAAAAAACCAAAAAATAATGTTTTTTGGTAAAAATAACGATAAAAGCCTCTCAATTTTTGGTTAACTTACTACATTTAACAAATGCATTCTTAGCCATTCTTACGCTAGTCTTGATTAACAGTGTTCACCATTCAGCCAAGGCTGGCTCGACTCCCAACAACAACGAGAGGACACAATGTTCCAACTCACCCGCAGCGTCACTTGGCAGGCCCTTGAGCGCTTGCGCGATGCAACCGCCAATGACCGCATCAGCAACTATTTTGCCAGTGATCCCCAGCGCTTCGACAAGATGAGCCTGCGGGTCGGCGGGCTTTTCCTCGACTACTCTAAGCACCTGATCTCCGACGCTGTGCTGGCCAAGCTGCTGGAGCTGGCGGATCACTCGGCGCTGGTGCAGCGCCGGGCCCAGATGTTCTCCGGGGACATCATCAACGTCACCGAGGATCGGCCGGTGCTGCATACCGCCCTGCGCCACCTCGGCGACGATCCCGTGCAGGTCGATGGCAAGGACGTCATGCCGGAGATTCATCAGACCCGCGAACAGATCAAACGCTTCTCCGAGGCGGTGCGCAGTGGCGAATGGCGCGGCCATAGCGGCAAGCGTATCAAGGATGTGGTCAACATCGGTATCGGCGGCTCGGACCTGGGACCCAATATGGCCTGCCGGGCACTGCTCAAGTATCGACACACGGAACTCAATTTTCATTTCGTTTCCAACGTCGACGGCGCCCATATCCAGAAGGTGCTCAAGCGCCTCGATCCGGCGACGACGCTGTTCATCGTCTCGACCAAGACCTTCTCCACCCAGGAAACGCTGCTCAACGCCAATACCGCTCGGCGCTGGTTCCTCGACAACGCCGGCGACGGCGCCGACGTGGGCGCCCATTTCATCGCCGCCTCCACCAATCGCAAAGCAGCCATGGATTTCGGCATCCGCGAGGAGAACGTCTTCGAATTCTGGGCCTGGGTCGGCGGGCGTTACTCCATGTGGTCCTCCATCGGCCTACCCATCGCCCTGTCGATCGGTTTCGAAGGCTTCATGGAACTGCTCGAAGGTGCTTACGCCATGGACCGTCACTTCATCGAGGCCCCCAACGACCAAAATATGCCGGTATTGATGGCGCTGATCGGCATCTGGTATATCAACTTTCAGGGGGCCGAGACCCAGGCCATCGTGCCTTATGATCAGGCCCTGCATCAGTTGCCGGCCTTCCTGCAGCAGCTCGACATGGAGTCCAACGGCAAGTCGGTGAACATCTTCGGCCAGACGGTCGACTACAAGACCGGCCCCATCGTCTGGGGCGAAACCGGCTCTAACGGCCAGCACGCCTTTTTCCAGTTGCTGCACCAGGGCACGCGCTACGTCCCCATCGACTTCATCGCCTCGTTGAAGCCCGAGCCCGGCATGGAGGAACACCACTTCGCCTTGCTGACCAATATGCTTGCCCAGGCCAACGCCTTTATGGAGGGCAGCCAGGGAGAAAGCCAGAAACACGGCCAGCTCGATCACTACAGCTGCCCAGGCAACCGCCCGTCGAGCACTTTGTTGCTGGACGAGCTGACACCTCGCAACCTAGGCGCTCTGATCGCTCTTTACGAGCACAAGGTGTTCGTGCAGGGGGTGATCTGGAACATCAACTCCTTCGATCAGTGGGGCGTGCAGCTAGGCAAGCGCATCGCCGGCGAGATCAGCGAGCGTATCGATGCCCATACCCAGGACTTCGATGCCTCGACCCAAGGGTTGCTCGCCTTGGTACGCGAGCACTTCGACGCTCACAAGGCGTCAGCGACTCAGGCGACGAAAACGCCAAGCAAGCCAGACAAGGACAAAGACTCATGACCTCGATCATCGCCTTTGGCGAAGCGCTCGTCGACATGCTCTCCAGCCGCTTAGGTGACGACACCCAAGCGGGAGCGGAAACCTTCACCCCCTATGCCGGCGGCGCGCCCGCCAACGTGGCCGTAGCCTGCGCCCGCCTGGGGGTGCCCAGTCGCTTTCTGGGCATGCTCGGCGCGGATCACTTCGGCGACTTCCTGGCTCGGGAGCTCGCCGCCCACGGGGTCGACACCTCGGGCGTGGTGAGGACGAACGATGCTCGCACGGCGCTCGCCTTCGTCTCTCGGGACGCGGACGGCGAACGTACCTTCGACTTCTATCGCCCACCGGCAGCGGATCTGCTCTACCGCATCGAGCACCTGCCCGCCGGGGTCTTCGACACGCCGGCCATCCTGCATCTGTGCAGCAACAGCCTGACCGAGGCCGCCATCGCCGACACCACCCTTAGCCTGGCCGGGATGGCGCAGCGGGCTGGCTGCCTGGTCAGTGTCGATGCCAACCTGCGCCATAATCTATGGGCCAATAAACGCACCGACACCGCCTTGGTGACACGCCTGCTGGACCACGCCCATCTCATCAAACTCTCCCGGGATGAGCTCGATTATCTGCGCGGCGATCACCCCGAAGACGCCTGGCTATCCGAACGCCTGGCCGCGGGGGTGCGTCTTATCGTGATCACCGACGGCGCCAACGAGATCGAGGCGCGTGGCGCTGAGCTGGCCTTTCAGGTCACGCCTCCTGCCGTAAAGGCCGTGGATACTACGGCGGGCGGTGACGCCTTTATCGGCGGCTTGCTGGCGATGCTCGCCGAAGGTGATCTCGCGAGCGACTGGCATGGCGACGAATCGCGCTTGCGGCAAGCGTTAGAAACCGCCTGCCGCTGCGGCGCCCATGCAGTGACCCGCCCCGGCGCCTACGCCGCCCTGCCGACGCGGGACGACCTCGAGGCCCTGCGGGGCTGACAGCCACGCCTCATGACGGTGCAACCGTCATGAGGCGCTTTCAGGTTGGCACACCGTGATGCTCCGCCAACGCCCGACGGTAGCGCGCGTAGATATCATTATAGGCCTCGACGCTGGTCGCATTCGGCTCGGCCCTAGAGTCCTCGTCGAGATGCACCAGCCGCGAGCAGAGGGCGTCGAGGGAATCCGTCGCCTGGCGATCACACCAGGCCGCTTGTATGGCCGCCCCCAGTGCCGCGGCATCGGTGACCTCGGGACAGATTACCGGGGTGCCGATGATATCGGCGACCATCTGTCGCCACACCGGGCTCTTGGCGCCGCCGCCAATCAGGCGAACCTGGTTGGCTCCCTCGGCCAGATTACCCATCAACTCCAGGCCATAGCGCAGGCCGAAGGTGGCCCCTTCGACCACCGCGCGGCACAGGTTGGCCTGGGTGGTATTGAGGCTGGTCAGCCCCAGGAAGCTGCCCGAAGCCTGGGGTAGCGCCGGCACCCGCTCACCATTGAAGAACGGCAGAACGGTGACGCCTTCGGCGCCGATCTGGGCACTGGCAATCCTCTCGCCGAAGGTCGCCAAGTCGAGCCCGAACAGCTCGCGCACCCGGGTGGTCGCGGACGTCACGTTCATGGTGCAGACCAGAGACAGCCAGCCGCCGTGGCTGGCGCAGAAATTGGCGACCATGGCGTTGTCGGCGATCGCCGGCGCATCGGAATAGGCGCAGACCGTGCCCGAGGTGCCCAGGCTCAGGGTCACCAGGCCCGGCGCGATATTGCCGGTACCGATGGCCCCCAGCATGTTGTCGCCACCGCCACTGGCAACCAGCACATCGTCGGTGAGTCCCAACTCGCGCGCCAGGGCGGGGCGCACCGTCCCCGCCGGTTCGTGGGATGCGATCAATCGCGGCAGCACCCGTTCGGGGTCCAGATCCGGCGCAATCTCGGCGAAGACGTCCTGGCGCCAGCGCCGCGTACGGGTATCGAAGTAACCGGTGCCGGAGGCATCGCCGGCCTCGGCGACTCGCTCGCCGGTAAACCAGAAGTTCAGATAGTCGTGAGGCAGCAGCAGGCTGTCGATATGTCGGTAGGCCTCGGGATGCGTCTCGCGCAGCCAGGCCAGCTTGGAGGCGGTATAGCCGGTCTGCAGCACCAGACCCAACTTGTCCAGACACCCCGCCTCGCCACCGAGGCGCTCGACCAGGGCGGCGTTGTGCGCCGCCGTCTCGGTATCGCACCACAGCTTGGCCGGGTACACCGGCTCGCCCCGGTCATCGAGGGCCACCATGCCGTGCTGCTGGCCGGATACCCCGATGCCGCGAATGGCCCGGGTGTCGATATCGGCTTTTGCTACGGCATCGAAGAAGGCCCCACGAAAGGCCGCCAGCCAGTCGGCGGGAGCCTGCTCGCGGCGACCATTGTCGCCTTCATCGAGGCGATGAGGGCGGCTCGCTTCGCCGAGGATCTGCTCTCCTTCAACATCCAGCACCACTACCTTGGTGCTCTGGGTGCCGCAATCCACGCCGATGTACATCATTCACTCCCTGACTTGACCAGCGCCTCCAAGGTCGCCCAGGCGCCGTCTCTATGCAGACGCTCCAGGGCATCGAGATAGGCCTCACGGAAACGCGGGTTGTCACCCAGGTCGCCGAACAGTTCCCGGTTGTCGATAAAGGCAGTAGGGTCGTCGCGGTTCTTCGCGGCGATAGCCATCAAGCGATCCTTGAGACGATCCACCACCTCGATGGGTTGGCTCTGCTCGTCGACCCCTTCGACGTAGCGCGCCCAACTCGCCACCACGGCGGCGGAACGGTATATCTCGCCCTCCTGGGCCAACTGCTCGCGGATCACCGGCGCCAACCACTTGGGAATGCGATCCGAGCTCTCGGCGCACAGCCGGGCCAGGGTGTCCTTGATCTCAGGGTTGGCGAAGCGTTCAATCAGGGTGCGGCGGTAGGCCTCCAGATCGATACCCGGCAGCGGCGCCAGGGTGGGTGTCGCCTCATGGGTCATGTAGCCGAGCAGGAAATCGACGAACAGCGGATCCTGACACACCTCATGGGCATAACGGTAGCCGGCCAGGTAACCAAAGTAGGCCAGCGCCTGATGACTGGCATTGAGCAGCCGGAGTTTCATTAGCTCGTAAGGTTCGACATCATCGACCACCTGCACGCCGACCGCCTCGAAGGCAGGACGACCCGACACGAAGCGATCTTCCAGCACCCACTGGCTGAAGGGCTCACAGACCACCGGCCAGGCGTCCTCGATGCCGAAGCGTGATGCCAGCTCCTCGATATCGGCGGTGGTGGTCACCGGGGTGATGCGATCGACCATGGAGTTGGGAAACGGCACCTCGGCCTCGACCCAGACGCCCAGTTCATCGTCACGCTGGCGGGCGAAGGCGGTGAACATCTTGCACGCCACATCACCATTGCCCTGGATATTGTCGCAGGACATCACCGTAAAGGGGGGAACATCGCGTTCACGCCGCCGCCTGAGCGCCTCGATGACCAGGCCGAAGCTCGTCCTCGGTGCCTCGGGATGCTCCAGATCGTGCTGCACAGCAGGGTTACCGACATCGAATTCGCCGCTGACCGGATGAAAATTGTAGCCGCCTTCGGTGACCGTCAGCGAGACGATGCGAATGGCCGGGTCAGCAATTTTTTCGATCACCACCTGCGGGTCGTCCGGGGCAAATAGATAATCGATCATGCTGCCGATCACTCGAGCGTCGTAGTGACCGTCGGGGTGCTTGACCACTAGGGTATAAAGATGATTCTGGGCAGCCAGTATCTCCTGCATGCGCCGGTCACCGGGCATCACGCCGACACCGACAATCCCCCAGTCCAGCGCCTGGCCGCGGCTCATCAATTCATCCAGATACATGGCCTGATGCGCGCGATGAAAACCGCCGACACCGATATGGACGATACCTGCGGTTACTTCGTGGCGATCATAGCCGGGGGTGGCGGTCCTTGCATCCAGTGTGTACAGATTGGCGTGATTGAGACGCGTCATGGGAGTGCTCCTGCCGAAAGCAACGAATGGTGATGGCCAATTAAGGATCTGAGGGCTTTAACGCCAGACAATATGGGGGGGCCTGGACGCCGTCTTGATCAGACGCGCGTTGGACATATCCTTGTGGCGAGCTCGCTCAATGGCCCCTGAGTGATCCTGACCCATGCCGAGCCAACGCTGAATGAGGCGCGCCTCGAGCACTTCGTCGGGCACCTCGAGAAACAGCGTCATATCGAACAGCTCGTGCAACACTGTCCAGGGCGCCTGGTCCAGCAACAGGTAGTTGCCCTCGACGATCACGATGCGATGGCCGAGAGTGATCAGCCGTCCACCGGCACGCGCCAGGTCGAGGGGGCGATCGAACACCGGCACGGCGATGGTCTTGTCCGCACGTCGAATACGCATCAGATCCTGATACAGGCCTTCGACATCGAAGGTCTCCGGCGCGCCCTTGATGGGCACCAGATCCTGGGGATCTAGCACCGCATTGTCGAAGTGATAGCCGTCCATGGGCACCACGGCGGCGATACCCGGTCGGCTCCCGTTGAGTTCGCGGCATAGCCATTCCGACAAGAACGACTTGCCCGCCGCCGGCGGCCCGGCCAGGGCCACGACGAAACGCCGGCGATCCTGTGCCGCCTCTAGCAGACGGCTCGCCATGTCATGAATGTTCGGATCCATTGTTCAGCTCATCCAATTGCCGCCATCGACATTCAGCGTCTGAGCGACGACGTAATCGCTGTCGCTGGAGGCCAGGAACACGGCGGCACCGGTGTGATCCTCCGGGTGCCCCATGCGCCCATAGGGCACCGCCTCACCGACCAGGCGCTTCTTTTCGCCCAATGGACGGCTTTCGTAGCGCGCGAACAGCGCATCGACCTCCTTCCACATGGGCGTATCGACCACGCCTGGCGCGATACCATTGACGTTGATGCCATGCTTGATCAGATCCAGGCCGCAGGACTGGGTAAGGCTGATCACCGCCGCCTTGGAGGCGCAGTACATGCTCACCAAGGCTTCACCGCGCCGTCCGGCCTGGGACGCCATGTTGATGATCTTGCCGCCCAGACCACGCTCGACCATCGCCTGGGCGACGGCCTGCAGCGTGAAGAAGGTGCCCTTGACGTTGACGTTGAACTGCTTGTCATAGCTTTGTTCGGTCACTTCCAATACCGGCGCCATGTCGAAGACGGCAGCGTTGTTGACCAGGATATCGATACCGCCAAAGCGCTGAATGACGGCCTTGACCAGGCCATCGATGGAGGCCTGATCGCAGACGTCGAGATGCGCCCCCATCACTCGCTCGCTGCCACCTACCTCGTTCTGCAGCCGCTCGACGGCGTCCTCGATAGCCCCCTTGTCGATATCGGCGACTATCACCTTGGCACCTTCGGCGAGATAGCGCCGAGCGATGGCCAGGCCGATGCCTCGCGCTCCGCCAGTGACCACCGCGACCTTCTCACTGAGTTTCATGATCTCTTCCTGTCTCGAGTCTATTTTCCCGGCGCCTCACTCCTTCGCGACGGACCTGCGCTGTTCGCGCCAGCGTTTCACCAATGATGCCAATTCCCGCATGTCCGCCATGACGTGCCAGGCGCCCGCCTGCTCGAGGCGTCGATCGTGACCGGCCTCGATGTGGCTCGCCCCGATGAAGCCGATGACCGTCATGCCCGCGGCATGAGCCGCCGTAACCCCAGCGACACTGTCCTCCACCACCAGGCAATCCTGAGGTGAACACTCTAGAGAACGCGCCGCGAGTTGGTAGACATCCGGGGCAGGCTTGGGTCGCTCGACCTGCTCGGCGGTGAATAGCGGTACCCCGCCCAAACATTGGGAAAGGCCTGTGCACTCAAGCGATATTGTTATGCGCTGGCGACCGCTATTGGAGACGATGGCCAAGGGTAGACCGAGCCCCTCGATGGTCTCGGCAACCCTCTCGATGGCTTGCAGATCGGTAGCAAGACGCGCATCAATGGTCCGCTCGATGTGCCTTAGGGCATCCTGTGGCAAATCGTGTACGCTGCGCCGAGCCAGCTTGTCGAGAATCGCCGCCGTGGTCATGCCCAGTGCCTGACGCAACTCGTCCTCGGCGTGCAGGTCGGGCAGCCAGGCGTCCAGACACTCGCGCAGCACCTTCTCGGCAATGATCTCGCTATCGACCAGCACCCCGTCGCAATCGAAGATCAGGAGTTCTTTCGGCATCGTGCTCGGCCTATTCTCCATTGGCGTGCTTTCCATTGGCGTGTGCTTCATCGGCACGCGCCTTGTGGTCACGCCGATTGAGGCTGGCCAGGGGATGCTCATGCAGACTGGATAGTGCCAAACCCTCGCGATCGAAGAGGTGCGCTCGCTGCGGGGCAAAACCGAAACGCACCCGATCGTGCACTCGATGCCGAACATCGCCGTCCGCCATGATGGTCATCATCATGTCGTCTCTGCGAACGTACAGAGAGGTCTGCCCCCCCAGGCGCTCCAGTACCTGGATTTCGCCTTCCAGAGGGCCCTGCTCATCCAGCTCGAGATGCTCGGGGCGAATACCCAACGTCAATGACCCACCTTGCGCCTGACCGCTGCCGTCCACCGGCACCTCGCAGGTCGCTCCGCCGGGCAAGGCGACACTGACGCCATCGGCCTTGGCGTCCACCACCTCGACATCGAGAAAGTTCATCTTCGGCGAGCCGATAAAGCCTGCCACGAAGCGATTGCGCGGATGATGATAAAGCTCCATGGGCGAGCCCACCTGCTCGATGACGCCCCCCTGGAGCACGACGATCTTGTCGGCCATGGTCATGGCCTCGATCTGGTCGTGGGTGACGTAGATCATGGTGGCATCGAGTTCGTCGTGCAGCCGCGCCAGTTCGATACGCATCTGCACCCGCAAGGAGGCATCCAGGTTGGAGAGCGGCTCGTCGAACAGGAAGATGCTGGGATTGCGCACGATGGCGCGGCCGATCGCCACGCGCTGACGCTGCCCCCCCGAAAGCGCCTTGGGCTTGCGATCCAGGAGCGGCTCTAGCTGCAGGATGCTGGCCGCCTCGCGCACCTTGACGCGACGCTCCTCCTTGGGGACCTTGGCCAGTCGCAGGCTGAAGCCCATGTTGTCCTCGACGGTCATGTGCGGGTAGAGCGCATAGCTCTGAAACACCATGGCCAGGCCGCGCTCCGCCGGGCCGATGTCGTTCATGCGCTGGCCATCGATGAGGATATCGCCGGAGGAGACGCTTTCGAGCCCTGCGATCATGCGCAGCAGGGTCGACTTGCCGCAGCCCGAGGGGCCGACGAAGACCACGAACTCGCGATCCTCGATATCGAGATCTACCCCCCGGATGACCCGGGTGTCATCGAACTCCTTGACGATTTGCTTGAGTTGTAGCGTTGCCATGATGGAATACCTGTTATTTGACGGCGCCGAAGGTGAGGCCACGCACCATCTGTTTCTGGGTCAACCAACCAAATACCAGGATGGGTGCGATAGCCATGGTCGAGGCCGCGGAGAGCTTGGCCCAGAACAATCCTTCCGGGCTCGAGAAGGAGGCGATGTAAGCGGTCAGCGGCGCCGCATCGGACGAGGTCAGATTGAGACTCCAGAACGATTCGTTCCAGCTGAGAATGACCGCCAGCAGCCCGGTGGAAGCGATGCCCGGCAGCGTCAGGGGCAACAGCAGATGACGTACCTCCTGCAAGGTGCTGGCGCCGTCCATGCGGCCCGCCTCGAGGATGTCCCGGGGGAGATCCTTGAAGAAGGTGTAGAGCATCCACACCACGATCGGCAGGTTCATCAGCGTATACACGATGATCAGGCCAGTCAGGGTATCGAGCAGGCCGGTATCCCGGAACAGCAGGTAGATCGGCATCAATACGCCGACCGGCGGCAGCATCTTGGTGGAGAGCATCCACAGCAAGGTGCCCTTGGTGCGCGGGGTCGGCAGGAAAGCCATGGAGTAGGCCGACGGAATGGCGATCAACAGGGCCAGCAGGGTCGAACCGAAGGCCACCACCACGCTGTTCAGCGCGAACTTGAGGTAGTCGGCCCGGGCATGCACGGCGACATAGCTCTCCAGGGTCGGCGAGAAGACGAAGCTGGGATCGGCGATGGCCGCAGCCTCGGTCTTGAACCCGGTGAGCGCCATCCACAGGATGGGAAAGAAGATGATCAGGGCGATCGCCCAGGCCAGCACTGCCAGCAAGAAACGCTTGTATCGAGGGGTCGTCATGAGAGGCTCCCGGCTGAACTAGCTTTCCAGATTCTTGGCCACCAGTCGGACCAGGAAGATGGCGACGATGTTGGCCAGGATGATGGCGATCACCCCGCCGGCGGAGGCAGTGCCGACATCGAAGTCGAGCAGTGCCTGGATGTAGATCAGATAGGCCAGATTGGTGGTGGCCAGCCCCGGCCCACCGGAGGTGGTAACGAATATCTCGGCGAAGATGGTCAGCAGGAAGATCATCTCGATCATGATCACCACGCTGATCGCACGCTTGAGATGCGGCAGGGTGATGAAGAAGAACACCGCTATCGGGCCGGCCCCATCCATGCGCGCGGCCTCTACCTGATCGTCGTCCAGCGACTGGATGGCAGTGAGCAGAATCAACAAGGCGAAGGGCAGCCATTGCCAGGCCACGATGATGACAATCGAGGTCAACGGCAGCGAGGAGAACCAGTCCACCGCCGGCAGGCCGAACAGGTTGGCCAGCCAGGCCAGCACCCCATTGGCGGGATGCATCATCATATTTTTCCATACCAGGGCGCTGACGGTGGGCATGACGAAGAACGGTGAAATGGCCAGCACTCGGGCCACCCCCCGGCCCAGGAAATCCTGCTGAAAGAGGACCGCCAGCAGCGTACCGCCGACCACGGTGATGAACAGTACCCAGCCGACCAGCAACAGGGTGACGCCCATGGCCGACCACAACGCCGGGTCGGTGAGCAGGTATTCGTAGTTTTCCAGCCCGGCGAAACCGGTCATGCCGGGCATCAATAGATTGTAGCGCTGGAACGAGAACCACAGGGTCATGCCCAGGGGCACCAGCATCCACAGCAACAGCAGAGTGACGGCTGGCGCCTGTAACGACAGGGAACGTAGCCCGCCGACAGTGCGCCCGTATGCGCGTGTCTTGTTCATGAGATTTACCGCGAACGTTGGGAGCGGTGAGCCGGGACAGGATCCCGGCATTCATTTCTCAGAACCTGATCATGATCGTTGCGAACGCAGGCGAGACAAGGCGAAATTGATCGAAAAAGCGGAGTTTACGTGGGTGTAAATGAGCATTTTGAGATCAATTTCAACGCCGTATCGCCAAGTGCAGTAGATCATGGACTGGTTCTCAGTCGAGATAGCCAGCTCGCTGCACGGTCCGCTCGGTGGAGCGCTGGGCGGCTTGCAGGGCTTGTTCGACGGTGCGCTCACCGGTCAGGGCCGCCGCCACCATCTGACCGACCTGGGTACCGATGGACTGAAACTCGGGAATGCCCACGAACTGCACGCCGGTGTAAGGACTAGGCTTCAGGGTCGAGTCGGTCGGATCGGCGCTCTTCATGGCCTCGAGCACGAAATCCGCGAAGGGTGCCGCCTGCTGGTAGTTCTCATTGGCGTAAGTAGACTCGCGAGTGCCTGGCGGCACGCTGGTCCAGCCCTTCTGCTCGCCGACCAGTTCGACATATTCCTGAGAAGTCGCCCAGGTGATGAACTCCTTGGCGGCCGCCTTGGAATCAGAAGACGCCGGAATCGCCAGCGCCCAGGACCATAACCAGTGAGAGCCCTTGGGTGTTTCGGCGATGGGCGCTGGAGCAAAACCTAGCTTGTCGGCCACTTGCGATTCATCGGCGCTGTAGAGCTTGCCTGCCGCCGAGGTTGCATCGACCCACATGGCGCAGTTGCCGCGGGAAAACAGCGCCAGGTTCTCGTTGAAGCCGTTGGAACTGGCCCCTGGAGGACCGTACTCGTTGAGTAGGTCGACATAGAAGCTCACGGCTTCCTGCCAGGCCTTTGAATCAAGCTGGGGGTTCCACTCCATGTCGAACCAGCGGCCGCCGAAGGTGTTCACCATGGTAGACACGAGGGCCATGTTTTCGCCCCAGCCCGGCTTGCCACGCAGGCAGATGCCATAGGTTTCTTCTCCGGGCTTGTGGAGTTGGCCAGCCCAGTCGCGCACCTCCTCCCAGGTCGGCTGCTTGGGAACCTCGATACCGGCCTGCTCGAACAGATCCTTGCGGTAATACATCATCGAGCTTTCGCCATAGAACGGCAGCGCATGTAGCGTCCCGTCCTGACTCAAGCCGTCTCGCACCGAGGTCAGCAGATCGTCTACCCGATACTCCTCGGGCAAGTCATTGAGGGGGACAAGCCAATCGCGTTCGGCCCAGATCGGCACCTCGTAGGTGCCAATGGTCATGACATCGAACTGTCCGCCGTTGGTGGCGATATCCGTGGTCATGCGCTGGCGTAGAACGTTTTCCTCGAGGACGACCCAGTCCAACGTGATATCGGGATGTGCCTTTTCAAAAGCGTCGGTCAGGCTCTGCATGATGACCATGTCATTGTTGTTGACCGTGGCCACGGTAATGGTTTCGGCGCTGGCAGAGAGAGAGGCGAATGTCATCGCGCCGACAACGGGAAGCGTGTGATGTAACCGCATGGCATGCTCCTTGGAGGAGATCGGGGGTTGTTTTTGATCAATCTACTCGCTCGATGATCAAATGATCGAACAAAAATTTAAAAAAAGCAAAACCCGCCTCATTAGACATTAGGCCAATTTATTAGAGTCTGCAGGATTCGATGATATGTCGCGCGGCGCGCTCGTCGGTGACCAACCCTTTCAGCCACCCCCCCTGGAGTGACGACAGGATGGCGGGGCCCTTGTCGTGTCCACCCGCCAGTGCCACCAGCGATTGATCACCCAATGCCTCCAGAGGAAGGCTGGTGACCCGTCGCGTGATGGAGCAGTCGATCACCTCACCGGCTTGATTCATGGGCCAGCCCAGTAATTCACCTACGGCCTCAAGAGCCAACAGCTCTTCGAGTTCCGTCTCGCTGATGAAATGATCCTGAAACAAGGTGGCTCGGCGATCGATGCGTCCGATTCCGATGAACGCCGCCTCGGCTTGCCTGGCCACCTCGGCAACCGCCTGAAACAATCGCTGACCCTGCAACGCCTGCTTCTCCTCCACCGAGCCGGCCACCACCGGCGCGGGTAACAGGAAGCGCTCGGCGCCGGTCTTGTCCGCCAGCACCATGACCCCGTCATAACGATTCGAAGAACCGTCCCGGGCCACATTGCCGACCAGCGACACGAAGCGATGCTGGGGCCGGTCGAGCCGACTCAGCGCCTCCACCATGGCGCGTATCGCACGACCGGTGCCGAGCGACAGGGTCAGCGGCTCACTGCGATCAAGGTAACGGGCCAGCCGTTCGGCGCCAGCCACCGCCAGATAGTGCACATCACTGTCGCTGGCATCGGGGTCGGCGGGCACGACGTCGCAGAAATCCAACCCGAAACGCTGAACAATGGCATCCGACATCACCATGCAACTGGCAAGCGGATGGTCGATATGCACTTTGACCAGCCCTTCCTGGCGTGCAAGGGCCAGCAGCCTCTGGACACCGGGACGGGAAACGCCGAGCTGACTGGCGATCTCATCCTGGGTGCGCCCTCCAACGTAAGAGAGCCAGGCCGCGCGGGCAGCCTGATCCAATTTCAACTCATACTTATCCACGTGATTCCATGCTCCGGCTACCGGCTATCCCGCCGGCCAGGAGAAGCGACGACCGCCCATCAGGTGTATATGTATATGATAGACGCTTTGGCCGCCGTGCTCGTTGCAATTCATCACTATTCGATAGCCGTCGTCGGCGAAGCCGAATTTCCTCGCCAATTGGGCAGCGGTATATTGCAGCCGCCCGATCACGGCCAGATCGTTTTCCTCGATATCGTTCAGCGTCGAGATATGCTTCTTGGGGATGATCAGCACATGGGTCGGCGCCTGGGGATTGATGTCGTTGAAGGCCAGCACATGCTCGTCTTCAAAGACCACGTCCGGCTCGATTTCCCGCGCGATCATCTTGCAGAACAGACATTCCATGAAACACTCCTTGTGTAACGCAATCACTTTTCGGGCAAAACCTAACGAAACCTGCGCTGATCCAACAAGTGTCGCATCACCGGCGCCAGAATCAACTCCATGGCGAGTGACATCCGCGCCCCGGGCACGACCAGGGTATGTGGCCGGCTCATGAAGGCATCCTGAATCATCGTCAACAGATAGGGGAAGTCCACCGTCGAAGGGTCGCGAAAGCGAATTACCACGAAAGACTCTGCATCCGTAGGAATATCCTGTACCTCGAAGGGATTGGAGGTATCCACCGTGGGCACACGCTGAAAGTTGATATGGGTGCGAGATAGCTGAGGCTGGATGTAGCGCACATAGTCGTGCATGCGCCCGACGATGGTGTCGATCACCGCTTCCTGGGAATAGCCGCGTAGTTTGGTATCGCGATCGATCTTCTGAATCCATTCCAGATTCATGGTTGGCGCAACCCCGACCAGTAGATCGACGTACCGGGCGATGTCGTGCTTGCTGGTGACGAGACCACCGTGGAGGCCTTCATAAAGCAGCAGATCAGTGCCTCGCGGCAGCGCCTGCCAATCGGTGAAGGTACCAACCTGATGGCCGCCCTCGATCATCTGCTTGTCGTCGGCATGAATGTAATGCCGATAGGTGCCGCTACCGTGTTCGCCGTACTCCTGAAACAGCGCCTCGAGCCGATCGAGAAGGTTGGCTTCGACGGCAAAGTGCGACAGTTCGTCCTTGCGATCCGGCTCTTCGCGAAAGATTCGCGTCAGCTCTTCCTTGGTATAGCGATGAAAGGCATCACCGTCGACGAAGGCGGCATGCACGTCCTCCCGGGCGAACATGCGCTCGAAGGTGCGACGTACCGTGGTGGTACCGGCTCCAGAAGAGCCCGTAACGGCAAGCACTGGATACTCCCGGGACATCAGTCGTCTCTCCGCTGCTTCATGGCATCCGTCGCCGCATTCAATGCGTCCGGTATCCTTACAGGCTTACCTGACTCGAGATCGAGGATCACCAGATTCAACCGCGCCACGGCGATGGTTCGCTTGTCCGCGGGGCGCTGCAGGCGCTGGTAGACGCAAAAACCACGTCCTTCGGCCCGGGGAATCGCCGTCTCCACCTCCAGCATATCCGGCCATTTGGCCTCGGCGCGATATTGGACCGCCAGATCCGCCACTACGCTGGGATAGCCCGCCACATCCCATTCACGAAAACCCAGGGCGACAAACATCTGAGCCCGAGCTTCGTGCAGCAGCGTGATCAGGGCATCATGCCCCAGGTGGCGGCCGTAGTTCATGTCCCCGATACGTACGGACAGCGGATATCGATGCACGAGATCCGCGTCCGGAAACTCAAGCTGCAAACGCTCCATGAGGCCCTCCAGTCATTGTTCTTGATGATTATTCTACGTTGCAGGGTGCGCGCTCAGCGCCGAGCAATGGCCCGATGCGCGATATCTCGACGATAAAGCGAGCCTTCCCAGGTAATCGCCGCCACACCCGCATAAGCGAGATCCCGTGCCTGAGAAACGGACTCGCCAAGCGCTGTCACGCATACTACACGCCCGCCACTCGTAACGAACCGGCCCTGCTCATCAAGGCGAGTACCCGCATGGAACACCTTGCAGCCAGCGGCTTCAGCAGCATCGAGGCCGCTGATCGCATCATTCTTGCGATACTCGCCGGGATAACCCGAAGCCGCCATCACCACGCCGACCGCGGGCCGCGAATCCCACTCACCGCTATAGTCCTCGAGCCGCCCTTCGATTCCGGCCAGACAAAGCTGCACCAGATCGCTCTTCAATCGCATGAGGATCGGCTGCGTTTCAGGATCGCCTAGCCGGCAATTGTATTCGATGACCTTGGGCATGCCGCGCTCATCGATCATCAGACCGGCATAAAGAAACCCGGTGTAGGGGCGCCCTTCTTCCGCCATGCCTTTCACGGTGGGTAGGATCACGTCATCGAGAATGCGCTGATAGACCTCATCGGTAACCACCGGTGCCGGGGAATAGGCCCCCATGCCGCCAGTGTTGGGCCCGCTGTCGCCATCACCCACACGCTTGTGATCCTGACTGGTGGCCATGGGCAGTATATGCTCGCCGTCCACCAGGACGATGAAGCTGGCCTCTTCTCCCTCGAGAAACTCTTCGATCACTACCCGCGCCCCGGCATCGCCGAAAGCGTTGGCTTCGAGCATATCGCGTACCGCCGCGACGGCTTCGGCTTCGGTCATGGCCACCACGACCCCCTTGCCCGCCGCCAGTCCATCCGCCTTGATCACGATGGGCGCGTCCTGTTCAGCAAGATAATCCAGCGCCGGATCGAGCTCTGTAAAAGTGGCGTAGTGCGCCGACGGAATATTGTGTCGCGCAAGAAAATCCTTGGTGAAGGATTTGGAGCCTTCTAGCTGTGCCGCCGCCTGAGTAGGCCCGAAAATCTTGAGACCCGCCAGACGAAAGCGGTCGACAATCCCGGCGACCAAAGGCGCTTCCGGGCCGACGATGGTGAGATCGATGGCATTGGCCCGGACAAAGTTTTCCAGACCGTCGAGATCGTCCACGGCGATATCGACATTGGTCAAGGCCGGTTCACGCTCGGTGCCGGCATTGCCCGGCGCCACGTACACGCGCTCTGCCTGGGGCGATTGCGCCGTTTTCCAGGCCAGTGCATGCTCACGACCACCGCCGCCGATGATCAGGACCTTCATTGCTTGCCCTCGTCATCGTCTTCCTTCTGCTGCGCCTTGGTGATGGTGTTCTTCCAAAAACGCATGTTGTCCTCGGCCATTTCACGCATCAACTCCATGGGAGAGTTGCGCATGGCCTGCTGCCACTGATCCTGCAGGCGCTTCTGCTGTTCCAGCATGAGCTGGGTGCCCTGTTCGAGATAACGCGCCAGCGGCAAGGGTCGCGCCATGGCATAGACGCGAATCAGCTGCTGCAGCAGATCATTGGAAAAGACTTCGGAGTCACCGTCCGCCTGCTCCTGCTCGATGATGATCGAGAGCAGGATGGTACGCGTCAGATCCTCCCGGGTCTTGGCATCCTCGACGCGAAACGGCTCCTCCTCGAGAATCAGCCCACGCAGATCCTCAAGAGTGACATAGCGACTCTGCTGAGTGTCATAAAGCCGACGATTGGCATATTTACGGATTACACGCACGGCGCCCCCTTTCTTCTTTATAGAATCACATTTCATTTCATAGACTACGCATACTGCTTTTGTGTTGCGCCTCGTTGGTACATTGTGCATTGCACTATGCTGCTTGCAACTGCCATATTTCCATCGTTCTTGCCATTGACAAGGCGTATGACGCCTAATGCCCTCAAACAACTGACTCATGGAGGCCGGCATGAACCTGATTCTGCTCGACCTTATGGATATCGACGCCGAGGGTTATGCCTGGGTCCGCGACCCACGTCGAGTGCGTCATCTACGCGAGGTACAGGGTGCGGAAGCTGGCACCGAACTGACCTTGGGTATCGTCAATGGCGCGATAGGCCGCGGTCGATTGATCAGCCTGGAGGAGCATGGTGCCTGCTTTGATGTGACAAGGCTTGAAATGCCACCACCTGCACCACTGCCGGTTCACCTGGTATTGGCGTTGCCGCGCCCACGTATGCTGGCGCGCTCGCTGGAACATGTGACCGCGCTTGGGGTCAAGCATATCACGCTCCTGCACACCAGCCGTGTCGAGAAGAGCTATTGGCAATCGCCGGAACTTGCACCGCAGAAGATTCATGAACATTTGGTGCTGGGCCTGGAGCAGGCCCGGGATACGATACTGCCTAGCGTGGTCCTGGAAAGACGCTTCAAGCCTTTCATCGAGGATAGTTTGCCTGGACTATTGCAGGATCGCCGAGGCCTCTTCGCTCACCCCGGCATGCCCAAGGCCTGCCCTCGAGGCCTGACTGAGGAGTGCGTGCTGGTGGTTGGCCCCGAAGGAGGGTTCATTCCTTATGAAGTGGGATGCTTGATGGAAGCAGGCTGCGAGGGAATTCACATTGGCGAGCGAATCTTGAGAGTCGAAACTGCAGTGACTGCCCTGCTCGCCAGGCTCTTTTGAACAACCCATTTGAGCGCTTGTTCACGCCCTGGAACATATCGATCTTGGGGCATTGCACCCTGAACTGATGCTAGCCAAGCGCTCACTCCTCTCTGCCAAAATTCGCCTGGTAGGCATCGACGAAAGCGTTGCGTAATACCGACACGAAAGCCTGCCAGCCACTGATGTCCTGCTGCTTGAGATTGCCGCTGATGTCGATCTGGGTCGCGAGTCGATCCTTGGATTTATTGCGGAATACCCATCCTGCGCCGGCCACCAGGGATTCCCAGGCAGCGTTTAGCACCCCTTTTTCGGCATCCTTTTCAAGATCGAGTATATCCACGTTGTTCAATAGCGGCTTGGCATAACCCTGAAGCTGTCCATCCTTGGCATCAAGCTCCATGACGAAATCTCCCGAACCGGATTGAAAGTCGAAGTTGCCGTAGGCTTGAGTCAGCTCGTTGAAACGGGTCAGATCCGCTTCGCGGACCCGAAGCTTCATCGAGAAGTCCTGCATGTCGCCAAGAGGGTCGAGGCTTGCCCGCAGCTCCGTTGCCGCCTGATTGAGCAACAACCCTTGAACATCGACGTCCGCGACCTTGGCTCCTTCACGGCGATCCGCATTACTCAGGTTGGTGATGGTCGCATCGATCTCGGAAATCTCGAGATCCACCGGAGGTTGCGAACTGAAATTGCGAAAATGCACGCGGCCCTTGTTGATGGTGATGTGGTTGAGCTCGATAGGCAGCAGATCCTGAACGGTTTTCTGCCAATCAGCCCCCTCCCCGGACTGGCTGTTTTCTTCCTGAGGTGCATCGACGAAATTGAGCACGGGTTTGAATACCGCAATTTCCGCCACGATCCTGCCTTTCCACAATGCGCTCCAGCTAACGGATAGATCCGTGGAGTCGATGCTTACGAAGGGCACCGGCACTTCACCGCTGGTCTTGACGATATTCAGCCCATTGATCCCATAGGCCCCGCGCCAGAGATGAATATCCACATCGTCGATGTGGCCTCGATAGTCTCCCATGGCGGCGAGCTGTTCATTGAGATAATCCCGGACCAACCCGGGCAGTGCGGCTCGCAACGCCACGAGCGCCACCACCAATACGACAATGGCAACCAGCGGCCAGGTAAATCGTTTTTTCATGATTCGAACGTCCCTGATGGATTCATGAACTTCTACAGCGTAGCCGCTGCCCTTGGCTCAGGGTAGTTCAGTATTTCTAGTCTTCATTCCTCGCTGCGTAAACGTTGCAAGAGTCTCAAGGTAGCAAAACCGTCCGGGGTCTTGCCTAGATGGCGCTGATACTCCCGAATGCCCTTGCGCGAATTGGGGCCCAGGATGCCATCGGGTTTACCTACCGCCATGCCTCGGGCATTGAGCAGGGCCTGCAGCTCCTCTACCTGGGTGCGAGACAGGGCCTTCTCCCCTCGTGGCCAATCGCCTTGCACACCCGTTTCCCCGGTAATTCGCTTGGCAAGCAATCCCACCGCCAGGGCATAGCTGGTGGAGGCGTTGTAGCGCATGATGACTCGGAAATTATGCCCGACCAGAAATGCCGGCCCCTGGGCCCCAGCAGGAGCGATGACCGCGGCGCTTTCAAGCATCGGCAGGGACGCACCTTTTACCGCTGTCACCCCCTGGGCCGCCCAAGCCTGGCTCGACTGGCGGTTGGCAAGTTCGGTTTGGGCATAGTCGAAATCCTCTGGCAGGCGCACTTCCAGGCCCCAGGGTTCACCCTTGCGCCACCCTGCCTTTGCCAGATAATTTGCCGTCGAGGCCATGACGTCCGGGATGCTGCCCCAGATATCACGTCGCCCGTCGTTGTCGCCATCCTGGGCATAGGCCTCGAAGCTCGAAGGAATGAACTGGGTATGGCCCATGGCGCCAGCCCAGGAACCGCGCATGTGATCCCGATCGATATCGCCACGCTGCAAGATGCGCAGTGCCGCCATCAGCTCGCTGCGAGCAAAATCAGGGCGGCGTCCGTCATAGCCCAGGGTAGCCAGGGCATCGATGGTCGAGAAACTGCCGAAGTTGCTACCGTAATTGCTTTCGATACCCCAGATGGCGACGAGTATGCTGCCGGGAACGCCATAGCGCTCGCTGGCCGCCTCGATGGCGCGACCATGCTTGTCGAGCTGTGCCTTGCCCTGGGCGACCCTGGCATCAGATACCGCGCTATCGAGATAATCCCAGACCTGGCGACTGAATTCCGGCTGACTACGATCCAGTTCGATGATCCGTGGTTGCAATTGGATCGCATCGAAAGCGGCGTTCAAGGTGACCTCATTGATGCCTTCGGCTCGCGCGTCGCGTTTGAAGTCAGCGATCCATTCCGAGAACTCGACCTTGTTGCTAGAGCTATCATTTCTGGTCGAGGAGTCGCTGGATTTCTCGCCGGTTTCAGCAGTTGGAGCTGCGTTTTTTTGAGTACTGGCTCTACTACCGGCGTCGACATCGTCAGTAGTATTGGCATGGGTTTGGCAACCGCTCATCGAAATTAAAAACGCCAGAGTCACTATAGAAACGCTACTGAAACGATAATGCATGAGATGTCCTTACCAGGGGCAAAAGAGGCATTCTCCCCCAGGACAGCAATGACGACCAGTGTCTCTAATGCTTTTGCTTCATCCCATTATATTAAGACGTACCAATACTGCGAGATGACAAAGAACTACCACAACCGTCAGCACGCTACGCAGATTCTGATACCAGCGCGGCAAGCGTTCAATGCTGCTTGCTTGACGCTCATACAAGCGCAGAAAAAGAAAACCGATCATCAGCACGAGAATACCGGCAACATAATTGAGCAGAAGCGCTGGCCAGGCCAGCAGACTGGGCACCATGCTCAACACTAGCCGCATGCTGAAGTTCCGAGTATCCGGCGCATCCTGGCTCATTGCCACTCCCCAGTGGATGCCACCTAGAAACGATAAAATGACCGCGCTATAGAAAATAAACGCCTTGATCGCCAATGCCTGCCACAATAGAGGCGCCACGAAGACGCATATGGCGCCAACGAGAAAAGGGATCAGCCCAGCGTATCCAAGCCAAAAAGGCAAACGTGGCGTCGGGGAGGGTTTTAGGTTGTTCATGCAGTTTTTTTCATGCTCTGGTTAAAATAGGACATGGGAGAAACGCGTACCGAAGCTGCATGCTAACGAGCACGACCATCGGCTGCCAGTGCTGTGGCTATAGAAAAGTGATCAAGACGGCCCTGACTATTCATCGGTGCTGGCGAGGTACTGGAAAGCCGTGGTAGAGTCGAAGCATCTTTGATGCGGCGCCACTGATTGCACTAAATCTCATTAACTTTCAAACTGTTAGAATTCGCACACGACCTGTTTGAAGGCCATGGAAGGAGGCAGGAATCCGTGACTGACCGCCATCATTCGAGATTGACTGATTCGCGTGTACATTACCGTGCCACTACTTTGGCCAACGACGCTTTTGACTGTATAGCGCTTTGGATGCTGTCGCTGCGCGCAGCCAGGCACCCTTTTCTGCCCGACCCTCCACCTTTGGATGCTTGATAGCCGGCGGATTACCGGCTGAACTGTAAACTGATTGGCTCGATGCTCTCTGCCTCGAGCCCGCGGAATGCTAACGATAAGAGTGGGTCGTTCATGCCATTGCTTCTGATAATACTGCTTCCTTTGCTGGGCAGTTTGATGCCCTTGTTGGGTTCCAACCACAAGCGCAATACCTGTGCCCTGCTCACGGCGTTGGCGCCTGCGCTTGCGTTAGTCATTCTGCTCACCCAGGCAGGCAGCGTTCTTGACGGCGAGGTGCTGCGTTTCTCGCTACCCTGGGTTCCGGCACTCCATCTGGATTTGGCATTGCGCCTGGATGGTCTGTCGTTGCTGTTTACCCTGCTGATCCTGGGCATTGGCCTGCTGATCATCCTCTATACGCGATTTTATCTATCGCCAGAGGACAGCATGCCGCGCTTCTACGCATTCTTGATGCTGTTCATGACCGCCATGCTGGGCATCGTCATGGCGGATAACCTGATCCTGCTATGGGTGTTCTGGGAGCTGACCAGTCTCACCTCGTTTTTGCTGATCGGTTTCTGGTACACCCAGACCAACGCCCGACGCGGTGCACGGGCCTCGCTGACCGTCACCGCCCTGGGCGGGCTCGCCCTGCTGGCGGGGTTGCTGCTGATTGGCGATATCGTTGGCTCCTACGATATGCAGGTGGTACTCGATAGCCGCGAGATCATTCAGTACGATTCGCGTTATGTACCGGCGGTGCTGCTGGTACTGCTAGGCGCATTTACCAAGTCGGCTCAATTTCCTTTTCAGTTCTGGCTGCCTCAGGCCATGGCTGCTCCTACCCCGGTGTCCGCCTTCCTGCATTCCGCCACCATGGTCAAGGCCGGGGTCTTTTTGCTGGCACGCCTTCATCCAGCCTTGGCGGGTACGGATCTCTGGCTCTACCTGGTCGGCCTGACTGGCTTGACGACCCTGATCTATGGCGCCTACTTCGCCATCATCAGATACGACATCAAGAGCATTCTGGCTTTCTCCACCGTTAGCCACCTGGGGCTCATCACCATGCTGTTCGGTTTCGACAGTCGCCTGGCGGTGGTAGCAGGGGTCTTTCATATTCTCAACCACGCCCTGTTCAAGGCCTCTTTGTTCATGGTGGCAGGTATCGTGGACCATGAATGCGGCACCCGGGACATTCGCAAACTCAAGGGCCTGTGGCGCTACATGCCAGTCACAACGCTACTGGCGACCCTGGGCTGCGCATCCATGGCCGGCGTACCGTTGCTGAATGGCTTCCTGTCCAAGGAGATGATGCTTGCGGAAACCCTCGACACCCAGTTGCTGGGTGGGCTTTCCTGGCTGATACCGGCGTTGGCGACATTGGGCAGCGTGCTATCAGTCACCTATGCGCTGCGCTTCGTACGCAACATCTTTTTCGACGGTCCGCCCCGGGAGGTTGCCAAGACACCCCATGAGCCGCCTTGGCTGATGCGGGCGCCGGTCATCCTGATGATATCGCTATGTGTGTTGATCGGGCTCTTTCCGGCCATTACCGTGACGAGCTTGATCTACGCCGCTGCGGATGCCGCGCTGATGGCCTCTCCTCCGGAGCTGCACCTGGCGATATGGCATGGCTTCAATCTGCCTCTTTTGATGAGCGCCATCGCCCTGGTCGGCGGGGTGATCGTCTATCTACTGCGTCAGCATCTATTCAACTTTCAGCGCCAGTTCGCCGGGATCGATCCACTATCGGTCTACGAAGGCTTCATGCAGGCCATCGTAAAGGCTTTTCAGTGGGGCCTCGATGCACTGGAAAATGGCTCCTTGCAGCGTTACATGCTGTGGCTGGTGATCGCCGTGCTCGCCTTGGCCGGCAGCAGCCTGATGGAAGTGTCCTCACTCTATGGTGGCAAGGCGTTGCAGCCATTGGATGGCATCCTGATCATTGGCGCCGGCATTACCATCTTTGCTGGCCTTGCCACGGCCTGCCTGCACCGGCGGCGTTTGATCTCGATTCTCATGCTGTCGATCGTCGGCTTGATGACATCATTGATCTTTGCACGCTTTTCGGCGCCGGATCTTGCGTTGACCCAGTTGGCCGTCGAGGTCGTGACCATGATCCTGCTGATGCTGGCACTGTTCTTCCTGCCCCAGCGCACCCCCAAGGAGTCCAACGGCCGTCGCGTAGTGCGCGACATTCTCGTATGTACCGGCTTTGGCGGCATCATTGCCAGCCTCAATTACGCGGTTCTCACGCGGCCGGTATCATCGATTTCCGATTTCTTTCTCGAGAACAGCGTACCCGGCGGCGGTGGCCACAACGTGGTAAATGTCATCCTGGTGGATTTCCGCGGCTTCGATACCTTGGGTGAAATCACCGTGCTGTGCATCGCCGGTATCGGTATCTACAAGCTGCTCAATCGCTTGCGTCTATTCATGCCTTCCAGCGATTTCGAGGGCCGCCCCTGGTCACCGGATCGTCATCCCATGATTCTGGCCACGGTCTCCCAGTCGTTGATGCCGATAGCACTACTGGTATCGGTATTCATCTTCCTGCGCGGCCATAATGCCCCGGGGGGTGGCTTCATCGCGGGACTTGTCACGGCGGTCGTATTGATCTTGCTGTACATCACCCGCGGGGTCGAATGGACTCAACAGCGCCTGGACTTCCAGTTTCAACCGGTCGCCGTAGTCGGTGTCGGCATTGCAACCCTGACCGGACTTGGCAGCTGGCTGTTCGGCTATCCGTTCCTGACCTCGAGCTTTGGGCATTTCCATATTCCTCTGGTAGGTGATGTGGAACTGGCTACCGCGCTGTTCTTCGATCTGGGAGTCTATCTCACCGTCATTGGGGCGACGCTGATGATACTGGCCAACCTGGGCAAGATCACCACGCCCCACCGCCCCACGACACAATCCACCACGCAAAAGGAGTCAAGCTGATGGAAGCGCTTTACGCCACGATCACCGGGGTACTGGCAGCCTGCGGCCTTTTCCTGGCCCTGCGTGGACGCACCTTCCCTGTGGTGGTGGGGCTGACATTATTGTCCTATTCCGTCAATCTATTCCTGTTTTCGACGGGCGGGCTCAATACTGCCGCAGCCCCCGTCATCGACGATCACGGCGGTCAATACACTGACCCACTTCCCCAAGCACTGGTGCTGACCGCCATCGTCATCGGGTTTGCCATGACCGCCTTCTCGGTCATCCTCGCCATTCGCGTGCGGGGTGAACTGGGCAGCGACGATGTGCATGCCGGTCGCGCCAACGAGTCGCGGGAGAACAAGTCCTGATGCAGCACTTGCCCATCCTGCCCATCCTTCTGCCGCTATTCGCCGGCTTGTTGCTACTGCTCAATCGCGATGGTGCGACGCGTCCACGCCGTATTATCTCGCTGATTTCGACCTTGCTGCTGGTGATGGTTGCGATCGCCCTGGTGAATCAGGCCACGGATGGCGAAATACGCTACTACGCCCTTGGCGATTGGCAACCACCTTTCGGCATCATTCTCGTGGTCGACCGCCTGTCCGCCATGATGGTGCTGCTAACCTCGGTATTGGCATTGGGAAGCGTAATCTATGCCTGCGCCGGGGAGGACGAAAAAGGCACGAACTATCATGGCCTTTTCCAGCTTCAACTGATGGGAATCAATGGCGCCTTCCTGACCGGCGATCTGTTCAACCTGTTTGTTTTCTTCGAAGTGCTGCTGATTGCTTCCTATGCACTGCTGATGCACGGCGGCGGCAAGACCCGCATTCATGCCAGCTTCCATTATGTTGCACTCAACCTGGCCAACTCGGCACTTTTCCTGCTTGCGGTTGGAACACTCTACGGCGCCACCGGCACCCTCAACATGGCCGATATGGCGTTGCGGATCGGTAATCTCGAGCCGGAACAGATGGAGCTGGTCAAGGTCGGCGCCATGCTGCTGCTAGTGGTGTTCGGACTCAAGGCCGCGATGCTGCCCCTGTACTTCTGGTTGCCTCGGGCCTATGCGGCAGCGCCAGCGCCGGTAGCGGCCTTGTTTGCCGTGATGAGCAAGATCGGCATTTACGCCATCATACGGGTCTACACCCTCATATTCGGTGATCATGCGGGTCCCTTGGGCAACCTGGCACAACCCTGGGTCTGGTGGCTGGGGCTTGCTACCCTGATACTAGGAACCGTCGGCGTGCTGGCAGCCCGGGATCTACGCGCTCAGGTGGCCTATCTGATCATCCTTTCCGTGGGCACGTTGCTGGCAGGTATCGGCATGAATAGCATCGCGGCTCAAAGCGCTCTTCTCTATTATCTGCCTCATACCACTCTGATCACCGGTGGCCTGTTTCTGCTGGTCGACAGCATCGCGATGCAGCGCGGCCAGGCCGGTTCACGCATCGTGCGAGCTCGGGGAGTGAAAGAACCGGTGCCGCTGGGATTGTTCTTCTTCATCGGCGCCATGGGCATCGCGGGTATGCCGCCGTTCTCCGGCGCCATCGGCAAGACGCTCTTGTTGCAGGCGGCGATCGGACCGGCGCAACAAGCCTGGCTATGGTCGGTGTTACTGGGTAGCGGCTTGCTTGCCATCATTGCCATGAGCCGCGCGGGCTCGACGGTATTCTGGCGTGCCTCGCCCAGAGACGAGACATCCGTTACGAATCTTGGCATCAGACGCGGCATTGCCATCGGCCTGTTGATCGGCGCGTCGCCGATAATGGCGTTGTTTGCCGGTCCGCTAACTGCATATACCCAGGCTACCGCGGAGCAATTGGCAAATCATGATGCGTATATTCGTACCATCATCGGGCCTCAGGAGATAGGAGAAGTGCCATGACTCGACCACGTCGCTGGCTGCCAATGCCCATACTCTCGATTGTCTTGCTGATTGTCTGGTTGCTATTGCAGCAAAGCTTTGGCTTAGGCCACTGGTTGCTGGGTGGCGCATTGGCCTTTGTCATTCCGCTGACGGTGGCCCCTTTCTACGAGCAACCATCAATTCTCAAACGCCCTGGGTTAATGGCACGCTATGCACTGCGGGTATTCGGCGACATCATCGTTGCCAATTTGCAAGTGTCCTGGATCATTCTCGATCCGCGAGGGCGCATGAATCCGGCCTTCATCGTGTACCCGTTGCAGCTCAAGGAGAAGTTTCCGATCACGGTACTGGCAAGCACCATCACCCTGACGCCGGGCACCGTCTCCGCACATCTGCGTATGGATGGAAAGAGCCTGTTGATCCATGCCCTCGATGTAGATGATATCGATGCGGTGATTCATGAAATTCATGAACGCTATGAGCGCCCCTTGATGGAGATCTACGAATGCTAGACGTGGCCCTGTGGACCAGCCTGGCGCTGTTTGCAGCGTCGGTTCTACTCACCCTCTTTCGCGCCATCATCGGGCCGAGTTTGCCGGATCGTATTCTGGCCTTGGATACCATGTACATAAATTCCATCGGTCTTATCATACTGTTCGGTATCTGGATCAACTCCAATATTTATTTCGAGGCGGCCCTATTGATTGCCATGCTTGGCTTCATCAGCACCGTGGCCGTATGCAAGTACTTGCTGCGCGGCGATATCATCGAGTAAGCATCTGAATGTGAGCATCTAAATGAGAGGAACGTTATGATCGGCTTCTATACTTTCATGGAGGGTGTGATTGCCTTTTTCCTGATTGCCGGGGGCATGTTCGCTTTCATTGGCGCGCTGGGGCTGACGCATCTGAAAGATTTCTACATGCGCTTGCATGGTCCGACCAAGACCTCGACCCTGGGGGTGGGGTGCGTGCTGATCGCCTCGACTTGCTATTTCAGTCTGGTTCAAGGGGGCATCAGCGTTCACGAGCTGCTGATCACCATCTTTCTTTTCATCACCGCGCCGGTCTCGGCTCACTTGCTGGCCAAGAGCGCCCTGCATCAGAAACTGCCCCACGATCCTCGTACCCAAGGTCATCCAAAGGAATTCGATGAGGATGAGGAAAATCCCAAGCCTAGTGAACGGGCCGGGATTACCCCTCCCCCCTGATTTTCCTCGTCCGGCTTACCAGCCCTGGGTATGCTGCTCCACCAGGCTGGCAAACAGGGCAATGTGATCGTCACGATCATTAAGCGCTGGAATATAACGATAGGTCTTGCCCCCCGCCCCAGTGAAGTTGTCGCGATTTTCCACCTCCAACTCCTCCAGGGTTTCCAGGCAATCGGCGGAGAAGGCGGGGCTCATGATGTCCACGTGCTCGACCCCCTGTTCGGGTAACGCCATCAAGGTATGATCGGTATAGGGCTTGAGCCACTCCTCGCGACCAAAGCGGGATTGATAGGTCATTTGCCATTCGCCCTCTTGCAGGCCAAGCGCTTCGGCCAATAGTCGGCTGGTGGTCTCGCAGTGGCGCGGATAGGGATCGCCATTATCGGCATAGCGCTGCGGGATGCCATGATAGGACATCATCAAGCGCCCACGCTGATCGCCATGCTGTTGCCAGTGCTCCCGCACGCTATTGGCCAGCGCCTCGATGTAGGCAGGGTGGTCGTGATAATCGCGAATGAAACGCAGCTCCGGCAGATGTGGACAGGGCTTGAGCGCCCTGGCCAGCCGATCGAAGACCGCCGCGGTAGTGGAGCGCGAGAACTGCGGGTATAGCGGCAATACCAGAATGCGCTCGACCCCTGCATCCCGCAGCCGTAACCCGGCCTCTTCCATGCTTGGCTTGCCGTAGGTCATCGCCAGTTCCACGGGAATATCCTCTCCCAGGCGCTTTGCAAGCAGCGCCTTGAGCGCCTGCTGCTGACGACGCCCGAATACCAGTAAGGGCGAGCCCCCTTCCTGCCAGACCGCAGCATATCCCTTGGCGACCTTGCTCGGCCGAAAACGCAGGATCACGCCATTGAGAATCAGCCACCACAGTGGCCTTGGCACATCGACGACCCGCTCATCCCATAAGAACTCTGCCAGATAGCGCCGAACTGCCGCGGGGGTGGGGGCATCCGGCGTACCCAGATTGACCATCAATACGCCGAAGCGAGGGGTAGACATCAGCTCTCTCCTAACCCTGGTGAAATAACGAAAACGTTAACCGCATCCTGTCAGAATGGGCAATGACGCTATACTATCAGACAGTCTTGTATAACTTATGGTCAATCCATGTCCAAGCCGCTGATTCTCGTGCTCGGCGATCAACTCAGTCTCGATCAGGCGGCTCTTCGCGATGTGCCTGCGAATGCGGTGGTTGCACTGTGCGAGGTTACAGAAGAAGGTCGCTACGTTCCTCACCATCCTCAAAAAATTGCGCTCGTCTTCGCCGCCATGCGCCATTTTGCCCGGCAGCTGCGGGACAAGGGCTGGCAGGTGCACTACAGCGCGCTAGAGGATGATGACAATTGCCAGGATCTGCTTGATGAGGCAGAGCGCCTGGCAACGCTCTACACCTGCGATGAGATTCGCGTTCTACACCCTGGCGAATGGCGACTTCTGGCGCGAATAAAAACGCGCCAGGCGAACTGGACGATCATCGAGGACGATCGCTTTTTTTGCAGCCTGGAAGACTTTGCTACCTGGATCGAAGGGCGCAAGCAGCCGCGCATGGAGCATTTCTATCGTCAGATGCGCCAAAGTACAGGACTATTGATGGAGGACGGCGAACCCGCCGGCGGACAGTGGAATTTCGATCATGACAATCGTCAACCCATCGATCGCAGCCTAGATGTTCCTGACCTCCCCCGTCACCGCCAGGATGATACGACCCGCCAGGTGCTGGCTCTGGTCGAAAATCACTTTGGCGAGCATTTTGGCTCGCTGGAAGGCTTCAACTGGCCTGTCACGAGACGCCAGGCCCTGGCCGATTTACGCCACTTCATCGAACATGCCCTACCGGATTTCGGTCGCTATCAGGACGCCATCAGCGATACCGAGCCCTATCTTTTTCATGCCAGACTCTCTGCGGCCATGAACATTGGTCTGCTAGAGCCTCGGGAAGTCTGCGAGGCAGCGGAATCGGCTTATTATAGCGGTAATGCACCGATCAACGCGGTGGAGGGCTTCATTCGTCAGATATTGGGTTGGCGGGAATACGTGCGGGGCATCTACTGGCTCAAGATGCCGGGCTACAAACGTGAAAATCATCTACATGCCAAGCGCAATCTGCCCGCCTTCTACTGGACTGGCGACACCGACTTGCGCTGCCTTAAGCGCGCCTTGGAAATGACGCGAGACAATGCCTACGCCCATCATATCCAGCGCCTGATGGTCACCGGCAACTTCGCCCTGCTGTGTGGGGTCAAGCCGGAGGCGTTGTGCGACTGGTATCTGGCGGTGTACGCCGATGCTTTCGAATGGGTCGAACTACCCAATACCCTGGGGATGGTACTGCATGCAGATGGCGGTCTGATGGGCTCGAAGCCTTACTGCGCCTCGGGCAAATATATCGATCGCATGTCGGATCATTGCAGCCAATGCCGCTATGACGTCAAAAAGGTGACCGGCGAGAACGCCTGTCCCTTCAATAGTCTGTATTGGCATTTTCTCGAAGAACATGCAGAGCACCTGGAAAAGAATCACCGCATGAAACTGATCTATGGCTCACTCAAGCGCATGAGTGATGATAAACGGTCTGCGATGCGGGACCAGGCCCAGGGCTTTCTGGAAAGCCTGGAGTGGGAGCCAGCCTATGGCCAAGGAGATCATCTGGACGGCTATCGCCGGACTCACGACAGTAAACGCAAATCAGTGGATTAGAACGCAAGCGGAATACGGGAGCTGAGCGGTTCGCGATAGTGAGGTTCGCGACCGATCATTTCGTCGTTGGCCACGAACTGAACCAGATAGGCCCGATGAATACCCGCACGCTTGAGTTCAAGATAGACATCATCCAATGCCCGAAACAGCATCGGCTTGTCACGTTGAGTCAATGAGTGTCGTTCGCCCTCCATGTCTTCGAGCTCGATCTGATAGCAACGGCTTCCCGCATGACTGACCACGCGAATCTCGAAATTATCGTGATGGCGTGCGTAACGTTTCAGTTCTTTAATTTCCATGCCCACTCCCGGTCAATGAATGGAATGCGACAAACTGCATTCCCAGGCGTCCAGCCTGATCCGCGCCTATTACGATTTCATTAACCCCGGAAGGTTCCGCGTCGACCAACGTCGGCGCGCCCAGTCTCACTCTGACTGATAGTTCGACGGATCGATGGCCACGCCCAGGGAATTGCGATCCACCCAGTTGCCCGCCTTGGTTTCCTTGTAGCGGAACACCACTTGATCGCCGGTCGTCACCGGCAGCTCCTTATCTTCGGTCTGATAGCTATAAGCCTTGCCATCGACCACCAGATGGTAGCGATACAGATCCGGCATCCCTAGCCACTCCTTGAAAGGCCCTTCTCGTTCTACACTTTCAAGCTCGCCCCGCGCTTCGAGCTTGGGGATGCGTTTACGATTACCGCGCCGAAAGCCGCTTGCCATGGGGTCGTTCCTCTATTCGCCAAAATGCTGTCCGTAGCTGTCCGGAGCCAGATCCTCGAAGCGGGTATATTTACCAATGAAGGCCATATGCACGGTCCCGATGGGACCATTACGCTGCTTTCCGATGATCAGCTCAGCCAGCCCTTTATTATCCGGGTTATCGCTATTATAGACCTCATCGCGGTAAACGAAGGCGATGACGTCTGCATCCTGTTCAATCGCGCCAGATTCGCGTAGATCCGACATCACCGGGCGCTTGTTCGGGCGTTGCTCCAAAGAGCGGTTGAGCTGGGACAGCGCAATCACGGGGCAACCGAACTCCTTGGCCAGACCCTTGAGGGAGCGGGAGATCTCCGATATCTCCCCGGTACGGTTTTCGGAAAACCCCGGAATCTGCATCAGCTGAAGATAATCGATCATGATCAGGCCCAGGTTGCCCTGCTCGCGTACCACCCGGCGAATGCGTGAACGCATCTCGTTGGGCGACAGCGCCGCCGTGTCGTCGATGAAAAGCTGCTTGTCCTTGAGCAGGTTGACCGCCGAGGTCAGCCGTGGCCAATCCTCGTCCTCGAGTTGCCCGGTACGCATCCGGGTCTGATCGATGCGCCCTAGGGAAGACAGCATACGCAGCATGAGGGAGTCCGCGGGCATCTCCATGGAAAACACCATCACCGGCTTGTCGCTGGAGATGACCGCATGCTCCACCAGATTCATGGCAAAGGTGGTTTTGCCCATGGAGGGGCGTCCGGCAATGATCACAAGATCCGAGGGTTGCAGGCCCGAAGTCATGTCATCGAGATCGCGAAATCCAGAGGACAGGCCGGTCATCTGACCCTGCATGTTGAACAGCTCGTCGATGCGATCGACCGCCTTGGTCAACAGCTGACTCATGCCCACGGGACCACCGGTCTTGGGCCGTGACTCACTGATCTGAAAGACCATGCGCTCGGCCTCGTTGACCAGCTCATCCGAAGGTCTTCCTTGAGGGCTGAAGGCGCTCTCTGCGATCTGATGGGCAGCCTGGATCAACTTGCGCAGTGTGGCGCGCTCACGCACGATATCCGCATAGGCGCGGATGTTGCCCGCGGAAGGCGTATTGCGGGCCAGCTCCGCCAAATAAGCCAGCCCCCCCACAGTATCGAGCTGATCGCGATTCTCCAATGCCTCGGATAGCGTTACCACATCGAGAGGATGAGAGGATTCCGCCAGTTGGATCATGGCATTGAACACCAGCCGGTGTTCATAGCGGTAAAAATCATCCGCCACCAATCGCTCGGAGACGGTGTCCCAGGCATCGTTGTCGAGCATCAACCCGCCCAGCACCGATTGTTCGGCCTCCAGGGAGTGGGGTGGCACCTTGAGCGCCGCGGTTTCCTGATCGGCTTCGAGGGTTTCATTCATGACAGACACAGACCTTGGGCAATGCGGATAGCGTGCTCATTCTACCTTATTGGCTGCCACCCCCCTATCGTCGTTTTCACCCTGAACGCTTAGCGATATTGAATCTTGTCTCCAAGCCTTCGGCCATCAGGATGAAGGACGCCAAGCCACCTCCGGGTCGATCTCATAGCTCCAGGGCAGCCCGGAATTGCGCCAGCCATCGACCGCTCGCACTCCTTTCGAGTTTCTTTTCTCAAGCGGTGAGCCCTCGAAACCCTGATCCATCGAGTGAACATTGTTAAAGCCCATTGCGGCCACCCGCTCGGCAGCCTTGTCACTGCGCGAGCCAGAGCGACACATGAAAACGATCGGCGTATCGTCATCGACTCCACGCTCAACCAGGGCCTGCTGGATCTGAGCATCAAAGTCAGGGTTGGGCACCATCGCCCAGGTATTTGCCCCCTCGTCAAAATTCTCACGATCCGCTAGTGCCAAAGGCACATGAATATCCGTCGGGGTAGCAAAACCAGTGAACTTGATCTCGATAGGATCTCGTACGTCGACCAGCATCGCCTGAGCGTTGCTCTCAAGCAGCTCGTAGGCCTCTTGAGCTTCTATCTTTTGAACCTGGCCTTGCGTGGCATCGTCCGCCACGGTGCTAACCGAAATGCCGAAGAGAAGCGTCAGCGCCAGGACGGTGCAAGGAAAAAAATGATCTGGGCTTTTCATGGTCTACACCTTTCACGTGAGGGACGGGGCAAATCAGTATACAAAAAAACGCGGCAGACGAGCTGCCGCGTTTCGATGCATCCAGAACCGATTATTCCGCCACCACTACCACGCGAATAGTGGCATTGACCTCAGGGTGCAGGTGCAGTTGCACGTCGTACTCACCGGTAGCACGAAGAGGACCTTCCGGCATACGGACTTCGCTCTTGGAGACTTCGATGCCGGCCTGATACAACGCGTCCGCCAGGTCGCGAGGACCGATCGAACCAAACAGCTTGCCTTCGTCACCGGCCTTGGCAACCAACGACAGTTCGATGTCGTTGAGCTGTTCGGCGCGATTTTCGGCTTCGCTCTTGCGCTCTGCTGCCTGCGCTTCGAGCTCGGCACGCTGAGCTTCGAATGCTTGCACATTTTCCTTGGTTGCCGGTACGGCCAGGCCGTAGGGCACCAGATAGTTACGGCCATAACCGGGCTTGACGGTGACCTTGTCACCTAACGCACCCAGTCTACCGATATTGTCGAGCAGAATGACTTCCATCTCGTTAACCTCTTGTCATTGGCTGCGGGCCATTCGGCCGCGAAAATCCGCGAAGGTATCAATGAAACCCAGCAGCAGCACAATCAAAATCATGGGCCATGTCGTCAGCAGCAATATATAAAACGCTACCAGCCATAGCTTGTTCATACCCTTGAGACCGACAAAACCGTGTATCAGCGCGACGCCACTCACCAATAGCGGCACCCAGGTCAGCATGGCAAGGGCAGGTAATGCCAGCACCATACCTATGACTCCCAGCCCAACCAGCAGTGCCAGTTCCTTGACCGTAAGCCGCAGTGCATGGAACTCACTGCGAAAGCCACCGGGATTGTACAAACCCGCCTGCCAGCTACGCGCCAACGCAAGACACGCCACCGCAGCCAACAATACGATCAATCCCGTCACGCCACCGATCAGCAGGCCAGCCAGTTGCTCGGTAGCAACACCCTGCTCATTGAGCTGACTCAGCATTCGCTCGATTTCCGGCGAACTCTGCTGCAGCTGTTCAAGCAGCGGTCCCGCCCCGCCAGGTGGCAGGAATATTCCCAGTTGAATCATCACTGCCCCGACCAGGGCACCTATGATCAACGCTTCGCTCCAACGCATGCGGGCACGCAGCACGGTGGCCATCAGCGTCACCAGCAGCAGGCTTGCCAAGGGAATGACGTCTCCCTGGCTCCACCACCAACCAGCGGGCACCGCCGCAGCGATGATCACCACAAGCGCTGAACTCAGCCCAAGACGCAGAGTGACCAAGGCAGCTACCGCAGCGCTGAACCAGAATAGCCACGGCACGATAGCCGCTAGAGCAGCGGCGCCTGCTGCCTGGGGTGTACCGCGCATTACCCAGCGGGCCAGAGGAAGCATCACGCTAACGTCTTACTGGTGACTATCGGTATAGGGTAGTAGCGACAGATAACGAGCACGCTTGATAGCAGTCGAAAGCTGGCGCTGATAACGCGCTCGCGTGCCCGTGATACGGCTCGGAACAATCTTGCCGGTTTCCGTGATATAGGCCTTGAGCATGTCGATATCCTTATAATCGATATGCTTTATACCTTCTGCGGTGAAACGGCAGAACTTACGGCGACGGAAAAAACGTGCCATGAATCATCCTCCTGGAAGTGCGGATCACTGGGCGTCAGCGGTTTGCGTACGCGCGGAACTGTCGTCGGAGCGCTCACGGCTGTCGTCGGAACGTTCGCGGCTGTCGTCGTCACGCTCACGGCTGTCATCGTCACGCTCGCCACGAGGCTTGTCGGAACGATCTTCACGACGCGGGCGACGATCATCAGCAGGCTTCATCATCGGTGAGGCTTCGGTAACGGCTTCCTTGCAGCGCACGACCAGGCTACGGATGATTGCATCGTTGAAACGGAAGATGTTCTCGAGTTCGTCGAGAGTCTCGCCGCGGCACTCGATGTTCATCAGCACGTAATGGGCTTTGTGAATCTTGTTGATCGGATAGGCCAGGTGACGGCGGCCCCAATCCTCAAGACGGTGAACGGTACCGCCGTTGTCGGTAACGAGCCCGGTATAGCGCTCGACCATGGCGGACACTTGTTCGCTCTGGTCCGGATGGACCATGAAGACGACTTCATAATGACGCATGAACTCTCCTTTCGGTTTGACAGCTTCCTAGGGGCAAGGAAATCCCGCCGCGGGAAGCAAGGAGTCGTGGTTTACTAGGTGAACTAGATAGGGTGTTCGAAGAACCGCGTTATTGTAGTGATCGCCCCCTCTTCTTGCAAGAAAATGCAACATCCTGTCAGCGCCGTTGGCGCACGACTTCATACAAACAGATACCGGCAGCTACCGACACGTTGAGACTGGAGACACTGCCAGCCATGGGTAACGTGATCAGCGTGTCGCAGGCTTCCCGGGTCAGGCGCCTCAATCCCTTGCCTTCGGCGCCCATCACCAGCCCGCAAGAGCCGGTCAAATCGATGTCGAACAAGCTTGTTTCCGCCTCACCGGCCGTTCCGCTCAGCCAGACCCCGGCCTCCTTGAGCCGTGCCATGGCTCTTGCCAGATTGGTGACCTGATAAACCGGCACGCTCTCCGCAGCACCCGAAGCCACCTTGCGCACCACGGCATTGAGAGGCGCAGACTTGTCCTTGGGCAGGATGACGCCATGAGCACCCGCCGCGTCGGCGCTGCGCAGACAGGCGCCGAGATTGTGCACGTCGGTCACGCCATCAAGGATCAATAGCAGCGGGGGCTCCGGGTGCGGCCATCCATTGAGCCGCAGCATCAGCTCTTCTTCACTGTGGGCCATAAGGGGCGTGCAGAAGGCAACGACGCCTTGATGAGCGCCCCCCTGGGCGATCTCATCAAGCACGTCGCGAGGGTGATGGGTCAAGTGCGTACCGGCATCCCGCGCCTTGTCGACTAGCGTGGACAAACGCGTTTCCGCCTGGCCTTCCTGCACCCACAGCTCTCGCGGCGCGGCATCCTGGTTGAACAGAGCCTCGACCGCGTGCATGCCAAACACGGCATCCAAGCCATTGGGTCTGGCCGCCCCGGTCGATGGCGGGTTCTTGAAGGATTTATGCCGTGCCCCTCGGGATGGATTACGGGGGCGAGATGAACCGGCGCGACTCATGACTTGTTGCCTGCGGGCTTACGCCTACCCCGCCGGGAACGACCTGGCGCACCATCCTTGTCTTTTTCGCGCTCTTTCTTGCCCGGCCGTGACTTGCGCTTACTGGCCTTTGCCTGGCCTGCCTTTTCGTCCTTGGACGCCGGGGCGCCAGCACCGGCCTTGGGCTTGCGCGGCTGGCGCTGCTTGCGAGGCTTTTCGTCGATCAGCTCGAAATCGATCTTGCGATCGTCGAGATCGACCCGGGCTACCTGCACGGTGACCCCATCCCCAAGACGATAGGCCATACCGCCCCGCTCACCCTTGAGGCGATGCTTCTCAGGCTCGTAATGGTAGTAGTCCGAAGGTAGCGAGGTGACATGAACCAGCCCCTCCACATACACATCGTCGAGCCGCACGAAGATGCCGAATCCGGTCACCGAGGCGATGGTACCCTCGAAGACTTCGCCTACCTTGTCGGACATGAACTCGCACTTGAGCCAGTCGGCAACATCTCGGGTGGCGTCGTCGGCGCGGCGCTCGGTCATCGAGCAATGCTCTCCCAATTCGACCATCTGCTCGAAGGTATAAGGGCACCACTGGCTGGGCTTTTCCACCGGGGCGCCTTCGACCCGCTGTACCGTCGCGGTCTTGCGCGGACCTCGAATCACGGAGCGAATCGCGCGATGCACCAGTAGATCCGGATAGCGCCGGATTGGCGAGGTGAAGTGGGCATAGGCCTGATAGGCCAAACCGAAGTGTCCTTCATTCTGCGGTGAATAAACCGCCTGACTCATGGAGCGCAGCATCACCGTTTGAATGATATCCGCGTCCGGCCGATCCTTGATCACTTCGCGCAGCGCCTGGTAATCCTGAGGCGTGGGGTCATCCCCGCCCCCCAGGGACAGGCCCAGTTCGTTGAGGAACAGGCGCAGCTTGTCGAGACGCTCAGGGGAGGGCGGCTGGTGAATACGATACAGCGCTGGCAGATCATGCTTGTCGAGGAAACGCGCGGTAGCAACGTTGGCCGCCAGCATGCACTCCTCGATCAGCTTGTGGGCATCGTTGCGGGTGCGCGGCACGATGGCTTCGATCTTGCGCTCGGCGTTGAACAGGATTTCCGTTTCCGTGGTTTCGAAATCGATGGCGCCACGTTGACTGCGGGACTCCCGCAGTATCTTGTAGAGCGCATGCAGGCTTTTCAGTGACGGCAACACTGAGCGATAGCGCTCGCACAATGCCTTGCCCTCGGCGCTGTCCGGCGATTCGAGCATTTCTCCAACTTGGGTGTAGGTCAACCGAGCATGGGAGCGAATGACCGCCTCATAGAACTTGTAACGACTGATGGCGCCAGTCTGGGAAATGTTCATCTCACAGACAAGGGTCAAGCGATCCACGTCAGGATTCAGCGAGCAGAGGCCATTGGAAAGAAGCTCCGGCAGCATCGGCACTACTTGCCCCGGAAAGTAGACCGAATTGCCCCGGGTATGACCTTCCTGATCCAGCGCCGAGCCGATTCGAACGTAGTGAGAGACATCGGCGATGGCGACCAGCAGCTTCCAGCTTCCGGACTTGGTCTTCCAGGCACATACCGCGTCATCGAAATCCTTGGCGTCCTCGCCATCGATAGTGACCAGGGGCGTATCCCGCAGGTCGACCCGATGCTGCTTGTCCGCCTCAAGCACTTCTGCAGAGATGCCGGCAATTTCATCTTCGACTTCCGGCGGGAAATCCGCGGGGATATCGTGGCTGCGAATAGCAATGTCGATCTCCATGCCTGGGTCCATACGCTCTCCCAGCACCTCGACGACTTCACCCACCGGCTGCATTCGGGTCTCCGGCTGCTGGGTGATCTTTACCGAAACGACCTGACCGTCCTTGGCGCCCCCCGTCGCCTTGTTAGGAATGATCACTTCGAGCGGAATGCGCGAATTCTCCGGGATCAATACGCTGAATTCGCTGGAGCGCTCACGATAGATACCCACCAGTGTCTGAGTATTACGCACCAATATCTCGACAATAGTGGCCTCGTCGCGGCCACGCCGATCCCTGCCACTCACACGCGTCAAGACATGGTCACCATGAAAGACCCGGCGCATCTGGCGAGGGGGCATCACCAGATCCGGTTTCTTGCCGTCGTCACGAATCAAGAAACCAAAGCCGTCGCGATGCCCCAACACCTTGCCCTTGACCAGATCGAGCTTGTCGATCAAGGCGTAATTGCCTCGTCGATCCCGCAGTATCTGACCGTCGCGCTCCATGGCAGCCAGGCGTCGACGCACGGCTTCGAGCTGGTCCTCGTCTTCCAGGCCCAGCAGGCGGCTCATGTTCTCATGGGTAATGGGTTTACCGTAGTCCTCGAGTCGGGACAGAAGATACTCCCGACTGGGCACGGGTCGATCGTATTTGTGTGCTTCGCGCTCCGCCTGCGGGTCGTCGCTCAACGTCCAGTGGTTCATGAATGAAGCTTCCTCAAAAAGAAATGGGCGTGCGGCAGTCGGTATGAAGCAAAATAAGAATAAAGTGTCATGGACGCAGTATAGCGCCGCCAGGGAAGCGACCCAACCATCACCTTGGGAAACCCCTAATTCGGCCGCTGAAACGGCGTTTTCCTGCTTGCATTCCGACGTAGAATCGGTAACATGCGTGACCAATTGCCCGGGTGGCGGAATTGGTAGACGCGCTAGCTTCAGGTGCTAGTATCCTTACGGATGTGGAGGTTCAAGTCCTCTCCCGGGCACCAAGTAAAGACTCCAGCAATACACATGACGATGATGCGCCCAGGTGGCGGAATTGGTAGACGCGCTAGCTTCAGGTGCTAGTATCCTTACGGATGTGGAGGTTCAAGTCCTCTCCTGGGCACCAAACGCAACGCATCATCTTCTCCTGTCCTCTCTTCTGCTTCCGTTCTCGTTTGTTCAGCCACTTTCTTGAATGCTCAATAACGCGACGGCAATCTGGCTACTTGCTTTAAATCCCATCCTTGTTCCCGAATGCTGCTTTCAAGCCCTGTTTCGACGTCATCCGGCAATAGCGAGAAGAAATCCAGGCCTGTCCGCGCCTCGATCTCATCGATACTCACAAGATAGCGATCCAGCGGTTCGTTTCCCTGTACCGTTTGCGGCATGAGAAATGCCAGCGCTTTGGGCTGCTTGCTCGGCACTACGATGATCTTATAGAACGCCTGGGGCACTTCGACCAGACCGACTCGGTTGAAGACATTATCGAGGAAGGCCGGTGGAAAGACGGGGCCCGTGATCACTTCAACGACTCCGAAGCGTGCTACGAAGTGATCGATGACTATCTCTTCGAGGCGTTGCCAAAGCTTGCGATTCAAGTCTGGCCGCTGGGGCGAGATGTTCGACATTAGAAAGGTCTGGGTTTGCGCAGTGCGCCCATGAACCGTGGCGATAGCATAGTTGGGCGCCAAATGACCTCTATCGTAACCGCTGCCAAAATAACTCTCCGGCGCAATGGGCCAAAGCGTTCGCCAATCCCGCTTGAAGTTCGGACGCGGGCCACTATGAGGATCGTCGATCTCCCGCAGCTGATAACTCACCCAAAGCGGATTCACTCGCAGATCCGACCAGCCAATCAAGGTGCCATCGTTGCGCAGGACACGATGAAAATTGGTAAAGCCAAGCGTGTCCCAGGTAGGCACTCCCATCCAGCTCAACTGATCACGAACATCCTGCTCCTGCCAATACCACAAGCCGGTGGCAACCGACACAAACAGCAATGAAACACCCAGGTTGCGCACCTGGCGGCGTATAAATGGAAAAGAAAGTAACATTGATCGCTTATTTGAATTTTATGTTGAAGCCAACCTATAAACCGACGCTGAACATGGTCTCCAAATCATGCCGCGAATGCACCTGCATGGCATTGAGCGTTTCGGTTTCACGTATACCCTCGACTCGCATGAGTCGCTCGGTGACCAGTTCTGCCAGACTTTCGAAATCACTGGTGCGGGCAATAGCGACCAGATCGTAACGACCGCAGGTCGAATAGACCTCGCTGATGCCATCGACTTCTGCCAGGCGTTCGGCGACGCCCTTGATCTGGCCTTTCTCGGCATTGATCAGAATCACCGCATTTTGCATCGAACGGCTCCTTGCTTGCACAGCAGTTGGATGTAATTGTTATGGCGGGAAGGCCCGGTATCTCTATGCAGTATATCAGCTATTGGTAAACCCGAAGCGCTTGAAATCGTCTCGTCGTTTGCTGCTATCGCTTTATTGCGCGACCAATTGCCGCGACCATAGCTATCTGAAAATTAGTGATTGCCGCCAGCATCGACTAGGATAAAAGCATCGAAACGTGGCGTTTCGATCTGCTGCAAGCATGGCAGCATAGTGCAGCAGTGCAAATTAGAGGCGGAAAACGCCCAAACACCGTGACTTATACATGAAAAATCAAGGAGATACCATGGCTCAGCACAGTCGCCGTGCGTTCATGCGCAATAGTCTACTCGGCCTCGCCGCTCTTCCTTTGGGTGTTGGCATTCTTTCCCAACGGGCCTTCGCCCAGGAGCTGGAACCACTCGACCCCGAGGATCCTCAGGCAAAGGCGTTGAATTACGTCAAGAACGCCGAGGAAGCAAGCGACCATGAGGCTTACGAGGAAGGTGAACTATGCTCCAACTGCATGTTCTTCCAAGAAGCCAATAACGGGTGTCAATTGTTCCCGCAAAATAGCGTCGAGCCAAATGGCTGGTGCCAATCCTGGGCCGAGCAAGCTTGAGCCTTCGCTTATGATCCCAAGCAACGCGCCGGCAATCCGGCGCGTTTTTTCATTTCAACCAGTCGACAGTCAATCAATACGCAATATAGGCACTGCCTACCTACTACCTTTCACTCCCTTTGTCCGGCAACGGCCATTGATATCGCCGCACGATGTCATCGCCCTCCAGGGATGCCAGCTTGACCGGAAACCCCCATAGATGATGCAAATGGCGCATGACCGGATAGACGCTCTTGGCCAACGGCCGACGCCGATCCTGAACATGATGCAATGTCAGGGAGCGATCGCCGCGTATATCCGCTTTCCACACTTGAATATTGGGCTCGCGCACCGACAGGGCATATTGCACGGAAAGCGCTTCACGCACCCGCTGATAACCTCGTTCGTCATGAATAGCCTCGATGGACAACAGCTCCTCACTATCATCATCGACAAGAGAAAACAGTTTCAGATCGCGAATCACCTTAGGTGACAAGAACTGCTGTACGAAGGACTCGTCCTTGAAGTTGCGCATGGCGAAATGAAGGGTATCAAGCCAGTTGCTGCCTGCAATATCGGGAAACCACTCGCGATCCTCATCCGTAGGGTCTTCGCAGATTCGGCGAATGTCGCTGAACATGGCAAACCCCAGCGCGTAGGGATTGATGCCGCTGTAGTGAGGACTATCGAATCCCGGCTGGTTGACTACCGCCGTATGAGACTGGAGAAACTCGAGAATGAGTCCCTCATCGACGAGCCCTTCATCGAACAACCGGTTCATCAAAGTATAATGCCAGAAGGTAGCCCAGCCTTCGTTCATGACCTGAGTTTGACGCTGGGGATAAAAGTATTGTGCCAATTTGCGCACGATACGCACGATTTCACGCTGCCAGGGGGCCAGCAAGGGTGCATTCTTCTCGATAAAATAAAGCAGGTTCTCCTGGGGCTCTTCTGGATAACGACCTTGTTGATGCAGGCCAAGAGGGTCTTCGTAATCGTCCAACAAAGGCGTATCCAATGCCTCTGAGCGAGGAATCGTACGCCACAGCATGTTGACCTGGGATTGCAGATACTCCTCACGCTCGGTTTGACGCCGCGCCTCCTCCTCGGCTGAAATCGGTGATGGCCGCTTGTACCGATCGACGCCATAGTTCTGCAGCGCATGACAAGCATCCAACAATTGCTCAACCGCCGCTACGCCATGGCGCTCCTCGCATTCGGAGACATATTTGCGGGCAAAGACCAGATAATCGACGATTGCCGAGGCATCCGTCCAGGTGCGAAACAGATAGTTGCCCTTGAAAAACGAGTTGTGGCCATAGCAGGCATGAGCCATGACCAATACCTGCATCATCAGGGTGTTCTCTTCCATGAGATAGGCAATGCAGGGATCGGAGTTGATCACGAGCTCATAGGCCAACCCCATCTGCCCACGACGATAGGCCTGTTCGACGGATAGAAATTGCTTGCCGAAGGACCAGTGATGATAGCCCACTGGCATGCCGACGCTGGCATAGGCATCCATCATCTGTTCCGAGGTGATGATTTCGATCTGATTGGGGTAGATATCCAGGCGATATTCATCCGCCAATCGCGCAATCTCGCGCTCATAGTCGGTAAGTATCTCGAAGTTCCAATCAGAACCGGTGGCGATAGGGGTTCGTGAATTCATGCTGCCTCCTGGCCATCCGCTATGAATCGTTCAGCTGCTTTCGAGGTGTTATGCCTCTGTACGACGGCGAAACAGCTCACGGAATACGGGATAGATATCCCCCGCCTCGACAATCTGACGCATGGCGAAACGTTCTGGAAAGTCGTCCTGCACACTCTCGTACTCTTCCCACAATGCCTGATGAGCATGAGGAGTGATCTCAACGTAGGTGTAATATTGCAGTCGTGGCATCAACGATTTGACCAGTAGCTGGCGACAGGTAGTGGAGTCGTCATCCCAGTTATCGCCATCCGATGCTTGAGCAACGTATAGATTCCATTGGGCCGCGGGATAGCGCTTGGTGATGATCTCATCCACCAGGGTCAAGGCGCTTGACACGATGGTGCCGCCGGTCTCCCTGGAATAGAAGAACTCCTCCTCGTCGACTTCCTTGGCGGCGGTATGGTGGCGCACGAAGACCAGCTCCACTTTCTCGTAGTTGCGCTCGAGAAATAGATAGAGCAGCAGGAAGAACCGCTTGGCGATATCCTTGTGAGACTGGGTCATGGAACCCGAAACATCCATGATGCAGAACATTACCGCCTTATTGGATGGCTGGGGCTGATTGACCAGATGGTTGTAACGCAGATCGTAGGTATCGATGAAAGGCACCGATTCGAGCCGTTTTTCAAGACGCTCGATCTCCGCCCTCAATTCGGTGACACGGGAAGGGTTGCGCAGCACCGGATCCTTGCGCTCTTCCGTCTCCAAGGCCTCGATCGCTTCGCGAAGGGCGCGTCGAATAGGCGCCCGCATGGCAATGCGCCGCGCCTGGGCTTCGCGCATGGAGCGCACGATATTGATGCGAGAAGGCACACCGTCTTTTGAGATACCCGCCCGCACCGGTTTGACTTCCTCGAGGTCCACCAGCTGCTTGCGCTCGAGATGAGGAAGTTCCAGGCCGTCGAACACAAACTCCAGAAATTCTTCCCGGGTCAGCGAGAAGGCGAATTCATCCATGCCCTCGCCCTGGTCCGAGGCACCTCCCTCCCCGGCGCCTCCGCCACCTCCCCCACTGGGTCGACGAAGGCGGTCGCCTTCGACGAATTCACGATTACCAGGACTGACAATGGTGCGCTCACCACCCGGCCCATGCTGAAACACCGGCTCGGAAATATCCCGAGCAGGAATCGAGACCTTTTCACCCCGTTCCATGTCGGTGATCGAGCGGCGATTGACCGCCTCCTCCACCGAACGTTTTATATGAGTGCGATAACGATCGAGAAACCGCTGCCGATTTACCGCGCTTTTATGGCGTGCGTTGGGTCGACGGTCGATAAAGTAGCTCATTCTCACCTCCCTGCGCGGGTTGCGCCCCGGCAAACAGAAAACACGCTTCCATCTGCCGGGCAACGGGTACTGCTACTGCGACTTGCGTACCCGCAGATACCACTCGGACAGCAACCGCACCTGCTTTTCGGTGTAGCCCCGGTCGACCATACGCGCGACAAAATCCTCGTGCTTGCGCTGATCCGAGGCGGACGCCTTGGCATTGAAAGAGATCACCGGCAACAGATCCTCGGTATTGGCGAACATCTTCTTCTCGATCACGCCTCTGAGTTTCTCGTAGGACTGCCAGCTGGGGTTCATGCCGTTGTTTTGCGCCCGTGCTCGCAAGACGAAGTTGACCACTTCGTGACGAAAATCCTTGGGATTGGAAATCCCGGCCGGCTTCTCGATCTTCTCGAGCTCTTCGTTGAGGGCCTGACGATTGAACTGCTCGCCGGTTTCCGGATCGCGATACTCCTGATCCTGGATCCAGAAATCCGCATAGGTCACATAGCGATCGAAAATGTTCTGGCCGTACTCGCTGTAGGATTCGAGATAGGCGGTCTGGATTTCCTTGCCGATGAAGTCCACGTAGCGCGGCGCCAGGAACTCCTTTATGAAGCGCAGATAGCGCTCGTGAGTCTCTTTTGGCAGCTGCTCGTGGTCAAGACGCTGTTCCAGTACATAAAGCAGATGCACCGGATTGGCGGCAATCTCGTGAGTATCGAAGTTGAAGACCTTGGAAAGTATCTTGAAGGCAAAGCGGGTCGAACGCCCGTCCATGCCCTCGTCAACCCCGGCGGAATCTCGGTATTCCTGGATCGATTTGGCCTTGGGGTCGGTATCCTTGAGATTTTCGCCGTCGTAGATGCGCATCTTGGAGTAGATGCTCGAATTCTCTGGCTCCTTCAAGCGAGACAGTACGGAGAACTGGGCCAGCATGCGCAGGGTGTCCGGGGCACAAGGCGCGTGATCGAGAGAAGAGTGTTCGAGCAACTTCTTGTAGATGTTGATCTCTTCGGAGACCCGCAGGCAATAAGGCACCTTGACGATATAGACCCGGTCGAGAAACGCTTCGTTGTTGCGGTTGTTGCGGAACTGCTGCCATTCGCTCTCGTTGGAGTGGGCCAGCACCACGCCATCGAAGGGAATGGCGCCCATGCCCTCCGTGGGGTTGTAGTTGCCTTCCTGGGTTGCGGTCAGCAGCGGATGCAGCACCTTGATCGGCGCTTTGAACATCTCGACGAATTCCATCAGCCCCTGGTTGGCCTTACACAACCCACCCGAAAAGCTGTAGGCATCCGGATCATCCTGGGAATAGAGTTCGAGCTGGCGAATATCCACTTTACCTACCAGGGAGGAGATATCCTGATTGTTCTCATCCCCCGGCTCGGTCTTGGATATGGCGATTTGATTGAGTCGCGAAGGATGCAGGCGCACCACCCGAAACTTGGAAATATCACCGCCATATTCTTTGAGCCGCTTGGAAGCCCAAGGCGACATCACGCTCTTGAGATAGCGCTGCGGGATGTTGTATTCCTTTTCCAGCAACTCGCCGTCGTGTTCCGGCGAGAACAGCCCCAGGGGCGATTCGTAAACCGGAGAATCCTTGATTGCGTAGAAGGGCACCCGTTCCATCAGCAGCTTGAGGCGCTCTGCCAGAGAGGACTTGCCGCCTCCTACCGGACCAAGCAGATAAAGAATCTGTTTACGCTCTTCGAGTCCTTGAGCTGCATGACGGAAGTAGGCCACGATCTGCTCGATGGCGTCTTCCATGCCATAGAACTCGGAGAAGGCGGGATAGCGACGAATGATCTTGTTGGCGAAAATACGTGACAGGCGTGAATCCTTGGCAGTGTCGACCACTTCAGGTTCACCGATAGCCTTGAGCATTCGTTCTGCAGCGGATGCATAGGCGGAAGGATCTTTGCGGCACAACTCCAGGTATTCCTGAAGACTCATTTCTTCTTGCTGAACCTGCTCGTAACGGTTCTGCACATGATCGAAGATGCTCATTGAAGCCTCCTTGGTCGCGATCCCCGGTCACTCGACCCAAGTCTGAGCTTTCCGGACAGGCGTATTTATCAGCTTAGACGAATAAACCAGCTGGCGAGGGAGAGCTTGCCCTGCGTTTTCAACGCAACCTCTTCTCACGCTCTTATTTAATTATTATGAACATCAGGGTTCTAGATTGGTTGCCCTCGGAAATAAGGAAGTTGTGTAACGAAGCTGTGTCATTTGCATCACTGCTCTCATAAAGCCGCGGCCAACCGTGTCCCTTGATCAATGGCGCGCTTGGCGTCGAGTTCCGCCGCATCAATCGCGCCGCCGATCACGTGCGCTGATACTCCCGCGCTCTTCAACGGCTCGAGCAATTCTGCTACGGGCTCCTGGCCAGCACAGACAACAATACTGTCTACCTCCAGCAGCATTGCCCGATCGTCGATACGCACATGCAGGCCCTTGTCGTCGATCTTGAGATAATCGCACCCGGGAATGGCTTTAACGTCGCGATGTCGCAACGAGACGCGATGCACCCAGCCGGTGGAAGTCCCCAACCCCTTGCCCGGCTTGGAGGTCTTGCGCTGCAACAGGTAGATCTGTCGCGGCGTAGCCGGACGCTCGGGAGCCTTGAGCCCACCGCGGTTGCTCACCGTGAGATCGACGCCCCATTCATCGTACCAAGCCTCAGCATTCAAAGTCGGGTCTCCAGCATGGGAGAGCAGTTCAGCCACATCGAAACCGATACCTCCAGCGCCAATGATGGCCACTCTCGGCCCGACGCGCTCTGGGTGCAGAATTGCCTCGGGGTAGCTGATCACCATAGGGTGATCGCTGCCTGGCAGTGTGATACCGCGTGGACGCACGCCGGTGGCGAGAATGACCTCATCGAAACCAGCCAATGTTTTTAGATCAGGCTCAGTTTTCAAGCGTACCTCAACCTCATACTTTTCGAGCATTGTTCTATAGTAGCGTAGGGTCTCGTCGAACTCTTCCTTCCCCGGTATCTTGCGGGCGAAGTTGAACTGCCCGCCAAGGATATCATTACGCTCGAACAGCACGACGCGATGGCCACGACTCGCAGCGGTCATCGCACTGGCCAAGCCCGCTGGCCCTGCGCCGACCACGGCAATGAATTTCGGCGCTCTCGTGGGGAGGACCTCAAGTTCGGTTTCATGGCAGGCTCGCGGATTGACAAGACAGGAGGTCAACTTGCCCTGGAAAGTATGATCAAGACAGGCCTGGTTACAGGCGATACAGGTATTGATCTCATCGCTGAGCCCGGCTGCAGCCTTCTTGATCCACTCAGGGTCGGCGAGAAAGGGCCGCGCCATCGAGACCATATCCGCGTGGCCTTCCGCCAGCACACGTTCCGCCACTTCCGGCATATTGATGCGATTGGTGGTGATCAGCGGAATCGAAAGCTCCATCTTCATGCGCCGGGTCACTTCAGTAAACGCTGCCCGAGGTACACTAGTGACGATGGTGGGTATGCGTGCTTCATGCCAACCGATACCGGTATTGATCAGGCTTGCCCCGGCGGTCTCGATGGCTCGGCCCAATGCCACCACCTCTTCCCAGGTACTGCCTTCCTCCACCAGATCGATCATCGACAGGCGGTAGATGATCAGAAAATCCTTGCCCAGTGACTGGCGAATACGTCGCACGATCTCCACCGGAAAACGGATGCGATTGGCAAACGCGCCGCCCCATTCATCCTTGCGCTGATTGGTGCGCAGGCAGACAAACTGATTGATCAGATAGCCTTCCGAGCCCATGATCTCAACACCATCGTAGCCCGCCTCCCGAGCCAGCTGCGCGCAGCGCACATAGTCATCGATCTGAGCCTCGACTTCGACAGAGGAAAGGGCGCGAGGCGTGAACGGATTGATGGGTGACTTTATCGCGGAAGGCGCCACCAGCTCCGGTGAGTAGGCATAGCGCCCAGCGTGCAATATCTGCATGCAGATACGGCTGTTCTTGGCGTGGACCGCCGCCGTTATCTCTTGGTGCTGAACTGCCTCCTGCGCATTGGTGAGCTTGGCAGCCCCCTGAAACACGGCGCCTTCTGGGTTGGGAGCAATTCCTCCGCTGACGATCAACCCCACGCCGGCCTGGGCTCGCTCGGCGTAGAATACGGCCAAGCGAGTAAAGCCTTCCGGCGCCTCCTCCAGATTGGTATGCATTGAGCCCATCAGCACGCGATTCTTGAGCGTTATGCTGCCTACATCGAGGGGTCGAAACAGATGGGGATAGGCAGACATGGCGCACTCCTCGCTCAGGCACGAATTCAAACGATTGTATGAGTAGTGTAGCGAAGCACCAACCGGACACAAACCCGACTAAAGGCGCAGGATTCGCAAGTGTTGAAATAAGGAGGACCTGAAAAAGGGAGCTAGAACGACAAAACCCCAAGTCACAAGACTCAGGGTTGGTATTATCAAACGACAATCGATGGTGGCGGACCGGACGGGACTCGAACCCGCGACCTCCGGCGTGACAGGCCGGCATTCTAACCGACTGAACTACCGGTCC
>NZ_CANMTQ010000002.1 GCF_947500835.1 uncultured Halomonas sp.
GAGTTCGGGCCGTGTCTCAGTCCCGATGTGGCTGATCATCCTCTCAGACCAGCTACGGATCGTCGCCTTGGTGAGCCCTTACCTCACCAACCAGCTAATCCGACATAGGCTCATCCAATAGTGCGAGGTCCGAAGAGCCCCCGCTTTCTCCCGTAGGACGTATGCGGTATTAGCCTGGGTTTCCCCAGGTTATCCCCCGCTACTGGGTAGATTCCTATGCATTACTCACCCGTCCGCCGCTCGCCACCAGGGAGCAAGCTCCCCGTGCTGCCGCTCGACTTGCATGTGTTAGGCCTGCCGCCAGCGTTCAATCTGAGCCATGATCAAACTCTTCAGTTTCAATCATTGTGTTCCTTTTCCCCTAAGGGTGGCGGAACAATCCTGCTCAAGGTCCAAACGTCTCTTGACGAGTCGCTTGCCTCGATCTAGATGACTTGCATCCGATCGCTTGCAAGCGCCCACATGAATTACCTGATCAATTGTTAAAGAGCATCGCCATCTGTCCGATAAAACGATCAACCGGACATATTTGCGCAGGATAGCCTGCTAGCGAGAGAGGCATATCTTATCTCGTCGAAATAATTTGTCAAGCTCGACGAGAAATGAAAGCCTAAAAGTTTTTCATGGCTGCTTTGCTTTAGCAACCTGTAACTCAAAACTACGTTACTTATCAAAAAGTTATTTTTTAGACGCCTGAGTTCGAGCAGCCTTGCCCGAAGCAGCGGATGCGTAGACTACGAGCTCTTTACTAAAAAAGCAAGGTTTTTTAATAGGCGTTTGAATCATGATTGTGAAGCATTGCCATCAAGCAGGACGTCGAGCTCTCCCAACACTGTGATCAATTGCTCCAATCCTTTAATTTGGTGGGCTTGCATGCCTAGCATTCTAGCCGCCTCAATACATTCGGGGTTATCGTCGAAGAAGATAAACTCCTCGGCGGATTGTTCCATGCCCTGAATCACGGCATGGTATGCCTCTGGCTCAGGTTTGCGTTGACCGATTTCATGGGAGACGAAAAGCGCCTCGAAGGGTTTTGCCAAACCGTAATCATCGATTAACCGACGCCAATGGATCGGATTGCTGTTGCTCAATACCGCACGCCGGTAATCTGGTTTAATTCTCTCAACCAGCTGCAATGATCCTGGGTAAGGTCCGCGCATCCAGCTATTGAATGCTGCCAAAAAGGCGTCCGGACTCATATCCAGTTCAAGCTCTCTCACTGCAGCTTGGGCAAAATCAGCGCCATCAGCGTAGCCCTTTTCGAATGGTTTGAGCGGCTCGAATTCCATCCAAAATCGCCGCGCCTGCTCGCGGTCGAGACGCCCCTTGGTAAGTTCGATGAGCCCCTGCGTGCCATCCCAGTCCACAAGAACGCCACCTACATCAAACAACAACACTTTTTGACCTGACATGACCCTTTCTCCTTGTTTGACAGTGATGTATCAATATAAATAGCGCTTTGGTGTAATTCTCAGAACCAATATTCCATGCCTTGGGACACAAGCTGCGTCAATGCCGACCAAGGCGGCAACCAAGGGATCATCGCGCTCGTGAGTAGCAGCATCAGTAGCGAATTAAGAGGCTCGCGATAATCGAAAAACTTGAGCGCCGTCCCGAAGGATCGCTTTACCCGAACACCCACCAGATCAACGCTATAGCATTCATCCAGAAGCAAATGCACCATCACGCCAAACGCCAGGGCAAGCCCGTGGGCCCAAGCCATCCAGGCATTTTGTAAGAAGAACTGATAACTGGCACAAGCTGTAAGAGAGCCACCCAATAACGCCGCAAGGAGAGAATGCCAGATACCCCGATGCACGGAAAAGCGCTTGAATACCGCGCTTAGCACATAGCGTATGCCGAGAAAGAGCGTGGCGCAGAGCATCAATAACACTCCCGGCTCCAATCGCTCTTGAAACAATAGCGCTCCACTCACCGCAGCTAGCGCAGCGAACAGGGTAAAAACCAAACGGACAGCATGAGAATTGTCAGAGTCGATATCAGGCAGGATGCCACCAAAAGCTATCAATACTGCTATTGGTACCGCCTCAAGCGTTGACCAAAGCGATATTTGCCGCCCACCCAGCCCTATCAACACACCAGCAGTCGCGGCAACGCTCAGGTGGGTACGAAAATTGGCCATCAAAAATCCCGATACTGGATAAAAACCCATATTATGCGAGAAATGGCTCTATAAAACAATCAGTTGCCGAATAGCAACACCCCTAGACACAGGCATTTCTGTTTCTTCAATCAATCTTTCGGACTATCGGCAAGATATTGATCTTTGAGTTTGACGTAATTACCTGCCGTATAGGTAAAGAACTCTCGCTCGCTGGCCTTGAGTTCACGCAAGGGTTTGGCCGGATTTCCCGCGTAGACATGGCCACTTTCCAGCGTTTTTCCCGGCGTTACCACCGCGCCTGCAGCAATGATCACCTCATCTTCGACGACTGCACCATCCATGACGATAGCGCCCATGCCCACCAGGATACGGTTACCCAAGGTACAGCCGTGAAGAATGGCCTTATGCCCAATGGTGACATCATCGCCAATGGTCAGCGGATAGCCCCCTGGATTGAAATCGCTGGCATGGGTGATATGCAATACGCTGCCATCCTGCACACTGGTGCGCGCACCGATGCGGATACGATGCATATCGCCGCGAATCACCGTCATCGGCCATACCGAACAGTCATCCCCCAGCTCGACATCTCCCAACACCACGCAGGCAGGATCGATATAGTTGCGCTCACCAAGGCGCGGCGTCTGCCCCTGAAAAGTTCGAATCGTCATGCCCAGCTCCTCGAATGGCTACAGGTATATTCAGAATAGATCGGATACCAACACGATTACGACCAGGGGAATGGAAACGTACCGCACCAGGGTTTGCCAGAGATTAAAACGCCTGGCATCGACACCAAGGGCTTGCTGCGCCGTTTCCTGGGACATGATCCAGGCAGCATAGATAGCGATCAACACTCCGCCTACCGGCAGGAAGATATCCGTGGGAATTGTCGTCACCAGATCGAAGAAGTTCATCTCGCCGATCCAGTGCACCTCGGCCATGGTGGAAAACGACAGTACCGAGAGCATCCCCGCCGCCCAGACCAGCGCCCCGATGATCGCGGTTGCGTGCCCTCGTTTGAGCCCCGCATCTTGCAAAGTAACGACCATTGGCTCGGTTAGATTGATCGAGGAAGTCCAGGTGGCCAGCAACAGCAGCAAGAAAAAGATGCCAAGCCACAAAGAACCGCCAGGCAGTTGGGCAAATGCAATGGGCAGTGTCACGAACATGAGCCCCGGCCCTTCCCCGGGGTCCATGCCTTGGGAGAACACCACCGAGAAAATGGCGATACCCGACAGCAGCGCCACCGTCACGTCGAGTATCGCGACCGCCACCACGGCCCGGGGCAGGCTTTGCTGCTCCGGCATGTAAGCACCATAGGCCATCAGCGCACAGGCACCAACGGCCAGGGTGAAGAAGGCATGGCCCATGGCATTCAACACCACGGTACCGGTAATGGCGGAAGGGTCCGGGGCGAACAGCCAGGCCATGGCGGTACCGAAACCGTCGGTCGTGGTGGCATAGATGGCCAGTATCAGCAGCAGTAGATACAGCATCGGCATCAGCAGATTGTTGAGCTTTTCCAGCCCCCCTGACACTCCTGCCGCAACCACGGACATGGTCAGCAATAAAAACAGCGTATGGTTGAAGGTCATGCGCAGGGGGTCGGCAAGAAAGGCATCGAAACTGGCACCGATCTCCTGGGGCGAGAGGCCTGCAAAACTCCCGTTGAACGAGTCGACCAGGTACTCGATCGACCAACCTGAAACCACGGAATAAAACGAGAGGATGAAAAACACCGTGACTCCACCAAACGCCCCTAACCAGCGCCAATGCGGCGTAGCGCCAGCCTCGCGAGCAAGATGCGCCAGCGACTGCATGGGGCTGCGCCGTCCGGCGCGCCCGATCAGGATCTCAGCCATCATCACCGGCAGCCCTAGGGTGATCACGAACCCCACATACAGCACCAGAAAGGCGGCACCACCATTTTCCCCGGTCATGTACGGAAAACGCCAGATGTTGCCAAGCCCCACGGCGGCCCCGGTTACCGCTAGAATGAATGCACGCCGTGTACTCCAGCGCTCCAGTGTTTCGCCCATGTATGCCTGCCTGCGTTGTATCCGATGAAACCGTGTCATGCCGACGCTAAAGGCGCGAGAGTAGCAGTCTGGCTTTCAGCGGCCAAACTTACCTACGCGATATTGAAACGTGACCCTGGCAGCCGCATCTAAACTAACAATCATGCCCATCACGACCAAGGAGCTGTGTTCATGCCCAACAATCCACTTCTCGAGCACCATTCGCTGCCGCCCTTCGGTGAGATTCAGCCGGATCATGTAGTGCCGGCGATCGAGCAGATTCTCGATGAAAACCGCGACGCCATCGACCGCCTGGCCGAGAAAGCAGCTCAATCCCCGCGCTGGTCGACCCTGGCGGCACCGCTCGAAGAGCTAAACGATCGCCTGTCCCAGGCCTGGTCACCGGTTTCTCATTTGAATGGCACCATGAATACGCCGGCACTGCGAGAGGCGTATCAAACCTGTCTGGCCAAACTCTCCGACTATGGCACCTGGCTGGGGCAACACGAAGGACTGTTTCGCGCCTACCAGGCATTGAAAGACTCGCCGGCCTATGGCGATCTCGATCATGCTCAGCGTCGCTCCGTTGACAACACTCTGCGTGATTTCCATCTTGCCGGTGTCGACCTGCCGACAGAAAAGAAACGCCGCTATGGTGAAATTCAGGCAAAGCTATCTGAACTGTCCAACAGCTTTTCCAACAACGTATTGGATGCCACCCAGGCCTGGCACAAGGACATCGACGACGCTGCCCAGCTCGACGGTCTGCCTCAAAGCGCCTTGGATACACTCAAGGCCAACGCCGAGGCCAAGAATATCAAGGGGTATCGTATCACCCTGGATTTCCCCAGCTTCTTTCCGGTACTCACCTACGCCAATGACCGTGAGTTGCGTCGGGAAGTGTATACCGCTTTCGCCACCCGCGCCTCGGATCAAGGCCCCAATGCCGGGGAGTACGACAACGCCAAAAATATCGAACAAATCCTGGCGCTACGTCATGAACTTGCCCAGCTGCTCGGCTTTGATACCTACGCCGACTACTCCCTGGCAACCAAGATGGCGGATTCGCCTGCTCAAGTGCTCGAGTTTCTCGAAGATCTTGCCCGGCGCGCCTATCCCCAGGCCCAGGAAGAGTTTAATGAACTTGTGGCTTTCGCCGAGGAAACCCTCGGACTGACAAATCTCGAACCCTGGGATGTAGGCTATGCCAGCGAAAAACTGCGGGAGTCGCGCTACGCGATTTCCCAGGAGCAGCTGCGACCCTACTTCCCGGCCCCCAAAGTGATCAACGGCCTATTCAAGGTCACCGAGCGACTTTATGGCGTGCAGTTCGTCGAAGACGAAAGCGTGCCTCGCTATCACCCGGATGTGCGCTTTTTTGAGATTCGCGAAAGCAATGTGCCTATCGCCGGCTTTTATCTCGATCTTTATGCTCGGGAAGGCAAGCGGGGCGGCGCCTGGATGGATGAGTGCCGGGTGCGCCGTCAACGCGAGGACGGCAGCCTGCAGCTACCTGTTACCTATCTGACCTGCAATTTCACTCGTCCGGTAGGCGACAAGCCAGCCCTGTTGACCCATGACGAGGTAACCACGCTGTTTCACGAGTTCGGTCATGGTCTGCACCACATGCTGACCCAGCAAAGCGTCGCCGATGTCTCGGGTATCAATGGGGTTGCCTGGGATGCGGTGGAACTGCCCAGCCAGTTCATGGAGAACTTCTGCTGGGAGCGGGAAGGCCTTGATCTGCTTGCCTCTCATGTCGATAGCGGCGAGCGTTTGCCGGATGAGCTGCTCGAAAAATTGCAGGCCGCCAGGAACTTCCAGTCTGCCATGGGCATGCTGCGTCAAATCGAGTTTTCGCTGTTCGATTTTCGCCTCCATCATGAGCTTCAGGAACCAACCGCCAGGGACGTTCAGACGCTGCTGGATGAGGTACGCGACAAACTTTCCGTCGTACCACGCGCCGATTTCAACCGCTTCCAGACCAGCTTCAGTCACATTTTTGCCGGCGGCTATGCAGCGGGTTATTACAGTTACAAATGGGCTGAAGTACTCTCCGCAGACGCCTACAGCGCCTTTGAAGAGGCTGGCATTTTCAATGAGGAGACGGGTACTCGCTTTCGCCAGGAAATCCTTGAGCAAGGCGGCTCAAGAGATGCAGCAGAGCTGTTTCGCGCCTTTCGCGGACGCGATCCCAGCGTCGATCCTCTACTACGCCATAGCGGCATTCGCGCTGCCTGAAGGAGAAAACTGATGACGACACCCAAGCGCTTCATCGCCGGCGCCATCTGCCAGCGCTGCGCCGCCATGGACAAGATTCGTACCTGGGAACAGAACGGCATCCGCTATCGTGACTGCGTGGCCTGCGATTTCTTCGAGCAGCTACCCATTGAGCAGTCAACGAATGCCGAGGAGCTCGAGACCCGGGTCAATCGCACCCGGGAGGAGCAAAAGAAAAGCGATGTGCAGACCGTTCGCATTCTTGATCCAAAAGGCTGATCGCTGCCCCATCGAAAAGGCCTCCCACAAGTGGAGGCCTTTCGTATTCATGCGCCATATATCATAACCCCGATCTACTACTTGCCGAGCGTACCGCAGGCGACGCGCGCACCACCGCCACCAAGCTTTGGATGATCGAAATACGTATCGCCTCCCTCATGCACGATTACGGCACGATTCTCGAGATCCGATACCTTCAGGCGCGGCGCCAGCACCGGCGTAGTGGCGCCGCCCTCCTCATCCACCATTAGAATGGGCAAGTCGCCAAGATGGCCTTTGCCATAAGGCCCCTGATGGGTGCCTGCCTGGTCAGGCGCATAATGCCCACCTGCCGCAGCGGCAGCGGTCTCCTGACCATTCACATCCAACGGTTCGCAGTTGGCGTTTTCATGCACATGAAAACCATGGGCTCCGGGCGAAAGCCCCGCCAGGTTCGGGGTAATCAACAGGCCGTACTGGCTGTCCTCGACCTTCACGGTTCCGATGCTGTCGCCGACGCCTTGGGCGCTAACTTCATGCATCTCGATCTCCTGGGAAGCTTGAACGGTGGCGATCAGCGCGAAAGAACCGCCAACGGCAAACATCAAATTACGCAAATGCTTCATATCCACTCCTGTCCTTGAGTTGAACGTACCATGTCAAGGCTAACCAACTCTGATGGCAACTGACAACTCACTACAGACCAGGAGGGCAGAGAAACGACAGGTAAACTTCGATCAGGGTCGCACTCAAAATAGCCACCACAGGAAGGCATTCAACGTTTGTTCAGTTTACAGAGGATAACGATTAGTGATTTAAATGACAGGTCGATTATCAATCAGAATAATAAGCATGGAGTATCCTATGTCCATCCAACAGCACAACGATTCCCGCCGCATCAACCACTGCTTTGCCAAGACGCTGATCTCTACCTCTTTGATTCTCGGTCTAGCTGCTACCGGCAGCGTACAAGCTCAGGATGATCGCGAAGGCTGGCCACAAAGTTTTACCGTGGGCACCGCCAGTCAGGGCGGTACTTACTTCGTTTATGGTTCCGGCTGGGCCAACCTGATCGCCGACCAGTTAGGGCTTTCCGGCGGCGGTGAGGTCACCGGTGGGCCGACCCAGAACCTGGCGCTGGTGCACAACAAGGAAGTCGCCTTCGGACTGACCACCATGGGGCCAGCAAGCGATGCGCTTTCAGGCAAAAGTCCGCTGGCACCGGGAATCGTCATGGACAACGTCTGCGCCATGTTCCCCATGTACGAAACGCCTTTCTCGATCACCGCCCTGTCTGACTCCGGCATCACTTCGATCTCCGAAATTCCTGATGGCGCCACCATCGGCTTCGGGCCTGCGGGATCGACCTCGGACACCTATTTCCCGGCCATTCTCGAAGAGCTGGGGGTGAATTACGAACGGCGCAATGGCGGCTGGAACGATCTGGCGGGGCAGCTTCAGGATGGCCTGATCGATGTCATCGCCTTCGCCGCTGGCATCCCGATCCCCGCAGTCAGCCAGCTCGAAGTCCAGACCGATGTGAACATCATCGAATTCACCGATGAAGAGCAGTCCAAGGCTACCGACGCTTTCCCGGTATCCGAGTTCACCATTCCCGCCAGCACCTATTCGACCCTGCAGGAAGACTCAGATGTCGTGTCCATGTGGAACTTCGCCATCGCAAGCTGCGACCTGCCTGAAAGCCTCGTCTACGAAGCCACCCGTATCACCATGGAAAATAACGACAAGATGCGTTCGATCCACCGCAGTGCCGAAACCACGGTGCCGGAGAACATCGAGTACAACGAGGTCATTCCTTTCCATTCCGGCGCGGCGCGCTGGTACAAGGAGAACGGACACGAGATACCCGAGGACCTGATTCATCAATAAGGCTGGACGCCTTCGATCCGTTCGGGAGTGACGCTTACCGGCGTCGCTCCCGAGTCAGTTACGACCACTCGATGGTGATCCCGCATGAGCCGTCCCTCAGACGATCGTTCAGTACAAAACACCTCTCAGGATGTCAGCCCAGCCTTTGAAACTGAGACCGTTGCTCAAGGCGTCGATGACGATATTGTCGAACCCAATCGGCGCCTTCTAGGCGGCTGGCGCTGGTGGTTATTCGCAATCCTGGCGGTCGTCTATTCAGCCTTTCATCTTGTCTCCCTGAACATCTTTCCCCTGGAGACCTGGTCATTTCGCATCATTCACATCTGTGGCGCCTTGATTCTCGGCTATGGGCTTTATACCGGCGCAAGGTTTGCCGAAGACGAAACTCGGCCAACCGGGCGCTGGGCGACTTATCTCAGCCTGATACTGCTGGTCCCGGCGCTCTATGCGCTGGTGCAGGTCGGCCTGATGTATCAGACATTGAGCGGCGAAGCCATGCGTATCGAGCCTGCCGTGGAGACCTGGCATTTCGGCTATCCGCTGATTTTCGCCACCGCGGCCGCGATCGTGCTTTCCTGGGCCTATCGCCAGAGGCGCTATCGCCTGAGTTCGCCGGATATCGTGCTGATGGTGTGCGCACTGGCCAGCGCCGGCTATCTACTGGTGATCTACAATACGCCGCTGCGCATGTCCACGGGCACCTCTTTCGCGCCGATCGGCATCACCTTCGCCGCCATTGCCGGTTCACTGCTGATTCTCGAGCTGACACGCCGGGTGGCGGGGCTGGCGCTTGTCATCATCGCGGCCATTTTCCTGGTCTATGTCTTTGCAGGGCCTTATCTGCCAGGTTTTCTGGGCTATCCGGGGCTCTCCGTGGGGCGCTTTTTCAGCCAGGTCTATACCGATGCGGGCATTCTCGGGCCCACCGTCGCCGTATCGTCTACTTACATCATTCTCTTCATCATCTTCGCCGCCTTCCTGCAGGCCTCCAAGGTAGGCGACTACTTCGTCAACTTCGCCTTCGCCTGCGCTGGACGCTCCCGAGGCGGGCCCGCCAAGGTAGCCATCTTTGCTTCCGGGCTAATGGGAATGATCAACGGCACCAGCGCGGGCAATGTGGTCTCAACCGGCTCGCTGACCATTCCATTGATGAAGAAGGTGGGATATCCCGCACGCAGCGCTGGCGCCATCGAGGCGGCGGCCTCCACCGGCGGCCAGATCATGCCCCCGATCATGGGCGCCGGGGCCTTCATCATGGCAGAGATCACCGGCATCCCCTACACCGAAATCGCCATCGCCGCGGTGATTCCCTCCGTGCTGTATTTCGCATCGGTCTATTTCATGGTGGATTTCGAGGCTGCTTATAAAGGCATGCGGGGCATGCGCGAAGATGAAATCCCGCGCTTCTCCCGTCTGATCAAGCAAGTCTATCTGTTCGCCCCCATCATCATACTGATCGCGGCGCTGTTCATGGGCTATTCGGTGATTCGAGCCGGCACCCTGGCCACCGCTTCGGCAGCAGTCGTGAGCTGGCTCTCACCACACAAGATGGGGGTTCGCTCCGTGCTGAAGGCGCTGCAGCTGGCCAGCAACATGGCCATCCAGATCATCGCGGTCTGTGCCTGCGCCGGCATCATCGTCGGGGTGATTTCACTGACCGGCGTGGGATCGCGCTTCTCGTCGCTGCTGCTGGGCCTGGCGGGGTTCAGCCAGCTGCTGGCGCTGGTATTTGCCATGCTCATCAGCATCTTGCTGGGCATGGGCATGCCCACTACTGCCGCCTATGCAGTCGCGGCCTCGGTAGTCGCACCGGGTTTGATCGATATCGGCATCCAGCCGCTGATCGCGCATTTCTTCGTGTTCTATTTCGCCGTGGTTTCCGCCATCACACCACCAGTAGCCCTGGCCTCCTACGCGGCGGCAGGTATTTCCGGCGCCAACGCCATGCAAACCTCGGTGACCTCCTTCAAGATCGGACTAGCCGCGTTCATCGTGCCTTTCATGTTCTTCTACAGTCCAGCGATGTTGATGGAAGGTTCCTGGCTGCAGATCCTGCGAGTCGGGCTTACCGCAACGTTGGGTATCGTATTGTTGGCGGCGTCCGTGCAGGGTTGGTTCTTTGGGCCGATCAAGGCGCCAATACGACTTCTTCTGCTGGTGGGGGCGGTCTGCATGATCTACGGCGGTCTGCTGAGTGATCTGGCAGGACTTGCGATCGGTATCGGCGTATTCCTGATGCAGCGAGGATCGTCATCAGGAGGCAAGGCTTCGGTCGCTGACTCCTGACGTGTCTCTTGAAAGTCTCGTAGCTGGGCTGATTACCAAAACAAACGGCCCGTCAGGGTTCTGACGGGCCGTTGATACTCGATTCATTCAGGTGTTAGCTCCCGTTCATGACACCACAGGCAACTCGTGCACCGCCGCCGCCAAGGCTGGGTTGATCGGAATAGTTGTCACCGCCTTCATGAATCATGATGGCGTGTCCTTGAAGATCCGACACTTCGAGCCGCGGCGCCAGCACCGGGGTGATGGCATTGCCGTCTTCTCCAACCATGAGCACCGGCAGATCGCCCAAGTGCCCTTCGCCATAGGGACCTTGATGCGTACCGGTGTCTTCCGGATCAAAATGCCCGCCAGCGGCCACCGCCGCCGTCATCTCGCCATCTTTCTCGCCGGGTTCGCAGCTGGCATTCTGATGCACGTGGAAACCGTGCATGCCCGGTTCCAGATCGCTCAGCTCCGGAGTGAGCAGCAGCCCATAATCGGTGTCTTCGACCTGCACGGTACCGATGCTGTCGCCAATACCGTCATCACTGACCTGATGAATCTCGATACTCTGCTCGGCCTGAGCTGCACCTGCCAGCAACAATGCGCCTACACCCAGTAGTAGCTTTGAACGTAGCATTTGCGCCTCCTATCCGTGAGTGCTAATCAAGCTTACAGCCTAGTCAAGAAGTCTCACTCTGCCAACCTTGAAATACTCAGGCAAGATTGTCGATGACCCGGAGGCTAGGCGTCGCCTGGTTCAGCGTGTAGAAGTGCAAACCCGGCGCGCCGCCCTCCAGCAGGCGCTGACAGAGTCGTGATACCACCTCTTCACCGAAAGCCTCGATGCTTTGTGAATCGTCGCCATAGGCCTCGAGCTGCTTGCGTATCCAGCGGGGTATATCGGCGCCACAGGCATCGGAAAAGCGCGCCAGCTTGGTGTAGTTAGTGATCGGCATGATGCCCGGCACGATGGGTGCTTCGATGCCCAGGCCGCGCACCCGATCGACGAAGTTGAAATAGGCATCCGCATTGAAGAAGTACTGAGTGATCGCCAGATTGGCGCCGGCCTGCATCTTGCGCGCAAAGTTTTCCAGATCCTTATCGAAGCTCGGCGCTTGAGGGTGCGACTCCGGGTAGGCTGCCACGGCGATCTCGAAATGATCGCCGGTTTCGGCGCGGATGAACTCCACCAGTTCGTTGGCGTAGCGCAGCTCGCCCATACCACCCATGCCGGAGGGTAGATCGCCGCGCAGCGCCACAAGGCTATCGATTCCACGCTCCCGGTACATCCCTAGAAGATCGCGCAGTTCACCCTTGTCGCTACCGACACAGGAAAAGTGTGGCGCAGTGTTGATACCCGATTCACTGATTTGTTTAACGGTATTGATGGTGCGTGCCTGAGTAGAGCCCCCCGCCCCATAGGTGACCGAGAAGAAGTGGGGGTTACGCTCGGATAAGGCATCTCGTGTATGCACCAGCTTTTCGCGACCGACATCGGTATTCGGCGGAAAAAATTCGAAACTGATTCCCAGCGGATGCTCTTGCGTACTCATCGATAGCGGCCTCATGAATATTTTCAATCGTTTTCTGGCAAGCGTACTTAACTGAAGGCCTTTTACGCCTATTGATATTAATATTGTGCCTACTACAAGAACCAGGAACCAATGAAAGTTTCGCGGTACGACTTCGAAATCATTCATACCGTTGATGGCGACGTATTCAATGAAGCCTAACGCGCCGCTCCAGAAAAGAACGTCGTTTCGCAGTCACCGCCGGTCAAGCAGGCTTTGCCTTCGATCTGCAAGGTGGCATGGGTAATACCAAAGCGCTCACGCAGCACGCTATAGGCCTTGCGCAGCACCTCGGCGTGATCGGCATCGTCTTGCACCACAAGATGCAGGCTGAGCAATGGGTCCTGGGGCGTCAGCCCCCAGAGATGCACATCGTGAAGACTCTCGACCTCCTCGATCGTTTCCAAGGCACTGCGAATTTCAGCAACATCGGCGCCGTCTGGTGTGCCTTCGAGAAGTGTGTGGGCGGAACGGCGCACAATCGACCAGGCAGCTCGCAGAATCAATCCCGCCGCCAGTACCGACAGGACCGGGTCAGCGGCATTCCAGCCGGTGAACATGATGATTATCGCAGCAGCAATGGCGGCTACCGAGCCAAGCAGATCGCCGAGTACGTGCATTGCGGCACCGCGTAGATTCAGATTGCCACTGTCACCACGGTGAAGTATGACGAAGGCGATAATGTTCACGAACAGCCCAATGATGGCGATGATCATCATGGGTCCCGCCATGACCGCAACCGGAGTCATCAAACGGTCGATGGCGGAATAGAATATCCAGATCGCAATCGCGAACAGCGTCAAGCCATTGACGAAGGCTGCAAGCACCTGAAAGCGCTGGTAGCCGAAGGTGCGCCGATGATCCGGTGAGCGCGCGCTCAAACGAAAGGCCACTAGTGCCATGGCAAGAGAGGCGCTGTCGCTGAACATGTGTCCGGCATCTGCGAGCAGCGCCAGCGATCCCGAGACGATACCCCCCACGATCTCGGCGAACATGAAACCCGCGGTCAGCAGCATGGCCCAGAAGACTCGCCGCTCGCTGTCTGCGGATACTCTGGGAGCGTGGTCATGGCTGTGTGAATGACTGTGAGAATGCCCGTGTGAATGATCATGTGTTCCCTTAGGGGAATCGACACATGAATGATCGCTCTGCGACGATTCGTGGTGCGCCATCTATAAACTCCGCCGATGTGAACGATAGCGCCAGTGTAACGTTTTCCTCTGGCCCGGGCGCCATCTGGTCATCTGAACGCTCATTTCCTGCATATCTGGCGTCAATGTGGTGATTTCCTGCCATTTACGCGGTTATATAGGCTCCATGTCGTTCACGAGTCATCGAATATACGGAATTGCCGATGCTGGAAATCGATCTTTCCCAACCGCTATGGATGCTACTGGCTTTTGTAGGTCTGGGCTGGCTCGGTGCAAGGCGTCTATCCTTGGACCCGCGCCCCATCGCTACGCTATTGATCTACATCATCGCCCCGCTGACCTTCTTTCGCGGTCTGGTCCTGGGTGGACCCAGCGTCGATTATCTGCTGCTGACCGCAGCATTGTTTATCCTGGCCAGCACCATCGGCTTGATAGTAAGCCTGATAGCACGGCCCTTTTTTGCAGCCGAAGAAACCGCTCTCCTGGCCTTTTCGGCGGGTACCGGCAATACCGGCTATTTCGGCCTGCCCATCGCCATGGTACTGCTGCCACCGGAGGGTGTAACCCTGTACCTGTTCTCCCTGCTGGGCATCACACTTTATGAGTTCACTTTGGGCTACTACTTGAGCGCTCGGGGGCGATTCTCGATACGTGAGAGTCTTGCCAAGATTTTACGCTTGCCCTTGATCTACGCCTTCGCGGCAGCCTTGCTGGTCAGCGCTTTCGCCTTGCCGGTACCCGGCGCCATCATGGAAGGACTCGACTACTTCAAGTACAGCTATACGGTGCTGGGCATGATGATCATCGGCATGACCCTGGGGCGGGTGACCCTGCGAGAGATAGATGTCCGTTTTATTGCCGCCTGCGTCGCGGCCCGCTATGTGCTTTGGCCGCTGATCAGTCTGGTGGCGGTTTTACTGCTACGCGCAAGCGTTGGGATCTCCGACACATTGGCCATGGCGCTGCTGCTTCTGGGCGTCGTACCCATGGCCGCCAATGTGGTGGTGGTTGCCATGGAATTGAACATACGCCCTGAAAAAGGCGCCATCGCCGTACTGCTGACAACCCTCGCAGCGCCGCTGCTGATTCCTTGGTATCTGAAAATTCTGTTGCCGCTGAGCGGGCTACAATGACCGCTGTCAGAGTGCGCCGGCCGCATGCATGTGCGCATAAAAGATTGACAGGCCGATGGTGATCAATACCAGACCACCTACCACCTCGGCACGACGCCCAAGCAGCGCACCGACCTGTGGCCCAATCAATACACCCAAGGTACTGATACAGAAAGACACGGCACCCACGATAGCGACGGCATGCCAGATGGAAACATCGATGAAGGCCAGGGTCACGCCAATCGCAGCTCCATCAACGCTGGTGCCAAGCGCCGTGAGCAGCATCTTCATGCCACTTTGCGTCGTTTCTGCACAGACATCGTTACCCTCGCTATCGCTTATTCCCGCGTGGATCATGTGACCTCCTACCGCGCCCAGCAACAGCAGTGCAATCCAATGATCGATATCCGTAATCAATCCAGCAAAACTCGAACCCAGTAGCCATCCCAGCAGTACCATGCTGGCCTCGACACTACCGAACACCAGCCCTGTTCGAACCGCCAGGCGTAGATCGGCTCTCACACCACAAGCGCCTCGCGCGACGCTTACCGCAAAGGCATCCGCCGAAAGGCCAACAGCCATGAAGAAATTCGATACAAGGGACATCAATTCAATCCTGTGACAATGGCAGTGCGAATGATGCCCCAAATGGCGACACACAATACAGTGCTGATACATGCAGCTATGCTTGATCGTTTGTATTCTCGATCAAACCAATCACTGGCACGGCCATCGTGTGTCAAAGTGAACCTGATACTATCGACTCAGTCAGAGACTGATGCCGTACCAGTAAATTGCACACGCGATTTCTTCCTTGAACGGCTAAACTATGTCGTTTTTAATCCTTATGTTTTCTTTAACACCCATATGGATACAACTAGCCATCGTCCAACAATGGTGTGTCGCCATTGAATACTTGCGATTTCCTTGAGTTCATCGATACACATTGATTGCGCCTATCCTCGGGAGTAATGCATGAAGGTCCTCATTACTGGCATGGCCGGATTCATCGGCCATGCTCTAGCGCGTCGACTCGCAGAGGACACGCAGCATGACATCGTCGGGATAGACAATCTCAACGACTATTACGACGTAGCTATCAAGCAGGCAAGGCTGAACGATCTTTCGACCCTTAAAAACGTTCGTTTTCAGCGGCTGGATCTGACTGACAGCCTCGGCATGCAACGCCTTTTCGCCGAGTCTCGCTTCGATTGCGTCGTTCATCTTGCGGCCCAGGCCGGGGTGAGATATTCCCTCGAGCATCCTCATATCTATGGCCAATCCAATCTGATCGGGCATCTGAATGTATTGGAGGGTTGTCGCCAGCAGCAGGTAGGCCATCTGATCTATGCGTCGTCCAGCTCAGTCTATGGACTCAACGCCAAAGTTCCTTTTTCCGTCGATGACAGCGTCGACCAGCCTGTCAGTCTGTACGCCGCCACCAAGAAATCCAACGAATTGATGGCCCACTCCTATTCCCATCTTTACGGACTGCCCACTACAGGGCTGCGCTTCTTTACCGTTTATGGCCCCTGGGGGCGCCCGGATATGGCGCTATACAAGTTCACTCGCAACATCCTCGAGGGCAGGCCTATCGAGCTTTACAATCACGGCGACATGTCCCGGGACTTTACCTACATCGACGATATTACCGAGAGCATCGCTCGCATCATGAATTCTGTGCCCGAGCGTTCAATAGATGATGGAATTAATCCCTATCGGCTTTACAATATTGGTCATGGAAGCCCCATATGCCTAATGAAAATGGTGCATACGCTAGAAGAAGCCATCGGCATTAAGGCGATCTACGACTACCTGCCCATGCAACCGGGTGACATGCAGCACACCTGGGCTGATGCCGAGCCCTTGTTCGCGGTTACGGGCTTTCGACCTCGTATCGAATTGGCCGAGGGCGTGCAACGCTTCGTTGATTGGTATCGGTATTATTACGATGAGGTTAGCAACCCTGCCAGTATCAAAGCGCTTTCCTCGAAACTAGGCTAGACACGCTTTTGTTCTACTACCCCATGGAACGTTCTACCATGCCCCAACCGTTGCTCTCGATCATCATTCCCGCCAAGGACGAGGCCGGGAACCTTCCTCAGCTACTGGATGAAATAGCGACCGCGCTCCCTGATGAAGAATACGAGATTCTGGTGGTCGATGACGGCTCGACGGATGCGACCTGGACGCTACTGAACCAGCGTGCCGCCAAGGATTCGCGTCTGCGGCCGCTGCGCCATGAGCGCAGTGCCGGTCAGAGCACCTCGATCTGGCAAGCCGCCTGGGCAGCACGTGGCACCTGGCTTGCGACCCTGGACGGCGACGGTCAGAACGATCCGGCGGATCTTCCTCGTCTTTATGACAAGGCACGCCAAGAAGGCATCGCGTTGGTCAATGGCCATCGGGTGCAACGCCGGGACAATTGGCTCACCCGGCTATCGTCCCGGGTGGCCAATCGCGTGCGCTCGACCCTGCTCAAGGATGACACGCCGGATACCGGCTGTGGCCTCAAGATCATGCGTCGGGACGTCTTCCTTAGGCTGCCTTATTTCGATCACATGCATCGCTTCATCCCGGCGCTGATTCTGGCCCAGGGCGGCCAGTGTGTTTCAGTGCCGGTCAACCATCGCCCTCGAGGCGCTGGCGCTTCCCACTACGGATTGAACAATCGCCTCTGGGTGGGACTCGTGGATATCGTCGGAGTCATGTGGTTGCAGCGGCGCACCCGCTTACCCGCACCTTTTGAAAACGATGTGTACCACGCGTCCGAGCAGAACATGACCGGTGCGTCGGTTTCCAAGGTGCCGTCTTCAGAGGAGACGCCATGAACGGGGAGTGGCTCTGGCTGGGTATAGGCTTCCTGGGCCAGGCACTCTTTTCGGGACGCTTCATCGTGCAGTGGCTGGCAAGTGAACGCGCCAAGCGCAGCATCGTACCCAAGGCATTCTGGTTTCTCAGTATCGGCGGGGGCGCCACGCTGCTGGCCTACGCTATCTATCGTCGTGATCCGGTGTTCATCGCCGGGCAGGGGGCAGGGCTATTCATTTATGCGCGCAATCTAATACTGATCCGGCGCGAAAGTCGCGAAGTACGCAACAAGAAAAAAGTCTCGCCCCCCTCCTCCTGAACGGAATTCGCCCCGTCATGCCTCGTCCTGCCTATCCACGTCATTTGAATCACTCCTATCCTTGGGCATGGCTTGCGCTCATGCTGTTCGCGCTGGTGCTGCTTGGCCTGGGCATCGGCCTGCGCGATCCTTGGCCCGCGGATGAGCCGCGCTTTGCCTTGAATGCCCTGGAAATGCTCAAGACCGGACAATTCTGGTTTCCTCATCGGGGCGGCGAGCCTTATCCGGACAAACCGCCGCTATTCATGTGGGCCTCGGCACTGTCCATCGCTATCACCGGCTCCGTGCGACTGGGGTTTTTGCTGCCTTCACTGTTTGCAGCGCTAGGCACCTTGGCTCTGGTGGTGGATCTGACGCGACGTCTTTACGGCCAACGTATTGCCCTGCTAAGCGGTCTAGCTCTGTTGACGACCCTGCAGTTCGTAATCCAGGCCAAGGCCGCTCAAATCGACATGCTGTTGACCTTCTTCACGACCCTTGGGGCTTACGGGCTGCTGCGCCATGCACTGCTCGGGCCCACCAGACGCTGGTGGCTCATCGGTTTTTCCGCGATGGGGCTTGGCATCATCACCAAGGGGGTTGGCTTTCTGCCCTTGCTACTGCTGCCCGCCTGGTTCTGGTTTGCCTGGCGCGGACAGGCCACCCGAATCACCTGGAAGGATCTAGGCCTGGGCATGGCGGCGCTGTTCGGGGCCATTGCCCTGTGGGGCGTGCCGATGATCCTCGTCGCCACCTTCGGTGATGACCCTAGTCTTACGGCCTATCGCGACAACATCCTGTTCAAGCAGACCGGCGAGCGCTATGCGGACTCCTGGAATCATCTCGAACCCTGGTATTACTATCTGGTCAAGGTGCTGCCCTGGGCCTGGATGCCCTTGGTGCTGGCGCTACCTTGGGCGATTCCCGGCTGGTGGCGTCACGCTCGGCGCGGTGATGCGCGACTGCTGCTGCCGCTCAGCGGCGTGATCCTGATCATCGTGTTTTTCTCTCTGTCGCCGGGCAAGCGCGGCGTCTACACCCTGCCAACGACTCCACTTCTGGTGCTGGCACTGGCGCCGCTATTGCCGGACATTCTGAACAAGCGCATTTTCAACTGGCTAGGAACCGGCGCATTGGCCTTGCTTGGCGGCTCGCTGTTGATCGCCGGCCTGCTAGGCGCTTTCGGACTGCCAGCGCTGGCAACGCTTGCCGAGCGCTACGATATCGTGCCTTGGGCCTGGTGGATTCTGCTCGGCGTCGCAGCCGCAGGACTTCTCTTCTGGCTGCGACCCCGCCGAGGCATGCTGGCGCTACCTCTATGGCTGGCCCTGTTCTGGTTGAGCTGGTCGACCTGGGGCTATGTGCTGCAGGATGAAGCTCGTTCACCGCGACGCATGATGCAGCTGGTTGTCTCGATCACCGGAGACGATGCCTGGCTGGCATTGCCGAACTTCGACGAAGAGTTTCTGCTGCAATCCCGGCAGCCCAGCGTGCATTTCGGTGATCAGACCCCGTCACCCGATCAGTTCCGCCGGGTGTTTGCCTGGCTGCAGGAAACGCCTGGGCAGCGCTGGATGATCAGCGAACACCGGCGCATCGATGACTATTCATGCATCGACCTGAGCCAGGCGCATGACCTGGGCCATCAGAACAGCGACGACTGGTGGCTGATACCCGGCAGCGCCGTTGTCAGCTGCGAAGGCGACGCGAACGCCGCCCCCTTGTTTGTGGCGCCGACTACGCTGGGTACGCGCTATCTTGCACCGTAAAGACAGCGGCCAGCCACGAAGGTCATTTGCGGCTGCAGCTCGCTATCGAGCAGGGTTAGGTCGGCATCGAAGCCCACGGCCAAACGTCCCTTGCGGGACTGCAGCCCGAGCACTCGAGCCACGTTGCCCGAGATCAATCCCAGGGCCTGCTCCAACGGCAGTACCTGTTCACGCACCAGGCGCTGCCAATCCGCGATCAAGGCGGTGTTGCGCGCCACGCCCATCCCCAGGTATTCACCCTTGGCGTCAAACTCCGGCAGGCTGCCGTTGCAGTCGGAGCTCAGGGTGATGCGTTCTACAGGGACGCCGCGCTCGAGCAGAAAAGCCACCGCGTCAAAGGCTGAAAGCCCTTCGCCGGCGTCCTCGAAAGCGGTCACATCCACGCAGGCGTCAAACGTCAAGGCATAGTCCGCGGCGTCTTCGAGCAACGCACGAAGGCGATTCACGTGGGTAGGAACGACCTGGTCCGCGGGGATCTCGGTCTCGGTCAAAAGGCGACGCAGCGGCTCCAGTCCCCGCTTTCCATCGCCAAGATGAAAGTGACAGATACCGCGCTTGCCCGCCAGCATGGCCCCGACCCGCACATCGCTGACCAGACGCTCGATCTCGTCCTGACGCGGCTGACTCGAACGGTGATCCGAGATTGCCAGCTCGCCCAGGCCAATGACTTCGGGAATCCAGGCCAGATCGCGCTGCAGATCGCCGGTCAAGGTCGGTGGCGGCACGCGATAGGCGCCAGTGTACATATAGGCCGAAACGCCCTCCGCTCGCAGCCCCCGCACCTTGGCCAGAAGATCCGCCGGGTTGCGACTGATGCTGTCGGTACCCAGCACCCCCACCACCGTTGCGATCCCCATGCTGACGATCTCATCGGCGGTGATCTCCGGGCAGCGGGTGCCGCAGCCCCCTTCACCGCCGCCGCCAGTGACATGCACGTGCTGATCGATAAAGGCCGGCACGGCGGTCAGCTCAGGCGCTTCAACCAGGCTTATCGGCCAATCTTCCGGCAGGGCAAGATTGCGCCCAAGCGCCGCGATGCGTCCGTCTGCGATCAGGATATCCGTCTCTTCGACGGGTGCTGGAGTATAGAGTCGGCCGACCCGCAGCAGGGTGAGCAGTTGCGTGGCGTGATCAGGGGTCATGGTGCGGGCCGCTTGTTGTGAAGTTTACATTGGTGTTTCTACTAGCCAGCCTCGCTCGTCGAAGCCGCAAACCGGCGTCCCTTGAGGCGCTCGATGGCATCATCGACGCCGTCGATCAGCAGCACCAATAGATCGCCCTCGTCGGCTTCGTCGAGCGCCCTGATGACGGCCTGCTCTTCCTGCATGACAATCTCGGCACGACAGGCGCCGGATACGGACTCGGCGCCATCGCGCATCAAGCCAGCGGCTTCTCCGATGGTCCGCCCGCGCGGGTCCGTCTCGCAGATGAACACCGCGTCGTGCATCCTGGCGAGATGGGCCCCGAGATCGAACAAATCCTCGTCCCGGCGATTGCCCGGCGCGCTTGCCACGCCGATACGTCGATGCGCCGGAATACCGCTGACGAGTTCACCTAGCGCTTCAAGGGCAGGAACGTTGTGCCCATAGTCGATCAGCACCTTCAGGCCGCCCACTTCAATGAGATTGGTGCGCCCAGGATTCTGTCCCGGTGTCGGATGAAACGTCCGCAACCCCATCTGGATATCGCCGATGGAAAGCCCCAGGGCATAGGCGGCGGCGCTGGCGGCCAGGGCGTTGGCGACATTGAAGCGGGCGAGACCTTCAAAGGTGATGGGCACATCCACCACCGAAATTACCTCGGCCTCGACCTGACCCTGGCGCAAGACGATACGGTCGTTTTGCACGGTAAAGGCTACGCCATGTTCCTCGACATGCTGACGAACGGGTGGCGACTCCGGGTCAAGCGTGAAGAACACCACGTCACCGCGAGCCCATTCCTGGCTATCGAACACCCGGGGATCGTCTGCGTTGAGCACCGCCGTTCCTCCAGGGCGAACCGCATCGATTACCACTCTCTTGCAGCGAGCCAGTTCATCCAGGGTATAAATATCGTGCTCGCCAAGATGATCACTTGCGATATTGAGCAACACCCCCACGTCGCATTCATCGAACCCCAACCCGCGGCGCATGATGCCGCCTCGGGCCACCTCGAGCACCGCATACTCCACCGTGGGCTCCCGCAACACGATGGTCGCCGCCTGTGGGCCACTGTAATCGCCACGCAGAACGACGTGGTTGTCGATCTCGATCGTGCCGGTGCAGGCCATGCCGACGTTGCGACCGGCCTGGCGCAACAGGTGCGACAGCAGGCGCACCGTGGTGGTCTTGCCGTTGGTGCCGGTGACCGCGACGATGGGGATGTGCCCCGTGTCGTCGCTGACCGGAAACAGCATGTCGATCACCGGCTGACCCACATCGCGCTCCTTGCCGTGGGTCGGCGACAGATGCATGCGAAATCCAGGACCGGCGTTGACCTCGACCACCGCCGCTGACTGCTCCTCCAAGGGCCGGGAAAGGCTCTCCGCCAGCAGATCGATGCCGATGATATCGAGCCCGATCAGACGCGAGATACGCTCTGCGACATAGCGCACTTCCGGATGCACATCGTCGGTCACATCCGTTGCGGTGCCGCCGGTGCTCAAATTCGCGGTGGGTTTCAAAAAGACGATCTCATCCTTGGGAATGACGCTTTCCATAGTCAGGTTCTGCTGCCCGAGCAGGCGCAGAGACTGCTCATCCACATCGATCTGGGTGAGCAGGTTCTCGTGGCCGACGCCCCGTCGCGGGTCCTGATTTTCACGCTCCACCAGCGCCTGCAGCGTGGCGTTGCCATCGCCCACCACATGGGCCGGTCGCCGCCGCGCCGCCGCCACCAGCTTGCCATCGATCACCAGCAGGCGATGATCTTCGCCCCGGATGAATTGCTCGACGATCACCTCCGGATTACGCCGAGAGGCGATGGCAAAGGCCTCTTCTAACTCGCTGTCATTCTGGATATCCGTACTTACGCCCCGGCCGTGGTTGCCTTCCAGCGGTTTCACCGCCACGGGATAGCCAATGGACTCCACGCTCTCGAGAGCTTCTTCGAATGAACCGCAGACAAATCCATAAGGTACCGGAACGCCCGCATCGCCGAGCACCTGCTTGGTCCAGTCCTTGTCGCCGGCAATACTATGGCTGATCAGATCCGTGCGCCCGGTTACCGTTGCCTGAATACGCTGCTGACGATGCCCCTGACCCAGCTGAATGTAGCTGCTGTTCTCATTCAGACGGGTCCAGGAGATTCCGCGACGCTCCCCTGCGGCAATGATCGCGGCGGTGGACGGCCCCAGCATGTGGGCATCGCGTACTTCCCTCAGACGATCGAGGATCGCTGCCATGTCGATATCGTCAGCGCTGAACAGGGCTTCGACGAATGCCACGGCCTCAACCCCGGCGGCCAGACCGCAGGCTTCATCCCGGTAGCGATAAACAACGTTGTAGATGCCGCGCTCGTAGGAATCCACCGTCTTGCCGTACCCCACGGAGAAGCCGATCAGATTCTGCAGCTCGATCGCTACGTGCTCGACGATATGCCCCGCCCAGGTGCCTCGGGCCAGCCGCTCGAGGAACCCCCCTGGACGGCCAACGGAGCAGCGATGCTCCTGCAGCGTGGGAAGAAGCCCACTCATGCGGTCGACGATGCCGGGCACGGTATCGCTTGGCCGCTCCTCGAGTTCGCCGATATCCAGGCGCATGTAAACGGCCCGATAGCGGCTGTAATAGTTCGGCCCTCTTAATGCTCGATGCTCCAGAATGTTCATTTTATTCTGCCAGTAGAGTGTCAAGCTCCTCGGCGACGAGATAGCGCCTCGCCTCGATGTCGAACCCGTGACCGCTGACCATAGCATGAAGAATCATGTTCTCGACGGCTATTGGCTCCCCCATCGATAAATCGGCAATATTCGAGCTCGCCAGGTCACGACTGTCGATGAGGATGACATGCCCCGGGCCAATGGCTTCAAGAATCCGGTTCGGATGCACGATTACGCCGGCATCCTCGCCCAACCCAACCCCCAGATATTCCGGATTGGTCGCGCCGATCTGCATCAGGCGTGAGAAGCGGCCGCGCTCGAGAAAGTGACTGTCAATAATAAGGTAGTCGATAAAGCCAAGACCGGAGGTCATGTTGACACTGCCTTTGCGCAACGCATCAGCAGAAGCGCCGTTGTAGATCATGGTGCTCGGCAAGGCTGCAGCGCCTGCACTGGTACCCGCCACCACCGCACCGGCTATCAGGCGTTCGCGAATGGCGGTTAGCGTTGACGAACCGCCGAACACATTGGTCAGGCGCAATTGATCTCCGCCGGTGAAGAAAATCACCCCGCTCTGATTGATCAACTGGACATTATCGGGATCGGATGCCTGCTTGCGATCCTGTATATCCAGCGCATGGATATGGCTCGCGCCAAGCCGCTCAAAAGCGGTTTGATAGGCGGGAAGTACCTGCTCGGGAATGCCACTTGCAGTGGCAATGATGGCAACTTCGTTGTTACCTTCCGGCGCCAGAGCGAAAACCCGTTTCAGGACTTCCAGGTCGGATGTCTTGTCCTCGGCACCGCCGATGGCCACGATGCGGCCCGCCGCGGTGGAGAGTTGAGAAACCATAATCCTGTTCGCCGTCTAGCGACGCTTTTGGGGACACGATGACGCCATGTCTATGTGAATAAAGTGCCAAACAGGCAATACGTTTCTTGTCTTAATATACCCTTACTTGTCCTAGTGGGGCTCGTAATATTTCGCTAGAACACTCATTAGAAGAGTGTAATTTTGCGCAGCGATACCAGTGGTGAACCTGTTGCAAAACGTAACGCACGCAAAAAAGGCATGGCGCCTTGTTCTTGCTGGCCATGCCCATCTTGCTTTTCCTTAAAAATGCTTTGAATCCTTACTTGTAGGTTAGCCGGTAGCCGATCAGTAGCGTCGGTTACCTATTCAAGCAGTGGAGTTCGAATGGCTCAGGAAAAAACGCAGCATTTCCTGGCTGGCATTCGGGCCCTTGGGATCGGTATAGGAACCGCGAGACGTGCCACCGGACCAGGCATGACCGGCGCCATGAACTGACCATTGCTCTAGCTGGGCCTGACCTTTGGCGTTCTGATGAACGGTGCAGGTATAGGCATGACCGTCAGGCACCCGTTCTTGCTTGATAGCGATACCTGCTGTCGCACCGGATGACCTTTTGATGCCGGCAGAGGCAAGGCACTGTGTAGCGATGCGATCACCGTTGCTGGGATGCACCGTCGAATCCCGGTCACCGTGGAATATAATCGCGGGAATGCCCTGGGCCTTGGACAAGCCTGCCTGAGATTGGGAGCGGGCCTGTGCCTGAGAGTGCGCTTGCTTGTTGAGCCCTGCGAGGGGCTGACTGCCGCCCTGCATGGCTGCCAGAGCCGAGGGTAAGTCCTGGGCAGCGCCATGAGGCAGCCCGGAATGCACCCCTACTGCGGCATAAAGATCCGGATAGGTCATGGCCAATGTCGCGGCCATGGCGCCGCCCGAGGACAGGCCGGCCACATAGACCCTGCTTTCATCCAACTGATACTCCTTGATCACCTTGCGAGTCATGCCGGCAATGATGGCCGGTTCGCCCTGTTCCCGCTGCTGATCGCTAGCTCTGAACCAGTTCCAGCATTTGGAATGATTGGCAGTGCCTGGCTGGGCCGGGTAGAGCACCAAACAAGGCTGGGCCTCTGCCAGGGCGTTCATACCGGTGCCGGCGGCGAAGTCGTCCGGGTTTTGCGTGCAGCCGTGCAGCATGACGACTAGCGGCAAGGATTGACCCTGATAGCCGCTGGGAACATAAAGTTTATAGTCTCGGCTACCGGCATGATTGGTGAAAGAGGCGTTCTTGAAAGACGCCCCTTCGGGCAAAATATCTGCCGGAGTGGGTGACCAGGTTGCGTTCCCCCCAACGCTTGATAGCGTCTCCCGCAATAGATCCCCTATCCCACTGAACCGCTGCCCAGCGTCGAAGGATTGGCGTGGCGCTGCAGTATGCGCCCGCTCGTCCCGGGAGTATGCCCGACGAGTTCGAGGTTTATCGTTTCTTGTCTCACTACGCTTTTCTTTGTCGTTCTGTGCGTTATCGCTCTTTGCTTCAGATTCAGTGCGCGTGCTTGATGTTGATTCATCGACGACTCGGCAGCTGCCTTCGATGATCTCGCCCCTGGTTTGCTCACCGGACGGCGCTTGGCGGGTTGCGGTCCTCTCGTCAGGGTCCGGGGCGCCGCTCAGCGCCCGCTGTATCATGGCAGTGGCTTCCTGCAGCTGGCCCGATTGCGTCAAGCGGGTTGCTTCTTTAAGACTTGCCAGGGTTGCTTCGTTCATTGAAAGATTCATTCGTTTGATCCTCGGCGCGGCTATGCGCCCTTAATAGGTTCTGTCCGCGAGTGCGGCCTTGACCGCCTTGCTGGCGTGCAGGGCGCCCAGCACGACGATGGAATCGATGGTGGCAAGCGCCAGCTCCGGAGAAACGTCCTCGGCAATGCTGGCAAGCCCCAGCACCTGGATTTGCAGCACTTCGCCTTTCGCCTGCAACGCTTCTAGATCGCTACGGCTGTAATGCTGCAGGCCCAGCACATAGGTCTTGCGGGCGACGGTCTCCTTGACCACCTCCGCATGAGTCGCCAGCTGATTGCGAATGGCAGTGCGAATCAGATCACTTCGATTGGAATAAAACCCTTCCTGCACCAGCAGATCGATCTGCCCCAGATCGACCACCCCCAGATTGATGGTGAGCTTCTCGGTGGTATCACTCGCCTTGCGACGCAGTTCGTGCACGCTCATCGATCATTCCTCTTATAAACATCCTTAAGAATCCATATACCATCCACATGGATGTTATATGGCGTATAAAAGACAGCGTCAAGCAGAATATTCATCTAGATCAGAAAAAGGCCATCGACACAGTGAGGCTGTGACTGACTCAAGAAGTCATGTGGCAAGCCAGGAGATCGAATTGAAAAGCGCTGTGCCGTTCAAGACGAAGAACGTAACAAAGGAAATATTGCGCAACGTCCAGGAAACCGTTCGAAAAAGACAAAACCGCAAGGAAACATTGCGCTATCAGGGCGATACTGAAACCTGTTTCTACTTTACAAACAGGTCGAACAATCATGCTCCGCACGCGTTTTGTCATATCGCTTAGAGCCTTACTGCTGACTTACGAAGCCTGTACGCTTGTGCTCACCTATCGACCGCGCCGAAGTCCGGTGCCTTTATTCGCATTGGCGGTGCTTGTCATCCCCTTCATGCTGGAAGTCTTCTGAGTCCTTGCCCGGCTGAGGCTGTCCTTTGGCTTCTCTTACACCCAAAGCGATAACCCAGCAGCCGCATGGCGTTCAGGGTTACCAGTACCGTCGCGCCGGTATCCGCCATCACGGCGATCCACATGCCGGTGATACCCATCGCCGTGGAGACCAGGAAGATGGCCTTCAATCCCAACGCCAGGGTGACGTTGGTCTTGACGTTACGCAGGGTCGCCCGGGACAGGTCGATCAGTTCGGCAATGCCGCTGACGCGGTTCTTGAGCAGGGCCGCATCCGCGGTTTCAAGCGCCACATCGGTACCGCCGCCCATGGCGATGCCCACCTCCGCCTGAGCCAGCGCCGGCGCGTCGTTGATACCATCGCCGACCTTGCCGACCGGCCCGCGCCCCGCCGCTTGCCACTCGCGGATCCGCTGGGCCTTGTCCTCGGGCATCAGCTCGCCATGAGCCTCGATTCCCAGGGTGTCGCCGATGGCCGCGGCGGTACGCGCATTGTCGCCGCTGAGCATCACCGCCTGCACACCGAGGCGCGACAGGGCGGCGAGCCCTTCCCGGGCGTCTTCACGAGGCTCGTCGCGTACGGCGATCAGGCCCAGCGGATTCTCGCCCTCAACCAGGACGGCGAGGCTCATGCCCGCCTGCTCCAGCGCCGCGATGCGCTGCGATCGATCATCGGACAACGCCGCCAGTTCCGGCAGATAGCGGGGCGTGACCAGGGCCAGGTCGCGCCCCTCGACTCGCCCGGCGACGCCACGACCGGCCAGGACACGCCCTTCTTTTACCTCGGCGGGTGAAAGTCCAAGCTGCTCGGTGCGCGCCAGGATCGCCGTGGCGATCGGATGGCTGGAGTCGCGCTCCAGGGCCGCTGCAAGCCTCAGGATGTCATTCTCATCCTGTCCGTTCGTCCAGCTTTCCACGTCGGTGACCTTGGGGGTACCGGCGGTGAGCGTGCCGGTCTTGTCCAGCGCCACCAGGCGCAACTTGCCCAACTGCTCGAGCACGGCGCCCCCCTTGATCAGCAACCCCTGGCGTGCGCCGGTGGAGAGGCCCGCGGCGATCGCCGCGGGTGTCGAGATCACCAGGGCACAGGGGCAGGCGATCAGCAGCAGGGCCAGGGCACGGTAAACCGATTCTGACCAGGGCATCGCCGAGACCAGCGGCGGCACCACCACCATCAACAGAGCCAGGCCCACCACCGCCGGCATATAGTAGTAAGCGAAGCGGTCGATGAAGCGGGCCACCGGTGCCTTGGCGGCCTGGGCTTCCTCCACCAGGCGGATGACCCGCGCGATGGTGTTGTCCTCGGCGCCCCGGGTGACCTCCACCTCCAGGGCGGCATCGAGGTTCACCGTGCCGGCGAAGACCTCATCGCCGGGAGCACGCGATCGCGGCACGGATTCGCCGTTCACCGGTGACTCATCCAGGTCAGACTCTCCGGCCAGGATGCGGCCATCGCAAGGCACGCGGTCCCCGGGGCGTATCAGCACTCGTTGACCAATCTGTAGCGAGGCCGCCGACACCTCGCGAACCTCGCCGTTCTCCATCAATCTCGCGGTCGACGGGGTCAGGTCTGACAGGGCCGAGATACTGCGCCGCGCCCGGGACGCGGCCACGCCCTCCAGCAACTCGCCCACGGCGAACAGGAACACCACCACCGCTGCCTCGGCGGCGGCACCGATAGCCAGCGCCCCCAGGGCCGCGATGCTCATCAGCATCTCGATGGTGAACGGGTTGCGTACTCTCAGCGCTCGCCAGGCCCCTTGCAGGATGGGCACAATGCCCACCAGAGTGGCCGCCACGAAGGGCCAATCGCCCAGGGCGGGCCAGACCATCCGGAGAGTGAAGGCAAGGACCAGAAGCCCCCCGCTCGCCAGTACCAGGCGCCCCTTGGCGCTGCGCCACCAGGACAATGGGGCCGAGGCAGCATCTGCGTCGCCCTCATCGCTTTTGACGGCATAGCCCAGCTCGGCGATGGTCTGCTCGATCACCCGGCGAGAGGGAGAAGTTCCCTGGCGAGGGTGGACCGTCACCGAGCCGGTCACCGAGCTGGCCGACACCTCCTCGATGCCCTCCAGTCGGCCCAGTGCCGCCTCCACCTTGCGTTCGCAGCCGCCGCAGTCCATGCCCTCGATGCGCAGGGCCAGGACGGGCGCGGCATGTTGATATGTCGATTCGCTCATGGCATCGCTCCCGGGATTGAACTATCGTGATGCCAATCCTAATCCCTGTAGCGACTAGAGGTTCAAGCCATGACAGAGGATGCGACACACCCGACCACCGCTGGCCCTCCGATCGGTATCGGTGACTTGGCGCGACACTCCGGCTGCAAGCCCGAGACGGTGCGCTATTACGAGCGCATCGGGCTGTTACCCGATGCGACGCGCAGCGAGGGGGGCCAGCGACGTTATGACGAGAGGACTGTCCGGCGGCTGACGTTCATCCGCCATGCCCGGGATTTCGGTTTCTCCATAGAAGCCGTGCGCGAACTGCTGGAGATGGCGGATCACCCGGAGATGCCCTGCGACGAGGTCGATGCCTTCGCCAAGCACCATCTGGCGGAGGTGGAATCTCGCCTGCAGCGACTCGCGGCGCTGCGCGATGAACTCAAGCGTATGGTGACCCAATGTGCTGGCGGTCGGGTCGAAAGCTGTCGCATCATCGAAGTGCTCAGCGATCATCGCCTCTACCATCAGCGTGGAGAGCATGGGGGGAGCAATGCGCTTAGGTAGCCTTCCATGATTCGCCAAGCCGAAAGTACCCCCTACCGTGGGATCTGGCCGCTGGCGCTTGCTCGCGACAACAGTGCGAGCCGGCTATCTACAAATACCGTGCGATTTGCTTGAACTCGTCTAGCATTGCGATTCATAACCAGACTGGCCATGAAACTCTTTCGAAGCCGGCGCTAACAACTATCAATCCGGAGCATTACAGAATGCATCATCATCGACTCGAAGAATGGCAGCATGACCATACCTTCGGCCAAGACCAAAAACGCTCCGGTGAAACACGCACCCTTATCGTCGTTGGCCTGACGCTCGTCATGATGGTTTGGGAGATTCTGGCCGGCATCCTCTATGGCTCGATGGCCCTCCTGGCCGATGGCCTGCACATGGGCTCTCATGCGGTCGCCCTGGGCATCGCGGTTTTCGCCTATGCGTACGCACGTAAAAACGCTGGAAACGTACAGTTCTCATTCGGTACCGGCAAGGTCAACGCGCTGGGCGGATTTGCCGGCGCCATCTTGCTGGCCGGTTTCGCGCTGTACATGGTGATCGAAAGTATTGATCGCTTTATCCATCCGGTCGCGATTTCCTTCGATGGGGCCATCATCGTCGCTGTCATCGGTCTGATCGTCAACGGCGTATCGGCCTGGATACTCGGTGGAGAGGATCACGGCCATGGTCATAATCATGGTCACGATGCCCATGACCATCATCACGGGCATCATGATCATAACCGGCGAGCCGCCTACTTCCACGTACTCGCCGATGCCCTGACCTCAGTATTGGCGATCGCTGCCTTGCTGGCCGGAAAGTATGCGGGTTGGAACTGGATGGACCCGATCATGGGTATCGTTGGCGCGGTACTCATCACCCGCTGGTCATGGCATCTGTTGAAGGACACCTCCCGCGTGCTGCTCGATCAGCAGCGTAGTGACTTGGAGGAAGACGTCAGACACGCTATCGAGAATGGCGATGCGCGAATCAGCGACCTGCACCTCTGGTCGATTGGGCCCAACATTCATGCCGCCATCGTCTCGGTCGTGTCGCATGACCCGGAAACGCCTGGTGTCTACAAGCGGCGCATCCAGGCTCGATGCCCATCATTGGTGCACGTGACCATCGAGACACAGCGCTGCATCGACGCCCCGGAGACCGACACCGAAGTAAGATTAGCTAGCTGAGCGTGAACGCGTCGCGATAATTGATTCCAGCATGGGCGAGGGACTGCTCGTGTGAGCCAGCTTGGGGCCGGCCTACCCCGCCAGCCGTATCGCCTCCATCAACCCCAGGCCGCCCTCCGCGCCCAGGCTCGCCGCAAGCAGCAATACCGCGCTGACCAACAGCGCCAGCCAGGACCAGCGGCCGAGCACATGCACCTCGCCCTCCAAGGGCTTGAACATGGTCACCGCGATCACCCGCAGGTAATAGAACAGCGACAGCACGGTGTTGATGGCGGCAATCACGGCGAGCCAGCCATAGCCGCCGGCGATGGTCACCTTGAACAGCAGGAACTTGCCGAAGAAGCCCACCAGCGGCGGGATACCCACCAGCGAGAGTAGTGCAAGAATCAGGATCGCGGCGGCGATGGGCTGGGTGCGCCCCAGGCCATGGTAATCCTCGAGTGCCGTGCGCCCGCGCAGATGGGTCACCACGGCGAAGGCGGCGAGATTGGCCAGCGCATAGGCAGCAAGAAACGCCAGCAGCGCCGATAACGCCTGGGGCTCGGCACCGATCACCACCACCGCCATCAGCGCATAGCCGGATTGCGAGACCGACGACCAGCCGAGCAGGCGACGCACATCGGTCTGCTGCAAAGCCGCCAGGTTGCCTAGGGTCATGGTCACCACGGCGATCAACGCAACGATGATCGGCCAGACCTGACTCTCCGGCAGCAGGCTGACGAAGCGCGCCAGGGCCACGGCGGCCCCGACCTTGGGTGCCACGGTGAGCAGCGCGGCGACCGGCGCCGGGGCGCCCTGGGCGACATCCGGCATCCAGGCATGGCCGGGAAAGGCCGCCAGCTTGAAGGTCAGCCCCAGCACGATGCAGGCCACCGCCACACTCAGCGCCAAAGGGTCGCCGCCCGTCGCCAACACCTGAGCCGTGCGCGTATAGTCGGTATCGCCCACCAGCCCGAACAGCAGCACCACACCGACCACCAACAAGGAATTGGTCAAGGCACCGATCAGGAAGTACTTCATGCCCGCTTCCAGCGCCGGCTTGAAGCCGCGATGATAGGCCACCAAGGGGTAGCTAGCGGTGGAGGAGAGCAAAATGCCCACCACCAGTTCCATGCTGTCGTGGGCCGAGGCCATCATGATCACGCCGAGCAGCGTGAACAGACACAGGGCGTAGTACTCGCCATGCCGGCGGTCGCTGCGCATCCAGTCCGGCGACAGTAGGACGGCGACCGCACCGGCCAGCAGCACCAGCAATTTGGTAGCGACAGCCGCCGTATCCAGCGCCCAGACCCCGGAAAAGGTCAGCGCCGGCGGCTCGCGCCACTGCAGCAGGCTGAACCCCGCCGCGAGCGCCAAGGCGACCAGCGCCAATCCGGCAGCCCAGGCCTGACGCTCCTGGGGCGCGAAGGAAGCGAACAGCACGATGATCACCGCGCCGACCAGCAAGACGATCTCGGGCAGCAGGTCACCGATGGGCATCAGCGGCCTCCCACCAAGAGTACGCTTGAGGCCTCGATCAGGGTCAGCAGAAAGCGCGGGTAGACACCGATCACCAGGATCCCCAACGATAGCACGCCCAGCACGCCCCACTCGGCCCGTTTCAGCTCGGCGAACTGGCCCAGGTGCAAGGGCAGCCGACCGAAGAACAGCCGGCGCAGCATATCCAGGAACAGTGCCGCAGTGATCAGAATACCCAGCACCCCCAGCACCGCCAGCCAGGGATAGACGGCGAAGGTACCGGCAAACACCTGGAACTCGGCGACGAAGCCGGCCAGCCCCGGCATGCCCAGGCTGGCAAAGGCCGCCAGCACCGTGAAGCCGGTCAGCAGCGGGGCCTGATGAGCCAGGCCGCCGTAATGATCCAGTTCGTATTCGCCGGTACGCTGCCAGAAGGAGCCGCAGATCAAAAACAGCGCCCCAGTGATCAGGCCGTGGGCGACCATCTCCACCGTCGCCCCGGTCAGCGCCAGCTGGCGGGCGGCCAGGTTGTCGGAAAACATCGCCGCCGCCACGGCGATGCCCAGCACCGTGTAGCCCATGTGATTGATCGAGGTGTAGGCGATGCGCCGCTTGAGGTTGCTCTGACCCAGCGCCACCAGGGCGCCGTAGAGGATGGCGACCAGCGCGACGATGCCGACGACCAGCGAATACTCGGCGAAGGTTTCCTGCATCATCGCAAAGGGCAGGCGGATCATGCCGTAGGTGCCCATCTTGAGCAGCACCCCGGCGAGGATCGCCGAGGCCGGCCCCGGCGCATCGACGTGGGCCTGGGACAGCCAGGTATGCAGCGGCACCAGGGGCGTCTTGATGGCAAAGCCCAGCATCAACGCCAGAAACACAAGCCCGGCATAGAGTCCGGTCCCGGCCAGGGGTTGGCGTTCGATCAGCACGCGCATATCGAAGCTATGCGGCTCAATCGACAGATACAGGCCGATGATCGCCAGCAACAGCAGCAGCGAGCCGGCGAAGGTGTAGAGGAAGAACTTGAGCGCCGAGACCTGGGGCGTGCCGTGCCCCCAGCGGCCGATGAGAAAGAACATGCCCACCAGGGTCAGGTCGAAGAACACATAGAACAGCAGCAGATCCAGGGCCAGGAACACCCCAAGCGACATCGCCTGCAGGAACAGCATCCAGGCGTAATATTGGCGCGGCTGGCCCAGGGTATCCACCGGATAGACGATGGCGGCAACGAACACCAGTGCGCTCATGGTCGCCACCGCCAGGGCGATGCCGTCGACACCGACCCGGTAGGCCACCCCGATGCTCGGCACCCAGCGTAGCTCGTCGACGTGCTGAAACAGCGGTCCCGCCGGATCGAAGCCGAGCCAGGCAACCACCAGCGCCAGCAGCGACAGCGCGGCCATCGCCGCCGCCCATTGCCGCGCTCGCGCCTCACTCCAGCGCGGGAAGGCAGCAAGCGCAACGGCGCCCACCAGGGGGACAATCCAGGCGACGGTGAGAATCACAACAAGGCTCCTATCAACAGGATGGCGAAAATGATGACGAGGCCCAGGCTAATGCCGGTGTAGTAATGATGGGTCTGGCCGCTCTGGGCCTGGCGTGCCCAGTGGCCGCCCCACTGACTCAAGCGGGTCATCACATCGGGCACGCCCTCGGCAAAGGCCTCGCCCTGCTGCGCGTTGCGCTGCGCCAGCCATTGGCCGAAACGCGCCGTGCCACGCAATCCGGCATCCACGACCCGGTCATCGAAGCGGGCCAGGGAGTGGCCGAGGACCACGGCTCCCCGGGCGATCGTCTGGATCACCGTCGGCAGGCCAAACCAGGTGGCGGCGTGCCCCTGGCAGGTGCTCGATCGACGCTGACGTCGTGTCATCACAAATCCCACGGCGATGCCCAGCACCACCAGCAGCAGCGAAACGATCAACTCCCAGGGCTTGCCCTCCGGCAGGCGCTGGGGCCATGCCCCGGTCAGCCATGCCTGCACCTCGGGCCACCAGACCAGCGACAGCAACAGCGTCACCCCGGCCAACACCACCAGCGCCCCGCGTTCAGCCCGGGACGGTCGAGGGCCCTGGGGCAGTTTCGAACGCTCCCGACGCAACGGACGACCGAAGGCCAGCAACTGAAAACGCGTGGCATACAATGCGCTCAAGCCCCCGGCGAGGGCCACGAGCAGCGCCAGCCAGGCCGCCTGGTGCCCCGCCGCCGCCGCGATCTGCTCCTTGCTCCAGGCCGCGCCAAGCGGAATCATCCCCGCCAGGGCCAGACTCATCACACCGGCAGCCAGCGCCATGCCCGGCAACCTTCGCCCCTGGCGCATGTCCTGCAGTTGGTAACTGCCGGTCTGGCGCTCGGCGAGCCCCGCCGACAGAAACAAGCCCGCCTTCAAGAAGGCATGGGCGACGAAGTGCAACAGGGCCACGCCGGGAAAGCCTGCCCCCACCGCGACCCACATCAGGCCGTACTGAGCGGATGTGGAAGCCGCCAGCAGCTTCTTGGCATGATTCTGGAATATCCCGACCACCCCACCGACCAGGGCAGTGGCCAGTCCGAGGCCGATGACCAGCGGCGCGAACCAGTCGACGGTGGAGAGCGTCGGTTGCAGGCGTACCAACAAGTAGATGCCTGCCGCCACCATGGTCGCCGAATGCAGCAGCGCCGACACCGGCACCGGGCCGGCCATGGCGGCGAATAGCCAGGAGGAGAATGGCAGTTGCGCCGACTTGGCCGCCGCCGCCAGCAGGATGCCGGCCACCGCCACGCTCAACAGGCCGCCATCCAGGGCCGCCAGGTCGGCGTAGCCGAAGCCGCCGCTGCCGGCGAACACCGCCGCCGCGGCGATATATAGCCCCAGGTCGCCGAAGCGCGTGACCAGGAAAGCCTGGGCCGCCTCCTTGGGCACCTCCTTTTGTCCCCACTTGTGAGAAATCAGCCCCCAGGAGCAGGCGCCGACCAGTTCCCAGGCGATCAGCAGCGTCAGCAGGTCGTCGGCCAGTACCAGCAATTGCATTGCGCCGACGAAGGCCACCAGCAAGGCGATCAAACGCATGCCCTGAGCGGTGACCGTGCGGTAATCGTCGCGCAGCCCCACCTCGTGATAGCCGGCGTAGACGACGATCGGAAGTGCAACTAGCGGTATCGTCACGGCAAAGACGCTACCGGCGGCGGAGAGCTTGAGGGTCAGCGCCAGCGTTTCGCTCCAGGCAACGCTGCCCTGCCAGCCGCTCGTGATCGCCAGCCCGGTCAGCACAAGCGTCATCAGCAGGACAAACGCCGCCGCAAGCGTCAGCCCGAAACGTCCCAGGCGTCGGCCCGCCAGGTAGAGCAGCAGCGCGCCCAGCAACGGAAACAGTGCAAGCGTCCACAGCATCAGTGCTTCAACTCCGTGATTCCTTCGGTGACATCCGCCTGGTTGGTGCGGAACACCGCCACCACCAGGGCAAAGCCCATGGCCATCTCGATGGCCATCACCGCCATGACCACGATGGTCAGAAGCTGCCCCTCCGGCGCACCGGCGCCACTCAGCGCCCAGAACGCCACGGCGGCGAGCATGACGCCGTTCAGGATCAACTCGAGGCCCATCATCAGCATCACAAAGGACTGCTGAGAGAGCGCTCCGTAGAAGCCGATACCGATCAGTGCGGCGGCGAGTAATAAGAGAGTGACCAGCGTCATTCTTGCCTCCTTGCGTTTAGCCGGGTAGCAACAGGGCGAGGAGCGCCGGGGACAGGTCGCAGAGGGGGTCCTGCGCCATGGAGGGCGCAGGTAGCGTCCAGGGATGGATTCATAGCGCCCCCTCGTAGACCTGTTGCCGGATCAGCTCCGAGCGGCATGGCCAACCGCAATAGCCCTGATCCGCTTTCCGTACCCATCAATGGCAATGGTGATGACCATCGCCCTCATCATCCTCTTCAGGCATGCCCGCCGGGTCGCCCCCGGGCACCAACCCAGGCGGCATCGAGCCTTCGTCGGCGGCGCCATAACGCCCGCGATGGCTCGACAGCACCACCACGCCGATCATGGTGGTCAGCAGCACGATGCCCGCGGACTCGAAGATCAGCATCGAATCGCCGAGCAGCTCGTCCCCCAGGGACGCCACCGGGTCGAGATCCGCCGGCAGGGGGCTATCGGGGAACTCCGCCAGCAGCGCCACGGTGGCGAGCACCAGGAAGACCGCCGCCCCGGCGGCGATGGAAAACTTGTGCTGATGGACCATCATCATCGGATTGAGCCCCGCCGGGTTCATCATGAACATGACCATGAAGATCGCCATGACCATCATCTCCACGGCCATCATGAAGAACATCGCCACGCCCAGGTATTCCGCCGCCAGCAGGATCATGATCACGCCCACGGCGATGAACGACACCAGCAGGAAGAAGGAGGCGCGCACCATGGAATCGGTTGCGAACACGCGCCAGCCGGAGACCACCGCCAGGGTGGCCAGCAACACGAAAAACACATCGACGATAAGGGGATAATCCATTAGAGAAGAGCCTCCACTTTTTACAAAAAGAACGCCGCAGCGCCCGCCCAGATCAAATCGACGAAGGAGAGCGGCAAAAACACCACCCACATCAGGGTGACGCAGCGCTCCGGCTGTAGGCGGGGCACCAGCCGACCGATCAGCAGCAGCACGGCAAGCACCGCCAGCATCTTGAGCAGCATCCAAACTGGACCCGGCAACCAAGGCCCCAGCCAGCCGCCGAGAAAGGCGCTCGCCGCCGCGCCACTGAAGGCCACCAGCATCGCCGCCCGGGCCAGGTTCCAGACCAGCCGCGGCGGGCCGGACACCGCGGACGCCGTGCCCCCGGCCAGGTCTCGAGAATCCGCCAGATTGAGCGGCCCCCAGAAGGTCATGCCCAGGCCGACGATCAAGAACAGTGGCAGCCCCAGGGGCTGGCGAATCACGTTCCAGAGCCCCTCCTGGGAGGTCACCACCTGCGAAAATTGCAGCGACTCGGCGGGCAGCGCCACGCCGATCAGCACGAACATGCTGATCAGGATGTAGGAAAGCCCCAGGGCCACGTAGCGATAGGCACCGATCAGCGCCAGCAATGTATTGGCGGACCAGCCGTGCAGAAAGATCACCACCGTGGCCAGGGCTTCGACACTGCCCCACAGCACCACGCTGGTGACCAGATCGGTGGGAATCAGCGTCGGCGAGAAGGGCACCACCGCCAACCCGATCGCCGCCAGGGCCAGATAGAGTGCCGGGGCCAGTCGCCAGGCCTGCCAGTCCGGCGCCTCGGTGGCGTTGGCATGCTGGGTGAGCAACCAGGCACCCTGGGTGAGTGGTGCCAACCAGGCACTCCCCCCTCGGGGCATTCCGATAGCGCCTGCGATCGCCTCATCGAGCACCGCCACCAGATAGGCGCCGACCACGAGGACGCCTATTACCAGAGCGACCGGTAGAATGAGTTCGCTTACAATCATGCCCGACGCTCCTCGACGCTGGTCGGCACCGGCGCACCACTCGTCTCCTCCAGTGACCAGGGCGACAGCGGCGCCAGGTCTAGGCTTGCCAGGGTACTCATCGCCTCGTCCCATTCCAGGCCCGGCAGCAGGTCGTCAAGCAGATCGCTCGCCTCTTCGGGCCACTGCTCGTGCCAAGGGCCGCGTGGCGTCTCGACGCCATCGCTGCGCTGGGTATGCACGGCGTCACGTTCGGCCTGATCGGCGAGTTGCAGCGCCTGTTCGATTTCCGCCAGGGTCTGGCACCAGCGGGCATTGGTGTCGGCGCCGCCTTGTATGATCGGTGTGAATTCCAGCCGGCGATAGGCGGCGTCCCGACTGCGCAGATCCTCCTCGAGCCCCGGGGCCCTGGCCGCGATGCCCCCCACCCGGCGAGCCTGATTCTCGTCGAGTCGTCCTCGTCCGGTGGTCGTCAGACGAAAGAAGCCGCAGCGCACCAGCCGACGCCGCAGGGCCATTGCGCGATCCTGGCCTGGATGCGGTGCGAACGCCAAGCGCAACGCCTCCAGCGCCAATCGGTCAAGCCCCGCCAGGCGCAGGGCGAAATGTAGACGCTTCAAGTGATAACGCGCCCGAGCCCGCTCGAGCTCGGCGATGGGCACAGGGCCCTGCAGCGCCTGGAAGAAGACGCTCTCCAGGGCGATGGGATATGGCGCGCTATGCGTCGTCCAGGATTGGATGAGATCGCCCTGCAGGGTGACTTCGGCGGTCAGCCCCGGCGGCAGCATGGGCAAAAACGGCCCGAGGGTGACGGTGAGCGAATCCAGCGTCAGCCCATCGCGGATGTCGTCGGTCATGTTCATCGCCATGGGCCGGCCATAAGGCACACCGCCCATCATGCCTTTGCCGCCGTGACCATCGTCGCCCAACCCTTCCCAAGGATTGGGCGGCTCATCCGGCAATAGCCGAGGCGAACTGCCGCGCTTTCCACTCATCAGCTCGCGATGGATCGTCTTCAGTGCCTCAGGCAAGGCGTCGGGATCGTCGAGTCGCGTGGCACCGGCAAGCTCATCCAGAGGTTCGCTGCGATACCACAGTGTGGCAAAGGGGCCAGGCAACTGGTCGTGCACCCGACGCAGGGCATCGTGCTGATCCGGCGGCACGCCCCCGGCCACCAGCAGGATGCTGGCATGGCGCGGCGAGTCGACCAGTTTGATCCCCGGTGTCAGGGCCAGGCGATAAAGCACCTCTTCGCCGTGCATGCCCCGTACCGGAAACACCGGCACCGCAGCCCGCGCCGCCAGACGTTGCAGCCAACTCACTGCCACTTGAACACCCCCTCGCGCCAACCGTAGACGATGCCAACGGAGAGGATGGCCAGGAACATGCCCATCTCCATCACCGCCTTCATGCCCTGCTCGACGAACACCACCGCCCAGGGGTACATGAACATCATCTCCATCTCGAAGGCGATGAGCAGCAGCGTCATGGGGTAGTAGCGAACGTGGAAGCGGCTCCAGGCGTGGGTCTCGGGTAGGCCGCCCCCCAGAAAGGGCGCGCGCTGGGGATAGGTCGGCATTGGTTGATGGCGCATCGGCAGCCACTGGATCAGTAGCCCCAGGCCGGTAGCGATCAGCACGATGAAAAAGAGTGTGAGCAGCTCCATGCGTATCCCTCGCCTTGCTGGCACGATAACAATAGCCAATTCGTCCCTGTCTTCTTAATACAATAGAAAACCGTTATATGGCAGTCGCCTATAAAACTAGATCAATAAACATCTGACGTAAACGCTAGTCTCCTTTCCTGAATATAAGCTGAATGGACAGAGGCGCACCCGCGATGGGTGCGCCTCGCTTGCTGCACGTTCGCACTACACGTTCACTACTGGCTCACCGCAGGGCGGCTTTCCTCCACAGAAAATACGCCGCCGGCAATACCAGCAGTGTCAGCAGCACCGCGCTTATCATTCCCCCGACCATGGGAGCGGCGATGCGGCTCATCACCTCGGAGCCCGTTCCCGAGCCATACATGATGGGCAGTAGGCCCACGATGACGGCGGCGGCGGTCATCATCACCGGGCGAACGCGCAGCCCGGCGCCATGCAGAACCGCATGGCGCAGTGTCTCCGCCCGCGGCTCCACATCGTGGCTTTGACAGCGCTCCAGCATCTCGCGGTAGGCCTGATTCAGATAGACCAGCATGATGACGCCGATCTCGACGGCCACCCCGGCCAGGGCGATGAACCCGACCCCGACGGCCACGGAGAAATTGTAGCCCAGCAGATACATCAACAAAATGCTGCCCACCATCGCCAGCGGCAAGGTGCCCATGATGATGGCCACCTCGGCCAGGCTCCTGAAGTTCATGTACAGCAATATGATGATGATGGCCAAGGTCAGGGGCACGACATAGGTCAGCTTGGCCTTGGCGCGCTGCATGTACTCATACTGGCCGGACCAGGTGACGGAGTAACCCGCAGGCAGGTCGAGCTCGTCACGCACCACGTCCTGGGCTTGCCGCACATAACTGCCGATATCCACATCCGCGATGTCGACGAACGTCCAGCCATTGAGGCGGGCGTTCTCGCTCTTGATGCCTGGCGGCCCGTCTTCCACCACGACCTCCGCCACATCACCCAGCGAAATACGTTGGCCGTCCGGCGTGACGATCGGCAGCAGGGAGAGCTGTTCGGGAGAGCTGCGGTAATCCTGAGGATAACGCAGGTTGACCGGATAACGCTCCAGCCCTTCCACCGTTTGCGTGACGTTCATGCCGCCGATCGCCGTCGAAACAACCTGCTGCACATCGGCGATATTCAGCCCGTACCGAGCGGCCTTTTCACGGTCGATATCCGCCTTGATGTAACGACCGCCGGCGACCCGCTCCGAATACACCGACGCGGTGCCCGGCACGTCGGCGAGAATCACTTCGAGTTGTTGCCCGATGCCCTGGATGGCCTTCAGATCGGGCCCAGCGACCTTGATCCCCACCGGGGTCTTGATACCGGTGGCCAGCATGTCGATGCGCGTCTTGATCGGCATCACCCAGGCGTTGGTGACCCCCGGGAACTTGACCAGGCTATCCAGTTCCTGCTTGAGCTTCTCGGTGGTCATGCCGTCGCGCCACTCGTCCCGAGGCTTCAACTGAATGAAGGTCTCGATCATGGTGAGTGGCGCCGGATCCGTGGCGGTTTCGGCGCGCCCGATCTTGCCGAACACCGTCTTCACCTCCGGGACGGTATAGATCAGCTTATCCGTCTGCTGCAGCAGCTCGCGGGCCTTGCCGATGGAGATGCCCGGGTAGGTGGTGGGCATATACATCAGGTCACCCTCATCCAAGGGTGGGATGAACTCGCTGCCGATCTGCGTCGCCGGCCAGAGCCCGACCACGGTGACTAGCACCGCCCCCAGCAGGGTCGACTTCGGGAAGCGCAGGACCCTGCGCAATACCGGCATGTACAGGGCGATGAGCAGCCGGTTGATCGGATTCTTGTGTTCCGGCAGCACCTTGCCGCGGATGAAATAGCCCATCAGCACCGGCACCAGGGTCACGGCCAATGCCGCAGAGGCCGCCATGGCATAGGTCTTGGTAAAGGCCAGCGGCGAGAACATGCGGCCTTCCTGGGCCTCCAGGGTGAACACCGGCACGAAGCTGACGGTGATAATCAGCAAGCTGAAGAACAGTGCCGGGCCCACCTCACTGGCGGAGTCCGCGACGATCTTCCAGCGGTTCTCCCGGGTCAGCGGTGTTCGCTCCATGTGCTTGTGCATGTTTTCGATCATCACGATGGCACCGTCGATCATGGCGCCGATGGCGATGGCGATACCGCCCAGCGACATGATGTTGGCGTTGATGCCTTGCAGGTGCATGACGATGAAGGCGGCCAGGATGCCCACGGGTAGGCTGACGATGGCCACCAGGGAAGAGCGGACATGGAAAAGGAAGACCATGCACACCAGAGCGACGACGACGAACTCTTCCAGCAACTTGTACCCGAGATTCTTCACCGCGCTGTCGATCAGGCCGGAGCGGTCGTAGACCGGGACGATCTCGACGCCCTCGGGCAGGCCTTGCTTGAGCTCCTCGAGCTTGGCCTTGACACCCTCGATGGTCGTTTGCGCATTCTCGCCGAAACGCATGACCACAATACCACCGACGGTTTCACCCTCGCCGTTGAGCTCCGCCAGGCCGCGACGCATCTGGGGCCCCAGGCTGATGTCAGCCACGTCCTTCAACAGCAGCGGCGTGCCGTTGGCGTCCAGCCCCAAGGGGATGCTGGCAAGATCCTCGACGCTCTGGATATAGCCGGTGGCGCGAATCATGTATTCGGCCTCGGCCATTTCCACCACCGAGGCGCCGACTTCCTGATTGCCCCGCTCGATCGCCACCTGGATTTTCGACAGCGGAATGTCGAAGGCCCGTAGCTTTTCCGGGTCGACCTGCACCTGGTATTGCTTGACCATGCCGCCGATGGCCGCGACTTCGGATACCCCCGGCACAGTTTGCAGCTCGAACTTTAGGAACCAGTCCTGAAGGCTGCGCAGCTGGCTGATGTCATGCTCGCCGGTCCTGTCCACCAGGGCGTAGAGATAGACCCAGCCCACGCCGGTGGCGTCCGGGCCGAGTTGCGGTCGGGCGTTGGAAGGCAGCGTCGGCGCCACCTGACTCAGGTATTCCAGGACACGGCTGCGCGCCCAGTAGGGATCGGTCTCTTCGTCGAAGATCACATAGACGTAGGAGTCACCGAAGAACGAATAACCGCGTACCGTCACCGCCCCCGGTACCGATAGCATCGCAGTGGTCAGCGGGTAGGTGACCTGATCTTCCACCACCTGAGGCGCCTGGCCGGGGTAGCTCGTCTTGACGATCACCTGGACATCGGACAGATCGGGTAGCGCATCGACCGGCGTGTTCTTCAATGAGTACAACCCGCCGCCGACCACGAGGAAGGTGGCCAGCAACACGAAGAAGCGGTTGCTGACGGACCAGCGAATAATAGATTCAATCATGATGCCTTCCCTATTCGCTGTCGCTTTCCATGGTGTGATCCATTCCCGCATGCTCACCCTGAGCTTGGGCAGAGTCGTCTTGTTGGCCATGATTCATGCGCATGAAGTCCGAGGTCTTGCTGGATTCGGAATCCAATAGGAACTGCGCGGAGGTGACGATGCGCTCACCCACCGCCAGCCCATCGAGAATCTCGACCACATCCTCGCCGATGCGACCAACTTTCACCTCGATCGACTTGAACTTGCCATCCCCCAGGGCCAGGACGACCCGGTTCTGCTCACCGGTACGAATAAGCGCTTCACGGGGGATCTGCTGGGCAGTGTTATCGCTACGGCTATGAATCGTCAGTTGCATGAACATGTTGGGCTTGAGCAGCCGGTCCTTGTTATCGAGCCGCGTTCTCACCTGTGCCGTGCGCGTCTTGCTGTTCAGTGTCGGATAGATGTAATCCACCGTGCCGTTCCAGGTCTTGCCGGGCAGATATTCCGAGGTGAGGGTGACTTCGTCCCCTTTTTCAACGAGGGCCGCCTGACGCTCGAAGACTTCTCCCACCACCCAGACCTCCTCCAGGGCGCCGATCGACAGCATGGTGGTACCCGGCTTGACGAAGAAGCCTTCACGCACGTTCAGGTTATCGATGACGCCATCCTGCGGGGCGAAAATGGTGACAGACTGTTTGACCCGCTTCGAGTTCTTGACCGCCCGGATAGCGGAAGCAGGAACCTGCAATGCTTCCAGTCTTTCTTCAGCAGCTTGAATCAATCGTGAATTACCTCGATTGATCGCCAGCACAAGTTCTTGCTGGGCATTCACCAGGGTGGGCGAATAGATATCGTAAAGCGGCTCGCCCTTTTCGACTGGATCGCCTTCCGACTTCACGTACAGCTTTTCTATCCAGCCTTCGACACGCGGGTGTATGTGCACCAACTGATCTTCGTCATACTGCACATAACCGATCGTCCTGATCTCCGAATCGAAAACGCCTTTATCCACATGGGCCGTGCGAACCCCCAGGTTGTTTTCGATGGCCGGTGAGATACGCACGACGCCAGCCCCGTCATCTTGCTCCGCATTTTCTTCTTCATAGACGGGAACCAGGTCCATTCCCATGGGGGATTTACCCGGCTGGTCTCGCCGGTAATTGGGATCCATCGGTGCCACCCAATAAAGGGGCTCCTGGCTATCCTGCTCCTCAACCATTGGTTCCTTCATCAGCGTCGCATAGGCGCCATACCCCGCGACACCAAGCGCAGCACCCACCATCAACAGCAGCACATACAGCAAGACTCTTTTCATACCGGCCTCTTGAACCAAGAAAACAATAAGCGGTTACTCAACACCTGCAAGGTAATAATTGATTGCCGCGATCAACTTCTGGCGCTCGACCGCGATATTCAGAAATTCGATCTTGGTATCAAGCTCGTCGATGTAGGATCTGACGGCCTCAGCAAAGTCGCCATCGTCGTTGTTATAGGCTTCGAGAGAGACTTCGGCTTGCTCATCCAACTGGGGAAGAAGCTGGGTAGAATAGAGATCCATTCGTTCATTCAAACGAACGAGCTGGACCTTGCTTTTCTCGAGATTGGCCAGCATATTTCTCAGCAACAGTGATTTATCCGTCTTGGTGGACTCGGCTTTTGCAACGGCGGCAACCACTTCCTTGTCTTGCTTCTTTTCCGTAAAAATAGGCACATCGAAGGCCACACCTGCGGTAAAAAGCCCGGCCCTATCGTTTCCCATGGGATCATCGGCACGATATCCGTATTTTGCCGTGACACTCCATTCTGGCCAGTACTTCTGATAAGCAAGATCGACACCGGTCTTGACCGCCTCGATCTTCATATCCAGTGCTTGCACGGCGGGGTGACGTGCCAGCATTTGACCCGCTTCTCGCCGGGAGAGCTCTGTCGATGCCTGGGCGATTTCCGGCATGGCCAGGGGCAGCTCAGGTAGCTCACCCGCCAGGGGTTGCGCAATGGCCGCATCGCCTATCCATTCCGACAGGAGCTGCTGGGAGGCCTCCCCTTGCTGGTTGAGCGATGTCAGGCGGTCTTCCAGCCGAGTCAGCTCCAACTGTGCACGAATCACATCCTGCTGGCGCGCCTTGCCCAATGCCGTGGAGTAGTTGATCTGGGCCACATCCACCAGCTGTTCGAAAAGCCCCATATCCTGCTCGATGAGCGCAATCGTCTGTTGCGACCTGTAGGCCTCGAGCCATAGTTGGCTCACCGTCGCCGCTACTTTTGCCTTGCGATCCTGCCGCATGAAGGGGTGTTGTTGTCCAAGCTGCTCTTTCTGCTTTTCCATCAGCTCGAGACTGTCCCCGCGGGGAAACATCTGGGTGACGCCGACACTGAACTGTGTCATCGGCTCTTGATGGGTATTGAAAGTATCGGCAGGAAGATTGGCCGCGGTAAGCGAAATCATCGGGTCCGGCAGCGTTCCCGCCGCCGTTGCCTCCGCTTCCAGTGCCTCTTGGGTGTATTGACTACCGCTTAGCCAGGGGTCACGAGACTGCGCCATCTGGACCGCCTGATTCAATTCCAGCCCTGCCTCTTCGCCCCAGGCAGATGGTATTGCGGCCGTCCCCATCAACAGCGCCACTATGGATGTTCGCCAACCCTGTCTCATGCGTATTGTTCCTGATGTTACCTGGTGGGATAAAATGTCACCTATGAATCAACCCTTTATGAGTATTGGACTTAGCATATTGGCTATTACTGAAATGAAGCTGAACGCATGGGATATTTCTTCTGGCGTCTTCTGGCTGGCACCTAAAGGAGATAGAGAACCTCAAGCATTGGCTCCGAGAGGCATCACGGATCACGACCTATAAAATAGCCAGCCTCTCTAAGAGATTGGCTGGCCATGACTTTCTATGAGAACTACCGTCTGAGTCCTATGACAGCGCTCTTTACCCGTCACTTGTCGAGACGATTGCCAACAGCGGGTTGCTCATGAAGAGGGGAATGAGCTGAGCCTCCGCTATCCGAGGGACCATTGGCTCGCTCTTTATTTAAATTGATGTATGGCTTGGTCTCGGACATCCCAGCACTTTGACCCTGCATATTGTGGTCTCTGAACATATTCAGGGCATTGTTTTTCTTGTCCTCATCTATCTTTTGGCTACGCCATTCACCCTGGTTCAGATCTTCATTGCTGGGAAGATTCTCCATGACTTTATTGAGTTGCGCGGACTGACCCGTGGTGTTTTCGTAATCAACCGATGCCAGCACCATCGACGCGGACGAGAGGCTGGCTACGGCAACAATTAAGGCAACTGATTTCTTGACTAAGTTCATGGTACTTCCTCTGCTTTGTGGATATGTGTCTACTATGAACGTATTACCTGAAACTAAACTGAAAATATCAAAAAATATCAAACTGTTTTGTGGCTTACATATTCAGTTTATTTTCAGTAATAAAGCCCTCAAACGACGTATTTAACACATATCTAAAGAATAAAAATCATTGTTAATTTAACCGTCATACCAAAAAGAAAAAGGAGAGAGTAGTTAGATTAAGGACTCTTTGGCCGAGGAGAGTCTTTCGACACACTGGTTCGCCTAGACCATCCTGAACAGTGTTGAATTAAACCACTTATATGTATCGATATCCGTATCGTTAATTGCGCTACTCCCGATCATCAATACAACTAATGACAGCTCCAGGGATCCTTGGCGGCATTGTCCTTGATGTTTTGATCGACGAACCGGTAATGCTCTTCCTTGAAGCGATTCCACCAACCGTGGCTGATGTCGATCGAATGCCTTGTCAGAATCTCTTCGACGCACTCGATACAGATGCGCGATGCATCGTAGGCTAGACGAAGCATTCGCTTCTTGTCGTCGAAAGCCACGCTGTCGAGACCGTAAAGCTGATCGATTTCCTGGAGCGCAATCTCAAGCTCTCGTTGACTGCAAGGCTCGAGTTTCAGTTTTCTAACCACCAGATTGACTTCGCTGACGCCAAGGCGATGTTCCTTACGCATGGGTAGTCTCCTGACCTTTAGGCTCTGCCAAAAAACTGCCTGAGCATTGCTCGACTTTTTTCGACAAGGCCGAGTTGATTAACCTTCTCTCGGATACTTCCGGTTTTTTACCTGGCACCTCGCTACTCATCGCGCCCTCCCTTATGGTCATTGTGACTGTCATGCGAGCCATGCCCCCGATGCATGAACACATGCATCAGCGGACAGGCGAGCAGAATCAGCCAGGGCAGCGCGCCAAGCAGATGCACCTTGTGCTCCTCCCAAAGCAGGAAGACCATGACGGCCAGCGAAAGCCCAACAATCAGAAAGAAACGCCCTTTACTCGGCTCCCGGTCCAACCAGCGCTTGTCGTCGGCCATGGTCAGATCCTCACCCGGCGCAGACGCAGCGCATTCGTGACTACCGATAGTGAGGACGCGCTCATCGCAAAGGCGGCGAACATCGGCCCGATCAGGATACCGAGGAACGGATAGAGGATACCGGCGGCGATCGGTACGCCGGCCGCGTTATAGATCAACGCGAAGAACAGGTTCTGCTTGATGTTGCGCATCGTGGCCTGGGACAGCTTGCGGGCGCGCACGATGCCGTCGAGGTTGCCCTTGACCAGCGTGAAGCCTGCGCTTTCGATCGCCACGTCGGCGCCGGTGCCCATGGCGATACCAACATCAGCCTGGGCCAGCGCGGGGGCATCGTTCACCCCATCGCCCGCCATGGCGACCTTGCGGCCTTGTTCCTGCAATTCGCGGATGATGCGGGCCTTGTCCTCGGGCATCACATCGGCGCGGATCTCGTCGATACCCAGTCGCCCGGCCACCGATTTCGCCGTCCGCTCGTTGTCGCCGGTGGCCATGATGATACGGAATCCCAGCTGGTGCAGGGCTTTCAATGCCTCAGGAGTGGTCTCCTTCACTGGGTCGGCGACACTGACTAGGCCCGCGATGACACCGTCGAGCACCACGAACATCACCGTTTCGCCCTCGTCCCGGCGGGCATTGGCGGTGTCCGCCAGCTTGCCACCGTCGAGGCCCAGTTCGGCCATCAACTTGGCATTACCCAGCGCCACTGGCTTGCCATCGACCACGCCCTTCACACCCATGCCGGTCACGGCCTCGAAATCGTCGGCCTTGCCAAGCGTGACCCCGCGCGCCTCGGCACCGGCGACGATGGCTTCGGCCAGCGGGTGTTCGGAACCCTTTTCCAGCGTCGCGGCCAGGCGCAGCACCTCGGCCTCGTCATGCCCCGCTTCCGGTAGCACCGCCACCAGCTTCGGCTTGCCTTCGGTCAGCGTGCCGGTCTTGTCGACGATCAACGTGTCGACCTTGGCGAAGCGTTCCAGCGCCTCGGCATTCTTGATCAGCACACCCAACTGCGCGCCGCGACCGGTGGCCGTCATGATCGACATCGGCGTGGCAAGTCCCAATGCACAGGGGCAGGCGATGATCAGCACCGCCACCGCCGAGACCAACCCGTAGGACAGCGCCGGCGCCGGCCCCCAGATTGCCCAGGCGATGAAGGAGAGAATAGCGACGCCGATGACCGCGGGCACGAACTTGCCCGCTACCATGTCGGCGAATTTCTGGATCGGTGCGCGTGAGCGCTGAGCATTCGCCACCATCTCGACGATCTGGCTGAGCATGGTGTCGGCGCCGACCCGGGTGGCTTCCATGACCAGGCTGCCGGTGCCGTTGATCGTGGCCCCGGTGACCTTGTCGCCTTCGACCTTTTCCACCGGCACCGGCTCGCCCGAGATCATTGACTCGTCGATCGAGGAGCGGCCTTCGACCACCACGCCGTCCACCGGCACCTTGTCACCGGGCCGCACCCGCAGATGGTCGCCGACCTGCACATCTTCCAGCGCGACTTCCTCCTCGCTGCCGTCGGGACGAATCACCCGGGCGGTCTTGGCAGCCATGTCCAGCAGGGCGCGGATCGCCTTGCCGGTGCCTTCCCGGGCGCGCAACTCCATCACCTGGCCCAACAGCACCAGCGCGACGATCACCGCCGCGGCTTCGAAATAGACGCCGACATTACCGCTCTCGTCGCGGAAGCCCTCGGGGAAGATACCCGGCGCCAACACCGCGACGATGCTGAACAGATAGGCCGCACCGACCCCCATGCCGATCAGACTGAACATATTAAGGTTCAGGGTGCGGAACGAATTCCAGCCGCGCAGGAAAAAAGGCCAGCCCGACCACAGGATCACCGGTGTCGCCAAGACAAACTCGATCCACAGCGTGGTGCGCTCACCGAAGAAGTCGCGAATCGCCGTGATGCCCAGAAAAGGAGACATCGTCAGCACCAGCAGCGGAATCGTGAAGATAGCCGCGACCCAGAGGCGTCGAGTGAAATCGACCAACTCGGGATTCGGCCCCTCGTCGCCGACCGCCGCTGATTCAAGCTCCAGCCCCATGCCGCACAGCGGGCAGGCACCGGGCTTAGTCTGCCGTACCTCGGGGTGCATCGGGCAGGTATAAACGGTACCGGAATGCCCGGCGGGCACCTTGTCGTATTTGCCGCCACGGACTGGCGCGGTGGTTTCATGGTTGGCGTGATGGGCGCCTCCGTGGCAATTGGCATGCCCGTGGTTGTCATGGCCGGAATGTGCCTGAGACGCTACGGTGGATTGCAAATGTTCTTGCCGGTGCTGGCCCATGGCAGCCTCCTCTTTAATAGATTTAACTCGCTACAGTAAGCAAACACCGTCCCCTAGGGCGGCAAGGAACAATCAAGGCGTCAGGTCGCGCTTACGTTCTTCGTACTCCTGCTTGTCGATCTCGCCGCGGGCGTAACGTTCTTGGAGAAGATCGAGCGCATTTGGTCGCCGGTAAAAACCCGTACGGGGGTTATCGTCTTGTCCCGAACTCCGAAAAAACCAGATGACAAAGACGATAATCCCGCCCCAGAAGAGAATCATCATGATTCCACCAAAGAACATATGACCCCAGCCGTACCCATCCATATGCGTCATCATGCTGTTCCACATGGCGCTTCCTCCCATTCAGATTACCTAGTGGTGATACCCAGAAGTCTTGAGATGTATAAAGGCTAAAACCTATGGGCAACCCAATGGACAAGGCTTAAAAGAGATTAATTCTGCTTTTCTTGATTTCGGTCAGTCTTCAGCTTATGTGAGGAAGCTGAATCAATGCTGAAAGAGGAAGAGCTCGGCATCAAAATGAACGTCGGCAGTGAAGAGTTAACGGATTATTGGCAGAATATACTCAACCAATAGTCGTCATACAGTGGAACCGGCAATCGCCTATTTTACAAGGAAAAATCTATATGATTACCAGTGGAAATACCACTTCTAACAGCATGATTATTTTAGAAAACAAATTAGATTACATGACAAATCTGAATTTTTTCTGAATACCATCCAAAATAAAAAGAAATCAATCGGGCAGGCAAAACGATTTTGAAATTTATGAACCAAAAGCGATAATCATGCCCCTGCCCGTCTTGCCATTTGGAGGCAAGGCTAGCGTTTCATAGCCGTCGAGATCGGCTCATGTCACCCGTAAGTAAAACGAGGAGGGGAACACGATGCGGATGGTAAAGGTTTCATTGGGCGTTCTTTTAGCCGCATTGATCAGCGGCTGTGGCGAAGAGAAAGTGGACGGGCGGTGGTATACCCAAGCTCAGGTCGAGCGTGGGAAAACCGTATTCACGGAAAACTGCGCAAGCTGTCATGGCCGGAGTGCTCAAGGAAGAACCGCGAATTGGCGAGAGCCTCAGGCTGATGGTGCCTATCCGCCCCCACCCCTCAATGGCTCCGCTCATGCCTGGCACCATTCGTTCGACATGCTGATGCGTACCATCAACAAGGGCAGCGCTGCCATTGGAGGGCAAATGCCGGGGTTCGAAGACCAACTCTCCGAGGACGATAAAGAAGCCTCTATCGCTTACTTTCAAAGCAAATGGGACAAACGGATCTACGATGCCTGGCTGGACCGGGGCGGCCTCTAGCCTCATTACACAACTTGCCCCCGATACCAATGACATCAGATATTGATATCGGCTTGATCAAAATCAATATCCAGCACGCCCTTTTCAGCTTCTATTCAGTATGGTGGAATAAACTAAGATTGTTTAGCTATAACGGCATCCATGGCCTAGAAGACTCGTACTGTATTTAACCAAGCACAGGGGCCGGGAGCCGTATTCGGTGCGTATTATTACTGCCGAACGCTACCGGAGCGTGACGGGAAGATGCTCGCCGCACTCCAGTCCAAAGCAAAGGAGAGTGTCATGAAAAAGCTCGTATTCACTGGTGTTATGGCAACCCTGCTTGCCCTGCCATTGGCCCATGCCGAACAAGGCAATCATTCTGGACAGAAAGCCTCCGGCTCGGGGATGGGCCAAGGCATGGGGATGATGAACCAGGGTGACATGCAGCAGCGCATGCAGTCGATGCAAGGCACGATGCAGGAGTTCCACAACACCCAGGATCCGCAGCAACGCCAGCAGCTGATGCAAGAACATATGGAACAAATGGAGCAGATGCATCAGTCCATGGGCGGCATGATGAATGGCGGCATGGGCCGGAACATGCAGAACATGGATCCCGAACAACGCCAGGAGATGATGCAGCAGCGCATGGACATGATGCAGGGCATGCAGCAGCAGATGATGGAACACATGCGGGCCCGTCAGGCCATGCAAGACGATAGCGAATAACCGTCAACCCACCCACTCGCGCCCCGGTGGCAACACCGGGGCGCTCCTTTTTTCAAATCTACTCAAGCCCTTTTAGCGCGAATACTGATTCAATACCAGGCCCGCAACCCCACCACAAACGCAGTCGAGGAGGTGGGCTTGCCCATTTCCTCGGCGATGTCCTTGGTTTCGCCATACGTCTGGTTCCAGCGCACGCCGATATAGGGCGCGAACTCCCGGCGAATCTCGTAGCGCAGCCGCAGGCCCATTTCGGTGCTGGTGATGCCACTGCCCAGATCGTACTCGGGCTCGTCCTGAGCCGATGCCTTGATACCGACTCGCGGCATCAGCACCAGACGCTGGGTGAGCAGCAGGTTGTACTCGAACTCGGCACTGGCACTGACATCGCCATCTTCGCTGAGGTAGGCTTCCATATCGGTGACGAACCAGTAGGGTGCCAGCCCTTCGAGCCCCACCATCAAGAAACCACGATCGGGATTGGGATTGGTGTCGTAGCGTATCCCGCCCTGCAGATTGAAGTACGGCCATATCTTGTGAGCATAGTTCGCCTCGAACTGGCTAGCCTTGATGGCGCCATCACCCACCGGCCCTTCACCTTCGGTTTCCCACCAGAACTTGTTGTAGTCGTTGCCGATCCAGCCCTGAGCATCCCACAAATAGGTTTGTCCTTCCTCGCTGTCGCCGTATTCCAAGCGGTCAATCATCGAGAATGCATAGATCTCATCGTCCTTGGTCGGCTTGGCTTTCCAACCCAGCGGGGCACCGCTCGATGGCTCGATGGGCCCTTCCGGCACGACACTATCCAGGCTCGCCTTGCCGTGGGAGTCGGCCTGTACGATGCCGACCAGGCCCAAACCGGCAGTGAGTAGTAAGGGGGTCGTCCATGATTGCTTAGGCATTGTCGGCTCCCGGCAAGTTGCTGACGCGCACCACGCGGAACATGCCGCGCTCAATGTGGTAGAGAAAGTGGCAGTGAAAGGCCCAGCGCCCCGGCTCGACGGCGGTGATCAGCAAGGAGACCCGCGACCCCGCACGAACGCTGATGGTGTGTTTCTTGGGCAGGTACTCGCCTTGGCCGTTCTCCAGTTCCATGAACATGCCGTGCAGATGAATGGGGTGCTCCATCATGGTGTCGTTGACCATGATCAGGCGCACTCGCTCGCCGTAGGGAAAGTCGATCACCTCGGCGTCCGTGTATTCCACGCCATCGAAGGACCACATGTAGCTGCTCATGTTGCCGGTGAGGTGAACCTCCACGGTGTGCGTCGGCTCGCGCTTGTCGCTTATCGGCTCGATGTTGCGCAATTGGCTGTAGGTCAGCACTCGATGCGGTACATCCTCGAGCCCCGTGCCGCGCTCACCCAGGCGATCGCGCTGTTTCTTGGCAATGGTGGCATTGCCCGCGCCATGGTGGTCCGGACCATGCTCGGCGACTACCGGCCCGGCGGCCTCTTTCAAAGCGACGCTGTCGCCTTCCAGGCGCTGTCCCTTTTTCTTGTCCGGGCCCATGGTCATCATGCCCCGGCCCATGCCCATGTCCACCAAGGTGCGCTGAGGCTGTGCCCGCAGCTCGGGCACCGCAGCAGTCATGCCCATGCGTGGCGCCAGGGTACCGCAGGCGTAGCCGCTGCGATCCATGGACTCCGCCATCAGCGTATAGGCCTTATTCTCCCGGGGCTCGACGATGATGTCGTAGGTCTCGGCGACACCGATCTGGAATTCGTCGGTTTCCACCGGCTCGACGGCTTGGCCATCGGTGGATACCACGGTCAACGCCAGGCCGGGAATGCGGAAGTTGAAGTAGCTCATCGACGAGCCGTTGATCACTCGCAGTCGGATGCGCTCGCCGGGAGCGAACAGCCCGGTCCAGTTGGCCTCCGGATGCAGGCCGTTTATCAAGTAGCTGTAGGTGTGGCCAGTGACATCGGCGATACCGCGCGGATTCATGCGCATGCCGCCCCAGGCTTCGCGGTCCTTGAGAGTCTTGGCCCACCCGGAGCGCGCCACGTCCTCCACCAGATCTTCCATGGTGCGCTTGCTGAAGTTGTAGTAGCCACTCATCTTCTTGAGCTGCGCCAGTACCCGCGCGGGATCCTCGAAGGTCCAGTCGTTGAGCATGACCACGTAGTCGCGATCGGCCTTGATCGGGTCCGGCTCGGCAGGGTGGATGACCATCGGTCCGGTTTGGCCAATCTGCTCCTGGAACCCGGTATGGCTGTGATACCAGTAGGTACCATGCTGGCGTACCGGAAAACGCGCCTCGAAGCTATCTCCCGGCTTGATGCCGGGGAATGCCACGCCGGGAACCCCATCCATCTGGAAGGGCAGCAGGATGCCATGCCAATGGATCGAGGTGGATTCATCAAGATGGTTGTGCACTCGCAGACGGGCTTCGTGCCCTTCCCAGAGTTCGAGCAAGGGACCTGGAATGGAGTGATTGACGGTGATGGCGGAGGGCGCATAGCCACCGGCGATACCGATGCCTTCCCGGCGAATATGGAAGTCCTTGGTGACCGAACGCGGCTTGCCGCCGGCCACCCGGGCGGCACCGGCAAGATGCCGTTCGGCCCCTGAGCCTGCCCGGGCATAGGCAGGCAACAGGCCTTCCAAACCCGCCAATAGCCCCGTTGCGGCCATGGCCTTCAATAAACGCCGACGCTCTCCGTCATGGTGCGTATCGGACATATCGCAGCTCCCTCTCCTTGGATTTGTTGTGAATAGTGAAACACTTGCAGCCATGTAAGCTTCTTGTTGCGGTGAAAACCTCCTCCCTTTGAGTGCCGCTCTATAAACTTGTCACTAGCATGAGAGGGCGACTCCTTAGAAGCTGAATCGCCCTTTTCATTGTTTAATGGCGCGTCGTTATTGTTGGGAAATCTCGGTGATAGCGATGTCGTTACCGGACTTCCTGACTTCAAAGCGAACCTCGTCCCCTAGGGAAAGCCCTTCCATCGAGGCACTGTCCGCCACTTTGAATGGCATGGTCATTCCCGGCCAGCCCAGGGATTCGATCGGGCCGTGAGTCAGGGTGATCTGCTGTGCCGCAGTATCCATCGCTTTGACGGTGCCCTTGCCTTGCGCCGTTTGGGTCTCCGCCGATTGCTGCATTTTTGAGCCATGCTTCTGGCCGTCATGGTTTGTATCGGCGCTGGCAGGCAGTGCAACAAAAGCAGCCGACAGCGCTACGGTAGTCAACATGTAGCGAATAGCGTTAGTCATCTCGATTTCCTTATTTCAGTAGTAATGTCGTACAACGGGTTCAACATTTAATTAGAGCCTTCTTAACAGGGCAGCACGATACGCACGTACAATCCCCCCATATGTGATGTGGAGAACGTCACTTCACCACGGTACTGCGCGACGATCTGCTTCAGAATCGCCAGCCCCAGCCCGTACCCGGGCGTGCTTTCATCCAAACGTTTACCCCGCTCACCGAGTTGAGATAACGCCGCGGCTTGTACTCCAGGCCCATCATCCTCGATCTCGAAGATCAGGCTCTGATCCTGACGTATGCGGCATACCACATGTTCACGCGCCCATTTGCCCGCGTTATCCAGCACGATACCCAGCATCTCGTTGAGGTCCTGGCGCTCCACCGCGACGCTGTACTCCGGCGGTAGCTCCAGATCGAGCTCGAAGCGCTTGTCGGGATAGAGTGTGCGCATCATCTCGACCAGGGTGCACGCTTCTCGGGCGACCACGCTATGCTGAGCGCTGCCCGGGCCGGCGAAGCGTGCCCGGCGCAGCTCGGAGGAGAGCTGTGCCTGCATGGCTTCAAGGCGCTCGAGCATGCGCTGTCGGCGACGGTCATCGATCGACCGCCGGCCACGCAGCACCTGGGTCACCGCTGCCAAGGGGGTTTGCAGCGTATGCGAAAGGTTGGCCACCGCCTCCCGGGAGCGTTGCAGACGGCGCTGCAATTCATCCATGAAATGATTCAGCTGAATGATCAGATCATCTAGTTCGGAGGGACAATCGAGGTCGAGGCGCTCACGCTGGCCTGTCTGAAACTCGGTGAGCTGGTGCTGCAAACGAGCCAAGGGGCGAAGACTACGATTAACCGCCAGCAGATTCATGAGGATCAGCAGCACAAGAACGAGGCCCGCAATCCCCCCCACCCACCAGTGCAGGGCGCCCAGGCCATCCTCTACCTGAGCGAAGTCCTCCCCTACCAGCAACACCCCAGGTGTGCCATTCAATTCGAAGCTGTCTCGGTAGACGAGCAACTGACGCCCCTGCCATTGCACCTCGAAAAGCCGATCATCCGCACCGTCCAGGTACGAATCCAGAGGCGCGAGCCAGTCTGGATGCGACGAGTAGGTCCGGTCACCGACACGCAATACATAGAGATGATGAAAGACCTCTCTGGTAGGCGAGTCGGTTTCCAGCCATTGCCCAGGCGCCCCTTCCAGGCGCTCTACCCGGTCGAGCGTGTAGCGAGCCTCCTGACGCAACCGGTCACCCAGAAATTCCCAAGCCAGATCCCGCAGCAGGATGCCATGCAGAAACCAGGTAACCCCCACGATGACCAATGCCACCAACCCCAGCCGGGTCAGTAGATTGAAGCGCAGGCTGCGACGATCAAAGGGAAGGAAAGACATAGCCCTGCCCACGCCGCGTCTGGATATGGTTCTTGCCCAGTAGCCGTCGCAATCGCCCCACATACACCTCGACCAGATTAGGGGCGGCGGCATCCTGCTCCAGGGTATAAAGCTGTTCCAGCAATTGGCCCTTGGAGAGTACGCGATCCGGATGGCGCATCAGGTAACGCAACAAGCAGTATTCCGTCGCGGTCAGGGCATGCCAGGTGCCATTGGCATCACACGCGCGCTTGGACGCTTCATCCAGGGCGATGCCATTGACGCTCAAGGTGGTTTCCACGGCGCTGCTGCCCCGGCGCAGCAAGGCATGCAGTCGGGCCAACAGTTCGGCCTCATGATAGGGCTTGGTCAGATAGTCATCCGCGCCACCGTGCAGGCCTTCCACCTTGTCCTCCCAGCTATCCCGGGCGGTCAGGGCGAGAATGGGCAGATGGCGGCCATTGCGCCGCCACCGTTTCAACAGCTCGAGACCCGAGCCATCCGGTAGTCCCAGGTCGAGTATCGCGAGGCTATACTCCTCACTATTCATCAAGGCGTCCGCCTCGCGCACCAGACCGGCAACGTCCACCCGATAGCCTTCGTCTTCCAATGCTTCCGACAGGCTATCGGCCAGCAGGTCATCGTCCTCGACAAGCAGCAGCCTCATTTCAATCCTTCACATTCAGTTCGCCGTGCATGCCGCCTTCGAAATGGCCGACAATATTGCAGGCATAGATAAGGTCATTATTTGCCGTATCAGGCGCTGTCCAGACGAGCGATCTGGTTTCACCACTGGCCACCGTGACGGCTGGCATGACGTTGTCCCCCGCGCTGTGATGGTCTGCTGACATGTCATGATGTCCACCGTCGCCGGATGCCATATTTAGCATCATCTCGCGATGTTCTTTCTGCTCATTGGCAGCCCCGATGACGAATTCGTGCTCAATTTGGCCAAGGTTCTCGATGACGAACTTCACTGTTTCACCCGACGCAATGGAAAGATCGTCGGGCTTGAACCAGAGATCACCCGCCGTCACCTTGATGGTACGGTCGATTTCTGATTCTGGTATGTTCTGTTCACTGCCACCATGACCAGCGCCGGCCAAGGCAGCCGTGGCAGTCAGTCCCAGTGTGATCGCTAACAACAGATGACGCATGGTATTACCTCAAAAAGATTCATGGGTTGGATGGTGGTTTGCATAGCGTTGTTTAGAACCACATTCGCAGGCCGGCCACCACACCGGTTCCTTCCGGTGCGTTACCTAGTTCTCGAGACATGTCGGCCGTGTCACCGTATTGCTTTTGCCAATAGCCGCCGATGTATGGGGCGAATTTTCGGGAAATTTCGTAGCGAAGCCTCAGGCCGACGCGCACCGAGTTGAGCCCCTTGCCCACACCGAATTCAGGCACTTCCTGGACGGCGGCGGTGATTTCGGTTCGCGGCTGCAGGTAAGTGCGCTGGGTCAGGCGCAGGTCGTATTCGGCCTCGAAATCCGCGGATACATCGCCTTCGTCGCTGACACGCAAGCCGGTATCGATCTCGAAGCGATAGGGCAGCTGGCCGAACAAGCTCAGCACGACGAAGCCGCGCTCGGGATGATCGTTCGAGACGATGCCGCCTTGATAACCGACGCCTCCCTGTAGTTCCCAGAAGTCGGCGATCAAGTGGCTATAGAGCAGATCAAGAGACTCGAATTCGGCGTCCTCGTCATCTCCCTGGACGTTCGCACCTTCACCCTTGATGTAGACACGCTGGATGTCGCCGCCGTACCAGCCCTGAAAATCCCAGACCACCGCTTCTTCATTCTCGTCGTTCCAGTCGTATTCCAGACGATCGATCAGGAAGGTGCCGAAATAGTGCTCCGTCATCGGCGCTCCCCAGCCGGGAGGGGCGTCATAGTCATCGGCCAGGGCCGGTACTGTCAGCATCATCGCCAGTGCGCTTGCACCGGCTAATTCTTTTGCAATAAACCGCATCGACTAAAACTCCTCACGCGACCTTGACGACCCGGAACATGCCGGCATCCATGTGATAAAGCAGATGACAATGAAACGCCCAGCTTCCCGGGGCATCGGCACTGACCAGAGCGGATACGCGCTCGCCAGGCTTGACGTTCAGGGTATGCTTGCGTGGAATCAGCTCACCGGTGCCATTTTCCAGTTCCATCCACATGCCGTGCAGGTGAATGGGATGCTCCATCATGGTGGTATTGAAGAAGATCAACCGCAGACGCTCGCCATGCTCGAAGAGAATGGGGCCATCGACCTCGCTGAACTTCTTGCCATCAAACGACCACATGTAGCGTTCCATGTTGCCGGTCAACTGCAGCTCCAGCTCGCGGCCCGGCGGACGCTGGTCCGGCCAGGGGGAGTAGGCTTTGAGGTCACTGTAGGTGAGCACATGACGTTCCTGCGGATCGATACCGATTCCCGGCTGGTCATAGCGCGACCCTGGCTGCGCCGACCCGGCGGGCAACAAGCCACCTGCCGGCGTGACGCCCTGCATGCCCGAATGGTCCATGCCCTGCATGCTCGAATGGTCCATGTCCTGAATGCTCGAGTGATCCATGCCGTGCATGCTCGAATGGTCCATGTCCTGCATGCTCGAATGGTCCATGCCTGACATGCCGGAGTCGTTCATACCTGCCATGGCCGAGTGATCCATGCCGCCATGCCCGGCCATGGCTTCCATGCCACGATCGGCGATCCGACGCCGCTCGGGAATGGGCGCCACCATGCCCAGGCGTGGCGCGAGGGTGCCCCGCACATAACCGCTACGATCCATGGACTCCGCAAAGATCGTATAGGCGCGATTTGCCTCGGGCTCCACTAGCACGTCATAAGTCTCCGCCACGGCGATACGGAACTCATCGACCGGCACCGGCTGCACCGGCTGGCCATCGGCGGCGACCACGGTCATCTTGAGTCCCGGAATGCGCACATCGAAATAGCTCATCGCCGAGCCATTGATCACCCGTAGGCGCAGCTTTTCACCGGGCTTGAACAGCGCCGTCCAGTTATCGTTTGAGGCGTGGCCGTTCATCAGATAGGTGTAGGTGCTACCGGTGACATCGGCGATATCCCGGGAACTCATGCGCATCTGCTCCCACATCGAGCGCTGCGCCAAGGTATCGGCAAGGCCGTTTTTCGCCACGTCATTGAAGAAATCGGCGATGGTGCGTTCCTGGTAGTTGTAATAACCCTCCGCCACCTTTAAGTGCCGAAACACGTCCTCCGGCTCCTCATGGGTCCAGTCGGTGAGCAGCAGTACATGCTCGCGATCGTAGGAGAATGGCTCGGGCTCCGCGGCGTCGATGATCATCGGGCCGGCGTGACCGAGCTGCTCTTGCAGCCCCGAGTGGCTGTGATACCAGTAGGTGCCGTTCTGATTGACGGGAAAGCGCGCGGTGAAGGTTTCTCCGGGGGCGATGCCGGCGAAGCTGATGCCCGGCACCCCATCCATCTCCGGCGGCAAAATCAGGCCATGCCAGTGCACCGAGGTATCCTCGTCGAGCAAGTTAACGACCTTGAGCGAAGCATCATCGCCTTCACGCAGGCGAATCAACGGCCCTGGGCTGGTGCCATTGAGTGTGATCGGGTTAGCCTTTCGGCCAGCGATGGGCAACGATTCACGGCGTACCGCAAGCGAGATGTCGCGGCCTTGCACGGCGCCATGGGGATAGACAGTGTTGATGCCACTGGGGTTTGCCCAGGCGGGACGCAGCCCTAGCGCAGCGGTCGATAGTCCCAGGGCGGTGGCGACCTTGAGCAACTGACGCCGAGACAATGACGCATCGGCCGAAGAAAAGGACATGGCACAGGTTCCTGACGATGAAATGATCGCCAGTGTGCCGTTAATGCCTGAAAATAAGCTGAATTCTGTGTCTACAGCAGATGTTCGATGCCCAGCAACTCGAGCATCCAGGCCTTGACGTGACGCCAGGCACTGCCGGGCTCCTCTTTCATGGTCACTAGACGCCCGTCAACTTCGGTTCGCCAGCCCAGACCACCATTCTCTGTCAGCAGGACTTCATAGCTGCGCCCGGGCGCCATACCGTTCTTTGCCAACGCCCATAGCCGTTCGTTCAGCACCGGGCTATCAATCAGCAGGCCCACCTCGCTGTTCCACCAGACCGAGCGCGGATCAGCATTCAGAGAGCCGATGAATATGCGCTTGCTGTCGAAAGCGATGGCCTTGGTATGCAGACTGGTGATCGCGCCTTTGCCATGCTGAACGGTCGACTTGGAAGGGTCAGCGCGCAGTTCGAACAACCGTGCGCCATTGGCCAGCAGTGTAGATCGCCAGGGGTCATAGGCGCCGTGTAAGACAGGCAGATCCGTGGCTTCCAGGGCATTGGAGAGTATCGTCAGCGTAACGCCCCGCGCGTTTAGTGACTGCTGATAACCGATACTGGACGGGGTCGGCACGATATAGGGTGAGATGATCAGCAAGCGCCGCTCCAGCCCATCGAAGGCGCCGCGCAACTGGCCCAGCAACGTCAGCTCAACGTCAGGATACTCCTTGGTCTCTAGCTTCTCGGGAGGATCCCAAAGGGCGACGGCTGGTGCCCAGACCAGGGAAGCCAGCAGCTTCTCACCCGATTCTCCCGTCAAACGCCGCGCCGTCGGCTGCGACGAAAGCGCATTGCCTTGGCGTGCATCAGCACTGAGTTCGGCGAGAAGTTCACGCCAGGCCGCCGCAGGCGCCTGTTCGAAGTAGTGCAGCGGCACCGCCATGGAGTGATTCCAGAAGCTGTCGAAGCTGCCCGAGAGCGCGTTCACCACCGGGCCGATAGCGAAGACATCCAGGTCGTTGAAGTTGAGCTCCTCGGCGACCTCGAAGTAGCGGTTGGCCAGGTTGCGCCCACCGGTGATGGCAACCGCCCCATCGGTGATCCACAGCTTGTTGTGCATGCGCCGATGCTTGCGATCGAAATCCGTGGCCAGCGCCAGATAGTAAAGCAAGGCGCTATGGCGCCCTAGGGTGACTGGATTGAAAACCCGTACCTGGATGTTGGGATGAGAATCGAACGCGGCCAGCAGGCCCTGTTTACCCAGGCTCGCGGTATCGTCCAAAAGCAATCGCACGCGAACACCGCGTTCGGCGGCATGCAGCATGCGCTTGAGCAGTGCACGACCGGTTCGGTCATTCTCGAGAATGTAGGTCTGCACATCCAGGGCCTGCTGAGCGTGCTCCGCCAATGCAGCTCGCAGGGCGAGGGCCCGCGGGCCCTCGCTGAGCAGCTCTACGCCGCTCAGCCCTTCATGATTTTCAGTCGCCTGGCCGACCCAGTTACCTAGATAGGTTGTCCTGGCTGCTTCGAAGGTCAATGCCATGGAAGGTGACCTGGCTACCTCGATAGTGCTGCAGCCACCCAGCCACGTTCCGACCAGCAGCAGTAACAGCTTGCCTGGTTTCACGACTACGCCACGTTACAATTTTTGACATGTTACGCCAAAGCCAGACATCGCAACGGTGACACAGCCAGCACACAATCAACGCTCAACAAGCATTAAGCGCACTACCGCCATAGCATTCTTACTGCTGCGGTTTATCCAGCGTCCGAGTGATGACATGACCGATGGACAACCCCTGAACCAGAATCGAGAACAATACGATCAGATAGGTCACGGCGAGCAGTACATCCCGCGCCTCACCGCTTGGAATGGCCAGGGCCAACGCCACGGAAATGCCGCCGCGCAAACCACCCCAGGTCAGTATTCTGGCGGAGCCCTTACGAAAGCCCAGATAATTGCGCAGCAGCATGATCGGTATCCCGATCGTCGAGAAGCGCACTACCAACATAGTAGCGATCAACCCCCCGCCAACCCAGAAGAGGTCGGCTTCAAAAGGAATCAGTAATACCTCGAGCCCGATGATCACGAACAGCAAGGTATTGAGGATTTCATCTATCAGCTCCCAGAAGGCATCGAGCTGTTCACGGGTGGTATCCGACATGGCGCTCTTGCGTGCCTTGTTACCCACCAGTAAGCCCGCCACTACCATGGCAATCGGCCCGGAGGCGTGCAGTTCCAGCGCCAACGCATAGCCTCCCAGTACCACGGCCAGAGAAATGAGCACCTCGATGCGGTATTCATCGATGCTGCGCATCAGCCAATAGGCAATGCCTCCTACTACCAGGCCCAGGGCAATACCGCCCCCCGCCTCGATCAAAAACAGCTTGCCGGCGTGAGTAAAGGTCAGCGCCTCGCTTCCCGTGGCTGCGCCCAGCAGTAAGGTGAAGACCACTACCGCCACACCGTCGTTGAATAATGATTCACCAACGATGCGTAGTTCCAGATCCACCGGGGCGTTGGCCTGGCGCAGAATCCCCAGCACTGCAATGGGATCCGTCGGGGAAATCAGCGCACCGAAGACCAGGCAGTACATCCAGGGAACCGAGAAGCCGAAGAAACCGAGCAGAAAATAGGCTGTGGAGCCGATGGCCAGGGTCGAGATCACCACGCCAAAGGTGGCCAGGAAGCCAATCGACCAGCGATAGCGCTTGAGCCGATCCAGATCGACGTGCAGAGCGCCGGCAAAAAGCAAAAACGACAGCATGCCGTCCATCAGAAGTTTATTGAAATCAATCTGCGCAAGCAGGCTTTCCGCATGATCTTCCAGGAAGGTAAAGCCCAGCCAGGACAAGCCGTGCATACCCGCCGAGAGTGCAAGGGCTATGGCCATGACCCCGATGGTGGTGGGCAAGCGAATGAACTGATGGTTGAGCCAGGCTAGAAGTGCCGTGAGCGAGACGATGATTGCAACGAGATCCAGCATGAGCCTTCCTTTACTTCGTTTTTGTGAACCGGCCATGCCAGTAGGGGAATTAGAATAATACAAAAAACGCCGCCCGAAGGCGGCGTTAATCAATCCACTTGCTTGGTATTCAGCTTTTAATAACGGTATTCATCGGGCTTGAACGGCCCCTCAACCGCCATGCCGGTATACTTGGCCTGCTCGTCGCTCAGCTTGGTAATCACACCGCCGAAGCCTTCCACCATGTAGCGGGCGACCTCTTCATCGAGGTGCTTTGGCAGCACGGTCAGAGTCAAACCACTGGCCTTGTCATCGTCCGAAAGATCAGCATAGCGCCGCTCGAACAGATGAATCTGCGCCAGCACCTGGTTGGCAAAAGAGCCATCCATGATCCGCGACGGGTGACCCGTGGCATTGCCCAGGTTCACAAGACGACCTTCGGAAAGCAGGATTAGATAGTCGCTGCTTTCCGGGTCGAAGTCATCGGGCGTGCTGTCGCGATAGATCTTGTGGACCTGGGGTTTGACCTCTTCCCAGTGCCACTGCTTGCGCATATAGCCGGTATCGATTTCGCTGTCGAAATGGCCAATGTTGCATACCACCGCGCCTTTCTTGAGCGCCTTGAGCATGGGCGCATCGCAGGCGTTGACGTTACCGGTGCAGGTCACTACCAGATCAATCTTGCCCAGCAAGGCATTATCGACGCTTTCGCCGCCCTGATTGACGCCATCCTGGTAAGGCGACACCACCTCGAAGCCGTCCATGCAGGCCTGCATGGCACAGATCGGATCGATCTCGGTGACCTTGACGATCATGCCTTCCTGGCGCAAGGAGGCTGCGGAACCCTTGCCCACGTCGCCATAACCGACCACCAGGGCCTGCTTGCCGGAGAGCAGATGATCGAGGCCACGCTTGATGGCGTCGTTCAGGCTGTGACGGCAACCGTACTTGTTATCGTTCTTGGACTTGGTGACCGCGTCGTTGACGTTGATCGCCGGCACCTTGAGGGTGCTGTCCCGCAGCATTTCCTGTAGACGATGCACGCCGGTAGTCGTCTCTTCGGAGATACCATGAATATTGTTCAAAAGCTCCGGGTACTTGTCATGCAGGAGCCCGGTCAGATCACCGCCGTCGTCGAGCACCATATTCGGCGTCCAGCCGTCGGCGCTTTTCACGGTCTGCTCGATACACCACCAGAACTCTTCTTCGGTCTCGCCCTTCCAGGCAAATACCGGGATACCGGCAGCAGCGATGGCGGCGGCAGCCTGATCCTGGGTCGAGAAGATGTTGCAGGAGGACCAACGCACGGAAGCGCCCAGCTCGATCAGGGTCTCGATCAGAACCGCAGTCTGGATGGTCATGTGAATGCAACCGGCGATCCGGGCGCCGACAAGGGGCTGTTGGTCGCGATACTTGGCACGAATCTTCATCAATGCCGGCATTTCGGTTTCGGCGATGCGAATCTCGCGCCGACCCCAATCCGCCAGGGAGATATCGGCAACCTTGTAATCCTGAGTGGCAGCGTCGGGTTTGGCCATTGCTGTCATTGTCTTACTCCATTCCGGGGAATGGGCGCCGTTGCATTTGCGACATCCTGTCCGAGCCTCGCGCATGGATAGCCATACACTGCAGCGCCCCTCGAACAGCAGCAACGAGGCGCCAATAGGGCATTGGCGCCGAACAAGTTCACTACACTATGCACGCTTTTTCAACTTTCTCCAGCACGCAACAAGAAGGGATGGCCCTTGATTGCCATCCCTTCTTTAATATCGACCTCTACCCGCATAACTGAAGCCTTGCAGATACCAGAGCACTTGTCTTAATTCGTACTCTCCTCCGGAGTATCCTCACCGCTGGTCTCTGGCTGGCTCTGGTTATCCTGATCGTTCTGCGGTGTTTGCGTGCCGCTAGCACTTGCTTTGGTATTGTCCGACGGCATCTCGGAATTAGAAGATGCGCTTGAACCACTCTCCGTTCCGGACATGTCCTCTGAACTGTCGTTACCGGAGCCGGAACTCATGCTACCGGACGCATCGGAATCAGCACTACCATTACCTGAAGTGCCCATAGAGTCGTCGTTGGCAGTCTCATCACCGGAACTGGCATTGTCCGAAGCCGGCTCGGACTGGTTGGTGGCGGATTCCGTCGTGGTTTCAGTGTCGGATTCATCATCGCCACAACCGGCGAGCAACGCACCGGAAAGTATCAGTGCGGCAAACAAGGTAATCTTGCGGTTTTCCATGATTCACATCCCCATATCCATTCGAACGGATCTTTTCGCCAGTGACTATGGACCCAAATCTGCAAAAGTGTCCAGAATCACGCGACAAGATGCACGTTTTTGCCTTTAATTGCACAGATCATTGCTTGTTCTACACATTGACTGTTGCCAAGGAACGACACGAAGCGCTGTCGGTTCTCATATCTCCGCGGCGGCGCGTAACGCCTCCACCTTGTCGAGCTTCTCCCAGGGAAACGCGGTAAAGGTCTCGGTGTGCGCCTCGCCGTGCACGTCCTTCCAGGTATAGCTGTGCTCGAACGGCTCACGACCGAAGTGGCCGTAGGCGGCAGTAAGACGATACATGGGATGTTGTAGATCGAGCATGCTTGCAATAGCGAAGGGTCGCAGATCGAAATGCTCCCGCACTAGCTCGACGATTTTGTCGTCACTGATGCGCCCAGTACCGAAGGTATTGATCGCTACGGAGGTGGGTTCGGCAACGCCAATGGCATAGGACACCTGGATCTCGCACTTGCCCGCAAGCCCGGCGGCGACCAGATTCTTGGCCACATAGCGCCCGGCATAGGCGGCACTACGGTCGACCTTGGATGGGTCCTTGCCGGAAAACGCCCCGCCACCATGGCGCGCCATGCCGCCATAGGTATCGACGATGATCTTGCGCCCGGTCAGGCCACAGTCCCCAACGGGCCCACCAATGACGAACTTGCCGGTGGGGTTGATGTGGTACTGGGTCTTGTCGGTTAACCATTCTGCCGGCAGTACCTGCTCGATGATCTCGCGCTTGACCATCTTGCGCAGATCTTCCTGGGCGATATCGGGATCATGTTGGGTGGAGAGCACCACCGCCTCTACCGCCTGAGGCTTGCCATCGTCGCCATAACGAAAGCTCACCTGACTCTTGGCGTCTGGGCGCAGCCAAGGCAGCATGCCGTTCTTGCGCAGCTCCGCCTGGCGCTCGACCAGCCGGTGGGCGTAATGGATCGGCGCGGGCATGTAGGTGTCGGTCTCGTTGGTCGCATAACCGAACATCAGCCCCTGGTCACCGGCGCCCTGATCTTCCGGCTTAGTGCGATCGACGCCCTGGGCAATATCCACGCTCTGCTTGCCGATCAGATTGAGTACGCCGCAGGTCTCGCCATCGAAACCGACATCGGAAGAGTTGTAGCCGATCTCCAGAATTACCTCGCGTACCAATTCTTCGAGATCGACCCAGGCCGAGGTGCTGATCTCGCCGGCAACGATTGCCACCCCGGTCTTGACCAGGGTTTCACACGCGACCCGCGCCTGCTTGTCCCGGGCAATGATGGCATCGAGTACCGCATCGGATATCTGATCGGCGATCTTGTCGGGATGCCCCTCGGATACGGATTCAGATGTAAACAGAGAATATTCGCTCATGGCCTATTCGACCCTCCTTGGCACCCCTTCATGGGTGACGAAAAATGCAGTCAAGCGATCACGCAATTCCGGACGGTGAAAACTCGCCGCAAACGCAGATAGTTTCAAGCAAGGCCTTTTAATACAGGGTCTTTTCTCGCGAGCCCCGGGCCTGAAGGCAAAAAGTCTACACGCTCCTCCGGCGGCTGCCTAGCGGCGCGCCATCGGCGTCTCACAGGGTTGCCGTCATCTTCATGCATAGTGAAATCCGTGGCCGGCATTTGATGGATATCCGCAACTCGGCGACAATAATCCCCCGGTTTTTATGCTGGCGCTTGTCCGGCACCACCCCATCGAACGAATAGTGGTGGCCATTTTGCTGCGCTGTACTACTATCGCTGTTCATTTGCCCTAGGCGAGGAGCTTTACGATGCCGTCCCGTTTCGAGTTGGCGAATGCCATCCGTGCACTATCCATGGATGCCGTTCAGAGGGCCAAGTCCGGTCATCCCGGCGCCCCCATGGGCATGGCCGATATTGCCGAAGTGCTGTGGAACGACTATTTGAAGCACAATCCGGCCAATCCGCACTGGGCGGATCGCGATCGCTTCGTTCTATCCAACGGTCATGGCTCCATGCTGCTCTATTCGCTGTTGCACCTGACCGGCTATGAGCTGACCCTCGAAGATCTGCAGAACTTTCGTCAGCTGCACTCAAAGACGCCAGGTCACCCGGAGCTGGGCTATACCCCAGGCGTCGAAACCACCACCGGCCCGCTGGGTCAGGGGCTGGCCAACGCAGTGGGCATGGCCATTGCAGAACGCACGCTGGCCGCTCAGTTCAATCAGCCGGGACATACCATCATTGATCACCATACTTACGCCTTCGTGGGCGATGGGTGTTTGATGGAAGGTATTTCTCATGAGGTCTGCTCCCTGGCGGGCACCCAGGGTCTGGGCAAACTGACCGTCTTTTACGATGACAACGGCATTTCCATCGACGGCGAGACCAAGGGCTGGTTCACCGACGATACCGCCAAGCGCTTCGAGGCCTACGGCTGGCACGTGGCGCCCAACGTCGATGGCCACAAGCCCGAGGAGATCAAGGCCGCCATCGAGCTGGCCCGCCAACATGACGACCGCCCAAGCTTGATCATGTGCAAGACCATCATCGGGTTTGGCGCTCCCAACAAGCAAGGTACCGAAGCCACTCATGGCTCGCCCCTGGGTGAGGATGAGGTTGCTGCCGCGCGGGAGCAGTTGCGTTGGCCTCATGCGCCGTTCCATGTGCCCGAGGAAATCTACAAGGGCTGGGACGCCAGCGTTCAGGGAGAGAAAGCCGAAGACGAGTGGAATGCACGCTTTGAGCGCTACGCCGACGCGCATCCGGAACTCGCCAAGGAGCTCAAGCGGCGTCTCAAAGGTGAACAACTGCCTTCCATGCTCAACACTGAAAAGCTGATCGAGCAAACCCAGGCGAATGGCGAAAGCATTGCCAGCCGCAAGGCGTCGCTGGCCTGCCTCAACGAACTCGGTCCACAGCTACCGGAACTGTTTGGCGGTAGCGCCGATCTGGCGCCATCCAACTTGACCTTCTGGAAGGATTCCAGGGCCATCAATCGCGACCATCATGACGGCAACTACCTGCATTACGGCGTTCGGGAGTTCGGCATGGGTGCGATCATGAACGGCATTGCCGCCCACGGCGGGTTCATTCCCTATGGCGCCACCTTCCTGACCTTCATGGAGTACATGCACAATGCCGTGCGCCTGGCGGCGCTGATGAACCTGCAGGCCATCTATGTGTTCACTCACGACTCCATCGGCCTGGGCGAGGACGGTCCGACCCACCAGCCCATCGAGCAAATGGGAGCGCTGCGCTCGACGCCCAACCTTTCGACCTGGCGTCCGGCGGATGCGGTAGAAACCGCCGTGGCCTGGCGTATCGCCCTCAAGCGCCGTGGCGCGCCAACCGCCCTGGTATTGTCGCGGCAAAATCTGCCCCATCAGCAGCGTGATCAGCATCAACTGGCGGAGATTCGTCGCGGCGGCTATGTACTCAAGGACAGCGACGAGCCTTTCGAGGTCATCTTGATCGCCACCGGCTCCGAAGTGGGTCTGGCCATGGAGGCCGCCGATGCGTTGGAAGCAAAGGGCAAAGCCGTGCGCGTCGTGTCGTTGCCCTCCACGGACATATTCGATGCACAGCCTGCCAGCTATCGTGAATCCGTCCTGCCGTCCACCATGACCAAGCGCGTGGCCATCGAAGCCAGTCACTACGCCTACTGGTACAAGTATGTCGGGCTTCATGGCCGCATCATCGCCATGCGCAGCTTCGGCGAATCCGCCCCGGCAGAAGCGCTGTTCAAGCACTACGGCTTCACCGTGGACAACGTCGTGGAGCAGGTCGAGCAGCTGCTGGAAGAAACGGCGACCGCTTAACAACATATTGAAAGGCTATAAGACAAAGGGCCCGGTCATTGCGACCGGGCCCTTCTCATTTTCAGCCAACTCAGGAAGCTTTTTACGCTACCGTGACATCCTTCGACAGATACACATCCTGAATGGCGTTGAGCAGCGCCGCACCTTCCTTCATCGGCTTCTGGAATGCCTTGCGTCCGGAAATCAGCCCCATACCGCCGGCGCGCTTGTTGATGACCGCGGTACGCACCGCTTCGCCCATGTCGGAATGCCCCTTGGAGCCGCCGCCGGAGTTGATCAGCCCGGCGCGGCCCATGAAGCAGTTGGCCACCTGATAACGGGCCAGATCGATGGGGTTGTCCGAGGTCAGCTCATCGTAGACCTTGTCATGGGTGTGGCCAAAACCTACCGCCTTGTAACCGCCGTTGTTCTCCGGCAGCTTCTGCTTGACGATGTCCGCCTTTATGGTTGCCGCCAGATGAACCGCCTGGCTGGTGAGATCCGAGGAGACGTGGTAATCGGTGCCGTCCTTCTTGAAATCGGGATTGCGCAGATAGGACCACAGCACCGTCACCATACCCAGCTCGTGGGCGCGCTCGAAGGCTTCGCTGATTTCCATGATCTGGCGACGGCTTTCCGGTGAGCCGTAATAGATGGTGGCGCCAACCGCGATGCAACCCATGTTATGGGCTTGCTCGACCTGGGCGAACAGGGTCTGGTCGTAGATCGCCGGGTAGGTCAAGGTTTCGTTGTGGTTGAGCTTGAGCATCATCGGGATCTTGTGGGCATAGCGCCGCGCCACGGAGGAAAGCACCCCCAGGGTCGAGGCAACGCAGTTACAGCCCCCTTCGATGGCCAGCTCCACAATATTCTTGGGATCGAAGTACATGGGATTGGGGGCGAAAGAGGCGCCTGCAGAATGTTCGATCCCCTGATCCACCGGCAACATGCTCAAATAACCGGTGCCTGCCAGACGCCCGCTGTTGAACAGCATCTGCATGTTGCGCATCACCAAGGGGTTGCGGTCGCTGTCCATCATTACCCGATCGACGAAATCTGGGCCGGGCAGGTATAGATCCTCTTTCTTGAATCCGCTGCAGGTATGATTGAGCAGGCTGTCGGCTTCGTCGCCCAGCAGTTTGGTAATATCGGTCATCGTGACTAGTTCCTCTTTAAGATGGCGGCGGCCTTTGCGTCCCGCAGACATGTTCAAAAAATACGCCGATCATCTTGCCGATAAGTGACGCACTTTTCCAGCCTAGGTGCGCCGCACAAAAAACACGATCATTTTAAACCCTGAGAACCAAAAAAAGCGCCTTCCGCAGAGGAAGGCGCCTTGATCACAAAACCACACTTGCGGGTCAGGCCGTCTTGACTTCGATACGCCGACGACGATGCGTCTCGCGCTTGGGCAATACCAGACGCAGCACGCCATCACGGATTTCTGCCTGGATCGAGTCGGCATCGATCTCGTGGCTCAACGTGAAGCGACGAGCGTACTGATCGCCGCGTATCTCCGCATAGGAAGCGGAAACGCCGCTTGGCATATCGATCTTGATATCGCCTTCGATGCTCAGCACGTTCTGATCCACTTCGATGTGCAGCGACTCCTGGGTCACCCCCGGCATATCGGCAACCACATGCAGGGCATCATTCTGCTCGTAGATATCTACTGCCGGTAGCAGCGTGCGGCGCTGCTCGGGCTGGGTCGCGACATCGCGGTGGGTTTCGCGTTTAGTGACATCATTCATAACTCAACACCTCCTTGGGTCTCAAGCCGTCTTGATTTCGACGCGACGTGGCTTCATTTCCTCGCGCTTGGGTAAATGTATCTCGACCAGTCCGTTGGCCGCCTTGGCCTCGGCTCGTTCAGTGTCGACGCCATCCGGTAAAGTAACTGAACGCGAGAATTCACCGCTGAACCGCTCCTGACGATAGTAGGCACGCTCCTGGCGCTCGCCTTCTTCCGTGACCGACGAACGACGTCCGTGCAGGGTCAGCACATTATCCTGGATGCTTACATCGAGCGCTTCGGTGGTCAGGCCCGGGGCGAACACGTATACCAGGATGGCTTCGTCCGTACGGCCCATATTGATCATGGGAAAGGTGCCACGAGGCACCGAACGAATATCCGAGGTAGCCTGAGGAAAGAATTCGTCCATGACCTGGCGGAACCAATCAAAATCCGCAGACCTGGAACCAGTGGAACGCCAAAGATCTCCGAACATGATCGAACACCTCCTTATAAAAGTCAGTGAAGATGTACCTTTCAGCAAAGCCGGTCATGTACCCCGACTTGCTATATATGAATATGGATGCGGATGGTAAAAATTCAAGCCCCCTACTCGCAATACTTCACTCTACAATCGTGCTTTTCAGCTTGCGGGTCAATGTGTTGCGTCCCCAGCCCAGCAACTCCGCCGCCTCCCCTTTTCGCCCACCGGTATGCTTGAGAGCGGCTTCGATGAGAATACGCTCGAACTCCGAAACCGCCTCGCCGAACAGATGCGTATGCCCTGCACTCAAGGTGCGATCGGCCCAGGCGCGAAAGGCCTTGCGCCAGTCCTCGCTCTCATGCGCCAGGCTCTCGACATCCCGCAGTTCCGCCGGCAAGTCGTCGATCAGGATTTCGCGTCCGGACGCCATGACCGTCAGCCAGCGGCAGGTATTCTCCAACTGACGCACATTGCCCGGCCAGGGTAGACGAGTCAGATGCTGTTCGGCGGCCGGGGTCAACAGCTTGGTTTCCGTGGCGAGCTCCCGGGCGGCTTCGGCGAGAAAGTGCTGGGTCAGGCGGGGAATGTCTTCGCTACGCTCCGCCAGTCGCGGCAAATGGATGCGAATCACGTTGAGTCGATGAAACAGGTCTTCACGAAAACGCCCTTCCGCGACCCGCTGCTCAAGAGGCTGATGGGTAGCGGCGATGATGCGCACGTTGACCTTGACGGAGTGATGGCCGCCGACACGATAAAACTCCCCATCCGCCAGCACCCGGAGCAAGCGAGTCTGGGTATCCGGCGGCATATCACCGATCTCATCGAGAAACAGCGTACCCCCATCCGCCTGTTCGAAACGCCCCTGGCGCCGGGTACTGGCGCCGGTAAAAGCGCCTTTTTCATGGCCGAACAGTTCGGACTCCATCAGCTCCTTGGGTATCGCCGCCATGTTCAAGGCGACGAAGGGCTGGGACTTGCGTGGACTGTGCTGGTGCAAGGCCTTGGCCACTCGCTCCTTGCCGGTGCCGGATTCACCATTGATGAGCACGGTGATATGGGATTGCGCCAGGCGACCGATGGCGCGGAAGACCTCCTGCATGGCCGGCGCCTCACCGATGATCTCCGTCGCCAGTCGGGCAGGAATGCTGGCCGGCGTGCGGCGTTCGCGGGCATGGGCGATGGCTCGCCTCACCAGTGCCAGGGCTTCGTCAACATCGAAGGGCTTGGGCAGATACTCGAAGGCGCCGCCTTGATAGGACGCCACCGCGCTGTCCAGATCCGAGTGCGCAGTCATCACGATCACCGGCAGATCCGGATGGGCCTGGCGCACCTGAGCCAAGAGATCCAGGCCATCGAGCCCAGGCATGCGAATGTCCGTCAGCAGTACTTCCGGGGGGTCATCCACTAGTGTACCGAGGGCATGATCCGCGCGTTCGAAGCTTTGAATCTCGATGTCCGGCTGGGCAAGCGCGCGCTCCAGTACCCAGCGAATGCTGCGATCATCATCGACGATGACGACACGAGCCATCTCGGTCATGGGACCTCCACTTGTGAGTTGACGGCTGCGTCCATGGGAATGAGCAGACGGAATTCGGTATGGCCGGGCTGGGACTCGCTTTCGATCAGTCCATGGTGCTGATGCAATATTGATTGAGCGATGGCCAACCCCAGACCGCTGCCCTCGGCACGTCCCGAGATCATGGGATAAAAGAGCGTATCCCGCAGGCGTTCCGGAACGCCCGGGCCGTTATCGATCACGGCAATTTCGCAGACCAGCCGATGGCATTCGCTGCCAAGGGTAAACTGGCGTCTTGCTCGAGTGCGCAGCGTCAAGCGCGGCGCTTCACTGGGGCTCGCCTCCATGGCCTGCACGGCGTTGCCCGCCACGTTGAGCAGCGCCTGGATCAGCTGATCTTCGTCACCGACCAGCTCTGGCAGGCTGGGGTCGTAGTCTCGCAGGTAGTCGATACCTGGGTGTTCCGCCAAAAGCAGGGTGCGCACCCGCTCCACCACCTTGTGGATATTCAAGGGCTCATGGCGACAGGGATAGGGAGGGCCCAGCATGCGGTCGACCAGATCTCGCAGCCGATCGACCTCCTCGATGATCACCTGGGTATATTCAACGAGCGCTGGATCCGGCAGGTCGCGTTCAAGTAGCTGTGCCGCGCCACGAATACCCCCCAAGGGATTCTTGATCTCATGGGCTAGCCCCCTGGATAGCACCTTGACGGTTTTCTGGCGTGCGATCAGCGCTTCTTCTCGAGAGATTCTCAATAGCCGATCCCGGGGCTCGATTTCGAGCAGCAGCTCGTTGTCGGTCAAGGGGGTTGCCGTAAAATCAACGGTGACTATTTCGCCGCTTGCCAATACGAACCTTGCTTCTCGCTGGGTAAAGGAGTGAGCGGTCTTCATCGCCTTGACCAGCACTTCGGTCACATCTTCATTGCTACCTATCAGGCTTTCAAGCTGAACGCCTTTCACGCGACCAAGACTGACCGCCAGCAGTGCCTCGGCAGCCGGGTTCATCCAATCGACCCTGAGCGTTTCATCCAGGGTCATGACGGCAGTCGTCAGATGTTCCAATATTCGTCGGTGCATCCTGCGCTCCGTGATGAACATGCTGATAGACAAGAAACTGAGGCAAGGACTATTGCAGGTGCAAGAACCGCGCCACTCCCGCATGGCGGGCTTCTTCTTGCTCTTGGGTAGCAAAACGCCAACCCGTTGCACCATTATGGTGCGCGCCCAGGTGTATGCCTATGCTGTTGACGCCTTTAGCATCGATAAGCTCAGTTACCGGTCTGGCTTTGAGGACGACCTGCAGGATTGTTCGGATTGGAGGGCAGATTGACGCTGGCCCGATGCACGTACAGCGTCACCGGGTCGCTGCGATGACGCACCCTGCCTTGAGCATCGAGCAGTTCTGCGCGCAAGGTGTGCTCACCGCGATTCAAGTTGCTGAGCATGAAGACCTGGGTATGCATCGCCGACTGACTTACGTCATCGTCTACCAGCAAGCGAATGCGATGGTCCTTGCGCAATTCAGGCTCTACCGCGATATCGATGACGATATCGCCGGCATACCCGGTCTGCAGCGTGTAGCCGTCCTGGGGCGATAGAATGCTGAAGGTGGAATAGGGCATGAAAGGCCCGCCAGAGGCGTTGCGCGAGAATCGGGGGGCCGCTTTTTTCTCGGCTGGGTTTCCAGAAGCCTTTGAGGCGGGAGTCGCAGATTCTTGTGAAGGCACAACTGTCAGGGATTTGAGCTTGATGCGCTGGCTATCCTGGCCGGGGGTATCGGTAAAGACGACATTGCCTTGAGCATCGACGCTTCGATAAACCGTGGCCGCCTCGACCCCACCAAAAGGCAAGCAACCTATGAATATGCAGGATAGAAAACGCTTCATGAAAGTTTCCTCGATGATCCTTGCCACAAGTATGCGCTGTTACTCGATGTGACGTAAAAAGGGCTCCCTTGGGAGCCCTTGCTTCTTATACCTTATCGGCCGCTGATCTTTCTTCTGTAATCAGCTTCTGTAATCAGCTACTGCAATCTACTGTCGTAATCAGCAGCTGTAATACATATCGAATTCGAGCGGATGCGTGGCCATGCGCAGACGCTGCACGTCTTCACTGATCACCTCGATGTAGGCATCGATCATGTCATCGGTGAACACCCCGCCTTCGGTGAGAAAGGCACGATCCTTGTCCAGACACTCGAGGGCCTGCTCAAGACTCGTTGCCACGGTAGGCACGGACTTGCCCTCTTCCGGCGGCAGGTCGTAGAGGTTCTTGTCCATGGCGTCTCCCGGATGGATCTTGTTCTTGATGCCGTCGAGACCCGCCATCAGAAGCGCTGCAAACGAGAGATAAGGGTTGGCGACCGGGTCCGGAAAACGCGTCTCCACCCGCTTGCCCTTGGGGCTGGCGGTATAGGGAATACGAATCGAGGCGCTGCGGTTGCGTGCCGAGTAGGCCAGCATCACCGGCGCTTCGAACCCTGGCACCAGACGCTTGTAGGAGTTGGTGGCCGGGTTGGTGAAGGCGTTCAGGGCGCGTGCATGCTTGATGACGCCGCCGATATAGTAAAGCGCCATCTCGGAGAGCCCGGCGTACTCGTCGCCGGCGAACATGTTCTCGCCATCCTTCCAGAAGGACTGGTGAATATGCATGCCGGAGCCGTTGTCTCCCACCAGCGGCTTGGGCATGAAGGTTGCCGTCTTGCCGTAGGCATGGGCCACGTTGTGGATGACGTACTTCATCTCCTGGACTTCATCCGCCTTCTTGACCAGGGTGTTGAACTTCACGCCGATCTCGTTCTGCCCCGCATTGGCCACCTCGTGGTGATGCACCTCCACGGACTGACCGATCGCCTCCAGGGTGTTGCACATGGCGCTGCGGATGTCGTGATGGGAGTCCACCGGGGGGACCGGGAAGTAGCCGCCCTTGACCCGCGGACGGTGGCCGAGGTTGCCGCCCTCGACGCTGGTGGAATCCGTGGCCCAGGCGCCCTCTTCCGAGGAAATGCGAAACATCGATCCCTGAATATCGTTTTTCCAGTGCACCTCGTCGAAGATGAAGAACTCCGGCTCCGGACCGAAGAAGGCGGTATCCCCCAGTCCGGTACTGGCAAGATACGCCTCGGCGCGCTTGGCGATGGAGCGAGGATCGCGCTCGTAACCCTGCATGGTGGCAGGCTCGATGATGTCGCAGCGCAATATCAAGGTGGCATCTTCAGTAAACGGATCGAGAAAACCCGAACCGTCTTCCGGGAGCAGGATCATGTCGGATTCGTTGATGCCTTTCCAACCGGAAATAGAGGAACCATCGAACATCTGGCCATTTTCGAAAAACTCGTCATCGACAGCGCTGGCGGGAATGGTGACGTGCTGCTCTTTACCCCGGGTATCGGTAAAGCGCAGATCAACCCAGCGAATACTGTGCTCTTCCATCAGGGCGAGAGTCTTTTCTGACATGGTTTTCTCCATAAAGTGAACGTTGAGCCCAGATCAATAAAAATGGACAAAAATCGCGTTGTTGTAGCATGCCGCATCATCATTGCCCACGACAGACCGTTTCTATCAGTTCATAGCAAAAGACGCGCCAAAATATACCCAGCAACCCTTTTTCTTTAACAGACCATTGATTTTACTAAAAATAATTTCATCGCACCAAAATATCCATCATCTCGTCATTATATTATTTGCCATGTTTTACAGCTTGAAAAAGCGTGTACGCACCATCCAGATGCATGTTTTGTTTCTTTGCACCATTTTGGTGCTTTACATGATTTGGCTGCAATGACTTGATAATGACTAACTAACTCAACCGATTAAGCGTGAAAAAATCATGCGCTGGCTCTGTCGAAATCAGCCGGCCCATACATTGATACGCTATGAAACCAAAGGCTACTATTTATTACACAAAAAAATAGCGTCTAGTGATCGCTGACATGAGTGACTGCATGACCATATTGCGTGACTCAAAAACCCAAGTCGCTGGCGCGACAATCGACCAGCCAACAGAGTTGGGTCACCCTGACAATGAATCATTTTTGCATCATCATCGACTCTCAACGTGGCCATTCACGCCTTGACAGGTGCCTGGAGGCTGTCACGCACGCGGTCAATACCATCAACAGCCCTGTCGACATCATCGTGCTCGTCGACAAGATCCGGACACGCTATGCCGTGTTGGCAGAACGTCATAATGCGCAATTGATGGAGCGCTGTGCTGGCACCCGAGGGCAACGCTACAACGTTTGTGCCAACCATACCCAGGCCAATACCCTGGTCTTCATCGATCCCTTGGTAGAATTACCCGCAGGCTGGTTGGCCTGGGCGGAACGCGCCATGTTCGAGCGCACCTGGGATGCGGTTGCCTTGACAGTGATCAGCACCATGAAGCTTTCCTGGTTGACCCGGTTTTTGAGTGCCGGCAGCGACACGCTTGCCCTGAGCGTCAAGCGCCAATGGTTCGAGCGCGTAGGCGGTTTTGACGTTGAACTAGAGCAAGGTATTGAAAGCGATTTCTTGTTGCGGCTCGTTGCCTGTCACGCCCGAGTTCTGAACCAGACCCCAGAAGTCAGTCGCACAACAAGCAGTGAGCTACGCCGATGAGCGCACTGGGAGGGATTGCTCAGAGCTTGGCCCAGGATCTGGCCCAGCGTCTGCGTGGTCGCTGGCGACGCACACTGCTGAACCCGGGTCGTGGGCAAAGGGCGTTGCTGCATTTACCTCGTGTACTTACAAGCGAAGCCGAGGCACGCTTGCCCCACTGCGCGCCCTGGAGTCTTGGACCAGCAAGCTTCGAGAATTTGCTCATTACGCTCAACGGCGTCGCGAGCCTGGTCAATCTTTCCACTGCGCTTACGCCTCACCTAGAACATCATCCAAACATAAGCCTGACCTTCGACAGCCCCTGGCGTCACGACATCGAAAATGTGACCGATCCACTCGATCATTACGCCATTCCTGCCAGTATTTTCATTACACTGTCGCCGGTAGAAGATACTAAGCTGTGGCGATCGTTGATTGGCGACGCACTATGGCGAAAGCGTTCCGTCGAGCAGATTCGCGACACGATGGGAGACGCAGGACTGCCACTCCCTCCCATGCCACCCCGTCATCCGGACCATGCCTATAGCCGTGCATTGCTAGGCTACTTCTTGCAGCTTGCACCTATCGACTCGGAGCGCCTGTCCGAGGTTAGCGAACATCTATTGAAAACCCTTGATCATTCACTACAACCGATCGACCCATTCAGCCTTCGACGCCTGGAGAATGGAGGATTGTTCCGTTTCGGTGCCGGAGGGTTTCATTGTGACGAGCAAAACGACGAACGGCTTCATCGACAGTTACGGCGCTCACGCAAAATACTGGCCACGCTTTGCCGGGACCCGCTACCAACAATTGCATGTACCGGTGAGTCCCCCTCCTTGCATACCCGGCAAATGCTCCAACGCGCTGGCGTAACCACGGCGCTATTCGATACAGAAGGCTGGCTGACACATCGCCACGATCCGCTGGCGCTACCGCGCATCTCCATCAATCAGACACTGGCCCAGAGCCCTGGGCGACTGTTCGATCATCTGCTTGGCTTTTTGCAAAGATAAGCCTTATCGGTCTCTAAAAAGACGAATCAAGAACCCTCGAAAATAGCGTCTACACAACGTGGAACCAGCGTCAGCCGGCAAAATCCGTGGCATAAGGTAGCAGTCGGGTGCCGCTAGCCACTATAATACGCCCCCTATTTCCCAGCAGGATCCTGTCGTGATCGAGAAACTTCGCAACATTGCCATTATTGCCCATGTCGACCACGGCAAGACCACCCTGGTCGACAAGCTTCTGAGTCAGTCCGGCACCCTGGACCGCAAGGCCGAAGGCCAGGAGCGCGTCATGGACTCCAACGACCAGGAGAAAGAACGCGGCATTACCATCCTGGCGAAGAACACGGCAATCCGCTGGCAGGCTCCGGATGAGCAGGTTTATCACATCAACATCGTCGACACTCCCGGGCACGCGGATTTCGGCGGCGAGGTCGAGCGCGTCATGTCGATGGTCGACTCCGTACTGCTTCTGGTCGATGCCGTCGACGGCCCCATGCCCCAGACCCGTTTTGTCACCCAGAAAGCCTTTGACCAGGGCCTGAAACCGATCGTCGTAGTCAACAAGGTCGATCGCCCGGGCGCCCGCCCGGACTGGGTCATCGATCAGATCTTCGATCTGTTCGATAACCTCGGGGCAAGCGATGAGCAGCTCGACTTCCCGATCATCTACTGCTCCGCCCTGAACGGCATCGCCGGCCCCGACCCTGAGGAGATGGCCGACGACATGACCCCCATGTTCCAGTCCATCGTCGACATCGTCGAGCCGCCCAAGGTCGAGCTTGACGCTCCTTTCCAGATGCAGATCTCGGCGCTGGATTACTCAAGCTACGTGGGTGTCATCGGTCTTGGTCGTATCAAGCGTGGCAGCGTGCGTCCTGGCCAGCAGATCAGCGTGATCTCTCGAGAGGGCAACATTCGCAAGGGCAAGATCGGTCAGGTCATGACCCATATGGGCCTCGAGCGGGTACAGACCGACAAGGCCGACGCCGGCGATATCATCTGCATCACCGGCATCGACGACCTGGCGATCTCCGAGACACTATGCGACCCGGCAGCGCCGGAAGCACTGCCGGCACTGACCATCGACGAGCCCACTGTTTCCATGACCTTTCAGGTCAACGACTCGCCTTTCGCCGGTCGCGACGGTAAATATGTCACCAGCCGCAACATCAAGGATCGTCTTGAGCAGGAGTTGATTCACAACGTTGCGCTGCGCGTCGAGCAAGGTGACTCCCCGGAGAAGTTCAAGGTCTCTGGACGCGGCGAGTTGCACCTCTCGGTGCTGATCGAAACCATGCGTCGCGAAGGCTACGAGTTGGCCGTGGGCCGCCCGGAAGTCATCATCCGCGAGATCGATGGTCAAAAGCAGGAGCCCTACGAAGAGGTCATCATCGACTGCGAAGAGCAACATCAGGGCGCCATCATGGAAGAGCTCGGCTATCGCAAGGGGGAGCTTTCCAACATGAACCCGGATGGCAAGGGTCGTGTGCGCCTGGACTTCATCATCCCCGCCCGCGGATTGATCGGCTTTCGTGGCCAGTTCCTGACGCTGACCTCCGGCACCGGCATCCTCACCAGCCGTTTCGATCATTACGGCCCGCTCAAGCCTGACGCTTCCATTGAACGGCGTAACGGCGTGCTGGTCTCCATGGTCGATGGCAAAGCGCTGGCCTATGCGCTGTTCACGCTGCAAGAGCGGGGCAAGCTGATCATTGATCACGGCACCGAGGTCTACGAAGGCATGCTGATCGGGATCAACAATCGCGCCAGCGACATGGCGGTCAATCCCACCAAGGGCAAGAAGCTCGACAACATGCGCGCCTCCGGTAACGACGAGAACATCGTGCTGACCACACCGGTGCGTTTCTCCCTGGAGCAGGCTATCGAGTTTCTCGATGACGACGAACTGGTCGAGGTCACCCCGAACCATATTCGGTTGCGTAAAAAGCACCTAAAGGAAAACGAGCGCAAGCGCGCCAACAAGAACTGATTCAATATTTGCTTATGCATTTTCCGGCCCGTCTTAATGGCGGTTTTTTCATTGTGATTGCATGCATGTGCAAAAACTTAAAAGGCCGAGAAACTGCTTGCGCCAAACATGACATAAATCAATGTTTATCAACCTATATCAGTTACTCTACGCTTAGTTCGTAGCAGTAGGTACTGCTATACTCATACCCAAGCATCAGCGATGCTATATTCATGCCCCAGCACTGGATGTGCCTTGCGCCGCCAGGGGCGATTTTGGGATTCAACCAAGGAGTCTTCCCATGCGCGTAACCCCTCTTCTGACCGGCGCCATTTTCCTGGCCTCCATGACCGCAACTTCTACCGCACTGGCCTATGGTCAAGGCGACATTTACACGCGCTTTGGTGTGGCCAAGGTTTCACCAACGAGCGATAACGGCGACTTCAGTGATCTAGGCCTTGAAGTCGATGTGGATAAAGACAGCGGCTTCGCCATCACCTTCGGCTATCGCTTCCTGGATCAACTGGGGGTTGAACTGCTGGCGGCAGAACGCTTCGAGCACAACATCAATCTAGGCGAGACTGATATCGATGCTTCGACCAAGCACCTGCCACCGACCCTGACCCTGCAGTACTACCCATTTGGTGGCACGGATTCCTCGATCCAGCCCTACGTTGGCGCCGGCGTGAACTACACGCGCTTCTCGGATGAAAAGCTCGCGGTTGGCAGTCTTGAACTCGACGACTCCTGGGGCTATGCCGCGCAGCTGGGTGTCGATCTGCTGATCAGCGAACACTGGGCGCTCAATGCTGCCGCCTGGTACTTGGATATCGACAGTGATGCAACCGCCACCATCGCTGGCGTCGATTACGACGCCGACGTCGAGATCGATCCGATCGTCGTGATGGGGGGGCTGAGCTTCCGCTTCTAAGCGCTAGTTCAGGCTCCACGCTTTCGATGCTTGCACTACAAGACGGCCTATGGGCCGTCTTTTTTATTGTCGTTTTGCTCCCTGCGCGATTTGCGTTTTCATACTTTCCCCCTAGGCTTTAACTAGGAGAACAACTTACCCAGGGAGAAGACAATGAAGCCTTTCCTACTCGCCACGAGCCTTGGTTGCGCTACCTTGTTCGCAACCGTTCCTGCACTCGCCGCTTCTCAGCAAGACGTCCTCGAGGCCGCCCAGCAGCAAGAGCAACCGCTGCTTGAAACCCTGGAAACGCTAGTCAACATCGATTCCGGCACCGGTTACGTGGAAGGGCTCAATAAGGTCGCCGGTATACTCGAGCAGCGTCTCGAGAGACTAGGCGCCGAGATCGAAACTCGCCCAGCGCCAAAGTTCGGTGGCAAGACGCTGATCGGCACTATAGACGGCGAAGGGGATCAGAACATCATGCTGATGATCCACTACGACACCGTGTTCGATGAAGGCGAGGTGGAAAAACGGCCCTTTCGTACCGAAGAGGGCCGTGGCTATGGCCCAGGCATCGGGGATGCCAAGGGGGGCGTCGCGGTAATTCTGCATGCGCTCGCGATACTCGAGGAGCTTGATTTCAAGGAGTACGGCACCCTGACCGTGGTCTTCAATCCGGACGAAGAGAAAGGCTCCCTTGGCTCTCGGGATGCGATTCAACAACTCGCCAAGGATCAGGACGCGGTGCTGGTATTCGAACCGGCGCTGGGGGAAGACGATGTGGATGCGGTCACCGTGGTGACCAAGGGCATCAACTATGTCTTTCTCGATGTCGAAGGTCGCGCTTCCCATGCAGGCAGCGCTCCGGAACAAGGCCGCAACGCCATCATGGAACTAGCCCATCAGCTTCTGCAACTCGATGAGCTGGGCAATGCCGACAAGCAAACCACCCTCAACTGGACCATCGTCGATGGTGGCGCCAAGCGCAATATCATTCCCGAGCAGGCGCATGCGGAAGGCGACATGCGCTATTTCGATGCCGGCGAATATGATCGAGTAATGAGTGAGGCCAATGAAATTATTCGGGACAAGCTCATCGAAGATACAAAAGTAAACTTCCGCATCGACAAGGGTCGCCCTCCCATGCCGGACAACCCCCAGACCCAGGCGCTGGCAGAGCAAGCACGAAAGATTTACACGGAGATGGATCGCGATCTCAAAGCCATCGAGATTGGCGGCGGTACCGATGCTGCTTACGCCTATAACCCGGATAGCGACACACCGGCGGTGCTGGAATCCCTGGGCCTTGTTGGCGGACGTTATCACAGCGCGGATGAGTTCATCGTGCTCGATAGCATCGTGCCCAGGCTTTATCTGGCAACTCGCATGATCATGGAGCTATCCGAGCAAGAACCCGATTCTTGAATCCAGGTAAACGCCCGGGAAAACAACCAGACGCAGCATAGTAAGCTTTCGCGAAGTGGTTCCAGCGGTGGGGCCACTTCATTTTTTATCGATAGACCGTTTCGATGTTTCTGAACGCGCCTCGTTTGTGATCGGCACAGAAGTAGGCATGGTCGCGGCGAAGACGCTCAGCGGCCTCCTGGGCGAAATCCAACACATCCCTGGCAAAAAGCTCTGACGGATTGATGGCATCTAGAATCCTGGGCTCGACATCGTAGTCGATCTCACCGGCGTCGTCCGAGCGCGCATGCGCAAGAGCCAACGCACGCCCACAAACCTCGGCATACTCGCCCCAGGACTTCTTCGATAGGGATTCAAGATCGATGTCGTCGCGAAATGGGGCACGCTCACGGGTCATGAAGCTTACGCCATCGATCTCGCTCGAACCGTAAAAAACATCGCCATGGGCAAGTTGCACCGACTGGCCGTGGGCGATGCGTCCCCCCCGATTACCGGAGATGAATTCGTTTCTTGGCACCAGGCCGCTGAGCGCCGAGTCCCGTGCTCGCTTGAATTCGATGATGATGTCGTCCGTCGCATTCTGGCTCGGCCCTTCGACCAGCGCATAGTAGCGCGGCAGGCCAAGTGAGGCGGTCCCCTGCCCGTGCCGAATGGCGACGTCCTTGACGACCAGATTCCCCGCCCGCGCCGGCGGCTTTGCGCTATTCTTGCCTACGAGAGTCTCGACAAGCGACTGGAACTCGTCGCGACGATGGCTGATTGGCGTCAGCTTCTTGCTCGACCGAAAGCCCTGTCCGCTCTCGTCCAGATAATCATCCCATAGCCATTCCTTGCGGCTCTGATGCGCCTGCTTGAACAGCCTGCGGATTACCTTTGGGCTGTTATCGATCCGATACTCCTCGGCTTTTTCCGTTGAGGATTCAGCAAAGCGACGCATATCCGAGATATAGCCGGACAGGAATCGCTTGACGATCTTGCGCTGTCTCTTTTGGCCGAACCCGGCAACCTCTTCCGCTGCAAGCATGAAGCCAACGGAGCCACGCTTGAGATCCCAGCTGAAGGGTGCGTAGCAGACCTCATCGAAATCGTTGACATTGAAGATTGGCACGTTGTCGGCATTGGGCATGACACCAAAATTCTCCGGATGCACATCACCGAGTACCAATACCGTCGGCATTTGTGCATCCGTGCCCGCCATGTCACGGTAGAACAGCAACGCGGTGCCCCGAAAGAACGAGAAGACCGATCCGGCAAGCTTGTCGAATTTCTGGCTGGCTCCGCTGGAACGCTCTTCGATGCGGGTCTGATGATCTTCTTGCAGCGTCGCCCGCACATGGAGATGGCGTGCCTGCCCGCTCAGCGCGCTGGGCAGCATGACGCAGGCGCCGCTGGCATAGGCATCGGCAAGTTGTCGGAACGCCTCGACCCGACTTTCGAGCTTGCGTGCCGGCGCCGGCTGCGCCTCGGCCTTTTTACTATCCGCGCGCTTGGACTGTTTTTTTGTCATTGGAAATGGCCTTCCGCCAGTCAGGTTCTGCTCTTCATCCAATAGGGAAATGTCGTACACATCAAGCACGAAAGATAGATTAGAGTTCTCGATAGCACACGACCATGGCACTAGCGCGCCCCGCGTGATCATGGGTTCCTCGAGCAAGAACCCGATTCTTGAATCCGTAGAAATAGCTAGGTGCGGCGCTATGGGCTTTCATCAGGCGGCCTCATACGGCTAAGCTTGGCATGTACGAGAATCCACAAAGTGAGGACACATGCATACTCATATCGAATGGGACGATCCCGGCGTTCATGGTGTCGAAGCACACTATGCCAAGGACCCCAATAACAGCAGTGAGCCACATCCCGGTACCATCGTCTCCGGCCGCTACCAAGGCATGAACGTGCGTGTGAAGGTCGAGGCCTACAAGGACAAGGTCAGTATCGGCGAGGTCGCCGCTCTCATCGATGCTAAAGGAGAGCGGGTAAAGCAACACGGCAAACTTAGCCTGGGGGACATCGTGCGCTTGCCGGACGACAAGCGAGCGTTTGAATCCGCACCAGCTCCTGAAAAAGAGGATGACGATTGAAAACCATCCATTGTTCGACGCAGGCATCTTGAGCCAGACCTGCTGAACCGACAACCGACCCCCTGAACGTTGGCCATCAATTCTACTGACAGGGGGTTTCAAACCTGTCACTGCAGATTGATTCTACTACTGAGCTCAATTTTGACGATGCTCAACAACAGGCTCTGTCTGAGTAATGATATCAACAAACCGAGCTACCACGGGGTTGGTACTGCTTGACGACCACACCATCTCCGTCATCAATTTGGCCTTGGTACCCGCAAGCGGTCGCAGAACAATATCGCGCCGGTTATGGTTGAGATCGCAGTCAGGGTAGATGGTCACTCCCATTTGTGCGGCGACCAAGCCAAATATGCTGTCACTGTTTGGCGCTTCTTTAACCACCCTCGGAATGAATCCAGCCTCGAAACACAATGCTTTGATCTGAGAAACAAAATGCCGCCATGTATGCACATTGCCTAGCACAAAGACTTCTTGCGAAAGAGCCTTGAGAGACACGCTTTTCAATTCAGCCAGAGGATGGTGGCTAGGCAACACCACCATATAAGGCGCTTCGTGTACGGTAACTTGCTTCAACCCTGCACCGCTGACGGGGCCGGTCAAGAACCCCACATCGAGCCGTCCGCCTTCGATTGCCTCGAGTTGCTCATGAGAATCACAACGCACAAGATCGATACTGACTTCGGCCAAGTGGCGATGAAAAGTTGCCAATAGCGAAGGCAGAACACCATTGATTGCGAAATCCGTATACCCAACGATCAGTCGTCCAGCCTCGCCTTTATCTGCCTTGATAGCGCGCTGCTCGGCGCGCTCCATTGCCTCCCTCGCGAGATAACACTCCTCAAGAAATACGCGCCCCGCAGCAGTCAAGCTGACATGCCGGCGGCTACGCTGCAGCAGGACCACTTCCAGCTGTTCTTCCAGTTGCCGTATCGCACGACTGAGTACGGGCTGGGCTACGTGTAAACGCTCCCCGGCCCGGCGGAAATGCAACTCTTCGGCAACGGCAATGAAATACCGAATATGCGGCTGCAAATGCCTCATGACTGATACCTTTCAAGTATCAAAAAATCGATTATTGATATTATACGCCCCCGGATTGCTCCACTACCTTGATTAAGACATGGGCGTTTTTGACGCCAGTACCTCAACACAACAATAACGTGGGAAGGAAATACCATGTCCGAAGCGCTCATGATCGATCAGGATCGACTTTGGCAGCGGCTGATGTCCATGGCGGAGATTGGTGCTACGCCTCCCGGCGGCAGTTGCCGGGTGGCCCTTACCGAGGAGGACAGACAAGGCCGCGATCTGTTCATCATCTGGTGTCGGGCGCTTGGATGCGACATACGCATCGACCAAATGGGCAATATCTTCGCTCGTCGCCCCGGCACCGATCTGCAGCGTCCGCCGATCGCCTGCGGCAGCCATCTCGATACCCAGCCCCACGGCGGGAAATTCGATGGCGTTTATGGGGTACTGGCGGGCGTGGAAATTATCGAAACCCTCAACGACCACGGCATCGAAACCGCAAGCCCGCTGGAGATCTGTGTCTGGACCAACGAAGAGGGGGCACGCTTTGCCCCGCCCATGATCGCGTCAGGCGTATTCGGGGGTAGCTACGATCTGGATTATGGGCTGAGCAGAGAGGATGCGGATGGCGTTACTCTTGGCGAAGCGCTGAAAGACATTGGTTACGCAGGAACTCTGCCCTGCGGCGATCATCAGCTCGGCGCCTTTATCGAGGTCCATATCGAACAAGGCCCGATACTCGAACGCGATTCAGACACCATCGGGGTGGTTACCGGCGTGCAAGGCTCCCGCTGGTATCAAGTCACCTTTCAGGGACAAGACGCGCATACCGGCTCAACGCCGATGCAGGGTCGACGCGATGCATTGGTGAGCGCAGCGCAGCTGGTCATTGCCGTCAGACGCATTGCCGAAGGCTACACACCCTCCGCGGTTGCGACCGTCGGGCGTCTTGACGTATCGCCCAATTCCAACAACACGATTCCCGGTGAAGTGACGTTGACTGTGGACATGCGCCATGCGGACCCGCAGACACTCGACGCCATGGAAGCAGAACTCTATGCCGCCGTGGATGAGGCGGCGAACCAAGAGGGAACCAGGGTCGAGCGACAACGCATCATGGACACCCCTCCGATCCAATTCGACGAGCGCTGCATCGACGCGGTTCGCAGCGCGACTCTCGAACTTGGCTATCGCCATCAGGACATACGTTCGGGAGCGGGTCACGATGCCTGTCATGTTTCTCGCGTCGCACCCACTAGCATGATCTTCATTCCCTGCGCGGGAGGGCTCAGCCACAACGAAGCGGAAAGCGCAGAACCTTCTGATCTCGCTGCCGGCGCCAACGTGCTGCTGCATGCTCTACTCAAGCTTGCACGATAACGAACATGAATATCGCGCCTGGACGTGCCGATAAGACAAGCGCTATCAGCTTCATGCACCCACGTTCATAACAAACAGCCAACAAGCAATTTGTCGTTATCGATTGAATAGCTATAAACACAACAACTCGTATTAATTACTGGAGAAACTATTATGGCGTGGTATTTATCCTATACCGTCGTGTACTTCATCTTCATGTTCGCCGTGGGCGCTTATTACTTCACGAAAGTAAAAACCTCGGACGCCTATCTGATCGCCGGCTGGAACATGGGGTTCTGGAACATTACCGGCACCATCATCAGCACCTATGCAGGCGCTGCGGTCTTCATTGGCTGGGTTGGCATGGGCTTCACCATGGGCATGTCCGGCTATTTCAAGTTCGCGCTTCCCGCCATGCTCTTCAGCATTCTGCTTATACTATTTTTCAGCAAGCCCCTGAGAAGACAGCGACTTTACACCCTGGCGGATCTGTTCAGCGAACGCTTCGGTGCCAAGGCAGGTATCCTGCCGTCGATATTTTCTGCATTCGTGTATTCCGTTCCCACCACAGCGCTGCAGATTGTCGGCATGAGCACCATCTTCAAGATCGTCTTCAACATCCCCATCGACTACGGCATCGCCCTCTCTTTTGCGCTTATCCTGGGCTTCACTATCCTGGGTGGGCTCGTTGCAACCATTGTCACGGACGCGCTGCAAAGCGTCATCGTGATTGTCGGCATTGTGCTTCTCGCTATTTCCGCCGTCACCTTTGGAGGCGGTTTCGAGGAAATCATCACCAACACCCCGGCGGCCTACCTGAGCCCGCTGGGTAAGGAAGGACTCGGCGATGTGCTGGTATTTGCCTTCACCGTCGGGCCTTTCTATCTTGTCTGGCAGTCCACCTGGCAACGGATATTTGCTTCACGCTCAGAAGACGTTGCAATAAAAGCGGGGCTAACCGGCTGCGGCGTGTTCCTCATCATCGCCATTCTGCCTTACATGATCGGCGTCATTGCGCGTCAGTTTGTACCGCTGGACATGCGCGCCGACCTGATCTTTTCTTACGTCACCGTCGAACTATTGCACCCCGCCATCGGCGGTATCGTGATCGTAGGGCTGTTGGCGGCGCTGATGACCGGCGCGGACTCCTTCATCCTGCAGGGAAGCTCCAATCTCGCCCAGGATTTCTACCACCGCCTGATCAACCCCAGCGCCACCGAGAAGCAGAAAATGTTCGCCGCCCGCTTCAGCGTCGTGATCATTTCCTCGCTGGCGGTGATAGTGGCTTATCTGCTGACCGACATCATCAGCATGTATCAGTGGGCACTGCGGCTGTCCGCCACTACCCTGGTCATTCCATTTCTTGCCGTCATGTTCTGGCGTCGCGCCACGGGCAAGGCCTGTCTGGCAAGCATGTGTCTTGCGGGTATCACCACCATTTTCTGGCCAATTCTCGGCACCGGCATCGATCCGGTCTTTCCAGGCTTTCTAGTCTCATTGGCAATCCTCTTCGGCGTCAGCCTGATGACCGAACATGACCGGGATGAAAGCGTCAAGGCCGTCTATTGGGAAGATCTGCCCACGGCACACTCACGGCAGCACCCCGGCGACAGCGCAGCTGCTGGCGGTTCAGATAACGCATCCAATCAGTGAGGGAGTGACTGCCATGATGACTACCATCTATCCTGCCAAGCGCATCATCACCATGAATCCTTCCCAGCCGGAAGCCACCCACATTGCCCTGCAAGATGGCCGTATCCTGGCGGTGGGCACACAGGAATCGATGAAGGATTTCGAGGGCGCTGTCTACGACAATCGGTTCGCAAGCGATGTCATCCTGCCCGGTTTTGTCGAGGGCCATAGCCACGCCCTCGAAGGGGCGCTCTGGCGCTATGGCTACCTGGGCTACTTCGGCCGAACAGATCCGGATGGCAAGTACTGGGAAGGGTTACGCAGCGTACCCGATATGCAGGCGCGGCTAAGCGACTATGCGGCAGGCATCAAAGCCGCAACACCGGTCATCGCCTGGGGATTCGATCCGGTTTACTTTCCCGAAGAACGCCTGGATCGGCACGTCCTGGATGCCGCCGTTCCTGATCGCCCGGTGGTCGTGTTTCACGCCAACCTTCATGTGATGACGGTCAATACCGCCATGCTCGAGCGGGCCATGATCGACGGGGTCGAGGATGTCGAGGGCATTCGCCTGGGCGCGGACGGCAAACCCGATGGCGAGCTGCAGGAAATGGCCGCCATGCACGTGGTATTCGATGCATTGGGCTTCAGTGTTTTCGATCTGGTGGCCTCGGTGGAGACGTTGCAGCGCTATGCAAGAATCGCCCGCCGTAGCGGGGTGACGACCATCACGGATCTTTACAACCCGCTGTCCGACGAAGGGGTTGCAGCACTCGAAAGCGCCACATCCCAGCCTGACTACCCGGTGCGCCTGGTGCCCGCCATGGCGGCGCTGAGCTGGTCCCCCCAGGAAGGCATCGAGCGACTGCGTACCTGCCAGGAATTGAGGCACGACAAGCTTCATTTTGGGCCGGTCAAGCTGATGACCGACGGCTCGATCCAAGGCTACACCGCACGGCTCAAGTGGCCTTTTTATCACGACGGCAGTCCCAACGGTATCTGGAACGCACCGCCGCAGCAGCTCAAGGAACTGGTACACAGCTATCATCAGGCCGGTGCGCAGTTGCACATCCATTGCAATGGCGACGAGGCGGTGGATCTGATGTTGGATGCCATCGAGGAAGCCCAGGAAATGTGGCCACGCGCGGATCATCGCCACACGCTGCAGCATTGCCAGATCATGGATCATGCACAGCTCAGACGCGCCGCGCGTCTCGGCGTCTGCCTGAATATCTTTGCCAATCATCTTTATTACTGGGGCGACATACATCTCACGCGCACCCTGGGCTTCGAGCGCTGTCAACGTCTCGAGCCGCTGGCCTCCACAAGGCGCCTGAATATTCCCTTGGCCATTCATAGCGATGCTCCGGTCGCCCCGCTTGGTCCGCTATTCACGGCCTGGTGCGCGGTAATGCGACAAAGCGCCTCCGGCATCCAGCTTGGCGAACACGAGAAACTCTCCGTTGCACAGGCCCTGGAAGCCATCACCCTTGGCGCCGCCTATACGCTGCGGCTGGATCACCTGGTCGGCAGCCTGGAAATCGGCAAGTTTGCCGACATGGTGGTGCTCGATGAAGACCCGTTGGCATGCGATCCGGATCGGTTGAAGGATATCGGTGTGAAAGCGACGGTGCTGGGAGGCCAGGTGCATGTCAACGAGTGACGCCGACCAGGTTCCCCTGACGGTCATCGGAGGGTTTCTCGGGGCGGGCAAGACGACCTATCTCAACAATCTGATCAAACGCGGCCTGCCTGCCAATGCATTGCTCGTCGTCAATGACTTTGGCGACATCAATATCGACGCAGCGCTGATCGAATACCGTGACGACAGCATCATGCAGCTCAGCAACGGCTGTGTATGCTGCACCCTGGGCGGCACCCTGGCGGAGCAGCTGGCCGCCGCCCTGCGCCTTCGATCAAAACCATCGACAATCATCATCGAGGCAAGCGGCGTGGCCAATCCCGCCCGTATCGCCGATATTGCCAGGCTATCACCTCGGCTGCGCCTTGATGAAGTGATATGCATCGTCGATGGCGCCCAGGCGTTACACCACGCTGGAGACCCGCTGATCGGCGATACCTGGCGTCTGCAGATAGCGTCCGCCAGGCGGATATCTATCAATCGCCTGATCGCCAGCGACAAGGCAAAAGTGCTTGAGCAACTAAAAAAAATCAATCCTCACGCCCTGTTCGAGCACAAAGTGCTTCCCACCCTTTCAACGAAGAACATTCATTCTCCAACCTCACCGCCTGAGACCAGCTCGGGTAACCCCTCTTTTCATAACCACGCGAACTGGCACTCCTTCAGCCTCACCGGCAGCGCCATCATCGACAAGAATCGACTTGAAGCGCTGATTGATGCCTACCGCGATGTGCTCATGCGCGCCAAGGGGTTCGTACTCGTCGACGATGGCTCTAGCGCCGAACTACTGCAATACAGCGGTGGCCTGGTATCCTGGCAGCCGGTACTGCGCGCCCCGACCGAGAATCGCCTGGTATTCATCGGCATCGCTGGTGCACGCTTCAACGCACTGAAACACGCCGCTGAATTACTGATAAAGCCAGCCCTGCTCCAATCGGCACATCCGAAACAGCGTTAAAGTCCATGGAACAACCGCCGCATGCTCTATGCTATGGAACAGGCCAAGTCGAAAACCATCATCACTGCAGCAATGATGGTTTTATCTATCGGCAAGTAAAGGCGACTTTTTCTATAGAATCGCCACCGCTAGATGGCATTGGCTTTACTCATGGCCCCTACGGAGACGACTCTCATGGCGGAAGATTCATCCTCGCGACCCAATCTATGGCGGCGCATTCCCCTATGGCAGAAGATTCTTGTCGGCCTGGCGCTCGGGATTGTCGCCGGCGCCCTCATGGGCGAAGACGCCAGCGTCTTCAAACCCATCGGCGATATCTTCATTAGCGCCATCAAGATGCTGATCGTACCCTTGGTATTCTCGACGCTGGTGGTGGGCATTACTGCCATGCGCGACCCCCAGAAGATGGGGCGTATCGGCCTGCGCACCATTGCGCTGTATCTGATCACCACTGCCTTTGCCATCAGCATCGGTTTGCTAGCCTCGACCCTCTTCCAGCCTGGGGCGGGGCTGGATCTGAGCTTCGATAAGCCGGTGGAATCCCAGGACGCACCGTCGCTGGTGGAGATTCTGGTCAATCTGGTGCCCCAGAACCCCATCGATGCCCTGGCCAACGGCAACATTCTGCAGATCATCGTGTTCGCCATCGGCTTGGGGATTTCCCTAACCCTGATCGGTGACAAAGGCGAGCCGGTGGTGCGCCTGTTCGAGAGTTTTGCCGAAGCCATGTACAAGCTCACGGAAATCGTCATGGCCTTTGCGCCCTTTGGTGTGTTTGGCCTGATTGCCTATGTCTCGGGCAACTATGGGATGGATGTGCTGCTGCCGCTGGCCAAGGTGATCGGTGTGGCCTACCTTGCCAGCGTGCTGCATGTGCTGCTGGTTTATTCAGGGCTATTGGTGCTGCTTGGCCGCTTGAACCCGCTGCGTTACTTGAGCGGTATCCTCGATGCCTTGGTGGTGGCCTATTCGTCGGCCTCCTCTTCCGGCACTCTGCCGGTGTCCTTGCGCTGCGCCCAGAAGAATCTGGGCGTGTCCGAAGGGGTATCAGGGTTCGTGCTACCGGTAGGCGCCACCATCAACATGGACGGCACCGCCATCTATCAGGGGGTCGTCGCGCTGTTCATCGCTCAGCTGGTCGGCGTCGATCTTTCCCTGATGGATTACGGCATGATCATCGTCACCGGCACCTTGGCGTCGATCGGCACTGCCGGTGTTCCCGGCGCGGGCCTGATCATGCTCTCTATCGTACTGTCTCAAGTGGGACTGCCGCTGGAAGCCATTGCCGTTATTGCCGGGATCGATCGTATCCTCGATATGGCGCGTACCTGTGTAAACGTGGCAGGTGATTTGATGGTGACCACCCTTGTTGGCATGAGCGAGAAAGAATTGGATTTGGACATCTACAATTCTAAAAACAAAGTATGAGACTTGTTACAAGAACATCAATTTCGCAAGCCATCTGCAAGTTTCATAACCTGCGGCAATAACGCGCACAGCAGTAACTGACATACTGGTTTCAGAGAGTACGGAGTGCTCTATACAGCCAGGAAGGCTGCATGCCCGGCCCTGTTCAACAGGCCGGGCATTTTATTTGGATTTCCTCGACTTACCTTGCCTTTCCCCTTCAAAAAATAGCCATTCACTTCTATGCTGAACTTACATCTAGCAAAAGGAGAATTGTCATGGCGAATCAACAGACCTGTGCCTGCCCGAACTGCAATTGCGAAGTCGATACGGATCAGGCGGTCATGTCCGATGGCAAAGCTTTCTGCTGCGATGCCTGTGCGTCAGGCCATCCTGATGGTGCAAAGTGCTCGCAGGAAGGCTGCGGCTGCGATAAAGCCAGCTAAAGAGATTCAAACAGAGGCAACGGGATGCAAAAACAAGCTCGCGTCGAACCCATCTTTGACGCCAAGGACATGAACGAAAAGATCATCGGCTGGAACGTGGTCGATGAGAGTCAGCCAGAAAATGAAACGGTGGTTTCGGAACATGAAACCCAGGAAGAGGCCATCAAAGCGGCAGAAGAATTCGAACAGCGCGAATTCTAGCCTCTGATGGTCGGCCCCCGCGCCCGCGGGGGCCCGTTTTTTTGATAGCCATCGTAAATCATTTCTCAGGGCTTGCCTTGAGAGTCGGCCACTTTGACTGTTTTCCCAGACTCTCCCTTTAGATACTGCTCGGTGGTAAGCAAGAACAAGCGCCGAAATAGATTGTGAGCGGCTTCTTGCTGTTTCAGGGCCAGTAGATCCGGATCTATTGATTCGGGTAATGCTGCTTCTTTCTGGCAAGCCCAGGCCATACGCACCGATCCTGATGAGGCATCGCAAATCTGCAAGGTGGCATTGGTGCCTTTGAGGCCTGACATGGTGCTATGGGGGGTGCTATGGGGCATGACATTCTCCTGACGAATTAAACGATAAAAATTCTTATTTGCATTTGAGAATCTATGCACTTGCCTGCTCGTCGTCAAGAAAAAATATAGCGGCTATAGTGATTTCTTATTTCACAATCGGTAATACTGGAATGTCAGTTATCTCATTGAAAGGCGATCGCTACACCATCGGCCATGATCACGGGCAACACCACGCTTCTCAGATTCAAGACAGCATCGCAGTTTACGACCGGTTATTTCGTGATTTCGTGGGCGTTTCCTGGCAGCAGGCGCGTCAAACGGCGCCCAGCTTCCTGCCCGCCATCAAGCGCTGTTTTCCTGAAATTCTTGAGGAAGTACACGGCATTGCCGAGGGTGCCGGTGTCGATTTCGACGACATCCTGACCCTCAACTGCCGCAGTGAGATCTCACTGACCCAGGCCAGCGGTGGCTGCTCCGCCTTCTCGCTCAATCAGGATGGCCAGTGGCTGGCGCAGAACTGGGACTGGCGTGCCGATCAGCAGCGCAACGTGGTCGTCTTGAAGATCGAGCTCGACGACCATGTGCCTTTGATCAGCATTGGCGAGGCCGGCATGGTGGGCAAGATCGGCATGAACGCTCATGGCCTTGGGGTTTGTCTCAATGCTATTCGCTCCCAGACCTGCGGCGAAGGCCTACCGATTCATTTTGCCCTGCGCAAGATTCTGGAATGCGCGGATTTTGAAGCCGCAAGGCGGGTAGTCGACGAGGACCGAGTCGCCTCCCCGGCACACTTTCTGATTGCCAGTGCCGATGGCCAAGCCATCGGCTTCGAGGTTCACCCTGGCACTCCTGGGGAACTTCTCCCCCAGGACGGCAAAGTGCTACACACCAACCATCTCTGTGCGGACACAACGACCGCTTGCATCGCCGACTTCCCTCGACCCGACTCTCCTATTCGATTGACAAGACTTCACCAGCTGCTTGATCAGCCCATCGCGAGTACGCCCGACGCCCTGTTCGATGTTCTCAGCGATCATGCCAACGCCCCTTCCTCTATTTGTCGCCACACCAACCATGAACTGCCTGAAGCCGAGCGGATGGAGACCCTGTTTGCCGTGGTAATGGACCTAAAAAAGCGCAGACTGTGTCTGCGCTTGGGTAAACCCTGTTCGGCGGAAGAAACGCTGAACGTAAGATTGAATGAATAATGGCTCGCGAGTGTTTTAAAACTCCTCCCAGACATCTTCGGACACGGCGCTTGCCTTGCGAGGCGATGCCATCTTGCCAGGCTTGGGTGATTCAAGGTGCGCAACAGGTGCCGGTGCTTTTGGCGTGGACCGCTTGTCATCATCGCCGAGCACGAAGGTATCAATTAGCGCGCTTAGACGAGTCGCCTGTTCACGCATGGCGTCTGCGGTACTGGAGGTTTGCTGGACCATGGCGGAGTTTTGCTGGGTCATGGTATCCATTTCGGTTACCGCCGTGTTGATCTGGCCGATACCATTGCTTTGCTCCCGCGCACCGGCGCTGATCTCGGCGATGACATCCGTGACCCGGGTGACGCTCTCCACGATTTCGCGCATGGTGACTCCGGCACGCTGCACGGTCTCGCTACCCTGGCGCGTATAGGTGACGGCGGTATCGATCAGACCGCGAATCTCACTGGACGCATCCGCGCTACGGCTGGCCAGATTACGGACTTCCTGGGCGACAACCGCAAAGCCACGCCCATGCTCGCCGGCCCGGGCCGCCTCTACCGAGGCGTTGAGCGCCAGAATGTTGGTTTGAAATGCAATATCGTCGATCAGCTTGATGATCTCACCGATCTTTGTCGCCGAACCGCTGATATCTCCCATGGTCTTTTCCACTTCGGTCATCGCTTCGCCGCCCTGGCGCGCCACGGTGACCGTGGAAGAAGCCAGCTGGTTGGCCTGCTGGGCCGATTCAGCGCTGTGATTGACGGTGGACGTGATCTCTTCCATGGACGATGACGTTTCCTGCAGATTCGCGGCGGCCTGCTCGGTACGGGTGGCCAGTTCCTCGCTGCCCTTGGCCATCTCACCGGCAGCCTTGTGCACTTCGTACACGCCGCGGCGCACATCGACAAGCGTGGTTTGCATGCGTTCCACGAAGGTATTGAACTGCTCGGCCAATTCGCCTATTTCATCCTTGGTGGCAACCTTGAGCCGCTGGGTCAAATCACCGCGCCCCTGGGCAATATCGCGCATTGCCGAAGCAGTAATATTGATCGGTCGCACGAGTCTGCGCACCATCAATACTGTCACTAGCGCCACCACCACGAAGATCGCTATACCCAGCAGTATTGTGCTGATAATCGTATTGCGCAGGGACGCGGACGCCTCGGCGCTGACAGCAGCCATGGTCTGATCGATATCATATATATACATCCCCGCGCCAACGACCCAACCCAGCTTTGGCAAGTTGATGATGTAGGACTGCTTTTCCTCCACGGTGCCGGTTTCCGGATGCTCCCAGCGATAGGTATAAAAACCGCCGCCGCTGAGTCCAAGCTTGATGACATCTCTTGCGATGGGGCGGCCATCCGGGTCCAGCTCGTTCAGCTGATCCGTGCCTACAAACTCCAGGTTGTCACCCACCACGGTGGCTCGACCGTTATAGTCATAGCCAAAAATATAGTTGCCGCCGTCGAAGCGTATGCCCTGAAGCACTTGGGATGAGCGCTGCAGCGCTTCTTCTTCACTTAAGGAGGGATCGTCCACCAGCGCGGAAGTAGCGCTGCGGGCGATATCCATTACCCCTTTGATTCTTTCCTTGCGAGCCTCGATCAGCTTCTCGCGCTGCTCGGTAATACTCTCCTGGCTGGCGGCATGTTGCATCAGCGCCGCAGCGGTGACGAGAGTGACGGTAACCAGGAACAGTGGAATCAGCACCAGCGCCAGAATCTTGCTTTGCAGACCTCGTAGACGAGATAAACCAGCGGGACGAGACATAGAGGGCTTCCTTCTTCTTTATTGGTCAGCGGCCTCACAAGCGATAGGTCGCCAAGCGAAGCCAAGCATCAAGCGTGCGTTGTGAAATTAACGAATCACTACTAGTCATCGGCCCGAAAGGTGAAAAATTAAGTGCGTGCGTTTTAATTTCAGAACTTCCTAAAGCGCTGATCGAAGCTGAAGAAAAGAAGCGCTAAGCAGGAATCGACATTTAACAAATGATCACAGTCAAACCAGAATGCCAGCCAGAACAATTGCGCCCTTCTCTTGAAATGGGACCCAAGAATGCTACATTTGTGTTATCTATTAACACAGGAAACTAAGCCATGCCCAGGACAACAAGCGTCACTATTGGCTCACAACTAGACGATTTTGTGGCAAAACAGATTGCTTCCGGACGCTACGGCTCCACCAGTGAAGTCGTGCGCTCAGCTTTGCGGTTACTTGAACAGCAGGAAAACCAAGCGGCAGCGTTAAGAAGTGCCGTTGAAGCTGGGGAGCGAAGCGGAGAAAGCGACCTATCTCTGCACGACATTGCCGCTCGGGTGAAGCAGAAACACGATGTATAAGCTATCCAATCTTGCGGCAGAAGATTTCACAACCATCTACGAATATACCCTGCTCAACTTTGGTGCTCGCCAAGCCGACGCTTACACCGATGACTTGGAGAGTACTTTTGGTCTTCTATCCAGCTCTCCGCTGATGGGTTATGAATGCCCAGAGATTGCGAACGAGGTTCGCCGACATGACCACCAACGACACGTCATCTTTTATCGCCAGCGAAAGCACGATGTTTTTGTCATCAGAATACTCCATCAGCAAATGGAGCCGATGAAGCATTTCTTTGAGCTTTAGGCGAAAACAATCGCATGGTTACCTGGGCGGCAGCGAACCCGAGCAGCGGCGGCAACCGCTGAACGGGCAATTTCTGAGCTGCCTGGGCGGCAGCGAACGATACACAAACCGATTGGGATCAGTACCGGGATTTCTGAGCTGCCTGGGCGGCAGCGAACCTGGACGGCATTAATACGTTCAGCGATCTAATTTTCTGAGCTGCCTGGGCGGCAGCGAACCCAAGCCAGCACGATCATCGGGTCAGTCGCTGTTTCTGAGCTGCCTGGGCGGCAGCGAACTTCGCTGGCCAGTACGGCGGTTTCAAGCGCCTTTTCTGAGCTGCCTGGGCGGCAGCGAACGATCGATTCCTTGTTAGCGTCTGCCACATTGCTTTCTGAGCTGCCTGGGCGGCAGCGAACGCGCTAGAGCCCCGGTAGGCGCCTCCTGTTACTTTCTGAGCTGCCTGGGCGGCAGCGAACGACCAGGTCGATAATGTACTCAAAGCGGTCACTTTCTGAGCTGCCTGGGCGGCAGCGAACCAACGGCTCCTTATCTTCACCGCCGAACCAGCTTTCTGAGCTGCCTGGGCGGCAGCGAACAGGTCGATACAGCGCACGCTCGGTAATATCCTTTTCTGAGCTGCCTGGGCGGCAGCGAACATCAAATTATCGCCGATTCTGGTTCTGTTCCTTTTCTGAGCTGCCTGGGCAGCAGCGAACTTCGATTGGGTGATACCTGCAGAGGGGGAAGTTTTCTGAGCTGCCTGGGCGGCAGCGAACTCGCAGCGCCGTCGGCGGTGAGATTGCGGCTATTTCTGAGCTGCCTGGGCGGCAGCGAACTCCTCTTGAGATTGCTCATATTCTTGCTCTTGTTTCTGAGCTGCCTGGGCGGCAGCGAACCGCATCGACCTGCGATTCAGCCCTTTCCGATTTTCTGAGCTGCCTGGGCGGCAGCGAACAAAGTTTTGAGCATGAAAAAGCCCGCTCGAATTTTCTGAGCTGCCTGGGCGGCAGCGAACAGTGGGCTGATAATGTGGCTGCAACCCTTGATTTTCTGAGCTGCCTGGGCGGCAGCGAACATGAGAGAAGGCATCTGTTTGGGGAGCGGCTGATTTCTGAGCTGCCTGGGCGGCAGCGAACTGCTCAATGGCTTACCGATGGCCCGCTGTATTTTTCTGAGCTGCCTGGGCGGCAGCGAACGCCTCCCCTAAAATGGTAAAACAATCCGCTTTTTTCTGAGCTGCCTGGGCGGCAGCGAACGACGATGCCGCTCTAATGCCGCTATCTCTGGCTTTCTGAGCTGCCTGGGCGGCAGCGAACGGGCGTGGAAATAACAACCGTAACCCATGATATTTCTGAGCTGCCTGGGCGGCAGCGAACGCATACTGGCAGGCAAAGCCGATGCAGACACTTTTCTGAGCTGCCTGGGCGGCAGCGAACTAGTGCTGCTTCGTAAAACTTGGCTAGGTCTTTTTCTGAGCTGCCTGGGCGGCAGCGAACAATGCTCATCTAAAAACTGAGAAATGGCATACTTTCTGAGCTGCCTGGGCGGCAGCGAACTCTCAGCGTGACGGCATTATTGAACCTGTTGACTTTCTGAGCTGCCTGGGCGGCAGCGAACCTCAGCGTCTAGAACCTCCTCATTGGTGCCAATTTCTGAGCTGCCTGGGCGGCAGCGAACGCTGGTTAGAGACAAGGACCCGCCGCGCCAACTTTCTGAGCTGCCTGGGCGGCAGCGAACGCCTGGTGCTGCTATTACAGGAGCTAAATAATTTTCTGAGCTGCCTGGGCGGCAGCGAACTACGTTCTGGACGTTCGACGGATCGGCGGCAATTTCTGAGCTGCCTGGGCGGCAGCGAACCTCCTCATTGGTGCCAAGGAGCTCTGAACCAGTTTCTGAGCTGCCTGGGCGGCAGCGAACTAATGCCAGCAATTCTCGTCAGTATTCTGTCATTTCTGAGCTGCCTGGGCGGCAGCGAACATATCGGCGGGCATTTGTGGCGTTTGGGCGATTTTCTGAGCTGCCTGGGCGGCAGCGAACAACCCAGGCCATGGCAGGCGATGACCCAGCAATTTCTGAGCTGCCTGGGCGGCAGCGAACAAATCCTTTTCATCGCAGAATTGGCGGGTGTTTTTCTGAGCTGCCTGGGCGGCAGCGAACACGCACCTCGATATCCATAACAGGATCGTTGATTTCTGAGCTGCCTGGGCGGCAGCGAACAGTTTCAGCGGCAAGTGGGGCTTGTCGTCGACTTTCTGAGCTGCCTGGGCGGCAGCGAACAGATCGCCGCCTTCAAGGCTGACAATCTCGTCTTTCTGAGCTGCCTGGGCGGCAGCGAACGGCACGACAGCAGATGGCCTTGAGCAGTGCTTTTTCTGAGCTGCCTGGGCGGCAGCGAACGCCAGCAATTGTCACGACGAGGAACGCCCACTTTTCTGAGCTGCCTGGGCGGCAGCGAACTCGGTCTTGGCGCAAAGCCGATATCAACCAATTTTCTGAGCTGCCTGGGCGGCAGCGAACTAGAATAAAATAGCGCTAATTAACTGATTCTTAAAGAGCCTTATGGAAAAGGTGCGGCATCACCCTTTTCAAGGCGATACCGCTAACCCGTTGTTTTATCGTCCTTCTTTTATTCCTTGCAAAAAAGGGTCAAAACCAGGGCACAGTGGCATGGCGGCTCAGGCCGTAATGGTTGAACGTGCCTTGCACGGGGTCATTTTGCGGCTTGCCATGATCAATAAACAAACAAAAGCGTTGTTGGCTTGAGCGGCTATTGACCTGTACGAATGGCAGTTCGATACGGCGCGATGCCGGTGCGGCATATAGCTGCCGCGCTTCCTCCAGGCTTACGTCATGGCGTTTGGCATAGCGTTTGGCGCGGCTTTCACTGCCTGTATTGAACTGTCGACGCTTTACCGCAACGTGGGTTGCCCCTTCGGGCACTGCTTGCACATCGCTCAACGTGACGTGATCGCGCATGCCGGTTAGCCATTCGCTCTCCATCAGTTGCTCGAGCCTTTGCCGAGAGCCATGGAGACGAAGTTGCTCCCCTAAGGTGCGGGCTTGTACCCCGAGCTTGTACTCGGGGAAGCTGACGCCGATGTCGTTGGCATTCAGATCGAACAGGGCACGATGCAGCTTGTTATACAGCGCCCGCATCAGCATCGCCCCGGGAAACTCGGGATCCGGTCGCAACCGAATATCGATGTAGTGATTCATGGTTTACCCCGCTTCGCCGAACACGCCGCCGCGAATCAGCGTGGCCATTACAAAATGCTGCTGCTCCACCGTAGGCACCTGATCCTTGATGATCCAACCGTCCAGCAAGGAATAGAAATCAGCCTTTTGCTTGGGCTGACGATAAGCACGGCCCTGAGTGGTCACGGAGCCATAGGGCTCGACGGCGATGGGGCCGAGTTCCTCGCCCTCTTCCAGCGGATACCAGGTATCGATGGTGCGAATGGCGTTGCCGAGCTTTTGCGAGTGAATGCCGGCAATCTCGTTGACTTGATACAGCGTCTTGCTCTTGTCGCCACGACCGCGATCCAGGATCAATTCCTGGGAAGGAAACACCTCCTGCCCTTCTCCAATTCGGGCAAAGGCGACGACTTCCAGTAGTACATGACGCTCACCACTAAGGCCGTCATGAATTCGAGCGGCCAGTTCATCCAGACTCGACCGCGCCGCTTGCGGAGCTTCAAAGCCACGTAGCGAGAGGTTCAGCGCATCAAAGGTCCAGCTTTTGGTGGCCTGGCCCTGTTCCACAAGATTGATGCAAACCTCGACCTGCTCGGCACCCATGCGGTTGCGCCATAGAAAACGCCCGTTGGCGAGGTTGTAGGCGTAACGCTTAGCCAGCTCCGTAAACCCTTGCGAGCTTACGTAGCCTTTAACCGTCTCGCTTAGCTTGGCCTGGTAGTCCGCGTTATTACAGGCGGACGGCCTACCGGCGCCGCCTAATACGCGCAGAGTAAAGCGCGCCATCAAGGTATCCGCATTGCTCGGCAGTGTGGCGACATCCACGGTTTGCAGGTTGGGATTTTCGATGGCTGCGTCCAGCTTGGCAGGATCCTGATCCTTGGTTTTCAGGCGGTTGGAAATCGTGCCACGCACGGATTTTGTGCGAATGGGGATGGATTGCCAGTCCTGCGCGTTGTCGCGTTGCTCCCAGTCGCCGGCATACATCAGCGCATCGGAGGGGTCGAGCTTACGCTCGAAGGCGAGGACGGAAGCGGTCTTGAGGGTATCGTTCTTGGCCATGATAAGGCTCCTATTTAGTCGTTGGTAATGTGTCGGTGTAGGCATTGCTTAGGCGATAGATGCCGTGTTCCAGGTCATTTTCCACAAACCACATAAGGTCTTCCGGAGCCTGAATACGGTGAGGGCTTACCCACTCACCGATCGAATAAAGGCTTTCGACGAACCGGAACTTCACGTCAGTGGCTCGGGCATTGGTCACCTCGCCGGAATCGAATAGCTCGGAAATGGCGCCGTAACCCACCGGGATCGGCACCAGCCAACCGGAATAAGGACGGCGAATTTCCCAGCTCGCCTGTTCCTTGCCATCCGCGTCCTGCGTGACCCGGCACTCGTGGTTGATTCGCGAGAGGTCTAGCCAGGCGTCCAGCGGCGTAGCGCTGACGTCGTTTTCCTGCAGCGTGGCGGTGTGCTCAATAAGTCGATCGTCACGTAGCACCAAGGCAAAACCCGGCAGTAATCGACGCTTGAGCCGTCGCCACTGGTGGGCGCTCTCTGCCTCCTTGGCATCGAAACTGATCAGCTCCGGTCGGTAGCACCGTTCGCCGGGGAGCGGCGGCATCACACTCCCCCCCGCGATGCGCATCCCCTGAACCTGCCGGTACAGTCGTTGAGCAATCGCCTGGCGTCGCTCTGCGCCTTCCAGGTCATCTCCGCCGTCTGCCTCGACACCCATCAATAACGAGACTTCCAGGTGTGCTCGGCCTTCTTCAACGATGGCAGCTGTACTGCCTGTCTTATCTACCGGATTGCGGGTTAGGTGAAAGGTGCGCGTAAAGCCACCTTCCGTGACTTGAGGCTCGATGTGGTGACACACCACACCGATCTCATTGAATACCAGATTGATATCATCCGGTAGGTTGCGCTCCAGCGCCTGCATCGTGCCCATAAACGCGCTCAGGGCGGGAAAGCCCCAGGTCATTGGGCTAGAGATGGCGTTGGCGTTCTGGATACGCAGCCGGGGAAGCACCAGGAGATGATTGATCATGCTGCTTCTCCTTCGTCCCCATCGTCTTCATCACGCAGCGCTTCCTGCAGATCGTCGAGCTGACGGCGGAACTCGGTCATAACGCCTTCGAATTGGCGCTGCCAGCGATGATGCTGTGCATCGCCGAAGTGCAGGTGGCTCTTATGGCCCAATTCACGATTAAGCCAGATGGCTGCACGTGAACTTACGGCTGCATGCCAGTCAGACCGACGGCGCGCCTTATCAAACTCGTCATCTTCATTAGCTCGCCCCGGGTCCAGCCAGTACTGCTCCTCTGGCGCTAGCTGGCACTTCTCGTCAGTCGTCCAGCCAGGCGTCAATGAGTGGATATCAAAGGTAAACAGCATCAGCTCGTCGATCAGCATGGCGGTCAAGTCGTCACGCAGATTGCTTGTGTGCATATTCTTGGCGGGGTCCGCTTCCAGAAAGCGCTTCAACTCATCGACGATCTTCCAGACAGCGGGGCGTCGCTTGAACGCTCGGAACGGCTCTCGCATCGGTGCATAAATTTCACGCGACTCCCAACGCGGCGGCAATGACGCCAGCAGGTAATTCTGCCCGCCCCGCTCGCTGTTGAGCTGCGAGATGTTCTGTGGCTTGGTGCCGCCCATCTTCTGGGCTGCCAAATTGGGATAGCTGGTATAGCCTCCCTCAAAGGGCGCTTTATCCTTCAGTGCCTTGCGTGCTGCCTTGTTGTGCTCGCCGAAGAACCAAGTGTTAGGACTGGTATGTGCGTAGAAGCGGTGTGTGAGCGCTGTAGCATAGAGCGGCGCCAACAGGTGATAACTGTCGTTATTGGTGGGATCGTCGTCTACCAGCCAGTAGATCTGCTTGCCGCGGGCGTGAGAGCTTGGCGTGCCCTTGGGCTCGGTAATACTGGCGAAGGCACGCACCCAGCTTTCGGATTCCTCGCGATTCTCGCTCAAGGCATCAATCAATACTTCATCAAAGTCGAGCGCCAGCTCCAGTAGCGAGCGCCCCTGCCACTCCAGCTTGAGGAACTTGTAGACGTCCAACGCCGCCGCGTTACCAACAACATCACCTTGAAAATCCGCTGGCAGGCAGTGGCTACCCACCAGGCAGTTTTGCACAAGCGGGCCGGGTTCGACGTAGAGATTCGTGCCCTTGGCATCCGGATGAATTGCTTTCAGTGAGTGCGTGACTACCTGCAACTGACTGACACGACGGGCAGCATCGGCAAGCCAGGTTTCCGGCTCAAACTGCTGCTGAAGTTCAAGGTACTTGGGATCGTCTGTTGCGAGCTTTTCCGCCTTGGTCACGAAGCGGTCATGAATAAACCACTCGATCATGTCACGTATTGACCTGTGGGGTTGGGGTTCTGACATCGTTTATCTGCCTTATCTTGGGTGGCATACCAAAGGCATTTCATGATGCTTTGTTCGCCATATGAGCGCCCATTCATTGGGCGAACACCTCACTCACGGGATCTGAGCTTGAAGAGACTATATGGTGGCCCGTGCTGCACGTCAAATCCTAGTGACCAGTATTCTAATGTTTTTTTCAAACACCCTCTTAGCCGCTGAAACAGCCAAAAAGACCGATAACAATGATTAGCAAAGATTGCTATAATTACGATAACATCGGGAATCCGGATTTAGAGGTCAAGACCATGAATGTATCGCTTACACCCCAGCTAGAAGATTATATAAAACAAAAGGTTGCAAAAGGCATGTACAACTCGGTGAGCGAGGTTGTGCGTGAAGCACTGCGATTACTGGAAGAGCGAGACGCCCTCCAGGCGATGAAGTTGGAGGCCTTGCGTAAAGACATCCACCAAGGTCTGGAATCATTGGATAATGGCACGGGCAAGCCGCTGGACATGCAGGCGATCAAAACCAAGGGGCGGAAACGTCTGGCTGGACACGGTCAATAATGCCATCGCTGATCATCTCCCCCGAAGCCGAGCAAGACCTGCTCGATATCTGGCTTTATATCGCCGAAGACAGTCCCGTGAATGCTGATAGCTTCCTTGATCGACTGGAAGGGAAGGCCTTGAAGCTTGCCGAGTTTACAGAAATCGGTATCGACAGGCCGGAACTCGCCCCCGACCTGAAAAACTTCCCCGTTGACCGCTATGTCTTGTATTACCGGGCCACCCCCGGTGGGATCGAGTTGGTCCGTGTGTTACACGGCTCACGAGACATCAACCGGGTGTTCTGATCTTCTTGCCCCCTGATATCCAGACACAGCGCCATCGGACCGCCCGTCACGGCGCTTGCAATGTCTTCCGGTAACCAAACCGCCTCCATCCAGGCAAGCACCGCGCCGGTATCGAGCAGGCAGCTCCGGCGGAATTTATGCAGCGTTTCCCTAAAGAGCAACACCTGCTGGTTGAATGATAGAATTCCATCTGCAACCGAACAGGTTGCTTAGAAATAGTGGCCAGTGTCCTAAAACGCTTGAAACACGATTGCTGCCGTGCAGGCAGCAGCAGCCGACCTGCCCCGGGTCGGCTACTTTATTTCCGCTTAACAAATCCCAACGCGGGATGAAAATGCCACCCCTGCGGGGCGTAGTTCGTTTTCAAGCGGATGCGTCCGAAGCGTTGGGCACAGCGCTCTATGCTCATGTCCATGGCTTCGGCCTGATCCGCCAGCGCAGCCATGTAATCGGGCTCGTTCCATGGTGCGATGCGTGGATGGCTGAAGATATCATCCGGCAGGCGATCCAGTTCGGTTTCCACAGGCGTCAGTCTCTCGTCCCTTCCCTCTTGATCCACCCGCCAGAAACCGTAGCCTTCCTCGGCTTCATCCGGCAGCAGCACGAATTCGCACTCAGGCTCGTTGTCTTCCCGAAAAGGCTGTTGCTGTATTGCCAGCGCCCCGAGGGTCATCGATGGGGTGCGATAAAAGAGATACGCCCCCAGATCGACCTGCGCCGGCTCGCCGCGACGCTTGCGTCGCTGCCCGGGAGCGGCGGCTCCCTGGATCATGAGCGCGGCAAGTCGCGCGTGTTCGAGATCGACGAGCTTTTGTGTGGGTTCGAGCACTTCTGCCGGCATCAGTCGCGGACGCGAGTCGATATGCTCGATCTCATCGGCTCTTAATAGCTCCGCCAGTTGATGCGTCACCAGTGGCCAGCGTTTCTCGGTTTCAAAGCCCGGTCGGCTAAATGCCGGTGCAGCCCGCTTCAGGTGACGGACGTTGGTATCAAGCAGGGCAATATTAGGCGCATGAGCGGGCTCGGGACGGTGTCGCCGTATGCGGCCAGCGAGCTGAATGATAGAGCGCATTGAAGAGGGCTCGACTATCGCCCAATCGTAATCATGGTCGCGACCGACTTCCGTGACCGGCGAACCAAGCACGATGAAAAGCTGATTCTTAGCGGGGTTGCCTTCAAGCGTTGTACGAATATCGACAAGGTCGAATACGGCGCTCTCTTCGCGCCGATCCAGCACTCGATCCAGCCGGGCCTCCAGGCGCGAGCGCAGCAGCAGGGGGAACTGCGAATGGTAAACGCATAGATGAATCTGCCGATCTTCCGGAATATCCGACTGGTAAAGCGACTGAGCAACGGCCACCAACGGCTCGATGTTGGCCATGCGCACCAGACCGAAACTGACACGCTTGCCACTGTGGGGGTCAATGGCGTGGTGCTGTTCGTGGAGGGCGCATGCTTGCGCGAGTATTGTCTGCGCCACTGCCTGATAAACATCGTCCGGGTGAGCGGAGGGCGCAGACAGCGGGACGAGGTATCCCCGGCGAGCCGGAGCCTGACCGCTGAGCCGGGCGGCACGCTGCCGAGCAAACTGTATATGCGCGGCATCGAACTCCTCGCCCTCGGCACATGCCTGCTGGATGCAACCGTGCTCATCGAACCAAGCGCAGCAAGGGCTCACTGGGGCTCCAGGAACACCACGATGGCGTTGGTACTCTGCGCGGCCGGTTCGATATGCCTCGAACAGCCCGCGCACCAATGCCGGCGGCAACGTGGCGGAGGAAAGCAGTACCCGCGAGCCAAGTAGCCCGGCCCAATAAACAAGGCGTGTCAGGCCGGGAAGGTCGTCGATATCGAAGTCATCCGGCTCATCGAGCACGAGATCACTGCCCATCAACCGCAGCATAGGGACAATCTGGTGGCCGCCGCGCAGACTCTCCGTCGCCGGTATCAGGTGGTCAATCGTACACACCAGCACGGGCGCGCTGATCAGCGCGCGGGCACGTGGATCTTGTGTGGCCCGTGACAGCAAAGGATGTTCATCGATCCGTCCTTCGAAATGGACATGGCTCTGCTCATCCAGCAAAGCGGCTCGCGACTCCGAGCCGCCGCTTTTTCTCTGCTGATGCTCGTATAATGCTCGGCTGGCACTACCCCCGACTCGAACGGCCAAGTCATCGCTGCCCAGCCCTAGTCTTTCCCGGTAGGCTTGCCCGGTTTGCAGCGTGAGTGTTCGCAGACCAAGCGCAATCGAGAAGCGCGCCCCCTCTTCAGGGTCGCTCAAGGCGTACATGATTCGACCGTTGGCGATTGTCTTGCCACAGCCGGTGGAAGCCATGTTGACCCCGAAGAAGCCCTGCTCACGGGCCTTATCCCGCACGCCCACTGCCAAGTCGAATGCCTTGTCCTGCCAACGAAAGCGAGTGTCGCGGCTACGCTGTCGAAAGCCTTTGTGTCGCGCGATGCGCGGTAAGCCTTTTTCCATATCCGGCAAGCGGTGAACGATTTCGCCCACCGTGCGTGTCACGCCCAGCAAGTGCTCTTCAAGCGGCTGACACAGCCGGCGCTTACCATGCAGCACAGCCGTATTCGCATATAGCGCCGTAGTCCAATCGCCGGACAGGCGTCCGGCATCGGTCAGGCTCGAGTAGTGATGATCCGCGAGCATCATAGCCAAGCGCGCCAGGTGCATCACATAGGGCGATTCCAGCGGTGGTGCAACGATACTGACGTCTCGCAGTTGCCGCGCCAGTCGCTGACTGCGTTGGCGCCAGGCATCACTCGTAACGGGCAGCCCCTCGGGAAACTCCCAGTAGGGCGCAACCTCTGCCGGCGAAGCGTCTTCTACCCTTTCATTCCAGGCAGCGGTGAAAGCCTCCGGCAACGAAGGCAAGATAGCCGCATTGAGTATTGCTCGAGCACCGGACCATTTCTGTTGTCCGTTCTCATCGAAAGCCGGCAATGCGGGCAAGCGATGATGGCTCAAAATCAGCCAACCGATCGCTGCAGCAAGTGGCGGCATTTGCGCAAACGGTGCTTTCGACTGTTGTTCACCATCAACCAGCCCATCGCATCTGAGCCGGCCCAGCCAGCGGGCATCATCATCGGACGTGGGGTGTTCGAGTCGATGTAGCCAGGTTGCATCATCATCCTCGCCGACGAAGGCCTCAAGCAGCCTGAGCGATACCCATTCGTGGCGGTAACGGTTACGACCTTCGAGGCGGCCATGGAGCCGGTCCTGAAATGCACGGCTAGCCTTGCCCAGGTCATGAAAAAGCGCTGCTAGCGATGCCATAAGATGAATCAAGCGCCCGCTATGCCAATCATTTTCATCCTCGGCACGCAGGATATTGCGCCGAGTGGTGTTGGTGGGCACAGCACCCTGCATATTGAAGCGGCTGGCATCGCCGACGATCCACATCAGTTCGCTATGGTCGCGACCGCGAATCCAGTGACAGGCCACTGCGGTGTTCTTGCGCGCGCTCTTTCGCAGCAACTTCCTGAGGGTGTCCAGCCCCGCCTGGGTGATGGGCGTCTGCCAGGTGCGCTCACCACGCCGTTCGGCAAACTGATCGAGAATGCGCCGGGTTTCTTTCAAGGCGTTCTTGTTGCATTGGGAGACAATCAGCACATTCATGGCTGCGTGTTTCCCAGGTCGGTAGCTATATCCTTCAGGGTGTCGATCATGAAATCCAGGGATTCGCTACGGGTGAGGCTTTCGATGCAGGCCTGGCGAAACTCCTGTTCTTCATCGCCGCGCATGGCGGAAATAAACGCCTGGGGGAGAATGACCGCGTCCTTGACCAGATCCGCCACATCGAACACCAGTCCGCCTCGCCGGGTCTTGCCGTGTAAGACGGCTAGGCCGTGGGGAATACCCAACACCCAGGTCGCGGTGGCGCCCAAGCCATAGGCGAGATAATTGCCATGATCGAGAAAACGATTGGCGGGGTCCGTGCCACTGCCGCGCTTGGCTCGGGTAAAATCGCCGTAGTTCACCGCCTGCACCGCCAGCTTGAACAGCGTCTTGGTCAGGCGTGCTTCCAGGGTCAGCAAATCGGTGGTGTTTGGTGCCTTTGCAATGGCCTGGTGGTGGTGCGTCAGCGCCGAGGTCAAGTGGTCTTTCGAAATCGTGAAACCGGCGTCGTGTAATGGCCTGCTATCGAGCCAATGGGTTTCGATTCTTGAGAGGCGCGCCAGTTGGAAGCGTTTGGCGGCTTCGAGGCGCATCTCGTCGTCGAACCAGAAGCCTACCCAATACTGTAAATACTCGGTGGGCCGGTATTCACTTTGTGGACTGAACCAGGCAACCTCAACGTCGACTTCGTTGGCGGAAAATAGCGGCGTGCCGCCGCCACCGCAAAAACCGACCAATACGCCGGCCTTAGCCAGTTCGCGCATGGCGGCTTGAGTGATCGAAGTGCCGGTGCCCAGCAAGAGCGATGTGGTGTTGGCAATGGGAATATTCCAATACTTCGATTGGCGCCCTTCGTCGGTGACATATTCCACCCGTCCACCATTGACCAACACGCGGCAGTGCTGAAGGTAATAGAGATTGGCACGCTTGGAATGCAGAATCGTCTTCAGCGATGAAGGCGAGAGGTCGTCCATATTACACACCTGCTTATTAATACTTTCTTATGCTCTTTATCCAAGCATTTTATTATCCGTCTCACTACCCTTTACCGGTAAGATGAAGCGTCTTTTTAAACTGCCCTTGATTTGCAGCAAGCCAACATTGCCCTTGTTTGCGGGCATGCTTTGGAAATCCGCAAGCGCACCTTGAGGCTACCAATGATCAAACATCGCCATCACGAACTGCATACTTCTTTACCCTTACGGACGTTACTGGACAAAAGTAACGGCTGATCTTAATGACACTGCAGAGAACCCCCATGCCCGCCATCATCCACCGTACCCCGACTGCCCTACTCCTTTTCCTGTTGCTTGTGGCACCCACTGCGGCCCTGGCCCAGTCCAACCAGCAGGAGTGGGCCGCCTACGAAGATGCCTTGGCTCGCGGCGAGCGTCAGGCGAATATCTGGCAGTACGGCTGGACGGGGGTCTATGCAGTGAGCCTGGCGACCAGTGCCTACGAGGCTAGCGAGGCGGATGACAGCGATGATCGCTTCGATGCGCGGGTGGGCACGGTAAAGTCTGCGCTAGCCTTGGGTGGGATGTTCATCGATTCGCAGCCGCACCCGGCGGCCCGGCGTGAGTTCGAACGTCTGCAAGCGGCCGGCGACCTGGAGCAGGCCCGGGCGCTGATGCGCGAGGTAGCCGAAGAAGAGCGTGCACGCCGTTCCTGGCAGGCGCGGGTGAGTTCAGTGGTGGTGAATACGCTGGGCGGCCTGGCGATCGGTGTGGGCGACGATCGACCCGACGATGGCGCGATCAGCTTCGCTGTGGGCATGCTGGTCAGCGAATTGCAGTTGCGCACCCAACCGACTCAGGCCGGCAGCGCCTGGAATCGCTTCCAGCCGGCACGATTGTCGATGAGCGATGTGCACCTCGATTACCAATACGCCTGGACCCTCGTGCCCAATCAGGTGGGCGTGCATATCCGTTATTAATGGCCGTTGTCAGAGGCCACCAGGGTAGACACGCCCTATCCGCTCACGCACTGGGCTGTTCCGGGCTGTCGGGAATATTGGTATGCCCCGGCTCGAGCCGATTGAGATGCAGGAAGTGCAAATGGCTTTCGTATTGATCGAGAATGTCCTCGATCACCTGCTCGCGAGTGTAGCCCATGAGATCGTAGCCTTGGCTGCCTTCGAGCAGGTACACCTCCAGCCGGTAGTAGCGTGACGACGCCTGGGGCGTGTGGGTGGCAAAGCCCGGGGTGGCGAAACCATGGCCCCATACCTGGTAGCTGAAGTTCTGCTCGTCCTCGTGATTCACGTTCAACGCCACATAGTCGTCGCCATTCTGAACGCCTTGATTGACCTCGACCCCTATACCGCCGTCGCGCAACTGGCTGGCGACGGACTCCATGGCCGGCTTGATGGTTTCCTGCATGAAGCGCTGGGCCTGCTTGCGATCGGGAAAGCTCATGGCGCGCTTGAGCCGCTGCTGCCAGCTGCGGCTGGCTCCCCGCTCGCCGCCACTTATCGTACGCCCAGAAAGATGGCCGGGCAGGCTGATGCGCTGGCTGTCCGTCTTGAAGGCTTCGAGCTTGAGGGCCTTGTAGAGCCCGGCCATCATGAAGAACAGCACCACCGAAAACGGCAGCCCCGTGATCACCACGGCACTTTGCAGCGTGGTAAGCCCCCCCGCCAACAATAACGACAGAGTGAGCACGCCGATCACCGCGGACCAGAGGATACGCATCCAGATCGGGGCGTCGCTGCTGACGTTCTTGAGGATCGTGGTGAAGTTCGACAGTACCAGTGCCCCGGAATCCCCAGAGGTGACGAAGAACACGATAGCCAGGATGCTCACCGCGATGGTGGTGAACACCGGCGCCGGGTACTGCTGCAGGAACAGATAGATGCCCGCCGGCGGGTTGTCCATGACCTGTTGGCCGAACTCGGCGCCGCCGTTCATGGCGATGTCCAGGGCGCTGTTTCCCAAAAGCGACATCCAGATCATCATGAAGGCGATGGGCAAAGTCAGGGTGCCGGCAACGAAGGTACGAATCGTGCGGCCTCGGGAGATACGCGCTAAAAACAGCCCGACAAAAGGCCCCCAGGCGATCCACCAGGCCCAGAAGAACAGCGTCCAGGCATTGAGCCAGTCCGTGGGGGTATCGAAGGCGTAGGTATTAAATGACATGGACACGAAATTGGCCAGATAGTCGCCCAGATTCATGACCAGTGCATTGAGCAGAAAGACCGTCTTGCCGGCAAACAGCACGAATAAAAGCAGCGCGATGGCGAGCAGGATGTTGAACTCCGAGAGGCGTCTAATACCGCGCTCCACCCCGGTCACCGCGGAAATGGTGGCAAACACCACGATGGCCAGTACCAGCCCTGTCTGGGTCCAGGCGCTCTCGGCAATGCCGAACATGAAGTTCAGCCCGTAGTTGAGCTGTATGACGCCGATCCCGAGGCTCGCGGCAATACCGAATACGGTGCCCAGCACCGCGGCGGTGTCTACCGCATGGCCGATGGGGCCATAGATCTTCTTGCCGAAAATGGGGTAAAGCGCGCTGCTGATGGTCAGGGGCAGGTTGTGCCGATAGCTGAAGAAGGCCAGGGACATGCCCACCAGAGTATAGATGCCCCAGCCGGACAACCCCCAGTGCAGGAAGGTCAGCTGCATGGCATAGCGCGCCGCGGCGATCTGATCTTCCGGGGCGTTAGGGGCGTTGTAGAACTGGGTCAGGGGTTCCGCCAGAGCGAAGAAGATGACGCCGATGCCGATGCCCGCGGAGAACAGCATGGCGGACCAGGAAAACAGATTGAAGTCCGGCCGGGCATGCTCCGGACCCAGACGAATCTTGCCGAAACGGGAAACACCGATGACGATCACGAAGCCCAGATAGATCACCACGGTAAGAAAGTAGTACCAGCCAAAGGTGCGGGATATCCAACCCAGGATGGCGTTGATGATGCCATTGGCTTGTTCCGTGGCGATCATCGCCCATAGCGAGAACACGACAATACCAACGACGGAGCTGTAGAAGACAGTGGGGTTGATTCGATCCTTGCCGGTTTCTTCTTGTGATTGCGTACTCATAGGCACCCTTGTTGGTTGGTGACACTCATCAGTGTCTTCATAGCGTAGATACAATTCCCGGGGTTGCTGTAAGTAAATGTCTCCGGCAAGCGCCGCGCTTTTTGTTATCGTATGACCAATTTCTCATTCCAAGGCGGCTTCATGGCTTCTCGTCATCGCCATCGTCCCGATGGCCCCTGTCACTTTTCGTTGATGTCCCTGTCGGCGCGCAAGCGTCTTGCCATGGCGCTGGCGCCGCTGGCGCTGTTGTGGCTGGCGGTTGCCTGGGCCACCAGGAGTCTTGGCTGATGTCGCGGCTGCATCTGCAGGATGTCCGCCTGGCCCAGGGCGGGCGTCCGGTGCTCGACGGGCTCACCGGGAGCTTCCCGGATGGCGCCATCACCGCATTGATCGGCGCCAACGGGGCAGGCAAGAGCACCCTGGTTCAGGCCATCATGGGTTTATTGCCGCCGATGGCGGGGCGCATCGAATGCAGCGTGCCAAGAGAGCGCCGTGCCTGGCTGCCTCAGCAGCTGGTGCTGGACCTGAGCTTTCCCATGAGCGTCGAGGAGCTGGTGATGACCGGCACCTGGCCCAGTCATGGGGCGTTGAGAGGCTACTGCGCGGCGCACTATCGCAAGGCTCGGGAAATCATGGCTCGCCTGGGCATCTCGCACCTTGCCCATCGCCCGCTGGGTGAGCTGTCCGGTGGCCAGCGCCAGCGGGTGCTGCTCGGGCGCACGCTGATGCAGGAGGCCGAACTGCTGCTGCTCGATGAGCCTTTTGCCAATGTGGACGGCGAAACCGTTGAGATCATCACCCAGGTGCTGCGCGACATGGCGGCCCAGGGCGTCACCCTTGTTATCGTGCTGCACGATCTCGAGCAGCTGGCCCACCTGGCGGACCGCGTGCTGCTGCTCGCCGAGGGGCAAGGACAGTGGTTCGAACCCCAGGTGCTTCTCGAGCGCTATGGTCGAACGCCACGGGGCACTGCTGCGCTATCGCCGCTTGATCTGGGCGGGGTGGCCCTGTGATCGATACCCTTGATGCGCTGCTGCTCGTCCCCCTGACGGACTATGGCTTCATGCGTCGCGCCCTGATTGCGGGGCTGGCGCTGTCCCTGGCGGTGCCCCCGCTCGGGGTGTTCCTGATGCTGCGGGGCATGAGCCTGATGGGGGACGCCATGGCCCATGCGATTCTGCCTGGGGTCGCGCTGGGGTTCCTGTTAGGGGGATTTTCGCTGCCGGCCATGAGCCTGGGGGGCGTGCTATCCGGGCTGATCGTCGCGGGGCTTGCCGGCGGAGTGTCTCAGATGACCGGGCATCGCGAGGATTCGGCCATGGCCAGCTTCTATCTGATCTCGCTGGCCGCCGGGGTCCTGTTGGTATCCCTGGGGGGCAGCAGTGTCGATCTCACCCATGTGCTGTTCGGCTCGATCCTGGCGGTGGATTCCAGCGCCCTTTTGTTAATTGCCACGGTCTGCAGCGTGACCGTACTGCTTTTGGCGCTGATGTTTCGCGCCCTGGTGGTAGAGTGTCTCGACCCGCTGTTCCTGCGCGGCCAGGGGGCGCGTAGCGGGCTGATTCACGGCCTCTTTTTGGGCCTGGTGGTGCTCAATCTGACCGCCGGTTTCCAGACCCTGGGCACCTTGATGGCGGTGGGCCTGATGATGCTGCCGGCCACCGCCGCGCGTTTCTGGTCCAAGCGCCTGGAAGGCCTGATGGGGCTGGCCATTGTCGTTGCCATGCTGGCCAGCACCGGGGGCCTGCTGCTTTCCTACCATCTTGGTTTGCCTTCCGGACCCTGCATCATTCTGCTGGCGGGCATTGCCTATCTGTTCTCGGCCCTCTGCGGTCGCCATCACAGTTTGCTGGCGCGCCTGCGCTGCCCCAAGGCAGTGCCTGACGCCGCCGATAGCGAGGACTCCTCTACTTCCCCCACCCATCACAGGACGACATGATGAAACGATCCTTGGCGCTCGCCTTCCTGCTGGCCTTGCCTGTTGGCAGCCTTCAGGCCAATGAACCGCTACAGGTGGTGACGAGCTTCAGCATTCTTGCGGACATGGCCAGCCAGGTCGGAGGGGAGCAGGTCGAGATAACCTCTCTGGTGGCGCCGGACAGCGATATCCACGCCTTCTCCCCTAGCCCCACCCAGGCGCGCACTCTCGGCCAGGCGGATGTGCTCATTTTCAACGGCCTGCAACTGGAAGGTTGGCTTACCCGGCTGATCGAGGCCAGCGATTACGACGGCGTCCGGGTAACCGCCAGCGAGGGTATCTCGGCGCTGACCGGTGACACGCATGAAGAGGATCACAATCACGAGCATGAGCATGAGCATGGCGACGCCGACCCACATGCCTGGCTGGACGTAAGCCGTGCCCAGCAGTATGTGATCAATATTCGCGACGGGCTGATCGAAGCGGACCCGGATAACGCAGAGCGCTATCGTGACAACGCCAAGCGCTATCTTGATGAGCTTGAAGCGCTGGATCAGGATATTCGCGCTTCGATGGCCGCCATTCCCGAGGTCCAGCGGGTCGTGGTTACCAATCATCAGGCCTTTGGCTATTTCGGCGAGGCTTATGAGGTGCGGTTTCTATCCCCGGCGGGGCTGAGTACCGCTTCAGCGCCTTCTGCCGCGGAGATGGCGCGGCTGATCAATGTCATACGTGATAACCAGGTGCCGGCACTGTTTCTCGAAAACAACGTCAACCCGGGCATCATTCATCAGCTTGCTGAAGAAACCGGCTTGCCCATTGCCGGCACTCTTTATTCCGGGGCCTTGGCAAGCAGCGGTGAAGCCAGCACTTATGTCGGCATGATGCGCCATAATGCCGCATTGCTCCATAGGGGTTTGACCACCACCGTCAAGTGACGGGAACGCTATGCAGGCCAGCCTAGCCAAGTAAAGGATGACACGTCGCAACCATGCTGCAAATGACCGGCATTACCAAGACCTATCCGACGCCCCAGGGGCCGCTCAAGGTGCTCGACGATGTCGATCTGAGCCTGGCAGCGGGAGAAAGCCTGGCCCTGATGGGGGAATCCGGCAGCGGTAAATCGACGCTTCTGCATCTGGCGGCGGGGCTGGATCTGCCGGATAAAGGCAGCGTGCATCTTGGCGGCCAGCGTCTTTCCGCTTTGAACGAGACCAAGCGCGCAACCCTGCGCCGGGATCAGCTGGGGCTGGTGTTTCAGCAGTTTCATCTGGTGCCGAGCCTGTCGGTTCGGAACAACCTTAGCCTGCAGGCGCGCCTTGCCGGACGCGAGGACGATGCCTGGACCGAACATCTGCTAACACGTCTTGGGCTTGCCGAATTCGCCGCGCGCTACCCGGAGCAGCTCTCCGGCGGCCAGCAGCAGCGCCTTGCCATCGGCCGCGCCCTGGCGCCGAAACCACGCCTTTTGCTGGCGGACGAACCCACCGGCAACCTCGATGAAGCCGCAGCAGCCCAGGTTCTGGCGCTGCTTCAGGCGCTGATCGATGAAAGCGGCTGCGCGCTCTTGATGGTGACCCACAGCGCCCAGGTCGCCGCCCCCATGCAGCGCCATCTTTTGCTCAAACGCGGCAAGCTGATGGATAAGGCCCTGTGAGTGCTACCGCGCCAAGCGTGCTGCGCACGACTCTCGCGACCCTGCTGTCCCACTATCGTCGCCATCCGGGTCAGCTTGTCATGCTGCTGCTGGGGCTCTGGGTTGCCAGCGCCCTGTGGAGCGGCGTGCAGGCCATCAACGCCTCGGCGCGGGAAAGCTACGACCGGGCCGAGGCGTTGTTCAGCGCGGATCTTGATCGCATCACCCGGCGCGACGGCGCGGCGCTGACCCTGGATGACTATCTCGATCTTCGCCGAGCCGGCCTGCCGGTTTCACCCATCATCGAGGGTGAACTGCCCCTCCCTAATGGCAAGTCCGATGGCGAACGCCTGACGCTGATCGGCATCGAGCCCTTGACCCTGCCAAGCGGTGCGTCCCTGGCCCAGCAGGACGGCGATGCGAATGCCCTGCGCGACTGGCTGATACCGCCCTATCGCATGCGGGTTGCCCCGGACACGCTCGAACAGGTCCGCACACTCAACAGCTTGCCGCCGCTGGAGATCACCCCGGACCTGCCCCCGGCCACCCTGGTGACGGATATTGCCGCCGCCGCGCGACTGCTGGACATGGATCGGGGCATCACCCGGTTGGTGATTGCGCCTGAGCACGATGTCGAGCTGCCTTCTGCGTTTGTGCGCACGTCACCGGACGCGCTGGCCTCCCCGGGTCAGCTCGCCGACAGCTTTCACCTCAATCTCACCGCCATGGGCCTGCTGGCCCTGGTGGTGGGGCTATTCATTGTGCATGCAGCCCTGGGGCTGGCGCTGGAGCAACGCCTGGGACTCTTGCGCACCCTGCGTGCCCTCGGGGTGCCGGCGCGAACGCTGATACTGGCGCTGGGGCTGGAGCTGCTGCTGATGGGGTCGATCGGTGCACTGCTGGGCATCGTCAGCGGCGTGATCCTGGCCCAGCTGCTGTTGCCGGATGTGGCGGCAACCCTGGACTCCCTTTACGACACCACGGTCAGCGATACCTTGAATCTGCCCTGGTATTACTGGCTGGGAGGCGTTGCCATTACCCTTGGCGGGCTTTTCAGCGCCGGCGCCAGCATGCTGTGGCGGGCAAGCCGGATCAACGTACTCGGCCTGGGACAAGCCCAGGCCTGGCGCGGGCGTCTGCGCGGGCAGCTGCGGGTGCAGCTGCTTTTCGGCGGTGTCTTGTTGGCAGGGGCGGGGTTCCTATGGTGGTACCTGGCAAGCACTGCTGGGCGACAAGATTTGGCCCTGGGTTTTACTCTGGTCGCTTTATTGCTGCTGGGGGCGGCGCTGTGCCTGCCGCCGCTGCTCGCCGGGCTGCTTGGCCTGCTCGCTCGCTATCTGCCTCGGCGCGCTGCCCTGCTGCAATGGGGTGTTGCCGATCTTCAATTGCAGCTGCCCCAGCTCTCCTTGGCCATGATGGCGCTGCTGCTGGCCCTGTCCGCCAACCTGGGGGTGGGCAGCATGGTCGGCGGTTTTCGTTTGACCTTTCTCGACTGGCTTGATCAACGCCTGCTGGCGGATCTCTATGTGCGGCCCGCCGCTGAGCAGTTTGAGGATCTCGAGGCCTGGCTGAAGGAGCGCTCCGAGGTGGCCACCCTGCTGCCCGCGCGCAGTACCGAGGCGGAGCTGATCATGAATGGCAAAAATGCCGGGCCGGTGGCGCTGTTCGGCATCGCGCCCAAGCTCATCCTGCGCGATTCCTGGCCGCTGCTTGATACTCAGGACGGCTATGGGGCCGCCTGGCGCGATTTGATAGCAGGCGCGGCCTTCATCAATGAGCAGCTAGCCCGGCGGCAAGGGCTTGCACCCGGCGACAGGGTGCAGCTGCAGGGCCCCACGGGTCTGGTCACGTTGGATATTGCCGCGGTCTATCCGGATTACGGCAATCCACGTGGCGAGATCACCCTGCCGGTGGCGCGGCTGGCCAGGGAGTTCCAGGCGCCTTCCGGCACCCTGGGCGTCGTGCTGGCGCCGACCCAGGACCGGGAGCGAACGCTGACTCGTTTGCAAGACGCGCTGAGCGCGCGTTTTCGCCTGGCCGACAATGATGCATCGCTTATCGATCAGCAGGCCTTGAAACAGCTGGCAACGGAAGTGTTCGAGCGCACCTTCACCATTACCCGAGCGCTCAATGCGCTGACCCTTGGCGTCGCCGGGCTGGCGCTGTTGACCACGCTTCTGGCCCAGGCCGAGGCACGCCGGGCCCAGCTGGCGCCGCTGTGGGCAATGGGGGTTTCTCGCGGCCGGCTGGTACGGCTGCAGATCGGTCAGCTGGTGATGGCCTGCCTGGGCACTGCGCTGTTGGCGATCCCCCTGGGGCTTTTGCTGACCGGCGCCCTGGTGGCGGTGATCAATGTGGCCGCCTTTGGCTGGCGGCTGCCGCTGCATGTGTTTCCGGCTCAGATCGCCATGACCGTTGCCCTGGCGGTGGTGGTCGCCATTGTCGCGGCCCTGATACCCGCCTGGCGCTTGCGTCGCGTACCACCGCGCCAGCTGTTGCAGGAGTTCGCCGCGGCATGAAGCGTCTCTTGGCTATTTCCCTGCTCTTTATCCTCATGCTCACACTCGGCTGGCAGTTCTGGCCGGAAGAATCTACTACGGCCACGAGCTATGCAGGCCTGGGGGAAAGCAGCGGCGACTTTCGCCAGGCCCGACCCGGTACGGTGCTGTCGTTCCCCGAGGATCACGGCCCGCACCCGGATTTTCGCATCGAATGGTGGTATCTGACCGGCAATCTTGTCGCGGAAGATGGGCGGCACTTCGGCGTGCAGTGGACGCTGTTCCGCCAGGCCATGGCGCCTTCCGACCCGCAGCAAAATGGGGGCGAAACGCCCTGGACAAGCCGCCAGCTATGGATGGCCCACGCGGCGCTTTCTACCCCGCAGGATCACCGGTTCAGTGAGCGTTTCGCTCGTGGCGGCGTCGGTCAGGCCGGTGTAAAAACAGAGCCCTTTGACGCCTGGATAGACAACTGGTCACTGCGATCCGTGGATGACACGGCGGGGTTTGATCGTTTGATGGTGACCGCCAGTGGCGACGATTTCGGCTATCGCTTGACCCTCGATGCCCAAGGGCCGCTCGTGCGCCATGGCCAGCAGGGGTTCAGCCAGAAATCCGCGGACGGCCAGGGCTCCATGTACTACAGCCAGCCGTTCTTCCAGGTCAGCGGTGAGGTGCGTGTTGACGGCGACCCTATTGCCGTCACGGGTCGCGCCTGGCTGGATCGGGAGTGGAGCAGCCAGCTGCTGGGACCGACCCAGAGCGGCTGGGACTGGTTTTCGCTGCATCTTGATGGCGGCGCCAAGCTGATGGCCTTTCGCCTGCGCGGCGGGAACAAGAACGAGGAAGGAAGCTATCTGTCCGGCAGCTGGATCACGCCCCAGGGAGAGATCATACCCTTGAAACCTGACGATCTGAGCCTTGAGCCCCTTGAGTATCAATCCGTGGCAGGACGCGACATTCCAATTCACTGGCGTGTCCAGGTACCCGCTTACGATCTCGACGTCAATGTCCGCGCCCGCCATCCGAATCAGTGGATGGGCACTTCGTTTCCTTACTGGGAAGGCATGGTGGACGTAAGCGGCAGCACTGCCGGCGAGGGGTATCTGGAGATGACCGGCTACGCCGGTGAATGAGACGGTGCTGATAATACGCTACGCTGATGTTGAACAGTCATCATGAACGACGAGGAGCAGGACATGGCAATATTTACCGAAAACCATCCCGGCGTGGATACCCATATTCCTCCGGAAACCGCCGGCTTCAACCTCAACCACACCATGCTGCGCATCAAGGAACCCGAACGCTCCCTGGCGTTTTATACCCACGTTTTCGGTCTGCGGGTGCTGCGCAAGCTGGATTTTCCCGAGATGCAGTTCACCCTCTATTTTCTGGCCCAGGTGGACGTGGACGAGCCGGTACCGGAAGATGTTGGCGAGCGGACCCAGTGGACATTCAACCGCCGCAGCGTGCTTGAACTGACCCATAACTGGGGCACGGAAGACCAGCCTGATTTCGCCTATCATGACGGCAACGCCGAGCCTCAGGGCTTTGGCCACATCTGCTTTTCAGTGCCGGACCTGGCCACGGCCATGCACTGGTTCGAGAGCAATCAGGTCGAGTTCGTCAAACGGCCTGAAGACGGCAAGATGAAGAATGTCGCCTTCATCAAGGACCCGGATGGCTACTGGATCGAGATTGTGGAGCCTGCCCTGATGACTCAGATGGGGCGCTGATACACAACCGCCCAGCCATTGGCCGGGCGGTTTCGATAAATGCCAGGACGCTTGATCATCCTGCACTCGGCAGATCAAACGCTTCCTGCAACGCAGGCCATGCGGGCTCACCCTCTCGAGTAGTAACACCTTCTACAAATGACTTGACCTTCGCCGGGTTGTTCTTGATCCACTCAAGCGACACTTCCTCGGGCTCCCGATTCTCGAAACCGAACCCTAGTATCATTTCGCTCTGATCGTCCGCGGAGATCACGACCTGATCAAGGAACTTGGCGACATTAGGATGAGAGTCGGCAAACGACTTGTTGAGCAGCGTCTTGACATCGCTGCGTCCGCCATTTGGCCCCCACAGGTCCTCTGGATCATCGAGGTAGGTGATGTCGTACTCGATGTTCATCCAGTGTGGGGTCCAGCCGCCGAACACGACCCACTCATCGTTGCTGATGGCGTCTTTTACCACGCTGAGCATCCCCGGGGTCGAGGTCTCGGAAAGATCCCAGTTCCCTAGCCCATAGATGTCTTCGTCTACCCCACGGTTGAGGATTTCACTCATCCCCGAGCCAGCCTCGATATTGTAGACAGTACGGCCAAGGCGCTCGGCGTACTCTTCCTTGTCCAGATCCGCCGCCGAGGTCAGCCCTGCTTCGGCGACATAGCTTGGCACCGCAAAACCCAGTCGCGCGCCATCCACATTGTTACCTAGATCAACAATGGTGCCTTTCTCGACGCTCGGGTCATACATGGGCTGCTGGGCCGGCAGCCAGGCGGCGAGAAACGCATCGATTTCGCCCAGATTGAGCGCTTCGTAGGTGATGGTGGAACCGATCTCCTGCTGGCTTGGCTGATAACCCAGCGCCTCGAGCAACTGGGATGCCATGGCGGTCTTGACGGTAACGCCGGGCCAGGGCGGCGAGGAGAAACGCACGCTGGCATCTTCCTGTTGCGCCATGGCAGTGATGGGCAGGGCTAGAGGAAATGTCAGAAGCGCCGAACCTACAATGAAAGTAAACGGATAGCGTTTCGTCATGGAAGAACTCCTTGTGGTCGAGTGACCAATGATTATTGTTTGCATGGAAAACTATAACACTGTTTTATCATGGAGTTGGCCAAGCTTGTTCTCGACATTTATACGCTTTTGACACAGTACGAAAGTGCCATACAAACTGCTACTAGCGGCTTCAAATGGCTCAAATGCTGTTATGGCGCTACTCTATAAACCGTGACACTGATTTCGAGTTGCTCATGCCCTTGCTGACCCAACCGCGCTACCGTCTTGTGGGCGCTTTGCTAATGCTCATGCTGCTCGCCGGCTGTGCCGGACGCGAGATGCGCATGCAGGAATACGATCAGGATCAGGCAGCGCTCTCCATCGAGCGGGCGATGATCCTGTCCAGCGCTCGTCAAGCGCTGGGTATCCCCTATCGCTATGGTGGGACGACCACTAGAGGCCTGGACTGCTCCGGGCTGGTGCAGATGGCCTACGCCAATGCAGGTATCGACATACCCCGTACCGCCCATCAGCAGTTTTCTCGCATCCCTCAACGAGACACGATTCGCCCTGGCGATCTGTTGTTCTTCGGTGCTGGCAGTAGGGCCACTCATGTCGGTATCTATTTAGGCGATGGCCAGATGGTCCATGCACCTGGTCGGGGGCGCCATGTCACCACCACGTCTCTTGATCTTGACTACTGGCAGAATCGCTTCTTGGGTACCGGGGGATTCGAAGATCGCTAGCACAGGCATCGAGTTCTAGGCACTTAGCTGTACAAGCATTATACAATGTGGGTTTTTTATACGAAAAAACATCGACAGTCAGCGCCCTTGTTCTACAATAGCTATACTTAGAGGCAAAGACCGCCAGACAAAGACCATTGCAAGCCCTAGAAAGGAGCCCGCCCATGTCGCCCAACGATTCCACTTTCTTCAGTGACAAGCTGACGCCGCGAGAGCTCGCTCGCGCCTTGGCCCAAGGGCTGGATCCCATCGTAGAGGTTGCCTCAATGGACGGCGTCTATATTGTACGCCTGCACCACGCCAACGGCATTTCCGAACTGTGCGATTCCAACGGCAATACCTGCACCTACATGGGCACCGGTAAGATTCGTGAAGTCCTGGGCAACATGGGGCTCAAGAACGGCGTACTCACTTGGTCGGATCAGTGTGGCGATGAAATGATTGGCTGCGGCGGTCAGAGCGTCTCTCAGGAAGAAATGTTACTCAACGGCACCCGCATCTCCTTTCGCTGAACGCGTCCCCGCCTTCTGGCCTTGACTCCAGCCCTTGCATAAACCCGATGTGCCCTCATCCATTACTTGTGGGCCGCTTAAGATGTTCTACGCTTTTTGAACTGGCCTTGATACAAGGAGATTATTTCATGGCAGATCAACCATTTTTGACCGATGTGCAAACACTTCGTGAACGTGCGCGTCAGCACATTGAAAAAGGCGCGATCACGGAGGGCTACAAGGCTGATCGTGAGAATGTGATCAACATCCTCAATGAAGCACTGGCGACGGAGATCGTCTGTGTCCTGCGATACAAGCGCCATTACTATATGGCGGACGGCCTGAGCGCCAACGTCGCCAAGGCAGAGTTTCTGGAACACGCACAGCAAGAGCAAGAGCATGCGGACATGCTGGCAGAACGCATCGTACAGCTGGGGGGTGCGCCCAACTTCTCACCGGAAGGCCTGCAAAGCCGTTCTCATGCGGAGTATGTGGAAGGCTCCAATCTCAAGGAGATGATCAAGGAAAACCTGATTGCCGAGCGCATTGCTATTGACAGTTATCGCGAGATTGCTACTTATCTAGGAGACAAGGATCCAACCTCTCGTCGTATCATGGAAGATATCCTGGCTCAGGAAGAGGAGCACGCCGACGATATGGCGGGACTACTGGAAGGCATCGAACGATTACCAAGCAATAACGCCTGAGCGGGCTGGCGAGAACAGTCCACACACCTGAACCCGGGTTTGAAAGAGGAACGAAACTATGTCTTTACGTCTTGGCGATACTGCCCCGGACTTTACGCAGGACAGCACTGAAGGGTCTATCGACTTTCACCAGTGGGCCGGCGACAGTTGGGTGGTGCTGTTCTCGCATCCGGCGGATTTCACCCCGGTATGCACCACGGAGCTTGGCGAGGTGTCGCGACTCAAGCCCGAATTCGACAAGCGCAACGTCAAGGCTATTGGCCTATCGGTGGATCCACTCGAAGACCACAAGGCTTGGGCCGGTGATATTCAGGAAACCCAGGGCAGTAGCCTTAATTTCCCGTTGCTGGCAGACCATGATCGCAAGGTCAGCGATCTTTATGACATGGTGCATCCCAATGCCGACAGCACTCTGACAGTGCGCTCGGTATTCATCATCGACCCCAACAAGAAGATACGTCTGACCATCACCTACCCGGCCAGTACCGGGCGTAATTTCACTGAAATTCTACGTGTGATCGACAGCCTGCAGCTTACCGATGGCTACAAGGTGGCGACGCCGGTGAACTGGACCGACGGGGATGACTGCATCATCGTACCCTCGGTCAGTAACGACCAGGCCAAGGAGCTTTTCCCCCAGGGTTGGGACGAGAAAAAATCCTACCTGCGCATGGTCAAGCAGCCCAACAAGACCTGATTGCCAATGAGAATAAAGCGCCGACTTTTCAGAGTCGGCGTTTTTTTGGGCTCGATTCAAGCCTGGTTCAAAGCGTGGGTCGCGCCTTGATGGATACACGTCGCTCATGGAAGGCGACGAGGAGGCCGCTTGCGATGATCACCGCCGTACCGACATAGACCCAGGTGTCCGGAAGCTCATTCCAGAACAGCCAGCCCAACAGCACCGCCCAGACCATTGCCGTGTAGTCAAAAGGCGCAGCAATCGATGCCGGAGCATGTTGAAACGCCAAGGTGATGAACGCCATCGCTGCCACTCCCATCACTCCGGCACTGACAAAGCCCAGCCAATGCACGAGTTGAGGCGGCTTCCAGAACAGTGGCAGCAACAGCGCACTGACGATCAGCGGGACCAGGGTCACATAGAAGACCATGGCCCATAGATACTCACGGCCACCATAAAGGCGTGCTGTAATCATCAATAGCGCATAGCAGATGGCTGCCAGCAACACGACCAGTGCCCCGATCTGAAACCCGGCTGCACCAGGCCTTACCACGATCAGAACACCTGCAAAACCGATGAAGGAGGCAATCAGTGGCAAGCGCTCGACTCGCTCACCGAGCAATGGGACCGAGAGCAGTGCAATGAACAGTGGCGCGGCAAAGGCGATGGCCGTGACTTCTGCCAAGGGCAACAGGGATAAACCCACGATGAAGCTGAACGTAATGACGGTGGCGATCAGTCCGCGCAATAAATGGATCAGAGGGCGTCGCGTGCCCAAGGTGCGCAAGCCGCCGTTGAATCGAGCTATCAACATGATCAATGGCAGGGCGATCAGCATGCGAAAGAAGACTATCTGCACGGGTGCATAGCTTTCGCTCAGCCATTTGGCCACGGCATCGCCCAAAGCAAGAAACAGCACACCAAGGCACATATACAGGATGCCTAGTACGGTCGATGACATGCAACATTCCTTAGTGAAAGATCGATCGGCAGTTGTCCAGGATACCTATCTGGATAGCCTGCCGTTTCATCTATGGCAATATGTTTTGGCAGTTACAAATGCTGCAATGCAGCGGTTACATTTCGACATTACTTCTCAGTCCCAAATTTTAGTATGAACTCTTTAACTATAGACTTTCGTATAATGTCATTAGCATCCTACTTTTATAAGCGCAAATAGTATTGGAAAAGCCATTCTCGAAAAATGACTCCATCTTTCCTCCCCTATGTTGTGATTCAAGTGCTAATACTTTGAATCATCTTCCTGATTTCTTTTTTTTGCCGCTAGATAGCGTTTTTTACCAAATATTATAAATAGTTACTTAAAAAAAGAAGGAATATTGCGCCAAATTACATATTTTCCAGATCTGAAATATCGATTAAACAAATAGCTACAAACAAAGCCGGCAAATGCTTCTTTTTAACACCTGCATATTTTTCTGAATAAAACTTAAGGGTTATTTTTCTAATTTTAAAAGATTAAAAAAATAATTAATTATGTATCAAATAAATTAACAAAACCATTCCCATAGAAGGCTAATGTCATGTTGGGCAATAGCGACAAGCACCTTACTATGGTGTCATCTTAAAATATTAGTTACTTTTTGTGTCTGAATGTATCATTGTATGCCGCAAGGCATCATACCTTCGACACTTAAAGACTGCCTAATTGGCTGGGAGACAATCACATGACAAAAGGATGGTGGACACTCCTGTGCCTGACCAGCCTGCTGGCTGCCGGTACGGTAGCGGCACAAGAGGGCGATCTGGATGCCCGGCGCGAAGCCTGGGTAATCAAGGCTCGCCAAGGCCAGATGGATGAAGCCATTGACGGCCTGGCCAATCTTTACGCTAGAACTGGCGATACCGCAGTACTCGATGACCTTATTGCTCTGCGCCTGCGCGACGGACGCAACCAGGAAGCGCTCGATACCTGTCAATATTGCAGCGTCGACGACTATTCCAGCGTCAGTCTGGAAGCACTGGGTGTAGCCGCACGGCGTGCCGGTAAACTCGAGCAGGCATTAGAGTTTTATCAGACCCTGACCATGCGCGAACCCAACCATTTACAAGGTTGGTTAGGGCTGGTGCTGACCAACGTCGACCTGGAGAATTACGAGGCAGCCAGCTTTGCGCTAAGCCGCATCGAGGAACGTGTTGGGCGCAGCGCCGACTGGGCCAGGGCACGCGCCTATCTTGCCGCCCAGACCGACGACACCATCGCCGAGCTGCAGGCACGCCAGTTCCTTCTGGAGCGCCAGCCAAGAAATGAAGAGGACATCCAGGCGCTTTATCGCACCGCGGTAACGTTGGGTGCCGCTGATGCTGCCAAACGCTTGATGCGCGATCACCCGGATGCCTTTACCAAGGCGGATCGCCTATGGCTACGTTTTTACGATGCTCAAGGCAAGTTACGGTTGGCAGAGCAGCTGGATGAGCCTCAACGTGCCGAGCAAGGACTTTACGAACTCAATGTTGTCATTGCTTCGCAAGATGCTGCCGAAGGCTTGGTACAGCGGGCCGAGTACGACAAGGTAGTTGCCTTGACCCAGCTGCGCCGCTTTCAGGAGGCGGAGGCGTTGGCCATGGATCTTGAGCAGCGCTATGGCCAGTTGCCTGCTTATCTTCAAAAAGCGCGCGCCGATACGTTGATGGGGCTGCATCGCCCGAATGAGGCCGCGCAACTCTATGAGAAGCTGATCGCGGCTGATCCTTCTACAGCCAGCGATGTGGACGCGCCCCTGTACGAGCCGCTGATATACGCCTATGCAGACGCACAGCGCTATGACGAGGCTCAAGCCGTTCTCGATAAATGGAAAATGGAAGAACCGGCCACTCGCTGGGACTTCACCGGCACCCAGCGCATACCCAACCCCAGCTATGACCGTATACGTGGGCTGGAAACAACGCTGACAGCTTGGCGAGGCAGCGAAGCACAGGCAGACGAACGCTTGACACAGCAGCTTGACCAGGCACCCGGCAACGCCTGGCTCTGGCAGAGTCAAGGCCACCTCAAACGCTGGCGTGGCCTGCCTCGCAGCGCCGAGCGAAGCTACCAGCGAGCCGCCGAACTGATGGCGCCGGATAATCGCCGTGAGGCGCAGTACGGCGTGCTGATGTCGCGGCTTGATCGCGGCCAGTGGCGCGACACCGTTACCACCATCAAACGCAAGATTGCTCAAGATCCGCCCAGCGCAGCCAGGGACGAGTTGGCACGAGAACTTCGCGAACAGCGGGCCGGTGGATTGATCGTCGAAGCTAAGCGTGGTGACAGCGAAGGTAGTGGCACCCAGAGCTCTCGCGACTGGACCTACTCAGCGCGTTTGGAAGCACCCCGTAACGATAGCGGTTCACGCTTCTTTGCTGAGCGTATCGGTCAGTTTGGCGAATTCAATGACGACGCCTTGTACGCCGCCTATGACGCCGTGGGTTACGAATTCAATCTCTATCCCGCAACACTGTCCGTAGCCGCGGGCCGCGGCGCCCAGCTCAACGACGATGCGCTTTTGTGGAGCGAATTGAACTATGCCTTCTCGGACCATTGGTCCGGGGCCGTCAATGTCGAGCTCAATACCGCTGAAACGCCGCTGCGGGCCCTGCGTGATGATGTCAATGCCGACCTTTACGGCGTCGAGGCGCGCTATACCCGGGACAACTCAGGTTCCGGTGGCATCGGTTTGACGTTTCTGGATCTTGACGATGGCAACCTGCGTCGCACCGTTGCCGCCACCTGGGAAGAAGCGCTCTACCGCTATGACCGTTGGCAGGTCGACGGCCAGATTTACCTGGGGGCCTCCTGGGGCGACAACGTTGAGGCAAGCTATTTCAATCCCCGTCGTGATGGCAGCGCCGATGGCCAAATCGATATCAGTTATCTGTTGCCTCTTGGCTATCGAAAGGCATTCGCTCAAACCCTGACACTGGGTGGTGGCACCTACTGGCAGGAGGATTTTGGCAGCGATCCTGTCTGGCAGATCGGTTATCAGCACGGCTGGGAACTGGAACCGGATTTTACCCTGACCTACGGTTTTTCACGGCAGAAGAATGTCTATGACGGCGACCCCGAGTACGGCAACTTTGTTACCGCCGGCTTTGAATGGAGATTCCTGTGAGTAAATGGATCCTTGCCCTTTTGTCACTTTCCTTGGCACTACCGGTCCTTGCCGACCAGAACAGCAGCCAACAGAATGGGCAGCATGAAGAATACAGCGTTCTCAGCTATCACGATGTCATCGATGTCGCGCAGACGCCTGATCTGAAGATATATCCACAGACCATTACCCGGGATCTGCTGGTCAAGCAGTTCAACATGATCGACGAACTGGGCTATCACCCGGTGAGCTTTCAGCAGGTGCTCGATGCCAAGGCCGGCAAGCAGCCACTGCCGGACAAGGCCGTGATACTGACCTTCGACGACGGCTATCGCAGCGTTTACGACATCATCTTCCCTCTGCTCAAGCTCTACGATTACCCGGCGGTGATCGCCCCGGTCGGCAGTTGGATGGCAGTGCCTGAAGGCGGTGAAGTGCCCTATGGCGACATCATGCTGCCCCGGGAGCGCTTCTTGAGCTGGGAGCAGCTGCGCGAGCTGCACGACTCGCCGCTGATCGAGGTCGCGTCCCACACCTATGACATGCATTACGGCATCATCGGCAACCCCCAGGGAAACCAGGAGCCCGCCGCGACCACGCCGCAGTGGACGCCCCAGGGCTATGAAAGCGAAGAAGAATATGTCGCACGGGTACGTGACGACCTCGCCCGGGCAAGCAAGCAGCTCGAACGTGAGTTGGGAGAAGCACCGCGAGTGATCTTCTGGCCTTATGGTGCCTACAGCAACGCCACCCTGGATATCGCCGCGGACGTCGGCATGCCGCATACCTTCAGCCTGCTGGGTGAGATCAACAAAATTCATGCCAGCACCCGAGCCATGGGGCGTTACCTGATCGACCAGGAGACCTCGATGACGCTCTTCGAGGAATACCTGAGTGGCCGCACCTGGGATCGCAAGACCGAGCGCATCGTGCATGTGGATCTCGACTACGTCTACGATCCGGACGAGGCCCAGCAAAATCGCAACCTCGACAAGCTCCTCGACAAGATCAAGGCACAGGGTATCAGCACGGTCTATCTACAGGCCTATGCGGATGCAGACGGGGATGGAGTGGCGGAAGCGCTCTACTTTCCCAACGATCACATGCCGGTCAAGGCGGATCTCTTCAATCGCGTTGCCTGGCAGCTCAAGAAACGCTCCGGTGTCAAGGTTTACGCCTGGATGCCAGTGATGGCTTTCGATCTGGGTGAAAATTACGATTACGTCACCGACGTGCGTAGCGGAAAGCCCAATAAGGAGCAGTACCTTCGCTTATCTCCCTACGTGGAGCGCAATCGCGAAATCATTACCGATATCTATCGTGACCTGGGCCTATATACCAAATTCGATGGCGTCCTGTTTCACGATGACGCGATGCTCACCGACTTCGAGGATGCCAATCCGTCGGCATTGGCGTGGTACCAGCAAAAGTGGGGACTTCCAAATGCTATTAGCGAGATCCGTCAGAATGATGCCTTGATGACACGCTGGACCCGGCACAAGACTCGGTTTCTGATCGATTTCACCAAGACACTCGGCAAGCAGGCCAACTATTACCGCATGCTGGATGACGATCGATTCGCCATGGCCCGCAACATCTACGCGCGGCTCGTACTCGAGCCTGAAAGCCAGCGCTGGTTCGCCCAGGATCTAGAGGCCTTTGGTCAGGCCTACGACTATACCGCTGTCATGGCCATGCCTTACATGGAAGGCGCGGATGACCCGGACGCCTGGCTCAGAGAGCTGGCGCGCAAGTCCCTTGCCACGGTACCTGCCGATAAACTGGTCTTCGAACTGCAAGCTCAGGATTGGCGTGATCAGACTCCTGTTCCAAGCCAAAAGCTCGCCCATTGGATGGAGGTCATCAATCAAGCCGGTATCGAGAACTACGGCTACTACCCGTTTGACTTCCTGAATGGGCATCCAGAGATAGACGTGCTAAGGCGCAACTTCTCTCTGGCAACCGAACTGAGGGCAGCCCAATGAGTGCCTTGGAGATTCTTGCGCTATTCACCATCGGCTACCCCAGCTTGATGGCAACGGTATGGATCTGCGGCGGGATCTACTACTACTTCCACTGGGAGCGGAACCAGATACGTGTAACAGGATCGGCGACCGATCCCGACGCCCCCTGGGTCACGATACTCGTGCCTTGCCATAACGAAGGCGTGAACATCAATGAAACCATCGACCATCTGTTTTTGCAGAACTATCTCAACCTGGAAGTCATCGCCATCAATGATGGCAGCCGGGACGACACCGGCGAACGTCTCGATGCGCTCGCGCGCAAGCATCCCGGCCTGAAGGTGCTGCACCAGGCCAATGGCGGCAAGGCCAGCGCCATGAACAATGGCCTGGCCAATGCCAAGGGCGAATTCATCGTCGGCATCGATGGCGACGCCGTGCTCGATTACGACGCGGTGAGCTGGATGATGGAGCATTTCATCCAAAGCCCACATGTCGGCAGCGTTACCGGCAACCCCCGAGTGCGTACCCGCTCCACGGCTATCGGCAAGATCCAGACCGGCGAGTTCTCATCGATCATCGGGTTGATCAAGCGTGCTCAGCGCATCTACGGCATGGTGTTCACCATTTCCGGGGTCATCTGCGCCTTTCGCAAGAGTGCGCTCGAGAAGATCGGTGGCTGGAGCACCGACATGATCACCGAGGACATCGACGTCAGCTGGAAACTACAGCTCAGCGGCTGGCACATCCGCTATGAACCGCATGCGCTGTGCTGGGTGTTGATGCCCGAATCATTACGCGGCTTGTACAAGCAGCGCCTGCGCTGGGCACAAGGCGGCGCCGAGGCCTTTCTCAAGCATCTGGGGTCCGCCCTGCGCATTCGTAATCGGCGCTTCTGGCCGCTGCTGGTGGAATATCTTGTCAGCGTCGCCTGGTGTTACTCGATGCTTACCTTGATGGTGCTGTGGGTCGTCAACCTGACCTGGGCAGTGCCGGATTGGGACTCGGTAACGGCGGTACTCGACTGGTCCGGTGGCTTGTTGATCATCCTGTGCCTCTTGCAGTTTTGCGTGAGTTTTTCCATCGACAGTCGATACGACCGCAGCATGATCAAGTGTTTGTTCTGGTGTATCTGGTACCCGTTCTTTTACTGGCTATTGAATATGGCCACCGTGGTGGTCGGCTTCCCTAAAGCACTGATTAGGCGCCGTGGCCAACCTGCTACCTGGAGTAGCCCTGACAGAGGAGAGTCGTTTCGTGAGCAATAAACTTGATTCAATCGTCATCAACAACCCCCAACGCCGTACCTGGGGGTATCGTCTGCGCGATATCACCATCGTGTCGGCGACCATTTCACTATGGATATTATTTGTTACCCAAACCTATCTTACGGTGACCAGCAGCAACTTCCTGGCAGAGCAGGCTTATGTGCTGCAAATTCTCAAGCTGTCCGCCATCGATTTCGTCGCGGTGTTCGTGATTCTCCATGTCTGGGTGCTTTACGAGCGTGTACTGTTTCGTCTCAGGCTGCGCGCCTATCGCCGCTCGCTGGAAGAGCAGACTGCCCAGCCCAAGCTCGAGGCAAAGCCCGCCGAGCCTCAAGCTGTCGCGTATCCAAAAGGGGTTTCTGAACATTCTCAGCGCGAATACGCCACTTCATAATATCTTGCAGTAATCCATGAAAAACCGCCCCGCCCAATGAGTTAAAACTCGGGCGGGGCGATGTGTCTAGACTCCAACCTGCGCCTTGACCTGTTCGACGATATGCGCCCCGATGGGAATCGCCGAGGTGGCCGCCGGTGAGGGCGCGTTGCACACGTTGACGGTGCGCTTGGTGTTGACGAACAGGAAGTCGTCGATCAGCTTGCCGTCGCGAGAGACTGCTTGGGCGCGTACCCCAGCTGGGTAAGGTTGAAGATCGTCCACAGTGAGACTCGGACAATACTTTTGCACCTGGGCAAGGTAACCCTTTTTGTACAGTGAGTTCTTCATCTCCATCAGACCCGGGCGCAGATTGGCTCGAAGCACCTTGAGGATACCGGGGTTGGTCAGCATCGCCGCGCTGTCGGCAAGCGAGATATCGCTTTTCTTGTAGCCTTCGCGCTTGAACGCCAGCACTGCGTTAGGGCCAACCGTGACGCTACCGTCGATCATGCGGGTCAGATGCACGCCGAGAAACGGCATCGCCGGGTCGGGAATGGGATAGATCAGATGATTGACGATGCGATTGTGCTCCGGCGGCAGCCGATAGTACTCGCCCCGAAACGGGCAGATGGTAAAGCCAGGATCGCGGCCCAGCATGCGCACCACTCGATCCGCCATCAGTCCGGAGCAGGAGACCAGATGGCGAGTCGTGAACTCGCCCTGATCCGTCGACACGACCACCTCACTGGTGCGCTCTTCCAGGCCGGTCACGGTGGTTGAATAACGAACCTCGCCACCGGCCTTCTCGAACTCGCTTCCCATGGCGGCGGCGACTTCGGCATAGCTGACGATGCCACTGGAAGGAAAGAAGATACCGCCGATGCCGGTGATGTTGGGTTCCCGCTCACGCAGCTCATCCGCTTCAAGCCAGGTGCGCTCCAGGCCATTGGCCTCGGTGCGTTTCCAAAGCGCCTGCATGCGCTGCATTTCGACCTCATTGGTCGCTACCAGCAGCTTGCCACACACATCAAAGGGAATATTCTGAGACTCGCAGAACGCCTTGGTGGCACGGTTACCCTCGAAGCAAAAGCGTGCCTTGAGACTGCCCGGCGTATAGTAGACACCGGCATGGATCACACCGCTGTTATGACCGGTCTGGTGCTGCGCCGGACCGCTCTCCTTCTCGATCAGCAGCATCTTGTGATCGGGATAGGCTTGAATGAGCTGCATAGCGGTGGACATACCGAGTATGCCACCGCCGATGATGATGAAGTCGTACACCGCAATGCCTCGCGTCGCCTGGGGATTCAGGCCGCGTTCGCCACGGCCCACTTGTCGATTATACCTGGCGCGGGTTGCGCAGTGTCTTGGCATGGGTGAAATACCCGCGCTGACGCATCAGCTCACGGCGCAACTTAGGGTGCGGCGTGAAACGATCCCGGCCATGCAGCCAGAAGTGATTGTTGATCAGCACGAAGCTACCAGTAGGTATCGGTACCGATAGCTTGTCGGCGCTGCTCTCGAGCGAATCGGAAAGATCCGCCAGCCAGTTGCCTTCCTCGAAGTTCTTCGGCTGCACGAACTGATCGATGTAAGACATGATCGGCCGGCCGGCGGTATCTACGTCGAAGATTGCATGATGGATATCCTGAGCCACCTTCTTGCTGGGTGGCGCCGTCCAGCGCATCTCCCGGCGTGCCAGAGGGTGACAATAGAACGCCTCCAATTCCTTCCAGTCGTCCAGGTGCAGCAGCAACGAATTGCCGCCCTGCATATGCTGCTCGTCGATCTTCATCATCAGTACGTAGTCGGTGTCCTGCTCGACGAAGGTGCCGTCGTTGTGCAGCTCCATGACGCGATGGGGCTGACGCAGGTAACTGTCGGAGTCGTCGACATTCTGCACCACGAAGCGGGCATAGTACTGGCCGCTCATGGCATCGAAGTTGGAGCGCCCCATCAGGTGCGCCACGGCGGTAGCGAACTTGACCATGTCGTTAGCCTGCTCGACCCGGTCCAGGCCTTCCGGCGTCACACGGAAGCCGCCGGTGTGGCGATCTGCCAGCGTGTTGATCAGCACCGACTGCAGGGTGTTACCACATAGGTCGTCGAGAATGCGCGCCACGCGGAAGCGCAGGAACGACTTGTATTCCAGCGCCTGGACTGGCCACTCGGCGACGGCGGCGAGAAAGGCCTCGACGGTTTCCTGGGGAAACGTCAACTGCAGCAGCCGCTCCGATTGGGGCGAGGTCGACAGATGAAAGCCTTGAATGGCATCGGGCAAGGGCATGGCGATAGAAGGCAGTCGGGTCAGGGCGGTCATGGCGATTTCCTCGTGGAGCAGAAATGTGTCTTTGCAAAATATCTACATTTTTAAAAAACATCAACTTTATTGACTGAAAAACACATTTCTCTGCTTTGGTGATCCTTGGGTATCATGGGGCCTTCTTTGCTGTGGACATCGATATCATGGAGCATTCAGCGCGTCAGAACCTCGGCGTGAGTGCCTACGCCCGGCTCAAGCGCGACATCATTCGCGGGGTCCATCCGGCCGGTGAAAAGCTCTTGATGAGCAATCTGAGACAGCGCTACGACCTGGGCACCGGCCCCCTGCGCGAGGCGCTGTCGCAACTGGTCGCAGAACATTTGGTGGTGGCCATCAGTCAGCGCGGTTATCGGGTCGCGCCCATGTCAGTAGCGGAACTCGAGGATATCTACGACGCGCGGGCGCATCTGGAGGGATTGATCGTCGAGCTGGCCATCGCCCGGGGCGATGACGCTTGGGAGGCGGATATTCTGGCCAAGGCACATACCCTGGCCAAGGTAATGGACGTCAGCGGGCCGGAGGAGATGCTCGATATCTGGGATCGGCGCCACCAGGCTTTTCATGGCGCCATCGCCGCCGGTTGCGGCTCGCGTCATCTGCTGCAGGCTCGTGAGGGCTTGCTCGATCAGGTCGAGCGTTACCGCCATCTGTGGCTGTGCGAGACAGTCTTTTCCAGCGAGGCGCTGGAGTACAAACGCCAGGAACACGCAGCTCTGGTCGAGGCGCTACTGGCCAGAGACGCCTCAGAGGTTTGCCATATGATTCGCGAACACCTGATGACCCCGGTGCCAATCATCCGCGAGGTGATGAAAAGGCGTGGGCTGGAGTGATCTCGATTCGCAATCATTTTGCCACCGAGCCCTCTCGGTTTAGAAACTCGGCCATTACCCGATATGCTTCGTCACACTCTTCTTTCACCAGGTCCTCCATGTTGAGAAAGGCGTGCAGCATATCCGGGAAATGATGATGCCGATGCGTCACGCCGGCCTCCTTGAGGCATTCGACATAGGCCAGCCCTTCGTCGCGTAGCGGACAAAACCCGGCGGTAATGACCAGCGTTTCAGGCATGGCCACCCTCACTGGCATGAACAATGCCGAAGCCTCGCGGCGATCGCCACCCTCACGAAAATAGTTGTCGAAATACCAGCGAATGCGCTCTTCTTCCAGGAAGTAGCCTTGCCCCAGTTCCTGCACGGAAGGATACGACAAGGTGTAGTCGAGACTTGGGTAAATGAGTATCTGTCGATGCAATGAAATGCTGTCATCATCCTGCAACCGGGCGCTGGCCGTTGCGGCAAGCGCCCCACCCGCAGAATCCCCGGCCACGGTCAGCGACTTCATGACCTTCCGCTCTTTAGCCTCGAGCGCTGGCCATAAATGTTTGAGTACTGCCAGTGTATCGTTTACGGCCAACGGATAAGGGCACTCCGGCGCCAGGCGATACTCCACCGACACCACCAGATGACCGCTGGCCTTGGCCAGCTTGCGGCAGATCGAATCATAGACCGTCACTCCACCGGCCACATGACCGCCGCCGTGCAGATAGACGCACACCGGCTTGGGCGTCTCTGGCGCCGGATCGTAAATACGAACCGGTACCGGGTAGTCCTCCGTGTCGATCATCGCATCCCCGACCCAAGGGAGCTCCGGGCGTTGCGTGACCAGGGTCATGGTCACGTAGGCCAACGCCTCCCGAGCGCTGACCGGAGAAAAACTCGCCCCGGCTTGACGCTGCTGCTCGATCAATACATTGACTTGATTCAACCAGGGTTGCAGCTTGGGGCTAAGTGGAAGGCTAGGCGAGGTGCTCATGGAATCTCCTGTCAGCGTTACGGATGACCATAGTAAAGATGGGATGTGCGCGCTTTGCCATACAAAGCGCCACTAAACGACGAAAGCCGGCGAGAGTTCGCCGGCTTTCCTTGGGTTCCGCTTGATAACCGTTTTAGCTATCCAGCCCACCCATGCAGATATACTTCATCTCCAGGTAGTCATCGACCCCGTACTTGGAGCCTTCGCGACCGAGTCCGGATTCCTTGATGCCGCCAAACGGAATCACTTCGCTGGTGATGGCGACTTCGTTGACCCCAACCATGCCGTATTCCACCCCTTCCGAGACCCGCCAGGCGCGGCCCATGTCTCGGGTATAGATGTAGGAGGCCAGGCCGACTTCGGTGTCGTTGGCCATGGCGATGGCTTCGGCCTCATCCTTGAAACGGAAGATGGGAGCGACCGGCCCGAAGATCTCTTCCTTGAACAGACGCATGTCCTGGGTGACGTCGGTGAGCACCGTGGGCTGGTAGAAGCAGGCGCCATTATCCGCAGGACTGCCGCCGGTGGTGGTCTTGGCGCCCTTGTTCTGGGCGTCCTCGACCAGTTCATGCACGCCCTTCACCGCGTCTTCGTTCACCAGGGGGCCCATGGTAACGCCCTCTTCCAGGCCGTTGCCGAGCTTGAACTCGTTGACCTTGGCGGTGAACTTCTCGACGAAGGCATCGTAGATGCTGTCCTGCACCAGGATGCGGTTGGCGCAGATACAGGTCTGGCCCGCATTGCGGTACTTCGACGCCAGGGCGCCGGCGACAGCCTTGTCCAGGTCCGCGTCGTCGAACACGATGACCGGGGCGTTGCCGCCCAGCTCCATGGAGACCTTCTTCACGGTTTCGGCGCACTGCTTGAGCAACTGCTTGCCCACCGCCGTGGAGCCGGTGAAGGTGACCTTGCGCACGATCGGGTTGCTGGTCAGTTCGTTGCCAATGGCGCTGGCGCTGCTGCCGGCTACCAGGTTGATGACGCCCTTGGGCACCCCGGCACGCTCGGCCAGTTCCACCATGGCAAGCGCCGACAGCGGCGTTTCCTTGGCGGGTTTCATGACGAAGGTACAGCCAACTGCCAGCGCCGGTCCGGCCTTGCGCGCCAGCATGGCGTTGGGGAAGTTCCAGGGTGAAATGGCCCCGACCACGCCTACCGGCTGCTTGATGGTGATCAGACGACGATCGTTGGCCACGGTGGGGATCACGTCGCCATAGATACGCTTGCCTTCCTCGGCGAACCATTCGATGAATGAGGCGCCATAGGCCACTTCGCCCTTGGATTCGGCCAGCACCTTGCCCTGCTCGCTGGTCATGATCACCGCCAGGTCGTCCTGATTCTCCATCATCAGGTCGAACCAGCGCCGCATGATCGCTGCACGCTCCTTGGCGGTCTTGGCCTGCCAGGCGGGCATGGCACGCTGGGCCGCCTCGATGGCGCGCCGGGTTTCGTTGGCCCCTACGCTTGCCACCTGGGTGATTACCTCACCGGTAGCGGGATTGACCACATCAAAGGTCTCGCCATCGTCGCCATCGACCCACTTCCCGTCGATGTAGGCTTGGGTCTTGAGCAGGCTTGAATCTTTCAATTTAAGTGTCATGAAGGCTCCTTCTCTATGGGTTATCAAGTCTAAGCTATCGAGAACAGTGTGAACCGGCGAATGAGAACATCGCAACGGTCGCAAACATGCGCTAAGTGCAGTACAGACACCTCATTCTGGCAAGCGAACAGCCCATCATAGACTATTTTTGACACCTGTCGTAAAAAATGGACACTCAGCTTCTTTATTGTCAATACCCGGGCGCCTAAGGGCGCCCGGTTGAGCATGATTATGCGTATTGTCTTGATTTATCGCTTCAGGAAGTTGCTTTTTACCAGGTCGACCACATCCTCCATGCGTCCATCCAATACCGCCTTGGTGGAGTACATGGCCGTGGAGGCAACCTGGCCGGCTTCGACCTTGGGCGGCATGACAAGCTCCATGGGATTGACCTTTACATCAAGCAGCGCCGGACCGTCCTGGGCCAGCCATTCGGCAATGGCTGGCTCGAGCTCGTGATCCTGCTCTACGCGCCGCCCCCAGAAGCCCAATGCTTCGGCCAGCTTGTCGAAATGCGGATTTTCAAGCTTGGTGTAGCTGTCCAGCAATCCTTCCACTTTCTGTTCGATCTCGACAAAGCCCAGGGTGCCGTTGTTGAAAACGACGATCTTGAGCGGAATCTTCTCCTGCCTGAGGGTCAGCAGATCTCCCATCAGCATGGTCATGCCGCCGTCGCCGCACATGGCAATCACCGGTCGATCGGGAAAGGCCTTCTGAATGCCGATCGCCTGGGGGTAGGCATTGGCCATGGTGCCGTGCACGAGACTGGCAAGGGTGCGACGCTGCCCCCGGGTGCGGATATGGCGTAGCAACCAGACCATGGGGCTACCGCCATCCGCGGTAAAGAAGGCGTTATCCGGGGCCAACTTGTCGAGGGCCAGGGTCAACTCCTGAGGATGAATCAGGTTGTCGTCCTTGGACTCGTGGGCCGTGCTTTCCAAGGCTTTCAAGTATTGCTTGCGACAGCTATCCAGCCATCTGGTACTGGTTTGCTCCTTGAGCATAGGCGTCAGCACTGCACAGGTGCCGCGCACACTGCCCATCAGGCCGATGTCCACCGGATGGCGCTTGCCCAGCTGCTGCGGATCGATATCCACCTGAATGATGGTCGCCTTTTCTGGATAGAACTGGCCCCAGGCGAAGTTACAGCCCAGCAGGATAAGCGTGTCGCACTCCCCTACCGCATGGAATCCGCCGGCTAGACCAAACACCCCGGTCATGCCAACCTCAAAGGGATTATCCGGTTCGATGAAATCCTTGGCCCGGGAGGTCCAGGCAATGGGCGCCTTGAGTTTGGCCGCCAAGGCCATGACCTCTTCCCGGGCGCCCTCGCAGCCGGACCCGGCAAAGATGGAGATCTTGCCGCCCTTGTCGAGCTGCTTGACCACCGGCGCCAACTCCAGCTCGTTGGGATAGATGACCGGATTGACCCGGTGGGCACGAAACGGCAGATCCTGGCTCGGGGTCTGGGTAAATAGATCGCCGTGAACGACCAGCACCGCCACGCCGTTCTTGGCCAGCGCGGCTTGTGCCGCCAGCGCCGTCATGCGCCGCGCCTGATCGGGATTGATGATCGTCTCGCAGAACACGCTGTACTGCTCATAAATGGGAACGGGATCGACATCCTGGGGGAAGTCGACGCCAGTTTCGCTGGTGGGTATCTGGGAAGCAATAAATACCACCGGCGAGCCATTTCGATGCGCATCGAACAAGCCATTGACGAAGTGCAGGCTGCCCGGGCCGCAAGTACCAGCACACAGGGCAAGCTCCCGGGTCATGTAGGCTTCGGCCCCGGCGGCAAATCCGCCCACCTCTTCGTGGCGCACATGCACCCACTCAAGATCGCTGCGCCGAATGGCATCGGTAAACTGATTGATGGTATCGCCGACCACGCCATAGCAGCGCTTTGCACCAGCCTGGGTCAGGGTTTCCACGATGATTTCGGCCACGTTACTGTGACTCATCTGCGATTTCCTCCGCATTGACGCCCCTGCCTGGGCGCGTGAACACCATCGTCATGAATGTCATGACGACCTTTCTACCTACAGCCTATGCCGGTCAAGAGACGAGTTCCAATCATGCGACCCTCTTTCTTTGACAGCCTCTTTCGACCGTGATTAGGTAAAACCACGACAGGGGCGCTGGCTTCGTGCACGACTCGAAAGCCGGCTGAGAAGCACCCTCGGAACCTGAGAGCCTGTTCATGACCGTTACGAGCGATGGTGAAACAAGGCGAAATTGATCGAAAAAGCGCAGTTTACAAGTAGTAAATGAGCATTTTGAGATCAATTTTAACGCCGTAGCGCCGAGCGCAGTAGATCATGAACAGGCTCTGTACCAGTCAATGCTGGCGGAGGAAGTCGTGGGCTCTCTTGACCCGCCTCCGCTCGGAGGCAGCCATATGTTCGATTGCCCGTCCCATCTCGCACGCATGCGCCAGAATGCACCGCTGGTGCAGAACATCACCAACCACGTCGCCATGAACGTGATGGCCAATGTGCTATTGGCCATCGGCGCATCTCCTGCCATGGTGCATGCCAAGGAAGAAGTCGAGGAGTTTGCCACTCTTGCAGATGCGTTGAGCCTGAACATTGGCACCCTTTCAAGCGAATGGGTCGAATCCATGCAGCTTGCCGCCCGTGCTGCCAATCACACGGGTACACCTTGGGTATTCGACCCGGTGGCGGTGGGCGCTACGGCGTTTCGTCGCCGGGTAGGCGCCGAGCTGGTTGAACTGAACCCTAGCGTGATTCGCGGCAACGCCTCGGAGATCATCGCCTTGGCATCCGAAAGCGGTGGCGAGCGCAACCTGGAGAGCAGCGGGCGCGGCGTGGACAGTACCGACCCGGTCGAGGCTGCAGAGCAGGCGGCGATCGAACTCGCCAAACGCAGCGGCGGCGTGGTGGCGGTCAGCGGCCCGGTGGACTTCGTCACCGACGGCAAGCGAAAGGCCCGAGTCGCCAACGGCCATGCGCTGATGCCGCGTATTACCGTGCTGGGATGCTCACAAACCGGCGTGGTTGCCGCCTTTATCGCCGGAGCCGAGGATGCTTTCGACGCCACCCTGGCGGCAATGGCCTGCTATGGGGTTGCCGGTGAGATCGCCGGCGAGAGCGCAAGCGGCCCGGGCAGCTTCGCCGTGGACTTTATCGACGCCTTATACAACCTGAATGACGTACAGCTCAATGCCCGACTGCGCCTGGAGATGGACGATGACCTTTGATTTATCCGTGTATTTGATCACCGACCCGGCGATGTGCGCCGAACGCGGTCTTGTCGAAACCATGATGGCTGCCGTGCGCGGCGGTGTGACCATGGTGCAGCTGCGGGACAAGCACGCCTCCAATGCGGAGCTGATCGAGCAGGCCAAGGCGCTGAAAGAGGCACTCACCGGTAGCGGCGTGCCGCTGATCATCAATGACCGGCTGGAAGTGGCCCTGGCTGCGGGCGCGGATGGCCTGCATATCGGCCAGACCGACGGCGACGCCGCCGCGGCCCGCAAGGCGCTGGGCACGGATGCCATTCTGGGGCTTTCCATCAATACCCATGAGCAATTGGCAAAGGCGGATACGTCGCTACTCGACTATGTCGGCCTGGGGCCGGTATTTGCCACCTCTACCAAGAGCGATCACGAGGCGCCACTGGGCTTCGAGGGGCTGGCAGCATTGGCCTCGGCGAGCGCTCTACCCAGCGTGGCCATCGGTGGGCTACAGGCGCAGCATGTTGGGCCGGTTCGCGAGGCCGGCGCCCAGGGGCTGGCAATCATCTCGGCGATCTGCGCCGCCCCGGACCCTCAGGCAGCAGCCGAACGGTTTACTAGGCAGGGCGGTAAATGAAGTAGCCAGCGGCCCGAGAGAGCTACCGATTTATTCAGCGCCTCCCCAAGGGGAAAGGCATTGCAACAAGCGAGTGAACGCCTATAATCGCGAAGAAGAATCTTTATCATCCCGCAATGATTTTCTTTCTTCTCACCCTTCTCGATTTCAGGAAGCTGTCATGAACCACCGCTTTCATCTCACCTCGCTCGTCGCTGCCTTTGCTACAGCCGGCATGGCCTCATTTGCTCAGGCACAGGAAAACGTCACGCCTGAAGCGGTGGTCAAGCACTATACCGACCTGGCCCACGCCACCTTCCAAGATGCCCTGATCACGGCGCAAAAACTCGATGAGGCCACCGATGCCTTCATCGAAAATCCTAACGCCGACACTCTTGAAGCCGCCAAGCAGGCTTGGCTGACGTCCCGCGTTCCTTATCAGCAAAGCGAAGTTTTTCGTTTCGGTAATCCGGTGGTGGATGACTGGGAAGGCCAGGTCAACGCCTGGCCCCTGGACGAGGGCATGATCGACTACGTGGAAGGCGATGACTACCAGCATGAACTGGGCAACCAGGGCGCCACGGTCAACATCATCGCCAGCAACGAGATCAACGTGGGCGGCGAGACGGTGGATGTGAGCGATTTGACGCCGCAGCTGCTGGCGGATCTCAATGAGATCGGTGGCTCCGAGGCCAACGTGGCTACCGGCTATCACGCCATCGAATTCCTCCTGTGGGGCCAGGACCTACATGGCTTCGAGGCGGGCAATGGTGACCGCCCGCCGAGCGACTACCAGACCGGAGAAGAGTGCACCCACGGCAACTGCGATCGCCGCGCCGCCTATCTGAATGCGGCCACGGACCTTCTTGTCGATGATCTCGAATGGATGACGGCGCAGTGGGCACCGGAACAGCAAGACAACTATCGCGCGGAACTGCTGGCACTGAAGCCGCAAGAAGGCCTGCAACGCATGCTGTTCGGCATGGGCTCGTTGTCCCTGGGGGAACTCGCCGGCGAACGCATGAAGGTGGCACTGGAAGCCAACTCCTATGAGGACGAGCACTCCTGTTTCAGCGACAACACCCACAACGCCCATTATTACAACGGCAAGGGCATTCGCAACGTCTATACCGGACACTATGAGCGGGTGGACGGCGGCGAACTGAGCGGCCCCTCGCTCTCCGATCTGGTCGCCAAGCAGGACAGCGAACTCGATGACACCCTGCGCCAGCAGCTCAAGGATTCCATGGCGGCCCTCGATACCTTGAAACAGGCCGCCGAGGCCGAAGAGTCACCGATGACATTCGACATGATGATCGCTCCGGGCAATACCCAGGGCAGCGAGATGATCAACGGCGCCATCCTGGCACTCGTCGAACAGACCGGCTCCATCGAGCAGGCTGCCAACACGCTGGGGATCGCATCGCTGGAACCTGATACCGCCGGCCACGACTTCTGATCTACCCGCCTAAACAAGTCTCACGGCGAAGCTCCCTTTAGAAGTTCCCTTTAATCGGAGCTTCGCTGATGAGGTTTCAACGAGGTCTTTATTATATGACCGCATCGCATCATCTGATCTTCTGGGCAAGTATCTGCCTGCTTGGTTTAACCACCGGTGCCGCCGCCAAGGAATATCCGCTGCAGGACACCCCCAAGAGCGCGGGTGAGGGCACGGTGGAGCAGTTCGATCACAACGCCTACTCCCTGCCCTTGAGCAATCAGTCGATGACCAAGCGTCTCGATTTCAGCGTCGGCAACAGCTTTTTCCGTAACCCCTGGGTTGCAGCCCCGGCCAGCACCAAAGCCCGGGACGGGCTGGGCCCGCTGTTCAACACCAACTCCTGCCAGGGCTGTCACATCAAGGACGGTCGCGGCCATCCACCGGCCCCGGGGGAAACGCCGGTCTCGTTGTTTTTGCGTCTGTCCGTGCCCGCGGACCCGAAAGAGGACGCCGAACTCCTGGAGCGCCAGGGCGTAAAGCCCGCCCCCGTCTATGGCACTCAATTACAGAACGCGGCCCTGCCCGGCATCAAGCCGGAAGCAAACATGGTGGTGGAGTACATCGAGCGCAAGGTGAGCCTGGAAGACGGTTCGAAGGTGAGCCTGCGCGTGCCCGAATATCGCATCGAGAATCCGAATTACGGCCCCCTGCCCGATGATCTGCTGACCTCGCCTCGGGTAGCGCCGCCGATGATCGGCCTGGGGCTGCTCGAAGCGATCGATGAAAAAGACCTTCTGGCCAACGCGGACCCGGAGGATGCCAATGGCGATGGCATCTCCGGGCGAGCCAACGTGGCCTGGAATCGCGCCACCGACACCCTCCAGATGGGCCGCTTCGGGTGGAAGGCTGGCGAAGTCAATATCAAGCAGCAAAGCCTGGGCGCTTTCGCCGGGGACATGGGCCTGACCTCGAGTCTGAACCTGGCAACGGACTGTGACCCCAAGCAGCGCTGTGACGAGACTCCTCATGGCGGCGAGCCGGAAGTCAGCGATAAGATCGCCAACTTCATCACCTTCTACGCCAGCAGCCTGGCGGTGCCGGCGCGCCGCGACATGGACGACCCAGCGGTCCAGGCCGGCGCGCGGAAATTCAACGACCTTGGCTGCGCCGGCTGTCATACCCCGCGTCACCAGACCGCCGAAGTCGAGGATCGGCCAGAGCTGAGCGACCAGACCATCTGGCCCTACACGGACATGCTGTTGCACGACATGGGTGCGGCGCTGGCGGATAATCGTCCCGAGTTCAAGGCCAGCGGCCAAGAGTGGCGCACCCCGCCGCTATGGGGCATCGGCTTGGCGCAAACCGTCAATCCCCGCGCCGGTTTCCTGCACGATGGGCGCGCCCGAACCTTGGAAGAAGCCATTTTATGGCATGGCGGTGAAGCGGAAAGCGCCAAGGAACAGTACCGTCATCTGCCCGCAGAAGAGCGCGAGACCTTGCTGCGCTTTCTTGAATCTCTTTGAAGAGTATAAGGAACAAACAGCATGACCTTGCGACGCTCTCTTCTCGCCCTGCTTGCCACCTCCCTGCTGTCATCGTCGGCCTGGGCCGATGACGCCGAACCCAAGGAGCGCTGGTACATCGCCATCAGTGGGCAGTATCAGACGCTCCAGGATGAAAGTGCTGCCCTTGCGGGCACCCTGCAAAACGGCTGTCAGAATCCCAATGCTGTGCGGAATGCCTGGCTTGCGGCCTACAAGGCTTGGCAGCGGGTGCGCTATGTGGATTTCGGCCCCATCGAGCAGCAAAGCCGTGCTTGGCAGCTGCAGTTCTGGCCGGATCGCAAGAACCTCATCGCCAAGAAGGTCGATGCCTGGCTCAAGGCTCCCAACCCGCCCACCCCGGAACAAGTCGCCGCGGACAGCGTCGCCCTCAAAGGCTTCCCAGCGCTGGAATATCTGCTGTTCGAGTCCGAGAACGGGGATACGATACCGCTAGAATCACCACAAGGCTGCGCCCTGGCCGGCGCCATCGGCCAGCATCTGGCCACCACGACCCAGGCGCTGAATCAGGACTGGCAAGCCTTCGAAGAGCATTACCTGAGCACCGAAGGCTATACGGAAACCACCGTGGAAAGCGCCCTGCACGGCCTGCAGATTCTGGATGACAAACGTTTGGCGGAACCCATGGGTCTGCGCGGTAAATCCCGCAATGGCTATCTAGCGGATGCCTGGCGCAGCGGCGAATCCGTCACCCTGATCGCAGCGTCACTGGCAGGTCTGGAGCAGAGCTTCGTGCCGGGGGCGCAGGCGCTGCTGCAACAGGAGGGCGAGACGGAGCTGGGACAGGAACTGGAAGAGACGCTCTCCGAGACCCGCGCCTTGGCGGAGTCGCTGCCTTCCGGGCTCGCCCCAGCGCTAGAGGATGAGCAGGCCTACAAGGGACTGCAACGCCTGTACGTGCAGGTCGAGCAGCTGCGCCAGCTGATGGAGTACAAGATCGCCCCGGCGCTCAACATTACTCAGGGTTTCAATTCGAGCGACGGAGACTGAACCATGCTGAACCGTCGCCACTTTCTCAAGAACAGTCTAGTCCTGAGCGCCTGGGCGGGGCTGGTCCCCGCGCCTTGGGCCTGGGCCGACGATGAACCGCTGCTGTTCAGCGCGGTGGACAATGCCGAGGGCAAGCACTGCCTGGCCGGCGTTACCCTACGGGGCGAACTGGCCTTCATGACTGATGTGCCGGAGCGCTGCCACGGTGGCACCCGACGCCCGGGCAGGCGTGAAGTGGTGATGTTCGCCCGACGCCCAGGGCGGCTGCTTCATGTGCTGGACATCGATGCGGGCAGCACGCGGCTGTCCATCGAGGCGGGTGAAGACCGTCACTTTTACGGCCACGGCGTATTCAGTCCCGATGGGCGCTATCTCTACGCCAGCGCCAATCGATTTGAGAACACCGAGGGCATCATTCAGGTCTTCGATGCGGCGCGTGACTACGCTCTCGTAAAGGAGCTCCCCCTTGACGGTATCGGCCCCCACGAACTGCGCCTGCATCCGGATGGCGATACGCTGATCGTGGCCCTTGGCGGCATCGAAACCCATCCGGACTACGGCCGCGCCAAGCTCAACCTGGATAGCATGGCGCCGGCACTGCTATTGATGGACCGGCACAGCGGCAAGATTCTTGCGCGTCATGAACCTTCTCACCATCAGCTTAGCTGCCGCCATCTGGATGTCGGCCCGGACGGCACGGTGATCGCGGGTTATCAGTTTCAAGGGCCAGAATGGGTAACCCCGCCATTGATCGCCCAGTTGGATGGCCAGACCAGCGAATTTAAAGAGCTTGCCCTGCCTGAACCGCTGACGACATCGCTCAAGCAATACATCGCAAGCGTCGCCATCTCCGGCAATGGCCGCCACGCCGCGATCACCGCTCCCCGGGGAGCTCGAGTACTGCTCCTGGAAACCCACACCGGAAAACTGCTACGCGAACTTGCCCTGGAAGACGCCGCCGGCGTAGTCGCAGAAGGCGAAAACGACTTTCTCGTCTCCTCGGGCCGCGGTGGACTCTATCGTCTAAACAGCACGTCCAGCACGCCTGAACGCCTCACCCGACTGCCTGTGCATTGGGACAACCACCTGACCCTGGCGTAAAGGGCTGCGATGCTTTACCACAGTTCGGTATGGCGCTTACTGCTTGAATACCGATCATTGAGGTTCCTATAGACAAAAGCCCCGCATTCTTGCGAATGCAGGGCTTTCGATTACCTCATGTCGTCAACTTGGATCGCGAATCACTCGACGATCATCACCGATTTGACGTTGACGAACTCCTTCATGCCGAAGCCGCCATGCTCACGGCCATAGCCACTATCCTTGACGCCGCCGAAGGGCAACTGCGGCTGAGCGATATTGTAGCCGTTGATGTTGACCATGCCGGTATCGAACAGGTTGCGTGCTATATGGATGGCACGCTTCTCGTCCTTGGAGAAGATGCCACCGCCCAGACCATAGCGAGAATCGTTGGCCACGCGAATGGCTTCGTCCTCGTCCTTCACCCGAATCAATGACGCCACCGGGCCGAACAATTCCTCGTCGTAGGCGGGCATGCCGGGCTTCAAGTCTTCCAGCACGGTGCTGGGGTAGAAATAGCCCGGACCATCGGGAATCTCGCCACCGAACACGCAGGTCGCCCCGGCGTCGATGGAGCGCTTGACCAGGTCATGCAGGGTATCGCGCAGGTCGTCCCGAGCGATCGGGCCGAGCTGAGTATTCTCGTCGGTCGGGTCGCCGTATTCGATCTGGCGCATCTTCTCGACGAACTTGTCGCGGAACTGCTGATAAACCGCATCCACCACGATGAAGCGCTTGGCAGCCACACAGGTTTCGCCGTTGTTGAAGATACGGCCCTGGGCGCAGGTTTCGGCCGCCAGATCGATATCCGCGTCGTCGAGCACCAGGAAGGCGTCGTTGCTGCCCAGCTCCAGTACGGATTTCTTCAGGCACTCGCCGGCCTTGGCCCCCACGGCGCTGCCAGCCCGCGGGCTGCCGGTCAGGGTCACGCCGCGCACGTATTCGTGCTCGATGAGCTGATTGACCTGATCCGCGTCGATGAGCAGGTTGCGGAACACGTTCTCCGGCAGGCCGGCCTCGAGGAAGACCTTCTCGATCTCCACCGCCGACCCCCAGACATTGGGAGCGTGCTTCAGCAGTACGGTGTTGCCCGCCACGATGTTGGCGATGCTGTAGCGAATGACCTGATAGAACGGGAAGTTCCAGGGCTGGATGCCCAGGATCACCCCAATGGGCTGATAGCTGACCAGGGCACGACCGCCCTCGAGTTCGCGTTCTTCATCCGCCAACACCTTACCTGCGTTATCGGCGCTGTACTCACAGATCGCGGCGCACAGTTCGATTTCACCACCACCCTGGGAAATCGGCTTGCCCATTTCCCGGGTCATCAGCGCGGCGTACTCGTCCTTCTTCGCCCGCAGACGCTTGGCGATCTCGCGCAGGATGTTGCCACGCTCCTCGAGGCTGGTCTTGCGCCACTTCAGAAAGGCTTCGTGTGAGTCACGAACCGCCTGCAGCGCCTGGTCGTCGCTGATCACTTCATAGGTGGCGATGGTCTCACCGGTCGCCGGATTGATGGTTTGATGTGTCTTCGCCATGTCATTCATCCTTTTTTCAATGGTTCGTAAAACCCGTCTGGAACGGGGTTCTGACGCAAGCCTTGTTCCCTGGCTGATCTTGACGCGCCTTCTGGCTTACACCTCAACGTTGAGGGTGACGTCGATATTGCCGCGAGTGGCATTGGAATACGGGCAAACTTCATGCGCCTTGTCGATCAGCGCTTCGGCCTGCTCACGCTCCATGCCCGGCAGGTTGATCGTCAATGTCACTTCGATACCGAACCCTTGGGCGAGCGGGCCAATGCCCACCTCCCCCTGGATCTGCGCATCGCTGGGCAGCTTGGCTTTCTCTTGAGAGGCAACCAGTTTCAACGCGCTGAGAAAGCAAGCCGAATAGCCAGCGGCAAATAGCTGCTCGGGATTCGTTCCTTCGGCGCCGTTGCCACCAAGCTCCTTGGGCGTCGTGAGCTTGACGTCCAGCGCCTTGTCGGAAGACGTGACGCGGCCATCACGGCCACCGGTGGCGCTGGCTTGAGCGCGATAGAGCACTTTTTCTAGAGACATGAATATTCGCCTTTCAGGTGGATAAAAATATCAAGACACTGCAGGGCGCTAGAGGTCAGTCGTTAACATACGCCGCATGAGCCTGGGTCTAACTCATGGCAGGTTTCTTCGATTGGTATGAAGGCTAGAACAGTGCCAAGCATTATAGGAAGTGCAGTCAGGGAATGAGACCAAGTTCCTGCGGGATTTTTGCACATTCCTGCTAAATCATGACGTCCACGAGGATCAATAAGGGTATAAATTGGCATAATCGTCCCGCACCGAACCAAGGAGCCCAAGATGCCTGCCTCCCCCTCGACCGATGACTGATCGAGTTGATCGCACCCCTGGTCGGGTGCGAACACACCAATGGCTGATCGGCCTTTTTAGTGCCCGGCGCGCAAATTTGGGTTAGCGCCGGGCATCGGAGTCAGGGTGCGCAGGGGCCGTCGCCCTGCTTCGCACTTAACCAAACGGCCGTTGTTTTATCCAGTCGACGGTCTGGGCGAGCGTCGTGGGTATATCCCGGAAAGTGACACCCAAGCTGTCGCGCCGGGTGAAATCGAACTGTGTCGGCTCTTCTGCCGAGCCCGTCAATGGCGCCGGCAGACCAGCTTCGGGCACGTGCGGCGCCAGGGCGGCGTAGATGTCAACCCAGGTCCAGCTGTCGTAGACCGCGAAATAACGCCCTTCGGCAGTCGACTGTTCATAGGCGGCAAGAAACAGCGCGGCCACGTCGTGGATATGCGCCATGGAAGCAGAGCCGTTGGGCACCGTTTCGTGCTGGCCCTTTCGTCCCTCGACCATTGCAGCCAGGCTGGCATGCAAGCCGCGCTCGAGATGCTGCGGCAGCACCGTCGGGCCGAGCATGAACGTGGGCAGCAGAATCGTCAGCCGCTGGCCGTTGTCATCGGCGAATGCCTTGGCCTCGCGTTCCATCACGGTCTTTTCGGCAGCCGTGTATTTCTTGCGGCTCATCTGCTCTTTGGCGTCCGATACGGCGTCCCGCTCGTTCTTCACCGCGATCGGCTCGGGCGGATTGGTACTGCTGGTGCTGCTGCAGATCACCACGTTTCGGGTGCCGGAGCGCGCTGCGGCCTGCATGATCGCCAGACAACCGTCAGCGGTCGGCCGGATGATGTCGCGCCAGCCCTGCTCGTCATCCATTTCGCTGGCCGGGGTGCCGTCCGGCCCGCTATGGCGCGGCGCGAGGCTTGCGATGAACACGCCGTCTGCGCCGGCCATCGCCGCATCGAAGCTGTGGGTGTCGGTCATCTCGGCGGAGAACAACGTCAGCCGCTCAGACGCACCGGGGAGCGCCTGGAGGTGACGCGTTTTGCTGTCGTCGCTGGCGTCGCGCAGCGTGGCGTTGACGCGGTAACCGGCTGCGAGCGCCGTCTTGACGATGTTCGAGCCGACGAGGCCGCTGCCGCCGGCGACACACAGCGTCGTGGATTGCTTGTTCATGATTGCACACCCCGAATAGGGAAATTGATGACCGGTATACCATAGAGGATTTCGCTGGCGACCTCGTCTTTGCGCGGCTGGCGACGCTCGAAATTGAAGGGCTCTAGAGGTTGATCGGCGGCATGCGCTGCATAAGCACGGGTCTGACTCATGGTAGGTCTCTTCGATTGGTGTAAATGCCAAAGTAATGCAAGCATTATAGGAAGTGCAGCCAGGGAATGGGATCAACGTTCCTGCGGGATTTTTGCACGTTCCTGCTAAATCAAGACGCCCACGAGGATCAATAAGGGTGTAAATTGGCATAATCGTCCGCACCGAATAAAGGAGTCCAAGATGCCTGCCTCCCCCTCGACCAATGTCCTGATCGAGCTGATCGCACCCTTGATCGAGCAGGACGGCTACACCAGAACGTCATTGCCATCGGTAATGCTGATGGCGCTACGCCGGCCCATTCCACGCACGCCACTGATGTATGAGCCAAGCCTGAATATCGTCGCCCAGGGCTACAAGGTCGGCTACCTCGGCGATCGCGAGATTCACTACGGCCCAGGCCAGTATCTGGTACAGACGCTGCCGCTGCCTTTCGAATGCGAGACCCATGCGTCGCGCGAGTCACCGCTACTGGGGGTGTCGATACGCCTGGACCCGGCGCTGCTGGGAGAACTGGTCGCAGCCATGGGAGAGCGCGACGACCAGGATGAAGAATCACCTGTGCCCATGGCCTCGGTGTCGATGACCCAGGGCATGCAGGGCGCGGTGGTACGACTGTTGCAGACGTTGCATGACCCCGCCGAGATCGCCGCCATGGGAGCGCTACGAGAGCGCGATGTGGTGTTCGAAGCGCTGAAAGGCCAGCAGGGAGCCGCGCTTCGCGCCTTGGTGCATAGTCAGGGTCACTATTCGCAAATCGTCCAGGTGCTGTCGCGATTGCATGCCCGCTACGCGGAGGAGGTCTCGGTTGAAGCCCTGGCTCGCCAGGCCAACATGAGCCTCTCGACCTTCCACCAGCACTTCAAGCAGATCACCCAGGCCTCGCCACTGCAATATCTCAAGCGGCTGCGCTTGATCAAGGCGCAGCAACTGCTCGTTCAGGAGGCTTACAATGTGAATCAGATCGCCGAGGCGGTGGGCTATCGCAGCGTTTCCCAATTCAGCCGTGACTACAAGCGCTGTTTCGGCACCTCGCCTCTACGGCATCGCAAGGAAGAACTCGCCCTGCAGGCATCGTGAGCCGATCACTAATAGGCAACTATCTGCTCGATCCCCATCCATAGAAGTCTCAGCGCAAGAAGCGTGAGCATCCATTTGAACAGACTGTCGAAGCGCTCGGCGCTCAGCCCTTTCAGCAAGCGCAGCCCCAGCCAGGTGCCCAGCAGGCCGGCGGCGATCATCGCGATCATCAGCCCCAGCCAGTCGCGAAACACAAAGCCGGCGAAGCCGAATATAAACGCCTTGGTCAGGTGCTGCAGGCTCATGCAGGCGGCGAAAGTCGCCACCCGGGCAAAAGGCGTGGTTTGACTGTGCTTGACAAAGGCCGCGACCAAGGGCCCGCTGGCGCCGATCAGGCTGGACAGAAGCGTGGTCACCGCGCCGGCAAGCAGCGTCGTGCCTTGACCCAGCCTGCGCTTGGGCAGGCTCGGCCCCCAGCAGGAGTAGAGCACGAACAGTGCGATACACAGTTCCAGCACCCCACCGGGCAAACGGATCAATAACCAAGCGGCTGCCAGAGCCCCCAGCACGACGCCGGGCAAGAAGGCGGCGATCAGTCTGCGATCGATATGCCGCCAGGTGAGGGCCGCGCGTCCCAGATTGGAGCCGAACTGCACCATGCCGTGTACCGGAATCAGCGCCACGGCAGGCATCACCTGAGCCATGACGATGATCAGCAAGGTGCCACCACCGATACCGGCGCTCGCCGAAATGGCGGAGGTCAGCGCCGACAGCGCAATCAGGCTCGAATTGAGACCTACAGAAAGAGGTGATAACAGATCTAAAAACATCGAAAGCCAAAGCTCTTGGTGTAAGGGGACAAAAGTGATCTCATCCTGCTGGCATCGGCAGTTCGCCATCAATGAGAAACGATTTCAAGGCGAAGCTCATCACATCTGCCTGCCTCAGCGGCTTGAACGACACCTCCTGTGCTCGAATTTCACACAGCCATTGACAGGTAGCGTTTGGCTGCTTGTGCATGAATGCACTTGGCGTGAACAGTCCTGCACAGTGGCCATGCTGTGGATCCCGCGCCGAGCAATACTCAAAGATTTCTACTCCTGCTTCCCGCATGGCCGTACCAAGCCGCTGCGCCTGGGCATAGTCGCGAGGATGGCTGAGCTCCGCCGAGTAGGTGCTGAAAGGAGGGGCTTGCAATCTAATGCCTCGATCGGAGCGGTAATCCGCACAAAACAGTGTGTGTTCCGAGCGAAGATGATCCTTCACTGGTTCACCGTCCATCGAGTACCAGAAAACGAATCGATAGTAAGCCGACTCGGCGAGGGTCGCCGCCAGACTGAGGCCCCCATAAAAAATTCCAGGCTCGTGGGTTCGACCAAAACGCGATCCCCATCGTAGTGGCGGGTACCTGAAAGGCGTCTTGAGCAGGTAGTGAACGTCTTCCGTCTTGTCGGCATTGGGCGGCTTTGCGTTTTCCAGCATCTCTTCGAGTAGCGCCTGCTCTTCCAGGCTATCCACGTAGCCCAGGGTCGCCACCTGCTCCTGGCTTTCGACCAGACGATAAAGAGTACCGGACAAAGGCTCGATCTGTCGGGCGCCGTTGCAGGCCTGCCAGATACTCATGCATTGCCCCGCATCGCATCGACAAACTGAAGCACCTGCATCAGGCCCTGAATGCTCTCGATCTGCTGGGTCGGTACGCCACCCGTGACCTTGTTCGGTGTCTGCATGAAATGCCTGATCCAGTCTCTGTCACCACCTGTCAACGCAAAGAGCGCTCTGGCAAGGCGGATGAGCAATAGCGCCAGCTCACCCTGCTTGGACCGCGGATCCAGGGACGGATTGTGCTTGAGTCGACTGATCGCCGTTCTATGCACGCCCAGTACCGCCGCCAACTGTGCCTGCTTCAAACCCAACTGTTCGGCTGCACTCAGCACCGCTTTCGCCAAAACGGTCTCGGGAGCCGGTTTTGTCCGCTCCAGTGCTGTCATATAACCCTCTGCATTCTGTTCTATATGCACAAAATATACTTATATTGTGCATAACACACAACATACATTGTTTAGTGATGGTCAGAAGCCTTGAATGCCGGCTGGCCTGACGTAAAACGTCAACACCATGTCGCAAAACGCCGATTTAGCCGGCGGGTTTTCCACCACACTAACGTCAATTCAGTGACGGAGTTCTTCGCATGAACCGCAACATGATCCTTACCTGTGCCCTGACCGGCGCCGGCGATACCGCCGACAAGAACCCCAACGTGCCCGTGACGCCGGAGCAGATCGCCAATGCCGCCATCGAAGCGGCCAAGGCCGGCGCCAGCGTGGCCCACCTGCACGTGCGCGACCCGGAAACCGGCGGCATCAGCCACTCCATCGAACATTTTCGTGAGGTGGTGCAGCGCATTCGCGAGGCCGATCAGGATATCGTCATCAACATCACCGCCGGCGGCGGCGGCGACTGGATTCCGGATGCCGAGGATCCGACCCGGGGCGGCCCGGGTACCGATATGCAAACCCCGGCAGAGCGCCACGCACCGGTGGGCGAGCTGCTGCCGGAGATGTGCACCCTGGATTGCGGCAGCCTCAACTTCGGCGACATGGTCTACATCAATACCGCGGACTGGCTGCGAGAGCACGCACGCTTGGTACAAGCCGCCGGGGTCAAGCCGGAACTCGAATGCTTCGACCTGGGCCATGTCTGGTTCGCCCGTCAGCTACAGGAAGAAGGCCTGCTGGACGGCGACCCACTGTTCCAGCTGTGCCTGGGCATCCCCTGGGGCGCGGAAGCAGATACCGAAACCATGCTGACCATGCGCAACAAGCTGCCCGCGAACGCCAACTGGGCCGCCTTCGGCATCGGTCGCATGCAGATGCCCATGGTGGCTCAGGCCATGCTGCTCGGCGGACACGCCCGGGTCGGGCTGGAAGACAATCTATATCTGAGCAAGGGAGTCAAGGCCACTAACGGCCAGCTGGTCGAGAAGGCCGCCGGCATCATCGAGAACCTGGGGGGCAAGGTCATGACGCCTGCCGAAACTCGCGCCTTCTTGAAGCTGCGCGATCCTAATACGGGTAACACCACAGGAGGCCAGGCATGAGCAAGCAGTTTTCCGTGATCGGCACCGGTGTGATCGGCAATGGCTGGATTTCCCGGGCACTGGCTCAGGGGTTCGACGTGGTGGCGTTTGATCCCATGGAAGGCGCCGAGGCGCGTACCCGCAACGCGGTGAAAAACGCCTGGCCCTCTCTGGAAAAACTCGGCCTGGCGGATGGCGCCAGTCAGGCGCGGCTGCGCTTCGTCGACAGCCTGGAGGAAGCGGTCGAGAACGCGGATCTGGTGCAGGAGAACGTGCCGGAGCGCCTCGAACTCAAGCGCGAGATTCTTGCCAAGCTGGATGCGGCAGCCCCGAGTGCCACCATCATCGGCTCGTCTACCTCCGGCTTCAAGCCCACGGATCTGCAGCAAGACTGCATCAACGCTCCAGGCCGGGTGATCGTCGCTCACCCCTTCAACCCAGTCTATCTGCTGCCCCTGGTGGAGCTGGTAGGCGGCGAGGCCACCACGCCTGCGCAGATGGAAACCGCTCAGGCGCTGTATCGGGACATGGCCATGCGACCGCTGGTCGTACGCAAGGAGATCGAAGGCCATATCGCCGACCGCTTGATGGAAGCCCTGTGGCGGGAAGCGCTGCATCTAGTCAACGACGGCGTGGCGACTACCGAGGAGATCGATGCGGCGGTGGTCTATGGCTGCGGCCTGCGCTGGTCGTTGATGGGCACCTTCCTGACCTTCCACCTGGCCGGGGGCGATGCGGGCATGCGCCATATGCTCGAGCAGTTCGGCCCGGCATTGAAGCTGCCTTGGACCAAGCTGGAAGCCCCAGAGCTCACCGACGAGCTGATCGACAAGGTCGTCAAGGGCTGCGAACACCAGGCCGCTGATCGTCCCGTCGCTCAGCTCGATAAGCGCCGGGACGACTTCCTGGTGGAGCTGCTCGATCTGGTACATAAATACTGGCCGGAAGCCGAAGGGCTTCAGGGGCGCATCTGATGCGCATTCTCGACACCCGGGTCGCCCCAGAGTGGGTGGACTACAACGGCCACATGAACGACGCGGAGTACGCCCGGGTCTTTTCCCTGGCCCTGGAAGCCTTGATGGATCATATCGGGCTGGACGAGGCGGGCCGTGCCGAGCATGGCTACACGATCTACACCCTGGAAACTCATCTCTGCTATCGCCGGGAAGCCCATCTGGGTCAGGCGTTAAGCGTGGATGTGCTTCTGCTGGATCGGGACGCCAAGCGCCTGCATGTCTTCCTGGAAATGCAGGACACGGACGGCCAGTGTCTCGCCACCAGCGAGCAGATGCTGATGGGCATGGGGATGGAAAACGACAGCGAAGGCGCTCGCCCGGCGCCCTTCCCGGCACCGGTGGCGGAACGCATCGAAGGTCTGCCTCAGGCCGAAGCGGACAAATGGCCGGCCCTGGCTGGCAGGCGGCTGGGTATTCGGCGCTGAGAAGTCTACGCCTCGGCGTTCATCGGCAACCGCGCAATGATATTGCTGACATCGTCGCAGACACGGGCGATCTCTTCGTCGCTGTAGCGCTTGCCGCGACGCTTCTTGTAGCCCATTTCGTAGAGCTTGACGTGTTCGGTGGCGGTGACGCCGGCGTTGTTCAGACAGTGGCTGACGCAGTGCATCTGGCAGCCGTCGATGGCGACGATCGGCCGTCCGGAGCGGGCGGTCTTTACCAGCCCGGGCACGCCGCCGCCGACCCCGGCGATGCAGGACATCTCCGCTACGCCGGCATGATCGAGGCGCACGGCGGTTTCATTGGCGAGCTGCGCCACGTCGGAGCAACCCGAGCAGGAATAGATCAGGGTGCGGGGTTTGCTTGGGCGTTGCATGCTGGTCATGATTCCTCCCTGTGATGATGAGAGACGGCAAAAGAGGGCTAGGCCCCCCGACGCCAACTATGGTCGCATGCTAACGACATCGGCATGTTGAGTGAGGTCAAGGATGGCGCTGACTGTTCATCTCCTCAGCGAGCCGGCTCGCCAGGCAGGCGACGATGGCGTAGATGGAAAGCTGGGGATTGGCGCCGACGCTGGTCGGAAACAGCGAGCCATCGAGGACCGACAGATTCTCGAGCTGATGATGACGCCCGCGACTGTCGACCACCGCATGGCGTGGGTCGTCTCCAAGGGCGCAGCCGCCCATCACGTGGGCGCTGGCCAGGCGCACGTCATGTAACGCATAGCTGAGGCGCTCCACCTGCGCGCGAAAATCCGGCCAATCCCGGCTGAGACGCGCATGACTGTGCCCCGGCATCACGGCCTCGGCGCCGGCGGCGAACTGCAGTTCGCCCATGGCCAGATAGGCACGCCTGACCCCACCAAAGAGATAATCGTTGAGCGGATAATCCAGCACCGGCGTGCCGTCTTTTCGTAATACCACCTGCCCGCCCTGACTCTCGGGATGAAAACCATCGCGCATCAGGGCGATCGCCACGCTGCTGTGAGAGAGCCGGCCCATGCGCGCAAGCCCCTCGACCCCGTGGCCACCGAACAGCGCCGCCATGATGCTGGGCTGCATGGGCGGCACCTCCAGCTTGAACCCCAGGGGGCCTGTCACGCCCTCGCGCCACTGGAAATGGTCGCTATGCACGGATTGCGGTGCGCCGTAATAGCCGTCGATGCGTTGATTGAACTGGGCCACCGTCAGCGCCACCGGGTGCAGAAAGGTGCGCTTGCCAAGTCGCTCGAACGGGTCCGGCGCCAGGGAGCGCAACAACAACCCCGGCGTGTTGATGCCGCCACCGGCCAGCACCACATGGCGACCACGAATCTGCAGGCGTGGCCCATCGGCCCGGCTCAGGGTGGCGTTCATGCCCCGGCATTCCACTCCCACAACTCGCTCATTTTCAACCAACAGGCGCTCCGCACGGGCGCTATGGATCAGGGTGGCACCGGCCTCAAGGGCGGCCGGCAGGGTGGTCAGCAGCATCGACTGCTTGGCGTTGGTCGGGCAGCCGGTGCCGCAATAACCGAGGTTCCAGCAGCCGCGCACGTTGCGCGGGATCGTTGACCAGTGCCAGCCCAGCGCCTCGCAACCGGCACGCAGCACATCGTTGTTGGGATTCGGCGGGACGGCCCAGGGCGCGATGCCGAGTCGTGCTTCCATGCGTTCGAACCAGGGCACGAGACTCTCGGCATCGAGGCCCGTCACCGCGTGGGCCGCCGCCCAATGGTTCAGGGTCGGCTCCGGGGTGCGAAAACTGCTGGTCCAGTTCACGGTGGTGGAGCCGCCTACCGTTCGCCCCTGCAAGATGCTGATCCCGCCATCCGCCGTCATGCGCGCCGCGCCTTCCTGATAGAGTTCGGCATAGGCCTTGGCCTCGTCGTTCTCGAAATCGGAAGAAGTCTTGAGCGACCCCTCCTCCACCAGCACCACGGAGAGCCCGGCCCTGATCAGGATCTCGGCGCTGGTGCCGCCCCCGGCCCCCGTGCCGACAATGATCACATCGGCCTCGAAGACCTGGCCCTCATCGAGTCGGGAGGCATCCAGTACGCGCCAGCCTCGGGCGAGGCCTTGCAAGAACGGATCAGGAACCGGCATGGGCGTTTATCTCCTGTGGTCATTCATACGCGCGGCGGCCCGGGATAGCCGGTCTCGGCCCAGGCCATGGGCAGCGCGTACCAGGCCATCGACAGCAGCTGATTGATCGCCTTGACCCCTTGACGCAGCAAGTCAAAGCGGCTGTCGCGCCAGCGAACCAGGAAGGCATCGATCTGGCCGGGTGATGCGTTGTCCCAGGCGCCCCAAACACCGGTCAATGGGCCTCGGGTGAGCGGCAGGGTGAGCAGATCGAGCAGCTCGCAAACGTCCTTGTGAATGGCCGGCGACATGGCCGCCAGGCTGCGATCGAGCTGGCGAAGCGTCGCATCGGCGGCGCTTTCATTGTCTGCCAGGGCAGGATGAGGGCCGATCACCGCAGGAAGCAACACGGCCAGCAGCCCCAGATCGCTGTCGCGCAGCACCATGAAACCCGCCGCCGGCTGAGCGGGTGAGCAACCCGCGAGGCTCGCCGTGACCCCCACCGTGGTCAGGGTCAGGCTGGCTCCCAGGCCCAGCTTCAGGAGTTCGCGGCGCGAGAGCACAGTCGGCATCGGCACTCCCTTAGCGTACAAACCAGCGATAAATCAGCATTTGTAGCTTGCCGCCATAAGGTGGGTAGATCAGTCTCGCCGTGTTGAGGCGCTGCTTGATGAACACCCCCTTGGCCTTGCTGAAGGTGAGGAAGCCCTCGTGGCCATGATAATGCCCCATGCCAGAGGCGCCGATGCCGCCGAAGGGCATGTCCTCCTGGGCGACGTGCAGCACGGCGTCGTTCACGCACATGCCGCCGGCGTGGGTCCGGGTCATCAGGCGCTGCTGCTCGGCCTTGTCGTAGCCGAAGTAGTACAGCGCCAGCGGGCGAGGGCGACGAGCCACATAGGCCATCGCCGCCTCGATGCTCTCGACCGGGACGATCGGCAGCAGCGGGCCGAAGATTTCCTCCTGCAGAACCCGCATGTCATCGGTGACATCGAGCAGCAGGGTCGGCGGTATCACCCGCGAACCCTCGAAACTCTCATCGGCCGGGTCGAGGGCGATCACGCGGGCGCCCTTGTCCCGGGCGTCATCAAGGACGTCGCCGAGCCGCCGATGCTGACGCTCGTTGACGATCCAGGTGTAGTCCGGGTTGTCGACGAGGCTTGGGTAGAGCCGTGTGAACGCCTGGCGCAGCGCCGCCACGAGTTCGTCCACCCGTTCTCGCGGACAGAGTACGTAATCCGGCGCGACGCAGGTCTGGCCGGCATTGAGCCCCTTGCCGAAGGCGATGCGCTCGGCGGCGTGCGCGATGGGGACGTCCCTGGAGACGATGGCCGGCGACTTGCCGCCCAGCTCCAGGGTCACCGGGGTCAGATTGTCCGCGGCGGCGCGCATCACGTGCTTGCCTACCGCGGTGCTGCCGGTGAACAGCAGATGATCGAAGGGTAGCTGCGAGAACGCCTGACCGACCTCCGCCTCGCCGGTGACCACCGCGACCCGGTCCTCCTCGAAGACCTCGCCCAGCAAGCGGGCCACCACCTCGGCGGTGGCCGGGGTGAACTCGCTTAGCTTGAGCATCGCCCGGTTGCCGGCGGCCAGGGCGGCGATCAATGGGCTCAGGGCCAGATAGAGCGGATAGTTCCAGGGCACGATAATGCCCACCACGCCGAGGGGCTGATACACCACCCGCGCCCGGCCCGGCTGAAAGGCTATCCCGACCCGGCGCCGGGAAGGCTTCATCCAGCGGCGTATCCGTTTCACCGCATAATCGATACCCTGCACCGTCGGCAATATCTCCGCGAAGCGGGTTTCATAAGGCGAACGACGGCCGAAGTCATGGCTGATGGCCTCGATCAGGGCATTCTGATGGCGAATCAGGCTTTCCTTGAGCGCCTTGAGTTGGCCAATGCGCGCCGCCGCCTCCGGCATAGGCTCCCGATTGAAAGCCTCGCGCTGGGCAGCGAGCAAGCACTCAAGATCGGCGTTGAGGTGTGAACGATCGGTCATGAAACATCCCGGGTGGCGTTGCGTCTTCTGCGTTATATCACTCGCTGTGACGCGGTACGATATAGGCTCACTATCAAGAGGAGAAACATATGACGCGATCGCCTGCTTCCGGCCCCGAAATCCTTACCTTCGGCGAGGCGATGGCGCTATTCATCGCCGAGACCTCCGGCGATCTGGCGGATGTCGAGCGCTTCCAGCGTCGTATCGCCGGTGCCGATACCAATGTTGCCATCGGCCTTTCTCGGCTGGGCTTTAATGTCGGTTGGCTGAGTCGGATCGGGGACGATAGCTTCGGTACCTTCATTCGTCGCACTTTGGAAGCGGAAGGATTGGATTGTCGCCACCTGAACGTCGATTCCGAGCACCCCACCGGGCTGATGTTCAAGGAGCGCGCCCTGGGCGGCGCGGATCCGCGTACCGAATACTTCCGCCGGGGCAGCGCCGCCAGTCATCTCACTACTGAAGATGCCGGGAGCGTAGACTTTTCTGCCCTACGCCATCTGCACGCCACGGGCATTCCTCCCGCGATCTCGGCAAGCAGCCGAGAACTCTCCCAGCACTTGCTGGAGCGCGCCCGAGCCGCCGGCGCCAGCATCTCCTTCGACCCCAATCTGCGTCCCAGTCTGTGGGAAAGCGAAACCGTGATGCGTGAGACCTTGAACGATCTGGCGTCTCGCGCCGACTGGGTGCTGCCAGGGCTCGCCGAGGGCCGCCTGCTTACCGGTTACGAGACCGCTTACGACATCGCCGGTTTTTACCTAGATCAGGGCGCCAAGGCAGTGATCATCAAGCTCGGCCCCGAAGGCAGCTACTATCGCGGCACCTTGGGCGGCCAGGATGAGGAGGTCACCGCGCCCGGTTTCCCGGTGGCCGAGGTGATCGATACCGTGGGTGCCGGCGATGCGTTCGCCGTCGGCGCCGTCAGTGCGCTGCTCGACGGACGCTCGCCCCAGGAGGCGGCACGTCGGGGCAACCTGATCGGCTCTCTCGCGGTGCAGGTGCTTGGCGACATGGAGGGGCTGCCCAGTCGCGCCCGGCTCGAGGCCCTCGAAGCCGAACTGACGGCTTGAATCAAGCAAGGATATTTTGATGAGCAAGAAATCCGTTCTCGTCTATGGCCGATTGACCGACGACCAGCTGGCCGCGCTATCCCGGGATTTCGACGTCACGCACTTCTCTGGCACCGACCTGGCCAACGACCCGGCCTTTCACGAGGCGCTGCAAGGTGCCCATGGTCTGGTTGGTGGCGCCAGCCTGGCCGTCACCTCCGACCTGCTCGATAGGGCACCCAACCTGGAAGCCATCGCCAGCATCTCGGTAGGGGTCGACAACTATCCGATCGACGAGCTGACCCGCCGCAGCATCCTGCTCTGCAACACCCCGGATGTGCTCACCGAAACCACCGCCGACACCGGCTTCCTGCTGATCATGGCCACCGCCCGGCGTGCCGTGGAACTTGCCGAGTTCATCAAGCGCGGCGACTGGGAAGCAGGTATTGGTGAAGCCCAGTTCGGCAGCGACGTGCACGGCAAGACCTTAGGCATGGTCGGCTTCGGGCGTATCGGCGCCGCCATCGCCCGCCGTGGTGCGCTCGGTTTCGGCATGAAAATTCTCTATTCCAACGCCTCCCCCAAGCCGGAACTGGAAACCGAACTCGGCGCCGAACGTCGCGAACTCGATGCGCTGCTCGCCGAAGCCGACTTCGTCTGCGTCACCGTGCCGCTGACCGACGATACCGAGAAACTGATCGGCGCGCGAGAATTCAGCCTGATGAAGCCCTCGGGGATCTTCGTCAACATCGCCCGGGGCAAGGTGGTCGACGAACCGGCGTTGATCGCGGCGCTGAAGTATGGCGATATCAAGGCGGCGGGCCTCGACGTGTTCGAACAGGAGCCGCTGCCAAAGGACTCTCCCCTGCCGCACATGAACAACGTGGTGGCGCTGCCGCATATCGGCTCGGCTACGACCGAGACCCGCAACGCCATGGCCCAGCGTGCCGTGGACAACATCACCCTGGCGCTCCAGGGCCAGCGGCCGATCAATCTCGTCAATGCTGATGCCTGGAGTAAACCATGACCGCGACCGCTCCCCTTTGCCTGCTCTTCGACTCCGACGGCACCCTGGTCGACAGCGAAATCCTGCTCGCCCAGGTAATGGCGGAGGTACTGCCGCGCTACGGCCTGCCCTTTACTGCAACGCAGTACATGGAGGAGTTTCGTGGCGTGCGCTTTCTTTCCATCGTCCAGACGCAGGAGGCGCGTCATGGCGCTCTGGCCGAAAGCCTGTTCCCCAAGATGGAAGCCGACATGCGCGAGATGATGGAGGCTCGCATGCGCGCCGAACTCGAACCCATCACCGGCATGCCGGAAGCCCTCGGGGCACTTGCCGATCACACCAAGGCGGTAGTTTCCAATGGCCCTGAGCGCAAGATCCGCTGCGCCATGGAAAGCGCCGGCCTTGCCCACCACTTCGGCGACAACCTGTTCAGCGCCTATACCCTGGGCGTGTGGAAGCCCGACCCGGCACTCTATCTCAAGGCAGCGGAGGCTCTGGGCTATTCTCCAGAGCGCTGCGTGGTGATCGACGATGCCGCCGTCGGCGTGACCGCCGGGCTCGAAGCCGGCATGCGGGTGGTTCACCTCAATCACTTTCCCGAGAAAGAAACCGCACCGGAAGGTGCCATCGAGATCCGTCATGCCAGCGAGTTGCCTGAGGCTATCGCGCAGCTTAGCCGTGCACACGAAGCACAAGAGGTAACGTGAGCTGGCAATATTGCCTGACGCGCGATGGCGAATTGTCAAATAGCTCGCTATCATATGTATTACAGAACGCAATACACGAGGTGCATCATGGCGGCGATCAGTTTGCGACTACCCGACGAGATAGAGACTTTGCTTGCCACCGAAGCCGAGCGTGAGGGCCGCTCGCGCTCCGAGATCGTGCGGGAAGCCATCGCCGATTATGTGGTGCGGCGTGAGCGGGAGCGCTTCATGGGCGAGGTAGTCGATGCCGCCAACGCCATTGGCAAGGACGGCACGGCAAGCGCCGAGGCGCGCACCCTGGCCAATACCGACGATGGCCAGCCTTTGGACGATGAATCCACCAACGACTGGTGGCGTTGATGCAGCGCGGGGAAATCTGGGTCGCCAATCTGAACCCCAACAAGGGCGACGAGATCGGCAAGGCCCGCCCCGTGGTTATTCTGCAGGCCGATGAAGTGCTGGAAAGCGCCCTGGCAACGGTCGTGGTCGTACCGCTCACGACCCAGTACCGGCCAGCATTCAAGACACTTCGAATCGAGATCGCGCCACGGGATCGGCTATTGAAGACCTGCTATGCCATGGCGGAACACCCTCGCGCCCTGGATCGTCGTCGACTCGGTGAGGGTCCTCTGACCCAGTTGCTGGAAGATGAAATGCACGCCCTGGAAAGAAGTCTCAAAGCGGTAATGGGGCTTCTCTGAAAACCCATTGATCCCTCGGCGTATCTGATCGCGCCTTCACTTCATCAACTGCCTCACCGCGACTTCCACGCCGCGCAATTCCGCCAGGCCGCGCATCCGCCCGTAGAGCGGGTAGCCCGGCGCGGTGTCGCGGTGCTGGTCATCGAGGATGTAGTGGCCATGGTCCGGGCGCAGCGGCAGTCGCGGGCCGCCTTCCCGTTCCCGACGACGCTCCTCTTCCACCAGCGCGGCAATCACCGCCACCATGTCCACGTCCCCCGCCAGATGCGGCGCCTCGTGGAAGGAGCGCGGGTCCGGCTGCTCGCGCCGGGTAGAGCGCAGATGAGTGAAGTAGATCCTGGGGCCGAAACGCCGCGCCATGTCCGCCAGGTCGTTGTCCGAGCGCACCCCATAGGAGCCGGTGCACAGGGTCAGGCCGTTGGCCGGGCTCGGCGCGGCGTCGAGAATCCATTGGGCGTCCTGTGCCGTGGAAACCACCCGAGGCAGGCCAAGCAGCGGCCGGGGCGGATCGTCCGGGTGGATCGCCATGCGGATGCCCGCCTCTTCGGCCACCGGAATGATGGCCTGCAGGAAATACCCCAGATGCTCACGCAGTGTGGCGGCGTCGATCTCGGCGTACTCCGCCAGCACCTCGCGAAAGCGCGCAAGAGTGTAATGCTCCTCGGCGCCGGGCAGCCCGGCGATGATGTTGTTGGTGAGCTTGTCCCGGGCCGGCTGGTCGAGGGTGTCGAGATAGGCCCGCGCGGCAGCCTTTTCGTCGTCGCCGTACGCCTGCGCCGCTTCGGGGCGCTCGAGCAGGTAGAGGTCGAAGGCGGCGAAGGCGGTCTGGTCGAAGCGTAGCGCCAAGGCTCCGTCCGCCAGGCGGTAGGTGAGATCGGTGCGGGTCCAGTCGAGCACCGGCATGAAGTTGTAGCAGACCGTGTCGATGCCACAGGCAGCCAGGTTGCGTAGCGTCTGGCAGTAAGTCTCGATATGGGCGTCACGCTCCGGCAGCCCCTTCTTGACCGCCTCGGTGACCGGCACGCTCTCCACCACCGACCAGGTCAGACCAGCGGCTTCGATCATTCGCTTACGCGCCTCGATCGCCTCGATCGTCCATACTTCACCGTTGGGAACGTCATGCAGGGCGGTGACGATGCCGGTGGCTCCGGTCTGGCGAACCTCGTCGAGGCGAATAGGATCGTTGGGGCCGAACCAGCGCCAGGTATGTTCCATGCTGATGTCCTCGTGTCAGGCGCGCTCGAGCTGGGCCAGGGCCGCGCTCAAGCCGCGTTGTGTCAGGGTACGGTAGGCGGCGGTGACTGCCTCGCCGAAGCCGGACGCGCTGGCCAGGGCCGGGGAGAATACCGCCTCTTCTTCCAGAAAGGCGCGCACCAGCGCATCGGGGTCATCACCGTGGCGTTCGTGCAGCGCCTGGAAGCGTTCCGCCAGGGGATCGTCCACCGGGTAGGAGTTGCCGTTTAAATCTTCGCCTTTGGTGTAGCGAATCCAGGCGGCGATGCCGAGCGTCGTGCAAGGCACCGGCTCACCCGCTTCAAGGCGCATTCGGGCACCGTCGAGCCAGCGCTGGGGCAGTTTCTGACTGCCGTCCATGGCGATCTGCTGCAGGCGGTGACGCAGGCTGTCGTTGGCGAAACGCGCGACGAGGCGTCTGGCGTATTCCTCCAACTCAGTGCCCTCGGGCATGGCCAGGGTCGGTGCGGCCTCTTCCAGCATGTAGCGGCGCAGCAGGGTTTTGAGGTCGTCACGGCTCACCGCCTCGAAGACGGTCTCGATGCCGTCGAGCGCCCCGAGGTAGGCGAGCAGTGAATGGCTGCCGTTGAGCATCCTGAGCTTCATGGCCTCGAACGGCGCGACGTCAGTAACCATCTCGACGCCGTCGCCCTCCCAGGCCGGGCGGCCCTGGGGGAAGTCGTCCTCGATCACCCATTGGGCGAAGGCTTCGCAGACCACGGCGTTCTCGTCCTCGACACCGAGTTCGGCGAGCCGCGCGAAATCCGCCTCGGTCATCGCCGGCACGATGCGATCGACCATGCTGCATGGGAAAGCCACCTCGCGCTCGATCCATTCGGCCAGGGCCGCATCGCGACGTGCCGCCAGCTGGCTCACCGCCGCCCGGGTGCGCTTGCCGTTGTCCGGCATGTTGTCGCAACTGAGCACCGTGAAGGGAGCGACGTCGGCGGCCCGTCGCCGCGCCAGGGCCTCGACCAGGATACCCGGTGCGGTGCGCGGTGCAGCGGGATTGGCAATATCGAAGGCGATCATGGGATCGTCCTCGAGCAAATCGCCGCTGGCCGGACTCAGGAAATAGCCCTTCTCGGTCACGGTCAGGGTGACGATACGGATCTCGGGGGCGGACATACGCGTCAGCAACGCCTCGAGATCGCGACCCCAGCGCTCTTCACCGTCGCGGCCGGTGAACAGCGTCTCTTCGATCACGCCGATCTCGCGCAGCGTCACGGTCTCGCTGTCGGCGTATTCCGCCACATGGTAACGATGATCCGCCTCGCGCAGGGCATCGACCAGCCCCACGCTCGAGCGCAGATTGGCGCTGCTGACTCCCCAGGCGGCATCATTCGTGCGCTGCCGATAACGCTCCAGATAGACCGCCTGATGCGCACGATGGAAAGCGCCCAATCCTAGATGGACGATGCCGAGCTGGCCCTGGCCGCGGAAGCAGGCAATAGCCTTGGCAGTCATGAATGCTTACTCCATCAACAGGTTAGGCAGCCACAGGGAAAGTGCGGGGATATACGACACCAACAGCAGCACGATCAGGTTGCAGATCAGAAACGGCAGAATGGCGCGGGCCACCCGCAGCATGGGCAGCTTGCCAATGCCCGAGACGACGAACAGACAGACCCCCACCGGCGGCGTGGTCAGCCCGATCATCAGGTTGAGTACCGCCATCAGGCCAAAATGGATCGGGTCCATGCCGATCCCCGTCGCCACGCCGAGAAGCGCTGGAAACAAGATGATCAGGGCGGCGATGGTCTCCATGAACGACCCCACCACCAACAGGATCAGATTGAGGATCAGGATGACCACAATGGGTTTTTCGCTGATGTTGAGAATGCCGTCGGCGATCAGCTGGGGAATCTGCTGGCTGGTGAGAATCCAGCCGAACAGGTTGGCCAGCCCCACCAGCAGCATCAACGACCCCGAGGTCAGCACCGTATCGACGATGATCTGCGGCAGGTTGCGCCAGTTGAGCCCCTTGTAGACGAACATGCCGATGACAAAGGCATACAGGCTGGCGACGATAGAAGCCTCCGTGGGGGTAAACAGGCCGCCGATGATCCCGTAGAGGATGATGAAGGTCATCAGCAATGCCCAGAAGGCGCTTCGCCCTTCCCGGAGAAGTTCCTTGAGGCTCGAGCGCCGCTCCCGAGGATAGTTACGCCGTACCGCCAGGATGTAGGTGGTGATCATCATCGCCAATCCCAGCAGCAACCCGGGGATGGCGCCGGCCAGGAACATCTTGCCCACCGAGACGCCGCCCAGCGAACCGACGATGATCATCGGCACGCTAGGCGGGATGATCGGGCCGATGGTGGACGAGGCGGCGGTCACCGCAGCGGCGAAGGGCTTGTCGTAGCCCGCCCGCGCCATACCGGGAATCATCACCGAGCCGATGCTGGCGGCATCGGCCACCGCGGTGCCGGAGATGCCGCCGAACAGCATCGAGCCGCCAACGTTGGCCAGCCCCAGCCCACCGCGCACATGGCCCACCAGGGCATTGCAGAAGCGGATGATGTGATCGGTAATATTGCCCACGTTCATCAGGTTGCCGGCCAGTACGAAGCCGGGAATGCACAGCAGCACGAAGGAGTCGATACCGCCATACAGCTTCTGGGGCACGATGGTCAGGGAGATGCCCTCGATAAGCAGATAGCTCAGCGACGAAATACCCAGGGCAAAGGCTATTGGCACGCCCAACAAGAGCAGCACGAGAAACACGCTGAAGAGTATGGCGATTTCCATCACACGCGCTCCTGGTAAGACGATGGACCACGAACGATAGCCACGGCGGCCTCGATCAGGCCCAGCGCCGCATAAAGGACATTGAGGCCAAACAGGACAGCGGTGGAAAAGAAGATATAAATCATCGGTACCTTGAGCATCGGTGACGTCTGAAAGGCACCGATCCGCGCGTACTGCATGGCATAGGGCACCATCAGCAGGGCGAATCCTCCCACCAGCAGGCATACCAGGGCGCGATAAGCCAGCTGCCCGCGCCAGGGAAGAAACTGATGAAACAACTCTACATTGACGTGCCGGTTACGCCGCAACACCAGCCCTGATGAGAGCGCCACCATGTAAATGAAGAGATAACGCGACAGCTCTTCCGTCCATGCCGGTGAGCTAGGCAGCGCCAGGCGCGCAAAAATTTGCAGCAGCACTACCGCCGCAATGCCCAGCAACGCCAAGGAAGCCAGGACACCGAACAGTCGATCGAGCCATGTTATCAGCCGCCCAAACGCCCCACCCAAGGGAGGTATCTCGGCGATGGTATGGAGAGAGTCACCAGGCTGCACGTAGGATTCATTCATGTAAGCGCCCTTGATACTGTATGCACTGCATTTCGAGGTTACCGGCTTCGCAACACCTCGCCATTCAGGATGCGAAGCCGGTTGTGCAATGGCTTAGGGAATTGCTGAATAAATCGCCGAGCGAAATGAAGTGCAAGGCGCACGGAGCGCAGGAAACGAGACATAACATGGGGTTAGGCGAGTTTCGACCGGGCTGGCGCACCAGCACCGCGCAACGCAGCAATTCGTTCGTGTAGGCATTTATGCAGCGATTCCTTAGAGGTTCTGGATGGCTTCGTAAAGCGCCAGCTGCTCCTCATTCAGCGAGGCTTCGACGGCGGGCCCGGCCTTTTCGGCGAAGGCCTGCTGATCGACTTCGACGAACTCCATGCCGGCGTCCTTGAGCGCCTGTTCGAGACGCTTCTGATCCTCGGTGAATTTCTCGGCCTCGAACTCGTGCATCGATTCCGCGGCGTCCATGACGACCTGCTGCAGCTCGTCCGGCATCGACTCAAGCTTGTTCTTGCCGATCACCACGTAGATCCAGCTGCGCACATGGTCGGTCATGTTCACGTAGTCCTGGACCTCGTTGAAGCTGGCGCTCTCGATCAGCGACAGCGGATTCTCCTGGGCGTCGATGGTGCCCTGCTGCAGCGACGTGAAGACTTCGCTGAAGGACATCGGCGTCGGCTTGGCGCCCAGCGCCTGCCAGGTATCCACGAACAGCGGCACGTTGGGCACACGCAGACGCAGGCCGTTGAGTTCGTCCGGACTCTTGATGGGGCGGTTGGAAGTCAGCTCACGGGGACCGCGCTCGAACCAGGTAAGCGGCACCAGACCGGTCTTTTCCTCGATCTGCGTTTCGATCTGCTTGCCAACGTCGCCTTGTACCGTCTTGCGCAGATGCTCCGAATCGCGAAAGGCGTAGGGCACGGCCATCATCGCGGCCAGGGGCGCCCAGTTCTGCAGGCTTTCCCCGGTGATGGTCATGTCGGCGGTGCCGAGCTGAATGCTGTTGATCGTATCCATCTCATTGCCCAACTGCTCGTTGGGAAAAATCTGCACTTCAATCTGGCCATCGGAGTTCTCCTCGACCTGCTGCTTGAAATGCTTGGCGGCCTGGTTCCAGACGTGCTGCTCGTTGGCCAGATGGCCGAACTTGAGGGTGTAATCGGCGGCCATGGCGAAAGGCGCCGCGAGCAGCGCCGAGCCGATAAGGGTACTAGCGAAAAGTTGCTTGAGCATGGTGGTCACTCCTGACGCAGTGTTGTGTCTGTTATTCCAATGGCGTTCAAGCACTCAGGTCGATCAAGACCTTGCGCGCACTTTCGGGATGGTGATCGATCAGGTGGATCGCCTCACTCATCTCGGCGAAGGGCAGCCGATGGCTGACCAACGCCGTGGCATCGAGCCGCCCGCTGGCGAGCATCTCGATGACTTCGGGGAACTTGCGGTTGTTGAGCCGCGAGCCGACCAGGGTCAGCTCCTTCTTGATCACTTCGAGCTGTACCAGATCGCAGGGCGTGGCATTGAAGCCCAGCAGGCCGATACGTCCCGCCGGGGAGGCCATGCGTACCAGCGACGGGAACAATGCCGGCACGCAGGCGGCATCCGCGATCAATGGCACGCCTTCGCCTTGGGTGCGCTCGGCCATCACCGCCTCGATGTCTTCCCTTTCGCCGTTGACGACGTGGCTGGCGCCCAGGGCACTAGCTGTCTCCAGACGGGCATCGATGACGTCGCACACGGTGATGTCGGTCAAGCCCTTGGCCCGAGCGACCTGCAGAATGGTCAGGCCGATGACGCCGGCGCCGAAGATCAGCAGGCCGTCGCCCTCGATGGGCTGCATGCGATCGAGCACGTTGGTGGCGATAGAATAGGGCTCGACCAGGGCCGCCTGATCGAGGCCGACATGCTCGGGCAAACGATGCACGTTGGCTGCCGGCACACCGACCCGCTGCTCGAAGCCGCCGTCGCGATGCACGCCGATGACTTCCAGCCGCGTGCAGATGTTGGGACGCCCGATGCGGCACGGGTAGCACTCGCCACAGCTGACCACCGGATCGACGCATACCCGCTCGCCGACGGCGATGCCCTCGACGCATTCGCCGACCGCCTCGATCACGCCGGCGAATTCATGACCGGTGACCCTCGGGAAGCGCACGAAGGCGTTGTTGCCGTGGATGATGTGCATGTCGGAACCGCAGATGCCCGCAAAGGCGACGCCGACGAGCACCTCGCCGGCCTTGGCCTGGGGCGCCTCGATATCGACGATGCCGAACTCGTGGGGGGCGTTGACCTGAAATGCTTGCATGCTTCTCTCCTTCATCATTCGGTGGGCTGGTGGGCTACCAATGCCAGAGTGTGCCGTCCTCGAGCCGGTTGACCGGCAGACTGGCACGCTTGTAGGGATACCGGGCCGCCAGGGTTTCGTCGATGTCGACGCCGTGACCCGGCGTTTCGCCTACCAGGAAGTGGCCATCCTCGAAGACGTAGTCGTGCGGAAATACCTGATCGGTCGCCGTGTCATGCGGCATATGTTCCTGAATGCCGAAATTGGGCACCCAGGTATCGAAGTGAATCGCCGCGCCGAGACACACCGGCGACAGATCGGTGGGCCCATGAAAGCCGGTACGAATGTGGTACAGCGCGGCCAGATCGGCGATCCGGCGGACATGAGTGATGCCGCCACCGTGGGTCAAGGGCGTGCGGATATAGTCGATCCACTGGTTCTCGATCAGCTCGCGATAATCGTGGATCGAATTGAACACCTCGCCGATGGCCAGGGGCGTGGTGGTGTGCTCGCGCACCAGCTTGAGGCTCTGCTGGTTCTCGGCGGGCACGCAGTCCTCCAGCCAGAACAGGTGGTAGGGCTCGACCGCCTTGCCCAACCGGGCCGCCTCGATCGGGGTGAGGCGATGATGCACGTCGTGCAGCACATGTAGGTCGTCGTCGAAGCGCTCGCGCACCGCGGCGAACAGCTTGGGCACCTGGTTGAGATACTTCTCGCTGCTCCATACGTGCTCGGCGGGCAGTTCGGCATCCGCCGGCTCGTAGCGCTCGCCCTCGCGCTTGGCGACGCCGTAGATGGTGGGGATACCCGGAATGCCGGCCTGCACGCGCACCGCTTTATAGCCCAGCTCCACATGGCGGGCCACTTCGGCAAGACAGCTCTCGACGTCCTTGCCGGTGCAATGGCCATAGGCCATGACCCTTTCACGACTCTTGCCGCCGAGCAGCTGATAGAGCGGCATGCCGGCGGCCTTGGCCTTGATGTCCCACAGCGCCATGTCCACCGCGGCGATGGCACTCATGGTCACCGGCCCGCGCCGCCAGTAGGCACCGCGATAGAGATAATGCCAGGTATCCTCGATGCGGCTGGCGTCGCGTCCGATCAGGGCGGGGATGACGTGCTCCTCGAGATAGGCGACCACCGCCTGCTCGCGGCCATTCAGAGTGGCGTCGCCGATGCCGTAAATGCCCGAGGTGGTGACGATCTTCAGGGTCACGAAGTTACGCCCCGGCGCGGTGACGATCACATAGGCATCCTGGATCTTCATTGGCTCGCCTCCGCCGCGTGTTCGGCCATGTGCGTGGCGCTGGCCGAATCCTCGAACATCGCCGGAAAGCGGCGTACCAGATCGGGTAGCGACTGCCAGATTTCCCGCTGATGCACGGCCATGGCGCTGGCGGCGGCTTCGGCATCGCGCCGCGCGATGGTATCGACGATGCGTGTGTGCTGATCGATCAGCTTGTCGATCGGGGTGCTGTCGGGCACGCTGAGATAACGCACGCGATCCAGCTGCGCCTTGACCTCCTCGGTGACGCGCCAGGCGGCCTGCTGGTGGACACCCAGGGACAGCGTCCGATGGAAGGCCTCGTCGAGTTGAAAGAAGCGGTCATAGTCCTGAGGCTCGATACAACGGCGCTGGCGCTCGATCAACTCCCGCAGCTCGCTCAAAGTCGCCTCGTCCAGCCCTTGTTCGGCGGCTAACCTCGCCACGGCAACCTCGACCGCCTCGCGCACGAAGCGCGCCTCGAGCACCGCCTGCCGAGAGATCCGTACTACATAGGTACCTCGCTGCGGTCGAACCTCCACCAGCCCCGCCTCGGAAAGGCGAATAAAGGCCTCGCGCACCGGCTGCCGGCTCACGTTGAAGGTATCGGCGATCTCTTTTTCCGACAGCGCCTGGCCCGGCGCCAGCAACATGCGAATGATCGACTGGCGCAGGACATGGTAGAGACGCTGGCGCATGGCGCCACTGTCATCCGTCTTCTGCCATAGCGCGAGTAATGTCGCATTCATGCCGATGTGCCTCTGGCGAATAGGAGCAACACCTTCTCAAGCGCTTTCATCAATTTTTGCTTATCTGGTCGTTGCTCGTCGACTTTTAACCAAGAGCTAGTTAACACGGCTAGTATGGTAGTATGCAAGCAAAGGCAAAAATGCTTTTCCTCAGACTTTAGTGCAATAAAGGCAGGGAGAACTACGATGAACCGTCAGCCCTACGCCGGAACCCGCTATCGCAAGGCTTTGAGCATCCATGACCTGGAGCGTCTCGCGCAAAGACGTCTACCCAATTTCGTCTTCGAGTACATCTACGGCGGTTCAGACGACGAACAGACGCTTATTCGCAACCGCACCATCTTCGATGACTATCTATTCGAGCCTAGAACACTGACGAAGGTTGGCAAGCGCGATCTCACCACCACTCTGCTGGGCACGTCCTACGCCATGCCGCTGGTAATCGGCCCCACCGGCTACAGCGGTCTGGTAACCAGGAATGGCGACATCAAACTTGCCTCGGCTGCGGTAAACAAGCGCATTTCTTTCGTGCTCAGCAATGTCTCGACGACGTCGCTCGAAGACATTGCCGCCGTGGAAGGAGTGAACGCCTGGATGCAGATCTATTTCTATCGGGATCGGGACTACGTCAGGAAACTGATAGAGCGCTGCCGAAGCGCGGGATACGAAACCATCGTCGTCACCACCGACAGCGCCATCTATGGCAATCGTGAGTGGGATCTGCGTAACTTCCGCAAACCCATGAAGCTCGACGCACGCAACATGCTGCATGTGCTCTCGCGTCCACGCTGGATGCTCGACGTTCTGGTGCCGGATGGTGTGCCCACCTTCAAGAATCTGGACGATCTTCTGCCGCCCGGGAAGAACACCGTGCAGGGTGCCTCGGCGGTGATCGGCGAACAGCTCGATCCTTCGCTGAACTGGGACGACATCGCCTGGCTGCGCGACTACTGGCCGGGCAAGCTCGTTCTCAAGGGCCTTCTATCGGGGGAAGAAGCCGAACAGGCCGCCAGGCTGGGTGTGGATGGTATCGTGCTGTCGAATCACGGCGGCAGGCAGCTCAACCATGCACGCTCACCGCTCGAGGTGCTTTCCGAAGCCAGACGCCGAGTCGGCGAGCGCTGCCAACTCTACGTCGACAGCGGCTTTCGGCGCGGCACGGACGTGGTCAAGGCGCTGGCCCTGGGCGCCGATGCCGTCTGGCTGGGACGCGCGACCCTGTATGGCCTAGCCGCCGGCGGTCAGGCCGGCGTCGAGCACGCCCTCGATCTCCTGCAACGGGAAATCGACAGGACCGTCGGCCTGCTGGGTTGCAGCAGCGTGGCCGAATTGCGAGCGGATATGGTTACATACCTTCGTCGTTGAACCTGCCTTTTAACAGGAAGCGACGCCAGCGTTAGCTCCCCGCAAACACCACCGTCCGCTTTGCATGCAAAAACACCCGGCGCTGCAGATGGTAATCCACCGCTCGGGCCAGGGTCTGGCGCTCGATGTCCCGGCCCTTGGCCACCAGATCTTCCGGATAGTGGCTGTGATCCACCGGCTCGATCCCTTGGGTGATGATCGGGCCTTCGTCCAGGTCGTCGTTGATGTAGTGCGCCGTGGCGCCGACCAGCTTGACGCCTTTCTCGTAGGCCTGGTGATAAGGCTTGGCGCCCTTGAATCCCGGCAGCAACGAGTGATGGATATTGATTGCCCAGCCGCTCAAGCGAGCGCACATATCACTCGACAGTACCTGCATGTAGCGCGCCAGAATCACCAGCTCGGCGCCGGCTTCCTCGATGATGCGCCACACCTCGGCTTCCTGCTGCGGTTTGGCCTCCGGGGTGATAGGGAAATGGTGATAGGGAATCCCGTGCCAGGCCGCCAGCGGTTCGAGATCCGGATGATTGGAAATGATCGCCCGCACGTCGATGGGCAACTGTCCGGTACGATAGCGATAAAGCAGATCGTTCAGGCAATGATCCGTCTTGGAAACCATGATCACCACCGGGGTGCGCCTGCCGGGTGCGGCCAACTCGAAGGTCATGTCGAACTCTGCCGCCCGAGGGGCAAATTCGGCCTGGAAGCGCTCATCATCGAACCCCTCGTTTTCGGGTCGAAACTCGACACGGATGAAGAAACGCTCTGCCAGACGATCATCGAAGGAGTTGAGTTCGGTGATGTAGCAATGTTGCTCCTTCAGGAAGCGGGTGACCACATCCACGGTGCCAAGGCGGCTGGGGCATTGGGCGGTGAGTATCCAGGTGTCGGTGGCGCTCATGCGAGGCTCCTTGCACTAACTGTTATTGATCGATCTCAAGAATCGAGAAAGTCATTTGTACTGATAACCAGCAACATCACCAAATGGTACGGACGTGTTTATAGGCTCGTATCTTCTCATCCGCCGTGATTAGCGGGGCGTTCAAATGCCGCGCAAGCGCCACGATCATTCGATCGGCCGGGTCCTTGTGAAACTCGCCCGGCAGCCTGGTGGACTGCACAGCGATATCGTTGTCGATAGATATGAAGCGCAATTCGTCAATGTAGCTAACCTCTTTGAGCCAGTCATCGACATCCATGCTGAGCGTCAAGCGGCCTTTATCAACCAGCATGGCAATTTCCCATGCCGAGATGGACGACACAATAATCATCCCATCCTCGTTATCCATCTCATCATGCAAGATGGCTCGGGCACTCGACGAAAGTTGCGAATCACCACCACTCACCCACCAAACAAGCACGTGCGTATCGAGGACAATCAAACTAGCGCCTCCCAATCATCCTCGGCAACCGATGCGGTGGGAGCGTGGAACTCGATCACGCTACCGCGCAGACGTTCCACAGGCGAGCGTTTATCCGCTCGGTATCGCCGCACCTCGATTGTTGGCTGTCCCTTGTCGGTCACGATGACCGACTCACCGGAAGTCTCGACACGCCGCAAGAACTCTAACGCTTTCGCTTTGAAATGTGTCTTGGAAACCAATTCGTGGTCCATGCTCATGGCCTGCCTCTCTAGTCACCGTGCATAGTCATCAATATAGACGTACCAAGGTGTTCTGTTAAGTGCCCAGGCGTTCTGGGCACCGTTGACCGACGTACTGTCGGCAAGCAGCCCAAGGCAGTTCAAGAAGTTGAGAATTGCTACTCGGACGTCGCCAGCCTGGCCCCGAGAAAACCAAAGGCCCCAGCGAAGGCGCGCCTGATCCATTGCAAGACTCTAGGCCGCCGGATGACGTAATCCCGAGCAAAAGATGCAAAGGCACCGTAACCAACGAAGACCACGAAGGTCATCAGCATGAAGATCGCGGCAAGACCGACAAGCGACAGGGTGGCGTTTCCACTACCCGGCGTCACGAACTGGGGCAAGAAGGCAAGAAAGAACAGCGACAGCTTCGGGTTCAATACATTGAGCAGCGTTCCTTTCACCGCGATACGCCACAAGCTCTCCTGAGTCGTATTGCCGGTAACGTCGAGGGCGCCGCCCTCACGCAGAATGCTCCAGGCCATGTAGAAGAGATAAACCACCCCAAGATACTTGAACACCTGAAACATCAAAGCGCTGGTATGCAACAGCGCCGCCAGTCCGAGGATACTAGCGACAGCGGCAGGCACGATGCCGAACGTGCACCCCAAGGCAGCGGCAACGCTGGCTTGAAACCCTCGACCCAGGCCAACGGCAAGCGTGTAGATCACACCCGTGCCGGGTAACAGCACGACGACGAATGATGTCAGCAAGAACTCCCAGGACATGGCGGCTTCCTATTCTTATTGAAAATAGAGTGTAGCCGATGGGAGCGGGATAGAGCTGACAAGATGGCTAGACTCACTTCACAACCAGAAATCGAGCCCGAAGATGCCTACCGACACCAGCCCCGCCATCACCGCCGCATAGCCCAGGCTGTGCTTCATCATGCGGTAGCCGCTGACGCCGTAGCGCCCCTGTAACGAGAGATTGATACCCGAGAGAGGACCTACGGCAGTGCCCACCGCCCAGGCGCCGAGAGCAACAAAAGCGAACAGGGTCTGTTCTCCTCCCTGAAGATTCAGCATCGAGGCAAGCACCGACACGCCGATGATGGGATGCAGACCGGCAATGGCGCTTGCCACGATAGCCAGGAAGCTGATCACCCCTTGAACAGCGCCGAACTCGGCAAAAAGCGTCCATTCGCCGTTAGTTGCGGCATCGATCAGACTCGAAAGCCCCAAGGTGAAGAGCCCCGCGCAAAGAAAAAGAGAGATCTCGCCGCGCATGGCGGGCAGCCGCTCAAGCGTGTGCTGACGAACGCGCTTGAGCGTCCAGCGTGGTCCTTGAACCAGGTTGCTGAGCAATGCCACCGCCGGCAGCAGGAAAGTAATGATGCTGATGATCTGCAACCCTGGCAGCAGTTGATAATGAAAGAGCAGCACCAGCAAGGCCATGCCAGACGGCATCATCAAGCTGCGCGGCGAGAGAGAAAACCCTGCCACTTCCGAAAGATCGAAGCGTCGGGAAAGATCGATCAGCGTGACCACGCCGGCCAGCAGTGCCAAGGGCATGCCCACGGCCAACACATTCAGATAGGTCATTTCCGGGGCAAGTGTCATCACCACGCCCATGGAAGCAAAGAAAGGCGACCAGAGCGCCGCGCTGGAAAGGCCGCGATTGAGGGCCAGTAACTGGGGCAAAGAAAGCGGGCCGTGCCTGGCAAGACGATCGCCGATCATGAAGACCGTCGAGAGATTGAGAATGGTCCCCAGCAGATGGACCCCCAGCCAGGTACCGGCGGTACCGCGCAATCCAGTGACGGAGCGCCCGAGAGAGCGTTTTCGGCGATTGCCGATCAACCCGATGAAACTGACCCCCACCAGCATCGCCACCACATGAGTATTGCCGTCGAGGATACCCGGCCAGCGCACGGACTCTTCATAATGGAGGTCGGTCAGCAGCAGCATGGCAAGCCCGAGCCCGGCGAGGACTCCTGCCTGAAGCCGGGTACGTTTGGGAATATCGCGCCACAGCAGCAGCGTCGCCAGCCAGAGGGCGTAGCCCACCAGATGCGGCACCGAAACGAAATCAGTGAAACCGAGAATCTGAAGCAGCAGGCCGGAAAGGATTAGCAGCCCGGCCAGTGCATGGCGCGGCAAGGGAGAAGCCGGAGTGGGCATGTCGGGTTAACGAGGCCGGTGACGGTTGGTGTGAGCAGCCTAACAGTTTGCCTTTCCCCTATCAGCTACCGCTGCTGTCCATTGATGAATTTGCTGACATCGCTTTGAAATTTACTATTCGCAAAAAGTAAAGCATACTCAGCGTTTATTCATCCTGATGCGTAAAGGAGCGAATCCTATGGCCAAGACTCTAGCTACCGTCAGCTCGAAGCGGCAAATCACGCTACCCATCGACCTCTGTCGGGAGATAGGCATCACGCCCGGCGACAAGGTCAAGGTGTTCATCCACGACGGTCAAATCACCTTGATGAAACAGCACGTTGGTGCAGCCGAGGGCGCCCTTGCCCATCTTTCGGGAGACCCTTCCCTCAGCGATGAAGACTCCTTGCAAGAAGCAGTGGAACAGCGTGATGCCAACCGGAAATCGGCGACGTGATCGCCATCGATACTAATGTGCTCTTGCGTTATCTATTGCAGGACGATGAGGCCCAAACGCACCGAGCCAAGGCGTTGATCCAAGGCGAAACACTGGTACTGATAACGGATATCGTGCTTGTCGAAACGCTCTGGACATTGAAAGGCAAGAAGTATCGCGCCGACAAGCAAGCGTTGATCGATGCCATCGAATGCTTGCTACAAGAACCGACGCTGATGTTCGAAGACGACGAGACGGTATGGCAGGCTTTGCAGGATTACCGGCAAACGAATGCAGATTTCCCGGATGCCTTGATTGCCAGAAAAGCCGCCTATCTTGCACGCTCGAAAGGCGAGCCGTACTCAGGAACCTTTACCTTCGATCGCCGAGCGCTTGCCTTGCCTGGCACCAGAGATAGCTAGCTGATATGTCCTCGATTAACGTCCCATGCGCCGACCCATGAAATCCTCGAGCAGGCTATCCAGCTCATCCGGAGCGTTCTTTCCAGTGAACTCAGGGGAGTGAATCATTTCCAGGAAGGCGGTGACATTATCCTGGGTCTGCTGCATGGCAACGTCTTGTGGCGCGTCCCATTTCTCGCCGAACACGCGCACCGCTGCATAGATGACACTGGCGAGCCAGGGCTCGGTGCCATCGCAGCGCATAGCGTAAAAGAACATGCGGTGAACTTCCCGAGAGGAATGCTCACGATCCTCCTCGGCGATATCGTGCACCACGCTTGCACGGCGAAAATTGCCCATGTAGGGAGAGCCGAACACCGGCCCCCACAGAAAAGAAGGGATGCTCGCGCCGTTGATCGTTCGACCCTTGGGCGCTAGCCATTCTAGGCCCTGGGGGTCTCGATAGACGAAGTCCGTCTCCAGGCGCATCAAGCGATCCCGCGATTCTCGTTCCACCAGCCAAGTGGTCACGACCTCGCCGATAAACTCGCCGTAGTCCATCACCCTCTCCCGTTTTTTCTTTACCGGTCTTGAGGCTAGTACACTCCATTGGAGTCTTCTACAGGAGTCGAGTTCGATGAGGTATCAGTGCTTCTTCTTCAAGAAGCGCGTGGCCACATCTGGCGCCCAAGCAACAAAGCGCTTGCGGCGAGAATGCCAGCATAGGCGGCGCTCATGGAATGCTTTGGGCATACCGTTCAAGACTCATCAAGACGGCAGGTTTGCAGTCGTTCAGTCTCTTGGGCATTGTCACCGGTGAAGCGGCTCAGCCATGCGTCACTGCCCTTTCCCCACCACTCCAGGCCGGAACCTGTCGTTAAACCTGCATGGCCGATATAACGACTGCCACTGGCCGATACGGCAGGCGCAAGGCCAAAGAGCTGATCCTTGTACTGAAGTACAAGAAGAACGGGGCCATCCTCGTTGCCTTTCTGCGTTGTCACGTATCTCGCTTCTATTACCTGATCGTTATCGCAGGTATAGCGGTAAGTCCTTTGCTCGAACTGCAAATCACCGCCTTGGCTGACGCTCGCGTTTTTGGAACCTGAAGCACCATTATTGGCGCATCCCGCCAATGCTAATGCTATGGAGGTAAGTAGCAACGTACCGACAAAAAGGTTAGATGGCTTTAGATTCATGGGTAATACACTCCTTTCACAAACATCGCGGTAAAATTGCGCAGAACTCAAACACGGTTGCAAAACTGATTGTTGCATACACGCTAGCTTTCGGGGTAACAAATCATTAGTTTTTGCTGATATCCAATCATAGCTCATTAACTTAGCTCAGAAGCCAAGCACGCAAAAACACTGAAGCCCGCATATGCGGGCTTCAGTGTTCTAAGTCTTATGGCTCGAAAGCGCAGACTAACCGAAGGTTAGGCGAGCTTGATATTGGCGGCCTGAAGGCCCTTCTTTCCTTGGGTTACGTCAAAAGAGACTTGTTGACCATCCTGCAGAGACTTGAAACCTTCGGCCTGAATCTCGGAGAAGTGGGCGAACAGATCGTCACCGCCGTCAGCGGGAGAAATGAAGCCGAAACCTTTAGTGTCGTTGAACCACTTGACTGTGCCAGTTGCCATGTTCGATATCCTTACGCACGAAGCGCTATATAAAGTTGCCGGGGTATTGCCCGAGGTACAGCGGGAAAAACAAGGGGAATATAACCAGGCTACCGAAGGATTCGATTACAACTGACGATATGCTACTTGCTAACCAACTGAAAGCATCGTGCCATAGCGCCTTAGTCCAGTCAACTAGATATGCCGAGGAGGCTCCGTAAGACGCCATGACGGCCTTCGGAAAGTGAGCGGCAAGACACTCATATTTCGTTCTCGTCTGTGGGCTTGCTGTGGCAAACCATGACGCGCAAAAGCTGGCAGTTACTCAAGGCGATGACTAGATAAGGGCCCATGTGCATTCGCGAAGCTGCCCGGCGTGTCGAGCGGGACGTGAAGACGGTGCATGGCGATGTTCATGCGCTACTTGACGTCGGTATTCTGGATCGCACCCACAACGGTCAGATCGTATTTCCTTTTGATGCTGTACATGTCGATTTCACGCTGACATCAATGGTCTAATGCACGTTCGGTAGAGGCCACGTTTTTTGTAACCAATACGAGGTTGAGCGGTTTGTTGACGATTTCATTAGTCACCGGGTCAAACGCTTGCCCAGTCCTATGACGTGGTCATCGTCATAACCTATTGCAGCGTAGAACTCTATCGCCGCTTTATTGGTATTCCTGACCTGTAGATTGATTTTTGGGCACCCCTTCTGACGCAAAAGGGTCTCCGCCGCTGCCATCAATATCCGGCCATAACCCATTCTTTGGTGGCTGGGCTTTACAGCCAGGTAATTTATCCAGCCTCAATGTCCCTCGTAGCCTGCCATTACAGTTGCGACCACTTGGCCATCATCTTCAACAACCAGAAACAGCTCAGGATTTACTTTCATCTTTCGATCGATATCTTTCCCTGAGTCGTTCTGAGATACCGCTAAACCAGTTTCTTTCCAAAGTCCGATTACCGAAGTCCTATCGACTTCTTGATAGTGAAGGAGCGATCTTCCTCGCTCCAAAAGATGATCAATTCGTACTTAATCGACATCGTGTTCTCCCAACCGGTACTTGATCCTCTTACCAAAACCAATACGGACCAGCAACTGACAGCGTGGAGAATTCGAGGTTACTATCCGCTGCGCCTATCAGAATTTTCTGTCTCAGCTTCGAGTATTTCCCCATCGGCCTCTTGTCCTTATTTGCGAAGCTAGCCGCCCACCACCCACCCCCGCTGCTCCTCTATCCCCATGCTGATCAGCCTTGGCTCACTCTGCTGCATGGCCTGGAAGGCCGCCTTGCTGTCGAGTCCCCACCAGTTGAGCTGGATCAGCGTCTGGGCGACGGCGCCGCCGAGGGTGGCGCCGGGGCCGGGAATGACGACGCGGTCCGGGGCGAATTCGCGCAGGCCGACCTTGAGCGCTGCGGTGAAGTCATAGGGCGTCACCAGCTGTTCGCCGAGGGTGTAGTCCCACAGTGCTTCGGGGTCGGTGCTCCAGGGGGTCCAGAGCTTGCCGCGGCCGTCGATCAGCGGTACTTCGGGCGCCTGAAACGGCGTCGCCGGCAGGCGCGTTCTGGCCTCGGCCTTCACGCCTTCCTGCATCGGCGTGTGAAAGGCGGCGTGCTGATGCAGGCGCAGGGGAAAACGCTCCAGCGACGGGAGTTCCTCGCTGAGCCGCTTGAGACCCGCCTCGTTGCCGCCGAACACCAGCATGCCGCCAAGGTCGATGGAGAGATAAAGCTCGCTGCCGTCCTGGCCGTGCAGTCTCTCGATCAGCGCCAGCAGTTCCCGGCGATACTCGGGCTGGGGGCGCCACTGGTCGTCGACCCAAGGGTAGAGCAGCTGACCGCCGTTGAGGGTGGTCTGCATCAGGTGACCCATGGTGTTGATCAGGGTAAAGGCGTCGTCCTGGGACAGCGCGCCGCCGAGGGCCAGGGCGATGTACCAGCCCATGGAGTTGCCGGTCACGGCGCAGATCTCGTAGCGCTCCCGGTCGATGGCCAGCGCGTCCGCCAGGGCGCAGGCGTAGATCAGCGGCGAGGCGTGATCGCCGCGCCCGTGCACGCTCAGGCGAAACGGGGTCTCGCCGTCGAGTTCGCTGAGGGTGGGCTGGTCCTGCTCACGGCGCAGCGCATCGAAGCGCGCAAGCCAGTCGCTACCGGCGGCATGGCGGGTCAGGGTGCCCCACTCCGCCTGGTTGTAGGTGCCGCGCCCGGGGCAGACGATCAGCAGGCGTTCCTTAGGGGTTGGCGGGGTCAGCTCACTCATGTCCGGCTCCCTGTTACTGTACGCTCAGACGCGATTTGCTTGGGTAAAAGGCTTTCGGCACGCTCACAAATCGCCGCGACCGAAGGCAGCGTGACCGTCGCCGCCGGTCCTAGGGGGATAAAGCTGTCCTCGGCGGTCAGGCGGTGCAGGCGGTGGGATTCCATGCCCCGCTCCACCAGGCCGGTGATGACTTCCTCGCTGGGCGAGCCGCTGCGCCGACATTCGTCCACGCACAGCACCTGGGCGCAATCGCCGACCCGGCGATGAATCTCGTCGTGATCCAGCGCCGTCAGCCAGCGCAGGTCGATGATGCGAAGCTGTATGCCTTGCGCCTCCAGCCGCTCCCGGGCCTGATGCGTGAGATAGACGCCGTTGCCGTAGGTGACGATCGCCAGATCGCGCCCCTCGCCCCACTGGCCCAGCGAGCCCACGGGCAGACGATACTCCGGCCCGAGATCAGGGAAGCTCCAGCGCTGATCGCCTTCCTCGATGAGATCGCGGCAGTGATAGAGGGCGATGGGTTCGAGCATCACCACGATGCGCTGTTCCTCGTCTGCCAGACGCACTGCTTCTTGTAACAGCCCCACCGCGTCCGCGGCGTTCGAGGGGCAAGCCACCAGCAGGCCGGGAATGTCGCGCAGCACGGCGATGGCGTTGTCGTTGTGGAAATGCCCGCCGAAGCCCTTCTGATAGCCCAGCCCGGCGATGCGTATCACCATGGGATTGGTGTACTGCCCTTTCGAGAAGAAGCTGAGCGTGGAGGCCTCGCCGCGCAGTTGGTCTTCGGCGTTGTGCAGATAGGCCAGGAACTGGATCTCGACGATGGGCACGAAGCCGTTCTGGGCCAGACCGATGCCTAGCCCCAGAATGCTCTGCTCGTCGAGCAGGGTGTCGATGATGCGATAGGCACCGTACTTGGCCTGCAGACGCTGGGTCACGCCGTAGACGCCGCCCTTGCGGCCGATGTCCTCCCCGGCCATGACCAGGTGGGGATATTCCGCCATCAGCCGATACAGGGTCTGGCTGAGCAGCCGGGCCATAGTGGCCGGTGTTGCATCCACCTCAGCTTCGATGGGCTGGCGACGGCTAAGACGATGCGGCGGCACGATGGAGGCCATCACCGCCTCGGCGCTTTCCAGCTTGGGCTGACGAATCGCCACTTCCGCGACCTGCGCCACCCGTCCGCCGATGTGGTGATAAAGCGCTTGAATGGTCTCGGGTTCGAGCACGCCATGACGTATCAACAAACCGGCGCTGTACAGCAGCGGATCGCGAGCCTCGGCAGCCTTGATCTGCTTCGCCGACAGGTAGGCCTGCTGGGCGTCGGAGCCGGCGTGACCCATCAGGCGCACACAGTGCATGTGCAGGAACACTGGCTGCTTGAGGCGGCGCGCCAGACGCTCCGCCTCGCGGGCGGCGCGGTAGGTATCGAGCAGGTCGAGTCCGTCGCAGCTGATGTAGTGAAAGCCGGGACGCCCACGCATGCTCTGCTCGATCCAGCCGGCAGGGGTCGGCGTGGAGATGCCGATGCCGTTGTCCTCGCAGATCATGACCAAGGGCATCGGTGTGCCCTGATAGGCCGCCCAAGCCGCCGCGTTAAGGGCGCCTTGAGTCGTCGAGTGGTTGAAGGAGGCATCGCCGAAACTGCACAGCACCACGCTGTCCGTTGGCCACTCCCCCGTTCCTCGGATGCGACGCCACAGGCCGAGGCCATGGGCGGCCCCCACCGCCTTGGGCAGATGGGAGGCGATGGTGCTGGTCTGGGGCGGCACGTTGAGCGCCTTGGAGCCCAGCACCTTGTGACGGCCGCCGGAGATCGGATCCGCGCTGGAGGCGGCGAAACTCAGCAGCATATCGTAGGTCGGCGTCTGCCCGGGCAGTTGCTTGCTGCGCTGGAGCAGAAAGGCCGCGTCGCGATAGTGCAGGAATGCCGGATCCGTGACACGAAACGCGGCGGCGATTGCGGCATTGCCCTCGTGACCGGAACTGCCGATGGTATAGAACGCCTCGCCGCGGGCCTGCAGGCGACGAGCATGAAGATCCAGCTGGCGGCTGAGCACCTGGGACTCGAACAACTCCGCCAGCATCGGCGCCGTCAGCCCCACTTCATCGAGACGCCACGCCTGGGCGGGGCTCGGCCAGTCGCCGTCGCGCAGTACCTCGAACAGGCGCTCTTCCAGAGGAAAAGGATTCATTGTTGTTTGGCTCCTTGATCGGTCTCGCTGACCTTTGAGATGTCGAGCGTGGCAATTTCTAGGTCCATCGCACTCTGCCGTGAATGGCTGTTGAGTGTAGGAGCCAGATTCATCGGGCGAACGCCGCGTAGCGGCGCTTTTCGCGCAGAGAATCTGCGCTCCTACGCTACCCTTATCCGGAAAATTAGCGGCGTCACGCTAATCTGCGATGAACCAAATTCCTAGCCGTCGATTTCCAACTGGGCCTTTTTTGAGAGGCATTCGCGCACCCGCTCGATGGAGCCCTTTTCAAGGGCTGCGTATAGCGCCAGCTCATCGGTCACGGGTGCACCCAATGCTGCCTCGAAGGCCTCGCGGTTGGCATTGCCGGCATAGGTGTCATGACTGCCGCCCCCCAGATTCGACTGAAAGATTCCCGCCGCACTCACCGGCAGAAAATCCTCGTAGGTGATCGGCCGGGCGCTGACCAGCCCCTGTTCGATCAAGGCTTCCAATTCTTCGTCCTCGCCGCATTCGGCCCCTTCCTCACGTCCCTTGTCAGTGAGCCGATAATCGAAGAAGGCCAGACCTTCGCGGCGAAGCTGCGTCTCGCTATCGGGAAACTCAGCGAAGGCCTCGGCTAGTGTTCGTTGATGGGCGTCGTTATCGAGACCTGCGGCTTGCTTGCGGGCGGTTGCCAAAAGCCGGTCATAGAGGGCACGTCCCTTGGCGGTCAGCGCCGCACCGCGCTGCTCGATCTCGCCGAAGCGGGCGGTATGGGTGCCCTGGTGCTCGCCGTTAAAACGCACCTGCTCTTCCAGAGCCTTGAAGCTGGTCTGGCGTAGCAGGATCGGGCAGTCGCGCCGGGGCGGGCCTTCGATCACCGCCTTGGGATTCATGCCGGCATCCGGCATGCGCCGCTGGGCTTCGTCGATATTCAACGTACGTGGCGTCAGATGATTGATATGCGGCCCGCGGAAGCAGACCACATCGGCGATCAAGCGATGTTCCTCGAGCAGCGCCTGATAGGTCCTGTGGTCCACGGTGGCGTCGCGATGCCAGCGGAAGGTCTCCAGCGCCTCCTCCACGAAACGATTCGCCTGTGGGTCGCTGAGGCCACCTTGTTCTGCGTGGAGCGCAATCAGCTCCCGAGCGCCCGGAGTAAAGATGTCACGCTCGGCGAGAATGGCCGCCGCCCGGTCGCGCAGCTCGGCGCTTTTGATCAGTTCCAGGCGCAACAGCGAGGTGAAGATACGAAAGGGGTTGCGAGCCAGCGAGGCGTCGTCGATGGGGCGAAAGGCCGTGGAATGTACCGGCACACCGGCCTCGGAGAGGTCGTAGTAGCCCACCGGGTGCATGCCCATCACGGCGAACAGCCGGCGCAGCATGGCGAGCTCCTCCGCCGTGCCGACGCGAATGGCACCGTGGCGCTCGACGCCGAGGCGCGTAAGCTCGCCGGACTCGGCGAAGCGTTCGGCCAGGGTGGGATCCTTCTCGAGCGTTTCCCGGTTCACCCGCTCGACCAGTTCGAGCAGGGTCGCGTACTGAGGCACTTCGGCCTGGTACATGGCCGACATGGCCGTGGAGAAGCGGTGTCGGATCTCGTCGCGAGAGACGAAAGTCGTCGTGGTCATGCCTTCTACCTTGCTTGTGGGTCTGTCGTTTGGGGATCTTGAAGCAATGGCGTGCTTATAACAGCCGTGTAAGCGCTCGTTCCAGGCGGGACAGGCCTTCCTTGAGTACCTCGGGCTCGGTGGTCAGTGGGGGCAGCAGGCGCAGCACGTTGCGACGGCGCCCGCTGGGCATCAGCAATAAGCCCTCTTCACGCCCTGCCGCCAACAGTGCAGCCAGATGTTCGCTGCCACTGGCTCCGGCGCTATCCTCGAAGACGATGCCGCGCATTGCGCCGATACCCGTCACCGCGCCCAACATTGGAAAGCGGCCGGAATCGCGCCATTCACGATGAGCCTCGAGGATCAGCGTTTCCTGGCGCTCGCTCCAGCGCCGCAGGTTGTCCTCGCTCATCAGCTCCATCACCGCCAGAGCTGCCGCGCAGGCAACGGCATTGCCGGAATAGGTACCCCCCAGCCCACCCTTGGCCGGAGAATTCATGATCTCCGCTTTGCCGACTACCGCCGCCAGGGGTAGGCCCGCAGCCATACTCTTGCCCATCAGCAACAGATCCGGCTCGATGCCGAGATGGGTAAAAGCGAAACGTCGTCCGGTGCGCCCGAAGCCGGACTGGATCTCATCGAAGACAAGCACGATACCATGCTGGTCGCAGACATCGCGCAGCCAGGCGGCAAAGTCAGGGTCCAATCGCCGGAAGCCGCCTTCGCCCTGAACCGGCTCGACGATGAGACAAGCCACCTCGTCGGCGGGAATCTCGACCTCGAACAGTCGCTCCAGCGCTGCCTTGGCTTGATCCGCATTGACGTCGCTATCAGGGCTAGGGAATGGCAGGTGATAGACCGGGCCGGGCAGAGTGCCCATGCGATCTTTGTAGGGCTTGACCTTACCGTTGAGATTCAAGGCCGCCAAGGTACGGCCGTGAAAACCATCATCGAAAGCAATCACCGCCTGGCGACCGGTGGCGACACGGGCCACCTTGAGGGCGTTTTCGGTAGCCTCGGCGCCACAGTTGGTCAGCATGCAGGCGAGCGAATAAGAGACTGGCACGAAGGCATCCAGCGCGTTCACCACGTCCAGGTAACCGCGATGAGGCAAGGCATTGAAAGCGGAATGCATCAGGGTATCGACCTGAGCCTTGACCGCCTCGGTGATGGCCGGATGGCAGTGTCCCAGGTTGAGTACACCAATGCCGCCGACGAAGTCGATGTAGTGCCTGCACTGCTCGTCCCAGACCTCGGCATTGCGACCGCGCTCTATCACTAGCGGATGAACGATACCCAGCGAATCACTGACATGCGGAAGATCCATGGCGAATTCCTGCTATTCCATTGAACGAGAGCGATAACAAGATAAGAACAGACCGCCAGAGGCATCTCAAACGAAAAAAATCTCGCCATTCATTCCAAAAGCTATTGAACGATCTCAACAGAATTTGACCATCATGGCTCATTCACCCATCGCTCTATGAATGCCGAGAATGGAATGATTCCGATAATTCTTTTGCAATCCTCTTCGTAGTAAAGGCAATATCGTGTCTAAATTAATAATGTTGCACAATGTCCTTTCGATATCGCCTCCGACTGACAAGAATCACTAATGACAGGAAGGCCCTTATGAAACTCATGACACCTCTAGTGGCTACCATCGTAGCCAGTACGCTTCTCAGCGCCTGTAGCGAATCGGGCTCCAGCCAGCCCAATATCGCCATCGGCCCACCGGCCAGTACGACGCAGCAGGTCTCGCGGCTGATTCTCGAAGCTTATGGCATTGGGGAAGATGACTACAGTGCCTACCAAGAGGGCTTTGGCGCCGCTCTAGATGGTGTACAAGACGGCAACATTGATATTTCCATTGGTATTTTAGGGCTTCCTTCCGGGAGCATCGAGAATCTTCAGGCCGCGGCGGGTGACGCACGTATGATCGGCCTAAGTGACGAGGCGGTGGAGTACATCGAAGAACGCAGCGACTATCGCCGCTTCTCGATACCGAAGGATAGCTATGACTTCCTCGACGAGGACGTGACAACGGTGACGGCCTACGCCGTGCTGGTGGGTAATACTCACAGTATCAACGAGGAACTCGGCTATGAGCTTGCTCGCCTGATGCATGAGAAAGCCGAAGAGAACACTCATGCTCAGTCTTCTTTCATGACGCTTGAGAACGCGCTGAACGGTTCGGAAGGAATCCCCATTCATCCTGGCGCCAAGCGCTACTACGAAGAGCAGGGCCTGACGGTCGACAACTCTGTCGCCGAGTTGGATATTAAGCAAGAAAAATCTGAATTCATCCTCGGTACCGGTAGTCAGGGGGGAACCTACTATCCGCTGGGCGGCGAGATGGCCACCATCTGGAACAACTATCTGGACGATGCCAACTTCACCAACATCGAGACCGGCGCCTCGATCGAGAATCTCGTCAGCATTCGTGACGACAAGATGGATTTGGGCATGACGGTACATGCGCCGGCCAAGGACGCCATCGAAGGCAGCGGCGAGTTTGAAAGTGGAACCATCGATAATGTCGCCTTCATTGGCCACATCTATCCTGAGATCATTCAAATCGTGACCCGCGATGCCAGTGGCATCACTTCCTTGGACGATATTGCCAACTAATCATCTTCGTCTAGCGGGGGCACTATCTCGCCCTCGCTGGCCTATTACCGAGGACGCTTCGCCATGGTAAAAAAAAAGTCCTGTCGATAGCCAAGCGGTACTTGAGAAGTACGACCGTGAATCCAGCGTAAGACCGTTCCTAGGCAAATGGGGCTGGATGCTGACCCTGATGGGTGTCGCCCTTTCCAGCTTTCACCTCTACACCGGATACTTCGGTACGCTTCCGTCGCAGAAACAAGGCGCCGTACACCTCGGACTTGCACTGGGCATGATCTTTCTGCTGTTCCCGGCGCGTCACTCCCGGGTACCTCGCCGAGGTGTACCTTGGTATGACGTATTATTCGCCTTCCTCGCTACCTTTGCCGCCTACTATAAAATCCTTTTCTATCAAGAAGTACTGCAGAGCCGGGTTACCGGGTACTCCACATTAGACCTGATAGTAGCGGCGCTCGGTGTGCTGTTCGTACTGGAAGCCACGAGACGCACCGTCGGCCTGCCCATTGTAATCGTCGCTACTCTGGCCATCGCCTATGCGCTGCTCGGCAGGCACATCCCCACCACGCTGCTGTCGCATCCGGGTTTCGCGTTCACGGACATCACTCCTTATTTGTGGTTTCGCGAGAGCGGGGTTTTCGGCACGCCGCTGCAGATCTCCGCCAAGTTCATCTTCCTGTTCCTGTTCTTCGGCGTCGTCTTGATACAGACCGGGGTCGGCCGCTTCTTCAACGACCTCGCCTTCGCCGCCACCGGTCGCTTCACCGGGGGAACGGCAAAGGCGGCGGTGATCGCCAGCTCCTTGCAGGGCATGATCTCGGGCAGTTCGGTGGGCAACACCGTGGCCTCGGGCTCCTTTACCATTCCTATGATGAAGAACGCCGGCTTCCGCCCCGAGGTAGCGGCGGCCACCGAGGCTTCGGCATCCACCGGCGGTCAGATCATGCCGCCGCTGATGGGGGCGGCCGCCTTCATCATGGTCGAGTACGTGGGCGTCTCCTATAGCGAGATCATGTTCGCGGCACTGATTCCGGCGCTGATGTACTTCAGCGGCATCTTCATCGGCGTTCACTTCGAGGCCAAGCGTAGCCGAATCCTCGGGATTCCCAAGGAGCGGCTGCCCAGCATGCGCACGCTGCTGCTGACCAAGGGCTATATGCTGCTGCCCCTGGTGGTGATCGTGACCACGATCAGCGCCGGCTTCACCGCACAGCGCGCCGCGCTGCTGGGCATCGCCGCCGCGGTCGTCGTCAGCATGGTGCGCAAGGAAACGCGGCTCTCCTTCAGCGGGGCGCTTCGACTACTGGATCAAGGCGCGCGTGTCGCGCTGCCCGTGATCGCCGCCGTGGCCACGGCGGGTATCATCGCGGGAGTGGTCGGCATGACCGGCCTCGGCGCCAAGTTCGCCGCCGGCATCATCAGCCTCGCCGGCGGCGTCCTGATCCTGGCGCTGATCTTCACCATGCTGGCCTGCATCGTGCTAGGCATGGGCCTGCCGACCACCGCCAACTATGTGGTCACCGCGACGATCGCCGCACCGGCACTGATCAACGAGTTCGGCCTGGCGCCGATGGCGGTGCACTTGTTCGTGTTTTACTTCGGCATCGTGGCGGATATCACGCCACCGGTGTGTCTCGCGGCCTATGCCGGTGCCGGTATCGCCCAGGCCAACCCAATGAAGACGGGCGTGACGGCGTTGAGGTTAGCTATCGCTGCTTTCATTATTCCCTACGCGCTGATCTATAATCCGGCTCTAGTGCTGGTCGATCCAAGCCCGTTGAGTCTCACCGTCTCGGTGCTACTTCTATTATTGGGGCTGGTTGGCGTAAGCGCTGCACTGATGGGGCATTTCCTGCGCGACACTCGGCTCTGGGAGCGCACGGTCCTACTGGCCTCGGGTCTAGCCATGGTTGCTCCAGGGCCAATCACCGGCGCCCTGGGCCTGGCCGGGCTAGTGCTGATTGGATGGATTCAATCTCGCCGCCCCCAAGAAGCCGCATTAGTAAATATAGGCTCACCATCTAAATGAGATCTCGCCGGGACGGATATCCGGCGACTCATGAGCTCATAAGCTTCTCTTGTGCCGCTGACAAGCTAGTCGAACATCCCTCCTCAGGCGTCGCGGGTGGTGTCTCGAGATGCTCGAGAATCCATTCGATGAAGCCCTTCACCTTGGCCACTTCCGCCTTGTGTTCGGGGTAGGCTAGATAGTAGGCGTCACGGCTGGTCAATGAAAACTGCCATGGAATGACGAGCTGACCCGCCGACAGCTCCTCCTCGGCCAGAAAGCGCGGTACCAGCGCCACACCACAGCCTGCTCGGGCGGCTCGCAGCGCCATATAGAAAGTATCGAAGCGCGGTCCGTGGTAGCTGTGCTCGGTATAAACGTCCTGGGCTTCGAACCAACGGTGCCAGGCATCGAGACGCGTCGCGCTTTGCAGCAGCACCAGCCGGGTCAATTCCAGAGGATGACCGATGCCCGAGGCGGGAATGATCGACGGCGCGCATACCGTCACCATTTCCTCATCGAACAGCTTGTGACACTCCAGATTGGGCCAGGCCCCGTGACCGAAGAAGAAGGCCACATCGACACGCTCCTTCTCCAGATCGAAGGGCTCCACGCGATTGGCGATGCTGAGATAGACATTAGGATGACGGAAACGAAAACCGTTGAGGCGGGGTATCAGCCAGCGTGCGCCGAAGGTCGGCAGGGTGGTCACATTGAGTACCTCGCTCTGACCACCGTAGGACTGCATGTAGCGCGTTGACATCTCCACCCAGGCCAGGATCTTGCGCACTTCGGAAAGGTATAGCGAGCCCTCCGGCGTGACCTGAAGCCGCTTGCGTACACGACGAAACAACGGGTGCTGAAGCACCGATTCGAGCTGGGCGACCTGCTTGCTGACTGCGCTTTGGGTCAGATTCAGCTCATCTGCGGCGCGGGTGAAGCTGAGATGCCGGGCCGAGGCCTCGAAACACTGCATCGAGGTCAGTGTCGGCAAGTGTGGACGACCCATCGCTGCACCTCTCGACAAGAAAAAAGGGAATGATCTCCATATAAAACATCTCTTGAGACTAGTTAAACCTCGTAGAGATACTGCCAGTACTTCCAATTCCCGAACAAGACCAGTAGGAGAAAGAATGATCGATACTATTATGCAGCGCCTTGGTGTCGCTACTGAGCAGTATCAGCAGGGCGATCTCGAAGTGACCACTCCTATTGATGGCAGCGTCATTGGCAAGGTAGCCATGGAAGACGCCTCTGCAGTCGATGCCCGCATCGCCAAGGCCGTGCAGGCCTTCGAGCAATGGCGCCGAGTGCCGGCGCCACGCCGCGGTGAGCTGGTACGCCTGTTCGGCGAGCAGCTGCGTCGCCATAAGGACGACCTGGGCGCTTTGGTCACGCACGAGTGCGGCAAAATCCTGCCGGAGGGCCAGGGTGAAGTGCAGGAGATGATCGACATATGCGATCTGGCCGTCGGTCAGTCGCGGCAGCTGTTCGGCCTGACCATCGCCTCCGAGCGCCCGGGGCATCACATGCGCGAAACCTGGCACCCCCTCGGCCCGGTCGGCCTGATCACCGCTTTCAACTTCCCGGTGGCGCCCTGGGCCTGGAACGCCGCCCTAGCACTGGTGTGCGGCAACAGCTTGATTTGGAAGCCTTCTGAGAAGACCCCGCTCACCGCCCTTGCCTGCCAGGCGCTGCTGGAGCGCGCCATGGCGGAATTCGGTGACGAGGCCCCCGAGAACCTGAGCCAGGTGATCATCGGCGATCGCGCGGCGGGCGAACGCCTGGCGGACGATCCCCGAATCCCCCTGCTCAGCGCCACCGGCAGCACCCGTATGGGTCGCGCCGTGGGCCCCCGGGTCGCCGCACGCTTCGGGCGCAGCATCCTCGAACTGGGCGGCAACAACGCCATGATCCTGGCCCCCAGCGCCGACCTGGATCTGGCGGTGCGCGCTATCCTGTTCTCGGCAGTAGGCACCGCCGGGCAGCGCTGCACCAGCCTGCGCCGGCTGATCGTTCATGAGTCCGTCAAGGATGAGGTAGTCGAACGCCTCAAGAAAGCCTATAGCGGCGTCTCCATTGGCGATCCCCTACAGGGGAATCTGGTCGGGCCACTGATCGACAGCCAGGCCTTCGAGCAGATGCAGTCGGCGCTCGGCAAGGCCAAGGAACAGGGTGCACGGGTGTTCGGTGGCGAACGTCAGCAGGTCGATAAGTGCGAAGAGGGCTACTACGTCAGCCCCTCCATCGTCGAAGTCGACCAGCAGGACGAACTGGTCAAGAGCGAAACCTTCGCTCCGATCCTTTACGTCATGAGCTATCGCGAGTTCGATGAAGCCATGGCGCTGCACAACGATGTGCCCCAAGGGTTGTCGTCCTGCATCTTCACCTGCGACGTGCGCGAGGCGGAGATGTTCACCTCGGATGTGGGCAGCGACTGCGGCATCGCCAACGTCAACATCGGCCCCAGCGGCGCCGAAATCGGCGGCGCCTTCGGTGGCGAGAAGGAAACCGGCGGCGGCCGCGAATCCGGCTCGGACGTGTGGAAGAGCTACATGCGTCGCCAGACCAACACCGTCAACTACTCCCGCGAGCTGCCACTGGCCCAGGGGATCAAGTTCGATTGAGCAGACGAGGGCGGCTTCCAGGAGCCGCCCCATACACGCGTTTGTAAGGGGATATCCTCATGCCGTCCAGTCCTCAATCCACCACGATTGCCCAAGCGATAGAGCGCGCCTACGGCCTCCGGAGAGACCTTGAGCGGCTCGATGGCTATGCGGATCTCAACTTCCGCCTGACGCTCGCGAACGGCGAGTCGCTGATCGTGAAGCTGAGCCAGGCGCCGGGAACCGTTGCCGAAGCCGAGTTGATGGCGGCTCTGGAGGAGCATGACCTGGGAGGAATCGAGATTCCGCGCCACCGGCGCGACCGCGATGGCCGCCTGAGCGTGCCTGTCAGCCTCGACGGCGAGACTTGGCAGCTACGTCTCATGAGCTTTATTCCAGGCAGTCTCTGGGCCGAAAGCATGGCGCCCAGCGAAGCCCAGTTGTTCATCACCGGCGAGTGCCTGGCCCGTTTGGATCTGGCCCTGCAGGACATGCATTGGCCCAAGGGGCCGAGCCATGACTGGGATTTGTCTCAATACAAGCGCCTGCCAGAACGCCCCGAGACGAACGCCCTGGAACCCGGCATGAGTGAATTGATGACGGCTTGCATCGAGTTCGTCAAGGCGCGCGAGGACAAGCTACCCACTCAACTAATCCACAACGATGCCAACGACTACAACCTGTTCCTCAAGGCGCCGGATAGCGAGTATCCAAGCGGGCTGATCGACTTCGGTGATGCTTGTCACGCTTTCACCGTCAACGAACTCGCCGTCGCCGCCGTCTACCTGACCGACCGCTGTCCCGACCGCCTGGAGGCCCTCAAGCAACTCACCCTGGGCTATCACAGCGTCCGACCGTTGGCGGTGGTGGAGCTCGAATGCCTGCCACGCCTCATACTGTTGCGTATCTTATTGAGCCGGCTGAACTACCTGAAGGCCATCGATGATGGTCGCGACGACCCCTACGTGGCGATCTCCCAGGCGCAGCTCCTGACCCAATGGCATGTCTTCGCGACGCTCTCCCCGGAGGTCATGGCGGAAGAACTAGTCGCCGCTTGCCTGACCGACAACGACTCCCCCGAATCCAGTCGATACGACGCCTGCGCGGGGCGCAACAGCATCGGTGCTTTGCTCCAGGCCCGCCGTCGGATGCTCTCGCCGACCCTGAGCCATGCCTATCGTCATCCGCTCAAGATCGTGCGTGGCGACATGGCCCATCTGATCGCCGAGGACGGTCGGCGCTATCTGGATCTGGTCAACAACGTCTGTCACGTCGGCCACGCCAATCCTCGCGTCGTCGAGGCCGGCGCCCGACAGATGGCAGAGCTGAACACCAACACGCGCTACCTGCACGACACCATCGTTGCCTACTCCGAGCGCCTGCTCGCGACCCTGCCGGACCATCTGGAAGTGGTGTTCCTGGTCAACTCCGGCAGCGAGGCCAACGATCTTGCACTGCGCCTGGCGCGTCAATATACCGGGCGTCACGACGTGGCGGTGATCGATCACGCCTATCACGGCCACCTGTCAAGCATGATCGATATCAGCCCCTACAAGCATGACGGTCCCGGCGGAAAGGGAACGCCGGATCATGTGATCAAGCTGCCCTTCCCGGATACCTATCGTGGCCGCTATCGCGGCGACGATGCCGCGCAGCGATACTTGGAAGATGCGCTGGCGACTCTCGACGCTGCCCGGGAGACCCCCGCGGCTTTCTTCGCCGAGAGTTTCGCCGGAGTCGGCGGTCAGTGGATATGGCCGAGCCGCTACATCGAGGGCATCACTCAGACCCTGCGAGAACGCGGCACCGTCTACATCGCCGACGAGGTGCAGGTCGGCTTCGGGCGTGCCGGCAGCAGTTTCTGGGCCTTCGAGCAGTACGCCGTCACGCCGGACATCGTCACCCTGGGCAAGCCCATGGGCAACGGTCACCCCATCGCGGGCGTCGTGACCACCCGCGCCATCGCCGACGCCTTCTACACCGGCATGGAGTACTTCAATACCTTCGCCGGCAATCCCGTGTCCTGCGCCATCGGCCTCGCGGTGCTGGAAGAGATCGAGACTTATGAGCTGCAGGCTCATGCTGCGTCTCTCGGGGCTGAATTGAAGTCACGTCTCGAGGTCCTGGCATCAAACTTTGCCCGGGTTGGCCAGGTGCGCGGCCAGGGCCTGTTCATCGGTGTCGAGATCATCGACTGTCCGTCCACGCTCGCCCCGGACAAGGCCACGGCGAAGCGCATCTGCCACTACCTGCGTCTCAACGGCGTTCTGCTATCCACCGACGGTCCGGACGACAACGTGCTCAAGATCAAGCCGCCTCTAGCCATACAGCGGGAGAATGTCGACGACTTCCTGACCAAGCTCGAGGCAAGTTTCGACCTGTACTGCCATTGATTGGCACGCGTAAAAGCGAAGTTTTTTCAACTAAAAGGAGGGTGCAAGCAACGTCGCAGGATGCTGTCTTTCGGCAACAACATTTCAATAGCCATAGGATTTCATCGCCATGAACAACAAAATCGCAACCTTTACCGCCGGTGTGCTGCTGTCATTGACGAGTGTCGCCCACGCCGCCGACACGCTGCGCTTCGGCGTGGATGTTCCCACGGCCCCCATGGAGTATCGCCTGCCTAACGGCGAACTGACCGGCTTCGACATCGATCTGGGCAACGCCCTGTGCGAAACCCTGGCGCTCGAATGCGAATGGGTGGTTCAAGAGTGGAGCGGCATTATCCCGGCCCTGCTGGCCCGCAAATACGACGCCATCATGTCGTCCATGACGATCAATGACTCGCGACGCGAGACCGTGCTGTTCTCCGATCCCTATATCAAACCCTACTCCGCCTGGTTTGGCGAAAGCGACTCGGAACTGGACGAGATCGACTCGGCCAGCCTGAAGGGCAAGACGATCGGTGTTCAGCGCGGCACGCTTCAGGACAACTACGTTACCGACACCTTCAGCGACGTTGCCGCCATCAACCGCTATTCGACCACCTCGGACATGATCATGGATATGCAGTCGGATCGTGTGGACCTGATCTTTCTTGACCACCCTGCGGGCGTCGCCGCACTGCTTGACGACGGCAACGGCGAGTATCGAATAATCGGGGACCTCATCAACGAACCGGAAAGCTACTTCGGCGAGGGTTTCGGTATTGCGTTTCGCAAGCGCGATCAAGCGCTCGTGGAGAGATTCAACAAAGCGCTGGCGGAATTAAAAGAAGACGGTACCTACGACGAGATTTAAACCAAGTATTTCCCGGAGGGAGACGCTTCCTGATCCTGCCAAGCAAAGCACCATCGAATATCGCATGCACAAGGAAGTGTTCTCGATTGCCTGCGGCTTGCGTCGCTCCCTCGCTGCTTGAACGGAGTCGCGAGGGTAGCGTGCCGCCCACTTGATTGACGCGTCATGGAGCCAAGAGATGACAACTACAATTTCAAGAGAACAATGGGGTAGCCGGTTCGGCTACCTGATGGCGGTGGTCGGCGCCATGGTTGGCGCCGGCAACATCTGGCGGATGCCTTATGTCACCGGTGAAAACGGTGGCGGTGCCTTTCTGATTGCCTATTTCATACTGCTCTACTTGATCGCCGTGCCCGGCCTGATGGGAGAAACCAGTCTCGGACGCTATACGCGCCAAGGATTGCTCGGCACCTTCCGCAAGATATATGGCAACAACAAGTTCGTCGGCTTGGGGCTGGTGATCCTGGTCTTCAACATCGTGTTGATGTCCTATTATTCGTCGATCGTCGGCTGGTCGATCTATTACGCCTACCATGCGGTGATCGGTTCCTTCACCCACACCAACTTCGACACCGCCGCCCTATGGCAGGCATTCAGCAACAACACCGCCTTGAACGTGGGTATGCATACCGTTGCAATGCTGATCGTCACGGTCATTCTGCTCAAGGGCATCAAGGGCGGTATCGAGCGCCTGGCCAAATGGATGATGCCCATCCTCACCGTTTCGCTGATCGCCATTGCCATCCGCGGCGTTACCCTGCCGGGGGCCATGGCGGGGCTCGAGTTCAGCTTCTCGCCGGACTGGGAGTATCTGGCCCGCGGTCAAACCTGGCTCGCCGCCCTGGGTCAGGCGCTGTTCTCGACGGGGCTTGGTTGGGGCATCGCCCTGACCTATGGCAGCTATCTGGGGCGCGACGACGACATTCCCCTGGGTGGCGGCATATTCACCGCCATCGGCAATACCAGCTTCGGCCTGCTAGCCATCTTCGCTGTGTTTCCCATCGTCTTCGCCATGGGCATCTCGCCGACCTCCGGGGCGGAACTGGCCTTCGTGGCACTGGCCAGCGCCTTCGGCAACATGTCCGGTGGCTATATCTGGGCGCTGCTGTTTTTCATGGGTTTCTTCTTTGCCAACCTGACCACCGCGATCGCCATCACCGAAGTCGGCGTCACCACTTACAAGGAAGAGCTCAAAACCTCCCGTGGCAAGGCGGTATTGACCATCTGCGGCATCATCTGGCTGCTAGGCGTTCCAAGCGCCATGAACGCCTCCATCCTCGGCTATCTGGACTTCGTGGTGGGCAACTGGGGATTGCCGTTGGCAACCTTCATCATAATGCTCAGCATCGGCTGGAAGTTTGATGCCAATCGCTTGCGCATCCTCAGCCTCAATCGCGGCGCCGATCTATACGTGCCTAAACTGTGGGAGAGCATTATCCGCTTCGAGATCCCGGCGATCATGCTCTTCATCATGCTGTACTTCCTCTACAGCAACCTGACCGCGACGCCCTGGAAGACCGTCAGCGGCCTGGTAATCCTGACGCTAACGATTCCGCTTTGCATGTGGATCATGAGTCGCCGCCAAGGAGACTCCCATCCTGCCACTAACACTGGAGGCCAGTCATCATGAGCCTTACCGCCATCATCGTCATGATTGTCTGCATTATCGCCCTGTGGGGTGTCGCCGGCACGGCGCTGGTTTACTCGATGCGCCAGGAAGAACGAAAACTCACACTGCTTAAAACGCAAAAGAGTTTCGAGCCTCTCTCGCCCCAGGCAATGCGCGATCTCGAGGCCTGGCTTGCTCGTCACCCCGAGGGCGAGCAGGCACGGGAAATGCGCGAACTGCTCGATACCCAGCATCGGGCGCTGCGCGACAATTCCCAGTACTTCTACGACTGGCGCGATGAGTCGGCCGCTACCTAGCTACGCCGTTAGCATTGCAAAGGAGAGCACATGAAATCCGTCTGTCTCTGGTACGACACCTCCCCCGAACCGGCCCTGCATTTCGATGCACTGCAGGGCGCTCAAACCGCCGATGTTGCCGTGATCGGCGGCGGCATCACCGGGCTCAGCACGGCGCTGCATCTAGCCGAAACCGGTGTATCCGTGGCCCTGCTCGAGGCCGGCGAGATACCCAGCGGCGGCTCGGGACTCAACGTGGGTCTGGTCAATGCGGGGCTCTGGATTCCGCCGGGCGACATTCTCGAGACTCTGGGTCAGGAAGACGGCGAGCGGGTCAACCGGTTACTCGGCGGCGCGCCCGCCGAGGTGTTCAAGCTGATCGATAGGCATCACATCAATTGTGACGCAACCCGAACCGGCACCTTGCACCTGGCGCACAATGACAAGGGCGCAAAGGATCTGGAGCGACGCTCCGAGCAATTTCAGCGACTTGGCGCGCCAGTGGAGCTTCTCGAAGACGAGGCGTGCCGGCAGCGTATCGGCACCCGGCGTATTCGTCACGCGTTACTGGACAAACGCGCCGGCACCCTCAATCCCACTGCTTACACTCGCGGTCTGGCGCGGGCCGCCTCGGCGGCGGGTGCTCGACTTCATACCCATAGCGCCGTGACCGGCGTTGAACGCGAGGGCGATGGCTGGCGCGCCATTACCGCCGAGGGCAGCGTCACAGCGCCACGCCTGGTAATCGCCACCAATGCCTATACCGAGGATCACTGGAACCAGGTTCGCCATCATTTCTTTCGCGGCCACTTCTTCCAAGTTGCCTCGCAGCCGCTATCTGATGAATTGGCTGGCAAGATCCTGCCGGAGCGCCAGGGCGCCTGGGATACGCGCACCGTGCTCAGCAGCCTGCGCCGCGACGCCGAGGGCAGGTTGCTGCTGGGTAGCCTGGGACGCGGCGAGAGTAAGCCATCGACGTTCATCAAGTGCTGGGCCGACCGTGTTCAGCGTGACTATTTCCCTCAGCTTGGCAATCTCGAGTGGGAATACAGCTGGACCGGTCAGATCGGCTTCACTCCGGACCATATGCTACGCCTATTTTCGCCTGCTCCAGGTATATTGGCGGTTTCCGGCTATAACGGCCGGGGCGTCACGACAGGCACAGTCGTGGGCAAGGGGTTTGCCAAGTTGATTCAGGAAGACTCCGATGAAGAGCTGCCGCTGCCCATTCGATACCTGAAGCCCGTTTCCGCTATTGGCGTGCGTAGCTTCGCCTATGAAAGCGGGTTTACTCTCTATCATGCAGGCCAGTGTTTACGCGTGGTCGCCTGAGAAGCTCGTAGACTTCATTCAACAATAGCGAGGTTGCCATGTCGGATAAAACGGTTTTCTTGAGTGAAAAAGAGGCGCTGAACCTATCCCGCAAGATATTGTTGGAAAAAGGCTTCAGCGAGGGTTTTTCACGTGCGATAAGCGAGACGGTGGTTGCGGGACAAAAGGATGGATGCGGATCACACGGTCTTTATCGGATCCTGGGCTGCATCAAGACATTGGAGGCAGGCGGTGTCGTCCCTGATGCGGAGCCTCGTGTCGAAGAGTCCGCTGGCAGCATCGTCAGAATCAATGCCAATGGCGGCTTCTCGCAGCTCTCCTTTTCTCTTGGCCTGCCGCTGCTGGCAGAAAAGGCCAGGGAGAATGGCATCGCGCTTCTGGCCATCAACCACTGCGTACACTTTTCCGCGCTTTGGATCGAAGTGGAGCAGATAACCCAAAAGGGACTGGTGGCGATTGCCTGCAATCCCACCCAGGCCTACGTCGCCCCTCATGGGGGAAACGCACCGCTTCTTGGCACCAATCCCTTTGCCTTTGGCTGGCCAAGGCCCGACAAGCCACCCTTCATTTTTGACTTCGCCACCAGCCAGATTGCAAGAGGCGATGTCGAACTCCACGAACGTGAAGGCAAGCCGATACCCGATGGCTGGGGCGTCGACTCGAAGGGGCAAGGATGCAACGACCCACGGGTAGTGCTTCAGGAAGGGGCTCAGCTCACCTTTGGCGAGCACAAGGGGGCAGCTATTTCCATGATGATCGAGCTGATCGCCGGTCCATTGATCGGCGATCTGATGAGCTACGAATCATCCCAGCATGATGAGGGCAAAGGCGCACTGCCCTATCATGGCGAGCTCATCATCGCCATCGATCCTGCGTTTACGGCAGGGAAGAATTTTGAACAGCACCTTGCCCGCGCTGAAACTCTTTTCGGTTCGATTGGATCTCAAGGTGCACGGCTTCCCTCCGAAAGACGCTACAAAAACAGGGAGAAAAGCAAGAAAGAGGGGATCGAGATATCCGAAAAACTCCATCTTGAGCTGTGCGCTCTGCTGTAGGATTGATAGCCACGACTCTTTGCGCAAGCAATCTGGTTTTTGCAGACAGGCACCGGTTCGATAAGACATAAACGAAAAACTCCGCCTATCAAAGCGGAGTGATTGTGTTCCATAACGAGATTGAGTTGGGGAATGTCTACAAACCAAAGCTATTCTGGATTGGATACGTACCTTTTTGTGAATCGGCAAACAAGGGCTTTCGAGGGTTGAACGGCTGAACCGGCGCCTGGAACTGCAATGACAGCACGCAGGTGCCCTCACCGTCCTTTCCTACCATCTTGATGCAGCCGTCCTTTTCGCTGGCCACGAGCATGTTATTGCTTGCCTGCTCATAGAACGCCTTCACCTGCAGCCCTTGTTCGAGGGTTGCCTGGGGCACGCCCAACCCTATCAAGGCCTGGAGGCCTGCCTGCTGCAAGGACGCTTGCAGCTGCGCCTTCATTTGTTCCGGTGTCATTGTCTGCAGTGCCATAGGCGCTACCGGCGCACTGGCAGGCGCCTTGTCCTGTTCACTTTCCTGGTCTTTGTCCTGAAAGGGGTCCAGCATCGATGCGGCAAAGCCGAGACCAAACGATTTACCCAAGGACAAGCCGATGCCGGCGTTGCTACTCAAGAGCAGCGCGGTGCTGGCAGTGGCAAGCATGTTGCTCATCAGGGCCTGGTAAGGGGAGTCTTCTACATCCGCTTCCTTCGCTGCGTAGAAGCCATCCGTCGGGCCGGTGCCATTGCCGGGGCCGGTGCCGAAGGCGGGCGGAATCGGATCGGTTGTGGAGGTGGCGCAGCCGCTGATCAAAACCGTCAGCGCAATGGCGCTCATGAAACGCATGATGATTGTCATTGGACGGCCCTGCAGTCGAGGTATGATTGATCTGCTCATCAATCTATCATCGCCTTGTCTCTATCAAGCGCTGGAATAACGCGATTAACGGGCCTATTTCGAGACAAAAGATTCGAGGCAAAAGAAAAGGTGAGCTGCGCGACGCTGTCGCTCTGCTCACCTTTAACGTGATACCTGTTGCTTACCGGTACACCAGCGTAATCGTGCTTACGCCTCGACCGGGGCGCGCCAGTCGTCGGAGCCGGAGGTGCCGGCAACGGTGTGTTCCCACTCGATCTTGCGATAGGCCAGGGAAACGTCCATCAGCTGAGTGAACTCGGACTGAGTCGAGTCCTGGGCGTGAGGCATGCGCAGGTTGATGTCGACGATGGTGGCATCAGTCAATGACGTGGTGAAGAAGTGCTCCTGCTTGCCTTCCACGGAGGTGCGATACCACTTGAGTTCGACGTTCGGCAGCATTTCGCCGGAAGCCAGAGCGTTATACATCAGCGGCACGGCCTTGTTCAGCGCCACGGTGAAGATGAACGGCTTGTGGGCGCGCTGGCCCGCGGGCTGGCCGGACTGCGGGTCGGTAGGCACGGTAACGACGTGCTTGAATTCCTGCACCAGCATCTGATCTTCATGACCTTCGACATAGATGTTGCCGACCGAATCCGGAGTGAAGGCGCCGGCGGTGATGTTGCCCTGAGTACGGCCTTCGATGCTGATATAACAAGGAGTTGGCATAATCTTCTTTCCTAAATGATGGTTGAGAACGTCCTGCGGACACCTTTTATAGGGCAGCTATCGTGCCACTCTCTGAACGATCATTTAGAAACAATAAGTTACGTATTTTAACACTCAAGGATGGAAAATTCATGGGCAAGAACTTGCCAGAAAGCGAGCAAGAAGTTGCCTGACAGGCAAGAACTTGCTCTATTTTTTTGTTCCCTCGACGCCCGATATCGTCAGCGATGGCCGCGGAAGACGACTCACAGCATTTCCATACCCTACCCCGAACGATTATTCGTGGCGTCTACCCTTCGCGAAAACGCACTTCCAATCAATATTCTCGTTTGCGTACCAATAACCGCTAAAAAAGGCCGGGATATTCTCCCGGCCTTTGCTCATCTATCTAGCGCATCTTTGATTCAGCGCTTCACGCCTATTCCAAACTCTTCGCCGGCATCGAGCAGCCAGCGGTAGCAGTAGTCGGCGAAGCTTCTGCGCAGCACCAGTTCGTAGCGTTCTTCGCTGGGGCGACGCAGGATAGCGCTGGACTTGGCGAATACTATGCTGACCGCCTTGCCCACCGGAAAGTTGGCCGGATGCACATCGTAGGGCACGGACTTCATCAGAAGCTCACGCGCTTTCTCGCCGGACAGCTCGACCAGGGTCTGGCCACCGCTGACATTGAGGATAGCAAAGTGCGCATTGCCGAGTTTTTCCCGCAGGCGATTCTCCAGATCGAACTCCTCGCCACCGGGCACGATGACGAGCCATTCATCCGGAGACATCCACTGCACGCTGCGCTCGCCGCTTTCGTCGTGAGCCAGCCCCAGGGGGCGCCCGGGCAGGCTCATGCCGAGTACGTCGCGTACCGCTTCATCGAGAACGATGGCGCCACCGCGCAGAATCAGATGACCGAGAAAAGGTTTCTCCTCGAGCACGACCAGACTTTGCTGGGTCGGTTTCGGTGCGTTGCCTTTATGGTAGGCCACAGACAACGGTGACTCGATCGCGATATCTTTTTCCGGCCGCGTGTCGAAGACAGCGACGTTGCCGTAAGTCTGATCAGACATGCTGACGCTCTCCCTTGGGGTCGATGAATACGGTGCTGACGATTTCGGCTTCATGGGTCACGCCATCCGACATGGGCAGGTACACCTTTTGACCCATGCGTTCCTGACCGCCCTTGACCACCGCGAGAGCAAACCCGTGCTCCAGATTCGGGCTGTAATAGCTCGATGTCACATGACCCTGCATGGTCATGGGAATTTCCTCGTTCGGATCGAAGACGATCTGGGCGCCCTCTTCCAGCACTACCTTCGGGTCCGTGGGCTTGAGACCCACCATCTGCTTGCGATCCTTGCGTGCGGTATCCGGGCGGGTCAGAGCACGCTTGCCGATCCAGGAGTAGGGTTTGTCGTAACCAATCGCCCAGTGCATACCCAGGTCCTCAGGCGTGACGGAGCCATCCGTGTCCTGTCCGGCAATGATCAATCCTTTCTCGGCCCGCAGCACGTGCATGGTTTCCGTGCCGTAAGGGGTCAAATCGTACTTCTTGCCGTGCTCGAACAAGGTCTTCCACACATGCAGAGCGTAGTTGGCCTGAACGTTGATCTCGTAGGCCAGCTCCCCGGTGAAGGAGATACGGAACACCCGGGCGGGCACGTCCGCGACCTTGCCGTTGCGCCAGTCCATGAACTTGAACTGCTCTTTGTCCAGATCGATGTCGGTGACTTCCGAGAGCAGCTTGCGCGCATCCGGCCCGGTCACGGTCATGGTTGCCCAGTGATCCGTAACCGAGGTGAAGTACACCTGCAGTTCCGGCCATTCGGTCTGGTGCCACAGTTCGAGCCACTCCATGACCCCTGCGGCGCCGCCGGTAGTGGTGGTCATCAGGAAGTGATTCTCGCCCAGACAGCTGGTGGTACCGTCATCCATCAGCATGCCGTCGTCTTTACACATCAAGCCGTAGCGAACCCGACCCGGCGCCAGCTTGGCCCACTTGTTGGTGTAGATACGACCCAGGAACTCCCGAGCATCCGGACCCTGAATATCGATCTTGCCAAGCGTCGTGGCATCCAGGATGCCCACCTTGGTGCGCACCGCCAGGCTCTCCCGAGAGACCGCCTCGTGCATGGTCTCGAGCTTGCCATTGACCTTGCGCGGGAAGTACCAGGGGCGCTTCCACTGGCCCACGTCCTCGAACTCGGCGCCATTTTCCACATGCCACTGGTGCATGGCGGTATAGCGTTCCGGATCGAACAGCTCCTTGGCGTGACGACCGGCGATGGCGCCGAAGGTCACCGGAGTATAGTTGGGGCGGAACACCGTGGTGCCCACTTCCGGAATCGTGCGCTTCAAAAAGCGCGCGGCGATGGCCATGCCATTGATGTTGCCGAGCTTGCCCTGATCCGTACCGAAGCCCAGCGCGGTATAGCGCTTGACGTGCTCGATGGACTCGAAGCCTTCTTTCGTCGCTACTTCGATGGCCGAAGCGGTCACGTCGTTCTGCTGATCGACGAACTGCTTGGGCGCACGCAAGGTCGGCTTCTCATGAGGCACCTGATAGAGCGCACAGGCCGGTGACTCCTTGGGAGAGTCCGTACCGGGCAGCTCGACATCCTTGAGGGTGTCGATACCACTGGCCTTGGTCGCCTGAGTGCCGGCCTGGGCGCCGTCGCCCAGGACGTCCGCTAGGCCATAGATGCCCTGGACGCCGCCGGCGAAATGCATACCGATGACCTTGCCCGGCACGAAGCCGAGAATGTCATCCCGCCAGGTCGGGCGCGAGCCAATATGGGACGCCAGGTGCACCACGGGGCTATAGCCACCGGAACTGGCAATGGTGTCGCACACGAGCTCTTCAACCTGACCGGTCACGGCAAAGCGCTCCGCGTCAATCTTCGCGACCCGGGCCCCGGTCACGCGATTGGCGCCCTTGCCTTCGATCACCGCAGAACCGGTGATGAGGCGAATGCCCTTGGACTGGGCTTCCTTGATCAGATCGCCGTCCGGGTTGGCGCGAGCATCGACAATGGCGACTACTTCACGTCCCGCCTCGGCCCAATCCAGCGCCGCACGGTAGGCATGATCGTTAGTGGTGGAGAGCACCAGCTTGTTGCCCGGCACCACGGCGTAGCGCTGGATGTAGTTCGAGACCGCGCCGGCAAGCATGTTGCCCGGTACGTCATTGTTGGCGTATACCAGCGGCCGCTCATGGGTGCCCGTGGCCAGTACCACCTGATCAGCGCGCACGCGGTGCAGCCTGGAGCGGGCCTGGCGATGGTTGTTGATCATCGGCGCCGTATCCGCCAGATGCTCGGTACGACGCTCATGCAGGGTCACGAAGTTGTGATCGTGATAGCCGTTGGCGGTGGTGCGCGGCAACAGCGTCACGTTGTCCATGCCCGCAAGGCTTTCCAGTGTCTTTTCGACCCACTTTGCTGCCGGCGCGCCGTCCAGGGTTTCACGGCTGTCCAGCAGTGAGCCGCCCATCTCTTCCTGCTCGTCGCACAGGATCACCCGGGCGCCGCTGGTGGCCGCCGAAAGCGCCGCGGACAGACCCGCCGGGCCGGCACCGATCACCAGCACGTCGCAGTGCTGATTGAGGTGATCGTAAATGTCCGGATCGCTTTCCTTGGGGGAACGTCCCAGACCTGCGCCCTTGCGGATGTACTTTTCATAAGTCATCCACATGGAGGCCGGGGCCATGAACGTCTTGTAGTAGAAGCCTGGCGGCATGAAGCTGCCGCCCAGCTTGCCGACAAGACTCATCATGTCCCGCTGAACGTTGGGCCAACCATTGGTAGAACGCACGGTCAAACCGTTGTACAACGCCTGCTGAGTGGCGCGCACGTTGGGCACCTGGGCCGCTTCCGACTGGCCCAGCTGGACCAGCGCATTGGGCTCTTCCGCACCGGCGGCGACAATGCCCCTGGGCCGGGAATACTTGAAACTGCGGTTGACCACGTCGATGCCGTTGGCCAACAGCGCCGCGGCAAGCGTATCACCGGCATGACCCTGATAGGTCTTGCCGTTGAAGCTGAAGCTCAGGACCTTGGAGCGATCGATACGACCGCCTTGCTGCAGACGATTGGTCTGTGTCATACCGATTCCTCCTTATTGACCTTGCTGCGAGAATCGTTGCTTTCGTTCAGCGCAGCAGTTTCAGGACGAGCGCCTACGGTCTGCCAGCCAGCATCCGCGGCCTGAACGCCGGACTGCTTCTGCTGGTCCGACAGATTTTCTGCAGTTACCGCAGGGCGCTCACCCATGCGATAGGTCTCGAGAATCTCGTAGGTCGCCGTGTTACGGGTGATATTGAAAAACTTGCGACAGCCCACGGCGTGAACCCACAGCTCGTGATAGATGCCGCGTGAGTTGTCCCGGAAGAATAGGTATTCACCCCACTCCTCATCCGAGCAGTTTTCCGGATCCGCCGGCCGGGCAAGATGCGCCTGGCCCTTGGGATGAAACTCTTCCTCTTCGCGATGCTCGTCGCAGTAAGGGCAGTGAATATAGAACATTGTCAGGTCCCCCTATCAGGGATAGAAAACAGGATGTGTCATTGACAAGTTCTGCGCTGCGAGCCGCGATGAGGGCAAGGCGTTCGACAAGCAGTGGAACCCGAGTGTACGTGCTTGTACATGAGGATTCCGATGAGTCGAACACGCAGCCATCGCGCGGCGCAGCTCGCAGAAATCAGTGGGCGACGCCAGCAGCGCCATGCTCATCGATGAGTGCTCCGGTATTGAAGCGATCGATGGAGAACGGCTCCGCGATCGGATGCATCTCACCCTTGGCGAGGCTCGCGGCAAAGACATGCCCCGAGCCCGGCGTGGCCTTGAAGCCGCCGGTACCCCAACCGCAGTTGAAGAACAGACCCTTGACCTTGGTCTTCGACAAAATCGGGCAGGCGTCTGCACAGGTATCGACGATGCCGCCCCACTGACGGTTCATGCGCACACGGGAGAACATCGGGAACATCTCGACGATGGCCTGCAGGGTATGCTCCACGGTGGAGTAGCTGCCGCGCTGCCCGTAGCCGAGATAGCCGTCGATGCCGGCGCCAATGACCAGATCGCCCTTGTCCGACTGGCTGACGTAGCCATGCACGTGGTTGGACATCACCACGGTGTCGAGAATCGGCTTGAGCGGCTCGGAGACCAACGCCTGTAGCGGATGGGATTCCAGCGGTAGCTTGAGTCCCGCCATCTTCGCCAGCACCCCGGAGTTACCCGCCGCCACGCAGCCCACGGTCTTGGCTTCGATATCGCCGCGGTTGGTGTGAACGCCATACACCCGACCGTCGCGAATCTTGAAGCCGGTCACTTCAGTGTTCTGCAGCAGATCGACTCCCAGGGAGTCCGCTGCCCGGGCATAGCCCCAGGCCACCGCATCGTGGCGGGCAACACCGGCGCTCTTCTGCCAGGAGGCCCCCATGATCGGATAGCGGGCACGCTTGGAGGTGTCGATGATCGGCACGATCTCCTTGATCTGCTCGGGGGTGATCACCTCGCTATCGATGCCGTTCAAGCGGTTGGCGTTGACCCGACGCTGGATGTCGCGCATATCCTGCAGGGTGTGGCCCAGGTTCATGACGCCACGCTGAGAGAACATCACGTTGTAGTTGATGTCCTGGGACAGCCCTTTCCACAGATCGAGAGAGTGGTTATAAAGCCGCGCTGCCTCATCCCATAGATAGTTGGAGCGCACGATGGTGGTATTACGTGCGGTGTTACCGCCGCCCAGCCAGCCTTTCTCGATCACCGCCACATTCGTGATGCCGTGGTTCTTGGCCAGATAGTAGGCAGTGGCCAGCCCGTGACCGCCACCCCCGACGATGATTACGTCGTACTGTTTCTTGGGCGTGGGGTTACGCCACTGGCGCTGCCAGTTTTCATGATGGCTCAGTGCGTGCTTGACCAAACCAAAGCCGGAATAACGTTGCATAGGAAGCCTCCCAGGCGCTTAGGCGTTAGCGGTTTCGCGAACGCTATCTGTTTGTCCAGCATAGACTGGATGACGACCGCACACCTCGGCGACTTTCTCGCGCACTTCGCCTTCTATCTTGCTGGTATCGTTGCCGTCTGCCAGTACGTCGAGAATGTCGCAGATCCAGCCGGCCAAGGCCGTGCAATCTTTTTCGTCAAAACCACGGCTAGTCGCCGCCGGGGTACCGATACGCAGCCCGGAAGTAACGAAGGGGCTTTGCGGATCGTTGGGTACTGCGTTCTTGTTGACGGTAATGTGCGAGCGTCCCAGGGCCGCGTCTGCATCCTTGCCGGTCACGCCCTGCTTGATCAGTGAGACCAGGAACAGGTGATTGTCGGTGCCCTTGGAGATCACGTCATAGTCGCGCTCCATGAATACCTTGGCCATGGCCCGGGCGTTATCGACGACCTGGGTCTGGTAACGCACGAAGTCCTGGCTCATGGCTTCCTTGAACGCCACCGCCTTGGCGGCAATCACGTGCATCAAGGGGCCACCCTGCTGACCCGGGAATACCGCACCGTTGAGCTTCTTGTGCAGCGCCTCGTCGCCGCCGGCGGCGAGAATCAGACCACCGCGGGGGCCACGCAGGGTCTTGTGGGTCGTGGTGGTAACCACATGGGCGTGGGGGATCGGGCTCGGATAGAGATCCGCTGCCACCAGGCCTGCCACATGAGCCATGTCCACCAGGAACCAGGCGCCGACTTCATCGGCGATGGCGCGGAAACGGCGCCAGTCCACCACGCGCGCATAGGCTGAGAAACCGGCGATGATCATTTTTGGCTTGTGTTCCCGGGCCAGACGCTCGACTTCTTCATAATCGATCTCGCCGGTCTCCGGATTCAGACCGTACTGCACGGCGTTGTAGTATTTGCCGGAGAAGTTCGGCGCCGCACCGTGGGTCAGGTGGCCACCGTGGGCCAGGCTCATGCCCAAGATGGTGTCACCGGGCTTGACCAGCGCCATGAAAGCGGCGGCATTGGCCTGGGCGCCGGAGTGAGGCTGCACGTTGGCATAATCTGCGCCGAACAGGGCACAGGCACGATCGATGGCCAACTGCTCGACCACATCAACGTGCTCGCAGCCACCGTAGTAGCGCTTGCCCGGGTAGCCTTCCGCGTACTTGTTGGTCAGTTGGGTGCCCTGGGCATCCATGACGGCTTTGCTGGCATAGTTTTCAGAGGCGATCAGCTCGATGTGTGCTTCCTGGCGCGCTGTTTCGTCATCGACGGCGGCAGCGACTTGTGGATCGAAATCGTGAAGGGATGTTGTATTCATGGTCTGCTCCTGGTTGCGCTAAGTGCTGTCATCAAGCGCTGTACTCGATGCGCTGTTCGATAGCACTCTCACGGTAGCTATGTACTGATTTGGCTTGCATACAAGCTAGTGAGAGTGTGTCTTGGGTACCAATCAATAATCCAAATGCGGCTATTTGATGCTAGTTGACGCGATAGACTCTGGAACGTGTTTCGTTCTGAACGTAAGCCATGTCCATGATCTCCTCACCCTGAGCTTCCCATTGGGCCTGCTCTTTCTCACTCGCTTTAGGAGAGAACCAACCGGTCCAGGCATAGAGAATGCCGATCAGCGGTGACAGCCAGCAGGCAAAGGCCAGCGGGATATACAGAAGATGCTCCATGTTGCCGCTGTAGACGCCAAGCCCGAGAGAGGTGATGACCACGGCGCCGCCAGCATTCCAGGGAATCAGCGGCGATACCAAGGTGCCGCCCTCTTCCGTGGCCCGGGACAGGTTGAGCATGGAGTACTTCATGCCGCGATAGACCGGCCCAAACATGCGCCCGGTCAGCGTAATCGATAGATATGGGTCACCTGCGACCACGTTGGTAGCGATGGCGCTACCAATGGCAGAAGACTGCAGGGGGCCGAAACTACGCGCCCGCTTGACCACCGCCTCGATGATCGCCTGCATGCAGCCGGTGCTTTCCAGGATGCCGCCGAAGGAGAGCGCAATCAGCAATAATGTGATTACCCAGGTCATGGACTGGATGCCGCCGCGATTCAAAAGGCCGTCGATCTCCTCTACGCCGGTGGTGATCTCATAGCCGGAAAAAGCGTAGGCAAAGATGTCCTTGACCGGGGCGTCCTGAAAAAACAGCGCCGTCAGGCCGCCGAGTACCACCCCCATGAACAGCACCGGCATGGCGGGCATACGCATCACCGCAAACGCGATGACCAGTACCACCGGTAATATCGTCCACAGGGAAAGCGTGAAGTTATCGGCAAGCCCGGTATTGATAGCGGTGATGCGCGCAAAGGAAGCAGCTTCGTCCCCTACCAGGCCAAAGCCGACGATGGTGTAGATGATCAGCGCGATCAGCATGGCCGGCAGCGTGGTCGGCATCATGTTGCGGATATGATCGAACAGGTTCACGCCAGTCACCGCCGGGGCCAGGTTGGTGGTATCGGAAAGGGGTGAAACCTTGTCGCCGAAGAAGGCGCCGGACACCACGGCACCGGCGGTCCAGTAGACAGGAATGCCAAAACCGGCACCGATTCCCATCAGCGCAAGACCCACGGTCCCCACCGTGCCCCAGGAAGTTCCGAGAGAGACGGAGACCACGGCGCACAGGATCGCTGCCGCCGCCAGGAACACTTCCGGGCTCAGCACGTCGAGGCCGTAGTAGATCAGCGTCGGCACGGTGCCGCTGGAAATCCACACGCCGGTAATCATGCCGACCAGAATCAGAATACCCACCGCCGGCAGTCCGATACTGACCACGTGCAGCATGCCCTCTTGCATGTCTTCCCAGCCACAGTTCAGATAGCGGCCCAGTACGGCAGTAAGCGCAATGCCGATCACCAGGGGCACGTGGGGCGTGAAGGTATCGAATATGAATAGCTGCGTTCCCAGCACCAGAAAGGTCAGTACGATGGGTAGCAACGCTAACGACAAGCTAGGCTTGCGACAACTTTCAATCACAGTGGCACTCCTTTGGTTATATTGTATTTATCGCAAGAGGTAATGATTTTTTATGCGTTTATTAGAAGCCGAAAAGCGCAGCCAGGAATTGAATAAATGCGCCAAGTTTATTGTCTGGAAAAATTCCAATTAAAATCATTGTCTTGGTGAGCAAAAAGACATTTATATAGTAAATACCTGGATTACATGTAGCGCCATTCGCAAGTCGAGAACCTAAGCAGTAAAACAATATCGTCAAGACCGGAGCCCTTACCGCATCGAAGGGTGATCGCTGGCGTTAAACAGCTATACCTCAATCAGCGATTTCCATGAGACCGAGCGGAGGCAGCTTGGCAATCAGTTGCTGCCTGAAAATTATCAAAAAGAATAAAAAAATATTTTTTTATTCTTTTTATTTAGGCGAGAAACTCGCTAGCCTAACCGCCTCTTACAAATGAATAAAGACGACTATTTCGATGTCATATGCGCCTTTGTCCGATACCAACAGCCCTCTGAGGGCCGAACAGGCCACCCAGTTGAATCAGGCGCTGTCCAATCTCAATGGCGAGCAGATGACCTGGCTGAGCGGCTATCTCGCCGGCCTGACGGCTCAGGGCATTGCGCCAGCCGCCGCTGGTGTTGAAACCCCGGCGGGGTCAGAAGCGCTTGAAATTACCGTGCTCTTCGGCAGCCAGACCGGCAACGCCGAGGAGGTGGCGCAGCGGGCCTTGGCGCGCGCCCAGGCCCGCGGCTTCAAGGCCCGCCTGCTCGACATGGCCGAGGCCGGCAAGAAAGACTTCAAGCAGCCAGGCAACTTCCTGGTGGTGGTGAGCACCCAGGGCGAAGGGGATCCGCCGGATACCGCCGAAGGCTTCTTCGAGCTGATCGACGGCCGCAAGGCGCCGAATATCGACGGATCACGCTTCAGCGTGCTGGGCCTCGGGGATTCGAGCTACGAATACTTCTGCTATACCGGCAAGCACCTGGATGAGCGCTTTACAGCCCTGGGCGGCGAGCGTATCCATGATCGTCAGGACTGCGACGTGGATTACGAGGACGCCGCCGAGGCCTGGATCGAGTCGGTGCTTGATCGCTTTGGCGAGCTGTCCGGTGCCGGCACCACGTCTCAACCCACGGCCACCATAGGCCAGATACCGCTGACAGCGGTCGCCGAGTCTGCAACCCAGTATTCAAAAAAGAACCCCTTTCAGGCGGAAGTGCTGGATTCGATCCTGCTCAATGGTCGCGGCTCCGACAAGGCCACTTACCATATCGAGCTTTCCCTGGAAGACTCAGGGCTTACTTATGAGCCCGGCGATGCCTTGGGCCTCCTGCCCCAGAACGACCCGCGCTATGTCGATGAGTTGCTCGAGACACTACGCCTGGACGCCGAGGAGGATCTCGGCGAGGGCCGCCGGCTAAGAGAGGCGCTGCTGGGGGAGTTCGAGGTCACGACCCTCACCCGGCCTTTTCTGAATCACTGGGCCGAGCTGTCGGAAGCCGAGGAGCTGCGCCGGCTGCTGAGCGAGGAGGCCCGGGACGAGCTGCGCGAGTGGATGCATGGCCGTCACATCATCGACGTGCTCGAGCATTTCCCGGTGACGGGGCTGGCCGCCAAGGATTTTCTCGCGGCGCTGCGCAAGCTGCCGCCGCGGCTCTATTCCATCGCTTCGAGCCTCGAGGCCAATCCGGACGAGGTGCATCTGACCGTGGGCGCGGTGCGCTACGAAGCTTATGGCCGCCAGCGCAACGGCGTGACCAGCACCTACCTGGCGGATCGCATCCAGCCCGGCGACCGCGTACCGGTCTACATCGATCACAACAAGAACTTCAAGCTACCCACGGATGACGCCACCCCCATCATCATGGTCGGGCCGGGCACCGGCGTCGCTCCGTTCCGCGCCTTCCTGCAGCAGCGCGAGGAGACCGGCGCCACGAGCAAGAACTGGCTGTTCTTTGGCGATCGCCATTTTAGAAGCGATTTTTTATACCAGACCGAATGGCTCAACTGGCGCGGCAAGGGCCTGCTCGATCGGCTCGACGTGGCCTTCTCACGCGACCAGCAAGAGAAAGTCTACGTGCAGGATCGCCTGCGCGAGAACGCCCGGGACGTCTATGCCTGGCTGGAAGAGGGTGCTCACGTCTATGTCTGCGGCGACGGCGAGCGCATGGCCGCGGACGTCAATCAGGCGCTGATCGACGTGGTTCGTGACCAGGGCGGACGCAGCGATGAGGCCGCGGCGGATTACGTTCGCGATCTACAGAAAGCCAAGCGCTATCAGCGGGATGTGTACTGATGACTCACTACATCGAACGACTCAAGCAAGATGAGGCCTTTCTCGAGGAGCTCCATCCCAACGAACGCCTCAAGGTGAACGCCGACTACCTGCGCGGCCAGCTCGAAGAAGGCATGGGCGACCGCGCCACCGGCGCCGTGGCCGAAAGCGACACCCAGCTGACCAAGTTCCACGGCTTCTACATGCAAGACGACCGGGATGTACGCAGCGAGCGGCGCCATAAGAAGCTCGAGCCGCTCTACTCCTTCATGGTGCGCCTGCGCATGCCTGGCGGGGTCATGAGCAGTGCCCAGTGGCTCAAGCTCGACGAGGCGGCGCGGCACTACTCCAACGGCACCCTGCGCATCACCACGCGGCAGACCTTTCAGTACCACGGCGTGTTCAAGGACGACCTGCGCGCCCATCTGAAGGCGGTCAATGAGGCCATGCTCGACACCATCGCCGCCTGCGGCGACGTCAATCGCAATGTCATCAGCACCGCCAATCCTCATGCCTCGCCCATTCATCGCCAGGTTTATGAACTGGCCGGCGAGATCAGCGCCCATCTGCTGCCGAGTACCCGGGCCTATCACGAGATCTTTCTCGGCGAGGAGCGCGTGGCCGGCGGCCCGGAGGAGCAGGAACCGCTCTACACGAGGCACTATCTGCCGCGCAAGTTCAAGATCGCCCTGGCGATCCCGCCGGAGAACGACGTCGACGTCTTCGCCCACGACCTGGGCTTTATCGCTCATGTCGAGGCAGGTGAGCTCAAGGGATTCAACGTCAGCGTCGGCGGCGGCATGGGCATGGACCACGGCGTACCCTCGACCTTCCCCCGCACTGGGGATGTCATCGGCTACTGCCCAGTGGAGCATGTCATCGACGTGGCGGAGAAGGTCATGCTGGTGCAGCGCGATTACGGCAACCGCCACGACCGCAAGCAGGCGCGGCTGAAGTACACCCTCGAGACCTACGGCGTCGAGTGGTTTCGCAGCGAGCTGAAAGCTCGGCTCGGCTACGCCCTGGAAGAAGCTCGCGACTTCCATTTCGACAGCAACGGCGACCGCTACGGCTGGTACCAGGGCGAGAACGGCCACTGGCATTACGGCCTTTATATCGAGAACGGGCGCATCGCGGATTTCGTCGACACCGACCGCCAGTTGATGACCGGCATGCGCGAGATCGCCACTATTCATGACGGCGACATCCTGCTGACCACTAACCAGAACCTGATCATCGCTAATGTCGATGACGGCCAGCGCGAGACCATCGACGCCCTGCTGGACAAGTACCGCCTGCATCGCGACACCACGGCGCTACGTCGTCATTCCATGGCCTGTGTGGCTTTGCCCACCTGCGGGCTGGCCATGGCGGAAAGCGAGCGCTATCTGCCCACGCTGCTCGACAAGCTCGACGCCATCATGGCCGAAGCAGGCCTTACTGAAGACGCCATCGTGGTACGCATGACCGGCTGCCCCAACGGCTGCGCCCGCCCTTATCTGGCCGAGATCGGTTTCGTCGGCAAGGCGCTGGGGCGCTACAACCTCTATCTCGGCGGCAACTTCACCGGCCATCGGCTCAACAAGCTCTATCGCGAGAACATCGACGAAGCGACGATTCTCGAAGAGCTGACTCCGCTATTGCACCGCTATTCTAAAGAGCGCGAGAGGGGCGAAGGTTTCGGCGACTTCGTGATCCGCGCCGGGGTGATCAAGGAAACTACCGCCGGGCGTCATTTCCACGAACAATGACCTTTCATCTTACCTACCACAAAAGGAGCCTTTCATGGCACTGCAACTAGGCGATACCGCACCGGACTTCAGCGTCGAATCCACCGAGGGCGAAATCAGTTTCCACGACTGGATCGGCAACGACTGGGTGGTGCTGTTCTCGCACCCGGCGGACTACACCCCGGTATGCACCACGGAACTCGGCGCCTTCGCCAAGCGTCGCCCGGAATTCGACAAGCGCGACGTCAAGCTCCTCGGCGTCTCCGTGGATCCGCTGGACTCCCATCAGGGCTGGGCCAAGGACATCGAGGCCACCCAGGGCGCGGCACTCAACTACCCGCTGTTGGCGGACCCGGAGCAGACCGTGGCCAACCTCTACGGCATGATCCACCCCAAGGCGGACCCCAAGGTCACCGTGCGCACTGTGTTCATCATCGACCCGGACAAGAAGATTCGTCTGACCCTGACCTATCCACCGAGCACCGGCCGCAACGTCGATGAGATCCTGCGGGTGATCGACTCGCTGCAGCTGACCAGCAAGCACCAGGTGGCAACGCCAGTGGACTGGCAGAACGGCGAGGACGTCATCATCGCCCCGTCGGTTTCCGACGAAGCGGCCAAGGAGCGTTTCCCGGAAGGCTGGGAAACCAAGACGTCCTATCTTCGAGTGGTGCGTCAGCCGAGCTGATAACCGTTAAACGATAAAAGCGCCGCCCCCTCATACGGGGCCGGCGCTTTTGCTATGCAACTGAGTGGCCCCATTGCTACTCTTTTCCTGGGGCCCTCTCAAGATCTATTCCGGCAGCGCGTAGACCACGACCTGATCGCCGACCTGATCCTTCATGATCGTATTACCGCCGGCGATGAAGGCAACGTACTGACGCCCTTCGTATTCATAGACCGCCGGATTCGCAACCGCTGGAGCCTCGGCTTGATCCTCCCAAAGCTCCTCACCGGTCTCGAGGGAATAGGCGCGCAGCTTGGCATCCATGGAGGCGCCAATGAACACGACGCCACCTGCCGTTACCGCCGGGCCACCGATGGTGGGCGAGCCCCAGCTTTCCGGCATGAAGAAGCCATATTGCTGTGAAGCTCCCACGGGACGTCGCCAGTTGATATCACCGGTTTTCATATCGAGTGCCACGATCTCGCCAAAAGGCGGCTCCCAGCAGGGCATCCCGAGCCAGTTCAGCGCCGTCTTGAGACGCATTCCATAGGGCGCGCCCTCTTGGGCCGAGAACCCACTCTTGTTGCCTGATCCGCTATCCGCTTTCTCATAGGCCTCGCGGTCGTAGAGCTTCACGTACTGTACGATGTGCGAAGTATTCACGACTGCCGTCTGGCTTTCAGGATCGAAGGCGACGCCGCCCCATTGAATGCCCCCGGAACTGTCCGGATAGGCTAGCACCCCTTCGCCTTCCGTGGTGGGCGGGGTATACATGCCCTCGTACCAGAGATCGTCCCAAAGACGGGAGCACTGGCCGAAGCCGACCGCATCCGCCAGCCACCAGATTTCGGGCTTCTCGGATTGATCAAGAAGCGGCGCCGGCTTGGTCGGGAAAGGCTGCGTTTCGGCATAGACCTCGCCTTCAACTGAACCGTCGCCACCGGGCACCGGACGCTCCTCGATTGGCCAGACATCCTCGCCGGTCTCGCGATTGACGACGAACAGGAAGCCCTGCTTCGTAGCTTGGATCAGCGCCGGCACCTCTGCGCCATCGACGGTAATATCCATCAGCGTCGGGGCCGAATTGATGTCGTAGTCCCAGATATCGTGATGCACCCACTGCCGTGACCAGGCCACTTCACCGGTTTCGATATTCAGCGCGGTAGTCGAAGTCGCCAGGGGCGCCTCCTCGGTGCGGTTGCCGCCCCAATAGTTCGGCGAGGGTGATGAGACCGGGAGATAGACAAGTCCGAGCTCTTCGTCCGCGGACATGTGGGTCCAGACGTTGGCGGTGCCGCTTTTCTCGCGTAGATCTTCCGGCAGCGCTTTAAAGGTCCACTCCCGTTCGCCGGTGCGGGCATCCAAGGCAAAAACCGTTCCTGGCGGCGCCTGCTCGTAAGCCCAGTCCTTGCCCGCCCAGCCCAGAATCAGCCGATCGCCGATCACGTTGGGAGGCTGTAACAGCGACAAGGGGAATTTATCGTTGATGGTGTTCCACTGATTGACATCGAGCACGCCGTTGTTGGCGAAATCAGCGCAGGGTTGACCGGTGTCCGCATCCATGGCAAAAAGCTGTGCATCCATGGTGCCGAGATAGACGATCTTCTGACAAGCCTCGCCTTCGCTCGGATTATCGGCTTCCCAGTAGGCCACGCCACGATTCTTCAAGGCAGGTTGGGTCAGCGCCTTCAGCGTGGATTTCGTATCGAAACTCCATTTCTCCTCGCCGGTTGCCGGATCCAGCGCTAGAACGCGGTAAAAGGGCGTGCCAATATACAGCGTGTCGTTGGCGAAGACCGGCGTTGCAGACCAGACAGTGGGGGCCATGTCACCGGAGCCATCCGACACATCACCGGTATGCACTTCCCACACCTTTTCCAACTCGCCCACATTTTCCACGGTGATCTGATCCAGCGGGCTATATTTCTGGGCATTCAGCTGGCCGTGAAAACTGTCCCAGGTCGGCGTTTCGGGCACGAGGGGTATCGGCGCAGCAGCGGGCTGATCTTCCAACGAATCGTTTCCTTGCCTAGTCGCTTGCTCCTGCTCTGACGATTGATTTGAATTGACGGGCTGATCCTGGGCCAGAAGCGCAGCAGGCGCGATGAAAAGCGCAAGGGCAGCGACCGCGCCAAGTCGGGGTACGGTGGGCTTGAATGTCGGCATGGAACGGCTCCTCATGAATAGGCTGGGCGATTGGTGCTGGCGTGGCGAACCATGTCGAGGATCAGCCCGACAAGGCCGACCACCATGGCAACCCCTATCCACCATTGGTGCAGCAAAAGCCCCGCAAAGCAGGTGCCGACAAGACCGAGAAGAATCAAGGTACGCAAGGCAATCAGGGCGCCGCGGCCGTTCGCAGTGGCCAGCATGAGCGCCATTACCGCGAGCGCGATGCAGGCCAGGATAACGACAAGCGCGCCGATCGAGCCGGTAACCCCGGTAAGCGGTGTGAAGTAGGCATAGAGTGCAACGCCGAGTCCGGCGAGAGAAGCGATGAGGAGCAACATGGCGCCGACGTTGGACGATCGAGACTGGGGCATGGGCTGTTATTTCCTTATAAGACCTGATGGGAGAAAACCAGATTGCAGAGAATCGGGTTGATCACCTTGTCCTTGTATCGGAGCTAGCAGCGCATCATTGACGTGCTTTCCGACACGGGTTTCCTTTCCAAGGTTAGCCTGACATCGCAAAGGGCTAAAAACATAATTTAAGGCATTAGATATGAAATGCCACCACATTCATTGCCTCGTGACTTTTCTACCCATCCAGCTTGCCGATATGCAGGAAGAAGGGATCCATCAAATCCTCCGGCAACTGCGTTTCGCCTTTTCTGACCTCTGAAGGGGTATAGCCAAAAGAGTCCTTGAAGGTGCGCGAAAAGTGCGCAGTATCGGAAAAACCACAGCGCTCGCCCACTTCGGTGATGCTCTTCTTGGTGAAATTGAGCAGCCACAGGCCATAGCGTAAGCGCAGATCCCGAGAGAATTTCTGCGGGCTAACCCCCAATGTCTCGCGAAAATGTCGCTCCAGGGCGCGACGGGAACACCCCACCCGCTCCGCGAGCTCATCGATGGGAATCAACTCCCCCAGATGCTGCTCGATCAGAGAGATGGCCTTGCGCACCTGCCGGTTGTCGACTTTATTGAGTACCAGCGGATGCGGTTGGGGATGATTGCCCTGGCGAGCCTCGTCGATCAGCATGATATGCAGGCTTTTCTTGGCCCAAGCCCGACCCAGATGGCGCTCGATCAGATAGGCGGCCATATCTGCGGAGGCGATGCCGCCGGCGCAGGTCAGGCGATCGCCGTCATCGATGAACAACTGATCCGATTCCGGGGTGACCTGAGGAAATCGCTTCACAAGATCCGTGTGGTGATACCAGCTCACGCAGCAACGCCGCCGATTCATCAAGCCCGCCTGAATCAGGGCAAAGACCCCGGTACAGATCCCCGCCAGCGGAACGCCTGATGCATCCGCCCGCTTGAGATAGTCGATAGTGGCGCGATCCACCATCTCCTTATCCTTGAGTACCCCGGCGATGACCACTAGATAGTCGAAATTCTCCGGTGGCTGATAAGTCTCACAGGGCGAAATCGCCGCCCCGCTGCTCGACAGCGCACTCTCGCCATCGCTGGTCATGAAGGTCCAGTTACAGCGCAGCTGACGGCTCATGTCACCTTCGTCCGCTGCTAGGCGCAAGCAATCGACGAAGCCGGCGAAGGGCAACAAGGTGAAGCGCGGCAACAGTACGAAGCCGATAGACAATCCTCGGGTGTTGAACTCCACGGCTGGGTTCCGATCAATGAAAGATGCGTCACGATAGCAAATATTGCGCTGGGTATAGCCGGATCGAAATCGGAAAAAATTCAAGTGCGTAAAAAAAGCCTGACAAACCAATGGGCCTGCCAGGCGATACATGAAAACGCTCGAGCTTATTTAGCTAGACCATTCAAATACTCAACGCAGGTGTCCACGGATTCCACATCCCCGAACTTGGCGTCGATGTCGAACAGGTTCCAGGCGACAGCGCCAGGCACGCGGTCGCCGATACATTCCTTGACCGCAATAGGGCGAAAACCGTCTGCAATGCCATCGCAGATCGTCTGCCGAACACAGGCACAGGCCGTTACACCAGTTACCAGAATCGTGTCGACGTTGTTGGCTCGCAGGATGCCAGCAAGCTCAGTGCCGTGGAAGGACGATGCACGCTTTTTCAACAGCGTGTATTCACCTTTGACCGGCGCGATACGGCTATCGATGGCCCAGAGCTCCTTGTCGGCAAGATCGACGACGTCGATAGGAATTTTGTCGTGCCAAAGCCCCATATCGGTAAAAGAGGCGTTGCGGTCAGTGATCTCATAAGCCGTTGTCACATGAACAACCGGCAAATTCGCGGCGCGGAAAGCCTTGAGGAGCTTCTGCATGCCGGGAATGATCTCATTGTCCATCTTATCCTGGTCACAGGTAAAAGGATTGCCTGGGCGGGTCCAGGCATTGGCTAGATCAACGCTTACCAGTGCGGGACGTTTACCGAAGCCGACGCGCCGCTGAAAGCCGCGCTCCTGATATAGCTTGGTGGATTCTTCGAAGGCCTGCTCCAGCATCTTCATCAGATCTTGTGACATTTTTTCTTCCTAATAAAAGGGAAAATTTAAAATAAATTCAGGATAATGCTCGCCTTTACGTAAGCATTCTGCCCTGTGGCACTATCAAGATTAGGCGTGATAACTCATAACATCCAATTCCTTTTTTAAGTCAATTGATGCCTGAATTGCTAACAATATGATTTGTTATATAGCAAGCTTATTTGTCAAAATTCATCAGCAGCTAAACATGAAAAACCGCCCAGTAACGAGCGGTTTAAATAAAGAGGTTCAGAATTATCAGTAGAAGCCAGGAAGCCATAAGACGATACCTGGAAAGAGCGTATAGACACCGACGGCGACCAGGATAATCAACCAATAGGGCAAGGACGCCCAGGCCGCATCCGTTATATCGACTTCATTTTTGGTAATTGATGTCAATACAAAAAGATTCAAACCCACCGGCGGTGTTATCATACCGACCTCCATCAGAAGCGTGACAATCACACCGAACCAGACAGGATCGAAACCAAGACTCATCACCATGGGAAACGTGATTGGTAGTGTCATCAGCAGCAATGAAATACCATCGAAGAAACACCCCAACACCAGATATACCAGCACGATCAAGAACAGAATGCCATAACGATTGAAGCCCAACTCGGCGATAGCCGCAACAGCTTCTCTGGGCAGGCCTAACAAACTAACGGCTTGAGCCAGTACCGCTGTTCCCAGCATGATCATGGCGATCGCGCTAAACATGATGGTGGCATTGAAAAATGCTTTCCATAGCTTTTCCAGCGTCAGATCTCCCCATACGAAACCCAGCGCGATACTGGCTACAACGCCGAGTGAAGCTGCCTCAGTAGGCGTCGCTATTCCCATATAAATGGTGCCTAGGACAAAAAAGATCAGGATTGGCAGCGGCCACACCTGTAGAAGCCCCTTGCCTACCGCAGGCCAATCCATCTTGTCTTGGACGGGTGGTGCTATTTTGTCGCCGACACTGGCACGAACCGCGATCCAGAAAAAGAAAGCTCCCGACAGCATGACCCCTGGCACGATGCCTGCCAGAAAAAGTTTTCCGATCGACACGTTCTGGGTCGCACCATAGATGATCAAGGCAAGACTTGGTGGTATCAGCAAACCAAGAGTACCGCCGGCGGCCAAAGTCCCTACCACCATACTCGGCTTGTAGCCCCGCTTCTTGAGCTCCGGGTAGCCCACGGAACCGATTGCTGCCGCCGTGGCAGAGCTTGAGCCACTAACGGCACTGAACAAGGTGCATACGGCAATATTGGTATGCAACAACTGCCCTGGAATACGTCGAAACAAGGGTGTCAGACCATTATATACCTTGCTGGAGACACCGCTGGACAACAGGATATCGCCAAGAAAAATAAACAGTGGTACTGCGGTTAGCGAGAAGCCTGTCAGGAGATTCCAGGCCGAATTGATGGCAAGAGAAGTAGCTCCGTTAGCCTGGAAGTGAAGTAGCACAAATCCCACAAGCCCAAGGGCTGCGCCCAGCAAGGCGCCTGAACCTAGCAGGGTGATTAAACCGGTGCTCAATAATATCCAATTCATTATATTGCCTCCGTAACCACGTCATCGTCGTGTTGGTTTGAGGGAGGCACGAATGCATGCTTTATCTTGACCAGAATACACATGAAAAAACAGATGGGCATCAAGAGCATCCAAGGCCAAAGCAGGATACCGCTGATATCGGATTGAGCATCAATAGCCCGAGAAAAGTCTACAAAGGACCAAGATTCGTAGATGAAAACAATACAAAAAATTACCATCACCGATTCGGCAAACAGCTTCGTAACGCCATTCGCCCTTCGCGGCAGATTCCTGACAAGCATGTCAATATTGATATGCCGATTGATGTTCAGCACATGAGGTATAGTTAAGAAGGTGATGGAAAAAAACAGCAATCCCGCCAATTCATTGGAAAAATGCACCGGGCTGTTAAACACATATCTCATCAACGTGCTTGCAAAGACAATGAAGGTCATGGAAATGCCCGATATAACACCCAGGAAAAACATTGCTTGCACGATCCGGTCGATCATCTTGAAAATTGTTGTCATGCTCATGCCTCCGTTGCACATGGGGCTGGCAATAAGCCAGCCCCAATTCTTCACTCAGAGACTTCCTGGAGTTTCTTCGTAACTGTGGAGTGTGCAGCCTCGCCCTTTTCTCCGGCTCGATGGGCTATTTTTTCCCATGAGGCAAAAGCAGCCTGCTGAAACTTCTCGACATTCTCTTGGTTAAAAGGCTCCAGAATGGTGACACCCAGTTCCTCGTGTCTTTCACGAGCCTTGGTTTCACGCTCTTCATCTACCGCTTTTGCGCGTGTTTCTTCCCAGAGCTCCTGTCCCGCCTTCTTGAGCAGCTTCTGATGTTCTTCATCTAGGGATTGCCAGGTCTTCTCGCTGACACCAAACATGGCAGGGACCGCCGCCCAAGGGTGGATATAGGCCTCGTAATCAGTGACTTCATTGAGAGAGACGGTTTCTGCCACTGTTGACAGATAGTAGGCGCAATCAACTACGCCGGTTTGCAAGGCCATGTACATGTCGTTTTGCGGAATGACCTGTGCGGAGATATCCAAACGGGTAAAGGTGTCGACCAGGTGCGCGGACCAGACCCGGACTTTCTTGTCTTGAAGTTCCTCGAGGGAGTTCACGGGTTCATTGCAATGCATGCCGACACTAAATACTGGTGAAACGATCCCCCCAATGGTCTCAATACCCCAGTCGGCATAGAGATCCGAGTACACGTCACGCAAAGTGGGCAATAGATCCAGGTGCTGCTGGGATGTCTTGATAGCGCCTTGCGCATAGACGGCAGCAAGGGCTGGAGCATCGCGGGTATAGTACTCGCCATACAACAAGGCCATATCGACGACGCCTTGTTGCAGTATTCTCAGCATGTCCGGCTCGTTCAAACCCAGCGAAGCAGCATGATAAACATCTATCTGAAGTGAACCATTGGAAAGCTCTTTCACTCGCTCGGCAAAATCATCGACATATCCCGACTCGGGCCGCGACTCGGCATAGCCATTGTGAAACTTGAGTACTCGATCGGCAGCGTGCACTGTGCCCGTCAGGGTCAGAAGCACAGCGGTCAAGGCAGAATAGGTCAGAACAGGTTTCGTTAGCTTGTTGAACATGCTGCCACACCTCTATCACTTAGTTATTGTACCGACGCTGGAACCGTCGTTTTACTTGACAATATTTAGACTATGCCTCAAAACTCATACCGTCTAATGCCATTTTTCAAAGAATTGATAACTTTATGGACAAAAATCTCAGGTTCGATATTCGCCATGTCAGGGCCTTCATTACGGTGGCCGAGACCTTACACTTCAAGAAAGCGGCCGATATCCTGTGTATTACGCAGCCTGCCTTTAGCCGACTTATCAAAGGACTGGAAGAAAGTGTGGGAGCAGAATTATTCAAGCGGACTACACGTCAGGTCGAGCTCACTGAAGCAGGACGGCTATTTTTAATAGAATGTAAAGACGCTCTTAACCATCTGGAGCGGGGGGTTCATCTCGCCCAGCTTGCCGCTCAGGGCGATATCGGTCACATCACCGTTGCCTATAACGATTTTTCAATTAACGGTGTCCTCCCTGAAATACTCGATCACTTCAAGCAAAAGCATCCCAGCATTGCGGTAAATCTCACTTACATGCCTTCCCATGAGCAATACCAGGCAATAAAGGACTACGATATTGATGTTGGTTTCTTGATCGGTCCTATCGAGCTGAAAGGTGTGGAAACGCATCGACTGGCATTGGAGAAGATCGTTGCCATCCTGCCCGAACGGCATCCATTAGCCACCCGTAAGAGCATCAAGGTAGAAGAACTGGCAAATGAAAGGTTCATACTGGGCGCAGCGAGCGGTTGGCAAGCATTTCGTTCCTATATTTCCGAGCTTTGCTTGAAATCAGGCTTTACACCTCATGTCATCCAGGAGGCAACAACCAGCAACGGTATATTTGGACTGGTGGCCGCAAACATGGGCATATCTCTGTACTCTGAATGTGCAAAGAGTTTCAAGCGAAAGGGTATTGCTATCGTGCCACTTGAAAATGAACAGCACAGCATCGAGACGATTGCCGCTTGGAACCAGGCTTATATTAGCCCAAGCTTTAAACTATTTAGAGACTTACTGCAAAATGAACTTAATATTTGATAAAGGCTGCGGCGTCATGTACCAAGTTATCATCTACACCGCAGCACGATCACGCGATATGAAGCTTTAAAGGTCTTCTCTAGCAGCATCTTGCTCGGCAGCACCATTTTTTTCGCGTAAGAAAAGCTTACTCTCTTCACTATAGATCCAGTTCTCACCGACACTGGTAGCCAAAAAATTTTCACCATCATTATCCAAACACTCTGTTTGAGGATATTTTGGCATGACAAATAATTTCATTAAGATAAAGTATATGGCGGCGCCGGAAAAGAACCCAACTACAAATGCCCAAGAACCAGAATAGAACGCCAAGCCACCCGCACTAAACCAAGCTATTATACCTGCCAGATTAAATCCTTTTGTGTAATAGAACTGGCCTGAAAATGTATAAAGCTGGGGCACATTGAGCCGCCGTTTTCTTATCAAGTAATAATCTGCAATCATTATATCGCCAATTGCAGAAAGAAATGACCCATAAGAGAACAAGAAAGAGAACAGATTATCCAAGATAGCCCAAGGCATAGCTAACGTCCCGACAACACCAGCGATAAACACTGCCATAGGGTATTTGATATATGGGGCTCCAACATTCACGAATGTCAGGGCAGCGGGAATAAGATTAGCGGCATTGTTTGTCGACCACTGCGCCAATATTACCAGAACCAATAATATTATGAGGCTGAAACCAGCGCTTTGCCCCTGTATTACATTAACTGGATTCCAGTCGCCTGCGGCAATGAAAGAGACAGCGCCAATTAAAGCTATCCAGGCTTGGGTAACAGGCAAAGCGAAAAGTTGAGCTGCAAATATGTTTCTATTGCGTGAAAAAAAATTCCTTGTGCCAGAGCGCACTTTAACGAATCGGGTTATGTTTGGAATATCAATTGCAAGAGTAGACCAAAATGCAACATTAGCGAGGAATAAAGTTAAAATAGTGACGTCTTGATCTCCAGCGAACGTCCATATATTGACGCCATTTGTTTCTGCAAGAACATCTAGCGTGTAATACATCCAAACAGATATTATCATTATCGCTGGTGCAGCTATGGCGGCAAGGCGCTCGACGGCCTTTATCCCCAAGGCAGTATTTATCATCTGAATAACAGCAAAGACAGCATACCAAAGAGGCCAATTGGAATAGCCTGATAAATACTCAATTATGCCATTAAGTGCAAGAGCACCCAGGTATGTTTGTATTCCAAACCAAATTGCTGCCACTATACCTCTAAATATAGAGGGCAGATGTGTTCCAAGCACTCCGAATGGTGCGCGCAAATAAACGGCAAACGAGAGACCGTGCTCTGTTCCGATATCGGCGGTCAATACCATCAAGGAAGCTAGTACAATATTGGCTACAAAAATTACTGCCACAACCTGGGCCAACGGAAGACCAGCGACTCCATTGGCTCCAAGTTGAAAAGTCGCAATCATTACCGCGATGCCGATCCATATCCATACGAATCCCAGCGCTGATATTGGTTTTTGATTTGTTGCTACTGGCAAAATAGATGTTTCCAAAAGCTGATTTCTAGGTGCTTCCTTCTGATCGATCAACGGTTCTGAACCAATATCCGCTGGCATTGGAATACCCCTTTGTTTGTATTTATTAAGACAGCATTAAAAATCACAAGAGCTATTGAGATAAATTTTATAGAATTACCATTCAGGTTTTATGCAAGCGAGTATATCTATGACACCCGCTTGCATTTGGCACGTAATTCTTCGATTTTAAATCACTTTAATTTTCCTGCTGCAACTCTTTTCTACGCTCTTTGGTAGCGTTAATATCAATATCAAGATCAGTGGTCAGAACTACACCATAAATTTCATAGGCGTGTTCCACTGTACAAAAATCATCCAACACGTCTTCTCTAACCTTTTCGATTGAACGCTCCAAGGGATTACCATAACCACCACCGCATGGCGAATAATAAGCCATCACATCACCTGCCTGAGTGCTATACCCGGAGAATTTCGATGGCATTTCTTTTCTTTTGCTTTGGGCCGGTAAGTTATATATTTCGGTCTTTCCTACAGCGCCATCTTTCCCGCCAAACACGCCCCAGGGAACATCATAATGACGTTCACTTTCATGGGTTATAAAACCTGGTGTAAGTACTCTTTGCTCTTTTACAACACCAATTCCACCGCGATACTTTCCAGCTCCTGGCATGACATCGTCACGTAATTCGTAACGGTCACAAATCATTGGCAAGTGCATCCCAAGATCTTCAATGGGATTGTTTCGTGTATTTGCCATGAGGTTATCAATAGAATCCGGACCGTCTGATCTTGGTCTACCCCCATATGCTCCTTCATTGACCTCAAGGAACACCCAATAATCACCGTCTTCTTTTATTCCCGCGTAAGACGCAAAGGAAATGGAAGCAGAGCTACCCGCAATAACCTTATCGGGTATTACTGGAGCCAATGCCTTTATTATAAGATCAATCATCCTGTTGCATTGTGTAAAACGTGCTTCAGCAGCGGCCGGAAAGATAGGATTGAATATCGAGCCCTTAGGAGCAATGACACTTATAGGTTTGAACGACCCTTCATTTGATGGAATAGGCACATCAAGATTATAAGCATCCAGAAGCAGCTTTCTGAACGCTGCATATGCTGCTACTTTGCAAGACCCTTCGAAAGGTACATTATAGGCAGTCACTGTCTGAGGCGCCGAGCCGGTCAAATCTACTACGATAGAATCGCCTTTAACCTTGACGGTTACCACAATAGGCAAACGATCCTCGCGATTCCTACCATCGTCGTCTAGAAAGCCTTCCGCTCGATATTCACCATCTGGTACTTCTTCTATTTTCTGTCGCAGAATCTTCTCAGAGTAGTCGATTAGTTTTTCAATAGCTGAAAAAGTAAGTTCTTTTCCATAGCGATCCAGTAACTCCTGAAACCTTTTGACACCAAGCTTAGCTGAAGCAACCTGGGCTTCTATATCACGCATCAACTGATTCGAAGCGCGACTATTTGCCGTTATCATTTTTGCAATGCCTTCATTCCTAACGCCTTTCTCATAGAGCTTGAGGCCGGCAAATAGCATGCCCTCAGCGTAGACATCCCCCACATCGATTATGAGCCCAGGAGTTGCAGCACCTATGTCAATGTGATGGGCCGTGTTGCCTGAAAATGCAACGAGTTCGCCCTGGTGAAATATAGGAATTACAATTGCCAGATCGGGGGTGTGACTGGACCCATGATAAGGGTGATTATGAACGACTACATCACCTTCATGCCATTCGCCTCCCTGCAATGTCTCTTCAATACCACGAAGATAAGCAGGAATTGAGCCAATGTGCATTGGCGTCGATTCAGACTCGCAGATTGTTTGATAATTGATATCAAACAAGCCAGCGCCGAGATCCTGGGACTCGCGGATAATCGAAGAGAAGGACATTCTGTAAAGAACATGGCCCATTTCTTCAGCTATGGTGTCCAATGCACCACTTATTACTTGGCAGGTAATAGGATCGACTTGATTGTTGTTCATTTCTCACCTCGCTGATGCTTTTTGGCAATCATCAGGTTTCCATATTTTGTGACTTCGGCCATCCAGCCGGGAGGAACTAAAGAAGTAGAATCGTGCTGCATCAAAAGTGCAGGCCCCTCTATAGTCTGACCAGCTCCTAGCAAAGTTCTGTTGTATCTTGGAGTAAGCATCTCTGAACCATCGTCAAAAACTGTATTGCGTTCGTACATGAAAGCTTCTTTGAGATCTTGATCACCAGCTTCTCTTAGTGTTTCCCAAGACAGCTTCTCTGAATCGGACGTACCAATGATACGCAGTGTCACAAGCTCAACCGCGGCGTCATTGAAACGATATCCATAATCCATTTCGTGAGTTTTATGAAAATTTTCAATGACTATCGCTAGTTTATCGCTGTCCAACTTTCCCGAAGGTATGTCTGCTCGCAACTCGAATCCTTGTCCGTGGTAGCGGCATTCTGCCAGGCGAGTTAACTTGATATCCTTTTCTTCTACACCATCATTGCGGAGTTTTTGAACAATCCTGTCTTCAAGCTCATCTATATAAACTATAATATTCTCAAAATTCTTATTCGAAATAGTGTTGAGATCACATAGCAATGAACTTGTTGCTTCATACTGAAGGTTGGTAGTCAACAAACCAGCGGCTGATGTTATCCCTGGTGCAGGAGGAGCCAATACTGCCTTGGCGCTTATTTCCTCCGCTAAAGCAGGGCCATGGACAGGGCCAGCCCCCCCAAAAGGCATCAAAACATAATCTCTAGGATCCACACCTCGTGCTACTGAATTAGAGCGGATAGCCAAAGCCATATTATTGTTAATTATTTTAACAATCCCTAAGGCTGCATCTTTTACACTCAGACCAAGTGGCTCTGCTACATTCTCTTTAACCGCCTTGATGGAAAGCTCAGGATCAATTTTTAGATCGCCACCCAGCATTTGGTCTGGATCCAGGCGCCCCAAGATGATGTTGGCATCGGTAACAGTGGGTTCCTTGCCTCCACGGTTATAGCAAGCTGGGCCCGGCATCGACCCCGCCGACCGTGGACCTACTTGGAAACCACCTGCCTCATCAACGTAAGCAATCGACCCTCCTCCGGCGCCGATGGTAATAAGGTCGATCATTGGTACCATGACAGGATGACCACCCACATATGAATCTCTAGGATTCATTATTTTTATATCACCCTCCGAAAGCGTTGATATGTCAGCCGAGGTGCCTCCTATATCGACAGTGATGATATTTTTTTCACCATCTAGCCCTGCGAAATAATGTCCACCAATCACGCCTCCAGCAGGCCCTGACATTAAGATATTAACGGGCTTATCACAGCAACTCTCTACAGTAGACACACCACCGTTGGATTGCATGATGCGTAAATCAGCAAAAATCCCTTGTTCTTTTAATTCGCTTTCGAGATGCTTGAGATAATGTGAGGTTTTCGGTCCAATGTAAGCATTCATTGCCGTGGTTGAAAATCGCTCATACTCTCTCATGGCGTCTACTACCTCACATGAGCAGCAAACGTAGGCATCCGGTATCACCTCTTCGACGATGCTTTTTGCCTTAAGCTCGTGGGATCGATTCAAGAAGGAGTACAGAAATCCTATAATAACGGACTTGATACCATTGCTTTTTAGCTTTTCTGCTGCGGCTCTGACTTCCGCTTCGTCGAGGGCAGTTTCGACTTTGCCTTCTGGAGGTAAAATGCGTTCGTGGATAGGGATTCTATTGCGTCGTTTCACTAAAGGAGAAGACTGCCAAGGCACATCGAAGTGGAGAGAGAAGTTGTGCGGCCGCTTATGTCGTCCAATATGCAATATATCGCGAAAACCCTTGGTGGTAAGCATTCCCACCTCGGCGCCGTTATGTTCAATGGAGATATTTGTCGCTACGGTAGTGCCGTGGACGATAAGACTAATTTCACTTTTATCGATGCGGGCTTTCTTGCATACCTCAATTATACCTTGCATTACTGCGATGGATTGATCATCAGTGGTGCTTGGTACCTTATGTTGATAAACACTTTTACCAATCGAGTCCTCATGAGTGGTTTCCAATATTATGTCTGTATTGGTACCACCTACATCTACTCCAATACGTGCCATCTCGCTTTCCTCTTTAGCCTTGTTATATGTACTGGTATAAAAATTTTGTAAATGTTTAAGAAATGGCTTTCCTACTTTATAGGAAGTTTGGTTTTGTTTTTAAAACACGTAATTTCTTTCGATATTTTCAGGCTATTCCAAACCAAGACCACCGTCTAATGCCGTTATGCCCAAAATTGATACCCGCTCGAGCAATAATTATTCGCCCCTCCCTTCTTAGCATTTTCAATACCCAAGCCCATAATCATTAAAAGATTTTCGAATCGCTGTAGCCTCGGTCAGGTCAGCACATTCCCAACACCGGATTTTTAGCTGATCGACAGCGATCCATCGTGTGCCCACAGTTATCCAGCGACGACACCGCTATTCTTTTTCCTGCTACTGTTTTTACTGTTTATTGATCTACGGGCTGGGTGGTGGATCAGGCCTTACAGCACTAGTCTTTTAAAATTGAGAGCCAGCTTTGAGACATGGCCAAAACGCATGAGCAGCCTGCTACATTTGTGCCGCCTTAGTTAAGGCATGGTCCGTACATATATCGAAGTTTCCTTTACAATTACGGCTATTTGAGATCGTCTTCCTACTTTTGGGAACCAACGCATGCAAGTCGAGGCTTTGCCACTAACCCTTTCTGCTTCATTACTTGTCGCCCTAGTGACAGGCATTCTGTTGACCTTTCTGATCCTGCGCAGCAAATGGATCGTTAGTCAGCAGGCGGCTCAACATTATCACCAGCGCCTGACTCAAAGTGAGCAAGAGCTGGCCCAGACCCGCGAGCGCCTCGACCGCACTTTGCAAGCATTGCAGGATGAGCGGGTGGCCAATACCCGCATGTCGATCACCCTGGAACAGAAACAGCGTCATTTCGACGAGCAGCTTGCTTTTGTCGATGCCAGCCGGGAACAGCTAAAGGAAGAGTTCGAGAATTTGGCCAATGAGGTGCTTGAGCGCAAGGGCAAAAGCTTCAGCGAATTCTCGGAGAGGAATCTGACCAACCTGCTCCAACCCATGCATGCGGAGATGAAAGGCTTCCGGGAGCGGATCGAGCATCTGCATCATCAGGACACTCGGCAACAGGAAGCGCTGCGCTCTGAGCTCAAGAACCTGCAAAGTCTCAATCGGGAGATTACCGATCAGGCCCAGCGTCTGACCGAGGCGCTCCAGGGCCAGAAGAAGATCCAGGGCAACTGGGGCGAGCTGATGCTGGAGAACGTGCTTGATGGCTCCGGGCTGCGACGAGGCACGGATTACAAGCGCGAGGTCAGCTTCACCACCGAGGAAGGACGCCGCCGTCCGGACGCCATCGTCTATCTGCCTCAGAACAAGCATCTGATCATCGACGCCAAGACCTCGCTTTCCGCTTACGTGCGCTACGTCAACAGCGACAGTGATCTCGAGCGCACCCAGGCGCTGGCGGAACACAGCCGGGCGGTCAGCGATCGCATCAACGAGTTGGCGGATAAGCACTACTACGACCTGCCCGGGCTCAACTCCCCGGAAGTAGTGATCATGTTCATTCCCGTGGAATCCGCCTACGTCGAGGCGCTGAAATTCGACGACACCCTTTATCAGCGCGCCATCGAGAACAACGTCCTGGTCACCACGCCCACCACGCTACTCACCAGTCTCAATATCGTGCGCCAGCTCTGGCGCTTCGAGGACCAAAGCAAGCACAGCGCCGAACTCGCCAATCGCGCGGAGCGCTTCTACAACAAGCTGCGGGTGTTTCTGGAGAGCATGCAGGATGTGGGCAAGCGCCTTGATGGCGCGCGAATGAGCTACGATCAGGCCCTTGGCCAGCTCACCGGCGGCAAGGGCAATCTGATCAAGCAGGCCAGCGAATTTCGTGAACTCGGCGTGTCGGTCAAGAAGGAGCTGCCGGAGGAACTGGTGGAGAAGGCGCAGCTGGAGCTGTCGCCACCCTCGTCAGACCTTTCTTGACCATATGACGGACTGCAGCCAACGACGCGGACCAATATTCTGGGAACAATGATTTGTCCATCGAAACCAGCACCATTACTTTTCGAGACTATCGAGCCGCCGACCGGAATTGGGTCGCGACCGCCAACGTCCGTCATTACACGATAGTCGAGGGGTTTGAATCCGGTTTTGCAGACGCGGTTTCTGAGGCCCTCGATCTACTGGAGAAGAAGCTGGAGGATAGAGCTAGCTGTTTCCTGATCGCGGAAGCGGCCAAAAACATGATCGGATGCGTTTTCTTTACCGCAGAAACCATTACTGAAGGCAGGCTTCGCCTCTTCTATCTGGACGAGTCGTACCGTGGGCAGGGCATTGGCAGAGCCATGCTCGATCGGATTATCGAACATGCTCAGGGGGAAGGCTTCGATAGGATTCGTGTTTCAACCTTCGACCGCCACGTCAACGCCTGCCGCCTCTACCAGTCGGCTGGCTTTCAGTCTGTGATCGGAGAACCCTTGATCGCTTTCGGCCAGTCCATGCGTCAAGCGGATTTCGAGCTGCGTCTGCCCGATCATTCCTGATGGCAATGGTATTGCTTCTTGATCTGTAAGGGCCCTTGAATTCAGCCGGGGCAGTATCCCACTCTGGCCTGGCTAATATTGAGCCGTCACTGCTACTTCGAGACACCTACATGCGCCTGGACTATCAAGGGCCCTGGCCCGAGCCCATCGGCTTCCTGTTGCTGCCGCGCTTTTCGATGATGGCGTTTTTTTCTGCGGTGGAACCTCTGCGTATCGCCAATCGCATTGCGGGCAAGGAGGTCTTCTGCTGGCATGTGATCAGTCAGGACGGCCAGCCCATCAGCGCCAGCAATGGCATGACCCTGCTGGCGGATACCTCCCTGGACTCGGCGCCGGCGCTTGCAAGCCTGGCGGTGGTTGCCAGCTTCGAGCCCGAGGCGACCCTGTCCCGTCACCTGATTCGCTGGCTCAACCAGTTGGCGCAACGCGGCTGCGTGCTGGGCGGTCTCGATACCGGCAGCTTCATTCTGGCTCGCGCAGGATTGCTTGAAGGCCAACGCGTGACGCTGCATTGGGAAAGCCTGCCCAGCTTTCGTGAACGCTTTCCGGAGATCGATGCCACTGAATCGCTTTACGAAATAAGCACCGAGCGCTTCTCCTGCGCCGGGGGGGCCGCCGCCATGGACATGGCCCTGGCGATGATTGCGCGGCGACATGGCGACGAGCTGGCCACCGCAGTCTCGGAGCAGTTGATTCATGCCCGCATGCGTACTCAACGCGATCATCAGCGTCTGGCCCTGACCCGTCGCCTGGGCACCCATCGCCATGCTCTGGTCGAGGCGGTGGCGTTGATGGAGCAGCATATCGAGGCACCGTTATCCGTAGGCGACATCGCCGGGAAAGTGGGTATTTCGTTGCGCCAGCTGCAGCGACTGTTCGAACAGGAACTGACCACAAGCCCTCGGGATCACTATCTTGCGCTGCGTCTTTCCCGCGGGCGCCAGCTTCTCAGGGAGACCGATCACGACATCCTGAGCATCAGCCTGGCCTGTGGTTTTACCTCGCCGTCGAGCTTCTCCCGAGCCTATAAAGGCCGCTATGGCGTCAGCCCTCGCGGTGATCGACATGCCGGCTGAATCGTTCATGCCACCCCAGGCACTGCCTCTCACGACATGGCGGATCATGCCAAAAAGCTGTCGCGTTGTGTCGTGTTGGCGACGCTCCAGGCGGGCATGCTGGCGTTAAATGCCCTTTGGCGGAGCCATGACCATGACTGGAACAGCGACCGATTCCCGACTTCCTTTAACGCCGGATTACGACGCCTGGCCCATCGAGGTGCTGCCTGCCCGGGTCAGCCACGATGAACGCGTGCTCGAACTGCACTGGCAGGACGGCCTCGTCAGCCGCTATCACAGCGTCTGGCTGCGGGAGAATGCCGCCGACGACAGCACCGTCAATCCGGCCACTCGGGAGCGCATTCTTGATCTCTCGACCTTGGGCGACTGGCCGACAATCAGCGAGGCGACGCTGAACGAGCAGGGGGCGCTAAGCGTCACCTTCGCACCCGAGAATCGCACCCTTAGTTTTCACCCCGGCTGGCTGCGGGCGAATGATTACTCCAATCTCGAACAGCCAGACGCGCCCCTGGTGCCGGTGACCACCTGGACCGGCGAAGAAATGGCGGAGCCGATCAGCCTGGACGCCAGCGGCTGGCTCGCTCATGCAGACACCCATCCGGAAGACGACCCGCAGTTCGAGGCGTTATTGCAGGATGCCTTGAAAGCGGTGCTCGGTCACGGCCTGGTACGATTGCGCAATTTACCCACCGAGCCCGGCACCCTGGCGCGCATCGCCGAGCGCATCGGGCCCATGCGCGATACCAACTTCGGCACCTTGTTCGACGTCAAGGCCAAGCCGGACCCGGACTCCAACGCCTACACTTCCATTGCCTTGCCCTTCCACGTCGATCTACCCACCCGAGAATACCAGCCGGGGCTTCAGTTCTTGCACTGCCTGGAAAACAGCGTCGAGGGCGGCCAGGCGGTGATGGCGGACGGCTTCGCCATCGCCGAGGCGCTGCGGGATGAGCACCCCGAGGCCTTTGCGACCCTGACTCGTGTTCATTGGTGCTATGCCAACACCGCCAAGGTAACGGACTATGTCTGGTTCGACCCGATGATCAAGCTCGACGACCGCGGGCGGCTGCTCGAGGTGCGCATCGCCGACTTCCTGCGCGGCCCGCTGATGGCGCCCTTCGAGGATATCGAACCGGCCTATGACGCCCTGATGCAGTTGCAGCGATTGTTGAAGGAGCCGCGTTTCGCCCAGCGCTTCACCTATCTTCCCGGCGATCTGGTGATCTTCGACAACCGCCGCCTGCTGCATGCCCGGGACGCGTTTGAAGGCAGCTCCGGCCATCGCTGGCTGCAGGGCTGCTACATGGAGCGCGACGAGATTCGCTCCCGGCTGCGCATGCTATGGCGCAGCGAGCGCCGGCGGCGGGTTGAAGTGCTCGACCAGGCGCGGCCGGAAGTAGCCGTTGAGAAATGAGGGATTGGCGTCCGTTCAACCAACGCCCCGCTCTGCGGTTTCGCTGGGCCGTTCGCCGAAACGCGCCTGATAGGCCCGGGAAAAATGCGCCAAGTGAGTAAAGCCCGTGGCAAGTGCTGCGTCGGTGACCTGGCACCGGCTGTCCGTGAGGATGCGCCGGGACTGATCCAGACGCATACCCAGGTAGTAGTGCTTGGGTGTTTCGCCTAGGTAAGCTTGAAACTGGCGGGATAGCTGGCGCTGAGACTGCCCCACTAGCCGGCAGATTTCCGGTATCGACACTACCTGGCCCAGGTGCGCCTCCATGATGGCCAGGGTATTGGCCACCGTGCGCGGCAAATGCTGCAACTCCTTCCTGGTCTGATGTTCGCGTAGTTCGCCTTCGGAAAAGCGCTGGTGCACCAGTTGGCGGCTGACCGCATCCGCCAGCGCCGGCCCGTACCCCTGCTCGATCCACTGCAGCATCATGTCGATGCCCGCCGCGCCGCCGGAGCCGGTCAGGCTTTGCTGCGTGAATTCGAAGCGTGACCGACTGACCGCAAAATGGGGGAACTCCTCCTGGAACGCGGGAATACTCTCCCAGTGCAGGGCCACCGGCTGATGCTCGAGTACCCCGGCTCGGGCCAGGATGAAGGGTGCCGTATCCAGCCCTCCGACCTGGCCGCCGAAGGCCGCAACCTGGCGCAGCATGGCGCGATCGCCGGCGGTCACCGTGGCCTCGGCTTCATAGGACGAGACCGCCATCAATAGCTCGCACTCCTTGAGCCCCTCGAGCCGACCATCCACATCGGTACGTACGCCATTACTGGCTATCACCGGCTCACCGGTACTCGACAGCAACCGCCAGGCAAACAGCGGGCGACCGAAACGATTGGCGACGCGAAGGGGCTCCAGCAGGCACACGAGCGACAACATCGAGAACTTGGGCAGTAGCCAGACATCGATGGTGTGCTCCGCCTCCTCCGGCCGGAGCACCGGTGGACTATCCGGGCGCGGGTAGGGCCAGTTTGTCGAAAAAACCTCACTCATGGCGAATAACCGCAAGCATATGGCCAAAAAAATCAAACCCTGGCGTGATTATGGCACTAAGTTAAAGGCAATGTCGTCATCCATCACCCCGAATACCGTGGAGAATCGCGAACCCATGACCACCGCCAACATCACATTGGATGCCAAAGGCCGTCGTCTAGTCCTGCGCGATCAAGACCGGGAGCGCTGCTTCGCGGCCTTGTGGTTGCGGGAACGTGCTCCGGATACCGAGACGCTGGATGCCCAGACCGGCCAACGCCTGATCGAGGCCGCCCAGCTGCCTCTCGACCTGACCATCGAAGAAGCCAAGATCGACGGCGAAATGCTGCGTCTCCGGTTCAGCGATGCGCACCGCACGCTCTTCCCGTTGGCGACCCTTCGCAAGGCGGATGAGGTGAGCAAAAGCGATACGCCGGATGATCTGATTCTGTGGGATGCAGGGCTCGCCACGCTGCCCGAAGCGGACTTTGAGGCAGCGCTTGAAAGCGACGAGCGACTGCTGGCGATGCTGGAGCATCTTCGCCGCTACGGCTTCGTGCGGGTGCGAGCCGTACCTAATGATGAAGACGGCATGCAGGCGCTGATTGATCGCATCGGCCCACTGCGGCGCACCAACTGGGGGGGTATCGCCGACGTCAAATCCGTGCCTCAGGCCTATGACCTGACCATGACCCAGCGCGGCCTGGAGCCGCATACCGACAACCCCTATCGCGACCCGATCCCCGGCTACATCTGGCTGCATTGCCTGACCAACGCCGCCGAGGGCGGTGACAGCACCCTGGTGGACGGATTCATGGCGGCTCGGCGGTTGCGGGAAGAATCGCCTGAGCACTTCGAGTGCCTGACCCAGCTCGCCACGGAGTTCCTGTACACCGACGACACCACGCACCTGGAAAGCGAGGGGCCGTTGATCGAGCTCGATAGTCTTGGTCAGCTACGTCGGGTACGCTTTTCCAACCGCACCGAGCGGGTGCCCGCTCACGACCCGGAGGTGCTGGAGCGCTACTACGCCGCCCGACAGCGGTTTTACGAATTGATCACCTCCGACGAGTTGACGGTACACCTCAAGCTCGACCCCGGCGAGATGCTGATCATGGACAACTATCGCTTGTTCCACGGTCGCACCGCCTTTCAGCTGGAAGGCGGCATTCGTCATATGCGCCAGGGCTACGTCGACCGGGACAGCACCGCCAGCCGTCGCCGCGTTTTACAGACGCAACTAGGGGAGAACGCATGATGGAACAGGCAACCTTCAAACGCTTCGATGAAAGCCGTGCCGAGGACTGGCAGATCATCGATGCGCACTTCCAGATCTATCAGAACGACGCCAGTCGCCGGGTGCTTGAACATCTCTTGCATCTCAAGGGCGACAACCACGGCTACCCGGTGGACCGTTTCGAACACAGCCTGCAGACCGCCACTCGGGCGCTGCGCGCCGGCGCCGACGAGGAAACCGTGGTATGCGCCCTGCTACATGACATCGGCGACGACCTGGCACCGGCCAATCATGCGGAAATCGCCGCGGCGATTCTCGAGCCCTTCATCGATCCGCTCAACACCTGGATGATTCGCCATCACGAACTCTTCCAGGGCTATCATTACCGCCATTTCTACGGCCTCGATCCGCATGCCCGGGAGCAGTTCCGCGATCATCCGGCCTATGACCGCACCGTGCGCTTCTGCGACGAGTGGGATCAGTGCGCCTTCGACCCGGACTACGATACCCTGCCGCTTACGCACTTCATTCCCATGGTGGAACGCATCATGAGCCGCGCCCCGTTCGGCGGCGAGCAAACAGCTGAGGTAACCGCCAAGGATTGATTTTTCTTTTTTTCGTTTACCCGCCGAGAGGCGGTAGAGCGCTGCTTAATCAGCGCCTTACACAATAACGAGGACACCCATGACACTGCGCAACACACTGTTTATTGCCGGCTTGACGCTGCTTCCCCTTATCGCCCAGGCCGCCGATGAAGCGGATACGGTCAATTTCGTGGTGCCTCCATGGCCCGGGGTAACGGTCAAGACCGAGATCGTCGCAAGGCTCATTGACGATCTGGGCTACCAAGCCAATCGCATCGACATGAGCAGCACCGTGGGCTACAGCACCCTGCAATCCGGCGATACCGACGTTTTCCTGGGCGGCTGGTTGCCCGCTCAGCAGAAGATTTACGACGCCGCCATGCAGTCCAACGCCATCGTCGATCTTGGCAACAACGTCGAAGGGGCGCGCATGGGGTTTGCGGTGCCCGGGTACGTGCACGATGCGGGCATCACCAGCGCCGCCCAGTTGAACGAGCCGGAAAATCGCAAGCGCTTCGATGGTGAGTTCTACTCCATCGAAAGCGGTTCCACCGTCAGCGAATCCATCAACGACGCCGTGGATGCGGACATCTACGGCCTGGGCGACTGGAACATCCGCGAATCCTCCACCGCCGGCATGCTGGCGGAAGTCGATGCCGCTGCTCGCGATCAGCGCTGGATCGTCTTCTACGGCTGGACACCCCACTGGATGGCGCCCAAGTACGACATGGCCATTCTCGACGACCCTGAAGGCGTCTACGGCAAGGAGAACGGCAAGAGCGATATCCGCACCATCGTTCGGCGTGATTTCAGCAAGGCCAATCCCAATCTGACCAAGCTGCTGGATCAAGTAGTCTTCAGTGCCGAAGAGCAAAGCCAGTTCATCGATGCGTTCAGTCAGCAGGAAAAGAACCTGGAAGACGTCGCCGAAGCCTGGATCGAAGATCATCCGGATCAGATCAGGGCGTTTCTAGAGGGTGTGACGACTCGGGATGGGCAGCCAGCCCAGGACGCCATCCAGTAAAAAGGAGCCATCATGCATTACTCTGACCTGACGAATCGCATTGCCGGTGAAGGCGCAGCCGCCTGGGATATTCACTATCACGCCATGGAGCGCAAGGCCCGGGGTGAGGACATCATCGTGCTCTCCATCGGCGATCCGGACTTCGTCACGCCCCAGCCGATCATCGACAGCGCCGTGACGAGCCTGCAGGCCGGCGCGACCCACTATGCCGACGTTCAGGGCAAGCTGCGCCTGCGGGAGCTGATCGCCGCCCATCATCGCCAGCGCGGCGGTACGGCAACGCCGGATAATGTCGCGGTGCTGGCCGGCGCCCAATGCGGGCTTTACGCCGTCGCCCAGTGCCTGCTCGACCCTGGCGACGAGGTGATCGTCTTCGAACCGATGTACGTCACCTACGAAGCCGCCTTGCAGGCCGCCGGCGCCACCCTGGTACGGGTACCTCTGCGCGCGGAAGAGGATTTCCTGCCCCGCTCGGCGGATATCGAGGCAGCCATCACGCCTCGCACCAGGGCTATGCTGGTCAACAGTCCGCACAATCCCACCGGCCAAGTGCTGAGCCGGGAACACTGACAGGCCATCGCCGATGCGTGTCAGCGCCATGATCTGTGGCTGATCTCCGATGAAGTCTATGGCGAGCTGACCTTCGAGGGCGAACACCTCTCACCTGCCACCCTTCCCGGCATGGTGGAGCGCACCGCAGTAGTGGACAGCCTGTCGAAATCCCATGCCATGACCGGCTGGCGCCTGGGTTGGGTGATCGGCCCCGAGGAGCTGATCGAGCACCTGACCAACCTGGCGCTGTGCATGCTCTATGGCTGCCCGGACTTCATTCAGGACGCCGCTTGTCACGCCCTGGAGCATCCGCCCCAGGAGCTTGCGCAGATGCGCGAGACCTATCGGCAGCGCCGGGATGTGGTTCTGGCGACCCTTGCCGACAGCGAAGTACTCGAGGTGCTCACGCCCAAGGCCGGCATGTTCATGATGGTGGATATTCGCCGTACCGGTTTATCCACCCAGGCCTTCGCCGATCGCCTGCTGGCGGAACAGAACGTCTCGGTGCTATCCGGCGAAGCCTTCGGCCCCTCGGCGGCGGGCTTCGTGCGCTTGAGCCTGACGGTCGATGCGAAACTATTGGGCGAGGCCTGCAAACGGATCGAACGCTGTGCCGAGCAATGCCTGACAACAACAACCTGAGCGCCTATGACTACAACAACAACGTCTGCCCCGATGATCGATGCTCGGCATCTGGTCAAATGCTTTGGAGAACTCGAGGTTCTCAAGGATGTGTCCTTAAGCGTCGCTGAAGGCCAGGTGGTTTCGATCATCGGCTCGAGCGGTTCCGGCAAGAGCACGCTACTGCGCTGCATGAACCTGCTCGAACGCCCTGACAAAGGTGAACTGACCATCGCCGACGAGGACATTCACTTCACTCATGACGCCGAGGGTTACATCACCGGCCTGGATCGCCGTCAGATTCATCGTCTGCGCGCCAAGGTCACCATGGTGTTCCAGCAGTTCAATCTGTGGCCGCACCTGAGCGTATTGGGCAATGTCATCGAAGCTCCGCTGCGGGTGCGCGGCTTGAGCCGACGCAAGGCCGTCAAGCTCGGTGAGCATTATCTGGCCAAGGTGGGACTGTCAGACAAGCGCGACCAATACCCGGCCTATCTCTCCGGGGGCCAGCAGCAGCGCGTCGCCATTGCCCGGGCACTGGCCATGGAGCCTCGGGTGCTATTGTTCGACGAGCCCACGTCAGCTCTTGACCCGGAACTGGTGAGTGAGGTACTGGGCGTGATCCGCGACCTCGCTGCCGAGGGTCGTACCATGCTGATGGTGACCCATGAAATGAGCTTTGCCCGGGAGGTATCGCATCAGGTGGTGTTCCTGCACGAAGGGGAGATCGCCGAGGCCGGCACGCCACAACAGGTCTTCGAGCAAGCGAGCAACGAACGCTGTCGGCAGTTTCTGTCCAGCGTGGCATAGAAAGAAAACAACAAACGAGGATAGCTGATGAAAACGACTCTGATGAAGCACACCTTGATCATGGCGGCTGGACTTGCCGCTCTGACCCTGAGCGCCGCCAGCATGGCCCAGGAGCCACTGAAGATCGGCATTGCGGCGGAACCCTACCCCCCTTTCAGCTACAAGGGCTCCAATGGCGACTGGACCGGCTTCGAGGTCGAGCTCGGCAAGGCGTTGTGCGAGGAAATGCAGGCACAATGCGAGGTCACCCCGACCGGCTGGAGCGGCATCTTCCCCGCCCTGAATTCCGGCAAGATCGACATGATCATGAACTCCCTGTCGATCACCGACAAGCGCAAGCGGGTCGTCGACTTCACCGATCCCTACTACTACACCCCGGCGGCCTATGTGGCGGCCAAGGATGCCGACTTCGAGATTCCCGAAGGGCTGGACGGCAAGATTCTCGGCGTGCAGGGCGCCACCACCAATGCCACCTATGCGCGGCGGGAACTGCGCGATAGCGGCGTCGAGCTCAAGATCTACGACCAGCAGGAGCAGGTCAACCGCGATCTGCTGTCCGGGCGTATCGACGTCATGCTCGCCGACGAGATCGTCATGACCGCCTTTGTCGAGCGGGACGAAGCCCAGGGGTACGCCATCATCGCCACGGCGCCCAAGCATGAAGCCTTTGGTGAAGGTATCGGCATCGGGCTGCGCAAGAGCGATGATGAGCTCGAAAGCAAGCTCAATGAGGCCATCGCCGCAGTGGTGGAAAATGGCAGGTGCAGCGAGCTCTCCCAGCAGTATTTCGGCACGGATATCTGCGGCGGCTGATCGCCTTTTCTAGCTCATCGCTTCTTCCGGCAGGGTTTTACCCTGGCGGAAGATCCTGCTCATTCGATAAAGAACCTGACCATGGAAAACTATCAGAACGAAGGACTCCAGGAGTGGGCCGGGCCGATCTTGGAAGGGGCGCTCGTGACGATAGAGATCGCCCTGCTGGCCTATGCCATCGGCCTTCTACTGGGTCTGATCGGCGCCAGCGCACGGTTGAGCGGCTGGGGGCCATTACAGGCCCTGGCCACCGCCTATTCCACCCTGGTACGTGCCGTTCCCGAGCTTCTGCTGATCATCCTGCTGTACTACGCCGGCACCCAGGCACTCAATGCCGGGCTCGGCGCGCTGGGCTTCGAGAGTGCCATGCAGATCAGCGGCTTCGTCACCGCCGTCGGGGTCCTGGCCTTCGTTCAGGGCGCCTACATGACCGAGGTGTTTCGCGGCGCCATTCTGGCCATTCCTCGCGGTCAGCTCGAAGCCGCGGATGCCTATGGTTTCTCGCGCTGGACCCGATTTCATCGTTTCGTCATTCCCGGCATGCTGCCCAACGCCCTGCCTGGCATGTCCAACCTGTGGCTGATCCTGGTCAAGGATACGGCGTTGATCAGCGTGATCGGTTTCGAGGAGCTGTTCTTCACCGCCCAGCAAGCGGCGGCGAGCACCCGCTCCTATTTCCTGTTCTACAGCGTCGCGGGAGCGCTCTATCTGGTCATGACGCTGGGCTCCAACGCGCTTTTCGGCTGGGCGGAACGCATCGTTCGTCGCGGCCAGCTCTCTGACAACGCCTAGGGCCTGTTGAAAGAAGCCTAAGCCAACTTCCAAGAGAACAACGTCATGGACTTTTCCTGGATCTTCGATCCGTTCTATCAAGAGTATCTCTGGACGGGTTTCGTCAACACGCTGCTGCTGGTGGCGGTGTCCGGTATCCTGGGGCTGATACTGGCGGTCATCATCGCCCTGGTCCAACTCACCGCACCCAAGCCGATTGCCATGCTGGTACGCGGCTTCACCACGGTGATTCGCGGCACGCCGCTGCTGGTGCAGCTGTTCTTCTTCTATGACGGCGTGGGTCGCCTGCTGCCGCAGATTCCCGGCATTCAGGAAAGCATCATCTGGCCCCTGCTGCGCGACCCCTTCTACTACGGCGCCCTGACCTTCACCATCAGCGTCGGCGCCTATTCCGGCGAGGTAATTCGCGGTGCCATGCTCAGTGTGCCCAGCGGTGAGCTGGCCGCAGGCCGCGCCTTCGGCCTGACCCGCTGGCAGGTGCTCTACCGGCTGTGGCTACCGCGCGCCATTCAGATTTGCCTGCCGACGCTCACCGGCGAGATGATCCTGCTGCTCAAATCCGTGCCTCTGGTATCCACCATCGCCGTCATGGATCTGCTCAAGGCCGCCAACCTGGTACGCGACGAGACCTTCCTGGTCTATGAACCTTTGCTGCTGATTGCGGGCATCTACATTGCCCTGACAGTGGTATTGACCATCGCCATGCGCTTCGTCGAACGCAACTTCCCCGGTGCCCAGCCCGCGAAGATGCAGCGTCGCCTGATTCCAGGCTAGCGATCAGAGCTCAAAAACGCTATATTGGGATATACGAAACGTATATCCGGAGTATGCCGATGGAACAAGGGGCCGTTTTCAAGAGTAACCGCAGCCAGGCTATCCGCCTGCCCAAATCACTGGCACTACCGGAAGATGTCAAACGCGTCGACGTGATCGCGCTAGGGCGCATCCGTATTATCACCCCTGCCGGCGCGGCCTGGGACAGTTGGTTTGACGAAGAAGGAGTGAGCGCCGACTTCATGACGGATCGCGAGCAACCCGCCGAGCAGGAGCGCGAGACGTTCTGATGCTCAAGTACCTGCTCGATACCAATATCTGTATCTTCACCATCAGGCACAAACCCACGCAGGTACGAAAAGCCTTCAATCGCCACCATGACCAGCTATGCATCAGTACCATTACCTTGATGGAACTGATCTACGGCGCAGAGAAGTCCATGGCGCCGGAACGCAACTTGGGAGTTGTCGAGGGCTTTGCCGCGCGGCTGGAAGTGCTGAACTACGACAGCGATGCCGCAGCACATAGCGGGCAGTTGAGAGCAGAGCTAGCCAAGAGCGGCACACCGATCGGCCCTTATGATCAGATGCTGGCCGCCCATGCCCGCTCGAAAGGACTGATTCTGGTCACGAACAACACCCGGGAATTCCTTCGCGTGCCGGGGCTGCGTGTGGAGGATTGGGCTAAGGGCTAAGCTGATCTACCTCGCCGCGTGGATTCAAACTAGCGCAATCAAGCAAGAAGCCAGCATCAATGTTGTCGTACCGTTCTCGGTGCTAGCCATGAATATTCTGAGTGAACAGAGGCAAAATACTTGACCCAGAGTCGGTCTGATTCAAAGCGGACAAACACCAATACGACTGAAGATTCGACGCGCTGGCGCATTCTGGCGGTGCTGCTGGCAGCCATCGCCATGTCGCTGATCAACGTCAGCATCGTCAACGTTGCGCTGCCTTCCATCCAGGAGGGCCTTGGCGCCTCCCAGTCCGACCTGCAGTGGGTGCTCTCCGGCTATGCGCTGACCTTCGGCGTGGTGCTGGTAGCCGCCGGTCGCGCAGGCGATCTCCTGGGACGAGGTGGCATCTTCGTTGTCGGCGTAGTGGTGTTCACCGCAGCCTCCATTGCCTCGGGCCTGGCCCCGGATGCCGACTGGCTCAATGCCGCCCGCTTCGTGCAGGGTGTCGGCTCGGGGTTGTTGAGTCCCCAGGCCGTGGGCATGATTCAGCAATATTTTCGTGGCGCCGAGCGCGGCAGGGCGTTCGGCCACTTCGGTACGGCGGTTGGCCTGTCCGTGGGCATCGGCCCGGTGCTGGGCGGTCTGCTGATCGAACTTGGCGGCGCCGACCTCGGCTGGCGCCTGACGTTCCTGGCCAATGTACCCATCGGTATCGCCGCCATCATCATGGCGCTTGCCTGGTTCCCGAAACCGCTGTTCAGCCATGGGCCAAAAGAATCGACGAACGCCCCCCACGGAATACTGCATACATTCCGCTCACTGGACCCGATCGGCGCCGTGCTGCTGGGGCTTGCGGTGTTCGCCGCGCTGTTTCCGTTCATGGAATCCCAGTCGTCACCTCTTACCTGGCTGCTGCTCCCGCTGGGTATCGCACTCGTGGCACTCTGGATTCGCTGGGAGCGGCGCTACGCTCGTTTGGGCCGCAGCCCGATGGTGGACCTGAGCATATTCTCTACGCGCAGTTTCACCAATGGCGCCCTCATCATGACCCTGTACTTCACCGGGATGACCAGTATCTGGGTGCTGGTGGCGCTGTATCTGCAACAGGGCCTGGGTGAATCCGCCCTCGCAACCGGTCTCATCAGCACGCCGGCCGCCTTCATCTCGGCCTTCGCCGCCAACTGGGCCGGCCGGCGGGTGATGACCTATGGCCGCAAGATGGTGATCTGGGGTCTTTTTCTCGCACTCACCGGCCTCGCCGCGAGTATTGCCGTCGTGCTGCTGCACGCAGGCGGCTATCTGAGCTTCTGGTGGCTGCTGCCCACTTTAGCGCTGATCGGCGTGGCCCAGGGCGCCGTGATCAGCCCTAATCAGGCGCTTACCCTGGCGGAGGTTCCCTTGCAGTACGCGGGAAGCTCCGGCGCCATCATGCAGACCGGCCAGCGCATCGGTACCTCCATCGGCATCGCCGTGATCACCGCAGCGGTCTTTGCCTCGCTTAATGTAACCACCTGGTCGCTGGCGGTAACCCTCGGGTTCGGCCTGATCATGCTCGTCGTGCTTTGCGCGCTCGGTGTCGCACTCAAGGATCTGCGAGTCCGGGCGAGTGATCCTCAACATCGCTGACAACTAGCGGGTAGCTACTGACAAAACGCTACAAACTTTGGCTACCAATCTAAATGATAATAACTATTATTATAATTGCGTTTAGCGTAAATATGCCTCTGAGCATGAAAGATACTAGCCCCGTTCATCATCGGCACGACGTTAAACGCAACCCTAGTAGGCACAGCGATTATTCAAGGAGTAGAGCATGGCAATTCAAAACCAGGGCAGTGGATTGATCAACGGCACCGACGAAGGCGAGGTCATCTGGGCGGACAGCCCCGCCATCATCAACGCAAAGGGGGGCGATGATGCCTTGCGCATGGGCTATTCCAACGATGTGGCCAATCTCGGCGACGGTGATGACGTCGCTTATGCCGAAGGCGGTAACGACCTGGTCTTCGGCGAAGCCGGCGACGATCTGGCCTATGGTGGCAAGGGCAACGACTGGCTCGACGGCGGTGAAGGCAACGATCTGTTGTGGGGCGGTGAAGGGAACGATCAGCTGTTTGGCAAGGAAGGCGACGACACCCTCTACGGCGTCGAGGGAACCAACGCTCTCTACGGTTCTCTAGGGAACGACCTGATCATCGGCGGCACTGGCAGCGATGTGATCTTCGGCGGCGAGGATGATGACGTCGCTCAAGGCGGTGACGGTGACGACTGGATTTCCGGCGGTGCCGGCGACAACCAGCTTTACGGCGAAGGCGGTGATGATGCTCTCTATGGCAGTCTAGGGCGCGACGGCGAGCCTCGGGACGATCGCAGCAACGAGTTCTTCTACACCGGCGATGATGGCAACGATATCATCAATAGCTTCTCCCCCGAAAACGATCAAGTCTTCGTCTCTGCCAACATCAACGACACGGGCATCGAATCCCTGGCGGACCTAGCGGATCGCGTTTCTGATTCCGATGAAGGCGCCGTGGTTGACCTGGGCGATGAGTCCCAGATCCTGATGGCGGGCATCCCGTCAGATGAGATTCTGGCCAGTGCGGCGGATTACATCACCATTGCCTGAGGCCAAGCCCTCTTTCCTGACGCAACACTGCAAGCCAAAGCCCGATGTCGAGCATATCGGGCTTTCGGGATGCTCCTTATGACACCTTCGGAACAGGCTGCAGCCAGCTGCTTCTTCAATGCCTTGCTGCGGGAGTGGCCTCATTACGAGATCGAGCCACACCATCTGGCCATTTCAGACGGCACGCATACTCTGCGGATTCCCTATCGGCATCTTTCCCACGCCGGTCGCCATCGATTAAACGGGCCGCTGCGGCTGGATGATTATGAGATCGGCTTTGGTGAGGCTCTCGCCTGGGTGCTGCGTCATCCGGATCTGCTGGCGCTGAGCACCCCCGCCAAGGCAGAAGCACTGGAGGCACGGGTGCTGGATAGTCTGGCCAATCTGCGTCACAGCCTCGATGCCCAACCGAATCTGGATCGCCCCTTTCGCCAGGCGCTGGATTTCATCGACTCGGAAGCCGCACTGCTGATCGGCCACTCGATCCATCCCTGCCCCAAGACTCGGGAAGGCTTCGGCTCCGAAGATACCCAGCGCTATGCGCCGGAGTACGCCGCCGCGTTTCCTTTGTGCTGGTATCGCATCGCCCGACACCGGGTGGGGGTCAGTAGCGGCGCAGGGCTCGAGCCCCAGGCGCTGTTCGATCAGCTGCTGCCAAACAATCCTTGGCAGGATCGGATCGACGCCACGCACCTGATTATCCCCTGCCATCCCTATCAGCATCGCCACTGGCAGGTGGACCCGACTTTGAAGGAACTTCGCGACAGCGGCGCGCTGACCTATCTTGGAGACGCAGATCCGTACTGGCGCGCCACCTCCTCGGTGCGCAGCATCTGGCACCCCAAGCGCCCCTGGATGCTGAAGTTCTCTCTCAGCGTGCGCCTGACCAACTCCCTGCGCCATCTGCAGCCCAGCGAGTTTTATCGTGGTGCGGTCCTGCATCATGTGCTGAATTCCAGGCCCTTGGCGGAATTCGCCGTGCGGTTTCCTAATTTTCAATTCCTCCAGGAGCCTATGGGCCTGGGAATTGTCGACGACGCCGGACAGCTCTTGCCCCAAACCCTGATGCTGTGGCGGGACAATCCTTTTGTCGGTGACGCCGCGCGTCAAGTCGAAATGCTCGCCACCCTGCTGCAGGACGACCCGCGTACGGGCGTCTCGCGTCTGGCCCAGCGGCTGCTACAGACAGCCAACCCTAGCCCACGCGTACGCGCCTGGTTCACCGCCTTCCTGAAGGTTGCGATGGAACCCTTGCTGATCGCCCAGGCGGACTATGGACTGCTGTTCGGCGCCCACCAGCAGAACATCCTGCTAAAGCTCGATGACGACCTGATGCCGACCCGCGCCTGGTTTCGGGACTGCCAGGGCACCGGCTATACGGCGCTGGCAACGAAATGCTACGGCTCCGAACTGGGCCAACTGGTGGAGCGCAGTGACAACCTGATCCCTGAGAAGATGGGCGTCCGACTGCTGGGCTATTACCTGATCGTCAACGCTACCTTCAACGTGATCGCAAGCCTTGCCGGGGCGGGGCTTGGCGATGAACGCGATTACCTGGCCCAGCTGCATGATTTTTTATCGACCCTGAGAGCCCAAGGCGTGCGTGACCCAGCCCTGCTGGACTATCTGTTGGAAAGCCCTGATTTATGGGCCAAGGGTAACTTCCTGTGCGCCTTTCAGGCCATCAACGAGAACACCATGGCGGACCCGCTTTCCCTTTATCACCCCATGCCCAACCCGATTGCCGACCTATGACCGACCACATTCTGCAAAGCGACGAACGCCAACGCCATCTGGCGCCGCAACTGCTGGCCGAGCGCCCGACCGTCATGACCGACACCGACGGCACGCCTCATCCCAAACGGCCTGTCGATCCGCCCGGCGAGCACTACCGGCGCTACATGCCGGAGATCGGCAAGACCTTCAGCCTGCGCCTGATCGACGTGGAAGAAGACGGCGAGCGCTTTCATCGCTGGCAGAACGATCCTCGGGTCGCCGCCTTCTGGGAGTATCCGTTTGACCGCGAGGCTCTGGACGAGATGATTCGAGGGCGGCTGGCGGACCCACACTGCACGCCCCTGATCGGCTGCTTCGACGACCAGCCCTTCGCCTATCTGGAAGGCTACTGGGTGGCGGAGGATCGCCTGGCCCCCTACTGCGAGCACGGCCCCTTCGATCAGGGCATTCATGTGCTGGTCGGTGAAACCACCCATCTGGGCAAGGCCAACACCCTCGCCTGGCTGTATGGTTTGAGCCACTATCTGTTTCTGCGCGAGCCCCGCTGCCAGACCCTGTTCGGCGAGCCGCGCACGGACAATCGAGCCATCCTGCGCTACACCTACCCGCTGAACGCCTGGAAGAAGCGCTACGAGTTCGACTTCCCCCACAAGCGCTCGATGCTGCTCAGCTGCACAAGGGAAGATTTCTTCGGCGGGCAAGCATGACCGACGCAGAGCTGCTGACGCTTGCCAATCGGCGCCTGCTGGCCAAGGCCCTGGCGGAGTCCTGTTTCGAGGGCAGCCTTGAGGCGATCGCTCGCGAGGACGGCTTTCTTGTCGCGCTTGCCGACGAGGTGCACTACCGATTTCGCGCCACGCGAAGCCTCTGGGACTGGCTCGTCATCGAGCCGGACAGCATCACCCGCAACGGTGCGCCGGCCCACAGCCCGCAGCAGTTCTTGCTAGATGCCCAGACGAGCTTCGACATCGACGATATTCTGCTCGGTAATCTGCTGGCTGAACTCAACAACACCCTGTACAGCGATGTTCAGACCTTGAAGCGCCAGCAGCGCTGGACCGCACTTGAACTGTCTACGCTGGACGGCATCACCCTGCAAAGCCTGCTGGACGGCCATCCCAAGCTCTTGGCTAATAAAGGAAGAATTGGCTGGGGGATAAACGAGCTTGCCCGTTATGCTCCGGAGGCCGGCAAGACCTTCGAACTGCGCTGGCTCGGGGTGCGCATTCAGGACTGCACCAGCGCCATCAGCGAAGTTGATGACTGGCAGGCGCTATGGAAAGCCTCCTTGTCCGCGGAGGATCTAGACTATGTTCGCCAATGCCTGGCACGGCAGAATCTGAGTTTGAAAGAAGTGCGTCTGCTGCCGGTACACCCTTGGCAGTGGCAGCACCATATCGCCATTCAGTACGCGGAGTCGCTGGCGAGCGGCGCACTTATCGATTTTGGCGAACTGCAGGGGGACTATCGCGCCCAGCTCTCCCTGCGCACTCTAAGTGGCCCGGGCGATGTCGACATCAAGCTGGCCCTGACGCTGCTCAATACTTCCTGCTTTCGCGGCATCCCCGGACGCTATATCGCCATCGGCCCGATCTTGAGCGATTGGCTCACCCGGCTGACCCAAAACGATCCCGAGCTGTCGCCTTTGATCGTCCAGCGGGAGCTGGCGGGCATTCACTGCCCGGCCCCCTGGCAGGAAGCGCTGTCCGGTACCCCCTATCGCTACCAGGAAATGCTCGGCGCCATCTGGCGAGAAAGCCTGGAGGCAAGACTCAAAGACGATCAGCTTAGCCGCCCCTTGGCCGCCTTCATGCACAGCGACATGGCGGGCGATAGCCTGATCGGCACACATATTCGCCAATCAGGTCTCTCGGTGGAGACGTGGCTGCGCCGGTTGTTCGAGGTCACCGCGGTACCGCTTTATCATCTGATGTGCGCCTACGGCGTCGGGGTGATTGCCCACGGCCAGAATCTGACCGTGATACTCGAACGACATGCGCCGGTAGCCGGCGCCATCAAGGATTTTCACGGCGACCTGCGGCTATGGGAAGAGCCTTTGGCAGTAAAGGCCGGTTTGCCTCAGGTTGCGGCAAAGGCACTGACCCACCTGCCGGCCCATTACCTGATTCACGATCTGGTCACCGGCTATCTGATCACCACCCTGCGCTTCATCTCGCCCTTGGTAGCCCGGGACTTGAATTATCCGGAAAGCGCCTTCTATCGTCTGCTGGGGGAAACGCTGATGACCTATCAGCGGCGCCAACCGCATCTGGCGAAAAGCTTTGCCCGGTTCGATCTGTTCACCCCGGAACTCTTGCGGGTGTGCATCAACCGCGCCCGCTACCGGGTGGGCTACGACGACAGCGCCGAGCGCCCCCTGCCGGAGCTCGGCCCGCCGCTGGTCAACCCGCTGGTGCTTGTTTCGACGCTTGATTCCTGATCAACAAAAACGTCGGGGAATCGTCTTCTCCCAGGTATTTCGATAGATCTCCTTGCCCTCTTCATAGGCCTGCAGACTGTTGACCAGGTAGAAGTTGTCCGCATCGCAGCTCAGGCGGCTCTGGGTATCCACGTGAATACTGATATCCGCGTCGCTCAGATCGACTTCCCAGTTCGATTCCGTCACGGCGCTCAGCGGTTCGTTCTCACAGACTCGCCAGAGATTATGGTTCTTGGTGCCGTAGGTGATGCCGTTGTGATCCAGCCTCCGCAGCCCTTCGTCGGAAAAATCGTCGAGCAGCCACTCCCGGGTAGTCAGGGATTTGATGACGCGACGGGTACGACTGCCTTCCCGCAGAATGGTCTTGGCCAAGGGCTTGGCGGTTTCCGCCTGCAAGAAAGGCAGCTCGGTGACTACCGGCTCGACGGCCTGGGGCACGAGTACCCGACTGTAATCGAGGTCGATCGTGAGCCCGATCACTGCCGTCGAGGGCCAGATCTGCGGCCAATAGGTAGGGCTCAGGCTGATTTCCAGCCGGTGCCCTGCCGGCAGCTGATAGCCAATGGCGTCCAGGCCGAACTCGACGTCGAACCATTCATCGATCGGCAATTCTTCCGGCGTGGCGTGGGAGTGCCGATGGGTGAGATTGAACTGGCCGGCGGTGATGTAGGTCTTCTCGCCTTTTGGCGATACGTCCGTCAATCGCGCATGGACATTGCCGGTGGAGTGATCGCTCTTCAGGCGCAGCTTGACCCGCGTCTTGCCGAGTATATTGAGCGGCTCTTGAGCCGGCGCCAGGGTAAACGACGTGGCCAAGGCATTGTCGATGGTCTGGTCGTCCGGCAGATCGCCTTCCTGGCCGAAGGGGCAGAACACGCCGGAATACAGGCCATGGTGCTGGCGATTGATAAGCGCCTGCTGTCCGGTAAGAGGCGCCATGACGTCGACGCTCGCGATCTGCGTTGCCAGCAGGTCCACCCACTCCCCTGACCGGTAATCGTAGGTCGTCTGCGGCGCCACGCTGTCCTGCAGATAGACGACGAAGCTGTCTTCATGAGGCTCATCTTGGGCGTCGGTTGCCAGCCAGCGATCGAACCAGCTGACGCACTCCTGCAGATAGCCAATCTGCGGGCCGGGGATGGCCAGGTCGGGAAACTCATGGGCCCAAGGGCCGATGATGGCGCGCTTGGGCACGTCGAGATTGTCCATCAGTCGAAACACCGCATCGGTGTAGCCGTCCGCCCAGCCGCTCATGGTCAGCACCGGAATGCGCACGGCGCTGTAGTCTTCACAGATCGAGCCCTGGCGCCAGTAGTCGTCCCGGGTCTGGTGCTCGAGCCAGGTCTCGACGAAGGGCGGCGTCTTTTCCAGGCGTTCCAGCCACATATCCCGCCACTTGTCGCCGACAAAGCGCGGAAAGGGCGGCCGGGCATTGTAGGCGAACATGGTAGAAGCCCACCACAGCATGTCCGAGCCCATCAGGGTGCCACCGCGGTAGTGGACGTCGTCTGCGTAGCGATCATCCGTGGAACAGAGACTGACGATGGTCTTCAGCGCCGCATGGTTGTACGCCGCCATCTGCAGGCCATTGAAGCCACCCCAGGACTTGCCGATCATGGCGATGTTGCCCGCGGACCACTCCTGGGCGGCGATCCAGTCGAATACTTCCAGGCAATCTTCCTGCTCCTGGCGCGGATATTCATCCTGAATGATGCCGCTGGAATCCCCGGTGCCGCGGATGTCCACTCGTACGGCGGCATAGCCGCAGCCGGCGAAATAGGCATGGCGGATTTCATCGCGCAGGGCGGTGAACTCATCCTTGCGATAGGGCAAATATTCCAATATCACGCCCCGGGCCGTGGCAAGCCCTTCCGGCAGCCACAGCTTGGCGGAGAGCACTGTGCCATCCGCAAGCGGAATGGGCGCATGCTCAACGGTTCGAACCGCATAGGGCAGATCCGTACGTTCATGCAGCTTGCTGTAGTCAACATCGAAAACACCCACTTTTACTCTCCCTGTAGGTCGTGGTCCTGGCGCAGCCAGCACAGAATGGAAATGATCAATAATGAATAAATGACGAGTACCGGGACCGCAACGATGACGGTGGAGGACTGCACCACCTTCAATCCACCGATCAGCAGCAGGGATATCGCCAGCACCGCCATGAGGATACCCCAGGTAATCGTATGCCAGGTCGCCGGCTCTTCACCGTCTTCTTCACCGATGGAGGCGGTGGAAGCCAGCACGAAAGACGCCGAGTCGAGGGAAGTAGCCAGGAAGATGAAGCCGAGAATGACGAAGAAAACGACCACGACCTTGCCCAGGGGCAGCGTATTGAGCACATTGATGATGGTTTGAGCATCACCGACCTCCGCCATGCTGCCCACCACGTCAAAAACGTCGCTTAGCTGCAGGTGCATGGCATAGCCGCCCATGACGGCGAAATACAGCCAGCCACCCAGGGTTCCCCAGGCCAGCATGTTGACAATGACGGACTTGATCGTGCGCCCCTTGGAAATTCGCGCCACGAACAGCCCCAGGAATGGCGCGGTACAGGCAAACCAGACCCAGTAGAATACCGTCCAGCTCTGGGGAAACGCGCCTTTATGAATCGGATCGGTATAAAAGCTCATGCGCAGGAAGTTCTGGGCCATGCGACCGAAGCTGTCCGTGAAATAGGAAAACAGAAAGCTCGTCGGTCCTACCAGCAGCACGAACAATGCCAGCGTCACCGCAAGATAGACGTTGATGTTGCTGAGCTTGCTGATGCCCTTTTCAAGCCCCAGAGTGGCGCTGGTCAGATAGATGACCGACCAAATTAAAATGATGGCAATGCTGAGCTGGGTAGACTGCCCGATGCCGAAGATATCGCCGATGCCGGCAGCGATCATCGGCACGCCAAGCCCCAGAGACGTACCCAACCCGCCCACCAGTGACCAGATCACGAAAATATCGATGATGCGCCCAAGCCAGCCGTCCGCCCTGCTGCCGAGCACGCCCTTGCAAGCCTGGGAGATCTTCAGCGACTTGTTGCCCTTGTTGTAAAGCGAATAGGCGATCACGACTGTCGGCAACGTATAGATGCACCAGGCGGAGACTCCCCAGTGAAAAAGCCCATAGGTCAGCGCCCATTCCACCGCATCGGCGCTTTGCGCCTCTACCTGAAACGGCGGGCCCTGGTAGTAGTACATCGGCTCGATGATGGACCAGAACATGATGCTGGTGCCCATTCCCGCGCAGAACAGCATGGCGCCGTAGCTGAAATTGCCGAAGGCCGGACGTTCGCCGTGTCCGCCGAAGCGGATTTTTCCATAGCGCCCGGCGGCAAACCACAGCAGCATGATGAAGATTCCGAAGGTCAGAAACTCGAAGATCCAGTCCATCTGATGCGTGATCAGGCTCAGCGCCTGAGTCATCAAGGGCGCCAGGGTTTCCTGAAAAGTCGCCAGTAATGTCGTGATCACCAGCAGTACGGCGATGGCTGGCCAGAAGACATAGGGATCGAGTCTTGAGCGTTTTTTGTGCATTAAATAGCTCTCGCGCATTATTGTTGAAAGAGTATTGAGATCGTGCCTGGTATACCCTGATATCAGCCAGCATTGAAAAAGCTCTGATTGAGTGAGGCAGAAACGACGCTAGATCTTATCCTATCTTTCTCTACATTTTATTTTTCTATAACAGGAGTCGCCTGCGTGCTGGATCTTTCGAACATAACGGTGGTGGCGTTTGATCTGGACGGCACCCTGATCGATTCGCGCCTGGACTTTCCCGCCATTCGCCGCGAGCTTGGCTTCCCCGAAGATGTCGGCCTGCTTGAGCACATCGCCACGTTGGAAGATGACGCCGAGGTTCGACAGGCGCATCAGGTGATCCATCGCCATGAAATGGCCGGGGCATTGGCCGCCACCTGGATGCCGGGAGCTCGCGAACTGCTCGACACACTTCACGACGTTGGTCTTTATACCGCGATTCTCACCCGCAATACGCGGCAGGCGGTTGAGCTTGCCAAACGCAACCTGCAAATCCCCATCGATCTGACGCTGACCCGGGAAGACTGCGCACCCAAGCCAAGCCCGGATGGGCTAAAGAAGATCGCCGATCATTTCAGCGCTAGCGCACCACAACTGATCTACGTGGGAGACTTCCTCTTCGATCTGCAAACCGCCAGGGCCGCCGGTGCTTTGAGCTGCTTGTATCGCTATGGTGACAACCATCGCTTTACCAGGGACGCGGATCTGGTCGTCGATCACCTGGACGAGCTCGCCGCCCTATTTATAAAAAACGGGTTCCACAAGACAGGCCATTGCTGAACAACAGGAAAAAATCATGAACGACAAGACAGAAAGAGACATCGAGAAAAGCTATCCCACCGCCGACTTCATCGCGAAGCTGCGCCGTCTCGCGGACTGCCTCGAAAAGGGGGAGCAGTTTGAAATCAGTATCGCCGGTGAAAGAATCTACGTCCCGGTGCGGGCGACCTACAGCATCGAGCATGAAAGGGAAGAAGATGAAGAGGAGATCGAGTTTCAAATAAAGTGGAAGAAGAAGTAAACCGCGTAAAAGCTCCGACATCTTACTCGCCAAGCATCACCGGGGCTCTTTGAGCCCCGGTGATGATACAGCGTCTTCAAGCTATCGATTTTTGATACGCCGTGCGCTTGGTGACCAAGGACACGCCCACGTAGCAGATCGAGGAGACAACACAGCCGGTGAGCGGCCCCATCAACCAGCCAACATCGGCGAACAGCATCATGTAGCCGCTGGTGAAAAAGCCTGCCAGCATAGCAACGATCGCGCCCCAAGCGGAACCCTGCCAGAAGGTCGAGATGAATACCGGTCCAATCAGACTGGCCAACAGCGTGCCGGTGCCCAGAATGCCTAGCCATGAAAGCATGAAAGGCGGCGCATAGAGCATCATCAGCAATGCCACTACACCCAGGATGACCACCGCGAAACGGTTGATCCATAGCACCAGGGACGCACGTTGGAAAAGGTTGCCGAACATCGCCAGGCGTAAATCGTGAGAGGTCGCCGAGGCCACGGTGTGCAGCAACGAGTTGGCGGTGGATTTCATGGCGAACAGAATGAACAGCGTGATCAAGCCTTCCAGGGCCGGCGGCATGAACTCCGCCAGATAGACCGGCATGGCATTGTCCGGATCCGCCAGATCGGGAACCTTCATGCGCACATAAAGCCCGACCACCGGCACCAGACTCAGCAGCGCGCCGAAAAACGCGACATAGACGCCCATCTTGTGAAGCTTGACGTCCGGCTTGAAGGCCAGAAAACGCACCGCCATGAAGGGCAACACCGCCGCGAACAGGAATGCATAGGGCAGTACCAGAAAGACCGACGCCGGGCTATCACCGTAGTGGGCGCCGGTAGTGGGGTTCAAGAACTCCGGGTCCGCTGCGTTGAGTGCAGTCTCCCACTCCCCCAGGCTCACGCTGGTCAGGATCTGAATGATGATGAGTACTGCCGCGACGACCATGCCGCAGACCATCACCGTATCCGTCCAGGCCACCGCTGCGAGGCCGCCCAGCATGGTGTAGATGATGATGACGCCGACCATCAGAAGCGCGCTGTTGGTCATTTCAATATCCAGCCAGTTGGCGCCCAGCAATGCCACCGCCTTGATCTGGCTGGTCAGAAACACCAGCAGCAGTATGATGGTGATCAGCGCCGCCAAGCCTTGTACCGCTCGACCCAAGGTGCCGCCACCATGAATCTGAGCGATGTACTCGGGAATGGTGTTGCTGCCCATGTCCACCGCCTTGGCTTGCAGGAAGCTGGCGAAATAGAGCACCGCAATTACCATGGCGGGTGCAAAGAAAAAATTGCCAAGTATCTCGATCGCGCCGAACTGATAGGTCGCTCCAGGGGAGCCAACGAAGCCCCAGCCGCTGAAGCCGGTGGCCACGATGGTACCGGCCCCCACGAAGGCCCCCAGGGATCGTCCTGCCAGCAAGAAGCCGCCCTCATCGCCCTTTTTCATCATGCGTGACGACAGAAAGCCCAAGTAGATCATCAGCCCGAAGGTGATCAGCAAGAGGCCCCAGTTGAATAGTTGATAGCCATCCATGGTGATCACCCTCCTTGCTGTTGCTTGCGCTTGAGCTCCCGGCGCACATAGGCGGCGCCGGCATGTACTAACATGTAGATGGTCAACACCAGGAAGGTGGATAATACCCAGGAGTCCATGAACCGAATCCTCTTGTTATTGAACTTGTTGAGACAGGAGTGTCTTTGCTTCTTGAGACGGTGCAGTTGCAACAAATACCATTGTGATAATCGACGTTATGGTAGCGAGGTAGGGGAAACCAATTTGTATGGCTAATGCCGTCATCATGCATGCCAATAGGGGGGTATAATAATGAAAAACATTCCAACGGATCTCTTGAGAACCTTTGTCACCATCAAGGACTTGGGCGGCTTTACCAGTGCGGGGGAGCTACTGGGAAGATCCCAGCCCGCCATCAGCCTGCAAGTAAAAAAGCTCGAAGAAATACTCGATACACGGCTTTTTCTGCGCGGTACCAATCTGGCGCTCACTGCCGACGGCGAGTACCTGTATGCCTCAGCCAAGCAAATGCTCGAGATCAACGATGAAATAATTCACAAGATCAAGGGTGAGGGTGTCTCAGGGAAGGTTCGAATCGGAATACCTAACGATTTCGAGCTTGCGTTTCTGACCAAGGTGCTCCGAAGCTTCACTAAAATTTATCCTAATATTGCAGTCGAGGTGGACTGCGACATCAGCAAAGCCATTCAGCAGCGCTATCAACAGCACTTTTACGATATTGTGCTGATCATGGAAAAGGTCAAAGAAAACGAGCAACGCGACCGGCGAGATTATCGCATTGAGCCTCTGGAATGGGTCATGGCACGCAATTATCTGCTGTCACATGAAGAGAGCATCCCCGTGGTCGGCTATCCTCAGGGATGCGTCTATCGCAGTATTACTGAAGAAGCTCTAAACGCTCATGACAAGCCGCATAGGATGGTTTATACCAGTCCGAGTCTGTTAGGACTGCTTTCGGCGGTAGAGGCCGGGTTAGGTATCACCGTCATGGCACGCTCCACCATTCCCGCTCAGCTGACAAGCCTGGAACAAAGCGCACAGCTGCCAAAACTAGACGATGTCTGTATCGGCGTCTATTACGAGAATGAGCGCTTGGGCGCTGCTGCCCACCGCGCTCTGGACTTCATTAGGACAGGCATCGCCAATCTGGAACAGAGCCGATACGAGACCCTATGATTGACGATGCCTTATTAACGACAGCTACTCGGTCTTCATTTCAGTTGCCCTGAAATGCCTTCGATGCACTCATCCAGTATCCAGCGCCCTTTTTCTGCCGTTGCGTCCACCGGCGACGACAGGGTGCCACTTTCGGCCACCCAGCTCGGATCCGAAGGGAACACATCAAAAGGCGGGAACGTGGCGGGCTCGACATGTACCGCCTTGTCCATATCCACGAGCTCCGGATGAAGCTCGAGCATGATGGAGGTTTCCAGAATGCCGCCATGCTCCACGGCCCAGCCGGTGAATCCATCGGGAAACACCTTGGCAATGGTTTTTTCGCTTATGAAGTCCCAGTAGGAAAGCAGGTAGACCTTCACTTTCAGATTGCGTAGCTCGCAGTGCTTGACCAGCTTGTCCGCCGCTTCGCACAGGAACATGGAGTTCTCGAAATGGCCATTGATCAGGACGAACTCACGATTGCCGTGATTCACATAGGCCAGCAGTACGTCATAGACGTACTGTTCGAGAGAGCTTCCCGAGACACAGGTCGTGCCCGGGAAGAAGTTGCCGCCACCGGATTTAACCTGAGACTTGTAGCCATAGCTGATGGCCGGCGCCACCAGCATGTTGTCACTTTTTTGTGCCACCTGTTCGCCAATATGACTGGGTATCAGCACGTCCGGATTGAGGGACATGTGCGGGCCATGCTGCTCGATCGCGCCGATCGGCAGAATGATCCGACACTGTCCTTTTTCGGTCCTGTCCTTGTAGGACACCCAGTCCATGTTTTCGATTTTGACATTTTTCATTTCGCTATCCTTGTTGCCAGTGACATCATGACCGCGAGGTCGCACCTGCCGGGGCTGCGTCGCTCGGCGCTGCGCATACTTCGCCATCGGCATCCGTGTGCAGCTTGACGTTGGGGTCCGGGTCATTGATCGCCCGTTCCAGCTGCTTGGTCGAGCGATCTCTTTTCAAGAGTCGCCTGATCATGTTGGCGATCATGAGCATGATGACAATGGAGAAGGGGAACGCCCCAATGATGGTACCGGTCTGCACCGTATCGACCACGGTGGTGCCGCCCACGGTCAGCAATAGGGTCGCGACTGCGGCAATACTGGCCACCAGGACCACGCGAAACCAAGCGCCCGACTTTTTCGGCGACGACACGAAGTCCGCCAGGGCGTAGGTGCCGGCATCCAGGGAAGTGACATAGTAAGTTGCCACCAGCACGGTTGAGACCACCAGGAGAAGGCTACCGATGATCGGTATCGACTGCAGCATGGCGAACAGACCACTGGCAACATCTTCGTTCACCGCAGCCGAGATGCCACGGGCGGACTGATCGTCGTAGAAAAGGGCGGCGGAACCCAGTACCCCTATCCACACCATGACGATCAACGAAGGAATGACCGTTACCCCGATCACGAATTCACGAAGCGTACGTCCGCGGGAAATACGGGCGATGAAACCCGCCACGAAAGGTGAGAAGGCAATGACCCAACACCAGATGAACACGGTCCACCAGCCATTCCAGCTGTCCTGCCAGGAGGCCAGCGGCTCAGCGGTACTCGGCGCATCCGTCCAGAAGCTCATGGCCACGAAATTGGTGAAAAAGGAGCCAAATGTCTGGGTGATGTTGGAAATAATGAATAGCGTCGGGCCAAACACGAAGACCGCAGCAACCAGAACGACACTGAGTATCGAGTTGGTCTCGCTGATCACCCGCATGCCCTTGCCGATACCGAAAAAGGCGGAGATTGCAGTGAGGGTCCCCAAAGCAATAATGACAACCATCCAAACAACAGGCGTCGAGGCAATCCCGGTGAAGGAGGTGAGTCCGGAGCTGAACTGAAGCGCCGCAAAGCCGAAGGACGTGGCCAGACCCAGTATCGTGGCCATGATAGCCAGCAATTCCACCACGACACCGGCGCCGCCTTGGGCCCACTTTGGAAGGATATCAACTGTCGCCTCGCGAAAGGTCAGGGTCTTGCCCAGATTATGATGCGAATAGGCAAGACACACGGCCACGACACAATACATGGCCCAAGCAGTGAATCCCCAGTGGAAATATGCCCAGACAAGGCCACCCTCAGCGACGTTGCCTGCCGTCGACTGGATGACCGGGCTTTCATCGCGAAGCATGATCGGTTCCGCCACCGACCAGAAAATCAGCCCGATGCCCTGACCGCAGGCAAACAGCATCGAGTACCAGGCAAAATTGCCAAATTCCTTTTCTGCTTTCGGGCCCCCCAGGCGAACCCTCGCCCCGACCTTGCTGAACACCAGCCAGGCGCAGACCGCCACGGCAAAAAGCGAATACAGGATGAACATCCAGGTAAACCCACCGGTGACAAAGCTTCGCATATCGAAAATGACCGAAGCCACGCCGTCGGGGTTGATCAGCACCGTCGCGATGAGGGCGATGATTGCAATGGGTGGGGCAAGCTGAATGACCAGCCGCCCAACGGGCGGAAGATCCTTGCCCGTAAATCGGGGAACCTCTACGCCTCCGGGGGGCTGCGTGTTCCCCGCAGACGTCTTCTGCTCTGTGCTGTTGTTCGACATTGTCATCTCTCCATACGAGTTTTCGCATTGGTTGCGAAAACGCTCCGGTTGTTTTTTTAATGGAGCACACGAAAAAGGGGAGCTATTGCCCCCCCGTTTCCGTTTTGCTTACTTGATGATGTTGTGTTCCGGCCCATAGGGGAAGCCGGTGATGTTCTCGGTCTTGTCCTCGTGGATCACCAGGATGTCATGCTCACGATAGCCACCGGCGCCAGGCTGGCCTTCCGGAATCATGATCATCGGCTCCATGGAGACGACCATGTTGGGCTCGAGAACCGTTTCGATGTCTTCGCGCAGCTCGAGACCGGCTTCGCGGCCGTAGTAGTGGCTCAGGGTGCCGAAGGAGTGGCCGTAACCGAAGGTGCGGTACTTGAGCAGATCGTGTTCGGCGAAGATCTCGTTGAGCTCATGAGCGATATCGCAGCAGCGCACGCCAGGCTTGATGAGCTCTTGCCCCCGCTCATGAACCTTGCAGTTGACTTCCCACATACGCAAGTGCTCATCCGAGGCATGCTCGCAGAACAGAGTACGCTCGAGTGCCGTGTAGTAGCCGGCAATCATGGGGAAGGTGTTCAGGCTCAGGATGTCACCGGGCTGCACCTTGCGACTGGTTACCGGGTTGTGGGCGCCGTCGGTATTGATACCGGACTGGAACCATACCCAGGTATCCATCAGCTCGCCATGGGGAAAGCGCTTGGCAATCTCGCGTACCATGGCCTGGGTACCCGCCAAAGCGACTTCGTACTCCGGCACGCCAGCCTTGATCGCGTCGCGTATCGCTTCACCGCCCACGTCCGCCACCTGTGCGCCGTTGCGGATCAGATCGATTTCTTCGGAGGACTTGAGCATGCGCATCTTCATGGTGGGCACGCCGATGTCGATGAACTCGACGCCACCCAAGGCATCCTTCATCTTCTGCTGGTTCTGCAGGGTCAGGTGGTCGTACTCCACGCCGACACGCTTGCTGTTTCCACAGAGCTGCTTGATGGCTTTGAAGAAGTTATCCTTCTGCCAGTCGGTATAGACGATATTGTCGCCTAACCGATTACGCCGATAAGGCTGTCCACCATCGATGTTGGCGGTAACCGTGGTGAACTTGTCCTGGGTCACGACCAGGCCGTAGTCACGACCGAACTTGCAGTAAACGAAATCGCTGAAGTAGTTGATGTTGTGATAAGAGGTAAAGACCGCCGCATCGATCTGCTGGTCGGCCATGTACTTCCTGAGCTTGTCGAGACGGCTTTTCATTTCACCATCGGAGAACGTAGGGGTGACTTTTTCTCCGTTGGGAATCTCGATAAGTGATGGCAACTGCATGGCATGCTCCTTGCGTTGTTGTGTTGGTTTCCATCCTGACTATCGACAGCGGCCGCTCAAAGGGCAAATGACTAGCGTAAATGCACTCATTGCACCTGCAAATAACTCACTAAAAAAACTAACGTTTCAGCCGCTTAAGTCGCATGCGAGTATTTGCAGGTAGACTTCTGAGTACGACACCAGGCCATCAGTTCATCGGCGCTTCGTGGCGGCAGGTAGAAATAGCCCTGGCCTTGATCGCAGCCCATTTGCGCCAGCAAGGCAGCCTGTTCGCGAGTCTCGATGCCTTCCGCCACAACCAGGCAGCCACTGCCGTGAGCAAGACTCAGAATCATGCTTACCAATCGTTGATCGTCGGCGTTCTCTACCAGACCTTCCACGAAAGCACGATCGATCTTGAGTACCGATATCGGCAGCGTCTTGAGATACGCAAGAGACGAGTAACCGGTACCGAAATCATCGATGGCGATACGTACGCCGGATTGGGACAACCTCAGCAGCTGAATCCGGGCAGTCTCCACATCCACCATCAGATCGGACTCGGTGACTTCAAGGGAAAGATGTTCATGGGATAAACCATGATCGGCCAGCAACGCTAGTAGACGATCGGCAAAACCGGTCTGCACCAGTTGCCGTACGGATACATTGACGGCGACATCGAAGGCATTCTCGAGCAACCCCTGGGTATACCAACTCGCCGCCTGAATGATAGCTGCCTCCAGCGCCCATTCCCCTATGCCAAGGATGTCTCCGGAGGCCTCGGCGAGAGGAATGAACTCCTCCGGAGACATCCATCCCAGGCAGGGATGATACCAACGCAACAAGACCTCGACCCCTTGGACGCAGCCGCTTGCAAGGGATACCTTGGGTTGATAAGTGAGTGAAAACTCACCCCGGGATACCGCCCCATGGAGTGCCTGCTGCATACTGAGCTGTTTTTGCTGGGCTGCCTCGAGCTCTCGGGTATAGCGTTGTATCGGCGATTTGCCCTGGCGCGGGAGCGCCAGTACCGCCATTTGCACCAGCCGTTCCGGCTCTCCGCCAAGGCCGTGATGAAGCCCGATGCGCGCCTTGAGTGGCAGCAGCAGTTCACCAACCCGATGATCCGCATGCACAAGGGCATGTATCTTTTGAGCCAGTTGCTTCAAGACCAGATCATCCGGCACATCCGCCCAGACGATCAACAGCTCGCTGCCGGCCCATAAACCGAGATAGTGCTCCTCATCGAGGTGACGTTGCAGCGCATCCCCCAGCTCCCAGAGCAGCGCCTCGCTAACGCTGTAACCATGTAGCCGAATGATGTCGTCCAGGCTGTCCAACGCGATGAACAACAGCCCGATCGAACGCCCGGATCGTACAAGGGTGTCGAGATGTTGCAGCAGTGCGCGTCGATTGGGCAGACCGGTAACAGGATCGGAGTGCGACTGATATTCCAGCTGTCGGGTACGTTCGGCCACCATCAGCTCGAGCACTTCCGCCTCCCGATCGCGCAATTGATAACGATGTTGCACCGACAACACATTGTTCAGTCGCTGAATGACCTCATCGTGCTTCAAGGGTTTGCTCAAGAAGTCCCGCACCCCCATGCTCAAGGCCCGCTGGCGGGTCTGATCATCGATCTGTGCCGTCAGTACGATGACCGCGGGCATCTGCTCATCAAACTGCGCACCGAGCTGCTCGAGTACCTGAAAACCATCCAGATAAGGCATCCGAATATCCAGTAAAATCAGATCGGGAGGCCGTTGCTGGCAGTACTCAAGCACTTTGCGTGAATCACTCAATCCTACTATGTTCTCGAAGCCGTGGTCTTCGAGCAGCGTTTCCAGCAGCTCCACGTTAACCGGCTGATCGTCCACGATCAGTACGCGCTTGCTGATGAGTTCTTCCTGACAGTTGAATAATTTCATGGTATTGACAGACTTTCTGGCAGCGCCTTCGAAATCGCGTCGAGCAGCGCCACGATATCGAGAGGTTTGGTCAAGAAATCCGTGAACTCACTAGCAGTATCACGGTAGGCGTCGCGCTGCATGGCGTTGGCCGACAACCCGATGATCGGCAGGTCGGTAAAGCGTGAATCCTGGCGTAACCGGTTCAAGGCTTGGTAACCATCGATACCGGGCAGATGAATGTCCATCAAAATCAAGTCGATAGGCTGATATTGCAACAGTTCGATGCCGGCCTCGGCGCTCGCAGTGCCATGCAGCTCGAGCAGTGGGTAATCGATGAAGATGTCTTCCATGAGGCGTTGATTGGCAGGATTGTCTTCGACATACAGTACTTGCCAAGGACGTTGGCCGTGGGATCTTAAAACAGTGCGACTGGCGCCCTTTGCAATACCTGAGACCGCTTCATTCTTCAGGGCCAGCGGCAGTTCGAACCAAAACTTGCTGCCCTGCCCCTGGCGACTGGCGACACCAATGGTCCCGTTCATACGCTCGACCAGCTTCTTGGTCAGGGAAAGGCCGATACCGGTGCCTTCGATGGCGCCGTGCTCCGCACCCAGTCGATTGAACGGCTGGAAGAGTTCGGCATGGCGGTCCATGGGAATGCCCGGCCCGGTATCACTGACAATCACGCGCAGGGTCTCCTGCCGAGGGCGGCAGTGTATATGCACGAGTCCCGGGCGCGAATTGTACTTGATGGCATTGGAAAGCAGATTGAGCAGCACCTGCTTGAGACGGGTGTAATCGGCGCGCACCCTTAAATCCTCGGTGCATTCGTCAAACTCGATCGTGACATCGCTCTGGCTGGCTGTTGCAGCGAGGGTTTCGACAACGTCCTGAATTACCACCTGAAGTGAGACGGCTTCGAGAGAAAGCGGCAGCCGCCCTGCTTCGATTTGTGATAGATCAAGCACTTCGTTGATCAGGTTCAGCAGGTGATGGCCGCTTTTTTCGACATGGGCCACCTGTCGCCGTTGACGCTCATCCAGGGGCGATCGACGACTGTTCAACAGCAGTTGCGCGAACCCCAGAATGGCGTTCAAAGGCGTGCGCAGCTCATGACTCATGCCGGAAAGAAACTCGCTCTTGGCCTGACTGGCCCGCTCCGCCTCATCCCGAGCATGAGCCAGTTCTTGCATCACCTGTTCTCGTTCGGCGAACTGACGATAGAGATTGATCAATAGCGCGCAAGTCGCCGTAAAGGGTTTCAATCGTTCCAGCAGCGCCTCATCGTAGCCTTGATGGCCATTGGCAATGCCGTACATGCCGATCAACGTCTCACCATCGTAGATGGGTACGCCCAGATAGTTGTGCAAATGCGGGTTGTCTGGCGGAAAACCGCCCTGTTTGGGCCGACTGTAGAGATCATCCGTCATGACCGTTTCGCCCTGGGCGAATACGCGCCCCAGCAGGCTCTCTGGATTGGACAGCAGTACGTCACCGCTGCGCAGCCCTTGCATCAGCACTCGTGACTCTTCATCCCAGATCAGATCGGTGATCGCATGAATTCTCAAGGAAGGGGTGCCCTGTTGATCGATCACCTCGCCGATCAGGCCATAATCGCTCAGGGTCAGCTTGCGCAGTGCCTGGAGTAGAAAATCCCACAGTTGCTCACCGGACATCAGCGCCTGATAATCGGTGATACCCTGGTGCAATACCTTGAGCAGCAAGGCCTGACGATGCTCCTCGGTAATATCATGGGCCACGGACACCACGCCGCGCACATCGCCATACTCATCGATCAAGGGTGAAATGGTGATCTCGAATTGTCGGTTCTTGATGGGTGGTAACAGCACGCTGCGCGACTCGTGGTGTTCGATGACTTCCCGCTCACCCTGTTCAAGCCGCTCCACAACTTCTGGCGGAAAGTAATCACTCAGGCGCACCTGCCCCAACAGATCCTCTATCCCTGCCTTTTCATCCACCAGTTCGAAGCTTGCGCGATTGGCCGCCAGAAAATCACCGCTGCGATTACGCACATAGATGGGTTCGCGGCAGCTATCAAAAACATTGTAATACAGCATCGAGAGCTTGCGACTACGTGCCTCTTCCTGTGCTTTCCAATGACATTTGGCGTGTAGTCGCAAAAGCTCCTCTGCCTGCTGAGCCAGCCCGCGCAACAAACGCCAGGCGCGGTCATCGAAGTCCCGGGGATCATTGTCCAGAAGGCATAGTGCGCCTACCGGGCGAGATCCTTGCAGATAGAGCGGGTAACCGGCAAAGAAGCGAACCTGAGGAATCCGATAGAGGGGAAAATCACTTTCGGTGACAGGCAGATTGCGCGTATCTTCGATAAGTCGTGGCGCATTGCCATCAACAACGAAGCGACACAGCGCCGTGCTGGCACAGGCTGTCAGCTCCAAATCCGATCGAGGATTCACCCAATTGAAATCCGCATCCTCCAGGAAAAGTAATGCCGAGGATGCATCAAAGATATCGCTGGCCAGGGTAGAGAGGTGCTCGAAATTGATATTTCCTTGCTCCAGGAACGGCCACGTCCACTCTTGAGGCTGAGTTTCCTCAACCGAGTTCTCGAAACCACCCATGACCCACTCCCCTGTATCAGTACAGCGCACTGACATGCTTACTTAGAGGCATTATAATTTTTAATTAACAACTTCTATGCCATCACAAACAAACTCTAGCGTGTTATGCCTCCTCCGATAAGTGGTTTCTCTGAGTAAAGCTCAATATTGGACGCTTGTGGGCTTTCTTTTGAAAATTTTGCCTAGTACACGTCGAATAGAGTCGTGATTAGCACGTCTCACCTTCGGCCAGCTGGGTTGCAAAAAGCGCTCTTAAACAGCTTTATGGGGGGATTGGCGATGGTCGTCCATAAATAGCGCTCTCTTGTATCGTGATCGTTCTAAGCCGATATTGTCGTAGTTTCAAACTCGATGAGTCAGTACAGCCACGCCTCCTCCCAAGGAGCGCTCGTCAAGGGTACACAACCCGCTTCGGTGAGCAGTACCGGTTGCTCCAGCTTGATGCCTTCCTTGCCTCCGACGGCGCCGATTAGGCCCAGTTGATCGCCGCGCGCACTTCGTCGATGGTTTCCAGCTGGTCGCACAGGTGCGCGCAGTTATGAAACTCCCAGAGAATGACCGGACCATCCGCAAACACAAGGGCGTATCGCGCGGCATTGTGGGCGGTCCAGACCTGCATGTTGGAGGCATCGGTGGCGTAGCGGATGTTCACCGGATCGTAAAGCAGCACCGCTGCGCAGTCGTCACGTTCCAGCTGCTCCCTGACCCGGGCCAAGTGATAGCCACGCGCCCGGCGATGGGTGATGTCACTCACTGGATTTACCAGCGACACATCCTTGGCAACGGCGTTGAGATAGGTATTCTTGTTGTCGAACAGGGTCATGGCGCTACTCTTGTGGTGGAATGGGACCACGCTCGCAGCATAGCGCGAGCTTCTGATGCACAAGAGGGCCATGACGCAGGAGGAACGCTAACCGTCGCGCATAGGGACATTGTGTTGCTGACCTGCGCTCGAAACCACCTTGCCCGAATGCTCAGAAAGGAAAATCGCTCATGCCTCGAGACCGCCTCTTTCAACCCGCCATCGGTGACGTCGCCCTGCTCGAGGTGGTCGCAATCAAGGATGCCGGCGCCTTTCTCGGCTGGGGACGCCCCAAGGATCTATTGCTGCCCTATAGCGAGCAGCGCGGCCGCCCCCAGGTCGGTCAGCAGGTGCTGGTGATGATCTTCGAGGACGACCAGGGCCGCCCAGCGGCGTCGATGCGACTCGAGGATTTCATCGTCGATCAAGCAGAAGGGCTGAAAAACGGCGACAAGGTCGCCCTGGTGATCGGTGAGCGCACCGATCTGGGGATCAAAGCGGTGGTCAACCAGCGATTCTGGGGACTTTTATATCATGATGAACTGACGCGACCCCTGAAGCGCGGCCAACGGGCGGAAGGCTATGTGCGCCGGGTCCGCGAAGACGGGCGGCTGGATCTTTCTTTAATGCCCAGCGGGGCGGAAAAACAGCAGCTTGCCGCGGAACGGATAATGGACGCACTGCAAGCAAAGCAGGGCTTTCTGGCACTAAGCGACAAGAGCTCGCCGGCCACCATCAAAGCGCAGTTGGGAATCAGCAAGAGCGCCTTCAAGCAGGCCATCGGCAAGCTCTACAAGCAGCGGCGAATCGTTATCGAAGCAGAAGGAATTCGGCTGACGCCCTCTAAATGACGGATGCCAGCCACTGTCGACTCAATCGTTATCGTTATTTCCTGCCCCTGCACCACTGCGGGAGGCATCGCTGGACTCCACCAGGATACGGGTTGCCAGGGTCTTGAGCCGCTGCCACAGCGCATCGTCGACGTCGATGCCTTCGGCAAAGGCGCGCTCACGATGGGCCAGCAGGTCCGATTCATCCTGGCGCGCCAATACCTCGTAGTGGTAGTCCGAGCGCATTGCCGGTAGAAGATCGACGTGGTTGGCAAGGATCAATGTAATACCGTCGTTGGGCTCGTTCTCTTCCGGCACTTCATGAACCGCGTAAACACGAATTTCCGGCACCGTACTGTTGCCACGGAACCCCACCACCTGCTCGGTCAGCGGTATCTGGGCGTTGCGCCAGAAGGCAGTGACGTTCATGCCTCGCCCCGCCAGTCGAGACAGATAGCCCATGATCAACTGGCGATTGTGGCAGCGCCGAATCTTGATGATGGCAAGCCCTCGGGCCCGGGCCTTGGCAAAGCCCAGCTCCACCGCCAGGCTCGAGGAGCGCAGCACGCTCTGGCCGTGTCCATCGAGCACGGCAAGGTCACCGTCATTGTAGAGAATGCTGGTCAACTGATTCGGGTCTTCGCGTAATAGATGATCCAGTCCACGACCCAAGGCATTGAGTCCCTCCAAGCCATGACACTGCATCCAGGCCACCATATCCGCAGCGTCCGCGGCCTCGCCTTCTTCGAACTCCATGCCGCTGAACGCCTTGCGGCATACCCCTTGAAGCTCGTTATAGGATACTTTCATGCTACGCCTCTCCTCCCATCACCCTGTCATCAACTAGCCTCAACCCTGTTGAACGGCCAATCCTTGCGTTATCGACATATCATTGATTCTGGGCTCTAAAGGGAAGCTCCAGTCGTCGAAATCCGTCAGATTCGCCGGCTCTTCGTTCAATTCTTCAACCAGGGGGGCGCCCTGGAACAGGGTGATGCGCACCCAGCGATCGGATTTGGGATCGAAACGGCTGGCGCCAAAGAAAGACAGCTTGGTGCGCAGCAGGTGCATGGGCTTCATGTCCCGATGCCAGAGATTGGCGCGAATCTCGCCGTAGGGCGTATCCGTCATTGCCTGGATACGGCGAACGATTTCCTTGTGACGCGGATTGGCCATCAAGAATTCCACGACCAGCGCGCGAGGGTGATCCTCGAGAAAGCGACTAAGCGCTTCATGGGCTCGACGTATTCGAGGCGCCATGGCCAGGGGCATCTCTTTTTCATGCCCCGGCTCCCTATAGCGCACTCCAAGGCGCGGCTCCTCTTTTTCCGCGGAGCGATACCAGAACCAGTAGCAGGCCTCCGGTGCATCGTAGTTTTCGGCAAGCGCCCAATCATAGTGGGTATCGATCAGTTGCTTGAGACGCACCAGGGCCATGTCCGGCACCAGTTCCATACGCTCGTCGGCCCCCATATGATCCTCGAGCGCGTCGATCTGCAACGGATAAAGTTCGATCAATAGCGTATTGATGAGCTCCTGGGCTTCCAAGGGTAGGGTGCGCTCCCCCCAAGCCACCAGTTGCTGCCACAGATCCGGATCCAGCGGCACCTGCTCCAACCAGATCAATACTTCAGGAAGCGCTGCCACGGTAGCGGCATTGCGCTCACCCTGCTCGACGTCCTCAATAACGGTCTGCTCAAGGTGCGTAAGGGCGCGGCGTGTCAGCTCAATCAAGCGCAGGCGATCCGCCTCGCTGGGGGTCTGATCAATGGCCAGACCCAGCGCCTGCTCGCGACAGTGCACCCACTGCTGAATCAGCTTGGGATGGTTGATCAGAAATGGCGCCATCCCCAGGCCCGTAGAGTTGCCTATTCCCAGATAACGACGTAGCTCGGGGTCCATGGCCACCGCGGTTTGCGGCGCTTGAGCCTGAGCGATGTGCTCCACCTGGGCAATAGAGAAATGGCGCAGCAGATAGACCGCCAGCATCTGCACCGAGAATGGCCGCTTGAAGTCCGGACTGTCCTGCAGGCGGGCAAAATCCGCGATGCCGAACTTGCCGTTACCGTAGATGGCGGTGGTGCGATACAGATACCCCACCTTGGTCAACCAGGCTGGGTCCGGCTGACGGCCTTGGGCCAGCGCCTGAGTGAAATGGCTGAAATTGCGCAGGCTGCGATTGGCCCGGGACAGTACCAGCAGCCGTGGATGCTGCCGACCGGCTTCTTGTAGTGGCACATTGGCCGCCATCTGCTCGAGCAGGGAGTCGTCGACATCCCCTTCGACCAGACCGAAGGTGACATCCCAGGCCTCGGCGATGACCCGGTCGGAGCGAGCCTCGTCGCTCAAGGGTTGGGAGAAGATCACCTCATGGTAACGCCCATGAGGTGTCTGAACACGATAGATAGCCGTGCCATGACCATTGTCGTCGAGATCGAAGCGACTACAGCTCACCTGCCAGCGCTGGCGCGCCATCTGGCGCACCAGCGAGCGCACGAAGCTCAAGCGGCTGGCGTGTAGGCTGCCCAGCCGTTCCAGCCCCATGACCTGCTCGGCAGGGCGCAGAAATGGTCTGACACGTGGTTGGCTATCAAGATCGTGCATGCTCCTTCTCCTTGGGCACTAGCCCTTGCTCTCGCGCCATGGCGTAAGCCGCCTGTGGCCCCGTCCAGAGCGAGGGCAGTAGTACAAGCGATACGGGGATCGCGGTAATCACGATAAACTGTTGCAGGGCGCTGATCTGACCCGCCCCCATGTACAGCAGAATGCCCGCCATCAGTGACATGGCAATGCCCCAGAAAGCGCGAATGAACGGGTTGGGGTCGTCGTGACCCGTTCCGACCACGGCGATGGCATAGCTCATGGAGTCACCGGTGGTGGCCACGAAGATGGTGGTCAAGAGCAGAATGGCCATGGCCATGAAGGTGCCGCCGGGTAGCGCCTGAGCCACGGTCAGGGTCGCCACGTCGAACTGGAAATTGTTGAGGGCATCGGTGAGATCGAACACGCCGTTCAACTGATAATAGATGCCGGAGCCCCCTAGCAGCGTGAACCAGATGGTGGTGGCGATGGGTGCCAGTATCGCCACGGCCACGATCATCTGACGAACCGTGCGGCCGCGGGATATGCGCGCCACGAAGATGGCCATCAGCGGGCCGTAACCGATAAACCAGGCGAAGAAGAACACCGTCCACCACTGCATCCACCATTCCGGCGCGGTTTCCGTGGTCATGGTGGCCATGGTGAAAAACGACGACAGATACTCGCCGAAGCCTTGGAAGAAGGCGTTGGTCAGAAACAGCGTGGGACCGAAAATGAATATTACAGCGGCAATGGTCAGGGCCAGGAACACATTGAAGCGGCTGAGCATCTGGATGCCGCGCTCGATACCACTTACCGCAGAGGTCACATAGACCACGCCGAGCACCGCAAGCACGATCAGCTGGGTACCAAAGCCTTCCGGAGTGCCAAATAGCTCGTGCAGGCCGAAGCTGACCTGGGTCGCCAGAAAGCCGATCGGCCCGACGGTGCCCGCCACTACGGCGATGACGCACAATGCATCCACTACGCCGCCAAACCAGCCGCCCATGATTTTCTCACCCAGCACCGGATAGAGCAGCGTGCGGGGCCGCAGCGGATATCCCTTATCGTAGTGCATACGCGCCAGCACAATTGCGGTAAGAGACCCAAGTACCGCCCAAGCCAGAAAGCCCCAGTGCATGAAAGATTGCGCCAGGGCGTTAGATACCGCTTCGTGGGAGCCCGGCTCGGTGTCGAAAGCCGGCGGCGTGACCACGAAGTGATACACCGGCTCGCCGGCGGCGAAGAACACGCCACCCCCGGCCAGCAGGGTACACATGATGATGGACAACCACTTGAAGGTGGTGATTTCCGGGATGTCGCGATTGCCGACCCGGGCATTGCCTGCCGGCGAGATGGTGACACCGAGGGCAATCACGAAGGTCAGCAGCAGCAATAATTGAAAATAACTGCCGAAGATCTTGGCGGTCCAGGCAAACCCTTCACTGATGCCGCTGGCCACCATATCAATGTCGTAGAGCGACATGGCCACGAATGCCAGGATGAAACCGATACTGATGCCCAGAACCACCGGGTCACCCCAGCGCGAGGTCTTGCTTTGTGATGACGAGTGGCTCTTTGCACTGTCATTGCTCATGATTAAAGCCCTTTATTGTCGACTGTTGGTGCTGGGCGTGGGGCGTGTCGAAAACGATCAAGCAGTCATAGGCGTTGCGGCTCGCTCAAGCAGCTCGACCCAATTGCGACCCATGATGCGTTCGATTTCCCCTTTATCGAACCCGCGTTGGCGCAGTCCTTCGATCAAGTTGGGGAAGTCGCGATTATCCTGGAACCAGGATAGCGGACGCGGCCAGCCGGCATTGGCCTGGCTTCCCTCGCCGTAGTCCATCTCCTTCGACCAACGGCCGTTACGCATCCACTCCAGCACCGACGTTGGCTGAGCCTGACAAAGGTCGGTACCGATGCCGATATGCTCGATACCCATCAGGTCAGCCGTGGTCGCAATCATGTCACAATATGCTTCCAGGGTGCAGTCTGGACCGTCTTTGAGATGAAAAGGGTAAGCCGAAAACCCCAGGATTCCCTCAGACTCGGCAATGGCCTTGAGCACCTTGTCCGACTTGTTGCGTTTGGCAGGATGCCAGGCATTGGGATTGGCGTGGGAAATGATCACCGGCCGCTCGGAGAGTTCGATGGCATCCAGGGTCGAGCGCTCGGCGCTGTGGGACATGTCGATCACCATGCCAACCCGGTTCATCTCCTTGATCACCTGACGGCCGAAGCGGGTGATGCCGCTATCTTCGCTCTCGTAACAACCGCAGGCCAACAGGCTCTGGTTGTTGTAGGTGAGCTGCATGATCAGAAGACCCAGGCGGCGTAGGATCGCCACCATGTCGATGTCGTCTTCGATGGGCGAGCAGTTCTGGGCGCCCAGGAAAATGCCCACCTTGCCCGCTTCACGAGCGCGCTGGATATCCGCCGGCTCAAAAACCGGCAGGATCAGATCGCTGTTGGCTTCAAAGCGCCGATTCCACTCACCGAGCCGGCTCAGCGTGTCCCGGGTGGTCTCGTGATAAACCAGGGTCGCATGCACCGCATCGACGCCGCCCTCGTGCATCTGCTCGAAGATCTCACGGGACCAGTTGGAGTACTGCAGGCCATCGACGATGAGCATTTCCTGAGACATAACCCTACCTCACGCCTTGATGTAGCAAGTCTTGACCACGGTATAAAATTCTCGGGCGTAGCGTCCCTGCTCCCGGGGGCCGAAGCTCGAATCCTTGCGCCCGCCAAAGGGCACGTGATAATCCGTACCGGCGGTGGCCAGGTTGACCATCACGCAGCCGGTCTCGGCCCTGGCCTTGAAATCGCTGGCAAGTTTCAAGGAATCGGTGATGATGCCAGCGGTCAGGCCGAAGTTCGTATCATTCAAGGTCGCAATGGCTTCCTCATAATCCCGCACCTTGATCACGCAAGCGATAGGGCCGAAGACTTCCTCGCGATTGATCGCCATGTCATTACGGGTATCGGTGAATAGGGTCGGCGCCATGAAGAAGCCTTCGGTATCGCGTTCGAGTCGCTCGCCGCCAAAGGCCAGGGTGGCACCGTCTTGCTTGCCCCGCTCGATCCAGGCCAGATTGGATTCAAGCTGGCGAGAATCCACCACCGGGCCCAGGTGCACACCGTCTTCCAGGGCATGCCCGACCTTGATGGTCTTGAGCTTTTCGATCAGCTTTTCGACGAAGGCGTCGTGCACGGCTTCGGTCACGATCAGGCGCGAGGAGGCGGTACACTTCTGACCAGTGCCGGAATAGGCGCCGGCGAAGGCGGCCTCTACCGCCAGATCGAGATTCGCGTCGTCCGCAACGATCAGGGCATTCTTGGAACCCATTTCGAGCTGACACTTGACCAGATTGCCCGCCGTGGCGGCGGCCACTCGGCGCCCCACTTCCAGGGAACCGGTAAAGCTTACCGCGTTGATCTTGGGGCTCGAGATCAGCGCATCGCCGACCTGGCTGCCGGAGCCCATCAACAGGTTGAAGGTACCTGCAGGCAGATCCTGACGGCTGATAATCTCGGCCAAGGCCCAGGCGCTGGCGGGCACCAGATTGGCGGGCTTGAAGATCACCGCATTGCCGAAGGCCAGTGCCGGGGCGATCTTCCACACCGCCGTAGCCAACGGGAAGTTCCAGGGGCTGATGATGCCGACCACACCGACCGGCTCACGACGGGTTTCCACTTCGACACCCGGGCGGACGGAATCGGCGCGATCATCGATCTGGCGCAGGACTTCTGCCGCGTAGTAGTGGAAAAACTGCCCGGAGCGATAGACTTCACCCACGCCTTCCGCCAGGGTCTTGCCCTCTTCTCGGGAAAGCAGTCGGCCCAGCTCATCCTTGCGGGCGATCAGCTCATTGCCAATCGCCATCAATACGCCGTAACGCGCCTCCAGACCGCTCTTGGCCCACTCGCGAGAGCCACGGTGCGCCGCCGAAATGGCATCCTGCACCTGATCGGTACTGGCCTGAGCGAATTCACCGATCACATCGCTTGTATCCGAAGGATTGGTGTTGGTTAGCGTATCGTTGCCGGCGATCCACTGGCCATCGATATAGAGGGAGTGAGCGTTAGACATGAAAACCTCCTGAAATATTGCTGTCAGCCTAGCGGGGATTGAAATATAAATATAATCAATTATAAAAATTAAACGATAAGCTTTACTTACCAGCCGACTGTGCAGCGTTAGAGGAAGAATGAAATGCCACCGGAATTGAAGATTCAGCCCTTGCGCTATGTGCTGGCCATTGTCGATGAAGGTGGCTTCAACGCGGCGGCACGGCATCTGCATCGCAGCCAGCCAGCGCTCTCCATGGCGATCAAGGAACTCGAACAGCGCCTGGGGCAGTCATTGTTCGAGAAGAGTGGCAAGGCGGAGCTGACGCCTTTCGGCAGCTATTGCCTGCCGCGCTTTCGCGAATTCATCGCCCAGCACGACCGGCTGAGCCGTGAGCTCAAAGCACGGGTCGACAAGCAGGCCGGTCATCTTGATATTGCCGCCGTACCCTCGGTGGCAAGCCGACTCATGCCGAACATACTGGGAGGGTTCATTGCTCTCTATCCTGATCTCAAGGTCAGCCTGCAGGACGGCAACGCGGATTACGTATGCCGTCAGGTGATAAGCGGTGACGCGGATCTAGGCGTGGGCAGCGTGTGGTCAAAAGGCGATGGCCAGGTGAACGATGAGTTGGACTTCACGCCACTGTTGCGGGACAGGGTGGGGGTGGTGTGTCGCGCCGATCATCCCCTCGTCGAGCGGGAAGTGCTTGACTGGCAGGAACTGCAAGGTCAGGTATTGATCGGTAACGGCACGTCACGACTGTTGGAAAACACGCCAGCATCGGCCTTGCTTGCCCAAAATGATTTCTTCATCTCCAACATGATCTCGCTGATCGCCATGCTCGAAGCCGGGGTGGGTATTACTACGCTGCCACAGCTGGCTTTTCCAGAGGGTCATTCACGATTGCGTTTTATCCCTTTTGCCGATCCCATGGTCGAACGCGAGATCGGCCTACTCAAGTCGAGCCGACGAAGCCTATCGCCGGCGGCGGCGGCTATGGCAGGGTTTATTATCGACAAATTAGTGGATTAATTTATCTAGACAACGCCTCATGACATGCTATATCTATAATATACGTATGGCATTGGAGATCACCATGCTTGTTATTCGTTTACCCCAGGAAATCGAAGATCGCTTGACGGCTCTTGCCGCCAAGGCCGGGCGTACCAAGACCTTTTATGCAAGAGAAGCGATTCTCGAACATCTTGATGACATAGAAGACAAATATCTGGCCATTAAGCGTCTAGAAAATCCTGGAAAGCGCTGGACCTTGGGTGAACTTGAGGCGGCCCCTAAGTTTGAATTTACTAGAAAAAGCATATAAAAATGGAAATAAACTTACTTAGAAAATAAGATGTGCGTAAAATACTTACTGCTTTATTTTCAGCTTTTATCTTGGGCATTCATCTGTTATGCCTACAATATTACGAAAGAGGAGCTCATCTGCTACTTATTAATTTTATCCAGACCTTCGACACCACTATAGCTGTAGCGTTGTTTGCTCTCATATTTGGTTTTTCTTACAGAAAATTAAATAATGTAAAATATTATAAGGCAACTGCAGTCAGCGCCGTAGCTTTTTATGTAATTATTATCAGCGCTCCTAGAATAAATGTCGTGGAAAGAAATATTCCATTACAATGTATTCTAACTTTTCTGTCAATTATTTGTATTGTTTTTGTAGCAATTATATTAAAGTATTTTTTGAATTTTTACTTTTCAGAAGACAACAATGAAGAGCTTTAAACAATCGCCTAGGATCCCGGGCGATTAAGCTGCGCTATCGGAGACAACAAAAAATACACCATACTTTCTTTAAAAACTGAAATTCAGCAATTCGCATATTCAATCATTCAGGGCTTGCAATTGGTCAATTCGCAGTCCGAGGGAGGTTCACTTACTTAAATGGTAGCTTACGTAATCTATGAATTCGAAGTGCATGATTAATCACACAGGACCCGACATCTGGAGGTTTTATGTATTTTGAAAGCTGGAATGATATTTTAAAGATTTATTATGATACAACACGCTACTCCATGCTTAAAAAGCAAGGAAAGTTAAAAATCTTCTGGGGCCTTCTTTTGGTATATAGCCTTGTCTCTGTTTTTTCGTTGTACTTAATATTTATAAAATCAATATTTTTCTTTATTTCAATTTCTTTAATCATGTTAACTGCGCTGGCCATTAACCAATATTTGAACAAAATTCAAGGTAGCAATCAAAGTAAATATAACAAGTACATGCCTCTTAGCGAACACACCCGCCATCATAGATACCTTTTATTTTACGACGAGTTAAGAGAGAAGCTGCCTCATTTAATAGAAAAAATACCCTGCATTATTGAATGGAATGAGATACGCTCAAGCCAATTCAAGAAAATTAGCCTAATAAGCCATCCTTTCATAATAGCAGGGCTTGGTGGTGCCATTAGTTTACTTTCAGCATCAGAGTTGATTGCTTACAATTCGATTATTTTTTCTTTCTTGGCCGTAAGAATCATATTATTTATTGCGATAATTCTGGAAATGTTAACTGAATTTTGGTTTATGAAAGAACGAGCCATCTTTGAAGTTAGCAAGTTTTTACAATGGGCTCTTTTAGAAAATCAAATGCCAACGAAACCTTGAAATGCAAAAAGAACACCCAAACATGTGTCAAGAACTGCATGGAAAAACATCCTTTAACTTCTATATCTTTGAAAGCTCAAGAACCAAACCTATTAATAAATAACTATCAGTCCAGATATTGATCAATAATCGTGTCGATGCCGAGTAGTGGCACGAGACGCATTAGCACGTCGTTCAACACACCCGGTTCGGCTTCCTGGCGATACTTCACTCGGCGTACCTTCCACGACAGCGTCTGTATCAAGCTGGCGGCGACCACGCTGGGCTTGTCCAGATTATGCAGCCGCACCTCGGTCGGCCCGTTCCGGATACTGGTGCTGATCGGGCAGCACATGAGAAGCCCAGTTTGCTGATTGTACTGCCTTGAGGTAAGCACTAGCGCGGGACGATACTTGCCAATCTCCTTACCTTTAGTCGGCTCGAAGTCCAGCCATACAATATGGTTGCGCTCAGGAATGTAAGCCATCTTACGATTCCCATTCGTCAAGCGCGATGTCCGCTAATTCGTCAGCATGGCCCGTATCGGCATCGAGCTCCTGAAGCAGCTGTGCCTCGGTGAAGGGAAAGCGGATCTTGCGCGACGGTTCTATCGCAGGCTGCACGACGATACGGCCTGCTTCGACGGTGACTTCTACTTCGCTGGCCACGTCCAGGTGCGCCTGGGCCAGAATGATACTGGGCAAGCGCAGCGCGGCGCTGTTGCCCCATTTCTTAATTTCCGTTTTCATATTCATATACCCCAACGTATCTACATTTGTAGACACACTACCAGTACAAAGACCTTTGTCAATGTCACGTCCTTATATTCTGGTGCACTACGCCTTCTTCACCCTCATCATCTCTCTCAATCGCTGATCGTCATGCACGATCACCTGCTGACGCTCGACGCTGATGGCGCCGCTCCCGCGCAAGCGGGTCAGCAGCCTCGACAGGGTTTCCGGGGTCATCGCCAGTTGGGCCGCCAGCAGGTATTTAGGTGTATCCAGATGGACTACGCCGGGCAACCGGAGCGGCGTTGGTAACTGCCGCAAAATAAAACTGATCAGGCGTGCCAGGGCATCACCCTGGGTCAGCAGCACCATATCTTCCAACCGTTCCGTCAACTCATCGGACAGTTGCTGCATGAACATCGCACGGCATTCGGCGTTACCATCGATGTAACGCCAGCACTGCGCAAGGTCTAGCGTCAATACCTCCGTTCTCATCAAGGCCTCGGCGGAACATAGATAGCGCGGCGACTTCGACAGCATGCTCAATTCACCCGCGGGCTCGCCCTGTTCAATGCAACGGATAGTCGCCAGGCGCCCATCGGCGGCGGTGCGCACCAGGCGCAGTCCGCCGCTGATCACCACGTACAGCGCTTGTGCCGCTTCATCCTGATGGAACAACCATTCATGATGCTCGATCACTCGCTGCCCGGACGAAGCCAGCATGTCATCCACTGCCGATACCGGCAGATGACTGAACCAGGGCACCTGAACGACCAACTCCCGCAACTGTGAAGATGTAAGCGGGGGTTGTCGCCGTGGCGGATGAGGGTGAGCGGGATACATGACGTCTGATGCCTCCTTATCATTGACCCAGTGGATCACGATGCTCGCTTGTCCAAGCCTACTGCATCAAGGCGCCATCGGCATTGTCGTCCAGAGCCAACCCCTCGACGCCATAGGTTTCTTCCAGCGCCAGCAGATAGTGACGCAGGGCTCTGCGAGTGGCCTGTTCATGCAGCGTATGGCGCACCTTGTCCGCGACCACCTCAAAAGGCAGCGGTTGAGCCTCTACGCGCTTATCAATACTGACAAGGTGCCAACCGTAACGCGACGCCAATGGACGATCGTGAAGACCCACGGGCAGGTGCTGCAGGGCACGATCGAGCTCAGGCACGGTCTGGCCGGTCGTCAACCAGCCAAGCTCCCCGCCTTCGTCCTTGGACGGGCAAGCGGAGTACCGCATTGCGAACTCGGTGAAACGCTCCGGCGCTACCGCCAATTCCTCGAGCAACTCGACGCCTTGGTGATACTGGGCATCCCGTGCTTGGGCATCCTCCGGCGCGGCCAACAGCAGGATATGTCGCACCTGCAGTTGTACCGGCTCGAAGAAACGCTCCGGATGCGCCTCGAAAAAGCGCTTGCACGCGCTCTCGTCCGGCTCCGGCACTTCGAGTTCACGATCCAGCAGTTCGGTCATGGCGGCGTCGTTCTCCACACCCTGCTCATCCACCACCGGCGGTAGACCGAGTTCCGCCGCCCGCTGACTCAACAGCTCGCGTACCACCAAAGCCCGCGCCGCCTTGAGCTGAGCATCCGCCACGCTTTCCGAAGGGTGATACTGCATTTCCTGGGCGATCGCCTCTTCGGCGATTGCCACCTCACCGACCCGAACCGGGGGAGCCGCGCTTCCCCCGGGCAGGTTCTCGACTTCTATCATCTGCATGTTCTTCTCCGATGATTCTACTGGATAAATCGCCGAGCGGAGTGAAGCGCAAGGCGCGCGGCGCACAGGGACCGGAGCATATGGGGTATATGTGACGATCCCGAGCACCGTGCACAAATTCGTCAGGAACGAATTTGAACGGCCTTCAGGCTGGCCCGAAGGGTGGCCGCCAGGGAAGGCGGCCATAGCACAGCGATTCGCCCGCGCAGGCATTTATTAGCCCCTGCGCCGCACGATTTGATACCGACGACCGAGGTATCCCAGCGGCAGACTCCACACATGCACCAGACGGCTGAACGGAAACAACAGGATAATGGTCAGCCCCAGGAATATATGCAGCTTGTAGATCCAGGAGACTTCCGCCATGTAATCCGCCGCGCCACCGCTGAAGAACACGATGGATTGCGCCCAAGAGGCCAGGGTCAACATCATCTCGCCGTCCAAGTGGCCCAGGGAGAAGAACACGGTGACGATGCCCAGCCCTGCCTGGAATACCAGAATGGCGAGGATCAGCGTATCCATGGTGCTGGAGGAGGCCTTGACTCGCGGGTTGGTCAGGCGCCGGTGCAGCAGCATGCCGCCGCCGATCAGCACCAGCACTCCGGCGATGCCGCCGATGAGGATGGCCAGGACCTGTTTGGTGCCCGCCTCCAGGAAGGGCGCGTATACCCAGTGCGGCGTGAGCATACCGAACAGATGCCCGAAGAAGATCACGATGATGCCGATGTGAAAGAGGTTGCTGGCCAGGCGCATGTTCTTCGTCGACAGCATCTGGCTGGAACCGGTCTTCCAGGTGAACTGGCCCTGGTCGTAACGCAGCAGGCTGCCGACCAGGAACACCGTGCCCGCCAGATAGGGGTAGTAACCATAGATGAGGTGCTGCAAGTATTCTACAAACATGGCAATTCTCCGGTTAACGCTCGATCGCTGTGGACGTAGCGTTCGGGGCGGGCATGATACGTACGGGGTCGCTGGCGACCTCGTGCTTGCGCTCTGCCAGTCGCCGACCTTCCGCGGACTGCAGAGCACAGTCCTCGTCTGACTGAGCCGAGAAGCGCACAACCTCTTCTTCCCAGACAGCGTCCAGGGCTTCGGCGGTATGATCCGGCTCCTCGTCCTTGACCTTGGGTCGATGGACATGGATGTCGTTTTCCGCACCGATCAGACCCAGCAGCGCCGTGGGCACCAAGGCATGATCCGCCTCACGCTCTTCCAGGCGTGCCGCCAATAGCGCCAGGATATGGCGAATTTCGCCCAGCCAGCGGCCGACTTGCTCTTCGCTTTGGGTGGAAAGATATTCAAGGAATAATGGCAGATAATCCGGCAGCTCCCGGGCATTCAGCACAAAGCCGGCGGCTTCGTACTCGGCGAGCAGATCGACCATGGCCTGGCCGCGATCCCGGGATTCACCATGCACGTGCTCGAACAACAGCAGCGACGTGGCCTTGCCGCGATCGAACAGCGCTACGTATTCTGCCTGCTGATCGAGCAGATCCGCCTCGATGAGCCGCTGGCACCAGCTCATGAGTCGACCACGCAACTCTGGAGCCAAACGCTTTTCTTCGGCGATGATTTCGATCATCTCCGGGGCGGCGTCTTGCAGCTCCGCGCTGGGATAGTCCAGCAGCCGAGCCAGCACGCGCAGGCTCAGCATTGTCGATTCGTGCACGACCGCTGATTCGCTCATGGCTGTTTCCTGGCTCATGGCTGTTTCCACGCTCATGGCTGCACCTCCTTTTCTTTCTCTGGCTGCGGCTCATAGGTCTCGACCGGCTTGACCAGGGTGGTGGTCTGACTGCGTCCGCCGAAGAGGTTGGCGCGATCGTTGCCGCCATGGCAGCCGTCGCCGAAGGTAAAGCCACAGCCACCCTTCTCTGCGTAGGCGTCCCGGGCCATTTCACGATGACTGGTGGGAATCACGAAACGATCCTCGTAGTTGGCGATGGCGAGATAGCGATACATCTCTTCCACCTGAGCCACGCTCAAGCCCACCTCCTCGAGTACTGCAACTTCGGCATTGCCTTCCACATGCTTGCCGCGCATATAGAGGCGCATCGCCATCAACCGTTTGAGTGCCAGCACCACAGGCGCCTCGTCACCGGCGGTGAGCATGTTGGCAAGATAGCGCACTGGAATACGCAGGGATTCGATCTTGGGCAGCACGCCGTCGAATTCGACGTGGCCTTTTTCTGCAGCGGACTGGATCGGCGACAGGGGCGGCACGTACCACACCATCGGCAAGGTGCGATATTCCGGATGCAGCGGCAGGGCCAGGCCCCAGTCGATCGCCATCTTGTAGACCGGGGATTCCTGGGCGGCCTTGATGACATTGTCCTGTACACCATCCTTGCGCGCCTGAGCGATCACCGCCGGATCATGCGGGTCGAGGAATATCTCGCACTGGCGATGGTAGAGGTCGCGCTCGTCTTCCGCGGCAGCTACTTCCTTGATGCGGTCCGCGTCGTAGAGCAGCACGCCCAGGTAGCGAATACGGCCCACGCAGGTCTCGGAGCACACCGTGGGGTAACCCACCTCGATGCGCGGATAGCAGAAGATGCACTTCTCGGACTTGCCGGTCTTCCAGTTGTAGTAGATCTTCTTGTAGGGGCAGCCGGAGATGCACATGCGCCAGCCGCGGCACTTGTCCTGGTCGATCAGCACGATGCCGTCTTCTTCCCGCTTGTAGATCGCACCGGACGGACAGGACGCCACGCAGGTCGGGTTCAGGCAGTGCTCGCACAGGCGCGGCAGGTACATCATGAAGGTGTTTTCGAACTGACCGTAGATGTCCGCCTGGATCTTCTCGAAGTTGACGTCCTTGCGCCGCTTGGCGAATTCGGTGCCGAGGATCTCCTCCCAGTTGGGACCCCATTCGATCTTCTTCATGCGTTGCCCGGAGATCAGCGAACGCGGCCGCGCCGTAGGCTGATGTTCGCTGATCTTGGCGGTATGCAAATGCTGGTAGTCGAAGGTGAACGGCTCGTAGTAGTCGTCGATCTCCGGCAGGTCCGGGTTGGCGAAGATATTCGCCAACACCCGCCACTTGCCGCCGATACGCGGTTCGATACCGCCGTCCTTGCGCCGCAGCCAGCCACCGCGCCACTTCTTCTGGTTCTCCCACTCTTTGGGATAGCCAATGCCGGGCTTGGTTTCGACGTTGTTGAACCAGGCGTATTCCACGCCCTCGCGGCTGGTCCAGACGTTCTTGCAGGTCACCGAGCAAGTGTGGCAACCGATGCACTTGTCCAGGTTGAGGACCATGCCTACCTGTGAGCGAATCTTCATTTCACGGACTCCTGTTCGTAGTCATTGCCCTCACCGTCGAGCCAGTCGATGCGCTTCATCTTGCGCACGATGACAAACTCATCCCGGTTGGAGCCCACGGTGCCGTAGTAGTTGAAGCTGTAGGACAGCTGAGCATAGCCACCGATCATATGGGTCGGCTTGGGGCAGATACGGGTCACCGAGTTGTGAATCCCGCCCCGGGTGCCGGAAATCTCCGAGCCTGGGATGTTCACGATGCGTTCCTGAGCGTGGTACATCATCGCCATGCCCACCTTGACCCGCTGGCTGACCACCGCCCGCGCCGCGATGGCGCCGTTGGCGTTGTACAGCTCCATCCAGTCATTATCCTCGACGCCGATGGACTTGGCATCGTCCTCGGACAGCCACACGATCGGGCCGCCCCGGGACAGGGTCTGCATCAGCAGGTTGTCACTGTAGGTGGAATGTATGCCCCACTTCTGGTGCGGCGTGATCCAGTTCAGCGCGATTTCCGGGTTGCCGTTGCTCTTCGGCGCGTGGACGCTGGCCACCGCCTTGGTGTCGATCGGTGGACGATAGACCAGCAGGCTCTCGCCGAAGGCCCGCATCCAGGCATGATCCTGATAGAACTGCTGACGGCCGGTGACGGTGCGCCAGGGAATCAGCTCGTGAACGTTGGTGTAGCCGGCGTTGTAGGAGACGTGCTCGTCCTCGAGGCCAGACCAGGTCGGGCTGGAGATGATCTTGCGCGGCTGGGCCACCACGTCACGGAAGCGGATCTTCTCATCATGCTTGGGCAGCGCCAGATGGGTATGATCGCGTCCGGTGATCTTGGACAGCGCCTCCCAGGCCTTGACCGCCACCTGACCGTTGGTCTCCGGCGCCAGGGTCAGGATCATCTCTGCGGCATCGATGGCGGTGTCGATGATCGGCTGCCCCTTGGCCGGCCCGTCCAGCTTGCGCCGGTTGAGCTTGCCGAGCAGCTCAACCTCGGACTCGGTCTTCCAGTTGATCCCCTTGCCGCCGTTGCCGAGGCTTTCCAAGAGCGGCCCTATCGAGGTGAAACGCTCATAGGTTGCCGGGTAATCGCGCTTGACCTCGATCAGGCTCGGCATGGTCTTGCCGGGAATGGCCTCACACTCGCCTTTTTTCCAGTCCAGGACGTGAGCCTGGGCCAGCTCCCCCGGGGAATCGTGCTGCATGGGCAGGGTCACCAGGTCGGTTTCCTCACCAAGATGGCCCACGCACACCTTGGAGAACGCCTTGGCGATGCCCTTGTAGATATCCCAATCGCTGCGGGATTCCCAGGCCGGATCCGTGGCCGCGGTCAGCGGGTGGATGAACGGGTGCATGTCCGAGGTATTGAGATCATCCTTCTCGTACCAGGTCGCGGTAGGCAGCACGATGTCGGAATACAGGCAGGTGGTGGACATGCGAAAGTCCAGGGTCACCAGTAGATCAACCTTGCCTTCCGCCGCCTCTTCCCGCCAATCGACTTCCTGGGGCTTGATGCCGTCCATGCTGCCCAGATCCTTACCCTGGATGCCATGGTTGGCGCCCAGCAAGTACTTGAGCATGTAATCGTGGCCCTTGCCGGAACTGCCCAGCAGGTTGGAGCGCCAGATAAACATGTTGCGCGGGAAGTTCTGCGGGCTGTCAGGGTGCTCCGCGGCGAAGCGCAGCTTGCCGCTCTTGAGCTCATCGACCACATAATCCGCGGTGGACTTGCCCGCGTCCTTGGCCGCCTTGGCCAGGCGCAGCGGATTGGTATCGAGCTGCGGCGCGGAAGGCAGCCAACCCATGCGCTCGGCGCGCACGTTGTAGTCGATCAACGAGCCGGGATAGTCCTCGGCCTTGGCCAGGGGCGAGAGGATGGACTTGATCTCGAGCTTTTCGTAACGCCATTGGCTGGAATGGTTATAGAAGAACGAGGTGCCGTTCATCTGGCGGGGCGGGCGGCTCCAGTCGAGACCGAAAGCCAGCGGCAGCCAGCCGGTCTGCGGGCGCAGTTTCTCCTGGCCAACATAGTGCGCCCAGCCACCTCCGGTCTGCCCTACGCAGCCGCACAGAATCAGCATGTTGATCAGGCCACGGTAGTTCATGTCCATGTGGTACCAGTGGTTCATGCCGGCACCGACGATGATCATGCTGCGGCCCTGGGTCTTGTCCGCGTTGCTGGCGAACTCCCGGGCCAGACGAATGACCTGCTCCGCCGGCACGCCGGTGATCTTCTCCTGCCAGGCCGGCGTGTAAGGCTTGACCTGCTCGTAACTGGTCGCGCCGTCATCCTCGCCATCCTTACCCTCTTTGCTTCCAAAGCCACGATCGATGCCGTAGTTGGCGCACATCAGGTCGAACACGGTCACCGCCAGCACTTCGCGGCCATCCGCCAGGGTCAGGCGCTTGGCGGGTAGATTATGCTGCAGGATTTCCTTGGCTTCGACGTGATTGAAGTGTTCGTGCTGAATGCCGCCGAAGTAGGGGAAGCCGACTCGAGCAACTTCGTCATGACGTTCGGCGAGAGATAGGGTCGGTTTGATCTCCTTGCCGTCGGCGTCCTTGGACTCCAGGTTCCAGCGCCCGGTGTCTCCCTCCTTCTCACCCCAGCGAAAGCCGATGGAGCCGCGGGGTACGACGATGCGATCGCTGGTTTCGTCCCAGGCGACGGTCTTCCACTCGGCATTGTTGGTCTGGCCCAATGCTCCCTCGAAATCCGAGGTACGCAGCTGGCGCCCCGGTGCGTAGACACCGTCTTCACGGGGTTCCAGCTCGACCAGGAACGGCATGTCGGTGTAGCGGCGCACGTAGTCGGTGAAATAGACGCTGGGGTTGTCGAGATGAAATTCCTTGAGGATGACATGGCCCATGGCTATGGCCAGCGCCGCGTCGGTCCCCTGCTTCGGGCTCAGCCACTCATCGCACAGCTTGGAGACCTCGGCATAGTCCGGGGTGATGGCGACGGTCTTGGTGCCCTTGTAGCGCACCTCGGTGAAGAAGTGGGCGTCCGGGGAGCGAGTCTGGGGCACGTTGGAACCCCAGGCAATCAGGTAGTTGCTGTTATACCAGTCCGCGGATTCCGGCACATCGGTCTGCTCACCCCAGGTCTGGGGGCTGGCCGGCGGCAGGTCGCAATACCAGTCGTAAAACGACAGGCAGGCACCGCCGATCAAGGACAGATAACGGGCGCCGGAGGCATAGGAAACCATGGACATGGCAGGGATCGGCGAGAAGCCGATGATGCGATCCGGACCGTACTGCTTGGCGGTATAGACGTTGGAGGCAGCGATCAGCTCGTTGAGTTCGTCCCAATCGGCACGCAGAAAACCACCACGTCCACGGATCTTCTTGTACTGCTGGGTCTTGGTCGGATCCTCGACGATAGACGCCCAGGCGTCGACCGGATCGGCATGCTGCTTGCGCGCCTCGCGCCACAGGCTGATGAGGGTCTGACGCACCAACGGATACTTCAAGCGGTTGGCGCTGTACAGATACCAGGAGTAGCTGGCGCCCCGAGGGCAGCCACGGGGTTCGTGATTGGGCAGGTCCGCCCGGGTGCGCGGATAGTCGGTCTGCTGGTTTTCCCAGGTGACCAGACCGTTCTTGACATAGATCTTCCAGCTGCAGGAACCGGTGCAGTTCACCCCATGGGTGCTGCGCACAACCTTGTCATGCTGCCAGCGCTGACGATAGCCGTCTTCCCACTTGCGGGTCTCGTCCCGGGTTTCGCCATGGCCGTCGGCGAACTGCGGGGGCTTATTGACCAGATACTTCAGTCGATCCAGAAAATGACTCATGGACGATCTCCAGGCTCCTCGAAAATGGGAGCAAACTCAAGGTTCGCTCGGCCTGCCTTCGAAGGGTGCAGGGGCAATCCTTTCGGCGACAGTGTTGAAGTTGATTTTGCGGTATCGGCAAGGGAATTTCGCCGTGGTTACCTCCACATACCCCGGGTCTACCTCCAAGGGGATAGGGCGCAATGCCGCGAGGGATAACATGAACAAGAGGTTCAGGAGGCGGTGCGGTTGTAGTCCCACAGCATCACCAGCATGCACAGCACCAAGGCGCCATACAGGAACATGAAGCCGGCACTGCGAATACCGACCCACTCATTGCCGAGGACGAATACCAGGGGCAACACGCCAGCGAACAGTCCGCCCAGGGTCAGCGCCAGACCGCCAACTCGAGCCATGTCATCGCCGTGATCGCGATAGATCAGGTGCATCAGGCTTCCCTTGCCCAGCCCCATGGCCAGCCCCATCAACACCAGCAGTGCATCAAAGGCCCATAGCGGCGTACTGAAGTGGAAGGCGACGGTGCCATGTACGCCTTCTATCTGAATCGAAAAAGGGGGGTAGGAGAGTAGAAACAGGCAGATCAGCACCCAGGCGCTGACCCACCAGCGCAGCGCACGAAAATCGCGCCAGTCCGCCAGGAGCCCCCCCAGAATCTGCCCGAGCCCACCGGCCAGAATGAACAGAAGCGCCCAAAACGATGCTTGCTGTAGCGATAACTGATACTGCGCGGCAAGATAGCTCGGCAACCACAGCGCCAGCGCCACGAAGGCGCCATAGAAGAAACTGTAATAAATGGCGAGCCGCCATACATGCCAGCTCGCCGGGGGTAATAGCGACTCGAGCAGGCATTGCCAGCGTCGTCGCCGAACGTAACGGCCCGTATCGTCTTTGACGTCGAAGATAGGATCGCCATCCTCGCTCGTATCGTCCTCGGCGAACAGCCACAGCAACAGCGCCACCAGCAATACCGGCAGCAGATAGAGTTTCGGCGCCAAGCGCCACCCGTAGGCCTGACTTGCCAGAGGCAGCAACAGGTAACTGAGTCCGGCCCCCAGCATGCCGGCACCGTAAAGGCCCAGCGCCAGGCCGATACGCCCCCGCGGGCCCCAGGCCGCCACGTAGACCAGTCCGGCCGCCAGGGAGCCGGCACCGAAGCCCAATCCCGCACCCGCCAACAGGAATTCGATATAACGCTCCGCGACACTGATCCACCACAGGAAGGGGCAGATGAATAGCAGACAGCCCAGCATGACGCGATGCCCGCCAATCTGTTGCGACAACCGTGCCAAGGGTAAACTGGTCAAGGCACCGGTCAGCATCGGCGTGGCCAATAGCAGGGCAAAATCGATATTGTCAAAGCCAAGGGAGCGTTTGAGCTCCATACCGAGCACGGCGAACAGGGTCCAGCAGGCAAACACCAGGGCGAAAGCCAATGGCGACAACAACGCCACCACCAATGGCTGGTAGCCATTGGTTGCCTCGAAGTCACTAGCGTGATGGGCCCTAGGCATGGTGGAAGACTCATGAGTGATAAAAGAAATTCTCACGACACCATCGCCCAGCGTCAAAAGGGCATCGGGAGTAACCCCTTTGAGGTAGGCTTTGAGGGAACCTGCCTAACCACGTAAAGTAGTAGACGCTCTACTTCTAAAGCTGTGTGATAAAGCTGATGCCGACGGCATTGGTAGCGAGAGGATTTCAATCGCAATGAGATTGTTACAACACTCTCTGGTGGCACGCATCGTCGCCTCGCTGCTGGCGATCACCGTCATGGCGCTGATCAGTATCGTCGTGACCATGAGCGTCGCCAACAGCAGCCGTGGCGACGCCGCCGCCATCAATATGGCCGGCTCACTACGCATGAACAGTTATCAGATAGCCGCCGCCCTGCTCTATTATCAGCAACAACCCGATGCCGCCCGACGTGAACAGGTCGATCGCCTGATCTCACGCTTCCGTGAGCGCCTGGTGAGCCCCGAGTTGACCGGGGCCATTCCTGGCGCCAGCGAGCATGCGTTACGCGAGGAGTATCAAAATCTGCTGACTCGCTGGGAACAGGAGCTTGTACCCCAGGTCAGTGAATCCATTCAGGAAGAACGTCTGAACGATGGGGCGTTGCGCGAGACACTGGATGATCTGGTGGGTGACATCGACCACATGGTGACGCTGCTGGAGCAGAACGCCGAGTCGAAGATCCAGTTGATCAGCGCCCTGCAAATCCTGTTTTTGATCCTCACCGCCGCGGTGGTGGCCATCGCCCTCTACGATATTCGCCACAATCTGGTCATTCCACTACGCCAACTGGTCGCCCTAGCCCGGGAGGTCGCTCGTCACAACTTCCGCCCGCGCAGTCATCTACAGGGTAACGATGAGCTGGCGCTACTCGGTCGTACCCTGGATACCATGGCCGGCGAGCTGGGTTCGAGCTATGCGGCCCTGGAAGCACGGGTATCGCTCAAGCAACAGGAACTCCAGCGCAGCAACCAGGCCATGCAGATCCTGCATGAAGGCAGCCGCTCGCTTTACGGCGGTGGCAATGACCTGTGTGCGAGCGCCGCCCCCATGTTGCACGAACTCGAAACCCTGCTCGAGATCGGCCCCATTCAGCTTTCGCTCAACGATCCTACCGACCAGCAGCAGACCCCCATCCTGGCTACCCACTCCACCACGCGTCCCGACTATTGCCGTGACTGGGAGTGCCATGCCTGTTTGATCGAGCCCCACCCCATCGAGTTGCATCAGGATCAGGAGCGCGAATGCCTGCTGCTGCCCATCAATGTGGGTAGCGAGCTGCTCGGCACGTTAGAGATCTGGTACGCCAAGGCCACGCCCCTCAGCGACAGCACCCGACGCCTGCTCAATACACTGAGCGATCAACTGGCCACTGCGGTCTATCTGCAACGGCGTATCGAGGAACAGCAGCAGGTGACGCTGATGAATGAGCGCACCATCATCGCCCGGGAGTTGCACGATTCCCTGGCCCAGTCGCTCTCCTACTTGAAGATGCAGGTCGCCAGGCTCGAGCGCATGCAGCAAAAGGGCGCCTCGCGGGAAACCCAGGCGGCGGTCTTCGATGAACTGCGCACCGGGCTGAACAGTGCTTATCGACAGCTTCGAGAGTTGCTGACGACGTTCCGCTTGAAACTTGAGGGTCCGGGGCTCAAGTCAACCCTGCTGCAGACCACCGCAGAGTTCGCCGAACGCATGGGTGCACCGGTGGAGTTCTTCTACGATGTACCGCCTCATTTGCTCAATCCCAACGAGGAGATTCACGTGCTGCAGATCGTGCGTGAGGCGTTGGCCAATACCCACAAACACGCTCACGCACATTGGGCCGCCGTCTCAGTGCACTTCACCAACGCTCAGTTGCTGTTGCAAATCGAGGATGACGGCATTGGCCTCGAAGACACCAATTCGCCAGCGATGCACTATGGCCTTGTGATCATGCGCGATCGAGCCCAGACCCTGGGCGGCGAGTTGTCGCTTGGCAACCGCACTGCCGGGGGTACCCTGGTATCGCTGAGATTCACGCCTCAGACCGCCCGCCTGATCGCCCGCCAGCCGAGTCAGGATGCGCGGGATGTAGCCACCTCCAACTATAAGGAATAAGCCACGATGGTCGACTCTACCAAGCCCGTGCAGGAAACACCCGCCACGCTCCTGATCATCGATGACCATCCGCTTTTACGCCGCGGGGTCGCGCAGTTGCTGGAGCTCGAGGACGACCTGAAACTGCTGGGCGAGACCGGCGAGCCGGAAGAAGGCCTGCGTCTCGCGGCGGAACTCGACCCGGACATGATCCTTCTGGACCTCAATATGCCGGGCATGAACGGCATCGAGACCTTGAAGTGCCTGCGCGAAGCAAACTATGCCGGCCGCGTGATCATGTTCACGGTGTCAGATCATGAAGAGGACGTGGTCGCCGCCCTGCGTGCCGGTGCCGATGGCTACCTGCTCAAGGACATGGACCCGGATGAAATGGTGCGCCAGATACGCCAGGCGGGGCTGGGGCGCATGGTGATCAGCGAAAGCCTCACTGTGCTACTTGCAGAGGCCTTGCGGAACCAGCGTAACAAGCCCACTGCGCCGGATGTGCACAGCCTTACTCAACGCGAGCGCGAAATCCTGCGTGAACTCGCCGCAGGTCTTTCCAACAAGCTGATCGCGCGCAAGCTCGATATTACTGAAGGCACAGTCAAGGTCCACGTCAAGCACCTGCTCAAGAAACTCAACCTGCGCTCTCGTGTGGAAGCTGCCGTGTGGGCGGTTCAGGCTAATCTCGGCGACTGAGTCAGCGCACGATTTTCGTGGATACCTCCAAAAAGCAGCGGACCATCAAAACACTTTGTTTTTCCCACTGCATTGCACAAAAAATACTTTATTAACAGTCAGATAAAATACTTCTTAATATATCTCGAAAGTGGTATCTGACTGGTTTTGCAGCTTTTTTCGTCAGTTCCCCCCCCTATACAGAGGGCGTATCTTGCGTCTTAAAGCCTTGTCTATTGATCTTTCTCAATCTTCAAAAGGCTCTTTCAAGGACATGGCAAGACGCTTTGTATGTTCATCGACGAGGGGGAATCATGACCAAAAATGCAGATCTTGAACGCGACGGCGCCTCACATGGCGGTGGCCGCAAGGCCGCGAACGCCGACATCGAGCACTGGGACATCGAGAACGAGGAATTCTGGAACCGGGAAGGCAAGAAGGTCGCTACTCGTAATCTGTGGATCTCGATCCCCAGCCTGCTGATGGGCTTCGCCGTATGGTTGATGTGGGGTATGATTACCACCCAGATGCGCAATTTGGGCTTTGATTTCACGGTAGATCAGCTCTTCACCCTGACCGCCATCGCGGGTCTCGCTGGCGCGACTCTGCGCATTCCGGCTTCCTTCATGATTCGCATCGCCGGCGGGCGCAACACCATCTTCCTGACCACCGCGCTGCTGATGATTCCGGCACTTGGGACCGGCCTGGCGCTGATGAATCCGGATACACCGCTGTGGGTGTTCCAGGCTCTGGCGCTACTTTCCGGCATCGGCGGCGGCAACTTTGCCTGCTCCATGAGCAACATCTCGACCTTTTACCCCAAGAAACAGCAGGGGTACGCCCTGGGCATGAACGCCGGTCTGGGCAACTTCGGCGTCACCACCATGCAGATTCTCATTCCCCTGGTGATGACCGTCGGCATCTTCGGCGCCCTCGCCGGCGACCCGCTGGAGCTGCAGCGCGCCAGCGGTACCCTGATCGGCCGCATTGATGCCGGCACCGAGACCTGGATCCAGAACGCCGGCTTCTTTTGGCTGGTCTTTCTTATTCCCCTGGCCTTCGCCGGCTGGTTCGGCATGAACAACCTGCGCACCGTCACACCGAATCCCGGTGCGCCGCCGGCCGCCTTCGGCAAGATCATCGGGCTGTATGCACTCGGGCTCATCGCCTCGGTGGTCGGCATGGTCGCGCTTGACTGGATCAACATGTGGCTTGCGCTGCCCATCACTATCCTCCTGACCCTCGGGCTACTCCTGCTGCTGCCCGGTGCTATCAAGACCAGCATCAAGACCCAGTACGCCATCTTTCGCGACAAGCACACCTGGGCGATGACCATCATCTACACCGCCACTTTCGGTTCCTTCATCGGTTTCTCCGCCGCCCTGCCCCTGTCCATCACCGTCATCTTCGGCAACATGATGGAAGTCGCCGCGGACGGCACCATGGCTCGCGTAGCCAACCCGGATGCCCCCAGCGCTCTGACCTGGGCCTGGATGGGGCCTTTCGTCGGCGCCCTGATTCGCCCGGTGGGCGGTTGGATTTCCGACAAGGTCGGCGGCGCCATCGTCACTCAGATCATCTCGGTAATCATGGTTGTGGCCTCTGTCGCGGTGGGCTACGTAATGATGCTGGCCTATAACGCCACGGATCCCAACCAGTACTTCTGGATGTTCCTGGTGCTGTTCATCGTGCTGTTCGCCGCTAGCGGCATCGGCAACGGCTCTACCTTCCGCAGCATCGGCGTGATCTTCAACGTGCAGCAGAAAGGGCCTGTACTGGGCTGGACCTCCGCCGTAGCTGCCTACGGCGCCTTCATCGCCCCCCGGGTAATCGGCGAGCAGATCAAGGCCGGCACTCCAGAGATGGCCATGTACGGCTTCGCTGCCTTCTACGCCGCCTGTCTGGTGGTCAACTGGTGGTTCTATCTACGCAAGAACGCCTATGTGAAGAATCCTTAATGTGAAGAGCCTCTGACAATAACGCCCGAGTCAATGCGCTCGGGCCCTTCTCAACCTCAAACCATTTTCTTTGGGAATTTATGAGAGGTACGCAATGAACATCATGATCGCCTATGACGGCTCGCGTAACGCCAAGCTCGCGCTGGCCCAGGTCGTGGGCATGTTTCGTCCCATGCAACCGCAGTTGATTCTGGTCGGTGTCGCGGAGAATCCCCGTGATACCACGGATGCCAACGAGTCATTGTTCCAGGAAGAGTACGACGAGCTGAAGACAGCGCTGGAGGAAGGCGTGAGCTTCGCCTCGGATGAAGGGTGCCCCGCCGAGATGCTGCTGGCCGAAGGCGATGCACGCAAGATGCTTCTGCGCACCACTCAGAAGCTACGCCCTGACCTGCTGGTCATCGCCCGACATAGCCATCAACCGGATGGCGGCATCATCGCCCAATCGCTGAGCTACTTCGTCGACGAGCTCGACTACATGACTTTCGGCAGCGTCAGCTCCTTCCTGACACGCCGGGCGGAGTGTCCGTTGCTGATACTGCCCAGTCCATAACCCCAGGGAAGCCACTCGCCTCTCAATAGAATTGAAACTTGTACAGGCACATAACGAGAAACGACCATGAAAGTATCCAGTGTCTTCAAATTTCGCTCTCCAGAAATCAGGGCCTTGCACCTGACCTGGATCGCCTTTTTCATCACCTTCTATGTCTGGTTCAACATGGCGCCGCTAGCCTCGAGCATGCTGCGCAGCGTCGATTGGTTGACCCCGGACGACCTCAAGCTCTTCGCCATCTGCAACGTCGCCTTGACCATTCCCGCGCGCATCATCGTCGGCATGGCGCTGGATCGCTTCGGGCCACGCCGGGTCTTCTCGATTTTGATGGTCACCATGTCGATCCCGGCCCTGGTATTCGCCTTTGGCGATACCATGGCGCAACTGCTGATCTCGCGGCTGGTGCTCAGCTCCATCGGTGCCGGCTTCGTGGTGGGCATCCACATGACCGCACTGTGGTTCAAGCCCCGGGATATCGGCTTTGCCGAGGGCTTCTACGCCGGCTGGGGTAACTTCGGCTCCGCCGCCGCCGCCATGTCGTTACCAACCATTGCTCTGACCATGTACGCCGGTGAGGACGGCTGGCGCTGGGCCATCGCTCAGAGCGCCATCGTCATGGCGGCCTATGGCGTCTACTACTGGTTCGCCATCACCGATGGTCCGGACGCCAAGGCGCATCGCAAACCGCGCAAGGCAGCGGCCATGGAGGTCAGCAGTTGGGCCGACATGATCAAGCTGATCCTATGGACCATCCCTTTGATCGGTGTGCTCGCCATCCTGGTATGGCGCATCCAGAACATGGGCTATCTATCGACCACCGGTGCCGTCATCGCGTATCTGGTCATCGCTGCCATCGTGACCTACCAGATCGTGCAGATCCTGCGAGTCAACGTGCCAATCCTCAAGAAAGGTGTACCGGAGGATGACAAGTATCCGTTCAACAGCGTCGCCGCACTCAACAGCACCTACTTCGCCAATTTCGGTGCGGAGCTGGCGGTGGTTTCCATGCTGCCAATGTTCTTCGAGCAAACCTGGGGGCTGAATGCGGCCATGGCCGGTCTGATTGCCGCCTCCTTCGCCTTCGTCAACCTGGTGGCGCGCCCCATGGGGGGATTAGTCTCCGATCGCATGGGCAACCGCCGCTTCGTGATGCTCAGCTACATGTTCGGCATCGCCATCGGCTTCATGCTCATGGGCCTGTTGAATTCATCCTGGCCGCTGATCGTCGCCATTGCCATCACCATATTCACCTCCTTCTTCGTGCAGGGGGCGGAAGGCGCCACCTTCGGTATCATCCCTTCGATCAAGCGCCGCATCACCGGTCAGATCTCAGGCATGGCCGGGGCTTATGGCAACGTGGGTGCGGTGGTCTACCTGACGATCTTCACCTTCGTCACGCCAACCCAGTTCTTCTTCATCATTGCCGCCGGCGCCTTCATCAGCTGGCTGATCTGCCTGGTGTGGCTCAAGGAGCCGGAAAATGCCTTCGATGAGGAATACTACGTCTCTTCCGTGGATCGCCTGATCGAGCAACAGCATCTGCAAGCTGCGAAGACCAAGGGTTAAACACTCGACCAGCAACACCCGCGGGGGTATCGGCAGCAAGCCGATACCCCCGCGGCGTTTTCATTCATAACTTCATCTATAAAGGCTTCTACCCACAAAGATTCATATCGTTGGCACTGCGCCCTGGCATTACCTCTTTGAACGTAATTAATTTTTGCAAGTACTTTGAAAGCAACTAGTTAACTCTAGCTTTTATCTACCCATTTAGTGATAAGAGCCCAAACTGGCGAGGCGATGGCGCCAGAGCACATTGATTCACGTCAATCGCAACCTCCTGCCTGCGTGCCATTCTGAACGCCAAATATCACGCTCCATACAGGAGGAATTCATGAACCATCTCGACGGAGTGACCCGGTCCCAGTAGTACCAGGCACTGACACTCAGCACTCTGGCGTTCACCACCTGTTTTGCGGTGTGGACGATCTTTTCCATCATTGGCATCAAGATCAAACAGGACCTGGGCCTCAACGAGACCCAGTTCGGCATCCTGGTGGCCACTCCGATATTGACCGGCTCCATCAGTCGTATTTTCCTCGGCATCTGGACCGAACAGTTCGGTGGGCGCCGGGTATTCAGCCTGTTGATGCTGATCACCGCCGTCTGCGTCTTTTTGCTCTCCTACGTCGAGTCCTACGCCATGTTCCTGGTGGCCGCCTTGGGTGTCGGGCTCGCCGGTGGTTCCTTCATCGTTGGCATCGCCTATACCTCCTATTGGTTCGAGAAGGAGAAGCAGGGTACTGCGCTGGGCATCTTCGGGGCCGGCAACATGGGCGCCGCAGTGACCAACTTTGCCGCGCCCTTCCTGCTGCTGGCAGTGGGCTGGGAACGCACGGCGGTGGTCTATGCCATCGTGCTGGCGGCAATGGCGGTGATCTTCTGGGTGTTCACCAAGGAAGATCCGCTGACCCGAGCACGGCGCGGTAGCGGAGGTAAGGCAACCTCCGCACTGGCCCAACTCGAGCCGCTCAAGCACATCCAGGTATGGCGCTTCTCGCTGTACTACTTCTTCGTATTCGGGGCCTTCGTCGCGCTGGCTTCCTACCTGCCACGCTATTATGTCGGCGCCTATGAGGTGAGCATCGCCGTGGCCGGCACCCTGGCGGCGCTCTATACCCTTCCCGCCAGTGTGTTCCGGGCATTGGGCGGCTGGCTATCGGATCGCTACGGCGCTCGGGCAATCATGTACCTGACCTTCATCGCTTCGCTGGTGTGCCTGTTCCTGCTTGCCTATCCGGAAACCAGCTACGTGGTGCAGGGCAAGGAGGGCGAAATCGCCTTCACCCTGGCCATGCCGCTATGGGGCGTGGTGGTGCTGACCGTGCTGCTGGGCTTCTTCATGTCTCTGGGCAAGGCGGCAGTATTCAAGCACATCCCGGTCTACTATCCGCAGAACGTGGGCTCTGTTGGTGGATTGGTGGGAATGATCGGTGGTCTGGGTGGCTTTTTCCTGCCAATCTTGTTTGGCGCGGTGCTTGATCTCACCGGCGTGTGGACCAGCTCCTACATGGTGCTATTTATTCTAGTGGCGGTATCGCTGATCTGGATGCATGGGGCGATTCGTCGCATGGAACGCCAGCGCGTTCCGGAGCTTGCCGAGGAGCGTTTTCGCTATCTACCCGAGATCCAGGCGCCAGCGGCAGCCTATGCCAAGCACCATTCCGGTGACGAGCACTCTACCGAACGCTGAAACCCCGCCCCGACGTGCACTGCCCCGGATTCACCATCCGGGGCATTCAAGAATCACTTCTCGGTCACATCCTCGATCCAGGTCAGCGCTGCCACAGCGGCAGGGAAGCCCAGAGTAGGAATCGACATCATCGCTACCTGCTTGAGTTCCTCGGCACCAATGGATTCCTGCAAGGCGCGTCGTGCGTGGGAATGCACCGCGCCCTCGGACCGCGCCCCTACCGCCAGCGCCAGCTTGACCAGGCGACGCGTACGCTCATCCAGCGGCCCGGACTTGGCGCAAGCCTCTCCCAGAGCGGCATAAGCATTCCAGACATCGGGATACTGCTCGGCGACTTCGCCAGCGCCGGAAGGCAAGTTCTGCTGAGACATCAAGACCTACTCCTTTTAAAGTTAATACCATTTTTGCCGACAATAGGCCCGGGGCCTAGCTACGTGATCGACTTGTCCATTTTCATCCTTGGGCACCCACCCTTTTAACCTATACTATGTGTTTACGATCATCGAGCCCTTGCCAAATTTGCGTCAGCATTACTTACATAAAGGCGAGGCTCACAGTGAGGAGGAAAACATGTCCCTGCCCCGTGTTGCTGCGGTTAATGAGATGCGTGACAGCTGTCGCAATTGCCGTATGCGCGAACTCTGTCTGCCGGATTCCCTTTCTCTGGCGGAGGTGTCCAAGCTCGAGGAGATCGTTCAACGCCGTAAACCCATTGCCCGGGGGGACTATCTGTTTCAGGCCGGCCACCCTTTCACTGCCATCTATGCGGTGCGTACCGGCTCAGTAAAAACCTCGAGCCTGCTGGCCAATGGGGATGAGCATATCACCGGCTTTCACTTCCCCGGTGAGGTGATCGGACTCGAAGCCATTACCTCTGATCGACATGCCTGCGCCGCTATCGCCATGGAAACCACGAGTGTCTGCGAGATTCCGTTCCACGCACTTGAAGTGCTGGGTGAAAAAGCGCCCAAGCTGCAACAGCAGCTGGTTCGCATCATGAGTCGTGAGCTGGTCACCGAGCAAGGTACTGCCCAACTTCTCACCCGCCGTTCCGCGGAGCAGCGCCTGGCCGCAATCCTGCTGAATTTCTCCGAGCGCTTCGCCAGTCGAGGTCTGTCCGGCAATCGTTTCCGCCTACCCATGTCACGCCTGGATCTGGGCAACTATCTTGGCCTGGTGCCGGAGACCATGAGCCGCACCTTTCGGCGCCTGGAAGAACAAGGGCTTCTCGACATCGCCGGCAAGGAAATCAACATTACCGACAAACCCGCCTTGACGGAACTGGCCTATGGAACGGCACCGGAAGCGGGTCCGAAGGCCTGCCGACATAGTGGATGAAATAGCCGGCATGGCATGCATGAGCACCATGATCAAATCTTAGCAGTAGAACGATCAAGCAGACGTGACTTAAGTCAACATACGGCATAGCGTCACTGACTATAGTGAATGCAAAGATCCTCGGCTAAGGACACAGGATGGTTGCTCACTTGGCGCTTGATCGCGCCTTACTTGAAAAATACGCTTGCACCGAGTCCTGCCAGACGCCCTATTCTCCTCTAACGCACTTGCGCGAGGATTTCTCCGAGAAGGCCTACCGTCAGGCGGCTCAGGCCAGCAATGAAGACCCGATCCCGAGACCGCTTTCGGTTTCCCTGCACCTGCCTGCCTGTCATGAACTAGACGCATTAAACGCTTGCTCGGGGGCAAACGCCGCCCGCCATACAGCCCGTATCAACGAGTATCTTGGCTATCTCGAACACGAAATTGCGCTGCAAGCCACCTTGTTCGATAAAGATCGCCAGATCGAGCACGTCCATGTGAATGGCGATCTATCGACCTGCATGAAGCACACCCAGTGGGAGAGGGTATTCGACAGACTGACACACCACTTTTCACTGGCTCAGAGCGATCAACCTACCTCTACCATCGACGTAAGATCAGACAGCGCCTCTTCGGGGTATATAGCGCTACTTGGGGAGTTGGGGTTTACTCATCTGAATTTGATAGCCCAGTCTCCAACATCATCCTCTGGTCAGGATAGCGGCGGATTCAGCGTGGAATCCCTCGCACCGCTTATCGATGCTGCGCGGCAGGCGCAGTTACACAAGGTGGGCATTACATTGGCTTATGGCCACCCTCAGCAGATGCCTGCACGCTTCGAGTCGGACCTGGCCAAGCTAGCCGCGCTACGGCCGGATCGACTCAGCCTTTGCTATCAGCGCTTTCTCGACGCCGAAAACGGCACCGCTACACTTCCTTTAGAACGTTTGCAGCAGGCCATCCTGCATTTCAAGAAAGCCGGCTACCTACATCTTGGCCTGGGGCATTTCGTTCTGGCGGAAGACGACTTGGCAGTGAACTGGCACAAGAACACCCTGCGCTACGATTTGCACGGATATTCGTCTCATGGCGTTTGCGATCTGATCGGCCTGGGGGCGGGAGCCTTCAGTCGGCTGGACGATAGCTACAGCCAGAATGCCCTGGGGTTATCTCACTATTTCAGGCATCTCGATCAGGGCCAGCTTCCTGTATGGCGTGGTTACCAGTTGAATTTCGATGACCTGTTGCGCCGTGACATCGTTCATCAACTGCTGTGTCGCCAAGAGATTGATGCCACCGCGATAGAGGAGCGCTATCACATCGTATTTCGTAATTATTTTGCCTCGGAATTGGTAGCGCTAGCCTCCTTCGTCGAAGATGGCCTGGTGACGCTTACGACAAACGCAATCAAGCTGTTGCCACCCGGACAGGTACTACTAGAACCGGTAGCCGCCCTATTCGCGCCGTTCAGGAACAAGACAAGACAGCGTCTATTCCGGATCGTTTGATGCAAGGGCTCTCTGAGCGAACTTCTCGTCTCGCCGTCTGTTCATGATCATGCCGCCATCATCGTCCACCAGGAAAGTGGGTCGCGGGTAACGGCCGCGCCGACGATATAGGCAAAGATCGCAATGGCAATCAGCGCTGCTACACCCCGTGTGGCCGGCGTGCGGCCACGCTTGATGGCGATAGTACCGACGCCGATATAGGCCACCAGCCCTATGAGCTTGGCTGCCAGCCAGGGTTGCTGGGTTGGCCAGGCTTGGAGCAAGACCATCAAGGTGACGCCTGCGATGAGCAGCACGGTATCGATCACATGGGGAAAAATCCGCACCCAGCGCCGTTCAAGCCGAGGCGACTCGCGCACCGACCACCAGGCCCGCAGTATGAACAGCGCTATGCTCAAGCCCGCTGCCAGCATGTGAAGCTGCTTGATCAACAAATAACTCGCCATGCACTCTCTGATTTCATGTTGGTGGATTCAACGCTACCGCTCGATTGCGGGAAGCGTTTCGGCTTCCTTTATGCTAAAAAGAACTAACGTTAGAACTTGTTTTAAGTCTCGTAGTCTGCATCTTGAATGATGCCAACGAATCAGGAGGCCTGCCATGCGTAAACCGATCGTGACTCACTTCTTCGACGAGCCAACCAGCACCTTCAGCTACGTCGTTCAGGACCCGAGCAGCAATGCCTGTGCGATCGTCGATTCGGTACTCGATTTCGACTACGCCGCCGGACGCACCGATGTGCGCTCCGCGGACGCCATTGTCGATTTCATTCAGCGTCATGATTTATCCGTCGAATGGGTGCTCGAAACCCATGTCCATGCGGATCATCTTTCCGCCGCACCCTATCTGCACGAGAAGTTGGGAGGCAAGACCGGTATCGGCGCCAAGATCCGTGAGGTTCAGGAGACCTTCGGCAAGGCCTTCAACGCCGGCACCGAGTTTGCCCGGGACGGCAGTCAGTTCGATCGTCTGTTCGAAGAGGGTGACACCTTCGCCATTGGCGACCTGGAAGCCCGTGTGTTGCATACGCCCGGGCACACACCCGCCTGTTTGACTTACGTGATAGGCGATGCCGCCTTCGTCGGCGATACGCTATTCATGCCGGATTACGGCACGGCGCGTTGCGATTTTCCTGGTGGCGACGCCCGCACCCTGTATCGCTCGATCCAGAAGGTACTGGCGCTTCCCGGCGAGACCCGGCTGTTCCTGTGCCATGACTACAAGGCGCCCGGTCGTGAAGAGTATCAACACCAGAGCAGTGTGGCGGAACAACGTGCGGACAACATCCATGTACATGAAGGCGTCGACGAAGATGCGTTCGTCAAGATGCGCACCGAACGGGATGCCACCCTGGGCATGCCACGTTTGATACTGCCCTCGGTGCAGGTCAACATGCGCGCCGGTCATATGCCGCCCCCCGAGGACAACGATCAAATCTATATCAAAGTACCTATCAATCTGTTCTGACACGGTCAGTAAAAGGAGAATTCATGTGGATGTAACGGCCAGTCTTCATGGTCTGATCGGCGGCATTCTGATCGGCCTGTCCGCCGTATGGCTGATGGCGACCCTCGGGCGCATCGCCGGTATCAGCGGCATTCTATCCGGGCTGTTGACCAGGAGCAGTCAAGGCGATTCTCCATGGCGCCTGACCTTCCTGCTGGGGCTGATCAGCGGCCCTCTGCTCCTGATGCTACTAGGTAGCGACCTGGGCAACGTGGCGAGCGCCCCAGCCAAGGTGATCGGCGAACCTGTTGGCGGAGTGGGTATCATGCTGCTCGCCGGCTTGCTGGTCGGCGTCGGTACCGGCATCGGCGGTGGCTGCACCAGCGGTCACGGCGTATGCGGCCTGGCGCGCGTGTCGACGCGCTCGATAGTCGCGACCCTGACCTTTCTGCTGGTGGCCATAATCACTGTCTACCTGATGCGGCATGTGATCGGAGGTGATGTATGAAGGCGCTGATGGGCTATCTGGCCGGCTTGCTGTTCGGCCTGGGATTGGCGATTGGCGGCATGACCGATCCCGCTCGCGTAGTGGGCTTTCTGGATATTGCCGGGGCCTGGGACCCGACGCTGATCTTTGTACTCGGCGGCGCGGTAGTGACCACCTTCATCGGCTACCGGCTGGTGTTACGCCGCGACCGACCCCTGGTGGCACAAGGCTTTCAACTGCCGACCCGGCGTGACCTGGATGCACGACTGATCGGCGGTGCGGCACTATTCGGTATCGGCTGGGGGCTGTCCGGCTATTGCCCGGGGCCTGCATTTGCTTCCATCGCCGGCATCACGCCGCCTCTCATCGCCATGCTGGCGGCCATGATTGGCGGCTGGTTCCTGGCGCGCAGGCTGCCGGCGAAATCCTGACGCCACTGGCATCAGGTCACGGCTTGGGCGAGCCCATCATCTTCATCAGCTCTTCCTTTGCTGGAGCGCCCTGGGTGATCGACAACCGGTCATTTTCACCACTATGATAAAAGGTGCTCGGCGTGGCATTCAGCCCCAGAGAGCTCATCAACTGATTGTTGGCGAGCAAGGCGTCTTCCTTGTCTCTGGGCAGTTTATCCAGCAGCACAATCTCATCACCCTGCTGATGTTCACGCAGCGCTTGGGAGGGATCGTCCGCGGCAAGCAGGGCAATCGCCTTTTGCGGACTGTCCTGCTTGAGAACACCGACCATGATATGACGCAGCTGCACCTTGCCGGCCTCCACCCAAGGCCGGGTCTGCTCGAAGAACTTGTGGCAATAAGGGCAGTTCGGGTCAGTAAAGGTGTAGAGCACCCGTTCGGCGTTATCGTCTCCATCCGCGATCCAGGTGCTCTCTTCAAGCTGTTGCCATAGCGCTGCGTCCTGGGGCCCACCCACCAGCCTGGCCAGGGGCTTGGCGGAAAGATCGTTGCCCTGGGCATCCAGCAATGTGCCGACGATGGCGTGTTGACCGTCCTCGGTGACATAGACTGCTACTTCACGGCCCTGCACGCTGCCAGCATAGCCGGTCAACCCCGCCGGGGCCTCGAAGCGCTCGTGCACGGTCAAGCCCTGCTTTTCCAATGCCTGAATCGGTGCCGGCCATGTGGAATCGTCGTCTTGAGCGACACTGGCCAAGGGCCAGAGCAGGCCAGCCAGCGCGAGCAGCCACAAGCTGCGACACGGACGGTGGACCATCAGGAGCGCTCCTTTATAAACGTGATGCTCATTACTGTTTCTTCGGCTCAGGACGCCCCGTGGGCCTGTTCAAGCCGCTCGAGAAACGCCTCGGCGCTGATTTCACCGACGATGCGTTGACCACGGCGCTCCTGCCCATCCGGACCGATCAGCATGATCGTCGGTGGGCCCAGGACGCCATGCGCCTTGAGCATGGCCTGGTCCGCGGCATCGTTTTCGGTCACGTCCGGGCGCAGCAGCTGCATACTCGCCAATTCCCGCTGCACCCGAGGATCACCGAACACCTCTTCCTCGATCACCTTGCAGGAAATGCACCACTCGGCGTAGTAGTCGACGAGGGTCCATTGGCCACGCTCGCCGGCAAGATCTAGCTTGCGCGACATATCGTCGAGATCCTCCACCTCCGCGAAGCGGACCATGAAATCCTCTTCAACGGTAGCGCCTGCCGGACCCGACTGGAAAAACGCCAGAGGCCGGTAAGGGTCGTCACCGCCACCGGCGCTGCCTACAAGCATCACTGCCCCCCACAAACCCAGCACCAGACCAGCGCTGCGGGCAATCAATTGCCCCGGGCTCGGCATGGTCGCCTGACTCGCCTGCCATAGTGCGACTGCGATACCCACCAGCCAGGCGCCCCACAGTCCCAGTTCGATGCTGCCAGGAATCACCCGGGCGATGAACCAGATGGCCATGCCCAGCAACACGAATCCGAACAGTACCTTGACCCGGGTCATCCAGGCGCCGGGGCGGGGCAGCAAGCGTGCACCCAGCGCCCCGACCAGCAGCAGTGGTGCTCCCATGCCCAACCCCAACGCCAGAAGCGCGCTACCGCCCAGCAACGCATCGCCGCTATCGGCAATATATAAAAGCGCGCCGGCGAGAGGCGCAGTCATGCAGGGACCGACCAATATTGCTGAGAGCATCCCCATTGCCGCAGCGCCGCCCAGAGTGCCGCCTCGCTGGCGCTGCTGCATGCTATCGAGGCGCTGACGCAATGCCTGGGGCAACTGCAGCTCGAAAAGCCCGAACATGGCCAGGGCCAGCACCACGAACAGCAGGGCAAACACTCCCAGCACCCAGGGGGTTTGCAGCATCGCCTGCAGATTGGCGCCAGCCAGGGCGGCGATGACGCCGATCACGGCATAGGTCAGGGCCATGGGCACCACGAAGGCAATCGACAGCAACAGGCCGCGCTTGGCTCCCGCGCCGGAACCTACCACCAGGCTCGACAGGATCGGCACCATCGGCAGCACACAGGGCGTGAACGTCAACAGCAACCCCATGCCGAAAAACGCTGCCAAGGCCCAGCCAAAGGAGGCATCGGATAGCTGCGCGGCCAGGAATTGATCTTCGCCCAGCGCGGTGCTGTTGTCTTGGGGACTTGCTACCGCAGCGCCCTGCTCGGCTTTCGGTGCAGGCTCGTCCACCGCCGGGCTACTGGCACTGGACTCGCTAGAGCCGCTGGAGCCAAACCAGGAGCTGGAACCAGAGCCGCTCAGCGAGGAGAAAAAGCCCTGCCCCGCCAAGGTGCCGTTTTCAAGGCTCATGCTGGCCAGGTCCAGGGTATCGCGCTGGGGGGCATAGCACAGGCCGTCCTTGGCACAGCCCTGCCAAGAAAGCGCCAGGCGATCCGCCTGACGAGGATCGACCTGAACCTCGATATCGTCGTAATAGACCTCGGACTCGCCGAAATACTCATCGGTGACGATCTCACCATCGCGCAGCGAGACCGGGGCAATGGCGGAAGGCTCGCCTTCGATGCTTAGACGATGACGATAAAGATAGTAGCCTGGCGTAACCTCCCAGCGCAGAACCACCTCGCCATCCTGCTTTTCGGCGTGCAGCTTGAAGGCCTTTTCGACGGGCAGGAAATCCTGATTCGCCGCGAGCACACTCTGACTCAGCACCACCAATATCAACGGCAATAGAAACCGCGTAAATAAATGCGAAAGGCCGCTGCCTGGCATCAAGTCACTCCTTCAAAACAGACCGCTATCTCATTCGGTGCAAATAAAAACTTAAACAAGCGTTGTTGGTTTTATGAGGGGCCAATTGGCGCAGTTATAATACCATTCACTTCTGAATTTTACCTGAGACGCCTTCATCCGTCTGAAAGAGCGGCTAAATGGTAGCAGAACGTTAAAAACAGCAAGACACTCAGGGTTTAACACAACCGAGGTTATCGTGATGGCCATGACAGGCTGACAAGATAAGGAATCTAAAGAGAAACGCTTATGGCAAAGCAAATGGCTCTTTCCACGTTGGCATCCAGTTCCGCGGCTACCGAACAGCGGTGTCGCATCATCGCGGATCTGGGCCTGCAGTCAGCATTGCCAGCCACGGATATCACAGCGCTTGCACCGTCGCTGGCTCACCTGATCGATGCCGGCGCCGATCGTTTGCCGTTGCCGGGTCAGGGTGACACCTTGAGCCGCTGGCAGACGCTTGCTGATGTGGCCGGTCTCGATCTTTCCCTGGTCAAGCTCTTCGAAGGCCATACCGACGCCCTGGCCATCATCGCCGAACACGACGCCTGCGCCTTGGTGCCCGCGGATGCCCGATGGGGCATGTGGGCCGCGGAGCCGCCCTTTGCACGGGTAGAAATAGAGCAATCATGCGATGCAAACGGAAATGACGTGACGATTTCCGGTCGCAAGGCCTGGTGTTCCGGCGCGCCGATCCTGACCCATGGCTTGATGACCGCCTGGCAGGATGGCGCTCAGCGTCTGGTGGCGGTGGCACTGGATCAGCCTGGTGTGAATGTCACCAGCCAAGGTTGGGAGGCGGTGGGCATGGCCGCCACCGCCAGCGTCGAGGTGGAATTCGATCACGCTCGAGCACAGCTCATCGGCCCTGCCGGGGGCTATCTCGACCGCCCCGGGTTCTGGCAAGGGGGCGCCGGCATTGCCACCTGCTGGTTTGGCGGCGCTCGCGCCTTGGGTGAAACGCTGCGCGCTCGGGCCAAAGACAATGGCAACGCCCATCTACTGGCGCATCTGGGCGCAGTGGATGTGGCCCTGGAAAGCGCTCGAGCCACGCTGCGCGAAGCCGCAGGCTGGATCGATGCGCATCCTCGGCAGAGCGCTCAGCTTGTCGCCATGCGCGCCCGGGCCGTGATCGAACAGGTCGTGAATGAGGTGATCCATCATACTGGTCGTGCCCTGGGGGCGGGGCCCTATTGTCGTGACCCGGCTTTCGCCCAGCGCATGGCGGATCTGCCGGTGTTCCTGCGCCAAAGTCACGCCGAGCGCGATCTTGAAGCCTTGGGCCAAGAATTGGCGTCTTTGAACGCCTCGCCGTGGAGATTGATCTTGTGAGTACGAAAGATGACCGACGCATCGTCGGTGAAGGCACCCCCGAGAGCGATTGGGTGGCCTGGCCAGGTCTGCTTGAAATGCCCGGCATTCAAGTCGCCTCATTGGTATCGCCCGGGCGCCGCATCGTCATGGTGGCGCCACACCCGGACGATGAAATAGTAGGCTGTGCCGGCTTGCTGATGCAGCTGGCCGCCCTCGATCACGAGCTCCTAATCGTCGGTGTGACCGACGGCACCGGCAGTCATCCCGGCTCTCGTCACTGGACGCCTCAGCGCTTGGCCAAGACCCGCCCTGCAGAAAGCCTGCGTGCGCTTGAATGCCTGGGGCTTGCCGATGTGCCCATTTTGCGGCTTGGGCTGACCGATACCCGAGTAACGCAAGAGCGAGCAGAACTTATCAGACAGCTCGACGACCGGCTCCAGCCAGAAGACATCCTGGTAACCACCTGGCGCGGCGACGGTCATCCGGACCATGAAGCTACCGGTCAGGCCTGCGCCGAGATCGCCGCTGGCAAAGGGTGTCCACTCATCGAACTGCCGGTCTGGACCTGGCACTGGGCAAGCCCGGGCGATCCTCGCGTTCCCTGGGAGCGTGCCCGCCGCGTTGAGCTCAGCCTCGATCAGTACGAGCGCAAGCGTGTCGCCCTCGATGCCCATGTCAGTCAGCTCACCGCGGATGATTCCACCGGACAAGACCCGGTCCTGGCGCCTTTTGCGCTGGCGCGACTGCTGCGCCCTTTTGAGGTGCTTTTTCTATGAGCTTCACCACGGACGATTTCGATACGCTCTACGCTCGGGACCTCGACCCCTGGGGCTACGAGCATCATTGGTATGAGGCACGTAAGCGCGCCCTGTGCCTTGCCATGCTGACCCGGCCACATTACAAGCGTGTGTTCGAGCCGGGGTGCTCGATCGGTGTAATGAGCGAGGCGCTATCGGAGCGTTGCGACACCTTGCTAGGTTGGGATCTGAGTTCAACCGCCCTTGAAGCCGCTCGTAAGCGTCTGTCTGCGCGTGAGCATGTGACCCTGGAACAGCGTCGCCTGCCGGATGCCTGGCCCGCAGGCAAGTACGATCTGGTGGTCTTCAGTGAGCTGGGGTATTTTCTTGATCGTTCATCGATGGACGTCGTCGTTACACGCCTCTCGGCGCTTCTTGAAGACGACGGTGAAATACTGGCCTGCCACTGGCGCCACCCCATCGAAGGTGGCGAGCTCGATGGCGAAGCGGTACACCGCCTGATCGACGAGGGCAGTGGATTGACACGACTGAGTCAACATCTGGAAGAAGACGTCATCATCGAACTGTGGTCGAAAGATACGAGCTCCGTGGCCCGGCGCGATGGATTGACTTGAGATTGTTCATCACAAGGAAGTGAGTTCACCATGATCGGTATCGTCGTCCCCGTACACAATGAACAAGACTACCTGCACCGCTGCCTGCAAGCATTGACTGCCGCCGCCGAACACTTTTCTCGCACTCAGAGAGAGACGGTGGAGATCGTTCTGGTGCTGGACGCCTGCACCGACGACTCCGCGGCCATTGCCGCCACTTTTCCCGTTCAGGTAATTGAAGTCGAGCATGCCAATGTGGGCATGGCGCGACACATCGGTGCCGACTGGTTGCTCGAACGCGGAGCGCGCTGGCTAGCCTTTACCGATGCGGACAGCGAGGTCAGCCAGGATTGGTTGAGCAGCCAGTGCGATCTTGAATGCGATGCGGTGTGCGGCAACATTCGTCTAGCGCAATGGTCGAAGTTACCCGCCGTTCAGCGCAAACGCTATCTGGCTCATTTGCGCGGTAGCGACCCCCAACGCATCTATGGCGCCAATCTGGGCGTGTGCGCCAACGCCTATCGTGCGGTGGGCGGCTTCGAACCACGCCGTTCTCACGAAGACGTGCATCTGGTACGTGCGCTCCAGGCTGGTGGCTTTCGCATCGTCTGGAACGCGGCTTCTTATGTGCTTACCAGTGCACGAAGCACGGCGCGGGCACCGGAAGGCCTTGGCGCGCTGCTGCAATCCTTGGAAGCACGGGGAATGGAACAGGAAGGCCTGTGACCACCTATGGGGGCATCTTATCGTTGTAACTCATTGATTCATTTATGGCTGGGCACTGCGGTATTTCACTGGGGCTGAGAATGTTTTTCAGACATAGGGGGCATTAATTAAATTAATATCAACGGCTCTGTTATTAATGGAAAAGATAAGACTTAACCTTGTACGCTTTATCAAGTCTTAACTTGCATTAATAAACTCTATACTAATAAAACAAAGGTCGACATCATGGATTTTCATTCATTTTCTTAACAAGACGCGTAGCACCTTTTGAATAGTCGACTTACACTCAATCAAACACGACTTGCACGTCATTATCCAAAACGAGACAGGTTGCCATGCGCAATAACCAACCCATTACCCATCGTGAATACGAAATACGCGACGATCAGAACCTGATCTCGCGCACCGACCTGAAAGGCCGTATCACCTACGCCTCCCCCACCTTCGTCGAGGTCAGTGGTTTTACACACGATGAGCTTATCGGCGCTCCACACAACCTCATTCGTCATCCAGACATGCCCGAGGCGGCTTTCGCCAATCTGTGGGACACCATTCACAACGGCGATATATGGATCGGCATGGTCAAGAACCGGTGCAAGAATGGCGATCACTACTGGGTCCGCGCCCATGTGGTGCCGATTGTGGAAAACGGCGAGGTACAGGGTTATACCTCGGTGCGGGTCAAGCCGACCGTGGAAGAAAAAGAGTACGCCGAACACACTTACGAACGACTGCGTAACGGCAAGGGCCATCGTATTACCCTCGACCGTGGTCGGATCGTGCGCCGGGGCATTCTTGGCAAGTTGTCGCGTTTCAATCCGCTCAGCATCAAGAGCAATGTGCTCATGATTGCCCTGTTGGGCGTGCTGCTGTCATTTCTGGGTGAACGGCTCGGATTGCCGGGGCAACTGGCCGGCAGCCTGCTGGTGCTGACCATGGCGGGATTATGCTATCGCCGAGTCGCCAGGTCCGTGGACCGAACCCGGCGCTTTGCCATGCAGATCGCTGCAGGCAATCTAGTGACGGAGGTGCCGCAAAAGGGCAAGGATGAGTTGGGAGAAATCATCGATGCCATGGGGATCATGCACCTCAGCCTGGGTAATATTTCTCTCGATATCCAGAATATGCTGGACGAAGTAGATCGAGAAACCAAAAGCCTGCTGCAGATCAATGAGGATCTTGCTGCGCGCACGGAACAGCAGGCGGTATATATTCAGGAAACCGCTGCCAGCATGGAAGAGCTAACCACTACGGTGCAACAGAACTCGAGCAATACCGACATGGCGGAACAGCATGCCCAAAATGCTCGCCAGGAAGTCAGTCGCAGCGAGGAAGACGTGAGCCAGCTTGTGGAGCGCATGCAGCAGATCACCGCGAGCGCCGGCAACATGACCGAAGCCATCGATGTCATCGATTCGATCGCGTTCCAAACCAATCTGCTTGCGCTCAATGCCTCCGTAGAGGCCGCCAGAGCCGGCGAACAAGGGCGGGGCTTTGCCGTAGTGGCCCAAGAGGTGCGTCACCTGGCGGAACGTGCCTCGGTATCCGCCAAGATGATTCGTCAGCTGGTGGATGACAGTCTGGAAAACGTCGGCAAGGGCGAAAAGCAGATCAGACAGCTGGAGTCCAACAACCAGGGCGTGATCAAGGCCGTGGCTACCATCAACCAGCTGATCGAGGAAATCTCCATTGCCTCACGAGAGCAGTCCCAAGGGCTACAGCAGATCAACACAGCCGTGGTCGAGATGGATCAAACCACCCAGCAGAACGCCTCCCGAGTACAGCACTCCACGGAGGTAAATACGCTGCTTACCGGTCAGGTTAATACGCTGAGAAACGCCATTTCTTCATTGCGGGTCGAGGGTACGGGCAAGGAACATGTCAGTCGGGAACAGCGCTTCAAGGCGCGCAAGGCCAGGCAGGAACAGGAACAGGAACACCCCGAAGAAAATCATCATTTCGATGATCATGAAGCCGCGAAGCGCTCCCTTGATCAGGTCGCCTAGCGACCACTCGAACTCATACCACGTCTAAACATCGCTGGCGCCGGCTTTCTAAAGTTGCCGCCGCCAGCGACTCTCGATCGTCTCCAACTCCGCCGGGCCATAAAGCGCCTGCTCATGCCCGCCATACAACGCCCATAGCTGGTCGCCGAAATCATAATGCCACCACTCGCTGGGCAGGTTGGTGAAGCCTTGTGCCTGCATGTGGTGATAGAGCAGACGTCGCCGGTTCCGGACCAGACGCTGGCGCTTGTCGATATCCTCACCCTGACGTTCGAGGTAGTCGCTGTGGGATGCCGGTACGGCTTCGTCGAACAGGGTGCCCATGTCGAGCAACAAGCCATCCGCGTCACACAGGGTCACATCCACCGCGCCACCCGTCAGATGCGGGCTGGGCGCGTTCGAGTCGGTGCTGGGCACGGAAACGAACTCCCGAGTGCGGGCAAGTAGCTCGTCGTCGTCGGCCTCCGGGTGACGAGCGCGTATCGCCTCGAAAAGCGTGTCGAACAGATACTGTTGCACCCGCCAGGGGCGCCAGCCATCGAGCACCACCAGGCCGAGCCCTTCGGGCAGCGAGCGCGCCACGGCGAGCAGGCGTCGATAGACCTCCTCGCGGACATAGCAATCGCCCACCGCCCCGGGAATATCCTGCTTGGCATAGACGGGGAACGTCTTGAGCGGCTCCGGCGCCAGACTCAACGGCACCAGCGGCACGTTATCCGCAGCGATAGGGATACGGCTCAGCGTTACCCAGTCCGGCTCGGGCCGGCTGGGAATCGGCGGTAGCTCCACGCCTGCGGAAGTAACGACAGTCTCGCTCATTGCATCATCCAAGTACGCTGGGCAGCCACAGGGTCAGGGGTGGGAAAAGAATCAATATCAGCAACACCAGCACCGCGGTCAGCACGAAGGGCCAGATGGTCTTGAACAGCGCCGTGATTTCGAGGTGGCTGACTGCCGCCGCCACGAACACGCAGGCCCCCATGGGCGGCGTGATCAAGGCGATGGTGATGTTCAGGGTAATGATAATCCCCAGATGCACCGTATCGATGCCCGCCATCATCGCCACCGGAGCGAAGATCGGGGTGAGCAGCATCAGCGCCGAGACCTCTTCCATGAACATGCCGGTCACAAAGGTGATACCGCTGAGCATCAGCAACACCAGGACCGGCTGGTCGGTGTAGGGTGCCAGAAGTTCGACGAACTGGGTGGGCACCTGAGCATAGGAGAGCAGCCAGCTGATCGTCGCTGAGGCCGCCATGATCAGGAAGATCGCCGAGGTGAGCCGGGTCGTCTCGACGATCGCTCGCCAGAAATCCGTCGAGCGTAGATTACCCAGGGCGATGCCGCAAAGGGCAACGTAGAGCGCCGTCAGCGCGCCGGATTCCGTGGGGGTGACGAAGCCCAGCACGATGCCGGCGACGATGATGAACGGCGCGATCAATGCCGGCAAGGCTCCCAGTGCCGCCCTGCCCAGCTCAGCGGCCCCAGGCCAGCCACCACGCTTGGTCAACCCTTTGCGCCAGGCGTAGAAGGCATTCATCGCCATGAAGGCCACGCCCAGAACCAATCCGGGAATCACCCCGGCCAGAAACAGATCCCCCACGGAGGTGTTGGTCAGCGAGGCATACAGGATCATGAAGATGCTGGGGGGAATGATCGGCCCGATCAGCGAACTGCCCGCCGTCAGGCCGGCGGCGAAGGCAGTGGAGTAGCCCTCCTTGCGCATGGGCGGCACCAGCAGCGAGCCCAGCGCCGAGGTGTCCGCCACGGCGGAGCCATTGACCCCGGCGAAGAACACGCTCGACACCACGTTGACATGCCCCATGCCGCCGCGCAGGTGACCGACCAGCAGGCGCGCCAGGCCCATCAGGCGCTCGGTCAGGCCGCTTGCGTTCATCAGGTTGCCGGCCAGGATGAACAGCGGGATCGCCATCAGCGAGAAGACGTTGATACCGCCGAAGAACTGCTGCGGCATCATGCGCGCCAACATGCCCGGGTCGACGAACATGAAGCCCACCACCGCCGTCGCCAGCAGGGCGAGGAACAACGGCAGGCCGAGCAGCACATGCACAAGAAAGACCGCCAGCATGGTGAGCGTCATACGTCCTGCTCCGTCATCGTCTTCAGCGGCGCCGGCCCGTACCAGAGGGCATGCCAGGCCAGCAGAGCGAAGCCGATGGGCATCGACATCATGGGGATGGTACGGCTGATGCCCAGACCTGAGCTGGTGAACATAGCTACGGAGTGAGCATAGCGATAGCTGAACAGGGCGCCGCCGATGGCCAGACCCAGGGTCAGCAGCCATTGGTAAAGATTGAGCAGGCGGCATAGCGGCGTTGGCAATAACCGTTCGATCAAGGCAACCCGCATATGGCCGCCCTCCACCCAGACCGCGCCGGCGGCCAGCAGCACGGCGCCAATGATCAGAAAGCGCGCCAGCTCGTCCGTCCAGATGGGGGCGCCGCCGGCCAGATAACGTAAAAAGACCGCGTAGAGGATGACCCCCAGATTGATCAGCAAAAGAGCGCTGGCGATCGTGATCGACACCCTTCGACTGATCGACAGCACCCGCTTTCGCAGGTCGAACAAAGCACTAGCCATGATGCGACCACACCTGGGCCATCACTGCGCCAACTGCGTCATGCCGGCATCCTCGAGGGCCATATCGATCCACCGCTGCTCGATATCCTGCTTTTTCAACCACTCCAGATAAGCCGGCTGGCCCTGCTCGCGAAAGGCGTTCAGATTCTCTTCGGACGGTTCGATGACCTGCATGCCCTGCTCTTCGAGATAGGCGATGCGCTCGTCCACCTTGGCCTCGTTGTGCTCCCGGGCCATGGCATTGGCCTCGTCGACCGCCTCCAGGAAGGCCTGGCGGGTCTGCTCGTCCCAGCCGTCGATCATCGCGCCGTTGCCCACCAGGAACTGATCCGAGTACTGGATATTGGCCAGGGTCAGATATTTCTGCACCTCGTAGAGGCTGCCCATGATGATGTACATCGGCGGGTTCATCTGCCCGTCCGCCACCCCGGTGCGCAGGGCCATGTACACCTCGGTCCAGGGAATCGGCGTCCCCGAGGCGCCAAAGGCCTCGTAGAGCGCCACCTGGCTGGGGTCCATGGCGCGAAAGCGCAATCCCTGGAAATCCTCCGGGGCTTGAATGGGCTTCTCGTCATTGGTGAAAGCCAGGAAACCGCCCTCCTCGACCACCGCCAGCATCTCGATGCCAGTGCGTTCACGCAGCGTCTCATCAAACGCCTGCCAGTAGTCACCTTCATCGAAGAAGGTCCGCGCCGCCTCGAAATCCTCGAACAGAAAGGGAATGGCGCTGACGAAGATTTCCGGCATCACCGGCGATATTCCGGCGAAGGAGGCGATGTTCAGGTTCGGCGAACTCATGGTCTGCTCCATGCGCGCCTGTTCCTCGCCGAGCTGGCTGTTGGGGTAGAGCCTGAGTTCGAGCTCGCCGCCGGTCTTCTCCGCCACCAGTTCCTTGAGATTGGTGGCGAACACGTGCACCGCGTTCTTCTCCGGGTCCGGCGCACCGTTGTAGCTCAGGTTGACCGTGGTGGCCGCCTGGGCGGCGCCCACTAGACTGATAGCGCCGAGCAAACAGGCCGTACGCACCGCAGTTGAGAAGCGCCTGGAAAAGGACATGAGCATCTCCTTGTTGTTATTCGTATTCAACAAGCTTTTAGTATTGATGGATCCGTGAAGCATGTCGAGTTCATGCAGATGAACAGGTAGAAGTATAAAAAGGGATCAAGTCGCCGGTGAGCTGCCAGATATGTCGCTTAGCGAGTAGCGTCGTAGAAAAGTGCGTGATCCGCTACTGGCGGATTAGCTCCAGAGTCAGCGACGACGGGATAATGATTCTCGCTTTTCACCTCTCGCCCCTCGAACCGGATGCCCAACTTGGCGAACAGAGCCCGGTCGCGTTCGGCCTGGGGATTGGCGGTGGTCAGCAGCTTGTCACCATAGAAGATCGAGTTGGCGCCGGCCAGGAAGGCTAGGGCCTGGGTCGACTCATTCATCTGCTCGCGACCGGCGGACAGGCGCACATGGCTTTGCGGCATCAGGATGCGGGCCACGGCGATAGCGCGCACGAACTCGAGAGGGTCGAGATCGTCAACGTCTTCCAGCGGTGTGCCGGGCACCTTGACCAGCATGTTGATGGGCACCGATTCGGGATGTGGCTCGAGGTTGGCAAGCTGCTGCAGCAGTGCGGCGCGGTCCCGCGGCGCCTCCCCCATCCCCAGGATGCCGCCGCTGCACACCTTCATGCCGGCCCCACGTACGTTGTCCAGTGTGTCGAGCCGATCGGCGTAGGTCCGGGTGGTGATGATCTCGCCATAATACTCTGGCGAGGTGTCCAGGTTGTGGTTGTAGTAATCGAGCCCCGCTTCGGCGAGTTGGTCGGCTTGATCGGCGTCGAGCATGCCCAGGGTCATGCAGGTCTCAAGGCCCAGCGCCTTGACTCGGCGCACCATCTCCAACACCGCCGGCAGGTCACGCTCCCTCGGGCTGCGCCAGGCCGCACCCATGCAGAAACGGGTAGCACCGGCGTCTAGGGCCGCCTCAGCTTGGGCCACGACCGCTTCGATTTCCAGCAGCTTTTCCTTGTCGAGCCCGGTGGCGTAGTGCCCCGACTGCGGACAGTACTTGCAGTCTTCCGGGCAGGCGCCGGTCTTGATCGACAGCAGCGTCGAGACCTGCACCTGGTTGGCATCGAAATGTTGGCGATGTACCTGCTGAGCGCGAAATAGCAGATCGTTGAAGGGCAAATCGAACAGCGCCTCGATTTCATCGAGGCGCCAGTCGTAACGAAGTGTGGGCTCGGGCATTGTTAACCTGAATGATTTATCTAGGGCCTGTTGACGTTTCATTCACGGCCGCGCTGGCGCCAGTTTTTATTCGGGGCAAGGCAGGAGGAGAGAAATTTGGTTATTCCAAATGAACGACGACTAACGCAGCAGCGGATAAAAACTGGCCCAGCCCTTCGGGTTGCGCAGCAAAAAGCGCCATTCTGCGTTGCGAAACTTGAAAAGGGAATAACCCTTCCCTGCACTTCGCGCCTTGACTGACACTTTTTGATGCAGCAACGCGGTTCGCGATGAAACGTCAACAGGCCCTAGGTTAACAGAAGCTAAGGCGCTCGATGGTCAGTGTCAATTCTACTCGACCAAGCTCCAATCCTTTGCCATGTCCGGCAGGAAAGCTTCTACCGCAGCAGTGGCGATAACATGAGTAGTCCCCTGCGCCGGGTCGTCGATATTGAGCCCGCCCTGCACCGCTTTGACTTCCGCTCGCCCTCGGGGCAACTCCGCGGCCAAGGCCTTTGTATCGACCTTATCCGGTTCCTGCACGCCGATGGTGACCTGCACCCGCATCAAGGTGTGGTCGTAGCCCAGGGATTTGAACAGCACGATGGAGGAGTGATGCAGGGCATCCTGAATCGCTCGGCTGGCGGCCTTGGTGTAATCGCCCCCGTAGAGATCGTTGCCGGTGCCCATCTCGAGGATGACGCGCTTTTCAGTTTGTTCAGGCATGAGCCGGCTCCATGTCGAATGAAACCTTGAGGGCGACGTTGGCGATCACGGTGACGCCGCTCCCATCGGGCCGAGGCACGTCGAGCCCGCCCGGCACCACGTTGATCGACGGCTGCCCGTAGGGAAACAGATCCAGCAGGGCGCTTTCATCCACTGCCTCTGGCTTTTGCACGCCTACCTCGACGTCGATGATCATGGCGGTCTTGGGAAAATCGAAAAGCTCCGCCACGTTCAGCGAGTTGTGCCACAGCGCATCGCGAATCGCCCGGGCCGCCGCCTCGGTATAGTCCTCTCGGCGCAGGGACGTGCCCATGCCGAACTCCGTTACCACGCGCTTCTTGGTCATTTGTCTCTCCCTTTGGTTTCGCCTGAATTTCATATTCCATAATGTCGGACTTTCAGAACGCTTACGCAAGAACATGCCTGCTACAATGCGTATTTGCTGATTTCATGCCGGCCTGGAGCTTTCTCATGTCTCATTCAACGCCTTTTTCTCCCGCCGAACGTCTGGCTGCGCTGCGCGAGGCCATGCGCAAGCACGGTATCGACGCCTGGTGGCTACCCTCCTCGGACCCGCACAGTTCCGAATACCTGCCGGAACATTGGGAAGGCCGGGCCTGGCTATCGGGTTTCGATGGTTCCGTGGGCATTCTGACCATTACCCAGGACGCCGCCGGGCTGTGGGTGGATAGCCGCTACTGGGTTCAGGCAGCACAGCAGCTCGAAGGCAGCGGCATCGAACTCAAGAAGCTGCAGCAGGGGCAGGCTCAGGCGCCCATCGAGTGGCTGGCAGAGCAACTGCCTCAGGGCGCGACCCTGGGCTTCGATGCGGATGTGGTGTCATTGGCTAATGCTAGACGCATGGAAGAGCTACTGCTGCCCCGAGGCGTCAAGCTGCGCAGCGACCTGGATCTGCTGGACAGCATCTGGCCGAATCGGCCGGCGCTGCCCAGGGCCGAGGTCTATGAACACCCCAAGGAGTACGTGTCCGGCACCCGGGGCGAACGTCTTTCTGAATTGCGCAAGACGCTAAAAGAATCCAGCGCCGATTGGCATTTGCTTTCGACCCTCGATGACATCGCCTGGCTGACCCAACTGCGCGGCTCGGATGTGGATTTCAATCCGGTGTTTCTGGCCCACATGCTGATCGGCCAGGACAGCGCCACGCTATTCATCGCCCCGGATAAGCTCAAAGACGACCTGGCCGAGACGCTGCGTGGCGACGGCATCGACATCGCGGATTACGATCAGTGGAAAACGCATCTGGCGAAACTGCCGGCTCGGGACCGAGTGCTGTTTGACGGCGCCAAGGTGAGCCTGGCCACTGCTCAGGCACTGCCCGAGAGCATGACGCTTTTTGATGGCATGCAGCCCACGACACTCGCCAAGAGCCGCAAGAGCGAAAGCGACATCGCCCACTTGCGTCGCACCATGGAAGAGGACGGTGCGGCGCTGTGCGAGTTCTTTGCCGAGTTCGAGGCGGCCCTTGACCGGGGCGAGACGCCCACGGAGCTTGAAGTGGATGAACGGCTGACCGCCCAGCGGGCCAAACGCGAAGGCTTCGTGTGCCAAAGCTTCGGCACCATCGCCGCTTTCAATGAAAACGGCGCCCTGCCCCACTATCACGCCACGGAGAAGGCACATGCCACTATCAAGGGCGATGGCCTGCTGCTGATCGATTCCGGCGGTCAATATTACGGCGGCACCACGGACATCACCCGGGTCGTTCCCATCGGCGAGATCAGCGCCGCCCAGCGCGAGGACTTCACCCGGGTGCTCAAGGGCACCATCGCGCTGTCGCGCATTCACTTCCCGGATGGTATTGCCTCACCCAAGCTCGACGCCGTCGCCCGGGCGCCGCTGTGGTCCAGCGGTCGCGACTACGGCCACGGCACCGGCCACGGCGTGGGGTATTTTCTCAACGTTCACGAAGGGCCCCAGGTGATCGCCTACTCCGCCACGGCAACGGAACACAACGCCATGCGCGAAGGCATGATCACCTCCATCGAACCCGGGGTCTATCGCCCGGGCAAATGGGGTGTGCGTATCGAGAACCTGGCGGTCAATCGTCACGCGCCGGAGAGCGAGTTCGGCGAGTTTCTGCACTTCGAAACCCTGACGCTGTGCCCAATCGACACCCGCTGCATCGACCGTGACTTGATGGATCAATCGGAAATCGACTGGCTCAATGCCTATCACAAGGAAGTGCGCGAGCGCCTTGCGCCCAAGCTTGGCGAGGCGGCCAGGAAGTGGCTGCAGGAGCGGACAGAGGCCCTGTAACGTAAGTGCAAAACGCCGGCAGTTGCCGGCGTTTACTAGTCAAATATTATTAGTTATTTACTCTCAGAGCGCTCTTTTATCAGCAGGCCTAAGCGGCACTAGCAGGCATTCGATGCTGAATGGCTAATCCAATGGCTCGGGCCACCGATTCATTGGCGCCCCGTACTTTGAGAATGGTTTTCAAGGTTTGAGCTCCGTGACGCTGTGTGAACACACCGAAAAGCTCGTCAGCATATGATCCAGACAATGAGATAACATCGGTATAGTCTAAAATCACGCGCTCATCTAAAGAAGCAATTGCTTCGAGCTGGAACCGTTCCTTAGCAGCAGCGGTGCGGTTTGCCAAGGAGCCTTTATACTTAAGTGTCTTTGTCATGTCTTACTCCTTTTTGATGCGGCTTGGTGAGAGCTTCTATGACAGTATATCGTCCAAGATGTCCTGAACATTTAACGTCAAGGGCTCTTCTTCGATGGCTCGACCAAGCTCGCTGATCTTTAATCTACATGCGATTGTTACACCTTGTGCCAGTATGGCACTGCAACAAAGTTGCCAATTTCGTCATTTGACCGCGTTGTTGAATTAGAAATGAGTGCAGCTTCTCCCGTAGCTATCCACATATCCCCTTTGTAGGCTATGACCAGCTCCATCAGCTGAGCGAGGCCCAGCCCTTAATGATGGTTGCCATCGTGCCTGGGACGTGTTTGTGGACCGCTCCCGTAAGGATTGCCCATGGCGTCTTCGGGTTGCTGCTGCGAAAACTCTTCGTAATCAATATCTTTGGTCGAATTTCTTGATGCTAGGCACCAGCAGATGGCTTCTTTATCGTTAGTGACTCCAAGAACTGCAGTGCGTCGACATTCTCGAAGAAATCCCTGGCCTGCATCTGCAATGGCAAATTCTATGACGGGCTCTTTACCCATGCTCGACCAGTTCAGTGACATTGAGAAGCCAACACCCTCTGCGTGAGCACGCACATTGTCATGTAGCTCGCCAATGACGTCGCAGAGCTTACCTATCCCTGGCAAGTCTTCTACATGCTGCCTAATGCAATTGCATATCTCAGAAGCTGCTTTATCGAAATCAACAGTATTATCAAGCATCTGCACTGGACTATAGTTGATGCCCTGATTCGTACGGCGCCGCGTATAGCTATCTAAACCTGTCAGCAAATAAGGAACCCGCATGGCTTCGAAAAGGTCTTTATGTTTGTTTGGGTCGGCATACTGGAGCCCAGTGACTTGATGAGCACAACCCAAGCAAGTCGCTGTAGCAATGAATCCCGGGGTTAGAAATCCCTTGGGAATCAGGAGTTCACCTCCTTGCTCAGGAACTATGCATGCTTGTGATCGTACAGCTGCTATAACACCTTGTTCCGCCACGCTCCTCTCCTCAATGTCGCCATAGCTTCATCCTAGCCTCGATAGTATGTGATATTCAGTATTTTAGAATGGCATACTGATAGCAGTCTTCAATTAGCTTATTGCAAATAGCGTCATTATTATTGGAATATCATCGAGAACGTTAGGGCAATCAGCACAAACGAACCGTTAAGGATAGCTAGAGGGCATTTTAAGGCTTGTCCCCAATCATGTCGTTGGTAACGAATATCTGCTCAAGTGGGGAATTCATACATCTATGGAATCGCTTTCCGATAGGGAGCTGAGCCGGAGCTGCCTTATCTATAAACGGTAAGGGCAGATTAGAAAAGCATGAAACGTTACAACCTAGGACGCCAGCAACTTAGCTGCTGGCGCCTTTTGCGGGCGCCATACATACCGATTCATACAAGATAATGATCACAATCGCGGCCGCTCCTATTAATCTCGAATAATCCAAATGTCTATCAACTCACGCCCGCTCGGCTTCATCCAGATGGATGCGCAGCAGCTCGAACACCGTATCGCCGTCGAGGGCTTTCGCGTCGAAGCTTGAGCGTTCGTTGAAATCTGCAAACTGTTCGATGCTCTGGGCATTCTGGCCAACAAAGGCCATGTCCCAATCCGAAAAATACCGTGCCTCGACCCGATCGAAGGCGAGTACGCTGACATGCGAATGCCTTGGGTCGCACTGAATGCGCTCGAAGGTGTCCTGAATCCTGTTATGAGGGCCTTCCAGTACCTGAGCGAAACAGCCGGTATTGAACATCAGGGCCCCGGTGACGCCGGCCTGGCGATTATTGCGCTGGGAAACGTCGAGAATGCCGCGGATCTCGTCCTGCAATCGGTCATCGTCACCGGTGATGGTGTTGCGACTCAAATAGACGAGCCGATAAAGCGTCTTGTCCACGGATGTTGACTCCTTCAATTATTATCCGACGGGCGTGATGGAAACGGTTTGCATCGAGCGCATAAAGGACTCGATAGTGTCAGGAGCCATGGGTTTGGCGATGTAATAGCCTTGAACGGTATTGCAGCCACCTTGCGCAAGCTCTTTATACTGATCGGGTGTTTCCACCCCTTCGGCGATGGTCATCATGCCAAGGCTTGTGCCCATGGTCAGAATGGCGTCCATGAGCGCCTTTGCCCGGGGTGACTGCTCCGCCTGGATAAAGGATTTATCGATCTTGAGCTTGCTGAAGGGGAAGCTGTTGAGATGGCTCAGAGAGGCGTAGCCGGTGCCGAAGTCGTCCATGGCAATACCCACGCCCATGTTCTTGATGGCCCACAAGCGCTGCATCACCTCTTCGGTGTTGTTCATCAGGGTGCTTTCGGTGATCTCGATCTCGAGGCGCTCTGGCGCAAGACCGCTGTCTTTCAAGGCCTTTGTGACAACATCGACGATATGGTCGTCCTCGAACTGAAGCGGTGACACGTTCACCGCCACGCTCTGCTCACCCTCCCAGGTAGCCGCCTGCTGACAGGCGGTGCGCATCACCCATTCACCGATGGCGTGAATCTCGCCTAGCTCCTCCGCCAGGGGGATGAAATCCACCGGTGAGACTCGCCCGCGAACCGGATGATCCCAGCGAATCAACGCCTCAAAACCGCTGATGCTATCGTCCGAGAGGGATTTTTGCGGCTGATACAGCAACGAAAACTGACGCAGACACAGCGCGCGGCGCAGATCCAGCTCGAGGTTGCGACGCTCGAGGGCACGAGATTCCAGGCTCGATTCAAAGAAGCAATAACGGGAGCGGCCTAGACGTTTGGCTTCGTAGAGCGCCAGATCCGCATGCTTGAGCAGGTCTTCAGGTTCGCGGGTGCCTTGGCCCAGTACCGCGATGCCGATACTCGCGCCGCTGTTGACCTGATGGCCGTTGATCAAAAAAGGGCGCTGCAGAAGTTCTACAAGGCGCTCGGCCACCGACTCAGCGCTTTCGGGCTGCTTGTTGTGTGCCTGCAGGATGACGAACTCATCGCCCCCCAGCCGAATCAGGATATCGTCGCTGCGTATCGCCGAGCGCATGCGCTTGGCCGCCAGGATCAATAACGAATCCCCGATGGCATGGCCCAGGGTGTCATTGACCTGCTTGAAGCGATCCAGATCCAGCAGGATGACCGCACTGGCAGGGCTTTCCTCTTTCGAGCTGCTCAGGCTTTGCACGTATTCATCATAGGTCGCCCGGTTGGCCAGCCCGGTCAGCGCATCGAGTTGCGCGATGACATTGCGAGGTGCGCCGGGCATCGGCCAATCGTTGGAGACCATGACGATTCGGCGCCCTTCTCGTCGATCATCCAGATACAGGGTCGTGGTCTCGCTTCCCGCGACCTGCAGATCCAGCACCGAGGCATCCGGGTCGCGCAACTGTTGCTCGAGCGCGTCGCGCTCCTGGGCGCTGGCGCTGTGGGTCCAGGTCGATAGCGCCAGGGTATCAATGAGGGCCGCCGCATGGGGGAGATGAAGCTGAACCGCGAAGGCGGCGTTGGCATAGACCACCCGGTCCTGCTCATCAAGAATAGCGACACCCGTTGCGGATGCGCCGACACTCTCGGCAAGCATTGCTGGACTCCCTGTCTCCATCCCGGTTACCTCATTCATTGGCTGTGGTATCAGCACTTCTTCGAGAGGTATCGGCAGACATTACGCTTTCTTGAGAAGCTACCGCCATTTGCCAATCGCAGCCGACGCCGCCATGCTGCAGGTTGACTACTTCAGGGAGATATTCGCATGTCCGAGCGCATGATTGTCACTACCTCTTCACACCTCGAGGGCTACCGGATCACCGAGCACCTCGACATCGTATCCGCCGAGTGTGTGTTCGGCATGAACGTCTTCAAGGACATGTTCGCCGGTTTCCGTGACTTCTTCGGCGGGCGCAACAAGTCGTCTCAAAACGCGCTTCGTGATGCAAGAAAGACCTGTCTGGACGAGCTGCGAAAAGAGGCAGAGTCCCTGGGCGCCAATGCCGTCATCGGCATCGACCTCGACTACAGCGAGATTTCCGGCGACGGCAAGTCGATGCTGTTTCTGGTAGCAACGGGCACCGCGGTGAAGGTCGTTAAGGTCTAAGCCGTTACTGATGCAAACCTGATACTGACCTACATTATGGATCGTATCTATTGAAACGCATCGGGCATTGCCGTCATGTTCACAGCACGCCAGGCCATTTTAGCCCTTCACTATTATTTCTGCTTTCAACGACAAAGAACCCTTGACTCATGGAATGATGCCACCCACATAGTAAGAAGTGACGAGCAAACATCAACGGAGAGATGATCATGAGACGCTATATCTTTGCAGCAGTGGCCAACTGGCTCAGAAAACCCGCGAATCGGGAAAAAGCAAAGCATCATGCAAGACAGGCCTGGAACAAGTATCAAAACCGTAACAAAGGGCCTAATCGCGATCCCAACAGACGATGAGGACATGTTACATGCCATGCCCCTGCACGCGATTGGAGCCAACAAAAACCGCCGCTCGGCATGACCCGTAAGCGGCGGTTTTTACTATTCTTTTTGGCCCGCCCTATAGGATTCGAACCTATGACCTTTGCCTCCGGAGGGCAACGCTCTATCCAGCTGAGCTAAGGGCGGATACTGCGACATGAGCGCGCAGCCAACGCGCAGTATCCTACCCGCCCACCTGGCTGCTGTCCAGCCGATACGGGCACTTACTGAGTGTGGCACAGCGCTCTATTGACCATGAATCGACGCGGCGAATTTTCCTGCCCCTCCGGTTACCGCTATACTGACGGCCTTGGCGCCGAGCCGATTTACTGACAAGACCGTGAGAGGTGGTAAGCGTGAAATTCAAAAAAACGATCATGGGGACTCTGGCTATTCTCGGCTTGGCTGCCGGTATGGCTTCAGCCCAGGATGACAACATGTCCAAGGAAGCCATTGCTGAGCGGCTTAAGCCGGTAGGCGAGCTATGCATGCAGGGCGAAGATTGCGGCAGCGCAGGTGCGGCACCGGCGGCAGCCGTAGCCGATAGTGGCGGCGGTGGCGGTGGCGGTGGCAAGTCCGGCGAGGAAATCTATAATAGCGTGTGCATGGCCTGTCATGAGACTGGTGCCGCCGGTGCTCCTGTTCGCAGCGACGAGGCCGCCTGGTCAGAGCGTGTATCCAAGGGCTTCGATACCCTGCTGTCCCATTCCATCAACGGCTTCAACGCCATGCCGGCGCGGGGTGGCAATCCGAATCTTTCCGATGACGAAATGTACGCCGCTACCGCCTATCTGGTCGAGCCGGTCATGGAGGTTCCCGCCCAGGAGGGTGGTGGTGCAGCTGCCGCCGATGACGGCGGTGAACAAGCGGCCAGTGCCGATAGCGATACAGGCGCAGAAGAAGGCCAGCAGCCGTCTCAACAAAGTATGGCGCAAAACGACGCCAGCGCAGATGGTGAGCAGGGCGGTACAACCGAGGTCGCGGCTGCAGGTGATGCAAGCGGCTCCGATCTGCCCGGCGCCGACAAGATTGCTACCTGCGTGGCCTGCCACGGACAGGATGGCATGGGCACCTCGCCGATGTATCCCAATCTCGCCGGTCAAAATGACACTTATTTGGAAAACTCCTTGAAAGCCTATCGCGCCGGCGAGCGTGAGGGCGGCATGTCTTCGGTCATGACGCCGATGGCAGCAGGGCTTTCCGATGAAGACATTGTCGATCTTGCCGAGTATTACAGCCAGCAGACGCCGTAATTCCGCACTGTTATTGATAATTGGAACTCGCCTCGGATGCCAGCAATGGTTTCCGAGGTGTGTGCGTTATCCGGAATTTGCCAACCACTGGACCAACTGACTATCCCAACAAGGAACGCAGTCCGGCGATGGCGTCTTTCCCCCTGGCTTGCTTCTTGTTCGGGTCTTCCTTGTCCGCGCGCCCTTCCCATTCCAGATCCTCAGCCGGCAGCTCATCGAGAAAGCGACTCGGCGTGCAATCCATCAGTTCACCGTAAGCCTTGCGCTGTCTCGCCAGGGTCAGTGTCAGAGTACGCCGGGCACGAGTAATGCCCACATAGGCCAGCCGGCGCTCCTCTTCCACCGTACCGCTCTCGATGGAATTGCGGTGCGGCAGTAGATCCTCTTCCAGCCCCATGAGATAGACGTGGGGAAACTCCAGGCCTTTCGAAGCGTGCATGGTCAGTAGCTGCACCCGGTCAGAGTCGTCCTCTTCCGCCTGCTGCTCGAGAATGTCGCGTAGCACCAGCCTGGAAATCGCCGATTCGACGTCATCGGTCTCCTCACCTTCCTCTCGTTCCATGGATTTCTCGAGCTGGTCGATCAGAATCCAGACGTTGGCCATGCGCCGCTCGGCAATGGTCGGCGCGCTGGCGTTCTGATATAGCCAGGACTCGTAGTCCATGTCGCGCACCATTTCGCGGATGGCTGCGATGGCATCCCCTTGATCCATGCGTTTGCGCACGCCGTCGATGAAATGCACGAAACGCCCCAGCCGCTCCACTGCCCGGGTCGATAGAACCTGCTCCAGTCCTAGCTCGTGGCAGGCGGCAAACAGCGAACCGTCTCGCTCGGTGGCATAGTTGGCGAGCTTCTCCAGGGTGCCGGGACCGATCTCCCGGCGCGGCACATTGACGATGCGCAGGAAGGCGTTGTCGTCGCCGGGATTGATCAACAGACGCAAATAGGCCATGGCATCCTTGATCTCGTTACGGGAGAAGAACGAGGTGCCGCCAGAAAGCTTGTAGGGAATCTGGTAGTGCTGCAGCTTGAGTTCGAGCAGCCGGGCCTGAAAGTTGCCCCGATAAAGCACCGCGAAATCGCGCCATTCGGCGGATTCCTTGATGCGTCGCGTGAGAATCTCGCTGGCCACCCGTTCAGCTTCCGCCTCTTCGTGACGATTGACGACGATGCGAATCGGGTCCCCCGGCCCCATGTCCGACCACAGGGTCTTTTCGTAGACGTGGGGATTGTTGGCAATCAGGGTGTTGGCGGCGCGCAGGATCACCCCAGTGGAGCGGTAGTTCTGCTCCAGCTTGATGACCCGCAGGCGCGGGAAGTCTTCGCCCAAGGTAACAAGATTTTCCGGACGCGCGCCGCGCCAGGCATAGATCGACTGGTCGTCGTCGCCGACCACGGTGAAAGTAGCCCGCTCCTGCATCAAGAGTTTGACCAGTAGATACTGGCTGACGTTGGTGTCCTGGTACTCGTCTACCAGCATATAGTGAATCTTGCGTTGCCAACGCGCCAATGCTTCCGGGTCACTCTGCAGCAGCACTACCGGCAGCAGGATCAAATCGTCGAAGTCGACGGCGTTGTAGGCCTTCAGATGGCGGTTGTAGACTTCGTAAAGCCGCGCGGCGTACTGCTCGTCCTCGTCCGCGGCGTGGGACAGCGCCGGCCCTGGCAATATTAGATCGTTCTTCCAGGTGGAGATCTGGCTTTGCACTCGATTGATCTGATCCGCGTCGACCTGGGCATCCTTATTCATCAGATCCCGCAACAGCGCCTTGGCATCCTCCGGGTCGAACAGCGAGAAACCGGGCTTGTAGCCCAGGGTCTTGAGTTCGGCTCGAATGATATTCAGCCCCAGGGTGTGGAAGGTCGAGACCGTCAGACCATGGCCCTCACGTCCCTGAAGCAGTTGCCCCACCCGCTCCTTCATTTCCCGGGCGGCCTTGTTGGTGAAAGTGACCGCCGCGATCTTGCGGGCGCTCATGCCGCACTCCTGAACCAGATAAGCGATCTTGCTGGTAATCACGCTGGTCTTACCGGAACCGGCGCCGGCCAGTACCAGACAGGGGCCATCGATATAGCGCACGGCTTCCTGCTGGCGTGGGTTGAGCTTGGCAAGGCGTTGCTTGATGGACATGGTATTACTCAGGGTCGATCGCGCCGATAAAACCCAGCTGGCGCCAGGCCTCGAACACGATCACCGCACAGGCATTGGACAGATTCAGGCTACGACTATCCGGCAGCATGGGAATGCGCAGACGCTGCTCAGGGGGCAGCGCATCGAGCATGGCCTGAGGTAGCCCCCGGGTCTCCGGGCCAAATATCAGGGCATCGCCGGAACGATAGGCCGGCTCATGATAACCGGTGCGCCCGCGAGTGGACACGGCGAAGACCCGCGCCGGGGCAATATCGCCTAGAAAGGCCGGCCAGTTCTCGTGCACCCGGACCCGCGCCCACTCGTGATAGTCCAGCCCGGCCCGACGCAGACGCTTGTCATCAAGGGCGAAACCCAGTGGTTCGATCAGATGCAGGCGAAAGCCGGTATTGGCACACAAACGGATCAGATTTCCGGTGTTGGGCGGAATTTCGGGCTCGAAAAGAACGATATCAAGCATCAGGATGACAGATGAAACCGGCGCTCTTTAGAGCGCCGGCAAATGGACGAGAGAATGTTGCAGCAACGAATCAGAAACCAACGCTGAGGCCGAACAACGGGCCACTGTCGAGGGTCTTGTTACTCGCATTATCGAAGTCGGTGCGATAGTAACGATAGCCGACGTAAGCATAGGTCTGGGCGAAAAGCTCGACCCGCGCCTGGGCGCCGTATTCATAGGTCTTGTCGACGTCGCCATGAGTGAACACCTTTGGCGTATAGAAGCCGTAGGCCCCTACTGAAGTCAACGGGATCGGCGTGGGCACGAAGGCCGATCCGCCTAGCCCCAATCCGCCACCGTCACCATAGTAGGAATCCTGGTACTGATAGCGGGCGCCCACGGAGAGATCGACTACCGGCATATAAGGCGTGAACATCAGTGACGCACTATAGGCATCGAGGTGATGCCCGCTGTCGTCGGAGGTGAAATAGCCAACACCGGCGCGAACGGTAGGCAGAATCGTCTGACTTGCTTCAATCCCGAAAGCATTGTCGTTGACGTTTGCAGAGAGGCTAACCGCCGAGGCCGACTGGCTGGCTAGCAGGACAGCACTGGTGGCGAGTGCACAAGCAAAAGGTTTAAACATGGAAAGTCCCCTCACGATTGGGTAACAGAGCGCCCCGACCCTCTGGGGCAGGAAACGACGTTGCTGATCCTTCAGTCAACTTGCGTGACACCATATTCGCGACGATAGGCGCGAATCGCATCGGCATGTCCGACAAGTACATCACCGGCATGCTCTTCGAGATATTCCAATACCTGATCGAGATTGACGATACTGTTAACTAGCATATCATAACGTGCCTCAACATTCTGGATGGCACTGCGCGATTCATCGCCCGGGCCGCGCTCCTGACGGTCCAATGCAATGACTACCCCGGCAGCCTGTGCGCCGGCAGCGTCGATCAACTGCATGACTTCGCCAATAGCCGTTCCGGCAGTGATCACATCGTCTATGATCAGAACACGCCCTTTGAGTTCAGCGCCGATGATGTTGCCGCCTTCACCGTGATTCTTGGCTTCCTTGCGGTTGAAAGCGAAGGGCAAATCGCGACCGTGCTGGTCCGCAAGAGCAATGGCTGTCGCAGAGGCCAGGGAAATACCCTTGTAGGCGGGGCCGAACAATACATCCGCCTCGAGGTCACTATCCATGATCGCCTGGGCATAAAAGCGCCCTAGCCTTGCCAGGGCGGCGCCGGTGCGAAAAAGCCCTGCATTGAAGAAGTAAGGACTGACACGACCGGACTTGAGGGTGAACTCGCCGAACTTGAGCGCGCCCTGGGCGATGGCAAAGGCAATGAACTCTCGTTGATACGCTTGCATATGACCGCTCACGAGCTTTCCTGTTACGAAGATTGATTTAGCGCTATTTACCCAAACGTCTAAAGCTCGGGTATGATACACGCGCGACGGAAAAGGGACTACGTATGAAAATCGCCAGCATCAATGTCAATGGAATTCGCGAAGCGGTCGAGCGAGGTTTCCTCGACTGGCTAGACGAGCAGGATGCCGACGTCGTCTGTGTGCAGAACCTGAAGGCCAAGAGCTTCGAGCTCGATGACAGCATTCTCTACCCCTCCGGCTACGAAGGCTACTTCCTCGATGCGGAGCAGGATGGTTTCTCCGGCGTCGGCCTTTACTGCCGCAAGATCCCCAAGGCCATCATGTACGGCCTGGGCTTCGAGCAGTGCGACGTCGAAGCGCGCTTTCTTCAGGCTGACTACGATCGCTTCAGTGTCGCCAGCTTCCTGATGCCGGATGGCAGCGACTACGCCGCCAAGCAGGCGTTCATGGCTCAGTATCAGGATTACCTGGGCAAGATGGCGCGCAAGCGTCGCGAGTACATCATCTGCGGCACCTGGCACATCGCTCACAAGACCCTTGATCTGGCCAACTGGGCGGACAATCAGACCACCCCGGGTTTCAAGCCGGAAGAGCGTGCCTGGATGGATCAGGTATTCGGTCCTACCGGTTTCATCGATACGTTTCGCGAAATCAATCGCGACGCCGGGGAATACACCTGGTGGCCCAAGCTCGATCAGGAGGTGCCGCGTGGGCGTCAGGAAGGCTGGCGCCTCGACTATCAGATCGTGGGACCCAATTTCCGCCAGCATGTGGTGGATGCCTGGATCGATCATGCAGCGACCTTCTCCGAGTTCGCACCATTGATCATCGAGTACGATCTCGAACTTTGACCGCGGTTTTTCGTCGCCCACAAACAAGACGCCGACTCCAGGGTCGGCGTCTTGCTTGTGGGTTTGAAAGGCAACAGAACGGCTATTACTTCGAATCATGCCACATATCTTAACTATTATTATGATGGCGACTGAATTGGTCTATGTTTCATAAAGGCGATGCATTGAGAAATTACCGTCTTTTTATCGTTTTGATACGCCAATAGCACTATCAACATCTCATGAAGAGCCCCATATGCCCTCTACCTCATTGGGTTTTCGCCTTGTTCCAATGCTCGTGGCCATCGCGCTTGCGTTTGTGGTCTGGTTTCTTCCCCAGCCTGACGAAGTGACCAACCAGGGTTGGCTCATGCTAGCCATTTTCATCGGCACCATTGCCGCTATCATCGGCAAGGCCATGTCCATTGGCGCGATTTCCATCCTGGCAATCACTTTAGTGGCGGTGACTGGCGTGACCAGCGACGATCCTGGAACCGCCATAAGGGATGCACTCGGCAGCTTTTCGAGTCCACTTATTTGGCTTATTGCCATTGCTGTCATGATTGCTCGGGGGTTGATAAAGACCGGATTGGGCGCACGCATCAGCTATTACTTCATTTCTGCCTTTGGCAAACGCTCCTTGGGTATCGGATATAGCCTTGCTCTATCCGAACTGACATTGGCACCGGTAACACCCAGCAATACCGCTCGAGGCGGCGGCATCATTCACCCTATCATGCTGTCCATTGCCCAGAGTTTCGATTCCACCCCAGAGCAGAACACCACGGAGAAGATCGGCAAGTATCTGGCCTTGGTGAATTATCACAGCAACCCCATCACCTCCGCCATGTTCATAACTGCAACGGCGCCCAACCCCCTTACGGTCAAGCTGGTAGCGGATGCTACAGATAGTGCCATCACGCTGAGTTGGACGACCTGGGCCCTGGCGATGCTGTTGCCCGGGCTGGTGGCCATACTGCTGATGCCCTTGGTGTTGTATTGGCTACATCCTCCAGAAATAAAACATACGCCGGATGCAAAACGTTTTGCTCAGGAGAACCTGGCAAAGCTTGGCCGACTGGGTCGCAACGAGAAAATAATGCTGTTTGTGTTCGTGATCTTGCTGCTGCTTTGGGCGGACGTACCCCACTTGTTGTTCGGTGGTTACATGGACTTGAGCATCAATGCCACTACGACCGCCTTCATAGGTCTATCGATTCTATTGATGACCGGCGTGCTGACCTGGCAGGACATTCTCGCTGAAAAAACCGCCTGGGATACGCTGGTATGGTTCGGCGCCCTGGTAATGATGGCAACACAGCTCAATGAACTCGGCGTCATCGACTGGTTCTCTGGCACCATTCAAGGCTGGCTGAACAGTGCTGACATCGGCTGGCCGCTGGCAAGCGGTCTTCTAATACTGGTATTTCTCTACAGCCACTATTTCTTTGCCAGTACCACCGCCCACATTACCGCCATGATGGGGGCATTTCTTGTGGTGGGCTTGAGCCTTGGCGCCCCACCCATGCTTTTCGTACTGCTGCTGGCGGCAACCTCTTCCATCATGATGACATTGACTCATTATGCGACAGGCACCTCACCCGTGATCTTTGGCTCCAACTACGTGACCCTGGCGGAGTGGTGGCGTGTGGGCTTCGTCATGAGCATCGTCAACATCGTGGTCTGGACCTTGGTCGGCGGACTGTGGTGGAAACTGCTGGGCTATTGGTAGTGGGCTATTCGTAAATGGCAGTAATCGATTCTGTTCGATAAACAGTAAAGGCGCCGGGAAAGTGAATAGAAAACCCTGGCGCCTCTTGGCTTATCTCAGGCTTATCAAGGAAATCAGCTGCGAAGTCCCAGCGCCTCGCGCTGATGCTCGAACAGCTCACTACCGGCCTTCTCTGCCAGAGCGAGCATGGCATCGAGTTCCTTGCGCGAAAACGCCGTCGTCTCTGCGGTGCCTTGCACCTCGATCAATCCGCCACTTTCCGTCATCACCACGTTCATGTCAGTCTCGGCGCCGCTATCCTCGGGGTAATCCAGATCCACTACCGGCGTGCCGCGGAACATGCCCACCGAGACCGAGCTGACCAGCTCCTTGAACGGGTCCCCCTTGATCAGTTTTTCCCGCTGCAGATAACGAATGGCATCGATCAGCGCCACACAGCCGCCGGTAATCGAAGCGGTGCGGGTACCACCGTCGGCCTGGATCACATCGCAATCGACGGTAATGGTGTATTCACCGAGCTTCTTGAGATTGACCGCCGCCCGCAGGCTGCGCCCGATCAGGCGCTGAATTTCCAGGGTGCGACCGCCCTGTTTGCCGCGACTCGCTTCTCGTCCACCTCGGGTATGCGTCGCTCGAGGCAGCATGCCATATTCCGCGGTGATCCAGCCCTGGCCTTTACCGCGCAGCCAGCGCGGCACGCCGGCCTCGACGCTGGCATTGCACAGCACCTTAGTGTCACCGAAGGCCACCAACACGGACCCCTCCGCGTGGCGAGTGTAATCGCGGGTAAGGGTAACGTGGCGAGTCTGATCGGGATGGCGTCCGCTGGGTCGTTTGGCTGCGTGCATAATTCCTCTGGGCGTTTCGCTAAAATCTGAGAGTTTCGCTAAAAAAGCGTTGCGCCATTCTACACTTCAGTCCGGTTTGAATCCGTTACACTCGGTGCTTTATTCACACCGGCGCAAGGATATCTTCATGGCTCACAGCATGACCGCGTTCACCCGTCAGACCCGTGAAGCCGCCTGGGGCAGCCTGGCGCTCGAATTGCGCTCGGTGAATCAGCGCTATCTGGAGCCGCACTTCCGTCTGCCGGATTCATTACGTGACCTTGAACCTGTCTTTCGCGACACCCTGCGCAACCGCCTGGCCCGAGGCAAGGTGGAGTGCACCCTGCGCTTCGACCCCGCTGCCAGCGGCGAGTCGTTCAGCGTCAACCGCGCGCGTCTGGCGGAACTCGCCCGGGCCCTGCAGGAAGTTCGCGCCGAAGTCCCCGACGCCCCGATTCCCGATGCCCTGGCACTGCTGGATCATCCCGGCGTGGTCGAGATACAAGGCGCCGATCTTGATGAGGTCAAGCAGGAAGCCAACGCCCTGTTCGAGGAAGCCCTTTCTGATCTGATCGCCGGTCGTGCTCGGGAAGGTGAACACCTGGCCAAGCTCATCCAACTGCGCCTGCAAGGCGTGCGTGGGCAGATCGCGGAAGTGCGCGCCCTGCTGCCCTCGATACTCGAGCGCCAGCGCACCCAGCTCAGCGAACGTCTCGCCACTCTCAAGGCCGATCTCGATCCCCAGCGTATTGAAGCCGAAATCGCCCTGCTCGCCCAGAAGGCCGACGTCGACGAGGAACTCGACCGGCTCGAAACCCACGTCATCGAAGTCGAACGCCAGCTCACGCAAAAAGGCCCGGTCGGCCGCCGGCTGGATTTTCTGATGCAGGAACTCAACCGGGAAGCCAATACGCTGTCATCGAAATCCGTGGTGGCGGAAAGTACCCGCTGCGCGGTGGAGCTGAAGGTACTGATTGAGCAGATGCGAGAGCAGATTCAGAATATTGAGTGATGTCAGCTTCTGCGAATCCGAAAGTCAGGATGCAGCTGCTGCCAGTGGGCCTTTAGCGCGTCTTTATGACGTTCGAGCATGGCCTGCTGCTGTAGCGCTTCCGGCCAGCGTGTACGTGCCCTGTCCAGTGTGTCGTCAAGGTGCGGCTTGATCAGCCGCCAGGGAATGCCGGATTTATCTGACCAACGGCGGAAGCTATCCATCGATGCCCGATACCAGTCCTTGTTGTCCGCCAGGTTAAGCGCGAAGCTGCGTTCACCGTCGATGTAGGCTCGTGTTGTCAGGATATCGTAAGCTGGAGATAGTCTCGGGGTGACGCGATCGCTATACAACAGGCTCCAATTCTTGAGATGCGCATCACCGTTGGCCAACAAGATATTGACCAGCATGCGCCGAGCAAACTGTTGCACATCGGCAATACCATCTCCCGAATATTGGTACAGAATACGGCCGATCTGCTCATAGTTTGCCGCGCCGTATTTTTCCCTGGGATACTTCACCAGCACCTGGGCAAAGTCTTCCATGTGAACGCGCTCGATTCCACCTTCGTAATGCCTGCGATCAAAGCGCCTTATGGCGAAGGCTTGCTTCTCCAGTGGTAGGTTGATGGGTGGGAGATTCTCCAATTGATCCAGCTCGACCAGGCGAATATCTGGAATGTCGATGCCTGCAATAGCGGCTAGCGTCATTGCCGAATATTCATTCAAGGGAACCTGTGCGTGGCTAGTCGAAGGCGTCTTGATAATCCAGTCGCCAAGATCCACATCCGCAGAACCGGTAACGCCCTGTGCCAAGTTATAACGGCCGTCTTGCTCCTTCATGGAGAACTTCATCTGTATGCCGGCGAGCGAGAACTTGCTGGCAAAATCAACGGGCTGTATCTGCTCTATGTCCGCTGAGTCTTCAAACGCCAAGCGGCGCAGCAGCGTCTTGGGCACGTCTTCGGGCGCCAGGGGTGTCGCGATCAGAGCACCGGGCAGGTCGCGCCCAAGCCAAGCCAGCAGCTCAAATTCATGGTCAATGTGAGTCTTCAGGCTTTGCGCCAGGAGTTCTCGCAAGGCGCCTTCCGGCAGCAAATTGGACAGCAAGGGATGCAATCGCTGATGTCTGACCCAATCGCGCTTCAAGAGCGCCGCGGATTTCGGAAACCGTGGATGGGTGATCAGGCTGAGCGTTGGGCGCACTGGGTCCCGCGCAAACTCTTCTGCAAAGAGAAGAAGGTTCTTGCCACTTCGGTAGCCAACCAGATGACCGACCAGACGATCGTGCAGCGTCAGTCGTAAAACGCTTAACCGATCCATAGGATTGCAACCCGAATACGTAGCCTCATTCGTTTTCCCCCAGCAATCCCTCCCAGGGATCATCGACCAAGGGGTCGCTGGTCTCTTCCTGCGTTTCATGTTCAAGGCTTGCCTGTTCGGACACATGCTTACCCGCCAGTACAGCAAGCACTGCTTCGCGTTTACCTTGTGGTATCAGCATCAACTCAGCGTTAAGGCCCTTGGCTACCAGCTCGAGAGTATTCAGCCGCGGATTACCACTGGCCTCGAGCCTTTGATACTGCTGCCGGGACATGCCCAGCCGCATCAACATGTCGCTCTGTTTCAGGCCTAGCGCGAGACGACGCGATTTGATCTGTTCGAGTAAAAGCATAGAGCGTCAACTTATTAGTTGCTTTTAATTTCTATAGCAACACATTAGTTGCTATAAAAAAAATAGCAACTTATAAGATGACAAATCAGTCAGAAGCAATCTATGACAGGGAGTATTACTGCCCTTATGAAACTGAAATAACAACGTCTACCAGGCTACTTAAGTCTGTATAAATCGCCCCGGGTATTCTAGATACCCGCATCAACCCCTCGCAGCCGTAAGAAGGGCTGATTTTGCATACTTAAAACATCCGGGCTATTGGATATTGCGAACGGGTAACTGCCTGCACGCTTCATATCGTCTGGGACAACGCCCCAGTCCATCGCTGCCAGGCAGTGCGCGATCTGTTGTGCCATCCGCAGGTACAAGGGCGATTGCGCCTGGAAGCACTTCCTTTGTATGCGCCCGAGTTGAATTCGGCCGAGGCGGTATGAAGTTGGTTGAAGCGACGCCATGGGCAGGTCAAGCAACTCTTGCGTACCTTGCCCATTCATTAGGTTCTTTATGGAAGCTTAGTAGCATTTCAGGACTATTTGAGCAATATAATGCTCAAAATTAGACACGACTCATAATTCTGCGCATTTTTCTGCTCATAATGGCAGAAACCTGCTATATTTGAGCAGCTATTTGCTCATGTCGAACTAGGCCATGCTGACACTGCAGATCTTTCATGACGACACTTGGCGGGATGCTGCCGAGTTGCATATCGACAATCCTGACGCCGGCAGATCTTCAAGCGCGCGACTTGGCTATACCACCGACTACGCCCTCGAGTGGATGGGCCGAGACGATGAGCACGCTTGCAGCCTGCGGCTACCGGTCGAATTGATGCTCAACCATCGCTCGCCTTCATGGTTCGGCTTTCTAGATGACATCATGCCTGCCGGGGCCAGCCGGCGTTACTGGGTGACCCAACTGGGGATGCAAGGGCAATCGGCTCAGGCCCAGGATTTTGCGTTGCTCAAACACGGCAGCATCGCGCCGGTGGGCAACCTCAGGATCAAGGAATCACTACCCGAGCTGCCCTCTCACAGCCGTTTGCGCCAGCTACGTTTTGCCCAGGAAGAGGTTGTCGAACGACACAGCGATTTTCTGGAATATGCCCAGCAAATGGGGGCCGCCAGCGGCGGTGCGACCGGAGCGGGAGGCGAGGCGCCCAAGTTATTGCTACGTATAACGGCGGATAATAGCGTCTGGATAGATACCTGGCAGGACGATCCTGCAAACCTCGATCGTCACTATCTGGTCAAATTTCCGCGCGGGAGTCGTTCGGCTATTGATGCCGATATCCTGCGCGCCGAGTATCACTTTTATCAATAGTTGGCAGCGCTTGACATCGACACCATCGATACCCGGCACATGCAACTGATCGAGGGCAGCCAATACCCATCGCTGTGGCTACCTCGCTTCGATGTCGCCTTTGTCGATGGCCGTTGTGAGCGCCATGGGCTGGAATCGATCTATGCTTTGATGAATGCTGCACCCGGTGCCTTTCTTAACCACATCACGGTGTTGGAAGCCATGATCGAGAGGCTTGCCAATCAATATCGTGTGGTGGAAGGACAGGAAAAATTCGATCAGCAAGCCTTTGTCATCGAATGGGTCAAACGGGACCTGCTCAATCTCGCATTCGGCAATTCCGATAATCATGGCCGCAATAGCGCACTGCTCAAACGCCCGGAAGGTATCGGCCTGGCACCCGTCTATGATTTTGCCCCCATGAAAGCAGACCCGGAAGGTGTCACGCGCACAATACAATGGGGCTCGCCCCTCGAGGAGGGCGGCAACATCGATTGGCAAGCCGTCGCAAAATCACTTGTCGACTGGGTACCTGCGGACATGCTGATCAGCGAATTGCGTACGTTGGGGCGCCAACTGAGTGGCCTCGAGAGCCGCTTGCGGGCGCGAGGCGTTCCGGAGCGCATCCTCGACATGCCGGTGATGGGTTTCGCCTATCTTGACGAAAAACTACGCCGCTGGGGGCTAGCATGAAGAATCCCATGTCGGCGGATGATCGCGAGGCGCTGCTATTGGATCTCTTGGCGAAGCTTTTCCGTGATGACATCACCCCCGGCAGCCTGCTGCGGCAGCTTCGCAAACAGGTATTGGGTATGAACCAGACCGAATATGCCTCACTAGTGGGCGTCAGCCGCCGCACGCTTTCGGATATCGAAACCGATAAAGGCCGGCAGTCACTCGCGCTACTCGACCAAGCCTTCCGCCCTTTCGGTTTGAAAATCGGCCTGCTGCCTAGAAGCGCTTATTTACGCTCGCAACTGATGAACAGCTAGATACATCTGCACGGCAGCCTATTATCAGTGAGGTGCATTTCTCTCCTCGATAGCCACCGGCTGATTGCGCCGCTCCACCCAGAGTCCGATATAGAAGATCACCAGCCCGCCGGCGGCTAGCGCCGCCCCCACCAGTCCAGTGGTGGACCAGGCAAAGCCCATCTTGACCGTGACCCCGGCGAGCCAGGCGCCCAGGGCATTGGCGCCATTGAAGGCGGCGTGATTGAGCGAGGCCGCCATGGTCTGGGCGTCTTCTGCCACGTCCATCAAGCGGGTTTGCAGGGCCGGGTTCATGGCCACACTGGTCCCTACGAACCCGACGCAGAGTATGCCCAGCCACAAGGAGTTGGCGGCAAAGTAGAAAAGCCCTTGCACCACTACGCACCAGATGAGGATGGTGGGAATGGCTCGCAGCAGATGCTTGTCCGCCAGGCGCGCACCGACCACGTTGCCGACAATGGTGCCAATGCCAAATACCGCCAGCACCAAGGGCCCTAGCGACTCTCGCATGCTGGCCTGCTCGGTAAGGGTGGGCACGACATAGCTGAATACCGCAAACATCCCGCCAAAACCGATACAACCCACCGCCAGGGTAAACAGGACGCGCGGTTTGATCAGTGCGGAAATTTCGCGCTTTGGACTGGCATTGGCATCGGCGGCCTGGGCGGGCGCCACAAGACGCACCAGTATTGCCGTGAGTAGCGCCACGATTCCCACACCGGCAAAGGCCACCTGCCAGCCGAACAGATTGCCGGCCCAGGTAGCCAGCGGCGCGCCGATCAGGATAGCGGTGGATAACCCCAGCATTACCCGGCTTATCGCACTGGCGCGCTGATCGACGGGTACCGCTGCGGCGGCAACCAGGACAGCAACGCCAAAATAGGCGCCATGAGGCAGGCCGGAGACGAAGCGCAGCAGCACGAAGGAACCAAAACTCGGGGCCAGCGCGCTCGCTAGATTGCCGATCGCGAAGAGCAGCATCAGAGCGATAAGCAAGGCGCGGCGGGGCACCCGGGCGGCTAATGCGGAGATGAGCGGTGCCCCCACCACCACGCCAAGCGCATAGCTGCTGATGGCGTAGCCGACATCGGGTACCGGCACCTGCAGGTCGTGGGCAACCCGATTCACCAGGCCCATGATGACGAATTCGCTGGTGCCGATGCTGAAACCGCCCAAGGCCAGAACGAGTTCGACCAGGCGAGGATGCGTTACTTTCGGGGTGATGCAATCACCCACGCTTCACCGACCAGGCCAATGTCTCCCCCGCCTTGAACGGCACGAAGTGCTCGTTGCCGCAGCGTATCGTCTCTGGCACCTCACAAGGTTCGTGGATCAGCTCGATGAGATCCTCGTTGGGCTCCAGCCCATAGAAACGCGGGCCATTGAGCGAACAGAAGGCTTCAAAGTGCTCCAGCGCACCCTCTTCCTCGAATACCGTGGCATAGGTTTCAAGCGCCGAGGGGGCATTGAACACGCCGGCGCAGCCACAGCTCGACTCCTTGGCGCTGGCCACATGAGGAGCTGAATCCGTGCCCAGAAAAAAGCGTGGGTGACCGCTGGCAATGGCGTTCCGCAGAGCGCGCTGATGGATGTCACGCTTGAGTATAGGCAGGCAAAAAAGGTGCGGGCGAATACCTCCCACCAGCATGTCGTTGCGGTTGTGGGCCAGGTGCTGCGGCGTGATCGTCGCCGCCAGGTTGTCGTCGCCTTCCAGAACGTAATACGCCGCCTCCCGGGTGGTGATGTGCTCGAAGACTATCTTGAGTTCGGGAAACTGACGGCGAATATCTTCCATCACCTCATCGATGAAGACTTTCTCGCGATCGAAGATATCCACTTCGGCATGAGTGACCTCGCCGTGAATCAACAGCGGCATCCCCAGGCGCTGCATCGTCTCGAACAGTGGATAGATCGCCTTGACGTCACCCACACCGTGGGCTGAATTAGTGGTGGCATTGGCCGGATAGAGCTTGGCGGCGGTGAATACGCCCTCGGCAAAGCCCTCCTCCAATGTCTGAGATGTCACGCTGTCGCTCAGATAGCAGGTCATCAGCGGCGTGAACTCATGCCCGGCGGGCAGTGCCGCCAATATACGTTCACGATAAGCTCTCGCTGCAGCCACCGTGGTCACCGGCGGCGCCAGGTTGGGCATGACGATGGCCCGGCCATAAAGCGCGCTGGTGTAGGGCAGCACCGTCGCCATCGTCTCGCCGTCGCGCAGATGCAGGTGCCAGTCGTCGGGGCGGCGAATACGCAGCGTGTCGGAAAAGATGGTCACGTCAGGACTCCGAAGAAGCAGGATTGGAAGAAGCCGAGGATTGGCGCTTGAGCAATAATACCAGCGCGACAGCGGCCAGAAACGCCACGGCCGCGGCAAAGCCGATTCCCGTCGCCGCCAGGCCGACGCTGCGAGCCAGCAGGCCGATGCCGACCACCGGAATCGACAGCGCGATATAGACGATGACGAAGAAGGTCGAGGTCACCGCGCCGCGCTGATTGACGGGCGTCGTCGCCGTGACCCCTCCCAACCCGGCACGAAAGGCAACACCATGGCCCAGCCCGGCAATGATCGCTCCAGCTAAAAAGAGCCCCAGCGAGACAGCTCCGATGCCTGCACCAACCAATCCCACGCCGGCGATGATCACGGCACAGCCCAGTGGCAAGCGCATCTTCTTGGCAAGCTGGCCCTGCACGAATTGGCCCAGGGTGGAGGCAAAGAAAGCGACACCGGCAACGAAACCGATCAATGCCAGATTGGAATAGCCCAGCACCTCTCCCATAAAGGCCGGTGCGGTGGCAGTAAAGAAACCCAGCACGGCAAAACCGGCGAAACCGGCAATCGCCGCCGGAATGAAAAGGCTGCGCACCTCGGCGGGCACATGCAAGCGCTGTAGGCGCAGGCGAGGATGGTCCGGGCGCTCCACTGTTTCCGGTGCGAACCACACGGCGACCAGCGCGATGACCAGAAGTCCCAGATGCACAGCGTAAGAAAGATGCAACGGCCAAGGCGCATATTGCCCCAGCAACCCCGCCACGACCGGCCCTAGACCCAGACCGCCCATGTTGACGGCGGTGGCCACGAAGATGGCCGCGCGCTTCCAGGCCTGGGGCGCCAGCTCCATCACCGCCACGGTGGCCGTCCCAGTATAGATACCGGCAGAAATACCCGAAATTACTCGTGCAGCCAACAGTCCCGTCAGGCCGTCACTGAGCAGAAACACCACATCGCTGAGGAGTGCAGCCACCAGCCCACCGAACAGCAACGGACGTCGACCGACCTGATCCGACCAGCGCCCAGTGACGATCAGTGCGCCAATCACACCAACCGCATAGGCGGCAAAGATCACCGTGATAATCAGTTGTGAAAACCCGAAGCGTTGCTGGTAGACCGGAAAGAGAGGCGTCGGCAAAGTGGCGCCCAGCATGACCAGTAAAAACGCGAAGGCCACGCCCGCGAAGACCAGTCGCGAGGCGTCGTCGCCTTGAGTAGAAGAGGAACCCATGAAAGCATCCTTGTTCAGGGGAGGCGCCACCGAGTATAGAGGCGCCGCCACAATGTGCGATAATGCGCGCCTTCACTGCATTGATTCAACCGGACTCACTCATGTCCCACGGTACGCTCTACATCGTTTCTGCCCCCTCCGGCGCCGGCAAGACCACCTTGGTACGAGCGCTGCTCGCGCAGTTGGACGGCATTCAAGTGTCGGTCTCGCACACCACTCGAGCGATGCGCCCCGGCGAAATCGATGGCCTCAATTATCACTTTGCCGATATCGCAGCCTTCAAAGGCATGATCGAGCGCGGCGATTTCTTCGAACACGCCCAAGTGTTCGACAATTACTACGGCACCTCGCGCCCGGCGGTACAGGCCCTTCTCGCCGCCGGCCAGGATGTGATTCTCGAGATCGACTGGCAAGGCGCGCGGCAGGTACGCGAGCAAATACCGGATGCCGTGTCGGTGTTCATCCTGCCCCCCTCTCGGGAAACCCTCCGTGAACGGTTGTCGAATCGTGGTACCGACGATAAGGCGACGATCGACCGGCGCATGCGCGATGCGGTCAGCGAGATGGCCCATTTCGATGAATACGACCATGTCATCATCAACGATGACTTCGATACCGCCCTGACCCAATTGATCGCCGTGATACTGTCGGAGCGTTGCCGCCTTGTGCGTGTTCGGGAGCGTCGAGGGCCACTGCTACAGGCACTCTTGTCACATATCGAGGGGGTCGAGTAGACTACCCGGTTGTACCCTTCATTTTCGTGTACAGGTGGCGGGCATGCCCATGCTATGTTGCCTTTACATGCTTGCATAACACATCAGGATATTATCCATGGCGCGAGTTACCGTTGAAGATTGCCTTGAAAATGTCGAAAACCGTTTCAAACTGGTCATGATTTCCACCCAGCGCGCGCGCCAACTCGCCCGGGGCTCCCGGGATGCCTTGCTGCCTTGGGAAAACGACAAGGCCACGGTAATGGCTCTTCGTGAGATTGCGGCGGGCAAGATCGATGCAAGTGTTCTCGACGAGCCCGTCGAAGCACCGGTTCGCGTGCGTCCCGAACCCATCAGTTACGATTCCGACGTTCCGGTATAGCCAAGCGTCAGCGTAACCGAAAATGAAATAACGACACCGGCGGTTACCAAACGCCGGTGGAACCAGCGGCCTGACGTCGCAAGAATTCGAGATAAGATAGGCAAGGCTCACGACTCTTGACGTAGTTATTAAGAAGTTCCTCATAATAGGCGCGCTGTATGTTCACCATCGATGATCTGGCTGATCGCCTTGGCGGTTATCTTCCTCTGGATGAGATTCAGCAGGTCAAGCGCGCCTTCTACTACGCTGAACAGGCCCATGACGGCCAAAGCCGGCGCTCCGGTGAGCCCTACGTTACTCATCCCCTGGCGGTATCGAACATCCTCGCCAACATGCACATGGACCATCAAAGCCTGATGGCTGCCATGCTGCATGACGTGATCGAAGACACCGGAATTACCAAGGACGCCCTGGCCCAGCAGTTCGGTGAGCCGGTGGCGGAGCTGGTGGATGGGGTTTCCAAGCTGACCCAGATCACCTTCGAGGACAAGGCGGTCGCCCAGGCGGAGAACTTCCAGAAGATGGTCATGGCGATGTCCAAGGATATTCGCGTGATCATCGTCAAGCTCGCGGATCGCCTGCACAACATGCGTACTCTCGGTGCGTTGCGCCCGGACAAGAAACGCCGTATCGCCCGGGAAACCCTGGAAATCTACGCCCGCATCGCCGGTCGCCTGGGCATCAACACCATCCGTATCGAGCTCGAGGATCTCTCCTTTCAGGCGATCTATCCGATGCGTGCCGAGCGCATCAAGCGGGCCGTTTCCAAGGCCCGAGGCAATCGTCGCACGATGATTCGTCTGGTCCAGACCACGCTGCAGAACTGTCTCGATGACGATAACCTGCCTGGCACCGTGATCGGTCGTCAGAAACATCTTTTGTCGATCTATCGCAAGATGCGCGACCAGCGCAAACCCTTCGCCGAGATCATGGATGTGTTCGGCTTTCGCATCATCACCGATAACGTCGACAGCTGCTATCGTATCCTCGGCGCCGTACACAACCTGTACAAGCCGGTTCCCGGGCGCTTCAAGGATTACATCGCTATTCCCAAGGCAAACGGCTATCAGAGCCTGCATACCACGCTATTCGGCACTAACGGCATCCCCATCGAAGTGCAGATTCGTACTCGCGAGATGGAGGCCATGGCCAACAACGGCATCGCCGCCCACTGGCTCTACAAGGCGGGCCAGACCGAGCATCCTATCGCCCTTGGCAGCCATGCTAGAGCCCGGGAGTGGGTGCGCGGCCTGCTCGAGATGCAGCGCCAGGCAGGAGACTCGCTAGAGTTCATAGAGCACGTCAAGAACGATCTTTTCCCGGACGATGTCTATGTCTTTACCCCCCGGGGCGACATCATGGAGTTGCCGCAAGGGGCGACGGTGGTGGATTTTGCCTATACGGTGCATACCGATATCGGCAATCACTGCATTGCCTGTCGCATCGATCGCCACCTGGCCCCGCTGTCGACGCGCCTGGAAAGTGGTCAGACCGTGGAGATCATCACCGCCCGGGGCGCTCGGCCCAGCCTTGCCTGGTTGAACTTCGTGGTGACCGCCAAGGCGCGTTCAGCTATTCGTCATGCGCTCAAGAATCAGCAGCGCAGTGAATCGGTTCATCTCGGCCGGCGCCTGCTCGACCGGGCGCTTTCGGATTATGGCACCCATTACGAGGCGCTTCCCGAGGAGCCGCTGCAGAAACTGCTGTGTGAATTCAACATGTCGCATGCAGATGATCTTCTCGAATCCATTGGTCTTGGCACCCGCATGGCCCATCCGGTGGCACGGCGCCTGGCAGAAAACGATCTTCCGGAAATTGCACATGCCGTGTCGAGCCAGGAAGGGCCGGTGGTCATCAATGGCACCGAAGGCATGGTCATCAGCTTCGCGCGCTGCTGTCATCCGCTGCCCGGAGATTCGGTGATCGGCCATCTGTCCGTGGGCAAGGGCATCGTGGTGCATCGCAGCGTCTGTCGCAATATCATCGAACTGCGCAACGAGCCGGACAAATTGCTGAACCTGGAGTGGTCGCCAGACATCAGCGGCGATTTTCTCGTGGCGCTGCGTATTGCCATGGAATCGCGGCGTGGGCTGGTAGCGGAGCTTGCAAGCCTGGTGACCGACGCGGATGCTAATATAGAACGAGTCGGAATCGAGGAAAGGGATGCGCGCCTGTCCCTGGTCAATCTGACCCTGGCGGTGCGCGATCGAGTGCACTTAGCGCGCATAATCAAGCGCATTCGCAATCTGCATAACGTCGACAAGGTCACCCGCGTCCACAATTGATGATTCATGATCGCCCTGCCGCCCATGCCTGCGGCAGGGCGATCATTTTTATTCCACTTCAACATGACGAGGAGTCACTCATGAGTAACAAGGCCATCATTCAGACCCAAAAGGCGCCCGCTGCCATCGGTCCTTACTCCCAGGCCATCAAGGCCGGCAACACGGTCTACCTGTCAGGTCAAATCCCCCTCGACCCCCAGACCATGGAACTGGTGTCCGGTGATATCGAGGATCAGGTGCGTCAGGTCTTCACCAACCTCAGCGCTGTCTGCGAGGAAGCCGGCGGCTCGCTCAAGGACATCGTCAAGCTCAATCTGTATCTGGTCGATCTGGACAACTTCGGCGTGGTCAATCAGATCATGGAAGAGTTCTTCACCGCCCCCCACCCGGCCCGGGCTGCGGTCGGCGTCAAGGCGCTGCCCAAGAAAAGCCAGTTCGAGGCAGAAGCCGTCATGGTGTTGGGTGACTGAGCAAAGCAATTAAAATGCATGGTTTAGATGGGCAATCAAGATAGCGATGCCGCCAGATTGGCGGCATCTCGTTATCAGGCTTTTTGTGGACGGCCCTCGTTCACACTCTCAAGCACCTGAGCATAGCCTTCGCGAAAGGTCGGGTAGCGGAACTCATAGCCGGTCTCGCGCAGGCGCGAATTGTCGCAGCGCTTGCTCGAACGCCGGCGCAGCGGCGATTGGATGACTTCATGGGTCTCGACCTTGAGTCGTTTGGCCAGCCAGGCCATTACCTCATGCAAAGGAACCGGTTCGCAGTCGCTGGCCAGATAGAGCTCGTCGAGAGGCTCATCGTTCAGAGTCTTGGCGATCAGATGGGACAACACGCCGGCGCAGTCGTCCCGGTGAATGCGATTGGAATACATCGGCGGCGTGGCAGCGGCGATACGCCCTTCACGCACCTGCTGAATGAGCCGATCGCGCCCCGGGCCATAAATACCCGAGAAGCGCACCACGGTGCCGGGAAGATCGTGGGCAATGAGGGTCTGCTCGGCCTCGCGCATCAGCTGTCCCGCGAATCCGGTGGGCTGGGTCTCGGTGGTCTCGTCCACGGTTTCCCCATCCTGCTGGGCATAAACGCTGGTCGAAGATACGAAGAACACCCGCGTCGGTTTGCGCGTGCGCTGGCCGAGTTCCGCCAATACCGCCTTCAAGCCATCCCGATAAGCGGCCTGATAGGCCTGTTCGTCGAAGCGATCGGCGCTCACCACATAGACGACGATGTCCGCTTCCGGTAGCGTCTTGAGCGCTTCCGGGTCATTGAGATCGATGGCCAAGGGCTCGATGCCACTAGTGGCCAATTCATCAGGGTTGCGGCGCGCACCGATCACGCGGTGGCCCGCCTCGATCAGCTGGGTTCCAAGCGTCTTGCCAATATCGCCACAGCCGAGAATCAAACAGGTATTCTTCACCTTTACCTAGCTCCTTGGTAAAACGGACATAATCCATCGAATCGACAGGAAGCCCTTGCGGGCCCAATCATGACTCTAACAGAACTCCGCTACATCGTGACACTAGCTCAGGAACGTCATTTCGGACGCGCTGCGGAACGTTGCTTCGTCTCCCAGCCGACCTTGTCCGTGGCGGTCAAGAAGCTCGAGGACGAGCTCGAAGTGGCGCTCTTCGAGCGCTCCAAGGCTACCGTTCAGGTGACGCCCTTGGGCGCAAAGGTCGTCGAGCAGGCCCAGCGGGTGCTCGAACAGGCCAGCATCATTCGTGAATTGGCCAACGAGGGCAAGGACCAGCTGAGCAGTCCGCTACGCATCGGGGCCATCTACACCATCGGTCCCTATCTGTTTCCGCATCTGATTCCTCGCCTAGCGCGCATGGCGCCGGACATGCCGCTTTATATTGAGGAAAACTTCACCGCCAACCTGCGTCATAAACTGCGCAGTGGCGAACTCGATGCGATCATCGTCGCACTGCCATTCACCGAGGTGGATGTGGTCACCCGGCCCCTCTACGAAGAGCCCTTCGAGGTATTGATTCCAAGCGATCATCCCTGGACGCGCAGATCCACCATCGACAAGGAGGACCTGCTCAAGGAACGCTTGCTGCTGCTGGGCGAAGGGCACTGCTTCCGCGATCAGATCCTCGAGGCCTGTCCGGCGATCAGCGCTCAACTGAATAGCCCTTCCAATACGCTGACTGCGGAAGGCGGCTCCCTGGAAACCATTCGCCATATGGTCGCCTCCAAGCTGGGCATCACGGTATTGCCGCAATCCGCCATCGGCACCGGGCACTACGAGACCGGTATGCTGGAAAGCCGCCCCTTCACCCCTGAGGCGCCTAGTCGCACTGTGGCGGTGGCCTGGCGGGCCAGCTTTCCGCGACCCAAGGCCATTGATGCGCTGATCGATGCCGTCGAACACTCTTATCAGAAACAGCCGGCCAGCGTACCGGCATGAATCTGCCTGAGCTGGATCAGGCCGTCACCACCCTGACGGGGGTTGGTGACGCCATGGCCGCCAAGCTGGGCCGCCTGCGCATCGAGCGGGTTACCGATCTGTTGTTCCACCTGCCACTGCGCTATCAGGACCGCACGCGTATCACGCCGATTGCCACCTTGCGGGCCGGTCAGGAAGCGGTGGTGGATGGCGAAGTCTGCGCCGCAGAGGTGGTCAAGGGAAGGCGGCGCAGCCTGTTGGTTCGGCTCAAGGATGGTTCCGGCATTCTCAGCCTGCGTTTCTTTCACTTCTCCCCGGCCCAGCAACAGCAGTTCGCCCGAGGGGTGCATGTACGCTGCTTCGGTGAGGCCCGGGCCGGCGCTACCGGGCTCGAGATCTACCATCCGGAATACCGGCTGCTGCGCCAAGAGGACGCGCCGGTCGAGGAACACCTGACGCCGATTTATCCGACAACCGAGGGGCTGAACCAGGCGCGACTGCGCGGCTTGATCACTCAAGCGCTTAGAGCGTTAGAAGAAGCACCGCACATGTTGCCGGATGGCATTCCCGAACCGCTGCGCGAACGTTTCCGGCTGCCTGAATTACAGGAATGCCTGCGCTATCTGCACGAGCCGCCGCCGGATGCGGATCTCGAGCGCCTGGCCAGCGGCATCCACCCCACCCAACGACGCCTGGCCCTGGAGGAGCTGCTTGCCCATCAGCTCAGCCTGCGTCAGGTACGCCTGCGCATCCAGACCGACGGCGCCCCGCGACTGGCGTCCGGACGCGGCCTGCAGGCGCGTTTTCTCACCCAGTTGCCCTTTGCTCTGACCGGCGCTCAGCGCCGGGTACTTGATGAGATCGCCCGGGATCTGGAGACCACCACGCCCATGCTGCGCCTGGTGCAAGGCGACGTCGGTTCCGGCAAGACTGTGGTCGCCGCCATGGCGGCCCTTCAGGCCATCGCCGGCGACTGCCAGGCGGCGATGATGGCACCCACGGAAATTCTCGCCGAACAGCACTTTCGCAATTTTCGCGACTGGCTGACCCCGCTGGGCATCGAGGTAGGCTGGCTTTCCGGCAAGCTCAAGGGCAAGGCCCGGCTCGATACCAAGGCCGCCATCGCCGATGGTCGCGTGCAGATGGCGGTGGGCACCCATGCGCTGTTCCAGGAGGACGTGCATTTCAAGCGCCTGGGCCTGGCCATCGTCGACGAACAGCATCGCTTCGGGGTACATCAGCGCCTGGCCCTGCGTCAGAAAGGCGAAGCCGGCGGGCTGACCCCGCACCAGCTGATCATGACCGCCACCCCGATCCCCCGCACCCTGGCGATGAGTGCCTATGCGGATCTCGATCTCTCCGTGATCGACGAACTGCCCCCGGGGCGCACCCCGGTGCAGACCGTCGCGGTGCCGGACGAACGCCGCCCGGAAGTGGTTGCGCGTATTCGCCGCGCCTGCGCAGAGGGACGCCAGGCCTATTGGGTCTGCACCCTGATCGAAGAATCGGAAGCGCTACAGTGCCAGGCCGCGGAGGCGACCCGGGACGCCCTGACCGAGGCATTGCCGGAATTGGCCGTCGGTCTGGTGCATGGGCGCATGAAGGCTGCAGAGAAAGCCGAGGTGATGGATGCCTTCAAAGCCGGCGAGCTGGATCTGCTGGTAGCCACCACGGTGATCGAGGTGGGGGTCGACGTGCCCAACGCAAGCCTGATGATCATCGAGAACCCGGAGCGTCTAGGCCTTTCCCAGCTGCACCAGCTACGCGGACGGGTTGGTCGAGGCGGCACCGAGAGTTTCTGCGTGCTGCTCTATCATCCACCATTGTCTGCCCATTCTCGGGAACGGCTGGGCGTCATGCGCGAGACTACGGACGGCTTTCGCATCGCCGAGAAGGATCTGGAACTGCGCGGCCCCGGTGAAGTGCTCGGTACCCGGCAGACGGGACTGGCGCAAATGAAGATCGCCGATCTGGAGCGGGACAAGGACTTGCTGGAACGGGTCAGCCCATTGGCTAGAGCACTGCTGGAAGAAGCCCCGAATGCCAGCGAGACCTTGATACGACGCTGGCTGGGGGAGGAAGCGGGACGTTACGGGCAGGTTTGAGGACCCATTCAGGATGGCAGTTCCGCCGAAGGGCTCGTGCTCATGGGAGTTATCAACCTGCTCGCCGCCTTACCCAGCGGCACCAACTGGCGACTGATCAGCGCCAGCTGCATCTGGAGTAGCCGCCGCTCGTCATCGGGCTCCTCGCTGGCCTGGGCCTCTAGCCTTGCTGCCCGCCTCGTGGCGGCCTCGAATGGAGGTGCAGGAGCACGTTGCCGCAGTCGTGACGCAATCTCTTCGATATCCACGACGATCGACTCGGCGGTGGCGCGTAATTCGGCGTCCTTGGCGAGCGCCAGGGTATCGCCACGATGAGCGCCCAAGGCAGACAGGTAACTGAGCAGGGTATAGGCATTGCCCAGAAAGCGAAAACCAATCGTCGTATCTTCGCGAAACTGGTCGGGTTCGAGCCGCACGTTAGCCAGCAGCGTCGAGAGGGCGGCATCGGCGTTATGCGCATTGCGCCGCGCCAACCGATAATCCAGGTCGTCCTGCTTGCCGCCAACGTACTGTTGGAGGATCGCACGCAGATAACGACTGCTGGCCTCGAGCGTCTCCGCGCCCTGGCGGTACAGACGCCGCCTCTGCCAATCCGGCAGGATCAGCATCACCGCAAGGCTTGCGATCGAACCGCCAACCAGGGTATCGAATAGCCTCGGCCAGATCAGTCCGAAGCCATCCCCCACCTGATTGAAGCAGCATAGCACCAGCAAGGTGATCGCCGCTGTCGCGATCACATAATGTCGGTCACGGGTAGCAAAGAAGAGCACGCCCGCGACCACCGCAATCGACAGTTGGATCAATTGGCCTGGAAACAGCGAAATCAATGCCCAGCCGGTAACCAAGCCGACCACCGTCCCGGTGATGCGTTGCCACAGAAACTGTTGCGTGGCGCCGAAATTGGGCCGACAAACGAAGACGCTGGTCAGCAGGATCCAGTAACCCTGGGTAGGATGCACGAGATGCAATACCCCATAGCCGACCACGAGAGTGGTTGCCAGGCGCAGGGCGTGGCGAAATATCGCCGACGACGGGGTCAGATGCAGCCGGAGGCGGTCACGCACATCACGCCATCCTTGTGGCGAGCGGTCATAGAGGCTGACGTCTTCATACTGGGTCAGGGCTTCGGGACTCTGGACGCTGCCTAGCTGATGCTGCAAGGCCGCCAGATTGTCGGTCAAGGCATCCAGCGAACGCAACAAGCCACGCCACTCCTGGCGCTGTTGGCCATGCAGGTCGGCGAGAGACGCCTTTAAATCGCTTAACGCCTGCTCGCTTTGATCATGCTCGAATGGCTGGTTCAGCAACAATCCCCGGGCCAGCGCTCGGCAGGCGTTGCCCTGCTGCTCGAGTAGGCGCTGGCAACGGAACAGCACGTCGTGATGGAAGAAAGTCTCCGCTAGCGCCTCGTAGGGATAATGCGAAGAGCTTGCCCGCTCGTGGATATCCTGAGCGATGAAATACAGATGCAGGTATCGGTTGAGCTTGCGGGAACCGCGCTGGTTCTCCAGACGGCGGAAGATCATCTCCTTGGCCTGATTGAGCGCATTGACGACCTTGCCGTTCTGCTCTGCCAGCAGCATCCGTTGTGCCTCGATATCCAGCCCCTGCAAAGGCTCGAAGAGTGTCGCCTTGAGTCGCAGGTAGATTTCCAGTTCGCGAAACAGCAACGCCATACTCAACTTGAGCGGCTGGCGCGAAAACAGTGCGCACCAAATCACCGAAATGACGCCGTACCATGCCGCGCCGGATACCAGTAGCAGCGGCTCCCACCAGAGCGAATGCGCGGGTGAGCCCTCGCTGCTCTCGATTGTGATCATGGTGTAGATCGCCAGAATAAGCGTGGCAGAAGCGATGGTGCCATAGCGCTGCCCCACAGCACCCAGCATGCTCATGCCAAAAGTGGAAATCGCCAGCCCCACGACAAACACCCAAGGATGACCGAACAGCAATTCCACGGCGAAAGAGGCGATGCTGAAACAGATCAACGTCACCCCCAACGACGTTAACCGACCTAACCAGTTATCGTCGGTCTCGGCCAACGCACTGGCGATGACGCCAAGAAACAGGGGGATCAGCATGCTGACATCGCCGGCAAGCCAGTTCACCAGCAGAGCACCGGATAGCGCGATGAACACGCGCAGGCTGTAGGCGAAAACATCCTGTGTCCAGAGACGTTTCAAGGGCTGGTCGAGAAAGGGTGCCATAGGCAGAAAGAGGGAAACCTCTGGTCGCTGAAGAATTGGCAGCAAAAATAATGCTAACAGCCTACGACCTTAGTCTAAAATTTTAATTCAGGTGAAGGGGAATAACGGGATAGGCGCGATCAACGCAAATAGCGCAATAGCTTCTGCAGCCTCGTCAAATCCTTCGAATCACCGACCAGACGCACACGACCGTCCATCATGCCATCGAGAAAGGCGCGCTGAGTGGGCTTCTTTAGAATGGCAATAGCGGCATCGGCATCACGAAAACGCAACTCGAGATCGAGATCCACCGGCAAACCTGAGGCGCTTTCGATGGCATCCGGTGTCATGCGGTAGTGGCGCGCGATACTCAAGTCTTCCGTGGCAATACCCCAGTCAAGACGACGCATCTCAGCCAGCGTTTCACGAAAGCGCTGATTGCCGCGCCTGGCGCGTTTCAACATCAACCCCAGCAGCCACAACATTAGTTTTAATTTCATGGCATTCCCATTAGCGGCATAGAAAAAATTGCCGGCTTTAGAATAGCCGGCACGCTAGATCATTGCACGCAACGCTGCTGGTTCCGCACACTCTTGAAGATGGGTCTTGCCTACTTTGAAACCGCATCCTTGAGGGATTTGCCTGCCTTGAAGGCAACGGTCTTGCTGGCGGGAATTTTCAAAGCCGCACCGGTTTGAGGGTTCTTGCCAGTACGAGCGGCGCGTTCACGCACGACGAAGGAACCAAAACCGATCAACGAAACATCCTGGCCTTGAGCAACCGTGCCGGTGATTTCATCGAGAATGACGTTGAGGACCTGGCTGGCCTTGTCCTTGGAAAGATCGGCACGCTCGGCAATTGCCGCGGCGAGTTCTGGCTTACGCATGTAGCACTCCTGATATGAGCTATGACTAAGGTGGCAAGATTCACCATCCATTGTTGTTGTACAAACAATTATATAACTACTTCTTCGCCGTATTATGAATACCAGCGAAATATTACTACGCGCCTAGACTAACAAGCCAGGTGCCATTCGTGCCAGTTCGACTTTCCTCCGCACGCTTCGGCCTGTCAACGCAAAGCCAATCAACTGTCCTTTCTCGTCTTCAGCAAGCGCTGTCAGATCGTTGCCTTCACCTTCAACGCGCCAACAGGCGGGGGTCTGTCTTGGGGGTAGCGCCACCACCGGACAAGCCGGTGTCTTGACCAGTATCGGCCAGGCGCCATAGCCGACCGGGCTCGGAGTACCGGTCAGAGTAAGCGCCAAGGCCTTGGCGCTGGCCTGAAGAGGCTGAACATACATGGCGTTGAGCCCTGCTACACAGGCGCCATCCCCGAGGGCATAAATATTCGGCACCGTGGTACGCAAATAGCGATCGGTATGAATGCCTTCGGCGCTGACCTCAAGCCCCGCCTGGCGCGCCAGCTCGAGGCGGGGCGTCAAGCCGGTAGCGATCAGTACCAGATCGGCCTTCAGGGATTGACCGTCATCGAGTGTCAGCGCTGCACTGCCATCGTCGCCCTGAAGCTTTTCGAGCACACGACCCAGCTTCATGTCGATGCCAAGATCAATGAACGCCTCCCCTAGCACGCGACCCAGCGGCTCGGGAAGAAGCCGTATCAAGGGCGTGTCTTCCGGGGCGATCATGATCACCTCATGACCTCCAGCACGCAGATCGTTGGCGTATTCACAGCCCACCAGCCCTGCACCCACGATGGCCACTCGCCCAGGACGATCCAGTGCCATCAGCGCCGCATGAAAACCGCGATAATCATCGAGATCGTTGATGGTGAAGGCTCGCCCGTGGAGAGACTCGGGAATATCGAAAGATGGTCGAGATGAGGCGCCGGTCGCCAGTACCAGTTCGCCATAGGCAAGACGCTCGGCCCCGATGACAAGCTCGGCTGTTCGAGTATCGATGGCATCGACCCGAGTGTGGGTACGCACCACTGCCTGCAACTCATCGGCGACTTGCAGGGCACTGCGTGCCACCAGCTTCTCGGGGGATATCTTCTTGGCGAAACCGGTCGAGAGCAAGGGCTTGGAGTAGTCGTCACCGCTATCCGCGGTGATCAGCGTGATCGGTCGCTCCGATCCTTTGGTACGCAGCTGACGGGCCAGCCCGAGTCCCGCCATACCGGTACCGAGAATGGTCAAGGGTGCACTCATGGAACTCCTGCCAAGCGATTCATGATTAACCTCTCATGGTACACTACGGCCCCTTGTTTTGACCCGGAGCCCGCGTGAGCGCCGAACATCAATCCTACCCATTCTTGAAAGTGTCCTGGCGCCCCGCCGCCGCCTGGCGACCGGCCATGAGTAGCGCCTGGTGGCACTGGGTCGGCTCCACGGATTCTCTCACCCAGCGCTTGATCGGTGCGGCGAACGGCGAGTTCAATGTCCAACTGCTCGTTCAGTGCCTTGATCGACCGCGCCGCGACGAGGCGCTGGCATTGAATGTCCCCTTTGCTCAGCGGGTCTGGCGCCGGGAAGTGGCCTTGTGCGCTGGTGGACATCCTTGGGTCGTGGCCCGCTCCGTCGCACCGCTGAGTTCGCTGCAAGGCCAGCGCCTGGGTCAGCTAGGCGAGCGCTCCCTGGGCAGCTGGTTGTTCCGTCAGCCGGACCTCGAGCGAGGTCCAATCGAGGTAACATCTCGACCGGCACCCTTTCATCCTGCCGAGCCCGGCCCATGGGGGCGGCGTTCAGTGTTTCGTCATGGCCGCTTTCGGGTATTGGTGCAAGAGTTCTTTCTTGCGCGCATGGCGGATGATCTTGGCCTGCCCAGGCGCTAGGGTCTGTTGACGTTTCGTTCACGGCCGCGCTGGCGCCAGTTTTTATTCGGGGCAAGGCAGGAGGAGAGAGGTTTGGTATTCCAAATGAACAACGACTAACGCCGCAGCGAATAAAAACTGGCCCAGCCCTTTGGGTTGTGCATCAAAAAGCGCCATCCTGCGTTGCGAAACTTGAAAAGGGAACCACCCTTCACTGCGTTCCGCGCCTTGACTGGCACATTTTGATGCAGCAACGCGGTTCGTGATGAAACGTCAACAGACCCTATACTAAGCCCGCGATTGGCTTTCGGAGGCTTCCATGGTTCAAGCCACACATCTGCGCGGTCTCAGCCGCCTGCCCGACTTCCTGCAGCTGACCCGGCTCGACCGGCCGATCGGCACCTGGCTTTTGATGTGGCCGACTCTGTGGGCCCTATGGGTCGCCGCGGATGGGATACCGGCTCGGGACACGCTGCTGATCTTCGTCGCCGGCGTATATCTCATGCGCGCCGCAGGCTGCGTGATCAATGACTATGCGGATCGTCATTGGGATGGCCATGTCAAGCGCACCAGGACGCGCCCTCTGGCCACTGGACGCATCAGCGAAAACGAGGCCAAGGGGCTCTTTGCCGGCCTGGTAATCGCCGCTTTCCTGCTGGTGTGCCTGACCAATGTCTTCACCGTGATGCTCGCCTTCGGCGGCGTGGCGCTGGCCTTTATCTACCCTTTCATGAAGCGCTACACCCATTGGCCTCAGCTATTTCTCGGCGCGGCATTTTCCTGGTCGATTCCCATGGCCTTCGGCGCCGTGCTGGAAACGGTACCCGTGGAAGCCTGGCTCTTGTTCTGCGCCAATTTGGCCTGGACCGTGGCTTATGACACCGAGTACGCCATGGTCGATCGTGATGACGACCTGAAGGTTGGCATCAAGTCCACCGCGGTACTATTCGGCCACTACGACCGGCTGATGATCGGCCTGTTGCAGCTGGCCACCCTGACCCTTCTGGCTATCGTCGGCGCTCGCCTCGCGCTGGGGGGCTTTTTCTGGCTGGGGCTTGTGAGCATGGCGCTGATCTTCGTCTATCAGCACTGGCTGATCCGTCATCGTTCCCGGGATCGCTGCTTTCAGGCATTTCTCAATAATCATTGGGCGGGATTGGTGGTGTGTGCGGGGCTGGTCCTGGACCTCTGGCCTGCCTGAAAAGTGCCCGTCATAAGATTGTCATGTATACGCGGTGTAATCGTCATCGTTGTGTCATTGCAAAGCGAGGCCAGTGGATGACTGCCAAGACCGTTCTCATCGTCGATGACGAAGCCGCCATTCGCGAAATGATCGCCGTTGCGCTTGAGATGGCAGATTACCGGGTACTGGAAGCATGTAACGCTCAAGCAGCCCACGCGCTGATCGTGGATGAACAACCTGATTTGCTGCTGCTCGACTGGATGATGCCAGGTACCAGCGGCATCGAATTCGCCCGGCGCTTGAAGCGTGAGGAAGTCACCAGCGAACTGCCGATCATCCTGCTCACCGCCAAGAGCGAGGAAGACAACAAGATACTGGGTCTGGAAGCGGGCGCCGATGATTACATCACCAAGCCGTTTTCACCCCGGGAGCTGGTGGCTCGCTTGCGAGCGGTATTGCGACGCACCACGCCCCGCGGCATCGAGGAGGCGGTGGAGGTCGAGGGCCTGCTGCTCAATCCTGCCAGTCATCGGGTTTTCTCCAACGGTAAGGCACTGGAAATAGGCCCCACCGAATATCGCCTGTTACAATTTTTCATGACACATCAAGAGCGCGCCTACACCCGAGGCCAACTGCTGGACCAGGTGTGGGGCGGCAATGTCTATGTAGAGGAGCGTACCGTGGACGTGCATATCCGCCGCCTGCGCAAGGCGCTGGGCGACTCCCATCAGCATCTGATCCAGACCGTGCGCGGCACCGGCTATCGCTTCTCGGTCCAGCTATGAACCCGATCCATGTACTACTGGACCAATGAACTCTGGCGGCTCGCCTATCTGATCGTCGGCACGGGCGGTCTGGGCTGGCTCGTCGGCCTTCCAGGCTGGGGGCTGGCGGCGGGACTTGCCCTGTTCATTGGCATTCATATCCGCCATCTGCGCCAGCTCTACGCCTGGCTGTATCAGAATCCCCATCAGGAACCACCCTCGGGCACCGGTGTATGGGGCGATCTCTTCGATCGTCTGTATCGCTATCAAAAGGCGCAGCACAAGGCCCAATCGCGCCTGCGTACCGTCATTCAGCGCGTTCAGAACTCATCGGAAGCCATGCGGGACAGCGTGGTGATGCTTGACCGGCGCGGCGCCCTGGACTGGTGGAATAGCGCCGCGGAACAGATGCTGGGCTTCAAATCTCCTCAGGATCGGGGTCAGCATGTCACCAACTTGCTGCGTGACCCTCAGTTCATCGCTTATTTCGAAAGGCGAGACTACCGCGAGCCCCTGATTCTAGCCTCGCCAGTGCGTAATGGTCTGATCCTGCAGTTTCAACTGACCCTGTTCGGCGACGATGAACGCCTGATCATGGCGCGTGACATCACACGGTTGAAGCGCCTGGAGCAGATGCGCCAGGATTTCGCCGCCAATGTCTCCCATGAATTGAGAACACCCCTGACGGTGCTGGTCGGCTATCTGGAAACCTACGGCGAACATGCCGATCAGTTGCCCCCGCGCTGGCAGCGCGGTCTACAGCAGATGCAGGAACAGACCCACCGCATGCAGAATCTGGTCGCGGATCTGCTGTTGCTGTCGCGCCTGGAAACCGATCATCGTGCAAAGCAAACCACTAGCATCGATCTTCCCGGCCTGATGGAAACCATTCGCCGGGATGCCGAGACGCTTTCGGAAGGCAGCCATACCTTGCGCCTGGACATCGACGATTCAAGAGACCTCTTGGGCGACGAGCAAGAGATCCACAGCGCCCTCTCCAATCTGGTCTTCAACGGCGTGCGCTATACCGCCTCAGGCAGCACCATCGTCTTACGCTGGCACGCCTGGCTTGGCGGCGCTGCACTGGAGGTAAGCGACGACGGCGAAGGAATCGACGCGGTGCATATCCCACGCCTCACGGAACGCTTTTACCGCATTGACAAGGATCGCAGCAGCGCCACCGGCGGTACCGGGCTGGGGCTTGCCATCGTCAAGCATGTGCTGTTGCGTCATGACGCCCATCTGGAGATCGAGTCCCGCCTGGGCCATGGAACGCTGTTTCGCTGCGTCTTTCCCGAGACGCGATTGGTGCAGGCTACTAGTGATATATCCTCGGGAGACGAAATCCACCGGCAATAGACTGCGCGGCGATGATAGTGTCAGTCACAGACGCGCCGGCAACGCCTGGTAGTGCTGCCGCCACATCAATACCGAGGCGGCCACCGCTCCGGGCAGCAAGATGAGATTGGCCACGGGGATCCAGGTTGCCAGCAGCACCCAGCCGCCGAAGGTCAGCGTCGGCCACCAGCGCGAGCGTAGCCGGCGCTTCATGTCATCGAAACTGACCCGGTTGTTGTCCATCGGGTAGTCGAGGTAGGTGATCGCCATCATCCAGGCAGAGAATGCCGCCCACAGGAAAGGCATGGCTAAATTGAGCCCCGGCACGAACCCCAGCAGAAACAGAAGCGCCATGCGCGGCAATATGTAGGCCAGCTTGACCAGTTCCCGGCCTAAAGAGTCAATGGCGCTGCGCCAGAAGCCGCGATCGTCCAGGGGGGGACTGCCGGTCACGCGCAGTTCGACTTTCTCGGCGAGAAAGCCGTAGAACGGCGCGGCGATGAGATTCGAGACCAGGGAGAAGGTGAAGAACACGATCAACCCAAGGCTTATCACCAGCAGCGGCCAGATTAGCCACTCGAGCCATATGAGCCAACTCGGCACCTTGAGCATCCAGTAGTCGAGCCAGCCGCCGAAATTATTGAGCAGATAGGCAATGGTGCCCACATAAAGCACCAGATTGACCAGCACCGGCAGGAAGACGTAACGCCGCAGCCCTTTTGAGAGAACCAGCCGCGTTCCCTGGGTCAGGGCACCAAAGGCATTGAGCATAGAAAGGCTTAACTCTTGAGAAAAGCCTAAACCTTACCCCTGAGCGCCGCTTCGTCAAGTGTATTGGCATCGATGTGGCGAATATCCAGCCCCTTGACCAGATACACCACATACTCTGCCAGATTATCCGCATGATCGCCGATGCGTTCCAGGGCGCGCAGAATCCACATCACACTCAGAATGGAGCTGATCGAGCGCGGGTCTTCCATCATGAAGGTCATCAGCGAGCGCATGGCGGTGGTGTATTCCGTATCCACCAATTCATCTTCCCGGGCCACGCTCAGCGCCAGATCCGTATCGAAGCGGGCGAAAGCGGTCAGGGCATCCCGCACCATCTTGCGTACATGCTCGCTGATATGACGCACCTCGACGAAGCCTCGCGGATTGCGCCCTGCCTCTGTCAGAGCCATGGCGTTACGGGCGATCTTGCTGGCTTCATCACCAATGCGTTCGAGATCCGAGGTGGCTCGAATCACCGCCAGCACCAGGCGTAGATCCGATGCTGCCGGTTGACGGCGCGCCAGCACCCGGGTGCACTCTTCGTCGATCTTGACCTGCATGGTGTTGACGGCTTGATCATTATCGCAGACCTCTTCCGCAAGCCGGCTGTCACCTTCGAGTAGCGCATGGATGGCATTCTCGACCTGTTTTTCCACGAGCCCGCCCATGGCCATCAAATGTGTCTTGAGCGCCTCGAGCTCCTGATTGAACTGCCTGGAGATATGCTGACCGTGAGTGTCACTGGTGATATCCATGAAACTCTCCTGAGGAGGCGTCGGGTTGGGAAAAAGATGACAGGAAAAGATGACGATTTGATTAAACATCCCTCATTTCGTCTTGCCAGGTCGCAAACGTCAACGGCGAATGACGCCATTGCTGGCCGATTACCCGAGATGGCGTTTAAGATAGCGCGCCTGAACTAGCCTGTTTGACGTTGCCTTGCTTGAATTGGCCATTCACAACATCACAATAAGCCATTGGAAAAAGACCCTCATGACCGATCTCGATGATATCCCTACCCCCCAGGGTGACTTGACCCTCAAGCTGCTTGCCTCCCGGCAGGACACCAATTTTTATGGCGACATTACCGGCGGTTGGTTGATCAATCACATGGACCAGGCGGCGGAGCTTTGCGCCAGCCGCCTGGCCCATGGGCGTACTGCAACGGTGGCCATCGAAGCCATGGATTTCCTGTGTCCGGTACGGGTAGGCTCCGTGGTGAACATCTACACGCAAGCTCAGGACATTGGGCGCAGCTCGATCAAGGTCGACGTCCAGGTCTGGATTCGACCGCACCAGGAGCGCAACCCCGATGAGCTCTACAAGGTCACCGAGGCCCGCTTCGTGATGGTCGCCCTGGACGATAACGGCCGGATTCGTGCCGTACCCGGCGAGTGATCGATTACTTCGCTTCGCTCGCCAGCTGACGATTCTTCAGATAGGCGAACTCGCCCACATCGGTATAGGACGACACGAGCTGCTGGAAGTCCTTGTAGGAGTCGTAGATCTCCTTTGAGTTGTCGTCCTTGTCGACCTGTTCCTGCAATACTTCCTCGGAGGCCTTGGCCAACGCCTTGATGACATCCTCGGGCAGGGAGCGCAATTTCACGCCGTGCCTGTCCACCAGCGCCTTCAAGGATTCCGCGTTGCGGTGGGTGAACTCGTTGATCATGGCCAGATTGGCGGAGCGGGCGGCCTCCTCGACCACCGCCTTTAAATCGTCCGGCAGCTCATTCCAGGCGTCCAGATTGACGGTACCTTCCAGCGCTGCGCTGGGCTCGTTCCAGGCGGTAGTGTAGTAATAATCCGCGACCTGATGCAGGCCAAAGGCCAGATCGTTATAGGGGCCAACCCAATCCGCGGCATCAAGTACACCGGTCTGCATTGAGGTGAAGATTTCAGAACCGGGCATGTTCACCGCTGTGGCGCCAATACGGTTCATGACCTCGCCGGCCAACCCCGGCAAGCGAATCTTGAGCCCTTTCATGTCCTCCAGAGAATTGATTTCTTTCTTGAACCAGCCCGCCATCTGGGTACCGGTATTGCCTACTGCGAAGGGCTTGAGGTTGTGTTCTTCATACAGCGCGTCCCAGAGCTCCATGCCGTCGCCGCGGTACAACCAGGCGTTGGTCTCATTGACCGTCATGCCAAAGGGCACCGCAGTGAAAAATTGCGCCGCCGGCACCTTGCCACGCCAGTAGTAGGCGGCGGAATGTCCCATCTGGGCCGTACCGCTGGAGACCGCATCGAACACTTCCAGCGCCGGTACAAGATCACCTGCGCCATAGACATCGACCTGGATTCGGCCCCCCGAAAGCGTATTGATGCGCTCCGCAAGATCGTTTGCGCCGGTGCCCAAGGCAGGAAAATTCTTCGGCCAGGAGGTGACCATCTTCCATTTGATGGGCTTTTTTTCCTCCTCGGCACGAACGGTTGACACGAAAGGTGCGGCGGCGATACCAGCGGCACCGGCACCCAGGCCGGTGAGAAACTTGCGACGTTGCATGATGACGTGACTCCATGTGCGTTGTTCTTGCGCTGGCAGTATGCGCGACGGAGGATTTGAGGGGCAAGCGCTGCACCTGCTGCGTCAATGGCGACCCAATAAAAAACCGGGCCGCGTTAGCGGCCCGGTCAATCCTTGCTGAAGATACAGCCTGTCTCAGCTGGTCGCGTCAGCGTCCTTTCTGATCTCCGGCTGGGAAAAGACCAATACTTCAGGCAGGTTGCCTTCGAACTTCTCCACGTCTCCTACGCCGGTCTGCCCGCAGTTGGCCTGGGCGAGCTTGGAGGTGGCGATCCCCGGGGTGAGGTTGTTGACGTCACCATAGCAGCATAGGCTGCCGATCTCCCGGGGGTTGAGGGGGTCGAACCAACCGCCTTCCGACACCCGGATCACCCCCGGCATGATGTCGTCGGTCACCACGACACCGGCGAGAATCTGGCCACGGTCGTTGAAGACCCGTACCACATCGCCATCCTTGATATTCCGAGACTCGGCGTCTCGTGGATTCATCCAGCAGGGTTCGCGGTTCTGCACCGCGTAGGTATTGCGAAACTCCGTGCCGCAGAGCTGCGAATGCAGTCGGCCACGGGGATGGTTACTGGCGATGCTCAGCGGATACTTGGTATCAGGCCCGTCGAGACGCTCGATCGGTTCCAGCCAGGTCGGATGCGGCGGGCAGTCGTCGTAGTCGTATCTCGCGATGGCTCGGGAATAGATCTCGAACTTGCCGGTGGCAGTACCCAGCGCATTGAGAATCGGGTCCTCGCGAAACGACGCATGGCGGACAAAGTTCTTCTGTTCGTCTTCCAACGGAAACGCAAGCGGCTTGTTGGACTCCCAGAACACATCGAAGATCGGCATTTCCATGCCCTTGGCCCGGGATTCGATCTTGGAGGCTTCATAAAACCCGCGAATCCAATCCATCTCGCCCCGGCCTTCGGTGAATTCACGTCCCTTGCCCAACTTGTCCGCGATAGCGGCGAAGATGTCGAAATCATCCCGGGCCTCGAATTGCGGCTCGACGATCTTCCTCATTGCCACGATATGGGACAGCGCATAGTCACCGACCTGCTCGATGTCGTTGCGCTCATAGGAAGTGGTGCATGGCAGCACGATATCCGCATGACGAGCGGTGGCCGTCCATTGGAAGTCGTTGACGACAAAGGTATCCAGCTCGCGCCAGGCCCTGAGCATCTCGTTGCGATCCTGGTGGTGGGCAAAGGGATTACCCCCGGCCCAGTAGGCCATCTTGATCAGCGGCAGCTCGATCTCGCTACCGTTGAACTGCATGGTTTCGCCGGGGTTCAACAGGGTTTCGACGAAACGCGCCACGGGGATCATGACGTCGCTGCCGGATTCGTCGACCGACCCACCGCTACCCCCGCCGGCGGCATCGCCAATCGCCTTGAGAATGGGACTATTGTGAGTCGGCGCGCCGCCGGAGGAGTAGTGATAGCTCAGGCCATAGCCACCCCCGGGCAAGCCGATCTGCCCGAGCATGCAGGCCAGGGTCACCAGCATCCAGGTGGACTGCTCGCCATGATGCTGGCGCTGCATGGAATAGCCGAGCGACAACATGGTGCGGTTGTTGGCAAAACGCCGGGCAAGATCGCGAATGGTGTCCGCATCGATGCCGCAAATCTCCGCAGCCCAATCCGCATCCTTGGGCTGACCGTCGGACTCGCCGGTCAAATAGGGTTTGAATTCCTCGAAGCCGCTGGTGTAGCGATCGAGGAATTTCTGGTCGTGCAGATCTTCGCTCAATAGCGTATGGGCAATGCCCAGCATCAGCGGGACATCGGTCTGCGGCTTGGGCGCTATCCACTCACCGTCGAGATAGTCACAGGTGAGGGTCTTGAGCGGGTCGATGGAAATGACTTTCACGCCAGCTTTCTTGAGCGCCTCGATGCCCGGGAAGGCGCCGTGGTCTGCCACCTGCCAGGAGATCTGGGAGTTGTTATGAGGGTCGCAGCCCCAGAACACCATGAGATCGGTATTCTCGGCAAGCACCGGGTAGGTGGTGCACTGCTCATAGACTTCGATGGAACCCGTGACATAGGGCAGGATGACCTGGGCCGCCCCGGTGGAATAGTCGCCAATACTGGAGGTAAAGCCACCGGTCAGGTTCAACATGCGGCGCAGCAACGTTTTACAGTTGTGCAGCTTACCCGGGCTCTTCCAACCGTAGGAGCCGCCATAGATCGCATTCTGCCCGTGCTGCTCGCGGACCCGGGTAATTTCGTTGGCCACCAGTTCGATCGCCTTGTCCCAGGAAACCCGCACGAAGTCACCGTCGCCCCGACCGTCCGGATCGGCGCCCGGGCCCTGCTCGAGCCAGGCGCGACGCACCATGGGGTAGCGAATACGCGAGGCGGAGTAGATCGAATCCCGCACCCCTTTGAGCATGGGCGTAGGCTGGGGATCATCTCCCCAGGGCTTGAATTCGACGGCACGACCATCCTCGACGACACCCTTGAACACCCCCCAGTGACAGCCGGAGATGACTTCTTCAGAGGCACTCTGGGCAAGCGCGCCCTTACTTAAAAAAGAGAGCGAAAACGGCATTGCGCTCAGGGCCGCGGTTGCGGCGGAGCCTTGCAGGAAGCGACGTCGTCCTGGGGAAGCAACATCTGCATAGGATACAACGCGCAACTCATCAGTTTTCTTGCTCATGCAAATTCTCCTTCACGTTGCTCAAGCACAGATTCAGGCACGGAAACCGCTGCGGGGTTGGTAACCGTCAGCGCAGCCGGCAGTGCGGCAGGCGCTTCGTTAATCAAGGCGAGCAGCAGCTCGCCGGCGCCAGCATAGAAGCCATCCGGGTCTTGCCGGGTCAACGCCTCAGTGAATGCCGGCCCCCAGTCTTGTAGTCGACGCACCAGGTCCGCCGCGATCGTGTTGTGACCTTCGCGAAGCGCTGCCGCCAAGGCAGCCAGTTCTATGGCAAGATGATCCGGAGGCTCACAGCAGTCCGTACTGACGTGTAGATCGAGCGCGCGCAGTATTGCTTTCATTTCGACAACGGATTCGCCGCCAAGCGTCGATCCGTCTTTCCCTTTCCAAGCACTTTCATAAGGCAGTACGGCGCGATGCCGAAAGATGCCTTCGAACAGCGCCGTGTAGCGGCGCTGCAGATGCACCGCCAGATTCTCCGAGTCATCCTGATCGAGGGTGCGACAGAGTGTTTCCGCCTCCGCCGTAGCCTCTAGCTGTGCGCCCATCCAGCGCAGGGCGTTTTGACCTGACGTTGCGCCGGCCTGCGCCACCTGCTGCGATGACATCGGAGCAATGAAGATACCGCTCAACCACTCGGCAGCGACAATCAGCGCGCTGGGATCCGGACCGGCGATGCCGCCTTCTGAGATAACGTCGCGGTTCATTGCGGCACTCCCTCGCTGGCATGCTGAACCACCGGTGCGCCAGTATCAGGGCCAAGATCCTTGGAGTGATTCTGCAGATACGAAAGAATCAGGCGGTACTCATCGTCATTGAACGTGGTGAAGCGTTTCATGGATTTAAGAGTACCGATCCACTGATTCGCCGTGTAATGTTCCTTGCCCGGCAGGGTATGACAAGACGAGCAGCTCTTCTGGTAAGCATTCTGGCTGTACGTCCACAGCTCTTCCTGATCGAGGTTGAGCTGACTTGCATCGGTCCAGAGTTTCAGGGTGACAGGCAGCCAGACCTGATCCGTATTGGGGTCGGTTTGTGCCTCACCGCGTTCGGTGGCCTCAACGGCAGCATCACCAAGGGCGGCCATGATCACCCGCTGGCCCTTCTCCTGATAGATGACGGAGGGGGCGTTTTCCGGCTGCCAACCGGCAATTTCGAGTTGCAGCTTGTCGCCTTCCCTGGCCAGCACCTTGGCTTGCGCCGCGCCCAGGAACTTGCCGTCCTCGCTCTCGGCTTGCTCCAGGTCGGATGTCGTATAGAGCGACTTGGTACCGGCAACGTACACCTCATCGCCTTCGTTGATCTCTTTTGGATCGCTGGTCGGCAAAGGGGGACGGTTGTCCACTGCGTTATCGAGCATCACCACTTCCTCGGTGCGGTTTGGCTCGGGCATGCCCGGGGCCGGTTTGTCCACGGCGGGGATATGGTTGAGGTAGGTCGCCATGGCCTGCAGATCCTGCCAGGGCAGTTGGGAGGTATTCTCTATAACCTCTGCCATGTCGCCACCGGACTTGCGCCCGATCGGATTGATTCCGGTATGCAGATAGTTGGCAATAGAGGCTGTGGACCAGAAACCGATGCCGGTCTCATCCGGCGTAATGTTCGGAAAGTGTCCGGTACCTTCCGGATTCGGCCCACCGGCGTAGCGCTTGTCATTGGGAATGTTACCCATGAAGGTACGCGGTGAGTGGCATTCCGCGCAGTGTGCAGCCCCCTCTACCAGATAGCGGCCACGCTCGAATTTGGCATGGTCCACGTCTTCGGGAAGATCGGCAGTATCGGCACCAATCTCCGCCGCGCTCTTGCCATCAAGGAAGGCAAGACGCCAGACGCCGATACCACGACGAATATTGTAGGGAAACTTGAGCTCATGATCCGGCACCACCTTGTCGCTTTCGGGTAGCGTCATCATGTAGGCGTAGAGATCCCGTACGTCTTCCGGCTTCAGGCGCTGATAAGAGGTATAGGGAAACGCCGGGTAGAGGTTCTTGCCGTCCGGCAGAAGGCTATCGGGGCCGACGCCCTCGCGCACTGAACGGTCGAATTCCGCGAGCGTCCAATTGCCGATGCCGTGCTCCGGGTCCGGTGAGATATTGGGCATGTGGAACTTGCCGAAATCGGTGTCGAGCACCTTGCCACCGCCGAGCTGCTCGTCGCTGTCCTGTCCAGTCGTGGCATGGCAGGTAGCACAGTCGGAGGCGACGAACACCAGCCGGCCGTTGTCGATATCCGCCGGGCTGTCAGAACTCGCTGCCGGTGGCAGGCTGTGAGTAAGCGACCAGGTCCAGGGCGAGGTCAATACGAGGAAACCGGCAACGCCGAGAATGGCGACTACCGCCACCGTAATGGAAATCTTCTTGCGTTTACTTGCCATGGCGCACTCCAAGTGATTGCCATCAAGAAATTAATTGCCGTAGCGCATGCAATAGCTTGCCGCCCGAATGCCAATGCTGCATCCGAGGGTACTGTCCAAGGAAGAGGCGACTGTCGGAGTCTTGTTGTGATTTTCAAACTATCTAATCACTATAATGTTAGCCACCTACATAAAACCCGGCCAGTCGAACAACTGGTTTACTTGATTGATGTCAAGCGAGGCCGTGAAAGCATAGGAATCATTTGACTAAATGAAAGCTTGTCGCAATTGCTTGTGCATTACTTTTGCGCCAGTCTGACTGAACATTGCCCGTATACTGAATATGCCGATCGACTCATCTGGATAAGGATATCAAGATGCGCTTGAAACGATGGCTGCTGTCTGTCGGAGGTGTGCTGCTTGCGTTCAGCGCCCACGCCGATGGCTTTGAAATTTCCCCTGAAGGCAAGCTGCATCTCGACTATGCAACCCAGCGAGAGGATAGAGCGAATCTTGACGACGATTTCCAGATACGCCGTGCGCGGTTCGGCATGAAAGGTGGGCACGGCGACTGGCGCTTCAAGCTCGACTATGAATTCACCGATGACGGTGAATTAAAGGATGCCTATCTGGGGTATGAGGGCTTTCGGGCAGGCAATATCAGCGTCGGCCAGCTCAAGGTGCCTTTTGGCCTGGAACAGCAAATAAGCGCCGACGATATCAGCTTCATCGAACGTTCCTTGGCAACCGAGGCGCTGATGCTTTCACGCCGTACAGGCATCGGTTTCAGCCAGGCAGACAAGCGCTATAGCGTATCGGCAATGGCCTTTGGCCCTCAAATCGACGAAAACGATGGTTACGGGGCGGCGATTCGAACGACGTTTGCGCCGATACTCGAGAAAGATAGGCGGCTTTTGCATGTTGGACTGGCGGCAGCAACGGAATACCCCAAGGGCACGACAAGTCTTGGTACTCAGCCGGAGTCTCGCCCGGGCAGCACACAACTGGTCGATACCGATACAATCGGCGACGTTGATCGTATCGATCGACTCGGGCTCGAGGCGTCCTGGCAGCGTGGCCCCGTATCGGCCCAGGCGGAATGGATTCGCGCCGATCTGCGCCGGGACTCGGGCCAACCAGACGTGGATGTCGACGGCTGGTATCTATCCGGCAGCTGGTTTGTTACCGGGGAGACCCGCCCTTACGAACAGGGTGTGTTCAAGAGCGTCGAACCGGAGCGCAGCATCGGCGCCTGGGAGTTAGTAGCGCGCTATAGCGATATCGATCTGAACGATCGCGATATTGAAGGCGGCAGCGAGTACAACCTGACGCTGGGAGTGAACTGGTATCTCAACAGCGATCTGCGCTTGATGCTCGACTACACGGATGTGCACAGTCGGCGGCAGGGCCAGTCCGATGATCCCGAGATAGTGACCCTGCGGGCGCAGATTTCGTTCTGAACGCTATTTGTTATTTATTTTCTACAAGGGCGTCAGTTTGGCGAATCCCAGCACCAGCCACTTGTCACCTTCACCCTCGAAGCTGACCTGTACCCGAGCCCGCTCACCCTGGCCTTCGGCATTGAGAATGATGCCTTCACCGAACAGGGGATGACTGACCCGCTGACCCAAAGAAAGAGAAGGCAGATCATCTCCTCCAGAAACTGAGTCCTGTCGCAGTCCAGGACTCGGGCGCGAAGTGACCGGCCGGGATATCTGGCCTCTCAGGCGTACTTCTTCAAGCAGTTCTTCCGGCAGCTCTCGCAGGAAACGTGATGCCCGCTGAAAGGTCTCTTTCCCGTGCAGCCGGCGCAGCTCCGCATAGGTGAGATACAGCTTGTGCATGGCTCGGGTCAGCCCCACATAAGCCAGCCGGCGCTCTTCTTCTAGACGCCCGGATTCCTCCAAGGACATCTTGTGAGGAAACAGGCCTTCCTCGACCCCGGCAACGAACACCACCGGAAACTCCAACCCCTTGGCGGAGTGCAGCGTCATCAACTGCACGCCATCCTCGAACTCGTCCGCTTCGTGATCGCCGGCATTGAGGGCTGCTTCCGCCAGAAAGGGTTCCATGGCCGCGGCGCCTTCGCCAGCTTCCTGAAGCAGCAGGGCATCGCCCTGGGTGAAGGCCCGGGCGGCATTGACCAACTCTTCCAGGTTCTCGACTCGAGCCTGACCTTTTTCACCCTTCTCGTTGCGATGATGCTCGATGAGCCCGGAGATCTCGTTCACGTGAATGATGATCTCATGCAGGGCCATGCCAGCGGTGTCGTTGTCGAGGCGTTCGATCAGATTGGAGAAACCTTGCACGGCATTTCCGGCGCGCCCCTTGAGAGTGCCGTCGCTAAGGCTGTCGTGCAGCGCCTGCCACAGCGATACGTCCTGATGGCGGGCACGCTCTCGCAGGATTTCCACGGTACGGGTGCCGATGCCTCGGGCGGGAACATTGATGACCCGTTCCAGAGAGGCATCGTCGTCGCGATTGAGCAGCAGACGTAGATAGGCCAAGGAATTCTTGATTTCCAGACGCTCGTAGAAGCGTTGACCGCCATAGATGCGATAGGGCATGCCCTGACGGATCAGGGTTTCTTCAAGCACTCGGGATTGGGCGTTGGAGCGGTAGAGAATGGCGATCTCGCTGCGATGGAAGCCCTCATCCACCTTTTCCTTGATGGTATCGACGATGAAGCGAGCCTCGTCGAGATCGTTGAAGCCAGCATAGACAGAAATCGGTTCGCCCTTGGCGCCGGCAGTCCACAGTTCCTTGCCCATGCGCCCGGTGTTATGACTGATAAGCGCGTTGGCGGCATCCAGAATGGCGCTGGTAGAGCGATAGTTCTGTTCCAGGCGCACCGTGCGAGTATCCGCGAACTCCTGCTCGAAGCGGCGGATATTCTCGATCTTTGCCCCGCGCCAGCCGTAGATCGACTGATCGTCATCTCCCACCACGGTAACCCCCGCCTTGTCACCGGCGAGCAGCTTGAGCCAGGCATATTGCAGGGTATTGGTGTCCTGGAACTCATCCACCAGCAGATGGGCGAAGCGCTCCCGGTAGTGGGCCAGCAGACGGGGGTTGTCGCGCAAAAGCTCCAGGCTTCGTAGCAGCAGTTCGCCAAAGTCCACCAGGCCACCCCGTTCACAGGTCAGCTGGTAGCGCTCGTAAAGCTCTACCATCTGATCCATGTAAGCATCGCCGTGAGTCTGTACCTGCTGTGGGCGCAGCCCTTCCTCCTTGCAACCGGAGATGAAGTACTGCACCTGGCGTGGTGGGTAACGTTCGTCATCGATGTTGTGATCCTTCAGCAGACGCTTGACCAGACGCAGCTGGTCGTCGGAATCGATGATCTGGAAATGCTGGGGCAGCCGCGCGTCCTGCCAATGGGTGCGCAGCAGGCGATGGGCGATTGAGTGGAAGGTACCGACCCAGACGTTGCGCAGTGACATGCCCAGCAGGGCTTCCAGACGAGTGCGCATTTCCCGGGCCGCCTTGTTGGTGAAGGTCACGGCGAGAATGGCGTAGGGGGAAAGCTGCTCGACCTGCATCAGCCAGGCAATGCGATGCACCAGCACCCGGGTCTTGCCGGAGCCGGCGCCCGCCAGCACCAGCATGTTGCCCTGAGGGGCGCTGACGGCCTCGCGCTGGGCAGGATTGAGATCGTCGAGAAGTGGCGAAACGTCGCCCGGGGAAACGTCGTCCATGGAAGCGGCTTCGGCGTCGAAAATGGACGCTCAGCTTAGCATAACCGCCATGAGTGGCGCAGAAGTGCCGTCAGTCCTATTCCGTCTCGGAGAAGCGCAGCGGATTCAGGCTCCGCTTGACCGCCTTCAACTGCTCAGCCAGCTTGGGCCCACGGGTCTTGGCGACCCCTACCGCCAGCACATCAATCAATACCAGATGCGCGATGCGGGAACTCATCGGCGTATAGATCTCGGTATCTTCATGCACATCGATAGGCAAGGATAGCGTCACTTCACCGGCCAGGGGCGAGCCGCTCGGACACAAGCCGATCACCGTGGCACCGGATTCCCGGGCCATGCGCACGCTGGCAACCAGCGCCCGGGTGCGCCCGGTCTGCGAAATGGCCACCACCGCATCGCCCTCCTTTAGCGTCGCTGCAGACATATTCTGCATATGCGGGTCCGAATAGGCGGAGGTCGATATCTGAAGGCGAAAAAACTTGTGCTGGGCATCGAAAGCCACTGCGCCAGAAGCACCGAATCCGTAGAACTCGACCCGATTAGCCATGGCCAGCGCATTGATAGCCTTGCTAAGTGCCTCATTGTCGAGCCGATCACGTACAGAAAGCAGGGTACCCACGGTGGAGTCGAAGATGCTGTGAGAAAACTCAGCCACGCTGTCGCTGTCGTTCATCGAGAACTGGGCGAACTGACTGCCGGAAGCCAGCATTTGAGCAAGCTTGAGCTTGAAATCCTGAAAACCGTTGCATCCTAACGCCCTGCAAAAGCGTACCACCGTCGGTTCGCTGACCTTGGCTTCGGTGGCCAGGTCGACGATGCGCATATGAATGACTTCCTCAGGATTGCGCAAGACAAAGCGCGCCACTTTTTGCTCGGAGCGACGAAAGTGCTCCATACGGCGTCTCATTTCATCGAACAGAGCACGGCTCACAGTTTCATTCCTGGATTTTCCTCAAAGCTACAGCGTTCGCATTCATCTTATATGAAGAATAGTCGTCTTTAATGCACGTTACTTGAGAATTCGTATTCAACGCCATCGCTATAATACTTGCGCTATAGTCAGATTCGACGCGTCGATGACATTGACTTCTAATGACGAGGAGCGTCGCTCATGCGTAAAACCGAACAATTGACACCATTAAAACATGAACTTCTCGACATTCTCATGTCCATGAAAGTTACCGAACACGAAGCGCGCAAGAAGAATGCCGCCGTACGCTATCTACGCGCTCGCCGCGGCATCGAGATTCGTAACGAGGCAAAACGCCTAGAGCATGAAATCGCTGACTTCGATGACGGCTGGCAATAACTCGTAGCGATACTGAACCATTTATATATCGCTTAAAAACAACAGACGGGCCTCCCTATGAAGGCCCGCCATACTTTATTCCAACAGATTCAAAGACTGCTGATAAATACTACGATAACGCCAATCGGTGCCACGAAGCGGGTAGTCAGTGTCCAGAGTGTGCTTCCCGTTTTCCCGAGACCCAATTCCTGACGCACTTTCTCGCCGTTCATGAACCAGCCAACAAATATCACCACCAATAGACCGGTCAGCGGTAACAAATACTTGCTGGTTAGCGTATCCAGGAAGTCAAAAATACTCAGCCCCAGGATACTGACTTCAGCCCAAGCATTGAACGACAGCAATGCTGCTATACCCAGGGCCCAGGTCGCCAACCCGGCTACCAGGGTGGCACCAACTCGGGATAGCGGTGTGCGTTCTTCAACGGTCTCTACTACTGGTTCAAGCAAAGAAATGGCCGACGTCAAAGCAGCAAAGGTCAGCAACAGGAAGAATAGCAGTCCAATGATGACGCCACCGGTCATATTGCCAAAGGCCAGGGGCAAGGTGACGAAGATCAAGCCAGGACCGGAACTGGGATCGAGTCCATTGGCAAATACGATGGGGAAAATCGCCAGCCCCGCCACCAACGCAAACACCGTATCCAGAATGATGACGGTACGGGCGGTACTGAGCAAGTTGACCTCTGCACCCAGATAAGAGCCGTAGGCCATCATGATGCCCATCCCGAGAGACAGCGTGAAGAATGCCTGTCCCATGGCAGCTAGTACTACATCGCCCCCAAGCGCACTCCAATCCGGGTTGAACATGAAGCTTAGGGCCTCACCGAAATGGCCTGAGAACACGCCATAGCCCACTAGCACCACGAGTATGATGCCAAGAGCAGGCATTAGCGTGCGCACAGCACCTTCAAGCCCCGCTTTAACGCCTCGGGCAACAATCCCGATGACCAGCACCATGAATATCGAATGCCATAGCAGCAACGTGCCCGAGTCAGCCAGTAGGCCGTTGAAGAGTTCACCAATGGCATCCGCATTCTGACCACTGAAATCACCGGTGACCGAGCTCAGCGTATAAGAAAGCGACCAACCTCCAATCACGCTGTAGAACGACAGGATGATAAAGGCCCCCAGCACCCCACTGATGCCCACCACGGTCCAGGCTTTGCTTCGCCCTTCCTGTCTGGCCATATCTGCCATGGTGTTGATGGGGTTCTTCTGGCCACGCCTCCCTAGCAGCCATTCGCCAACCAGAATAGGCAAACCGACCAGAGCGATACAGATCAGATAGACAAGAACGAAAGCGGCACCACCACTTTCGCCCACCATGTACGGAAATTTCCAGATATTGCCCAAGCCGACTGCGGAACCGGTCGCCGCCAGAATGAACGTCAGCTTGGAAGACCACTGCGCGTGGGTTATTTTTGCCATGTTGTACCCTAATGTCGCATGACGTCGCGTCTCGTTCGGAGAAAGCGACGTGTTGTATTGTTGTTGACTCGTGCCATGGAGCGCACGGACATAAGTTCATGACAAAACTATCCGATGATGAGTCCAATGGCCAGTCTGAAACGATGCATCGGTACTGCAAGGTGTCAAAAAAGCGATGTTTGTCGTTCACCGGGAAAGTCAGGAAGGTTGGGTAGCATTCGTACTTCGGAGAGCCGTGAATACAGGTATCTTGCCAGTTGCGGCGCCTGGCGATTATCTGGGGTGTGCACAAATAAGAAAGGGGTTTTCCCCTGTTTTATCCACAAGGAAAGGCGCCTACTCCAGGCATCGAAGTAGCGTTCATTTATCGTCTTGTCAAGATGTCCGATGAATCGAATTATCGGCGCATCTGCCGTGGAAAGCACGTGCAATGGGCGTTTGGGCTTTTCAGCCTGCGCCTTGAGAAGCCTAGGATCGCCGTTGGCTGGCGTAGAGAAGAGTGCTCGAACATCGAGCATGATACGATCGACTCGATAAGTTATCAACAAGCGGTTGAGTTGCTGTTCTGCGTCCCCTTTGTGGAAAAATTCACTGGCACGCACCTCGACCGCACAGGGAAGCCTACTAGGCCAGCGTTCGAGCAACGCAGCCAGATTGGGTAACTCGTCAGCACCAAAATCTCGGGGTAGTTGAACCATGATAGGACCCAGCCGATCGTGAAGCGGGGCAAGACGCGCAATGAAGTCATCGAATTCATTAGCGATACCCAGCAATCGCTTGTCATGAGTCAAACGGGCAGGGAGTTTGAAACAGAAACGAAAATCCCTGGGCGCCTGGCGCGCCCAGGCCAGAACGACCTCTTCACGCGGAGCACCACTATAAAAGGTAGTATTGCCTTCGACGCAAGAGAAGACCCGAGTGTATTCTTCGAGAAAAGCCTCAGATGGCGTGTGGCGGGCATAGAGCCCGCCACGCCAGTCACTATTGGCCCACATGGGTAAGCCTAGATGGATTTCCCTCATGGGGTTTACTCGACGCTTACTCGACAGTCACCGACTTGGCCAGGTTGCGTGGCTGGTCGACATCGGTGCCCTTGAGTACCGCCACATGATAGGAGAGCAATTGCAGCGGTATAGTATACAAAATTGGAGCTAATGCCTCATCGACATGGGGTAGGCGCAAGACTCGAACGCCTTCGCTCGCCTTGATATTGACCTGCTCGTCGGCGAAGACAAAAAGTTCACCGCCTCGCGCACGTACTTCCTGAAGATTGGACTTGAGCTTGTCGAGCAGTTCATCGTTCGGCGCAACGGAGATGACCGGCATCTCGCTGTCGACAAGAGCCAAAGGACCGTGCTTGAGTTCGCCGGCGGGATAGGCTTCGGCGTGGATATAGGAAATTTCCTTTAGTTTCAACGCTCCTTCCAGGGCAATCGGGAAATGCGCACCGCGACCCAGGAACAACGCATGGTGCTTCTCGGCAAACTCCATGGAAAGGGTTTCGATATCACCATCCAGTGTAAGTACTTGCGTAATCAGACGTGGCAATGAACGCAGGGCCTGGACGATTCGCGACTCATCCTCCTCGTTCATGCCGCGCACATGCCCTAGACTCAGGGTCAGCAACATCAATGCGGTCAATTGGGTAGTAAAGGCCTTGGTAGAGGCGACTCCAATCTCGGGTCCGGCCTGGGTCATCAATGTGAGGTCTGATTCGCGTACCAGCGAACTGCCGGGAACGTTGCAGATAGCCAAACTGCCAATGTAACCGCTGTCCTTGGCAAAGCGCAGTGCTGCGAGAGTGTCCGCTGTCTCCCCAGACTGGGATAGCGTGACGAATAACGTACCTTCCGGAACCACTACCTGGCGATAACGATATTCCGAAGCCACCTCTACCTGGGTGGGCACACCTGCGTATTTTTCCAACCAGTAGCGCGCCACCATACCCGCGTGATAGCTGGTACCACAGGCGATGATATGAATTTGCTTGACCTTGGTGAACAGGGCTTCGGCTTCAGTTCCGAAGCTATTGACCATTACATGACGCTCGGACAGACGTCCTTCGAGGGTGGCAGCAATCATGTGGGATTGCTCATGGATTTCCTTGAGCATGAAGTGGCGATAATTTCCTTTGGAAGCGGCGCCATCGCCATGCTCGAAAATCTGTATCGATCGTATTTGAGTCTCACCGGTAGTATCGAAGACGGTGATATCACCACCCTTGGACAAACGTACCAGGTCGCCTTCCTGTAAATAGATAAAGCGGTCCGTAACCTGCAGTAGCGCGAGGGGATCAGAGGCGAGAAACGCCTCTTCGATACCGACCCCGACTACCAATGGGCTACCCTTGCGAGCTCCAATGATGGTATCTGGCTCGGCCTTGTGCACGACTGCCAATGCATAAGCACCTTCCAGAAGCGCTATGGCACTGCGTACCGCGCTCAGAATGTCCTGGGATAGAGTGAATTCACGGGATAATAGATGCGCAACGACTTCGGTATCGGTCTCCGAAGTGAATACGTACCCCTGACCTTCCAACTCATCCCTTAGAGATTCATAATTTTCGATGATTCCGTTGTGAACTACCGCTAGGCTCTCACCGGATTGATGAGGATGAGCGTTTTGTTCACTGGGTCGACCATGTGTAGCCCAGCGGGTATGTGCAATACCTACCTGGCCAACGAGAGGTGCTTCGACCAGGCGTTCTTCGAGCATTGCGACCTTTCCCACTGCGCGCTGGCGATTTAGTCGTGCATCTTCAGACACGATCGCCATACCGGCGGAGTCGTAACCGCGATATTCCAAACGCTTCAATCCCTCCAGCAGGATTCCCTGAACGTTACGTCCGGCTACTGCTCCGACGATTCCACACATCGTGCTGACTCCTTTACGCTATTACTTGATGTTTTTTTGAGGACGCTGCCAATTCTGTTTACTTACCTGACGCCCGCGAGTTAGGGCCAAGGCGCCTGCTTCCACGTCCTTGCTTATGGTGGAACCAGCGCCGACGGTAGCGCTTTCTCCCACTTTGACGGGCGCCACAAGCGCCGTATTGGAACCAATAAAAGCACGGCTCCCTATTTCGGTCAGATGCTTGTTGGCACCATCGTAGTTACAGGTGATAGTTCCAGCCCCGACATTAACTTCTTGTCCTAAACGGGCATCCCCAACGTAACTGAGATGATTGATCTTGGTGCCTTCACCAAGCACGGCGTTCTTGGTTTCAACGAAGTTACCGATCTTGGCACCTTGGGCTAAATGTGTTCCGGGCCGCAAGCGCGCGAAAGGACCTATTTGATTTCTTCCTTCAATTACGGCGCCGTCAAGCACACTGTGGGCCTCTATCACGCTAGCGGTTCCGATCCGGCTATTACGAATCACGCAGTAGGGACCAACTCGCACGCCGTCTGCGAGTTCGACCTCGCCTTCGAATACACATCCCACGTCGATCTCGACGTCATGTCCGCAGCGAAGGCTGCCTCGCACGTCCAGGCGTGCCGGATCTGCCAAGGCGACGCCATCGGTCATCAGACGCATCGCTTCATCAAATTGAAAAGCGCGTTCGAGATGGGCCAGTTGTGCTCTATTGTTGACGCCTTCTACCTCTACGGGAGTAGCCGGCTGTGCGCTGGCAATTGTGACGCCTTCTGCAGCCGCCATGGCAATTACATCGGTAAGATAGTATTCACCCTGCACATTTTCGGCAGAAAGCTGCGGTAGCCAGCGACGTAACTGCTTCGCAGTCATCGCCATGATACCGGTATTACATTCCTGGATAGCACGTTCGGCTTCGGTGGCATCCTTATGCTCGACGATTGCCACTGCACGTCCTTCACTATCACGCTTGATACGGCCGTAACCCGTAGGATCGTCCAGAGTCACGGTCAGGAGTGCCATACGCTGTTCGTTAACCTCATCGAGCAGGGCTGCCAATGTTTCGCGATGAATCAGTGGCACATCGCCATAAAGTACAAGCACCTTGCCGTCGGCGAGTTTATCCATGGCCTGAGCAACGGCATGTCCGGTACCCTTCTGTTCGGTCTGTAGCGCAAATTCCACCGGATAGTCCGCAAGGCTTTCGCGTACCTGATCACCGCCGTGACCAATCACTACATGTAATCGGCTTGCGCCAAGACCCGTTGCGGTATCGATAACATGGCGCACCATTGGCTTACCGGCCAAATCATGTAACACCTTGGGTTTTTTTGAACGCATGCGGGTGCCCTGTCCCGCTGCCAGAATTACAATATCAAGCGCCATGCTCATCCCTTGTCCGTTTCTTCGATCGCGTTCATTCTAAGGTTCCTATCAAACGCATACCAACGTATAAGCCGCGTCTAGACCAATGCGTGATGAAACTCAGTTGTTTACATTAAATTACATTGTCACTTGAAAAGATATACTCTTAGCTCACTAATATTGCAAGTTCAGACAATTAACCCAGGAATTTCAATAAAAAATGCCTCAGAGAGTTTTACTCTCTGAGGCATTTGTTTTAGTACCGATTGTAAGAGCGGCGTTAGCCTCGCCCACTCTTCTTGCGTAGTTGTTCCAGAGTACGCAATTGGGCAACCGCTTCTGCCAACTCCACCGCAGCACGGGAATAATCCATCTCCGAATGCTGTTCGTTGATCGAACGCAGGGCCTCCTTGCGAGCCTCTTCGGCTTCGACCTCATCAAGATCATTTGCGCGCGTGGCAGTCTCGGCCAGTACCGATATCAGTTTTGGCTGTACTTCAAGAAAACCACCGGTGACGTAGTAGATTTCCTCGTCACCGTTTTCACGCATGACCCGCAGTGGGCCCGGTTGCAGTTCGGTCATCAAGGGCGTATGACCAGGAAGAATTCCCAGGTCACCCATCTTGCCCGCTGCGACAAGTTGGGAAATTTCGCCGGAGAAGATCGACTGCTCGGCGCTGACGATCTCGCATCGAAAGCTGTTCGCCATACCTTAATCCTCTAACATGAAGGGCAACATGAACGGCTTCACTTCATGTTGTTGGCTTTTTCGACAGCTTCGTCGATGGTACCAACCATGTAAAAAGCCTGTTCCGGCAACTCATCGTATTCGCCGTTTAGAATGCCCTGGAAACCACGGATGGTGTCCTTGAGAGATACGTACTTGCCTGGCGAACCAGTGAACACCTCGGCAACGAAGAATGGCTGCGACAGAAAGCGCTGAATCTTACGCGCCCGGTTCACCGACATCTTGTCCTCATCGGAGAGCTCGTCCATGCCCAGAATCGCGATGATGTCCTTGAGCTCTTTATAGCGCTGCAGCACGTTCTGCACGCCGCGAGCGGTATCGTAGTGCTCGTCACCAACTGTCAACGGATCCAGCTGACGTGAGGTAGAATCCAGCGGATCGATGGCCGGATAGATACCCAACTCCGCAATGGAACGCGCTAGCACCACCGTGGCGTCCAGGTGGGCGAAGGTGGTCGCCGGGGACGGGTCGGTCAAGTCATCCGCGGGAACATATACGGCCTGCACTGAAGTGATAGAGCCCGTCTTTGTCGAAGTGATGCGCTCCTGAAGTACGCCCATCTCCTCGGCCAGAGTCGGCTGGTAGCCTACCGCGGAAGGCATACGACCCAATAGCGCCGATACTTCGGTGCCAGCCAGGGTGTAACGATAGATATTGTCGATGAACAACAAAACGTCACGTCCGTCATCACGGAACTTCTCGGCCACAGTCAGACCGGTCAAGGCGACCCTGAGACGGTTACCCGGCGGTTCGTTCATCTGACCGTAGACCAGCGATACCTTGTCGAGAACGTCTGACTCCTTCATCTCATAATAGAAGTCATTACCTTCACGGGTACGCTCGCCGACCCCAGCGAACACCGAGTAGCCGCTATGTTCCGTCGCGATATTGCGGATCAGCTCCATCATGTTGACGGTCTTGCCAACGCCCGCGCCACCAAACAAGCCAACCTTACCGCCCTTGGCAAACGGGCAGACCAGGTCGATGACCTTGATGCCGGTTTCCAACAGCTCGTTGGAGGCGGCCTGCTCCGCATAGCTTGGCGCCTTGCGGTGAATCGGCATACGCTCTTGCTCGCCAATCTCGCCCGCTTCGTCAATAGGCTCACCCAGCACATTCATGATGCGACCCAGGGTTTCCTTACCTACCGGTACGGAAATCGCGGCACCGGTACCTTCGACCTTGAAACCGCGCTTCAGGCCTTCGGTGGAGCCCATGGCAATAGCCCGCACCACACCGTCGCCCAACTGCTGCTGTACCTCGAGAACGGTCCCGGCTTCCGAGACCTTAAGCGCGTCGTAGACCTTGGGCACTTCGTCCCGCGGAAACTCTACGTCAATCACCGCGCCGATGATTTGTACGATACGTCCGCTCATCTTGGTTCCTCTTAAATACCTGCAAATGAAACCTGCTTGGCCTCACCGGGACTCAAACCGCGGCGGCGCCGCTCACGATCTCGGAGATTTCCTGGGTAATGGCCGCTTGGCGGGCCTTGTTGTACACCAGCTGCAAATCGTCAATCAGATCGCCAGCGTTGTCCGTTGCGCTCTTCATCGCAATCATCCGCGCTGCCTGTTCGCAAGCAGCATTCTCTACCACTGCCTGATAAACCTGAGATTCGATATAGCGTATCAACAGCTTATCGAGCAGCTCCTTGGCGTCCGGTTCATAGATGTAATCCCAGCTACTGGAACGCGTCTCATCGTCGTCTTGCTCGTCCAAGGCGACTAACGGCACCAGTTGGCGAGCTACCGGCTTCTGAGTCATGGTGTTGACGAACTCGTTGTACACCACGTATAGACGATCCAGCTCGCCTTCGTCATAGGCATCCAGTATGACCTTGACGCTACCAATCAGGTCCTTGGCCTCTGGCGCTTCGCCTATGTTGCTCTTGGCCGCCATGAGATTGCCGCCGTAATTGCGGAAGAAGGTGCCGGCCTTACTGCCTATGGCAACGAAACTGAGTTCGACACCCTTGTCTCGCCATTGGCGAGTTTCCTTGAGAACCGTCTTGAACAGATTGACGTTCAAGCCTCCGGCCAGACCACGGTCGCTGGAAACGACAATGTAGCCTACCCGCTTGACCTCCCGTTCGATCATGTAATCGTGACGGTACTCAGGGTTGGCCTTGGCAATATGGCTCACTACATGACGAATCTGCTTGGCATAGGGCTGGCTTGCCGCCATCCGCTCCTGTGCCTTGCGCATTTTCGATGCCGCGACCATTTCCATGGCGCTGGTAATCTTCTGTGTATTCTTGATGCTCCCAATTTGAGAGCGAATCTCTTTTGCCGCTGCCATCGCGATCTACCTCATTCATGACACTCAGAGAAATTACTGGTTCGGAAGACCGAACCAGTAACAACATTTACCAGGTCTGAGTGCTCTTGAATTTCTCGAGACCGGACTTGAGGCCGTCCTTGATCTCGTCGTTGTAGTCGCCGGACTCGTTGATCTTGTCAAGCAGATCGCCATGCTCGGCCTTCATGTAGTCATGCAGGGCCGCTTCGAAATCGAGCACCTTGTTGACTTCGATATCGTCCAAATAGCCTTCATTGGCGGCAAATAGCGACAATGACATTTCGGCTACCGACATCGGCGAGTACTGTTTTTGCTTCATCAACTCGGTAACGCGCTGACCGTGTTCGAGCTGCTTACGCGTGGCTTCATCGAGATCCGAGGCAAACTGGGAAAAAGCCGCCAACTCACGATATTGGGCCAAGGCCAGACGCACGCCACCACCGAGCTTCTTGATGATCTTGGTCTGAGCGGAACCGCCTACACGAGAGACCGACAGACCAGCGTTGATTGCCGGGCGAATCCCCGAGTTGAACATGCTCGTCTCGAGGAAGATCTGGCCGTCGGTAATCGAAATCACGTTGGTGGGTACGAATGCCGAAACGTCGCCCCCCTGGGTCTCGATCATCGGTAGCGCCGTCAAGGAGCCGGTCTTGCCAGTGACTTTGCCTTCCGTGAATTTCTCCACGTAGTCGACATTGACCCGAGCGGCACGTTCGAGCAGACGCGAGTGTAGATAGAACACATCACCAGGATAGGCTTCGCGACCCGGCGGGCGCTTGAGCAGCAGGGATATCTGGCGATAAGCCCAGGCCTGCTTGGTCAGATCGTCATAGATGATCAGTGCATCCTGACCACGGTCGCGATAATACTCACCCATGGTACAGCCGGCATAGGGCGCCAGAAACTGCATGGCAGCCGGGTCCGCGGCACCCGCAGCCACGACGACGGTGTGCTCCATGGCGCCGTGTTCTTCGAGCTTGCGCACAACGCTGGCAATGGTCGACTGCTTTTGACCCACCGCCACGTAGATACAGGTAACGTCCTTGCCTTTCTGGTTGATGATCGCATCAATGGCAATGGCAGACTTACCGATCTGGCGATCGCCGATGATCAACTCGCGCTGGCCGCGACCGATCGGCACCATGGCATCAATGGATTTGAAACCGGTCTGTATCGGCTGATCGACGGATTGGCGGGTGATAACCCCAGGCGCCACTTTTTCTACCGCATCGGTCAGCTTGGCGTTGATATCACCCTTGCCATCGATGGGGCTACCCAAGGCATCGACCACGCGCCCGGTGAGTTCAGGGCCTACCGGTACCTCGAGAATGCGTCCGGTACACTGGGCGGTCATGCCTTCTTCGAGCTGTTGATAGTCGCCGAGTACCACGGCACCGACGCTGTCACGCTCAAGGTTGAGCACCATGCCGAAGATAGCATTGGGAAATTCAATCATCTCACCGAACATTGCATCTGCCAGACCATGGATCTGTACGATGCCGTCGAAGACGCTGACGATGGTTCCTTGGTTACGGGCTTCGGAGGCAACATCCAGCTTTTCGATACGCTGTTTGATGATGTCGCTGATCTCGGAAGGATTCAGTTGCTGCATGCCGTGTCCCTCAAGCTCAGACGGAGAGCGCATCGCGCAGACGGGTCAATCTACCGCGTACCGAACCGTCGATGACGGTGTCGCCGGCACGCAGGATGACGCCGCCCAGCAGGGCGCTATCCACCTGAGTGGTAATGGAGATTTCGCGGTTCAGGCGCTTGGCCAGGGCACTCGCGAGCTTGTCTTCCTGCTTGCTATCCAGCGCAAAGGCGGAAACGATGGTGACGTCCATGCGCTTCTCCTGCTGGGCCTTGAGCAGCTCAAATTGCTCGGCGATGTCCGGCAGCGCCATCAGACGATTTCTTTGCGCGAGGGTACGCACAAGATTGCGTCCCTCTTCGTCCAGTGTCTTGCCACAGACATCGATGATCGCATCGGCCTTTTCCTCGTCGGAAAGACGAGGATTTCCCAGGATACTGGACTGCATGTCATCGTTGGCGGCTACTTGCGCCGCCAGTTTCAGCATGTCGGACCAAGCCGCAAGCTTTTCCTTGGCCAGGGCCAGTTCAAATGTCGCCTTGGCATAAGGTCGGGCAACGGTAGACGTTTCAGCCATGGGTCACCTCCTCAAAGCTCGGTGGCGAGCTTGTCGACGAGCTCGCGATGCTTTTTCTCGTCGATGGAAGATTCCAGAATGCGCTCGGCCCCTTCGATGGCAAGCCGCGCGACTTGCGCGCGTAGCTCTTCCTTGGCGCGATTGATTTCCTGCTCGATTTCAGATTGAGCATTGGCAATCATGCGTTCGCCTTCCTGGCGCGCAGTGTCGCGTGCCTCTTCGATCATCTGGTTTGATCGCTTATGGGCTTGTTCAAGGATTTCAGCGGCCTGCCCCTTGCTTTCGCGCAACGTCTCGTCAGCCCGCTCCTGGGCCAATTCGAGGTCGCGGTTGGCGCGACTGGCAGCATCCAGACCATCGGCGATCTTCTTCTGACGCTCATGGAGCGCGTTGCTGATCGGCGGCCACACGTATTTGGTGCAGAACCAGACAAATATCGCAAAAGCGATCATTTGCCCGATTAGCGTCAAGTTAATATTCACAGGGACGTACCTCTGACAGATTCGTGGCGACCGGAAACAAGCAAACCGAGCGCAGTACGCTCGGTATGCCAATCGTTAACCGGCGACGACGAAGATCAGGTACATTGCGATACCGACGCCGATCATCGGCACAGCGTCGAGCAAACCGGCCATCAGGAAGGTCTTGGTCTGCAGCTGGGAGCTCAACTCCGGCTGACGCGCAGTGGTTTCGAGCAGCTTGCCGCCTAGCAGGGCAAAGCCGATGCCGGTACCTAGAGCGCCAAGACCGATCATGAGGGAGGCAGCAATGTAGACGAGTTCCATGGTGATGCTCCTATCGAGTTAAGATTAAAGTGCAAAGGGTTATGGGATACTACGTTATTGGGTCCTGCATGATTCAGTGTTTATCGTGTGCTCCTTGGAGGTAGACCACGGTCAGCACGGTGAAGATGAATGCCTGCAGGGTGATGATGAGGATATGGAAGATGGCCCAAGGCACGTTGAGGGTCCAGGATATCCAGAACGGCAGCAGTGCGATCAGAATGAAGATCACCTCGCCGGCGAACATGTTGCCGAATAGACGTAGGCCAAGGCTGAGTGGCTTCACCAGCAGACTAATAATTTCCATCACCAGGTTGAAGGGAATCAACAGCCAGTGGTTGAACGGCGTAAAAGATAGCTCTTTGGCGAAGCCGCCTATTCCCTTGACCTTGATGCTGTAGAAGATGATCAGGAAGAACACGCCGAGCGCCATACCCATGGTGGCGTTGGGATCGGTAGTAGGCACTATCTTCATGTAATCAACGCCCAGTTCGGCAAATACCCCGGGCAATAGATCGATCGGCACTAGCTTGAGTGTATTCATCAGGAAAATCCAGACGAATAGCGTCAAGGCAATTGGCGCGACCAAGTAATTCTTGGCATGAAAGGCATCCCTCACGGTACCTTCGACGAATTCGAAGACCATTTCGATAGCATTCTGTAGCTTACCCGGTACCCCGGTGGTGGCTTTCTTGCCGACCTTGCGGAAAAGCCAGATGAACAGTGTTCCCATGGCCAAGGACCAACCCATGGTATCAAGATGAATAGCCCAGAAACCCATTTCCACGGCGTCGGTAGCAGAATGGGCGATCGACCAGCCATTCTCGGGATGATAGCCGAAAGTGAGGTTCTGCAGGTGGTGCTGGATATACTCCGCGGATGTCGGATTGTTGCCTGCCATTGCACTGCCTCGATATCAGGTGTGTGACGGTTTGCGCAGTAGCCAAGGCCCCAGCCATTGCGTAAACAGTGTCGCCACGTAAGCGCCAAAGAAGAAAACGGGGTTTGAGGGTGGCACTGTAACGAATACCAGCATGAACAGTGCGACCGTCAAACCGAATTTTCCGACTTCTGCACGGTAAAAATTCTTGACAACGTCCCTGACAAATCGGGCTCTCTGATAGTGAAAGGCACGCCAAGCAAAATAAGCATTGGGCAGCAGACAAACCAGACCACCGAGTAGCGCCGAAACCGCAGCGGGCCCGCCTTTCAAGGATGCACTCAATACGGCCAGGAACAAGACCATGCATGCCTGTGCTGCCAGCAGGCGCGCGTACTGGGGACGCTTGAGCTGGGCCGGTACCGGATCGTGCATTATCTTGAACCTTTGCCTTGTACCGTGCCGCTCAGGGATATCGTCCCGTAAGCTACCAGAACAAAACCTCGGCGGATTATAAGGAAGCCCCGCCTTGCCTTCAACCGAACCTCTATCGAAATTAAGCGAACTCATATGATCTTACGACCAAAGGGCAACAATTTCTGCGAAAATAATTATTATGCTAAATTTATGCTCGTTCTCTTTATCTCAGCGAATATGCGCCAGAATGCCATCTAGCTCATCGAGACTGGCGTATCGAATGGTCACTTTCCCTTTTCCCCGCTGACCATGCTGAATGCGAACCGGAGCGCCAAGCAATTCACCTAGCTGGTTTTCCAGACGGGCTACATCGGAAGAAGGTTGTGCCTGCTTCTTGGCTACGGGCTTACCTTCCTGGAGCTGTTTAACGAGGGTTTCGGTCTGACGTACGGTGAGATCCTTGTTGACCACTTCATGGGCTGCCTTGCGCTGTTTTGCCGCAGTCAGCACCAGCAGTGCCCTGGCATGCCCCATGTCCAGATCGCCACGTTCGAGCAGTGTCTGCACTTCAGGGTCCAGTGCCAAAAGACGTAGTAGATTAGTCACTTGAGTGCGGGATTTGCCTACCGCATCCGCGACCTGCTGCTGAGTCAGCTCAAACTCCTCGAGTAGACGTTTGAGAGCCGCTGCCTCTTCGACCGGATTGAGATTTTCCCGCTGAATGTTTTCGATCAAAGCGAGTGCCAGAGCACTCTGGTCGCTGATATCACGCACGACCGCGGGAATGGTATCAAGTTCAGCAAGCTGAGCCGCGCGCCAGCGACGTTCCCCGGCGACGATCTCGTAGCGATCTTCACCGATCGGACGAACCACTATCGGCTGCATGACACCTTGGGCACGGATCGAGTCGGTCAACTCTTCCAAGGCTTCAGGCTGTATTTCACGGCGTGGCTGATACTTGCCGCGAATAAGCTGGCCAAGGGGTAAGCGCAGCAGACGTTCGTTTTGCTCAGAAGCGTCCAGGGCTTGCTCGACACCTTGGGATGGATCTAACTGACCATCCGCATCAAGCAGATCGCGACGGCGGGCATTGGCGCCAATCAAAGCATCCAGGCCTCGGCCCAGGGCACGTTTACGGGTCATTGGCACTCCTTCAATGCGGTTTCCGACATCATAACGAAAGACGACGAATCAGTTCCTTGGCCAATACCCGGTGCGCCTGACTGCCCCGGGAGAAACGCGCGTACTTGGTCACCGGTAAGCCGTGGCTTGGGGCTTCTGCCACGCGCACGTTGCGCGGGATCGTGGTCTTGAGCAGGGTTTCGCCGAAGTAGTCCCGCAGTTGCTTGCTGACATCCCGAGTAAGGCTGTTTCGGTTATCGAACATGGTACGCACGATACCAAAGACTTGAAGCGCAGGGTTCACACTGGCTTGAATCTGCTCGACGGTATCGAGCAGTGCAGAGAGGCCTTCAAGGGCGTAAAACTCGCACTGCAGCGGAATCAATACCCCATCGGCGGCGGTCAGGCCGTTGACGGTCAGCATGTTCAGCGACGGGGGACAATCGATGAGTACCACATCGTATTCGCTGGCAACATCCTTGATGGATTCGTGCAGACAGCGTTCTCGGCCATCTCGATCGAGCAGATCGACCTCCGCGGCGGTGAGATCGGCATTGCCCGGCAGCAGCGCATAGCCGGCATCCGGGCAATCGAGAATCACCTCTGCCGCGGGTTTCTCACCCAGAAGCACCTCGAGCACGCTGCCATCGAGTTCGTGCTTGTCGATACCGCTACCCATGGTGGCATGCCCTTGCGGATCAAGGTCGATAAGCAGTACACGACGGTCGAGCGCCGCCAGGCATGCTGCCAGATTGACCGTCGTGGTGGTCTTGCCGACGCCACCTTTCTGATTGGTCAAGGCAATGATTTTGGTCACGCAAGACTCCCTTACCCACATTGATCCCGATTCGCTTTACTCTTGCCGCACACTTCTACCGGTACGCTCGAGTCTCAACAGATGGCGATCCGCACTATCGCCGGGCACATTCAAAACCCGCCGCTCCCGCAAGACAATCGACGCGGGTAAATCGGCAAGTTCGTCTTCGTTGATACGCCCTTTCATGGCCAACCATTCGCCCCCTTCAATCAGTAGATGATCTGTCATCGTGACGAAGTCAGCCAAACTGGCGAAGGCGCGTGAAATCACCTGATCGAATTCAGGCGCAACGAACCGTTCCACTCTCTGCTGCACCGCCGAGACGTTGTCCAGCTTCAATTCGAGAATGGCCTGACGCTGAAAGCGTACTTTCTTGCCGTTGCTGTCAAGCAGGGTTACGCCAATTCCGGGCTTGAGAATGGCGAGTACCAGCCCTGGCAGACCAGGGCCTGCCCCGACATCCAGCAACCGTGGCCCAGTGACTGCCGGCAACACGGCAGCACTATCAAGCACATGCTTGATGACCATCTCATCTAATGATCGTACCGCGGTGAGGTTATAGGCGCGGTTCCACTTGTGCAACAACGCAAGCAGTTCCAGGAGTCGTTGCAGCGCAAGCTCTTCGGCAACGATACCCAGCTGGGCAAGCCCCTCTTCGAGTTGTCGATCGATACTAGCGCTCATGCACTCTTCGCAGGCCGATTGTCGAGCAGACGACGTTTCTTCAAATGAATCAACAGGATCGATACCGCTGCCGGTGTTACCCCGGAAATACGCCCGGCCTGGGCCAATGTTTCGGGACGAGATTGACCCAGCTTCTGACGAATTTCATTGGATAATCCTTCGACCCGATCGTAATCCAGATCCTCCGGCAAAGGCGTCGCTTCATGACGTTTGAGCTTGTCGATCTCATCCTGCTGGCGATCGATGTAACCCTGGTACTTGATTTGGATCTGCACCTGCTCGGTCACACTTGGGTCGTCGCTGTCTGGCTCTCCCTTGAGGAATGCAACATCGCCATAGACGAGCTCCGGACGTTTGAGCAACTCCGCCAAGGTGTATTCTCGCGCCAAGGGCTTGTCGAGCTTGGTTTCCACATTCTCAGCTTCAGCAGTGCCAGGCTGAATCCAGGTCTCGCGCAAACGAGCACTTTCGCGTTCGAGCGCCTCACGCTTGGTGGAGAAGGCTTTCCAGCGTAGGTCGTCCACCAACCCCATCTTGCGGCCAAGTTCAGTCAAACGCAGATCGGCATTGTCCTCTCGCAGTAGCAAGCGATATTCGGCGCGAGACGTAAACATGCGATAGGGCTCAAGAGTTCCCAGGGTAATCAGATCGTCGACCAGTACGCCCAGGTAGGCCTCATCCCGACGCGGGCACCAGCTCTTTTCACCTTGCACTCGTCGTGCGGCATTCAACCCTGCCAGCAATCCCTGAGCGCCCGCCTCTTCGTAGCCCGTGGTGCCATTGATCTGACCGGCAAAAAACAGGTTATGGATAAATTTGGTTTCAAGGGAATGCTTGAGATCCCGAGGATCGAAAAAATCGTATTCGATGGCATAGCCGGGACGAGTGATGTGGGCGTTCTCGAAACCACTGATCGAGCGTACCACCTGAAGCTGAACATCGAAGGGTAGCGAGGTGGAGATGCCGTTGGGGTAAAGTTCGTGAGTATCGAGCCCTTCCGGCTCGAGAAATATCTGATGGCTCTGCTTGTCGGCAAAGCGATGCACCTTGTCCTCGATGGAGGGGCAGTAACGAGGCCCTACGCCGTCGATCGATCCCGCCTCGGAGTACATCGATGAACGGTCGAGGTTTGCAAGAATGATCTCGTGAGTACGCTGATTGGTGTGGGCAATATGGCACATCACCTGATGTGGATGCATATCCCGGTTGCCCAGATAGGACATTACCGGCGTCGGCGAATCTCCGGGCTGCTCTTCGAGGCCCGAGAAATCGATGCTTCTGGCATCCAGACGCGGGGGTGTACCGGTCTTCAGGCGATCCACCCGAAATGGCAAGGCGCGTAAGCGTTGCGCCAGAGCGTTGGCGGGCGGATCCCCGGCCCGACCTCCGCTGTGATGATCGAGACCGATATGGATGATCCCGCCAAGGAAAGTGCCGGTACACAGCACCACGGTTTCGCCATGAAAACGAATTCCTGTCTGGGTAACGGCGCCGCGGACCGTATCGCCTTCGACGATCAGATCGTCCACCCCTTGCTGGAACAAGGTCAGATTTGGCTGATTTTCCAGCACTCCACGAATTGCCGCCTTGTAACGCACACGATCTGCCTGGGCTCGAGTCGCCCTTACCGCTGGCCCCTTGCGCGCATTGAGCACCCTGAACTGAATCCCCCCCTGGTCGGTTGCCAGCGCCATGGCGCCACCGAGTGCATCGATCTCCTTGACCAGATGACTCTTGCCAATGCCGCCGATGGCGGGATTGCAGGACATTTGACCGAGAGTCTCGATGTTGTGTGTCAGCAAAAGGGTATGACAGCCCATGCGAGCAGCGGCCAGTGCGGCTTCCGTTCCCGCATGACCACCGCCTATGACGATGACGTCAAAGCGGTTGGGGTAATCCAAGGTGCACCTCGTCTTGCGCAAAAGCGCCTGTTCGATTCGAAAGGGAAATAGGGTCGAACAGTATAACGCCCTTGTGGGTAACCGTCAGGGGTTTTCCACATGGGTGAAGTTTCGATTCAAGAACTTACTCCCTAATAATATAAAAATAGAATAGAGATAAAGAAGTTCTGTTGTTGTTGTATTTATTAGTGTGGACAAAATCTGTTGATAACCTAATAAAATTCAATATTGTCAATATCTTGTATTGTTGACCGTTAGCTTAGGAAGCAGTTTTCCACCTGCGTATAGCTGTCAAGGAAGCTGTGGATTAAATGCTGTGTTATGCACATGGCAACTGAACCACGTGTTATCCACCGATGGCTACCCGGGTTGCAAGCAAGGTGATCAACAAGCGTAATTAAAATTGCTCGGCGTAGAGACAGCGGGCCTTTCAGTTGAAAAGCGGCAGGTTGGAAAAAAATATTATCCACAGGGGAAAAAACCGCCTGTGAAGTAATCTTTAAAGAAGATCGAGGGAAAAAACGAATAAAGAGTTCATCCATGTGATGCCTGGATGAACTCGTTATGTGACAAGCTTGCTGTTATCAGTGCTTGAGTACGCGAGATAGAAAGGATCGAGTGCGTTCCTGCTGGGGATTGTCGAGAACCTCCTGTGGCGGGCCCTCCTCGACGATCTGGCCGTCATGCACGAAGATCACCCGGTCGGCGACCTCCCGGGCAAAGCCCATTTCATGGGTCACGATCATCATGGTCATGCCCTCCTTGGCCAGTTCACGCATGGCATCGAGTACCTCACCAATCATCTCCGGATCCAGCGCTGAGGTGGGCTCATCGAACAGCATCAGCCGTGGTTCCATGGCCAGGGCACGGGCTAAAGCAACGCGCTGTTGCTGACCACCGGAGAGCTGGCTGGGGTACTTGTCGGCCTGGTCCTGGATGCCGACGCGCTCAAGCAGTCGATGGGCTGTTTCCAATGCTTTTTCCCGGGGCCAGCCACGTACTTTCATGGGCGCGAGGGTCACGTTGTCGCGTACCGAGAGGTGGGGAAACAGGTTGAATTGCTGGAACACCATGCCGACCTCGGTGCGCACCGCCTGTAGTGATTTTCCGCTCTTGCCGTCAGGCAGCAGTTCATTACCATCCACCTCGATACGCCCGCTCTGGAACTCTTCCAGGCCATTGACGCAGCGGATCAACGTCGACTTGCCCGAACCACTGGCGCCCACGATAACCACCACTTCACCCGGGGTCACTTCGAGATCAATATCCCGCATAACATGCAGCTTGCCGAAATGCTTGTTGACCTTCTTCAGCCGCACCATCGGGGTATTCTTGTCATTCATCATTCAATTTCCTCATTGCCCTACCAAGCCACGGCGTTCGAGCAGACGCAGCGCAAGGGAGAGGCTCAAGGTGATAGCCAGATACATCAAGGCAACCATGAAATAGACCTCGAGCGCGGTAAATGTCGTGGCGATATAAACTTGGCCCTGGCGCACCAGCTCGCCGACCCCGATCACCGAGAACAGCGAGGTATCCTTGATGCTGACGATGCCCTGATTGCCCAAGGCCGGAATCATGCGGCGAAGGGCCTGGGGCCAGATGATGTAGCGAAATGCCTGGGTCCGAGACAGGCCCAGGGAAAGCCCTGCCTCGCGCTGGCCCTTCTCGATCGACTGCACGCCACCACGCACGATCTCGGAGATATAGGCGCCGGCGTTGAGCGCAATGGCGGCGATGCCTGCGGTCAGGGCATTGATCGGGCCGCCGAGCAGCTGCGGCAGGCCATAGAAGATGAACAGAACCTGTACCAGCACCGGCGTGCCACGAAAGATTTCAATGTAGGCAATCGCGGGCCAGCGTAGCAACGCAGTTGGGCTGATACGCGCAAGCCCAAAGATGATGCCGATGACGAATCCAATAGCCAGACCGCCGAAAGATATCAGCAGCGTCCAGGGAATGCCCTCGAGCAGATAAGGAATGGAGGCGATGGCCGCCTGCCAGTCGAATTGGAATGTCACATCCACGTAGGGGTCTCCAAGCGAGATACCGCTTGTGGTACTCGACTTTTATGAATGGCAATACAAAAGGCCGGGAGTACTTGCCCCGGCCCGTGTCAGTAGCGAAGATGCTATCTAGCAGTCTTATTCGCTTGTAGATGCTTCACCGAACCACTTCTTGTGGATCTCATCGTAGGTGCCGTCTTCGCGCATTTCGGACAGTGCTTTGTTGGCGGGTTCAACCCATTTGCTGCCATCGGCGAAAGCGATGCCATATTGCTGACCTTCATAGAGCGATCCAACGGTCTTTACCCGACCCTGGCCCTTGGTCTGGGAGAAATAACCGACATTGGGCGCGTCATAGAAAACCGCATCGACGCTGCCGCCCATCAACGCCATGTACATGTCGGAGCTGCCCGGATAAGGCGTGATTTCGGCACTGTCACCGAGATTCTTCTGCAGATAGTCGTAGCTGGTTGAACCGATCTTGGTACCGATACGCATGCCCTCGAGGTCCTCGAACTCCTCGACGTCCTCGTTGTTGGCAGATACCAGGATACGCAGGCCGGAGTCGTAGTAGGGGTCGGTAAAATCGACGATTTTCTCGCGTTCTTCAGTGATGGTGATACCGGCAATGGCCAGATCAATGTTGCCGGTCTGCACCGCAGGGATGATGCCGTTGAAGTCCATGGTGCGCAGATCAACCTCGAAACCGGCTCGCTTGGCGACCTCGTTCAGGATGTCCATGTCGAAGCCGACCATTTCGCCGCTTTCCTGATCCATCATCTCGAAGGGTACGAAACTTGGATCTGTTGCAACCTGTAGCGTTTCCGCCGAGGCATGACCTGTAAGGCTCAGGCCCATTGCCAAGGCCGAACCCAGCGAGATTCCTTTCAACATAGTGCTTTTCATGGCGTTCCCCGATTAGACGTGTTGTTTGTGTAACGCGCCTTTTACCTTGGCGAGTTACGGGGAAGCCGTCAAGATGTGTTCTTGCATCCTGTTCACACGGTGAAAGACGCGCCACAGCCGCAGGTCGAGGTTGCATTGGGATTCTTGATCACGAAACGTGCTCCGGCAAGCCCTTCTTCATAATCCACGGTGGAACCGACCAGGTACTGATAGGAAAGCGGATCGATGACCATGCCGACATCGTCAATCTCGACCAGCGTATCCTCTGCAGTCTGCTCGGCAAAATCGAACCCGTACTGGAATCCCGAGCAGCCACCGCCGGTGATGAACACGCGCAGTTTGAGTGCCGTATTGCCTTCTTCAGCTGCCAAGGCCCGTAAACGACGTACGGCGGCATCAGTGAGCAGTAACGGCGTGGGAGCAAAGGATGCGACACCACTCATGTAAAAGCCTCCGATAAACAGAATTGTCAACCAGCCTCATTATCCCTAATCCCTAGTAAAAGGGTCAACTTTGTTCAGGGAATGTCTAGGGCAATAGCGCCGGCGCCTTCATACCCAGCATTTCGTCGAAACCGAACATCAGATTGAGATTCTGCAAGGCTTGCCCGGAGGCTCCCTTGACTAGATTGTCGATCACCGACAGTACTACCACGGTATCGCCATCTTCTGGGCGGTGAACTGCCAGGCGGCAAAGATTGGCGCCCTTTACGCTGCGGGTTTCGGGATGGCTGCCGGCGGGCATGACATCCACTGCCGGCTCGTCGGCAAAGCGCTTCTCGAACAGCGCCTGAAGATCGTTTGTATTACCGGTCAGGCGACCATAAAGCGTGGCGTGAATGCCCCTAATCATGGGTGTCAGATGCGGAACGAAGGTCAAGCCGATCGGACCACCCGCGGCGCGTACCAACCCCTGGCGTATTTCCGGGAGATGACGGTGACCCGAGGCGCCGTAGGCCTTCATCGACTCGCTGGCTTCCGCCAACAGCGAAGGCACCTTGGCGCCACGGCCTGCGCCGGTAACACCGGATTTGCAATCCGCGATCATGTGTCCGACATCGATCAGCCCATTTTCGAGCAGAGGCAATAAACCCAGTTGCACGGCGGTAGGATAGCAACCCGGTACGGCGACCAGACGCGCCTGACGAATCGCTTCACGATTGACCTCGGGCAGCCCGTAAACCGCTTCGTCGAGTAGTTCCGGTGCGCCATGAGGCTGGCCGTACCAGCGCGCCCATTCGTCTGCATCCGCGAGACGAAAATCCGCCGACAGATCGATGACCCGGGTGCCGTGTTCGAGCAGCTCGCCGGCCAGGGCATGGGCAACGCCGTGGGGCGTGGCAAAGAATACTGCGTCACAGGCTCCCAGGCGTTCGACATCCGGGGCGCTGAACGCCAGATGATCATAATGGCCGCGCAGATTGGGATAGAGCTCGCTGACAGCCATGCCCTCCTCCGAGCGAGAAGTGATGACATCGACGTTCACATCAGGGTGCTGTGCCAGCAGACGCAGAAGCTCGACGCCCGTGTACCCGGTGCCGCCGACGATACCGACCTTGATCACGATGGGCTTCCTTTAATGTCGTAAAACATGAAGTGCAGTCGTCGCTAAGACGCTGCGCGTTAAATATGATACACAAGAGTCTAGGCATTCCGAACAGGATCTGCTCGTCGTGCAAAGACGCTGTGTTGCCGTGCCGGTACAAGGACATTCACTTGCCCAGCTTTTTTAGTCTCGAAAGATTCCGTCGGCGTCTGGCCAGTGTCGATGCGCTACCGCAGCTGTGTCTGTTGGGGGTGGTCTCGGGTCTATTGACTGGAATTTTCATGGTGGTGTTTCGCTCGTTGTTGGGGCTTGGTGGGTTATTGTTCATGCCCAACGATGATCCCGAGACCTTCGAGGCACTGAGTCCGGTAATACGTTCGCTACTGCCGCTAGGTGCAGTAATCTTGATCGGGCTGTGTTTGCTCCCTCAGGCCCTTGCCGCGCGTAATCTGGGCGTTGGCCATGTCATTGAACGGTTGAGCAGGTTTCAAGGCCGCATGCCCTTGCGCAACTGGATCAATCAGTGGTGGGTCGGCGTGATTTCGGTAGTCGGTGGATTATCCGCTGGTCGGGAAGGGCCGGCCATTCATCTGGGGGCGGCAGCGGCCAGCGGTCTAGGACAGCGTTTGCGCTTGCCCCACAACAGTTTGCGCACTCTTGTGGGATGCGGTACCGCCGCGGCCATTGCGGCCTCTTTCAACACGCCCTTGGCTGGCGTCATCTTTGCCATGGAAGTGGTGATGATGGAATACACCATTACCGGCTTCATGCCGGTCATCCTGGCGTCCAGCATGGGAGCGGTGGTGGCGCAGTCGGTGTATGGCAGCGATCCAGCGTTCCAGGTACCCAACATCAGCCTGGGATCGTTATTCAATCTGCACTGGATCGTGATGATCGCCTTGCTGATAGGTTTACTGGCAGGCCTTTTCATTCGTATCTCACAGCTCAGCCAGCAGTTGAAGCACCTGCCTTTTGCCCTGCGACTGGGCATGGCAGGTTCGGCGGTGGCGGTCGTGGCCTGGTGGTATCCGCAGGTACAGGGCATCGGCTATGACAGCCTATCCGCGATACTGGTGAATGATGTGGTCATCGACGTGCTGATCGCCTTGATGATCGGCAAGCTTGTGCTCACTGCGTTCACCTTTGCCTGTGGCATCACTATCGGGATCATCGGCCCGATACTGGTGATCGGAGCCGCTGCCGGGGCCCTGGGTGGTATGGCGGGAAATTGGCTTTGGCCGCCTCTGGCGGCGGATCCCAGTCTGTATGCCATGCTGGGAATGGCGGCAATGATGGGGGCTGTGTTGCAGGCACCGCTGGCGGCGATCATCGCGCTGCTCGAGTTGACCCACAATCCCAATATCATCCTGCCGGGTATGCTGGCGGTGGTGATCGCTAGTCTGACTTCGCGTAAAGTGTGCCGCTGTCAGGGATTCTTCATGGCCCAGACACAAAACGGCATACATTTACTGCAGCATCCCTTGCGCCAAGCCTTGTCCCGGGTGGCGGTACCTGCGGCGATGGAATCCAACGTACGAAAAACCGAACGCAAGATCACTCGCGATCAAGCTCAGGCGTTGCTGGATTCCAATCCGGTCTGGCTAATGGTCACGCGATCCGATGAGGAAAAGATTCCCTTCGCCCTGAAGGCCGCGGATCTGGCCAATGTCATGTTGGATGAAGAACACGCTGAGCAGGAGAGTTTCGATCTGCTTGATATCCCCGGCCAGCGCCTCGATCTTGCGCCCATTCATCGCCAGGCAACTCTCGAGGAAGCCTTCGAACGGCTGAATGAATATGGGGTGGATGCGCTCTATGTCCAACATATTACGGCGCCGACGATACAGCATATTTCCGGTATCATTACCCGGGACACCATCGAGAGTTACTATCGTTACAAGCCATGAGCACGACGCTGTGAGTCGTTACAAGGAGCGGCATGTACCTGTGGGTAAAAGCATTTCATCTGATGGCAATAGTCACCTGGTTTGCCGCCATGTTCTATCTGCCACGTCTGTTCGTCTATCACGCCATGGCTCGGGACAAGGGTGATACCCAGGCCATCGACTACTTCAAGGTCATGGAGCGCAAGCTGTATCGCGGCATCATGACGCCTTCGATGATTGCGGTCATTCTTCTGGGGGCCTGGCTATTGTGGCTGGTGCCTGCTTACCTCAGTGCCGGCTGGATGCACATCAAGCTGCTGCTGGTGGTATTGCTGGTGATTTATCACCACCTGTGCCTGATCTACATGAAACGCCTGACCAGCGCGACCTGTCACAAGAGCGAGAAGTTCTTCCGCTTTTTCAATGAGGCCCCGGTGCTTGCGCTGATTGCGATCATCATTCTGGCAATAGTGAAGCCCTTTTGATGGTGGATGCCAAGATTCCCGTGGTGCTGGTGATGGCGGGTCACGATCCGACCGGTGGTGCTGGCCTGATCGCCGATAGCGAAGCCATTGCTGCTAATGGCGCCTGGGCAGTGACAGTACCCACTGCCCTCACCGTGCAGACGACCCACAATGTTTTGAAGGTCATGCCCTGTAGCGCCGATGCGGTGCGTGACATGACCTGGGCCCTGCTCGATGAATTCGAGATAGCGGCGATCAAGATCGGGCTGGTCGCGGATGTGGCACTTCTCGAAGTGATCGAAGATATCCTGCGTGCCCGCCCCGGGATTCCACTCGTGGTGGATCCGGTGTTCAAGGCAGGCGGTGGCGCCGAGTTATCCACTGGCCCTCTGATCAACGAGTTTCGCCGGCGTCTGTTGCCTCTGGTGGATATCCTGACGCCGAATCGACAGGAGTTGGCGCGTTTGGCGCCGGGGTCGGGCCAGGATGATGTCGAGCGAGTAGTGTCCCTGATGACCCTGGGTTGCCAGGCGGTATTGGTTACCGGAACGGACGAGCCGCCTGCGGGAACCCCGGCCGACGAAGTGGTGCATACCCTGCACACTCCGGAGACCAGTCGCCAGTGGCGCTGGCCCCGGTTGTCGGGGCACTATCACGGCTCTGGCTGCACCCTGACAGCGGCGCTGGCGGCGCGCCTGGCGGTTGGCGAACGGCTGGTGAACGCCTGCGAACAAGCCCAGCGCTTTACCTGGGAAAGTTTGAGTCGTGGTTGGCAACCGGGGAATGGACAGATGTTGCCCTGTCGGCGTAAATGAGTCGACCTGTGCCTTGAATTATGTGCGGCCATTGGCCTGTCGATGCTAACCTTCGAGCATTGATGCAAAAGTTAGCACATGCGTATTGAACGCGCGGAACAATGCATAGTAATAGATAAGTTACCCACAGCTCGTACTCAGTGTTTATCCAATCTATCCAACGTATTATCCACAATTTGGCAAGGGGCGTTACATGACAACTTCTGCTCAGCTTTTCGAACAGGCCTGCCGTCGTATTCCGGGTGGTGTCAATTCACCGGTGCGCGCCTTCAAGGGTATGGATCGTCCGCCAGTATTCATCGAGCGCGCTCAAGGTGCTTATCTATTTGATGTCGAAGGCAAGCGCTATGTCGATTACGTCGGTTCCTGGGGGCCAATGATCACCGGCCATGCGGACCCGGATGTTCTGAGTGCGGTGCGCGAACGCCTGGATTCAGGTTTATCCTTTGGCACCCCAACGGCCATCGAAACCACCATGGCGGATCTGATCTGCGAGATCATTCCCTCGATGGAAATGGTGCGCATGGTCAATTCCGGCACCGAAGCGACCATGTCCGCCATTCGCCTGGCACGCGGTTTCACCGGCCGGGACAAGATCGTCAAATTCGAAGGCAACTACCACGGTCATTCCGATTCGCTGCTGGTCAAGGCTGGCTCCGGCGCATTGACCCACGGCGAGCCAAGCTCTCCGGGTGTGCCTGCCTCGCTTGCGGAGCACACCGTCACCCTGTCCTACAACGATAGCGAGGCGGTACAGGAGTGTTTTCACGAGATCGGGGATCAGATCGCCTGCATCATCGTCGAGCCGGTGGCAGGCAACATGAACTGCATTCCTGCCCATCCGGAATTTCTCGAAACCCTGCGTTCGGTTTGCGACCGTCATCAAAGCGTGCTCATCTTCGATGAGGTGATGACCGGTTTTCGTGTCGCCCTTGGCGGCGCCCAAGCCCATTACGGTGTAATTCCAGATCTGACCTGCCTGGGCAAGATCGTCGGCGGGGGTATGCCGGTGGGTGCCTTCGGCGGCAAACGCGAGATCATGGAGCATATTTCGCCGCTGGGCCCGGTGTATCAAGCGGGTACCCTGGCCGGCAATCCACTGGCCATGGCAGCGGGTGTCACCTTGTTGAACAAGATTCGCCAACCCGGATTTCACGAGGCGTTGACCCAGCGCGTCACGACCCTATGCGATGGCCTCAAGGAGCGTGCCCGTGCCGCGGGTGTAGAAATGCTCTCCCAAGGAGCCGGAGGTATGTTTGGGCTGTTTTTCACCGGGCAATCACGGGTCGACAACTTCGTACAGACCACCGCCTGCGACATGAATGCGTTTCGCAAGTTCTTTACGGGCATGCTCGACGAGGGAGTCTACCTTGCACCCTCCGCTTATGAAGCGGGCTTCATGTCCAGTGCCCATACGCCGGAAGACATTCAACATACCCTCGATGCCTCGGAACGTGTGTTCACCAAGTTGACGCGCAAGGCGTAATCCTGCACAAACGATTGAGCTGTAAACGGATTCGAACATCGCCGGGAGAGAACTGTGAGTCAGGCCCTGATCAAGGCACTCTTTGATGCCGACTGCTACGACCATCCGGTGGCGTCCATCGAAATTCTCGAGACGCATATCTCCTGGATCGTTCTGACCGGCGAGTTTGCCTACAAGCTCAAGAAGCCGCTGGCATTTGGCAGCTTTCTGGACTTTTCCACCCTGGACAGGCGCCAGCATTTCTGTGAACAGGAAGTGCGTCTCAACCGGCGTCTGGCGCCGTCACTGTATCTCGAAGCGGTGCCGATTTCCGGGACTCCCGAGTCGCCCCGCGTCAACGATGCATCCGCACCCTTTGAGTACGCGGTGAAGATGCGTCAATTCAGCAACCGACATCTGTTCAGCACTCTGCAAGCAAGCGGTGAGCTTTCCCTGGAGTTGCTCGACGACTTGATCGATCAGCTGGTCGTTTTTCACGAGCAGGCAGAGCGCGTACCGCAACAAAGTGAATTCGGTACGCCAGCGTCCCTCACGCGTATTCTCGAGCGGGAATTCGCATTGATCGCGCCGTGTCTGGAGGATGAGCAGGATCGTCAGCATCTAGCGTTTTTACGTACCTGGAGCCAGGAAGCCCTCGAGCGTTTTGCCGATGAGATTCTGCGACGCCGGCAAGAAGGCTATGTGCGCGAGTCCCACGGCGACGTGCACCTGGGTAATGCCGTACAACATCAAGGACGCGCCTTGATGTTTGATGGGATCGAGTTCAACGATGAACTGCGTTGGAACGACGTGGGTGGCGATCTCGCTTTTTTACTCATGGATCTTGAAGCGCGAGGTGAAGAAAGCTTCGCTCACCACGCACTCAATCGCTATCTCGAACTTTCCGGCGATCACGGCTTAACCCGGCTATTGCCCTTCTACAAGTTCTACCGTGCCCTGGTACGAGCCAAGGTGGCGATACTGCGCTATCACCAGCCTGAACTACATCCCTCCGATCGATCCGCCATCATGGCTTCCTATCGGCAGCATATCGAACTGGCGGCTCGCTATGCCGAGTTCGATTTCCCCTATCTGTTGATCGGTGTCGGTGTTTCAGGCAGTGGCAAGAGCCGTTTTACCGCAGAGGTGGTGTGTCGGCTGGGCAACGTGCGTTTGCGCTCGGATGTGGAGCGTAAACGGTTATTCGGCTTCGAGCCTGAAGCGGATACTGGCAAACAGGGTGTGGATATCTATACCGCCGAGGCCACTGATCGAACTTATGCACAGCTGGCGCGTTTGACGGGTGTACTGCTCGAGGCCGGGCGTCCGGTATGCATCGACGCTACCTGTTTAAAGCGGGAACAGCGCAAATTGTTACGCCATCAGGCGGAAGCCCGCGGGCTTCCGGTGCTGTTGATAAGTTTCGAGGCGGACAAGGCAACGCTTGAGCGACGCATCAAAAAGCGTGCCCGACGCGGTGGGGATCCTTCCGAAGCAAGCCTGGCGGTACTCGAACGCCAACTCACCGAGTTCGAACCCTTCGACGATGACGAACGACGGCATTTGATCCATCTGGATACCACTGCTGACGATGCCAATTTGAGGCTGGTGGAACTGATCCAGGAACAGCTGCGACTGAATTGAAAGGATGTGAACCCCTGGTATGATGCCCAGTAACATCCTTGTGTCACTTGAGCGTATCGGCATATTGCTTGTTTTTGCTATGTAAAAAGTGCCTCAAGCCTTCTTCCTGAAGAGAATGTAAGTTTTACGAAACACTTACACTCAGATTTTTCGCTACTTTCTTCCGCCGTACCCTCTTCTTCTTCAACCGATGCTCATCCATGCGTCTGTCTGGCTTAAAATATCCCAATTTTTCAGTGCCTTATAGAATGTAACGCTTTGTTGGCATAAATAATGCTCCTGTCTTCACGATCCCGAGCAAAACCTTAGGATCAAGACACATCTTCTGTGTCGGCCCGGATCAAAGGGAACAATAGTCATGCATGACAATTCGTGGAGAAACATCATGAAAAGGTACGTAATAAGTGGATGCTCCGTGTTGGCATTGACACTGGCCGTTTCCGCCGCCAATGCCGATGCCCTTTCTGCTGGGGGCAGTGGCGGTTATTCCAACGGCGGCTATGGCGGTTATGGCGGCAATGGCCACGGCAACGGGTATGGTGAAGGATATAGCGATGCCTACTCCGACAACTACGGCCGAAACGACGACTACAGCGACGATAACAATATTTACAGCGAAGCCACCTCCGGCGATGCAGACGGTCGTGGCAACGGCTATGGCACGGGCGGTTACGGTGGCATGGGCGGTTATGGGGGAAGCACCGGCGATGGCGGTGACGCCTGGGCCATGAGCGACTCCTACAACACCAAGGTCGACGTGGTCGCCTACCAGACGCTGGATTCGTCGGTGTCCGGGTCGAGCGTTCGAGTATATGGCGGCAATGGCGCTCGTGGCGGTGATGGCGGTAATGGCGACTATGCCAACGCCGATTCCAATGCCTACTCCTATGGCGGTAATGGTGGCGATGGCGAAGGCGGCAACGGCGGCGACTCCTACGCCTCTGGTGGCAACGGTGGTGATGGTGGCTATGGCGGCTATGGTGGCGAAGGCGGTTATGGCGGTGATGGTGAAGGGGGCAACTCCAGGAGATATGGCGGCGACGCTGGTTACGGCGAGGGTGGCAATGGTGGTGATGGGGGTTATGGTGGCGAAGGCGGCTATGGCGGTGAAGGTGGCTATGGCAGATCCGGCGATGGTGGCTACTCCTATGGCGAAGGCGGTGACGGTGGCTACGCCAATGCGGCAGGCGGTGACACCAGAGCTTATGGCGGTGATGGGGGCTACGGGGGTGACGGTGGTAATGGCAGCGGCGGTGTGCTCTATACCGGCAGTGCCAGCATGTCCGTGGGCGCCTTCGGCGGGATCGCCAACATGAACCTGTCCACCGGTCTCTACAACTCACAGCAGGTCGCGACCAACGTTGCAGCCCACAGTGGTGTAAGTATCGGTAATTGAACTAATCGACAATACACGTCGAGGTCGGCGAACCCAGGTGTTCGCCGACCCTTTCAGGTTCGATTGGGAGCACGGCATCATGATCACTTTCGTCAAACAACATCGTCGTTCGAGGATGAATACTCTTCTCTTGATAACGTCGGTCGTATTGAACGTCGTTTTACTGGGTACCGCCCTCGCCTTCGAAAAAGCGGACCCCGCGCAGGCATATTCAGCATTGGATGATTTGAACGGTCTTAGCGCCAACGAGCTCGAGCAGTTTCGCGGACGCGAGAACAAGGCGCTCATCAACGTACAAAGTATCCAGGATCTCAAGACGATCGCCAGCGACAATTCGGTCATGGCCAACAGCGTAATTTCAGGGCCTATCACGCTTGAATCTCGTGCATTGGACAGTTTCGATGGTGTCGGTCTGTTCAACATCATGACCGGCCATAACAATGCGGTTACCAGTGCGGTGGGTATCAGCATTCATCTGGCTGAATAATGCTGGATTCGATGTGAACCTTGCCCTGCTATTGATGTGGCGCCATTGGAAGAAAGTGTCATGCAACAACGACTATATCGATTCGTGGTGATTCTCTCGGCATCCTGCTGGGGGTTGACGGCAATGAATGTTGAAGCCGGCCCCGTTGCAATCAATGGCTCGTTTGGCAATTACAATATCGAGGCCAGAAGCCTGCGTGAAATGCGTTGGGATAACGTAGTTCGACAGCAATATGATTTCAGCTGCGGTTCGGCAGCGGTCGCCACGCTACTGACCTATCACTATGGACGTGAGACCAGCGAAGCCGAAGTATTCAAGACCATGTTTCGCGAAGGAAACAGAGACAAGATCCAGGCCCAAGGGTTCTCCATGCTGGATATGAAGCGCTATCTGGATTACAGGGGATTGAATGCAGATGGCTTCAAGATGGCACTGAACGATTTCGTCAAGATCGGCGTACCGGCCATTACTCTAATCAATACGCGGGGTTACAAGCACTTCGTGGTCGTCAAAGGTACCGATGAGGACGAGGTGTTGATAGGAGACCCGGCCGCCGGCACCGTGGTTGTAACCAAATCCAACTTTGAATCCATGTGGAGCGGTGTAGTGCTGGGAGCGCGGCAAGACGTCGAGCTGGCCCGTCAGAATTTCAATAGCGAGAGGGATTGGCGTGTTCGACCCGATTCTCCGCTCAAGCAGGGAATCAGCCGTGCCGGAATGGGCTCGATGTTATTGACGCTTCCCGGCGCCAATGAACTGGCCAAGTGAGTCTTGTAGGAGCAGGCACATGGGCACAACAACAATGGCACATGAATCACGCAGGCTGCGGGTATTGATACTCGGTGCATTCATGGCGCTGAGCGTAGGGCAAGCCGGCGCCGGGTCAACCGGGAATCGCTTATTCAACGAGCTCAGTGCAGCGTCGCCATCGATGCCGCAAGAGGTCGTCTTTCGTCATGCGAATATCATCCCAGATTCAATGCTCGACGATCTACGCGGTGGGTTCAGCGCGAACGGACTGGACATGAGCTTTGGCGCGACCTTGCGTACCATGATCGACGATATCCGTCTGGAAACCGTGATGAATATCAGTCAGGCCGGCGCCGATATCGTGTCACAGAACGTTGAGTCCATCCCCTCCTTTGTCAACGAAGTGCCATCTCAGCCAGCACAGGCCTCTGTGGTAGGACCGAATACTGGCCAACCGATCACTGCACTCACTCCCCGGGGCATCAATCTGGCCGGATTGGAGAATTTTTCAGGACTGGTGGTGGAAGATGCCAAGGGTTTTTCCGCAGCGCTTCATAATCTCACCCAGGATGCGATATTGAGTACCGTCGTCAGCAATGCATCGGGCCGAGATATTCGTCAGCAGCTCGACATACGCCTGGATATCCATAACATGGAAGCGCTTCGCGCGGCTCAGACACGCACGCGTATTGCCAACTCCCGGGGCTTCTAGAGCATTGCAGATTTTTCTAGAAAGCGTCCATGCCAAAGGGAACGCGCAGTGTCAGTAGCGTATCCGGGGCGTCCTCTGTCACGCCCAGCTCCAGGCCAAGGTTGAGCGCGGTATCCGGATTGACCTGATAGGACCAGCCTAGAAGCAGGGCTCCCACATTGAGCGTACTGGACTCCTGTCGCGAAGAAGCGCCGGAAGTGACATCGACAAGCTCGGTTTCCGTCTCCTCGATGAAATCGTTCTTGAAGCCCAGGGTAAAGGCAGCCCTCTCGTTGATCGAATAGGCCATACCGAAGCTCAACCGTAGTGCATTGCCCGGGTCAACCTCGCCGACATTGGTCGGCCCTACCCGTTCATTGATGTCATCCTCTAGATTGAACAAATAGCCCAGATTGGCAAAAAACACCGCCGGATCCGAAGGATAGAGCATGGTCAGACTCGGTTCGATGGAGTGAAATCCTGACCCTGTGGCCAGCTCCTGCTCAAGACCATCCGCGTCCCGTGATACGTCGAAAGGCCCTTCTCCGGTCACTGTCTTGTAACGCAAATTGCCGATGAAATAGGGCCAGCCATGACGGCCATCGTTGATTTGATAACGTGCTGCCAGCTCGATATCCCCCAGGCCGTCGCTGGAAAGATCACGAACGATATTGGTACCCTCTGTATCAGCGACTACGGCATTGAGGGTGTCATCCCGGTACACATAGGGTACTTTCAATTCGAGTTCGAGACGGTTGGTAATCCCGAGGCGTGCCGTTACCGAAGCGGTCCAGGTATCACGATCTGCATCCTCGATATCAAAAACGCCGATCAGTAACGTGCTGAGAATCTCGATACCTCGAAACGTCACTCGATTCACGCTGGAATGGGAATATTGCAACGCCGGTTCCAGAACCAGTCGGCCTTTAGGTGTCAGTACACCGCCAATTTCTGCGGGTATGCCTTGTGCCTCAGGCGGGGTCGTCGGTGCGGCAGGGGGTGCCTGTCCGACAGGCGTCCGTTGGCCTGCGCCCTGTTGTGCCAGAATGGCTTCCGAGGCCAATATCGATGCGATGACAAGGATGGCACTCTTGATAGGGACTTTTTTCATGATTTCGATCCTCGTGTTGCTGCCTGATTTGCACGAATTGTTTTTGTGACCATCCTGTACTGGACCTAGGGTTACAGAATTTCAGTGTTGTCGGCGATATCAACCATGGCTACCAGATCAAGTTGAATCAGAATAGCCGAACTATCAGGCGGCATTGATCGGTTGAATCAGCTTCTTATCGCCATGATGCCGGCAAATATTATGCTTTTCGATCAGGCGGTAGAGAGTTACTCGAGAAACATCGAGATCCTTGGCGGCTTCCCGGATATTATTCTTGCTACGGGCCAATGCAGCCTTTATCACGTCGTGCTCGGCGATATGGCGAGCCTGTTCCAAGGTCAATGAATGGCGAAAATAATGACGTCGTTCCAGACCAAGATCGATGGGCCTGATCAAGCGGTTTTCACAAAGTATCATGGCGCGGCGAATACGATTGATAAGTTCGCGCACATTGCCCGGCCAGTGGTATTGTCTTAGCAGGATAAGCGCATCATGACTGAAGGCTCGAACTGTCATTGATTTCCTATCCAGGAATTTGTCGAAGAAATAGTGGGCGGTCTCAATGAACAAGTGCAACACGTGACCCATCAGGTACGGTGTTGCCATGACTCACAGCTATCGCCATCTCT
>NZ_CANMTQ010000003.1 GCF_947500835.1 uncultured Halomonas sp.
AGCAGTGAAACCGCTCAGCGCCGATGGTAGTGTGGGGTCTCCCCATGTGAGAGTAGGTCATCGTCAGGCATCTATCCAGAGACCCCGGCCAGTAGTGGCCGGGGTTTTGTCGTTCCGGATGTCCCCATGGACCCGTTTGTCGGGAACAAACGGGAACCGCTTTAGCGGGCCCGGAGGGCGAGTCTCAGGAGGAGACGAGTAAAGTCCCGGAGTGCCGGCCAGCTCCTCGTCAGGCATCTATCCCAACCCCCCAGCCTTAAACAGGCTGGGGGTTTTTGCGTATAAAGCGTAGGAAAATCGAGAATTAGTGACAAATAGCTTCTAGTGCTTCTAGCAAACTGTCCATTTCATCGTCGGTACCAATCGTGATGCGCAAGAAATCGCGCAATGCTTCGGTATTAAAATGACGAACCAAGATGCCACGCTCACGCAGTGCTGCAAAAACCTGCCCTGCATCGTGATTATCATGATGTACGAGTAGAAAGTTGGTCTGGGAGGGAAGCACTCTGAAGCCCAGTTTTTCCATATGTTGACGCGTATATTCTCGAGTGCGAATGACCCTTTCTCGGCAAGCATCGAAATGCTCGTGATCCTTGAGAGCAGCCACACCGGCAACGATAGCCAAACTGTCGATGGGGTAGGAGTTGAAGGAATTTTTGACCCGCTCCAGCCCTTCGATGAGCTCCCGTGAGCCAATGGCATAGCCAATGCGCAGCCCGGCTAGGCTGCGTGACTTGGAAAACGTGCCGGTGACCAGCAAGTTAGGATAGTCCTGCACAAGCGGCACAGAAGATTCGCCGCCGAAGTCGACATAGGCTTCGTCAACTAACACTACGCATTCGGTAATGCGTTCTAGCAGCTCTGCAATGGCTGCCCGGCTATGGCCATGTCCGGTAGGGGCGTTGGGATTGGCGAAGACGATGCCACCGCTATCGCCAGTCAGCGCTTGTAAAGGTACCTGCCAGTTATCGTCCAACGCCACGGTACGAGGCTCTATATCGTACAGGCGGCAATAGACTGGATAGAAACTGTAGCTGATTGACGGCATCGTTAGTGGCTTGGCTTGACGAAAGAAGGCCTGGAATGCCAATGCCAATACCTCATCAGAACCATTTCCTAAAAACACCTGATTCGGCTCGATACCGAACTCTTCGGTTAACGCTTCTCGTAGCGCGGTAGCGTCGGGATCGGGATAAAGGCGTAGATGATTCGACGGATAATCGCGTAGCGCTTGCTCCACTCCCGGCGCAGGCGGATAAGGATTTTCGTTGGTATTCAATTTGATCAGGCGTTCGCGGGGCTGCTCGCCGGGCACATAGGGTGTCAGCTCACGTATCTCGGGACTCCAGAACTTGCTCATGGTTTCTCGCTTCGACAAGGCGGTCTTTCCCCCATGGTGACGCGGCGGCGCGGACCGCGCAAGCGCTGGCATGCTAGGCTATGGGGCTTTGGTCTGAGTAACCGATTGCCATGCTTGCCAAGATTCTTTCGACGCTTTTACCAGTCTTCCTGATTACCGGATGCGGCACACTTTATGGGCGTTTTCGCACACCGGATATTCGTGGTCTAAATACACTAAACATGGAGCTGTTCGTGCCCATGTTAGTGTTCGCCGTACTGGCCGATCGAGAGGCCCCCCTTCAGCAATATGCAGCACTGGCGATCGCTGCAATCGTTATAGTGCTAGGTTCGGGGCTGCTGCTATGGCCGTTAACCCGATTTTTCAGGCTTGATCTACGTACTTTTTTACCTCCAATGATGTTCAACAATACCGGCAATATGGGGATCCCCCTGCTGGTACTAGCGTTCGGTGAAAAGGCCCTTCCCGCCGCGATAGTGTTGTTCATTGTCGAGATGCTGCTGCACTTCTCAGTAGGGCTTTACATGCTTAATCCGCGTACGCCCTTGTGGCGAGTGCTGCGCATGCCAATCGTATTCGCGAGTTTAGCGGGACTCAGCATAAATCTTGGTGGCATACCCTTGCCCAGCTGGTTGCTCGAGGCGATGAACATGTTGGGCGGGGTGGCCATTCCACTGATGTTATTTGCCCTCGGTGTACGCATGCTTGATATTGATTTCAGCGATTGGAAAACAGGGCTGCTGGGTGCCGTGGCCTGCCCATTAAGTGGCTTGATTCTAGCCTGGCCCATGATCGCGCTGTTTGATCTTCAGGGAATACAGGCCGCATCGCTTTGGGTATTTGCTGCGTTACCGCCTGCGGTGCTCAATTATCTACTGGCGGAGCAGTATCGCCAGGAACCGCATAAAGTGGCTTCACTGGTATTAATTGGTAATCTTGGCAGCTTGATCGTGATGCCAATCGTTCTGGCCCTGGTATTTGCGAATATGGCCGGCATTGCAGAATGAGCGCTGGCACTTCAATCTAGTCGGCGTGTGTGGTACTGGGTACTTATATCTCCGGCGCTGTCGTGCTTTGCATCGTCAGTTTCGTATCGTGCTCAATCTATACTGGCTCGGACCCAGAGCATTTTACGGTAGTGATACCAAGGGATACACTAATTGCCCTACTTTAGGATGAGGCAAGTTACTGCTAGGCTGTCATCGAGCGTAGCTTGCCGTTATCCTGTAGATCAGCACGCCATGGTGGATGATGCCAGACCCAATCGTTAGGAGGATTCATATGCAGATCAGGACATTGCTAGCAGGTTCCGCAATGCTAGCTTTGCTGGCGGGTTGCGCCACCGGCACGCAGCAGGGTGAGGCGCCGGGTATGACCAGCGCTCAAGAACAGGGCACGACCTATCAGGGCACCTTGCCGTGTCGTAACTGTGCAGGAATCGATATCGACGTCACGTTGGAAGGAGACGAGCAGGCAACTGCCGTCGAGCGTACCTTCGATCTTGAAGCCAGCTATCGTGAGCATCCACAGAATCCTCCTGCCGAGACCTATCAGGGGCAATGGGAGGTGGTCAGCGGTACGGCAACTGATCCGGAAGCAACTGTGTATGAACTCACGCCCCAAGGCGAAGGTCAGATCTATTACTTCCTCAAGCTCAACCCAACCACCCTCGAATTGATCGATCCGCAGCTGCGTCGTTTCGAAAACGGTGAAATGTTGCGCCTGCAGCGCCAGTAGTATCTTTTCGTTACGTTTTGACGTGTCGAGGGCGGCCAATGAGCCGCCTTCGATGTTTCTATAGGATGCGACAACACGTTATAAGCGTTGCCAAGAACAGCAGCCAAGAGAAGCCAGCATGGCAAAAGCGAAGAGTGCCTTCGTCTGCACCGAGTGCGGTGCCGAATACAGCAAATGGCAGGGGCAGTGCTCGAGCTGTCGTGAATGGAATACCCTGACCGAAATACGCCTGTCATCGCCACGGCCTGGCACTGCTTCATCGGCAAGCGGGCGCAGTGGTTACGCCGGTGCGGTGTCCCGGGAGGTGGTCGATCTAGCCGCCGTGGATTTGTCCGAGGTGCCGCGCTTCTCATCCACCTTTGGCGAGTTCGATCGTGTACTGGGCGGTGGCCTGGTACCTGGCTCGGCGGTGCTGCTGGGAGGCAATCCCGGCGCCGGTAAGTCGACGTTGTTGCTGCAAGTGGCCTGCAAGCTAGCCCAGCAGCGCAGCGTGATCTACGTCACCGGGGAGGAGTCGCTGTCCCAGGTGGCAATGCGCGCCCATCGGCTGCAGCTGCCGGTGCAAGGGTTGAAGATGCTGGCGGAAACCAGCGTCGAAACAATCCTCGGGGTCGCAGAACGCGAACGACCTCAGGTGTTGATCATCGATTCCATCCAGACCATGCATCTCGAGGACATTAGCTCGGCACCCGGTGGCGTGGCCCAGGTGCGCGAATCCGCCAGTGCCCTGACCCGTTTTGCCAAACAGACCAACACCGTATTGCTGCTGGTCGGGCATGTGACCAAGGATGGCACCCTGGCAGGGCCCAAGGTGCTCGAACACATGATCGATGCATCGCTCTTGCTTGAGGGCGGGGCGGATTCGCGTTTTCGTACCCTGCGCGGACAGAAGAACCGGTTTGGCGCGGTCAATGAACTGGGGGTGTTCGCCATGCTGGAGCATGGCATGAAAGAGGTGAAGAACCCTAGCGCCATCTTCCTGTCGCGCAACGAGGAGCAGGCGCCGGGCAGTCTGGTGATGGTGGTCTGGGAAGGCACCCGGCCAATCCTTGTCGAGGTGCAGGCGCTGGTGGATGATTCGGCGCTGGGCAATCCGCGCCGGGTGGCGGTGGGACTCGATCCTAATCGGCTAGCTATGCTGCTGGCAGTGCTGAATCGTCATGGTGGCCTGTTCACCGGGGATCAGGATGTTTTTCTCAACGTGGTGGGCGGGGTCAAGGTGCTCGAGACCAGCGCCGACCTGGCGGTGTTGCTGGCGGTCGTCTCGAGTCTGCAGAACCGTTCGCTCCCCCGGGAACTTGTGGTGTTTGGCGAGGTGGGGCTGTCCGGTGAAATTCGCCCGGTGCCCAGCGGCCAGGCGCGTATCGTCGAGGCGGCCAAGCATGGCTTCACCCGGGCCATCGTGCCCAAAAGCAATGCGCCCAAGCAGGCCCCGAAGGGTATGGAGGTGATTGCAGTGACCAAACTTTCCGAGGCCCTCGAATCCTTGCCGCTTTAGAGTATTCATTAAATTCAGGGCGGATGCAGGTTCTGAGTGCAACACGATCAATGAGTCAATGACGGAACTTCATGGTACTTCGCCATCAGTTCACTCATCATCTCAATGGGGCACTTGAAGTCGAAGCGCTTTCGCGGGCGCATGCTTAGCTCAAGCGCTATCTCATCCAGTTCCTTCTGGCTGTAAATCGATAGGTCCGTTCCCTTGGGCAAGTACTGCCGTATCAGTCCATTGATATTTTCGTTGGCGCCTCTCTGCCACGGGCTATGCGGATCGCAGAAGTAGATGGCGACACCAGTGCTCTGAGTGATCTTGGCGTGCTGCGTCATCTCTCGCCCCTGGTCATACGTCATGCTCTTCCGCGCAGCCAACGGCATGCGATTCAGCGCAGCGCTAAAGCCTTCCACAGCGGAAGTGGCCGTCGCATCGTTCATCTTCGCCAGGATCAGGTAACCGCTTTTGAGTTCGACGAGGGTACCAACCGCCGATGCGTTGCCCTTGCCTTTGATCAGATCTCCTTCCCAGTGCCCGGGAAATTCACGTTTTTCCACCTCGGAAAAACGAAGGTGAATGCTGACCATGTCTGGGATCTGGTTGCGCCGGTCAACCTGGCCCCGGCGTGGTTTGCGGGTCGATTTTCCTTGCCGCAAACAATGGATCAACTCCTTTCTCAGCTCACCGACGGGTAATGCGTAGATGGCACTGTAGATCGTTTCTCGGCAGACGTAGGCGTCTCGAAGGTCTGGGATATTCATGTGCTTGAGCTTGCCGCTGATCTGCTCAGGAGACAAGCGGTGACGCAGCATGTAGGAGATCAAAGCGAACCGAGGGCTTCCTGGAAGCAATTTACGCCTTGGCCGACAACCGACTCGACGGTCATGGCGGCGCTGTTGTGCGTGTGGCACGCGGTATCTGCCATCGGGTGATCCATTGCGCCGTATCTCACGGCTGATAGTCGAGGGGGACCTTTCGAGCAGAGCCGCTACCTTTCTGACGCTCAAGCCGTGCTCGAGGCTAAACTGGATCGTTGCACGTTCTTCGATGCAGAGTTCTGAATATGACATGGATACAACACCTTACCGATTTGGTCAGATGTTGCACTCAGAATTTGCGGCCAAGCAGTTTAATGTTTGATTAATTCAATAAAATTAATTGGGGATGGCGGCTATTTAAGACCATTGAGTAGTCGTCTGCCTGCTTTTTCCGCGAACAATTTAGCTCCATTGAAGTAAAATTTTGCAAGAACTTCTTGCTGTACGATTATTCCTGTTTCAATATCAATCATCCGCCATCCGGATGCAGAGAATTCAGTTGCTCCCGACAATCCCGGACCGCTTGCAGTAGCTGATACATTTTCATTAAATACAGCAGCCTCTCTATCACTGACACTGGTTGTGCCTATATATTGGCATTTGCTTTGGGTTGTTATATTAATGTTTTTTGGATTTTCTGAGCTGAAGTCACTTGCTAAATAAAGAGTTTTACCAAGAAGTATTTCATCAGCTAGGCATCGAGTTGTATATCCGGGAGTTAATTTTTTTGTAAGCGCATAGTCCCCGGCTTGAGAGTATCCTGCGATGGTATTGTTGAGAATCTCTTCAAATCCCTCCACTTTAGAAATATCAATTAGTTTTCCGCTAGATGTCTCCCATGCTTTGAAAGAGTACTCCTTCACCATGCGGTTAGCATATCTTTGAAGGTGCATTTCGAATGTTATGTCATCTTCTGTTATGGTCATAATTTGATTTGTAATTCCATCTTTGAAAAAGCTTGCAACCTTAGTCTTTTTTGGAGGGGTGTTGCCTAGAGTGTCTATGTACTCATACTCGCCAACAGCTTCTAGTTCAATTGCTGAAATGCTTTTCTTCTGTACTGGCTTTGAATATCCATACTGATCGCTGAATCTTGATACTAAATCAACTTTACTGCTGTTTTTTGAGAGGGCGCAGCTAGACAATGATACACATAGTAAAATTAGTACAACATTTTTTGTGCATCCTTTTGATATGATGTACATAAGCTTCCTTTTTCATGGCAATAAAAAGCAGTTTTTCTGCTAAGGTAATATATCTTGCATAATTTACATATCTTAACATGATCAATTTTTATAAATACTATGAATAGGACCCGAAATCACTGTCTTTTCTTAGAAGTGCTTTCCACCTTGGCCGGCAACTAATAAAAATTTTATTAGGTGTAAGGCATCTTGCAATAGATCAAGACGCTGAGCCTGTTCTTTATTAGCAGCGCGTGAAAATAACTTTGTCCTAGCATAAGCGCCTGCATGAGATATTAATTTTTGAATAATAGTCTTATCTAAATTTTTCCAGCAATTGTGGCTATTTATAATCTGATTCAAAATCAAAATTTACTTCACAACCTTTAAAAAAGAACTTGAAAAAGCAGGGGCTCAATAGCTTGTGAAAAAGCGTTTTGATACCACCAAATCTGCTGTCTACGTCCTGTATAATCGAGTCGCAATATCATCAATACTGCCAAGGAGAACCTCGATGAGTGCCATTCGACTGACTCAGTACAGTCACGGTGCAGGGTGTGGCTGCAAGATCGCCCCGGACGTGCTCGATAGTATTCTGGCCAAGGCTGGCCCGGGCGCCGGCAGTCCTAAGCTGATCGTCGGCAACCAAGGTCGCGAGGATGCCGCCGTCTACGATCTGGGCGATGGTCGCGGCATGATCGCCACCACCGATTTCTTCATGCCCATCGTCGACGATCCCTTTGATTTTGGCCGGATTGCCGCTACCAACGCCATCAGCGATGTGTATGCCATGGGTGGCACGCCGGTACTCGCCTTGGGAATTCTCGGCTGGCCGCTGGACAAGCTGAGCGCGAGCATCGCCGGGGATGTGATCGCTGGAGCCCAGGCAGTGTGCCGGGAGTTGGGCCTGGCGCTGGCGGGTGGACACTCCATCGATGCCCCGGAGCCGATCTTCGGTCTCGCGGTCAATGGGCTAGTCGATCTTGATCATTTGAAACTCAACAAGAATGCCCAGCCTGGCGATCTGCTTTATCTCACCAAGCCGCTTGGGGTGGGCATACTGACTACCGCCGAAAAGCAAGGGCTGCTTCAGCCTGGCCATCATGGCCTGGCCCGGGAAACGATGCTCCAGTCCAATGTCATCGGCACCGGCCTGGCCCGGGTGTCCGGAGTTCATGCCATGACTGATGTGACCGGATTCGGTCTGGCCGGTCATCTCGCTGAAATGTGCGAAGCCAGCGGCGTCAAAGCGCGCATCGATTACAAGCGCCTGCCGCGTCTGGCGGAAGCCGAAGCCTACCGGCGTCAGGGCGCGGTGCCAGGCGGCAGTGCCCGCAATCGCCAGGCACTGGGCGAAAAACTGCCAACCATCGACGAGGCGCATTGGCAATGGCTTTGCGATCCCCAGACCTCCGGGGGTCTGCTGCTGGCGGTTCATCCGTCCTGGGCCGATGATGTGGAGCGCATCGGGCGGGATTATGATCTGCAGCTCGAGTCCTTCGGTGAATGTGTCAAGACCGGCGGCGAGGCGTTGATCGAGGTGCGGGGGTGAATCTACCGCTGATCGAACCGGATCTTGCCCTATTGCGCCAGAATCGTCTGCTGATCGATGTGCGTGCGCCGGTGGAGTTTGCCGAGGGCAGTTTGCCCGGGGCCATCAATCTGCCGCTGATGGATGACGAGGAACGTCACCAGGTTGGTATCTGCTACAAGCAGCACGGCCAGCAGGCGGCGATCGAGCTTGGCAACCGGCTGGTGACCGGCAACCTCAAGGCGTCCCGAGTAGCGGCATGGCAGCGCGCCATCGAGGGGCAACCAGAGGCGGTGATCTACTGCTTTCGCGGCGGGCTGCGCTCACGGATCGCTCAACAATGGCTGCTGGAGGCGGGGATCGAGCGACCGCGTATTCGCGGTGGCTGGAAGTCCATGCGCCAAGCGCTTTGCGCGCACATCGATGCCGCTGCGGCGCGTCCCATGCTCATCGTTGGCGGGCTGACCGGCTGTGCCAAGACCGAGCTCATACAATGCCTGGAAAACGGCGTCGATCTGGAAGGCTGCGCTCGGCACAAGGGCTCCGCCTTCGGTCGTCATCCGTTGCCGGCACCCTCGCAGATCGATTTCGAGCACGCGCTGGCTCGTCAACTCATGGATGTTTCGGATAGCTTTGTGTTGGAAGACGAATCGCGACATATCGGTGTTGTCAATATTCCACTGACGTTCTGGCAGGCAATGGAGCGGGCGCCTCGAATACGGGTGGAAATGCCCCTTGACTGGCGCCTTGCGCGTATTCACAAGGACTATATCGAGGATCTCTGGGCGACCTATCGTTGCCAATACGGGCAGTGGCTGGGCTGGGCGTTGATGCGTAAACAGTTGAGCAGTGCCCTGGGTCGGTTAAAGAAGCGCCTGGGCAGCGCTCGACTGGCGCGTTTGTCACGGCTGCAGCAATTGGCTTTTCGCGAGCACGAGCGAGGCAATACCCAGGCTCACGAGGCATGGCTCGGGCCGCTATTGACCGAATACTACGATCCAATGTATCGACACCAGCTTGAAAAACATGCTCGCACCTTTTTGCATGTCGGCGACTGGGAAAGCTGCCTGGCGTTTGCCAGGGATTGGCAGAAACACTTGTGATGTCAGGCGGTACTGGTTACCCAGCGTAAAAGCACCCGATCGAGCAAGGCAGCCAGGCGATCGAATCTTCTTGAATCGGCAAATATTTCCTCGCGGCTCTGCACGAAGAGCCCATCCGCCTCCAATTCTTCAGGCACATGCGCCAGTAGTGTTTCAACGCTGGCCTGAGTGACTTCCAGTCGACACTGAAGTCCGACCACCCGGCCCTGATCCCAGGCAAAACCCTGCACCGGACTGGCAGAGCTTGCGCCTAGCGGTAGCGCATCCTCCGGCAGGCCGAAGATATCGCGGTGCCAGTGAAAGGCCTCGAACTGCTCGGGCAGATCGAAGGGGCTGTCCGGTGCCAGGGTGATCGAGTGCCAGCCTATCTCGGCATAGGTGCCCCGGGAAACGATGGCGCCCAGGCACGTGGCAATCAGTTGCGCACCTAGGCCGATGCCCAGCACCGGCTTGCCGCTCTTCAAGGCGCGAGTGATCAGCTTCTTTTCGCGTTTGAGCCAAGGATAGCGCTCTTCATCGTCGAAGCTCTGGGGGCCATCGAGCAGAATTAGCCCGTCGCAATCCTCGAGACGGGGCGGAACTTCGTCTGCATAGAGATGACAGGTGTTATGGCTATGGTGCATGCCCGTAAGCCAGTCAGCCAGGCGGACAGGGCTATCGTAGACGGCGTGCTGGAGAAAGTAGATATGCATGATGCAATCATGATGGATAAAGCATTTGCAGGTGTCCAGCCCAGGCACCCGGACAACACTTTTTTATCGTTCGAGCCTGTTTTATCTGACCCCTGACCCTGAATCGCTAGATCGGCAACAGACTCGGAGCAATCGCTGCCGTGTTCGGGCTTTCTCTGGACGTGTAGAAAGGCGAGAATCCCAGTTCGTCCCTTGAGAAAAGCCCAGACAGCGCAGGATCGAAAGCCAATGAGAAGCGAGCTGCGTGAGCAGATCTACACCATCGTCGCGCAGATTCCCCAAGGGCGCGTAACCACCTATGGGCGAATCGCCAAGATGACCGATGGTGCAACGGCCCGTGCGGTCGGCAGTGCCATGGGCCACCTGCCCAGCGGCCATGAGCTGCCTTGGCATCGGGTGATCAACGCTGGTCTCAAGGTCACCGAACACGGCGGCGCCGTGCGCCAGCGGGAGAAACTGCGGGCCGAGGGTGTTGTCTTCGATGCAAAAGGCTGCGTCAATGCTGAACTGCTGTGGCCATGAAGGAATCTAAAGCAACGTCTAGCGAATGGAAGAGCTTATGAGCCAAGCATCCCCCTCCGGTTTCAAGACGCGGCTGCGCCAGTTGAATCGGCGTCAACAGCTGGCGTTCATGGCCGTCCTCTGTGAGCGGTTGATGCCCAATTACGGCCTTTACGTCCAGATGACGGGGCAGGGCGACATTCAAGGCCTGCGGGTCATTCTGGATCTGGTGTGGGAAGCGTTGCATGTACGGGATGCGCGCATCGATTTTGCCCGCCAGGTGGAGAAACTCGCAGCGCTCGGTCCGCCGGAAGACGACGATAGTTTCGGCGCTCGTCGTGCCACGGAAGCCGTCGTGGCACTGTCGGCGATACTCGATGCCCTGCAGGGCGACGCGCCAGAAGCGCCGCTTGAGGTCAGCCAGGTGTCCCGTAACGGCGTGCAGGCCTTTATCGAAATGACCGAAGGTAGTGACGACGACGATGCCGAGCGCAATACCATGCGGTTGCGGGATCATCCTTTGATGGATGACGAACATGACTTTCAGGCGACGGTGCTGGAAAGAGTGGAGGCGACGCTGGATCGTGAGGCACTCAAGTCACTGCGCCGATTGGGACATAATGAAGGTATCAGCAATCTGGGCTTGAGCCTTGACTGATACGTTCAATCCATTCCTAGAAGCGCAGACCGCCGGTAAACATCATCCCGGCAGTCCCGAAGACGATCAAATCCCCTTCCAGGCGCTTCCAGCGTAATCCTATGGTCGGCAGTATGGCAGGCGCGATGCCCAGATGATTGAGAGGAATGTTGTCGCGTTTGTCACCATCATAGCCGCGCAGCAGGCCGGCCGAGAGCTTGGCGCGAACATTGATGCCATGGCTGAGCTGCCATAGCGGGATTTCACGCCCGCCATAGAAATACCAGGTTGGCTGGTCGAAGGAGTTCTTGAACCAGGCCACGCCACCGAACCAGCGCTGCGGGTTGTGAAGCTCGATGCCGATCAGGTTTTGATCCTCGTCGTACTCGGAGCTCGATCTGAAATGCTCCGTGAAGAGACTAGTCTGTACCAGGCCATGATCATAGCGCCAGAACGAAGACGCCGCTTGAGAGGGGGCAGCGCCGCTAGCGGTCAATAACAGAATTAGCGTTAATGTGGTGGCCTTGTGCATTGCAATGACCTCATAGACGCATTTCGATACCCCGTTCGGCCAGGTAGCGCTTGGCATGAGGAATACTGTATTCACCGAAGTGGAAAATGCTGGCAGCCAACACCGCGTCGGCGCCGCCTTCGGTAATGCCTTCCACCAGATGATCGAGATTGCCCACGCCTCCGGAGGCGATCACCGGTACCGGTACCGCCTCAACAATCGCTCGGGTCAATGCCAGGTCGAAACCGGCCCGAGTGCCATCCCGATCCATGCTGGTCAATAGCAGCTCGCCGGCACCCAAATCAACCATCTTGCGCGCCCATTCCACCGCATCCAGCCCTGTGGGCTTGCGACCGCCGTGAGTGAATATTTCCCAGCGCGGCGTTTCATCATCTGCGGATACGCGCTTGGCATCGATAGCCACCACGATGCACTGATTGCCGAAACGCTCAGCGGCTTCGCGCACGAAGCTCGGGTTGATCACCGCCGCGGTATTGATCGAAACCTTGTCGGCCCCGGCGTTGAGCATGGTGCGGATATCGTCGCAGGTACGAATGCCCCCACCGACAGTCAAGGGAATGAACACCTCGCCGGCAATATGGCTGACCATTTCCACCGTGGTAGCCCGGTCCTCGTGACTGGCGGTGATATCGAGAAAGGTGATTTCATCGGCGCCCTGCTGGTTGTAGCGCTTGGCAACCTCCACCGGATCGCCGGCATCGCGGATGCCGACGAAGTTGACGCCTTTGACCACCCGCCCAGCGTCGACATCCAGGCAAGGTATGATGCGTTTGGCCAGCCCCATGGTCAGCTCTCCTTCGCAGTGGTGGCCTCGAACTCGTCGCACAGGCGCTGTGCCTTGGCGACATCGAGACTACCTTCATAGATGGCGCGCCCGGTAATGGCGCCGAGAATGCCCTGATCGGCGACTTTCGCGAGCTCTCGAATGTCATCAAGATCGGTCACGCCGCCGGAGGCGATCACCGGCAATCCGCCTTCCCGGGCCATTTCCACGGTGGCATCGATATTGACGCCCTGCATCATGCCGTCCCGAGCGATGTCGGTGTAGACGATTGAGGAAACGCCGGCGTCAGCGAAGCGCTTGGCCAATTCGGTGGCTTTATGGGTCGAAACCTCTGCCCAGCCATCGGTGGCCACGTAGCCGTCCCGAGCATCCAGGCCGACGATCACATGGCCCTCGAACAAACGACACATCTCGTTGACGAAGACCGGTTCCTTGACCGCCTGGGTGCCGATGATCACGTAGGTTACCCCTGCCGCCAAATAGTGCTCGATGGTGGCCGCCGAGCGTATGCCGCCCCCGATCTGGATAGGTAGATCCGGGTAGGCACGGGCAATGGCGGTGACCGCTTCACCGTTGACTGGCGTGCCTTCGAAGGCGCCGTTGAGATCCACCAGATGCAAACGGCGGGCGCCGGTTTCGACCCAGCGTGCTGCCATGGCTACCGGGTCGTCGCCATAGCTCGTGGCATCGTCCATGCGCCCTTGCTTGAGGCGGACGCATTGGCCGTCCTTGAGATCAATAGCGGGGATAACCAGCATGTCATGTCCTCGTCAGTGCGAGATCCTGGGGATCGTCGCTTGGATATTCTTGGCAGCCTGTCACGAACTTGGTCTCAGGGTGCCCAGTTCACGAAGTTCTCGAGCAGTCTCAGGCCGTTATTAGCGCTTTTTTCTGGGTGAAACTGCACCGCGAAGACTGCATCACGGCCTGTTGCCACATGAGCGTCGATGCCGGCGTAACGCGTGGCGCCAAAGACCTCGCGATCGTGCTTGGCATCGACGTAATAGCTGTGCACGAAATAGAAACGCGTGCCGTCTTCGATGCCTTCCCAGAGTGGATGCCCTTGGCGCTGACTCACCTGATTCCAGCCCATGTGAGGCACCTTGAGACGTTCGCCGTTTTCACCCAGCAGATTCTGACCGAAATAGCGTACCTTTCCCGGCAGAAAACCCAGGCAGGCCGTGCCGCCATTCTCTTCGCTTTCGTCCATCAGCATCTGCTGGCCGACACAGATGCCCAGCAACGGCTTGGATTGAGTCGCGAGCAGCTCTTGTACCAAGCCTTTCAACTCAGTGCGTTCAAGCTCCCCCATGCAGTCGCGGATGGCGCCCTGGCCGGGCAGAACCAGACGGGTCGCGCCACCGATGACCCGTGGATCACGAGTGATCACCACATGCTCATGAGTCACGTGTTCCAGCGCCTTGGCGACGGAGTGCAGATTACCCATGCCATAATCGATGACGGCGATCGTCATGCTCGCTCCTTGAAGGTGAAGGTCAGAGACTGCCCTTGGTAGAAGGCATCTGCCCGGCCATGCGGGCGTCGCGCTCCACCGCCATGCGCAATGCCCGACCAAAGGCCTTGAAGATGGTTTCGATCTGGTGATGCGCGTTGAAGCCCTTTAAGTTATCAATATGCAGTGTTGCCTGGGCATGATTGACGAACCCCTGAAAAAATTCCTGGAACAGCTGGGTATCCAGGCGTCCAATGGCGGCACGGGTGAATTCGACGTCCATGAACAGGCCTGGGCGACCGGAAAAGTCGATCACCACTCTCGAGAGAGCCTCATCCAATGGCACATAGGCATGGCCATAGCGACGAATACCCCGCTTGTCGATGAGCGCCTTGGCAAAAGCCTGACCCAGCGTAATACCGATATCCTCGACGGTGTGATGTTCGTCGATATGCAGATCGCCCCTGGCGCGGATGTCCAGATCGATCAGGCCATGGCGGGCAATCTGTTCGAGCATGTGATCGAGAAACGGCACGCCGGTCTCGGCAGCGAAATGCCCCTGGCCATCCAGATTTACACTGACCATGATCTGGGTTTCCAAGGTGTCGCGGGATACCGTGGCAATACGCTCGGCCACATCCGAGCTATCCAGCCGGGCTGTCTCCATCGAAGTCTCCATCAGGATACTCACGCAAGGTAAATGGTGAATGATTGTGAATTGGAACAGGAACAAGCGCTTGAAAGGAACGCTTCTTCGGCCTGACCTGTCATTATAGAGAATCGTCATGGCCATCCGCTACAATGCGGGTCAGGAACCTCAGGACGATAGCGGTATCAAGGAGATAGAGCATGACGGTAACGCTCATGGAAGTCGATCATGCGAGCTGGGAAGCCCATGATCAGGTGAGAGTCGATCTTTCACGCATCTATCATGATGCGCCTAGTGAGCGTTTGCCTCAGAATGCTAATACGTTTGTTCAATCGCATCTAAACGATGACGGCGTATTCTATTGTGCGCTGTTCGATGATCGGCTATTGGCGGCGGTCAGTGTGCAGAAGGAAACAGACGCTTGGTGGCTTGCCTATTTCTGTGTGCGCAAAAGCATGCGACGGCGTGGCATCGGCTCGCGGTTAATGGCACTCATTGCAGAGGCAGCGCGTGAGCAGGGCAAGACGCTGCGCGTCGCAGCGACGCAGTTGCAGTTGGAAGATCAACTGTTGTTAACCCGTCTGGGCTATCGTCCAAAGGCCAGCGGCTTATATTTCGAACTCAATCCGTTGGCAGCAGGAGGATATTGATGAAAAGGTTGGTGCGGACGCTATTGGCCGTCATTGGCATAGTGGGGCTGATAGTAGTGGCCGCCGTGGTCTATATGACCACCTTCTTCGATCCCAATGACTTGAAGCCTCGGCTGGTTGAGGCGGTACGCGAGCAAAGCGGCCTGGAACTGGCTCTGGAAGGCCCTCTGAGCTGGTCGTTCTACCCGCGCTTAGGGGTCAGCGTGGAGGACGCTCGTGCCTGGCTACCCGAGCAACCTCAGGAAGATGCGCCTTTTGCGGCCATTGACAGCGCCGAAGTCAGTCTGGCATTTGCGCCGCTACTCTCTGGTGATATTGCCATCGATGGATTGACGCTGGACGGCATGCGGCTTGATCTTGTGCGCGATGAGCAAGGTCGCGGTAACTGGGAAACGTTGTTGCAGCGCCTACAGGATGAGGAAACCGAGAAAGCCCTGGCGCCAGCGTCCGCAGGGCCGTCCATGAAGCAGGATGGCCCGGATGTGGCCCTCGCCATTGCCAGTGTCGAAGTAAGCAACAGTCAGGTCAGCTATGCCGATCAGCGCAGTGATCTGGACGTCACGGTACGTGATCTATCGATCAGCAGCAGTAACGTTAACCCTGAGAAAGCGTTCCCGATCAAGAGCGATTTCCTTGTAGACAGCGTGGCGCCACAGCTTTCCAGCAAGGTGAATCTCAAAAGCAGGGTGCGCCTGGGGCTGGACGATGGCCGCTACGTGCTCGAAGGCTTGAATCTCGAGTCTCAAACTGAAATGGCGCAGTGGCCGGATCGCCAACAGACACTTTCTCTCAAGGCCAAGCAGGTGCTGGGCGAGATCAACAGCGGGAACTATCGACTCGAAGGTGCTGAGCTCAAGGCCAGCCTCGCGCATCCTGCGCTGGGTGAAAAACCTCTGCCATTGGACCTTGGCTTCGAAGGCGAGGCGAATACCGAGCAGCAAACCGCCCAGATACATGATCTGCTGTTGACCAGCGAAAAGGGGCTCAAGCTCACAGGCACGCTATCGCTCACCGAGCTTTTGAGTTCGCCAAATTACACCGGGCAAATCAAGCTGGCGCCACTGTCGCTAAGACCCTGGCTCGAACGCTTCGGTAGCAAATTGAACACTGCAAACGATAAGGCACTGTCCCAGGTAGCGCTTACCAGTCCGATAAAAGGCGACATGGAGAAGGCCAATCTGACCAATCTGACCCTGGTAATGGACGACAACACCTTTGGCGGGCAGTTGGGAATCGGCCTGGATGGTAAGGCGTATACTTTCGATCTCGAGGGCGAACGTCTGAATCTCGATGACTATTTACCACCGGTCGCGGAGGACGCCGCCAAAGAGAGCACTGCCTTTTTTGGGCCACTGGGGATCGACTCCGCCTATGCTCAGGAAGAAACGAATAAACTGGTGCCGGTCGATGCTCTGCAAGATCTGACCCTGGATGGCAAGCTTTCCCTGACAGAGCTCAAGGTCAAGAACCTGGTCCTGTCACAGCCTTCTTTGAGTCTACAAGGCAGTGACGGGCGCTTGGCACTGGAGCGCTTCGATGCCCGGCTCTACGATGGCACGCTTAATGCCGGGGCCAGGCTGAACGTTCGAGAAACGCCTATTCGTTGGGCATTCGCACCACAATTGAAAAATGTGCAGATCGTACCCCTGATCGAGGATTACAGCGGCAAGCCATCGCCTCTGCGTGGGCGCCTCAATCTTGATGGCGATTTCACGTCCCGAACTAACGCTATGGATACACTGATCAGCAATCTCAACGGCAACGCCAGCTTTCAAGTGGCGGATGGCGCCGTGTTTGATGTCAATGTCTCTCAGGAATTGTGTACCGCAGTGGCCATGCTCGAAGGCGAAAGCACGACCCGGGACTGGAGCAAGGACACTCAGTTCGAACGCTTGTCCGGCAGCATTCGCGTGGTCAACGGTGTTGCTCACAACGATGATCTCAAGATCGTCATTCCCGGCATCGAGCTTACAGGAGACGGCCGGCTGAACCTGCCTACCCAGCGTTTTGATTACGATGCTCGGGCGCGTTTTGTCGATACCGTGGATGCTGCCTGCAAGGTCAACCCTCGCCTGGAGCGTGTGCCGCTTCCCCTGCACTGTGAAGGTAACCTCGAAGGTGAGCCCAAGCAGTGGTGCGGCTTCGATCGTCAAGCCTTCCAGCAATCTCTGACCGAGCTTGCGCGAGACGAGGTCAAGCGCAAGGCCAGCGAGAAGATTGGCAAGAAAATCGAAGAGCGACTGGGAAAAGATGCCAGTGAGGAACTCGGAGATGCTCTGCGCGGTCTATTCAATTGAGCATCACTAGCAAGCCAGTTGTTGCGCCGACTATTTCGTCGGCGCTTTTTTTATGGCGTTTTCACTTTCGGGAGCTATGAGCCAATCACATTCCATTGATCTGACGGCGAATATGTTTCAAGCGCGTTTGTTCGAGTGGTTCGAACGTCATGGTCGCAGAACGCTGCCTTGGCAGCAGAACAAGACGCCTTATCGGGTCTGGATTTCCGAAATCATGCTGCAGCAGACCCAGGTTGCCACCGTCATTCCCTATTATGAGCGCTTCATGGCGCGCTTCCCTCTTGTCGAGGACTTGGCCGAGGCTTCCCAGGACGAGGTGCTGCATCTATGGACCGGACTTGGCTATTACGCCAGGGCACGCAACCTGCATCGTGCGGCGCAAATTGTCGTGGCGGAACACGGCGGCGAGTTTCCGGTGCATAGCCTGGAGGCCATGATGGCGCTCCCTGGCGTTGGTCGCTCTACTGCTGGGGCCATTATCAGTATCAGCACCGGACATCGCGCAGTGATTCTCGATGGCAACGTCAAGCGCGTGCTGAGTCGTCTGCATGCGGTCGAGGGCTGGCCAGGTCGGCCGGCAGTGGAACGCACCCTATGGCAGCTTGCGGAGCACTACACGCCTGAAGCGCGTCTTTCTGACTATACCCAGGCAATGATGGATCTAGGGGCAACGCTTTGCACTCGCGGCAGACCCAGCTGTTTGCTCTGTCCCTTTGTCGACGTCTGTCAGGCGCATGCCCGGGGCGAAGAAAAGCGGTTTCCAGAAAGCAAGCCACCCAAGACGCTGCCCGAGCGCAGCACACAGATGCTGTTGCTGCAGGATGGCAAAGGACATGTGTTGTTGGAACAGCGCCCGCCTAGCGGCATCTGGGGCGGTTTATGGTGTTTTCCGCAGTTCGACGACGAGCAGGCGCTGCGGGAGTGGCTCGATCACAATGCTCCCACAGCAAGGCTCGAGCCATGCTGGAATGCGTTCAGCCACACCTTCAGCCATTTCCGCCTGAATATTCTGCCGCGACCGGCCCTGCTGGATACGCCGCCGGTTACCATCGAAGAGAGCGGACGGGTCTGGTATAACACACTCGCGCCTGCCAGCATTGGGCTCGCCGCGCCAGTCAAGTCGTTACTCGAACGCCTGACACTATTGACCACCCACGCCGAGGAGAACGACCGTTGAGCCAGACCGTATTTTGTCGCAAGTATCAACAAGAACTCGAAGCCTTGCCGTTTCCTCCATTGCCAGGAGAAAAGGGCCAGGAGATTCAGCGTACCGTATCGAAGCAGGCCTGGGACGAATGGCAGGCCCAACAGACCCGTCTGATCAACGAAAAGCATCTCAATCTGCTTGAGCCGCAGACGCGAGAGTACCTAATGGAGCAAATGGAGCGCTTCTTCGATAATCGTGACACCGATCAGGCAGAAGGGTATGTGCCGCCTTCAGCATGAACACGCTGTTATCCCAGGCTTGGCATCTTTCTGAAATGGAAGGCTTGACCGCTCTAAGGCTTTACGTTTAAATACGTCCCCGTTGGCAACGGCCAGATAGCTCAGTCGGTAGAGCAGAGGATTGAAAATCCTCGTGTCGGCGGTTCGATTCCGTCTCTGGCCACCACATTGCTGGGGTATAGCCAAGTGGTAAGGCACCGGTTTTTGGTATCGGCATTCCCAGGTTCGAGTCCTGGTACCCCAGCCACGCCAACGCTTCGTTAGGCGCTGGCATAGCTCAGTTGGTAGAGCAACTGACTTGTAATCAGTAGGTCCCGGGTTCGACTCCTGGTGCCAGCACCACAACGAAGTTAGCTAGTAAAAATACGCTGTTTAATTTCCTCTCTGCACTCGCTTCATTCCTCATTTGAGCGAGGTGCAGTTTTATGCGTGTTTCCGCAACGGTTTGCTCCAAGGGTGGTGTCGGTAAGACCACTGTCACCGCCAATTTGGGCGGTCTGATGGCCGATGCCGGCCTCCAAGTGCTGCTCATCGACTTGGACTCCCAGCCGACCCTTTCTTCCTATTATGAGCTGTCACAGCCGGCCCCCGGCGGGGTGTATGAGCTGCTGGCCACCGAGCTGATCGACCTCGATCAGATCATTTCTCGAACGTTCATTCCCAATCTCGATATCATCGTGTCCAACGATTATCGAAACCAGTTGCAGCAGCTATTGCTCAGCGCGCCGAATGGACGCTTTCGACTGGTCGGGCTTCTTGATCGCTTCGCCGATCGCTACGATGCCATCCTCATTGATACGCAAGGCGCCCGCTCGATCCTGCTTGAAATGGCGGTTCTCGCCGCCGACCAGCTGGTTTCTCCCATTGTCCCCGAGCTGCTGACCGCCCGTGAGTTCGTGCGCGGTACCCAGGGCATGCTCAATGAAATGCGTGAGCTCACACAATACACACGCTTTAACGTGCCTCCGGTCGCCATCTTGCTCAACAAGATGACTGATCAACTACGTGATGCGCGTGATATTGCCAATAGCATTCGTAGCATGTACGCCGAAGTCGAAGATTTTGGTATCCGCGTTCTGGATACTGCGCTAGTCAATCTCTCGGCATACCGCGCTGCGGCTTTGCAGGGGCTTCCGGTACATCGCGTTGAACCGCGTAAGCCGTCGGGGCGTAAAGCATTGTCATGTGCAGATCAGATCAAGACCGTCGCTGCGGATCTTTATCCCGAGTGGACCGAGGCGATTCGAGCAGTCAGCGTTACTCGTGTTAACGGCAAGCCAGGCACAGGGAAGCCGGAGGTGCGCTATGTTCACTGAGACCGCCACTCCAACGCCTGTAAACGCTGAAGTTATGGGGCTGATGCCGCCACATAGCATCGAGGCCGAACAGTCCACCCTGGGCGGACTGATGCTGGACAATACGAAGTGGGACGACATCTGCGAGATCGTCGATGCCGGGACTTTCTATCGTTTCGAGCATCAATGCATTTTCAAGACCATGGCCGAACTCATCGGCAACGACGCTCCGGTGGATGTTGTCACGCTGTCCGAGCTGCTCGAGCGGGATGGCCATCTTGAGTCCGTTGGAGGTCTCGCCTATCTGGGCGAGATAGTCCGCAACACTCCCTCCGCCACCAATATCGTGGCCTATGCCAATGTGGTGCGCGAACGCCAGCGTCGGCGTCAGCTGATCAACGTAGGACGTGATCTCAGCCAGCAGGCGCTGGACGGTCATCGGGTCAGCTCGACGCTGATCGAAGCCACTGAACGACAGCTGTTCGAGCTGGCCGAAGAGCGCCAATCCCAAACCACCGGGATCCGCCCGGCGCTGATGGCCGCCATCGACACGATCGACCGTGCATTCAACGCCAAAGACGGGATTACCGGCACACCCACCGGCTACAAGGATCTGGATGCACTGACCTGCGGCTGGCAGGACAGCGACCTGATCGTCATCGCCGGACGGCCCTCGCAGGGCAAGACGACCCTGGGCATGAACCTGATCGAGAATGCGTTGCTTACGACGGCTGGCCGCACGGAGATGGCTACCGCCCCCGTGTTCGTCTTTTCACTCGAGATGCCCGAAGAGCAGTTGATGCTGCGCCTGATGGCCAGTCTGGGACGACTCGACATGAGCCGGCTGCGCGCCGGTCGGCTTGATGACACCGAATGGGACAGGCTGACACTGGTGACCAATCAGATATTGGGATTCGAAGACCGCCTTTTCATCGACGATTCCAGCGGGATCTCGGCAACGGCGCTCAAATCCCGAGCGCGTCGAATGATGCGCCGGCACGGCAAGCCAGCGCTCATCCTGATCGATTATCTCCAGCTGCTCACGGAGCCGGGCTGCGAAAATCGCAACAACGAAGTCTCGGCCATTTCCCGGATCCTCAAGGCCATGGCCAAGGAACTGGCATGTCCTGTCATCGCGCTTTCACAGCTCAACCGCGGACTGGAAAACCGACCGAACAAGCGCCCGTGTCTCGCCGATCTGCGTGACAGCGGCGCAGTGGAGCAGGATGCAGACGTCATCGGCTTTGTCTACCGCGACGAGGTCTACCATCCTGATAATCCTGACAGCAAGGGAGTCGCCGAACTGATCATCGGCAAGCAGCGCAACGGCCCGGTCGGCACGATCCACCTGGCGTTTCTGGGATCCAGCACGCGCTTTGAATCCCTTGACTGGAAGCACGTTCAAGAAACGGGAGGGGCGGCATGAGTACCATCGTCACGCATTCAGGCAGAGTGGTCTCCTTGCTCGAGCCGAGCTCGAGCATGATCGATGCCGAGGATATCGGTCGTGCGCTGAGCCGCATCTGCCGCTTCGGCGGCCATACGCGCGAGCATTACAGTGTTGCCCAACATTGCGTGCTGGCAAGCCACTGGGTACCAGCCGCACATCAACTGACCGCCCTGATGCACGACGCCACCGAGGCGTACGTTGGCGATATTGTGTCACCGCTCAAGGCATTGATTCCCGCGTTCAAGCACATTGAGGCGCGCTTCTGGACAGCCATCGCCACACGCTTTGCCCTGCCTGTCGACATGCCCGCCTGCATTCACGACATCGATCTGATCCTGCTCGCCACCGAGCGCCGTGATCTGCTATGCGATGATGCGATCTGGCCACATCTCGAGGGGGTCACTCCCTTGACGGCACCTATCGAGCCTTGGTCGATGGATCACGCATACGATCAGTGGATGACGCGCTTCGAGCAGCTCAATGCGCAACGTCACGACACCAGGATGTTAAAGGTTTTGGTGGAAAAGGAGGTGGCGCATGGCTAATGCATCCCCCGTACGCGGCGCAAGCCGCGCGCTGATTCGCGTCATTCACTATGCCGTCGATCATGGTTGGAACGTTGAGCACACGCGCGGCGGCCATGTCCGCTTCATCAAACCCGGCTGCTCCCCGGTCATCACCGGGTTTTCCCTCAGCAACCGCCCTGACGCTCTCGACAGGAGGCATTGACCCATGGCCCATATCCTGCATTTTCCCGTGCATGAGATCAGTGACGTCGGCATGGAGCGCTACCTGACGAGCAAAGAATGCCGCGCCTTGAGCCTGACCGACCCATTTGCGGACTGGATCGAGTCACTCGATCACTGGTTTGACGCACATCCCCAGTCGCGTACGACGCGCAATGACGTGCTGCGCACGCTGCTGGCCGATACCTGGCTGGTCTTTCACATGGCCTGTGACAAGGGCACACGACTGGTCATGCTGCCACACCATCGCCGGCGCTGGGCACAGCTCGAGTACCACGACTTGAGCGACTTCGAGCTGCTGGTGATCGTCAGCGACAACCTGACCGATCTACGCCAAGGGTTGCGCGCGCTGTCTCACCAGTCCCCGCCGCAGGGACGCAGCGATCCGAGTTTGGCGGCGCTCATTCACGGCATTGACCAGTTTAACCGGCGGCTGGAGCGGCTGTTCGACCCTGAATCATCTGCCGCCCGACAGCCGGAGGGAACATCATGAGCAGAAACATCATTACCCCCGATCAGATCGCGGCCAAGCTGAATCAGCCCGGGCCGGCACTGAACACGCGACCCATCGAACGACTGCCGGCCCCGACGACCGAGCAGTCCATGTCGCTGACGCTGGATCAGCTGCGCCCCTATGATCGCAATCCGCGCACCCAGCACAACCCCAAGTATGCCGAGATTCGCGAATCGATCCGTGCCGTCGGTCTCAAGCAGAAGTTGAGCGTCACCCAGCGTCCGGGCGATGACCGCTACATGATCTCCGATGGCGGCAATACCCGCCTGGCGATCCTCAACGAGCTGTATGAAGAGACCGGCGACGAGCGCTTCTATTACCAGGACTGCCATTTCATGCCGTGGCAGGGGGAGATCAATGTCCTCGCCGGCCACCTGGCCGAGAACGACAATCGGGGGCAGCTCAGCTGGATCGAGCGGGCGCGCGGGATCTTCGAGGCCAAGCGCATGATCGAGGACGAGGCGGGCGACGCCGTCTCACAGCGTGAGTTGACCCGCCGCCTGCAAGCGCTGGGCTATACCATCAATCAAAGTCATATTTCAAAAATGCTCTACACCATCGAGCACTTTCTGCCCACGCTGCCCCTGACCCTCGATAGCGGGATGGGCAAGGGACAAATCGAGAAGCTGATCGCCTACCGTCAGTTCTGCGAGGAGTGCTGGATCCGCTGTCGCGACTACTGGCTCGCCCATGCCGACGATCTGGGCGAGGGCAAGGAATGGGCGGTGAATATCGTCGATGGCGACTTCGCCCAGGCCTGGCACGATGAGATGAGCCAGCTCGATCACGAGGGACAGACCGAATTTCGCTGGAGCCTGGTCGAGGATCGCCTCAAGGGCATGCTGCACGATCACACCGGGTTGCATTTCAATCCCATCGACATGGCGTGGAAAAACTGGTTTACCGTGCGCAAGTACGGCCAGACCGCCAGTGCGGACGATAAAGCGGATATCTGGACCACCGTTGACAGCGAACTGGACCGGCTACGCCATCCCCAGGCACGTCAGTTTTATCCCCCGCTGGAAGACGCTGCGGTCTCGTCAAGTAGACCGTCACGGACTGCGCGCCCAGGATCAACCTCGGATGCGGCGAGTGACCAGGGCGACGGCGATGCCCCGGTCTTTGCCGAGGGGCGCACCGACCTGACGCCATCGCCCTCACCGGAGGCACTCGGCGTACCCCGCCCCGGCGGCGTCGACGAATCGATCGAGATACAGACCATGCGGGCGCAGCTCGAAGCGCTCGAGCAGCGCAACGCCGAACTCGAGGCCCAATCGCCACAGGCATCAACTACACCGTATACCGAACGCCACGTAGACGCAGACGAGAACGACGCGGCGGACACGTTACTGGATGCCGACGGGTTCATGCAGGAACACAATCCGCAGCCAATCCGCTCCGCCGAAGAACAGGTCGGCCTGGTCGAGGCGCTGACGCTCTCGCCCTATGCGGAAACAGAAGGCCATCGCCAGCTGCGGCATTGGCAGGCCCAGGAACATGGCGAGGAAGCGATCGATTTCGAGGCGGCGGCGCTCAAGAGCGTGCCGCTGCTGTCCGGCGAGCCTGTCGCCCCCATCACCGATCTCTGGCACGTCCCGGCCTGGCGGCGCAACGCCCGGGATCTACGCATGCAGATCGGCGAGGTCGTCCAGGCGCTGGGCGACTGGGCGCAGCTCGAGGTCAGTGGAACCAGCGACGTCATTCGACTCAATGCCCGGGAAGGGCTGGGGTTCGAGCTTGCGCCGCTACAGGACAATCCGAGCCGGCGCGCCCAGCTGGTGTGGCAGCTGCTGGCCGGGCTTCAGGGCGACATCGACCCGATGTTGCCGGCTGACATCTCGTTATTTGGGGAACTGATCGGCAGTCATGGCACCGCGAGCGAGGTGCGCCTGCCGGATGGGTTATTCATTCGCGTGTTCTGGCTGACCCGGCTGATTCGGGTATTGCGCGAGACACTCGATAACGCAGAGGGGAATCCGCAATGACCACGCCACAGCTCAACCATGCCCTGTTCAATCAGGCCCTGATACTCATTCGCGAGGGCGACATGCGCCGTGCCCGCGCGCTGGGGTTCACCAATGAGGAACTTCAGCGTCTGAGTCGTCTACGGGCCAGCGAGATCGAGTCCCTGGTCCACGAGTTTCCGGGCGTGGCCCGGTTCGAACTCGACCACGACACCTTCAAGGCGGCGCTGCGACGGGTGGACCGCGACCAGGACCGCGATGGCGTCGTCGATCTGTGCATCCGGCGTGGGGCCAGCGTGCAGATGCTGTCCGCGTTTTTCGGTTTGACGCCCAACGACTGCTCGTCACGGCGGACCCTGCTGGGGGTGCCGAGCCGGCAGGGACGCCTGCCCATGCCAGACGAGGCGGTCGAGACCGACGCCTGGCATCGCTGGCAGACGATCAGTGATGACCCGGCCAGTCCGGCAGCGGCGGAGGACATTCGCGGCATGCTCGTGCTGGCCGAGGAGGTCGATTTACCCCTGGCGGTGATCTGGACGCTGATCAAGCAATGGACCGTGCCCGAGCAGGCGCGCCGTGCGAGCCTGCCGGGTGACGATGAGCGCACATCGCAGTCTGGAGTTGCATGATGACGCAGTTTGATGCGCTCATTGGCCGTGCGGCGGCGTCCCTGGCCCGACGCCGAGACGATGAGGGCTCGACGTCACCGTCCGAGAGCGGTGCGCTCGATGGGTTGCTGTTCATGGGTAATCCCCACGAGACCGTGCCGCGCGCGTTGCTCCTGGATCGACGCCTGGGCGCGGTCGACGTGCTGGGCTGGCAGATGATTCGACTACTGGCGAATGCCGATCGCACCACGGCCTTCCCCACCTATGACGAACTCGAACCCCTGCTGCGCGCAAGCGCTCACCAGAGAGCCTCACGTAAGACCGTGGCCCGGGTCATTGCAATCCTGCGCTTGACGCGCTGGATGACCCTGGGGCTGAAGGCCCGCAATACGGCCAACGGGCGCATGATCGGCAACGTCTACGTGTTGCATGACGAACCCCTGGCTCCGGCGGAAGCCCTGTCGCTGGATACGGCGTATCTCGAGTACGTGATCGGCTGCACACGACATCACCATCGCGCCGTGGCGCGCGTGGCCGCTCTGGTGCGCGATGAGCTGGCCGAGAGTGGTGTCCTCGACGTGCCGACGCGACTGGAGATTATCGAGCAGCGTGCCAAACGCCTGCGCAAAGCAGAGTTTCCCATGGAAACTCAGGCCTCCAGCGCTCAGTTTCCAACGGGAACTCAGGGAAATTCGCCCAGTTTCCAGCGGAAACTCAGGCAGTTTCCAGGCGACGTATCGCCCAGTTCCGCATGGAAACTCAGTCAAGAATCAGTGGGTTACGACGCAGTTTCCGATCACGCCAACCCTACTACAGTACGTAGTTATACAAACCGTGTATGTAAAACCACTGCGCGCACGGACGCCGGATCGCCGCTGATCTGGCCCTGGCCGCTGGAGTTGACCGGCGACGAACGCGAATCCGCCTCGTTCTTGCTGACGGGACTGCCCCAGGGCGTCCAACAGGCGGTGATCGATGAAACGGCGGGGCGACTCGAGGCGGGCAAGGTGAAAAACCCCTTGGGCTTCCTGCATACCCTGGCCAAACGAGCCGCCGCGAACGCGTTTCAACCAACGCACTTTGGTCAGGGTATTGTCAGCAAACGCCAGGGCAAGGCGACGCCCCCCGACACATCGAACACACAGGCCAGCCCCGGCAGCTCCGTGCCGATCGCGTCACCGATACGCCCGCCGGCGAGCACTGCCAGCGAACCCGAACCGCTTTCGGCAGAAACCGAACAGGCCCGCCAGGCGCTGTTCAAGCGGCTGGGCTTGCGGCGCTAGAAGCCTTGGCAGGTGTTTAACATTTTCGATAGGGGCCGGGAGTCGAAACCGCGATGCTGACATCCTATCCAGTGCATTTTGAGGAGTGACCCATGGCCAGTGCCGAACCCCGTGTGGGACAACTACGCAGTCGCATCGAGATGACCCTGCATACCTATCCGGCCGTTCTGGTCTGGCACGGGCGTGGGGTTGAAAGTGGCAAGCCCCAGGTGGTGGGACTGAAGCAGTTTCTATTCCTGGCGGGACGTATTCACCAGTCGGCAGCCCGGGACGATCCCTACGCCGACAGTTGGCTGTTGATGCTGGAAGACAAACTCGACGAGACCCGTCAAGCGCTGCACCAGCTCAAACAACGGGTCAGCACTGTTTTCGAAAGCATCCCCGAAGGGCTGGACGTCAGCCGCAATGTCAGCCAGCAACCGTTCGTAACCCCGGTATTCACTGGCGGTCAGATGGGCTGGCAAGCCGTAATGCTGCTGATGGAATACGACAGCATCGTGCGGGACGTGTTGCTGGCCCACCATATTGGCCTGCTGGGCAACAAACAGCGGGCCGCGATGATTCGTGACCAGGGTGGCCATGCCATGCGCTCGCTGTGCTATTCCCCGGCCAAGTTCCCGGGGTTCAGCGGTGCCGGGCGCGACGACTTCGCTGCCAACAATGCCAAGGCGCGTACCGCCAGAGAGAAGTTCGGTGAGTTGCCGCAGGATATTCTGGAAGGGACGCGCCGCAGTGAGTTCGCCCCGACGATCCGGCGCGACGGGATGGCATCAAATGATGCGCAAGCCCTGGAAGGTGCGGACCTGGACGATGATCAACTGATGCCCCAGGCCGGGGAGACCAAGGACTGAGCTTATCAAGATCAATGAGGGTGTTGCCACTGGCAACACTCAACCAGGACAGCAGGGTGATTCCGGGGGAATCACTCAACCAGGACAGCAGGGTGATTCCGGGGGAATCACTCAACCAGGACAGCAGGGTGATGGGGCAGATGATATCAGGATGTGACAACAGAATGAGGCCGTGAACAAGATGATTGCACTGGAACAGCATCAAGACTTTGCACTGAATCAGTACGCAAAGGGCCTTTTAAAACCCTTTAAGGGTAAGGGGGAGATTCTTCGTTTCCGGGATGAACTGGACGATGAGTGTCGGCGGATGTGGCAAGAGGCAGCGGACTTTGCCAACCGGTACAACCGAACGGTGGTGCAGGTCGGGCTATGGCTCAAGGCACATAACAACAGCGGGGGGCGAGTACGTGCCGTGCAATGGCGAGACAAGGCCCAGACTCAGATGGGCCGTCGACTACTCGAGGAGGTATTGCGAGACACAAGCATAGCCCAGGGCGCGAAGCGTCAGCTGGTCGAGATCGAAACCGAGCGGGTCATCTTCAATGCCAAGATTGCGGCAGCGACTCGTCAGGTGGATCGCCTTAATCGTGTGTTGAGTGACCTGGACGAGATAGAGGCCATGCTGTGACAGGAATGCTTGCGGTCTCTTGTTAATGTTTCCCGCTGACATCCGGGTTCATGACTAGCGACAGTGCGCTGGCATTCATTGGATTCAGGAGAAACGCATGAGCACGCAATTCTTAGGCGAAGGCAATGTTGGCTCGGACCCCGAAGTTAAGATGTTCACCGCAAGCGGCAATCAACCGCCGCGAGGCGTCATGCGCTTGAACGTTCGCTTCGATAATCCGGTACCCACCGATACCGGCAACGTCGATCGTGGCGGCTTCTGGGCCAACGTCGAGATCTGGCATCGCGATGTCGAGCTCTGGTCCCGGCTCTACCAGAAAGGCATGCGGGTCATGGTGTCGGGCCGCATGGTCCTGGATGAGTGGAAGGATCGCGAAAGCGGCGAGGCTCGTTCGCAGTTCAAGGTCCAGGCGGCCCGGATTGGCATGTTGCCGTATCGGGTTGCTCAGGTCGTGCTTGATGCCGCCCAAGGTGGACATGGAGCCGCCGACCAGCCGGCAACATCGAATCCGCGCGGTGCCTATGCCAAAACCGCTGGGCCAGAGGGGGAGTGGGAAAATCCGGCGGGTGCCAAGGAGATGCAACAGCCGTGATAGGACATCGTCTCGGAGACACTGGCTTGACGGGACGCCAACGATGAATGGGCACTGTGAGAGGGCTAGGACGATGGGCTTGAAAACATTGGGGTTGGGCGCATTGACGCTGATGACGTTGGCAGGCTGCGCCGCACAGGATCATTACTACTCCAACGGCGTGTGCGTCACCTGCATCAACAATCCGGTCACCGGGGAACCCTGGAACTACGATCCTGCCGAGACGCCGCAGAAGGTGGCCACCAACGCCCAGGGCGAAACGGTCGACGCCAGGCACCTTGGCCGCCAGAGCGGCTCGATCGATATCGACACGCTGGTGGATGTGGATACCGCCTATGCACGTATCAAGCCCGCCATGGGCTTTCGCTCGCCGGATGATTTCGAGCGGGGCAACACGATGTCGGATTGGCAGATGGGTGACGCTGCCTGGAAGCATCAGACGACGCCGGGGGCCTACTATGATCTCGGCGACTATGGTCGACAGACGCTTGGCGGCACACAGTACCATATCGTGCAACGGATCCAGATCCAGAAGGATGGGGGCGGATCGCGCATTCACTACCGCTGGGCACCGGCGGATCCTCGGGTGCGGTACGATGGTCCTGCCATGGAGTCCGCATTGACTCAACGACTCAACGCGGCGTTGAGGTGATCGAATGGAGACAAGCTCGAACAGATGAGGGCGCAATGCAATCAGTAGAGAATCTGACGGCGCATCATCGGTTCTTTGTTTGTCCGCTCAACGGCCACCGCAGGGCGATCGAGGGTGCCATCGAGAACGTGTTGGTCTCGTCTGTCACCGTTCGCCCTGCCCTCGATGGCCGCCTACTCAAACCCACCGCCATCGAACCCGGAACACGACACTACCTGATTCCCATGCGCTGGTTCAGCGGCAAGGTCATCACCCTTGATTCAGCGGCCACCGCGCACTGGTTCTGGCTCGATGCCGATATTCCTTTCAATAGTCCACTGGCCAAGAGGCTGGCCCGGCAGCTGGTTCATCATCCCGAAGTGCTTTGTCTGGCCGAAGACAATACGCGAGAAGCGATCCACGAGAGTGCCAAGGCCTGGATCATCGACGACGCGCATTATCTGGTGCAAGGCAATGATCGGACGGATTGAGTCACTCAGTCGATTCGATTGGGGCAGCGGGTGAGCCGGTAAAAGACGTAGCGGCGGGGTTAGTGTTTTCCCTGTTACCCGGTATGACGCAGCGACATGCTGCGAGCATAGCGTGAGGGGAGAACACGATGCGTCTATTTCTGTGTGAAAAACCGTCTCAGGCCCGGGACATCGGCACGGTGCTCGGGACCACCCGCAAGGGCGAGGGATGTCTTCAGGGCGACGGCGTCACCGTGACCTGGGCCTTCGGCCATCTGCTCGAGCAGGCACCGCCGGAGGCCTACGATCCTGATCTCAAGCGCTGGTCGCTGGACTCGCTACCGATCCGGCCGGAGCAATGGAAAAACACCGTGCGCAAGGATGCCGCCAAGCAGTTCAAGGTGATCCAGGGGCTGCTGAAACAGTCAAGCGAGGTGGTGGTGGCCACCGATGCCGATCGCGAGGGAGAAACGATCGGGCGCGAGATCCTGGAGGCGTGCCACTACCAGGGGCAGGTGTCTCGGCTGTGGCTGTCGGCACTGGATGATGCCTCGATTCGCAAGGCTCTGGGAGTCATTCGTCCGGGCGAGGCGACCTGGCCGCTGTATCAGGCCGGTCTCGGTCGCAGTCGAGCGGACTGGCTCGTAGGCATGAATCTGACCCGGGCGTTTACCATACTGGCCAGACAGCAGGGTCACGATGGCGTGCTGTCGGTGGGCCGTGTCCAGACACCCACCTTGGCGCTGGTGGTACGCCGTGACCAGGCGATCGCCAATTTCGTGCCCACACCGTTCTGGGACGTACTGGCCAATCTTCAGGCGCAAGGCGGTTCGTTCAAGGCCAAGTGGCTGCCGGCCAACGATGCCTGGCTCGATGAGGAAGGGCGCTGCATCAACCGTGACGCGGCCCAAGCCGTTGCGGCGCGGGGCCAGAGCGGGCAGGCGCGGGTCGTGTCGGTCGAGACCGCACGCAAGCGTGAAGCCGCGCCGCTGGTGATGGATCTTGGAACGCTGCAACAGGAATGCTCGCGGCGGTTCGGGTTCGGCGCGCAGCAGGTGCTCGATATTGCGCAGTCGCTGTATGAAACCCACAAGGCCACGACCTATCCGCGTACCGATTGCCGTTATCTGCCGATATCCATGCTGTCGGAGGCAGGGACGGTCGTGACGGCGCTCCTGCACTCGGACAAGACGCTGGCCCCGATCATCGAGCGTCTGGATCAGACCCTCAAGAGCCGCGTGTGGAACGACAGCAAGATCACGGCCCACCACGGCATCATTCCCACTACAGCCCCTTGTCGGATCGAGCGGATGAACGAGGCCGAGTCCAAGGTCTACGATCTGGTGCGGCGGCACTACCTGGCGCAGTTCCTGCCAGCGCATGAGTTCGATCAGACCGACGTGCGCCTCGATCTTGCCGGCGAGACGTTCGCGGCATCGGGTCGTCAGATTCGCGTCGAGGGGTGGAAAACCCTGTTTCCCCGCGCCAGGGACAGCGCTCTGGAAGAGGGTGACGCCGAGGGAGAGGAAGCCGCTGGACCCCAAGCGCTCCCGCCTTTGCAGCAGGAGCAGTCCTGTGCGGTGATCGATCTCGGTGTGAAGGATCGCCAGACCCAGCCGCCCAAGCCCTTTACCGAAGGCACGCTCATTGCGGCGATGAAGAATGCTGCCCGCTTCGTGACCGACGAGCGCTTGAAGGCGCGCCTGCGCGAGAGTGCCGGGATTGGCACCGAAGCGACGCGCGCCGGCATCCTCGAGACGTTGCTCAAGCGGGGCTTCGTGGGCAAGAAGGGGCGCGCCCTGGTATCGACCCCGCTGGGTCAGGGGCTCATTGCCGCGCTGCCGCCGCAAATCAGCAATCCGGGGATGACGGCGCTCTGGGAGCAGGCGCTGGATCAGGTCGCTGAGGGTACGTTGAGCCTGGACGACTTCATGCAGCGTCAGAATGTCATGCTCGACAAGCTCATCGGCTTGGCGCTCGAAAAACCGGCCTTGAATCTTCCCGAGACGCCGAGCGAAACCTGTCCGTTGTGTCAGGCGAAGATGCGCAAACGGAAAAGTGATTCTGGTCCTTTTTGGTCCTGCTCGCGCTATCCCGAGTGCAAGGGCACCAAGCCGATCGGCAAGAAGAAGTCATCGCATCGCAAGCGTGGCAGCGCGGGCGCTGTGGCCAAGAAGACAGGAGCAGCGAAATGAGCGACAAGCCGATCGAGCCGCAAACGTTCCTGGGGGGCGTCGAGGTCGTGGATATTGGTGATCTTCGCGTCGCACGCGGGCTCACTCGACGTCCTGTCGCCACCTGTCGGCATCTGAACTTGGTCTACGACTGTACGGAGCGCCGTGTCTGGTGTTCGGACTGTGAATCGGAGGTGGAGGCGTTCGATGCCTTCAAGGCCGTATGCGAGAATCTCGATCGCAGCATCAAGCGCCTTTCGCGGCGCGAGCAGGAGATCAAGGACGCCGAGCGGTTCGCCGCACGCAGCCGTGCCGTGAAACGACTCGATGAGATATGGCGAAGTCACAATCGGACACCCTTGTGTCCACATTGCAAGGACGCGCTACTACCGGAAGATTTCGCCGACGATGTCAGCACCACAGGACGTGAGCTGGCACGCGCCGCGAGGATGAGGCGATCGCCCACCTAACGTATCGAATGAGCAGCGCACTTGTCAGGACGGCAACGCTACTGGATAATCTTTATCCATACCCCGTTGCCAACTGACGGTCATCATGTTGGTCCCTTTGGACTTTTCGTAAGTCCAATCCCGAAGCGCAAACACCTGGTGAGAATGCGCGCCCACGCAAAGAAGAGCACCTTTCTTTGCACTGCACTGGCCTGCTGGGCTCCAGGTTCCCTGTGTTATCAGGTCGACTGGTCGTCGACCCTATTACCTTTCTCCTCGGCTCGACCGGCCAGCCAGCTATCCCACGGGGTATCTGGCTGGCCGGTTGAACTGTCCTTCACGCCGGCGGTGCCCGTCGCCTGACCCCTGGGCTCCCTTTGTGCGGGGATCCGCGCACAATCTTGCTGGTCCATCGCCATGACACAAGGACCGGATGCAATGGCAAAGCCGAACGCATGACGACGAGGGGCATGACGTTCGATAGCCCGCATAATGGCTGACTTTACCTGCTATCCGTACCGGTACCCGGTAGCTGAATCGACGCGCAACAGTGGTCTTCAATCCCAAGGCGAGATGGCGTGGCAACATGCAATCCCGTCTTGAGATTGGTGATCGAATTAGGGGTTGACGCCCGAAAGAACTAGCGCAATCCTGATGGTGTGAGACGTCTGCTGCTAACGGCAATAGCAGCGCCCTTTGCCTTCGGGCAACCCCAAAGCCGTAACGCATCCCGAGAAACGGCGCTCGATCGAGTTGGATGCCACTTCCGAATTATCGGCCTTGTGCCGACCCACCCATCCGGGGGAAACACTTCCCCGATGGGGATGGTGTCTCTCCTGGATTCATTGATTCAATCCAAGGAGTCACATCATGTCCCATTCTACCAATGCTCAGTTCTTCGACCTGCACATCACCGGCGTCGGCTATGTCAATCGCATTCGCAAGGTCACGCCCAAGCGTGGCGAGCCTTTCTGGGCCTGCGATATATCCGCATTGAATGGTCCTGCCGACGATGTGGAATATCGGCGTTTCGATTGCCGCGTCAGCGGTAGCGATGCGCAGAAGCTGGTCAAGAAGTTTGACGCGACCGTGGCCGATCGCAAGGAGAAAGGCGCTCCCGAGCCCAAGATCCTGATCGGCTTCAAGCTCGGCGATCTCTACCCGGATATGTTCACCCGCACCAAGGGTGAGCGTGCGGGCGAAGTCGCCGTGAGTCTCAAGGCGCGGTTATTGTTCATCAACTGGGCCAAGGTGGACGGTGAGAAGGTCTATGAAGCGCCTCGGCGTGAAACGACCGACGCACCCGCCACGGATGACCACAACGGTGATAACCGGCCTCATCAGACCGACGATAGTGCGTCCAACCTAGACGACAGTCGTGCGTCGCAGCCAATGTCGGCACCTGCCCATCCCGCAGTCGGCGGATCCGTGGGCGCTGCCGAAGCGGTTGTCTGATTTCACTACCACGGCCATACCCCGGGAAGCGTTTCCCGGGGCGTGGTTCAATCCACATCATCTGTTGGGATAGGAGAAGGCAATGGAAAAATTGACTGTCAGGCTCGCCGAACAGCGTGCGGCGCACGATGCTGTGTTTTCCCAGCGTCTCGCGGCACTCAAACGGCTGGTCGAGATTGCAGAGCTCGATAGCGATCAACCCCACCACTGCCGGCGCATTCTGCTGGCCGTCTACAACAGCCATGAATGGCCACTCGATCTGACGCGGCTGCGCTGTCTCGACCCGGATCTTCAGCGCGCCGCCCTGCGCGTCATCGAATGGGCGGTCTACACGGATCGTGAGCTGCACGAGTACCTGCCGCAAGGCAACACGATCATGCAGCGCTTCTGGAACATCGAGCGCGCGTAAGCGTTCGCTGCTGACCCCACCGCTTTCATGAGCGGTATTTCCACAACCCACCCGGGAGAGCCACTCCCGACGGGGGTCTCTCCCTTGAATTCTGGAGAGACATCATGGGCTGGACCATTCCCTACGATACCCATAGCCGCGATCAGCTGGTCGACTGGCTGTTGCATCATCTCAACGAGCCGGGCTACTGCGAGATTGTCGATCATTCTCGTCGCGGTAACGTGCTCTATCTGGTGTTTCACGACATCCCCAAACAATCTCGCTTCATTGCCGTGTTCCTGCTCGAGGGGCCGACGCCGGCCGCACGCCATGCGGGCGATCGGGCCTGGGGTTACAAGGACATGGACGAATCGATGGGGCCTTGCGTCTACGACTGTCCCGAGCGGTTGCTGCGACAGTCCGATGATCAGCGCTCAGGTGCAGTCGAATGGCGAGAGGCTTGTCGCCAGGAGCGGCGGAACAGGGCCGCTCGGCGAAAGTTGTCGGCGGCCTGTCAGCGGGGCGATCGACTGCGCTATCAGGCCGGATGGACGTCGGACGGGCCGCTGATTGGTACCGTGACCTTCGTGCGCCACGCCACGGCGACCTTCTTCATCGGCAAGGATCTGGAAGGTGCCGTTTGGCGCTACCGCTGGAGTCGGGTCATGACCGAACCATCGTCAGCCGCATCGTCGCGTGAAGTCGCCTGACACGTTAATCCACTAACGCGCTATCCAATAGCGCTTATCTCCAAACCAACTCACCCAATCGGGGCCATGCCCCCGAGGGGACGGCTCCGTCAACTATCTGGAGCCGTATCATGAACAACGATATGACCTATTGGTTGGCCGATGTAGACGTCGATGTTGTGTTGGCCGCCCTGCGTCTGCTGCAACAAACCGCCCCCCGGGATATTCCCGAGGCGATTCTGGACATCGCCGGCGATAGCCTGGATGCCGTCGACATCGACCGTCTGTGCGAGCGCCTGAACACCCCGGAACAGGCCGATCATCAGGATACGCGGGATGATTTGATCCAGCGTATGCGCGCGGAGCTCTCACGCCCCGAGTGGGACTCGGATACCGCCGCCAATCTAGCCACGGCCCTGGCCGATGCCGGATGGCCGCCGTTCTTGTCGGAACACGAGGGCTGGACCCTGGACGTCGTCAACGGTGCCTATGCCGTGGTGGTCAAGAGCGATGGTCCTTTCCGCTCCGATATCGAGGCGGTCGCCGCGATTGCCCGACAGTTCGCGGCGGGTAGTGCCTGGCACGGCGAGGTGCTCAAGACCATCGGCATGACGGCCTGCGGTGAAGGTCTGCCGTCAATGCGCATCATGGGGCTTGGTCCCAATAGCTGTGATGTGGTGGTGGCCAATGCGCGCTGGCCTGAACGTTGCCTTGAGGTCGGCTATCGACGCGATCATTGCATTGATTGGTCGAATCCCGAATCCGAGCGCCGCGATCCGTGGTACTGGGCCATCTTCCAGCGTGATCCGCACAGCGGCGAAGCGCAGCAGCTGGCCGATGAAGGCGATCATTACAGTGCCCTGGCGTTTTGTGCGCAATACCTGGATGTCGTCATCACCGATGAAAGTCGCAAGGTGTTTGCCAGCTACTTTCGTTGATGCCTCCCTTCACTTAAACGCCCCATCGGGGCGTTTTTTTATGCCTGTCGAAAAGCGTTCGCGCGCAGTTAACGTTTTCCGTCGCGGCGGCCAAGCGCCTTGGGCACGGTAGACCCTATTGATCGTTTCGGTTCCCGCGCGAGGCCCATGCCGATGTCCCCCTTCAAGAACACCCCCATCATTTCGTTAGCATTGTTGATTGCACTCACTGCCGGGTGCGCCCAACAGCCCTCACCGCCGAGCGAGAGCGAGCAACTGGCGGCCGACTATCCCGATGCCAGTCAGATGACGGTGGCCAGCACTGATTCGACCGTAATCGCCACGGGAATGGATCAGCCACGTCATGACGTGGCACCGGACGTTTACCGTGAGCACGACGCCTCGCGCATCGAGGTGATGCGGGGCGGCCGCTACGCCTTGGTAACGGCCAACGCTACACGCCAACAGCGTGATCTGCTCGAACAGTTCGTCGATGTCTCGATTCCTGCCTCGGTGAATCCGACCGTGGAAGATGGGCTGCGCTACATCCTTCAACACACAGGCTACGCACTCTGCGTGCCCCAGGGGCCGGCGCAGCGGATTCTGTACAGCCGGCCACTGCCGGCGGCGCACTTTCGACTGGGACCAATGCCGCTGCGCGAAGCGCTCCAGGTGCTGGCCGGACGAGCCTTCGAGGTTCAGGCCGATCCCATTGCCCGCATGATTTGCTATCAGGTGCGCGATCAGCGCCTGGTCAAGGAGTAAATCATGGCGACGGAACAGGAGAGGAATCAGGTACCACAGCAGCCCCAGGAGTCTCGGGAGCGTCCGAGTCAGTCATCTGCCGCGTCCGGGCAGGACGCACCGCGCCACGTGTCGCGTGATAACGCCCAACAGACGCGCAAAAGCCGTGCGCGTCTACGAGTCCTGGCGGGCGTGGCGGCCTTGGCGCTCGTCGCGATTCTGTTCGCCGTAGTGATGGCGGTCATGGGCGATGAAGCGAAGGAAGGCGGCCCCACCGTCGCGGTCCAGGTGCAGCAACAGCAGCGGCTGATCGATCAGCTGCGCGATGAGATAGAGGGGCTGCAACAGGCACGCGCCGAACGCAATGCCGATGCCCAGCAGCTGGATACGCGACTTGATGCGCTAGGCGAACGCCTCGAGGCGCGGGAGGCGTACTCCCAGGATCTCGAGCGTCAACAGCTTCCCGATGCCGTGGCGTCGCTTTCCGAGCGGCTTGCGTCACTGTCCCGCTCGGTCGATGCGCGGTTCAACCTACTTGAGCCAGAAAGCGTGCTGCCGGCGATCTTCAGCGCGCCTACGCGCTCTGACGACAAGTCGACGGACCAGGATGACAAGGCCGAGCCCAAACCCAAGCCAAAGCCAACGCGTCGATACACGCCGCCGTCACCGCCCTTCAGCGTTTCGGGTGTGGAGATGCGCGGAGGACAGCGCTATCTGGCCATCATGGTCGGCTCCGCCGGCCACTTGCGCGATATGCGCCTGGTCGGCGAAGGGCAGCGGATTGCCGGGTGGCGACTGAGCGCGATTCACAGCCACTCAGCGGCCTTCATCGTCAACGGCAGAACGGTCGTTGTGCGGATTCCTTGAGGAGAGACCCATGACGAACAGACGGACCTTGCCTTGCTCGCTCGCACTGACACTGCTCGTGGTGACCTCCGCCTGGGGGCAAGCGTCGTTGCATCAGGATACCCGCACCGAACAGACACAGGTTGAACAAAGCCGTCAGCGCACCGCCAAGGCCTGGGGGCTAGATCAGCAGGAATACCGGCGCTATGAGGCAATCATGGCAGGACCGCGCGGCATCTGGTCGCCAAATCTGGATCCGCTCACTGCCTTGGGTCTGGAAGCTCGCAGCGAGGCTGAGCGACAGAAATACGCCGAGCAGCTGGTCAAGACCGAACGCCAGCGCGTCGAGGCGGAGCTCGCCTTCCAACGCGCCTATGACGCCGCCTGGCAGCGGCTCTATCCCGATGACATGCCCATCAATGCCTTCAGTACCAAAGGCGGTGTCGATGCGACTCAGTCGATCTTCGGTGGCAACCCCGAGACGCCATTGCAGCGGTTGAACGTTGTCGTGGCCCTTGAGGACTGTGCGCGCTGTGATGCCACGGTGACGCGGTTGCTGCGCAGTGGCACCGCCATGGATATCTGGATCGTCGATTCGGGCGGTGACGACCGTCGCATCCGCCAGTGGGCGGCAACGCTTGGCATCGCGCCCGAGCGGGTGCGTGCCGGGGATATCACGCTCAATCACGGGGGCACCCTGGACGTTGACCCGGTTGAGCTACCGCGCGTTGCGCCAAGGGGGTAGTTATGCGACGTGTGATCCGGGTACTGGCCGCGCTTGTCGGCGTTCTGATGACCGGGGCCGTTCACGCCGAGGCGCCAGATATTCCCTCGGCTTACGTGGTGGCTGCCGAGGACAACGGCATACCGCCGGCGGTGCTGTACGCCGTGGCCATGACGGAATCGCAGATGTCGCTTGGGCATGCCGTGCGCCCCTGGCCCTGGACCTTGAACGTGGGCGGCAAGGGGTATCGCTACGACACACGAGATGATGCCTGCGCGGCACTGCGGGCATTCCTCAAGCAGACCCGGGTAGTGGATGTCGGCATCGCCCAGATGAACGTGCGCTGGCAGACCCAGGTATTCGCACCCGGGAAACGCTTTGCCGACCCCTGCGCCGGGCTGGACCCTTACGCGAATCTCGACGAAGCGGCGGCGGTGATTCGCCAGCACTATGACATTGCCGGTGACTGGGTGGCCGCTGCCGGGCGCTACCACCGACCGGCAGGCGGTGCGCCGGCCGCGCGCTATCGCGTCAAGGTCAGCGAGCAGCTTGACCGGCTAGGGGCGTCGCCATCGTTGGGGGAGCGCACGCCGGCGCTGATGGCGGCTCGCAAGGCCCCTGATCCGCCCCCTGCAACGCCCGCCGTTCCGGCAAATCCCACCGCCTCCACATCCACATCGAGCGAGAACATCACTTGGGTGACGCCATCGCCGCGCACGCTCGAGGCCGGTGTTGCCTGGGTGACCCCAGCGCCGCGCCGCTGGATGGCGGAAACCGCTGTTGCCAGCCGCTGACCCTTGATCAGGAGAATGTTCATGAACGCGATCCATCGCTGCTGCCTCAGTGTCATGACGGGAGGTTTGCTGCTGTCCCTGACACCGTTTGTCCAGGCGCAGTCGGCCACGCGCCCGCCAGGCCTGCCTGAATTGACCGTGGTGGCCGATTACGGGGGGACGTCGACGCGACCCTATTTCGTCGCCATCAAGGGGGCCGGCGTCGATGAGGACGAGGGCTATTCGCCCCGGATAGGAGCGTCCTCATCGCGAACACAGCCCTTTGGCGAACAGGACATGCTGCCGCTTGACAGTGAGCGCCTGACGCCGGGGCAGGTCGCCTCACGCACGCTCAACCTGCCCGGAGGGTTCACGCCATTCTTCATCATCGGTGACGACGATCTCTCCCGGCAGTGGCTGGCCCGTCGCGGCGATATCCTGCGCGACATGAACGCGGTGGGACTGGTGGTCCAGGTGCAGAACGCGGCGGCGCTCGAGGCGCTTCGCGACGAGGCGGCAGGGCTGGAACTGCGGCCTGTCTCGGGTGACGGTCTGGCCGAGCGGCTGGGTCTTGCGCACTATCCCGTGCTGATCGGTCCAGGCGGCATCGAGCAATGAAGGTCATGGCCATGAGTATGACACTCGTCGCCCCGAGCACGTTACTGGAGAACGCCGCATGAGCCGTCATCCGCTTGAATCGCTGCTGCGTCCGGCGGTGGAGCTTTATACCGTTGTCGTTTGTCTTGGCTGTGCCGTGGTGAGTCTCTATGCGCCCTGGTCGTTGGCCTTGACACCGAGTGTTGGCATTGTCACCGCGATCGGTTTTGCCGCCTTCGGCATCTGGCGGTTTCGCCAGGCCTGGGTCGTGCTGCGCTATCGGCGCAACATGCGCCGGTTGCCGCGCTACGCCTTGCCGGCACGCAAGGTGCCGGTGAGTCAGCGCAGTCTGTGGCTGGGCAAGGGCTTCAGGTGGCATGCCCGGCACACCCAGCGCCTGCATGAAGCCGCGCAGCCGGCCGCCGAGGCCTATGTACAGCCGAGCGTTTATTACCAGCAGGCGCGCCGCCTGGAGCAGCGCCTGGAAGGCGATACCCTGGGTCGGCACATCGCCGATGTACTGCGCTGGGATTCGTTCCTCAATCCGGTGCGTCCACTGCCGCCAGTGGGCGGACGTCCCGCGCTGCACGCCGTCGAATGGAACGAGCATGACGCCTGGATGCCGCTGGGCGAGCGGGTCGGGCATACCCTGGTCGAGGGCACGACCCGGGTGGGCAAGACGCGCCTGGAGGAGATTTTCATCACTCAGGACATTCATCGCGGCGACATCACGATCTGCTTCGATCCCAAGGGCGACGCCGATCTGATGATGCGCATGTACACCGAGGCGCACAAGGCCGGGCGCGCCGATGAGTTCTATATCTTCCACCTGGGCTGGCCCGATGTGTCCTGTCGCTACAACGCCGTGGGGCGCTTTTCGCGGCTGTCCGAGGTGCCGACCCGGGTGGCCGGGCAGCTGTCCGGCGAGGGTAACAGCGCCGCGTTTCGCCAGTTCGCCTGGCGGTTCGTCAACATCGTGGTCCGCGCGCGTCATGCCCTCGGCGAGCGGCCCAGCTACAGCCAGATTCTGGCGGACGTGGTGAACATCGATGCACTGTTGATTCAGTACGTTCAGCAGACCCTGGAACTCAAGATGCCCGGCTCGAATCAGCAGATCACCGAGATTGAAGGCAAGCTCAATGACCGCAACACGCCGCGCAACATGCAGGGGCGTCACAAGCGCGTGGCGGCGATCGTGCAGTACCTGCAACAGCCAGAGGTGATCGAGGCCTTGACCGATCCGGTTCTGGACGGGCTGCTCAGTGCCGTGCGCTATGACAAGACCTACTTTGACAAGATCGTGGCGTCGCTGCTGCCGCTGCTCGAAAAGCTGACCAGTGGCAAGATCGCGGAGCTATTGAGCCCTGATTACGACGACATCGAGGACACGCGGCCGATCATCGATTGGCAGCAGATCATACGCAAGCGCGGCATCGTCTACGTGGGACTTGATGCGCTCTCGGATTTCGAGGTGGCTCAGGCGGTGGGCAACTCGATGTTCGCCGATCTCGTCTCGGTGGCCGGACATATCTACAAGTTCGGGTCCGAGGATGGGTTGCCGGATGGCGATTCTGGCAGGAGCAAGAAGCTGGCGATCAATCTGCACTGCGACGAGTTCAACGAGCTGATGGGGGATGAGTTCATTCCGCTGATCAACAAGGGCGGCGGGGCAGGTATCCAGGTGACGGCCTATACCCAGACGCTATCCGACATCGAGGCTCGCATCGGCTCGGCGGCCAAGGCCGGGCAGGTCATTGGCAACTTCAACACCCTGATCATGCTGCGAGTGCGCGAGGAGCGCACCGCACGACTGCTCACGGATCAGCTACCCAAGGTCAATGTGTCGACGCGGCTGATGGTGTCCATGGCCAGCGACAACGCCGATGTCAGCAGCGACCAGGACTTCTCGAGCTCAGCGGGAGATCGGATCGGCACCGAGTCGGTGGACATGCTCGTACCCAATGACATCATCAATCTACCCAAGGGTCAGGCGTTCGCGCTGCTCGAGGGCGGACAGCTGTGGAAGATCCGCATGCCGCTGCCCTTGCCGGACAAGACCGAGGACGTGCCACGGGATGTTGCCGACATCGCCGCGCGCATGCGCGCCAAGTACAGCACCGGCGATCAATGGTGGGAGGGGGTGATGCCGCCGCCGATCGATCTTGATTTTGTATTGCCGCCCCAGGCGGCGTCTTCCCAGGGTCATGAGGAGATGCGTCATGGCCAGAACTGAGGCTCCGGCGCAGCGCGCCGAGAAAAAGCGCAGCGGCATCATTGGCACGCTTATCAAGCTGCCGTTCACGCTGCTGTGGATCCTGGTGATCTCGATCATCTGCTCGATCGCCATCGAGTGGACAGGTATCTATTTCGACTGGTTCCGCCAGGCCGGTGCCGAACACGCCCGTCAGACCATGGTGGCGGAGATGGGCTATCTGGACAGCCAGTTCAGCCGCTCGCTGCTGGTGTCGTCGCCGGTCACGTTTGCCACCCAGGTAGTGGAGACCGGCTACGAATGGGCCTTCGTCAAGACAGGCATTGTCGGCTGGATCGAGCGCGGGGCGGATAGCGTCGGCTGGACGGCCACGATCAGAACCTATCTGCAGGCCGCGATGTTCGTCACGCTGATGACGTTGACGCGCTGCGTGATTTTGATGTTGACGTCCCCGCTGTTCATTCTGGCGGCGATCGTGGGGTTCACTGACGGCCTGGTCTGTCGCGACCTGCGCCGCTTCGGCGCGGGCCGCGAATCGGCGTTCGTCTATCATCATGCCAAGCGCGCGGTGACGCCGATCTTTCTGACCGCCTGGCTGATCTATCTATCGCTGCCGTTCTCGATCCATCCCAATCTGTTCCTGCTGCCCTGCGCGTTGTTGTTCGGATTGATGATTGCCATCGCCACAGCGAGCTTCAAGAAGTATCTCTGAGCCAGCGTCACGGTAAGCCGGCGCAGCTTGTCTACATAGCCCCGCGGCGCGGGGCTATTTGATGACGAGGTTCAAGAATGCCCCGCGTTTTTGCTTAACGTTTCTAGCTGATCCCGCCCTCTTGTCGTCCGACCATGAAGCCATGTCGTCACCACTCACGACAGGACTTCATCATGACGCTGTGCCATTGCACCTTCTTTTTCTTCGACAAGCGCTTTCCCGTCGCGGTGTCCTTGCTCCTGGGGATGATCCTGACGGGCACGGCCTCGATCTCGGTTCAGGCCGACGACATCGACGAGATTCAGCGCCGCGACCTGGCTCTGATCCAGACCCAGATCGAGCAGATCAAGGTCGTCGTCGATCGCGTCGATGCCCGTCAACGCCAGGCCGATCCCACCATGACGCGACTTTATTTCGATATTCCCCGCCTACGGGCGGATCTCGACTCGATCACCACCGGCATCGATACCTATCTCGCCCCGGCGCGACGCCTGCCGCGTCAACCGTCGCCGCTTGACGGCGACTATCTCGACGATCGGGGGCAGTGATGGAGGCCTTTCAGGCGGGATCCGGCATGGAGGGACAGGCGATGTCCCTGCTCATCGCCGGGGTGGGCTGCACTATGGCGCTGCTGGTCGCCGCCTGGATTTTATTGTCGGCCTATCGCGGCTACGCCAAGCAGCGCATCGATGGCGACCTGTTTTCGACGGTGGGCGTGAAGGCATTGCTGCTGGTGTTACTGCTTTTCTGGCTGTTCCTGTGACGGGATCGGCCACACGAGCCCGCCCTGGGCAGCGCAATCAGGGCAATACGCGGATCCACGAGGATCCATTACCGCAACGTGCAATACCGCATCAGTAAGGAATCGTGACATGACACATCAAACGCTTTTGAACCGCTCATCCCGTCTGCTCACACAGACCTGTCAGCGCCTGGCCGTGATGGCAAGCGCTGTCGTCCCAGGCATGGCCATGGCCGAATTGCCGACACTTGAGCAGCCCTCGCAAGGCGGAGACGGCATCCTTGGCACCGCCCAGGGCTATGTGTACGACGCCGGTATTTTTGCCGGGCTCTTGATCTGTACGGTGGCCTTTATCTGGATAGCGGTCGCCTGTCTGGGCTCGTTCAACGAGGCCAGGCAGCGAGGCGCATGGGGCAGCTTCGGCGCGACCTTTTTCGTTGGCATCGGACTGCTTCTGGTCATCATCTGGCTCGCCACCCAGGCCGGGGAAATTCTGGTCGCATAAGGAGGTATTGCCATGGCAAGCATCGAGTTCATTCCTCGGCGTATCAACGATCCCCCGGTGGTCTTTCGCGGCATGACCATGCGCGAGGTCGCCACGGTGGCGATCGCCGGTTTCTCGGCCGGTCTGCTGCCAGGGATCGTTCTGGCATTTCTCACCGGCGAGATTGCCATGGCACCCACCGTGGCGGTAGTGATCGCGATCCTGTTGCTGGGGATTGGCGGCACCATCATGCGCCGGCTCCGGCGGGGCCGGCCATCCTCGCTTCTGTATCGCCAGATCACCTACACGCTAGCCGCCCAGGGCATAGTGCTGGGCGATGAGCGTCTGATTACCCGTTCGGGTGTCTACCGCACCGGGCGCGAGCCCCGCGAACCGGGAGGCCTGCGATGAGCCGTCTACGCAATGCGCTGGGCGCACGGGATGCCCATATCACCACGCTGAGAGGCGTTATCGTGGCACTGCTCATCGGTTGTGGCGCGCTGTGGTACGGCTGGCAGAGCGAGCCGAAGAACTTGACCATCTCCATTCCCCCGGACCTGCGCACCGGCTCGACCCAGAAGTGGTGGGAAAAGCCGCCTTCGGCGGTCTATGCCTTTGCCATCTATGTCTGGCAACAGCTCAATCGCTGGCCCGCTGATGGTGAAAATGACTACCAGCGCAACATCTATGCCTATTCGCCGTTTCTCACGCCGTCCTGCGAGGAAGAGCTTAACGAGGATTATCGCGCGCGCCTTGCACGCAAGGAGCTGGAACAGCGTGAGCGCAGTGTCTTCGAGATTCCCGGGCGCGGCTTCAACCCGGAGCCGGGCGGTCCCGGCTCGGTGGAAATCGTTTCCCGTGACGAGTGGATCGTGAATCTCGATCTTGCCGTCGAGGAGACCTACGCCGGCACCCCGATCCGCAACGTCTATCGACGTTTTCCGCTACGCGTCGTGCGCGCCGATGACGATCCCGAGGGCAACCCCTGGGGCATGAAGATCGATTGTCTGGCCCGCGCGTCTCAGCGCCTGGAAATCCCGCAAGAGGAGGACGATTCATGAACCGCCTCACGGCAGCGTTACGGCGAGGGGGCTTGTGTGCGGCGCTGATGAGCGTCGTCCTTCAGGCCCAGGCCGTCGAGATCCTGCATTGGGATCGCACCCCGCTTGACGTCGCGCTGCCGGTCGGCACCGAGCGCGTCATCATCCTGGATCGCAACGTGCGGGTGGGGCTGCCGCGCGAGATCGCCGACGCCAATGTCCTGCGTGTGCAAAGCGCCGGCGGGGCGATCTATTTGAAAGCCAGCGAGCCCTTCGATACCCAGCGGGTGCGGATCCAGGACGTCGAGACCAACGAAGTCATCCTGTTCGATCTGACCGCGATGCAAGACGGGGCCAGCGACGAGGATATCCAGGTGGTGATCCCCGAGGGCGGTCAAACGACCGATGCGCCCCGGGAGGGTGACACGGATGACCAGACACCGGCCTTCGATCTGCCGGTCCCGGTGGTGTTGACCCGCTTTGCCGCCCAGACGCTTTATGCGCCGAGCCGAACCGTCGAGCCGGTCCCGGGGCTTAACCGGGTGGCGATGCGTCTGCCGTCCAGCATGCCCACGCTGCTTCCCGCGCTGCCGGTACGGACCACGCCGATTGCCGCCTGGAAGCTCGGCAGCTGGACCGTCACGGCGGTCAAGCTCGCCAATCGCGATCCGGCGCGCACCTTCGAGCTGGATCCGCGTTGGCTTCAGGGCGAGCTTTACAGTGCGACCTTCATGCACTCGACGCTGGGCCGGCGAGGCAGCGTCGAGGACACCACCACGGTCTTCATCGTGACCAACGGCCAATCGTTGGCTCAGGCATTACCGCCGGGAGGGGGCTCATGAAACTCCAAGGCAATATGCTGCTCAAGATCGGCGTGCCGATACTGCTGATCGTCATGGCCATGATCGTCGTCAAGGGCTGTAGCAGCGACGAGGATGACGGGTCGGCAGCGTCTTCCGGGGACGATGCCACACGCATCCTGTCCCAGGAGGAGATGGAAGCGCTGGGGATCGACGGCGATTCCTCCAAGGACACCGTGGCCACGCTGGTCGGCAAACTCAATGCCTGGGACCGTCAGCGCGTGCGTGATCAGCGCCAGGTCGATGAGCTGGTCGAGGAAAACACGCGCCTGGCGGATCGGGCCGCCAACGTCGATCGCGCCGTGGAAGCGGCGATCGAGGCAGAGCGTGAGCGGCAACAGCGGATCCGCGAGCAGAACGAGAAATCTTTGCTGTCGCGCTTTGAGCAGCGTCTCAACCGATTGCTGCCGAAAGACGGCGGCAGCGATGACATGCCGATCGGGCTGGGCCTGGAAGGCGGCGATGGTCCGGCCGAGCCGGCGTCCGAGCTTGCCTGGGTCGAGCCGATGGATACTCGACAAAGCGTGGGACGTACGGGCGGTCGCGCAGACGACGGGCCGGCTTTCGCGACTTCGTTCAGAGCCGCTGCCGGTGAAGCGGGCGCGCTTGCCTCACGCACCGGGAGTGCGATGACAGCGCAAGTGACCGGTCAACCGGATGCCGCCACCGTGGAGCCGGTCTACACCATTCCCCAAAACGCGACGCTGATGGGCTCGCTTGCCATGACCGCGTTGCTGGGCCGCGTGCCGGTCGATGGCACCGTCAACGACCCCTACCCGTTCAAGGTCATGATCGGCCGCGACAACCTGACCGCCAACGGGATCGAGTTGCCGGAAGTAAAGGCGGCGGTTGCCAGCGGCACTGCCACCGGCGACTGGACGCTGTCCTGTGTGCGCGGCAACGTCACGAGCCTGACGTTCGTGTTCGAGGACGGCACGATTCGCACCGTGCCCACCCCGGAGGACGTCAACCAGAACAGCGGCAGCGGCAATCGCCAGGGCCAGGATCAGACCATCGGCGGCGGCAACGCCATCGGCTGGATCAGCGATCAGGCGGGCCTGCCCTGTATCAGCGGCCTGCGTCGCAGCAATGCCCAGCAGTATCTGGGGACGCAAAGTCTGCTCACCGCCGCCGGCGCAGGCGTTGCCACGCTACTTGCCGACGACGATTCGACCTCGATCACCTCGTTCGGTGCCGACGGTACGATCTCCCAGGCCATGAGCGGCAATCAGGCCGTGGGCCAGATCATGAGCCAGGGTGTCAGCGACATGAGCCAGTGGGTCAACCGACTCTACGGTGAGGCGTTTGCCGCCGTGTACGTGCCCCCTGGCCAGCAGGTGGCCATCCACATCAACAAGCAGTTGCCGATCGATTACGAAACCGAAGGGAGGAAGGTGCGCTATGAGACATCAACGGCCACCACAGTCGGACTCGACTGATCAACGCGTGATGCCGCGCTCTGCGCTGATCGCGCTCGCACTCATGAGCCTGGGACTGCTGGCCGGCTGTGCCACGTCCAAGGATGAACTGATGCCCACCAGCGGCGTGACCATGCAGGAGCTCTGGAAGCAGGGAATCAGTGAAACCGGTTCAGCGAGCGTCTCCGATGACGCGGATCGGCAAGGGGTCGTGGCCGCGCGTGGTGCGCTGCGACGCCCGATCGGTGCCATGCAGATGGTGGATGAGCGCACCCGCTATACCCGGGAGGCGGCCAACGAGATTGTCAGCCAGTTTGCGCGCCTGCCCAACCCGGACCTGGTGATCTACATCTACCCGCACCTGGCCGGCAACGCGGCGATGCCGGTGCCGGGCTACTCCTCCGTATTTCCGCTGTACGACACGCCGCAGTACGCCATGCCCGGTGAGGGCGCACGACCGGTGGGGAGGACACGTTGATGTCTGCCTTCGATAACGTCATGACCCGGCTGTTCCCGCCCAAGCACACGGAACCGGCGAAGGGTATCGATCCCGAGGATGACACCGCCTCGCCTGAAGCGCTCAACGAACGCGCCTTGTTGACCGACGAGACCGGGCGACCGCTGTCATTGCCGCGTGGCAAGCTGCCGAGCATGGCCAGTATTCGCCGCGCCTATCAGCGCGCGCCGTCCTTTGCCAGCCGCTTGCCCTGGGTCGAGTATCTGCCCGCGTCGGGCTGTTTTTTGCTCGAGGATGGGGTCTCCCTGGGCATGGTGGGTGAGGTGACCCCGGCACCGTCCGAGGGCCGCTCGCTCGAGGCGCTGGAGGCGGTACGCGATCAGATCGAGTCGGCGCTGCAGGACAGTCTGCCGGAAATGGATACCCATCAGTGGGTGGTGCAGCTCTACACCCAGGACGATACCGACCCGCGCGAGGATCTCGAGCGCATTCGCGAAGCGATCCCCGAGGCGCTCAGAGAGACCCCCTACACCCAGGCCTGGCTTGCCAGCATGGAGGCGCATTTCAAGGCGATCTCCAAGCCGCAAGGCCTGTTCGAGGACGACCTGGTCACCCAGACCGTGTGGCGAGGCCAGACCCGACGCACGCGCCTGGTGCTGTATCGCTGGGTCGGCAAGAACAAGGGCAAGGCCAAGCTCGGCGAGCGCCGCTCACGGCTATCGCCGGAGGCCATGATCAATCACGTCTTCGGCAAGCTGGAGTCAAAGCTCGCCAGCGCCGGGCTGCCGGTGCGCCGCTATGACGGACGCGACTTTCACCGCTGGATGATGCCCCGCTTCAACCCGCGTCCGCGCTTTTCACCGGACGACCCCCAGCGCTTTTATGATCTCTTCGACTATCCCGGCGACGACCCGGACGAGAAGCTGTGGTCCTTCGATCTGTCCGAGGGCATGCTGGCAAGCTCGCCCCGCGCCGACGCCGACAATGGGCTGTGGTACTTCGACGGCGAACCGCAGCGGGTGATCCCGGTCGAGGAGCTGCGCAGGGTGCCCAAGGTGGGGCATCTGACCGCCGAGATTCCGCGCGGCCAGACCTCGGTGCGCAATGCCACCTTTGACGTGCTGCCCCTGGGGATCGAGGCCTGCCTGACGCTGGTGGCCATTCCCCAGGAGCCTCTGGAGAGTCATATCGAACAGCTGCACAAATCGGCGGTGGGCGACAGCGTGCTGGCCGAGAACGTGCGCAAGGATTGCAAGCAAGCGCGTCAGTTCCTGGGTCAGGATCACAAGATGTATCAGTCGTCGTTGGCGTTTTTCGTCAGTGGTCGTGACGAGAAGGAGCTGGACCAGCGTGTTCTCGAGCTGACGACGCAGCTCAGCACCGCCGATCTCAAGCCGGTCGAACCGGAGAACGAGGTGGCCGGGCTCAATACCTACCTGCGCTGGCTGCCGATGAATTACGATCCCGAGATCGATCGGGTCAATCGCTGGTACACCCGGTTCAACTTTGTCCAGCACCTGGCCAACCTGGCCCCCTTGTACGGCCGGGCACGCGGCACCGGCCATCCCGGCATCAGCTTTTTCAACCGCGGCGGTGAATCGTTGACCTTCGATCCACTGCACAAGCTCGACCGTAAGCAAAACGGTCACATGTTCGTGTTCGGTCCCACCGGCGCGGGCAAGTCCGCCACCCTGAACTCGATGCTGGCTCAGGTCATGGCCATGCGTCGCCCCCGTCTGTTCATCATCGAGAAGGGCAATTCGTTTGGCCTGCTTGCGGACTATTTCGAGCGCATGGGCATGTCGGTCAACAAGGTCAAGCTCGCCCCCGGGGCGAATGCCAGGCTGCCGCCTTTTGGCGAAGCCCACCGCTTGCTGGAGCCCGAGATGCAGGCGCGCCGCGTCGTGCGCGATCGTCAGGATTTCGATGAATCGCCGGACGCCCCCGCCGAGACCCCAGAGGAGATGCTCGAGGCGATCAATACCGAGGAGGACGGCGACGAAGACGTCGAGCGCGATCTGCTCGGTGAGATGGAGATGATGGCCCGTCTCATGATCACCGGCGGCGATCCCAAGGAAGAGGCCGACTATCGCCGCGCCGACAGCCGCATGGTGCGCGATGCGGTGATGATGGCCGCCGAGCGCGCTCATGGCGAGGAGCGTCAGTGTCTGTCTGAGGACGTGCGTCAGGCGTTTTACACCCTGTCCCGGGACGAGCGACTCCCGCAAAACCGTCGGCAGCGCGCCTACGCCATGGGCGAGAGCATCGGCATGTTCTGCGACGGCTTCGACGGGCAGGTCTTCAATCAGCCCGGCGAGGCCTGGCCCGAGTGCGACGTGACCCTGATCGATCTGGCCCACTACGCCAACCCCGGCTACGAGGCGCAGCTGGCCCTGGCAGTGATGTCGATCACCAACATGATCACCACGCTGGCCGAGCGGGATCAGTACAGCGGTCGACCGATCGTGCAGGCGGTCGACGAATGCCACCTGATGACAGTCAATCCGCTGCTTGCGCCGTATTTTGTTGGCGTGGCCAAGATGGGCCGCAAGCTCGCCTTATGGTTATGGTTGGCGACCCAGAACGTCAAGGACTTCCCGGACGTCGCCGCCAAGATGCTCAACATGATGGAGTGGTGGCTGCTGCTCAACATGCCGCCCAACGAGATCGCCGAGGTGGCGCGCTTCAAGACGCTGACCCCGGAGCAGCGGCTATTGATCGAGTCCGCGACCAAGGCATCGGGCAAGTACACCGAGGGGGTGGTGCTGGGGGGACGCTTGCAGTCGCTGTTTCGGGTGGTACCGCCAAGTCTGTATCTGTCGCTGGCCGGCACCGAGCCGGAGGAGAAGGCAGAGCGGGCGGAGATCATGCGTGAGTTTGGCTGCTCCGAGCTCGATGCGGCGATCAAGGTAGCCGAGCGCCTGGACAAGCTGCGCGGCCTCGAGCCGGTCGCGGCGGCCTAGTCCGATGATCGACAGCCGTCTGCTGCTGCTCATTCCGATGGCTGTCGTGCTTGGCCTGGGCCTGTGGCGTTTCACGCACTTTGTGATGGCACGCCGGCGTCTCCCGTATCAGTCTCGCACAGCACTCAACTCACCCACCGAGCAGGCATTTTATGCTGCCATCTCGCGCGCCGTGGGCACGCAGGTGATAATCGCCTGCAAGGTGCGCGTGGCCGACGTGCTCGAGGTCCGCTTTCGCAAGCGTCATCGGCGCGATCGGCGCTGGTGGTATCACTTTCGCCAGATCAGCGCGAAACACGTCGATTTCGTGCTATGTACGCCGCATGGGGGGCGCATTCTGCTGGCTATCGAACTTGACGACCGCAGTCATGCACGTAGCGATCGCAAGCGCAGCGATCGATTCAAGGATCGGGCGTTTGCCTCGGCCGGCGTGCCGCTGGTGCGGTTTACTGCGCGTCGCCAGTACGATGCCGAAACAATTCATACTAAAATAGCGCCTCATATCTGTCTCACGACCCCAAAGAAGGATCGGTTGAATGACAAACTATAAAATTACTCGCCCACTCAGCGGCGACGCTCGCCTACGTACGCTGCATCTGCTGCCCGTTCTTCAAGTCGATCCGTTCGATCGCGTAACCTCTGATGCCATCTCGCTGACGGTCTCGGTCAGCTGGCTCGATGTGCCGGTGACACCCGATAGCGGCTGGATCATCCGGCAACCCTATCCCAATCAGCTGTATTTTGTCGGCGGCTCCGACGACTGCCATCTAGGACACTTGATCCCTCTGGGCGATGATCAGACCCGCGGGGAGGTCACCTTTCACTGGACCGTGGCGGCGCCGAATCGGCCTCCCGGGCATTTTCAGGTCACGCATCGACTGGATCTTACCTTCGAGACCGGCACCGCTCGGGTGTACTCCATGGACGTGGCCAACTGGTGGTCGCATAGCGAGTTCGTCAGCCAGGAGCGCCCGATACCCGAGATCGGTCGCAACTGTGTCTCGCGGCTGACGGCGCACGGGCTGTCACCCCTGCGACAGGCCGAGGTCGAGGAATCGGTGCGCGCGGGCTATCGTCACCTGGCCATCCAGGAAACCCTGGCACTGCCCGCGATTACCCTGAACGACTGCTGGACCGTCGAAACCTACGGCGGTGACAACGCCGTGAACGCGCTGAAGGCGCTGCAATGACACCCAACACGCTCGTCTCCATCACCGCCGGGACCGGCTTTTTACTCTTGGCCGCAGTCCCGGGGTTTGCTGATCAGGCTGAGGTACCCGACACCCTCAAGACGCTCACCCTCAACGGCCAGACCGTCACGCCGCAGGCGGTGCGGCGGGTTGATCTTGAAGGACCGCTCTATGAGGTGCGCCTGCGCAACGGGGATACCTTCTACAGCGACGCCGAGGGGCGGCATCTGGTGGTGGGCACGCTCTTCGACAATGCCCCGGACGGGCTTGTCAACGTCACAGAACGCCACGACCGACAACGTCGGCTGGACCAGCTGAAGGATTTTCCCGAGCAGGGCACGGTCCTCTACCACGGCCAGGGCAATGCCATCGGCGAGATCACGGTCTTCACCGACCCGAGCTGTCCGTACTGCCAGACACTGCACCAGGACATCGATCGGCTTACGGCGGCCGGCGTGAGTGTGCGCTACGTGCCCTATCCACGCGGTGGTGAAGGGTCCCCCGCTGCCGAGCAATGGGCGCAGGTGCTGTGCGCGGACGATGCACATGCGGCGATGACAGCGGCCTTCGGCAGCAAGGCGTTGGACGATACGCCGACACCGGCGTGCCGGCAAGCGGTCGACGACGGCTTTTGGCTGGGACAGCGATTCGGGATCCAGGGCACCCCCGCGATCGTGCTGCCCGATGGCGAGATGGGACAGGGGTACGTGCCTGCCGGGGAGTTGATACAGGCAATAGAGAGATCCAGGCAATGAGGGCACAGCGTCAGCGAGAAATCGTCATGGACGCGATGCGCTTTGCTGCAGAAGACGATGAGCCTGCCGCGTTTTTGAAGCTATGGCTTGAGGGCGACTGGCAAGCACTTGCATGCGAGTGGCCTGACTACCCAATTCCACCTGAACTTCAAGAAGCCCTTCCCTCAGCTTGAGAAAACCTGCCGATCGCGTTTAACGTTTTCCAGCGCGCTTTCTGACCCCGCCTGTCAGCCTTCCTGTTCTGGATGTCCTTCTGGGAGCTGACCCATGCACATGATCCCCTTGCGGCCACGCGCCGCGCCAATGACCGCCTGTCTTGTCGCTACCGCGATCGCATGCAGCAGTGCCGTTGCCGGTGTCGAGGTGTTTACCGTTGCCGGCGAGCCGGTAGTCAACGTTCCCGTCACGGCGGCTGTGGTCGAGCTCGACGCGCCGGCGCGTCTGGACGCCCAGATCTCGCAGAACCTGCCGGCGAATCCCGAGCGGGCCAAGCAGGTGCTGCACTCGCGCATGAAGGGGCCGCAGTGGCAGGCCACCCTCAAACGCTACGCCGAGCTGCACACCGGCGTCGCGCGGGCCTGGATGCTGGGCATCGAGAAGGTGCCCGCCGTGGTCGTCGATAGTCAGTACGTGATCTATGGCGAGCCGGATGTGCAGGCCGCCCTGGAGAAAATCGCCCAGACGCGCGGGAGTACGCCATGAGCCGCACACCGACACTACTGCCTGCGGCCTTGACCGCTGCCCTGACCCTCGGACTGACCAGCATGATGGCCATGCCGGCCCCACCCACCATTACCACCCCGACGATCGTTCAATCCGCTGTCAGCCCCGAATGTCTCGAGTACGAGGTGATCGGGCTGTGCGCCTGGCTTGCCTGTTCCCCCACGGGTTGCACGGTGAATACCTCGATTCGGGTCAAGCATTTCATCCCGGAACTTGTCGTGTCCGCCTACGAGAACACCGGCGAGAATCCCTGGACCGAGATCGCGATGCTCTCACCGCCGCTGGGCGATGCGCTGGGCGGTGGCTCGACCAACGAAGCGGAAACCCATGAACACGACAATACCCGGTTCAAGAATGTTGACGCGATCGGGCATCCGAGCGAGCTTTTTTATGAGTTTGCCAGCGGCTTCGGCTGGCTCTGTGAAAGTGACGCGATAGCGTTCAATCCCTATTTCATTTCCACCCTGGACGCTCTGGCCTGGCGGTCGGGGATTCCCGAGATGGCCTATCCCGAAGCCCTGACCCCCGGCATGCGCGAGATGGGGGTGCCGGGCGATCTGTGGAGCCCGATCTATCCGCGTAGCGGTTTCGTCTCCCAGACCCACGACTACAAGGTGGCAGCCGCCACGGCGCAACGCGCCGCCGATGTGGTCACGCGTCTCGGTCAGCCGCATGTCTATCAATCGCTGGCCCCTATCGAGGACATCAATAGCGGGCGCTGGCCGCCTGAACCGGTCATGGAAGGGGATCCCGAGACCCACAAGTGGCAGCGTCTTCTGCCCGACATGACGATGGCCTGCGCAATCTTTCCCGATGGGGGTGAGAACAACCAGCTTGTGCCGCCGGGCGATTACGTCTGGTCGCTGTGGCGGCCCTATCGCTGCTGCCAGAAACGGGGCCAGGAACTGCTGATGTTCACCGGGGAATAAGTCATGAGTAAACGTATTCTGCGACATCTGTCACTTGCGGCGGCACTGACTGCTGTCCCGCTACTGGCTCAGGCCCAGTCGTCCGACCGACTCTACTATGACATTGGCGGGGCCGCACCCTTCGGGGCATCGGCAGGGTTTGGCCATAGCCCTCGTTCTCAGGGCATGGGGGTTCGCTGGAACGTCGATGCGACCTGCGGCAATTTCGATATGGGGGCGACGGTATCGAATCAGCTTAACGGGGTGACCAACGGGTTCCAGAACATGATGAGCAACGTGGTCTCCAATGCCTCCGGGGCCGTGGCCAGCCTGCCCGCCATGATCATCCAGCGGGCCAATCCAGCGCTCTACGATCTCTTGACCAATGGGGTGCTTCAGGGCCGTCTTGATTTCGACAAGTCCAAGCTGTCATGTCAGCGCATGTCCGAGGAACTGGCGGATGCTACGCTCGGAGGCCGGATGCAGCAGGCAGCGATGGCCGAGAATTGGCAGGATATCGCGGCCACCAACCCGGATGCGGTCTCCGCCGAGGAAGCCGCCGAACAGCAGGCCGGCAACAATGGCCGTACCTGGATCGGCGGACAGAAGCGCGGCGGACAGGGCCAGCTGCCGGTGCGGGTGGTCGAGGATACGGCCAAGGCCGGCTACAACCTGCTGCATGGGCGCACCGACACCACTTCCGAGGCGTCCATCGGCGGCGGTGGCGGTGGTTGGGGGTCGGTGGCCACCTCGAACGGTGACTGGATCGGTGCCGGGGGTGGCAGCGCTGGCAGCGGCTCGGAGTGCCGGGGCGGCATGTGTACCGTGTGGGGATCGCCCGCCGAGGCAGCCGAGTGGACCAGGACCATCGTGGGCGATACCGAGCTGCAAACCTGCGATGGCTGCGAGAAAGCACAAACCATTGCCGGCACCGGCCTGATCCGTGAGCTCGAGGACGAACAACAGGCCATTCATGAAAGCCTGCTCGAGATGCTGGCCGGGGGCGACATCACCCAGGCCAAGCTCGACGATGTGTCCGCCGGCAACGGTCTGGCCGTCTCCCGGGGCGTGATCGAGGCGATGCGCTCCGATCCCCAGGGTCTGCTGCTCGCCCATCGCCTGGCCAGCGAAATGGCCCTGGCCAGAACCCTGACCAAGGCGATGTGGGCACGCCGCGCCCTGATGGCTGGTTCAAGCGATCCGGGCATCGAGAGCAACCGGGAAGGCATGTCGGCTCTGGATCGCAAAATCGATGCCTTCAACCGCGATATTTCCTTGTTGCAGAGCGAGATGGAGATTCGTCAGTCGCTTGCCAGCAATGCCGCTATGCAGTCACTGCAGCGCGCCGCCAACCGCGCCTCCGGCTCCAGTCCTAATGAAACCACGCTGCCGGCACCGATCCTGGATGAGCGTGGTCGTCCGCTCCTGGAGACGCCGTAATGACGCTCAAGCGGCTTATCGATCCGCGACGCTGGTCGTCGGGGGTCGTCTTTTTAGTGACCTTGCTCGGCATTGTCTTTCTCAGCGGGGCCATCGTCTCGCTGGCCATTCATTTCCTGGGCAGTCAGGAAGCCTTCATGGCGGCGAGACAGCGGGCGCTGCCGTGGCTGTTTCTGTGGCGCTGGGCCTGTTATGCGGGCCTTGTTGTGGCCTGGGTGTATCTGTGGAAACCGCGCGTGGTCATGCGTCTCAACGAGGATCGCGATGGCGGGGAGGCGGCGCGTGCGCGTCTCAAGCGCCTTGAATGGCTGGGTATCGGGGCCATGGCCTGTATCGAGCTCGTCAATCTCGTCGACTGGCTGGGAGGAACGTCATGAACGCCGATCTCAACGTCAACGACTATTTCGAGACGGTCATGCTGATGATCGGCTGGGTGGTCAACAACGCCCTGTGGTCATCGTTGATGCTGACCGGGCTGGCCCTGGTGCCATTTATTACCATGATGGCCTCGGAGTGGTTTCGAGTACGTCAGGAAGGCGAGGACGAGGGCAACAAGGGCGCACTGCTGATTGCGCGTATCGAGACACGGCTTTATGCCATGGTGTTGTGTTACGCCTTTACCTGCGCACCGCTGCTGTCACTGTCCTTCAATCCGGTGAATGCCATCGAGCGTACCAATGCCGGCGGCGGGCAGTGCAGCGTAGCGGTGATCGGGCAGGGCGAGTGGGGCAGTACCACGCTCAACTCGATCGGCGGCCAGGCCGCCGAGATCCCGCTGTGGTGGGCGCTGGTTCATGCGGTTTCCAAGGGCGTGACCAACGTCGCGGTCTCGAGCATTCCGTGCAGCCCTGACCTTCAAGCGATCACCTCCGAGATCGATGCGCAATCGATCACCGACCCTGGCCTCAAGCGAGAGCTGGGCGAGTTTCAACGCCAGTGCTATGGCGCGGCCCGTAATCGGCTGTTTCAGCAAGGGGGCACCGTCGAGGCGCTCGATGCCGAAGACGTGGACTGGCTGGGCAGTCGCTTCTTCCTAGACGCGCCCGGCTACTACGATTCGTTCTATGCGGGACGGCCGGTGGCGGGGTTCCCGTATCAGGCCAGCCGCGACGAAGCGCGCCCCGGTACTGGCCCCGGTCGGCCGGGCTATCCTAGCTGCCGGGAGTGGTGGACCGATGGCGAAAACGGCCTCTATGTCCGTCTGCGTGAGCAGGTAAGGCCCAGCCTATGGGAAAGCGTGGCCTCGGTGTTCTCAAGCGCCGATGCCGAGGACTATGTGATCCGACGCTTGATCAGCCAACGCACAGGATCCGCCAACGGCAATCAGTCGGTGGCGGTGACCGGCTACGGCAACCTGGGGGGCGATGTGGTGGAGGATGTGGGCGATACACTGTCCATGGCCGCCGGTGGTGTGGGCGGTGCCGTAGGGGCCGTGCTGGGCAAGGCCGGCATGGACATGCTCAAGCGCGCCCTGCCCATGGTGCAGTACATACTGATCATGGCCGTGGTGATCTGTCTGCCGTTCGTGATGGTGATCTCCGGCTACTCGATCAAGGTAGCTGGCACAGCGACCTTCGGGTTGTTCGCCCTATGGTTTTTGACGTTCTGGTGGGAACTGGCCCGCTGGATCAACTCAAACCTGATCGACCTGCTCTACAACTCGGACGCGGCCAAGCTGAGCTTTGTCGCGGCGGCGCAGAATGGCTACGACAAGCTGGTATTGACGTTCGTGGAGTGGGCGACGTTCTTGATCTTGCCGGGGATTTGGGTGGCGACCCTGGCTTGGGCAGGAATGAATGTTGGTAGCGCGGTTGGTAGGGGCTTGGAAGCTGGAACCTCGGGGGCAAAGTCAGCAGGAGACAAGGGTAGTAAAATGGCAGAAAGTGCAGTAACAAAAGGGAAATCTTGAATTCAAAATGGGGGGTCATTCCCCCATTTTGAAACCATTTTCGTAGTACCCGGGCCCCTCTGGACCTGCGGCATGAAATCCATCATCGATAACCCACGAGTCATGAAACTGATCTATTTCCTTCGCATCACTTTCTCGTTTCGCGACTGCTACTGCCAGCGCACCCACCAAGGTGGCAGTACCTGCCACGGCCACTTTCCCCGTGATCTTCAGCAGATCCAGAGACAGCTTGCCGGTTGCGCGACGGCCTTTCGGTGTACAGAGATCGGAGAGTTTCATGGGGATACCTCCCATAGGATCGTTTGTCCTGTATCAGTGCGCTGGCTTGATCGTCCTGTCAGCGCGGCTTTCTGCCTCAGTCCAGTTCAGCTAGATACTCGATCGTCTGCGGATAGCGCTGTACCAGACGAATGAGGGTCTGAGCCTGGGCGTTCGGCGTCGAACGTCCCTGCTCCCAATTCTCCAGGGTCCGCTGATTGGTCCGCAGGTAGTGAGCGAACACACCCTGAGACATGTTCAGCTTTTTTCGCGTCTGGACCAGGTCCTGGGCCGTGATCTCCGGCGAATCGGACAGCGTAACTGCGTGCGTGCGCAGCGTGCGCTTGCCTTTGCGAGCGTCGGCCAACGCCTCGAAGCCTTCGGTCAACTCGTCGAAGACATTGCGACTCATGTTCGTTTCCTCGCCTCAATTTCGTCGTTGAGCATCTGCTGCAGGCTCTTTTTCTGGGCAGACGTGAGGTCGTCCTGCACATCCTTCCCGTAAATCGTGAACAACCAGAATTGCTGACCGCTTGCCCACCAGTAGTAGATGACGCGAACGCCGCCTCGCTTGCCCTTAGCGCGCCCAGGATCCTGAAAGCGAACCTTGCGCAGACCGTCAGTGCCCTGGATCACGTCACCGGCACGAGGGTGTTGAAGCAGATACTGCTGAAACGCAGCAAACGTTCCATCGTGCCAGTACGTGATTCTCATCCGCTGGAACGCGGGCAACTCGACAAACAGCGCTTTCATACAGTGTACGTAGACTGCGTATATTTGAAAAGATTCACCTCAGCTGCCATGATCGCCGATCGTTCCCCTGGTCCGCGAATGATTTTTCATGTGACAGGCGCCGAGGAAAAAGGAAAGGGCTCATCCAAAGGGTTATAAGGGAAGGGGGAGGAAGGGGAAGGGGCTTACCCGGAAAATGAGGGCAAACCCCAAAGGGACGGGCGAAAAGGCCAAAGGGTGCTCCCGCTTAATACCCTCGCACGAATTTGGAGACTGCGGTCGTGATGGCCCATCGGAAAGGGTTGCTATAGGCTCTCTCCAAATCGTGTGAACTGGTGTCTAACTGGCCCTTCAGCCCGCGCCTTTCCAGTTCCAGCGCCTCCTTTTCCTGAGCATGCTCCGACAAGTATCTGTTGAGACTGCACACCTCCAGTTTATTGCCCAGCGCTTGCTGTTTCTCCTCCGTGAGTGGCGTTAATTCCCTGGACAGCATCGGGGCAGACTGTCCGGCCACTCTGCGCTCATCCTCATACTCGAAGGCAAGGCCGAAGTTCTCGTAGAAACGGTTGCGTCGACGCTTATTGTCCCTTTGAGCATCGGATGCCAGCAACTTGACAGGCATTACGTGGGCCTCTGGCCACTGCTGAACCCACCGAACGATCTCGTTCATGAAGAAAGTGCCCAGGCCACGTCCTGCAAGCCAATCAGGATCTACAACGCAATAGCCGCCTTCGGCGATCGAGGTGCTTGTAAGGCGCACATGAGGTCGACCCAGGATCCAGGCGTCGTAGGATGCGGAAAATTCGCCGCCTTCGTGCTGCCGGCTCAACACTTCGTCTGAAACAACCTGATAATGAAAACTTAGGCTTGCTTCCGTGACTTCCCCCTCGTGTCTTGATAACCGTTCTTCACGCTCCACCAAGAGGGCGACCTCCTTTCCTTTATCCAGCGGCTTGAGGCGCAGCACAAAGATACGCGGGGTCGAGAAGGTAGGTGCGGTTTGAAAATTATCGATTGAGGGCAGCGTCTTGAACATGGCACATCCATCCCATAGATGGTTCGAGTCTCACGATAGCAGCATGGCTTGCAAGCCGTGTCAGACCGTTTCATACTCAATTTGTACCACGTCTGCTGCTGACGGCAATAGCAGCGCCTTTTGCCTTCGGGCAACCCCAAAGCCGTAACGCATCCCGAGAGACGGTGCTCGACCGAGTTGGATGCCACTTCCGAATTATCGGCTCTGTGCCGACCCACCCATCCGGGGGAAACACTTCCCCGATGGGGATGGTGTGTCTCCTGGAATCAATCGACTCAATCCAAGGAGCTACACCATGAATCCTTTCAAAGGCTCTCCCGCCTTCCTGCTTACTACGTTGATACCGCTCATGTTGCCACAAGTCATGCCCGAGCCACTGCGGTGGATCTGGTTGACGCTCGTGGTGCTCTGGGCGCTCAACCGTTTAGGGCTCGTGCGCATCGGCCTCGGTGGACAATCCACTTCGGGCGATGCCTCGGATGCTTCAACGGCATGCGCATCTGGACGCGCTGGATCTGCCCATCGTGGCGAGATCGTGGCGCTCGGCAGCGCGCCCTACGAGTTCGATGAGGCAAACCGCCTCAGCTACTACATCACGCTGCGGTCCGGGCGTGGTGACGACAAGACGTTGTGGGGTGTCGATTTGAAGCGCGTAGCGCTTGAGACACCACTGGCGGTCGGTGAAACGGTCACGCTCGAGTTCCTCGGACGTCAGGCTGTCGTCGTCGATCAGCCGGTTCGCAATGACCAGGGCAAGGTCGTGGATCGCCGCAAGGTGAGCGCGCACCGCAACACCTGGAAGGCTACCGTCCTGCCAGCATAAACCACGCGGTATTCACCCAACGGGGAAGAACTCTTCCCCGTCAGGGCGAGGCGCTTCCCCTTGTTTGATCATCCAGGGGGAAGCGCCATGAATCGCACCATCTTCTACGCCAATATCCGCATCGATGTCACCGCCAAGGCGCAGTGCCTCGGGCTTTGCCCGATGCGACACGACGTCATGGTTTTGATAGAGCAGCCTCTCATGAACGACGTGGCGCTGCTCACCGATGCGCCGGTAGCGCACGATGTCCAGGGCAAACTGCATTGGATGAAGCGACTGGACACGTTTATCGACCAGGTGCGTGTTGAGCTCGGAAAGGCACCCGACGGATGCCGTTCGTTCGACTTCGAGATAACGGCATCATCATCTCGGCGTCTCGGGATCCATGCGGAGATCGAGAAGCGTTTCAACAAGCACATCCTGGTGTTCTCGCTGGCCGGACGCGGTTGTCTGGCGGCTTGAATAACCCTTACTCCACGCCTTGAAGTCCGATTCGCCGGACTTTCCACCCCCGACCGGGCACCGTTCCCGCAAGGGGGCGGCCCGGTCATTTTCATGAGGTCATGACAATGCCTGGACTCTTGATACGTGAACCAAGCGGCCGATACACCCCGGCATCGCCTGAGCAGATTGCCGCCGCTGCGCGGCAGCTTCGGGAGAGCCGCTGGTTGCCTCAGCGAACATCCTTGACCAGCCCAGAAGCCGTGCGTGACTACCTGGACCTGCAGCTTGCCGATCGGGAAAGAGAAGTGTTCTGTGTGGTATTTCTCGATACGCAGCATAAGGTGATTGCGTTCGAGGAGCTTTTCTACGGCACGTTTGATTCAGCCGCCGTCTACCCTCGCGAAGTGGTGAAATCGGCGCTGAACCATAACGCCGCTGCCGCCATCCTGGCGCACAATCATCCCAGCGGTGAGGTCACACCCAGCCACGCCGATCGCAACATTACAAAACGGTTGGTCGGCGCGTTGGGACTCATCGAGTGCCGAGTGCTCGATCACTTCATCGTGGGCCAGCAGCAACCGTATTCGTTCGCCGAACACGGCCTGCTCTAGCCTTCAACCTAAAGCGCTCGGCACATCGAGCGTATCCACCCCCGACCGGGATTCCTCCCGGTGGGGGAGTCTCGGTCGTCATCATGAGGAATTGACGATGACCGACATTTACCAAGCCATTACTGATCGCATCCTGGACAGTCTCAGGCAGGGCAACTTGCCTGGCGTCAAACAGCCTTGGGATACGTCCGATCGGACGCCCTGCATACCCTGCAATGCCTATTCCGGTCGCCAGTACAGTGGCATCAACGTGCCGCTGCTCTGGGACATGGCCGATAAGCGCAGGTTTTCACAAGATCGCTGGTTGACCTTCCGCCAGGCAAAAGAGGCCGGGGGAACGGTTCGCCGAGGCGAGCGCAGCACACTGGCCTGCTTCTACAAGCCCATGAAGCGCGACATCGTCGACAAGGCCGGTGAGCCGGTTCTGGATGAGGAGGGCAATCCCCAACAGCGCAGCTTCGCGATTCTGCGCGGCTTCAACCTGTTCAACATCGATCAGTGCGACGGGCTGCCCGACACGATCACGACTCCACCGGCAACGGCCGTCGAGGGCTTTGACAGCGTGAATACGCTGGATGCGTTCATCGCTGGCTGTGGCATCAAGGTCGTGCATTCGCTGGATCGGGAGGTGGCCGCCTACCTACCCAAGCAAGACCGGGTGCTGTTGCCGGCAAAGGAGCGGTTTCACAGCCCCGAGGGGTACTACAGCGTGGCGTTGCATGAGCTGACCCACGCCACCGGGCATGACTCGCGCCTGGCACGACCCGGCATCACCGACTTCGACGGTTTTGGGACACCCCAATACGCCTTCGAGGAACTGGTGGCTCAGCTGGGCAGCGCCTTCATGTGCGGGCATTTCGGTATTCGCAATGAGGCGTTCGACGCCGCCTACATCGCCGACTGGATCGAGGCGTTGCAGGAGGACAAGCGGGCGATCTTCCGCGCGACCGGGGCCGCACGCCTGGCAGCGGAGTTTTTGAAGCAGGCGTATCAGGAACATGGTGCGCCGTCATCAACCGACCAGATGCTGCAGGAAGACGCAGAGGCACCGCCGCCGCGTCGACTCAAGGCAGATGATCAGGACATTGAGTTGTTCGGTCATCAGTGGCCCCTGGGCGATAGCGTCAAGCTCGATGCCACGCTGGATCGAGGCACGCTTCGCGCGCAGACCCTGCGCCTGAAGCAACTTGGCTATCACTTCGATGCGGCGTCACAGACCTTTACGTACGCGGCTGCCGCCGCTGCCTGACCCATGAACCAAGGAGACATATCATGACATCCGCACTTCACCCCGTACCCACTGGCTATCTTGCGTCTCGCGAGCTCGGGCTGACGCTGCCTGTCAGTATCCTGCGCAGCGCAGCAGGTTTCTATCTGGGCACAACCAATGACGCCGGCTTGCCTGTTTCACGCGAGTCGGCAGAATATTTCACCACCCATGCGCGTGCGGCACAGGCACTGGCCAGCGGCCAGTGGTCCCAACGTGCGTTTGTATGACCATCTATCCAGGAGCCTTCCAATGAAAGTCAATGTCAATCAATTGGTCTACGACGACGATCATCCCGAATGCACCTGCCGTGTCGTGCAAAGCCAAGGGCAGCTGTAAGCCTTTGTGCAGTGCCTCGACATGGGCATGAACGATGAATACGTCGATACCAAGCGGTATTGGGGACGGTTCGAGTGGCACAGTGAGGATCATATGCGCGCCATTCTGAGAAATGGCGGCAAATGGAACGACCACGGGCCGCTGTGAATCTTTCCTGATGTTCTGATCATCAGCGACTGATGATCCGATCCCACCTTGGGGCGAACCCTGCCCCGTGGGGCGGGATCGCCCCTCATCACTGCATGAGGGAGTCAACGCATGTCCACTACACACTCAATGGACCCGATGTTTACAGCGCTGTTGGCGTCTCAACTGCAAACGATCGAGGACGTCCTGTCCAACGATGAGTCCTCCTCGGACGAAGAACTTGTCGAGTTCTTCATCGAGGAAGGCATTGGCGTGACGCCGGCACGACAGGCACTTGCCTATCGCGACCGGTATCTCACCACGATCTATCGTCAGGGACAGACCCCGATACGCCAGGGCCATGACGCACGCCGTTACGATCCCGAGGCGCGTCGGTTCATTCCTGTCTAACCACCTTTCCACTCACCCCAGGGGCGACCATTGCCCCTGGGGGCGGCTCGCCCCATCCCTGCATCACGATGGAGGCAATCATGTCGAATCCCACCACACTCTGGCGTCTCAAACAGACGTCAGAGCTTTTTCTGGACAGTTACGTCGCCGACGGTGACAACGCGGTATTTCTCTCCCTGTGGGGACGCGATACCGCTATCCATGAACTCATCGCCAAGCTGACCCTGCCCCTGGCAGAAGGCGGCTGACGAAGCGCACCACGCGATATTAAGGAGTGCATATTGGGATTAAATCGGCTTCCTTAATATTAGTTTTTTTTAATTAATTACGTCTTAGGCTGGCGGATGTGAGATGCTTGAGGGTAAAATTCTGTATTAAGCCTAAAGTATTGCTTTTTTCATTACAGATTTATCCTAAAAGCATTTTTGAAACAGGGAATTTTAATCAAATGAGTCCGCAGTCAGAATCGGATTTTGAAAAGCTTATATGCAGCGATGTTTTGCAGTCAGGCAAGTGGCTTACTGTTGATATAAACGCAGATTTCGCAACTATCCAACATTATCAATCACTTGCATTGAAGGGGCAATTGCCCGAGATGCGCGTAGTCAATAATAGGTTCCAAATATTTTGTGCACTTGGACAAGAGCCTACTTTAGTACTAGATCGCGTAGATCAGCTCATAGCTGATACTGCCTTACGAGAGCTCATTACCAAAGGCTCCGTAGTTCAAATGGATGAGCTAGTAAGTGGTGCCCTATGCGCTACACTAAACATTTAAATGATAAGCACCTTTTGCCCTTTGGATTTCATCGGCTGAGTGAAAGCTCTGTTGTAGCAATTAGCTCTGCAGGGGATCACATTTTTCTGAGCCAACCTGAGCTAGTCGCACTAGTAAAAAATACCGAAAAATTATCGCTGGCCAGAAGAGCTGAACTGCAGTCGAAATTTTTTTTAATAGGCCGTGTTTCTTCAGGGTCTTCAAGGCTACTTCGATCACGTATCGCTGCCAAGAAGGAAACTATATTAGTAGGCCCTTCGCTTCACATTATTGTCCCAACTTTGCAATGTGAGCATACCTGCCAATACTGTCAGGTGAGTCGAAGCCTAAATGATGCCGGATATTCGATGACTTTCGAGCAGATAGACACCGTCTGCGAAACCATATTCCATAGTCCGGCTCGAACGTTGACTGTTGAATTCCAGGGCGGCGACCCGCTGCTTAGGTTTGATCTTGTAGAGCGTGCCATCGAACGCATTAGCGTTATCAATAAAACCGAACGGCGGCAGCTTCGGTTCATTATTACTTCGACGCTTCACCAGCTTACAGACGACATGTGTAAGTATTTGCGGAAGCACGACGTTTATCTATCAACTAGCCTCGATGGACCGGCCGCTCTTCACAACAAAAATCGGCCAATTCGAACCCGCGACTCCTACGAGAAGACATTGATCGGTATCGCCTTAGCAAGACGCGTAATGGGGCAAGATTCTGTTTCTGCGCTTATGACGACGACCAAGGCGTCTCTAGACTATCCCGAGGATATTGTTGATGAGTATGTGAAGCATGGATTTAAGGAGATATTCATACGTCCGTTAAGCCTCTACGGATTTGCCAAACAAAACATCAAACGACTGGGTTATTCAGTCGAAACGTTTGCCGCGTTCTACGAACGCGCCCTTGAACGAGTGTTGTATTGGAATCGCAATGGGGTCGAACTACGCGAAGCCACAGCGGCACTTATCTTGAATAAGATCCTGTCACCCTTTGATGCTGGCTATGTCGACCTTCAAAGCCCATCTGGCGCCGGATTAGCAGCGTTAGTCTACAACTACGATGGTTATATTTATCCCAGTGATGAAGCCCGCATGCTGGCGGAAACTGGGGACGAGTCTCTTCGGCTTGCTCAGATTGGCGCGCCACTTGAAAAAGTCAAAAGTTCTTCAGTAATGCACCAGATTATTACCTCGAGCCTTTCAACACGGACGCCTGGATGTGCTGAGTGCGCCTTTAACCCTTATTGTGGCCCCGATCCAATAGGTGCTCAGGCCGAATTTGGTTCGCTAGAGGCCCATCCCCATCTGTCCGAACATTGCAAGCGTAGTATGTGGCTATTTGATTATTTCTTCAAAAAACTTAATACAAGCGATCAGGTGTTTCTTGATTTGGCCTATCGCTGGGCACAACCCGCAGGGAGTAGCCATGCGTAAGGTCTCTGCAAGAGTTAAAGGGTTTGTTCTGAGAACCATTGCTAGAGTCGTTTTGTTGGAACAGCTAACTAAGGAGTGGAAATCTGAACTCCAATATCTCGTTCGAATAACCAGTTATTGCGAAACGGAAAAGCTCAATGCTCTTATGCAGGCCGGTCTCAACAATGTGGCACTACTTACTGCTTCCAAGGAGTCTTTCGAAGCTTGGTATGGGCCAGCAGTATTCGAAGATCGTGGAGCGCTGTGGACTGGAGATGTGGTCGCGGTAAGCGAGAACATCAATCATGCTCATATACTGATTCGGGAAAGCGATCAGCATCATACGGTGTTTCTTACGAATCGCTGTAATAGGGGTCAACTCACGAAACGGAAAAAATCGTACGCTAAACCTCGCGCGGCGTCCGTAGCGGCCGGAAAACACTACCACTGGGCGTAGAAGTGGTGCACCGGACCGTGGCCACCCCCGACTTGGAGTTGCTGTGAAGCCGCTAGCGCGTTAGAAAGGTAGCGCTTCGCGGCGGCCACCGCATCCGGAACCGAATTGTGGGGTAAGAGTGCGGCAATCGCAGAGGAAAGCGTACAACCGGTGCCGTGATCGTTTTTCGTGTCGATGCGTGGGGCGCTGACGTGCTGCGGCATGTCACCGTCGTAGAGAATGTCTACGCTCTCCGCGCTATCCAGATGTCCCCCCGTCAACAGCACCCAGGCTGGGCCAAGGCGGTGGAGCTCAGCCGCGCAGTCGTCCATCGCCTCGAGCGAACGCGCGGGCGAGCGGTCCAGCAGCAGGCCAGCTTCGGGCAGGTTCGGAGTAATTACGGTAGCGCGGGGCACCAACTCGTCGCGCACGGCTGCAATGGCATTTGTGGCTAGCAGCGGGTCGCCACTCTTAGCCGCCATCACTGGATCGACAACGATGTTGCGCAGCTCGTAGGAATCGATCCGTTGAACAATCGCCTGCGCGATCTCTGCGTTGACGACCATGCCGATCTTGATGGCGTCAACGCGCACATCGTCCAGCACCGCGTCGATTTGCTCGCCGACGAAACCGGCATCGAGCGCCTGAAATGATCGGACCCCCCGCGTGTTCTGAGCCACCACGGCCGTTATAACGCTCATCCCGTAAGCCCCGAGTGCGGAGAAGGTCTTTAGGTCAGCTTGAATACCGGCCCCGCCGGACGGATCGGTGCCGGCGATGCTGAGGACATTTGCGATCATGATGCTTCGCCGCCTCTCTGGGTTGACGCCAGCGCCACGGCTTCGCGCGCTACTTCGGCGACCTGAAAGCTTGTCGCCAAGGCGGCATCTTCAATCTCGTCAAGCTGGAACCACCGCGCGTCACCCGCGTCGCTCCCCGGTGTGAGTACCCCGGTGGGATCGCGACACAGCACCGCGATCAGGATGAAATGATGGCGCAGCACCGCACGCGGATCACGGTCGAGAACGTCGACCGCCGTGAAGATGCGCTCTGCGGTCGCCCGCAGACCCGTTTCCTCGTAGAGTTCGCGCACAGCAGCCTGGTGGATCGGCTCGCCGGATTCGATCTTACCACCCGGAAAGCCCCAGCGGCCGGCATCCGGCGGATTGAGCCGCCGGACTAGCAAAACGGCCCCGCCCTCGACAACGGCCGAGATCGTAGCCGCCACCGGCAGCAAGGAATCGTTATTCTGCGCGTAGCAACCAATCTCCGTCACATCGCCTCTCCACTTTCTTGAGTTGTGTCTGATTAAAGTACACCCTACCCGGACGTCAGGCCGTTAATCTCGGAGACGTCAGGATAGCATACTATCACGAATTTATTGACACATGTGCCTGCGGGTCACAGAGTCTTTTCTGACACGTGATTTCGAGAGACAGAATGGAAGGCCACCGTATCGGTTACAACCGGGTCAGTAGCATTGACCAGAACCCCGGACGCCAGCTTGAGGGGGCAGACGTGGTGCGAACCTTCACGGATTATGTTTCTGGCAAGGACACCCACCGCCCTGAACTCGATCGACTTATCGCGTTTGTCCGGGAAGGCGATACCGTGGTCGTACACAGCATGGATCGCCTGGCCCGCAACCTCGACGACCTGCGGCGCTTGGTCAAGACATTCACTGCACGGGGTATAGCGGTCGAGTTCCGTAAGGAGCACCTGACCTTCACCGGAGAAGCGACGCCGATGGCCAATCTCATGCTGTCGATTATGGGCGCGTTCGCCGAATTCGAGCGTTCCCTGATCCGCGAACGCCAGCTCGAAGGCATCGCACTGGCCAAAAAACAAGGCAAGTACAAGGGCCGCAAGAAAGCACTCTCGCCGGATCAAGCCGCCGAGCTGCGACAACGCGTGGCTGGCGGCGAGCCAAAAGCAAAATTGGCCCGCTATTTTAGTATCAGCCGCGAGACGGTGTACCAATACCTCAAAGCGGACGCCTGACCGTGCCCCGGCGTCGACTGTTGACCGCTGCCGAGCGGGGCCATCTGCTTGCGCTGCCCGAGACAGACGACGCTCTGATTCGCCACTACACGCTATCTGAAGCAGATTTGGCCGTGATCGGCCAACGCCGCGGCGACCATAACCGGCTGGGCTTTGCCGTGCAGCTATGCTATTTGCGGTATCCGGGCATTGCGCTACCGGCCGAAACAGAACCGCCCACGCGGCTATTGGCCTTCGTCAGTCAACAGTTGACCGTCGAGGCCGATATCTGGCCGCAGTACGCCCAGCGGCAAGAAACCCGCCGTGAACACTTGATGGAATTACAGGCCTGGCTGGGGCTGTCTCCGTTCAGCGGCGCGGATTATCAGCGGTTCATGGAGCCGATCACCGAGTTGGCCCAGCAAACGGATCGGGGCTTGGTACTCGCCGAGGCTCTGGTCGAACGGTTGCGGCAACACGGCGTCATCATCCCATCAGTGGCCGTGCTAGAACGCGTTTGCAGCGAGGCGTTGACGCGTGGCACCCGCCTGATTTACGAGGCTTTGACGGCTCCTTTAACCGAAGCACATCGGCAGGCATTTGAGCGGTTGTTGTCAATTCGGCACGAAACCACGCAAAGCACGTTAGCCTGGCTGCGCCAATCGTCCGGGCCGCCACGGCCGAAGCATATTCTGGTGCACCTCGAACGTTTGCAGACTGTTCAGGAACTCGCCTTGCCGGCCGGATTGGAATATACCGTCCACCAGAATCGCCTGTTGAAGCTGGCCCGCGAAGGCGGCCAGATGACGGCCCAGCATTTGCGTGATCTGGAAGCGACGCGCCGCTCCGCGACACTGACGGCGACTCTCCTCGATGCACGAGCCACCCTGATCGACGAGACCATTGATCTGCACGACCGCTACATGGGATCGCTCTTCAGCAAGGCCAAGCGGACTCACGCCGAACGCTTCCAGCGCTCGGGCAAAGCTATCAATGACAAAGTACGGCTGTACTCGCGGATCGGCCGCGCCTTGCTGGAAGCCAAGGAAACCGGAGCCAATCCCTTCACGGCGATCGAGTCGATCCTGCCCTGGACGGCATTCAGTGAAAGCATCGCCGAAGCCGAACAACTGTCGCAATCGGAAAATTTCGATTATCTCGCGTTGCTCGGTAGTCGGTTTAACGGACTTCGACGCTATACGCCGACGTTGCTGAATACGCTGAAACTCAAGGCCGCGCCGGCGGCGCGTGAGCTTCTGGCGGCGGTCGACGTACTGCGAGCAATGAATGACCGCCAAGCGAGAAAAGTTCCGGATGATGCCCCGACCGGTTTTGTCCGTAAGCGTTGGGCAAGTCTCGTGTTCACGCGGGACGGGCTGGATCGCCGCTTCTATGAGCTGTGCGTACTCTCGGAACTCAAGAACGCCCTGCGCTCGGGCGATATCTGGGTGCAGGATTCGCGTCAGTTCAAAGATTTCGAGGCCTACCTACTGCCGCCGGCGCGCTTCACTGAGTTGCGTGGCGAGCATCATTTGGGCTTGGCGGTGGCGATCGATTGCGAATCCTACCTCGAATCTCGGCTGGCCGAACTGGAACACGAGATGGCTACCGTCGAGCATTTGGCCGCGGCCGACACGCTTCCGGACGCCGGTTTCACGCCCGCCGGCCGGCTCAAGATCACACCCTTGCATAACACGGTGCCCGAGGGCGCTGAAGCGTTGATGGAACAGGCCTACAGTCGGCTGCCTCATCTCAAGATCACCGAACTCTTGCTGAAAGTCGACGACTGGACCGGCTTCACGCAGCATTTCACCCACCTCAAAAACGGCGCGGCCGCTGGAGATCGGCAACTGTTGCTGACCACGATCCTGGCGGATGCGATCAACCTGGGCTTGACCAAGATGGCCGAGTCCTGCCCCGATGCCAGCTATGCCAAGCTGGCGTGGCTTCAGGCATGGCATATCCGCGACGAGACCTATGCGGCGGCGTTGGCCGAGTTGACCAACGCTCAGTATCATCAGCCGTTCGCGGCCTACTGGGGTGACGGCACCACGTCTTCATCCGACGGCCAGAACTTCAAGGCCGGTGGGCAGGGCCAGTTTGCCGGTCATGTGAACCTGAAGTACGGCCAAGAACCGGGCATCCAGTTCTATACGCACATTTCCGATCAGTATGCGCCGTTCCACACCCAGGTTATCAACGCCACGGTGCGTGACGCCACGCATGTTCTGGACGGGCTGCTCTACCACGAGTCGGATCTGCGCATCGCGGAACACTACACCGACACGGCCGGCTTTACCGACCACGTATTCGCGCTAATGCAATTGCTGGGCTACCGCTTCGCGCCGCGTATCCGCGATCTGGCCGACCGGCGACTCTATATCCCCGGAGACGCGAGTCCCTACCCAACACTCTCGGGCATGATCGGCGGCCGTATCAATATCCGGCACATCCGGTCGCACTGGGATGAAATTCTACGGCTGGCGGCTTCGATCAAGCAGGGCACCGTCACCGCCTCGTTGATGCTGCGCAAGCTTGGCAGCTATCCGCGCCAGAATGGCCTGGCTATCGCGTTGCGTGAACTCGGCCGCATCGAACGCACGCTATTTACGCTCGACTGGCTGCAGAACGTCGATTTACGTCGCCGCGTCCAGGTGGGGCTGAACAAGGGCGAGGCCAAGAATGCGTTGGCCCGAGCCGTATTCTTGAACCGTCTGGGCGAAGTTCGCGATCGCAGTTACGAAAACCAGCGCTACCGCGCCAGCGGCCTGAATCTCGTGGTCAACGCCATCATTCTCTGGAATACCGTCTATATGGAGCGTGCGATCCAGTCACTGACCGATTCCGGGCAGCCCGTGGATGAAGATCTGTTACCGCACCTGTCGCCGCTGGGCTGGGAACACATCAATCTCACCGGCGATTACGTCTGGCAGCAGGATAAACGCGTTGCGCGGGGCCGGTTCCGGCCACTACGAACACCGCGAGAGGCTTAGCGTACGATTTTTTCCGTTTCGTGAGGTGACCCCTAATAGTAACTGCCTGATGTGCTCGCAACCACCGACACCTCATGATGACTCCTGGTTAATAGATGAGGCTTACCAAATAGCAACACATATGAGGACCTCACCAGAGCTATTGGGCTTCTCAGGAGGCGAGCCCCTATTGTTAGGTAAGCGATTGAGGGAAGTATTCGAAACTTTTATTCGTCAGCACCCCGCTACAGAACTCGACATTCTTACCAATGGTCGACTCCTTGCAGATGACACATTTGCTGACCAATTACTTAGTGGATTGAACAAGCGAATAAGCTGGATGGTTCCGCTATATGGGCACGCAGATTTTCTTCATGATTTTGTGGTTCAGAAGCACGGTGCATTCGAGGAGACTATCACTGGTCTGTTAAATCTGCACGAGCGACGCCAGGCGATTCAGCTGCGGACAGTCCTTATTCGTCCCGTATTGGAATCCTTACCGTCTTTTTGTGAGTTTATTGGAAAAAACCTACCTTTTGTGAGGGAAGTATCGCTTATGGCCTGTGAACCTGTTGGGTTTGCGCTGGCAAATCGAGAACTTAGTGATCTCGATCTTCGTGATTGGCAGAACGAGCTAGTAACTAGCATTAGGACGCTTGAAAGGGCTCAAATTAACGTCATTTTGATGAATACGCCGCTCTGTGCGCTTCCTTCTGAGCTATGGAAATATGCACACAAAAGTATTTCTGATTGGAAAAGAAAATTTGAACCAGAGTGCAGTACCTGCTCAGTAAAAGATGATTGCTCAGGAATTTTTTCTTGGTACAACAAAAGAAAACAGGCAATGCAGGTTCAGCGAATAGAAGGGGTTGTGCATGTCTAGATTTACTAAGTCTCTTTCTCTTTTTATTGCAGGCGCTACGCTAACTAATATAGAGTCTCAAGCTGCACAGCATAATGCAGAAAGCCCTTTTATACTTAAGTTCGATCCTACCAGTTTAAGACCGCTCAATCTGCCTGGCGATAACTTGTATGCAGCGCATCGTTCTCATTCTTCACACTCATCTCATTCCTCTCATCGCTCAAGCAGTAGCTCTTATTCGACACCTAAAAGAAGCCATTCAGCACCTACGCCACCATCTCCTAAGCGCTACAACACACCATCTGGAAGTAGCCAGCCTGTTGATCCAGGGCGCCCAGCGACAGTTAGCCCCAGCGGGCAAGACTTCGACCCTAAGGAAGCAAATTTATTAGATCTCATAAGCCGGGTCCAACTTGCGTTGATTATTAAAGGTTACTCACCAGGAACAGTTGATGGACTTATGGGGCCGCAGACCCGCAATGCACTTAAGCAATTCCAGAAGGATCAGGGTCTCAAGATTGATGGGCTAATGGGAACAGAAACATTAAATGCTTTGGGTGTAGCAACGCAGCGATGAACAAGCGAATAATTCATTACGTACGATTAGGGGCACCAGTTTTCAGTGCCCTCGGACTACTTGTTGTAATAGGACAAGAATATGTGCGCCCCTGGATTGCTGAGAAATTTTACGCCGAAGAATACATGCAACTGGCTTTTGACTGCGATATGGCTATGCATGAAGAAGCAGCTTTAAGACAGCAACCAAAGGACACGCCTCAAAGTGAAGCGCTTCGCCTGAGTGCTGATGTTGGCATGATGATCTGTCATGACTACGACAATCTACGTAAGCTTATGCTTATACATGGTGTTAGTGAAGATCGCTTGGCAATGCTGGGACTGAAAGTATTAGAAGTTGAACAGATAACCGTCAGTCAGATGGTCGATGCACACAGAATGGATAGATTTTAATGGAAGTCCGATGCATTGTTTTGGGCATATTAGTTTTTGTAGTAAGTGCCGTTGTTCAAGCTGCAGAGCCTTTATACGAAGATCGGTTGCTTCGAAAGGTGATCGATGCCTATCAAATTAAGCCACTCACGTCGCAAACATCAGACATGCAGGCCATAGAAAGGCTAGGACAAGCCCTATTCTTCGATCCAATTATGGGAGGACCACACAATACATCATGTGCCACCTGCCATATCAGAAGCAAAGGCAGCGTTGATGCGCTTCCGGTGGCTGTCGGTATTGGTTCTACTGGCGTAAGTAGGCAGCGTCTCCTGAATGAGCAAGCCCTCGTTATTCCACGTAATGTTCTGCCATTTTTCAATCGTGGTCATAGCGACTTTTCTGCTTTTTTCTGGGATGGACGTGTACAAATTGGACCATATGGTCGCTTTGAATCACCATTGGGTGATCGTCTTCCACAGGGGTTTGAAAATTTGCTTGCGGTAGCCGCTGTTTTCCCACTAGCAGAACCTGATGAAATGCTCGGTCGATCATTACGCCGTGGAGGAAACAAAGCCAACATACATCATGCAGAGTTAGTTGATGACAGGATTGATCCTGATAACTTTCAAGAACGAACGTTGAATGTCTACGAAAATCTCGTAGCGCGAATCGTAGGAAAAGAATCCAGTACTAACTCGATCCAGTCAAAGTATCGAACGCTATTCAGCGCCGCGTATCCTGAAGTTGAAGACTACGATATTGCTCATATTGGTAATGCTCTCTCGGCCTACATTACGTCAGCTTTTGAGCTCCAGCCCGCTCCTTGGGATCATTATGTTCGAGGCGACAACACAGCGTTGACTACTGCACAAAAGCAAGGAGCCATGATTTTTTTTGGCAAAGGACGTTGTGCCGTATGCCACTCAGGTAAACAGTTTTCAGATTTCAAATACCATGGACTAGCTCTTCCACAGCTAGATGTTGGAAAACATGGCGGATATCTCGACTATGGTAGAGCGAAGGCAACGGGTCGGGCAGATGAACGCTTTCTTTTTCGAACACCCCCGCTTCGCAATGCAACTAAGACAGGGCCTTGGGGACATAATGGAATCTTCGAAACTCTTGAAGAAGCTATTGCGCATCATTTCAATCCCATTCCCTTACTATATAGGGCACAGCAAGGTAGGCCCCGGGAGGCGGAGTTAGCTGGACGACTTCTAAGCTATCGGTCCCCGATTCTCGCTGAAATTTATCCAGTTAAACAAAGAGATGTTGAGCTACTAATCAGTTTTCTTGAGGCTTTGGAGTCGAACACTATAATGCAGAATGAGAGGGCAATTCCTTTATCGGTGCCCTCAGGAATGAATCAGTTTGTTCTTAAGTAACACTGGCGTTCTTTCTGTTGAGCGAAATTTAAATATGTCATATTAAATTCGTAGCTAAGTTATTTTCGACTTTTATATTTGTACGACCTAATTCTAATTACCGCGTCGGAAACTTATGCGTCTCATAGTATTAACCATCATGATCTTCTTTCTTTCTCTTCAGACAATGGCTGCAGCCCCCACGTCTTTTTCTAGCGCTAAACGTATTGCTGAAGCGCAAATCTATCATGATCAACGCAAGACCTTTTACTGCGGCTGCCGATTTTCGTTTGCAGACGGGCCGGATCTCGCCAGTTGCGGCTACCAGGTACGCAAACAGCCCCATCGGGCTCAGCGGGTCGAGTGGGAGCACATCATGCCGGCCTATGATTTAGGTCGTCAGCGACAGTGCTGGCAGGAGGGAGGGCGGCGAAACTGTCGAGCCACCGATGCGGTGTTCCGCCAGGCTGAGGCGGACCTTCATAACCTGGTGCCGTCTATTGGGGAGGTCAACGGCGATCGATCGAATATGCGCTATGGAATGTCGGTCAGCCGTGACGCCTATCGGTACGGACAGTGCCAGGCCAAGGTCGATTTTAGTGAGCGGACCTTCGAGCCACCGCTGAGCGTTCGTGGTGACATCGCCCGAACGTATTGGTATATGCGCGACAAATACGGCATCCGAATAAGTCGTCAGCAGCAGCAACTGTTTACGGCCTGGGCAAGGCAGGATCCGATAGATGCCTGGGAAAGAGAAAGAGATCAGCGTATCGAGAACGTTCAGGGAGAAGCGAACCCGTATGTGTCCGGGGGATCGCCGGTCGATGCCGCCTCGCCGGTAGGCACTGCCAAATCCTTCAAGCGCTCTGCACCGATCCGTCTGCCGTCTTCTACACTGACCGCGTTCAGCTGTGCGTCACGCAAGACCTGCGGTGCCATGGCCTCTTGTGCCGAGGCAACATTCCATCTGCAGCAGTGCCACAATACGCGCCTGGACGGTGATCGGGACGGCGTACCCTGCGAATCGTTATGTCGATAGCGAAGACACGTCGGCCGGTTGTCAGCGCACAGACTCAGACTGGTACAGGATATGTAATCAGCGCCCCTGCGCTTTTAGTAGCTCGCCCCATTGAGTTGTCCAGCGCGGCGTGCGGTTCGCGCAGCGCAAGTGCCAGGCGGCACCTTTTCTTGGCACACCGAAGCGCACCGTGCCACGTCCCATCTGAGCGTTGAGACGATCCAACGTCTGCATCAGCGTATCGCGCCGTTTGCCTTCCTCGGCGGTTTGCGGCGATGCTAGCAGCGATAGCTGTTGTCGGTTGGCATCGACCAGATCGAGGAGCATCACACCTGCCTTCATGAACGCATAGCGAGGTCGGTAAATAGTGTCCAATGCCTGGCTCGTCGCCTGCAGAATCAGGCGACTGTCACTCGTTGGTTGAGCAAGTTCGACTATGTCGCTGGGAGAATATTGCGCAAGATCTTGCCGGTGACGGTTCGTCTTGAGAAAAACCAGCACGGCGCTGGCCAGGCTATTTTGCTGTCGCAGCTTTTCTGCCCCGCGCTGAGCATGCTGGCGTATGGCTTCGCGAATTTCTGACAGGTCGCCTGTAAGTCTACCGAAAGAGCGCGAAGTCATGATTCGTTGTTTGGGCTCGTCGGCGTCGTTCATGTCGATGCAGGGAATGCCCCGCAGTTCGAGCACGGTCCGTTCCAGGACGACCGAAAATCGTCGTCGAATCTGTCTGGGATCGGTGTTACGCAGATCCCAGGCGGAGCGAATACCCATATCGCGCAGGCGCTCGACCAGTCGCTGTCCTACTCCCCAGATATCGCCCAATGCAACACCTTGGAGCAATGCTTGGGTGTCAGCGTCGGTATTCACGATACAGACGCCTTCATATCGAGCGAGTTTCTTGGCCGCCCGATTCGCCAATTTGGCCAGCGTTCGGGTAGGTGCCACGCCGATAGAGATGGGGATACCCGTGTACTGACGCACCTGGCGGCGCAAGGTTCGACAATGATCCATGAGCGTCGCCACGTCGAACCCTTCGAATCGCACGAACATCTCATCGATGGAGTAGGGTTCGACTTCCGGTGCGAACTCTTCCAGTACGGCCTGGACTCGTGCGGACATATCGCCGTATAGCTCGTAATTGCTTGAAAGCAAAACTAGGCCTTGGCGACGAATTTGATTTTTTAGCTCGAACGCAGGCGTACCCATCTCGATCCCCAGCGCCTTGATTTCATTCGATCGGGCGATGACGCAGCCATCGTTGTTCGACAGTACTCCCACCGGAAGCCCTTCCAGTCGTGGTTGGAAGACGCGTTCACACGACACATAAAAATTGTTGCAGTCGATCAGGCCAATCATACGATGAACTCGTGAATGACCGAACGGACGACGCCCCATACCTGACACTCACAGTCACCCAAGGGGATAGGTGCATATTGTGGGTTGCTTGAACACAAATATGGACGTTTTCCGAGTATCTCGTAGCGTTTGACGATTACCTCGCCGTCCACTAAAGCCACCAGTATCTGGCCTGGACGAGGTGTCAGCGATCGATCGACCACGAGCAGATCGCCCTCATCGATTCCAAAGCTCTCCATGCTGTCGCCGGTGACTTGCAGAAAGAACGTGGCGGCCGGGCGTTTGATCAGACGCTCGTTGAGATCCAGTGTGCGGCTTTCATAGTCTTGCGCGGGTGAAGGAAAGCCCGACAAACCGGCGCGGGATAGGGTTTCAGGAAAAGGCAATGCCTGCGGTGGTTGATGGACGTTGGATTGCGTATACATAGTGACAATCATGTTTTGTTCCCTCCTGCTTAGACTGTTTTTTTATACAGTATCTATGAGAATAGGAAGTCACGCAAACACATGAATAAACACTATTTTGGTGTGCATTAATCGTTATTTATTGATGATCAACATTGCCGAGCATGCGCTGGTTGACTCCATGATGGGTAATCACATGGTCCTTCGGTCATTCCGGGTGGTATTTCATGTAGCGTATTGGGTATGCCTCAAGCGCAACAGAAAAGGTAGGCGTATGTGTAGCATTTTCCTGCTGAATTCAAGTCATAATGCTACACGTACCATCCGCTGGCTCTAAGCGCTACAGAATGGCTTAGATTTAACCAAACCTTAACTTGCTGGCTTCTATCTAAAGTTCTTCACTGTACGCTAACGGCTCACAAAACCCGCTATGTGCTCTCAGTACATGCCTAAAAGGTATTTACGATATAGAAGGGTAATCTGGTGACGAGATTCTGCTAAAGTTTTAATACTACCTGCCGATATCAGTTAGTGTATGACGCCTTTCTAATCGTTCTTATCAAGGATCGTCTGCGGTATGCGTTGTACCCTCAACCCTGCCTCTACCCAGGCGGGGTTTTCTTTACGGCTGTACGGTATGCCGGCAGTTAGGATACGTCGAACATCCTAAGAAAGCCCCATATTTGCCGTTTCTTGACACCATTACTCCTTCTTGGCACCGCAAGCAGCCCTCTAACGTGACACTGCCGTCAATAGTGGTGAGGGGACTCGCCCCTAACGCCACAAGTTCATGAACAAACGGCGAAGGTCCGCGTTGGTAGGCTAAGAGGATCACTCGCCTTTTAGCTCGGGTTAAAGCAACGTACATTAGTCGGCGCTCCTCCGCGTTAGGGTATTTCTCAAGCGGTGGCATCACCAAGTCCAGCAATGGATCGTCCTTCATTCGAGCAGGGAAGCCTGGAACTCCCGGTACTGTGCGATTGATGCGCAACAGGAAGATATAATCGGCCTCGAGGCCTTTAGACTGATGCATTGTCGCAAAGCGTACGTTCAGGTGAGGTCGACCCACCTGCTGTAATTGGCGTAGGTTCGATGGCGCGTCATGGCGGTAACGACCGAGCAGATAGACTGTGTAGTTTGTCCCTTTGTGACTAGCATGATCGCGGAGATCACCGATCAGGGTTTCGAGCGTGTCTTCCTGTGTCTCAGGATAGGCTACACAACGAATGCTGGTACCTGGTAAGGAGTTGTGGGAACGCACCGTCTTGACGATTTGTGCCGGGTTCTTTTGCACGAAGGCGCCTGCCACATCGTTTAAGTGCTGAGGGCAACGAAAGGTATAGGTCAGATAGCGCGTGGTGGCAGGGCCAATCAGTGAAGTGAAGTCGGTTATCAGCCTTACGTCGGAGCCTGCGAAACGATAGATGCTCTGGCTGTCATCACCAATAGCCACTAGCCGCACATCCGACTTACTCAAGGCACGTACGATGCGGGCGCGTGCAATAGAAGTGTCTTGCCACTCATCGACAGCTACCACTCGGTAGGGCGGTGTCCATTGGCCGTCTTCAATGAGTTCAGCCGCCTGATCAAGCATGTCATCAAAATCGACCGCCTGCTCGCTATCAAGACGTGCTAGCCATGCGTGGAGTATATCCTCGAAAAGACTGAGAAACAGGGCGCTACGCACAGCAAAGTCGGTCTTTTCGCCAGCCATGCGCAGGGCTTCGAGGTTGTGGCCCTGTGCCTTATAGTGTGACAGAAAAGTACGGAATAGCTTGGCTATTCGAGGCACTTCTAGGGGCTTTGCCCCTTCGCCAAGGTTATCCAAAGACGGAATAGGTTTGAGGCCATGCGCCTCGAGATCACGCTTGAATGCAGAAAGGCCTCCCAGGCCGCGAAGTTTTGCTGAAGTAGTCTCGATATAGCGGTTGCCATCGTTGCGGTGCAACTCTCGCTTCCAAGCCACACCCTCGGCATAGCCGATGAAGTGTGGAGGCGGATTGCCCCGAGCATCGAGCGCCAAATGCTCGTGGTACAGCTCGGCATCGGGATAGTAAAAGTCCGGCGTGTACTGAGAGTGGGTACTATCGGCAGTATCACGATGATAACGACGTTCGTAGCGGTAGCTGATACCGTGATAAGCCAACCAGTTTGCTATAAGCCGTTCTTCCTGGCTCTTCACTAGTTCGCCGCGATGTGTGATGTAGTCAGGGTCGGCTCGGTTGGTCACCGGAGCAGGATCATTCCGTTCCTCTTGGCTTCCAAAACTGCCAATTGATGAACCGAAGACCGCTGAAAAGAGATCCAGTCTAGCCTTGAAGTCAGAATTTGACTCACAAAGGCCACGCAGCAGATGCACCATTACGCCTTCATCTTGACCATTGCTTAGCCAGTCTGGGACAAATGGCTTACGACCAGAGGTCTCACCGATCACCTTGCGCGCAAAGGAGTGGAAGGTGCTGGTGTGGATCTGGTCGGCATTAACCACCCACGGGCCTAGTTTGGTGTGCGTGCGTTCGCCCAGCTCTTTCGCCGCCTCGCTGCTGAAAGCCAGCATCAACACCTCATGGGGTGCGGCGATCCCGGCTCGCACAGCATATCCTGCCCTAGCAACCATGGTAGATGTCTTGCCAGAACCAGCCGCGGCGATCAGCAAAACCCGGTCATCGAAACACACAGCAGCCTCGGCCTGCTCCCGGGTTAAGGGTTGGGATTCAACCGCATCGAAGAAATCGGCTTCGCGCTTGAGTTCTTCTGTCATGAAAGCCTGGTTACGCGCTTCAACCGCCTGCTGTAGGGCTGGACCAAAGGCACGACGAAGGGTCTCGATGGACTCCGAATCTGGCACGTTAGGAATAGCCGGATGATATCCGAGCCTGCCCATATCCATAGAGGAATCTAGTAGCCTAATGCGATCCCGCCGGGCGCGCATTCGGGCCAGATCACTGTGGCGAATCCACCGGTTATTAGGGAGACCCTCTGTTGCGTCCTCCAGCCAGGCTCGCAGAGCCGGTGCGCTTGCTCTGGCCAAGGTATGAAGTCGTTTGTGCATGCTGGCGTTTAGGGTGGCGCCAAGCTTGGCGGCGTCCTGCTTCGGCAAACCCTGTAGTAAGACGGACGAAGACCCTTCAAAGCCGTAGAATGTGATCTCGCAAGACGCCCAGATCCAGCCGCGTTTAATGTCCACTTTGGCGACATTTTCTAAAGTGTACTGTTGACGCTGTTTGCCCCGGCGAATCTCCCAGCTGGAATCGTAGAGTGACAGCTTCCACCTAAGTCGGACGAAAAGCAGACGTGCTAAGAGAGAAGGAGACCACTGCATACTGCTTCCTTAAATGAAAAGTCAAGCAGAACGGCACCTTCCAGTGCCTGCCGACCTATAATTACTTTAGTATGATGTGATGGATGTCAAGCCCATCACCAGTCTGAGGAAAGGAAGGATATTTCAATGATTAAACTCGAGCGCAATGAGATGCGCTGCGAGACCGAGAAGATTGTGGCTCAGTTGGGGCGTTATACATAAGCTTACCGAAGGTCCGTGCCTAGCTCAGGCTTTAGGCAACCTTTCCTTCTGTTGCCTATCGGCAACTTGGTCTCTTTTCTTTACCCTTAGCTATAATCCGAATTTGTTACCATGAGCCGTCTCATAATCATCTAATTGCTTTACCGTTACGCTGGGTTAATCAGCGACTCATCTCCCGGGCCATTCGGTCGGTTCACCTTTGTGCTGACCGGCCAATGCGTGATCAGATCAGAGTCGATATGGTGCACTACGTTGCGTAGCGTCTCTCGGTCAGTCAGGTCGGGATCAAGCCATGGTTCCAAGCTATCGTCGTCCAGGATCAGTGGCATGCGATCATGTACATCCTGGGTAGAGCCTCGGGCCGGCTCGGTGATGATCGCACAGCCAAGAGAGCCATCTTCTCGCTTGGTGTAAATTCCTGCAAAGAAAAGCGGTTCGCGATCCTCCCGACAGATAAAGTGGGGCTGTTTGGGTGTGACAGCTTTATCCCATTCATACCAGCCGTTGGCAGGAACTAGGCAGCGGTGCCTTCGAAACGCTGACTTGAAGTAGCCAGAGGTGGCTACCGTCTCGACTCGGGCATTGATCGGCTGACTTGCCTTGCCCTTTGCCCATTTGGGTTTGTAGCCCCACCACAGTTCTTCCATACGCGGTGACTCATCTTCCGAGACCTGGCGTATTGCGGTGATCCAGGTACCAGGTGGCACGTTAAAGCGCGGCGTCAGCTCTTCACTAACGGTCGGCACCCCCGCCTTTTTTGCGAACTTGGGATAGGCGCTGTATAGCGCAAAACGTCCGCACATATACGACTTCTCCTGACAAAGGTTTCTTCAAGCTTGGGCAGTAGCGCCTGCCCTGGTCAACCACGCTGATGGAATCTCCTTTATGACTTCAGTATAAGGTCTGGGGGTGTCTACGAAATCTGAGATGACTCATCTCATTGCATCTGCACGACTGGCAATTCTTCCCAGCTGGTCGTGTATCTGGGCGTCCGGTATTGGCACCTCAGCGCCCAGGCAGCGTCTTTACGAGGCTTCCCGATACTTATCGCATCGCGACCATGCTCACGATTGATACGATCCACCACGCTCATCAGTTTCTCACTGCGCTTCTTCTCAGCATCGGTCTGTGCAGTGTCGAACAAGTCGTGCTGCAAAGTCTTTTTGTCCGCAAAATCGAGCATCATCACGCCACACTTCATGAACGCATACCCAGGACGATAGAGATGATCGAGGGCACGCTGAGCGATACCAACGATGATTCTGCTGTCGTCGCTTGCACGCGAAAGCGGCACAACCAGGCTGGGATTGTATTGAGGCAGGTCCAACCGATGGCGATTCGTCTGGAGAAAGACCATCAGTGCTCGGGCTACCGATCCTTGCCGGCGCAGCTTCTCGGCTCCTCGACTGGCATGCACACGCACGGCCTCACGAAGATCAGATCGGTCGCCGGTGAGACGTCCAAACGAGCGACTGGTCATGATGTTGTCTTTTGGTTTACTCATGTCGTCTAGCTCGATGCAATCAACCCCACGCAGTTCCCACACAGTGCGCTCCATAACGACAGAAAACTGTCGTCGGAGACGTTTTGGATCAGCTTCGCGTAAGTCCCAGGCAGAGTGGATGCCCATATCGACAAGCTTATTGCCTGTACGGCCCCCCACTCCCCATAGATCAGTCGTCGGTGTACGTTCCAGTATGTAGCGTGTCGTTGGCGAGTCGGGCTCTAGCATGCACACACCCTCGTATGCCGCCTGCTTTTTTGCGACCCGGTTGGCGAGTTTGGCGAGTGTCCGCGAGGTTGAGAGCCCCACACTGACTGGAATGCCCGTATTGCGCTTAGTTTCGTACCGTAACCGCTGGCAATGCGCTTCAAGGCCATGCGGGTCGAAGCCGTCAAAGTTGAGAAATGACTCGTCGATGCTGTAAATCTCGACATAAGGCGTGAACTCGCGCATCGTCGCTACGACTCGGGCGCTCATATCACCATACAGCGTGTAGTTTGAGCTTAGCAGCGTGCATTGGCGACGAATGTCTGACGGAATCTCGAATGCCGGCATTCCCATGGAAACGCCTAGATTCTTGATCTCTTGCGAGCGGGCTACGACGCAGCCATCGTTATTGCTCAGCACTCCCACTGGTTGGCCTTCAAGACGCGGATCGAAAACCCGCTCACAGCTCACGTAGAAATTATTGCAATCCACCAGCCCGATCATCTCCCTACTCCCCGCCGCAGCGCATGGACATTGTGGGTGACGACGCCCCACACATGACATTCAACGCCTGTAAGCGGGATCGGCCGATAAAGAGGGTTGCCCGGAAGCAGGTAGGGGCGCTGGCCGATCTTCCCTAGCCGCTTGCAGGTCAGTTCACCGTCCAGCGCGATGATCAGCACATCACCATTGCGGGGTTCGAGTGAGCGATCGACGATCAGCAAATCGCCATCGTATATCCCGTCGCTTTCCATGCTGTCGCCTTTGGCACGCACATAGAACGTGCTACTGGGGTGCTGCACTAAGTGGTCAACGAGGTCCAGGTTTTCTTCGATATAGTCGTCTGCTGGGCTGGGAAAGCCGGCCCGAACCGCATCAGCAAAGAGAGGCATCAAACGTGTCGTTGTCGTTTCATCGACGCGACCCACCACATCGAGATAGATCATGCCGCCGTCTCCTGCAACTCCCATCTGAGGCCTGCGCTTCCATCAGGAAGGCGCGTTACAACGGCATAGCCATGGGCTTCAATCTTTTCCAGCGTGCGCTGCCATTCGCGTTGGCTTTCATCGGGTAGCCGCTGGATGACGAGATGATAGTCATGTTCAGCAAGAGTCGTCGTTGGCATGAGGTGTCTCCATTTAGCGAATACTGGTCTTTTATACAGTATCGACAATAAAGTGCCAATAGATTCTCAACAACAGATTTACTCGCATTGCTTGCCACTGCTGGCCGAGCGTTAATAGTGAAAATATGCACATTTTTGCTTCGTTATTCGGTGGTTAGTGATGTTGCTGAAGCAGGTAAGCTCCTATGAGTAGACAACCAATAGTAGCGAAAGAAGCGATACCACAAGAACTCCAGGGAAAAGTTTACAATGGCAATAGTTGAATGCTTGGAGTGCCAAGGCGAAGTCAGTAATAATGCGAAGATGTGCCCACGTTGTGGCTCTAGTGAGTACAAGTTAGGCATGGTTGACAGTATACTCGTCGGACTGGCCATGCCGATTTTGAAACTTTCGGCGCTCTACTTGCCCCGTCCCTTATTTTGGATGGTATCCACACTTCTAATAGCAACGTACATCATGGGTCTTTTAAATTTTCCCTTTGCCCTTAGTTTTGCTATCAGCGAGTATCTTCCTCGCGAAGAAATACCAACGTTTGTTTTTCAATGGGCTGACTTAGTGATAAGTGTGTATATAGAGTTTTATGCAACCATTTACGAAAAAATTGGCGATCTCTTTCACAACTAATTTAGGACTAGTCCGGCTCAAAATGTAGCTTGCTTACCAGAAAATATGCGTAATGAGTTTTACACTAGTCGTCTTACTGTAAACATGTTTGTTCTATTTGCCTCATTGATTTAAAGAGGGGCATACCATCAAATTCATGTCACATTAGTCGCAAGACGAGCCCTTTGCATGTCTTAGATTATATGACGAGTTAAGTGACAGGTTTTGACGGCAAAAGCATTCTGGTGCAAATTGTCACATAATCGAACGTATATGTGACAGGTGTAACATGCTGATTGGTTACATGCGGGTATCCAAGGCAGACGGTTCCCAATCCACCGACTTGCAGCGCGATGCGCTAAGCGCCGCCGGCGTCGAACTGGCGTACCTCTATGAAGACCGAGCGTCCGGTAAGCGCGATGATCGCCCCGGCCTGACGGGCTGTCTGAAAGCACTTCGGTCAGGAGATACCTTGGTCGTGTGGAAGCTGGACCGACTCGGACGCGACCTGCGCCATCTGATCAATACTGTCCATGATCTGACCGGACGCGGTATCGGCCTGAAGGTCTTGACAGGTCATGGGGCTGCTATCGATACGACAACTGCTGCGGGTAAGCTGGTGTTCGGTATCTTTGCTGCTTTATCGGAATTCGAGCGTGAACTGATCTCCGAACGTACGCAGGCTGGTCTGGCGTCAGCGCGGGCACGCGGCCGACAAGGTGGCCGGCCGTTCAAGATGAGGGCCGCCAAGTTGCGCCTGGCGATGGTTAGCATGGGGCAACCGGAAACCAACGTTGGCGATTTGTGCCAGGAGCTTGGGATTACCCGGCAGACGCTCTACCGGCATGTATCTCCCAAGAGCGATCTACGGCCAGGTGGAGTAAAGCTGCTCTCACGGAGTTCTGCCACATAGTTGGCGACGACCTGAAGCGCGCAGCGGTTCAATTCGGCAACGATCCAATGGCCGGTTTCGACCCAAAGCCGACCTTCATTGCTCACGCGGCATCTGGGGCCGGCAGCCCATAGCTGACGCGGGCACGAAAGGCGGAGAGCCGAAGCTCGCTGCATGGATGGCTAAAGTCAGTTTGTGGGTTATGCCGCCAGCAGGCTCAAGTCGTCGGGTCCGTGATAGACGACATCCAAGTATTGGTTGTCTGGCGAAACTCTCGCTGTGGCTACGCCCCGTGCCATCATGCTGATTGGTTCAGCAAGGCTACCGATCCTTTCCATCGTTGTCGAAATGATCAGAATTTCTTCTCCATAACCGACAAGTTTTACAATCGTCCCGGTCGCAGGCGCATTTTCTGGTTCGAGCCACTCAGCTTTGAAATTTGCAGATTGAGTACTCCAGATATTCCGCTCGGGAGGCACATAGCTGGTGGTGAAATCAAGCCATAGCTCATGGCTCTCTGGCATTGGCCAGTTCGGGTCTTGTCCAAGCCCAACGACCACCCCGGAATCCATCCAAACTTTCATTGCGGCGGCATTTTCGAAATTCGCACCAGTATCGTTCACAGCCTTGATCGCAGCCAACCGTGAAGTGAACCCGGCCTGCATCAATATCGCCGCACTGCGGTTAAGGGTGCCAGTCTCGATGGCTGGAACAGCAAGGCCGGTTTCGAAATCATCGATGGTAAAGATGGCATCATCGCCAATGGTGTCACCATTAGCTTGTGCTCGAACCTTAATCGACTCAATGGCCCAAGGCAGTTTATAGATTAATCCGTTCTCGATGAACCGCAGCACATCGGATGGATTCTGGGCAACTACGTCAGCAAGCGGTTGTCCCATCAACCAGCAACGCAGTACATCGCGCCAGTTGTCGGGGAAAGGATCGGGCACGAAGGGCATGATGTTGAAAACGATTTTGGCCAACCCTGTAATCGCCTCGATTGCTTGTTCGCTGTCGTTCCCCAATATTGCCCCGTTGACCGCAATTAATAGGTCATTAGCAGGGGTGGCTACAGCATCAAGTTGCTGGCCCGTATGCAGGCCGATTCCGGCAAGGAAGTAACCGCGCCTCTGTTGCGCGGTACTCTGGTTCCAAATCAGCCTAGTGCGAGCTTCAAGGCCCGCCTTTATCAGTTCCTGGACATTGGTGTTTCGCCGTTCTAGACGGCGTTGCCAGAGAGAAGATTGTAGGACTTCATCAAGGTGTGCCGAAATTTCACAGGCGTTCATCTCTTGATCGCCGAGAAGGCTAAGAATTGCTGTGTCGAGCACAGTAATGTACTGCTCCCAGTCCCGAGCGGCGGCATGACGCACTTCGTCTGCTTCGCCAGCGACATTCGGAAATTCCCAGGCAGCAGCGTTGTTCAGAACGTATTCCTGCAACTCATTCGAATCTTCGATGCCAAGCGATTTGCTCAACCGAATAAGTAGCGTAATTACGAGTCTAAGCAGGCCACTTTCCAGACTGTGTTCGCTGACCTTTCCGATGAGTTCGGCCCATTGCGCTTGGCGATAGTTATGCCTATCAAAAATCGGGAAAAGCACCAAACCTTCTACATCTATAAAGGCACGCCCGGCGCGCCCAATGACATTCTTGAATTCCGAAGTAGGGATGACATCTCGACTACGGTGCAATGAGTGCATGATAACCGCAGTAGCCGTCAAGTTGAGCCCCTGTGCAAGTGTTGGAGAAGATACAGTGATCTTGAGTATGCCGTCCCGGAGCAGGCGCTCCATTTCTTTGCGGAACGGGGTCGGTAGTGCCCCATGGTGGACTGCGACCCCGAGTGAAAGGCATTTGAGAATGGGGTGATCCTCACCAAGCCACTCCGCGCCGATCGTCAAGGCGGAAGAGAGCATCGCAGGATCGTGATCCAAGACGGAATCAAGAAGGCCGTACCCTACGAGCTTTACAATTCTATCCGCAAAGGGTTCGACGGATCGACGCATCGGACAATAAATCAAAACGGATTGACCGTCCTCGACCAAGCGCCATGCCGTCGCCAATACTAATTCGCGCTGATCCTTAGGGAAGGAAAGCTTCCGACGACCGCGGGGCGGGGTCTGCGGACCGAAGAAGCGCGGGACAAAGGGTTTTTCGTCACCTACGCGAAGCTCAAGCCTCGCTCGATTGTTACGCCATAGCACCTCTCCGAAGCGAATGCGTGTTGGTCTCCAATCGACGGAAACTGCTTCGCCCTCTTCGTCGCGACGTATCCAGCTTACGAAGTCATCAAATTGATCGCCTTCGGGCATGATTGCCGAAAGGCAGACAAGGCGGCGCTGAGCCGCATCGGCTCGACGCAAGAGCCTTTGAATCTGGACCTCGTAGCGAACTTCACGTTCACCCAGACCGATCATATGTCCTTCGTCCAGCACCACAAGTCCTACATCATCAAGGATTGTCGGGTCGTTTCTGAGAGCGAAGTCCAGCTTCTCGGGTGTCGCGACAACGATATGCCGAGTCTTTAGGGCGTCTTCTTCGAAGCCGCTTGTTCCGATGCTTCCATACAGCGCCGAGATCGTCTTCCCTAACGGGCCGAACGTGCGCTGCAATCCGCTCTCTGTCTGCGCTGAGAGAGCGCGAAGTGGAGTCACAAAGACGACACGCCGTCCCTCGGACAGACATTTGAGAATGCAAAGTTCCGCGATGCGAGTTTTTCCCGCACTAGTCGGAAGGGAAACGACAAGATTATCCTTGGAGTCCACTGAACGACGAGCTGCTTCAAGCTGAGACGGCCAAAGTTCAATTTCCGAGCGCCTACGACCAAACAGTGTTGCGATGAACAGCCGACGCAGTTGCTGCCAAGCCGGAACGTCGCCTTCCGGGGGATCGGTCGGCAGAGCTTTATGGAAACTAGAGTCCCACAAATCGTCCAATAGGTGTAGCGTCAGTCGGAAGGACCACCACTGAGGAACCAGATTCAGTTTCGCAGCGGCGTCCAGTCCGTTTTCGAGTTCGACGCGCGCTACCTCCAAAAGGTCTGCTTCTCCGGTTTGAAGCGCAAGAAGGAAGGCACCGAGACCGCCGAAAATCTGATCTGTTAAGGCGAGGTCTAGCGCCTCAGAGATATCCTCTTCGACATCCTCGTCTGCTCCTTGGTCCTTAGCTTCCTCTAAGACCTGCATCAACTCTACCCGCACGGCTTCATCGGAACCCGTATCATCCAGCTTCCATGCGATGATTTCAGCTTCGAGCTGATCGAGTGATCGAAGGATAAGTAGGGCGAGCGCACGTTCCATGCGCGAAATATTGATGTTCTCTAGTGTGACGAACAGTATTGAAAATGCTCGGGCCGAAAGTCCTGCCAGGTGAAATGAAGCGGCAGCCATTAGGCGGACGAAACCTCTTTGGGGATCGTTAGGATCCCCCTTTGAAACAATGGCCTCGAAGGCATCGCCTGCGTGTTCGAACGTAGAGCGCATCAGAGCTTGGTCGCCACCTTCCTCGCGGAGCCGAATGCCTAACGAGAGGAGTGCATGACCATAGCCCATTAGATCGTATGAAAGAGAAGCGGTGAATCTAGGAGCGCCTGGAGGAAGCTGGCCATTGCGCCAGATCATAGCTCGAGCCTGTCCACGGGCGAGCAATCTGCCGCGATAACCCGGCTCTAGCGCCTGCCCAACAATTCTCTGAACTTCTTCGAGATTCATTCTCCGAACACCTCTTCAAAGATCTTTCGGATGAAGTTCTGATGGTCCGCAATTCTCAGTCCGACGCCGCTTTGGGGAATGGCATCACCGCATCCGTTGAGATCAGCCCGAAGGAAATTGTTAGGGTCATTTCCGCTGAATGTGAATAGCAAATGCTGAACTTGCGCTGCTGCAATGCCGTCCACGAGTTGCGCTTTGAGAATATCATCGGAAAGTTCCTCCTTTCCAATTTCTCGCAACCGGTCTGCGATGAAGGCCAAAGCGTGTTGTGAAGGCAAGCCGCCATCATCATCCAGCGCACCTCGGGCGTTCGTGACAGTACGTGTTGTAAGGGCCGCTTCGCTTTTGGCCTCGACTTTCAGGAAATTGATTGGTCGTCCATCGACCTGAGGGAGAAGACCGATTGCGTCGTCGCCTCGCATGGCCATTTCACGATGATCACGCCATCTCAGTCTTTTCACAGGGACTGAGAAATCGGTCCGCTCTTCAATATACTCCATCGCGAAAATCTCCCCTAGATCACCCGAGCGTAGAGATGGCTTGGTCGGGAGTTTTTGCCGAAGGTATCCCGCCGCCGCTTCCTTTCCCAGATGCTCAAAGACATGCGCCACCTGCTCGGGAGCAGCATAGTGATCGGGCAGAATTTCTACGGCCTTTTCTTGCGCGACTGCCTCATGGCCATCCCTCAGAGTGACCAGGCGCAATATGTGCCTGTTCACGTTGGCTTCCGCCTCATCACTCCAATCATCAAACGAAGCCATTTAGAAGTCCTCTTATTCCTCACGAATGACAGTGCTGTGTGCGGTTCAGTTTGTTCAAGCCCAATTTATTCGAATTGAGGCCAAGAGAGGATGCCCAGTCCCTGAAGAACACGCGGCATTGTTCGAACGGCAGCTTCGAGCCAGCATTTTCGCACCGAAAAACGGCGGCTAATGGCCGAAATCAGCCAGCATACCTTTGAGATAGAGAAGTGCAATCTTAAGCTTACTTGAGGGCATGCTTCCCGAGAGTGCAAGGCAAAAATGGTACAGTAGCGGTACAAACACCAGCTTCTTGTGCTATAAAAACGACATTATAGTATCGTTAAAGCCTCATATCGATGCTATGCTGTCGATATGAAAACGAGACACGTTACCCTAAGCCCTAAAGCCTCCCTGTCGCTGCGCCTGTTCGCCGGGCTTATCGAAGAGGGGAGGCTACACAAGGGGTGGACCCGCGACGAGCTCGCCGAGCGGGTTGGCGTCGGCGTGGTCACGATCCGTCAAGTCTCCAAGGGCTCTCCCCGAGTGGCCATAGGGACGTACTTCGAAGCCGCGACGCTGGTTGGCGTGTCGCTGTTCACCGATGCCCCGGACACACTGAAGCGAGAACAGGCGATCCAGCGAGAGCGGCTGACGCTACTCCCCAAGCGCGTTCGTCGTCAGCCTCAAGAGCCTATTGATGATGACTTTTAGTCGACGTGCCTACGTCTGGATCTGGCTTCCCGGACAGACATACCCCGTGGTCGCCGGTCTCGGCGAGCGCGATGATCAGGACCGCTATCGCTTTGCCTATGGTCGTCGCTACCTCGCGCGCCACGATGCGATCAGCCTCTTCCCGGATGAGCTTCCCCTCCAGCCCGGAAGCCAGGAACAGGCCAACGGCGCTCTGCCTTCCTGCCTGCGCGACGCCTCTCCCGATGCGTGGGGGCGTCGCGTCATCATCAACCGGCTGACAGGGCAGAAAGGCGAAGCGGCTGATGGTGTCGACTTCAACGAGCTGGTCTACCTACTGGAATCCGGCTCGGACAGAATCGGTGCGTTGGATTTCCAACAGTCGTCCACCGATTACTGGCCGCGAGAGAGCCAGGCCGCAACCCTGGATGAATTGCAGGAAGCCTCAGCGTATGTGGAGGCAGGAGAACCGCTGCCCCCGGCCCTGGACCAGGCCATTCAGCACGGCAGCAGTATCGGCGGCGCCCGTCCCAAGGCCATACTGGACGACCGGGATCGCAAGCTGGTGGCAAAGTTTTCTTCCAACACCGACCTCTACAGCGTGGTGAAGGCAGAGTTCGTCGCCATGCGGCTTGCCAGGCAGGTAGGGCTCGATGTCGCTCCCGTCGAGATGACTCGCTCACTGGGCAAGGATGTCCTGTTGGTGGAGCGCTTCGACAGAGAGAGGGCGACTGATGGCTGGAGTAGGCACATTGTGCTCTCGGCCCTCACTCTACTCGGTCTGGACGAGATGATGGCCCGCTATGCCAGTTATGAGGATCTCGCCCATCGGATCCGAGCCGAGTTCGACCAGCCAGGGCATACGCTGCGCGAACTGTTCGGCCGTATCGTCTTCAACGTGCTCTGCGGCAATACCGACGACCATGCACGCAACCATGCTGCCTTTTGGGATGGCGTGAGCTATCGACTGACGCCGGCCTACGACATCTGTCCGCAGTCACGTACCGGTGGCGAAGCCACTCAGGCGATGCTGCTGCATGACCGGGAACGTCGCAGTCAGCTCGTCCACTGCCTGGCAGCCGCGGAGCGGCTCGGGCTAAGCCATGCTCAGGCCCGTGGGATCATCAATCACCAGATCGCGACCCTCCATGATCACTGGGGTGATGTATGCGACGAGGCCGACCTTAGCCCGGTCGACCGCGAACTCCTTTGGGGCAGGCAGTTTCTGAATCCGTTTGCATTGGAGGGCTATACCAAGGCATGAGGCAGCTCTCTCCTGGCGGCGTGCTCTTGGCCAGAGCACGGGCGTCATTATCAAAAAGCGGCTGCATGGCGTATTAGAAGTCGGCTACACGGTCATCTGGAATGTCAGGCTGGCTGGCCTTCAAAGCGGCGTAGAGGGCCGTCTTGCCGATCTTGAGCCGAGCTGCCGCTTCTCGCACGTTCAGACCCTTTGCCATGTACTGCTGGGCCCGAAGGAGTTTCTCTTCGGTAACGACGGGCTTACGCCCACCTTTACGTCCTCGCGCGGCAGCAGCAGCCAGCCCGGCTCGCGTGCGATCGCGGATGAGATCGCGCTCGAACTGACTCAGCGCACCGAATATATGGAAGACCAGCCGCCCACCCGGTGTCGTGGTGTCGATGTTTTCGGTGAGCGAGCGGAATCCGACGCCACGAGCTTCGAGTGCGGTTACCACCTCGATCAGATGCGGCAGAGAACGCCCCAGTCGATCCAGCCGCCATACAATCAGAACATCTCCGTCCCGCAGGTAGGTCGTGGCATCCGTCAGACCGGGGCGCTCGGCCTTGGCTCCTGAAATAGTATCTCTGAATATTCGTTCGCAACCCGCTTTGCCAAGCGCATCGGTCTGCAGTGTGGTGTCCTGCTCAGACGTTGATACTCGCGCGTACCCGATCATTGCCATTTTCGAGCCTTTTTGTCCGCTTTTGCGTCCGCATATCTTATTGTCCGAATTCTCGTTAATAATACATGTTAGCGGACAATGTCCGTAATGACCGGCTAATGATCATTTGCCGGACGAAAATTCGTCATGCATAGAAGCGCTTAAAATTACAAACGTCGTGTATAGAGTTGCTGACATGGTCAGCTTATAAGACTACGGTGCACTGGGTGATCCGCCAGGTGAATTGATAAAGCCATCTCCTGAAAACGACAATATGTATCGAATTGAGTGTACTGGACCTGCAACAGATCGTGGCTACCAATGTCGATTTTAGAAAACGGACACATGAAATTCAAGGAGTCCGCCACGCTAAGCATTCAAGCTATTATTTAACGATTTTGGCCGGCATTTTTTAGTTCTTCGATGAGGGTTCACTCAATTCGAGCGGCACCAAGCTTTACGGTAGAGTACGCCAAACAGAAAGATAATTATCATCGTTTTAATTCTTTGCGAAGTTCGAAGCGGAACTGATCGACCTTTGGACGCGTGAGAGATTGCACATATATGTTGACGGACATGGGTATTCGTCTAGGGTTAGTGCTGACATTATTCAATGTAGTTGTTTGATCCCTTTTCGGCTGTAATTATGATGCTTCCCATAATAAATAACTACTACATTACGATAAAATTTAGGCTAAAAGATAGAGCATTGCAATCGTACCCAATGCCGCCATGGCCAATACCAGCAAGTCGTCCGCTAGCTGGGCGGCGTAAGAAAATGTAGCAAGCTGAATGGAGCCAAGACTGGCAAGCATGGCAAAAATCAGTAATTCACCTTGGATGGTGTCATTCATGAATATTGAGCTGCATAACAACACCAGTATCGCGATAGAAAGAAAGTACGGTTTCATCAAGGATTGAAACATTCCTTGATTGGCTGGCGAGTAGATAGGTTGAGCAAGCATCGTCATACGTCTGTTCCTTACCCGAAAGAGTAGGTGTCTTGTTAGGCTAGACGGCTTTGCTTAAAGAAATCTTACGATTTGCCCCTTCCTTCACTGCTTCCCCGATAAGATCACCGGTGCTCGACACGACCGGCCGATATCCAGCGCCGGGCGATAAATCTCCGTCGTCACATCCATGACGCCTAAGGCGGTATGGAATAAGTTGGCCTGAGAGTGAGGCTGATCGGCTGCTGCCTTAAGGCAGTCGGAGTCGATGCCGGTGCGTTTGCGCATGGCGTCGGAGAGCCACCAGATCATGGGCACCTTAGTCTGCTCGTCTGGGGCGATGATGTAGGGCAAGCCATGCAGATACACCCCGTTTTCTCCCAGCGACTCACCGTGATCGGAGAGATAGATCATCGACGCAGTGAAGCGCTGCTGCTGGCCGAGAAAGTCAATCATATTGCTGAGCACCCGGTCGTTGTAGAGGATGGCGTTGTCGTAGCTGTTGATGATTGCCTGCTGGGCGCATTGGCTTAAATCCGCGTTGTCGCAGGTGGGCGTAAAGTGCCGGAATGCGTCGGGGGAGCGCTGATAATAGCTGGGGCCGTGATTACCCAGCTCATGTAGCACAATCACCGTGTCGCCTGTGCTTTGCTCGATGCGTCGTTTCAATTCTTCCGTCAAGGCCTCATCGAAGCAGCGTCCGTTTCGACATAATCCAGGATAATCCTTGGCGGAAATTGAGGCATTGGCGACGCCGTCACAGACGCCCTTGCATCCCGATTGGTTGTCCAGCCAGGTCACGTCGATGCCGGCATGCTTCAACACGTCGAGCAGGGACTCGTGCCGTGCGATGTAGGACTTGTCGTAATCCTCATGTCCCAGTGGCGAGAACATGCAGGGCACCGAGACGGCGGTGCTGGTGCCGCAGGAGGCAACGTCGGAATAGTTGATCACGTCGCGCTGGGCAAGTTCCGGTGTAGTCTGACGTGAATACCCATTCAGCCCCCAGTTGGCCGCACGCACGGTCTCGCCGACCACGATGACCAGCAAGGCGGGCTTCTGGTTTGGATGTTCGGTGATCGAAGCGTCGTTTTCGAGGGGCAGCCGCTCTTGCGGCGCTACCTGATCGTTGGTGGCGAGTACGCGCTCCATCGATACGATGTAGTTGCCTGGCGTCACCAAGTAGCGCAGTTCGGGTTGATTACGCATCAGCGGCGAAAGGTGTTGGTAGGTCAAGAGTATCGACACGACCAGGACGACGGCGCTGAGCGATAGATAGCCCGTACGGCGCAGCAGCGCGCGCCGCCAGGAAACTACCGGAATGTGAATCCGGGACAGCAACAGGATGGGCAGTACCGCGAAAAGCGTCATGTGCAGGAGGAAGCCACCGGTCAACAGCTCGCCGGCTTCCTGGGTATCCGTCTGCAATACATTGGTGATCATGGTGCTGTCGAAGTAGGTGCCGTAGCTATTAGTGAAATAGCTCACCGCGGCAGCTATCAGGATCAGTAAAGCCAGTAGTGGCTTTACCGTCCAGCGGCTCACGAACAGCAGGAAAACCACGTACTGCAGACTGGTCAGAACCACCGCGTAACCCGTTGCGAGTACCCAAGTACTGGGCGTCGTCGGATCGTGCCCGGCGAGCGCACGCCGCCAGAAGGCAAGGTTGTACAGCAGGGTAAAAGCGAGCGTCGTCACCAGAGTGAGGCGCTCCGGCCCCATGCATGGCCGGTAATACCCTACATGGGCAAGTGTGCCCTTGAGTCGGGAAAACAGGGGCATCATAGGGAATTTCTCGCGGTGGGGCCTGACTCAGCAGGGGAATGAGATCGAGTCCTGGTGTGGCTTGGCGGTCGCAACAGGAGATGGGCCAGCAACAGGCTGATCGTCCAGCAGATCATCAACGTCCACAGGTCATGAGAAAGAAAATGCGCGCCACGCAGTTGCTGTGCGAATCCGAAGAAAAGCCCCATCGACAACCCGACCGACAAGCCAAGCCAGCGCCATCGGGGGAGCGTTGCGGCAAAGAAGAAATACAGGGCGAGCCAAGCGTAACCGGCGCTAGCATGGCCGGCCGGGAAGCAGGCAGTATCGGGTAAATTTGCAGGGCGGCTCTCGAACAAACCGATGAAGGGTAAGTCGCCGCCGTAACGCGCGAGATCCCAGGGGCAGTCCATGCTCACCAGCTGCTTGAGTGCCGAGATACTCAACGTCGAGAGCAGTACGCTGAGTACCAGATAAGCCAATGGACGACGCCATATGCGTAGCGAGGGCAATACCGTGCTGATGATGAGTCCTGCGATCGTAATGGCTCCCATCGTCTGACTCACGACACGGCCACCGTCATGCAGGAGCTCCTCGGTGATAAGTTGATGTTTCAGCGCCCATTCGTTGCCTTCCAATCGGTAAAGCCAATCCGCAATAGCGAAATCAACGCCACAGTATTGAAAGCGAAATACCAGCATCAAAAAACCGATCCAAGCCAGAATTAGCGGCTGATAGAATCGTTTACTACTCAATTTATGGTCACTCATTATCCATTAATGTTCAGTGAGTATAGGCATGAAGAAAAGGCAATTTAATTGCAGATAGCGAAGTATTTTGATGAGCAATTCTTAACGAATACTTAAGCTGGGGAGGATATCTAAAAGAAAAACGTGAATACGATTTAAATTGGTTTTCCGAATTCCTTTTAAGGGTAACTTAAGCAATTAAAGGGATAGTGAAATACCATTCGCTTCTTATTCATGCCCGCATATAGGGAGGGTAGAGTGTGACCAAGTGCTCAAGTAGGCGTTTCAAGGTCATCGGCGGGGTGACGGCTGTTCTGATCTTGACGGGACTCATCACGATCCAGGCCACCCACGGCCAGATATTTTCCATGGCGACGTCGTGGCTGGCTGTCGAATCACACCAGATCGGGAGAGTCTTTGCCGATTCCGGTGAGCAGACCAGTGTGGTAAGAGACAAAAAAGCCCGGAAAGATGCCGTGCTGCTGGCTGCGGGTGATATCGCCCGCTGTCAGCCGCATGAGGGCTTCGATAAAACCTTGCGGAATCTCGAATATACGTTTGGAGATGCCGCTCCTAAACCCTTGAAGGATGCGGGCGCCCGACAGACGGCAAAACTCGTCGATGACTATCCAGGCGTACCGGTCTTGGCTCTGGGTGACCTTGCTTATCCTGACGGCGCACCCGTCGATCTCAACCTCTGTTACGACACCTACTGGGGACACTTCAAGGAGCGCACCTATCCCGCTCCCGGCAATCACGAATATCACTCCCTTAATGCCTACGCCTATTATGACTACTGGGATGATAGGGCGGGGCCGGATCGACGCGGCTACTACGCGATGCGCATGAATGATTGGCTCGTGCTATCCCTCAATAGCGAGGTACCGGCCGATAAGGGGTCTGCTCAGGCAATTTGGCTTGAAGATCAACTGGCAAGTTCGGACTCCTCTTGTGTACTCGCTTTCTTCCACAAACCTGCCTTTTCGACCAAAAAACGCGATGACAGCGAAGACGCTCGTCGGCTGTTCGATCTTCTCTATCGCAATGGCGCAACGCTGGCCCTGAACGGCCACAATCATTTTTATGAACGAACGCGGCCCCTCGACGGCCAGGGACGAGTCGATCCTAAAAACGGCATCGTTACCTTCGTGGTCGGCACTGGCGGCACGTATACTGACGATTCAAGAGAACCAGAGGCGTTTTCTGAACGTCTGATCGGTAATACCTACGGTATGCTGAAGCTCACACTGTCCAAAGATGGATACAACTGGCAGTTCCTGTCGGCGGAAACAGGTGAGGCGCTCGATAAAGGCGCAGGGTCGTGTAATTCACGTTTCTAGAGTAAGTATCGGCGACCTGAAAAGCGCCTCGCCATGCACCGCTTCGATGTAGTGTATTGCGATGCAGGCGTGTTCATTGCTACCAGGGAAGATCATCTGCCGTCTGGGACGTGGCGGTACTCAATCCCGACGTATAGCCATGGCGCTAAGATTGGGACATGGCTTCTGAATAAAAAGTGGGTGTTAGAAGTATAACGGTTGCAGCAAAAGAACTGTCTCGAACGAAGTCAGTCATTGTAAGCAAGGTTTTGGTAAGCGGGTGGTCCTGCCCCTCTGGTATTACGGAACGCCGTCTTCGGGGGAAATGCCCTCCTGAAACTGTACCGTGAACAAGGCACCAGAACCATACGAGCTTTTGACCGAAACGCTGCCCTGGTGCGCATCGGCCAAACGACGGACGATACCGAGTCCGAGACCGGCTCCGTTGTGCTTGCGGCGATCCTTTCGCCAGAACTGCTCGAAGATTTTCTGGGCATCCGCATCAGAGATCCCCGGGCCATGATCCCGTACGCCAATTTTTGGGCCTGGACCTGCGAATACTTCGATAGAGGTTTCACCTGGCGCATGCAAAAATGCATTGTCTATGAGATTACGATATATCCGATAGATCGCCTCAGCGTGACCGCGGGCTATGGCTGGCCCATGATCTTCAAAACGAAGTTCGCGATTGGCGGCATACGCCTTCGGAGTCAGGTCTGAAACTACATTCCGGCCAATATCGGCTAAATCGACAATGGTACCAGTGTCAAAAGCCATGGCGTCGGCTCGGGTCAGATCGAGCATTTGGTCAACCATACGGCTTATCTGAGAAACATCCAACTGAAGCTCGTTGCGCTGATGACTTTCTGGCAACCGTTCTAGCGAGAGCTGGAGGATGGAAAGCGGAGTCCGCAGCTCGTGCGCTGCATTCGAGGTGAAAGATTTCAGCGAGACCATTGCTTCTTCTAGACGCTGAAGTGCTCTATTGACTGTGTGAACGAGCGCCTTGACCTCTCGTGGTGCAAATGGTTCTGTCAGTCGCATTGTCATTTTTTCTGGGTCGAGAACTTCAATTTCTTTTTCTGCCTGATGAAGTGGCTGGAGAACCCGGCGTACTGCCAAAACGTTGAAAGTAAGCATGAGCCCCAAGAGCGGAATGAGAGGCATAGCAACATGCGCCAGAATTTCGTTTAAGATCACGGGAATGAATGGGCGTAGGCTGTCAGCCTCCATCTCCATCCAAAGCCATTGCGGTTGATCGCTACGCTCCACACGCCGCACACCAATAATCCGCACTCCATGCTCAAGGCGTTCGCGGCGGGTCCAGTCCATGAGCGAACCTCTACCATCTTGGCCAACGAGGTTTGGGCTAGTTGGGTCAATGTATCGTGCCGACCAACGTTGGGCTCCTGGCGGTCCCACTAAATTGTCTGGTGTCAGAACAGTCGAACTCTCGAGCCTGCTCGCCTCCATGGTCAGAAGTTGTTCCCCCAGTGCTTCGGGCTGGGAAACATAGGTCCAGACAACAAGCCCAATGTTAAAAATTGCGAAGATGAACGTAAAAACAACGAGACGCAGTGTGAGTTGCTGCATCAAGGTGGGCCCTGCAGTGTCACGTTTCATTGCCAGGAACCCTGCCATTGCCTACCTCGGTTCGAATAACGCGTAGCCGATCCCATGAATCGTGCGAATTTGTACATTCGCTGCAGCTATCTTTAAACGCTTGCGCAATCGTGAGACCGAGGCCTCGAGAGCGTTGGGTGTCACTTCATCTTCCATGGAATAGAGTGCATTCTCAAGCATGGATCTTGGTACGACGTGTCCCACGTGGCGCAGCAGGTGCTCCAGCAAATCGATCTCACGTGGCGTCGCATCCACCGGGTAATCTGAAACTAGGAGCGTTCTTTCCGCAGAGTCGAACAGTACGTTGCCAGCGCAAAGGATTGTGCCCAATGATGCGCCCGGACGACGCAATAACGCACGGCAGCGCGACACGAGCTCGGGAAGTTGAAACGGCTTGCACAGGTAGTCATCTGCCCCGGCGTCGAGGCCCGCGACGCGATCATCGAGTTCTCCGCGCGCCGTAATAATGAGAATTGGCGTCATGTCTTTACGACGACGCATCGCGTAAATAAGGCTTAGTCCGTTCCCGTCGGGGAGGCCAAGATCCAGAAGTAGGAGGTCATACTGAACCAGTTGCTGCAGGAGCTCGACTTTCTTGAGATTGTCGCACCAATCGACAGCAAATCCTTGGACTTGAAGGCCATCCCGGATGAGAGTGGCAAGCCGTGCGTTATCTTCTATTAGCAGGAGGCGCACGATCTACATCCGTTCCTTTCGTAGCGCGCTTGTATCCCGTAACCATAGACCACGGAAGATTCTCGCGGTGACGAAGACTTTCAATGATAGCGCCCAAGACATGCAGGATGGCTGCACCCAAGATAAGATTTGCTATGACCTCGTGGGTTGTCTCGACCCACCGCACGCCCCAAAAATGATCCAGGCCCATCATCCAGCCGGTAATCCCGACCACCAGTACAAGCAGCATGAGCGCGACCATCATTACAGCGCCTGCCGGATTATGGCCAACATAACGAGGTTCCCTTCGGCCTACGAGCAACTTCAGGTAAGCGAACAAGCCCCGAGGACCAGGCACGAAGGACGAAAAGCGGGCATGGTTGCGGGCGACGACTCCCCAAACCAGCCGGATAAACAACGCTGCGACAACAACATATCCAACGTAGATGTGCGGTGTCTTAACGTGCTCGAGAACCGTCAGATTGGCAATTACGCCTAATGCAACCGTCCAATGAAACACCCTCACGATCGGATCCCAAACCTTGATCCTGCGATCTCGCAGGGTCAAGGCGGAGCTTCCGTCGCTAGCCGCGGCGTGATCCGTGTCACTCTTCATTTTTCTGGACGATTTCGCCAGTCACAGGATTGAAATAGACCTCTGCCCGGCCGCCGTCCTTGGTGTGGGCGTAAATCTCGTAACAATTACCAGACACCTGGAATACCTTGATGTCGCGGTAGCCCATCTTGTCGATTTCGGCTTTCATCTGTTTTTCGGTCTTCCACTCTGACTGAGGTTTATCGGTACATTGCGGTGCCGCTAAAGCCGTCGTGGCGATCGAGAGTGTGCCTACTGCCACGATTAGCGGAGCAAGGAATACGTGCTTCATAAGGGCATGTCCTTCTGGTTCATCGAGCCAAAAATTGACTCGCCAGTTGTTAATATGAACCATTGTCCTGACAGAGACCTGACAGGAGCGCCGTTTTTTCTTTCATCTTATCAAGGGCCTGTAAGCAGCCCCGTGTGATCATAAATTGTCGCAATGATGCAATTAACCTAACCGTATCGGATGGCTGCGGTGCTCGGGATCAACGGAGGTATTGTCTCGATAGTTAGTCTGATCGCCGTGCTGTCTCTGTTCTGCTACCTGCGGGTGATCGCGGTGACCATGTTCACCTCCTCGACGGCGAGGTGCATGTGCTCGGCGGCTGGCCATGCTGGTAAGCGTGGTATTGCTGCTCTGTCAGCACCAATAAAGGTTGTCCGCATTTCATCGATTCAGTTTGTCCGGTTTTTGTCAGCCTGCATTCATCGTTTCTATAGGTGCCTCGGTCATCGGTGATGCCTCTTGCCTGATGGCGGGCGATACGGTTGGCAGAGAATAGGCCAACTCCAGGCCGGCTCACACGAGCAAGCCCTCGCCCATGCTGGAACCAACTGTCACGACGCGTTCGCGCTCAGCTAGCTAAGTGCATGGTCCCGGAAAGTAGTGGACTGGGAGCACTGGGTGGCCTTTGCCCTACTGCTGCTGTTTGGCGGCCGTATGATTCTGGCCGGCCTCTCGGCGCCCGAACCAGCAGGGTAGCCAAACTTACCTTGCCGCCATACCTGATGGGTTCTGGTCGCCACGACCGTTACCACCAGCATCGACGCGATTGCAGTGGGTATAGGCCAGGCATTCATGGACGTCAATATCCTGATCACCGAACCGGCCATTGGCCTAGCCATCACCCTGATGGCTACTCTGGGGGTGATGCTGGGCAGGCGCTTGGGTGCGTTGATGGGGCGTCGCGCCGAGCTGCTGGGTGGCGTGATGCTGATCGGTATCGGCGCCACTATCCTGTTCGATCACTTGGGGATCTGGTAAGGCTGTCTCGTATGGAACGCGGCTCTGGGCTAGCGCGAACGCAGGCCTGACTTTAACTCGAGGGGGCGGCCTCAAAACCCGCCGATACCAGCACGAATAGGGCGAAGCCACCCACAAATGCCAGTGCTGAGGCGTGAGTATCTTCCTTACTATCGTGAGTTTCAGACAACATTTATTCGACAGCAGCGACGACGAGCAAGCCGACTGTGAAGGTCAGTACCGCCAGCTTGAAGCTCTCAGGCTGGTTGCGTAGGTTGCGTAGGTTGCGTAGGTTGCGTAGTACGAAGTACGCCACGCCGGCCGCCAGAAGGACGGGGAAGACAAAGGAGGCCGACAACAGCAAGCGTTTGCGGCGGGGTATCCCCTTGGCCTTCATGTTGGCGATGGTGGCGTAACCCTCCGGCACGTCAACGAGAACCTGGCCTACGGCCAGGATGAAGGCTGCCTTAGCAGCAACGGCGGACCCTTCACCGACCATGAGACCGTCACTGAACAAATCGATGGAGACTGCGATATAGATCATCCACATACCCGTGCGGTTGGAGGCGCCATCCCGTCCGGACGTCTGCATTCGCTGCACCAGCTGTTCAATGCTGATGTAAGCCACGCCGCCTAGCACGAAGGATGCGGCGATCCACCATGCCGAAAGAGTGCCGAGTACCCTCGATATAACCTCCACGGCAACGATGGCAATGACCGGGCCCGACGCACCGTGAAGCGTCAGATTGAGACGCCGTGATGTCGAGCGCTAGGGCCAGCCATAAGTTATCCAAAACGTGTCCTTGAATTGGGTGCTTGCATTTCAATATCATGTTAGATATCAGGGCAGTAGCTCACAGTCGGTGATTAATTGAGGCCCTAAGCTAGCAAGAGTGATGTGCCTTGAGCCAATGGTCCTTACTGGGGAATGTTCAAACAAATTATGGGTATACGGAATATCTGGTTGATTTTTGTTTATCGCAAGAAGGTTCTAGCTGTCGGGGCCCGTGTGTTTAATTACACGTTTCCAAAATAAATCGGGGCGCTCTTGCTGCCACTGCTTCATGGCCTCGATCGGTGTCCGATGATGCAAGGCCTTCTGGTGGATATGGTGATTGTACAGCCAGTTGTAGCGTTTGAGCGTCGCCTCCAATTCGTCACGCGAGTCGAACCGGTGCGTGTTCAGGACATCGCTTATCCTGCCGTTAAACCGTTCCACCATACCGTTTGTTTGCGGTCGATACGGGGGAATGAGGCGATGATCAATCCCCTGCCGGGCACAGAACTGATCTACGCGGTGCCTGCCGGTGGGCTGGCGTTCGCCGCCGGCGGCAAAGCGGTCGGTAAAGGTCTTGCCGTTGTCAGTCAGCAGCGTCTTGATCTCGAACGGTGCACGCTCATGCACATGCTGCAAGAAGGCCTCAGCATCCTTGGCCGATTGACGATGACGTATCTCCAGATAGACCCAACGCATCGCCCGATCGATGGCGACGAAAAGATAGCGTTTGCGCTCTTCGTCAGGCATCTGCGGCAGGTATTTGACGTCGACATGCACATAGCCCGGCTCATAGTCCTTGAACGGCTTGTGTGGCGGTTTCTGGGCGGCTTTTTCCTGCTTGTGCAACGTGGCAAGGCTCGGTAGACCTCGACGTTTCATCAGTCGTTCAAGGGCAGGGCGAGACAGGCTGGGATGCAGAAACTCCCTCGCCACCTTCAGCAAATCGTCGACGCTCAGGCGCAGGTATTCGCGCAATGCCACGACAATCTCTTCTTGAATCGGCGACAAGGTCGTGAGCAGGTTGTGTCGGGTATGGGAGCGATCCTGTTGCGTCGTGCGATGACGCCACCGGGCGATGATGGGACAGGACACACGATAGCGTCGTGCTAATTCACTATCGCTAATCGACGCTGGGGCTTGTTGGATTTCCTGGCGGATGCGTGGCGTGGTGGTCGCTGTCTTATGCAGTTTGATATCCATCTCGTTGCTCCTGGATGAACTGGGCAATGAGGTCACATGCTGCCAACAAAGGATAACTCCTGTGGCTCAATCTATCATCCGGGGCCTTACATCTAGCCCTATGCCTCTCCGGTTTCTTTGGTTGATAACTGCTTAGTTTACAGTGCGTATCCGCAAAGCGTCGCGGGATAGCGGGGCAAGGGGCATACCCGCCGCGAGCCGATCCGACGTTTCGCGGAAGCGACTTTCACTCTCGTGATAAAGGTGGCGACCGTCCCCGTGGCCACACCCATGATAGCCCCTCTCCTGGTATGACGCCCCGACGCAACTGTGTTCGTCGAGCTATGGGCACGCGTTTCGTCGGCATTGGGGATGACGAGGCCAACCATGAACAACAACAGGATCAAGTGGCCGAGGCGATGGCGTAGTCGATAACGCATGAAAAGCAAACCAGGATGACCGCGAAAACCGATGGGGAGCCCACAGAATTCGGGAAAAATCGTACGCTAAGCCCTGGTCGATTCTCAGCGTTCTACCGGACATAGTTAGGGTGATTGCTGGGACTGTACTGGTCTCATCAAGCTAAATGCTCATAGAGAACGGCCGCGCCAACCAATACCAATACCACACCACCGACAATCTCTGCTCGGCGCCCGACAAGGATGCCAATAGCCCTTCCAAGCAGAACGCCGACGGTCACCATGGTCATCGTAGCCAAGCCAATAGCCAGCGCCGCGACAAGAATGTTGACCTCAATAAACGCCATACCCATACCCATACCCACTTCCAGAGCATCGATACTGGTGGCAACGGCGGTGACTATCAGAAGAAACAAAGAATGTTGTTTGGTTTTCTCGGCCTCGCTCTCAGGTACTTTGAAACCGTTGTACATCATGTGCAAACCGAGGATCAGCAGGAGCGTAAAGGCGATCCAATGATCCCAGTTTTCGATAAATTGTGAAGCCGCTTGGCCGATCAGCCAACCAACGACGGGTGTGATTGATTCGACAATGCCGAAGATCAAACCCATGCGCAGTGCTTCGGTAAAGCGAGGCCTGTCTAGGCTTGATCCTTTACCGACAGCGGCAGCAAAGGAATCTGTAGACATGGCAAGAGCAAGCAATACTAGCGAGAACGGATTCATAAACACTTCCAGCCGGGCACCGAGTCCACGGCATATTCACGCCAGAGTCGGGCGTGAATATGCCGATGGTCTCGCCAACCGAAAGGTGTCCGCACCACGACAGGTTGCCGAGAGTGTTGATACGGACGCTCCTGAGAGGCTCAGGAGCAGGCTACTCCCCAAAGGGGAGCGAACGATAGCAGGTCGACATAATGGTATAAAACGGCGCTACAGTTATTGATATTGCTACGTGCAGCCTAAGGTGCTTTCTGTCGGTTATCTATCTACCCAAATTATCAGCTCCGCAACCGGGATCAGCATCACAAGCTTGACGGATAGTGGCATCCTCGGGTTGTAGGGTGCAGTGCTCAATATCGAAGCGCTCCCGCAAGATCGTTTGCAGCTGCGGCAGTAGCTCTTCCCATCGTCCCATCGCTTCCACATCAATATGCGCCGCTAGAGCCTGGCTGTTTGATGACAGGCTCCAGATATGCATGTCATGGATAGCGCAGACACCGTCGACCCGGGCTAGAGCGCAGCCGACTTCATGTGCATCGATTCCTTTTGGCACGCCTTCCATCAACACGTGCGTCACCTCACGCAGTAGTCGAATGGCGGACACCAGAATCAATAGGCTGACGAAAAGAGAAAGGATCGGGTCCGCAATGGGCGGCCCGCCCAGATAAATGATCGCCCCGGCAACCAGCGCAGCGACCGAGCCCAGCAAGTCTCCCATCACGTGCAGGAGCGCTCCGCGAACGTTTATGGTCTGTTCTCCACGCATCAGCACCCAAGCCACTACGATATTCACCAGCAAACCGAGCCCGCCGATCGCTAAAACCATGCCACCGGCAACGGCGGGTGTATCTGCCATGCGGTGGATCGCTTCGTAGGCGATGAATACAATCACCCCAAACATAAACAGCACGTTGAACAGAGCGCCGAGAATTTCTGCGCGCTTGAGTCCAAAGGAGTGCTGACGCGATGCTGGCTTCTTGGCCAGCCAAGCGGCGAAAGCACCAACCCCTAGCGACAATGAATCGGTAAGCATGTGGCCTGCGTCCGACAACAGGGCAAGCGAATCAGCTATCAGGCCGCCGAACACTTCGACAGCTGCAAAACCTGTAGTGAAGACCAGTGCGAACAACAAGGTCTTGCCGCCACTATGGCTATGATTGTGATCTGACATTTATGCCTCCTTCGTTATTGGCCATCGAGACTCCCTGCGGACTGCTCTCTCTATCAAGCCATTGGGTCGATATGTTTTTCCGCGCTGATATAAGGCAGGGTGTACCTGCCGCTTTTCGGTTGGATATATTCACAGGAACACTCTTGCCAGGAAGGTTGCGAAAACGATCCAGATGGCGATAAACACGCCAGCAGCTATTCGGCTTACCGGGCGTTTCGGAGGCTTTGTCAGCGGTTTCTCGGTGCTCGTTCATGATCTCTGGTGGTATAAGCTTCACCACCAACAATATCCCGGGTAGCACAATGATGATGTCGTCCACGTAGCCGAGTACGGGGATCAAGTCGATAGATGAGACGGCATAGGCCGCGACAGCCACTGCTAATACCTCTGCGAACCATGGGGTACGTGGATCACGAGCGGCAAGCCAGACGGCATGCACATCCCGTTTGATCGCTCGAGCCCATTGTTTGCGTTCGAGATTGGTTTTGTTGTCATCGGGGCCTTTTCTCTACTCAGTACTCGTGTTCAACAAGAAACAAGGCCAGTGTCGGGGGGGCCTCAACACAGCAAGGAAGCCGGGGCGGATAACTGTCGTCGTCTCGTAGCAGAAATCACTCTAGGCGCTGGTGATCCCCGTACCGGCGCCAGTGTCTTTGAGCCTTTCTTCGAGCGGATGGCGGCCTTGCTCTTTACTCTCATCCATTTTGAGTCTTCTGTGTGCCAGGCTTCTTTCTGTCCTACTTGAGGTAGGACTTGATGACCTGTAGTACCGCATCCAAGTCTTGTTGCCGCTGCTCCAGTTCGGGCTCCTTGACGAGGTGATCAGTCAGGTGCCCCTCAATGATGGCGGCCATTAGTCCATTCACCGCTCCGCGAATCGCGGCGGTCTGTTGCAGCACGGCAGTGCAATCCCCCTCATTATCAAGTTGCCTTTCCAGTGCGGCTGCCTGCCCCTGAATGCGTCGAACACGAGTTAGCAGCTTCGCTTTTTCTTTGATCGTGTGCATGTGGTTGTCTCTTTGAGGAGAAAAACTATACAGGGTGGTAGTATATAGATACTAGGGGGTAGTATGCTCTCTTGCAAGAAAGGTTAAAGGTATATGAATCGTTCTATCCCAGCATGCCGTCTGTAACCGACAGCAATGCCTCGAGGAGGGTCCATGCTCCAAGTGCTGAGTCACCGTCGTTACCGGCATTTGTTCCTGGCCCAGGCTATCGCTCTCGTCGGTACCGGTCTGACGACGGTTGCCTTGGCGCTGCTGGCCCATGACCTGGCCGCCGGGCAGGCGGGAACCGTGCTGGGCACAGCCCTGGCGATCAAGATGGTGGCCTATGTAGGTATCGCACCGCTGGTGGGCGCCTATGCGACGCGCCTGCCCCGACGCTGCCTGCTGGTCAGCCTGGACCTGCTGCGTGCAGCCGTGGTCTGCATGCTACCCTTCGTCACCGAGATATGGCAGATCTATGTCCTGATCTTCCTGCTCAACACTTGCTCGGCGGGCTTCACGCCGGTCTTCCAGGCGACGATTCCCGACATTTTCGAAGACGAGGGCCAGTACACCCGGGCATTGTCACTGTCGCGTCTTGCTTACGATCTGGAAAACCTGCTCAGCCCGGTGGCCGCGGCGGCGCTGTTGATGGTGATGGACTTCGATGTGCTGTTTCTGCTCAACGCCCTGGCGTTCTTGATCTCGGCCGCCCTGGTCGTGTCGGTGACGCTGCCGTCGCCGCATCCAACGGAGGAATCACCGGGTGTCTGGCAGCGTGTTTCTCACGGCATGCGGATTTACCTGAAGACACCTCGTCTGCGGGGGCTGCTGGCATTGAATATGGCGGTCTCGGCTGCCGGGGCCATGCAGATCGTCAACACCGTGGTAGTCGTGCGCTCTGTCCTGGGGCTGGGCGAGCGCGAGGTGGCCCTGGCCCTCGCCTCGGCCGGAGGGGGCTCTATGGTAGTGGCCTTGCTGCTGCCTAAAGTGCTGGAGCGCGTGCCCGAACGTCCGATCATGCTGTTGGGCGGCATCCTCATGGCGTTGAGCCTGTACCTGGGCCTGCTCACCCCAGAGTTCACCGGACTACTGGGGCTATGGCTGCTGCTGGGTGCCGGCGCCTCATTGGTCATGACGCCCACCGGGCGATTGCTCAAACTCTCATGCCAGCCCGAGGATCGACCGGCGCTGTTTGCCGCGCAGTTCTCGTTGTCGCACGGCTGCTGGCTGGTGGCCTATCCGTTGGCCGGCTGGGTCGGGGCTGAGGTGGGCTTAATCGAGACCTTTGCCCTGCTGGGGACGATCGCGCTGGTGTCGACGGCGCTCGCAACCCGTGTCTGGCCGTCACGGGATCCGGTCGCGCTTGAGCATGATCATGCTCCTATGGAGCACGCTCATCTGCATTATCACGACGACCATCACCAGGCATAACCATGAGGGCTGGGAAGGGCCTGAGCCCCACCGCCATCCTCACTATCATCATCGGCACGCCTTTGTGATCGATATTCATCACACGAGATGGCCGTCGTTACATGCCAAAGAGACACAGAGAACGTTTGCATGACCAGTCTGCCTGACAAAATCCTTCACTTATCGGAATACCGCATCCTGGCCACAAAGATGGAAGAGCATGATCTCCGCTTTCAGGTCGAAGCTCCGGTCCCTGTGGCCTGGATTGAACCTCTACCGGCTACGACTAGTAGGATGGCCGGTTTATATCAATTTTAATGTAGAGGACTTCATGAATATCGCCAGTCAGGCAGGATTGAACAAGAATGCGGCTGAAAGTCGGCTTGCCTCCTTCGGCGTGCAGGCTGTCTTGGCCCTGAATATATCAAACGCCAAAGCTAACGAAATTCGTTAGTCTCCTGCCTTCAGCATGCGGGAACGGATGGACGAGGTTCAGCGAGGGATCGGTGATTTAGTAGATGAGGGGGCGGCGAAGTGATAGGGCGCTGGGCATCACCGGCATGTGGGTCGCCGTGATGGCGGATACCGGCGCGACGGTACTGGTGACGCTGAACGCCATGCGGCTGCTGGATTATCGCTTTCAAGGTGGGGCATTCCCAGCGGGCACGGAGCGGATGGCCTCACCGGCAGGGTCCTCCGTCCCTTTGGCGACGGGTGAGGAGGCCAGATAACGACGGGCCTCGCGCAACACCAGCCAGCGTCCCCGGTAGCGAAACGCCTGGGCATCGGCAGGGATAACCGATGCGTCTTTTACCGTAGTGACAATAAGGCCGTTAGGATGCCGCTGACTCCAAGCTTGGATATTTTCCTCATCGATTTGCTGCAAGGGAGTCGTCAAGCGCCCGGCAAAGCCAAAAGTGGCCTGATAGTCGAAGTCTGCGATAGTTACGGCCTTGCCGTCGGCCTGCCAATCGGCGATGACCCGCGACGGCGCACTGATGTCGTATGCATTCCATAAGGGGCCGAGCATGACATGAACGGTCAGGACCCAGGCCAATACGTTGAATAGCACCATGCCACGCAGCGTTCCCATCGTTGATCGGGGGCGTAAATAAATGCTGCCGATCGCCAAGGCGAGCAACAGCAGCGCGCCGACTGGATCGATGCCATCGCGCAGTAAGGGTTTGCCTGTGACGCTGAGCAGTAATCCCGCTACGGCCAATAGTCCCCAGCCCAGCCCGAGCCCCCATAGGCGCGCGGGAGGCTTGCCGCTCGAGTCGGCTCCTCGAGCAGCAATGAGAGCCAGGGCCGGTAGCAGGGGCATCAGGTAATGTACTTGCTTGCCGCTGATCAGCATGAAGAGCGCTAGCGTGCCCAGGGCCCAGCATCCCAGGAGACGCACCGAGCGCTCATGCAGCCGAAGCCGAGACCAGAGCGGCGGCCATGTCCAGGCGGGAAATACCAACACGGGCAGCAAGAGTAGATACCAGTACCAAGGGCGGGCATGATCCATGGCCTGGACCAGCCGATCGGCGGTCTGGCCCCACAGCAACTGCCGAGCGAAGACTTCGCCGCCCAGCCAGGCGGCGGGCAAGGCCCAGGCCAGCAGCATCAGGACCGCCAATCCCAGCGCCGACCCCGCGCCCTTCCACCAGGCAAGCGTCACCTGGCCACGCCAGTAGGGCGCGCTCAGCACGATTACCAGCCAGGCCACCAGTGCCGTAGGCCCCTTGGCGAGCAGTGCCAATCCCAGCCACACACCGGCGCCGAGCCATTGGTTCCGTGTAGGACGCGAGTCGAACGAGACCAGCGGCACGATCGCGCCGAGCACGCAGGCGGTCAGCAACACATCGAACATCAGCACGCCGCTGTAGGTGAGCCACAGCAGCATGGCGGCCAGGATGAGCGTTGCCTTCCAGGCGTAGTCGTCGTCGCCCAGACGCCGGGCGAGGCGAAACAACTGCAGTTGGGCTAATAGCGCTGCTAGCGGCGAGACCAGCTTCGGCCAGGCGTCATTGACGCCGAAGAGTGTCCAACCGAGATGAATCAGCCAGAACATCAGTGGGGGTTTGTCCGAATAGGGCACGCCGTTCATGTGCGGTACGAGGAACTGATGCTGTTGCCACATCTCCCAGGCCACGCTGACGTAGCGAGTCTCGTCGATGGGTATGTAAGGACGCGCCACAGCGGCTAGCCCAACCATCAGATAAACGACGAATAATACAAGGGTGTTCAGGTTCAGATTATGGGCAGAAAGTTTCCACATCTTATTGTTCAAACTTGAATCAGAGTCGTTGGTTGCATGACTTGTGACCGCTGTCGAGCGCCGAGTTGGTTTTCGCCGACAGGAACTGCCAACGGTATTCGTCATCGGCTAACTCGAGCTTCAGCAAACCATGGTCACTGGTAATCAGACGTTCGGAAAAAGAGGCAGGTTTTGTGGCGTCAGCGAGGTCCGTACCGCCGGTGCCGACCACAAAGGACGTAATGCCATTGTCCGGATCGACCCGACCCTGGGCGTCGAGTGGCCGCGTTCGTTCATAGAAATGGTTATGTCCATTGAGCACCAGTGTTGCGCCCTGGCGATAGAGGATCTCGAATAAACGCTGGGCGTCTTCGCTGTTGTTACGCTTGCTGGTCGAGAACGCGGGCTTGTGGAAGAAAGCGAGCACGCAAGAAGCATCAGAATTGGTCAATTGCGCCTCAAGCCAGCGTGCCTGAGCTGAGCCCTTATTAGCCGCCACTTCGCTGTTGAGCGATAGCACAAGCCAGCCGTTCATATGCGTCGCATAGTATCCACGGCGCTCAGGGCCGGCTCGGGTGCCCCAGTAATCGTAGTAGGCGTAAGCATCGTGGGAATGGTATTCGTGATTGCCTGGGGTGGGGTACGTACGGTCCTTGAAGTGGCCCCAGTAGGTGTCGTAGCAGAGATTGAGATCCACGGGTGCGCCGTTAGGATAAGCCAAGTCGCCCAGAGCCAGGACCGGCAAGCCGGGATGGTCATCGACAAGTTTTGCCGTTTGTAGAGCACCAGCGTCCTTCAAGAGTTCGGCATTGGCCTGTCCGAAGAAGTAAGCAAGATTGCGTAGTGTCTTGTCGAAGCCCTTATGGGGCTTGCACCGGGCGATATCACCGGCGGCCAACAACTCGAAGCCATCGCGGGTGACGTCATCCTGTGCGATGTTGGCTCGCTCAACGGGGTCGGCTATGACCGCATTGGTCTGGCGTACCTCGACGGCGAGCCACGAGGTCATCATTGAAAATATCTGGCCGTGGGTGGCCTGGATCGAAACGAGGACGATCAGCACGAAAAGCGCTATCATCGTTCCTGCGATCGTGAAACGTCTGTTTGGATTCTTGTTCATTGACCCTTTCCTTGGCTAGCATCGCTTTCGTCCATCAATCGATGGTCAGTGGGTCTTGCTTGCGGCCCGCTGCTTGAACACCAGGATACAAACCACGATAAAGACGATGAGTACGGCGGAGGCGGAGTAACGACTCAGCGCTAGACCGCCGGCACTAACCGGTTTGTCGAGAAAATCCCCCACCACCGCTCCCAGAGGACGCGTCAGCACGAACGCCGCCCAGAACAGTAGCGTATGAGAGATCTTGGTCCAGAAATAGGCGGCGGCGACCAGGGCAAGCAAGGCACCAAAGATAGCCGCGGCGCCGGTATAACCAAGCCCCGCGCTATCCGCGGTCCAGTCACCCAATGCGGTTCCGAGGGTTTGGGAAAACATGATGGTTACCCAGTAGAACACTTCGCTCTTAGGCGAACTCACTGATGCCACCGATATCGTGCCCATTGTGCGATACCACAGGATCAAGGAAGCAATCAGGGCGGCGAACAGTAGTGAGGTACCCCCCGCATATCCAATGCCCAGGGAGCGATCGGCGAAGTCCGCAAGCGTCGTGCCGACGGTGGTGGTGGCGACAATCGTCGTCCAATACAAGAAGGGGTGGAAGCGGTTGGCAGCGATTTGTGCACTAACGAATATAAGAAATATTATCGTAAAGATACCCGTTGCCGTCAGATAGCCGAGATTCATTGACATGGAGACCGCGTCACCGCCAGTTTCGCCCAAGGTGGTGGCCGCAATCTTGAGTATCCAGAATAATAAAGTGACTTCGGGAACCTTGGCCAGACTTGCCTCGATATTATTTTGCATGGCAGAACTTACCCCAGATCAGAAAGTCGGAGTTAAACATAACAATAAAGTTTGTTAGTTCGGAGTTGTTAGTCTATCCAGGTTTAAGGGTTTAAAAGGGTTCTGTTTAGAAGAACCCTGTTTATGACTCAAAAAAGCATTTAAAGCCTTCGAGCTAGATAACTTTACATATTGTCTTGGGTGCTTTTTGTCTGTTGAGCGTTTTCTGCTTGTTCTTGAGTGGACAGCTTGTCGATCATTGCTTCCAGTTCTTGCACTTGATTTTGTAACGCCTGTACATGTGCATCAGATCCTTTGCCTTGGGACTCAGCGGCCTGTTGCGTTTGTTGTTTCAACTCTTGCCTGTGCTCTTGCATAGCGGCAGAGTCCGCGTCCGCTGTTGCTATACCGGAAGCCAGCGCTAGCGCCAGGATGGATGCTGCCAATAGTTTGGTTTTCATGGCGTGTCTCACTTTAGACGATACATTAGTTTTAAGACTGGTTGTCGAAGTGCCTTTAAACACTTCTGTTTTGCGGTTATTTTAACCACGTTTTAAGATTGATTTATGGCTGTCTTCATGTCAAATAATATGAATCGTATTTTTCTTACTTTTTTGTAATATTTTCTTAAGTTTTATCGGGTATCCGGATTATCTTGTAGGGTTAGAGTAAAAGTATAATGTGTGCAGAGTAAAAAATTTGTCTATTCTACTGATAAAAATAACGCTTCCCTATCAATAGCCGATCGACATGACAGACGGATAGCCTAAAAAGAGTGGGGGTTGCCACATTGAGGAACGGTCTGGCCGCGAGGTTACGAAACGCATGGCCGATGCTGGCCTGTTTGGGCTGGCGCATCTGGATCTGCGCACCATCCTGAAACAGATCGCCGCCATGCTGCCGGGGATCGTTCTGCTAGCGATTTTGGCCACCGCGGGTAGCTATTTGTGTCTCACTGGCTACGACCGGCTGGCGCTGAAATGGATCGGTCGCCCCTTTGCTTATCCCCGAATCGCCCTGGCTTCCTTATAGGCCCGCAGGTAGGGCCGCAGGTCGTAGAAGAGCCAGCGTATCCACCCGGCCACCGGATAGTTGCGGGCGATCGTCCAGCGTGTCTGATACCAGTCGTGAACGCCCAATCCGATGATCGCGAGCGTCACCAGGATGAGCAAACCGAGCGGCCAGCCCCAGGGCAGGAAAATCAAACCGGCCAGCAGCGACAATATCGCGACCAGGGGGACGATGGTTCGTTTGAGGAGATTGGTCATTTTCAGCGGTTCACTCTCTGATTTGCGAACGTTCTAGTTAAACGAACATTGACTCGTCAGACAGCTTTTTTCGCGGCTTTTGCCAGCATGATGAGCGAGAGGCCGGTCGAGAGAAAGTTCACGCCCAGCAGCAGGCCCAAGGTCCAAACGGCGGTTTCTGGCCAGCCGATCAGAATGACAAGACCGACGATCAGGGAGCACGCGCCGTTGAAGATCATCCAGCCCCAGTGGCGCAGATGTCCGCTCATCCGAAGCCCCAGCAGGATCGAAATCACGCCTTCCATCAGGAACACCAGCATCATCACAATGGTCAGGGCCGCAATGCCCACGCCGGGGAACAGCAGGAACGCTAGCCCCAGTAGCAAGGTGACGCCGAACGCAGCAGCGGCATAGCGCCATTCCCGTGCTGGGCACATTTCACAGGCGAACCAGAGCCCTGCTGCACCCCACAATGCCATCAGCCAGGCAACCATAGACTCCCCGGCCAGCGTGGCCCATACGGGCAGCACGATGACAAGGGCCCCGATGATGGCAAAGACGATGCCGATGCCCATGAGCCGTTTCGAAAAGTCGGGTTTGAAGGGCGCGTCCCTATGCGAATGATCCAGGGTCTTCATCTTGGTTCCTCCGCTGTCCGCCGATCCGATGAACGGTGGTACACCCTTTGTAACGCATCGGCCGATCGGAAAGTTCACCACAACCTTACTTTTACGTAAGAAACGCGGTGTGACTGGCTGAAACCGAACACCATGGCGTAATGTTCTCGATAAAAGTGGAGGCGCCCATGAAAATCCTGCTGGCCGAAGATGACCTGAAAATGGCCAAGTACCTTTGCGCCGGACTGAGCGAGCATGGCCACAGCGTCGATCACGTGACGGACGGACGCGACGCGCTAAGCTATTGCCTCTACAACGATTGCAATATCGCCATTGTGGATCGGATGATGCCGGGAATGGACGGTCTCTCGGTGGTCAGGGCGCTCCGGGCGGCGCACAAGGATCTGCCGATTTTGTTTCTGACCGCCATGAGTCATGTCGATGATAGAGTGGAAGGGCTATCGGCCGGGGGCGACGATTATCTGGTCAAGCCGTTCCACTTTTCCGAACTTCTGGCACGCATCATTGCGATCACCCGCCGGAAACAAGACACCGAGAATACGAACTCCCTTGAAGTTCACGATCTGCAGCTTGATTTGCTGACGCGGATGGCGACCCGACAAGGCAAGCAGGTCAAGCTTCATTCCAAGGAGTTCGCGCTGCTGGAGATCCTGATGCGTCATCCTGGGCACGTGATCACCCGCACGATGTTGCTCGAGCGTGTCTGGAATTTCCATTTCGAGCCGAACACTACCGTCGTTGAAACCCATATGAGCCGGTTGCGCAGCAAGATCGACAAACCCTTCGATATGGCTCTGATCCACACGATCCGCAATACCGGATATACACTACATGGACCGCGGTAATGTCCTGTCCGGTGCCGCGTTTTCGGCGGTTTTGCTATCGACGATGGTCTTTCTTACAGTGCTGCTCATCATGGGCGTGGTGACCCATGGTTATATCCAACGTAGCGTGACCCAGGACATGCGCGAAGACCTTCACACGCGATGGGAGCTGCTTGCCGCGGATTATCGTGACGAAGGCACGACACCTCTGGTAGCCCTGATCGAAAGCACAACGTTAGCCAGCGCGAAAAACAGGCAGGTCGTCGGTCTTTTCGCCCTGGATGGAACCCCCCTCGCCGGAAACGTCAAGATGCCGCTGGATACGTCAGGATGGCAAGAAGCGCCGCTTCATGTGGCAGGGGGTACGCAACCAGACGACCATTCGGTTAGCTACCTCTATCGTAGCGCGCCTCTCGACGACATGACGCTTGTCGTCGGTGAAGCGATGGACCGTGTTGCCCTGATCCATCGCACGATGTTCCGCGCCTTGGCCATATCAGGTTTCATCGTGGTGCAGATAATGCTATGGGCTGGCTATATTTTCAGCCGCAAAAGCCTGCGCAAGCTGGAGCGCTTGGAGACGACATTGGCTCGGGTGTCGGACGGAGATATGTCGGCGCGCATGGCGCTGTCATCGGACAACGATCAGATCGATCGGATTGCACGGCGCATGAATGCCCATCTCGATGCTCTTTCGCGGCTGATGGTGACGACCCGTACCACTGCAGCCGCCGTGGCCCACGACCTCAAGACGCCGCTGGCGCGTGCCTATCTCGGCCTCGGGCGTGTCCTGACGCGGGTCGAGGCAGGCGAGGACCCAAGCGCCGAGATTGAGGATACCCAGGCGGAACTCGAAGGAATGAACGGCATCTTCGACACCTTCCTGCGGTTGGTGCGCATCGAGGCGGGCGGGGACGGCGCGGGCTTTGTCGAGGTCGACCTGGCCGCGCTGCTGGATGACCTGGTGGAGACCTATCGGGTGGTGGCCGAGGAGAACGGACAGCGCTTGGTGTATGAGCGCCCGGACGATGAGCGGTTCGTCATCATCGGTGACGCGGCGATGCTGCGGCAGATGTACATCAACCTGCTGCAGAACGCCGTTACCCATTGCAATGAAGGCGATGAGATTCGCCTGCGACTCGATCGCGAGGCAGCGCGTATTCTCCTGACCATAGCCGATACCGGGCCGGGCATCCCTGAGGCTGCTCGTAAAACCGTGTTCGAGCCATTCCATCGCCTTGATCCCAGCCGCAGCAAACCGGGCAGCGGGCTGGGAATGGCGCTGGTGAGGGCGATTGCGGAGCGGCACGAAGCGCGTATCACGCTATCGGACAACGCACCGGGTCTGCGGGTCGTCGTGGAGTTCGCCTTCGTAGAACAAGCCATCCATTCCTGAGTGATCGACATCACCATGCCCAAATCAACAGCTGCGGAGTGCAATATTCTCGTACTACAGGGTGGGGGAGCGCTGGGTGCCTATCAAGCTGGCGCTTACCAACAGCTCGCCAATCATGGGTATGAACCGCAATGGGTCGCGGGGATTTCGATCGGCGCCATCAATGCCGCCATCATCTGTGGCAACCCGCCCGAGCATCGGGTGGCGCGATTGCAGGCGTTTTGGAAGGGGTTGACATCCGGACTGACGTTGATGCCCTGGTTCAGCGGAGCAAAGTCGCGACAAGCGTTCAATGAGGTTGCCGCTGCCTGGGTCACGGTCTGGGGCGTGCCCGGTTTCTTTGCGCCTAAATTTCCCTTTATGAACTATCTGGCGGATGGTGGCATTCAGAGCCTGAGCTTCTACGACACCCAACCGCTTTACAAGACGCTTGAGTCTCTCATCGATTTTGATTATCTCAACAGCAAAGGGCCACGGTTGAGCGTAGGCGCGGTGGATATCGAAACCGGCAACTTCGCCTATTTTGACAGCGAGAAGCAGCGCATCACTTCTGAGCACGTCATGGCCAGCGGGGCGCTTCCGCCAGGCTTTCCTCCCATTACCATAGAAAGGCATGCGTATTGGGACGGCGGGCTGGTGTCGAACACGCCGCTGCAGTACGTGCTCGACACTGCCAGCGGCGATCCGGTATGCATCTTTCAAGTCGATCTGTTTAACGCCAGGGGAAACCTTCCCCAGAACATGGCTGAGGTGACCCAGCGTGAAAAGGATATCCGCTATTCCAGCCGTACACGACTGACAACAGACCGTTATGTGCAGTTGCATGACATACGTACTGCGGCGGAAAGATTATTCGCCAAGCTTCCCGACGAGTTGAAAAACGATCCCGATATGACATTGCTGCGCAACACGGGGCTCGGCTGTCCGGTGACACTGGTGCACCTGATCCATCGCAAAGTTGAATATGAAGGCCAATCGAGGGACTACGAGTTCTCACGTCTGTCGATGAGGGAGCATTGGGCCTCGGGCCAGGTGGATGTTGACAAGACTCTGGCGCATGATGCCTGGAAACAGCGTGTCGTGGCTCATGATGGCCTGCAGGTCTTCGATCTGGGGATGCAGGAATGATGGACAAGCGAGCGGTCGGCACACACAAGCACAGGGCGCTCTGTTATGTCTGCCAGCGCCAGTTCGCGCCGAGTTTCCTGCGGCCTTGGATCTCCGTGCGACCCGGCGTGTCGGAGCTGCTCACCCAGGAGCGTGGCGAGCTGGGCGAACTGGATTGGCAGGTGATCGAAAGCCTGGGCAGCGGTCAACCGATCTCGCAACCCCCGGAGGACATGCTGGAAGGCAAGGTGACCTTCGGCGAACGCATGGCCGATTGCGTCGCGCAGTTCGGCGACTACTGGACTTTCGTACTGACGTTTACTTTTGCGCTTTTTTTGTATGGCCAAACAAGCGGTTCATTCTTTCCAAGGCAATGACGCCAGGATTCAGGTGATTCATCTCGCGGATCGGCAGCAATACCTGAAAGAAGAGCTGCTCCAGCTGGGGGAGAAAACGCCATCGAAACGTGGCCGGGATATCGTGATTGGGGATAGGTCTCTGCGGCTAGGTATTGAAAGGCCACTGAATCATTGCTGCCATGTTAGACGTGTACAGGTCGCAACTACTGGGGCTCGAATGATATAGGCCGCTACGTGCACTTGCCCTGCGATAGGCAATTAGAAGGAAATAGGAGAACGACGCGTAGCCCAGTGGATGAGCGTATTGCATCGGTTAGTGTGACGCTGCCTCCATTCCGAGCCATGATAGTTCTGACAATGGAAAGCCCCAGCCCAGAGCCGGGTACATCATGCTCCTGTCGGCGATAGAAAGGCTGAAAGACACATTCACGCTCCCTTATCGGGATACCTGGTCCATCGTCCTCCACTTCGAGCATGACCCCATCCGCTGTCTGGCTGATCGCTAGATCAATGCGTCCACCGCTTGGTGTATGGTGGATGGCGTTGCTGACCAAGTTGTTGATCATGGTGATCAGATCCATCTCGCTGGCCAGGATCTTGACATCCGTGTCGGTTTCCACGCCAATATCAATCTGCTTTTCTTCCGCCAGCGGCAGCAAGTCCCCCAATACACGACGAAATACCTGCTGTACAGATATCAATGTTGTCGGCGGCTGGACTATCGCTTGAGCACGGGCAAGCATCAGCAATTGGTTGAGCAATACTCGGTGACGCTCGATGCTGCGTCGAAGTGACGTGAGGCGATCTCTTGCCACGCCAGACATGTCCGTGTTGCCTAATCGCTCCGCCTGTAGTGATAGCGCCGTCAGGGGAGTCCGTAACTCGTGAGCCGCGTCGGCGACAAAGCGGCGCTGCATAGCCATCGATTCTTCCACGCGAGTCAGCAAGCGATTGATAGAGGTCACGAACGGACGAATCTCTCCAGGCAGATCATGACGCAATATAGGTTGCAGGTCCTGATCGCTGCGTTGTTCGATGTCTGCTGAAACCGTGGTGACCGGAGAGAACATCTTTTTTATCAGATTGGCCACTACCCATAGCAGGATTGGAATGAGAAACAGAAGCGGCACTAACGCCCCGAAAGCACTATTGAGCGCAATTTCGTTACGCATGGCGGTCGATTGGGCAATGGCAAGTAGCTGATCGTCGCCTAGCGCCTTCACGAAAATGCGATAAGGCTCACCTACTAGGTTAAGTGTCTGCATGCCTGTAGACAACGTAGTGGGAAAGCCAGGCCCCAAGATCGCAGCATCGCCCGTATCGGCTGTTCGAGATGAAAGAAGTCGCACCACCAATCGGGTCTCGGCATCGCTACCGGGTAGTCGCCCCTGATCGTTGGTCTGGGGAATGGGCAAGTGATCCCGATCGAATAGCGCAGCAGTCTGACGCAAGGCATCGTCCTGTAACTCGTTGGCTTCATTGAAGGCGACGAGAAAGGTAAACAGACCGGCCACCAATCCGACGCCAAGAATGACCAGCGATAGCCATAAGGAAAGCCGAAACTGGAGTGTTTGCGTTACTTGCCCCTTGGGACCATCCATCCGACACCTCTGATGTTTTTGATGCTGTCGTTGCCGAGTTTCTTGCGCAGTGAGTGGATCAGATATTCGACGACATTGCTTTCGACTTCTTCTCCCCAGCCATAGATGCTGTCTTCTAGTTGGGCACGCGACAGGATGGTTCCTGGGCGCACCATCAGTGCTTCGAGCAACGCGAATTCGCGTTTGGACAAGCGTAGGACGAGTTCATGCTGATCACTGACCTGGTGCGTTGCTGGATCAAGCCAAAGGATGCTGTTGCTGAGGACTGGCGCGGCGGTTCCCCCCTTTCTGCGCATCACGGCCCGCATGCGCGCGAATAGTTCTTTCATCTCGAACGGTTTCGATAGATAGTCGTCGGCGCCGTCATCGAGTCCGCGAACACGGTCTTCGACCGCGTCCCGGGCAGTGATGATCAAAATGGGTACTGGCTTGCCGCTTGACCGGATATCCGTCAGCACCTTCAGGCCATCCCTGCCAGGCAAGCCTAGATCCAGCAAGATGATGTCATAATGTTGCAGTTCTATCGTGCTGATGGCGGACTGACCATTCTTTACCCAGTCGACGGCATAGCAGGCATCCTTTAGCGAGTCCTCGATTGCCTGGCCGACCATGGAGTCGTCTTCTACCAGTAGTACCCGCATGCCGTCTTTTCCTCTCGCACTACCGCGTTTATAAAATCAATCCAGGTTTATTTCTTGAGGAGCAGATGTTTTTTCGGTGCGGTGATGTAGAAAACCAAGCCAATGATCGTTGCCAGGAAGACCAAGCTTGTATCGGTAGCGCCTAAACCCAAACCGCCATTGCTGATGGGCTGGGACAGGAAGTCGCCAAAAGATGCACCGAACGGACGAGTCAGTACATAAGCGATCCAGAAACAGGCGATAGCATTGGCCTTGAAAATGAAATACGCGAGTGCTGTCAACGCGATCAAGGCACCAAAAAGCAATCCGGAGTTGGCAAAACCGAGCCCAACGCCTTCTGCCGCCAAGTCGCCGGCAGCCGTTCCCAGCGCAAAGGTGAACAGTATCGCTATCCAGTAAAAGGTTTCCCGCTTAGTGGTATAGATGGTGTGGATCGAAAGTGTCTTCTCTTGAGCGTACCAGGCCATGAAGGTGATCAGTAGCGCTGCACTGAAGAAGGCCGTCGAAACTTCCAAAGGAACGCCCATGCTATCGGTCAAGTAATCGGTAATCAGCGTGCCGAAGATGCTGGTAAGAACCACGGTGGTCCAATATTTCCACGGTATATACTGCTTTTCATGCATCTGGAGAAACAGGGCAGCGATGAGTAGTAAGCCCGTGAGCGCCGAGGTACCGACCAAGCCAAAGCCGAGATTGAAGTTCAGGAAGTCTGCTGTCGTCTCTCCTACGGTTGTCGACATCATCTTGATGATCCAGAAGATCAACGTGGCTTCCGGTACCTTGTTTAGCATGCTCTCTTTTGTCAAAGCGGATGATGTTTCCATTGCTATTTTCTCACGTGATATTGTCGAATTGGCTAGGATGGAAGAGGCAAATCACAAACGTCTTCAGGATCTGATTTACGCAAAATGGGCCACCCATGTGCTGGGTGACCCGCAATGAGATCATCAATCCCTTTCATCGTCCTCGTCGTCATGGTCCGCCTTGTCCTTCTCCGAGGAAAGCACTGAGCCATCCTGAGCATCGACCTTCACGTCGAAGACTTTTTTGCCATCGACAATCTCGATGTCATACACCCAACCCTCTTTACTGCCTTCATATTCAGCCCGGGACGCAGTGCCCGGTGTATGCTGTATAGCGGTGTTTACCGCCTGTGTTAATGAAACCTTGGCCTGAGTGACGGAAAGGGCGTCATTGCCTTTTTCTCCAGCAGCATAGGCTGTGGTGCCCAGGGTGGTTAATGCGATAGCCAGAACGGCTATTTTGCTTGGGTTTCTCATGGTTTCTCTCCAATGATAAGCACGCAGGTGTTTGCGTATTGGAGAGTGTACGAAGGCAAACTTAGTCAAGCCTTAGGTCGTATAAAATGAGGTAATAGTGTGCCTGTCGCCCGCTATTCCGATGATGGCCAGGCTAGGATAAGACGATCGTTTCCTTGGTTTGTGTCGCTGCCGGTTGGTGCGATCATGACATGCTTGCCAAGGTCTTCCGCCAGTGTCCTGATAGCATGGGCAACCGACAAGGTGCGCTCCATGGGTATCCATCTGAGAAGATGATAGCGGCGCTGCTTCACCAGGGAACCTAGCCAGAGCGATAGAGTCGTCGTTGAATCCTTTACGCTAAAGGAGGTGGGCCAGACCTGCAGGACCAGCCGCGCCGCGGGCTCCCCGGCGATGGCATGCGTGAACCGCGATGCCGAAGGGTGGCCGTTGTTGAGCCGGGGCAAGACCGGCAAGCCCTTGATAGTGTCTGCGCCACTCAGCCATGGCAGGGTATTGCTGAGGTTCCAAGGGGGGCTGGGTTGCCAGCCGCGATCGGTAAGTGTTTGCTTTAACGCCATCAAGGAGCCAGCCCACTGCAGTGTCATCGGCTCCTCGCTTTCGCCCCCCAGGTCGATGCGCCTGGTGGGTAGCCGACGGTAGGCATAGTCTTGCCAGTCCGACATGGATAGCAGTTGCTGCTGGGGCTGCGGCGTATAGCGTACCTTATCGGCGGCGAATTGATGGTACATGTGATAAGGCCAGACACAGGCCAGCGTGAGTACGGCAACCGCCGCGAGCCCTTTCAGGTTCAGCGAACAAGGCCGGTGGCGTGTGTAGCTCACCGACAGTAGCGTGACCCAGATCATGGCCACGGCGGCGCCAGCTACGACATCGGCCAGCCAGTGAGCGCCCAGATAAAGGCGTGAGAAGGCAATCATCATGATGATCAAAGCGATGCTGGAAAGCACCCACACACGACCTCGAGCACGTAGTTGCCGTGTGATGAGAAAGCCCAGGAAGCCATAGAGCACGGCATTGATAGTAGCGTGGCCGCTGGGAAACGAGAAAGCATCCCAGCCGCTGTACAAATCCGTGGGGCGAGGCCAGTGAACGGCTCGCTTGATTAGTGGGGTAAAGAGTGCTGCACCGCCGATTGCCGCGACCCAGTAGCCCGCGGCCTGCCAGGCGTGTTGCCAAAGTAGCCAGCCCAGCACCGCCACGGTAAGCGTGGCCACAACGAAACTGTCACCCAGCTCGGTCATGGCCAGCATCAGGTGGTCACCCCAGGCGGTGCGCAGGCTCTGCAGGAAATGAAACACCGCTTGGTTTGCCTGAACCAGCGGGTCGCCGGTGAGCAGGTCTTCGAGGATACCCAAAAATAGCCATAGGGCGGCCATCAGGATGACGGCACCCAGCAGGAGGACGCGTGTCTCGGAACGCCCCGGTTGTAGCAAGTCGCGGATCAGGCGTTTAGGCCTGCTATGCCCCGCGGCACTCCAGAGAAGCAGCCTGCGCTGAAGCGCTATTAGCCAGCGCAGACCAACGCCGAGAATGACCCGGCGCGTCAGCCACACTATGGCCCAAGCCAACAGTGCAATCAGCGCCAGGAACAGGGCCAGTCGACCTGCGACCGCTGACACGAGATGCAGTGAAGCGCCAAGCGCTACTCCGGCAATGACATGACTCGGTGCCCAGACCGAGGCCGAGGCGATATTGAACGCATAGAAGCGCGTCGGTGCCATGTCGGACATGCCGGCCACCAGGGGAACGAAGGCACGCGGCCCTTGGATGAAACGGGCGAGGAAAACGCTCTTGCCTCCATGGCGGCGAAAAAAGCGTTCGGCTTGGGCAATGAGCCGGGGATAACGCCGCAGTGGCCATAGTGTGACCAGGCCATGCTCGAAGCGTCGTCCCATCCAGAACGAGATCCCGTCCCCGGCCACGGCGCCCAAGAAAGCGGCCATTATCAAAGGCCATAGGTTGAGTGCTCCGGAGGGTACCAGGGCACTGATAGCCACGATCAGCACCGATCCCGGCGCGATGATGCCGACCACCGGTATGGCTTCGGCCAGGGCGACGAGCCCGACCAGGGTATACGCCAGAAGCCAGTGCTGGGCCGAGAGGGTGGTGAGTGTCGAGACGAGCTGATCGATCAATGTTGTGGCTCTCGATGGTGGCAACTAGGTCTCTAGGCATCAAACGTTATTGCACTCACGACACACTTTTACCCCTGTAAAGGGCAGGATAATGTTCGCTGCGCGCAATAACTGCAGATCACCAAGATGTTTGAAGTATTCCAATAAAAGGGATCGTAGCGAGTAAGGCCAATACGAATAATGGCATCGGGCTTCTGTGTGGTCGATAAGTAAGAACGAGTGAGCAGGCTTCGTAAATCAGCAGTAGGGTTCTAAGCGACATGGTTAGCGTCATCCATTGGCGGACTGATGGGTTATGCACCCTGAATAGATACTAGTATCGCCCGATCATCTTAATGCTTTCTTACGCACCTTCCTTTTTTGGATAACCAAATTAATAGCGTTCACTCTTCCACCTTGTCTGTATTCAGCGTGGTGGGCGCTACATTTAGCGGCGCCGCCTCCTCGTCGCCACTGCAACGCGTGACGGCGCTCCCCGGGATCAGCCATCAGTCGTCGCTGTTCTGATGACCCATGTCCCGGGCCTGGCTCAGGTCGATACAGGGATAGCCGCTGGTCCGCCGATGCTCGGTGAGCATCCAGCGTCGATTCGGGGCTTCCTGCAACCAGGCGAAGGCGCGGCCGAACTGCGCATCGAGCGGTGTCCTGTCGCCGAAGTGAACGCTGGGCTGGCGGGACTGCAGCAAAAACTCCTCGTCGAAGCTCGGCAACGCCAGCCAGGCGTCGTCGCCGGTGACCGAAACGATTTCCTGCATCATGCGGCGCGGCGAGCGGGTATCGTTCTGCAAGATATAGCCCCAGGTCGACCAGCTGACCCAGAACAGTGCCAGCCACAGCGGCAGCGCCAGCATGCCCCGGCGAGGCCGCAGCCAAAAGAGAAGCCCCACTGCGGCGAGGCCGAGCAGTATCCACCAGGCCCAGGGTGTGACGTCGTGGCGCTCGGCGAGTTTGGCCAGTGCCGGCAGCCCCAGGGCGCCGAGCAGGCCGGCGGTCAGCAGGATACCGCCCAGCAGGATCAGCACGCCGGTGCCTAGCCAGTGGAAGCCTCTCTTGCCCAGCAGGCCCGGCAGCAGTGGCGCCAGCGCCAGCACCAGCAGTGGAATCGTCGGCAATACGTAGACGCCGCGCTTGCCCGGTGACAGGGAGAAGAACACCAGGATTAGGATCACTCCACTCAGCGGCAACAGCAGACGTGCATCGCCACGCCGGGCCCGGCGCCACCAGGCGGGTATCGCCCAGGGCAGCGTCAGTACTAGGGGCATCCAGGCCCAGGGCATCACCTGCACGAGGTAGTAATACCAGGGTTTGAGATGCGTCCAGGCGTTGGCATAGCGCTCGCCGGTCTGCTTGAACAGGATATTGTCGCGGTACGCGGCGAGATTCGGATCATCACCGAAGGTGGCGATAAGGATCATCGGCAACGCCCATAGGGCGACCACGGTGAGCAGCACCGCCAAGCCCGAGCCCAGATCCTTCCAGGTGATTTTTGTGGCTTGGCCGCGCCAGGCAAACCACAGCCAGGCAAGCAGCAATAGCAGGGGTAGAAAGCCCACGCCCTTAGTGATGATACCCAGCCCCATCGCGCCAAAGCCGATAAACCACCACTTCTTTGCCGGGCCGAGCAGGGCATGGCGCAGCAGCCCGTAAGCCCCCAGGGTGGTGAAGAAGGTCAGCAGCATGTCGATTTGTGCGGCCTTGGCCTGAACCACGAACTGCAGGGTCGTCAGCAGGGCTAGACCGCTGAGCAGGGCAATACGCTGACCGTGCAGGCGGCGGGTCAAGTCCACCACCAGGGCCAGGGTGCCTAGCGCGGCAAACAGTGAGGGCAGCAGAAAACCCAGGCGCACGGAGCCTGTCATGGCAATCGACAGCGCCGAGGCCCACATGAACAGCGGCGGTTTATCCGGGTAGGGCTCGCCGCCCCGGTGAGGAAACCAGAACTGGCCGGTCTTGAGCATTTCCAGGGCAGTCAAGGCAAAGCGCGGCTCATCCGCGGGCCAGGGGTCGCGCAGGCCAATCCCTGAGCCAAGCAGCACCAGCGCGAACAGCATGAGGCCAAGCCAGGCCCAGCGGTAGGAATGATTCAAACGATGTAGATAGACTGGACGCTGCATGACGGGAGGAATTCCGTTCAGGAGGAGGGGGGCGAGACTTTTTTCTTGTTGCGTACTTCGCGACTTTCGCGCCGGATCAGTATTAGATTGCGCGCATAGATGAATAGCCCCGCCCCTTGGCCGGCGATGAACACCGGATCGCGACGGTAGAGGGCGTAGGCCAGTAGCGTGGCGCCGCCGCCAATGCTGAGAAACCAGAAGGCCTTGGGTACGATGCTGCGCTGGGCGCGTTCACTGGCCAGCCATTGCACGATAAAGCGTCCGGAAAAGAGTGCCTGTCCCAAAAAGCCGATGCTCAGCCAGAGCCATTCGATGCTCATGGCGTTTCCTCTGAAGGCGACACCGCGGGAGTCGGCGCTCCGGCTATGCTCTGTTCGGGCATGGGGTGCACACCGTTTTCGAGAGAAGCGGGCAAGCGGCTGCGCCGGCGAAGCCACATGACCCCGACGATGTCCACCAGCCCCACCCATAGACGATTGTTCAATCCGTAGTGAGAGGCGCCGGTGCCCCGAGGGCGGTGGTTGACCGGCACCGAGACACACTGGCCGCCCTGGGCCAGAATCAGCGCCGGGATGAAGCGATGCATGTGATCGAAATAAGGCAGCTTCAGGAAGACATCCCGGCGCATGACCTTGAGGCCGCAGCCGGTATCCGGCGTATCGTCCTTGAGCAAAGCCGAGCGCACGCGATTGGCAACCCGGGACGATAGCCGGGTGAGCCGATTGTCCCGCCGTTGCACCCGATGGCCATTGACCAACGCGATGCCTTCTTGGCGTGTCTTGTCATAAAGGCGTGGAAGATCGGCGGGATCGTTCTGACCGTCGCCGTCCAGGGTAGCCAGCCAAGTGCCGCGAGCTGCCCAGGCGGCCTGCCAGATCGAGGTGCTCTGACCGGCACTGCGCTCATGGCGCAGCGGTCGCAGGCGCGCATCCTTGGCGGCACGCTGGTTCAGTAGCGCCCAGGTCGTATCCGTGGAGCCATCATCGACCACCAGAATCTCGTATTCTTCATCAGCGAGGGCGGTGGCTATCTCATCCAGTAGCTGAGGAAGATTTCCCGCTTCGTCCTTGGCGGGGATGATGATCGAGAGCAACGGCTGAGGCATGGGGGAGCGTTCCATGGGATAGTAGAACAAAAGCGTGTTTAGCCAAGTCCGCCGGAAACAGACCCGATGTTCAGGAGTGGCTCGTCGTAATAGCGACGATACCAGTCGACGAAGTGTCGCACTCCCTCGCTCACCTCGGTACGGGGCCGGAAGCCTGTGGCGGCGAACAGAGGCTCAACGTCCGCCCAGGTGTCCTCCATATCGCCGGGCTGCATGGGCAGGTAATCGCAGAGAGCCTCGATGTCGGTTACCTTTTCAAGGGTGCGCACCAGCGTCATCAGGCTGATTGGGCTGCCGTGGCCGATATTGTAGAGCTGATAGGGGGGCGTATTATTTTGCGTCCCCCGCTGCGGCGCGAGGTTCATGACGCGCGCGATGCTTTCTATGATGTCATCGATATAGGTGAAATCTCGAGTCATGTTGCCGTGGTTGTAAAGCTTGATGGGTCTGCCCTCAAGGATGTTCCGGGTGAACTTGAACAGGGCCATGTCCGGACGTCCCCAAGGGCCATAGACGGTGAAGAAGCGCAGCCCTGTGGTGGGCAAGTCATAAAGATGGGAGTAAGAATGGGCCATCAGCTCGTTGGACTTCTTGGTGGCGGCATACAGGCTGACAGGTTGATCGACGCTATCTTCAACCGAGAAAGGTACCTTGGCATTGCGGCCATAAACCGAACTGGATGAGGCATAAACCAGATGGTCGACCTGTTGTCGACGGCAGCCCTCCAGTACATTCAGATGGCCGATCAGATTGGACTGGCCATAGACATGGGGATGATCCAAGGAGTACCGCACCCCGGCCTGGGCCGCCAAATGCACCACGCAATCGAAGTGCGTGCCGGCGAATAGGCGCTGCATGCCCTCGGCATCGGTGAGATCCAGACGCTGGAAACGCACGTTGGCGAAGCCCGACAGGTCGTTCAATCGCGCCTGCTTGATGGCGGCATCGTAGTACTCGTTGAGATTGTCGATCCCCAGGATCTCGTAACTCTTGTCTTCGGCAAGTCGGCGCGCCAAGGCATGACCGATGAACCCGGCCATGCCGGTGATAAGAACCTTCATGCGTTACTCCCGCGGATAGGCTCGTATAGCTTGCACCGACAGTCTTAAGAGATTCTTAAGGATCCTGTCGTTACACTTCGCTTTCCAAGACCTGCCGTTTGCATTTATTGGGTTGTCCAAGAAAAGCATAGAGCCTATGGGGCAAGGATGCCCTGCGAGTCGATGAGGATTTTGCATGCGCATACTACTGGTAGAAGATGATCCCCTATTGGGGGACGGTATCAAGATCGCCCTGGAGCGCGAGAGCTATGTGGTGGACTGGTTTATGCGAGGAAGCGAGGCGGTCAGTGCCATCGGTACCGAGGCATTCTCGGTGATGATCCTCGATCTGGGATTACCCGATATGGATGGCATGCAGGTATTGAATCGCATTAGGCAGGGTTCGTCCTTGCCGATACTGATCCTGACGGCCCGGGACGCGGTAGAGGAGCGCATTCGTGGATTGGATGCCGGGGCCGACGACTATGTGCTCAAGCCCTTCGATCTGCAAGAATTGCTGGCGCGCCTGCGGGTGGTCACGCGCCGCGCCGAGGGGCGAGCCTCACAGGTGTTGACCCTGGGCGAGCTGTGCATCGACGAGGCCCGTCACTGGGTGAGTTGGCAGGGCCTCGAGATCAAGTTGAGTCGGCGGGAGTATGCACTACTGCTTGAGTTGGCTCGGCATCCGGATAGGGTGCTCTCACGGCCACGCCTGGAAAGCCTGCTCTACGGTTGGGGCGAGGAGGTGGAATCCAATGCGGTGGAAGTGCATGTGCATCATTTGCGTAAGAAACTCGATAAGGCATTGATCGTCACCGTGCGGGGCATCGGCTACCGACTGGACAGTCAAGCCGCATGAAATCCATTCGTCGCTATCTTGCCCGGACCCTGGCGCTGGTGCTGGCGATGACGGCGCTTGTGACGGTCACGGCGGCCTATCTGATCACCGATCATGAATTGGAGGAGATTCTCGATGCTCAGTTGAGCCTGCAAGGGCGCATCGTCGCCGGACTGATTTCTCCCGCCACCACCCGCGACGAGTATCGCCGCATCGCTCAGCGGCTCGCCTTGCCGGATCATGAAGCCCGAACGTACGTGAAGGGCGAGATCGAGCCCCGTTCTCCGAGAGCCTCTAACGTGCCCCTCTATCATGAGGAAGAGCGTATGCTGTCGATCGGCTTCTGGAATGCCGATGGCTCGCCTCGTCTGCTGGGCGCCAGGTGGAACGAGAGCGATCCTTTCCCGGGACCTAAAGCCGAAGGTTATCGCTGGGTCGAGTATGCCGGCGATCGCTGGCGAGTGTTCAGCCTGTTCGATAAGGCCAGTGCCACCTGGATCGGCGTGGGGGTGCGGGCTGACTTCCTCGAGGAGATCGTTCAGCGCGTGGCTCTCAACAACCTATGGCCGGTGTTGCTCCTGTTGCCGCTGTTGCTGTGGTTGATGACCCGCATCATCCGCCGAGGTTTGACCCCCATTGCACTGCTGTCCCGCCAAGTCCAGGGGCGTGATGGTCAGGATCTGACACCGATCAATCTCGATGCGCCCCAGGAGCTTGATGGGCTGCAGCGCTCGCTAAACGATTTTATTGAGCGATTGGGCAAGACGCTGGAGCGCGAGCGGCGCTTTACCGCAGACGCGGCCCACGAATTGCGCACGCCTCTAGCGGCGCTCAAGATCCATCTCGAAAACGCTCAGGCTGGCGAAGCAGACTCGCTACAAAAAGCTGCCATTGGCGTGAAACGACTTCAACGAGTGGTGGAGCAGCTATTGGTGTTGGCAAGACTTGACCGTGCCTCAAGCAACCAGGCCCGATTGATTGATATTTATCCTATCGTTGCTGAGCTCACTGCCGATCTCTGGCCCTTAGCGCACGCGCGTGGGCAGGAGCTCTCATTGACGGGGCTGACACAGCTGGCGGTAGGTGCTGATCCGGTGGAAGTCGGTATTCTACTGCGCAATCTGCTGGACAATGCGCTGCGCTATACCCCTGAAGGGGGGCATGTCGAGGTCGGGCTTTATCAGCAGCAAGGCACGCCGCAAGTCATTGTGCGTGACACCGGCCCGGGAATTCCCGAGGAGCTACTCGACACAGTCGTCGAGCGCTTCCGGCGGGCCTCGGATCAGCGCACTACCGGGAGTGGGCTCGGGTTGTCCATTGTCGTGGAGCTAGCTAAACAGCAACAGGCTGAGTTGCGATTGAGTAACCGTCAGCCTTGTGGCCTTGAGGCGCGAGTTGTCTGGCCGGCGTCATAGCAGCGCTCAATATCGACCGAGTAGTTCGGTTATCGTGGGTACATCGTCCTAGATCGAGCGGTTTGGTAGCTATTAAACAACCTCATACTCAAGGTTTTTCAGCAACGTGACGGTCTTCTCCAGCACCGTGCCAATTGACATATCGCGTAGGACAAAATTCATTGTGTCTTCGAGTAGAAACTTGTCGGACTTATGACTTCTTGCCAGAGTAATGGTGGGTTTGTCGAGAGCGATTGCTATATGCATGGGCCCCGAGTCGGGGGTGATAAGCAGTTTTGCGTGGCTGAGCATGGCGACGAATTGGCGTAACGGTCTAGGTTGGCAAAGGGAACCATGGATACAAGTATCAAGCGTATCTTGCAGAGGCTTTGCCAGCCTGAATTCTTCGGGACCCAGAAATACGACGTGTTTTATTCCTTCTTCTTCAAGTCGAAGAATCAGTCTCTGCCAAAATGGTAGTGGACAGCGTTTGTCGAGATGACCACCGACGAAAAGAGCGATAAAGGATTCGAGGCTTTTCGAATCCTCCAGGATCATGCCAAGAGATTGCAGCATTTTTTTGGCATCGGTCTTTTCCGAATCGCTAAGTTTAAGGATAGGTCTAGAGCGACAAGTCGTACCCAGCATACGCGAAAATAGAACGGGAAGATCATAGGCATGGCGACTCTTGCCCTTAACAGTGATGTCATACCAACTTTTTCCTTTATTAGGCATGCCCATGGAGTATCTCGCGTCAATAGATTTTGCATATAAGAAGCCGGTGAGTGAACCACCACCACCCAGCTGTACTACAAGATCGTATTTCTCTTTGCGTAATTGGGCAATTAACAGAAGGGGCTTCCAAGGCATCAGAAGAGAAGATCGCGATGATGAAAAAAGCTTGTTGATTGGCAAGTTATCGAACAAAAGTGCAGTATTGTCAGTGACAAGGAAGTCAATGCTTGCGTTAGGATATTTTTGCTGAAATGCATCAATGGCAGGCGTGCTTATCAAAGCATTGCCTATTCGGAAATTGGGTCTTATGAGTAAGATTTTTTTAATACCCGTTAATTGACTTATATGCGTTTTGTGGCTACTGGTAAGTAGCTGATGGAGCAAGCTGAAAACGACGTTCTTTAATTGCTTCTCAAGTTGCTGTGCCTTCTTTTTCAAGAAGGTATTGGTTCTTATCGTGGTTGCTATGGGCATTTTTTATCAGCCGTTAGTCGAGGGTGCCTACATGTCAGTTTGAGGTATTAAACTTAAGGCTTGCTTAGCTCGACTATGGTTGAAAGGCAGGTCGGTGCCGTTGTACATGACGGCGATGCACAAATCCTCGTATTCGAAGGGCCCGATGTTGGTCTCTTTCATCGTTTTTGCTCTGTTAAAGCTATAACTATTTCTTAAAGAAACTATTTAAATCAGATTTAACGTTCTTACTTCTCTAATTCCATAAATACCTGTGACATCGTCGCCAAACGCTAGCCTCAGGGACTTGCACATGCTCCGGCGCTTCTTTTCGCTCTCAGCTGGCACTTCCAAATTGCCTATGGGGTATCAAAGCCCATTATCAGGTAAGGAGCTGCTCGCTACACCCCGTCGGCAGCAGATGGTCAAGATGCTCTGGGATACCACGTCTCTAACTCAGCAGGTTTTCGACGAATACCTGCTGGCACCGATCCAGCGATACGCGGAACTCGTCCAACTACTCCCTGCCTCAGAATCTCATCACCATGCCTACGCCGGTGGCATGTTGGATCACGCACTCGAGACGGCCTGCTATGGGCTCCGGCTTCGGCAACGCCATCTTCTTCCACCTGGCGCGAAGCCCGAGGATCAGAGTTTAGCCGGAGAGCTTTGGAGCGCGGCAATCATCTACGGAGCCTTGATGCATGATGTGGCTAAAGTGCTAATCGACATTGAGATTTATCTTGAGGATGGCAACGAGTGGCGCGTCTGGCACGGAGTAATCCCGAAACCCTATCGCGTGCGGTATCGCACGGGCCGTGAGTATCATCTCCATAGCGCCGTCAATCCTCTGTTGGGACAACACGTTTTAGGAGCCAAGGTGATGGATTGGCTGATGAGCCAGCCCAGGCTCTTCGCTCTATTCATGTACACGATTGCTGGTCATACCGAGCGGGGCGGCATCATCGCTGAACTGATTCATCAGGCTGACCGGGCGAGCGTGGCCAAGGCGTTGGGGGGAGATCCTGTTCAGGCGCTTTCCGCGCCGGCGGAGTCAATACAGCGCAAACTGGCCGAAGGCCTGCGCTATCTGGTGAAGGAGCAGTTTAAGCTGAATCAGAAGGGCGGCCAAGGCTGGCTGACCGACGAGGGACTCTGGTTGGTTTCGCCGCGCGCCGTCAATGAGCTCAAGACCCATCTTTATGCACAGGGAATCAAAAGCATTCCGGCCGACTTGAATCGCCTTTATGGCGAGCTCCAGGCTCATGGTCTGATCGAAGAAGTCAGCGAAGGCAAGTCCGTCTGGAAATGCGAAGTAGTCGACGGCGAGTGGTGCCACGCATTCAACATGATCAAGGTGTCCCCCTCGTTGATCTGGAGGGTAGGAGAGCGCCCAGAAGCGTTCACTGGGACGCTGACGACTCAGGGAGTCGGTACGGCCGAGCAAGACTCGAAAGCGGAGACAGCGAAAAATAGCCAACCGAAGAAGCTTTCAGAATCCGAAGTGCCAAAATCCCCTACTGCCTCGCCGCCAACCGAAGCTTCTATCGACGACGACCTCATGGCGCTGTTTCCGGAAGTAGAAGAAGCTGAAAAAAAAGAGTTAGGAAATTCAGAGCATTGTGAAGAATTGATACCAGAAGAATTAACCAATAAAAAACCATCTATGCTTAATATGGAAGTAGGCCTTCAATCAAAATGTAATGAGAAAACCAGCCATCTCATTGATTCTGGAGAGCATTTCTGGCAATGGCTGAAAATGGGCCTATCGAATCACTCCATCGTCCTCAATGACACCAAGGCACCTGTCCATACGGTGAACGGTACCTATTTCTTAGTTAGTCCCGGCATTTTTAAGCGCTTTAGCAACACCGTACTGAACGACGAGGAGCAATGGAAAGCGGTACAAAAACGCTTCCAGAAACTGGGCGTTCACATCAAAAACCATGGACAGAATATACACAGAGTATCTGTCGAAGGACCAAACAAGACCCGAACGCTGATGGGGTATCTGATCAAGGATCCGCAAAAGCTGAGTCAGAAGATTCCCCCTGATAACTGGGTATTGACTCTATTGACCACCAAAGGAGAAGGGGAGGAGTCAGATGTATGACGTGTCATTTCTGGAGCTTCTTAGCCGCTATGCGGCGGATAAGCACCTGCGTCCCAAAAGCGTCAGCACCTACACGGCGGTTGTGAGACTATTCAGACGCTATCTAGGCTATGAGGCCTACCCCAGCATGGTCACTCGAAAGATGGTCATCGAGTGGAGAGTATCCATCATACGATCACAGAATCGATCAGACGGCATAGGTGAGTCGAGCTGGAACAATTACGTGCGTCACCTCAAAGCGTTATATAATTTCGGTATCAAGCATCAGTTGATAGCTTGCTCTCAGAACCCTTTCGATGAAGTATCTGTACGACAACCCAGAAAAAGCAAAAAATCTCTACAGCCGCTGCAAATACGCTATGCCAGAGAAGTGTTGGAAGTCTGTCGTAGATACGAAACGTGTTACGCCGAGCTTGCTAAGATTCATCCAGCCTGGTTCTGGCAGATCGTCATGGAGACCTTCTACTATACGGGTATACGCTTGAACCAGCTGCTGCATATCGAAGCCGGTGATATCAATTTGAAAAAGCGTGTTTTTCGGACTTCCGCAGTAGGATCAAAGACATATTCAGAAAGCATCCTTCCAATACCCGATGGGTTGTATCCTCATCTGCATGAATTAATTGTGGCAGCACATACCTCGGGTTTCAAAAGGCAAGATCAGTTGTTTAATGTTAATCGATTCAGTCATCGTCACAAGCGCATTACAATGGATACTTGGCAGGTTGAGGGATTCTTTCAGATTTTATCGAAGCTGACGGGCTACAGAATATCGCCGCACCGCTTCCGCCATTTCTTGGCGACCACCTTGATGGAGAGCCCCGAACGTAATATCCACGTCACTCAAAATATACTTAACCACACTGACATGCGTACTACGATGGAGTACATCCATCCTGATGTGGAGTCTATGCGGAGAGCTCTCAACGCTAGACCTCCAGTATAGCCACAAGTAATCGGGAATGATCAGCTACTCTAATGTAACTTACGAAGGAACCGCTGAACAATTCGGTTCTAATCGGGGGCCGTTCAGGCTGACCAAAGCATCGTCTCATCAGTCATTAAATGACCACATGAAATGGTTTATTTTCCAGGCAGCAGGGTTCTTCAGCTGCCAAGTAAAAGTCAGATACACTAGCTCCGTCAGTATGGCCAGACATCTTCTCGCAAGCACCAAGTTGCTGAGGGCAAAGGGGGTGAACGGCTGCGCCTGATTCTTGGCCATCCCCTTGTAGCGCACCTTCCAGTAGCCGAAGAGGTTCTTGATGACATGAAACGGGTGCTCCACCTTGGCACAAATACTGGCCTTGACCTTCTCGAATGCCAGCAGCAGCGTCTTCATGGGGCTGTCTTCCATCTTCTTGAGGGTGCCGCGCTTGACCGTGATGCAGCACCGGGGATCCGGGTCGTCCTGCTCTTCGTCCTGGTACTTGCCTATGCCGGTATAACCGGCATCGCCGTATACCCGTTTATCGTCATCCCGGACCAGATGGCCTGCCATGGTGACATCGGCCACGTTAGTCGAGGTGGCAGCGACACTATGGGTCAGGCCGGTGACCGCATCGACGCCGATATGGGCCTTCATGCCGAAATATCACTGGTTGCCCTTCTTGGTCTGCTTCATCTCCGGGTCGCGTTGCTTGGCCTGGTTCTTGGTCGAGGGCGCGGCCGCCACGATGGTGGTGTCAACGACGCTACCCTCGCGCATGAACAGGCCCTGTTCGGCCAGGCCGACGTTGATCCCCTCGAAGATCCGCTGGGTCAGGGCATGCTTCTCCAGCAAATGGCGGAAACGCAGCAGCGTAGTTGCGTCCGGCAAGCTCTCGATGGCCAGGTCGAGTCCGATCAAGTCGCGTATGGCCTGGCTGTCATAGATGGCATCCTCCAGCGCTTCGTCGGCAAGCGCATACCACGGTTGAAAGAAGTAGATCCGCAGCATGCGTTCCAGGCCAATCGGCGGTCAGCCCCGCTTGCCCGCTGAATTCGGATAGTAAGATGGCGACAGTGCGTCGATCAGTCGTTGCCGTGGTGCCAGGGCATCCATCTGGGACTGGAGCCTCCCTCGACGGGTAACCTTTTTTGTTCTGGTGCTCAGCCTGTTCGAACGAGATCTGCTTCAACGGGAGGTTTGGTCAGACTGTGACAGGGAAGGTCAGATTCTACCCCGCCGATGCCGATCAGGTAGCTGCGGCGGGATTTATACAGCGTTTTCCCCAAAACCTAAGAATTGACATTTTTGTCTGGGTTGACCATGCTTAGAGAAGCCAGTGCAGTGCGGACAGGAATTATCCAGGTGTTTGACTTTGATAAAGCGTATTCTTTATTAGCTTGTCTCAATAGGTGTGGTGCATTACAACACTTTAGCAACTGACTTGTAATCAGTAGGTCCCGGGTTCGACTCCTGGTGCCAGCACCACAACGAAGTTGGCAAGATCAAGCGTTTTGTTATTCGAAAGTCGCCTAAAAGGCGGCTTTTTTGTTGTTTATGAAAAACGCTACGTATGTACTTCGTCGCTTCTCATGCTTCTCATGCTTCTCATGCTTCTCACCGACACAACGCCTTCAGCGCGACTGTTCAGATCAGATGCCATCCGGCTACCCGTTAGCCAGTCGAAGAAAGCGGCATCATATTACTTTCGTCATGGCGATCTTACGTTTGACCTTGATGAGCGTTCGCGTGGCTTTGCTACTGCGGCGAGTAGGTTTCTTGCCATTGCAGCTTGTCTTGGCAGTGAGCTGGCTTTCAGCTTCGATAAGTCGGCGCTTTGCACTGGCAAGAAACATAGCAAGTTCATCACGCTCGCGGCGTGTCCGGGCGATCTCGATCTGTAGGCGGTGTACCGTGTCGTTCAGACGCGCAATCTCTTGCTCGTAAAAGCTCATCTTGCGCCTCCAAACCGATGACTAAAGACAGCACGCCCTTTCGATAGACGTAGCAATGATCGATTCTCTGATCTCAAGGCTATGATACCCATGCTTCGCTTCCTTCAAGAGTCGTATTCTTATTTGGCCAAGGTCGAACCTAGGGCGTATGACGAGCCGCACCAAGTTTGGTTCGTTCCACATAAGCGCCATTTTCTGGCTTCTGTATAAAATCTGGTAATGCTCGACCCGGGCTCATCATAGCGATTCAATGCTCAATACCAGTCAACGCTAATGCAGTATTTTCACAATGTGTGACGATTCGGCCTCAATGGCGTTCCGTGCGAATTCTCATCCTCCAAAACGCCCAATGCATCGCATCGAGCGTTCCGATACCTATTGGTCCTGAAGCCGGTTACCCAGTAGCGAGCCCTCTCTTGTTGATCCAGATCAAGAAGCTTTCTTTGAATTACGCTAGATTGAACGGTGAAGGACTCGCGATTGTTTATTTTGATTGACCTGGAGGCACTATGTACAAGTCGATTCTTGTTCCCATCGATGGCTCAACTCAATCCCACAAAGCGCTGACACTGGCCACCAATCTGCTCGATCCTGAGCAAGGCATGCTCTACATCCTCAGTGTTCAGGAAGCGCCCCTTGCCAAGGATGCACTTGGACGTTCCGCGGGCGTTCCAGCCACTAATGCCGAAGCACTCGTGCAAGAATCTGGGCAGGCGCTCATCGAGCAGGCGTGCCAAGCCGCAAAGGTCGAAAACGAACGCGTGAAGCCCATCGTGCGTGCTGGCCAACCCGCCACCAGTATTATTGCCGAGGCCAAGCAACTTGACGTCGACGCCATCGTCATGGGAAGTCGTGGTAACAGCAATATAAAAAGTCTGGTGATAGGCAGTGTTTCTCACCGGGTGCTGCATGTTGCAACCTGTGCCGTAGTCATCGTGCGTTAGGCGATATGCATAAAGCGCCTGCTAGAGAGCATCATGTCCGGATGCTCTTTTCCCATTTCTCTTGAAGCAGAAGCTGCTGATCGATATTTGACGTCCTATGGGTTCCCACCCATAGTTTGATTGCGCCCAGTGAAAACCCTATACATCGGCCTCTTGTCACAGCGACGCACCTTCGATGTGGTCCTCCGTCCATCGACGGGGATATGTTTCCCCAGGCCAGGACAACAGCAAAATGCGTGATTACCGGCGCTCCGACGGCGAGACTCTGTATTGGCCCCTGGGGCCCTTCAAACTGCGCTTGCCTTTTCTGCACTATCGCTTCGAATGGCCCGACTATTTTCAGGGCTTGCTCATGTGTGCGGTAGATCTGGCCGCCATTCCACTGATGACGGAACTTCTAGGGATGCCCTTCGAGGCGGCGCTAGCGGTCGTGCTACTCAACGGGTTTCTTTACCTCACTCACCACTTGCTGGGCGATCCCGTGGTGCCAGGCTGGATCACTCCGGCCATTCCGCTATTGATCGCCTACTGCGGGACCTTTCCGGAAGGGCCCGATCGTGTTCATGCATTGATCGCCTTTCAGTTATTACTTGGGCTGTTCTGTATCGTGCTGGGCTTGTCGGGTCTGTCCAGGCGGGTAGTCAGTCTGGTGCCGCCCGCCATCAAGGCGGGCATCATCATGGGCGCCGGTATTGCTGCAGTGATTGCCGTTTTTGAAGTGGGTGGACGCTTCGAGAGTTTCCCATGGACTATTTCGATCGCCATTGGTATCGCCTTCTATCTCATCTTCTCCCGACATTTCAACACGCTGAAAACGCGCAACACGTTCTGGGCCACCCTGGGCAAGCTGGGTATCTTTCCTATCATCGCCCTGGCGATCGTCCTGGCTCCGCTGTTCGGTGAAGCGCCCTGGCCGACCATCGAATGGGGTATCACCTCGCCGGACTTCGTGACCCTATGGACCGAATACACTGTATTCGGGTTGGGATTGCCCTCTCCCGGCATGTTCCTGCAGGCCATCCCGACAGTGCTGGCGGCCTATATCGTGCTGTTCGGAGATGTGCTGCAGGGCAAGGCGCTGTTGCGCGAAGCGGACGAGAGTCGTCCGGATGAGGACGTGGACTACAATCCTGACCGCGCCCACATGATATTTGGCGGGCGCAACGCCACCATGAGTATCATCGGGCCGGATGTGGCCATGTGCGGCCCGCTATGGGCGGCCATGCACGTGGTGATCGTCGAGCGCTTCAAGGAAGGACGCAAGGCCATGGACTCGATCTTCGGCGGTGCCGGTTCCTTCCGCTGGGGCACGAATACCGGACTGCTTCTAATGCCCATTGTCAGCCTGGTGGAACCGATTCTCGGGATCGCATTAGCCCTGACTCTGCTGATTCAGGGCTATGTGAGCGTGAGGATCGGGATCATGCAGGCACGCAGCCAGCGTGACCTGGGCATTGCTGGGGTTACCGCGGCAGTACTTGCGGCGCAAGGTGCTACCTGGGCATTTGCCGTGGGCGTGGGCCTCTGCCTGTTGATATATGGTCGCCAGTTCTTTGGTGGTGAAAACGACGAGACGTTTACCAAGGACGCCGATCACTGAACATGGCCAAAATCAAAGCAGAAACCAGAAGCGACAGGAGACATTGTCATGAAAACCCGTGCGGCGGTACTCAGAGAAATGGGCGCTCAAACGCCCTACAAGGACTCTCAGCCCCTGAAGATCGAGGAGGTAGAACTCGACGCACCAGGCAGCGGTGAGATTCTGGTGCGTGTCCATGCGGCGGGACTTTGTCACTCGGACCTGTCGGTCATCGATGGCAATCGGCCCCGGCCACTTCCCATGGCGCTGGGGCACGAGGCCGCCGGTGAGATCGTCGAGGTCGGGCCAGGGGTCAGCGATCTGGCGGTAGGTGATCATGTCGTATTCTCCTTCGTGCCCAGCTGCGGCACTTGCGATTACTGTCTTGCGGGGCGTGCAGCACTCTGTGCCCCTGGCGCCAAGGCCAACAATGAAGGTGTACTGCTGAGCGGTGATCATCGTTTGCACCGAGGCAACGAGACGATCAATCATCATCTGGGCGTTTCTGGCTTTGCCGAACATGTAGTGACCTCACGCCGCTCTGCGGTCAAGATCGACAAGAATTTGCCCTTTGATATTGCCGCGGTATTTGGCTGTGCCGTGCTTACCGGTGTAGGCGCTGTCGTGCATACCGCGAAGCTGCGGGCCGGTCAGTCCGTGCTGGTGGTAGGGCTTGGTGGCGTAGGTTTGTCTGCCGTCCTGGGAGCCATCGCTGGCGGCGCTCGCCAGGTCATTGCAGCAGACATCGCCCAGGACAAGCTGGATATGGCAAAACAGCTTGGGGCCACCCATGTCGTCAACTCCGGCGATGACGATGCTGTGGAGAAGGTGCACTCATTCAGCGGAGGAGGTGTGGATATTGCGGCGGAGTTCGCCGGCGTAGCGCCAGCACTGGAGTTTGCGTTGGCCGCTACGGGTAAAGGAGGGACGACCGTTACCGCAGGGTTGCCGCATCCCGATGTGCGCCTGGAACTCAGCCCCACCAAGATGGTGGCGGAAGAGCGCTGTTTCATGGGCTCCTATCTGGGAGGGCACGTTCCTGCGCTGGATATCCCGGAATATGTAGCGCTGTACATGGCGGGTCGCCTGCCGGTGGATAAGCTGCTCACCCATCGCATCAAGCTCGATGACATCAATGAAGGATTCGACCGTCTCGCAAGTGGAGAAGCGATCAGGCAAGTAATCCTGTTCGATTAGTGTTTCAAGACGAGAAAACGGGCACAGCATGACCGAAAAAGAGAAGATGCTCGCAGGCGCGCTTTATGATACGGGCGACGAAGAGCTGGTGAGAGACAGCAATCGTGCACAGCTGTTCGCACATCGCTACAACCAGACCACGGTGGAAGATCGCGGTCTGCGGCGAGAGCTGCTTGAGGCATGTCTGGGGAGTTTCGGCACACGTAGCGTCATCAGACCGCCTTTTTTCATCGACTATGGGTACAACCTCTTCATTGGCGATGGCGTGTTCCTGAACTACGGCTGCGTACTGCTCGACGTTTGCGCCATTCGCATCGGCGACAAGACACAGATCGGCCCCGGTGTGCAGATCTATGCGGCGGATCATCCTCGGGACGCGGCCAGTCGCGACAAGGGGCTGGAGTGCGGGTGCCCTGTGGCTATCGGCCGAAATACCTGGATTGGCGGCCATGCGATCATCTTACCCGGCGTTACGATAGGAGACGATGCCATCATAGGCGCTGGCAGTGTTGTCACGCGAGATGTTCTTGCAGGCACCACGGTTGCGGGTAATCCTGCCAAACTGCATAAAAAAACTGCGATAAAGTGAATTTGGCCAACATTTTTTTGCATTGTTTTACATTCCTGGTGCAATTTCCTGATCAGAGGCGAAGCCTTGTCATGGCATGGTTTGCTAGACTACCCATGCTCGCCATGACAAATGGCATTGACCAGCAGACATTACGGAGATCTGGTAGGAATGACTGAGCTTGAGTTGGAAGAGGCGCGTCTTGCGGATTGTGATGCCGAAGCATATCTGAGGTTAGCAAACGCCATGAAAGAGGCGGGCATTGCTTCCGTGACGCCTGGTTATTTGTGCAAGCTCGCCGAAAAGATACGCAGTGAAAATTCAGAAGGTAGTGATTGATCTTTCTTCCGTATTTTTGAACCGGTTTGTTTCCCACTTTTGCTGGGCATGCCGGCGTAGCTCAGTCTGGTAGAGCAACGCACTCGTAATGCGTAGGTCGGTGGTTCGAGTCCACTCGCCGGCACCACTCACCCGGGAGCTTGTAAAATAGCTTTCTAGTTCTCTGGGATTCCCCCGGTTTGGTCGTCGATAAACTCGGAAGTCATCGGGTTTATTATAGCGGTCGCTTATTGCTCAGTGATAGAAAAGTCTTCTTCGTTCCACTGGATCTTGAGGTAGCGCCCATCGAACGCTGCGACTTCCCTGAGTTTGTCGGCATCGAGAATGATCAACTGGAATAGACGACGCTGTACCAAGCCCTCCGCTGCGAGTTGACTAAAGGTGCGGCTGACATGCACGGCACTCATGCCCAGCGTATCCGCAAGATCTTGCTGGGTCAGCGGTAACAGGAACTCATCCCGATAGGTCTCGCCAGTTTCAAGCAATCGCGCATGGCATTCACAAATGAAATGTGCAAGCCGTTGCTTGGCGCTTCGATGAGTCATCATGATCTGACGTTCGGCAAGCATTACCTGGCGTTGATTTGCAATGGCAAACAGCAGTGCGGTCGTCATGGGCGAATCGTTGAACATTCCCAATAGCGATGAATGAGGCAGTTCGCATACCCAGCCATCGGTCAGCATCACGGCATTAGTGCGACGGTTTCCCGAAGCGACCTGGCACAGCCCGAGAACATCACCGGGCAAATAGGTTTCAAGTAGTTGCCGGCTACCATCCTTGTGATAATGGGCGGAATAGGCCCAGCCGCTGCGTAAGACAATCAAGGAGCTGGCATTCTCGCCCTCCTGCCACAATGAATCCCCTGCTTTTAGGTGGCGCAGTTCGTCCTCTGGCAGGTGCTCAAGTAGCGCCGCGACCTCTTGTTCGAGAGTACGGTGAATATCGAAGCGTCTGAAAATACTCTCGAACACAATCCGATTCACTATAACTCCCCGGCAACAAAGCAATCTTTCCCGGAAAGAAACCATGCGGAGTTAATGTAGCGCTATAACCTAGGTTTACTTTGCCACTTCGAGGATGCAGCAGGCGCGAGAAACCCGCGGACAAATGATAGGATTTCGCGGCTGCCGTGATCCCGATATGCCCATGTTTCATTCAAACAGGAGGAAGTTGTGTTGATGCGTAAACTGACAGGAAGCGTTGTGCTACCCATATTGATGGCCGTACTTGGGCCTGGCCTGGCCTGGGCGGAAGGTGACGCTACCTACGGCTGGATCGAAAAAGCCGGCATTGGCTCACTAGGTGCGGTTGCCAAGGCCAAGCTCGATAGCGGTGCGTTGACCTCATCGATAAACGCCAAGAATATCGAGCTCTTCGAGCGTGACGGTGATGAGTGGGTTCGTTTTACCCTGTCACTGGAGGATCAAAAGACCGAAGAGCGAGTTTCCGAACGAATGGAATTGCCGCTTCAACGCAATCTGACGGTTCGCGGCGCCGGGGGCAAGGACGAGCGCCCGGTGGTGCTGTTGAAGATCTGCATGAACGACACGATTTATGAAGAGCAGTTCAGCCTGAGAGATCGTAGCGACATGCTCTATCCGGTATTGCTCGGTCGGCGCACGATTCAGCATCTGGGCAAGCTCGATGTGACCAAGACCTTCTTACACGACCCCAAGTGCAACGCGGACTCCCCGGTCAAGTACTTCGATGAGCAAGAGGCGCAACAAGACGACCTCGACGCCTGAAACGGGCGAATCAGGCACTGCCGAACCCTAAACCCATCAGCGCTGCAACAATGACTGCCGCCCACAGGGGCAGGCGACATTGATGCAGCAACAGCCAAAGCCCCAGGGCTGCCGCCATGGCACCGGGGCTGGTTACCGCCGAGGTGAATACCGGTGTAAACAGGGCGGCCATCAACAGGCCTACGGTGGCTGCGCTGACCCAGGCCAGGGCACTGGCCAAGCGCGGCTGCCCGCGTAGACGCTCCCATATCGGCAGGATGGCCATCAGTAACAGCCAGCCCGGCAGAAAAATTGCCAGCAGTGCGACAACCCCTGACCCAAGCGACCCCTCCAGCGCAGCACCCAGATATGCCGCCAGGGAGAACATTGGACCCGGCACCGCCTGAGCCAGGCTGTAGCCGGCCAGAAACGTTTCCTGGGTCATGCCTTCTCGAATCAGAGGCTGGGCGTCGAGCAGGGGTAGCACCACATGGCCACCCCCGAACACCAATGCCCCAGCGCGATAGAAGGCATCGAAGATTGCCGGGATGCCACTATTGGCGATGATCGGGGTGATCACCAGCAGTGCTGCAAAGATGCTCAGCGCCCAGTAGCGTGGACGAAGCGTGTTTGCCAAGGGCCGATTCTCGCGCACTAATGTCAAAGGCGCGTCCATGAAGGCGCCGATCAGCGCCGCCAGGCTGATCGCCAGGAGTTGAACGAGCATGCCGGGTAGCAGCAGCACGGCGATGGCGACCAAAAGCGCCATCGCCTGTCGCGGCCTATCTGGGCAACAGCTCGGGTAGAGCTTGGCTACCGCATCCGCAACGATCGCCACCGCCAACAGCTTGAGCCCCTGCAGCACGCTGCCCAATGCACCTTGCAAATCCCCTTGGGCCAGCCATAGCCCCGCGATCAGCATCAATAGCGCGGAGGGCAGGGTGAAGCCAGCAAAAGCCGCCAGGCTGCCTATCATGCCGCCTTGCCGATAGCCGAGGGCCATGCCCAGCTGACTGCTGGCAGGCCCCGGCAGGAACTGACACAGGGCCATCAGTTCGCCGAACTCCCGGTCGTCCAGCCAGCCACGCTCATCGATGAAACGGCGATGAAAGTAACCAAAGTGCGCTGCCGGACCGCCGAAGCTGACACAGCCGAGCTTGAGAAATTCAATGAAGATGTGACGAGGGCTCATGCAGTGACACTCCACCTGACAGGGCACGATTGCAATTGTTCAGGATTACACGGCTCTGTTGCAGTTGGATGCCAGGTCGCGTCGGAAAGCGAATGGATGCAGCAGTGGAATGGTGGTGTAAAAAAAGCGGCCAGGAATGGCCGCTTTGAGATTGATAGCGAAAGTCAGGCTGGCGTCAAGATTCGCTCGTCCTTCCGGTGTTTTATTTTTGGGTCTTCGGTCGTGGAATCCTGATCAGGCTTCGATGCCTGTGCCGTATCGTTTTCCAGCTGAAAGTAGCCGATGGCACTGGTCAGGTATTGCGCCGCTTCTTCCAGGCGTTCCGCCACCCCTTTGGTGCTGTCAATGGAGCTTGCGGAGAGGGTAAGCGCCTCCTGCATCTCGAGGATGCTGGCGTTAAGGGTTTCGATGCCTTGATTCTGCTCGTGGCTTGAAGTGGTGATCTCATTCATGCGGCTAGAGACCTGCTGGAAAGCTTCCACCACCCGCTGCATCAACTCGCCAGTGGTACTTACCTGCTCGACGCCGGATTTTACTTGTTGATTGGAGTGATCGACCCGTTCGCGAATCGATTGCGCCGTATGCGCCGTGCGCTCGGATAGCCCCCGAACTTCATTGGCGACCACGGCAAAACCGCGCCCTTGCTCGCCGGCTCTGGCCGCTTCCACGGAGGCATTCAGCGCCAACAGGTTGGTCTGAAAGGTGATGTTGTCGATCTCACCCAGCAGCTTTGCGATATCGCGAGCGCCTTCGTCGATATGCGACATGGTCTCGCTCAACTTGGCAACGCTCTCCGCACCTTGGCGCACGGTTTCCCCGGTCTTGGAGGCAAGTTGATTGGTACGCTCCGCCTCTGCCGCGTTCTGGCGCGTGGTGGTCGAGAGCTCCTCGGTGCTTGAAGCGGTACGCTCGATCTGCTCCGCGCTACGCTGGGCCTGCTGATGAAGGATCTGCTGCGCCTCGGTGGTCTCGGCGCTCAAAGTGTGTACCGTCACCGCAGTCTGGCGCACCTCCTTGAGCACGCTGGTCAGCTTGGCCTGCATGCTGGCGATGGCGGCGATAGCAGGACGCTGACGCTGGGCTTCGGTAAATGCGATGTCGAGCTTGCCCTGCTCCGCCTCTCGGGCGAAATCGGTGATGCTCAGCCCATCCCCAATGACCTGGCGCAGGGTGTTGCTCAGATAGCCCAGAATGACGGTGTGAACCACGACGGCGCCGGCATGCATCGCCAGACACATGATGAGATGCATGACGTTGCTGGGTGTGACGCCCTGGTAGATATGGACCCAGCCAAGATACTGCAGATAGGTAAAGCCAACGTGATGGGCGGCAATCACCCCGGCGCCAACCAGAATCACCCGCCAGTCGCAGTAGAGAATCAGCGTCGAGAGCATGATGAAGATGCTGAAATGCGCCTCGATCATGCCCTGAGTCTGATCGATCAACAGTGCGGCAAAACCCATGAATAGGGCTGCCATGCTCATGCCGCTGAGCAGTGTGCCGGCCCAGGTACGAGTGATCAAATAGGCCAGCGGCACTGCGGTCAGGGCAAAGCCTGCGACCGTTGGCCAACTGCCGTTGAGCACACCCACCGCCAGACAGATGACGAGATTGAGTAGTGCAAGCGTCCACATCACACGGTCGATGCGCTGTCGATAGCTGCTGGGGATTTGATTCGATGTCGAATGATTCATGTTGTTTCCTGTCGGATATGCCGGTCTTGTTCACGAGTTGTACGAAGATCTGTTCTAGTAGGATTATCGGCAGCCAGGTATCTAACTTAAGGAAGCAACTACTCATTGCTGTACTTGTTTCAGGTCCATGGAAAAGTAGGGTCATGCACTGGACGAAACTGAAATAAAAAAATTGTGCAAACGTTGTACGGTTTGGCAGATGCTGTAGCCATGCCTTGAAAGATAAAATGTTTCCCTTGGCGTTAAAGCAGAAAGCGGTCTCGGATAGACTCATGGGAAAGTCATAGCGTCGCTTGACGCTTATCCGATCATGCAGGAGACCCCATGCGCTTCGTTTCCCGTTTCACTGATGGCCGATCCTTCGATCAACCCCTAGGCAAGATCGTCTGCGTGGGGCGCAACTACGCGGAGCACGCCAAGGAACTCAATAATCCGGTGCCCAGCACGCCGCTTCTGTTCATCAAGCCGGCGACCAGTGCCGTGATGCTTGAGGAGCCGATCACGATACCCGCCGAGCGGGGCGGGGTGCATTTCGAGACCGAGCTTGCGCTGTTGATCGACGAGACCTTGACTGGCGCTTCGGCTCAAGAGGCGGAAAAGGCGGTAGCGGGGATTGGTCTGGCGCTGGATCTGACCCGGCGCGACGTTCAGGCCCGGTTGAAAGAGAAAGGCCACCCTTGGGAGATCGCCAAGGCGTTCGATGGAGCCTGCCCGCTGTCGTCTTTTGTGGCGATCGAAAGCGCTCCGGACTGGAACAGCCTGGTATTTAGCCTGGATATCGACGGCGAGCGGCGTCAGAGCGGCTACACCAGCGACATGCTGTTTCAGATACCGACATTGCTAGCGGAAATGAGCCGGCATTTCACTCTGGAACCGGGCGACGTAGTGCTGACCGGCACCCCGGCAGGGGTCGGGCCGCTACCGCCTGGTGCCGAGCTGCACTTCATTTTGGAGGCAGGGGAAAGTCATGCGGGGCTCGATATCAGAACCCATACCGCTGGCTGACGGCCACTTTCATTCAAGATAGGTATACCCCTCGAGCCCCGCGACCAGTTCGGTCATGAAACTCAAGCGTTCCTCCTGGCTCAGGTGGCTATTGTGCAGCTGGGCCTCCAGTCGCTCTTGCAATACCTGGGCATCGAAGTCCACATAGCGCAGCACCTGGGCCACACTATCGCCCTGGCGCAGGGTCGATAGCCGCCAGTGGCCCTGGGCATCAAGGGCCACGTCCACGGAATCCGTGTCACCGAACAGGTTGTGCAGATCGCCCAGGATTTCTTGGTAGGCGCCCACCAGGAACAGGCCCAGCAGCCGGTCTTCACCGCTGCGCCACTCCGGTAGCGGCAGGGTGGCCTCAAGCCCCTGGCCGTCCACGTAGCTGTCGATGCGGCCGTCGGAGTCACAGGTGATGTCCTGAATTACCGCTCGCCGGGTCGGTTCCTTATCGAGCCCGGAGAGCGGCAGCACCGGAAAGACCTGATCGATGCCCCAGACATCTGGCAGGGACTGGAACAAGGAGAAGTTGACGAACAGCTTGTCGGCGAGTTTTTCCGCGAGTTCGTCGATGATTTCGCGATGGGCGCGGTTGCGGCTATCGAGCTTGGCTCTCAAGCGCTGACAGGCGGCAAAATAGACCGCTTCGCCTTCGGCCCGCGCCTTGATGCCCGCCAAGCCCAGCACGAAGCGTTCCTGCAGCTCGCCTATCGCCTGTACCAGATCATGATAGGCCTCGACCTGGCCCCGAGGCTCGGCTGTCGTTGCCAGTCGATCGAAGACCTCCCATAGCTCCCCGACCTGGACATCCTGCATGGCCAGACGCCGCTCCGGGGGCTTCTCACCGATGCGCTCTTCATCGATCACGTTAGTGATCAGCACCGCATGATGGGCGGTCAGGGCGCGACCGGATTCGGAAATCAAATGGGGATGGGGCGCGCCTTCGGCTTCGCAGGCTTGCCGGAAGGCCCACACCACGTTGCTGGCATACTCACTCATGGAATAGTTGATCGAGCAGAAGCTGCGAGAGCGAGTGCCTTCGTAGTCAATGCCAAGGCCGCCGCCTACATCCACGGTATCCACCGGTGCGCCGAGTTCCCGCAGGCTCTGATAGAACCGCGCGCACTCCCGCAACCCGCGCTGAATGTCGCGAATATTGGCGATCTGAGAGCCAAGATGAAAATGCACCAGCTGCAGGCTATCCAGGGACTTGGCCTGGCGGAGCCGCTCGACCACGTCAAGGATCTGGGTCGCGGTCAGGCCGAACTTGGATTTTTCGCCACCGCTATTTTGCCACTTGCCCTTGCCCACGGAAGCCAGCCGCGCTCGCAGACCAATGCGCGGGCGCACATCCAGGCGCTTGGCTTCCTCCAGGATCAGCGCAAGCTCCGAGAACTTCTCCACCACCAGATAGACCCTGTGGCCGAGTTTCTCGCCCATCAGGGCCAGACGCACGTATTCCCGATCCTTGTAGCCGTTGCATACGATCAAAGAGGGATGATCAGAAAGGCTGCCACCGGACAGCGCCAATACCGCCAGCAGTTCCGGTTTGCTGCCGGCTTCAAGCCCGACCCGACCATGGCCGCGCTCCTGGGTGGCGAGTATTTCCTCCACCACTCGGCGCTGCTGATTGACCTTGATCGGATAGACCGCGGTATAACCGCCGGAGTAGGCCGCTTCCCGCATGGCGGCATCGAAGGCCGCACATAGCTGCTCGACCCGGTCGTGAAGAATATCCGTGAAGCGCACCAGCACCGGCAGGCGCAGCCCCGCCTCGCGCAGCTGATCGACCAGGGCGTTCAAGGGCAGGGCAGGGCCTTCGGTCTCGCTGCCCAGCGGCCTGACCACGGTATTGCCCTGATCGTCCACATCGAAATAGCCGCTGCCCCACTGATCGATGTTGTAGGTGCGGCGGGCCTTGGCAGCGGGTGATGTCATGAAAGGGTCTGCTCCGGTAGCGCCAGGGCGCCGTGTTCGATGCGGTGAAGGAGAATGCGACGAAACTGCTCGGGATCGTGTGGGGTCAGATCAAAGGCTGGCGGATCCACATGAACCACCAGCAGCCGAGAAAGCCAGTAGCGCAAAGCGGTCATGCGCAGCATCAGCGGCCAGCATTTTCGTTCGGTTTTATCGAGCGGACGGCGCGCCACGTAGGCATCGAGCAGGGCATCGTGGCGCTCCTGGTTCAAGCTGCCATCCGGGTTGCAGGCCCAGTCGTTGACGACGATGGCCAGATCGAACAGCAAATCCCCGGTGCAGCCATTGTAGAAATCGATGAGCCCGCCAAGTGTGTCACCATCGAACAACGTGTTGTCGCGAAACAGATCGCCATGAATGGCGCCTTGGGGCAGCACGTCCTGGTTGTCGAATGCCGCCTGATAAGCCGCGATCTCTTCGCGCATCAGTGCCTGATCCTGGGCTGACAGATAGGGCATTACTCGAGGATGGGTCTCCAGCAGCCAGTTCAGATCCCGCGGGTTGTCACGCTGCCCAGGGAAGTGTTGCGACACATGATGCATGCGCCCAAGCGCCTCCCCCAGGGCACGGCACTGGGCTAGATTAGGGGCTTTGGGATGTTTGCCCGGCAGGCGCGGAAACAGTAGCGCTGGCTTATCCGCGAGGCTTTGCAGGGCAATACCTTGACGATCATGAACCGGACCAGGAACCGGCAACCGGTGCTCGGCTAGATAGTCCAGCAGCTCGACGAAAAACGGCAGCTCATCGTGCTCGCCCTGCTCGAACAAGGTCAATACCAGGGACGCGCGATCCGTGGTGACAAAGAAGGTGGAGTTTTCGGTGCCGCTGGCGACGCCTTCAAGTGCCTTGAAACCGCCTATGTCAAAGCGCTCAAGAAAATTGGCGACCTGAGAATCGCTCAACGGGGTGAATACAGCCATGATGGTCTCGCGCTGGATGTCGAGGGGGCATTGTAGCGGCTCGACTCTTCATCGTGCAGGGGCCTGCGGTGATTACGCTACCGCAGGCAAAGAGAGGTGTTCAGTGATGCGTTCTGGCAAGAATCTACCAGGAGAACAGCACCCAGTTGGGAACGGCGATACGCTCATTTTCGCTGCGCTGGAAGTCGCCATCGCCATCGTCGTCCACCAGAAAATAAGCCGGGCCTACCTTCGGCTCGATTCTGATGGCATAAAGCTGGCCGTTGACCCGATATTCACGAATGGTGCGATCCTCTTCCTGACGCACGGTGATATCCGGGGCGTCGGAATTTTCCTGAGCGGATACCAAAGGCGGCGAGCCCAGTAGAATGACGGCGAGAAGCATGCTCGGAACAAGACGGTTTAGGATCATGGAAGCTCCTGAGTGGCGAACCGGGTATCTGATGTTCACGTCATAGTACCAGTGTATTCATGATATCGGCGATTGTGCATTCAACTTGATGCATCAAGGCGCGCTTCAGAAATAGGGCGCTGGGCCAGCAGCCAGCCGAGCAGGATGAAACCCAGCATGCCGGCGAGGATGAAACGAAAATCGAGCCCCGCGTCCACCAGTACGCCCAGCAGTGCCGGAGCAATGCCGGTGGAAAAGACCATGGCCGCACTCAGGGTGGCGCGAACCCGCCCTAGATGCTCGCTTCCCCACAGCTCGATCAACAGGCCAGTGGCGATGATTTCCTGCATGCCCATCGCGAGTCCTCCGCCGACCATCAAGGCCCAGACCCCGAGATTGCCCCCCGCGACGATAGCCAGTACCAGCGCCAGCACATAAGGCAGCAGATAGAGTCTTGCCAAAAGCGCTGGACCCAGATGGTCGGCCCAGCGCCCACCAAGCAGCGCGCCAGGCAGCTTGGCCAGCCCCATGCCGGTGAGCGCCAGGGCATAGGCAGTCATGGTGGCGCCGAGATCGGCGGTCAATTGCGGCGCGAAGATGAATAGCCCCGTCATGGTGATCGGCAAGGCCATGAGCAGTGGCATCAACAGCCAGAAGCGCAGCTCGCACAGGGGGCGTGGTCCGGACTGGCGAGTCGCAGACGTTGGCCGCGCTCTCGGCGCCGAAGGCCAGTCCAGCCGCCATAGCATCAGGGACCACAACAGCATAAGCGTTGCCCCCAGACTCCACCACAGCTCACGCCAGGTCAGCCAGGCCAGCAGTGCCGCAATCAACGGAGGCAGGATCATCTCACCCAAGGGGATGCCCAGACTGACCAGTCCGAGCGCCCGGCCGCGATTATGCGTGAATTCCCGCCCGGTCAGGGTGTTGCCGAGATGGGTGAACAGCCCCTGGCCGCACAGGCGCACCAGCCCCAGGCCAAGCAGTGCCACCAGCGCCCAGGGGGAGAGGGTCAGCAGTGCGATACCGCCGAGCATGCCGCCCAGTACGATCATCAAAAAGCGCCTTGGGGCGATCCAGTCGACGCTTGGGCCAAAATAGAGCACCACGAAACCGGCGATCAAAGTGACAGCGGAGTAGGCCATGCCGAACTCCCCGGCACTGATGGATAACCGTTCGGCAATGGGGGTTTGGAACAGCCCGAGAAAATAGCTCTGACCCAGGCTGCTGGAGAGCATCGCCAAAAGGCCAATGCCCAGCAGGCCGCGATGTTCTCGTAACAGGGTGCGATAACCCATCGAATCTCCCTGATGCTCGACGTCCTTGAAAGCCGCTAGTCTACCAGTCAATCCCGACACTATGCCTGACGCCTCGAGCGTGCTTGCGTATCATGTTCGCATCGTACGCGCTATCAGGACGCCTTTTTTATGGCCGCAACTCCCATCGTTCTCGTCGACGGTTCTTCCTATCTCTACCGCGCCTTTCATGCGCTGCCGCCGCTGACCACCTCTCAGGGCAAGCCCACCGGGGCGGTCAAGGGCGTGCTCAACATGCTCAAGAGCCTGATCAAGCAGTATCCGGACAGCCCCATGGCGGTGGTCTTCGATGCCAAGGGCAAGACCTTTCGGGACGAACTGTTTGAACAGTACAAGGCCCATCGCCCGCCGATGCCGGATGATCTGCGCGAGCAGATCGAGCCCCTGCACGCCTGCGTTAAAGCCCTTGGCCTGCCGCTTCTATGCATCGAGGGGGTCGAGGCGGATGATGTCATCGGCACCCTGGCCCGCCATGCCACCGAAGCCGGCCGGGACGCGGTGATCTCCACCGGGGACAAGGACATGGCGCAACTGGTCAACGGCCATATCACCCTGGTCAACACCATGAAGGGCGAGACCCTGGATGTTGCCGGTGTGAAGGCCAAGTTCGGCCTGCCGCCGGAGCTGATCATCGACTTTCTGGCGCTGATGGGGGACAAGGTCGACAACATTCCCGGCGTGCCCGGGGTGGGCGAAAAGACAGCGCTTGGCTTGTTACAGGGCGTTGGGGGCATGGATGCCATCTATGCCGATCTCGACAAGGTGACCACTTTGTCCGTGCGTGGCGCCAAGTCCCTGCCCAAGAAGCTCGAGGAGAACAGGGAGCAGGCTTATCTTTCCTACCAGCTCGCCACCATCAAGACCGACTGCGAACTGCCGGTGGGGCTCGACGATCTGGATATCGCCCACCCGGATCGGGAAGCGTTGGCCACGCTGTATCGTGAGCTTGAGTTCAAGAGCTGGTTGTCCGAGCTGCTCGAGGGCAAGGATCAAGGCGTCGATGACGTTGAAGGCAAGAATACACTCAGTGAGGAAACGGTCGAGGAAGATACCACTCTCGCCGCCCCAGAGCGGGACGATCACACCCTCTTGACCCAGGCCGAATTCGACGACTGGCTGGAACGCCTGAAGCAGGCGGAGGAGTTCTGCTTCGATCTGGAAACCACCAGCCTGAACTACATGGACGCGGAGATCGTCGGTATCGGCCTGGCGCTGAAAGCAGGGGAGGCCGCCTATATTCCCGTGGCCCACGATTATCTCGACGTGCCGGATCAACTCGATCGCGAGGCGGTACTCAAGGCGCTCAAACCACTGCTGGAAGACCCGCGCAAGACCAAGATCGGCCAGAATCTGAAGTACGATATTTCCGTGCTGGCGCGCTACGACATTCGGGTGGTGGGGCCGTTGACCGACACCATGCTGGAATCCTACGTGCTTAACTCCACCGCCACCCGGCACGACATGGATTCCCTGGCGCTCAAGTATCTGGGCCAGAAGACCATCAGCTTCGAAGAGGTGGCCGGGAAGGGTGCCAAGCAGCTTACCTTCAATCAGGTCGCCCTCGAACAAGCGGTGCCCTACGCCTGCGAGGACGTGGATATCACCCTGCGCCTGCATCAGGCGCTGCGGCCCAAGGTCGAGGCGGAGGGGCGGCTAAGCGAGGTGCTGGACAGCATCGAACGCCCGATGATCCCGGTGCTTTCCCGCATGGAGCGAAACGGCGTGGCGCTGGATGTGACTCGCCTGCACAATCAGAGCCAGGAGCTTGAAACACGCATCCGCGAACAGGAAAAGGAAGCCTTTGAGATCGCCGGTCGGGAGTTCAATCTGGGTTCGCCCAAACAGCTCAGCGAAATCCTGTTCGAGGAGCAGAAGATCCCGGTGATCAAGAAGACCCCCAAGGGAGCGCCCTCCACCGCGGAAGCCGTGCTCGAAGAGCTGGCCCTGGACTATCCGCTGCCCAAGGTGATCATGGCCCATCGCGGGCTTTCCAAGCTCAAGTCCACCTACACGGACAAGCTGCCCAGGCTGATCAACAAGAGTACCGGGCGCATACACACCAGCTACCATCAAGCGGTGACCGCCACCGGGCGGCTATCGTCTTCGGACCCCAATCTGCAGAACATCCCTATCCGCACGGAAGAAGGGCGCAAGATTCGACAGGCCTTCATTGCCCGGCCCGGCTACAAGATCGTCGCGGCGGATTACTCCCAGATCGAGCTTCGCATCATGGCGCACCTGTCCGAAGACAAGGGGCTGCTGGATGCCTTCGCCAACGACCGGGACATTCACGCCGCCACCGCCGCGGAAGTCTTCGGCGTGGCCCTAAACAAAGTGCTCCCCGACCAACGACGCAGTGCCAAGGCGATCAACTTCGGCCTGATCTATGGCATGAGCGCCTGGGGCCTGGGGCGGCAGCTGCATATCGAACGTGGCCAGGCGCAGACCTATATCGACCGCTACTTCGATCGCTACCCGGGGGTGGCCCGCTTCATGAACAACATCCGCTCCCAGGCCGCGGAAGATGGCTTCGTCGAGACCGTGTTCGGTCGGCGTCTCTACCTGTCCGAGATCAACTCTCGCCAGCACGCAAGGCGTCAGGCTGCGGAGCGCACCGCCATCAACGCCCCCATGCAGGGCACCGCCGCGGACATCATCAAGTTGGCCATGATCGACGTGGATGCCTGGCTCAATCCGCTAAAGGGTAAAAGTGAGTTCGATGCGCTGATGGTCATGCAGGTCCACGATGAGCTGGTGTTCGAGGTCAAGGAGGAACAGGTGGACGACTTCATCGGCAGCGTGAAACAACGCATGCAGAACGCCGCCGAACTCAAGGTACCGCTGATCGTCGAGGCGGAGGCGGGGGACAACTGGGACGAAGCGCATTGAACACGCGCCCCGCGAGACTCAAGGAAAAACGACAGGAGTAACGACATGGCCAAGCAGCCGGCAAAACCCGCCGTGCATATTCCTGGTGGCGACAAGCGTTCAGGGCAGTTCGACTGGCGCGGCGCCGTCGAGGGGGCCGACCTCAACAGCGACGTGACGATCCTTTTCTTTTTCACCGACGAGGTAGGCAAGGGGCCCAGGTGGCACGTGCACCCCTATGACGAGATATTCATCATCAAGCGCGGCAAGGCGCGGTTCAAGATCGGCGAGCAGTACATCGACGCCGAGGAGGGCGACGTGCTCGTCGGCCCCGCCGCCGTGCCCCACAAGTACGAAAATCTCGGGCCCGGGCCGCTGGAAAGCATCGACATCCACCTGAGCCGCGAGTGGATACAGACTGACCTCGAGGACCCCGACGAGTGCGCGAAGTAAGCGTTTCGACGCAGCCCTTCGGGGCCGCTCATCAACTCAGCGTTTTCGACGCCGAGAAGGCTCGGATCGAATCATCTTGACCCGAGCTTTAAATCGAGCCGAGGACGATGGATTGGCGCGAGCATTCTTTTTCGACGTTATGGGACTCTCCACCCAAGCAAAGGTTGGCAGTGAAATGCCCCAGTAAATAGCCGTTAGCCGTATGCTCAGGATAATGACAAGCGCCACGCCGATGCCGAGTATATTGTTCAACTCTGATACGAATATGATGGCGTAGGCGATGCCGCCGGCAATCGAGGCGGTGGCATACACTTCCCGGCGCAGCACCATGGGCACTCGATGCGCCAACACATCGCGGATCATCCCCCCGGCGACGCCGGTCATCATTCCCATCAATACCGCAACGATACCGAAATGACCCAGCGTCAGCGCCTTGTGCGCACCGATCACCGTGAACAGGGCCAGCCCGAAGGCATCCGTCACCGGCAGGAAAGTGCGGGTCAATCGGTGAATGTAGTGAAATCCCAGCACGGACAGAAGTACTGTGGCAAGAATGACCCAGAGATAGCTCGGCGCGGTCACCCAGAAAACCGGCACCCCTAACACCAGATCTCGCAGGGTGCCACCGCCGATGCCTGTCACCGCGCCCAACACGAACATGCCGAAAGGGTCCATGCGGGATTGACAGGCGACGATCACCCCTGAAAAGGCGAAGACGACGACGCCCGCCAGGTCCAGCCAATAAATCAGATTGCTCATTGCATCCACCGAGTTTAACCGTTACCAGCCTATCCCTGCAGCAACGTATCACCATCGGCAGCGTAAAGCAGCGTATACAAAACACCGTAGGGCTCAGGGTATCGCTGATTGTCGAGTCAGAGGCAGGGGGACAGACGGGACGAAGCGCACTGAGGTTGGTGAGACGACTTAGCCTGGTAAGGCCTAGGTGGGCATGACTAGGAACCAGGCGTAGAGCACAAGAACGCTACCTGGCCGTGCCGGCCTGAGGCGTGTAGAAAGCAAACTCACCGACTTCGGCGGTCTTGGTATATTCCGCGGCCCAGGCGGGGTTCACCGTTCTATGGTGGAAATAGAGTGCGCCGTCGGTGCGATCCGCCAATTCCCGATTGAGTGCCTTGCGTGCTATTTCCTTGGCAATTGCGTAAGACTCCTCATTCGCTGCGACGTCCGGCCGGCCATCGCACCACCAGGAAAACTGGCAGGCCCCTTGCTCGCCGCCTTGTCTGACGATTCCACACACCGTGTCTGGAAACCCTTCCTGGCCGAGCCGGTTCATGACCACGTTGGCCACGGCTTCCATGTCTTCTGTTCCCACTCCTCGGGTCTCCCAGTAAACGGTGCGTGCAAGACAGGTGATGGCATCGTCCAAGGGTTCATCTCCGGCCGGGTCAACCGCCTGGGCTTCGGATTTCGTGATGGCCTCGGGTGCAGAAGAGGAGGCATTGCCATGCGTCGACGCCACGCGCTGTTCCAGCGCTTCTGCCTTGTTTTCGGCAGTATCCGCCTTCCGGGACTGGTCAGCTGCAATCGCAGGATTCACTAGAAGAAGTGCCGCAAGACAGGTCGTTATCCATACACGGCACATGATCGAACCTCTTGGTGGCTGCAATCTGGTTAGTGCGGCTGGTTGGGCAGTCTTGGCCGCATCGAAGTGCCTGTGCAGTGTAGAGTGAGGAAAGGCGGCTGGTTCGCTATAGCGACCAAATCATTGGGGGCCTCGTTGCAGTCAGTGGTATTAAATTCATCACGTCGAGTAGTTGCGGGATATGAATACTCAAAACTCAGTTGAAATCCTTGCTTTTGATGTCTTTGGCACCGTCGTCGATTGGCATGGCTCGATCGCGCGAGAGGTCGATGCGCTAGGGCTAGGCGTCGATGGCGGTGAGTTCGCGCTTGCCTGGCGGGCAGGCTACAAGCCGGCGATGCAGCGGGTGATGTCCGGTGAAAAAGGGTGGACGCTGCTCGATGACCTGCATCGCGGCATCCTGGACGACGTGCTGGTGCAATTCGGCGTGACCTCGCTATCGGAAGAACAGAAGCGCGATCTCAACAGGGCCTGGCATCGTCTGGACCCTTGGCCCGATGCGGTGGAAGGACTGACCCTGCTCAAGCGTCGCTTCACGATCTGCACGCTTTCCAACGGCAATCTGGGGTTGCTCGCCAACATGGCCAAGCGCGCCGGTCTGCCCTGGGACTGCATCCTCGGCGCGGAGGTGTTTCGCCAGTACAAGCCGCATCCGGATACCTATCTAGGCGTGGCGCGGGTGTTTGATCTCTCCCCAGCGGCGGTAATGATGGTGGCGGCGCACCAGAACGACCTGGATAGCGCCCGCGCATTGGGCCTCAAGACGGCCTATGTCGAGCGCCCTCAGGAATTCGGTGCCGCCAATCCCAAGGATGTTTCAGCGTCACCTGCCAACGATTTTCATGCCACATCGCTGTTGGACTTGGCCGACCAGCTAGGGTGCTGAAGCGCAGGGTTCTGTACTTTTATCACGCAGTAGACAACTTTTTGACTTGTAGCTCATGGCGGCGCTGCTCTGCATGCCAAAGCTCATACTGGGATTGCTGATTGAGCCAGCTTTCGGCCGAGGTATCAAAAGCGATAGACAGCCGGATAGCCATTTCCGGGCTGATGCCCGCATTTCCGTTGATAATCGCACTTAACGTCTTGCGACTGACACCGAGTGCTTTCGCCGCAGCAGTAACCGAAAGGTCAAGCGGCTCAAGACAAAGTTCTTTTATCACTTCACCAGGATGGGGAGGGTTATGCATCAACATGATAGTGCCTCAATGGTAGTCTTCGTAGTTCACTGCCTCGGCATCGCCATTATCGAAGCAAAACGTCACGCGCCAGTTACCACTTACCGTAACTGACCACATTCCCAAGCGATCGCCCTTGAGTTCGTGTAGCCGGAGCCCCGGCAAATCCATATCTCTAGCGCCTGAAGCGGCATTTAGCCGACCGAGGATGAGCCGAAGCCTCACGTCGGCGGCAGGCTGCAGAGCGCACCGCCATCAACGCTCCTATGCAGGTCCATTACGAGCTGAGCTTTATTCCCAAGTAGTTAGATTGCGATCATGGCTAAAATAAAGTACGTTTAAACGTACTTTATCAAGTACGTCGAGGTCAGCATGTCCAGATTCAAGGTCAACGAAGATATTCGTCCTTTGTCCGAATTTCGGGCAGGGGTCGCGTCCTTTGTGAAGCAGCTCCACGAGACGCAACGGCCCATGGTGCTTACACAGCATGGTCGTGGTGTGGCCGTACTGATGGACGTACAAGCTTTCGATCGGTTGCAGGAGCGTCTTGAAATACTGGAGGAGATACACCGCGCCGAGGAACAGCTGGCGTCTGGCGAAGGTGTGGCGCATGACGAGGCCCGGTCCAGAGTGTTGAAAGGGTTTGCGCAGTGAAGGTGGAATGGTCGCCGCTGGCATTGGAGAAAGTCGAGGATATCGCGCAGTACATTGCCAGGGACAATCCAGATGCTGCGTGGCGCTGGGTAGATGAATTGTTCTCGGTAGTTGAGCGACTCGCCGAGTTCCCTGAAAGTGGTCGCGTTGTCCCGGAAGTTAAGATACACCGCATCCGCGAGGTGATTTTCGGAGCCTATCGGGTAATCTACAGCGTAAGAGACAGGATTGAGGTGCTTACAGTACGCCATGGCAGCCAACAGCTTCGCCTCGATGAAGTTGGTGATGACTGACGTAGCCAAGACATTGAGTCTGTACGGTTCTATGCGCCGTAATTGGCTCGCAAGTTCATAATGGATGCGATGAAAAGACTAGCAGATTTGCAAATCCTCGCCTTCGACGTTTTCGGCACCGTGGTCGACTGGCATGGCTCGATCGCCCGGGAAGCGAAGCGATGGATCTGGGCGTAGATGGCGCTGAGTTCGCACTGGCCCAGCTCTTCCAGGGCATTGACCGACTTCGGTGCTCTCATGGAATCTCCTTAACAGCACTGGGTGTCTGGCCGCATTGTCCTCGAAGAAAGGCGCCGGGAACAGCGGGCTGACATTTGTAGGATCGTTAACGCTGACCAAGCTGCGCACTGCGGCTATCTCTCCGAGGACAGAGAAACCTGAATGCTTTTGCCAAGGCGTCAGACTGGCGCGTTCAAGTCGGCACTGATCGTCGAGGCCGAGGCGGGGATAATTGGGATAAAGCGCATTAAGGCAGTGAAATGAAGACAGCCGGACAGAAGAAGGATGATAGATTAATGTCAATGGGGCGGATTTCGGCCAGAAGTGGACTTGCAGGTGGCCTTGAAATAACGCCGAGTTATGCATGGCTGCCATTCGGTAGTTTCAGCTTTAATTGATCATTTAACTCTTTGGGTGTGGTTAATACCGCAATTTCACTTAAATCAACCACCTCTAATATATGGGATTGGCTCAGGCCGGTGCATATCAATTTTTATCCTGTACTCACGTTGATGAGCGAATAAGCTACGCTTTTGATAACCGAGTTTGTCTCCCGGCATATTGCCGTGAAATTCGTGCTCATTGAAATAATCCACTAAGTCAAGGTTGCCATTCACATTTAGCTTTTCAATTGCATATTTGCAGCGCTCGATAAATTGCGATGCATTTAAGATAACTACACAGAATTTCCCCAACCCAAAGCATGATTCATGTAGCTCAAGAGTTCGCTTGAATTCAGATAAAGTCTCGGCGGATAGAGCATCGTGACTTCGACTATTCAGGGAATATATGCAAAAAAAATTATGGTTTAGCAAATAATTACCATGCATAACTATTGGCGCTGCTAAATCAGATGCTAGGATAGTATGATTGCCAAACTTTATTTTACCCAAATTCTCAGGTTGGTAAATAGCAACAATCCCTTCATATTCATCACCTCGTAACTCGCCAGATTCATCCTTGTATTCCTTAAAGGATCGAATCGTGTTCATGAACAGCTTTCCATTCACAAAATCTTCTGCGTACTCTTTGTTTTCAAATAATTTCACGAAAGCAAATATGGTAGACACTCTTGCTCCTTAAGATGCATAACGCCGCCAGTACGCGCGGCTTTGTAGTGAAGGCAAAGCCGCAACGAAAAAGCCGTCGCTGTGCCTGCGATTGTTATGAGCCTCGTGTCAGGACGGCCACGATATAACCGACTATCCCAGCACCTATAATTTTCGACCATTCCGCTAGCATGCTATAGGCAGTTCGATATAAATTTCTTCTGTTTCTTATATCTACCGCAATCATCATATTTATACGAATAAAATCTAAAAAAGAGGAGCTATAGCCACCGTAGATGCTTGAATTACGTATATAAAGAAGATATTTACTAACGCAGTCTTTTACTAATTTGCTCGTGACAGCATCTGGTGAAAGGTCGTGAAAGAGGATTATGTTGTCTTCATTCCTAGAGTATCGCTCTGATTTGTATGGATAAATTATGAAGGCTACAGATCCATTACTAGCAAAAGATGCGACGAGTGCGGCCCCTTTTTCTGCTTCAGCTTTCCAGCCCTCGGCATCCGGCTTATCGATTTTTTCTACAACACCAGTCTTATTAACACCTGATGATAGCTGGACAGTTTCTTCGTTTTTTGTTTCGTCGTGAACACTCCAATGCATAGAGAATGGATAAGAGTGCTCCTTGGCAGCACCGCAAACTTCCTTGAAATAACTTTCTATCTGATTCTTAGTTACCATCCGCCAGTTAAGTCTTCGGCGCTGTAACTCACGGGCGCTTTTCTCAAGCTTTCTGGATTCCGAAATCAACTTTCTCAAAAATTGCTCCCATCCAGACTCATAACAGTGTATTAGACGGCGCGTTCTATGATTGGGGGGAACGTGCCAGTACGGTTGTCCGGTAAGTGCAGCCTGCCAAGGTTATCGTAGGCCATTAATCCTTAAGTTTTTAATTAAGATTAGACTATATATCCAAAATTCGCACGCCTGCTGCATTTCCTGGCACGTCCGCTAAGAGTCGAAAGCCGCCCTACTTCATGCACCATACCTTATGTAAATGTCGAAAGTCACAGGGGGAAGTGGGAAGGCTAGAAATCGAACAGCGGCTCTTCCCTGGGTCAACCGATAGGGCTGCTAGGCTCGCCTCACGCCGGCGGTAGACTCGGTACCCAGTCGACGACGCCGAAGGTTTCCACGCTGATCCATACCAGGAAAGCGACGTAGATGACGAGCAACACCACGGATTCGCGCCTGGAGAGAATCATCTGGGTGCGCATCATCAAGAACAGCAGGATGGTTGCGGCGGTCAGCACCGCCATCATCGGGGCCGCCACGGAGAAGTTGATGACCGCCGTACCGGCGATGAGCACGCCGACTGGAATACAGATCAGCAGATCAAAAGTATTGCTGCCGAGCACGTTGGCGATGCTGGTCACGCCGCGACCGTCCCGGGCCGCACGTATTGATACGAAGGCATCTGGAATCGAGGTGCCCGCGGCGACCACGGTGATGCCCCACAGAAAGCTCGGCGTACCGAAGATGTCACCGAAGTTGATGGCGGCCCGCACCAGCCCTTCGACACCCACCACGATCACCACCAGTGATAAAGCGAGCATGGCCCACTCCCGGCCCGGGCGGATGTCGCCCTTGTCCACATCTGCCTCATGGTCCAGGGTGTCCTGATACTGCACGAAGATATAGAGCGCGTAGAGCGCGATGGGCATGAGTGCGAGCCAGCGGGTCATTTCGCCCTTGATGGCAGCGCCTTCATCCGCCACGGGATGATAGATGGCGGCGAAGGAGAAAGTGAGGGTGAGCACCGCCACGGCGATCATGTAGAACTGGGCTTCCTTGTAGACCAGGTCGCGATTGGCATGTAGCTGCTCTTGAGAACTGAGCCCGCACAGCGCCGGAATCACCATGATGTTGAATAATGCCGAGCCGACGATGGCGGCAACCCCGAGTTCGAATTCACCATGCACCAGGGTCGAGATCACCGTGGTGGAAAGCTCCGGAAAGCTTGAACCCACTGCCACGACGATTGCCCCTTGCACAATTTCTGGCAGTTCGTAATAAGTCGAGAGACGTTCGCTGGCGCGCTCCAGCAGGCCACTGCCTTTCCAGATGATCGCTGTGGAGATTATTGCGATGATCGTCCAGATCAGTATGCCGGTCATGCAGAGTCCTTTTGCAATGAATGAGGTTGCCCTTTCGGAGCCGCTAGGTTACCTGCTTTTTTCGATCAACAAGAACAGGCTGTGATATGAAATGAGGGGCCGATACGAGCAGCAGGCGATGTCGCTACGTCCAAGGTCGTCTTGTCGAGGGCGCTGCTCATGCTGTTTCTAAACGTCATGGCAAACATAGGGATTTCCGTGCATGAACAATGACACTCTTTCTTCGTCGTTGCTGCTGCAAGGGCTCGACGCCATGGGCGAGTGGCTGGTGGTGGTGGATGGCGATGCCCGTATCGTCTATCTCAACGCGCCCTATGCAGATTTTCTCGACGTGAATGTGGCAACGGTAGTAGGCCGGCCTGTGGCGGAAATAATCGAGAATACGCGAATGCCGGCGGTGCTGGCCTCCGGCAAGGCGGAGCTGGCCCAGCTTCAGATGCTGCGGGGGCATCACATGATTGCCCATCGCTACCCCATTTACGACGATGGCGAGGTCATCGGTGCTCTTGGCACGGTGATCTATCACGATACCTGGGAGTGGCGTCAGATGGATGCCCAGGTCAAGGCACTGGAAGCCCAGGTCGACTACTATCGCGAAGCCCTGGATGCGCGGGTCGGGGCACGCTGGCGATTGGCTGACGTGATCGGCGAAAGCGAAGCGATCGCGTCCCTCAACACTCAGGTGCGCAAGATTGCCCCCGGCGATGCTGTGGTGTTGATTCGCGGTGAAACCGGTACCGGCAAGGAGCTTTATGCCCATGCCGTGCATCGCTTGTCCGAGCGGGTCAACGGACCCTTCATCAAGCTCAACTGCGCTGCCGTTCCAGAGCAGTTGCTCGAGGCAGAGCTGTTCGGCTACGTGGAGGGTGCCTTTAGCGGCGCACGTAAAGGCGGTAAGCCGGGCAAGTTTCAGCTTGCCCATGGCGGGACGCTATTGCTCGACGAAATAGGCGACATGCCGCTGGCGGTGCAGGCAAAGCTGTTACGCGTGTTGCAGGATCGAGAAATCGAGGCGATAGGGGCGACTCGTTCGAGACCCGTGGACGTACGGGTGATTGCCACCACTCATCGTCCTCTGGAGAGCCTGGTGAGGCGGGGCGATTTCCGGGAGGATCTGTTCTATCGCATCAATGTAGTGCCCTTGATCATTCCGCCCCTGCGGGAGCGGCCCGAAGACATTCCGGTACTTGCCCGTCATCTGCTCAAGCGCTTCGCCGAACGCCGTGGTCGGCGTTGCCCGGTGCTCAGCAAGGCAGCGCTTACCCTGCTGCGTCGACATGACTGGCCGGGCAATGTGCGGGAGCTCGAGAACGTATTGGAAGCAGCCTTTTATCTGGGTGGATCGCGGCTCGGGACAGACGATTTGCCCGAAACCCTGCGCCGTGGCTCGGCCTCCATGCCGGGTGAGCCACTCAAGCAGACGCTGATGCGGGCCGAACGTGAGGCTATCAAGAAAGCGCTGGCGGTATGTGGTGGCAATCGGACTCGCGCCGCGAAACGACTTGGCATCGCCAAGTCGTCCTTTTACGAAAAGCTGACGCGCCATTCCTTGGACGTGTCCGAAATTTGATCGTCTGAAGAACTGAGAAAACCGTCCAGATTTCCGGACGGTTTTATTGCTGTTTGTCGCCCTGTATAGGGCATTAGTCTAAAAACGCCCATAAAAGCATTTTAAACGTTTGTTCTTATTATATTGTTTGAAAGGGCGACAACAACAATGTTCAAGGAGTCACACATGCGAAACAACGTATTCTCTCGTTCCATACTCGCAAGCGCCATCGGTGCGGCGGCCACTGCGCTGCTGAGCGTGCCGGCGCTGGCCGAAGGTCCCAAGCAGCTCGATGTGGCAAGTACCTTCTCCACCCAGAACTTCCTGGGAGAGGGCGCGGTTCGCTTGTCCAAGGAACTCGAGACAGCAACCGGTGGTGCGGTCAGCCTGCGCGTTCACGAACCCGGCGATCTGGTGCCAGCTTTTGAGGTCTTCAACTCGGTTTCCTCCGGCGCCATTCAGGCGGGCTGGGACTGGATGGGCTACTGGGCCGGCACGGTGCCGATTACCAACCTATATGGCGCGCTCCCCTTCGGACCGTCGCCTGAAGCCTTCATGTCCTGGATGTGGTCCGACGAGGGTACCGAACTGGTTCAGAAGGCCTACGATCCTTACGGCGTCAAGGTACTGCCGTGTTTCATCTCGCCCCAGGAAACCGGCGGCTGGTACAACCAGGAAATCAACACGCCGGAAGACTTCGACGGGTTGTCCGTGCGCATTTCCGGTCTGGGGGCCAAGGTGCTCAACAAGCTGGGCGCTTCCACCCAGCTGGTGCCGGGTAGCGAGATCTACCTGGCGCTGGAAAGAGGCCGGGTCGATGCCACGGAGTTCTCGGTACCTCAGGTCGATGCCGCCATGGGATTCGACGAAGTGGCAGAGTATTACTACTTCCCGGGTTGGCACCAGAGCGCCAGCTGGTTCTCGCTGCTGGTTAATCAGCAGGTCTGGGACGAGTACAGCGACGAGCGCAAGGCGCAGTTCGAGACCGCCTGTCGCGCCACCTTGCAATGGGCCATGGCTGAGGCGCCTCCGGAGCAGATGCGCACCATCCGCACCCTCGAAGAGAAGGGCGTGAAGGTCAAGCGCTTCCCGGATGAAGTCGTAAGCGCCCTGCAGGATGCCTGGGTCGAGGTGCGCCAGGAAGAGATGCAGAACAACCCGGACTTTGCCGAGGCCTATAGGTCGTTGATGAAGCACGTAAAACTTATCGATGACTGGTACGAGTTGCAGGCCATGCCCGCGCCCAAGCCGCTACAGGATGAAGGAGAGAGCTGATGCCGCACTCCCACCTTGCTCCCTGGCGTGAGCGTGGTGCGCGGCTGTGTGACGCCCTGGCCCGACCATTGATCGGGCTGGGGGTCGTCGTCGGGCGCATTAGCAGCTGGCTGGTACTGCTGGTCATGCTGGCCGTGCTCACGACGATTATGCTCAATGCCTTGGGCATCAACGAGATCGCCCGCTGGAACGATAGCGTCCTGCTGTTCGGCAAGGCGCTGACCATCAACAGCGTGACGGAGCTGCAGTGGCACCTGTTCGGCATTCTCACGCTACTTGGCGGCACCTATGCGCTGCATCGCGATACCCATGTGCGAGTCGATCTGATCTATCAGAAACTCTCGCCACAAGGTCGCGCCGTCATCGATATTTTCGGCCATCTATTGATGCTGATTCCGTTCTGCCTGCTCATTGCCTGGCTGTCCAAGCATTTCGTGAGCATGTCCTATCTTTCCAACGAACAGTCCAACTATGGCGGCCTCACGGATCGCTATCTGATCAAGGCAATGTTGCCCATCGGCCTGGTATTCCTGGCCCTCGGCGCAGTGGGGCAGATACTGCGCAATGTGGCCGGGTTGTTCGATCCTGCTCGCCTGGAGCCATCGTCCACTAAAGAGGAGCCGATTCATGGCTGAGTTTCTGGCCGAGTATGCCCTGGCCATCGCCATGGTCGTTGCGCTGCTGGTGGGTATCTTTACCGGCTATCCGGTGGCGTTTCTGCTCGGGGGGCTGGGCATCGCCTTCGCCTTTATCGGCGATATCCCCATTCCCTTCCTGGGCACGGTGGGGTCGCGTATCTTCGGCGGCGTCATCGAAAACTGGCTGATGATCGCCATTCCGCTGTTCGTCTTCATGGGGCTGATGCTGGAGCGCTCCGGCGTCGCCCGGCGCTTGCTGTTGACCCTGCAGCGCTTGTTCGGTCGCACCCCGGGTGGGCTTGCCATCTCGGTGGCAATTCTTGGGGTGGTCATGGCGGCGAGTACCGGCATCATCGGCGCCTCGGTGGTCATGCTGGGCTTGCTGGCGCTGCCGGTAATGATGAAGCAGGGCTATCGCGCGGAGATGGCCTGCGGTGTCATCGCCGCTTCGGGCACCCTGGGTATCCTGATTCCACCTTCGATCATGTTGGTGTTGATGGGCTCGATCCTGCAGATATCCGTCGGCGCCCTGTTCAAGGCGGCCCTGTTGCCCGGCCTGTTGCTGGGCGTCTTGTATGTCGCCTACCTACTGATTACTGCCTGGATCAAGCCCGAATGGGCGCCGCTTGCCGACCCTGACGCACATGATGCGGACGATACGCCCCTGGCCCTGGCGTTATTACGTGACCTGCTCGGCCCGGTGCTTCTGATTACCGCAGTACTGGGTTCGATCATGGCGGGCATCGCCACGCCGACAGAAGCAGCCGCCATCGGCGCCCTGGGAAGCCTGCTGTTGGCGCTGGCCATGCGCAGTCTGGATTATATAACCCTGCGTGACGCGGTGCGGGAAACCTCGCGCACCTCCGCGATGATTCTCTTCGTGGTGATCGGCGCGACCTGTTTCTCCGTGGTATTCAAGCGCCTGGGCGGGGATTACATGATCGAGGAGATGATCACCGGTACCGGGCTGGGGCCTTATGGTCTGCTGCTGCTGATCATGGGGCTGATCTTCGTGCTGGGGTTCTTCCTCGAATGGATCGAGATCAGCTTCGTGGTGCTGCCCCTGGTGGCACCGGTGGTAGAACTGCTCGACTTCGGTCTTGGCTTGTCAGGGCAAGGGCTTCTGGTCTGGTTTGCCATCTTGGTGGCGATCAATCTGCAGACGAGCTTTTTGACGCCTCCTTTCGGCTATGCCCTGTTCTATCTCAAGGGAATCACGGAAGGACAGATCGGCATCGGCACCATCTATCTCTCCATCATCCCCTTCGTGCTGCTGCAGCTGATTGGGCTGACCCTGTGTATCGTCTTCCCGTCGTTGGTGCTGTGGTTGCCGGGTCTGATGCCTTAGAACCAGATTTCCATCTGCGTACCAAAGCTCCACTGCCCGCCGGTGAAGCCTTCGGTACCAAAGGAGTCCTCCTCGCTGTAGGCGTTGAGCTCGTCATCCCAGTCGGAGTAGGAAGCAAAGACCCGAACCTCCGGACGCGCCCAGAACCCGCCCACCAGGGGCTTGAAGGTCGGGGCAATGGTGAACTTGCTGTAACCGCCACTCACCGAGCTGCGCTCCCTATAGCCCTTGGGATCGAGATCCATGTATTGGTAGCTTGCCTCGTACTGCATCTCGAAATTCTCGGTCAGCTCGTTGGCCAGGCGAAAGTTGACGGTGGCCCACTGATAGTCGTCGCCCTCCACATAGCGATCGTCGCTGACTTCGGCAAGCAGCATCGGCGCGATACGCCATTTGGGCGCAAGATAGGTCGTGCCATAGACAGCGACCCGGGTCGCCGTGGCATCGTCGGTCAGATTGCCATCGGCGCCGATATTCTTGACCTCGGCCCCCAGGCCCTGGCCATGCAGTACGGCGGCCTTGAAGGTGCCCTCACCGATGCCAAAAAACGTATCGCCATGATAGGCCAGCATGGTGTGAAAGCCGTCGTCAGCTCCCCTTTCGCCGCGGTTGGTCACCGTCGTCTCGTCAGTCACCACCATGTCGCCGGTGTCCGGGTCCGTCGTTACCACCTGACGGCTATTGGTTCTGACGTCGTTGAATCGATCGTCGTTGTCCGCGGCAGACAAGCCGCTGACCATCCACTGCCAGTTGCCGAAGTAGTTGTTGGCGGTCAAGGTCAGGTTGTCGGTATCGCCATTGATGGCGGTCTCGTCGGTAACGATGTCGAAATCGCTGTAGCTGCGCCCGTAGAGGGAAAAGTTGGCTTTCCACTGATCCGTGAGTTGAACATCGTAGATGCCGCCGCCAGTGCCGGCGAGAAAGATGAAGTCGCTGTCGAGCCAGTGGATATCGAAGTTGTCGCGATCAAAGCGCTTGCCGGCCCATACCGAAGCGTTTTCGAAGGCGCCGGTGAAACTGGGCAGATCGCTGAGTTCCACAAAGGCCTGGCGCAGGTTCAGGTTTGACTCCTCCGCGGTCCAGTCGTTGCTGGTGGTTACCGAGTCCGCCAGCATGATGCTGTAAAGAGACCTGGCGCCGTTCTCGAAGCGCTGTCGGTAGTTGAAAATAGCCTCGACATAGGTGTCCGGCTCGTTGCCCAGGCGCCCGACCGCACCACCAAGCGGGCCTGCCGGCGAAATGTAGGGGCCGCCGGGAATGCTCTTGCCGTCCTCACTGAGCAACAGACCCGAGCGGGCGTAGGCCTCATAGGACAGTCCCTCTTCGCCCTCGGCATGGCGCGCCGCCTTGGCCAGACTTTTGTCGTCCTGATCTTCCGATACACTTGGCGTGACGGCCTGCTCCTCGCTCTCATTATTGGCAGGTGTCTGGCGCTGAGCCACTGGCTGCTCGCTCTCTGCGCCAGCCGGTGCCTGGCGCTGGGCCATTTGATTCTCGGCGCGCATGGCTCGCTGCTCTGCCTGCTCGGCCCGTCTTTCTGCGGCGGCGACACGTGCCTCGAGGGCGGCCAAGCGTTCTTCGAGACTTGCATCCTGCGCCAGGGCCGGATCGATGGCATTGAACATCACGAGTGCAACGGCTATTGCCAAGGGAGTCTTGCGTATGACTGTGTTCATGTTGTTGTCCTCTTGGGCTTTTGTCATCACGTTGCGTTTGCCGATCGGAGACGATGTTTTTGGCAAGGCTTAATCGTTTAAGTCCGGGCTTAAAAAAAACACCGATTAGCCTCTTCGGCAGGACGGTCAAAATCAGTGTCGATGTATTGAAGTTAGACGATCAAGTTGTACGAATACAAAATGTTTTGCAGGGCTTTTCAACTAATGTCTAGTCCTTGAATTCACCGCTTCGGTACGTCCCTTAGGGTGAACATTCCTTCGGACAGGAAAGCGGCTGACTCGGTGCTTCAAGACCGGTTTCTAGGTTGATGATGGGCAGGTCTCACCCAGGATCAGCTCGGTTTCCAGCCATTTCGTGGTCATGGGTTCCCTGCCCAGAATCATCGAGGCTGCGAGACGCCCCTTGGCGACGCTATCCTGGCGCACGGTGGTCAGGCGCGGAGCGCGGTACTGGCCTTCGGCAATGCCGTCGAAACCAGTGATGCGCAAGTCGTCGGGGATGCGTAGGCCGCGCTGCTCCGCCAGGGTCAGCGCCGTCAAGGCGATACGATCCGACATGCACAGCAGCAGATTCGGACGCTTGTCATCCGGCAAGTCGAGAATTTCTTCGATCACCGGCACGCAGACCGCAAAGGTATTCTCCTCGATGTTCCACATCGGCACGCCGGCCGGATCGATGTCGTGTTTCTGGAAGGCGCGTTGGAAACCCTGCAGGCGATGACGGGTGATCGTTTGAGCAGCCGTCAACAGCTCTTGCTCGTCGGTGACACGGCCATTGCAGGCGTGTCTGGTGAGTCGCAGGCTGATCACCGCCGGTCGCTGCGGTAAATGGGCGAGGGCATGACAGGCAATCGCATAACTGGCCTGCTCGTTATTCACCTGTACCGTCGGGCAGCCCTCGAGATCGTAATCGATCGTCACGAAAGGATGCCGTGAGGGCAGGTCGGCGAGCATCTTCTGGTTGGGCATCAAGCCGTAGACGATGAAGCCATCCGCCATGCTTGCGGAGTCTGGAATTCGGTTGCTGTGTTGACGCCCCGAGACCAGCAGCAGCGTATGGTTATGGGCATCAAGCACTTCGGCGATACCCGACAGTAGTTCGCTTGCCACGGCATCGTTCAAGCTAAAGGTAAGGCTCTCGGAGAGTATGACAGTGACGATGCGAGAGCGACCGGTGCGCAAGCTGCGCGCCGTGGCATCCGGGCCGCTGTATCCCAAGGCCTTGGCTTCTAGCAGGATGCGATCGCGCAGTGTCGTCGACAGCTGATCAGGACGATTGAAGGCGTTTGAGACCGTTGCGGTAGAGACTTCAAGCCGCGCAGCCAGCTCCTTCAGGGTGATACGACGAGGCGATGGCGGCACGGGATTTCCCCATTGCAATCAGGACATGACAAGTGCCGCCATTTTATCACAGCACCAGCCAGGCAGCCGTGCCCGGCGCGAGCAGCAGGGTGTCGCCCTGGCGCTGGGCGGCGACTGCCTCTGGCAAAGGCAGTGGCTGCCAGTCCTGAACGCCCTCGACCAGTTCGGCGGGCTTGATGTGGTGCGCCTGTTCCCGGCAAAGATTGGCCAGACACAGAAGGCGCCGCTGCCCCAGCGTGCGCAGCAGCGCGAAAACGTTTTCGGGCAGTGTGTCCGGGGGCAACAGAATCTGGTCACCGCGGCGCAGGGCCTCCTCGTTGGTACGCAGATGCAGCAGTCGGCGAACCTGCATCAGCAGGCTGCGCGGATCTTTATCCTGGGCCTCGACCGTCAGGCGCGGGTGGCGGGGGTCGATCGGAAGCCAGAGAGGCTCCGTGGAGGCACTGAAACCGCTGTTGACGCCGGCATTCCAGGGCATGGGGGTACGGCTGCCGTCGCGCCCCTTGATCTCGGGCCAGAGGTTGATGCCGAAAGGGTCCCGAAGATCCTTGAAGGCAAGTTCCGCTTCCGGCAGCCCAAGCTCCTCGCCTTGGTAAAGGCCCAGGCTGCCTCGCAGGGAACACAGAATGGTCAAGGCCAGCAGGGCGCGAGGTTCGCTCCAGCGGCTGGCGCTTCTGACCACGTCGTGATTGGACAGCGACCAGCAGGGCCAGGTGTTGTCGCCGAGTTCGGCAAAGCGCGCCAGCACTTGATAAAGCTGCCCCGCATCGCCCTCGGAGCCGAGCAGGTCGAAGGTGTAGGCCATGTGCAGGCGCGTGTCCCCGGCGGTGTAGGTGGCCATGGTGGCCAGCTGGTTGTCGCCGGCGATCTCGCCGATGCTGGTCGATCCCGGGTATTCATCGAGCAGATCGCGAATGCGCTCGAGAAACGCCAGATTCTCCGGCTGCTCGATGTTGTGCTGCTGACGTTGGTAGCTTTGCGGATTGGCGGGATTGACACGATCCGGCGCAGCAGGGGGGTTGTCGTTCAAGGTTTGATCGTGGAAATAGTAGTTGACCACGTCGAAGCGAAAACCGTCGACGCCAAGTTCCAGCCAGAAGCGCAGGTCGTCGAGATGGGCATGCTGAACCTGAGGGTTGTGGAAATTGAGATCCGGCTGACTGGGCAGAAAGTTGTGCAGATAGTACTGACGGCGCCTTGAATCGAAGGTCCAGGCGCGACCGCCAAAGGCGGCCATCCAGTTGTTGGGGGCATTGCCGTCGGGCTTGGGGTCCGCCCAGACGTACCAGTCCGCCTTGGCGTTGTGGCGATTCTGGCGGCTCTCCTGAAACCAGGGGTGCAAGTCCGAGCTGTGGGACAGGACCTGATCAATGATCACCCTCAGGCCCAGTTCATGCGCCCGGACGACCAGCATGCAGAAGTCGTCCAGGGTGCCGAACATGGGGTCGACATTGCGATAGTCCGCCACGTCGTAGCCGAAGTCCTTCATCGGCGAGGTGAAAAAGGGCGACAGCCAGATGGCATCGACCCCAAGGCTCGCCACGTAATCAAGCCGCAGGGTGATGCCAGGCAAGTCGCCGACGCCGTCGCCATTGGCGTCCATGAAGCTGCGCGGGTAGATCTGGTAGATCGTGGCGCCGCGCCACCATTCCAGATCCTTGTCGCCGCGCAATTGAGATAGCGTCATGCCATAACCTCCTTGTCCCTGACCGTCAGGCAACGTCGCGATGCTCCGCGTGCCTCAATGCTCGATCCTCGCCATCGAACACATGCACGTGCTCGATCTCCGGTTCCAGCGCCATCCGCTGACCTGGCTTCCAGTTTTCCGATGTCTCGCTGCGATGGATCAGCAGGATGTCACCGGCCTTGGGTTCCAGGTAAACATACACCTCGTTACCCAGAAATTCGACATTGACGATCTCGAAGCTGTTATCGCCATGGGCGTCGCTCAGGCGCAGATGCTCCGGGCGGATGCCGATGCTCAAACGGGCTCCGCCGGGCTGAGCGCTGGCGTCCTGGGGCAGGGCGAGTTCGCCGAGCCCCGGCACCTGGACACGACAGCCCTGGCGTTCGTTTGCTATCAGCTCCGCCGGCATGAAGTTCATGGTCGGTGAGCCGATGAAGCCGGCCACGAACTTAGTCGCCGGCCGATGATAAAGCGTCTGGGGGCTGCCTACTTGTTCGACACGACCGTCGCGCAGTACCACGATCTTGTCCGCCAGGGTCATGGCCTCGACCTGATCGTGGGTCACGTAGATCATCGTCGAGCCGAGGCGATGATGCAGGCGGGCGATCTCGTTGCGCATCTGTACCCGCAGGGACGCATCGAGGTTTGAGAGCGGCTCGTCGAACAACAGGATGCGGGGCTCCCGGGCCATGGCGCGACCCATCGCCACTCGCTGACGCTGACCCCCGGACAGCGCCTTGGGCTTGCGCTCGAGCAATTCTTCGAGCTGCAGGATGCGGGCGGTCTCGAGCACCCGCTCCTTCACGGCCTGCTTGTCCGTCTTCGCCAGCTTCAGGCCGAAGGCCATGTTGTCGTAGACCGTCATGTGAGGGTAGAGCGCATAGGATTGAAACACCATGCCCACCCCTCGCTCCCGGGGGGGCAGATCGTTGACGGTGGCGTCGCCCATGCTGAGTCGACCGCCGCTGATGGATTCCAGCCCGGCGATCAGCCGCAGCAGCGTGGACTTGCCGCACCCGGAAGGGCCGACGAAGACGACGAACTCACCATCGCCGATGGTCAAATCCACATCCTTGATGATATGCGTGCTGCCGAACAGCTTGTTGATCTTGTCGAGGGTGACGCTGGTCATCTGACGACTCCCCGCCGGCCTGATGCGGCTGGCCTGTGGTAGCAATGGTTAATCGAGGGCGAAGAAACCGGCCTGATAGGGCGGCAGGCGTAGTTCATTGCCCTGCAGCTCGGCGGCGAAGTCGTGGCTCTCGAGTCGTTTGCCGATCGCCATGGGCAGTCGCGTCGACTGAGGGTCCCCGGTGAGGTTGAACACGCACAGCAGCCGTTCCCCCCCATTCTGCTCGTCGGCTCGGCGCACGAACCCTAGGAGCTGTTCGCCTACCTCGAGCAGTTCGATATCGCCATCCACCAGGGCCGGATGTTCGGCGCGAAAGCGCAGCATGCGCCGCACCGTGTTGAGAACGGAGTGGGTATCCTGCTGCTGGCGGCTGATCGCCAGAGCCAGGTGACGAGAATCCATGGGCAGCCAGGGGCCCACCTGGGAGAAGCCGCCGTGTTCGATGTCGTCCCAGGGCATCGGCGTGCGTGAGCCGTCCCGGCCCTTGAATTCCGGCCACAGCACCTTGCCGTAGGGGTCTTGAATATGTTCGAAGGGTACCTCGGATTCCGGCAGCCCCAGTTCCTCACCCTGGTAGAGGCAGACGCTGCCGCGCAAGGAGAACAGCATCGCCAGCGCCACCTTGGGATAGGCAAAGGGATCCTGGTCGACGCCCCAGCGGGAGGCGCTGCGCATGACGTCGTGATTGGACAGCGCCCAACAGGGCCAGGCATCCCCGGCGACCCGTTCGAAGCGGCTGATGACTTCGCGAATATAGGCTGCCGAGTTGGGGGCGTTGAGCAGATCGAAGGTGTAGGCCATGTGCAGCTTGTCGCCGCCGGCCATGTATTCCGCCATGCGCTCCAGCGGATTGTCGTCACCGATCTCGCCGACCGTGGTGGTGCCGGGAAATTCGTCCATCAACGCCCGCATCTCTTTTAGAAAGCCGATGTTTTCCGGACGGCTGATGTCGTACAGATGACGCTGCCAGGTGTAGGGATTGCTGTCCGGGGCGCCCAGGGTCTTACTCTCGTGGGGCGCCACCGGCGGATTGTCGCGAAGCTCGAGATCGTGAAAGTAGAAGTTGACCGTGTCCAGGCGAAAGCCATCGACGCCCATCTCCAGCCAGAAGCGCATGTTGTCGAGCTGGGCGGTGCGCACCTCCGGGTTGTGAAAATTGAGGTCCGGCTGGCTGGTCAGGAAGTTGTGCAGATAATACTGGCGCCGGCGGGAATCGAAGGTCCAGGCCGGTCCGCCGAAGATCGACAGCCAGTTGTTGGGTGGGGTGCCGTCGGGCTTGGGGTCCGCCCACACATACCAGTCCGCCTTGTCGTTGTGGCGATTCTGGCGGCTCTCCTGAAACCAGGGATGCGCATCCGAGCTATGGCTCACGACCTGATCGATGATGATCTTGAGCCCTAGTTCATGGGCCCGGCGCAGCAGCGCCTTGAAGTCCTCGAGGGTGCCGAACATCGGATCGACGCCGCGCTAGTCGCTGACGTCGTAGCCGAAATCCAGCATCGGCGAGGTGAAGAAGGGCGACAGCCAGACACCGTCCACCCCAAGGCTTGCCACATAGTCGAGGCGGTGGAGGATACCTCGCAGATCACCGATTCCATCCCCGTTCGCATCCATGAAGCTACGCGGATAGATCTGATAAATGACGCCACCGCGCCACCAGGTCAGATTGTCTTGCATTGATGAGTGTTTCCTTTGACGAATTGAGCACGACCCTGTGCGAAAACCCAGCGTCCATTGCGAGTGCTCACGCATCGCTCAGCCCTTGACCGCGCCTGCGGTCAATCCCGACACGATGCGTTTCTGAAAAATCATCACCAGCACCACCAGCGGCACCGTGACGATCACCGAGGCCGCCATGATGGGACCCCAGGGCAGTTCGTGCTGACTGCCGCCGGAGATCAAGGCGATGGCCACCGGCACCGTGCGCTGACTGTCTGTCAGCGTAAAGGTCAAGGCGAACAGGAACTCGTTCCAGGCCGCAATGAAGGCCAGCAGCCCCGTGGTGGCCATGGCCGGCCACATCAAGGGCAGAAATACGCGCGTAAGCGTCACCCAGGGCGTGGCCCCATCCATTATCGCCGCCTCTTCCAGCTCCATAGGCAGCTGACGCATGAAGGTTGTCAGCACCCAGACCGTGAAAGGTAGGGTGAAGATGGTATAGCTGAGTATCAACCCTCCCGGGTGATTGTACAGATCAAGCGCCCGGATTACCTCGAACAGCCCCGACAGTACCGCCACCTGGGGGAACATGGAAACGCCGAGAATGATGAGCATCACCGCGGTGCGCCCACGAAAGCGAACCCGACCCAGCGAATAGGAGGCGGTGACGCCCAGGAGCAGGGCGATGGCCACCACGCTCACGGCAATCAGGATGGAGTTGCCGATGGCCTGCACAAAGCTCCGCTGAGAAAGAATCTGCGCGTAGTTGCCAAGATCCAGGGAAGTGAGCCAGTAATCGACGCGAAAAAGTTCGCTGGAGGGTTTGAACGAGGTAATCACCGCGTAGTAGAAGGGAAAGATGGCATAGAACATGACCACCAGGATCAAGGCCCAGAGCACGACGCGCCTGAGCAGCCTGGCAAGCCGGTAGCGATTCATCGATCAATCCCCAGTTGGCGACGACCCAGATACAGATAGACCACCGTGATCAGGGCGATGATCAGGAACAGCAGCGTCGAGGCGGCGCTGCCATAGCCCACGTCCTGAAACTCGACCAGCTGCTGGCGGGCGTAGATCGACATGGTCATGGTGCTGCTGGAGTTGGAAGTCAGCACATAGATGACGTCGAACACCCGCAGTGCATCCAGCAGGCGGAAGATCACCGCCACCAGCAGGGCCGGGGTGATCAGCGGCAGGGTCACGTGGAAGAACACCTTGAGCGGCGAGATGCCATCGACCTCCGCAGCTTCATAGCAGTCCTTGGGCAGCATCTGCAGCGCCGCCAGCACCAGCAGAGCGACAAAGGGAATGGTCTTCCACACGTCCACCATGATCACCGCCCACATCGAAAGATCCGCGTCAGCGGTCCAGGCCAGGGGCGTGTCGATGAGGCCGAGGGTCATGAGCAGATGGTTGATGATGCCGAACTGATCGTTGAGCATCCAGGCCCACATCTTGGCGGAGACGATGGTGGGAATGGCCCAGGGGATCAGTACCGCGGCCCGCACCAGAATGCGCCCCTTGAACTCGGCGTTGAGCAGCAGGGCAACGATGACGCCGAACACCACTTCAAGGGACACGGAGACGACGCTGAAGAACAGCGTGTTCCATACGGCGGTCCACCAGCTCGGATCGGTGAGAATGCCGTACCAGATCCCATCGGCCCGCACCAGATAGTTCTCGAGACCGATGAACATGGCGCTGGCGGTATCGGACAGGGAGGCATCGGTGAAACTGAAGTAGACGGTGCGCACCAGCGGCCAGCCCGCCACCAGGGCCAGGGTGATCAGCATGGGCAGCAGGAAAAGCCAGGCGGCGCGCACCCGCTGGCGACGCACGCGAGTACCGCGACGGCCGTCGCGGCGTTCCTGTTCGGCGATGCGTGATGGTTCCGGGTCGTCGTGGGTGGCGGTTGTCGTCATGATATGCCCCGAATTACCAGCGGCGACGCTTGATGCGGGAAAGCTCGGTCTCTAGCTGGGCCAGCGCCTCGGCGCTGTTGCGATCGCCGGAAAGCACGCCATGGGCAGTGTTGAAGAAAGCGTTGCTGACCCGACCGTAGTTGTCACCGGTGGAGGACGAGGGGCGAGCCACGGCGTTGGCGAAAGTCTCGTAAAGGGTGCTAAAGAAAGGCACGGCGGTCAGCACCTCCTCGTCTTCATAGAGCGCCGTGATGGTGGGGTTGTAGGAGGACTCGATGGCACGGCGCTTCTGTTCTTCTTCCGAGGTCAGGTACGCCACCAGATCCGCCGCGACGTCAGGATGCCCCGTGTACCGGGACACTGCCAGGTTCCAGCCGCCCAGTACCCCACTGCTTTCGCCGTCAGGGCCGTGGGGCAGCAGCATCACGCCGACCTGATCGCGCACGTCGCTGTCCTCGCTCTGGAGCAGGCTCCAGGCATAGGGCCAGTTGCGCATGAAGACCGCGTTGCCGGACTGGAAGACGCCGCGGGCCTCTTCCTCGGTGTAGTTGAGCACGCCTCGCGGCGAAATGTCGCCAATCCAGCTTGCGGCCAGCTCCAGGGCCTCTGCCGCCTCGGGGTTGTCGATGGTGATCTCGCCCTGATCATCGACGATGGTGCCGCCACCGTAGCTTGCCACCCACTCCAGGGCATTGCAGGTCAAGCCTTCGTAGGCACGGCCTTGAAACACATAGCCCCACATGCGGTCGTTGCCGGCCTGGCGCTCTTCGGCCTGAATTCGCGTGGCGATATCGGTCAATTCCTGCCAGGTGTCCGGGGGCTCCACGCCATGCTGTTCAAGCAGATCCTTGCGGTAATAAAGGATTCCCGCATCGGTGAACCAGGGCATCGCCACCAGGCGCCCCTCGATGGTGTTGTTGTCCACGATGGTCTGGAAATGGCCGTCCGCCACGTCGTCGCCCAGGATCTCGTTAAGATCGAGCAGGTGGTTGGCCAGCAGACCCGGCCACACCACATCGATCTGCATCACATCGATGTCGCCGGACTGGGCGGACAGGATCTGCTGATACAGCGACAGACGCTCCGTGGAGGAGTTGGGGGTGGAAACGACATTGACGTCGTGGCCGGTCTTTTCTTCCCATCGGCGAACACCTTCTTCGCACAGGGCGAGTTCGGCGCCCACCGCCCCGCAGGAGAGCGTCAGCTCGGCGGCCTGGGTCTGGCTGATGGCGCCAACGGTGCCGGCCAGGGCGAGGAGGGGGATCAGCTTACGCAGCATGAGAAAAGCCTCCCGGCATGTTGTTGTTTCGAACAGGGATGGATAAAGACGCGCTGGCGCAAATCTTAATCGTTTAAGCTTTTATCAACGTAGTCCGCCTCCTTGCTGCCATCAACATAGACTTTGGATGCAGTGTGTCGCGGGCTTCAAGGGTGACTTGCCGGGAGCGCTTCGATCATGTACATAGACGCACAGCGACGGCTGGCCGTCAGACTGCAAAAGTACTGGTGACCGCCGTCCGCGCAGGCTGCAATTGAAGAAATCGGCAGTGTTCATCGCTATGACGGCAAGGATTGGCGGCAAGCATCTAGGGAGCGGGCATGAAGACGGGCGTGAAAATGGCGATGGCGGTGATCGTCCTGGCAGCCCTTGCCGGCCTGATCTGGTGGGGCGTTCACTGGTGGCTGACCGGACGGTTCATCGAAGAGACCGACAACGCCTATGTGCATAGCGATAGTGTCGCACTGCGCCCGGAGCTCTCGGCACGGGTCATCGAGGTCGCGGTAGATGACAACCAGCCGGTACAAGAAGGTGATTTGCTGGTGCGTCTGGATGCCAGTGATGCCCGAGATCGAATAGCCAAGGCCGAAGCCCAGCAGGCAGTGGCGGCGGCCAATATCGTCGAGGCACGGCGCCAGGTGGCCCTGCAACAGGCGGCCATCGACGAAACCCAGACCCAGGTCAGCGCCGCGGAGGCGGATGTACAGCAGGCGCGTCAGAACCTGGAGCGCTCGACGTCTCTGGAGTCGCGTCAATACGTCTCGCGTCAGAAGCTCGAGGATGATCAGACTGCCCTCACCGTCGCTCAATCGACCCTGGCCATGCGCCGTGCCGCAGTCAACTCCGCCAAGCGGCAACTGGCTGTCGCCGAGGCCAGCGTCGACAGCGCCCAGGCCAATTATGAGGCGGCGGCGGCAGAACTCACCTATGAACGCAATCAGCTCGACAAGACGCGTCTCGTGGCGCCGCGCAATGGTGTGGTGACTAACGTCGACGTAGAAAACGGCGATCTGGCCCAGCCGTCGATGACGTTGATGCAACTGGTGCCGATCGAGTCCGCTTACGTTATTGCCAACTACAAGGAAACCCAGATTACCCGCATGCGCACCGGTCAACCGGTGGCGCTTGAGGTCGACGCTTATCCTGGCATTGCGTTCGAAGGCGTGGTGGAGAGTCTGGCGCCGGCCACCGGCAGCGAGTTCAGCCTGCTGCCTCGAGACAACGCCACCGGCAATTTCAACAAGATCGTGCAACGGGTGCCGGTTAAGATTCGTGTCACCGGCCCCGTTCAGGCCCTTGATCGTCTGCGGGCCGGGCTTTCCGTGGTGCCACAGATCGATACCCGAAATCTCGATCCCGCCGATGACGCTGCTCCGGATGCCAGAGCGCCTGTTGCTACCGACAATCCCGCGCCATCTCCCGCCTCGTGAGTGATGCCGTCGCAACAACGCCGACTCATGGCGTCAGCGACATGCCTCCCTGGATTCAGCGCTGGGGCTTTATCGCGGCGGTGTTCGGCATGTTCATGGCGATCCTGGATATCCAGATCGTGGCAAGCTCCCTCAACGAGATACAGGCCGGCGTCTCCGCCAGCGACGACGAGATCTCCTGGGTCCAGACCTCCTATCTGATCGCCGAAATCGTCATGATCCCGCTGTCCGGCATGCTCACCCGCATTCTCTCCACCCGTATCGCCTTCGTCATTTCCAGTGCCGGTTTCACCCTGGCAAGCCTGGGCTGCGCCCTGGCGGGCAGCATCGAACAGCTGATCGTGCTGCGTGCCATCCAGGGTTTCATGGGCGGGGCGATGATCCCCATCACCCAGGCAATAAGCTTCTCGATCTTTCCGCGCCGGGTGATGGGCAGCGTGCAGGCGGTGATTGGCATGGTGGTGACCATGGCGCCTTCCATCGGGCCGACGGTGGGGGGCTATATCACCGAGTTCGCCAGCTGGCACTGGCTGTTCCTGGCCAACCTGATTCCCGGCATCATCGTGACCTGGGTAGCCTGGAAGTGTCTCGATATCGACAAGGGCGATCGCGAGGCGGCGCGACGACTGGATATCGTCGGCTTGACGCTGCTGGCGGTATTCCTGGGCAGCCTCGAGTTCGTGCTGGAGGAAGGCCCCGGCGATGACTGGTTTGCCAGTAACCTGATCCTGGCCATGACGATGATCTGTGTCGCCTCCTGCATCGGTTTCTTCTATCGCACCTTGACCGTCGAGCATCCCATCGTCGATCTACGCGCCTTCGCCAACCGCAACTTCGCACTCGGGACGGGGCTGGGGTTCGTCATTGGCATCGCGCTCTACGGGCTTGTCTACATCATGCCGCTGTTCTTTGGCTATGTGCGCGACTACTCGAGCCTGCAGATCGGCGAGGTGATGTTCGTCACCGGGGTGGCGATGTTTCTTGGCGCGCCAGTAGTCGGCAAGTTGTCCAACCATGTGGATCTGCGGGTACTGCTGTTCGTCGGCCTGGCCCTGGTGGGGATTGGCACGGCAATGAACGCCAACCTGACCGTGGAGTCCGGATTCTGGCAGTTCTTCTGGCCCCAAGTAGTGCGGGGAATCGGTTTGATCATGTGCCTGATTCCCGCCTCCCGCATCGCGTTGGGGACACTGCCGCTGCATGAGGTGGGCAACGCCAGCGGCCTGTTCAACGTAATGCGCAATCTTGGCGGCGCCGTGGGCCTGGCGCTGCTCGATACGGTGCGCGATATTCAGGTGGACTATCACTGGAACCAGCTGATTCCGGCGCTGGATACCGGCCGCGCCGTGGTCATCGAGGAACTGGCCCGCTATCAGGCATTGTTCGAAGGCCATGTTGCCGATCCCTACCGCAGCGCCGTAGCCATGCTGGGCCAGCGTGTCTATCTACAGGCCGAGGTGCTGGCCTTCAACGACATCTTCCTGTGGCTGGGACTGATCTATCTGGTCTGCGTGCCGCTGGTGTTACTGCTCAAGCGCATCGATGCCTGAGAATCTACCCATGACCTGCTGCGTGTCGGTCATGCAGTGTTGAAACCGACCTGGTGCGCCAGCCCGGTCCACATGCTCATTTACCCCAGTAAACTCCGCTATGTCGCCCGGTTTCGCCTTGTCTGGTCCTGACTCGCTAGCTCATGAACAGATTCTGGAATTCGAGAAATTGTTCTGTTTCCGATATTCCCCTAGTTTTAATAAACCCTCGAGCAAGCGAACCGTGACGTTTGCCACGAGTCGTAGTATGGCATCGACAAGGAGATGGCTATGAACATGAAGGAGTATTCCACCCAGACCAAGGCGGTGGAAACCGAGACGACGGTGACACTGACCGTCAACGGCGAGCCGCGCCAACTGAGGATTCCCCCCAACGTGGTGCTGCTGGATGCGCTGCGCGATCGGCTCGGCCTCACCGGCACCAAGAAAGGCTGCGATCACGGTCAGTGCGGTGCCTGTACGGTGCATATCGACGGCCAGGCGATCAATTCCTGCCTGACGCTTGCAGTGATGTGCGAAGGCCGTGAGGTGACCACGATCGAGGGTCTTGCAAGCGATGCGGGGCTGCATCCGGTGCAGCAAGCCTTTCTCGAAAACGACGCCTATCAGTGCGGTTTCTGCACCCCGGGGCAGATGATGTCCGCCTCGGCAATGCTCGAGGATGAACGCATCGGCACCGATGATGCAGCGGTGCGCGAGGCGATGAGCGGCAATATCTGTCGCTGTGGCGCCTACAAGAACATTCTCGCGGCTATTCAGACGGCGCGTGGGCAGATGCCGACAGCACGGAAGGAGGGCGAGGTTTCATGAGATCTTTTGCCTTCTCCGCCGCCGAGAACGTCGATCAGGCGATCATTGCCTGCGAGAGCAACAATGCCGAGGCGTCCTATATCGCCGGCGGCACCACCCTGATCGATCTGGTCAAGCTCGATGTGATGCGCCCCGAGCGCGTCATCGACCTCAACCGCCTGCCCCTCAAGGAAGTCGAGCGGCTCGATGACGGTCGGCTGCGCATCGGTGCGCTGGTCAGCAATACCGACCTGGCGCATCACCCGCTGGTAACCGAGCACTATCCGCTGCTCTCCCAGGCGCTGCTCGCCGGCGCCTCCACCCAGCTGCGCAACATGGCCACCACCGCCGGCAATATCATGCAGCGCACTCGCTGCCCCTATTTCCGCGACGTCGCCGCGGCCTGCAACAAGCGTGACCCCGGCAGCGGCTGCGATGCCCTGGGGGGCATCAATCGCATGCACGCCTTACTGGGTACCAGCGAACACTGCATCGCCACCCATCCATCGGACATGTGCGTGGCCATGGCGGCTCTCGGCGCGACCTTGACGCTCGAAGGGCCAAACGGTATCCGGGAGATTGCCTTTGGTGATTTTCACCGGCTACCCATGGATCGCCCGGATCTCGAACACGAGCTCGAACCGAATGAACTGATTACGCACATTACCCTGGATACGCCAGTTGTCGGTGGCGGTTCCCACTATCTCAAGCTGCGCGACCGGGCGTCCTATGAGTTTGCCCTGGCATCCGCTGCGGTGGTGGTGGCCGTTGAAGACGGCGTGATTCGCGACGCGCGACTAGCGCTTGGGGGTGTCGCTACCAAGCCTTGGCAGGCGATGGAAGCCGAACAGGCGCTCACCGGCCAACCGGCGAAAACCGAGAGCTTCGAAAAGGCAGCAGAGATAGCGCTGGCGGATGCGCTGCCCCGAGAGCATAACGCCTTCAAGGTGCCATTGGCGCGTCAGGCCATCCTGCGGGCGCTTGAAAAGGCCACCCAGGCGGCCATGAACAGCTAAAGGATTGCGAGTATGGATACACAAGTCATTGGCCATCGCACCCCGCGGGTGGATGGCGAGTTCAAGCTGACCGGCCAGGCCGACTACACCGTGGACTGGCAGGTCCGGGATATGCTTTATGGCTACCCGGTGTCGGCAAGTATTGCCCACGGCACGCTCAAGACGCTGCATCTGGACACCGCCCGAGCCATGCCCGGGGTGGTGGATATCTTTCACCACGGCCACTTTCCCGAGCTCTATCGCGCCTCCAAGAATCAGGTCAGCGAAATGCGTCTGCCTTTTGAAGACGAACGCATTCACTATGACGGTCAGTACATTGCGCTGGTGGTAGCGGAGAGCTTCGAGCAAGCCCGAGCCGCCGCCCATACGGTGCAGGCGGACTATCACCAGGAAGAGGGGGCCCGCACCAGCCTGCTCGACACGAATCAGGAAGGGCAGCTGCTTGAATCCGAAGGTGTCTCCCGGGGCGACCCTGAAAAGGCGTTTGATGAGGCGCCGGTCACGATTGATCACACCTATGACATTGCCGCCGAAAGCCACATGCAGATGGAGATGCACGCGACCCTGGCCGAGTGGCGGGACGAGCGGCTGATCGTGCACGAATCTAGCCAGGGGGTGGTCTATCAGCACAAGGCCATGGCCCGCATCTTCGGACTGCCGGAGGAAAGTGTGGAGGTGGTATCCCACTACATCGGCTCCGGGTTCGGCAACAAGCTGTTCATGTGGCCCCACGCGGTAGCCACCGCCGGCGCCGCCCAGATGCTGGGTCGCCCGGTCAAGACGATCCTGCCGCGCCAGCAGGACATGGAAAGCGGCGGCAATCGTCCTGCGTCCCGTCAGCGTCTGCGCCTTGGAGCTAAGCAAGACGGCACGCTGCTCTCGATTCGTCATGACAGCACCACGGAAACCTCCTTCGTGCACCCCTATGTGGATTCCCTGGGGTCGGCGACCCCGAGCCTGTATGCCTGCGACAACGTCGCCATCAGCCAGCGTCTGCTGGAGGTCAACCACGGCACCCCTTGCCCCATGCGTGCGCCCGGAGAGACCTCCGGTATTCACGCCTTGGAGACTGCGCTGGACGAGCTGGCCGTCGAACTGGGCATGGATCCGCTGGAACTGCGTCGGCGCAACTATGCCAAGAACGATCCGGCCTCCGGGCTGCCCTGGTCCAGCAAGTATCTGGATGACTGCTATACCAACGCCGCAAAGCGCTTCGGTTGGGAAAAGCGCAATCCCACCCCGGGCGCCATGCGCGACGGGGACGAGGTTATCGGCTGGGGCATGGCGACTGCCTGCTGGCCAGCGATGCGCCTGTCCTGCAGCGCCCGGGTCGAGCTGCGTGACGATGGTAGCGTGATGGCCGCCTGTGGTACCCAGGATATCGGCACCGGCACCTATACCATCGTGGCCCAGACCGTCGCCGAGCTATCCGGCGTGCCCTTGAAGGACATCGAGGTGCGGCTAGGGGAATCTACCCTGCCGGCGGGCCCGCTTTCCGGGGGCTCCATGGTGACCGCCACCGCCTTGCCCGCAGTGGCGGCCGCGCTGAGAAACGCCTTCGACGCCCTGAAGGAAGTCGCCACCGGGGAGAACGGAGCGTTTGAAGGCTGCGATCCGGACAATCTCGAGATCGAGGCCGGCGCTCTGGTAGACAAGCAGGGCAAACGGGTCAGCTTCGGCGAGATCCTGAGCCAGCAGAAACTTGGCAGCGTCAGCGGTGACGGCCAGGCAGCGCCCGGAGATGAAAAGAGCCAGTACAGCTTTCGCTCCTTCGGCGCGCATTTCGTCGAGGTGCGCTGGGACCCGGGTATTTCCCGGTTGAGAGTGGCGCGGGTGGTCAGCAGCATCGATATCGGGCGAGCGATCAATCCATCCGCGGCGCGCAATCAGGTCGAGGGCAGTATCGTCATGGGCATCGGCATGGCGCTGACGGAAAAGCTCGATTACGACCCCCGGGACGGGCGGCTGATCAACAACAACTACGCGGACTACATCGTGCCCTGCCATGCGGACATGCCGGAGATCGATGTGGAGCTGCCGGACAATCCGGACTACACCCTCAACGAGTTCGGTGCTCGTGGCGTGGGGGAAATCGGTCTGACCGGTATCGCCGCCGCCATCGGCAACGCGGTCTATCACGCCACCGGCAAGCGTATTCGCGAGTTTCCGATCACCTTGGAGAAGGTGATGGACACCTGATAGAAATTGGCACCCTCATCGCTCATGACGCATTCTATGGGCCATGAGCGACGACCCAACAAACCTTGAGCATTTGATCGACTGCCTGATAAAAGCGCTCGGTGCGCGACGTCACCGAGTTCTTTTGTGGCTCCATGGCCGCGAGCAGGAAACCCTCGCTCGGGCGCTGTGGCTATGGCGGACTCAGTGCTGGCAGGCTCCCCTGTGGCTGGGAGCAACCGGTCCCGCAACGGACATTCCCGTGCTGCCCATGGCCAAGGCCCGGACTCGTCTCGGCGGCGAGCAGGATCTGGTGGTGTTCGATGCGGCGTCAACAAATAGCGGCTTCGATCCGGATGCCTTCGGCGCCATTTCGGGCACCCTGCGAGCGAGTGGCCTGCTGGTTCTGCTGACGCCGGATCCCTGGCACAAGGGCGATCCTGAACCGGATGCAGATTATTCTCGGCTCGCCGCCTGGCCTTATCACCCCAGTGAATTGCGGGCGCGTTATCTTGCGCGACTGGCGCGGCGGTTGAGTGCGTCGCCTCGGGTGCTGCATTGGCCTGCTGGCCAACCCTTTCCATCAATGCAACTACCCGTCGCGCCTTCCACACTGCCCGCTTTATCCAAGGATAGGGATTGCCTGAGCGCGGATCAGACGGAGGCGGTCGAGCGCTTGACCCGCTTGCGTCGCCGGCGGCCCCTGGTGCTCAGCGCCGATCGAGGCCGGGGCAAGAGTGCGGCCCTCGGCATTGCTGCGACCCGGCGACTGCTGGCCGGGGAGCGGCAGCTATGGATTACCGCGCCGCGCCCGGCGGCGGTCGAGCCGGTATTCGAACGGCTTGCGGCGCTGTTGCCCCAAGGGCAGCGCGAGAACAACCGTTTCCGGGTAAGCATCGACGGTGAGTATGCCCAAGTGCGGTTTATCGCCCCGGATGGGCTGCTCGACGCCTTGCAGTCCGAGGCTATCGATCCGCGTTCGCCCCCGACCCTGTTCGTCGACGAGGCGGCGGCGATTCCGGCACCGCTTCTGGCTCGCTGGCTTGACGCATTTCCGCGCATCGCCTTTGCCACCACCGTTCATGGTTACGAGGGCACCGGACGCGGTTTCCAGCTGCGCTTTCGCGCCCGGCTCGACAAAGAGACCCCGGACTGGCGGGAATATCATCTGCGCCAGCCGATTCGCTGGGCCGAAAATGACCCGTTGGAAGCGCTGACCCGGGATCTCCTGCTGCTCGATGCCGAGCCCGCCGAGGACGAGCATGCCGCAAAGGCCTTGAAGGAGCAGGAGTTGCGCCTGATTGACCTTGACCGAGCGGTGCTGGCAAAAGACGAAGCTGCCCTGAACGAACTGTTCGGGCTGCTGGTACAGGCCCACTACCGTACCACTCCGGCGGATCTGCGCCAGCTGCTCGACGCGCCTGATATTCGATTGCTCGCCGCCTATGCCGGCGATACCTGTATCGGGGTCTGTCTGGCCCAGCTTGAAGGCGGTTTTCCAAGAGAGCTGGCAACGGCGATTTGCCACGGCGAGCGCCGCCTACGCGGGCATCTATTGGCACAGTCCCTGGCTACCCACGCCGGCCATCGCGATGCCGCCAAGGCGCGCTGGTGCCGAATTCAACGTATCGCCGTGCACCCGGCGGCGCGGCGCCAAGGGGTAGGCCGTGCGCTGATCGACTATCTGGCTGCGCGAATGGCGGGTGAGAACATTGGACACCTCGGTGTCAGCTTTGGCGCCGAAGAAAGCCTGATCGCCTTCTGGCGCGCCCAGGGGTTTGTCTCACTGCGGTTCGGGCTTTCCCGGGAGGTTTCAAGCGGCGAGCATGCGCTGATGATGGGCCGGACGTTGAACGAGCCGGCCGGCGTCTTGATCGAAGAACTGAACCGGGATTTCCAACAGCTGCTGTCGAGCCTGCTGGCGTTTGATCTAAAACGTATCGAGCCCGCTCTGGCGGCTATGCTTCTATGGGAAGGGCCGGTGCCAGTCATCGATGAACGAGATTTGGCGAAGATTGAGTGGTTCGCCGCAGGAGGTGGCGAGCTAGCGTCGGTACGCCCTTGGCTTGCCAAAGCCTGGCTGGCCTGGTGGCGGGGTTCATCACGAAGACCACCGCATGAAGAGTTGCAGGAACTGGTGGCGCCCCTGTTCTTGGGAAATGAATCAACTGCCCAGGAAGGAGGACGAAAAAGCCGGTTGCGTCGTTGGCGAGCATTGGCCTTACGCTTGTATGATCACCACAGGTCGCGCAATCGTTGAGCGTTATTTCAAGTAGGGGATCTATCGTGAACGAACATCTGGAGTCGTTGGCGCCGGCTATTGTCTGGCGCCATTTTCGCACGCTGTGCAACACGCCGCGGCCCTCTGGTCATGAAGCCGCGCTGGTGGCGCTGATTGAGGAGTGGGCCGAGAAGCGCGATCTTGTCCATGAACGGGATCAGGTCGGCAACCTGCTGATTCGCAAGCCCGCCTCGCCGGGATGCGAGAAGGCGCCGGGCATCGTGCTACAAGGCCATCTGGACATGGTGGCTCAGGCCAATGCAGATCATCCCCATGATTTCACCCAGGATCCGCTCGACACCTACATCGAGGATGGCTGGCTGTATGCTCGGGGCACCACACTAGGGGCTGACAACGGCCTGGGCGTGGCGGCGGCCCTGGCGGTTCTGGAAGACGATTCATTGCGCCATGGCCCCCTTGAGGCGTTGTTTACCCTCGAAGAAGAGTCCAGCATGGGCGGCGCACTCAACCTGGCGGAAGACTGGCTTGAGGGGCGATATCTGCTCAATCTCGATTCCGAGGATCGAGGACAGGTCTATATCGGCTGCGCTGGCGGCGCCGACGTGCTGATCTCCGCGAATCTGCCGACATGCCCACTGAAAGAGAATGAGAGCGTCTGGCAGCTGTCGCTGACCGGTCTGGTGGGCGGACATTCTGGCATCGATATTCACAAGGGGCGGGGCAACGCCAACCGCCTGCTGGTGCGTGCGTTGCGTGCGTTGGAGCCCTATGGTGCGCGACTGATCGACTATCAGGGTGGGACGCTACGCAATGCACTGCCGCGGGAGGCCTTCGCCATGCTGACCCTGGATGAAGAGGAGGAGGATGCTGCAAAGGCGCGCTTGGCCGAGTTACAGGCGGAACTAGCCGTCGAGCTGGCCGGTGTCGATGACGGTCTCAGACTGTCCCTGGAAGCGGTGGCTTCTTCACCTCAGGAGGCATTGACGAGCTCTGCAAGCCATTTGCTGATCGATGCGCTACACGCCGCGCCTTATGGCGTCGAGCGCATGAGCGTCGAGGTACCCGGCGTGGTGGAAACCTCCAACAATCTGGGGGTGGTGACGCTCAAGGAAGGACGCTTCGAGCTCTGCGCATTGGTACGCTCTCTGCGTGATAGCGCAACTCAGGATATGGCGGATCGATTTTGCGCCCTGTTCGATCTGATTGGCGCCACTACCCGGGTCGAGAACGCCTATCCCGGCTGGACACCTGATCCGGATAGCAGCCTGCTAAAGCGCTTTCGGGAACTGCACCAGCGCCGTCTGGGCGTCGAACCCGAGGTCAAGGTCATCCATGCAGGGCTCGAATGCGGCATTCTCGGCGGCAAGTATCCAGCGCTCGACATGATCTCCTTCGGCCCGCAGATTCGCGGCGCTCACTCCCCGGATGAGCGTGTCGAGATCGACTCGGTAGAAGAATTCTGGGGCCTGCTGCGTGCGCTGATCGAGGAGCTGGCCGAGGAATCGATCGAGAGCAAGGCGTGAACAAGTGATTCAATTGTCGCTGGGCGCCTGGCGTACCGCCTGCAGCCCGGCGGCAGAAATGAGCCCCTGCTCATGGGCATGTTCGGCCATGCTGACGCTATCCGCGGCTAACAGTAGCGAACAGCCAGCGTCGGTGATCTCTTTGGCAAGGTCCTCGATTGCCTCGTTTCTGGAGGCGTCCTGATTGACATTGCGAATATAGATCGTCTTTATGCGACCCGGATAGTCCCGCACGATGCGAGCGTAGGTTTCAGGGTCGTGTTGGCCGCTATCGCCGATCAGCACGAAAGGCAGGTCGTCGTAGAGTTCGAGCATCTGCTGGATCAGGTTCGACTTGTGATCCTCCGCCTTGCGCGGCAAAGGGCGTTGCAAGGTCAACCCCCATTCCCGCAAAAACAGAATGGGGCCGACGGGGATATTGTTGCGCTGAAAGAACTCTTCGAGCACTTCATAAATGCTCCACGGGCCTCGAGAAACATAGAGCAGCGGCCGTTTTCGCTGGCCATCTGCGCCGGCAAACAGCGCCTGATAGAATTCCGCCACCCCGGGAAAAGCAACCCGCTGGTGCGCCTTACGAAAGAAAAGCCGATACATCATCTTCAGCTTGTTGGCGACTCCGGTATACATCACGGTGTCGTCGATATCGCTGATGACCACCAGATCCACCGCTGTTGGTGGTATGTAGATATCCACCTTGGCGCACACGGTGCGCTCATCGCGCATGACGATATCGAGAGTGCCCGTATGCCAGCTTTGATCCGGAACCAGCGGTTTGCTCAATGGCAGATGAACATCGAAATACCCGTCCCGGTCAGTGGTTACCTGGATTCGGTTGCCTTCCACATCGAGCGTTACGTCCACATGCTTGGCGCCCCAGCGCAGCATCCGGCGGAAAACATCGACAATATCCCGATAGAGGGTGCCTTCCGGCGCCGGCAATCCGATGCGCAGTTGCCGGAACACCCGCCCCATGACAAAGACTTCGCGTTGGGAGCCGTAACCGCGATAGGCGTTGACCACGATGCCGCCATGGCCCTTGTCCGACTTCATAGGGCGCGCCATGACGTGCACTATTTTTCTTAGCGCCTTGCTGATTGGGCGAGGGGTGTGCGGCATGGATAGCTCTCCAAACAAGACGTGTAACGATGACTGCTGAATAAGCATACACAAAAACGCCTGTCCCTCGGAGGAGACAGGCGAAAATTGAAAAGGAGCTGCTAAAAGAACGATCGATAGGAACTATATGGGTTGATCAGGTGTGCCGATCAAGCATGCTGATCGGAATGGCGTCCTTCGTTGATCTCTTCGACCAGCTTGTGGCAGAAAGCATCGAGATCGTCTGGCTTACGACTGGTAACCAAGCCCTTGTCGACGACAACTTGCTCATCGACCCATTCAGCGCCCGCATTCTTGAGGTCCTGGGAAATGGAGGGATACGAGGTCATCTTGCGACCTTCAACGACGCCGGCATTGATCAGAATCCAAGGCGCATGGCAGATGGTGCCTACCGGTTTGCCTGCCTCGAAAAAGTGGCGTACAAAATCAAGGGCCTTGTCGTCCTGACGCAATGTGTCCGGGTTGAACAGACCACCTGGCAGCATCAAGGCGTGATAGTCGGTGGAATTCGCATCATCGAGGCTTTTATCGACCTCATAGATCTCGCCCCAGTCGGTCTCTGCCCAGGCACGAATGCCTTTGGTATCCGGTGCGATGACATGTACCGTCATGCCCTGATTTTCCAGCTTGGCCTTGGGTACCGATAGCTCCGATTCTTCGAAACCGTTGGTGGCGAGAATGGCGACGCGTTTACCTGAGGATTGTTGGCTCATGCTACCTCCTTGCGGCATAGTGGCTAACAAATTGATTTGGCACGATGCGTTGCGTGCTAATTACCAATGTGGGGCCGGCTGTGGGCGAGTACAAGGTGCCAGAAGTTTCAAAATGTAAGCTGCGCACTTTAGAAACCATTCGCCCACTAGCGTCTAATGGTTGCAGACCGATCCAAGGCTCAGCCTAGATAGGCGTTCAGCATCCATACGGTCTTTTCCTGATCGCGAATGTAATCGCCGACCATCGAGGCCGTGCCTTCATCGTCAGCATCCGACGCCAGGCTGAGAATTTCGCGCTGTAGTTCGATCAATGCCTGATAGCCCGCAAGAATGCCACGCACGCAGGCATCGCCTTGATGAACGTGCTTGTCTTCCTGGATCGAAGCACATTGCGCGTAGTCGCTATAGGCGTGCATCGGCTCGTAGCCCAGGGTCAGGATACGCTCGGCGACCTCATCGACCTTGGTCAACAGATCCGTGTACTGCTCTTCGAATTTTTCATGCAGTTCGAAAAACTCGGGGCCTTTTATGTTCCAGTGATAGCCTCGCACATTCATATAAAAGATCTGATAGTTGGCCAATAGCGTGTTGAGCTTGTCGGCCAGTTGCGTTGCGCTGCGCTCGTGCAAACCGATTGCGTTGATGTCGGTCATGAAGACTCTCCGTGATTGGGTTCAATAGGTGCCTAGCATAGGGCATTCGTCTTCAAATAAAAAAGCAATCGCATTTATTTATTTGATAGTCATGTTCTATTTTTGACTCGACAGCTTGCATGCCGAATAAGTCTGAGCTGTACCAACGTTCTGTCATCGCACAGTTGCGGCTATGCTTGAGGGAGCAAGCATCTCTCAGAGGGCGTTTACAAAATGCCTGCACTAGGCAATGCGGCGTTGAAATTGACCTCAAAATGCTCATTTACTCCAGTAAACTGCGCTTTTTGACTCGCAACGTCCATGTTGCTCGCTCTTCGAGCAGCTGGCGCTGCCCAAATCGGCAATCCTGTCGATTTGTCGTTCAATTTCGTCTTGCCTTCGTTCGCCTGTTTTGTAAACACCCTCTCAGCAAAAAGTCATGCACCGTAAGGAAGCGTCATGTTCCAGCCGACCCGTTTATTGCTACCAATACTTTCCGTCATTGCGATTGCATTGACCGGGTGTCAGTCATTGGCGCCCTCGGATCCCTTGGCCCGTAATGCTGAGCCACTGCCCGCGCCCTGTACCTGGACACGCAACGACCAAGCCTCCCAGGAGCTCTGGCTCAGAGCCACGGTGGAAGCCCTTGAGGCCCGGGACTATGCTATTCGCAACACGGATACCCAGCTGGGACTCGTCAGTGCCGAGCGCAGCACCCGCAAGCCGGGACTCGGCGCCGTGGACAGGCCCATCCTGGGAGGCAGTTCGGTATGGGGTAGCGTCGGTCGACGGTCAGGCTTCTCGGTAGGTTTCGGAACCGGGTTCGGCGGTGGTGTTGGCGGCGGATATTATGACGATCCAATAGAAATCGAACGCCTGTCGGTGCTCATCGACGAACAGAACGTCAGCATCACTCGGGATGCCAGCATCGTCGATCCTGGCGGTTACGTAATGGATTCCCGTTCACGAAACCGCAGTGAATTCTGCCGCGAGCTCAGCGCCTCCATCGAGTCCCGGGTACGAGTGCTGGAGAATCAGCAATGAGGCATATGGCAGCCGTCGTTGCACTACTGGCCTTGATGACAGTCTTGTTGACCGGATGCGCCAGCGGGCAAAGAACGCTGCCGGAGCGTCAGGTCGTCCTGGAGGCAACCAGCGAGCAGGTATTGAATGCCGGACTCGACGCGTTGGTCGAGCGCGGCTTCGTGATTCGCTTCGCCAATACGGAGCTTGGGCGCATCAATGCAGTGTTTGCCGCTCGCCCGGGCTATGAGGTGCGCCTGACCACCAGTACGATACCGGCGGGCACTCGATTGACGCTGTCAGGTCACCAGGGCGGACGTGCCGTCGAGCCGCAGCGCTTCGACGCCCTTCTGGCGGAAATTACCTCCCGCCTCGAGAGCGGGCGATAAGTCGTACTCTTGATGGTCAATCGTCGTCGAAAACGGATGCGATTAGGGAGAGAAGACGATCATTCATCTCTTTCAGTGCATCCTGGGTATAGGGCTTTGGCGTGCCGTGGCCCCACACCGGCCCGGGCCAGGCGTCGTCGTTGCGACGTCTTAGAATGACGTGTAGATGCAGTTGCGCCACCTGATTGCCCAGAGTAGCCAGGTTGAGCTTGTCCCCACCGAGAGATTCTTGCATACCGCGTCCCAGCATCGTAGCTTCCCGCCACAGCCGTGCTTGCTCGTCTTCCTCGAGTTCATAGACTTCGCGGATAGCGGCACGACATGGCACCAGTATCACCCAGGGAAAGCGCGAGTCGTTCATCAAGAGCACCTGACACAACGCCAGATCCGCTACATGATGGGTATCTGCTGCCAGGCGTGGATGAAGGCTAAAGTCGCTCATAAGACTCCTGGGGTAGTGATATTCAAGAAAACCGATGATGACATCATCAGGGAAGTGGCAAGAACGAACAACAAGGAGAGAAGATGACGCTGCTCGAGGCACTTGCACTGGTGGCGATAGGGGGCGTTGCCGGATTCATCAATGTGTTGGCCGCTGGTGGCTCGATGCTGACATTGCCATTGCTGATGTTTCTGGGCCTGCCGCCTCAGGAGGCCAATGGCACCAATCGAGTGAGCATCGTGCTGCAGAGCGTGAGCGCGGTCGGCAGCTTCTTTCGCGCCGGCGCTCGGGAAATCGCCATCAGTCTGCGTCTGTCGATTCCGGCAGTGATTGGCTCGCTATGCGGTGCCTGGCTTGCCCTGCAGGTATCGAATGCCCTGTTCGAGGCGGTATTGATCGTTGCGATGGTGGGCGCTTCGATCATGATGCTGCTCCCGCAGCCCAAGCTCGATACCCGAGCCCTGAGCCCGGAGCGCCTGACGCCGGCGGTCTATCTCGCCATGTTCGGCATTGGATTGTATGGCGGTTTCATTCAGGTCGGGGTCGGCATTTTATTCATCGTCGTGCTCTATCGTCTGCTCAAGATCGATCTGGCCCAGGTCAATGTGTTCAAGGTTTTTATCATCTTGATCTACACATTACCGGCGCTTTTACTATTCATGATCAATGATCAGGTGCGCTGGAACTATGGTTTACTGCTGGCGCTGGGCAGCATGAGTGGCGCCTGGCTGGCAGTGAAAGTCAACATGGGACCGCGGGGCGCTTATTGGGTCAAGCGGCTGACGCTCGTGGTCATCGTCGCCATCGTTGTACGGCTGCTGTTCTTTTGATCCACTAACGAAGGTTTGACCTCTTGCCGTGACGCGGTACTTGAGAGATAACGGATGTGGGTCGGCTCGTTTTCCAATCGCGTCTTCGCTTCATCGAATCAGGAGAAGCGAATCAGGAGAAGAAGAACATGAAACATGCGTTGTTGCTGTCAGCGTTGCTGCTGCTGGTATCACTGGCCGGATGCAATACCATGCGAGGATTCGGCGAGGATATCAGCAAGGTGGGATCGGAAATCGAAGAGGCAGCGAACTAGGCAAGTACCTGTATCTGAATGTGCGTAACCAATCGCTACCTGATAGGCTTCGTAATGATGGTGAAGCCGCCATTCTATTGTTGTAGAAGAAAATTGATCTATCGTTCAAGGAGAGCAGGATGAAAAAGTTTATGATGCTGACGTTTACGCTACTCGTTAGCGCCAGTGTGCTGGCCGGATGCAACACTATGGAAGGCGCTGGCGAAGATATCGAGCGTGGTGGTGAAAAGATTCAGGATTCCGCCAGCTGAGTCAGTTAGTCAAGTCAGCTTGCCGCTCGATAACCCCGGGCGGCAAGTTCTTGCTCATCAATCGGCATATGTACTTCCATCCCGAAACTCGCGCTAAGCGCTAACCTCCGACACTGAACCGCCGTTCCAGGCGTTCAAAGAACAGATCCGTCACGATCGCAAGCAATCCCACCAGTACGGCCCCTTGAATCACGTAAGCGATGTTATTGCCCACGAGCCCAGCGATGATTGGCGTGCCCAGACTCTGGGCGCCTACCGTCGAGCCAATGGTAGCGGTGCCGATATTGATGATCACCGATACTCGTACTCCCGCGATGATTACCCGCATGGCCAAGGGCAGCTCTACCCGCAGCAGCACCTGGGTTCGGCTCATGCCGGTACCTCTGGCAGCTTCCAACGTGGTGGCCGGTACGGTACCTAGCCCGGCGATGGTGTTCTGTACCACCGGTAGCAGGCCATACAGCGTCAATGCCACGATGGTGGGTATGAAGCCAAAGCCTGCCAGGGGTACGACGATGGCGAGCACCGCCGCCGGCGGAAAGGTCTGTCCGATGGCGGCCAGAGATGACACCAGCGGCTCGAATTCCCGGCCGTTGCGCCGGGTCACGAAAAGCCCGGCTCCCACGCCGACGCTGACGGAAATGATCGATGACACCAGTACCAGCAAGAGATGATCCAAAGTCAGCTGCAGGAAGCTTTCGCGATCGTAAAGCGGCGACCTCAGATCCGGGAAGACCCATTCGAATAGCGGCTTGAGCTCTTCCATGAACAGCACCAGGACCACCAGCAGAATACTGAGTGTGATCAACAGCCAGGTGCGCGTTTGCGTTGGCGCACGCAGGGTCATGGCTCTCATCATTCTTGCCCCAGGGCTTGCTGTTTGCTGGGTTCATGCCCCATAACGCCCTGCATGGCGACCTCACCGACAAGGCGTTCTTTGTCATCAAGCACCGGCAGCACCATGACGCGAAACCAGACCATTCGCGACAGGGCTTCTTTCATGGTCATGTCCGGGGTTGCGGTCCACTCATGGGTGACTTGGGTGCGCTGTTCGTTCTCGTCGGCGTGCAGTCGGCCGCCATGCAGGCAAAGGGCGCGTCCTTGTGCATCGACCTCCCAGCCATAGGCTGCCGACGCCGCATCATTATCGAAGGAGGCAGGGTGTTCCAGAACCCTGGCGGGCTGCTGATACTGATGTACCCAGCGCCGGGACAGCAGCTTCAGCCCCAGATCCGCCTTGCCGATGAAACTACGCACGAAATCATCGGCAGGTTGAGTCAGAAGCTCAATGGGGCGGTCGTATTGCACCAGTCGCCCGGCATTGAGAATAGCGATACGGGAGGCCAGCTTGAGGGCCTCGTCCATATCGTGAGTGACGAAGACGATAGTCTTGCCGGTCTGCTGATGGACTCGCAGCATCTCGTTTTGCAGTACGTCCCGCGTCAAGGGATCGACAGCGCCGAAAGGCTCGTCCATCAGCAGCACTTCCGGGTCCGCCGCCAGCGCCCGGGCAACGCCGACCCGCTGAGCCTGACCGCCGGAGAGCTGGTGGGGGTACTTGTCGCGAAACTCGCCGGCATCCAGGTGAAACAGATTCAAAAGCTCATCGACCCGCTGCGAAGTGCGGGATTTGTCCCACTTGAGAAGACCGGGTACCACGGCGATGTTTTCCGCTACGGTCCAGTGCGGGAATAACCCTGTCGACTGGATGGCGTAGCCGATGCGCCGGCGCAGCTGTTCCGCGGGCAGCTCCGTGACATCTTCCTCTCCCAGGAAAATACGCCCTTGGGTCAAGGGAATCAGCCGGTTGATCATGCGCAGCGTGGTGGACTTGCCGCAGCCGGAAGGGCCAATCAACACGCCGAACTCGCCGCTTTCGATGCGCAGCGAGACATCCTTGACCACATCCTTGCCGGCATAGGTCTTGGTCAATCCTTGTAGCTCGATCATCGGGCCCCCGGGGGTCTACTCAATGCGACCAGAATCTGCAAAAGAAAATCCGCCACCACCGCCAGGGCAATGGTGGGTATCGCTCCCAACAGCACCAGGTCGATGGCGTATTGTCCTAGCCCTTGGAAAATGAAGGCGCCGAGCCCGCCCGCGCCAATCAAGGCAGCCACCACCGTCAGGCCAATGGCCTGCACGGTCACGATGCGAAGCCCGGCGAGGATTACCGGCAGGGCCAGCGGGATCTCGACCCGCCACAGGATCTGAGCAGAGGTCATGCCCATGCCGCGAGCTGCTTCCAGGGTCGTGGCGGCGACGCCATCAAAGCCGGCATAGGTATTGCGCACGATGGGCAGTAGCGCGTACATGACTAGCGCGATGATGGCAGGGGTGGCGCCGATGCCCTTGATACCGAGTTCCCGTAGCAGCGGTAATGCCTCGCTCAATGCCGCCAAGGGAGCTACCAGCAGCGCAAACAGGGCAATCGAAGGGATCGTCTGAAAGAAGTTGAGTACGCCGAAAAGCGCACCCCGAGTACCGGCGCGGCGATGGGCAAGCAAACCAAGGGGCAGGCCGATGACCAGCGCAGGGCCCAAGGCCGAGGCGACCAGACGCAAATGCGCGATGAACTCGTCCGCGAACTGATCGCGATTGTTGGCATACTCATGCATGATCGCCAGCCCATCGAGGTGGCCCGTTACGAACAGGGCAGCGACGACGGCAACGAGTATCAGCGTGTAGAGGCCGCGTAACCCCAGATTGGTCTGCAGGCGCTGGAAGGCGTCGAGTATCATCAAGGTCGGACAGAAAACCAGAATCCAGAAGGCTGCGCCCTGAGAGACCCGAGCCGATGGCGAGGCCTCCTGCAATGCGCGGTTGGCATAATCACCTAGCCCATAGAGCACCAGAATCAGCCACAGAGGGGCCGCGATCAGCGTCAGATAATGACTGCTCGGTGAGGAAAACGGGCGCGTCAACGCGCAGGATGCCAACAGAAGGGCCAGCAGTATCAGGATGATCCACTGCCAGGGCCGCAGCGCCACAATCAGGTTGATCGATTCTCCCGATACAAGCCGATTGGGCGCCATGGCAACAAAAGAGAGCAGCGCCGCAGCTATCGCCGCGGCGATCACCAATGTCAGCAAGACACGATTTGCCACCAGAGGCCTGGTCCTTCCATTGGACGCTTGGGTCGACAACACCTTGAGTCGAATCCTTATTTCAAGAAGTCATTCTCTTCGAGGTAGCTCTGGGCGACCTGCTTGGCAGGTTGGCCATCGACCTGGATACGGCTATTAAGCTCCTGCAATGTCTCGCGATCCAGGGATTCGAGAACCGGCGCAAACAATGCCTCGAGCTTGGGGTTGTCATCCAGCACCGGCTTGCGAACGACCATCGTCGGGGCATAGACCATCTGTACGCCCTGGGTATCGTCCATGACCCGCAGGCCCGCCGGCTGAATGGCCCCATCCGTGCCGTAGACCATGGCGGCGTTGGTGCCGCTGGTGCCTTCCGCGGCGGCGCGGATGGTGGCAGCGGTATTGCCGCCAGAGAGCACCAGCAGCTGATCCTGGCTCAGCTCGAAGTCGTAGGCCTGCTGGAAGCTGGGGAGCGCGGCTTCGCTGTCGACGAACTCGGCGGAGGCGGCCAGTTTCACCTCACCACCCTCATTGATCCATTTGCCGAAGTCTTCCATGGTCTTGAGGTCGTTCTCCTGGGCTAGATCCTCGCGCAAGGCAATGGCCCAGGTATTGTTGGCCGGCGCAGGCGGTAACCAGACCAAGTTGTTCTGTTCGAGATCCATCTGTTGAATCTTTTCGAACCCCTTGTCGTGGTCCTTCCAGGCAGGGTCATCGGTGGTATCGGTAAAGAAAGCGCCATTGCCGGTGTATTCCGGGTACAGATCGATCTCGTTTTCGATCAGCGCCGTGCGCACGATGTTGGTCGGCCCTAGTTGCAGCTTGTTGTCCACGGGGTAATCGCTATTTTCCAGTAGCGCGATCACCATGTTACCGAGCAGGGCGCCTTCGGTGTCGTTCTTGGACGCAACCCGGAGAGGGTCTGCGGCCAGGGCTGAATTCAGGGTCAATGTCGCCCCTAGGGTAATACCGATCAAGCTGGCGAACCTGAGCATATGTTTCCATCCTTTTGGCAGTGCGATTCAAACGCGAAAGATACCGAATTCGGGCCGAAGCAATTCGCTTGATATGGCCGTCCTTGTCCTGCTCGTCATCCAGACTAGCCTATCCTGAGCGTGAAAGACCACACTTCAATATCGTGATAATCAATATGATATTAACGTCACATGCGTTTAATGTGTTGCAAGAAGAGGAGAATACGATGATCACGAAACTGATATCAGGGATGTGCCTGGCAGCGTTGGCGGCTGGCTGCGCGAGTGGTCCTGCACCGGAAGATGCCCCGCGACCTCCGGGCATGAATGAACCGGGTAATCATGCAAAGTGCGACACCAGCGCGGTGCAAAGCTATATCGGACAAAACTACAGCGATGCCTTGCGTCAGGTTCTTACCAGCCAGAGTGATTCAGAGAACGCGCGAGTCCTGGAACCAGGGCAGCCCTTTACCCTTGATTACCGCCAGGAGCGGTTGAACATCTATCTGGACGAAGATGGCCGCATCAGCGATCTGCGCTGTGGCTGAAATAACGGAACCAGCGGAAACGCTGGTTCTATCGTTTTCATAACTGCATGTTAGCCATGCCGACGGCGGATTGCTGAGCATGGCTGATGCGTTCAACGGGAAGCCCCAGGGCATTGAGGGCCGGCCAGTCGATGGCCTCCAGTTCACCGCGCTCGATATGTAGCGCTGTTGCCAGTACCAATCCCATAGGACCACGATGTTCGAGGATTGCCCCCTTGAGAGAGTCATGCAGCGGAAGTTCCTCAAGTATTTCTTCCAGCGGACGATCAAAGAAGGCGTCCAGGCTGGAAAACAGACCGACGGTGAAGCCGGAGATCAGTTCATCGTGAAGATTGGCCGCTAGCCCCTCGCACAAATAGCCTCGGGTCAGGGCCAGCTTCTGCAGCGCATGAGGTTTGTCGTCCAGCTTGGACAGCGCCAGCATGTTGGCCAGGTTGCGAATGCGCCGCTGACCCAGCAAGGCCACTGCCATCTGCACCGAGGTAATATCCGGAGGGCGTTGGTAGTAAGCGCTGTTGACCATCTTCATCAGCCGTACGCTCATGAAGGCATCCCGCTGTATGGTCTCGGTCAGCTCCCGAATGCTGGCATCCTCGCGATTGAGCTCCGCCAGTAGTGCCAACACCGCCACCCGACTATGGGGAAGGTGCTGACCCTCCACCGGTACCGGGCGCGACAGGAAATATCCCTGGAAAAGGTCGCAGCCCGCCTGCTGGCATATCGCCAGATCCTCATGGGTCTCGATCTTCTCGGCGATGATCTTCAAGTGCGGATGGGCGCGTTTTAGCCGTGTCACTACCTGCACCAACTCCTCCGCCGTGTAAAACGGATAGTCGAGCTTGACGATGTCCGCCAGGGGCAGAAGCGGATGATCTGTGGTCTTTGACCGGTAATCGTCCAGGGCAATCGGATAATCTCGTTTGCGGTAGCGCTTGATGGCCGCCACGACTTCTTCGTCGGCTTCCACGGTTTCGAGAACTTCAATGACCATCTCGCTGGCATTAAAGGGGATATCTGCCTTTAGGGTATTGGCAGTAAAGTTGATGAACGCTGGCGTGTTCTCGCACACTTCGCGAATATTGGTTTCCGTGAAAGCACTGAGCATGACCTGCTGAGTGGCAAGATCTCCATCAAATGGCCCGACCAGCGCATTCACGCCGGTAGTGGGACGAAACAGCAATTCGTAACCTGCGATCTAGAGTTGGCGATCATAGATTGGCTGACGCGCAAATAGCACGGTAGTGTTGCTGGATACCTTTGGTATATCCATCGAAAGAATCCGAAAAAGTCAATAGTTAACAATTGTTATCGACCTTTTCAGCGAGAACTTTAAAGGAATACGTAGAAGCATTTTTAGCCGAGGATGAAGAGGACGCAGGCGGCGGTCATCGTACCCATGATGCCGTTGAAGATGCGCCAGCCGCGTTCGCTGCGCAGAAGCCGACCAATGGCCATGCCGAATCCCGCCCATAGCGAAATGCAGGGCAGCGCGATCAGCTCTGCAAAGCCGGCAAGCAAGAGAGCATTCAGCAAGGTGCTCCCTCCCTCCGGCAAGAAGCCGGCCATCAATGCCAATCCCATGACCCAGGCCTTGGGGTTGGCGAACTGGAAGCCCGCGGCCTGCCAAAAGGTCAACGGTCGCCCCTGACCTTGGGCGTTCAAGTTCGGCGGCGGCGCATTGGCAATCTTCCAGGCCAGATAAAGCAGGTAAATGCTGCCCAGGATCTTGAGGAAGCTTTGAAATAGCGGATAGCGCTCGAACAGCAGACCCAGCCCCAGCGCAATCGCCGAAAACAGTACGAAACAACCGGCCATGATGCCCAGAATATGGGGCAGGGTGCGCCAATAGCCATAGTTGGCCCCAGAGGCCGTGAGCATCACATTATTGGGTCCTGGCGTGATGGTCATCGAGACCATGTACAACGCTGCCGGCCCCAGAAACGCCAGACTCTCCATCGATTTGTACCTGTGCAATTCACGCGCAATAACGGGAAGGGATCTTTATTTAGAACGAGAGAGTGTACTCACAAGCCGCTATAGAGTCGCCCTGTGGCGGTCTTTTTCGGATAACCATAGCGTTGATGCGCTCCATGAAAAATCATAAGAAGGCGTCACTGTTCTCGACGGCTCGCTGCTGGGCCTGGCTGACGTTTTCCGGAAACAGGCCGTGTTCGGTTAGGGCCGCCCAGTCGAGATCGTCGAGCTCACCCTGTTCGAGCTGCAATGTCGTTGCCAGCACAAGCCCCATGACACCACGCTGATCGAGAATGGCGTCTTTAAGCACCTTTGGCAGTGGCAGATTGTCGAAGATGTCCTCCAGGGAGCTTTTAAAGAAAGCGCCCAGAATGGAAAACAGGCCTACCGTGAACCCTGAAATAGGCTCTTCGTCGAGGTGGTCTGCAAGCGCTTGGCACAGCTGCCCTCGATTCAGGGCAAGGCGTTGCAGTGAATGAGGAGCTTGATCCAGTTTACTCAGTGCCAGCATGGTAGCTAAATTGCAGACGCGCCGCTGGCTAAGCGCATTGATGGCCATCGACGCCGAAGTTACTTCCTCGCCACAGTCGTAGTAGTCGCTATTGACGACGCTCAAAAGCTCTCGTTTCAGAAAGGCGTCGTTGTCGATGGTCTTGGCGAGTTCCTCGGCAGTGGCGTCGATGCGGTTGAGCTCGGCAAGGAGCTGCAGCAACGTGTAATGTTCATCCGGTAAACGCTCACGCTCGACCTTCGAGGGCCGGGCCAGATAATACCCCTGGAAAAGATCACAGCCTGCCTGCCGGCAATGCAGGAAGTCTTCCTGGGTTTCGATCTTTTCGGCAAGTAGCGTCAAATGGGGACGGTGGCGCCGTAGTTCTGTTACCAGTGACGTGAATTCCTCGGCGCCATACTGCGGATAGTCGAGCTTGACGATATCCGCGAGGGCCAGCAGCGGATGACTGGCTTCCTTCAAGCGGTAGTCATCAAGGGCGATGGTATAGCCCCTCGATTTGTAATCCTTGATTGCGGTGATGACCTCGTCGCTTGCCTCGACGGTTTCAAGTATTTCGATGACGATATCACCGGGTTCGAAGGGAATCTCCGCTTTCAGGGCATTGGCCGTGAAGTTGATATAGGCCGGCGTATGCTCGCATACCGTGCGGATATCGGTATGAGCGAAGGCATTGCGTAACACCTGGCGGGTGGCCAGGTCACCATCGAAAGGCTCGGTCAGCGCTTCGGTTCGGGGGCAAGGGCGAAACAGCAGCTCACAGCCGGCAAGCTGATGCTGGCGATCATAAATCGGCTGACGTGCAAACAGTACGGTGACCTCTGCGAATTCTTCGTTTTTACTCATGAAAAAAAGCCCGACGATCGACTGGCCCAATAGTGAGTGATTGTTGTTATCCCAGGCTGTTCTGGCCGGTTGAAACCTGCCTGTAATCAGATATCGCCAAGAGAGAACACTACCAACATATATAAGCCTGCTCTGATGCGCCAGCGGAAATATAGCCTGCGTTATATGCGCTGATTCTGCAGATCGGCTTGCATTCAGCGGGATGAGACCGCAGTTTTAAATAGAATTCGTTAGCGAAGAGGCATCCATGACCCAGGCGACCATTGTTTCCCATGGCACCATGCACTGTTTTCCCACCGGCCTGCGGGATGAGCAGGACAAGCTCGTCAATGTCGAGGTCTCTGCGGTGGTCTACGATGGCCACCGCCTGATATTGGCAAGCGACAAGCCGATTCCCGGCGCCGAACGCTCGGCGGTGTTCGCCATGGATATCAGCGATCAGGGCATTCCCGATGACACTACGCTTGAATATTTCACCGCCGAGGCCGTTCAACGGGCCACCAAGTACGAGGACTTCGCCCTGACCGCGGACGGCAAGCACGTGTTGGCTACCACCGGCTTCGATCGCATCGACGCCGAGAGCCACGATCTCAACGACTACAATCACCTGCTGATCTGGCCCCTGGGCGAGCCAGGCAAGGTGCAGACCGTCGATCCAGATCCGCGAGACGGCGTCGAAGGTTCCCTGGAACTGCGTCTCAAGCTGGATAAGGCTATCGGCACGCCCTATTACAAGATCGAGGGGCTGGCGGCGATTCCCGGAGAGCAGGGCGATGGCCTGCTGCTGTTCGGCGTGCGTGAACAAGGCAATGCCCATGACGATTTCCAGTACGTAGCCCGGGTGGTGGGAGCGCATTACAAGATCAACGAACACGACAATCTGGAATTCGTCGATGAGCTACGCAGCTTTTATCACTTCGATCCGGGCGAGTTTGATGGGGTGCGCCATATCTGCGGGCTGTCGAGCCTTGAATATGACCCTTACAACGACCGTCTTTATTTGCTGACCAGTTTCGAGACCGAAGCCGAAGGTGTGGAACATATCGGCGGCTATCTATGGGTCATGTCGCTGGCGGATTTTGCTGCCAACAAGTCACCGGCATTGGTTACCGATTATAATGGTGCGCCGTTGGAGTTCGAGCACAAGGCCGAAGGGCTTGCCGTGCTGGACAAGACCCGGCTGTTCGTTGCTTACGACAACGACCGGCATATGGGATTGGGGGGCATCGACGAGCGGGATGAACGTCATGCCTGCGAGGCGCCTTATACCCTATTGGAGATGCGAGGCTGAACGGAAGCGTGACTGAGAACGTTCAGTCGTAGCGCTGCTGCCACTGCTTCACGGCCACCTGATCCTTGATGAGCTCTAGGCAGTCGATCAGCACCTGTTCGGTGATCTGGTTGGTGCGCTGATCGGTTTGGAGCATGACGTCGAAGCCGCTGTTGGCCAGGTTCTGTAACAATTCCTTGAACTCCGGCGATTCCAGGCTGGTGACGGCTTCATGCACCAGCTGGGCGGCGACGCCGCTGATGGTCTGATCCATGGCATTGGTCAGCTGGTCGCCAAAAGGGAGCCGCCGCAAACGCTGAATTTCCGGGTTTTCGTGCATGGTGCGACCTACCAGGGCGCTGATGTATCGAGCAATCAGCGCGCGGTTGTCGCTATATCCATCACTGAGAATGCTTTGCAGGCGCTGGGTGAGTTCTTCCACCAGCTGTTCCTTGCGTGGCATGAGTATTTCGTTGACTAGCCGCCCGGACAGCGCGCCGCTGTTGCGTATCTCGTCCTGCACGTTACCGATCAAGCGGATCGCTACTCGGTCAGAAAGCTCTTCGAGCAGGATCTCGTAATACTTGGCCAGGATCTGAAAGAGCGCCCAATTCCGTACCTCGATAAGCCCCAGTCGTTGCAGGCGGAACAGCAGCGAAAAGATACGCAGGGCACGCAGCCAGCGAAGACCTGCCAGGGGAATACAGCCCAGCACGTCGTACCAATGAACGAAAGGATAGAAGAACCAGCGATGATAGCGGCGCTCGGAAATCGCCATCGCCCAGCCAAGCAGCACATCGAAAACAAAGATACTGACGAAAACCAGATCAATGCTGAAGAAGTTGGCGTGGATATTTTCGGAATAGGCCTGATGCAGCCCGGGCGCCACCGCCGCAAAGGCATCATTCAACGGGTCAACCAGAAACAAGCTGTCGAACAATATAAGCGCGAGATTGACGATGACCAGCGCCACGATAAACAGATCCCAGGCGAGCAGGGCGTTTTCCTTGGGTGTGCGTTCGGCGCGCGACGGCAGCGTCGATCTCATTTCACCTCCTTGTGATGTTTCAAAGTGCCAACCATTTAACGCGGTTGAACGCCATAGTGGTTTTCGTGAGTTCGTCGTGCTTCCTCTTCCGCCTCCTTGCGCAGCTTCTTGCGCAGTGCCGCCTTGTCGGAGCGCAGCTTCTGCAGAGAGGTTTCCAGTTTTAGCGGCGGTACCCGCGCGGGCCGTCCCTCCTTATCCACTGCTACCATGGTCAAGTAGCAGCTGTTGGTATGACGAATGACCTTCTCCTGGATCGACTCGGCGATGACCTTGATGCCGACCTCCATGGAAGAGCTGCCCACATGATTGATCGAGGCCAGAAAGGTGACCAGCTCGCCTACATGAATTGGTTGCTTGAACAGCACCTGATCCACTGACAGGGTCACCACATAGCTGCCTGAATAGCGGCTGGCGCAGGCGTAGGCGGCCTCATCGAGTTTCTTGAGAATCGCGCCACCGTGCACCTTGCCACTGAAATTGGCCATATCGGGGGTCATCAGCACGGTCATGCTCAATTCGTGTTGGCCGGACAAGGCGTCGTTCATCGCATCATACTCCTGCAAAGCAACGTTTTTCAGAGAAAGGTGAGCCCCAGACTGATGATCACCCCGGTAATGAATAGCTGAATCAAGCAAAATCCCATGATGTCCTTGGCCTTGAGCCCCGCGATGGCAAGCACCGGCAATGCCCAGAACGGCTGTAGCAGGTTGGTCCAGGCATCACCCCAGGCCACCGCCATGGCAACACGCGGCACGCTGGCCCCTAGCGCTTCAGCGGCGGGCAGCATGACCGGCGCCTGCACCGCCCATTGACCGCCCCCGGAGGGCACGAACAGATTGACCACGCCGGCGCTGATGAACGACCAGAAGGGTAGCGTATCGGCGGTAGCGATGGAAACGAAGCCTTTCGAGAGGGTCTCGGCCAGGCCGGACTGCACCATGATGGCCATGATGCCGGCATAGAACGGAAACTGAATGACGATACCCGCACCGCCCTTCACCGCCTCGTAGAGGCTATCGAGCAGATGCCGGGGCGTACGGTGCAGCACGATGGCCAGGAACAGGAAGGTAAAGTTGACCACGTTCAGGTTGAGGCCGCCGCCGCGTAGCAAGAAGTGATCCAGCAGAAACAGCAGCCCGGGAATGCCCACCAGCCAGGCCAGGGTCACGCTGTTCTCGAGATGTTCCGCCGGACGAGACGCTCTGAGTCTGCGCGGCGGGCCGTCATCGAGTTTTTCTGCATCGACGTAAACGCTGTCCTTTTCATCCGGCAGCATCATTCGATTGACCAGCGGCATGACGATGAACAGCATCAACGTAATGGCAAGGTTGAACCAGGAGAAGATCGTCTCGGAGGTGGGCACGACGCCAATCCGATCCATGGCGAAGTGGCCCTCGGTGGCGATGACCAAGGGAATCGAGCCGGCAAGGCCCCCATGCCATACCACGAAGCCGGAATAGGCGCTGGCGATCAGCAGGCGATAATCGACCCGAATCTGCTTGGCCAGCTCCTTGGCAAACAGCGCCCCGACCACCAGGCCAAAACCCCAGTTGATCCAGCTTGCCGCCAGCGACACCAGGGTGACCAGGATGATGGCCCGCGCTGGAGTCCCGGCCTTGGTGGCAAGTTTCGCCAGTTGTTGCTTGACCGGGGGCGAACTTGCCAGCATGAAACCGGTGACCAGCACCAGCAGCATCTGCATCGAGAAGGTCAATAGGTCCCAGAAACCATCACCCCAATAGCGCAGTACCGCCAGGGGCGTCTGACGTTCCACGCCAATGGCCGCGGCAGCAGCCACCAGGGTCAACAACAGCACGAAGATATAAGGGTCCGGCAGGTAACGTTCGACCAATCTGACTGCGGGCCGAGACAGAAACTTGAGCATTTTATTTCTCGCTTGTTTGTTAAGGAATTACTACTTGTTCAGCAATTCCTGAGTTCAAGTAATGTCAAAAATAGCGCAAAAAACGCCGCTTGCCTGTGCCACTCTGGTCGCAGCCGTCCAATACCATTCTCAAATAGTAGCCGCAGCGCCGTGCCAGTAGTGGCGACGATAGTACAGGTAGTAACCCCCCAGGGTTAGTGAGCGCACCAGCATGAAGGTGGTGAACGCAAGCCAAAGGCCGTGATTGCCCATTCCCGAGCCGATGTTCTGAGTCAGCCACCATAGCGGCAGGTAAACCGCCAGGGCGATGAAGATGCTGTTGCGCATCTCCCGGGTGGCGGTGGCGCCGATGAAAACGCCGTCGAGCAGATAGCTCCATACCGCCAGCGCCGGCATCAGGATCATCCAGGGCATGAACTCTGCGGCGGCATCGCGTACGGCGGGTAGATCCGTTAGCAGGGCGATAAGGGCGTTGCCGCCGAGAGCGAATGCCAGCATGGCGCTGCCAGCGGTAAGCAAGGAAAAACGTGTTGTCGCCCGGACGGACTCACTGAACTCCAGCCAATCACGCCGGCCGATGGCGCGACCGGTAAGGGCTTCGGCAGCATGGGCGAAGCCGTCCAGCCCATAAGAGGTGAGCATGATGAACTGTAGAAGCACCGCGTTGGCGGCAAGAATGACGTCCCCTTGGCTTGCCCCTTGAGCGGTAAAAAAAGCCATGGCGAACAATAGCCCCAGGGTTCGTATGAACAGATGCGCATTGACCTGAAAGAGCTGCTGATACGCCTTGAATCTCGTCAGTTGCTCCCGCAGAAAGTGCCCGTCGAGGCGTTTAAGCTGGTGCGCAACCAGGGTGAGCCCAAGCGCCAAGGCGGTATAATCCGCAATCACCGTGGCCCAGGCCACGCCGTTGCTGGTCATGCCCAGACCCACCACGAAAAGCAGATCGAGCACAATGTTGACGCTGTTGGTCGTGACCATGATCAAAAGCGTTACGCGGCTGTTCTGCTGACCCAGGAACCATCCCAGTATGGCGTAATTGGCCATCACTGCCGGGGCGGAGAGAATACGGATGCCAGCGTACTCGCCAGCCAGGTGCGTCGCCTCGGCGCTGCCGTCCAGCAGCCATAGTCCCAGGGCTATCAGCGGCTTCGAGAGCAGAATCAATAGCACCCCGATGACCAGGGCCATGATCAGCGCCTGCCCCAGCAGATTGCGTACCGAGCTGTGATCCTCCCGGCCAGCGGCCTGAGAGGTCAGGCCGGTGGTGCCCATGCGCAGGAAACCGAAGCCCCAATAAAGAAAGCTGAACAGGGTTGCGCCCAGGGTCACCCCGGCCAGATAGCGTGAATCCGGCAGGTGGCCAACAACCGCGGTGTCCACCAGCCCCAGCAGCGGTACGGTGATATTCGAGAGAATGATCGGCCAGGCCAGCAGCCAGACACGCTTGTCGGAAGAAGTGATGATCAAACTGCTAACCTTTTATAGTTGCGCAACTGCGTCGGTGGCCTAGAGTTAATAAAATAACCAACAATGATAGAACAGGGACGTTAGCCACATGAAATATCCATCTCGCCTTCCGAACCGGCTGATTTCGACACGCCATGGCGCATGGCTACTGGGTTGCCTGGCGGGGATGTCGCCCCATGCCTTCGCTGCCGTGACCGATATCGATTATCAGGAATCGGGCATTCGCCCCCTCTCTTCGGAACATACCTTTTTCGAAAGCGTTGATGGCGGTGTGCGCCTCAACAGCGGCTTGTCGCTTTACTGGTTTGGCGCAGTCACCGATGACGTCAACTTTGGCTCCGATCGTAGCATTGATGGCACTGCCCCGACCCAGGAGGATCCGGGCTGGTGGGAGGCAGTAGCGCAACCCGAATTGATCGGTGAAGTGGATGTAGGCAATAGTGGCACGCTGTTCTCCGGATTGCAGGGTAGCCTGGGCATGACCCGGGGTAGCCGTTACGGCGACGCCGCTGGGGCGACCCCGGGGCACCCGGAAGGCACGCGACTCGATCGCGCCTATCTCGGCTGGCGCAGCGGGGCGCTATTTGCGGATACCCTGGGTGAGGACGCGGTAACCCTCTCCTTTGGGCGCCAGAAGTTCATCATCGGCGACGGCTTCCTGCTGGGTGACGGCTTCAGCGACTTCGGCCGCAATGCCACCTATTACATCGGCCCCAGCGAGAGCTTCGAGAAGACGGCAATTGCTTCCATCGACAGCAACGGCTGGCATGGAGATCTGTTCCACCTTGAAGAAGATCAATACGTCTCGGGCGGGCCGGATACCGTCACCAAGCTCAATGGCACCAATCTGGATTATACCTGGGGTGATCGGGCCAAGTTCGGCATCGCCTATCTTGATCTTTACGAAAGCGATATCGCCACTCGAGATGATCTGAGCGTCTACAACCTGCGCGCCAAGGGAGTGCCGTTTTCCAGCGTGCCCAATCTCTCCTTGGGAGGGGAGTGGGTCTACCAGGACAACGACGACCAGGACATCGATGATGATGGCTGGTATCTACAGGCGACTTACACTTTCGAAGACATGCCGCTGCGGCCGCAAATCCTCTATCGTCGGGCGGAGTTCAGTGAAAACTACGATCCGCTGTTCTATGACTTCGTCAGCGGTTGGGGCAACTGGTTCATGGGTGAGATCGTCGGCGAGTACATGCTGTTCAACAGCAATCTTGACGTCGACATGATCAAGGCCTCGATCCAGCCGCGAGACGATCTGGAAACCGGCCTTATTGGCTATCGCTTCCGCTTTCATGACACTGAAGCGGCGGGGGTCAGCAGCAAGGATTTTGCCAAGGAGGTGAATCTCTACGCGGACTGGGCGATCACCGACAAGTTCTCCCTCTCGGCAATCTACGCGGTGGCCTTTCCGGATAAAGGGGCTGAGGAGCGTTTCGCGGGCAACGACAACACGTCCCAGCTGTTTGAGCTATATGCGTACTATCGTTTTTGAATGTGGTCTTGAAGGTTCTTCAATAATCAGAAAAGGAGAGATCAAGCCGCAGTGATGATGTGATACTTCTTCATCAACTCGTCCTTGGTCTCTTCGCGCTCGGGATCGAGCGGAATACAGTCCACCGGGCAGACCTGCTGACACTGCGGCTCATCGAAATGTCCGACGCATTCGGTGCACAGGTTGGGATCGATGACATAGATCTCTTCCCCGGGTGAAATGGCATCATTGGGGCACTCGGGCTCACAGACGTCGCAGTTGATGCATTCGTCGGTGATCATCAGGGCCATGATTCATATCCTCGCCACGAAGTAGTGGAATGAAGTAACGCGCCTATCAAGAATCTACGCTTCAAGGCGTATGATAACGCGCCCGAAGCGCATCGGCGACCCGTGGATGCACCAGTTGGCTGACATCACCGCCAAGGCGTGCAATCTCTCTGACGATGGTGGCGGATATATAGGAATTTTCCACCGCCGGCGTCAAGAACAGGCTTTCGACATGAGGCGCCTGGGCGCGGTTCATGTTGGCTAGCTGCAATTCATATTCGAAATCCGAGACCGCCCGCAGCCCGCGTAGAATGATGCGTGCGCCTTGCTGGTCCAGCAGTTCGGTCAGCAAGCCGCTAAAACCTACCACCTCGACGTTGTCCAGACCGTCGACCACGTCTTCGATCAAGGAAATCCGGGTGTCGATATCCAGCGCCGGCTGTTTGCCCGGGCTTTCCGCCACCGCCACCACGAGCTTGTCGAACATGCGGGCGGCGCGTTCGATCAGATCGAAATGCCCGTTGGTAATAGGGTCGAAAGTGCCGGGATAGACCACGATATTCATGGGTGAATCCTTTGCCAGGTCAGGGAGTATCGATAGCTGTGCTCGAGACTATTGTCTGCCTTCCAAGCATCGTTTCAAGAGGTCTGGCTTTCAAGAACCTTCGTCGTCGAGGCTGCCGAAGGGGTTGTCCACCGCCAGCGAGACGGCATGAGCGTAGCCAGGAATACGGATGCGCTCCCGATCGATATCCAGTTCCGGGCCTTCCAGCACCTCATGTCCGAAACGATAAATGACATCGAAGTCCGCCGCGTCTGCACGCTCCCGGTAGGCCTCGCTTGTCGCCAATATAGCTTCGCGGCGCTGTTTCCAGGCCTCGATTGCCGCTGGGCCGTGGCGCTTGACGAGTAAGCGTTCGGTCACCTTCGGTGACAGCACCAGGCCGGTGGCATTGTTGCCGCCGAAGCCCTTGGCATTGATAAAGGCGGCATCCGCCTCGAAAGCCATCGGCTCTTGAAACAGCTTGAGCCGTTCGGCATGCACATCCTCTGCGACCGCATCCAGATAGGGCAGGCCGGGAATCAAGCCATAGGCAAAGCTGCCCAGGGCGCTGGCCAGCTGGTCTCCCGCGGCGCTGCCCTGGGAGTGCCCAACAAAAGTCTTGATGCCGGCTACCGGCCAGGCGGTGATGTTGTTGGTTCGGGCAATCTCATGCAGCACGTGGGATTCGGTCACGCGATTCTTGGGAGTGCTGGTGCCATGGGCATGCACGAAGCTGCGTTCCTGTACGGCGCGTTCGCCCAGCATTTCCCGGGCCAGCGCCAATGCCTTGCCCATGGTGATGTAGTTGCCGATGCCTGGGGCCGAGATCGAACGCTTCCAGCCATCCGCGTTGGCAAAAACCCCCGGCACGCTGCCAAGAATCTGGGCGCCGGTTTCCAGCGCCAGTGAATCGTCCATCAGCAGCAGGAACTGGCTGGCTTCAGCGATGGTGAAGCCGCAATTGCGGGCGAAAGGCCGACAGGCGCGCTGATAGTCCGCGTCCGTGAGCAGGGTCAGGGCGTCCAAGGCCTTCAGGCTGTCATCGTCCGCCAGAGCGCTCATGGCGCGAAAGCCCTCGATGACCTCCGGAGTGATGGGCGCGTCACTGGTGCCCACCATGACGACACGGCAACGGCCGCTGCGGATATCCTCGACGCCCAAACGCAGGTTGTACAAGAAGGTGGCGCAAGCCCCTTGAATGGCCCCGGTAGTGCCAACGCTGCCCAGCACATAAGCATTCAGGAAATCCGCCGGCATCTGGCCGTATCCCAGCGGCATCTGCTTGGAGGTGGCGCGGTTGCCAGAAACATAGCTCTTGAGCAGGCCGCCCCAACCCTCATCATCGAGCTGGCCGATGGAATTACCCGCGTACACGGCGATCTGATCCGGGTCCAGGCTATCGCGCAGTGCGTCCCAGTCCAGGCCGCTCTGACCCAGACAGTCGCTGGCGCCGAATACCGCCATGGATAGCCCGCGGGGGTGATGCACGCTGTGATAGAGAGCGCTGGGTTCGAAGCCGCTGGGGAGCTGGCCGGCAGCGCGTACCTGCCCCTTGCGCCGTTCGGGGAAAAGGACGTCCAGGTTCCCCGCCGGGACGCTGACTTCTACCTGGCGGCTATCGAGCTCTCGCACTTGCCAGTGTTGAGGAAGTGGCGTGGGGAGTTGACGACGCCGTACTTGAAAGACCACGGGTGAGTCGAAGTGAAGCCGACTCGCACGATTGGCGGCAATCTCGTCGACGTTGAACAGCGCCGTCTCGATGCGCCGGATGAGGGTGCGCCCGAGTATCGTTTCCCGGTGATGTTCAATGATGTCGTCGCTGGTCAATGTCTGGCCGTGCTGATCCTGCCAGGCGCCATCCTCTTGGCGCTGGAACAGCTGCATCATCGCTGCCAGACCTATCAGCGTTCGTGCCTGGTCGTCTTGGGGCAGGGCGCCGAGCACCGTGCGGCGAAACGCCTGGTGGCCCGAGGTCCTGCCGGCAGCGTTGACACCGCCCATGCCGACAATCACCGGTAGTTGTGACAAGCCGCGTCCCTCGTGTGCTGGTGGATCTCTATCATTACGATTCTGGTGCGCGATGATAGCACCAGGCTTGCAGCTCCGTCATGCCAGGCAAGAAGACGCCACGACTAGGGATTGAGACAGGGTGCTGCTAGAATCATCGGTCATTTTTCTTAGTGCTTCGTTAGTATGCATGCCAATTCGCGCGCCATCGTTACCAATCAGACCGGAGTACACCAGGATCTATCCCGACGTGTCGAGCGGGCGCTGATCCATACGCTGCAAAAGCCGGTGGCAGAGCATACGCGCCAAGCGTTCCGGGCCGTCAATGAATGGCTGATGCGTCAGGATAAGCCAGTGATTCTCGATGCCGGTTGCGGTGTGGGACTATCGACGCGCCAGTTGGCGCATCAGTATGCGGATCAGGCGGTCATCGGTATCGATCGCAGCGCCGATCGTCTTGGTCGCGAGCATGGCGTGCTGCCTGCCAATGCCCATCTGGTTCGGGCCGATCTTGTCGATTTCTGGCGCCTGGCCTTGGCTGAAGGCTGGCAGCCGACGCATCACTATCTGCTCTATCCAAACCCGTATCCGAAAGCGACGCATCTCAAGCTGCGTTGGCATGGTCACCCGGTATTTCCGGTGATTCTGGCTTTGGGAGGAAGACTCGAGATGCGTTCCAACTGGCGGCTTTATATCGAGGAGTTCGCCCAGGCAACGAAGCTGGCAACGGGCCTTCAGCCTGCGGTAACCGAATACGATCCGATGGGCCAGCCGCTCACGCCCTTCGAGCGCAAGTACCACGCCAGCGGTCAGCGGCTCTGGCAGCTGGTGGTTGAGTTGCCCTATCGCCCGGGACTGGTGCCGATGGCAGGCGAACGGTCGTGATGACATGCGTGATGACATGGATGCGCAACGGAACGCCAAGTAGGAAAAGAACGCGAAGGGAGCGGGGTAATGCGTAGTTGGGGTGAGCGGGTCTTGCACATGACCCTGTTCGAAGTGGGCGGCTTGATCATCGTAACGCCGCTGTCGAGCTGGCTGACCGGTCATGACATGGGCCGCATAGGTTTATTGGCCGTGGCCATCGCGACCCTGGCCATGCTCTGGAACCTGGTATGGAATCGGTTGTTCGATCATTGGGTGCCCACCCGCAAACGCACCTTGATGCAGCGTATCGCTCAATCCCTGGGGTTCGAGCTAGGGCTTTTGGTGGTGACATTGCCCGGCGTCGCCTGGTGGCTGAGTATCGGACTCATCGAGGCCTTCTGGCTGGATCTGGGTTTCATGCTGTTCTTCTTGCTATATGCACTGCTGTTCAATACCGCCTTCGATGCCATCGTGCGTCATCGTTTGGCCCAAGGAGAAACCTGATGGCGTATGTCTATCTGTTCGTGGCGATCGTCGCCGAGGTGCTAGCCACAAGCGCTCTCAAGTCATCCCAGGAATTCACACGCTTCTGGCCAAGTGTGCTGGTAATAGGAGGCTACGGACTGGCCTTTTACATGCTGACCCTGGTACTGCGCACGGTGCCGGTGGGTATTGCCTACGCCTTCTGGGCTGGGCTCGGTATTGTGCTGGTCACCTTGATCGGCGTCGTCGTGTTCAAGGAAAAACTCGATCTTGCCGCCGTGCTGGGGCTTGCCATGATCATTGGCGGCGTCGTCGTCATTCAGCTTTTCTCCAGTGCCTCGTCTCATTGATCGATACAGCTTTTCACCTGTCAGGATTATCATCATGCATCGCCCGCTTCTCGTCTTGCTCTCCATTTTTCTGCTCGCAGGAACTCCCTTCACCCTCATGGCGGCGGGGTTCGATCGCGTCAATCGATTGTCAGACAAGGGCTTTGCACTAAGCGCTCAAGCGCGATTGCTCGACAGCGGCAAGGTGCTCGGTGAAATCGATGCGGAGCGCCAACTTTCGCCGGCGTCGGTATCCAAACTCTATATCGCCGCGGCGGCATTGGACCGCTGGGGGCCGCAACACCGTTTCAAAACACGGCTGGCGACCAGCGGCTGGATTGATCAGAACGGCGTCTTGCAGGGCGATCTGGTGCTGGAAGGTGGCGGTGATCCGGCGCTGGTATCAAAGGATCTCTGGCAACTGATCCAGGGGCTACGCCAACAGGGTGTCACCTCAGTCAACGGCCAACTGGTCATCAGCCAGTGGCGCTTCGGTCCGGTCGAGTGCATCACCAAGGATCGCTGCAATTCCCGCACTCACTCACGCAACTCCTACGACGCGCTGCTTTCTTCCGCCGGGGTCAATTTTGGCAACTGGTGCGTGAATGTTCTGCCAGGCGCCAAGGCCGGTACGCCCGCCCGGGCCATGAGTTGCGACATCCTGACCCCCTTGGTTGAGGTGAACAATCGCGTCAAGACCATGATCGCCGGAGAGCCGACCCGCCTCAGCGCCGAGCGTGTCACCCGGGATGGCGTGGATACGCTGGTCATCGATGGGAGTATTGCGCTCAACAGCAGCCCGCGCCAAGTCTATCGCTCCAGCTCCGACCCTGGGGGCCAAACCGGAATGACGCTGCTTGCCATGCTGGAACAAGCGGGCGTCACGGTCAGCGGCGGCTACACCACTAGCGTCACTGCGCCGCCTGCCGGCAGCAGGGAACTTGCCTCGGTGGAAAGCGAAACAGTGCAAACACTGTTGCTGCGCACTTTGAATTATTCCAACAACTTCATGGCCGACATACTCAGCCTGAATCTGATCGAGCAGCCCCGGGCCTCCCTAAGACAAGCCGGTGGAGAGATAGAGGGATTTGCCCAGTCATTGCCGGGGCATGGACCCGTGACGCTTTACAGCGGTAGCGGCCTGACCACTGAGAACCGCACCTCGGCGAAGGGCGTCAATATGCTGCTTGAAGCCATGTATCGCCGTGCAGCGCTGTTCCCCGCTTTTGTTGCAGGTATGCAGGCTCCCACCAATGGCCCGATGCGCTTCATTCGTCGTGGCAGCGATATCTTTCAGCATCACGTCATGATCAAGACCGGCACCCTCAATCAGCCTTTCGCCGTACGCGCCCTGGGCGGCTATTTCCGCACCAGTAAAGGTCGCTGGGGCACTTTCAGCGTACTGGTCAACGGCAATGGCACCACGCCCTATCTTTCCTGGTCGGAAGTACTCGATCCTCTAGCTGAAGATTTAACGGCAATGATCCTGAACAACTGATGATGCGTGCATCTCATGCCAGGCGCTACGCTTAGGTGTATCAGTTACTGAAAGCAGACCCAAAAAAGGATATAGATCATGGACGACATCAGCTATTGGTACGCCATCAGCGCGGTGGTGCTGTTTTTCAAGATGTTTGCGATCTCGCTTTATCAAGGCTATCACCGTATCGGCAAGCGGGCCTTCACGACCCCGGAAGACGCCAAATTCGCCGGTCGCACGCCGCTGAACGAAGAACTGGCGCCAGTACAGCGCGCCGCCAACGCCTGGCGCAACGATCTTGAAAACATTCCCATCTTCTTCATCCTCGGCGTCGCCTATGCCTGGGTCGGCGCCTCCCCGGATGCGGTTCCCTGGCTGTTCATGACCTTCACGATCGCCCGCATCCTTCACACCATTTTCTACCTCATGGCAATGCAGCCCTGGCGAACTGTCGCCTATGGAGTGGGGATTCTGACGCTGATCGGCATGTGCTGGCAGATCGTCACAGCATTGGTTTGGCAGTGAAACCAGTCATGCAATCCAAAGAAGGCTTTGCACGATCACATGCAATTTATTGCTGTCGCTTTAGCCTGCAAGTCATTTCGATGATGGATAGTCTTGATGAAAAAATACGTAAAATGGATAGCGGCGCTGATTTTCGCAACGTTCTGTGTCAATACGGCAGTTCAAGCGGATACCCCAGTCGCTTCTACCCTGGAAGTAGAAAAAACAGGAGCACAACCTCAGGTAATGTCTACACCGCTTAATCAAACGATCGATCAAGAAATCCTGCCTCAGTTGGATGTTTTTTTCGAAAAACTTCTCGCTGAAAAAGAAGATGTTACCCTTGACGGTATTCAGGCTCTTAATGGTAAAGACAAGTTCCTTCCCGGGAAAATAGCGATCGGATTGAGCTATTTGCTGTTGAATACGCCGGAAGAAAGCCCAAGGTTCGACCACTACCTCGAAGGCTATCGAACAATAGCGGATATGACGGTTGATGAGCGTAACGAAACCTGGGGTATCTATTACTACTTATCCGCGCTCTACCGCTTGAAAGAGGCGGATCTTCTCGAACGTGCAGTCAGTCAGAAAACACTGAAAAAGCTCAAGAAGAAAACCGATTGGCGGAAGTTTGTCGACCAGGATGATTACTCGTTGATCAAGCTGCCAACCAACTATTATGGGGTCGCGTTCTCGATAGCCAGATTGCGCTATCTGCTGGGCTGGGAAGACAAGTCGAGCAGCGAAAAGCTGCTGCAGAAAATGATGGACCACTACCGGGAATATTCCGGTGACTACGGCTTCTCTGACGAAACCAACGGCGAAGGGCGCTTTGATCGCTACAGCATTCTTCTTATCGGCGAGATATCCCAACGCTTCATCGAAACTGGCATGGACGTCACACCGCAGATGAAGAAGTGGCTGCGCAACGCTGTCGACGTCATCCTCGTGAGGCTTAATGAAGATGGCCATGGCTTCAGCTTTGGGCGCAGCATTGGCGCCTATGGAGATACCGCGTTTCTCGAAGTGCTGTCCGCAGCGGCCTACCTCGACGTGCTGACGCCCAAGGAAAAAGAGATGGCCTATGCTTTCGCCACCAGGGCCACCCAGCGATATGTGAGCTTCTGGTACGACGACGACATGAAGTCCGTCAACCTATGGGACAAGGGCCGTACGACAGATGACTATCGCGGCAAGCACCGCATCCTCGGCGAGAATCTGAGCCTAACGCATCAGCTGATCTATACCGCTAACCTCTGGAACGAAATAGGCTATGAAGGCAAGACACCATCAGATGATTTCGACGCCTGGCTGAAAGAACTGCCTACAAGCACCATCACTTGGTTTGCCAAGGGCGAGTACGATAGAGCCTTGGTCACCTATCGGGATCAAAACCATGTCATCAGCTTGCCGCTGATCAATGGCGGTAAATCCCAGCACATGAACAACCCTTATTATCCCATTCCCTTCTCCAATGCCATGTTGGAAGGAACCCCAGACGAGGATTATCCTCAGCTATTGCCCCGGTTCAGGTTAGCGGACGGTGATGAGTTGATACCGGCTGCCTTTATACGCAACGTGCAAACCTCACGAGAGGGCGATACCTTCACGGTTACCTATGAACAGGAAGAAGTCGATCGACTGGGTAAACGTCGCCCCATCACAGACGATCGCCTGAAAGTCGAAACGCAGTACGATTTTTCACGGGGTAAGATCACGCGTACCGATGTTTACCGGCCAACCGAAACGTTGGAGGTGGAGAATATCCGATTGGAATTTGCCAGCTTCTCGGAAGAGGCGGTTATTGACGGCAATACGGTGACGTTCAATAAAGGTGACGTTACAGAGTTTTCGATCAGTGGGCTCGACGTGTGCGAAGTAGAAAGCGTTAATGGCAAGCCGCCCTACCAGACCCCGGTCGGGCCATTGTTGACACTAGTTACCTGCGAAACTGGCGACATGACGATGGACGAGCCGCTGAAAATCTCTTGGTCGATAAAATATAAGCCGTGAGTATTTGGTTGTTTAGGATGCTCAAATGAATGGCGATAATAGTATATCAAGCAGGTGTTTGATCTCGAAGTCGCTGATACGGAGTTGAATAGGATTGTCGGCGGTCTCTGGCTGTAATAACGTATGGTGGAGAGAGTTAGGCGTGGCGTATTTTCTTGTGTTAATTGAGATCTTGCTCGTCGCGATTTGCCAGAAGAATCTCTCTGCTACATTATATAAAAAACCTATAATATTATCTTAAGATATTGAATATGGGCTTCTTCACGATCCAAGTTAGCCGGTCCGGAAAATTTGAAAATAGGGACTGTCTTAAAACGCCCCAAACCCAAACTTGCCATAATAGTATATGGATATCTAATGAAAATTATCCTTCCTAAGCGCTTTGAGAGAGACAGTATTGATGCTTTATTTGTCGAATTAGAGAGATCCCAAAAATTTCCCGATGAAGTTGTACTGGACTTCTCAGCGCTTAGCTATTCTATGCCTACGGCTATGCTTGTTGCAGGCTCAAAAATCAGGGGCTGGGTAAAAGAAAGACATGAAAATGGCTATATTTCAAAAACTGAAGGGATAAGTTATGGCGTTGCTGCCCACTCTTATCTAATGCACCTTGGTTTTTTTGATTTCATATACATAAATACCGGGAAGAGGATGGGGGAGGCCAAGGGTTCTGGTAGCTACTTGCCAATAACAAGAATTAGCCGACCGGATGTGTTGGTCGAAGAGTCTGGTTTGGAAGAGTGGTATAGCGCTATAGAGAGCAAGGCGAGGAAATTGGCAGTTATCTTGTCTGGGTCATGTGAAAATAGCCAGGAGCTTAGAACGTACACTTACTCTATAAGAGAGATAATCAGGAATGTGTTTGAACATTCAGGTGTAACGGAATGTTATATTTGTGGACAGCGTTGGTGGAATAATCGCGTTGAGATTTCAGTTCTTGATGAGGGGGTTGGAATTTCTTCCACGCTAAGAAAAGCGTTCGAAGTTCAAGAAGATGCTGACGCTTTGGATATGGCTATTAATGCAGGGGTAAGCAGGACGTCTTTCATGAATGATGACGATAACTTATATCAAAACTCTGGTTTTGGTCTTTATGTGCTGAGACATGTTGGTGCTAGCTTTGGATGGTTTGCAATAGGAAGTGGTTCTTCAAAATTGATTGCTGTTAAAGGCGATAAATTTTTTTCTGAATTTAGGTTTGATGGGACTTTTATAGGGCTGCAGCTAGAAAAAACTCCTCGAAATTTTAGGGATGTTCTCACAGATATTATTGAGTCAGGAGAAGAAGATCTTCAGCGGATGGGTGTAAGTAGAAAGGCGTCTGCGAGATCAAAATTATTGTGAAGTTTATTTATTTGGCTGGCAAGATATCAGGAGGTGATTCTCATCGGCTAGATTTGGGGCCTTAACCGTTATAACTGATCTTCGTCAGTCGTCGCTCCTAGCCGATTCCGGTCATTCATATGAATTTCGTGTGACAGGAGTTCCTACGACTCAGGCTCTGCCAATAATTCCCTACCTGGGCCTCCTGAAGACTTTTCCTGGCAGCCTCACGGGCATCCACCTGCCTACGCGAAACAGCAAATTCCCGTAGAATGCTTGAATCGTCATACACCGCGCTGCTGCGCCACGACTTCAAGGATGCCGTATGTCGCAGATGCATTGGGAACGCTTGCTCGATCCCACCCGGCTTAACGATAAGCCCCGGGAGCTTCAAGAGCCTCGCGACGAGATCGGGCGTAGCCCGTTCCACAAGGATCACGATCGCATCGTCTTTGCCGGGTCGTTTCGGCGCTTGGGGCGTAAGACCCAGGTACATCCGCTGACGGATAACGATCATATCCATACCCGATTGACCCATTCCCTGGAGGTGGGCTGCGTGGGCCGCAGCCTGGGCATGATCGTCGGCGAGGGGTTGCGCGAACGGCTGCCTGACTGGATCACGCCAGCGGACATGGGGGTGATCGTGCAGGCGGCGTGCCTGGGTCACGATATCGGCAATCCGCCCTTTGGCCATGCCGGTGAATACGCCATCCGCGACTGGTTCAAGCGCGCCGAGAATAACGGTAGCGGCCTGCTCGAGGGGCTTTCGGATACCGAGCGCGCGGATCTTCTGACCTACGAGGGCAATGCTCAGGGCTTTCGGGTCGTGACGCAGATCGAATACAACCAGTTCAAGGGTGGCATGCGCCTGACCGCGGCAACCCTGGGCACGCTGCTCAAGTACCCCTGGACCGTGGAACATGGTGGCAAGGCGGGCAAGTTCGGTTGTTACCAGTCCGAGAAGCAGCTGCTTCTCGACGTGGCCCAGCGGCTGGGGCTCAAATCCAAGGGTGACTGGAAATGGTGTCGACATCCCTTGGCCTATCTGGTCGAGGCTGCCGACGACATCTGCTATGCGCTGCTGGATCTCGAGGATGGTCTGGAGATGGGCATTCTGCGCTTTAATGAAGTCGCGGACGTGCTCACCCAGATTGCCGGCGGCGAGCCTGCGGATTATGCCGAGATGCAACAGGATGGCGTCTCCCAGCGCCGCCGCATCGCTGCACTTCGTGGAGCGGCCATGGAACGGGCGGTCAACGATGTAGGCGCTGTGTTCATTCAGCACGAACAGGAATTGCTTAACGGTGCGCTACAGGATGACCTGCTCGAACTTTGCCATCCGGACCTGGGCTGGGGTGTCGCTGAGGCCAAGAATCTTGCACGCCAACGCATCTTTCAGAACGAGCGCAAGGCAAAGCTGGAAATCGGCGCCTACACGACCTTGGGTATTCTGCTCGAAGCCTTCATTGGCGCCGCCCATGAGCTGCATCATCACGGCCATTCCACCTTCAAGCATCAGCGGGTGCTGGCGTTGATCGGCGAGAACACCCCGCGCTCCTCCTGGACCCTCTACGACAGCTATCGGCGCATGCTGGATTTCATCGGCGGCATGACGGATCACTACGCGGTGGATCTGGCTCAGGAGATGGGCGGGCGTTTGAAGGCGGAGTAAGCCGCATCGATCATTCAATACGACAAATGAGCGTTGTCATGACACGACAAGGCATCTGCACGATTATGAAAAAGACAGTCTTGAAAAGGGTGGTCTTAAAGGGAGCGTGGCTGTTTGCGTTGTTGCTCGCGACCCTGCCCGCCATGGCCGAACCCAGGCTCGAAGCCGAGGGCTTCGATCACTACGTGCTGGCGCTGACCTGGCATCCTGGGTTCTGTCAGACGACCAGCCACTCCCGCAAGGAGTGCCGTGATACCGAGGTGCAGGAAGCCGAAAGGCAAGGCTTTGTTCTTCACGGGCTATGGCCCTCGCTACCAGAACGCTTCGCCGACGAGGGTGTTACGCCTAGGCGCTGGCGCGAAAAGGGATGTTTTCTCGAGCAGCCACGAGCCGACGGCAGCTTCTGTCGTGCCCATGCGCCTTTTGCTTTTGTCGAGTCTTTTGAAGATAGGTTGGACGAGGCGATGCCCGGGCGTGCCAGCTGCCTGGATCGTTATCAGTTTGCCAAGCATGCCGCCTGCCTGGCCCTGCCGGCGGAGGATTATTTCGCTACGGCGATGGATCTCATGGAGAAGGTCAATGCTAGCGCCTTCGTCGATTTCATCATGATCAATCGCGGCGGCACGATCGAACGCAATGCGTTGATCGATGCCTTCGAGGCGGCTTTTGGCAAGGGAGTGGGCAGGGCGTTGAGTCTTAAATGCGAAGGCTTTGGCAAACGCACGCTGACAGAAGTGCGCATCGGTATCGCTACGCCGCATCTCGAGGAATTTCCCGCTGCAAGGAGCCTTGTGCCGCTACGGCGCGGACGCTGCGCGCCGCATATCACTCTGGCGGCATCGCTCTGAATCAGGCGGAGGCTCGTTGCAAGTTCAGATCACTTCGCAGTGCTGCGCGTTCGATCAGGGCATGGCCAATCCTGTCGTGGGTCTCGGCATCAAGCTCGCCCAAAGAGGTGTCGATGAGCAGCTGTGCAAGGTCTTCCCCATTGACCACGATCGGGTCGTCGAACAATTCCTCTTTTTCGATGTCCCAATCCGGCAATACCAGGATACCGCGCACGGGAACTTCGACCCCATGCTCTCGGATCAGCCATTGGCTAAGCCAGGTCGTCGCCTGACGCGTCTTGCGTAGTGGTTGGCGTTCACTCCAGCCGGGAAAGCGCAGGCGTTCACGCTCGACTGCTACCGTATGCACGGGCTTGCCAGAGGCATCCAGTGGGTGTGTTCGGGCGCGGGTTTCGATGACGAAAAGCCCATGCGGTGTCACGACGACATGATCGATGGTGAAGGTATCGGCAGGAATGTCGTGGAATACGAAATAGGGATGGGTCTCCGGGCGAATCAGGCGCGCCAATTCCTGGCCCACTGCCAGCTCACAGGCCAGGCCGAATTTGACGCGGCGAATACGCTGGTAGTCGAGCATCAGTAAAAAGCCGAACAGGATGACCAGCAGTGTGGACAGCAGGCCGTAGATTGCCCATTCCAGCCAGTTCTGGTGGGGGGCGAACAGCATACGCCCCATGCCATACACCAGCGGTGTAAGCACCAGAATGGGGCCCAGGGCGCCATTGAGAAAGAGGCTCGAGAAGATACGATCCAGGCGATCGCGCAGAGCTTGACCCGGCCCATGCAAAGGTTGGGCATTGAAGGGCGAACGAACCTGAGTATCGTGCAGGTTGCGCAATGCCAGTACGACGACAGCGATCGCGCCGAGCGGGGTCAGAAAAATCAGCGGTAACAGATATTCAAGCCAAGCCATCGCTGACGTCCTTGCACTAGACCGTTAATAGTGACTGTACTTTAGCCAAGGGTCACGATGAGGGCTATGCGACGATGGTGAGCAGCATCGAGGCTACCTCATGTTATCGTTCTCGGTATGAGCCGACATCATACTAGACGCTTGGCCCGACAGTTTTCGTGAATCAACGCAGGATATACCATTGCCCATGCTCTCGACTCAGGAAACAGCCCCTCCTGTAGCATCCTGGCCAAACATGGCTAACACAGCCGACCAAACACTATATGAATTCGTGCAGCGCCACCCCGGATTGGTGGTGTTGACCGGGGCCGGTGTCAGCACCGATTGCGGTATTCCCGACTATCGGGACGCCCGGGGCGAATGGAAGCGCTCGCCGCCGGTACAGCATCATGCCTTCATGCATAGCCTGGCAACGCGGCAGCGGTATTGGGCGCGCAGCCTGCTCGGCTTCCGAGCCATCGAGAACGCGCGCCCCGGGCCTTCCCATCGGGCGTTGGCGAAGCTCGAGACCAAGGGCTATGTCTCCACGTTGATCACCCAGAATGTCGATGGCCTGCATCAGCACGCCGGTTCTCGTCGTGTCATCGATTTGCACGGGCGGGCCGAGATCGTGCGCTGCATGGGCTGCGGCGCCCGCCGCATGCGCTACCATTTGCACGATGAACTGGCAGCCCGCAATCCCGGTTGGACCTCTCTCGAGGCGCCGGTGGGGCCGGATGGTGATGCGGATCTCGAGGGCCTGGATTTCTCTACCTTCAAGGTGCTCGATTGCACTCGCTGTGGCGGTATTCTCAAGCCGGATGTGGTGTTCTTCGGCGACAATGTGCCGGCGGAACGGGTTGCTGCCAGCATTGAAGCGTTGGAGCGCGCCAGCGCGCTATTGATAGTCGGCTCGTCGCTGATGGTCTATTCGGGCTATCGTTTTGCGCGTCGTGCTGCCCAGGAAGGCAAGCCTATCGCCTGTCTCAATCTTGGGCGCACCCGGGCTGACGATCTTTACGCCCTCAAGATAGTGGCGCCGGTGGGGGAAACACTGGAAGCCCTCGTTCAGCGACTTTGATTAGAAGGTTAATACAAAAAAGAATTAGATTGTGGCAAAAAAATGATTAAAGGTTTCCTGTGAGTAGCCGTTATGAGTATCATCCAATTGTTTTGGATTGGTTGCGAACATAACGACACAAGCAGGGATTTAATGCGTACCTTACACACAATTTTACTGGCTGGAGCCCTAACGACCATGGCGTTGCCTGCATTGGCAGCTCCCATGAACAACTGGTCTGTAGGCGCCGAGGCAGGCACTACCGGTTATGGCGGTAGCGTCAGCTATCGCTTTCACGACAACATGGCGTTGACCGCAGGGTATTCAGGCTTCACCTATGACGGCATCGACTACGATACGGACAAGGCCGATTACGAGGGTGATCTCGACGCGGATGTCTACGGCGTCACCTTCGATTACTTCCCCTTCGGCGGGCGTTTCTTTCTCTCTGCGGGTGTCGTGAAGCCGGATGTCGTCATTTCGGTAGTAGGGGGCCCGAAAGAGGACCGGTCCTTTACGATCAACGGCACCACCTACACGACCAAGGATCTCGAAACCCTGCAGGGCGACGTGACGCTGGATGATTCGGTTCAGCCCTACCTGGGCTTGGGCTGGCGCGGCAGTCACAAGAGCGGCCTGGGTGTGTACGCCAAGCTTGGCGCATTCCTCACCGATGCCAAGGTTAATATCGAAGCCCGCGGTATTCCTGAGGCGGCTGCCAACATACCTCAGCTGCGCCAGGACATTCAGCAGGAAGAGGACGATCTACAGGATGAAGCCGACAAATATGGCGTGTATCCGGTAGCGGTGCTGGGCATCGAATACACCTTCTAAGTTTTACCTTTTTACCCCTGGCATCCGAAGGCAACAATTTAACGGATGCCGGGGTTTTTTATTGCAGACGTTGGACGTCAGTCTTCTCGAGTCGGCGGCGCCATGAACTCAGGGCCCACCGGATCTTTCACGTGCTCATCCACGATGCGCTCGATCTCATCAAGATCGGCGCTGTCGAGTTGCCAGCCGTCGATACGCGCGATCGCCTCCACCTGATCCGGACGCCGGGCGCCCCATAGCGCTATGCCATTGTCATGCCGATCCAGCAGCCAGCGCACGGAAAGCTCCAGCACGCTCTTGTCATATCGCTCCTTGGCGAAGCGATCTAGCGCGTCGACGGCGCTCAGGTATTGAGAGTAGCGGGGCGGCTGAAACTTGGGATCGCTGTTGCGTAGATCGTCGCCGCCGAACGTCGAATCGCTTTTCATCTTGCCGGTCAAGAGGCCGCGGCACAGTGCGCCATAGGTCAGCATGATCAGACCTTCGTGCTTGGCATAGGGAATGATGTCGCGCTCGGCTTCCCGTTCGAACAGATTCAAGGGTGGCTGCACGCTGTGCAAAGGGGCAACCTCGCGAAAGGCGTCGCATTGCTGCGTGGAGAAGTTGCTGACGCCGATGGCGCGGATCTTGCCATCCCGGTAAAGACGCTCCATGGTTCGAGCGGTTTCTTCCATGGGCACGAGCGGGTCGGGCCAGTGGATCTGATAGAGATCGATGGTCTCCGTGCGCAGGCGCCGCAAGGAATCCTCGACCTCTTTCTCGATGCGTGCGCCGCTAGCATTGCGCACTACGCTTTCATCCTCTTTCCACTCCATTGCCACCTTGGTGGCCAGCACCAGCTTGTCGCGCTGGCCATACTCGGCGATGGCGCGACCGATGACCTCCTCGGAATGCCCGAAGCCATAAACCGGTGCGGTATCGATCAAGGTGACGCCTTGATCCAGAGCGGCATGGATGGTGCGTACGGACTGCTCGTCGTCAGTACCACCCCACATCCAGCCGCCGATGGCCCAGGTGCCAAGACCAATACGCGACGCGGTGATGTCGGTGTCGGGAATCTTGAGCGTCTGCATCTTTCACTCCCTTGTCGGATGGATATTCAAATGGTTCTACCCAGCGTGGTAGCCAATGACTGCCATGACAAGGGGCGTTGCTTTTTAATTCGATCAGCCCCCGGCAAGTTTGACGGTATAGCCTCGGGCCTCGAGCGCTTCCTTGAGCGTCTGGCGATGATCGCCCTGGATTTCGATGATGTCATTCTTGATTGCGCCACCGGTGCCGCAGCCCTTCTTGAGTTCCTTGGCCAGTGTCTTGAGCTCGGCATGTGCAAGCGGTACGCCGCTGATGGTAGTGACACCTTTGCCCTTGCGGCCGCTGGTTTCGCGGCGAATACGCACGATGCCGTCCAGCGCCGCCAGGCGATCGGCCTCGGCGCGATCGGCACATTCGCATTCGGAAAGGGGCTTGCGACAAGCGGGACAGGTATCACCGTGTTCGGTGGAATAGACCAGACCGCGAAGTTGATCCTGAAGGAATGCCATGCTGTCTCCCGGCAAGTGAATACCGGTTCATGATACCCGACAGGTCAGGGTGCGGAAATTGGTGACCTGCCTGGAGAAAATTCCTACAGAGCCAGGGCTTCCTGATAGACCAGGCGATTAACGACGGTGGGCAGCTGATGCATGTTGCTGATCATGATCGCGCCCTGGGGTGTGGTTTCGACATCCGAGAAGCGATTCAGGTGAATGACCGGTATTCCCGCCGCCAGGGCCGAGCGCACACCCACGATGGAGTCATCGATGACCAGGCAGTCGTGAGCCTTGAATCCCATGCTATGTGCGGCGTGTAGATAAAGTCCGGGATCGGGTTTCCAGCAGTTGGCGGTGTAGGCACTGAACAGGTGATCGTCGAAATAGTCGCTCAAGCCAGTGGAGGCAAGGCAGGTGCGAATCTTGGCTTCGGGACCGTTGGATACCACCGCACGCGGATAATCCGAGAGAGAGGCAAGCGCTTCGGTCACTCCTGGCAAACATTTGAGTTCATGAACGAGACGCTCAGCTAGACGCGCTCGCATGCCGGCTTCTGTCTCCTTCAGCGAGGTTGCATCGATCCGGCCATGGCGCTTTTGCAACTCGGCGACGATATTGCGAAAGCGCGCCCCGCGGAATTCACCGATGTAATCGTCCGTTGAGAAGGGTAGACCGATAGCGGTCAGGCTGGTCGCCATTTCATCCGCCAGCAGGGGTTCGCTGTCAACCAAGGTTCCATCGCAATCAAAAAGAAGACAAAGGGGCCGTGACATACGCTGATCTCTCGCGTTCGTGGAGCTTTCTAAGCCATTGTTACTGTTATCGGCCGGTAACGCACAGGGTTAAATATATTTTCCATACTTTTTGAACAGTGTTCTCGAACAGTGTAGCCGAATAGGTTGAATCTATCCGTTCATACAAAAATATGGGTAACTTTCAGTTTTGACGGTACGAACTGCCCTTAAGGCGCGAGATCACTTTTTGTACCACAAAAAAAGCTGCATCCCGAGAAGGGATGCAGCTCTACAATAATCTATTCGCTTGGGATCAGCGAGAAAGCCGGCGAGAGTTAGCGGTGGTACGGCGATGCAGCGGCTTCATCGCGCGCTGGCTGGTAACCCACCAAGGTGCATACTGGCCAGAAAACATGTTGAGCATGGCCTTGTTCATTACATTGGCAACTTCCATGCTGGCATCGAGCTTTTCGCTCACCATGCGATGATTTTCTTTCATCATTTTCGGGCTGGTGGGCATTTGGGTGTACCACAGGTTGTTACGCATGGCGATGGTGGAAAGCGAGGTGCTCCAGAGTTCAAACGCCATTACGCCAACCTTCCACACATCGAACATGGCGGCAGGGGTAAAAGGAACAAGCGAAGTAATGTCGTTCGTGCGTGTCATAGAAAATACCTGTCGGGGAAGTGAGATCAGCATGGTGGAGATTAAACAGTCGCACCTGCTTTGTTGCAGTGCAATATAACAGGTTTGCCGCTGTCCTGCGAACAATAACGAGGTTTTTTGAGCGATGGACACGACGCTCGGTCAACAATTAATCCATGTTATTCAATGACACCCAGTATCCGATGGAGCTTGAGCACCGGCTTCGGCGCCAGAGGCTACGATTCTGCTCAGCGGTGGTCCTCTTGTTCGCTCTATCGACATGATAAATAACGCGTCATGTCATCATGTAGGGTGGATTTCGCACGGCTTCAAATAGAATAATGGAGCGAAGCACGGTTATTGTCGGGATCAGGAGCGTATATGAAAAGTGAAACGATATGGTCGCTGGTAAGCGCCGGAGTGGCGGTCGCCTCCGGAATCGCCGCACGCAACAGCGCGCGCAAGGCTTATGAACACAAGGTTGGGAAACCACCGCTGGACCCTTACGATCCGGATGTGAAATGGCGCCACGCGTTGCTATGGGGCGCCACTACCGGTGTGATGGTGGGTGTCGCACGCATCATTGGCCGTCGAGCCGGCAGCGAGGCCGTGCGGCGCGCCCGCCATCATCGCCGTTCGCGCAAGCTGCTCGAACGTCTGGAGCGCTGATTGCCGTCGCGAACGGGCAAAGGGCAATCAAATCCGGCGCGTGCTCAAGAGCGTGACCGCCACGAGAATCAACGCCATGCCCACCAGCTGCAGTGGGCCCAATGTTTCACCCAGAAGCATTACGCCCATCAGCGAGGCGGTAAGCGGTTCTATCATGGCGATGACCGAGGCAATGGAAGAGGAAGTGGTGCGCAATCCGATGAAGTAGACCGGAAACGCCAGACCCGCGCCAAACAAGCCTGTCAGCACGAACCAGACCACATCCGGCGAGGTGGAAACCGCGATCACCTGCGAGTAATCCACAAAGGGTATCAATACCAGCGTGAACGTCAGCAAACTGATACTCAAGATGGATTGAGGGCGACCGCCTCGTGCGGCGGCATGCTTGAAGACGAAGATGAACAGCGCATAGCAAAGCCCGGACAGCAGTCCTGTCGCCACGCCGAGCAAGGTAATGCTGGACGTGGCGCCGCCGAGAACATCGGTCAGCATCACGATCCCCAGCATGGTCACGGCAATAGCCAGCCCCTTGGGAATCGTCGGACGCTCGACACCGGTCAGGAAAGCCGCCAGATAGACATAAACCGGGGCCAGGTACATGAGTGTGGCAGCCACCGCCACGCCCACTTCTGAAATACTGATGAGATAGAACGTCAGGTTGCCCGTGACACCCAGACCACCGATAACGGACCAGAGTACCAGGTAGCGGTCGATCCGGAGATTCTTGCGGGGTTGATACAGTAGCCAGATAAGCAGAAAGACAAAGCCAGTGGCACCGCGAAAGAAGACGGTGATCAGCGGTCCCCAGCCGCGATCGATCAGCAGGCCACCCAGACCACCGGAAACTCCCCAGAGGAATGCACCAAACATGACCAGTCCCGGTCCAAGCCAGTACATGATCCCTCCTTGCAACCCGGCAACGGTGTTGATGGCCTGTGCTAGTCTGAGTGAATATTCACCGAGCGGCTAGGCTTTTTCGCGAAGTCAGCGAGCGAAGTCCAACTAAGTCAGTGAGAAACCAATGGAACAGAAACTGTTAACGCATGATGCCGAATCCAGCAAGCGCAGACTCCCGGTGCTCGTGGATGAAGACAACGTGCAATACGATACCCTGGAAAACAAGTCGCGCTATTCCGACGAGGCGTTCTGGGACAAGGTGTCGCGCTATGCCAGAAAGGCGGGAAAGACCACCCTCGAGCCCGGTCTGAAGCTTTACTACTCCGCCCAGGACCCGGATACGCCGGTATGGGCGAAAACCACCATCTACGGTGCGCTGGGCTACTTCATCTTTCCACTGGATACCATTCCCGATGTAACGCCCTTTGTCGGCTACACCGATGATGTCTCGGTGCTGGTCGGGGCGCTTGCCGTGGTAGCTGCCCATGTCAAGAAAGAGCATACCAGCAAGGCGCGCGCCGTCTTGAAACGCTGGTTCGGGGAGTAGAGAAGAGAAAAAAATGCCGGACCGCCAGGCCCGGCATGCGCCATTACTTCTTGGCCGCTTTTTCCAGCGCGGTGACGGCGGGTAGCTGCTTGCCTTCGACGTACTCGAGGAAGGCGCCGCCACCAGTAGAGATGTAGGAAACCTGATCCTCGATATCGTACTTGTCGATGGCCGCCAGGGTGTCGCCACCGCCGGCAATGGAGAAGGCGTTGCTAGCGGCGATAGCTTTGGAAAGGGTTTCGGTGCCCTGACCGAACTGATCGATCTCGAACACACCGACCGGGCCATTCCACAAAATCGTGCCTGCATCCTTGAGCAAGGAGGCAAAATGCTCGGCAGTTACGGGGCCGATATCCAGTATCATCTCGTCATCCGCGACATGCTGCACCCCCTTTACCGTTGCCTCCGCGTTCTCGGAGAACTCCTTGGCCACCACAACGTCCGTAGGCAAGGGAATATCGACCTTTTCCATCAGCGCTGATGCCTGGTCGACCAGATCCGCCTCATGCAATGACTTGCCGACCTTGTAGCCCGCAGCGGCGATGAAGGTATTGGCGATGCCGCCCCCAACGATCAGCTGATCGCATTTCTCTGAAAGCGCGTTGAGGACTTCGAGCTTGGTGGAAACCTTGGAGCCGCCAACGATGGCAATCATCGGTCGCTTCGGTTTTGCCAGCGCTTTTTCCAGGGCTTCGAGTTCTTTAGCCAGCAGCGGACCCGCGCAGGCGTCCGGGGCAAAACGGGCCACGCCGTGGGTAGAGGCCTGAGCGCGATGAGCGGTGCCGAACGCATCCATCACGAAGACATCGCACAGCTTGGCATAGGCCTTGGAAAGCGCCTCATCGTCTTTTTTCTCGCCCTTGTTGAAGCGGACGTTCTCCAGCAACACAACCTCGCCTTCGGCCACCTCGAGGTTGTCATCCAGATAGTCCTTCTCCAGACGCACAGGCCTGCCCAGCAATTCACTCAGATGATCCGCCACCGGCGCCAGAGAAAATTCGTCGGCGGGTTCGCCCTCGGTAGGACGGCCCAGATGACTCATCAACAGTACCTTGGCGCCGGCATCCAGGGCCGCCTGAATGGTCGGCAGGCTGGCACGAATGCGGGCATCGCTGGTCACTCGCCCTTGCTTGATAGGTACGTTGAGATCCTCGCGGATTAGCACTCGCTTTCCAGCAAGGTTCAGTTCGGTCATCTTGCGCACGTTCATGGGGCAGCTTCCTCCAGGTGATTGCTCGTCGTAGTGAATGAATAGCAGGTGAGTCGGTGCGGCTTCAACAGGACTCAAGGGCCGCGACCCGCTCGGCAATATCGAGCATGCGATTGGCAAAGCCCCATTCGTTGTCGAACCAGCTCAGCATCTTGATCAAGTGACCGCCAGCTACCCGGGTCTGAGTGGCATCCACGATACCCGAGCGAGGGTCGTGGTTGAAGTCAACGGAGGCCATGGGTTCTTCGGTATAGCCCAAAAGCCCCGCCAGGCGATTCTCGCTGGCGTCGCGCAGCAGCGCATTGACCGCCGCCGCCGTGGTCTCGCCGCGCACGCAGATCGCCATGTCCATGGCGGAAACGTTGATGGTCGGCACCCGTACGTGCAGGCACTCGAAGCGCCCGGCGAGCCGGGGCATCAAGCGTTCGATACCCCTAGCCAAGCCGGTATCCACGGGCACAATAGAGTGCATGGCGGAGCGAGTCAGGCGCAGGCTGGTCTTGTTGTAAGCATCGATCACCGGCTGATCATTCATCGCCGAATGGATGGTGGTGGTCACCCCATGTTCGATGCCCAGCGCCTCGTCAAGCACCGTGAGAATTGGAATCAGGCAGTTGGTGGTACACGAAGCCGCAGAGAGGATGCGCATCCCGGGCTGCAGTTCGTTCTCATTGATGCCGCCGACCAGGGTGAGATCCATATCGGCTTCCGCAGGCTGGGAAAACAGCAGTCGCTTGGCGCCGGCATCGAGATGTTGCTGGGCGGTGGCGCGATCCTTGAAGCTGCCGGAACACTCCACGACTAGATCGATCTCCAGTTCACGCCAGGGTAGCTTCGTGGGGTCGGGCTCGGATACGACGCTGACGGATTGGCCGTTGATGATGAGTTGCTCTTCCCGGGTATCGATTCTGCCCGGGAAGCGACCATGAGTGGTGTCGTAGCGGGTCAGATAGGCGATAGTCTCCAGATCGGACAGCTCATTGATCGCCACGACCTGTAGCTTGGCGTTGTTGCGCTCGGTTAGGGCGCGCAACACGCACTGACCGATACGACCGTAACCGTTGATAGCGATGCGAAGGGGCATGAGCGATGGCTCGACAAATCATCAATGAGCGGGTCGCTATCTTAGCGCAACCCGCGACAATGTCATAAAGCGTCGTCATATAGCGTGGCTATCAAGTAAGACCAGCAAGTAAGACCAGCAAGCAAGACCGGCAAGCAAGACCAGCAAGCGTAGCTATTACCTCTGTTGAGGATTGATCAGCACCCGGCCATAGGTCTTGCCCGCCAGCATGGCCTCCGCCTGCTCCACCACCTGATCGAAACCGATTTCCTCGGTTTGCATGCGCGTAAAGAGATCCCGGGGCAGTGACGCCAGACGCTGCCAGGCTGTCTGGCGCTGCTCGAAGGGCGCCATGACGCTGTCCACGCCAAGCAAAGACACGCCGCGCAGGATGAACGGCATTACCGTAGTTGGCAGGTCGGTGCCGCCGGCAAGGCCCACCGCCGCGACCCGGCCCTGATAGTTCATGCGCGCCAATACACCCGCCAGCATCTGGCCACCAACGGTATCCACGGCGGCGTCCCAACGGCCTTTTTCCAAGGGGCGGGACTCACCGTCGAGTTCACTGCGCGGCACGATCTGACTGGCGCCGAGCTCTTCCAGCCAGTGGTGCTGCTCTGTCTTTCCGGTGACGGCCTCCACCTCGTAGCCAAGCTGAGCCAGCATCTGCACCGCCCAGCTACCCACGCCGCCGGTGGCGCCGGTCACCAGCACCTTGCCGCCCGCCGCAAGACCCGCCTGCTCGAGTTGAATCACGCTGAGCATGGCGGTCAGCCCTGCGGTACCCAGCAGCATGGTGTCCCGGGTCGATAGTTCATCGGGGCAGGGCACCAGCCAGTCCGCATCGACGTTCATGGTCTCTGCAAAACCGCCCCAGTGGCGCTCCCCGACCCCCCAACCGGTAAGAATCACCTTGTCGCCGGCAGCATAGTGATCACTGCGTGATTCCCGCACGGTGCCGGCAAAATCGATGCCCGGTACGAAAGGGTAGTCCCGCACGATCTTGCCCTTGCCGGTCACGGCGAGCGCATCCTTGTAGTTCAGGTCCGAGTAGTCGATATCGACGCTGACCGAGCGCTCGGGGAGATCGGCTGCATCGATTTCCTCGATCTGACAGCGAGGTTCTTGGTCTCTGAGCATCACTACGCGAGGCATAACGTTCTCCTGAAATGAGCTAGGTATCCTTACAGGCTAGTCCGGCAACGCCGGTAACGACAATTTTAGGGCCGAATTATCTGGCCGAATTGGATAGACTGGGCGCCCTCATTGGCTGCATGGATCCGCAAGATGAAATCGAGCGCGACTGGCTGGCGTCATCTGGTGAACTCGACCCGTTATTCCCTCATGGGCCTCAAGGCCGCCACCCTCAACGAAGCGGCTTTTCGTCAGGAGCTGGTGCTGTGCGCCGTATTCTTGCCCCTTGCCTTTTGGGTCGGGCAAACCCCAGTGGAGTGGATACTGCTCATCAGCAGCTGTTTCCTGGTGCTGATCGTTGAGCTGCTCAACAGCGCCGTGGAAACCGTCGTAGACCGCATCGGCTCGGAGCATCACGTGCTATCCGGGCGGGCCAAGGACATCGGCTCCGCAGCGGTCATGCTGTCATTGATCATGGCCGGCGTGACCTGGGGAGTGCTGCTGTGGCAAAGGCTTGCCGGCTAGTCCAGGCCCATTGGTGTGTCCACGTCGCGATGTATGCCCGGGTCGTCCACCTCGACGACCATACAGGCTGACGCATGCTGCTTGACTACTTCCCGGGCGCCGGTGTCGCCGCTCAAAAGACCCAGCGTTGGCCAGAAGGCGCGGCCGAACAGCACCGGATGGCCGGGTCGGCCCTTGTAGCGCGGCTCTTGATGACGGGGCAGTACGATGCACTCGGCATGGGCATGATCTATTAGTGTCCGGCAAGTATGTGGCGACACCCAGGGCATGTCCCCCAGCATCACTGCGGCGGCGTCTGCATCACGAGCATTGACTTGGGTTTGCAGAGCGGAAAACGCCGCGCCCAGACTGGTGCCCAGGCCGATATCGCTACCTGGGGCGTGCAATACGTTAATGTCGGGATCGAGGCCCAGCTCCCCGGGGTTGTCCTGTTGGCGTAGCACCACCCAGGTGGCCTCGAAGTTCGTCTTTGCCAGATCCAGGGTGGCCTGCAGCAGGGGTCGACCATTCGCGAGTCGAGCGTGGCGCTTGTCGCTGCCAAAGCGACGAGACAGACCTGCGGCCATCACTAGCGCGACGACACGCGGTTTGCTGCTGCCACCCTTACAAGGCATCGCGTTCTCGCCCACGCTGTACCCGCAGGATATCCGCCATGACCGCCAAGGCGATCTCCGCCGGGGTCTTGCTGCCGAGTGCCAGGCCGATAGGCATGCGAATACGAGCAACCTCCTCGTCGTTCAGCCCGCCGGAACGCTGCAGGCGCTCGGCGCGCTGACTGGACGTACGCTGTGATCCCATCACGCCGATATAGAAAGCAGGAGTGCGCACGGCTTCGATCATGGCCAGATCGTCGATGCGCGGGTCATGGGTCAAGGCCACTATCGCGGTGGCCGCGTGACTGGCGCCGGAGGCAATGAAAAGCGACGGCAGCACTGCCTGAACCTCCACGCCGGGCACGGTGAATGTTGCCCGGGCCTCGTCTCGCGGATCGCAGACGATGACCTCGAACCCCAGGGTGCGGGCAAACTCGGCGCAGGCCGTGGAAACCGGGGAAATACCCGCAATGATCAATCGCAGCGCCGGACCGACCCGTATCCGAATGCTGTCTGTAACCCGCTCGACTCGCGGCCCTTGGGTGGCGCCATCGACAAAGCTGACTCGGCCGTCTTCGAGATTCACTTGGCGAATCAGCCCACGTTGACCCAGCAGCGCCGCCTGCAGCACTTCAAGATGAATGAGAGTGGTGGAACGGGGCTGCAAGCGCTCCACCAGCACCTCGAGACTGCCGCCGCAGGGCAGCGTGACCTGGGGATGATCAATACCGCCCTCGCCATAGCGAACCACCGTTACCGGAGCCTCGAAGTCGCCTTCCCCTAGACGCGCCAGGAAGTCCTCCTCGACACAGCCCCCGGAAAGAGAGCCGACATGCTCGCCATTCGACCGGGCGACCAGGAGCGATCCGGGTTCCCGCGGTGACGAACCGAAGGTTGCCAGCACGGTACACAGCCACACCGGCTCGCCGGCATTGGCCCAGCGCAAGGCTGACTCGATGACTTGTAGATCCAGATGGTGCATTGAAGAGCATTCTCTTTGACGTGAAGCTCAGCTTGGCGGTCTATTTTTGCGCTGGCAAGCCGAAGATTCTTTATTAGATACGTTTGTAAAAACGCAGCGCTCTCTTCTGCCTTCTCGCGCGCTTCGCTATGCTGAAGCGAATCGAACTGCCATTTCACCCTTTGCTACCACGACGAGACTTTCATGGCGCTGCCCGATGATTTTCTACCGCTGACGAACATTCCCGGCTCGCTGCACGAATCGTTAGGCAAGGCGAAAGAGCGGCTGGATGAGGCGCTGATCCAGGCAGACAACCTGGCCGAGCTCAAAAAGACGGAGCGCCCAAGCGATGCCTGGCAGGCCTTGTCGCAAACCCGCCGCGAGCAGCTGGCCCGAGTGCTGGCGTGCTCGACGTTTGCGGGGGATACGTTGGCGCGATATCCCACCTGGCTGGCATTCCTGGATGCGGAAGAAGAACTTGATGCAGCGTTGGATGAGGCGACGCTGACCCAGCTGCTCGCCGATGCACTCGATAGCGCAAAGGATGAAACGCAGATGCATGCGGCGCTACGGCGCTTTCGCCGGGCCCGCATGCTGGGCATCATCTGGCGCGATCTCAATCCGCCAAGCGGCTATACCATGTGGGATACCGCCGCCAGCGTCTCGCGCCTGGCAGAGATCTGTCTCGAAGGCGCACTTGTCTGGCTAGAGGCGCATTTCGCCCCGCGCTGGGGCGTGCCGGCGCTTAGAGAAGATGGTTCGCCCCAGCGTCTTGTCGTGCTGGGCATGGGCAAGCTGGGGGCGGGAGAGCTCAATCTCTCCTCGGATATCGATCTGATCTTCGCCTTTCCCGAGAAGGGTACAACGCAAGAGGGCAAGCGCGAATACGATCATCACGAGTATTTCACCCGGCTCGGTCAGAAGCTGATCGCCGCCCTGGATGCGATTACCGCGGACGGCTTCGTCTTTCGGGTCGACATGCGCCTGCGCCCGCTTGGCGAAGGCGGCCCCCTGGTGGGCAGTTTCAACATGATGACCAGCTACTACCAGGATCAGGGCCGGGAGTGGGAGCGCTACGCCATGCTCAAGGCCCGCCCGGTTGCCGGCGATCTGGATGCCGGGGCGGAGCTGCTGGCACGGTTGGGGCCCTTCATCTATCGCCGCTATCTGGATTTTGGCGCCATCGAATCCCTGCGCGAGATGAAGGCGTTGATCAATCGAGAAGTGCGGCGCAAGAACATCCTCGACAATATCAAGCTGGGGCCTGGCGGTATTCGCGAGGTGGAGTTCGTGGTGCAGGTCTTTCAGTTGATTCGCGGCGGTCGCGATACCGAACTGCAGGTGCCGTCGCTGAGAACGGCGCTACAGCGCTTGCCGGAGCTGGAGCTCTTGCCCCAGGCGGTGGTTGATGAGCTCGTCACGGACTATGCCTTCTTGCGCAATCTCGAACATGCCCTGCAGGCCCAGGAGGATCGTCAGACCCAGACGCTGCCGGAAGATCCGCTGGATCGGGAGCGGCTGGCCCTGGCCATGAGCCACCCGGAGCAATCCTATGATGATTGGACTGCTCTGGATGCGCAGCTCAGGGAGGTGCGGGAACGCATTCGGCGGCATTTCGATGCGGTGATTGCCGACCCGGAAGAGGAAGCCGAGACACCCGTCGATGCCAGCGATAGTGACGTTGAGATCCCTTTGGAGGAATGGCGTGCTGCCTGGCGCGGTGAACTTACCGAGGAAGAGAGTCATCGGCTGTTCGAGGGGGCGGGGTTTACCGCACCAGGAGAAGCTCAGCGACGTCTGAAGGCGCTGCGCCAGTCCCGGACGGTGCAGGGCATGCAGCGTATCGGACAGGAGCGTCTGGAGGGGCTGATGCCCTTGCTGCTGGCCGCTATTACCGACAGCGAGGCGCCGGATACGGCCCTTGAGCGCACCTTGCCATTGATCGAGGCAGTATTGCGGCGCACTGCCTATCTGGCCCTGCTGCGAGAAAACCCCGATGCGCTCAAGCACCTGATAGCGCTATGCACCGCGAGCCCCTGGATTGCCGAACAGCTAGCGCGTCATCCGGTGCTGCTCGATGAGCTATTGTCGCCGGATACGCTCTATTCCCCCGCGGACAAGGCGCGCCTGACCGATGAGCTGCGTCAGACCCTTGGGCGGGTGCCAGAGGAGGATGAGGAGGCGCAGCTCGAGGCGCTGCGTATCTTCAAGCATGCCCAGGTGCTGCATGTGGCCGCCTCGGACATAGCCGGGGCGCGTACGCTGATGAAAGTCAGCGATTATCTGACCTTTATTGCCGAGGTAGTGCTGGAACAGGTGCTGAGGATGGCCTGGCGCCATCTGACCCGCAAGCATGGCCTGCCGCAACATCGGGATGGCAGTCAGCATTCTGAGCCGAATTTTCTGATCGTGGGCTACGGCAAGCTGGGCGGTATCGAACTCGGCTATGGCTCGGATCTTGATCTGGTGTTCATTCACGACACGGCGACCCAGGGCGCCACCGACGGCAAGCGCACCATCGACAATGGCGTGTTCTTTACTCGACTGGGACAACGCATCATTCATCTGTTGACCGCCATCACCCCTGCCGGCGCCCTTTATGACGTCGATATGCGCCTGCGTCCTTCAGGCAATTCGGGACTCTTGGTGACAAGTCTTGAATCCTTTGCGGATTATCAGCGTCATCACGCCTGGACCTGGGAGCATCAAGCGCTGGTGCGGGCGCGGGTCGTGGCGGGCAGTGCTGAACTGGCCGAGCGCTTCAATGCAGTGCGCAGCGAAGTACTAGGGCGGGAGCGCGATCCGGAGGCCCTGCGCCAGGAAGTCGTCAAGATGCGGTACAAGATGCGGGAGCATCTCGGCAGTAGCGCCAAGCAGCGAGAGCAGGGCAAGTTCGATCTCAAGCACGATGCCGGTGGCATGATCGACATCGAGTTCCTGAGTCAGTACGCGGTACTCCTGCATGGATTTCAAACCCCTGATCTCTTGGCCTGGAGCGACAATGTTCGTATTCTGGAAACACTGGAGTCGAGCGGCTGCATGCCGGATGAGGATGCGCGTCAGTTGCGCGAGGCGTATCTGGCCTACCGGCATATGGCCCACCGCAATGCGCTGACCAAAAGCGGTACTCGCGTTGAGGCATCGGATTACCAGGAGTATCGCCAGGTGGTAGAGACGCTCTGGCAGCGCTGGCTCGAGTCGGAAACGATCTGATTATTTTTACCCGGGATGTCTGCGGATGTCAGGATAACTTCAGGGCATCTCGCGACACCTGAAAACGAAGGATACGTATTATGTCGATGGCTGACCGCGACGGTCTGATCTGGTTCGATGGCGAAATGGTGCCTTGGCGTGATGCCAAGGTGCATGTACTTACCCATACCCTGCATTACGGCATGGGCTGCTTCGAGGGCGTACGTGCCTACGACACCGAGCGAGGCACGGCGATCTTTCGCCTCAAGGAGCATACTAATCGCCTGTTCGACTCCGCCAAGATCCTGGGCATGGAGATGCCTTTCAGCAAGGAACAGATCAATGAAGCCAGCCGCGCGGTAGTGCGCGAGAACGACCTCAAGGAAGCCTATCTGCGGCCGATGGTCTTCTTCGGTTCCGAAGGCATGGGCCTGCGAGCCGACAACCTCAAGACCCACGTCATCGTAGCCGCCTGGGAATGGCCCTCCTACATGGCGCCGGAAGCGCGGGAAATGGGCATCAAGGTGCAAACCTCATCCTTCACTCGCCATCACGTCAATGTCGCGGTAACCCGGGCCAAGGCCAACGGCCAGTACATCAACTCCATGATGGCCCTGGCCGAGGCCCAGCGCGGCGGCTACGATGAAGCGCTATTGCTCGACCCTCAGGGCTATGTGGCGGAAGGCACCGGCGAGAATCTGTTCGTGGTCAAGGACGGCATCATTTATACGCCGATGCTGACATCCTGCCTGAACGGCATCACCCGCAACACCGTGCTGCACATGGCGGAGAAGCTGGGATATGAACTGCGCGAGAAGCTGATCACCCGAGACGAGGTCTACATCTGCGATGAGGCCTTCTTCACCGGCACCGCCGCGGAAGTCCTGCCGATACGCGAACTCGACGGGCGTACCCTGGGTGAGGGACGGCGCGGACCCATCACCGAGCAGATCCAGTCGATGTACTTCGATCTAGTCAGCGGCAGGCAGACCCTCGATGAAAAATGGCTGACACTGGTGGCCTGAAACGTTGTGCCCATGCAAAAGCACCCTTTATGACAGGGTGCTTTTTTGGTTTTTCGACGCTGGACGTGGTGTTCGCCTCCGTCGCAGAGCCACTCCTAGAGGTGATTGATATCATGGGGTTATGCAGGAGACCGACGTATCCGGCGATGAAGTAGATCAAAACCACATGAAATATCGAGGAGCTTTTTTCAGCCAGGTTCAAAAAAACGCGCAAAAAAATGGGCTGCATGAGCAGCCCAAGGTACGCAGGGAATTGAAGATCGGTCAATTGATCTGATCTGTCTTGCGATATGTCATCGATCGACACATCGGATCAATCAAACCTGAAGCGAGAATCTCTCACGATCTGACAAACATAGTGCGAATACAGTGCCAGGTATTTTTTAATGCTTTAAAAACAAATATTTATAAAAACAGTGTGGAAAATTTGATGCTTTTTGAAGAATGATGCTCATCATTTTGGCATAAAATGTCTCTTTTTAGAGACTATCGCACAGCGTTTTATAATTAATTAAACAATTACAACAACTTATTGTGTCTTAAAATAGATACATAAAGGAATATCTTGTCCTTTTTAAGCCTCACCGGCTTCGATGCCTATAATTTTATACTTCTCAAGACTACCGAATCTGTTGTTCCTGGCGTTATTTCTTCCTTGTTCCAAGATAAAGACCTCTTGGTGTGACTACGCTATCCTCACCCTCGGCATTTCCTGATGGCAGTGGGAGAAACTGCAGCCATCGGCGTTTAAAAAAACAAGGAATTTGGTCGCATGATCGAGTGGATATCACAGAACGCGAAAGTACTGAACTTCTTCACCAATCTTGGCGTTTTGATCGTCTGGCTGGGGTACGCCCAGCTTTTGTATCTCGGCTTTAGTCGTCAGCGCCGCCCGCGGCTGATCATCAACCGCGGCAAGAGAAAGGATATCGACGCTTTGTGCATCGTCAGCAACATGAGCGCCGAATCGATCTTCATCGAATACATCATCGCGGAGCTTGAAACCTCGGAAGGCACTATCACCATGGATGTCACCGATTTCGATCAGGAATATGAAGAGGGTGACGAAGAGAGGCAACAGCACTCATCCTCCCCGGGCACGGTAAGAGAAAATACGCGCCAGGGGCCGCTGGGATCCGGGGATTTTCTTCACGTCGGCACCTTCTCGAATTTGCTCGAGCGGCTGGCAAGAGACGAAGGCATCAAGATGGACGGCCACCGCCCGCAAGGGGAGTTGACGTTCAAGCATCTGACCATTCGCCTGATCGGGGTCTATGGCCCGGAAGACATGCCCATCGGCGCCGAGCGCAGCTTCGAGCTGTTCACCAATGAAGATTTCCGTTCGCTGACTCCGAACAGCTGGGATACCAAGCGACTGTCGTCTTTTCGCCAGCGCCGCAAGCTACGCAAGATCATGCAGGAACTCAACGACAGAAATTTCTCCTCCTCGTCGAACCTGCGCCAGATCGACAGTGAAGAGGATGACTACAACAAGGACAGCCCTACTCAGAACGACGACAAGAACGACGATGAACAGGGTGAGGATAAGGGCGAGCGCAGCCAAGAAGAGACCCGACAGGCGGCCGCCAAGGCCAGCCGTGAGGAGTGATTTGAGGCTGCTGGTTTTTTAATATTCAAAAGTGATCATGAAGAGCAGGTTCTTGGACGGTGGACCCACCACTGCCCAGCGAGCCTGCCTTCGACAAGATCTTGCGCCAGTCTCGTCAAGCGTTCACCGCTTAGCGCCGTCAATGCCGCCTGCTCTGTTTCCCAGGGCTCCCAATCTCCGCGTCTTCGCAACCCCTGCCAGGCTCGCATCAGCGCCTCCCCTGGCGTTTCGGGGCGGCCCCATCGGGTGCTCAAGGCGGTGCGTTGTCTGTCGAAAGTCGTACTGTTCAAACACGCTAACGCAACACCCTGGGTCTTCAGGAAGGCATTTACCGCTTCGCATAGCGTTTCGCTGTCCGCATGAGGGGATTGCACCACGTAGCCAAGTCGCGGCCAGCCATCCGACGCCTCGCGATAGCGTACCGCCGCCACATAGCCGAGCTTCTGGCGCTGGCGCATTTCATGATGAAACGCCGCGTCGTGACACTGGGCCAGCAGTTGAAACAGCGCTTGGCTGATGGGGCTGGCGTCCGGTGCGTCGATCTGCAGCATGACCGCCGCGTCATCGCCTTGAGGCGTAAGCCAATGGACAGGCCAAGCCCTGGCGGTTGATCGGCTTGTCGAGGCGGCCGGTGCTGACGTGGACGCGCAGATATCGATTTCTGATGCCAAGTTCGCAAAAACGTTTCCGCAAGACGCCAACAGCCGCTGGCAGCCTGCCCGGGCCTCGGCGGCGCTCAACGTTCCCCCGGCCCAGGCTAGCGTTCGTGCATCGTTTTTCTGCCGGAAGGTGGGCTGGCTATCCAGAAGATTCAACAGCCGCTGAGCCAGCAACCCTTTGCTGGAAGTGGCGAGTGGCGTGCTGATTCCGGCAGGCTGCCGAGACGGCCAAAGACGCAATGCCTGAACAAGGGCCGATTCCAGCCGCTCGGCATCGCCCGTTGCCATTAGCCAGTCACCCTGCGCATCGCCCTCGAGCGTGAGCGCTATTCCGTGCGCCAGCGCAGCCTGACGCAAGGCCAGCGTATTTTGCCGCCAGCGTGCCAATCGTGCCGCCTGATGAGTGGCCGACGCCGGCCAGACTAGGCACCAGAACGCATTTTTACAGACGGGTTCGCCATCCCACCATAGCGCAAGCTTTTCGTTGTCGAGGATCAAACCCGATGCGGCAGAGCTGTCGTCAGCAAGCAGAGCCCGGCGTGGAATCGATGGCGCCGATCGAGAAGGCAGGATTGTAGAGCGCCAGGCTGAGTCGAATACCAGCGGCGGGCGATGGCGCAGCCGGGTGCCCGTCTCAGGTATTGTGTCAGCTTGCGCCAAGTCAGGTAGCGCTTCCAGAATCCGGCAGCACCTGGCTTCCAGCATGGGCATCAATGTTTTGATGGCCGAGTCATCCAGTGCCGCGTTCGCGTCCCGTGTCTCTGGACGCATTGACAGCGTTCGTGGCTCAACGGCAAGACGCCGAGCCAGCGATTTGGGCCAGGCATCGAGGTTGTGGATCAGCGAACCGGGTTGCCCTGAAGCGTCACCCATCGTCAGCCGGGTAGCGGCGTCTTCGACCCAGGCCTGGCAGGTGGCGATCAGGGAGTCACGCTGTCGATGTCCCGACGCACTCAACGTTAGGCTCAGCAGTAGAAAGGGAGCACCGCCGTCCGCCACAAGACAAAGCGCCATATCGTGAATGGCATCATGCGGGGCAAGGGTGGCGGCGAGTGCGCCGTCTTTAAGTACCTGGACCAGCCGTTCACTGATCTGACGCTGGGCAGGTGTCAGCGGGTCCGGCAACGGCCAGATCAATTCCAGCAGGGGGTTGGCAGGCGGCTGATGCCTGGGCGGGGACCACTGTAACCAACCGGGTTCCGCCCAGGGCCAGGTTCGAGTAGGCGCGGTGCCGGTCTCGGCAGGAATCTCAGCGGCTGTCGCCGTCAGCAGAGCGAGCTGCTGCTTCAGGGGCTGCGGCCCCAGCATGACCAGGTTAATGAGTTCGGCACGATAATGGCAGGCGTGAAAGTCGCGAAGCGCACAACGCAGTGCGGAGGTGTCCGGTCCCAGGCCCTGACGATTGCCATGATGACAATGAAAGGCAGGATGGGATGCCTCGAAAAGTCGCGACAGGGCGCGTTGGCGATGCAGCTCGGGATCATTCAGCCGCGCCTGATATTCCGCCTCGATCACCTCGACTTCCCGGGCAATGTGCGTCTCGTTCAAAAAGGGATGCAGAACGATATCGAGCAGTCGTTCGAGGCCTGCCTGCGTCTCATCTGGCGGTAGAGTCAGGTGCACATCCGTCGCGTACTCATCCGTATGGGCGTTGTACCGCCCGCCCTGATCACTCACCCAGGCAGCGAAATCCCCCGGCTCCGGGTGGCGTGACGAGCCCAGGAACAGGGCATGTTCGAGCAGATGGGCAAGCCCGGGGAGTGCTTCGGGTTCGTCCAGATAGCCCACGCCGATGGCGCAGACCAGACGTACCTGCCGAGCGGTAGGCACCTCGATGGCCTGGACACGCAGGCCGTTGGCGAGCCGACGCCTCGCCATGCGGCTTCCCGATGGCAGGCCCGGTACCTCCCCCCGATCAGTCACAGGGCGTCACTCGCGACAGAAGACCCGGGACTGCCGGACGTTGCGCAGGGTCAGCTCATTGATGGCGCGCGGGTCGTTGGCGGCTTCTTCCCGGGCGGCTTCGATCAGATGATGATCCGGGGACAGGTCGCAGACCGGGTCGGTAGCATCGGCGTTGCCGGTGAGCATATAGGCCTGACAGCGACAGCCACCGAAATCCTTGTGGCGCTCGTCGCAGTCGCGACAGGGGGAGGGCATCCAGTCCTCGCCGCGATAGCGGTTGAAGGCCTCGCTTTGATACCAGATCGTCTTGAGCGACTGCTTGCGTACCGTAGGAAACGTCATCGGCAGAATGCGGGCGCTATGGCAGGGCAGCACCGCCCCGTCCGGGGCCACGGTCATGAAGATGGAGCCCCAGCCCCCCATGCAGGCCTTGGGGCGCGTTGCATAGTAGTCCGGTATCACGAACAGCAGGCGCATGTCCTGGCCCTTGGTCGCGAGGCGTTCCCGCCAGCGCTGGGTAGTGGCCTCGGCGGCCTCGAGCTGTTCGCGGCTGGGCAACAGCCCGGCGCGATTGAGTTGCGCCCAGCCGTAAAGCTGGCAGTTGGCAAGCTCCACCGCGTCCGCGCCAAGCTCCGCGCACAGGGCGATGATATCGTCGATCTGATCGATGTTGTGCCGATGCAGCACCACGTTGAGCACCATGGGGTAGCCCGCGGCCTTGACTGCCCTGGCCATGGCCAGCTTCTTGGCGTGAGCCTTGGGTGAACCCGCCACCGCCGCGGCAACGTCCGCATCCGCCGCCTGCAGGCTGATCTGGATATGATCGAGGCCTGCCTCGCGCAGGGCGTCGATCCGGGCCTCATCGAGCCCCAGCCCGGAGGTGATCAGGTTGGTATAGAATCCCAGCCGGCGGGCCTCGGCTACCAGAGCTTCCAGATCCTTGCGCACCAAAGGCTCGCCGCCGGAAAACCCGAGCTGCACTGCCCCCATGGCCCGGGCCTGGCGCAGTACGTCGAACCACTCATCGGTGCTCAATTCGTCCTGCCGGGCGGCAAAGTCCAGCGGGTTGGAGCAGTAGGAGCACTGCAGCGGACAGCGGTAGGTCAGCTCTGCCAGCAGCCACAGCGGCGCGCCCTGACCGGCGGGTGGCGGAGTGGGCACGGGTTCAGTCATGACGAATCCAGCCCTGGTTGGCGGCGTCTTGCAGGAACTCTTCCACGTCCGCGCTCATCTCCTCTCGTGGCGCCTGGGGAAAGCGGCGCTGCAGTTCGTCGATCAGTGCCGTCACGTCCCGCTCGCCGTCGAGCAAGGTCAGGATGGCGCCGGCGCTCTCGTTGAGTTGCACCATCCCTTCAGGATAGAGCAGCACGTGGCGCTGCTGGGCTTCTTCCCACTGCAGACGCCAGCCCGGACGCAGACGGTAGACGGTGGTCGGGTTCATGCAAGCCCCCGATGATAGACGCGCTTGTCAGTGACCGTGTGGTAGGGCGCTCGGTCGAGCTGATAGGCCAGGGTCATGGCGTCAAGCATGCTCCACAGCACGTCGAGCTTGAACTGCAGAATGTCCAGGGCGCGCTGCTGAGTTGCCTGGGTGGTGCAAAGCTCTAGCGCCAGTTCCAGGCCGTGATCCACGTCGCGCCGGGCCTCACCCAGGCGCTTGCGAAAGTAGGCGTAGCCCGCCGGATCGATCCAGGGGTAGTGAGTCGGCCAGGTGTCCAGGCGGCTGCGATGGGCCTGGGGGGCGAAGAGTTCCGTCAACGACGAGATTGCCCCCTCGCGCCAGTCGGCGCGGCGCACGAAGTTGACATAGGCATCCACGGCGAAGCGCACCCCGGGCAGCACGTGCTCCTGGGACCATAGCGCCTCGCGACTCAATCCCACCGCCTCGCCAAGGGCCAGCCAGGCCTCGATGCCGCCGTCATCCGCATGGCCATCGTGGTCTAGCAGCCGCTGAATCCAGCGCCGGCGAGCGGAGGCATCCGGACAGTTGGCCAGCAGCGCCGCGTCTTTGAGCGGGATGTTGATCTGATAGTAGAAACGATTGGCCACCCAGCCGCGAATCTGCTCCGGGGTGGCGCGGCCTTCGGCCATGTCCACCTGGTAGGGGTGATGAATATGGTAGTAGTCGCCCTTGGCCAGCAGCGCCTCATGAAAGGCGTCGCGATCGAGTGCCTTGTCCGCTGTATCACCTGATGCGGCAAAAGGCGCGGCGAAGGGCGTGGCGAAAGGCGATGCATTCGATGGCATGAAAGCGGTCTCCTTGAAGTTTAAGCCATCCTTGGCATGGGTCGTACATTATGACGCTTACGCTGCACTTCAAGTTCAAGCCGCCTGATTCAAAGGAGATGATTCAAGGGGCATGTTTCAAGGCTCGAAGCGCAGTCCATCAAAGGCAACCTCGATGTTGCGAGCATCGAGTTCTGCCCGCTCTCTCGATTTCTCGTCGAGAATCGGATTGGTGTTGTTGATATGAATCAGGATGCGTCGAGTGCTTTCGGGTAGACGCTCGAGTTCGCTCAGCAGCCCGTTTTCTCCAGACAGCGCCAGATGGCCCATATCCTGCCCGGTAGCTTGGCCGACCCCGGCTCGTTGCAGCTCGTCGTCCTGCCATAGGGTGCCGTCCACCAGCACGCAGTCGGCGCGCTTTAGCCAGCCGCGCAGCTCATCATCCGGTTTGCCCAGTCCCGGCGCATAGAACAGCGAGCGGCCGCTGCGGGTATCTTCGATGTACAAGCCGATGTTGTCCCCCGGCGTAGGGGAGCCGCGCCGGGGTGAATAGGGCGGGGCATTGCTGTGCAGAGCGACCGCGGTGAAGGTCAGCCCCGGACAAATTGGCACCGAGAAAGAGGCGGTGGCGTGGGCCGCATCCACTTGGATGGGCTGCCAGCGCAGCCCGCCCTGCCAGTGTTCCAGCATGGGAAAGAGCGGAAAGCCGGTGCTCAGATCCTGATGCACGTTAGGGGTGCACCAGACATCCAGCGGACAGCCTTCCCGCAGGGACAGCAAGCCGGAGGTATGATCGATCTGGCCATCCATGAGCAATACGCCGGCAATGCCGGTATCCCGAGGCGTTCGTTTGGGATGCAGTTCGGGATTGGCGCCGATCTGGGCGCGGATATCCGGAGATGCGTTGCACAGAAGCCAGCGCTCACCGTCGCTGCTGACGGCGATGGAGGACTGGGTGCGCGCCTGAGCCGTCAGGCTGTCATCGCGCAAGCCAAGACAGTTGCGGCAGTTGCAGTTCCATTGTGGAAAGCCACCGCCTGCCGCCGAACCCAACACCAGAATCTGCATTAAATCCTCTCACGGGCAAAACAAAACGCTCCGATGATCGGAGCGTTTTCAATGACAAACTGAAATCAGCGATTGGCGATATAGAGGGTGACCTCGAAGCCAAGGCGCAGATCGATGTATGACGGCTTGGTCCACATGATTTTTCTCCGATCGTTAGGGCAGGGTGTACAAGGCACTACTTTACACTTCTTCAGTAAAGCACTCTAGCCGATAGTTGCATTGCGACCTAAGTCTAATAGCCGCGATGTGGTATGCCAAGGATTGCGCTGATTTATCTCGTCGGATCTCAAAGCAGTTATAAAGCAACAGGTTGCTAGAGCGTGACGTAGCGTTGTCTCGATGATCAATTTCGTTGCCCTCTTTGAAAGGTTCGAAATACGCCTCTCTTCTCCTATGCAATCCCGCATCCTGTGCTAGACCTTATAAGGTGCTGCTGGAAAGTAATAACAACGACAAGCTCGCCGCGGGCAGGGAATGGCCCGTGACGAGATCCCACCCTGGAGATGACGTCATGCTGAAGGAGATGAAATATGTCATTGCGACCATAGGGCTCTTGGCCGCTACCACGCTTCAAGCCAATGAAAATCAGCTTGAATTACAGAACAACCCCGAGCTATGGGCCACCCAGCTCGGCAACTACCAAGGCAATCGCTACAGCAAGCTCGATCAGATCAACCGCGACACCATCAACGACCTGCGCCCTCTGTGGCAATTCTCGACCGGGGTGCTGCGCGGTCATGAAGGCGGCCCGCTGTATGTCGGCGACGGTCGTCTGTATATCCACACCCCCTTCCCCAATAAAGTCTTTGCCCTCGACCTGGAAGATCAGGGGCGTATCGTCTGGACCTATGAGCCGGATCAGGATCCTCGGGTCATTCCCGTCATGTGTTGCGATACCGTCAATCGCGGTCTCGCCTATGCGGACGGCCGCCTGTTCCTGGGCCTGGCCAACAACACCCTGGTCGCCCTGGATTCGGAATCCGGCGAGCTGCTTTGGGAAGCCTCCAACGGCGATCATACCAAGGGTGAGAGCAATACCATGTCGCCGCTCGTGGTACACGACAAGGTCGTGATGGGTATCAGCGGAGGCGAGTTCGGGGTGCGCGGTCACATGACCGCCTACAACGTCGAGTCGGGAGAAAGAGTCTGGCGTGGATACTCCAACGGCCCCGACAGCGATGTACTGCTCGATCCGCAAAAGACCCTGATGATGGGCGAGCCCATCGGCGAGGCGGATCTGGGCGTAAGCACCTGGCCGGAAGGTGAATGGAAGCGCGGCGGTGGCGCGCCCTGGGGTTGGGTCACCTACGACCCTGAACTCGATCTGATCTACTACGGCTCCGGTAACCCAGGCAGCTGGAACCCGGAACAGCGCACCGTGGATGGCGAACCCGCGGACAACAAGTGGGCAATCACGGTATTTGCCCGGGATCCCAACACCGGCGAGGTGAAATGGGTTTATCAGAAGGTGCCTTTCGATGAGTGGGACTATGACGGTGTCAACGAGAACCAGCTGATCGATGTGGAGATCGACGGTAAACAGCGAAAAGGCCTGGCGATCATCGATCGTACCGGCTTCGGCTTTCTGCTCGATCGTGAAACCGGCGAGCTTCTTGTCGCCGAGAAATTTGCTCCGGAAACCAATTGGGCGAGCCACTATGACATGGACACTGGTCGGCCGGTGGTCAACGAGGAGTTCAGCACCTTCCGCCAGGGGGTCAACGTCAACACCACGGATATCTGTCCTACCGCCATGGGCGCCAAGAACATGCAGCCCAGCGCCTACTCCCCGGAAACCGGCCTGCTCTATGCCGGCATCAACCGCATCTGCATGAACTACGAGCCTTACGAGACCGAGTACGTGGCGGGTCAACCCTATGTCGGCGCTACCCTCACCATGATGCCCGCACCGGTACAGGACGAGGACAACAAGGGACGCATGGGCAGCTTCATCGCCTGGGACCCGGTCAAGGGTGAAGTCGTCTGGGAAACCAACGAGCGCTTCGCGGTCTGGAGCGGTGCCTTGGCCACGGCAGGCGGTCTGGCGTTCTATGGCACTCTGGAAGGCCATGTGAAGGCGGTGAACATCGATACCGGTGAGGAGATGTGGAGCTTCAAGACACCCTCGGGAATCATCGGCAACATCAATACTTTCCAGCATCAGGGCAAGCAGTACCTGGGCGTGCTGTCCGGGGTCGGTGGCTGGGCGGGTATTGGTCTGGCGGCGGGCCTCGAAGATCCTGAGGAAGGGCTGGGAGCGGTCAGTGCCTTTGCCGCCCTCGAGGATTACACCGAGCTTGGTGGCGTGCTGACGGTGTTCGCCTTGCCGGACGCATGAGGCATGAACTCACTCACCGGCATGCTGGCTTGTTGGGCCGGTGAGTGAGTCATCCACTCGCGTTGGCCGTTGCTCGGTGAGAAGACCGGTTTGTCGAAGGAGACTCACTGTATGGCTTTGAACAAGATGCCAAGACACCCTCTTGTCATAGGCGCCATAGGCGTCGTGCTGTTTCTCGGCATGACGAGCGTGTCAGCCGCGCCGGCGCCAAAAGAAGGCTCCGAACCCGGGGACTATACCGTTATCGATGGCAAGGTCGATCAGGGCACTTATGACGGTTACATCGCCTACACCCGCTCCTGCATGGCCTGCCATGGGCCGGATGGCCTGGGTTCTTCCTTTGCGCCAAGCCTGATCAAACGCGCTCAGCAGCGTAGCTTTGACGAATTCGCCAGGGTCATCGCCGGTGGGCTACAAATTCAACCGGGCAAGGTCATGCCGTCCTTTGCCGGTGACAGCTATGTCTTGAGCAACATCGAGAATATCTACAGTTATATGCAGGCTCGAGGGGCGGAAGAAGTGGGTCGTGGACGCCCCAAGGTGATCGAACAAGCCAAGGCCGACAAAACCGCTGAGAACAATAAAGAGTCGAAGTGATGTCAGCCAATGGTCGTGGCTGAAAAATCGCTTCTTTGGAGGACGCCATGCAGGGAGTCGGTCGTTTGCTGACGCCACTCATCCTCGGCACGCTATGGATAATGGCCAACGTGGCGAACGCCGATCTACCGGAGCGTGAGTCCCGGGAATATTTACGGGTGTGCGCCGACAGCAACAATCTGCCCTACACCAATCGCCGGGGCGAAGGGTTCGAGAACCGCATTGCCGAACTGATTGCCGAGGAGCTGGACGTTCCGCTGCGCTATGTGTATGCCCCCCAGGTCATGGGGTTCATACGCAATACCCTGGACGCCCGTCTTTGCGATCTGGTGATGGGAGTCGCCGCGGGATACGGATTCGTCCAGAACACCATTCCCTATTATCGCTCCGTCTATGCCCTGGTGCTGCCGGAGACTTCGCGACTCGACGTGGCCAGTCTCGATGCACCCCAGCTTGCCGGCAGGCGGATTGGCGTGGTCTTCGAAACCCCGCCGACGGTTCCGCTGCGTCGCGCCAGCGCCCGTGTACGCAGCTACGCGCTGCAGACCGATACCCGGGTGAGAAGACCGGTCAAGGACGCGGTCAAGGACGTGGCCAATGGCGTCACCGAGGGCGCTGTGCTCTGGGGACCCATCGCGGGGCATTACGCCGGGCGACAACAGCCGCCGCTCAAGGTCATCCCGCTGGTGGATGATACCACCGAGGCGCCGCTGTCCTACCGCATCACCATGGGGGTGCGTCATGGCGAGAGCCATTGGCGAGACTGGCTCAACGACTTCATCCGGCGCCGCCAGGCGGACATCAACGCCATCCTGATCGACTATGATGTGCCGCTGCTAGACGAGCACGGTCGGCTCATCGACCCTGAGGCGATCTCGGAGGAGGCTGAGCGTGGCTGATCGGCGCCCTGATATATCGAGGCATTCTATTTCAAGGCTTTCCCTGTCAAGGGTATCGGCGACGTTGCTGCTGGTGAGCTTCCTGGCGCCGCCTTCTATTGCCAACGCCCAGTACCCCGGCGCCGAACCCCTGGACTGGCCATGTGAGCAGCGCCTGATCCCTGCACTTGCCTGGGGCTCGCTCTGGGACGGTCCCTCGCCGGACGCACTGGAGCAGCAGTGGTGGGAGGATGAAGAAGTGGGCGCCGTGGTGAGGTATGCAACCGCCCGCGAGACCCCGCGGGATGCTGCCATCGCTCGGGTACGCCGTTTTGCCGAGAATGTGGCAAGCGGGCAGCGGAGCGCAGATCAAAACGCGGAGCAGCGTCTGACACTGCTGTTTGCCGGTCTTTTCGAGCGCATCGATCGTGAACGCAGTCGCGTCATCGCGATAATACGCAGTGCCGCTCGTGCCCAGGTGGCAAGGCTGGATCGCATGTCGATGATGATCGACAGGCTGGAGGCACCAAACGCCTCGGAGACTGCCAGCGAAGATGCCATCGAACGCCTGCAGGAAGCGCTTTACTGGGAGCGGCAAACCTTTCGCATGCGCCAGCAGGCCCTGCCTGCGTTCTGCGAAAAACCCTATCTGCTGGAAGAGTCGTTGAGTCGGATGGTGAGAGATATTCGCTCACGGATGTGAACCCGTTGCCAGGCGATCGCAGAGCGTGGAGGGATCTATGCCATGTCGTGTTGAGGATCATGTCAAAAGCCTTGCTGAAACGAGACGCAAGCGTCCTGTGATCGTCTGGAGCGCTCTGCACCGGGGGCTTGGTTTACTATTCCTGGTGCTGTCTTTACTGGGCGCTTTTCAGGCTCAAGCCCAGAACCAGAACAGTGCCACCGTCACCATCGGCTATCTTGGGCTCGAACGGCCCGCTGCCCTGGAGCCCTTGTCGGTGCTCGATCCGGTGCTGGACGATGAAGGCGTTCAAGGGGCGCGGCTGGCGATCGCTGATAACAATACCGCCGGGCAGTTTCTGGGCCAGGAGTTCGTTCTCGCCAAGGCGATCGTTGCCTCTAAAGACGAGGTCCCTGAGGGCCTGCTGCGGCTTGTCGGGGAGGGCGCCGACTGGATCGTCAGCGGTCTGCCGCGAGAGGCGCTGGAGGTACTCATGGAAGACCCGGCCCTGGGCGATCGGCTGGTGTTCAACGCCGCCGCGCCGGACGATTCCCTGCGCGGTGAGGCGTGCCGGAAAAATCTTTTTCATACCACTCCCAGCCGGCGCATGCTGGCGGATGCCCTGGCCCAGTTTCTCGGCTACAAGCAGTGGACCCGCTGGGCGCTGGTGCATGGCAATACCGAGGAGGATCGTCTTCGCGTCGAGGCTCAGCGCGCTGCGGCCAAGCGTTTCGGTCATGACATCGTCGATGAGTCTATGTGGCCCTACGATCCCATGGCGCGCCGCGCCGAGGGCGGCTTTCACGCCATTCAGCGGGAAATCCCCGTGTTTGTGCAGGCATTCGCCGAGCATGATGTGCTGGTCATTGCCGACGAGAACGACTACTTCGGCGAATACTTTCCCTACCAGACCCGGCTGCCTCGTCCGGTGGCCGGCACTCAGGGACTGACGCCCACCGCCTGGCATCGCGCCCATGAATCCTGGGGCGCGGTGCAGCTGCAGCGGCGTTTCGAGGAGCAGGCAGGGCGCTGGATGACGCCCCGGGATTTCGCCGCCTGGCTGGCGGTACGCTCTCTCGGGGAGGCGGCGGCCCGCACCGGCTCAGTGGAGTCCAAGGCACTGCGCGACTACATGACCGGCGAGGCGTTCGAGCTGGCCGGCTACCTGGGCCTGCCGGTGAGCTATCGCCCCTGGAACCATCAGCTGCGCCAACCCATTCTGGTCACCGGGCCGCGCATGGTGGTGTCTGTTTCCCCCCAGGAAGGCTATCTGCATCCGGTGTCACCGTTGGATACGCTAGGCGTCGATCGAGGAGAGTCCCAATGCCGTTTCTGAAGACAGCGACAATCAAGCAAACTGCGCTTTGCGCCACGTTTTTCGCCGCGCTTGTGCTGACGACGGTGGCCGCGGCGGAGCGGGTCTTCGTCTCCAACGAGAAGGACAACACCGTCTCGGTGATCGACGGCGAGACCTTGGAAGTCGTCGAGACCATCAACGTCGGGCGACGCCCCCGGGCCATGGCGTTCAGCAACGATGGCAGCGAGCTGTTCGTGGCGGTGGGAGACGACGAGGCCATCGACATGATCGACCTCGAGACATTGAAGGTGGTGCGCAGCCTGGCCTCCGGCGAGGACCCGGAGGTGATTCGCGTCGACCCCAACCAGCCCTACATCTATGTATCCAACGAGGACGACAATATCGTTTCGGTACTGGACTATCAGAAGCGCCGTCGCGTCACCCAGATTCCCGTGGGCGTCGAGCCCGAGGGGCTCGGGGTCAGCCCGGACGGCAAATGGCTGATCGCCACCTCCGAGACCTCGAACATGGCCCACATCATCGATCTTGAGTCCATGGAGGCGGTTTATCATCGTCTGGTGGGGGCGCGACCTCGTCATGTGGAGTTCACCGAGGATGGCAGCAAGGCCTGGGTTTCAGCGGAAATCGCCGGGAAAGTAGCAATCATTGACATGCAGGACACTTTTGATGTCATTCACAGCATCGATTTCGAGATGCAGGGGGTGCCCAAGGAAGCGGTGCAGGCCGTGGGCATGCAACTGACCTCGGATGGACGCTACGCCTTCGTCGCCCTGGGGCCTTCGAACCGGGTGGCGGTGGTGGATCAGCAAAGCTATGAGGTGCTCGACTATCTGCTGGTAGGTCAGCGGGTCTGGCATCTGGCGCTCAACGCGGACGAGAGCCGGCTGTTCACCACCAACGGTGTCAGCGGCGATGTCACGGTGATCGATGTCGAGGGCGATGCGGGCGACTTCGAGGCGATCCGCTCCATCCCCGTGGGCCGCTTTCCCTGGGGAGCGATCGTCGAACCGTGAGTCACGATGGCAGGGCGTCGCTGCAGGTTTCTCGAGCCTCGATCTACGAGGGCTCGGATGCGACTGCGTTGCAGGTACAGGATCTAAATTTCGGCTACAAGGGCAGTCCGGTGCTGGAAGCGGTGTCCTTTACCTTGAAGGCAGGGGAGTTCGCGGTGCTGCTGGGCCCCAATGGCGCGGGCAAGACGACGCTTTTTTCCCTGATCACCCGCTTGTACGACTATCGACAGGGAAACATTCGCGTCGGGGAATTCGATCTGCAGCAACACCCTGATAGGGCCCATGCTCGAATGGGAGTGGTGTTCCAGCAGCCTACCCTGGATCTGGATCTTACGGTCAAACAGAATCTTGCGTACTTCGGCGCCTTGCATGGCATGGCGCCGGGGCTCGCTCGGCAGCGCGCCATGGAACAGCTTGCACGACTCGAGGTGCAGGAGAGCCTGAATTCCCGGGTGCGCCACCTGTCCGGGGGGCAGCGTCGCCGGGTGGAGATTGCACGAGGGTTGCTGCACGAGCCGCGCCTGCTGCTGCTTGACGAGCCCACGGTGGGGCTCGATATCGCCTCGCGCCGGGGGCTGGTCGAGCACGTTCATCGCTTGTGTCGTGAGCAGGGAGTGGCAGTACTGTGGGCGACGCATCTCATCGACGAGGTCGATCCGAGTGATCGGGTGATCCTGCTGCATCGCGGTCGGGTACGTGCCCAGGGCAGCGTGACGGATATGCTGGTCCAGGCGGATGTCGCGACGTTGAGCGAGGCCTATGATCGTTTCGTTCAAGGTGTCCCGTCATGAACCTGGCCGCCTACGGCCACTGCCTGCGCGGGGTGGTGGGGCGCGAGCTGCTGCGTTTTTTGCACCAGCGCAGCCGCTTCGTGGCGGCATTGGTCAGGCCGCTCGTGTGGTTGTTCGTGTTCGCCGCGGGGTTTCGTATGGCCTTGGGTGTGGCCATGACCGAGCCCTATCAGACCTACGTTCTCTACGAGGTCTATATCGTGCCGGGGCTGATGGGAATGATTCAGCTTTTCAACGGCATGCAGAGTTCGCTGTCCATGGTCTACGACCGGGAGATGGGCAGCATGCGAGTGCTGCTGGTCAGCCCTTTTCCTCGCGGATATCTGCTGATGTGCAAGCTGCTGGCGGGCACCCTGGTTTCCATCCTGCAAGTCTACGTGTTCCTGGCGATCGCCTATGCATACGGCGTGCAGGTGCCCTTACTTGGCTATGTGCTGGTACTGCCGGCGCTCATTGTAACCGGCTTTCTGGTGGGGGCGCTGGGCATGCTGCTGTCGAGCGCCGTGCATCAGCTTGAGAACTTCGCCGGCATCATGAACTTCGTGATCTTCCCGATGTTCTTTCTGTCTTCGGCGCTTTACCCGCTATGGCGCCTACAGGAGGGCAGCGAACTGATCTATCGGATCGCCTTGTTCAATCCCTTCACCCATGCGGTGGAGATGATTCGCTTTGCGCTATATGAACAGCTCAACAGTGAAGCGACGCTGATCGTGCTGGCGACCACTCTGGTACTGCTGTGGCTTGCAATGATTGCCTACAACCCGGCCAAGGGCATGATGACCCGCCGGGGCGGGCCGAGCGGGGAGTAATCAGTGCATGTTCAGAAACAGCGCAGATCCGCCTCCGCCTGGGCACTACGAAAGGCTCGCAGACGATCCTGCATGCTGCGTTCGGTGCGAAACAGCATGCCTGCTTCTCCCCGTTGCTCCTGCATGCTCAAGATGGTCTTGACCGCTTCATATGACTCGTAGGGCATCAGCTCCGCGATGACATCGATGCTACAGGAGCATTTCTGCATGGTCAGATAACTTTGATCATTGGCGGCCATGCAGCCAAGCACGTAATCCACCCGCTCCTCGGTTGAGTATTCCTGAAGATGATTCTGAGAGGCTTTCCCGGCATTGGCTGGTAGCGCCGCGAAAGCGCATAAACTCAGCAGGACTGGAAACAAAAGGCGTCGTGGGTGTTGAAGCCAGGCGCTGATCTTGTGATTGTGCATACGCCACCTCGGTCATGTTCACTAATAAGGCAAAACCTCATTGATTCATTTCCAAGTATGGCACCTTAACGAGATTTGCATCATTGAAGCCGGAAATTCGCGGCTTTTCTTGCCGAGTGCCATGACGTAAGGTCTTGCCTGGTATCTCAATCAAAGCCCATCGTCTTCATGAAAGATCATATTACGCCCTTCCAGCTCGTGCTGCTGGTGCTATCCCTTTATGTATTGGGCGCGCTGATTGCCGATCTGTTCTTTACCCTGTCGCCGGAAATGACGCGGCTTCTCAACTATCTCGACATCGTCGTCTGCGTGTTCTTCTTTCTTGATTTCAGCGTTCGTTTTTACGCGGCGCCAAACAAGCGGCGTTTCATGCGCTGGGGCTGGATCGATCTGCTGGCGAGTATCCCGGCGGGGCTGTTCATGGCGGGGCGATTGGTGCGCGTCGTTCAGATTCTGCGTCTGCTGCGCGCGCTCAAGTCGATGCGCATGCTATGGCGGCTGATGTTTCGCAATCGCGCCAAGGGCATTTTTGCCTCAGCCGCCACCACCACGCTACTGCTGGTGGCCTTCGGCTCGATGACCATCCTGCTGGTGGAAAGCCCCAATCCGGACAGTCCTATCGATACCGCGGAAGAGGCGCTGTGGTGGGCTTTCGTGACGGTCACCACCGTAGGCTACGGCGACTATTATCCGATCACTACGCTCGGGCGTGTCGTCGCGGTGCTGCTGATGATCTGTGGGTGGGGCTGTTCGGCAGTTTCGCGGCCTATGTCGGGTCGCTGTTCATCGATGATCAAAGCGACGAGGACGAGCGCCAGCACCAAGCGAGCCGGCGAATGATACGCCATGTCTATCAGGAAATGGGGGAATTGCACGCGGAAGTACGCGCCCTGCGCGAAGAGATCAGGGAATTGCGTACGCTACGTTTGAATCAAGATGTCGGCCAACAGGGTGACCTGTCGGCACCTTCAAAGAATACGAAGGATACCGACGCCTAGTCACCTGACTTTTTACTTACTAGCATTGATTCACTGCTTGATCCGGTAATCACCTTCCAGCACCTGCTGTTCGCGGTAAGGGCGGTGGTGTTCGGGGTGGGCAGAGCCGGTGCCGACGTCTTGGGCTCGGTCGGCGCGCATTTGCTCCATGCGTTTTTTCATGCGATGACGCACCAAGGGCATCATGAGCCAGCCGATCAGCAGAAAAAACAGGCCGATAAACGTGCCAATGACCATCACCACGCCGAACATCAGCCAGGTCAGGATCAGTTTGAAGCCGCTGCCCTTGGAACCGCTGGCATCAAAGCCATTGGCATCCAAGGTAGGGCGCGCCTGACGCGCCCGTGCCTGCCATTGACGTGCCGCCTGCCAGGCAGCATTGTCCGAACGGTTGTTGCTCGATTCAGTCATTCTCTACTCCGGTAACCGAGAAGTCGTTGCTATCCAAGCGCAGTTCGACTTCCTGATTCTGTGTGTCGTAACCCTCGATCTCGATGCTTCCGTCCCTATCGACCTCGAACTTCTCGAATTGTTGCAATTCCGAATCAAAAGCATTGCTCAAGGCTTGGCGAACGTCATCGCCGCTGAGCGCCCAGTCCGGCACTTGATCCTTGCGGCGCTTTTCCTCGATAACGCTGCCATCTTCCACAGCCATCTCTACCTCGAGTTGCCAGCCATCCTTGCCCCAGCCTTCGAGTTCGAGCCGATTGCCATCGTCTGTGGAAAGCTCTTCATAATGAGTGAAGCCGTACTCATCGGCTTTGTCGAGTAACGACTCTAGCTGCGCGCGTTCCAGCTGGCCGTCATCCGCCCATACCGGCGAGGTGAAGCCGATCAGAGCAAAGGGAACCATAAGTAGTGGTAAAGTTTTCATATCGCATTCTCCATGCATTCGGTTTCAATCATCCACCGGGGCCATCCCGGATAAGATCACTTTAGATTGGGTAACCTTGCACAGTGCTGAAGGAGTGGTTCATCTTTCATTCATGTTGGCTTTGGCAAGCTGATGCCATACAACTCTTCAACTGAGCGACGATGTTCTTGAACTACACGTCGATTTTCATCAAACCTGCGCTAGCGTTAGGGCTGATCGTACTTGGCATCGGCTTTATTACCCCGTCTCAGTCCGGCGATTGGCGCGGCCTGCATGACGAGGTGCAAAGTGGTCGCCTGGTCGCGCTTTCCACGGTACTCGACTGGCTGGAAACACATTATCGCGGTGAGGTATTGGAAGTCGAAGTAGAGCGTGACGATGGCAAGCCACGCTACGAGGTGGAGATGATCGGCCCTCAGGGGCAGCTGGTGGAGTTCGAGTTCGATGCCACCAACGGCGAGTTGATCGGCATGGAAGGGGTCAATATTGATGCCATGCAGCGACCATGAAGACGGGGCGATAAAGGCGAGGCAATGAAAATATTGTTGGTGGAGGACGATCGCGCTCTGTCCGAGACATTGGGAGAAGCACTGCGGGATGCGGGATTGATCGTCGAGACGGCATCAAACGGCAGTGAAGGCGATTTTCTGGTGCGCACCGAACGCTATGACGCGGTGGTGCTCGATCTAGGCTTGCCGGATGGCGACGGCACCCGCTGGCTTTCTCAGTGGCGCGACGACGGTCTGGATCTGCCGGTACTCATCTTGACCGCCCGCGAACGCTGGTCCGACAAGGCCGCAGGCTTCTCCGCCGGCGCCGACGACTATGTCACCAAGCCCTTCGAGACCGGCGAGGTGCTGTTTCGTCTGCGGGCGCTGGTACGTCGCAGTCATGGCCATTCTCATCCGGTGCTAAGCAGTGGCGCGCTGACCTTCGACACTCATAGCGGTAGCGTCGCTTTGGCCGGACGACCAATCAACCTGACGGCTCAGGAGATACGGTTACTGGCCTATCTGATGCACGCCGCGCCGCGTATCGTAAGCCGCAGCGAGCTTTCCGAGCACGTCTATGACCGGGATCACGAACCGGATTCCAACGTCATCGATGTGCAGATCAGCCGGCTGCGACGCAAGCTCGGCAGCGAGCGTATCGAAACCCTGCGAGGACAGGGCTATCGCGTGGTGGCCGTCGAGACGCCGGCGTAATGCGAGCCATACTTGGTCCGGTTGCGCATTGGAGTCTAAGGCGGCGGCTGATGATAGCGTCCCTGGTACTGGTCCTGTTGGTACTGCCCCTGGCCGGGGTAGGGCTTGCCTACAATTTTCGCGATGCGGTCACCGGATCGTTCGATCAGCGCTTGTCATCGCTATTGCAGGTCATCCTGGTGCGGCTCGAACAGGATCCGGTCAGTCGCCGGCTCGATGAATCCCTGGACTTGGGCGATCCGCGCTTTTCACGAGTGTTCTCCGGCTGGTACTGGCAGGTAACGGATACTCGCGACACGACCCTGGTTTCCCGCTCGCTGTGGGATCAACGACTGCCAGTGATTCAAGCGCAAGGTGTGACGCTGCGCAACGCTCAGGGCCCCCGGGGAGAGCCACTGCGCATAGCCGAGCGCGATGTGCGTTTGCCGGGCTATCCTCGCCGCCTGCACGTGAGCGTGGCGGCGTCCCGAGAGGAATTGAATTCGGAAGTGGCCCGCTTCGAGTGGTTGCTGGGGCTGTCGCTTCTGACCCTTGGGGTGCTGTTGCTGGCCGGGCTTGCGTTGCAAATTCAGTGGGGGTTGGCGCCGCTTCGGCGTCTGCATGCCAATCTGCGTGCTATCGAAAGTGGCGAGCACAAGCGGCTGGAGACGCGTCTACCCGGTGAGCTTCGAGAACTGGCCCAAGCCATGAACGAAGTACTTGAACGGGACGAGCGCATGATTTCGCGAAGCCGCGATGCGGCGGGCAATCTGGCTCATGCCTTGAAGACCCCGGTCAGCGTGCTCAAGACCCTGGCGGATCGCCTTCCCGAGGCGCCACGACACCAGGTGCGAGAGGAAGTTGCTCGCATCGATACGGCGGTGCGTCATCATCTGGCCCGGGCTTCCGCTGCGGGGAGTGCGATACTGAGCGGTCGTGTAGGGCTCAAGGCCACCCTGGCGCCGGTGGTCGACGGTTTGGCGCGTCTGGCTGAGCGTCGTGGTATTCGTTTTGAATACGCTCTCGATGAGTCGCTCAATGTGCGCATGGACCCCCAGGATTTGCAGGAGTTGGTCGGCAATCTACTGGATAATGCCTTGCGCTGGGCCGAAACCCGAGTGGCTGTGAAAGCGGACGCAACGAGTGACGGTTTAAGGCTGAGCATTGAGGATGACGGGCCGGGCATGACTCCGCAACAGCGAGAACGAGCGCTAAAGCGAGGCGCTCGTCTCGATGAACGACACCTCGGGGCTGGCAATGGCTTTGATTCGAGCCCCACTTCTGGCTTTGATTCGAGCCCCACTTCTGGCTTTGATTCGAGTTCCGGTACCGGCTCTGGGCTGGGGCTTGCCATCGTCGAAGATCTGGTCACGCTCTATGGCGGGCAGCTGCAGCTGGAAGCCTCTAGTCTTGGCGGTCTATGTGCCCGGGTCTGGTTGCCCAGCACGGCATCCGCATGACGTCCAAAGGCAAAGTTGCGTTACCATACGCTTCATCCCTTCAGCAATTTTCTATATACGCCTGTCAAAGGAGTTCTTCATGTCCAGCCAACTGGATGCCCTCAAGCAACATTCGATGGTGGTTGCCGATACCGGCGATCTCGATGCCATTCGCCGCTACGAGCCCCAGGATGCCACCACCAATCCATCGCTGATCTTGAAAGCCTTCGATCTGCCCGGTCATCAGGCGCTAATCGATGAAACCCTGGCGAAGGTCAAGGGTGAAACAAGTGATGCTCAGGCGCGGATCGATCAGGCGGTGGATCGTCTGTCCGTGGCCATCGGCAGCGAGATCGCCGGTATCGTGCCGGGGCGGGTCTCCACGGAAGTGGCGGCCAAGCTCTCTTTTGATAAAGACGCCAGCATCGCCAAGGCCCACCAGCTGATCGAGCTTTACGACCGGCACGGCATCGGCCGCGATCGGGTGCTGATCAAGCTGGCCTCGACCTGGGAGGGCATTCGCGCCGCCGAGACCCTGGAACGCGAAGGTATCCAGTGCAACCTGACGCTGCTGTTCAGCGATGCACAGGCGCGGGCCTGCTTCGATGCGGGCGTGCATCTGATCTCGCCCTTCGTGGGCCGTGTCACCGACTGGTACAAGAAAGAGACCGGCAAGGAGTACGCGCCGGAAGACGACCCCGGTGTCCAGTTCGTGCGCAATGTCTGCCGGGTGGCCAGCAACTACCGTTACGATACCGTGGTCATGGGGGCAAGCTTTCGTACCACCGGACAGATCCTGGCCCTGGCGGGCTGTAATCGCCTGACCATCTCGCCGGCCCTGCTCGAGGAGTTGGCCGGTAGCGAAGGCGATGTGGCGCGCAAGATCAGCGATGTTGGGGAGGCCAGCGAGCGCCTGACGCCCCTGCGCGAAGCCGAATTCCGCTGGGGGCATAACGAAGACGCCATGGCCAACGACAAGCTGGCGGAAGGCATTCGTCGCTTTGCCGCGGATCAGAACGAACTCGAGCAGCGTATTCAGGCGCGTTTGGATTGAGGATTCCTGATCCCTCGCTTTTCCAGCGTTTTCGACGCTGAACTGCAAGGGGCAGGACATCAAACGGTACGCAGATTCCGACGCTCGGCATGGGGCTCGATGCGCCTATCGCTCGCTGAAGCGATCTCCTACAGGTGGTTGATACCCAGGGTTTTGTAGGAGACCGATTTATCGGGCGATGGATCAGACCGAATCCACATGAAACGTCGAAGAGCCGTTTTTCCACACCTCCGCCAGAATCTCGAAGGAGCGCTTGCGGTCTACCTGACGATAGACGTCCGTTGCGATCATCAGCTCGTTCGCCTGGGTCTGTTCCAGAAAGCGCTCCAGGCCCTCGCGCACCGTGTCCGGGCCGCCGATCACTGCGGCCCCCATGTTCTGGCTGACCATGGCGCGTTCCTGAGGCGACCAGTCAAGGCTCTCTGCTGGCGGCAGGGCGCGGGTGCTATGCCCACGAATCAAGCTGAGAAACTTCTGCTGGGCGGTGGAGGCAAGATAAGTCGCCTGGGCATCGTTGTCTGCGGCGATCACCGGCATGCCCACCATGGCGTAGGGCTCGTCGAGCACCTGGGAAGGTTGGAACTGTTCGCGATACAGGCGCAGTGCCTCGAACAGATAGCCCGGGGCGAACTGGGCAGCGAAGGCGAAGGGCAGGCCTAGCCGTGCAGCCAGCTGGGCGCTATAACCGCTCGAACCCAGCAGCCAGATCGGCACATGGGTGCCTTGCCCGGGATTGGCCCGCACCCGCTGACCTGGTGTGGCATCCCCCAGATAGCGGCGCAGTTCATCGAGCTGGTCGGGAAAATCGCTCACCCCGGAGCGCGGATCGCGACGCATGGCCGCCATGGTGACGCCGTCGGAGCCGGGGGCGCGCCCCAGCCCCAGGTCGATGCGCCCGGGGTAAAGGGTTTCCAGGGTGCCGAACTGCTCGGCAATCACCAGGGGCGGATGATTGGGCAACATGATGCCGCCGGCGCCGACGCGAATGCGCTGGGTAGCACTCGCCACATGCCCGATCAGTACCGCTGTGGCGGCGCTGGCGATACCATCAATGTTGTGATGCTCTGCCAACCAGTAGCGATTGAACCCGAGGCCTTCGACCTGCTGGGCAAGTTCGACGGTATTGGTGAAGGTTTCACTGACGTTGCCGCCTTGGCGGATGGGGGCGAGATCCAGTACGGAGAGCGGGATACCGTGGAGTCGAGACATGCTGTTTCTCCCAAAAGACTTGGGCGCCATTTCGTTAGCGCCCTTATTAGTGTCTTTTCTGGGGCCATCCATGCCCAATTGCAAGGCTCAGGCTTACATCGGTCCTATAACTACAAGAAGTAGTCCTTCAGCTGCCAACCCAGCCATATCACAAGTATCAGCAGAAAAACGGCGCCCACCTTGCGGGAATGTCGCTTCCAGATCCGCGTGGCGGCATCGCCGAAGATACGTACCAATAGCGCCAAACCAAAGTAGCGTACGCCTCGCGCCATGCAGGCCGCCGCCAAAAACAGCAAGAAGGGGTAGTTGCTGGCGCCGGCCACCAGCATGGCGATCTGGAAGGGCACTGGCGTGATACCGATGGCCAGGATCGCCAAGAAGCCCTGTTCCTCGAAGCGGGCCTGGAAACTGTCATAGACCTGTTGGCCGCCGAAAAACGAGATCAGCGTGTCCCCCCATTGCTCCATTGCCAGGCTGCCCAGCCAGAAGCCCACCGTCGCGGCGGTCAGGTTGCCTGCCAAGGCAACCGCCGCGATGCGCCACTTTCTATCCGGATGCGACAGCATCCAGGGAATGATGATGATCTCGATGGGAATGGGGATTAGCAGGGTCTCGAGCATTGAGGCCAGAAACAGCAGCCAATAGGCGTGATTCGACCTCCCAAGCCGGTCGAGCCAGGCGGTGGAAGAGGCAATGGATGTGAAAGAAGGTAAAGGCATGCGTGGGCTATGTAAGTGGATGATTTAAAGGTTTACCGCCGGGTGAATTAGAAAGCCGCGATCTATAAGCTGTCGCAGCAATAGTCTATACGGTATCTCGCCCAAGGAAGAAATATGACCAATTTTGGACGTCAACGCGTCTTTATCGTCTCTGCTTTGATCATCGTGGCCCTGGTCGTGACCGGTGCTGCCTTTCCCCAGCAGTTCGGTGGTTTTGCCAGCGCCGCACTGGGAGTCATCGGTCGTTATTTCGGCTGGTTCTATCTGTTCTCGGTCTTCGGCTTCGTGCTGTTTCTGTTCGCGCTTGCCTTCAGTAAGTACGGCAAGATCCGCCTGGGACCCCAGGACAGTACGCCAACCTACAGCTTTTTCTCCTGGGTCAGCATGCTGCTGGCCGCCGGGTTCGGGGTAGGGCTGGTATTTTATGGCATGGCGGAGCCCATGACCCATTATCTGCATCCGCCCTATGGTGATGTGCCTTCTGAAACCGCAGCGTCCGCACGCTACGCTATCCAGTACAGCTTCTTCAACTGGGGCATTCATCAGTGGGCGGCATTCTCCATCGTCGGACTGATCATTGCCTATTTTCAGTTCCGCAAGGGTCAGGCCGGGCTGGTCTCTTCGGTGTTGTCTTCTGTCACCGCCAAGCGCCCCAAGGCAAGGAAGCTGGCGCCGGCCCTGGATATCTTCGCGGTGGTGGCCACGGTCATGGGGGTGGCCACCTCGATCGGCCTGGCGGTGCTGCAGATCAACGGCGGCCTGCATGCGGTCTTCGGGGTCGAGGAAAGCGCACTGTGGAAGTTCATTATCATGGGGGCGATGTTCGTCTGCTACATGATCTCGACCTGGTCGGGCCTGGACAAGGGCATCAAGCGCCTTTCCAACCTCAACCTGACCCTGTGCTTCCTTCTCATGTTCTATGTGTTGTTCACCGGGCCAACGCTCGCCATTCTCGAGACCATCACGCTGGGCATCGGCGATTATCTGCAGAATTTCGTGGCCATGAGCCTGCGCACCACGCCTTATAGTGGCCAGACCTGGGCCACCGAGTGGACGGTTTTTTACTGGGCCTGGGTGATTGCCTGGTCGCCCTTCGTCGGTACCTTCGTCGCCCGGGTTTCCCGCGGTCGTACCATCAAGGAGTATGTGTTCGGCGTGCTGGTGGTGCCGCCGCTGCTGGCATGCTTGTGGATCGGTGTTTTCGGCGGTGCGGCAATCAATCTGGAGATGTCTGGAAATGTGGGGCTGGCCGCCGCGACGGATGAGAACATCACCGTGGCGCTGTTTCAGATGTTTGATCTGATGCCTTTTTCCAATGTGCTCTCCGTCGTTGCGCTGCTGCTGATCTTCATCTTCCTGGTCACCTCCGCGGATTCCGCTACCTATATCGTGGCGCAGATGACCGACGGTGGTTCGATCAATCCGCCACTCTACAAGCGTGTGGCCTGGGGTGTGCTCATCGCCGCTATCTGTCTGACCCTGATCATTGCCGGTGGCCTTAAAGGATTGCAGTCCGCGGCAGTACTTTCGGCGTTGCCATTTACCTTCATCATCTTTGTCATGATATTTGTATTGATCAAGGAGTTACGTGCCGATCGCAAGGCCATGCTCACCGCGCTTTATCGCCGTCATGGCGAGACCCCGGTAGGGGCGGATGCGTTTGAAGCGGAACAGATGGCGGATGAGGATCGCTATCGCCGAGCGCCGGATGTGGTCAATCGGCGTATCAATCCAAGAGGGAGCCGGTAAGAGGCGATGATGCTAAGCTAATATGGTCGAGGCCGAGTACCGGACACTGCCATGTCTTCATTCAGGAGACCTTCATTCAAGAAATCTTCCCTTTCTTCCCGGCGCGGGGCAACGCGACGTTCCACGACGGAAAACGATCGTTGGCTCAATCGCCTGCTCGATATTGCCGTCGCCTCTGCCCTGCTGGTGGGCAGTGCGGCGCTGTTGATTAGCCAGTTCCAGTGACCCCCTCCCCATTGTTGTCCCGTTGAAAAGGAGATTTCATATGTACGACCCAGGACACTTCCAACTTGATGATCAGGTGGTGCTGATCACCGGCGCCGGGGCCGGTATCGGCCAAGGGATAGCCGAGACGTTTGCCGGCGCCGGGGCAGCAGTGCTAGTCAGTGATCTGGATGCGGAGGCCGCCAGCGTGGTAGCCGAGAGAATTACCCGCCAGGGTGGTCAGGCGGCGAGCACGGCCTGCGACGTCACTCGGGAAGAGGATCTCGAGCGGGTGGTGAAAGAGGCCGTGGAGCGCTTTGGCAAGCTCACCATTCTTGTCAACAACGCCGGGGGCGGCGGCCCCAAGCCTTTTGACATGTCCATGAAAGACATGCGCTTGGCTTTTGAGTTGAACGTGTTTTCGGTATTTCGTCTTTGCCAGCTCGCGGCTCCCCATATGGAAGCGGCAGGGGGTGGGGCGATCTTGAATATCTCTTCCATGGCCGCAGAGAACAAGAACGAGCGCATGGCCTCCTACGGTGCATCAAAGGCTGCGGAGAGCCATCTGACTCGCAACATCGCCTTCGATCTCGGGCCCAAGAAGGTGCGCATCAATGCCATCGCCCCGGGCGCTATCCGCACCGAGGCGTTGAAATCCGTGCTGACGGACGAGATCGAGGAAAAAATGCTGGCCCATACCCCGATCAAGCGCCTGGGGGAACCGGAAGACATCGCCAATGCAGCGCTCTTTCTTTGCTCACCGGCGGCAAGCTGGATCAGCGGTCAGATCCTGACCGTGTCCGGCGGCGGCGTGCAGGAACTGGACTAAGTCAGCAGGCGGGTTTCAAACTGAGGACCTGCGCACATGACCCAGGCCAAGATGAAATACCCGAGCGAACACTAGCGTGCCTACCCCCCAGGCGGCATTGACGATAAAGCCGATCGGAAAGACCGCTAGGCTGAAGCCACGCCCTTTCAGCGGGAAGACGATCACCATGGCCACCAAAGTCAGAGCGATACCACCGAACAACAGCGCCTTCCACCACTGCCCTTTAGTGATGTTGAAGTGGTTGAACAACCATAGCATGAGGACGCCCCAGAGTCCGCCCCAGAAACTGGCCGAGAACCAGGCCGGCACACCGAGCGGTGGCGTTGGAGAGGCGTTGTAAGGTGCCGAGGGAATGACGCCAAAGGCATGCAGCAGTCCCGCCGCCGCCTGATGAAAACAGATCACCGCCAGAAAACCGGCGATGAAGGCAAGAGCGATGAAACGCGCCATAAAAACTCCACAAATAGTATGTCGTAGGTTTGGAGCCTCAGTATGGGGCAAGATCAAGCAATCTGCATTCGCCACAACAATCGCTATCCGAACAGCCGGCTAAAGCGCTGATGTCTGTCCGGTCGTCATGAGGCTTACAAAAACACACATCATGTTAGTGGTTACTAACCGGAGAGGGGATATACTCAAATCGAATGTGAAGCAAATAATATAAGAAGTTCTATAAAGTAAAGAAATCATTGTTTTGTATTGCGGATCTGGCTGGCTTGAGAATGCACGGGGTCAGATCACCGGTGGGGGGCTCTTTCACGTGAATAAGAAAACCAGGAGTTTCCCATGAAAAAGGCAGTACGAGTTTCAGCGGTCGTCGTCGCGGCTAGCGCTATTTTTGCAGCTCAAGCAGCCATGGCGTATCAGGCTGGTGATTTTTTCCTGCGCGGTGGTTACGCCAAGGTATCGCCTACATCTGATAATGGCGATGTGGCAGGCAGCGAGCTTGATGTATCCGACGAGCGCGGCTTCACTTATGGGTTCGGCTATCTGTTCACCGACAATATCGGTATCGAACTCAATAGTAGCGAACCCTTCGAGCACGATCTTTCCACCAGCGCACTAGGCCCCCTCGGGAGCATCGAGCGCACCCCGATCAATCTATTGGCCAACTACTATCCCCTGGGGGGCACGCGAGCCAGCGTGCAGCCTTATATCGGTGTGGGCGTCAATTACACCATCTACTCGGATGAAGAGCTTGCAGGGCTGGACATCGATGACTCCTGGGGGGCTACCGGCCAGCTTGGGGTGGATCTGGCAGTCACCGACTTTCTGATGCTCAATGTTGCAGCCAACTATGCGGATGTGGAAGCGGATGCCAGTCTCAACGGATCGGGAATCGGTACGGCGGACGTAGACCCTGTGACGTTTGGCGGCGGTATTACCCTACGCTTCTGATACCTGATCGCTTAGGTCTTGAATCAACCCTGCCGGGCCTTTGGTCCGGCAGGGTTGTTTTATATTCCGTAAATGGCAGGCACGGAAAGCCTTGATCGATCACTCTCTCCAGAAGGGCTTGCGGCCTTCGCGAACCGCATCGGCTCGGGACAGACCGATATCCTTGAGCCGGTGTAGATCAAGCTCGAGCAGCTGTCGTCGGGAGTAGCGGCGACGTTGATATTCACGCAGCTTGGTAAAAAATTGACTGAAGCGCAGAGTGACCATGGCGGTTCTCTTGTCGGTGGGTTTCATCAACAGGTTGCGCCTCTCATCAAATGCAATACAGATTCAGGAAAATATAAAAAAAGGATACAGATAGGAAATAAAGCCGGCTGTATGGTGTTTGATACGATAATCTGTACCGGTAATGTAGATAGAGAGGGCTATCTGTCATGAACCGCTATGAGCAAGTGGCTGCTGTTCTGCGTCAGCGGCTGGAGCAAGGCATTTATCACGTAGGTGATCGCTTGCCCTCGATCAGGGCGCTGTGCCGTGAGTTCGAGGTCAGTGTCTCCACGGTGCAAACCGCCTATGGCCGGTTGGAAGACGCGGCATTGGTCGAGGCGCGCCCCAAGTCCGGTTACTACGTGCTGCCGCGTCAGACACCGACGGTGTTACCGGCGCCGACTCGTCCAGCGCAACGGCCGCTAGAAGTGTCCCAGTGGGACCAGGTATTGGATCTTGTGGCCGCGCCCGGAAGCGATGAAATATTGATGCTGGGCAATGGCATTCCCGATCTGAACAGCCTGACGCTCAAACCCTTGAAGCGTTTGCTGTCCAGCCTGCATCGCCGTAGCGGCCGCCATGGGCTCAACTACGATACGCTGATTGGCAGCCTCGAGCTGCGCCACGAAATCACGCGTCTGGCAACGGCCTCCGGCTGTCTGCTGCACCCAGACGACGTGCTAATCACTACCGGCTGCCAGGAGGCATTGTCGATCGCCATTCGCACGCTGGCCTCACCGGGTGACGTGGTCGCCGTGGATTCACCGAGCTTCTACGGCACCATGCAGATATTGAAAGCCTTGGGCCTCAAGGCACTGGAAATCCCCACAGACCCGTGCACCGGCATCAGTCTCGAAGCGTTGGAGCTTGCCCTGGAGCAGTGGCCGATTCGCGCCATTCAGGTCACGCCGACCTGCAACAATCCGCTCGGCTATACCATGCCGGAGTCACGCAAGCGCGCCCTGGTAGCCCTGGCCCAGCGCTTCGACGTGGCGATCATCGAAGACGATATCTACGGCGACCTGGCCTTCTCCACGCCACGCCCCAAGACACTCAAGGCCTTCGATGACGATGGCCGGGTGCTGCTGTGCAGCTCGTTCTCCAAGACCCTGACGCCGGGATTGCGGGTTGGCTGGATCGCGCCGGGACGCTATCGGGATCAGGTGATGCACATGAAGTACGTTTCGACCGGCGCCTCGGCGACCCTGCCGCAGCTGGCGGTGGCGGAGTTCATCGCCAAAGGCCATTACGCGCATCACCTGCGCGAGATGATCCGCCAGTATCAGCGTCATCGCGACATTCTGCTTGGCTGGGTTGAACAGCATTTTCCTGCGGGCACTGGCGTAAGCTATCCCCAAGGGGGGTTTCTGCTGTGGCTGGAGCTGTCAGGAGACGTCGATTGCGTACGCCTCAACGAGCGGCTGGCAGTGTCGAACATTCGTATCGCGCCGGGATCGCTGTTCTCCGCCTCAGGCAAGTATCGCCACTGTCTGCGGCTCAACTACGCCACAACACTGACAACTACCATTGCCGAGGCGATACGCAGGGTAGGAGAAACGATTGTGATCATGATGACCGAGGCAGGAGAAGCGCTAAATAAAGAGCGGCAAAAGGAAAACGCTACGAACAGAATGCTCGGAGAGCCATGAAGATTTACCCACGGGAAGTCATCGGTTTGCTGTTGATCGTCCTGGGCATCGGCTTCGACAAGCAGTGGTGGACGATTCCGCGAGAGTGGGCGCCCTGGCAGCCGCTACAGGTTGCCGATCCGTTGACGCCGGTTACCCAATGGAAGCTTTCGCGCCTAAAAAATGATCGTGACGGCTGTCTGGCGGCATTGAAAACCGCCCCGGACGATAGCCTAGCTTATACACCGCTTGCGGATTACACCCCGGTTGCCGACTGTCCGCTGACCAACGTGGTCCGGGTTCATCGCGGTGAGGCTGCGTTCAATCGTAGCTTCGTGGCATCCTGCCCCTTGGCCCTGAGCTGGACGCTTTATGAGCGGCATCGCTTGCAGCCCTTGGCGCAAGAGCTGTTCGGCCAGTCGATTTCTCAGGTACAGCACTACGGCAGCTTCGCCTGTCGTAATATCTACAATCGCAAGAATGCACGGCGCAGTGAACACGCCAGTGCGTCAGCATTGGATGTGGCGGCGTTTCGGCTCGAGGACGGTCAACGTATCGAGGTCTTGAAGGATTGGGATGGTAAAGGAAAAGCGGGGGAGTTCCTTAAACGCGCTCAAGAGGGCGCCTGTGGACTGTTTGGGACGGTACTGGGGCCGGAGTACAACGCCGCACATGCCAATCATTTCCATTTTGGCATGCGCGGCATAGGGTTTTGCCGATAGCGCTTGCTATCGTCCAGAAGAGGAAGATCAGCTGACAGCCGCCTGATAGCGACGCTCGACTTCGGACCAGTCGACCACCTTGTAGAAGGCTTCGATATAGTCCGGGCGCTTGTTCTGATACTTCAGATAGTAGGCGTGCTCCCAGACATCCAGTCCGAGTACTGGGGTATTGCCATGCATCAGGGGGCTGTCCTGGTTCAGGGTGTTTTCAACCACCAGCTTCTTCTGCGGTGTGACGCTCAGCCAGGCCCAGCCGCTACCGAAACGGCCCACCGCCGCCTTGGTGAAGCTTTCTTTGAACGCGTCAAATCCACCCAGTTCGTCATCAATGGCCTTTGCGACCTGACCTTCAGGCTTGCCGCTGCCCTGGGCCGACATCATCTTCCAGAACATCGAGTGGTTGGCATGCCCACCGCCATTATTGATCACCGCCTGGCGCTTGTCCTCCGGCACCTGATCAAGATCGGCGATCAGCTCATCGACCGGCTTGTCTTCAAGACCGGTGCCTTCAAGAGCGGCGTTGAGGTTGTTGACGTAGGTCTGATGATGCCGCGAATGATGGATTTCCATGGTCATCGCATCGATGTTGGGCTCCAACGCATCATAGGCATAGGGCAGTTCGGGCAGTGAATGTGGCATGAGAAAAGACCTCCAAGTCCAAGTTTCAATCAAGGTTTCGGCATACTTCGCCGCCGATATTGTCGTATCTGACCGTATATTCCATTTCGGTCAGACTAGTCACGATGGATTGAGTTCGCCAGTACTCGGCGAAAGCATGGCAAGCCATGACATTCATCATCGTGTAACTCGGCGCACCGATATTACCCTAAGATCTGCGGGCCCATCCATGTAAAGCACAGGGCTGCCTGTTCGGGGCTATCTGGATAAAGCGCAGCTGCTTCTCGAATGAGGCTCAGGACGACTTGCGGATGGCCCTGACCACGAGCATGATCAGCACGATGATGAGCAAAAGTCCGAGCAGGGGCAGGACGTACACATAGATGATAAAGGACATCAGATTACTGTCCTGTTCGACAGAGTCGTCTGCCTGAAGAATCGTCTCAATCGGCACGGCGTAGACGTGGGTGTCTTGACTGGCGGTGATTAGGGTGTCGTTGACGAGAATGGGTCCCGAGGGGGCCAAAGTGCCACCCAGCAGCTTTTTTCCTAGCAGCTCGCCCGATGCGATGTCAAAGCCATAGACCAGTCCCTTGGCATCGGTAAAGTAGACAACATCGTCGTCGGCGACCGGCGGCGCCTTGTTGATATGGCTCTTGTATTCCCATAGCGGCTCGCCGCTGTCTGCATCAAAGGCGTAAAACTTCTTGGTGATGGGGCTGCCGACAAAAAGCTTGCCATCGTAGAGCATGGGAGCACCGGACTTGTTGTTGGATACCATGGCGCCTTTACCCAAGGATCTTTCCCAGACAATATCGCCATTCCCCGTGCCCAGGGCATAAAGATCGTGCTGAGAGCGTCTGTAAGGTTCCCTGCCGACGAACCTACCAACGGATAGTCTCAGAATCTGCTCATAGGTCTTGCCCACCCCGTCCGCATCGAAGACCTCCTTCAATGACAGGAACTCGTCTGCCACCTTGACGCCGGTGGTGTAAACCAGGCCGCTGTCCGAGACCACCGGGGGAACATCGTCTAGCCCCGCCGTCACGTTCTCGAACGGGGTGCTCCACTTGATCTCTCTTTTTTCTAGATCCACGGCGCGAAAGACATAGGGCCGTGATCCACCCACGTACAAAGTGTCGCCGTCGATTACGGGAGACGACATGCTGACGATGCTGCCCAAATCCAAGGACCACTTCAGGCTGCCGTCATCCGGGGCAAGGCCGTACAGGTGCCGATCCCCGGTGGCCACATAGACGGTGTCGTCGTGAAAGGCAGGTGTGGGCATCACTTGGCCGTCCGTCTCGAAATTCCACGCAATCTCACCGGTTGCCGGGTCCAGGCTCAGCACGCCGCTCTCCTCCGTGCCGCGTATCTGCTCGTCTTGGTAGAACCGATTGCCGTAGCCCACGAACAGCCGGTCATCCGCAAGAATCATTTCCGAATGCACCCAGTTGGGTGCCCGGTTTTTCCACAGCCGTTCGCCGCTCTCCAGATTGAAGGCCTGCAGATCGCCCGAATTGTGATTGCCGACGTAAATCCTGTTGCCGACCACCACGGGGGTAGAACGCACCTGGTTGTCGGTGGTGAACACGGATGCAATGCCTGAGAGCGCATCGTTCGTCACGACCGGGTTGTTCTTGGGATTGAGTCGGTACTGAGTCCACGTCTCGCTGTTCTCGGGAGCGGCGACAGCAGAGTAAGCAGGGACCCATGAAGCGATGATCAGGCACGCAAAGAGAGTCAGTCTTTTCAAGAAGTTCCCTGGCTTTTGTTGATTATGGCATCAGGGCTATCGTACATGTTCTTGGCTATCGTTTGACGGATTGTTCATGGCGCGTACCAGGTTTAGAGTGCTTGAATGTCAAAACTACTCATAAGAATAGTCGAACTACGCTGAAGTGCCGTCCCTATATTTAATGAGTTAACTCCTTGGCTGCTGCTGAGTAATGCAGTGGACATTGCCACCCCCCAGTAGAATTTCGCGAGCCGGCACGCCGATGACACGCCGGTTCGGGAAGAGGCCTTCAAGGATGGCCTTGGCTTCATCGTCGTGGGCAGGATCGAGCAGCGGCATGACGACGACCGAGTTGCCGATGTAGAAATTGACATAGGAGCCGGCCATGCGATCGCCGGGCTGGCGGGGCTTCGAGCCGCTCAGACGATCGACGCCGCTGGCTTCCGTGTCGGCGATGGTGAGCGGCCCGGGCTGGGGCAATAAATGAACCTCGAGGCGGCGTCCTTTGGCATCTGTTGCGCCTTCCAGAATCTTCCGCGCCTCCTGGCAAATGCCATGCTGCGGATCGCTTTCGTCATCGGTCCAGGTCAGTGCCACTTCCCCCGGGGCGACGAAGCAGCACAGGTTGTCGACGTGACCATCGGTCTCGTCCTGATAACAGCCCCGGGGCAGCCAGAGGATCTTGCTCACACCGAGAAAGTCGCACAGCAAGCGTTCAATACCCGTCTTGCTCCACTCCGGGTTGCGGTTGGGATTGAGCAGGCACTCCTCGGTGGTGATCAACGTGCCTTCCCCATCCACATGGATCGCGCCACCTTCCAGCACCAGCGGCGAGATGAAACGCTCGATCCCCAATATCTCGGCGATCTTGCCGCGAATGCGTCGATCCTTGTCCCATGGGAAATAGAGCCCGCCATTCAAACCGCCCCAGGCATTGAACTCCCAATCCACCATCGCCAGACGGCCATCCGGATGAGTAAGAAAGGTCGGGCCAACGTCGCGCATCCAGGCGTCGTTGCTCGACAGTTCGACCACGCGAATATGAGCAGGCAGATGGTAGCGGGCATTTTCGTACTGATCGTCGTTGACCCCGACGAACACCGTCTCGCTTTCGGCGATGGCACTGGCGACTGCCACGAAGGCCTCCTGTGCCGGCTTGGCGCCATAGCGCCAGTTGTCAGGCCTTTGGGGCCAGAGCATCCAGCAAGCATCGTGGGGCGCGAACTCCGCTGGCATGGCAAAGCCGAGTTCGGCAGGCGTCGGAGTGCGGTTTGAAAAGTTGTTATCGGTCATGGCGATCGCGAGACTGTCCAGTGGTGTTTCAGCTTTACACACTGCCGCTAAAGGCGCCATGGTACGTTTTATTCAACGTTTGAGTTTGGCCGATAAAATTCGGTAAGCATTGGCACCTTGAAAAACAGCAAGACGATGACCAAAAATAATGAGCATTGGGTCAGCAGCAGATCAGCGTTGAGTCTGACGACCTGCTAGGCTGTAGAAGATGCGATCAATGACACAGGAGGTGACAATGAAGCTGACCATACAAGGCATTCAGGATAAGCAGCCCATTCCCGAGAAGTTCGCGTTTGGCGTTCCCGGTGACGGCGAGCCCATGGCCACTGGGCCGAACCGCAATCCCGCTCTGACCTGGGAAGACGCCCCGGAGAACACGAAGAGCTACGCCATCATCGTGGTAGACCCGGACGTGCCGGAGGATGCAAGCGATGCCAATCAGCCCGGCAAGATGCTGGCGGCGGATCTCAAGCGGCGTGATTTCTATCACTGGGTACTGGTGGATATTCCAGTGAATACCAGCGCCATCGAGGAAGGCGCGGCTTCAGACGGCGTCACCCCCCATGGAAAGGAGCCCGGTCCTAGCGATCTTGGCCTCAAAGGCATCAACTCCTTCACGGATTTCCTGGCCGGCGATCCGGACATGGAAGGCACTTACGGCGGATACGACGGCCCCTGCCCGCCCTGGAACGACGAGCGGATTCACCATTACCATTTCACGGTCTATGCGCTGGATGTGGAAACCCTCGGGCTTAACGGCGAGTTCACTGGCGTCGAGGCAGAAAAAGCACTGCAGGATCATGTGCTGGACAAGGCCACGGTGACCGGCACCTATACGCTGAATCCCGCATTGCGCTGAACCTAGCCTGTATCGCAAAACGGCCTTCGCTTGTTTTCAAGCGAGGGTCGTCTTATTTGGTTCACTGCAAATTAGTGTGACGCCGTGAATCTGCCGGAGAGGTTGGCGTAGGAGCGCAGATCCTCTGCGCGAATGGCGCCGTCAGGCGCCCGAGCCGAGCCTGCACTCCTTGGCTGGTGCCGCTACGCAGCATTCGCCCGATAAATCAGGCTCCTACGTCTCACAGCCATAGCACGGCAATCTGTGAAGAACCTTTTATTTTACGTCCAGTCCAGAACGACCTTTCCCGACTGCCCCGATCCCATGACCTCGAAGCCTTTCTCGAAGTCGTCGATGCCAAAACGGTGGGTAATGATCGGGCTCAGATCGAGGCCGGACTGAATCAGGCTTGCCATCTTGTACCAGGTCTCGAACATCTCCCGGCCGTAGATGCCCTTGATGGTCAGGCCCTTGAAGATCACCTTGGTCCAGTCGATGGCCATTTCCTTGGGTGGAATGCCGAGCATGGCGATCTTGCCGCCGTGATTGATGACATCGAGCATCTCCGCCACCGCCGAAGTCACCCCGGACATCTCCAGCACCACGTCGAAGCCTTCGCTCATGTCCAGATCCGCCATCACGTCCTGCAACTTTTCCCGCGAGACGTTGACGGTGCGGGTCGCCCCCATCTTTGCCGCCAGTTCCAGACGGTAGTCGTTGACGTCGGTGATCACTACATGTCGAGCGCCGATATGGCGAATTACGGCGGCAGCCATGATGCCGATGGGCCCAGCGCCGGTAATCAGCACGTCCTCGCCGACCACATCGAAGGCGAGTGCCGTGTGCACCGCGTTGCCGAAGGGGTCGAAGATCGCCGCCAGCTCGTCGGTAACCTCGTCCGGGAGCTTGAACAGGTTGTAAGCCGGAAGCGTCATGTATTCGGCGAAAGCGCCGGGACGATTGACCCCCACCCCAACGCTATTGCGGCACAGGTGCCGTCGCCCGGCGCGACAGTTGCGACAATGGCCACAGGTCACGTGCCCTTCACCGGAAACCCGGTCTCCCACCTCAAAGCCCCGAACCTCTTCACCCAGGGCGACGATCTCGCCGGAGTATTCGTGGCCGGTGATCATCGGTACCGGCACGGTGTTCTGAGACCAGTCGTCCCATTGATAGATGTGCATGTCGGTGCCGCAGATGGCGGTGCGATGAATCTTGATCAGCACGTCATTGTGGCCGATTTCCGGCACCGGTGCATCGATCATCCAGATGCCGGTTTCCGGCTTGAGTTTCGCTAGTGCTTTCATGAAATCACCTCGAGTTCACGACCGATGCGGGTAAACGCCTCGATGGCGGCGTCGATCTGTTCAGGCGTGTGAGCCGTGGACATCTGGGTGCGAATGCGCGCCTGGCCCTTGGGCACCACCGGGAAGGAGAAACCGATCACATAGATGCCTTCTTCCAGCAGCCGGTCGGCGAATTCGCTTGCAAGCTTTGCATCCCCCAGCATCACTGGAATGATCGGATGATCCGCGCCGGCCAGGGTAAAGCCCGCCTGGGTCATGCCGTCGCGAAAACGGGCCACGTTGTCCCAAAGCTGTTTGCGCAGCTTGTCGCCCTGTTCGACCCTGTCGAGCACCGCAAGGCTTGCGGCCACGATGGGCGGGGCCAGGGCATTGGAGAAGAGATAAGGCCGGGAGCGCTGGCGCAGCCATTCGGCGATGGCGCCACGGGCCGCGGTGACGCCACCGGAAGCGCCGCCAAGTGCCTTGCCCAACGTCGTGGTAATGATATCCACCCGCTGCATCACCTGATGATATTCGTGGGTGCCGCGACCCGTGTCGCCGAGAAACCCCGTGGCGTGGCAGTCGTCGATCATCACCATGGCGTCATAGCGCTCGGCGAGATCGCAGATGCCCTTCAAGTTGGCGATCACCCCGTCCATGGAGAATACGCCGTCTGTTGCGATCAGCTTGAAGCGCGCGCCGGCATCACTGGCTTCTTTCAGGCGCGCTTCGAGTTCTTCCATGTCGTTGTTGGCGTAGCGATAGCGCTTGGCCTTGCACAGCCGCACCCCGTCGATAATCGAGGCGTGGTTCAGGGCGTCGGAGATGATCGCGTCCTCGGCGCCGAACAGGGTCTCGAACAGCCCGCCGTTGGCATCGAAGCAGGACGAATAAAGTATGGCGTCATCCATGCCCAGGAACTCCGCCAGGCGTTTTTCGAGACGGCGATGCTCTGCGTGAGTGCCGCAGATGAATCGCACCGAGGCCATGCCGAAACCCTGGTCGTCCAAGCCATGCTTGGCGGCGGCGATCAGGTCCGGATCGTCCGCCAGGCCCAGGTAGTTGTTGGCGCAGAAGTTGATCACATCGCCGCTGGCGACCTTGACCTTGGCCCGCTGGGGCGAGAGCAGTTCGCGCTCCTGCTTGTAGAGCCCTTCGTCGCGCAATTCCTCGAGTTGTTGATTGAGATGTGCCTGGAATGCCTGGGACATGGTGATTGACTCCTTGTCAGTAGGCCGAATGAAAAGTCTGTGCCTGGCGGCACCCGTCTGACAGATGACACCTGGTCGTCGAGCCGGTAAAGGTTCAGTTCAGTGACTTGCGCAGCCGCGACAGGGCGATAATAAAGAATAGACTGCCAATGACCGCCAGCGCCAACAGCTGGGGCCAGACGATGGCGAGTCCCGCACCGCGAAAGAGTATTGCCTGGGCCAGCTCGATGAAATGGGTGGTGGGCGCCGCCAGCATGATGTTCTGGATGGCTTCGGGCATGCTTTCTCGCGGCGACTGCCCCCCGGAAAGAATCTGCAGGGGTATCAGCACCAGGATGATCAAGAGCCCCAGCTGGGGCATCGAGCGGGCCACGGTGCCGAAGAAGATGCCCATGGAGGTGGTGGCGAACAAGTGCAGCGCCGCCCCCAGCAGGAACAGCCACAGGGAACCCGCAAGGGGTATGTTCAGCCAGGTTTGCACCACGAAACGCAGGGCAAAGGCGGAGGCCAGCAGCACTACCAGCCCCATGGACCACACCTTGGCGATCATGATCTCCACCGGGGTCACCGGCATGACCAGCAGGTGTTCGATGGTGCCGTGCTCGCGCTCGCGAATCAGAGCAGCGCCGGTCAGGATGATCGAAAGCATGGTGATCTGATCTATCACGGAATTCACCGCGCCGAACCAACTGCGATCCAGGTTGGGGTTGTAGTTCATGCGCACCACCGCCTCCACCGGTAGCGCATCCTGCCCGGCATAGCGCTGCAGAAAACCGGAGGTTTCGCTATTGACGATCTGCTGGATGTGCCCGGCGCCGGTGAAGGCCTGGCTGACCTGGGTGGCGTCGACGTTGAGCTGGATCGCGGGGTGCTGGCCCGCCAGCAGGTCGCGCTGAAAATTCGGCGGAATGTTCAGGGTGAAGGTGTAGAGCCCTTCGTCCATGCCGGTGTCCATCTGGGCATGGGTGATGGGCTTGGGCGGCAGGAAATAGGGCAGCTGAAAGGCGTCGAGAATGCGATAGGAAAGCGGCGACGGATCCTCGTTGACCACCCCGATGGTGGCTCTGAAAGGCGCCTCGGGCACCGCGGTGGCGCTGGAGTACACGTTGAAGCTGAAGGCGTAGACGATCAACAGCACCAAGGCAGGATCGCGGCTCAGGCTGCGTAGCTCCTTGATGCCGAGTTGAAGAATATTGGTGAGGGTGCGCATGTCATTTTTCCTGCTGTCTGAGACCGGCGATGCTGAGCAGCAGCAGCACAGGAATAGTGATCAACAAGGGAATGAGATACGGATAGAGATCCGCCATGCCCAGTGCCTTGGCGAACACCCCGCGGCTGATGATCAGAAAGTGGGCGGTCGGATAGATCTCGCCGATCAACGCACCGACGCCTTCCATGGCGGACACCGGATGGAGCATGCCGGAGAACTGTACCGCAGGGATCAAGGTGGCGATCATGGTGCCGAAGATGGCGGCGATCTGACTGTTGAGCACCGAAGACATCAAAAGCCCGAGCCCCGTGGCGCAGAATATGTACAGGAGTCCGGCGATCGCCAGGGTCAGAAAACTGCCTTTGATCGGCACACCGAACACGAATACCGCCAAGGCTACCATTATCAGGAAGTTCACCATCCCCAACGCCACGTAGGGCAGCTGCTTGCCCAGCAGGAATTCCGTGCGGGTCACCGGGGTAACGTAGAAGTTGGTGATCGAGCCCATCTCCTTTTCCCGCACCACCCCGAGGGCGGTGAGCATTGCCGGAATCATCATCAACAGCATGGGAATTACCGCCGGCACCATGGCGGGCAGGCTCTGCACGTCTGGGTTGTAGCGGTAGCGCAGCGCCACCTCTGCGGAGACCGGATTGACGCCGACCGGTGCGCGTCGGGCGAGCTGTTTCAGGTAATCCATGTGAATGCCCTGAACATAACCCTTGACCGTGTCCGCGCGGCTGGGCATCGAGCCATCGACCCATATGGCGATTTCTGGATTGGCGCCGCGCTTGAGATCGCGTCCAAACCCCGGCGGAATCACCACTCCCAGGCTGATCTCGCCGGTACGCATGCGTTCATCGAGCTGATTGATATTGGCAAGCGGTGGCTGCTCGATGAAATAGCGCGATCCTGCCAGGTTCAAGGCGTATTCATGGCTGGTAGTGGTCTGGTCGTAGTCGAGTACCGCATAGGGCAGGTCTTCCACGTCCATGCTGATGCCGTAACCCATGATGAACATCAGGATCACGCTTCCCAGCAGGGCGAGCACCCCGCGCACCGGGTCCCGGCGCAGCTCCATGGCTTCCCGACTGGCGTAGCTGTAAAGTCGCAGGAAACTGAAACGCTTGGGCGCCGCCGTTTGAGAGGTCTGCTCCGAGGCTGATTCCGTTGCCGTTGCGGGGGCCTTCAGAGGTGGGTCCGGATCCACATCAGCTGCATCGTCGCTGGCCTGTTCGAGATAAGCAATGAAGGCGGCTTCTAGCGTCGGGGCGTTCTGCTTTTCCTGCAGCGCCGCCGGCGTATCGCTATCCAGCACCTTGCCTGCATGCATCATCGACATGCGATCGCAGCGCAGCGCCTCGTTCATGAAGTGGGTGGAGATGAAGATGGTGACGCGTTCTTCCCGGGACATGTAGATCAGCAGTTCCCAGAAGTTGTCCCGGGCCACCGGGTCGACCCCGGAGGTCGGCTCGTCGAGAATCAATATTTCCGGCTTGTGAATCACCGCCACCGCCAGGGACAGGCGCTGGCGTACCCCCAGGGGCAAGCTCATGGGCAGGCTGTCCACCACGGGTTCGAGCGAAAAGCGCTCAAGCATTTCCTCGATGCGCGGTTCACGTTCCTCTTCGGGAATCTGATACAGGCGCGCATGCAGTTCAAGGTTCTGACGCACCGTCAGCTCGCCGTACAGGGAGAACGCCTGGGACATGTAGCCGACCCGCTGACGAATCTCCAGGTCGCTCGGGTCCACCGGCTGGCCGAACAGCCAGGCTTCGCCCTCGCTGAAGGGTAGAAGGCCAGTCAGCATCTTCATGGTAGTGGACTTGCCGCAGCCGTTGGAACCGAGAAAGCCGAAGATCTCGCCGCGTTCGATGCGAAAACTGACGTGATCCACCGCGGTAAAGTCGCCAAATCTTTTGGTCAGATCATGGGCCTCGATGGCAATCTCGTCGCTGGATTCACGTGGGGGTATTTTCACCTTGCGGTGCTGCGACCGCTTGGCTTCCGGTAGCAGGGCAATGAAGGCGGCCTCGAGATTCTCGCTGTCGGTGCGCTCAAGCAGCGCTTCTGGGGTGCCGGTAGCAAGAATCTTCCCGGCATCCATGGCTACCAGCCAGTCAAAACGCTCCGCCTCATCCATGTAGGCGGTAGCCACCAGCACGCTCATACGGGGTCGCTGGCGGCGAATCCGCGCGATCAAATCCCAGAACTGGTTGCGCGCCAGAGGATCGACCCCGGTAGTCGGTTCGTCAAGGATCAGAAGGTCCGGATCATGAATCAAGGCACAGCACAGTCCAAGCTTTTGTTTCATACCGCCGGACAGCTTGCCCGCCGGGCGCTCCGTGAATTTTTCAAGCCCGGTGCTGCGGGTCAAATCTTCGATGCGGCGATCCCGCTCCGGCTTGTCCTGACCGAACAGCCGGCCGAAGAACTCGAGGTTTTCTCGCACGCTCAGGGTGGGATAGAGATTCTTGCCCAGGCCCTGGGGCATGTAAGCGATCAGCGGGCAATAGATGCGCCGGTGCTCCGCATCCGCCATGTCGCCGCCGAGCACCAAGACGCTGCCCTGTTGAATGCGCCGGGCGCCGGAAACCAGCGCCATCAGGCTCGACTTGCCGACCCCGTCCGGGCCGATCAAGCCCACCATTCGACCCATGGGGATATCGAGACTCAGGTCGTCCAATGCCTTGACCTTGCCTTTGCGAACGCTGCCGTACGCCAGGGTGACGTTCTTCAGGCTGGCGACACTTTCCTGAGCTGCCATTACGGCCTCACGTTGATCTTGAGTTCTTCAGGCCATTCCAGATCGTCGTCGAGTTTGACGTAGGCCACCCCAGGCAGGCCGGTCTTGACCTGCTCCACGTATTTCATCAGCAGATCCGGATCCAGCCGCGCCTTGACCCGGAACATCAACTTCTCGCGTTCGTTTTCGGTTTCCACGGTCTTGGGAGTGAACTGGGCGACGCTGGCCACGAAGCTGATACGCGCCGGCACCACATAATCCGGGATCGCATCGAGCACGATGTGCGCCGAATCATGGATGCCGACACGGCCCACATCCCGGGTCGGCAGGAAGAAGGTCATATAGACGTCGGTCAGATCCACCAGGTTTAGGATCTTGGCGCCGGCGCCCAGTACCTCGCCGGGCTGGGCAATACGGTACTGCACCCGGGCCACGCGATCCGCTTTCAGTTCGCTATCGTCGATGTCCGCCTGGACGCGGGAAACGGCTGCTTTTGCGGCTTCGATGGTGGACTCGGCCTCGACCACCTGGGAGCGTGCAGATTCGATGCCCGCTTCCGCGGACAGCACCTGGGAGCGCGCTGCCGCAAGTGCCGCCTCGGCGCTCTGCCGGGCCGCCAGATCATCATCGAGCTGCTGACGTGAAAGGGCGTTGCGTTCCACCAGGGTAGCGGAGCGCTGATAGCGCTTCTGGGCGGCGTCGAGCTCTGCCTGGCGCTGTTTGACCACGGATTTGGCGGTCTCGTGTTCACTCTTGCGCTGGGCCACCACGCTGCGAGCCGTGTTCAGGGCGTTTTGCGCCTGGCGTGCCTGTGCGCTGGCCTGGGCCAGTTCGGCTTCCAGGGTGTCGGTGTTCATGCGCGCGATCACCTGCCCTGGCTCGACAAAATCCCCTTCGTCCACCAGCACTTCCATCAATCGTCCGGGAAGCTTGGTGGCCACATCGATCTCGGTGGCCTCGATGCGACCATTGCCGCTGGCAAAGCCTTCGGGGAGTCCCTCGGGCTTGTACATCTGCCAGGCCAGCAGCGCCAGTACAGCGACGATGCCAGCGACAATCGATAGCTTGATGAGGGATTTTCTGTTCGCATGCTTCATTGCATTGTTCCTGTCGCTCAAAGGTGGCTCAGTAGTGGTCCAATAAAATTAGCCGACAAACGTTGTCATTCAGTCTAGCGCCTATGCACGACCACCGCTTGATGTAGGTCAGCTTCCGATATGCGCGTCGATATTGGCAAGACCCCAGCTCACCAGCTGCCCACTGAGATCGTCCGCTGCTCGACCGAAGGCATCGACAACGGATTCAATGCGCGCATCCTCGCTCTTGATACGCACCGTAAAATTCTTGCTGGCCAGCAAACGGCGGCTGGCACCATCGATCAGCTGAGCATCGAGACGAATGACGATCCAAGGGGTATTTGCTTGATACTCGCTGTGAAAGGCATCCAGTTCGCTGAGCAGTACGAAATCGCTTCTGACCGGATCGCTGCCCGCAAATACGCCGGAGAGGCGCGCATCTTGACGAAACGCTTCCGCCAGACGACCGCGTAGCAGGTTAGGCACGTCCGTACTCCAGCGCGCATCTTTGTAAACACTCAATTCATTCGATGCCGGCATGACCAGGATGCGTCGATTCTTCAGAACCTCGCTGGCCCTCGGTGTTGCAAGGTGCAAGGTGACGTCCAGCGGCGCTTCACTTGAAGGCTCGTGGGTTCCGACCGGCAGGATGAAGGTTCGCAACGGCTTCGCGCCGGGAAGCAGGGTGCAGGCCGCCAGGGAACTCGACAGAATTATCAGGACAAGAAATTTCCAGGCAGCAGCCCGTCGAACAAAGCCCATGCTGCATGCGCTCATGGTGAAAACTCCGGCAGGGTGTCGCCCTTGAATAGATAGCTGGAGGGATTTTCCTCGAAGCGACGGGTGATGCGATTCAGATTGGTCAGTACGCTGTTCAACTCGTTGATGGCCGGCCCGAAATCGCCCAGTCCCTGGTCGAGAGAGGCTTCATTATCCGCAAGCAAGGATTCGAGCCGAGCGCTCGTACGGGCCAGGGTCGTCATTGCCCGCTGGGCATCGTCAAATGCCACGCTTGCCTGATTTTCCAGCAGTGCGTTGAATGTCTGGCTGGCCTGATTGAAGTTCGCCGCCGCCTGGGCAAGTTCGCCGCGCTGTGCCGCCAGCGAAACGGTGATGAGCTCGATATTCGCCAGGATGCTGCCGACGCGCTCGGTATTCGTTGATGACAATAGGCGATTGGCGCGGTCGAGCAGCGTATCGAGTCGCACGATCAGGGTTTCGCCATCGGCGAAAAGCGAGCGCAGGGAAGAAAGCTCCGCCACAATCACCGCCGGCTGATCCGGGTCGCTGACCAGCGTCGGGCTTTGTGGGCTACCGCCACTGAGTTGCACGCTCATGCTGCCGGTAATGTTGGCAAGCGCCAGGCTGGCCCGAGTATCTTCCTTGATGGGGATATCGCTATAGACGCGCACCAGTGCCCGGACTTGGCCCGGGTCGTTCGGATCCAGCGTTAGATCCAGCACGTTGCCTACCCGGATGCCGTTGTATTGCACCGCATTGCCCACGGCCAATCCGCTCACGGCCTGGTCGAAGCGTATCTCGTAGTAGCTGTAGTCCCGCTCGACGCTCGACTTGCCCAGCCAGAGAGCAAACAGCAGGGCGCCACCAAGGGCAATGAGGGTGAACAGGCCTATCATCACATGATGCGCACGGGGTTCCATGTCAGTCCACCTTCGAAGAATTGATATGTCGTCTCGCCGCTCGCCCACGAGGCCCATTAAAATAGTCGCGAACCCAGGGGTCGTCCACTTTTTCGACCACTTCCAGCCGGTCCGCTGCCAAGACGCGTCGCTGGGACAGCACGGCGACCCGATCGCAGGTGCTGTAAAGCGTATCCAGATCGTGGGTGACCAGGAACACGCTCAGACCCAGCGCATCTCTCAAGGTCAGCAGCAGCTGATCGAAGGCCGCGGCGCCGATGGGATCGAGCCCGGCGGTGGGTTCATCGAGAAACAGCACCTCCGGGTCCAGGGCCAGTGCCCGGGCCAGGGCAGCACGCTTGATCATCCCGCCGGAGAGCTCCGACGGGTATTGCAGGGCGGCATTTGCCGGTAGCCCCACCAGGGACAGTTTCACTCGGGCCAGAAACTCCGCCTCGGCTCGCGCAAGGCCCAGGTGCTCGAGCACCGGGAACGCCACGTTCTCCTGCAGGTTCAAGGAAGAAAACAGCGCCCCGCGCTGAAACAGCACGCCGAAGCGCCGTTCCAACAAGGACCGGCGCCTGGTCGATAGCGCCTGCAGATCCTCCCCGAACACGTCGATGCTGCCTGCACTCGGTCGCAGCAACCCGACGATGCTGCGCAGCAGCACCGACTTGCCGCTGCCGGAGCCCCCCACGATGCCCAGGATCTCTCCACGGTAGACGTCCAGATCGAGATGTTCATGAACGACATGCTCACCAAAGCGGTTGCACAGATCGCGAATCCTGATCAACACGTGATCGTCGCCCCTTGGCGTATCTTCACGAAGACTCACCATCCCATCTCCATGAAAAACAGCGCGGCCATGGCGTCCAGCAGAATCACCATGAAGATGGACTGCACCACGCTGGAGGTAGTGTGCTCCCCCACGGACTGGGCGCTGCCGCTGACCTTGAAGCCTTCCAGGCAGCCGATTGCTCCGATGAAAAAGGCAAATAGCGGCGCCTTGGACAGGCCGACGATGAAATGATGGGGCGCCACGTCCTGCAGGATGGTGAAGAACTGCAGCGCCGAGATGTCCAGGGTCAGCAGGCACACCAGCGCCCCGCCAAGGATACCGCTGAGCATGCCCACGAAGGTCAGGATTGGCAGTGTCACCAGTATGGCGAGCACCCGCGGCAGCACCAGGAGCTCGACAGGGTTCAGCCCCAGGGCGCGAATGGCATCGATCTCCTCGTTGGCTTTCATCGAGCCTATCTGGGCGGTAAAGGCGCTGGCGGTGCGTCCGGCGAGCAGAATGGCCGCCAGCAACACGCCGAATTCCCGCAGGAAGGAAAAGGCGACAAGATTGACCGTATAGATCGTCGCGCCGAAGTTCTGTAGCACCGTGGCGCCCAGAAAAGCCACCACCGCCCCGATTAGGAAGGTCAGCAGGGCGACGATGCCGATGGCGTTGAAACCGGTCTGCTGAATCTGCGCCACCAGGGCGGTCATGCGCCAGCGCCTGGGGCGCAACAGGTTCGTCACCAGTGCGCTCAGGATCAGGCCAATGAAACCAAGCAAAAGATGCTGCTGTTTCCAGAAATCCTCGACGCGTTCACCGGTTTGCGCCAGAAAAGCCAGCGGCTTTGAGATCTCGTGGCTTTTTGGCGTCAGCGGCGTCTCCATGGCCTGTAGCATGGTGTCCAGCAGTGCCCGACGTGCTGGTGGCAGCTCTGGTGCTTGCGCCATGGTTGCCGCCATACGCTCAACGCCGAGCAGATCGATCAGCAGCGCGGCACCGGCGGTATCCAGGGTCTCGATCGCACTTAAATCGATGCTTCTGTCTAGCTCGTGGCCGTTCCCGGCCTGGGTCTTGAAAGCGTCGATTTGAGCCTGAAGTCTGGCGTAGTGGGTAATGGTCCAGTTGCCAATGACATGCAAACTGTCGGGCCGGTCGTCGAGGCGACCGGTCTGGCGCGTGTTTGGCATCATTTGGCTTTCGATTGCTTATTCGATGACTTACGCGACGACTGGCTTGAAGGCTGTTCAAAGATCTCGTTCAGGTGACGCCATAGCTTTCCGGTCTCACCTTCGCCGTTGCACCAGGCCGGCTCGATCCTGCACACGGCATCGAGGATTCGCTGTCGCGACTCCGCATCCGGCACCATATCGGGCAGCTGCTGCACGCTCTCTTCGGGATAGGCAAAGACCAGTAGATTCTGCTGGCGCGTAATCTCGCGCAGCGTCTCGATATCCGGTAGTTGCGTGGCCGCCTTGCGATAGCCTTGGACCACTGACTCCATGGCTGACTTGGAAAGCTTGCCTTCTGCCTTGGCAAAAAGCAGCAGCACCCGCAGGCCGGCTTCGAGTTCTCCACCCTTGGACAGGTCGTCGCGAAGTTCTTCGATGCGTTTGCGCTCCCGGGCCTCTTTATGGCGCTTGGTACCAGGCGAGGGGGACGCGCTGCTGAGCATGCTCAGATAGCCGTAAAATGCATGAAAGACCAGTTCACCGCCGGCATCGCGCATTTCGCCCCAGCTGTCCAGGGTATTGGCGATATTGCGCGAGGCCAGTTCCTGCCAGGCCAGCAGTGGGTTGCTCGAATCGACCGGGTGGCGTGATTGTCGCACCCGTTCAGCGGCGGCCGGCAGCCACCATAGGGCCGGGTTCTGGCTGCCCCAGATACTGCGCCTGAGACGAAAAGGGTGCGTCCTGCGCATCGTTTCCGCCATGGGTTCGGTGATCATGTGACTGAGCCAGGGGCGCACCGTCCAGTCGTACAGCTGGCTGGTGATTTCCGAGACCTTGTCGACTTCGATGAATTCCCGCTCCTCTTCCCGACCATCCGTATCCACGGCCCGGATGTCGTCGACGCTGCGGGTCTCGAAATGCACCCGATACGCAGGCGTTTCGCTACCGGGCACGTCGTCGATGATCAGCTCGAAAAGTCCCGGTGGAAGCGCCTTGATCTCGCTCAGCGCATCGATCATCTGACGATGCTCGCGCCGGGCCACGCTGCCGGACACGAAGATGCCCAGGTGTCCGGTGCTGGCGTGCTTGAGATAGACGATGGTGCGCCCGGCGCTTTGCAGGGCGAAGTCATCCGGATAGAGGTCGACGATCCAGTTCAGCGCCTGCTGGGGTGGAGTGATGTTGTCACCATAGGAGCAGAACACTACCACCGGCACCTCGATGGCGCGCAGGTCGAGCAGGTTGCCGCCGGCATTGGCGGCACCGGTCAGTCGATTGCCGATGAACAGGTCATCAACGATGGACTCTATTTCATCGGCGTTGAACAGGTTCGGGCTGCCCCACCAGCGCTCGAAGTCGAGAAAGCGCGGCGCCTCGGTATCCACCTTGGCATAAAGATCGTAGCCCTTGGTCCAGAACGTGTTGGCAGGGTTCAGGTTCTCGAAGTTGCTGACAAGCCAAGCGCCGTCGAAACGTCCGTTACCCAGATCGCTTGCCAGCCGAGTAGCCCAGGCGCCCCCTAGCAGACCGCCGGCATAGCGCATCGGATCGCGCCCGGTGACCCCGGACCAGTAGGCAAGCGGCGCCCCGTTGACGATCACCATGCCCGGCAGTTCCGGGCGGGCGGCGGCAAGCCCCATCAGGGCCCAACCCGCCTGGCAGTTGCCGATGATCACCGGCTTGTCGGCCTTCGGGTGGCGCTCGGTGACAAATTCGATGAAGCGCATCTGGGCCATGGCCACGTCGGTCATGGTCTGGCCTGGCTCTGGGGAAAAGCCGAAGGCGATGAAATAGGTCGGATGTCCGGCGCGCAGGCTTTCGCCGATCTCCGAATCCTGCTTGAAACCGCCGATACCGGCACCATGGCCACCCCGCGGGTCGACGATGATCAACGGCGCCAGGGTCTCGTCGATGGGCTGGTCGTTGGCGGGCAGGATGCGCAGCAGGGAATAATTGACCGGGGTTTCCAGGTCGGCGCCGTCCAGCAGGGTTTCATAGTCGAATTTGAGCAGCGGGGGGGAGCCGGCCTGTTCATGGGCCCGGGTGTTGTCCGCGCGCTTTTGCAGGGTTTCCCAGAATAGAACGCTGCGCTCGCCGGCATCCACCAGATAGTTCAGCCAGTCCGCAGGTCCAGGCACCTTCAACTCGCCCTCGAGCCAAGGCTCGATCATGTCCTGCTGGCGCTTTTGCAAATTGGTGAGTAGGTTGCGACTTTGCTGGCGTTGCAGGTCGGTGATATTGCCGATCAGCTGTCTGGCAGCGCTGGTTGTTTCGTGCGTTGTTTCTTGCGTGATTGCTGACATATCCTGTTGACGATCCATGAAAGCTCCTCATGAAAGCCTTGAATTATTAATTAGCAGTCTAACCCATGCGCCCTGAATGCCGCTTGATGCGGATCATCTTGCAGGTGAATGCCTCAATTCATTGCCGTCAGCGTCTTCAAATGTCAGCCCCCAACTGGTCAGCGCCGCGAACAGCATGATCAGCGCCAGGAACCAGCCCTGGAAGACGAAGGGGAAGACCTGGGTGGGCGCCACCGCCGGCAGCCAGTCGTAGGTGCCCTGCATGCCGGTAATCGTCGACCAGCCCAGTAGCACTGGCGCACCCCAGGGGAAAATGTAGCCCAGGGCGGAGGTCACCGCGTCGAGCATGTTGGCACGCCGATAGCGATGGATGTGGTAGCGGGTACCGAGTTCCCGCACGAAGGGGGCGGCGGCGATTTCCGCGGCGGTATTGATGGTAATGGCGCTGTTGAGCAGGGCCACGATGCCCCAGATCGAGGTCTCGGCACGCTTGACGGATTTCCCGATCCAGGTCATCAGCTTGCCGGTGATCATCTCCATGGTGCCGCCGAGCTTCATCAGGTAAGCAGCGGCGACGATCAGCAGGATCAGTATCGACATGGTGACGTAGCCTTGGACGCCATTGACCAGCGCCCCGGTGATCACGGTGTCAGAATCCGCATCGAAGGCGATGATGTCGGACAGGGAGCCGGTACCGATGATGGCAATGGTGGGTACCGAGGCCAGAATGCCCCAGGTGAGCGAGGTAATCAGATGCTGGCCGGACAAGGCCAGGATCAAGACCAGCGCAAAGGGTGCCAGCATCACCAGACCCAGCGGTTCCGTTGACTCGATCATGGCGCTGAGCGCGGCGGGATCGGCAGCATTGCTGTCGCCGCCACCGCCAAACAGCACGTAAAGAATTACCGCCGGAATGGCCGCCATGATCGAGTATTTGAATCGGCTGCGAACCACCCCGGGCACATCTGCATCCTGGGTCGTAGCGGAAACGATGGTGGTGTCCGAGACCGGCGCCAGGTTGTCACCGAAGATGGCGCCGGAGAGAATTGCTGCAAACAGCATCACCGGATCGCTGCCCACGGCAACGCCAGCCGGGTACATCAGGGTACAAAACGCCACGGTGGTGCCGTAGCCGGTGCCCACGGCGGTGGAAAAGATAGCGGCCAGGATGAAGGTCAGGGCGACGAACCAGCCTCCGGTCATGTCGGAAATGGCCCCAAGCCACACCAGGCCTTCCACCAGGCCGCCCACCTGCAGTACCTGAGCGAACATGCCGGCGTAGAACCAGGCCACGATGGCGACAACGCCGACGGGCTGGGTCAGGCCCTCGAACAGCCCCTTGGCGTACTCTTCCCATTTGCTGGTGCAGAAAAATAACCCCAAGGTAATGCCGAACAGGGCGCCCATCACCAGGCCGATTTCTGAGGAAAGCCCTATCACGCTGGTACTGATAGCCCAGATCACGAAAAACAGCAGCGGTACCGCCGCCCCCCAGGCTCCCAGACGAAACGAGAGTGCCGATACTTTGTCGTCTTGGGAGGATTGCTTCTGCTGATCCGTTGGCGTGCTGCTCATGAGTCATTCCTTGTTATTCATTGCCTGCCATCAGCGTAGCAATGAAAACGGAGGATGTCGGTGATCGGCAGCGAACTGAGCCATGAGCATCTATATGCTCGATACCTGTATCTGTTCGTTGATCATGCGTGACCACCCGGCATCGGTACTGCAACGCCTGACCGAGGAAGTCGGCAAGCAAAATAGGCTGCCTCAGTGATCCCGTTCGACTGGTGTCAGTCCTGAGCTCCTTGCTATCATGGATGAATGAACAGTGCTCTGGCTTCTCACTCCTTCGCCGCGTCGGTAGACGATCCTTTCTATTACCTGCTTAATTTTCGTTTTTTGCTCGATTGGGTGGAAAAGCGTTACCGCGATCTGTTGAATGCGGAAGAGCAGGGCTTCATCGCCGTCTTTCACCGTTTGCCCAGAGCCTCTCAAGCGCTGTTGGTGCGCATGATCATGCGCAAGGGCACGCTGTTTCGGGCAAACAAGCTTGCCTACCCTGAAATAGGCTCAACGCCAAACGCCGCAGCGCCATTGATCGTCCAAGGATTGATCGACAACGCGCCGGAACTGAGCCTGGCGGAGCTGTTTGCGCTACTGACCAAGACGGAGCTCGTCGCCGTTTTCAAAGATCATATTGGTCGCGCGAACCTGAAAAAAACCGAGCTGTTCGAGATGCTCGAGCCTTCTTTCCAGGAACCACGGTGCTTTGATCATTGGAGTCCCGGGAGTGACGAACAGGTTTACTCGTTGCCGTTAATGGGGATGTGCGACCGCTTGCGCCTGATGTTCTTCGGCAATCTGCGTCAGGATTTCTCGGAATTCGTGCTGGCGGATCTCGGTATCTTTCGCTACGAGCGGGTGCCGTTCACTTCTGAATCCCGGGCTTTCCAGAGTCGCGACGACGTGGATGCCTATCTGCATCTGCATCGTTGCCGGGAGTCTTTCGAGACAGGCGCGCCGCTGGAGGCGGTGCTAGCCGAAATACCCTCGGCCTTTGTCGACAACCCCTGGCTCGAGTCTCGCCGCGCCAGGCTATTGTTCACCCTGGGCCAGCACTGCGAGCGCAATGCGCTGCTGGACACCGCGCTTGACGTGTATGCGGATTGCATTCATCCCGGTGCCCGGTCTCGCCGCCTGCGAGTGTTGGAACGCCTCGAGGACTTCGATGCGGCGCTAGAGTTGGCTCATGAAGCACAGCAAGCGCCGGAAAGTGAGGCGGAATACCAGCATCTTGAAAAAGTGCTGCCGCGTCTGCGGCGCAAGTTGCGTCTGCCCAAATTGCCGATACCCGCCAGCGCGAACATCGAGCGCATCGATCTGCTGCTGCCGAGACCGACTTCCCCGCGCCCGGTGGAAAGCCTGGTGCGCGAGCATCTCGACGAAGCTACAGGGCCGGTGCATTACGTCGAAAATGGGCTGATCAATTCCCTGTTCGGGTTGCTCTGTTGGGAAGCAATCTTCGCGCCGCTGCCCGGCGCCTTCTTTCACCCTTTTCACGGGGGGCCGGTGGATCTGCTGCGCCCGGATTTTCATGCCCGACGTCAAAAGTTGTTTGCTGCTTGCCTGGCCCAGCTTGATTCGACGGCTTACCGGGAAACGATTCGTGAAAACTTCATTGCCAAGCGAGGGGTACAGTCGCCTTTCCTGCACTGGGGCATCCTGAGCGAGACGTTATTGGAGCAGGCGTTGGCCTGCTTTCCTGCCGAGCATCTCAAATGCTGGTTCGAACGGCTGCTGCGGGACATCAAGGCCAATCGCGCCGGGTTGCCGGACCTGATCCAGTTCTGGCCTGAGCGCAACGATCCTCTCGAGCGCTACCGCATGATCGAGGTAAAGGGCCCCGGTGATCGGCTGCAGGATAATCAACTGCGCTGGCTGGCGTTCTGTGCCGAACATGGAATGCCAGCCACGGTGTGCTATGTGCAGTGGACACAATAGATGCCTGCCGAGCCTATGAACTACCGCGTTGCGGTTCGCGCCCTGTGCGAGTTCACTGCCAAGGCCGGCGATCTCGATCTGCGCTTCACGCCGTCGCCCTCCGCCCAACAGGGCATCGCCGGCCATGCGCTGGTGGCCTCACGCCGCGGTGATGACTATGAGCGCGAGATTCTCCTCGAAGGAAATTATCGCCATCTGCGGGTGCGCGGTCGTGCGGATGGTTACGCTCCCGTGCGCAACCAGCTTGAAGAGGTGAAGACCTTTCGCGGCGACCTGGCGCTGATGCCGGCCAATCATCGGGCGCTGCACTGGGCCCAGGTGAAGATCTACGGCCATCTGCTATGCCAGAGCCGCAATCTGGACGAAGTGCGCCTGGCCCTGGTCTATTTCGATATCGTCAGTCAGCAGGAAACGCTTCTCTGCGAGGTGTTTACGGCAGCAGAGTTGCAAGATTTTTTTGCCCAGCAGTGCGAGCGCTTTATTGTCTGGGCGGATCAGGAACTGGCCCATCGGTTGGCTCGGGATCATGCCCTGGGTGAGTTGAAATTTCCTTATCCGAGTTTTCGCACCGGCCAGCGCCCCTTGGCGGAGGCGGTCTACAAGGCGGTGAGTACCGGTCGCTGTCTGATGCTGCAGGCGCCTACCGGCATCGGCAAGACCCTGGGCACGCTGTTTCCCATGCTCAAGGCGCTGCCGACCCGGAATCTGGACAAGGTATTCTTTCTCGCAGCCAAGACCCCAGGACGGCGCCTGGCTCTGCAAGGGCTCGAAGCCCTGTTGCCCCGAATGGGCGAGCTCGAAGATGAGAGCGGAGATGGGCGCGAGGGCGAGAGCGCAGGGGAAAATGAGAGTAGCGATGGGACACCGCTGCGAGTGCTGGAACTCGTGGCCCGGGATAAGGCCTGTGAGCATCCGGACAAGGCATGTCACGGCGATGCCTGCCCACTGGCGCGGGGGTTCTACGATCGCCTGCCTGCTGCGCGTCAAGCCGCGGTCAAGGTTGGTCTGCTGGATCAGGCGACGCTGCGGGAGGTGGCTCTGGAGCACGCTGTATGCCCCTACTATCTGAGTCAGGAACTGGCGCGCTGGAGCGATGTGGTGGTTGGGGATTACAACTACTACTTCGATCTCAACGCCATGCTGTTCGGTCTCACTCTCGCCAATCAGTGGCAGGTCGGCGTGCTGGTGGATGAGGCACACAATCTGGTGGAGCGGGCCCGGCGCATGTACAGCGCGGAGCTGGATCAGCTGGCCTTAAAGGCACTGCGGCGAGAGGCGCCGGCAGTGCTCAAGAAGACTCTGGACCGAGTTGCCAGGCAGTGGAGTGCGCTCAATAAGATCGAGAGCGATGAGGCTGAAAAACAGACCTATCGCGTGCTTGAAACGCCCCCGGCCAAGCTGTTGAATGCCCTGCAAAGCGCCATCGCTGCGATCACCGACTATCTCACCGAGCAACCCTTTGGTCTGGATAGCGCGTTGCAGACCTTCTATTTCGAGGCGATGCATTTTTGTCGCATCAATGAGCTGTACGGCGAGCATTCCTTGTTCGACATGACTTTCAAGATTGGCCGGCGAGGAAACGTGAGTTCAACGCTATGTTTTCGAAATGTCGTGCCGGCAGGATTTCTAACACCACGTTTCGACGTGACAAAAGCCACGGTGCTGTTCTCCGCGACCCTGAGCCCGAGCGGCTACTATGGTGATCTGCTTGGATTACCGGCAAATACGCCCTGGATGGAGGTGGCGTCGCCGTTCGGCGTCGAGCAGCTTTCGGTACGAGTCATCGATCATGTCTCGACCCGCTTTCATCATCGTGCAGCCTCCATTGCACCTATCGTTCAGCTAATGGCGGCTCAGTTCGCCGCCCAGCCGGGCAACTATCTGGCATTTTTCAGCAGCTTCGAGTATCTCGAGCAGGTTGCCGATGTGTTTCGCCAGCGCCATCCGGCGGTGCCAGTATGGGTGCAATCACGACGCATGGACGAGACGGCCCGGCAGGAATTTCTTTCTCGCTTTGAAGAAAGTGGTCAGGGAATCGGTTTTGCCGTGCTGGGCGGGGTCTTTGGTGAGGGAATCGACTTGCCCGGCGAGCGCCTGATCGGCGCTTTCATCGCCACCCTGGGGCTGCCCCAGATGAACCCGGTGAACGAGCAGTTCAAGCGCCGCATGGGAATGCTGTTCGGTGAGGGGTACCACTACACCTATCTTTATCCCGGCGTGCAGAAAGTGATTCAAGCTGCCGGGCGCGTCATTCGCACCCAGCAGGATCGTGGCGTGATCTATCTCATCGATGATCGCTTCTCCACCCCTCAGGTGCAGAGATTGCTGCCCGGCTGGTGGCAGCTGGCTAGTTTTGAGAGGTCTCTTCATCCGCGCTCGTCGCTGCAGGCTCAGTCTCAGGCTTTGTTTCAGGCGATTCGGCTTCAATCGGATTGACCACGACCCGAAGCTTGCGCTGATCGCCGGAAGGCAGATGCAGCGTGAAGATCGATCGAGTAGGTCCCGGCGGCGCCAGCTGCCAGAAGCGCTTGTCGCTGGTCAATACGCTCGTCCATCCGTCCTCATCGACGAACCAGGTCGCAATCTGCTGACTGTCCAGACATAGGCTTTCATCGGCGCCCAGAGCTAGTGGTGTCGCCTGAGAGGCGGTGTCGGCGATATCCAGCACCTTGTCGCAACTATGCGTCGGGGTGTCCGCTTGCGCCAAAGCATCGCCGGCAACGAGCGATACCAGTAGGGCGGCGAAAAAAAACGGTTTCATACAGGGCTCCCTTCCGGTGGGGTCGTATTATTGGGCAAACGTCTGGTTGCTATGGCTATCGCCTTCCTTGCGCGCCATGTATCTATTTAATCACCGGCAGATTGAGCCGTCATCACATGGATTAAGAAGATGGTACTTATGATTCCACGGTAGAAAAGCGAACGCCAAGCCCATATCTCCTCTCTAAGCCATATGAATCGCGCGACCGCAGACCATCGCGGTAATCCAATCGTTCCTGAGTCGACAGGTCTCATATTCATGCTCGGATTTCTTCAAGGTTTTGCCTACGGGCTCTTCATCACCTGCCTGCCCTGGTTCCTGATCGGCATGATCAGCCCTGGGCTTGCCCTTGGCACGCTGGCCCCGGATCGTCTCCAGGTCATCATTCGCTACTGGCTGACGGTGCCGTTCATCGCCATGTTGCTATGGGTGACCTCGCTTTGGGGCGGCTTCGGTCCCAGCCTGCTGGGCTGGCTGGCCGGACTTGGGGCGGTGGCGGTCGCCGTGCCGGTGGAGCGGCGCATTCGGGGCTGGTTGATGAAACGCAAGCAGCGCCGTATCGAAGCGCAGTTGAATGCAGAGAAGGCACGCCGCCAGCAACAACAGGCCCAGGAAGCCAGCGAGAAGGGCGGGGCCACGCTTGATCCCAAAAATCCCCCGATGAATGCAGATGACGTCATTCGTGCGTTGTGTACCGCCAAGGAACGCTTGATCGCCGTGAGCCAGCCTCAGCTTGCGGTGCAGGCGGATCGCTTATACAGCCGCTACCTGCGGGTCACGAAGGTGTTGCAGGAGCGTTTCGATACCAGTGAACTCGCCTTCGAGCGCTCCCGTACTCTGGTCTCGGAAGTCTGTTTTGCCGCGGTGGACAACTTGACCAGCATGGCCTCCCAGGCCAGTGGCATCGCCGGGGTGGACGGTGATTTCGTGCGCCGCCGCCTGTCCCGGGAGCGCAATAGCCTGAGTCTGACCGAGCGCGCCACCCTCGAGCGACGCCTGACACTGCTCACGGAGACCCAGCAGCATCTGGATGAACTCAGCGCCCGTAATGAAGCCGCGTTGACAGCACTTGACGATGCCGCCGTGACCATGGCGCGTATCGAGACCGGACGCCCTCAGGCTTCGATCGACGCGGATCAGGCCTTGCGCGATCTGAGCCATTTCGTCGAACGGGCCGAGCGCTATGGACGGCAGCGCTGATGGGATATGTTAGTGGCAGCTATTAATGACAAGTATCAAAGGGCAACGAACCGATGAGTGATGAGCGTGACAGGGCGCGGGCCCCAGAACGGCTGCGTTTGCCGCCGGCAGAGGAAATTGCAAGGAACCTGCAGGGAGAGTTCGAATCTGCTGGCCTCAAGGACGATGAAGCGGCGCTTGCTGCCCAGGCGGATACCTTCGTCGACGATCTGTTGACCAGAAGCGAGTCCGCGGAAAGCCAGCGTCGCAGCGTGGATGAAATGGGCAGCGATATACAGCGCCAGGCCGCCTACCGCAGCGAGATGCTGCAGACCCCCATTCGCAAGCTTGCCCATCAGGGCGACGACGGTGGGCCGGTGGCCAAGGCATTGACCAGCCTGCGGGAGCGCATGACCCATCTCGACCCCAATCGGCACAAGTTGACTCGAAGCGGACTTGATCGCTTGCTGGCCCGCATTCCCGGTGTCGGCAACGGGCTTCAGCGCTATTTCCGCAAGTACGAAAGCGCCCAGCAGGCACTCGACGCCATCATTCGTGATCTTGAAGAGGGCCGCGACATGCTACGTCGCGACAACCTGACCTTGAGTGATGATCAGACGGCGCTACGCGATATCCTGGGCCAGCTGCAGCATCAGATCGCCCTGGGCAGGATGATCGATGAGCGTTTGGAGCGGCGCGTGGTGAGCCTGGAAGAGAGCGACCCCAAGCGGGCTTTCATTGAAGAGGAGCTGCTTTTCCCCCTGCGCCAGCGCATCGTCGATCTGCAACAGCAACTAGCCGTCAGTCAGCAGGGCGTGCTGGCCTTGGAAGTGGTCATCCGCAACAACCGGGAGCTCATTCGGGGAGTGGATCGGGCCATCAACGTCACCGTCTCGGCGCTGACCGTTGCGGTCACCGTGGCCCTGGCCCTGGCCAATCAGCGTCTGGTGCTCGATCGAGTCGAAGCCCTCAACGCCACCACCTCCGACATGATCGCCGGCACTGCCAAATCCCTGCGCAGCCAGGGGGTGGAGATCCAGAACCGCTCTGCCTCCACCATGCTGGATATGGAAAAGCTCGAACAGGCCTTCGGCGACGTGCTGGCGGCCATTGATGATGTCTCCCGCTATCGCCGGGAAGCACTGCCCCGGCTGGATGAGCAGATCGATCGTCTGCAGGCTCTGGCCCGCCAGGGGGATGACGCCATTCATCGTCTCGAGCGGGGCAGCGATGCAAGCTCTGGTGATGCCATATAGAGTGCAAGTACCCCATATGAGCGGGCTGCCAGGCCCGGATCGCCAATCTCGAACGGGAGTAACCACCACATGATTCAGGTGCGAAATATCGATCATGTCGTGCTGCGGGTAAAGGATCGGCAGGCGATGCAGCATTTTTACGAACGGGTGCTCAACTGCCCCGTCGAGCTCAAAGGGCCGTCGGAGGCGCCGTGAACGACGAGGACAAGGCGCTACGCCGAGCCGGACTCGGCATGATGCTGCTGTTCTGGCTGATCGTGATGGGGCTTGGGGTGTGGTGGTTTCAAGGCTTCATCGATGATCGGCGCAATCCGAATGCTGATCTTGCCCGGCTCGCGGGAAGCGAAGGCGAGCCGATCACCCTTGAACGCAACGCCTCAGGGCATTTTGTCGCCACAGGATATATCGATGGCGAGCCCGTGGAGTTCCTGCTGGATACCGGGGCGAGTCTGGTCTCGATACCTGCTGCTCTTGCGGATCGTCTCGGATTGCAGCGAGGCGCCACTGCGGATTTCAATACCGCCAACGGGCGTGTTCGCGGTCATCTGACGATGATCGACGAGATCGAGTTGGGTGGCCTGAAAGCAAAAGACGTGCGCGGCTCGATAAACCCTGGGCTTGGGGGCAGCACAGCGTTACTGGGGATGAGTTTCCTTAGGCGTTTCGATATCGAGATCCGGGGGGCAAAAATGGTGTTAAGACCGACAGGTCAAGGTTGAGATCGGAATGTGTACCGATCTTTTATCATGAAGGAGGAGGCAACATGGCCGCAATATTACAAGTTCACTTTCCTTTCAATGGGCCCTTCGACGAGGCGATGGTTGAAGCCATGCAGTCCCTGGCACGCAGCATCAACGATGAACCAGGTTTTCGTTGGAAACTGTGGACACAAGACGCCGAGGCGAAGCTGGCCGGTGGCGTTTATCTTTTTGATACGCGCGAGCAGGCTAGGGCCTATCTCGACAAGCATAGTCGCCGACTAAACGAGATGGGAATCGAGGATATTCAGTCCCGAATTTTTGAGGTGAACGAAAGCCTGTCCGCGATCAATCACGGTCCTTTCTAGACCAGAAGGCCCTCTCAAGACGACACTTCATAGAGCAGTGCGCGGTGGAGGATCGGCCATGGTGATTTTAGCGTGGATCGATATTGCCCATTGTTGGCTGGCCGCTGCTATCTGGATATAAACTTCATGGAGGTCTCTGATCGACGAGGCTCGTTCATTTGCAAGAATGAGAGGTGCGTTCATGACGGACAAGATAGGCGGCGATCTCGAAAGAGACAGCCCGGAAGAAGGGAAACTCCCACCATCCCTCGCGACAGGAAACCCCCAGGACATCGCCCTCGGTGACGTTGCCCCAGATCTCACTGCGGAAGGGATTCATACATACGAGGCCGGCGAGTCGAACGAGGCTGCTCGCTCGGCGCTGGAACTCGCGCTCAGAGACATTGCCGCCAGAGGTTCCAAAAAGCGAAGCAGAAGCAAGCGTCGGCGTGCACGCAAGGAACTCGCACAGCTGGCGGAGGATATCACTGCCGTCGTCGAGGGCGCTGCACCGGATGACCTGGCGATGTTACGCCAGGTGTTGTTGCAGGAAGAGATCGTTGCAAAGGCAGCGACCGGCGAAAAGTCAGACGATGAACTGGTGGATGATTGGCGCGAGGGCGTTTATCCCTACAAGAATCGCATGAAGCGAAAGAACTACGAAAAGCAGAAATACGATCTACAGGTCGAGCTGCTCAAGCTCCAACGCTGGATCAAGGAGACCGGCAATCGTGTCGTCATCCTGTTCGAAGGGCGGGATGCAGCGGGCAAGGGTGGCACCATCAAGCGTTTCATGGAGCATCTGAATCCGCGTGGCGCGCGGGTAGTGGCTCTTGAAAAGCCCAATGAGATCGAGAAAGGACAATGGTACTTCCAGCGCTACATCCAACACCTTCCTACCGCTGGCGAAATCGTACTGTTCGATCGTTCCTGGTACAACCGCGCCGGGGTCGAGCGAGTGATGGGCTTCTGCTCCGATGAGGAATATCACGAGTTCATTCGTCAGGTGCCGGAGTTCGAGCGCAATCTAGTGCGATCCGGTATCTATCTTATCAAGCTCTGGTTTTCGGTCAGCCACGAAGAGCAGCGGCGCCGCTTCAAGGAGCGCGAGGTGCATCCGCTCAAGCAGTGGAAGCTCAGCCCCGTGGATCTTGCATCGCTGGACAAATGGGATGAATACACCAAGGCCAAGGAGGCCATCTTCTTCTACAGCGATACGGCAGAGTCGCCTTGGATCGTCATCAAGTCCGATTGCAAGAAACGGGCGCGGCTCAATGCGCTGCGATATGTGTTGCATCGTTTGCCTTACCAGAACAAGGATGTAACGCGATTGGGCAGTGTCGATCCGTTAATCGTCGGGCGTGCCGGAGTGGTGCGGGAGCGCGGCGAAAGGGATGAACTGGCGCTGCTTGACGACATTTTACGGGGGCGGAGCTCAATCTTTTCAGCGCCTGCGCCGAGCTGATCCAATGGTTGTATCAGCTGAAAACACCATGACAAGTCTAGCTTGCCAGGATGGTAATGGTTTAAGCTTATGCTGTTATATTGTTGATGAATGGATGCACTTAATGAATCGTCAAGGAGAAAAAAATGGATAATTTGTTCGGCAGTCTGGGTAACGCTTTCGGCGGTATTCTGAGTCTGATCTGGCTGATCATCGTCATCTGGGCCATCGTCAAGGTAGCGAAAAGCGGCGCCAGCACCTTGGCCAAGGTCATCTGGATCCTCGTGCTGATCTTCTTCCCGCTGATAGGCTTTATCCTCTGGCTGTTATTCGGTCCCAAGGGATAGTCGTGGTTCCGTATTATCCGAACGGGCAGCTCTTCCGAGCTGCCCGTTTTTTTTGAGATGTGCTGGAGGGATGTATGGCGAACGGTGACGAAAGAGCGTTCGAGAAACCTAGGTATCGTTCAATTCCCGGATTGATAGCAAGTCTGTTTCTAATGGTTGGTAGTGTGATTGGCAGCCAGGCCATCGGTTACGACAAGCTGGTCGAAAAGCGGGTCTTCGGGATGGACAACTACAGGACCCAGGGCGGCGAAGACATCCCTTCTCTCAAGGTTGGGTGGGAGGCCTACGGTACGCTGAATGAAGCAAAGGACAACGTCATCCTGATTACCCATTACTTTTCGGGCACCAGTCACGCAGCGGGTCGCTACGACGAAGACGATGCCGCTCCCGGTTACTGGGACGGTATCATCGGGCCGGGCAAGCCGCTGGATACCGACAAGTACTACGTCATCGCCTCGGATACCCTGGTGAACCTGAACGCCAAGGATCCCAAGGTGACCACCACCGGTCCGGCGACGACCAACCCGCAGACCGGCGAGCCTTGGGGTCTGGATTTCCCTATTGTCACCATTCGCGACTTTGTCGAGGTGCAAAAAGCACTGCTGAAAAGTCAGGGCATCGACAGTCTGCAGGCGGTGATGGGGGCCTCCATGGGCTCACTGCAGGCTTATGAATGGGCCAGCGCCTATCCGGAGATGGTGGAGCGGGTGATTCCGGTGATTGGTTCCGGGGTCGCCAATGCCTATCTGATCGGCTGGCTGAACGCCTGGGCAGCCCCCATCAAGGTCGATCCCCACTGGAACGACGGCGATTACTATGATGGCGAGCCGCCGACTAAAGGGCTGCAGGAATCCCTCAAGCTGATCACGCTGCAGGCCAATCACTGGAAATGGGCCAACCACACCTACGATCGGCAGTGGGCGGAGGAGGGCATGGATCCGAAAAGCAGTCTCGAGGCACGCTATCTTTTCGAGAAGGTATTAGATGATGCCGCCGCCAGCCGGGCCAAAATCGCCGATGCCAATCATCTGCTGTATCTAGTCAAGGCCAACCAGCTCTTCGTTACTGGCGATAGCAGCGACGCAGAAGAAGGGCTTGCGGCCATCGAGGCGCCGACCCTGGTGATCTACAGCAAGGACGATCTGGTGTTCTTTCCCGAGCTGGTGGAAAAGACCATGGATGAGATTAGCGCGGACGGCACATCGGTAAGCCAAGTGGTACTGGAAGGTGATCGAGGTCATCTGGATGGCGTGCTCTCCATCGAACAGGCAAGTGACGACATCCGGCAATTTCTGGCGCAGTGACATTGGCTTGGCGGTTTGGGTCGGGCCTTACGAGGATGTGACGTCCATTTCCCGCTCCAGCCGCCGGGAAATGGCCCGAGGCGAGCCGGTATGACGCGCCAATAGATCGTATGCCACCGGAATCACGAACAGGGTGAACAGGGTGGCCGCAGCAACGCCACAGAAGATCACCGTGCCCAGCACCAGTCGGGTTTCGGCGCCGGCGCCGGAAGAGAGAATCAGAGGCATGGCGCCGGCAATGGTGGTGACCGAGGTCATCAGGATCGGCCGTAGCCGGGTCAGGGACGCTTCGATCAGGGCGTCGCGAAATTCCCGGCCTTCGTCCCGCAGCTGATTGGCGAACTCGACAATCAGGATACCGTTCTTGGCCGCCAGACCCACCAGCATGACCAGCCCTACCTGGCTGTATATGTTGAGAGACTGCCCCGTCAAATAAAGCCCGAGCAGCGCACCGCCAATCGCCAGCGGCACCGTCAGCATGATCACCAGAGGATGCACGAAGCTCTCGAACTGGGCCGCCAGCACCAGAAACACCACGATCACGCCGAGCACGAACAGGAAGGTGGTATCGCCACTGGATTGTTGGTAGTCCCGCGCCGCACCCTTGGTATCGGTCTGGACTTCCGCAGGCAGAATCTCATCCACCGTGGCTTCTAGATAGCTCAAGGCTTCGCCCATGGAGTAGTCGTCCGCCAGGTCCGCCTGAAGCGTGATCGCGCGCAGGCGGTTGTAGCGGCTGTAGGTGCTGGGCCCGGCGTAGTCCGTCAGGGTTACGAGGCTTGAAAGCGGGATCAACTGATCGGTGCGGGCCGAGCGCACGTGAATGTTGTCCAGGGCATTGGGAGAGGTATGAATGCCGCGCTCCGCCTCGAGAATGACATCGTATTCCTCGCCACGGTCGACGAATCGGGTAACGCTGCGTCCACCCAACAGGGTTTCCAGGGTGCGACCGACTTCCGTGACGGTGACGCCTAGATCCGCCGCTTGGGTGTAGTCGATCTCGACCCGTAGTTGCGGCTGATCCTCTTCGTAGTCGCTTTCCAGATTGAGGAGTTTGGGATTGTTCTTGCGAATATGTTCCATCAGGATATCGCGCCACTCCACCAGCTCTTCATAAGTGCCTCCCCCCAGCACGAACTGCATCGCCTGCTCGGTGCTGCTACCGCCAAACCCACGCCGCATGATGGGAAAAACACGCACACCGGGCAGTTCGTCCAGGCGTTCGCCGATCTCGTCCATGATCGGCCAGGCGGCGCGGCGCTTTGCCCAGTCACTGAGACCGACGATAACAAAGCCGGTGTTGTAGTTCTCGCTGGGACCCCCCCGGCTCAACGGCGCCAGTACCAGTACGCGATCAACTTCCCCCTCTTCGCGCATAGGCAGCAGGCGCGCCTCGACCTCGTTCATGTAGTCCAGCATGTAGTCGTAGGTGGCCCCCGGCGGGCCGGAGACGATGACGAAGAAGGCGCCACGATCTTCCCGAGGGGTATATTCCGCCGGCAGTAGCGTATAGAGCCAGGCGGTGGCAACGAGTAGCGCCGCAAAAACACCCACCAGTAGCCAGCGCAAGGCCAGGGCCCGCTCCAGCAGACGACGATAAAAACGCTGGGAGAGTTCCAGCATCTGCGCCACGCGATGCGCCATGGCACCTTCATGCATCTGGGAAGAGAGGATTTTTGATGTAAGCATCGGCGTCAGGCTCAAGGCCAGCACGGTCGAGATAGCGATGGCTGCCGCCAGGGTCAGGGCGAACTCCGTGAATAGCCGGCCGATATCACCACGCAAAAAGCTCAGCGGCACGAAAACGGCGATCAGCACCAGGCTGGTGGAGACCACGGCGAAGGTCAGCTGGCGCGCGCCGCGAAAGGAGGCCACCAGCGCCGTTTCGCCGTAGAGATGCATGCGTCGGTTGATGTTTTCCACCATGATGATGGCATCATCCACCACCAGCCCGATCGCCAGTACCAACGCCAGCAGCGTCAGCAGATTGATGGTGAATCCAAGCATCGCCAGGATGGCGAAGGTGCCGACCAGGGCAGTTGGGACGGTGATCAGTGGCACCAGGGTGGTGCGCAGATTGCCCAGGAAAATGAAGATGGACACCATCACCAGCACCATGGCGATGCCCAGGGTGATGACGACTTCATCGATGGCGCCAGCGACGAATTCCGAGGTGTCATAGCTGAGCCGCAGCGTCATGCCCGGTGGCAGAGACGGCGCGATGCGCTCCATCTCTGCCTTTACGCCCTCGGAGAGCGCCATGAGGTTGGCGGTGGACTGCTTGATCATGCCAAGGCCCACCACCGGTACGCCGTTGCCGCGAAACAGGGAGCGCTCCTCCACGGTGCCCAGTTCGACCCGAGCCACATCCTTTAGGCGTACCAGATAGCCGTTGGTGTCCTGATCCAGCACCAGGGATTGGAAATCCTCCGGGGTGGCGAAATTACGCGGCAGACGCACGATGAACTGGCGGTCCCTCGATTCCAGAGAGCCACCGGGAAGTTCGACATTCTCCTCGCGCAGCGTGTTCTCGATATCGCCGGCGGTCAGGTTCCGCGCCGCCAGAGCGTCGCTGTCGAGCCACACCCGCATGGCATATTCCCGGTCGCCGCCGATACGCACTCGGGAGACGCCATCCTGCACTGAAAAGCGGTCCTGCAGATAGCGACTGGCGTAATCCGTGAGCTCCGCGGTGGTATAGCCGTCGCCGGCCAGCACCAGCCACATCACCACATCCGAGTTGGCGTCCTCCTTGCTGATTTCCGGCGCTTCCGCCTCATCCGGCAGTTCGTCCCGAGCGCCGGCAATCCGGTCACGGATATCGTTGGCGGCGTCATCGATGTTCTTGTCGAGGCGGAATTCGGCGCTGATGCTGGAGCGCCCGTCCTGGCTGCTCGAAGAGATCACCTGGATACCGGATATGCCCGCTATCCTGTCCTCCAGCACCTGGGTGATCCGGGTTTCCACCACATTTGCCGAAGCACCGGGATAGCGGGTATCGACGCTGACGATAGGCGGGTCGATAGTGGGGTATTCCTGCAGCGGCAGCCGGGTCAGGGCCAAGAGGCCGAAGGCCACGATCAGCGCTGCGATGACGATCGCCAGTACCGGACGCCGAACGGAAATATCCGACAGCAGCATCAGTTGTCGTCCTCACTGCGTTGGGCATCGAGAATCTCGCTGACGCTGGTGTTCTCATCGACGACGCCGATCAGGCGTACCCGAACGCCTTGCCGCAGACGATCGCCGCCGTGGCTGACTACCATGTCACCTTCATCAAGACCTTCTAGAATCTCGACTTCTCCCTCTCGGCGGGAGCCGATTTCTACTTCCAGGCGCTCCACCGGAGCGCTCTTGATCTGATCGCCTTCTGCTTCATCGTTTTTTGCCTGCCGGACGACCCAGACATATTGGCGCCGACCCTGGGGTACCAAGGCGCTTTCAGGAATCACCAGGGTCTGGCGCGGCGCACGCGCTACCCTTACGCGCATCAGCATGCCCGGGCGCAGCAGGCGCTCGTCGTTGTCCAGCAGGGCGCGTACCCCGACACTGCGGCTGATGGGATCAACTCGGGAATCGATGATGCTGACGGTACCTTCAAACACCTCGTCCGGATAGGCGCTGCTGGTGGCAACGATGGAAAGACCAACCGCCATCATGCCCAGCTGTACCTCGGGGATACGGAAGTCGAGCTTCAGACGCTCCACGTCATCCAGGGTTGCCAGCTCACTACCCGGGGTTACCAGGGTGCCGATACTGATCTGACGGGCGCCGACGACGCCGGCAAAAGGGGCGCGTATCGTATGGTCATCGAGTCGCGCCTGAAGCGCCTGGATTTCTGCCTCGACCTGACGCAGTTGGGTGCGGCTGTCCTCGAGATCCGCCAAGGGAGCCAGGTCACGCTGCTGCAACCTGGCCAGGCGCTGCACCGCGTTGGCCCGCTCCTCACGCAGGGTCTGGGCGGCTTTCAGATCGGCCTGCTCTTCCTGGGTGGACAGACGCACCAGTACCTGGCCTTTCGCCACCTTCTCGCCGCCCTCGAAATTGAGTGCTTCCACGGTATCGGTCACCGTGGATGACAGGGTGACGCTTTCATTGGCCCGCAGGGTGCCCAAGGCGGCCAGCGGGTCCGACCAGTCCGTGAGAATGGCCCGCGCTCCGATGACCGCCGTCACTTCCAGGGCATCATCGGACTGCTGAGCGAGTAGCCGAGAGGGAAAGCAGGCGATCAGCAGCGCAAGCGCAAGAAATACAGGTGTGACGATGATGTTCAAGCGTGGCAGGCGATGTTGTAGATGTTGCAGGCGTTTCGAAAATTCCAGGTAAAGACAAGCTGATGGCATGGCGACCACGATCGTGAAAGAAAGAGAACTAGAGCGTCACTTTATGACTATAATTTTATGCTTTGTATCCTAGCAATTATTACATCATGAAGCTGCTCTAATAAGAGACGTCGTGTTCCAATCGTCTGCGATCGCAAAAAGTGGCTCAGACCAAAAGAGCTGGATGCCTTTTGCACTGTTTACCACTGCAGTGTTTCAGAACGTGCTGAGTTGTGGGGCTCGGCGTTGTCACTCAGGGACTGGGTCGGCTGATCGGGGGCATCCGCGAAGTACTCCTCATAGCGCGCCTGAGCCTGGTCGCCGAACAGGATTTTACAGGCCTCCTTCAAGCCCGGCGACTGGCGAATCGTCTCGCGCTCGACCACCAAGGATATTTTCGAGCGACGGCGCAGGAAATCCTCGAGCTTGGTGATCATTTCCCGGTGCTTGGCCTGAAGCAGCTCACAGCGCAGATATTCGGTGCCCTCGATCAGAAGCTCTCCCTGGCGTGGGTCCTCCCGAATCGCCTCGAGCATGGCCAAGGCATAGGCGCCGTAGCGCCGCCACAGGCGCGTCGAGAGATACTCGACGGACTCTTCCGGAGTCAGGGCATCCAGGTTCATCAGTTTGGCCTGATGGAAAAACTCCCGCTTGACCGGCTCGGGAGACTCACCGTACCAACGATAATCCGGATGGGGAATCGTCACCCCGAGGCGTTTGACCTCGGCGATGACTTCTTCCCCCACGTTCAGGCAGTCCGTCAGCTTGCCGCCGAAGATGCTGATATGCGCATCGTCCTCGTGAGTGTCGATGGCGTGTTTGCGAGACAGTTGCAGGAAGTCGCGCTTGCCGCCGCTACTTGGCTTGATCGCCAGGGAGCGCACGCCGCAGCGAGTGGCAATGATGTCTTCCCGGCGGATGGGCTTGTCCATGTCGAGGCGCTTGTTGATGTTGTCCAGTACGAACTGGATGTCCTCGTCGGTGACATGCACCTCCGGGTTTTCCATGCGGGTATCCGTGGTGCCGATGCAGGTTCGCCTGCCCATGGGAATGACGAAGAACAGGCGGCCCTCGTCATCGAAGAAGGCCAGCACCCGCTTGTTGTCCGTAAGCCTTGGCACGATCAGATGAATGCCCTTGGAATAGGCGTGCTTGTGCGCTGTTTCCTGCTTGCTCAGCGTATTGTGCTGATCGACCCAGGGGCCTGCGGCGTTGATCAGTACCTTGGCACGAATATCGAAGGTGGCGCCGGTCATGACGTCCCGCGCCTGGGTGACCCAGCAGCCATCGTCTTTGCGTTCTGCGCCTTGAGACTCCACGTAGTTGGCGGCCACGGCGCCATGATTCAACGAGGTGCGCACGAAGTTGAAAACGAACCGGGCGTCGTTGTCATGCAGGTAGGCGTCGGAGTACTCGAAGCCGCCCACGGCTTCCTGGGTATCGATGATCGCCTCGCGGTTCTTGATGGCCTTGGGTGTCAAGAAGCGCGGGATCTTGGTGAAGCAGTTGCCCATCAGCCAGTAGAGCCAGGCACCGGACCATAGAAATCGAGGATGATAGCGAAAACCCTTGGTGATGGTGGTCAAAAAGCGGATTTCCTGAACCGTCGAGGGAAAGCTTTCGATCAGATGGTTGCGGCTCTTGCACAGCTTGCGCACCAGGGCAAAATCGTAGCTTTCCATGTACTTGATGCCCCCCCAGACCAGATTGGAGGATTGCATGCTGGTGCCGCCGGCGAAATCACCGCGATCGATCAGGGCCACCTTGACGCCCTTGCCGGCCAGGGCCGCGGCTGCTGAGGCGCCATTGATGCCACCACCAATGATCAGCACATCGAAGGTTTCACCGGCCAGTTTATCGATATTGCTGTCACGCAGTTGCATGGGTGAACTCCATCAGCCAGGAAGAGGGTATGTAGACGACGGACGTTCGCCGATCGTCTGAATGGCGGGTGTCGGCTTACTTCTCATCGTCGCGCTCCCAGTCCATGGTACGACGCACGGCCTTTTTCCAACCCTTGTAGCTGCGTTCGCGCTTTTCGGCGTCCATCTGGGGTTTGAAAGTGCGATCCAGAATACCCTTGTCCGCTACCTCTTCCCTGGACCACAGGCCCACCGCAATACCTGCCAGGTAGGCAGCTCCCAGGGCAGTGGTTTCCGTGATGACCGGGCGCTCCACGTTGACGCCAAGCATGTCCGCCTGAAACTGCATCATGAGATTGTTGGCCACCGCCCCCCCATCGACCCGCAGGGATTTCAACGTGATGCCGGAGTCGGCTTGCATGGCATCGATCACATCCCGGGTCTGGTAGGCCAGGGCATCCAGGGTGGCCCGGGCAATGTGGGCCTTGCGAGTGCCTCGGGTCAGGCCGAAGATGGCGCCTCGGGCATACATGTCCCAGTAAGGTGCTCCCAGCCCGGAAAAGGCGGGAACCACATAGACACCGCCTGCATCTTCCACCTTGCCAGCGTGGTATTCGGAGTCCTCCGCGGAGTCGATGAGCTTCAGCTCATCTCGTAGCCACTGTATCGCGGCGCCTGCGATGAAGATCGCGCCTTCCAGCGCATATTCGATCTTGCCGTCCAGCCCCCAGGCAATCGTGGTGAGCAGGCCGTTTCGGGATGTTACCGGGGTTTCACCGGTATTCATCAGCAGGAAGCAGCCGGTGCCGTAGGTATTCTTGACCATGCCTTTTTCAAAGCAGGCCTGGCCGAACAGGGCGGCTTGCTGATCGCCGGCGATCCCGGCGATGGGAAGCTGGGCCCCACCGAACATCTGGGCATCGGTGGTGCCATAGACCTCACTGGAGGAACGCACCTCAGGCAGCATGGCGCTCGGGATGTTCAGCGCCTCGAGCATGCGCTGATCCCACGCCAGCCTGTGAATGTCATAGAGCATGGTGCGGGATGCGTTGGTGACATCGGTGATGTGACGCTCTCCCCGGGTCAAGTTCCATACCAGCCAGGAATCCATGGTGCCGAACAGCAGGTCGCCTTTCTCCGCACGCGCTTGAGCGCCTTCCACGTTATCCAGAATCCAGCGGATCTTGGTGCCGGAAAAATAAGCGTCCACCACCAGGCCGGTGGTCGTCCGAATATGATCTTCCAGACCGCGTTCCTTGAGCTCATCGCATAGCGGGGCCGTACGGCGGTCCTGCCAGACGATGGCATTATGAATGGGCTTGCCGGTATGACGATCCCATACCAGCGTGGTTTCACGCTGATTGGTGATGCCGATGGCGGCCACCTCGGAAGGCTTGATGCCATTGGTTTCCAGCACTTCCCGGGCTACCCCCATCTGACACCCCCAGACCTCCATGGCGTCGTGCTCGACCCAGCCCGGAGTGGGGTAATGCTGGGTGAACTCCTTTTGAGCCACGCCCAGGATTTGCGCGTCGTAATCGAAAAGAATGGCGCGGCAGCTGGTAGTGCCTTGATCGAACGATAGGATGTATTGTTTTTCCATCAGGTTTTCCTTGGCGTGTTCCAGTGATTGCTGCCTTTGACTATTGCTTGAGTAATGATTGCTGAAGCAGGTTGCTAGCTGAAACGCCACCGCTACGCTGTCTTGACCACCTTTTCTCTGTACTGAAATTAGCGCGGGAACATAAATGCGTTATTCGAATTGGTATTCTTCGGTGATGCACTTGTTAGAAAAACTAGCGCTAGAATCCCCCTCAGGCAATGGCCATATCGTCTCGATGCGCTGCCTTTTGGTTTGAACAAACGGATCAACATGGCGTTTGTACCCGGAAAATCATGGCGCAGTTCTATGTTGAAACCGATGATTTCCGAAAGTTTCTTGTTTAAATGTTTATGAGGGATTGGGTAAGCAGGAAGGGACTGTCTGTGGCTTTAAAAAAGACGCAGAGAATAAAGGCCGGCAACAGGCAATTGGATTGGATAGTGATGAGCCACCAATACAAAACGCCCTATCCTTGAGTGGACAGGGCGTTTGAATGTTAGTGCGACGACTCTTTGTAGTGGCCGGGGATCGTCACTCGCTCGCCGTTGGGCAACTGGCGAACGTGAGTGGGTACATAGACACGCTTGATGATGCTCTTGCTTTCGGTCATGAGTATTCCTCCTTCAAGTGACGATAACACCTTCCCCGCGTAGCCAACATGACCACGGTCAATGTCGCTGGTACAAGGTCTGGAGTGTGATCATTGTTGGATAGTGTCGCTGCTCTAGCGTCGTCCGTATGGGGTAGCGCATGAGTGCAATCACTTTTGGGAAGTGAGCCAATTGATGTCGGTAATTGATCCATTCCAGATCATTTCCAGGTGAGCTGTCTGAATGATGGACGTTACGCAGCGAGGTGTCATCAGTGCCCAGCAGGTCGCGCCGGGCTGGCGCACCGAATGGTAGCGGATGCCATTGTCCTGTTGCTTGCGTACGCCACTGCCGAGCAGGCGTGATTCGCGGTAGTCGTCTGGATGATGGATAGGATGATCGCTGGGCAGCGACTTGGCATCACGTAACCCGGCTTCCTCGAAATTGCCCTTGAGACCGCGAAAGACGAAGCGATCGTAATGCAGTCCTGATACCCGACTCCAGTAGCGCTGCTGGTGGTATTTGACCTCGGCAATGGCAGTGTCGAGTGAATCAGCCAGGTAAAGCACGCCGAAGCTGCCGTCGCTGAAGCGCGAGCCATCGGGGTTGATGTGAGTAAAGGGCGCCACGGCGTAGGAACAGCCCTGAATGCTGAAGGGAATCTCGTCGAGAGGTAGAGGCGCTAGATTACCGACTTCATGTTGTAACCTGGGGTTGGTCAATGCCTGCAACGCATAGAGCGTTTCGAACTCTTCGCTGTCGGCCACATCGTCGAACAGGCTGACAGGCGGGAACTTGCTGTTGACCAGTCGATAGCTCGTGATCTGCCGTTCTGGCAAAACGGGAAGCTCATCGGCGCTTACCATTGGGCGCTGCGCAGTGCATCGATACGCTTGAATATTTCATAGAGCGCGGCGAAATCACCGGAACCCAGGATCTCCAGGGGGGAGCGGCCCTCGAAGTAAGGATTATCGTTAGCCATCTTCATGAACCCATAAAGATTCTCGGGATTGTCAAAGATAAGACGCAGGGCGGCATGGATGTTCAGTACGTAACTGATCCGCGTCAGCTGATCGCGGTCGAGCTTGATGGTCTGCACGCTGCCGTTGCGCGCCCGTGCATAGGTGCTGTGCGACACCCTCAGGATGGCTTCGCCCTGTTCACCGCTGGCGCCCCACTTGTCCAGAATACGTACCGCTGTCTTCAAGCCGGTAGCGGCGGCGGCCTTGTCCTCACCAATGGCTTCTTGAGCTTGCATGACACTTATACCTTCGTAATGTCTTTATAAAGACTATAACAAAGTTTATGTCTCTGCAAATTGTGGGCAGGCAGCCGGAGTTGCTGCTTGGCGCGTGTTCATTGGCCTCTGCGCCCCTTTAAGCAGAGGCCAACGCGTTTCTAGATCAATCCCAGCTCAGCGCACCGCCGACCTGATACTCGGTGACCCGGGTCTCGAAGAAATTCTTCTCCTTGCGCAGGTCGATGATCTCGCTCATCCAGGGGAAGGGGTTGCTCGCCCCGGGGAACTGCTCCTTCAAACCGATCTGCGCCAGGCGGCGGTTGCAGATGAAGTGCAGGTATTCCTCCATGATGGCGGCGTTCATGCCCAGCACGCCACGGGGCATGGTGTCTCGCGCGTATTCGATCTCGAGCTGGGTGCCTTCGAGGATCATCTGGGTGACTTCGTCCTGGAATTCCGGCGTCCACAGGTGCGGGTTCTCGATCTTGATCTGGTTGATCATGTCGATGCCGAAGTTCAGGTGCATGGATTCGTCCCGCAGGATGTACTGGAACTGCTCGGCGACGCCGGTCATCTTGTTGCGTCGGCCCATGGAAAGAATCTGGCTGAAGCCGCAGTAGAAGAAGATGCCTTCGGTGACCACGTAGAAGCCGATCAGGTTACGCAGGAACTCCTGATCTGTTTCCGGGGTGCCGGTCTGGAAGTTGGGACGGCCCAGAGACTGGGTGTGCTTCAGGCTCCAGGCAGACTTGCGGGCCACGGAGTCGACTTCCCGGTACATGTTGAAGACTTCGCCTTCGTCCATGCTCAGCGATTCCACGCAGTATTGATAGGCGTGGGTGTGAATCGCTTCCTCGAAGGCCTGACGCAGCAGGTACTGGCGGCATTCCGGGTTGGTGATGTTCTTGTACACCGCCAGCACCAGGTTGTTGGCCACTAGCGAGTCGGCAGTGGAGAAGTAGCCCAGGGAGCGCATCACGATCAGCCGCTCGTCCTCGGTCAAGCCGTCCTGGCTTTTCCACAGGGCGATGTCGGCGTTCATGTTCACTTCCTGGGGCATCCAGTGGTTGGCGCTGCCGTCGAGATACTTCTGCCAGGCCCAGTCGTACTTGAAGGGCACGAGCTGATTGACGTCGGCCCGGGCATTGATCATGCGCTTGTCGTCGACCTCGACCCGGCCGGCGCCCATTTCCAGCTCTTCAAGGCCAGCGGCGATATCGAGCTCGTCCAGGGATTGCTGGGCCCGGGCGATGCGATCCGCCTCTGCAACCTGATAGCTGCCGGCACTTTCCTTTACTTCATTTTTGGCTTCGGCGTTTGCCGCAGCTGGCGCCTCGGCCTTGGGGGCGGGCGTCGGCTTTGTCTGATTGAGAGCCTGCTTGGGGGCCTGGCTAGGTTCTGGTGCGGTGACGGTATCGTCTTCGTGAAATTCGTCCCAGTTCAACATCTGCTTCATCTCCTGATGATGAGTACGTCCTGTAGGAGCTCGATTCATCGAGCGAATGACGGTTGCCATCGCCCGGTAAACCGGGCCCCTACATCGTGATAACCCTTACATTCGTTACTGGCAGGCCTCGCAGCCCAATTCGTCGATCTCGCCCGCCGAGGGTGCACGCGAACCGCTGCCGCCCTTGCCGGTGAGAAAATCCTCGATGCCCCGCGGTTCCTGAGCCTGAGGCGCGGGCGCCGGTGCCTCGGTTGGCGTGGCGCCGCCGACGGCGTTGTGCCGGCCACGCTCGACGGTGGACTTCTCCACCGCAGTGGCCCCTAGCGCGCGCAGGTAGTAGGTGGTCTTGAGACCGCGGAACCAGGCCATGCGATAGGTCACGTCGAGCTTCTTGCCGGAGACGCCGGCGATGTACAGGTTCAGCGACTGGGCCTGATCGATCCACTTCTGACGCCGTGAGGCGGCCTCGACCAGCCACTTGGGCTCGACCTCGAAGGCGCTGGCGTAGCGCGCCTTGAGGTCTTCCGGCACGCGATCGATGGGCTGCACCGAACCGTCGTAGTACTTCAGGTCGTTGATCATCACCTCGTCCCACAGGCCGCGCTCCTTCAAGTCGTTGACCATATGGGCGTTGACCACGGTGAACTCGCCAGACAGGTTCGATTTGACGAACAGGTTCTGATAGGTCGGCTCGATGGACTGGGTAACGCCGCAGATGTTGGAGATCGTCGCCGTCGGGGCGATCGCCATGACGTTGGAGTTGCGCATGCCCTGGCTTGTGACCTTCTCGCGAATACGATCCCAATCCTGGCTGGTCGAAGTGTCGACCTCGATATAATCAGCGCCGCGCTCCTGGACGAGCTTGTCGATGGAGTCGATGGGCAGCACGCCCTGGCTCCACAGCGAGCCCTCGAAGCTCTGGTAGGTGCCGCGCTCCGCGGCCAGATCGCTTGATGCCTCGATGGCGTGATAGCTGACCAGCTCCATGGAGGTGTCGGCGAAGCTTACCGCTTCCTCCGAGGCGTAGGCGATGCCTTTCTGGTACAGCGCGTCCTGGAAGCCCATGATGCCCAGGCCCACCGGGCGGTGCTTGAAGTTGGAGTTCCTGGCCTGGGGCACCGCGTAGTAGTTGATATCGATGACGTTATCGAGCATGCGTACCGCAGTGCGCACCGTCTTCTTCAGCTTGTCGCCGTCGAGCTCGCCGCCAGCGATGTGCTGGGCCAGGTTGACGGAGCCCAGGTTGCATACCGCGATCTCGTCGACGGAGGTGTTCAGGGTGATCTCGGTGCACAGGTTGGAGGAATGCACCACCCCGGCATGCTGCTGCGGGCTGCGCAGGTTGCAGGGGTCCTTGAAGGTGATCCAGGGGTGGCCGGTCTCGAACAACATCGAGAGCATCTTGCGCCACAGATCCTTGGCGCGGACGCGCTTATAGAGCTTGAGCTGACCGGTATAGGTCATTGCTTCGTACTCTTCATATCGCTTCTGGAAGGCAGCGCCGTACAGGTCGTGCAGGTCCGGGCAGGTGGAGGGCGAGAACAGCGTCCACTCCTTGTCGTCGAATACCCGCTTCATGAACAGGTCCGGCACCCAGTTGGCGGAGTTCATGTCATGGGTACGGCGACGGTCGTCACCGGTGTTCTTGCGCAGCTCAAGAAATTCCTCGATGTCCATGTGCCAGGTCTCGAGATAGGCACAGACTGCGCCCTTGCGCTTGCCGCCCTGGTTGACCGCCACGGCGGTGTCGTTGACCACCTTGAGAAACGGCACCACGCCCTGGGACTTGCCATTGGTGCCCTTGATGTAGGAGCCCAGCGCCCGCACCGGCGTCCAGTCGTTGCCGAGCCCGCCGGCCCACTTGGAGAGCATGGCGTTGTCCCGGATGGCGCCATAGATGCCGTCCAGGTTGTCCGGCACCGTGGTCAGATAGCAGGAGGAAAGCTGGCTTCTGGCGGTGCCGGCGTTGAACAGGGTCGGCGTGGAAGCCATGTAGTCGAAGCTGGAGAGCAGCTCGTAGAATTCGATGGCCCGGGCCTCGCGGTCGTCCTCGTTGAGCGATAGCCCCATGGCCACCCGCATGAACATCACCTGGGGCAGCTCGTAGCGCACGTCGTCGCGATGAATGAAGTAACGATCGTAGAGGGTCTGCAAGCCGAGATAGGTGAACTGGTTGTCCCGGGTGTGATCGAGGGCATCGCCCAGGCGGTCGAGATCGAATTCCGCCAGCCGCGGGTCGAGCTGTTCGAACTCGATGCCGCGCGCCACATAGGCCTTGAAGGCCGGCTTGTAGAGTTCCGCCATGTCGCCAAAGGTGGCTTCCTCGGCGATCTCCAGAAAGGAGAGCGCTTCACGGCGCAAATTATCCTGCAGCAGCCGCGCGGTGACATAGGTGTAGTTGGGGTCCTTTTCCACCAAGGTGCGGGCGGTCATCATCATTGCCGTGGCCACCCCGTCCTGGGAAACCCCGTCATAGAGGTTCTTCAGGGAGTCGTCGACGATCTTCTTGGCGTCGACGTTGGCCAGGCCTTCGCAGGCGTCGCGTACCAGAATCTCGATGCGTCCCAGATCCAGCGGTCGGGTGCTGCCGTCCTCGAGAGTGACGTTGAGGGTCGGATGAGGTTTGGCAATGTCGCCGCCCGCCGCCTGGCGTGCCCGGGCGTGCTCCTCGCGGTACAGCACGTAGGCCCTTGCAACCTTCTGTTCGCCGGCGCGCATCAGGGCCAGTTCGACCTGATCCTGAATGTCCTCGATGTGCAGGGTGCCGCCATCCGGCATGCGCCGCTGAAAGGCATCGACGATCTGTGTGGTGGCGTTCGCGACAAAATCGCGTACCCGAGATGACGTGCCGGCGTTGTCGCCCTCGACGGCAATGATCGCCTTGGTCATGGCGACGGAGATCTTGCTGGGATCGAAGGCCGCCACGTCGCCACCGCGTTTGATCACGCGAAGCCGCTGGGGTGCCGTCAGATTCACGGAAGTCTCATTGGAAGAAAGTGTGGTGGTGTCCATGGTGCCGGGATCCCTGATCTGCGTTGTATGGGGAATCTTACGTCGACGATGCGAGCCGAAAACCGTCAACAGTGCCTTGAATAGTCGTGTTATCGAGTCTTGACAGCACTGAGTTCAATTGGTAGCGAAATACATCATATTGTGCCCGTGTTCATCGTGGCTACAAGATAGTGTGCTAGAAGAGGGGGTGCAAGAGGAATATCCTGTGGATATCTTGTGGCTCGGCTGGGAGTGGTTTCAGTCTTGCGTGGAAAAACGCGAGGTTACGCTACTGGTAAAAAAACAGTAAAAAAGTGTGAGATTGCCACCGAGCGCTTTATGGTTGGAGTTAGGTATCATTTATTTCTATCTACTATGTTGGAGAGTGACCATCTCGTAACCCTCTGTAGCAAGGTGTAGCATTGCTTCATATACCCACGATGCCACGGTATCAATAAGCCAAATAGGATGGATGACAGCTTGGACAGCAAACAAAAGGACCTCGTACTCATTATCGAGGATGACGAACGCCTGGCCAACCTGACCCGAGAGTATCTTGAAACCAACGGGTTTCGGGTCGCCATTGAGGCTGATGGTACGCATGGGGTAGAGCGCATCATCGAGCTTGAACCGGATCTCGTCATACTCGATCTCATGTTGCCCGGCGAAGATGGGTTGTCGATCTGTCGTCGTGTCAGACCTCAATATGCCGGTCCCATCTTGATGCTGACGGCGCGTACAGACGACATGGATCAGGTGCTCGGTCTGGAGATGGGGGCCGACGATTACGTGCCCAAGCCGGTCCAGCCTCGGGTCCTGCTGGCGCGCATGCGCGCATTGATGCGTCGTAGCGATCAGCTCGAAAGTAGCAACGGTGCCGCACGACTCACCTTCAATGACCTGCTGATCGACAGTGCCACTCGGGAGGCCTGGCTCAGCAACGAGCGAATCGATCTGACCAGTGCCGAGTTCGATCTCTTGTGGCTGCTGGCGGACAATGCCGGCCGGGTGCTGACCCGGGAAGAGATATTTTCGGCACTGCGCGGTATCAAGTACGACGGCCAGGACCGCTCCATCGATGTGCGGGTGTCACGCATACGCCCGAAGATCGGCGATGACCCCAATCAGCCCCATCGCATCAAGACGGTGCGCAGTAAAGGCTATCTCTTCGTCAAGGATGTCTGATAGCCATGCGTCGTACCCTGGCGGACAGTACCTTCGTGCGGGTCTACGCCACGCTGCTGTTGGCGTTGGTATTGACCTTCGGGTTGGCAATGATGGGTTATATGATCGTCGACCAGGTGCGCCGCGAGTACTATCGCGAGCGCCTGGCGGATACGCCCATGGCGCTACTCACGATCCTGCTGAGCGAAGTACAGCCCGCAGAGCGTAAGCAGTGGTTGCAGCGCCAGGGCGAACATCTTGATATGCAGCTGTCGTTGTACCGGCAGGATGAACAGGCATTCAGCTATTTCCAGCGCCGACGCCTCGAGGATGGACGCCCGTTGGTGATGTACGACAACGCAAGCAATGCATGGAGTCTATGGCGCTATGTGTCCGGAGAGCCTTTATTGCTGAAGGTGACCCTGGCTCAGCTTTCGGACCAGCAGTTGCGCGGTCTGGTCGGCACCCTGCGCGACTGGCTCGAAGACATGGCAGCTCCCGAATACCCTCTGCAACTCCTGACCGAAAAACAGTCACTCCCGATCACGCTCTCTACAGCACCGCCTGGGCTACTTGATCCGCATCAGCGTGAACGGCTCGAGGAGGGCGATATCGTGCTGCAGTGGATAGCCGAACAAGGCTCGATCTCGGCTCATGCACGGCTGGTGTCGCCGGTGGATGGTTCTCAGCGTTGGCTCAACGTAGGGCCGATCTACGCGTTCAATACCATGCCATTGATTCTTACCCTGGGTCTGGTGCTGGCATCGTTGATCGTCTTGGCCGGCGCCATTTATTTGATCGTACGCGGTGTCGAGACGCGCATGGCTCGCCTGGAGAAAGCGGCAACCCGGATTGCCGGCGGCTATCTGGATACCCGGGTCAAGGTTGAAAGCAGCGATTTCATGGGGCGTCTGGGCATGGCCTTCAACGGCATGGCGGCTCAGGTGCAATCGCTTCTGCGCGCGCAGCAGGAAATGATTCGCGCTGTCTCCCATGAGTTGCGGACACCGGTGGCCCGCATTCGTTTTGCGGCGCAAATGGTCGAGGACATGACGGAGCAGGAGGCGGTACGGCGGCAGTTGAAGGGCATTGATGGCGATATAGAAGAACTCGATCAGTTGATCGATGAAATTCTGACCTATGCGCGTCTGGGTAGTGATAACGCCAGTAGTGGAGGTATCGATACCGAAACCGTCGAATGCCGTGCCATGGCCCAGCGGGTGGTGGAGGCATTGAGTTCGCTGCATCCTGACATTCGTATCGAGGTGGCGCCGGGAGAGGAGATCGATGTCGTTGCCGAGCCCCGTTACTTGCAGCGCGCCTTACAGAATCTGGTGGCCAACGCCTGTCGTCATGCCGAGTCAAGGGTACTGATTCGCCTGACCCGGGACGCTCGTGCAGTGCGCCTGGATGTAGAGGATAATGGGCCCGGCGTGCCGGAAAGTGATCGTATGGATATCTTCAAACCTTTTGCGCGGCTCGATAACAGCCGCGCACGTCGCTCCGGCGGCTATGGTCTGGGACTCTCCATCGTGCAGAAAGTGATGCTATGGCATGGCGGTAGTGTGATAGTTGATGAGAGCCAACATCTGGGCGGCGCGCGCTTCAGCCTGCTGCTGCCAGTGTCGGTACAATCCACCAAGGACGTAATGGTTTGAATGGATGCTGAAAGGGTTCTGAAAGAGACAAGACAATGACAACAACGACCATGAGCACAATCACGACCGAAGCCCTGCAGGGGCCCTGGTCACTTGTACGTTTTATCTATCGCTGGCCGGATGGCCGTGAGCTGGCGCCCCTGGGACAGGCTCGGGGGCAGCTTCTCTATCTGCTTGACGACGACGGCGCCGGACGCATGGCTGTGCAGGTGGTGGCCGGCGAACGCCCCGTGCTTGATCCTGAAAGCGACGCCAATCTGGCAGTGCATTTTCGCAGCGGCTTTGCCTATGGCGGGCGCTGGTCGCTGCACAGGGACAGGGTACAGCACGACGTCGAGATCGCCAGCATTCCCGGCTGGGAAGGCAGTCGCCTGGATCGGCAGGTCCAGGTCGACGACGACCGGCTGGTGTTAACCACCAACGAGCCCAATCCGCAATTGCCTCAGGGAGGGTATGAGACGGTACTGGAATGGCAGCGTTGATCTACTGCGCTCGTGACGATCAAGACCGGTTCTTAGGCCGGGCGAATCCCCTCTAGCACCGCAAAGGACGTCTCCCGAGCGGTGCGCAGGAAATCCTCCATCCAGGGTAATTCACGCTGTTCCTCGCGAATCGCGGCGAACAGCGTGCTCCATATCCCTTTCTCCCCCAGGGCCAGCGCGCGCACATAGCCGCGCTCCAGATATTCCGTCAGCGCCCAGTTGGGCAGGGCGCAGACACCGCGGCCACTGGCCACCAGCTGCATCATCATCACCGTCAGTTCTGCAGTGCGTATCTCCTTGGGCGTTACCTTGGCAGGCTCGAGAAATTGCGTGAAAACGTCCAGCCGACTGTGCTCCACCGGATAGATGATAAGGGTTTCTTGCGCCAGTTCCTGGGCAGTGACGTAGGGCTTGTCCGCTAGCGGATGCTGCCGGGAGAGTGCCAGCAAGCCTTCATAACGAAACAACGGCTCGTAGTGCACGCCGGCCAGAGGTTGGGGGTCGGCGGTAATCACCAGATCGAGCTGCTCCCGTGCCAAGGCGGGCAAGGGGTCGAAGCTGCGCCCACCGGGAATGTCGACCTCTACCTCCGGCCAGTGATCGCGGAAGTGATCGATGGTGGGCATCAGCCATTGAAAGCAGCTATGACACTCGATGGCCATGTGCAGACGGCCCTGTTCCTCTCCCGCCAGTCGCACCAGATCCCGTTCCGCCATGCGTACCTGAGGCAGTATCTGTTCCGCCAGTGCCAGCAGGCGCTCCCCGGCGCGGGTAAAAACGACCGGGCGGGTCTTGCGCAAGAACAGGGGGCTGTTCAAGCGCTCTTCCAGATCCTTGATCTGATGGGATAACGCCGACTGGGTCAGGTGTACCCGCTCCGCGGCTTCCACCAGCGATCCGGCGTCGCGTAGGGCAATCAAGGTGCGAAGATGACGAAGCTCGAGCATCGCATGAAATCCATTCACGTTGATGATTAGATAATTTAGTTTGATTCACCTGTCGGCGCCAGTGACACTGCTTCCAAGACTTATAGCGAAAACAGTCGCAAATTCTACTACTTAATTTCTTCAAGGAATAACGATGACACTGGCACATACCCTAGGCTACCCACGCATCGGCGCCCATCGGGAGCTCAAGCTTGCACTCGAAGCGTACTGGAAAGGCGAGATCGACCAAACGTCTCTGGAAGAAACCGGCGCTGAATTGCGCAAGCGCCACTGGAATGACCAGCGTGATGCAGGCCTCGATCTGGTCAGCGTGGGCGATTTTGCCTTTTACGATCAGGTGCTCAACGTCTCGGCGCTGATCAACGCGGTGCCGCCACGTTTCGATCATGATGGCAATAACGTGGATCTCGATACCACTTTCCGCATGGCCCGAGGCCGTGCTCCCAGCGGCGCCCCGGCTGCAGCCTGCGAGATGACCAAGTATTTCGACACCAACTACCACTATCTGGTACCGGAGCTGCATCAGAAACAGGATTTTCGTGTCGCCAGCGAGCGCTTGTTCGATGAGGTCGAGGAGGCCAAGGCCGCCGGCCACGCCGTCAAGGTGACGCTGCTCGGTCCTGTAACCTGGCTGTGGCTGGGCAAGGAAAAGGGTGCGGACTTCGATCGCCTCGATCTTCTTGAGGGGCTAATAGAGGTTTACGGCAATATCTTGGCGCGCCTTGCCAAGCAAGGGGTCGAGTGGGTGCAGCTCGATGAACCGGCCCTGGTGCAGGATCTACCCAAGCCCTGGCAGCAGGCCTTCGAGCATGTTTATAACCGTTTGCAGTCGGCTCAGGTCAAGGTGCTGCTGGCTACCTATTTCGGTGATCTGGGAGACAATCTGGCCTTGGCGGTCGGTCTGCCTGTCGAAGCGCTGCATATCGATGTAGTGCGCGGCCCGAATCAGCTTGATCGTGTCATCGACCGTCTACCGAGCTACAAGATTCTTTCCGTCGGCGCTATCGACGGACGCAATATCTGGCGCGCCGATATAGCTGCACTGCGAGAGACGCTTGCTCAGGCCAGGTCGCGGCTAGGGGACCGGCTGTGGCTGGCGCCAAGCTGTTCACTGCTGCATGTTCCGGTAGATCTCGCAAGCGAAACGGAGCTCGATGAAGAGCTCAAGAGCTGGCTGGCATTTGCCCGCCAGAAGCTCGATGAAGTCGCGCTGCTGGCGCGCCTGCTGGACGATCGCGGCATTCCTGAAGATGAAACGCGTCTGGCGGAGGCCACCGCTGCTCTGGAAGCGCGCCGCGGTTCGGACCGCATTCACAAGGCTGCCGTGGCCAAGTGCCTCGAAGGCCTCGGCAAGAGCGATGCGCAGCGGAACAGCGCCTATCCGACCCGCGCCGGAGTACAGCGGCAGCGTTTCGATCTGCCGCTGTTCCCCACTACCACCATTGGCTCATTCCCCCAGACCGATGACATCCGCGCTGCCCGCCGCGCCTTCAAGGCAGGCACCCTGGCGCTTGACGCCTATGAAAATCGCATGCGCGAGGAGATCGCCTTTGCGGTAGAGCGTCAACAGACTTTGGGCCTCGACGTGCTGGTGCACGGTGAAGCCGAGCGCAACGACATGGTGGAGTACTTCGGCGAATTGCTCGATGGCTTTGCCTTCACCCGCTTCGGCTGGGTGCAGAGCTACGGATCGCGCTGCGTCAAGCCGCCGGTCATCTTCGGTGATGTTGCCCGCCCCCAGGCCATGACCGTGCGCTGGAGCGAGTATGCGCAAAGCCTGACCGAGGCGCCGATGAAAGGCATGCTGACCGGACCGGTGACAATTCTTCAATGGTCCTTCGTGCGGGACGATCAACCCCGGGAAACCACCTGCCGCCAGATCGCCCTGGCCCTGCGGGACGAGGTGGCGGATCTCGAAGCCGCTGGCATTGGCATCATCCAGATCGATGAACCCGCCCTGCGAGAAGGATTGCCTCTGCGTCGGGAGCAGTGGCAGGCGTATCTGGACTGGGCGGTGGAATGCTTCAAGCTTTCCGCAGCGGTGGTCCAGGACGACACCCAGATTCATACTCACATGTGCTATTCGGAGTTCAATGACATCATCAATTCCATTGCGGCGCTGGATGCAGACGTCATTACCATCGAGACCTCCCGTTCCGACATGGAGCTGCTCGATGCCTTCGAGGACTTCGCCTATCCCAATGAAATCGGGCCTGGGGTTTACGATATCCATTCACCCAACATTCCCGAGGTGAGCTGGATCGTGGACCTGATGCAAAAGGCTGCGGAGAAGGTGCCTGCGCAGCGCCTGTGGATCAACCCGGATTGTGGTCTGAAGACTCGAGGCTGGGCGGAAGTCGAGCCGGCGCTGGCCAACATGGTCAAGGCGGCCCAAGAGTTACGGCGTAACTATCGCTGAAGAGGCGTTAGTTGATGATTGGCGCTCCAATTGCACAAAATGAAGTCGAAAAAGGAGGTGGCAAACGGCATGACTTCCAGGCGATGACTGGTAACATCATCTTCTTTTAATTAGTTTTCTAATTCTGGAGGTGATTGTGAGGTTCATCGCAACTGGGGTCTTTGCATTCATTTTGACGGGCTGCGCCGCCTCATCCTCGCTATCGCCCCCCGCTTTGCCCCCAACGGAGGAGCGAGGGGTTGACTCAACCCCCGCTGCTCCCGCGGTAGGAAACGACGCATCGCAAGGGCAGAACACCTCTTCTTCACCGTTGTTGCCATCGGCCTTTTTTGCCGATGGTGGCGAAGCGTTCATGGCTTGGCGCTGTACACCCACCCAGGACCTGATTACCACCTTCCCGGATAATCGGCTGCGTCTGTGGTCCGGGCAGGGGTATTTCGAACTCGATCCGGCCGTTGTGGCGTCTGGCGCGCGCTACGTCAAGAACGATCTCTCATTCTGGAACAAGGGCAGTATCGCCCTCGTCGAAAGCGACAACGGGCGTCTGGAATGTCGGCAGGATGTTCAGCGCGATACCTGGGGGCGCCGCCAGCATCCAGACACGATCTTCTATGCCAAGGGCCACGAACCCGGCTGGGCGCTCAGGCTGGATCGCAAAACATCAAGACTGAGTTGGGTGACGGACTACGGTAAGCGCACTCTGATACTTCCCTACAAATTAGGCAGGGTCGTCAACGGCCAGCATGCCAGCATGACCCTGATTAGCCAGGATGCTGCTCAGCCGCTGACCGTCGAGCTCGAGGCCAGAGCCTGTTTCGATACCGAGAGTGGAAAGCCCTTTCCTGTGCGCGTGACCATCACATCTGACGGGCAGCAGTTGCTTGGCTGCGGTCAGGGTATCGAAAAGCGTCCCTGAGTAGATCACTTTCGAGCCGACTCCTGGACGGGCGTCTTGAATGAAGGGCACTCCTTGCCAGAGGTTGTTGAAGAAGTATCGGCGAAGGCGGAAGGACACAGGCGTAGACCCGGTGAGAACACCCGCCGGGCCAGCAGGGCAAGCGCATCCGTACCCGCCGAGCGCTCAGGTATTCCAGTCGCGACCGTCGCTGTCCAGCCCTCGTCGAGGCGCTCTGCCAATAAAAAGCTGAAAGGATGAAAGCCGGACATTCCGAGGCGTAGATCCGTGGCAATCAGTCCGGCTGCCTCATCCTTCATCTGAGTGCGATAGCTCAAGAAGGGGCCTGCAAACCAGCGAAGCCGCTGTCCGCTAGCGGTATTCAAAGCAGCATCCTCGAGACTCGCCCCTCGTGGAAAGCCTTCGAACAGCGCTTCCCGGGTATCGAACAGGCCTACCAGAGCTTCCTGATAATCGCTGCCGTCGACCACCGTCACTCGCCATAACAGCGTGTTGAAGGGGGTAGGCTGTACCAGTCGGGGCGCATCCTCCAGGCCACGCTGGGCAAGCACGGGTTCGACTCGGGCATCGATCGTCCATTTTGCACCCAGGGAAAACACTAGATAGGCACTTGACAGGGCCAGCCCCCAGGTCAGCGCCCGGGGGCGATATCCTCGTATCAGGACATAAATCACGGCAACGAACAGCGGCAGGGTATACAGTGGATCGATGATAAAAATGCTCGACCAGCTTGTCGGCGGGACATCCAGCGGCCACAGCAGCTGAGTGCCGTAGGCGGTGAAGGCATCGAGCAGTGGATGGGTCAGCAGGCAGGCGCCGTAGAAAAACCCCCAGCGTTTGAGCGAAATATCCCATCGAGTAATGAAGCGTGCCGACAGCAGTGCAAGCACCATGGCCAGCGCGCTCAATACCAGCAGTGAATGGCTAAAGCCGCGATGATAGGTGTAGTTCGCCACCGCATCGCCGTAGTCGATGATCACATCAAGATCCGGCAGGGTGCCGAGCATGGCGCCGGCAAGCAACGACTTGCGCCCCAGATGCCGGCCGAGAATCGCGCCGCCGACCGCTGCGCCGAGACAGGCTTGAGTCAAGGAGTCCATGAAGGTAAATGTCCTGATACGGTTGTAGGTATGGCGATTTTCACCATAATCGGATGAGTATACCCTTGCGGCACGACGCAATGACGTGTAACCAAGGCGTCGGCATGGCATGTGGACAGCCATCGGGAAAAATCAAAACGCAGAATATTCTCCAATGAGACGAAGATGACAAACAATACCCATAAAGACGAGGACGGCTCGGTATCCAGGGATGCGCTTTTCGATACCGACTATGTGGTGGGGCAGGACAATATCGAAGGAAATTTCGGCCCTTTCAGCTTCGACATTCATAATCGGGTTTTTCTTGTTTCCGCGGTAATCACCACCATTTTCATCATTCTGACACTGCTTTTCCCGGACATCGCGGGCCAGGTTTTTCAGGCGGTCGTCAATTTCTCCATCAAGACGCTGGATTGGTACTTCTTCATCGTCGTCAATCTTTATCTGTTTTTCTGTCTGGCGCTGGTGGTATCCCCTTATGGCTCGGTGCGACTAGGGGGCAAGGAGGCGCGTCCCAGCTACTCCTATCTTTCCTGGTTCTCGATGCTGTTTGCCGCAGGCATGGGGATAGGGCTGCTCTTCTTCGGCGTGCTCGAGCCGGTCTATCACAGTACCGTATCGATGCCGTTGAACACGCCGTCGCCTTTTGGTGAAGGCGGCGAACTGATACAGGAGAACATCGCCGAGGCCCGAAAGATGGGGCTTGCGGGCACCTTTTTGCACTGGGGACTGCACGGCTGGGCGATCTATGCGTTGATGGCGCTGTCCCTGGCAATCTTCACCTACAACAAGGATCTGCCATTCTCGATTCGCTCTTCCTTCTATCCGATCCTGGGCGAACGGGTCTGGGGTTGGCCGGGTCATGTCATCGATGTGCTCGCGGTCTTTTCCACCCTGTTCGGACTGGTGACGTCTCTGGGTCTCGGGGCGCAGCAGGCCAATGCGGGCTTCAACTATGTCTTTGGCCTGGAGATCAGCCTCACGACCCAGATCACCATCATCGTCGTGGTCACCGCGGTGGCACTGGTATCGGTCTGGCGAGGGCTCGATGGTGGCGTCAAGATACTTTCCGAGATCAACATGGTCACCGCCTTTCTGTTCTTTCTGTTCGTGCTCTTTGCAGGCCCGACTCTTGCGGCCCTTAGCACTGTCTGGGAGGGGATGCTGGCGTATGGCCGAGAGATCGTGCCACTTTCCATGCCCTTCGGGCGCGAGGATGATGCTTATCGGCAGGATTGGAGCGCCTTCTACTGGGCCTGGTGGATTTCCTGGTCGCCGTTTGTCGGCATGTTTATCGCTCGGGTGAGCCGGGGTCGCACGGTGCGTGAATTCGTCGTTGCGGTGCTGCTGGTGCCGAGTCTCGTAATCTTCATGTGGATGGGGGTTTTTGGGGGTACTGCTCTCGAGCAGGTCTTCACCGATCCGCAAAACAGCCTCGTCAAAGCCAACGTGATCGACAGCTACAGCCCGGAGCTGTCTCTGTTCGGCATGCTCAACGAACTGCCGTTTCCGCGTGTCGTCTCCACCATCGCCATCATCCTGACGCTGATCTTCTTCGTCACCTCCTCGGATTCCGGGTCTCTGGTGGTGGATACCATCACCGCCGGCGGCAAGACGGACGCACCGGTGCCTCAGCGTATATTCTGGGCCACGGCGGAGGGCATGATTGCCATCGCGCTGTTAGTCGGCGGCGGACTCACGGCGTTGCAGGCTGGGGTAACGGCCACCGGATTGCCGTTCTCCCTGGTGCTGCTGGCGATGTGTTATTCGGTGTGGAAGGCGTTGGCGAGCGAGCCCCGCTAGGAAAGTGAGCCAGACCAAGGTGGAGCAGCGGTAAGTATTCGCTGTTGCACCGGACAGTCATCGCGATGGGCGCCGGGCAGATAGCCGGTGCTCATCAACATCTCGTTGACGATTTCCGGGCCGGTGAAACGAAAGGTGCGCTTGAACAGGCGCACCCATTCTTCCAGAGGCAGTGGATGATGCAGGTCCAGCCAGGCCTTGAAGCTGCCGTATTCTTCCTGCAACCCTTGCACGACGTTGGCATTGTGAATGGCGGCATCGACCTTCAGCCGATTACGAATGATCGAGGCATCGTTGAGCAGTCGCTGGCGCTCGCGATTATCATAGGCAGCGACCTTCGCCACCGCAAAACCGTCGAAAGCGCTTTGAAAGGCTTCGCGCTTTTTCAATACCGTCAGCCAGGAAAGCCCCGCCTGATTGATCTCCAGCACCAGACGCTCGAACAACACGTCATCGTCGCTGACTGGAAAGCCATATTCGTGATCATGATACGGACCATGGAACGGATGACCCGGCGCCAGGTCGCAGTAATCGGGCATAAAATGATTTCCTTCAAAGGACTGATCCGTGTCAATGCCAGTAAGGCATCTCCAGACGACAATGGCTTATCATGCCGTAATCGACAGCAATGTAAAAAGTGAGGCACATCATGTTCACAACCTCTCCCTCGAAGCGCCTTCGTCGAGGCCTGCAGCAAGGGCTGGCCACGCTCGCTCTGGGACTTGTCTCCCTGCCGCTTTGGGCAGCCCCCACCGTCGAAATGTGGAAAGATCCCAACTGCGGGTGCTGCACCGCCTGGGCAGAACACATGGAGGAAAATGGCTTCGAGGTAATCCAGCACGCCACCCCGGAAATGAATGCCATCAAGCGCGAGCAGGGCGTGCATCCTCAGCTGGCGTCCTGTCACACCGCCAAGGTAGGTGAGCATGTGATCGAAGGCCATGTGCCCGCAAGCGACGTGAAGCGTCTGCTTGAAAGCGATGCAGAACCTGCCGTATTGGCAGTGCCCGGCATGCCGCATGGCTCGCCAGGCATGGAAACCGGCCGCGTCGACGAGTACTCGGTCTATCTCTGGCGGGATGGAGAAGAGCTGGAAGTGTTCAGCCAGTATCCGCAAGCGCAATAATCGATCGACAGGAGCCATCCATCGTGCAATATCTTCACACCATGGTGCGAGTCAGCGACCTGGACGCTTCGCTGCACTTCTACTGTGACCTGCTCGGACTCGAGGAGATCAGTCGCAAGGACAACGACAAGGGCCGTTTTACCCTGGTCTTTCTCGCGGCGCCCCAAGACAAGCAGCGTGCCCAGGACGATAGCGCCCCGATGATCGAGCTGACCCACAACTGGGACCCGGAAGAGTATGGCGGAGGGCGCAATTTTGGTCATCTGGCCTACCGGGTCGACGACATTTACGCGCTTTGCGAACATCTTCAGACCAACGGGGTGACCATCAATCGTCCTCCGCGAGATGGTCACATGGCCTTCGTGAGGAGTCCGGACGGTATCTCCATCGAGCTGCTGCAGGCCGGAGATGCTCTGGAACCAAAAGAGCCCTGGGCGTCGATGGAAAATACGGGATCCTGGTAAGTAAAAGGAACATTCATGCATCTAAGCGATACGCTACGCCAGGCCTTTCGCCGCGAGGCGGAGAATCTGGAAGGCGTGGATCTGGAGGTTTATCGTCAGTTCGAAAAGGATCCTCTAGAGCCGGTCATTGGCCTGGGGCCGAAGGATGCTCCCATCGGCATCTTCGGCCGCGATCCCGGACGACAGGAGATCAAGCACGGCGTGCCTTTCATCGGCAGCGGTGGGCAGAAGGTGCGTACTCCTCTTTATAAGGCGCTGTACGGTGAATCGCCGGCGGACTTCGAGGCCACTCTCGAGGTCGGGCGGCATCTGTTCTGGGCCAATACGGTGCCCTACAAGCCCCTCGGCAACAAGGCCTGGTCCATGGCGGTCAAGAAGCGCTTTCAACCGTTGATGGCGGAGCTCCTGGTCTCTCACTGGCAAGGACGCACCTTGATCACCCTGGGACGAGAAGCCTTTCTATGGTTCGGCATCAATCAGCCGAAAGACGTGCGCCAGGCGTTGGACGTCTTCTGGAAGCAGGAGGATCGCTTCGAGTCCGTGCACTCCACGCCTTTGACCCTGGGGAACGGTGAGCAAGCGACATTCGAGCTGGCGCCGCTGCCCCATCCCTCGCCTTTGAATCAAACCTGGTACAAGCGCTTTCCCGGGCTTTTTGAGACGCGTTTGAAAGAGCTGAATGTGGCGCGACGGCTGAAGAACGCGTAAAAATCCTAGGCCGGTATCGGGTCATATTCAGCTCGCTGAGAAATTTTTGTTAATCTAACGTCCCGTTGTAGCCTTGGTGTGTCGCGCCTAGAGTTGTCGAGACTTTCCTCGACGACTAACTAGTGAGCTCATGACCGACACCAATGAAACATCCTACCGCCAAAGGCGAAGACCTCGTTCGGAATTCGCGACGCGCAAGGAATACCTGAATCACGAATTGGAGAGCATGGCGCCCAGGCGTTGGCGACCCAATCTTCCCGGCAGGGATTATCGCTTTGAGCTAGAGGACTGGGTGCCGGCCATGGCGGCCACCATTGGCAAGATCGTGATGGTAGCCGCCATCGTCACGGCCTTTGCCGCGCCGCTCGGGCTTTCCGATGACTTCATCATCGAGAACGTCCGCTACGAGATGCTGATCGCCGCGGTGCTGTTCGTGGTGCTGGTGTCCGGTTTTTTCAATCCGCGCAGCAACCTTGCGGGTACTCACGGCCCTTTGATCCCGCTGGTGCCATTGATCGTCGCCTCGGGCGGCCATCCCATGGCCTTGGGACTGATGATCGGCATACTGGGATTCCTGCTGGGTATCTTCAAGGGCGGCAGCCTGCTGGCAAAGCTTACCAGTAATGGCGTCGCCGGCGGCTTGTTGCTGTACCTGGGCTTTATCGGCATCACCGGCCAGATCGGCAAGCTCTTTACCTGGGCGGAAGGCTTCGACATGGCCTATCTCGCCTTTGTGGTGATCATCGCTACCATTTTGATGTACGCCTATCTGGAGCATGTGCAGATGCGCTGGCTGGCGATACCCCTGGGTTGTCTGCTGGCGGCGGTGCTTTCCTTTGCCTTGGGTGCGCCCTTTGAGTTCACTACAGAGCCAGGCATTCCCAACATGAACCCGTTCTACTGGTGGGGGGAAAGCACGGGCTGGCAGCTGGGCTTGCCGGAGCTGCATCATTTCGTTGCGGTGGCGCCTTTTGCCTTGCTGGCGGTGGCCATGTGGTCGCCGGATTTCGTCGGTCACCGGGCCTTTCAGCAGCTCAACTATCCGCCCAACACCGAGCGGGTGATCATGGACCTGGACGATACCGCCATCACCGCCGCGGCGCGACAGGTCACCGGGAGTTTGCTGGGCGGGGGCAATATCACGTCCTCCTGGGGCACCTATATCGTTCCCGCGGCCATTGCTCGGCGTCCGATCCCCGCTGGCGCTATCCTGACCGGACTTTTGTGCGTGGTGGCGGCGATCTGGGGCTATCCCATGGATCTGGCGGTGTGGCAACCGGTGCTGAGCGTGGCGCTGCTGGTTGGCGTATACGTGCCGCTACTGGAGGCAGGCATGCAGATGACCCAGAAAGGCAAGACGACCCAATCCGCTGCCATCGTCATCTTTTCCTCTGCCTTGGTGAACCCGGTATTCGGTTGGTCGCTGACGGTACTGCTGGACAACATGGGATTGGTCGGGAGCAAGGAGCGTACCAAGGAGTTGGGGCATGCGGGGCGCTGGATCATCCCCGGCGCGGTCTTTCTGATCCTTTGCGTGGTCATGGCGGGGGTGGGTATGTTCCCTGGCTTGCCCGCTGTCTGGGAGTCGTTCCGCGATCTGTAGAATTTACCTGACAGGTGAATGAGTTTACGTCCGGTAATTGTCAGGGGCCGGGTGATTGATTGCGCGCTTCGAGAATAATTGGGGACAATCTTGCTGTCATCGCTTCACTGCACAAGATCCCAGTAAGGTTGGTCCCCGAAACGCTCGGATAATAAATCAATCAGTAGCCGAACCTTGGTCGACAGATGCCGGTGTCGAGGATAGAGGGCGCTAAGCGTGATGTCGGTAGGCGGATAGTCCATCAGGATCCTACGCAATTGTCCGGTTTGCAGCGCTTCACCGACGATAAAAGTCGGTAGCAACGCGATGCCTTGATGATTGATAGCCGCGTCGCGCAAGGGTTCGGCATTATTGGCCCACATGACAGATGAAATCGCGAAAGCTTGTTCACCATCTGGACCACGTAAGCGCCACTTGCTTCCAGAGCCTAGATAGCCATAGTGCAAGCAGCGATGGGCGTTGAGGTCGGAAGGGACCGATGGCTCCCCCCACGTCTCAAGATACTTCGGCGAGGCGCAGAGCACGCGCCGGGCAGTTGACAGCTCGCGGGTCACAAGGCTGGTGGTCGCCTGGGACGCGCCAACGCGCACCGTGACATCGAAGCCTTCTTCGATCGCATCGATCAAGCGGTCGTTGAGCATCAATTCGACATGGACATCTGGATACAGGGCCATGAACTCAGCGAGCACCTTGGACAAGTGAAGGGTGCCGAAAGACATCGGCGCATTGACGCGCAGTTTGCCGGTGGGTTTGCTTTGCAGTGCGGTGATTGCCGAAGTGGCCTCGTCCAGCTCGCTTAGAATCTGAACGCAACGTTCATAAAACGCAAATCCCGTGTCCGTCGGCGTGACGCGCCTTGTACTGCGCTGAAGTAATTGTACGCCGAGTGCCTGCTCGAGATTGATGACGGTCTTGTTGACCACCGACCGGGACAGCCCCATCTCCCGCGCCGCAGCGGCAAAGCCGCCTGCCTTGACGACGTGAGTAAAGGCGCGGATACCCGCGAAATTATCCATATATGACTCCTTAATGTCGTCTTTTTGGCGACTGCGTGTCCTCTAATAACGTTATTGTATTCACAAACGGGGGGAACTAGGATGAATTCACCCATATCCGCACAACCTTATAGGGAGATTACATGGCCAACACACTCAAGGTGCTCGGCATTTCCGGCAGCCTACGCAAGGGTTCCTACAATACCGCTGCCTTGCGGGCGGCTCAGGACAACGCCCCCGATGATATGAGCTTCGAATTCGCCGATCTGTCACAGATCCCGCTGTACGACCATGATCAGCGAGAAAAGAATGTACCGGCGGCCGTGACGCAGCTTGTGGAGCAGGTTAAAGCGGCTGATGCGCTGCTATTTGCTACGCCGGAATACAACTACTCGATGCCGGGAGTATTGAAGAATGCCATTGACTGGGTCTCGCGCGAACAGCCACAGCCCTTTGCCGGCAAGCCAGCCGCGATCATGAGCGCCAGTACGAGTATTCTTGGCGGCCCCCGAGCGCAGTATGACCTGCGTCGATCCATGGTTTTTCTGGACATGCACTGTGTGAACAAGCCTGAAGTCATGATTGCCTCCGCCCACGAACGATTCGATGCCGAAGGTCGGCTCACCGATGAGGCCACACGCGAATTCATCACCAAGCTGGTAACGGCCCTGAGCGACTGGACACGAAAGCTGCAGGCTGGGGAAAAGCGATAAACACGCCGACTAAACAGGCCGCCATATAAGACATTTGTGTTACGCACTAGAAAGTTGAAAACATAAAGTTAACGACATATATGAGGAGCAGAATACGAGTGCGCAAAAAATCGGTGAATTTGGCACTGCAAGGGGGCGGTTCACATGGGGCGTTTACCTGGGGAGTGCTGGATTACTTCATGGAAGACGAACGCATCAGCGTGGCGTGTGTTTCGGGTACCAGTGCGGGTGCAATGAATGCATCCGTGTTGGCACAAGGGTATATGGAAGGTGGCGCAGATGGGGCACGCGAGTCGCTTGAACGGTTTTGGCGACAAGTGGCACATATGGGAAGGTTGAGTCCCATCAAGCGGAGCCCTTTGAGTGTCCTGACAGGCAGCTGGAATATGGGGTTTTCTCCGGTTAATGTGATGCTTGATCTATTCAGCCGGGTTGCTTCCCCCTATGACACGAATCCGCTGAATATCAATCCGCTGCGTGAACTAGTCGAGTCCACCATCGATTTCGAAAAGGTAAGGGCCTGCAGCCCATTGCAGCTGTTTATTGCGGCTACCAACGTGCATACGGGCAAGATAAAAGTATTCGAGCGTGAAGAACTGACGGCGGATATGGTCTTGGCCTCCGCGTGTTTACCTTCTCTTTATCAAGCTGTTGAAATTGATGGTATACCTTATTGGGACGGTGGTTACGTAGGCAACCCACCTTTATATCCCTTGTATCACTCCAGCAGCTCCAAAGATATATTGATTGTTCAGATCAACCCGGTCGAGCGAAATGAAACGCCGAAAAGCGCGCTGGATATACAGAATCGCGTCAATGAAATCTCATTCAATTCATCCTTGTTGAGAGAGCTGCGAGCGATTGAGTTCGTCCAGCGACTGCTCCATGAGAACAAGTTGGATAGGGACTATTACGCCGAGATGTTGGTGCACCGTGTCGAAGCCACCGAACAGCTGAGTCCATTATCAGCCTCTACCAAGCTAAATGCCGAGTGGGAGTTTCTGATACATTTGCGAGACATAGGCCGTGAATCAGCCAGGGTTTTTCTTGACGAACATTATGAGAGCCTGGGTGTGCAATCGACACTCGATCTGAGAGATGAGTTTTCGTAAGAATGATCGACTCTGAAAAGCCATAACTGCTTTTTGTATCAGTGCCGGCAGAATAACCCACACATCTCAGCCATGCGTCAGGCGTTTTTCCAGGTATTGAGTCAGTTGCTGGAGCCGATCTTCCCGGATCACGGTAACGGCTTGAGGCGAGATGTCGCCGCGCCGGTGCTGGCGCGGCGACGTGGTGCATCAGCGCTGGGTGAATGCGCCTTCGTAGTTCACCACCGGTGACCACTCGGGGCTGACCGGGGGTAGGGGTTCCGGCGCGAATTCAGAGAAGAGTTCCGCGGCGTAGACGACGTTGCCACCTGTCACGGTAAGCACCGACTCCAGGCCCTTGATCTCCTCCTCGGGGATCGAGAAGTAATCGTCGGACAGGATCGCGAAATCGGCGTACATGCCTTCCGCGATGGTACCTTTGACGTCCTCTTCCTGGGAGAACCAGGCACTGCCGGAAGTGAAGATGCTCAGTGCCTCTTCACGGCTCAGCTTGTTCTCTTCGCCCCAGAGCTGCAGGCCGCCGACGGTCTTGCCCGATACCAGCCAGTAAAGGGAAGGCCAGGGATCGTAGCTGCTGACGCGGGTGCCGTCGGTGCCGGCACCGACGGGAATGCCTATGTCCAGCATCTTGCGCACCGGCGGTGCGGCCTTGGCCGCCTCGGCGCCGTAGCGGTCAACAAAATATTCACCCGCAAACGCCATGCGATCCTGAATCGCGATGCCGCCGTTCAGAGCCTTGATGCGCTCCAGCTCGGCGTCCCGAACCGTTTCTGCATGGTCGATGGCCCAGCGCGGAAAGCTGCCCTGTTCCTCGTTCACGCGCTCGAAGACATCCATGATCAGCTCGATGCTGTCGCCGTAGGTCGCGTGCTGGCGCAGCGGCCACCCGGCCTCGACCAGCATCGTCGTGACCTCGTGCAGGTCGCCGCGCGGGTCCTGACCGTTCGCTTCACGCTCTTCAAGATCCGGGGCCGGTGCCAGGAAGTTCTCCCAGTCTCCAACGCTATGAACCAGAAACTCGCCGCCGCCTTCCAACTCGTAGCCATGATCGAGATGAACGTCCTCGTTCACGCCGACCTCGTTATTGGCGATCCACTCGCCGAATTCCTGGGCCTCATCACCTGCATTCTGTGCAAAGAGATAATAGCTGACCCGCAGTGGCAGACCGTCATTGGTCGCGATGTTCCGGGATCCGACATAGTCCTCGGGGAAGACATGCCCACCTCCGCCGGCGTCAATCGAAGAGGTCATGCCCAGGCGATTCAGCTCGTGGTAGTACTGCTTGGTCGAGTTGACCATGTCCTCTTCGGATAGCTGCGGCAGTGCGCCGATGGTCTTGTAGAGAATCGACGGATTCGGCTCCGCGTGCAGGATCGCGCCGCCGCCTTCGAGGAACTCGATACGGGAGCCGTCAGCGGTTTCCGTCTCCGGTGTGTAGCCCAGTGCTTCGACCCCGGCTTGGTTCAAAAATCCCTGGCTGTAGAGAAACAGTACGAAAACCGGCGTGTCTGGCGCCGCTTCGTTCAGCTCTTCCACGGTCGGCATGCGCTGCTCTTCAAACTGATAGGGTGACCAGCCGCCGATCACGCGTACCCATTCGCCCTCAGGGACGCGCTCTGCCTCAGTGCGAATGCGATCCAGCGCTTCGGCGAGCGTCGGAATGCCGTCCCAGCGGGTTTCCAGGTTGTAGAAACGTCCGCCCCGAACTTGGTGGGAATGGGAGTCGTTGAGGCCTGGAATCACCGTGCGGCCCTCGGCGTCGATGACCTGTGTATCGTCGCCGCGAAAGGCCTCGATCTCGGCATCGTCGCCGACGTCGATGAAGGTTCCATCCTTGACCGCGAAGGCGGTCGCGTCCGGCTCCCCGTCATCGCCGGTAAAGACCTTGCCGGCATTCATGACGATGAGGTCAGCAGGCTGCTGGTCCTGGGCGAGGGCGGGTGTACTCGCGATGAGGGCGGCAAGCGCAATGGCCTGGGGGCCGCTCTTTTTGAACAATACCATCGGATCTTCCTTTTTCTGAGGTGAAGGCGGTAACGGTTGAGCGCGACCGCCAGTTTCATCAGAGCCCTGCCCGTTAGGACAGGGCGGACATCTTACTCCTCTGCGTCGGACTTACTTGCTGCTTCCTGGGCGCGAGTGTAGCTTTCAACCGCAGACCCATATTCCGGCACGAGTTCGGCATAGAGCGCGCCCCACTCGGCGGCGTCCGGACGGTTCCAGGTGCGATGCGTCTCGCTCAGGATGGTATTGGTGGTGACCGGCACGATGCCCTCTGCCACCATCCGCTCCATCGCTGCATCGGAGGCCAGCTTGCTGACATCCCCCGAGGCATCCATCACCACGACCACGTCGTAGCCTTCGGCATGAGTCTGCAGGGCCGGGAAGGCGACGCAGACACTGGTCCAGACACCGGCGATCACCAGCGTCTTGCGACCGGTTGCCTCGACGGCTTCAACGAAGTCCTGGTTATCCCAAGAGCTCACCTCGCCCTGGCGCCGGATGAATTTCGCACTGCTGGGCAATACCTCGGACAGTTCTTTCATCAGCGGACCATTGGGACCATCCGGCTCGGACGCGGTGTAGATGATCGGGATGTTCGCCAGTTCCGCGATCTTTGCCAGCACCACGGTATTGCGGCGCAAGTCATCCACAGGGATATCGTTTACGGTCTGGAACAGGCCCGTCTGGTGATCAAGCAACAGCAAAACCGCGTCGTTTGGATCGAACAAGGCGTTGTTTGCCTCTTCGGAAGGCTTATGGGTAAGGCCTTCGAGGTGCAGTTGATTGTTTGCTTCCTGGGCCTGTGCCGAGGTGGTGAACGCAAGCGGCTGAAGGAGCATTGCCGCGCCCGCTGCAATTGCAAGGAAGCTTTTCCCGAGCTGTTTTATGCTTTTCATGGCAGTTTTCCTTAGAGGTCAGGGAATACCCTCGCGGTCCGTCTGGTTGCAGTCCGTCGAGGAAGGTACCTGCCATCAAGATTGATCATCATTTGAATCATATCGTGATGGCAAGTTTGGTGCGCTGCCGACCATAAAGCTTGAGGGCCGACAGCGTCATGACGGGTCACGCTCTTGAAGCAGGGTCATGAGATCCGTCTCATTGGCGTGTTCCTTATCTTGTCTTTCGATTCACGCTAGTATAGTTCTCCATTTTTGAATGGGAAGTCGTTACCTTTTGGATAGCAGCTTTCCATTTATTCTCAACATGTATGGAGGTGAAAGTGAAACGCGAGACAATCCCCGACCCTTGCGCTGCGGATCCGGTTCTGCGGGCGATTGCGGGACGCTGGAAAACCCATGTCATTTACCTGTTGGGAGAGAATGGCCCTGTGCGGTTCAATGTCATCCAGCGCCGCTTGGCGCCGGTTTCTCCCAAGGTGCTGACGAGCCGGTTGCGCGAGCTGGCAGAGGATGGTTTGATCTGGCGAGAACAGGAGGCGACGATACCGCCGAAGGTTACCTATGGCCTGACGGATCTGGGCCGAGAAGTTCACGAAGTCCTCAAGTCATTCGACGCAATCGGTCGCAAATTCGCGCCTGTCCCGCCGGACGACCTGTCGTAGTACGATTTTCGTTTCGTGAGTTGAGCCCTATTAGACTTTTGCTAGTCGGGCCTAATGGCCATGCGGCCGCTTCCCAAAAACACAATTGCCAGGGCGCCGAACAGGAACATGCCTTGAAGTTCGAGGGCCCAGCCCCCGCTGCTTCCCAGCGCAAACAATTCATTCGTGTGAACCAGGATGATGGCTACTACCATATTGATGGTAATAAGCAGTCCTGCAATGCGTGACTGCCAGCCCAATACCAACATCACCGGCGCTATTATCTCGCCAAGCAATACACCATAGGCAAGAAACTCGGGCAGTCCGTAATTGGCGACTTGATCACCAATCCAGCTCATGCTGCTGGGATTGAGCAATTTGGCAATTCCATGAAGCAAGACCAGCCCGCCAACGCTGAGTCGCAGAACAAGTTTGCCCAGTGCTTCATTGTGCAAGGCGTTGAGCATATAGAACCCTCTAGATGCGATGAATTATCAGTTAATTAAGGAAAAATCTGATCAATTGTGAATAATATCGCGAATTATTTTATTCTGTGCTGCGTCCAGCCGTGACGATGTTATACAGGTAATCCTGCACAGTAGCAGGTTTGAAGCTGTACTCTGATGCAAAAAGCTGCAACAGGTAATCCAGTTAGTATTGAATGGATTCACCATATGGCTACTTGACATCGTATTGATTACAAAGAAAAAATAAATAGAAATAAGAAAATATTAGTATATTCCAGTAGCGTTGAAGAACAGAATATTCACGATAACTGCATTGAAGATAGTCAGCCTCGACTTCTCGTCGCGATCGCGATGGTCTGTAACGGATAACAAAACGAGAGCGCAGTGTTATGGACAACCGCATGTTGCGATACCTCAAGGAGCGTGTACTGTCTCCTCCTACCACTTTGGCCCCGGAGCGGCGTCGCAGTTTTCACATATTCCTGCGCATCTATCTTTTCGTAACCGCGATTCATGTTGTCTTCACGCCCATTTTTCTATGGATCAATGTGCCTGCGTTGACCGCACTCAATCTGCTGTGCATCGCTGTCAATTCGCTAACGATCCTTCTTCATCTGCGTGGCAAGCTTCTGCTGGCACTGCTAATCAAACTGCCCTTTGTTCTCACGCTTATCGTCGCCGCAGGCATGCTACTGGGAAATAACATCGGCGTTGAATATTATTTCTTTATCATCTTGTTCGAGTTCGTGATCAGCGATCTTCAGCGACGCTACAAGATAATACTCAGCGCCATATTGCTGGGTATCTTCTTGATCATGCTGCAGTGGCTGTTCGGACTCTGGGGGGAATGGTCTCTTGGGGAACCGGCACGGAAAATGCTGCATGCCCTCAACCTGATGACCACCTTTGTCCTGATCACCTATATCGCGTTACAGGTCTACATCGTAAGTGAGACCACCGAGCGCCGTTTCCGCAGCGATGCCTATAGGGACTCACTGACTGGCGTGTTCAATCGACGGGCGGTCATTGAGCGAGCCGATACGCTGTGGTGTCAGCAACGTCCTTTTGCGTTGTTGCTTCTTGATGCGGACCACTTCAAGCAGGTCAATGATAATTATGGTCATGGCGCCGGTGACAAGGTGCTGCGTCATATTGCACAGCTATTGCAACATGCCTTACGGGAGAGAGATTGCATAGGACGCGTGGGCGGGGAAGAGTTTTTGATACTGCTTCCGGATGCCAACTTCGATGAGGCAGTGGCAATCGCGTCTCGCTTGCGCGCAGAGCTGGCCAGTCAGCCTTGCCGCCTGGGCAAGCGCATACTCCCAGTGACGCTTTCCATGGGGCTGGCATGGTCTAATGAAGATCAGCTTCTGAATGACGTGATCGATTTGGCGGACCGACGTTTATATCTGGCAAAATCCTCGGGACGTGATCAAATAATCGCCGAAGGAGGAGAGGCCTTCGATATCACCGCACGTTGCGAGGCGTTCAAAGGACCTTCTTCTACTGAGGAAGCCTGAGGCTTCAGCGGGCACCAACAAATCAATCGAGTTCCTGGGGAGAGACACGAATGCGTGTATGGATAGCCATGGTGTTGTCGGTAATTCTGCTAAGCGGATGTGGCACATCGCAACAAGTCCACAATGACAACAATGGGAAACAGGCATCGTCACCTTTGGTAGGTCCGCATTGGGTATTGACACTGATGGGCACCGATCAGCCCTGGCAAGGGGATGACAAAGCCTATTTTGAACTACAGCCAGACGGCAATGGATTGAGACTCAGCGGTAGCGATGGCTGCAATCGTCTGATGGGGGAGGTCACCTTGGGCGAAGGGCGTCGCATTGCAATCTCCGAACTTGCCAGTTCCCGCATGGCCTGCCCGGGGCAGGCACAGTCGGCGCAAGTCAGCCAGCTGCTCTCCCAGGCTCATCGCTATTTGATCGACCATGATCGACTGGTCTTGATGGGGCGGGATGGTCATGTGCTTGCCGGCTTTCGCAAGACCAATAAATAAAAGTAATGCGCCTCATGGCCAGGCTTGCCTGGTAAAAAGCGCGAAACAAGCACCTCAGGGTCAACCCTGAGGTTTTGCAAAGTCATGTTTTTTACAGTGCGGCGATTTTTTTATGCTGCTCCATCAGCAAGGCGCGGGCGCCGCGCATATCGTCAAGCTTGCTTTTCTCCTTTTCCACGATTTCCGCCGGGGCCTTTGCGATGAAGCTTTCGTTGGAAAGCTTCTTCTCCACCCCGGCAATAAGCTTGTCCTGTTTATCCAGCTCCTTGCTCAGACGAGCAAGTTCAACGTCCTTGTCGATCAGGTCTGCCATGGGCACCAGCACTTCCATGTCGCCGACCCGCTGAGTGGCGGATAGCGGCCCCTGGGCTGCATCGTCGAGCCAGCTGACACTTTGCAGCTTGGCAAGCTTGGCAAGAAAGCGGTGATTGTTTTCCAGACGCAGGCGATCCTTGTCGCTGCCTTTCGTCAGCAGCACATCCAGCAGTTTGCCCGGGGCGATGTTCATTTCGGCGCGGATATTGCGCGCCGCCACGATCACCCCTTTCAGCCACTCGATGTCCCGTTCGGCTTGCTCATCGATCTTGTTCGTTTCGGCTTCGGGCCAGGGCTGATCCATGATCGACTGCGAGCCGTCGCCCCTTGCCTTGCCCGCCAGGGGGGCCACCCGCTGCCAGATCTCCTCGGTGATGAAAGGCATCATCGGATGGGCCAGGCGCAGGATGGTCTCGAGCACTCTTACCAAGGTCCTGCGGGTGCCTCTCTTGGCCTCAGAGGTGGCGTTGTCGTCCCACAGCACCGGCTTGGAAAGCTCCAGATACCAGTCGCAGTACTCGTTCCAGACGAATTCATACAGCGCCTGGGAGGCAAGATCGAAGCGAAACTCCGCAAGCGCCTTGGTGACCTGGGATTCGGTACGCTGCAGCGTTGAGACGATCCAGCGATCCGCCAGGGAGAGCTCGACGCTTTCGGCACCAAGCCCGCAATCCTGCCCGTCGGTATTCATCAGCACATAGCGGGAGGCATTCCACAGCTTGTTGCAGAAGTTGCGAAAGCCATCGAGCCGGCCCATGTCGAACTTGACGTCCCGACCGGTAGTCGCCAAGGACAAGAAGGTGTAGCGCAGCGCATCGGTGCCGTGGGGCTCGATGCCCGCCGGGAATTCATTCCTGGTGGCCTTGGCGATTGCCTTGGCCTTCTGGGGCTGCATCATGTTGCCGGTGCGCTTGTCCATCAGGGTATCCAGGTCGATGCCGTCGATCAGATCGATGGGGTCGAGCACGTTGCCCTTGGACTTGGACATCTTCTGGCCCTGGGCGTCCCGTACCAGGCCATGCACGTAGACCGTCTTGAAGGGCACTTGGCCTGTGAACTTCAGGGTCATCATGATCATCCGGGCGACCCAGAAGAAGATGATATCGAAGCCGGTGACCAGCACATTGGTGGGGTGGAAGGTGGCAAGCTCCGGGGTCTGTTCCGGCCAGCCCAGGGTGGCGAAGGTCCAGAGGCCCGAGCTGAACCAGGTGTCCAGTACGTCGTCATCCTGGGTCAGCGGGGTATCCGTCGCCAGACCGTATTTTTCCCGGGCCTCGGCCTCAGAGCGGGCGACATAGATGTTGCCTTGTGGGTCGTACCAGGCGGGAATGCGATGACCCCACCACAGCTGGCGAGAGATGCACCAGTCCTGCAGGTCACGCATCCAGGCAAAGTACATGTTCTCGTAGTTTCTAGGTACGAACTGGATATCGCCATTTTCCACCGCGGCGATGGCAGGCTTGGCCAGGGACTCCACCGCCACGAACCATTGATCCGTCAGAAAGGGCTCTATGACCACCCCGGAGCGATCGCCAAAGGGCTGCATGATCTTCTTTTTCTCGACCAGCGGCCGCTCGGTGCCATCCTCGTCTTGCCGAGTCACCGCTAGCCCTTCGGCGGTGATGGCTTCTATCACGTGCTGGCGCGCTTCGAAACGATCGAGTCCGCGCAGGGATTCCGGCACCAGATTGATCTCGGCTACATCGCCTGGATCCTCGCCACGGGCAGCCCGGGTGGCAAGCGCCGCGCTGTCGTCATAAGGCAATCCATTGGTACGCATCCGGGCCTTGCGATCCATCAGGTTGTAGAGCGGGATGCCGTTTCGCTTCGCGACCCCGTAATCGTTGAAGTCGTGGGCGCCGGTGATCTTGACCGCGCCGGAACCGAAATCGGGGTCGGGATATTCGTCGGTGATGATAGGAATCAGGCGCCGATGCGCCTTGGGGCCGACCGGGATCTCGCACAGCTTGCCGACCAGGGGGGCGTAGCGCTCATCCGAAGGGTGCACGGCGACGGCGCCGTCCCCCAGCATGGTTTCCGGGCGAGTAGTGGCGATGGAAATGTAATCCCGGGTCTCGCGCAGGGTGACGTTGCCGTCCTTGTCCTTCTCGACATATTCATAAGTAGCCCCGCCCGCGAGGGGATACTTGAAGTGCCACATGTGACCATCGACCTCGATATTCTCTACCTCGAGATCGGAAATGGCGCTTTCGAACATCGGGTCCCAGTTGACCAGGCGCTTGCCGCGGTAGATCAACCCTTCGTCGAACAGCCGCACGAAGACTTCCTGCACTGCGGTGTAAAAGCCTTCGTCCATTGTGAAGCGCTCCCGGGACCAGTCGAGACTCGCCCCCATGCGCCGTAGCTGCTGGGTGATCTGCCCACCGGACTCCGCCTTCCATTCCCAGACCTTGTCGAGAAACGCCTCGCGGCCCAGGTCGTGACGGCTCTTGCCTTCTTCCGCGGCGAGCTTGCGTTCCACCAGCATCTGCGTTGCGATACCTGCGTGGTCGGTGCCTATCTGCCATAGCGTGTTGTCGCCATGCATGCGCCGCCAGCGAATCAGGGTATCCATTATGGTGTCCTGGAACGCGTGCCCCATATGCAGACTGCCGGTGACATTGGGCGGCGGAATCATGATCGAATAGGGCGACCCCGAGCCTTTGGGCGCAAAGCGGTTGTCGGCTTCCCAGCGCTGATACCAGCGTCTTTCGATCTGCTCGGGTTGATACGTCTTGTCCATGAATCGCTCGATCTGAAGGGTGGTGTTCGCGCAAGCCGGGGCGAACCTGTGCAGTGTGAAATGGCAGGGATTATACCGCTGCGAATCCACAACGTCATGAGCGCCGACGGTTACTCGACATATTCGTGGCGGCTCAATCAGGGCGATGGCAACTCGCCTAGGCTAGTATGGCTCTCCCAAGAGGCGAAAACGACGAACCATGGGCAACATGCTGAATACCCGCCGCTGGCTGTGGCGCGCGATGTCAAGAACATCATTGATCCCCTTGCTGTTGGTGACGGTGGGGGTGGTCGGTATGTATCTGGCAACCTACAAGCTGATGTACGAACATCAGGTCACCTTGCTGGAAGAAGAATCCAGCATGCTGCTGGATCAGGCGCTCGAACGTGAAGCACGCTTGATGCAGGCTGATCTGACAGCCTGGGAGCGGCAAGGTGTGCTACTTGCGAGCGCGGCGCAACACAGCCTGAGGCAGCCGGTAAGCGCCAAGCAGCGCGCCAAGGAGGCCCGACGTCATGGTAGTGAAGCAAGCGGAATCTACTTTACCCCCCGGGATGACGGTCAGGCGGCGTCTTTCTATTCCGCATTGACACCTGAAGCGCTACGCGATTACCGCAAGATCGCTCAGCTGGCAGCACTTGATCCTCTCATGCAGCAACTGGTCGAAAACGATCCTCGTCTTCGCCAGGTGTACATCAATACCTTCGATAGCTACAACCGACTCTGGCCCTGGTTCGACTCGGGCGCCACCTACGATAGCCACATGGATATCCCTTCCCATAATTTCTACTTTCTGGCAGATGCGCGGAACAATCCTGAACGCCAGCCGGTATGGACTGAAGCCTATCTCGATCCCGCAGGTAGCGGCTGGATGATTTCTCTCGTGGCGCCCATCTATCGGGATGATTTTCTCGAAGGCGTTGCCGGCATCGATATCACCCTTAAAGAGCTCACGGATAGGTTGTTGTCCATTGAATTGCCTTGGTCGGGGTATGCGGTGCTGATTGGGCGCGATGGCAGCATCCTGGCACTGCCATCGAAGGATCAACAGGACTTCAGGCGGTTGCTCGAAAATACCAAGGCTGAAACAGGGATCGAATCGACCACCAGCGCCGATACAGAATCCATCAACCTGATGCGCATGAGCGATGCGTCGATCATCAGTGACATCCTGACGGAAGCCTCTGGCAGTCAGCGCACGACAATGACCGGGGAGCCGCGACTGCTGGCCTGGCGTGAACTCGAGGGAGTGAACTGGACGCTGCTGGCAATCATCGACGAAAACTCAGCCTTCGTGACCGGTGACTCCTTGAGTCGCTCTTTTCGCGAGCTGGGTATCTGGATGCTGATGGGGCTGCTGTTGTTTTGTCTTTTGACCCTGATGATCATTCGCCGCCGCACCCTGATCTTGAATCGTACGTTGATCGATCCGCTGCAGCAGTTGCAGACCATGGCAGCAGCGTTCGGTGCTCAACGCCGCATGGACAAGCCTCGGTTTCACCTGCGTGAGTTCAACGAAATAGGCGATGCGCTGATCAAGGCCAGTCGTGAGCGGGAGGGGGCTCTTGGCACCCTGGCCGCAGAGAAGGAGCGTCTGCGCCTGGCGCTGGATGCCAGCGAAGGAAGCGTATGGGAGTACGATATCGCCAACGATCGCCTGATGATGCACGACAGCATGTTTCATCTGCTTGGCCTGGCCCCGGTTAAAACCCTTTCTTTGGCGACCTTTCAGGCCTGCATTCATCCTGAGGATCTACCGCGCTTTGAATCCCAGCGGCGACGCGTAATGGCCAGAAAAATGGCGGTAGGCGAAATCGAAATGCGTCTGCACCTACTGGATGGGCGCTGGCTGTGGGTATTGACTCGGGGAAGCGTGTTTCGACGCGACGAGAACGGCACAGCGCTTTACGCCACCGGCGTCGTATTGAATATTCATCAGCGCAAACACACCACCGCTGAACTGGAGCGTACGCGGGATGAAGCGCGCCTGGCGCAGCGTGCCCAATCGCGGCTGTTCTCCCGGGTCAGTCATGAGTTGCGCACCCCCTTGGGCATCATCATCGGCTTCACCGACCTGCTGCAGGACAGTGAGGCGTCTCGGCTAGATGCTCAGACCCAGCGCTATCTGGGTGAGGTAGTGCACGCCGCGGAACGGCTCGACGCGCTACTCGAGGATGTACTGCAACTGGCAAGCCTCGAGTCTGGCGAGATGAGGCTCGAATGCGAGGTGCAATCGGCACTACGGTGCTTGCGACGCAATATGAGCCAGTCATTGACTCACGCTACGCGATACGGAATTCAGCTCGAACTCGGGACGGCAATCCAGGGCGGTTGGATACTGGCGGATCGCCAGCGTCTGGATCAGGTGGTGCAAAACTTGATCGATAACGCTATCAAGTACAATCGCCCCGGTGGTTGGATCAGGCTGTCGACCTGGGTAGAAGCAGACAGCGTATGTCTTGAGGTGGCGGATAACGGGCAAGGCATTGCCGACGATGATCTGGATACGCTGTTCCAGCCTTTTTCACGCCTGGGCATGGAACACAGCGAGATCAAGGGCACTGGCCTGGGATTGGCAATATGCCTGGAGCTGGTGCGCCGGATGAAGGGACGTATCGAGGTGTCGAGCACGCCAGGACAAGGCAGCCGTTTTCAGATCTGGTTGCCCCAGGTGAATGTTCAGACGTGCCAGGCAGCGGTAATGCAGGCGCTGCCTCCCGGGGCAAGGCTTGAAAGGCCCTTGACATTATTGTTGATCAGCAAGGACGAGGAGACCCATGTTCGCATGGAGGTGCTGGCAGAACAGTTGAACTACTTGACGCTGTTGAGCACGCGCCATCGCACCCGGGCGATGCGGCTGATCAATGAACAGCCGCCTCAGGTGCTGATATGTGATGCCATCCTGGGTTCTGATCAGGCGGTTGAGCTTTTACATCGCTGCCAGCGATTACAGGGCAAGCAGCAGGTATATGGCTACTGGCTAGGACCGGCACCCATGCCTGCTGACTTTCACGAACAGTGGCAGCCACCGCCACGCATGGAAAAAGTATGGTCGGCGTTATGCAAAGCCGGCGCGACGAACCCGCGTACTAACTCAGATGGTGCGCCTTGACCGGATAGCCGCGATGCTTGTAGGTCTGCCAGCATTCACGCTTGCTGCGCAGTACCTCCTGGTGCTGGTTGATGATCTCCGCGACCCGTTCGAAGCGTGAGAACCACTCTGGAATGCCGGGATTGAGATTGAGCATGGCCTCGATGCCGGGTTCAGGCGCCTCGCGCCAGTCGATGGTCACCGGCGGCTTGTCGAGATCGCTTGTGACGATGGCGTGAGGCACATAGCTTTCCGGGCGAAAGGTCCAAAGTTTCTCGTCGATCAGCTGTGCCTCCTGTTCATCCGTCACGTGAACGTGCAGACGATAGCCCTTGCGGTAGATGGTCTCGACCAGCCGGCAGGCGAAATCGAGCCGCGCCTCGCGGGTGGTGTCGGGGAGGATGTAAAAATCGATCTGGGTCATGAGCCACTATCCGAAAACTGGCGACGCTTGTAAGACAAATTCAGGCCATACAGCGTTAAAAATAATTCATCGTAGATTAGCGTGATGCCGCAAATCTGTCGGAAAAGTTGGCGTAGGAGCGCAGATTCTCTGCGCGAACGGCGCCGGCAGGCGCCCGGGTAGGGGCTTCGTCCTTTGCCGGCGTCGCATTCGCCCGGTAAACCGGGCTCCTACTTCTCGGTTTCGATCTTGGCGTCCTGCTCGCGATCCATGAGGTACTGGGTCAAAAGCCCGACCGGACGGCCCGTTGCGCCTTTTTCTTTGCCGGAAATCCAGGCGGTGCCGGCGATGTCCAGGTGCGCCCAGGGGTACTTGTCGGCGAAGCGGGAGAGATAGCACGCCGCGGTGACGGCGCCGGCAGGTCGCCCGCCGATGTTGGCCAGGTCGGCAAAGTTGGAGTCGAGCTGGCTCTGATACTCATCCCACAGCGGCATGTGCCAGGCCCGGTCCCAGGCAGTTTCTCCGGCATCGAGAATGTCCAGTGCCAGATCGTCGTCGTTGGCGAAGAGCCCGGTGGCATGATTGCCAAGGGCCATGACCATGGCGCCGGTCAAGGTGGCAATGTCGATGACGCTGGCGGGCTCGAAACGCTCCGCGTAGGTCAGGGCATCACACAGGACCAGGCGACCTTCCGCGTCGGTATTGAGTATTTCGACGGTTAGCCCCTTGAGGGTCTTGATGATGTCACCGGGTTTGGTGGCGCGTGCGTCCGGCATGTTTTCCGCCGCGGCGACGATACCGATGACATTGAGCCTGGGCTTGATCATCGTCAGCGCCTTGAAGGTGCCCAGCACGCTGGCGGCGCCGCACATATCGTATTTCATCTCGTCCATGTCAGCGCCGGGCTTGAGCGAGATGCCGCCGGTATCGAAGGTGATGCCCTTGCCCACCAGCACGTGAGGAGCCTCCTGCTTGTTCTCGGCGCCTTGGGTATCTGCGCCTTGGGTATTAGCTCCTTGATAGTGCAGCACGATCAGTCGCGAAGGCTCCGCGCTGCCACGGCCAACCGAGAGCAGGGTGCGGGCACCGAGCGCCTCAAGGGCTTCCTCGTCGAGGACCTCCACGCTCAACGCTCCGGCAGATTCCTTGCCCAACTGCTCCGCTTGTTCCGCCAGATAGCGTGGCGTGCAGACATTGCCCGGCAGATTGCCGAGGGTACGGGTGAGATTGATGCCTTCCCCCAAGGCGTTGCCAATATGCAGGCCTTGTTCGCTGGCCGCGACGTCGCCGCTCTCATCGATCAACAGGCCGACTCGCTCAAGCCGAGACGCCGGAGCCGGTTCGGACTTGAAGATATCGAAACGATACTGGGCGCGCCGAGTGGCCTCGGCAATCATGCGTGCCTTCCAAACGCCTTCCCGCTCGGGAACCGGCACATCGCCCAAGGCAACCACGGCTTCGTCGATGGGCATGCGAACCAGCGTCTTTAGCGCGGCATCGAGAACCTTGCGGAAACTGCCCTCGTTGCATTTGGCGCGCTCACCCAGGCCCACAAGCAACAGGCGTTCCGCAGCAAGACCCGGGGCAAACGGAATTATCTGGACGTTGGCAAGGGTGGCGTCAAAATCGCCGCGCTCAATCAGCTGTCCGATCAATCGCTCACTGGCGTCATCGAGCTTGGCCGCCGTGGATAACAGATCGCCATCCTTGAAGACGGGAACGACGAGACAAGCGGTCTCGACTTTGGCGGGATTGACGGTGATGACGGGGAATTCCATGGTGTCTCCACTGAACAAGAGGTTTCTCTTTTGGACATCCGCCTGCGACAAGACAAGTGTCCGAGGATTCTGGATAATGCCGGCACGGCAACGAGAAGGTATTAGGCTTTGTCTGAGAAGTCGACGAGCGATGACCAGACAAGGCAAAAATCGACGAAAAGACGGAGTTTACGCGGTGTAAATGAGTACTTTGAGTCGATTTTTAACGCTGTATGGGCGAGCGCAGGCAGTTTTCAGGCATAGCCCTAGTTCTTTCTAGTGTCGTACCCGTACTCTCCTCAGTGTACGCAAAGCACCGCATCATTGCATGGACGTTACCACGCGCCAGGACGCTACCCGGGAGACAGTCTTGATCATCTTTCGTTATCTGACCCGCGAAATCCTGATCACCATGAGCGCCGTTGCCGGCGTATTGCTGTTGGTGATCATGGGCAGCCGCTTCATCCGCTATTTCACGACCGCTGCGGAAGGGGACATTCCGGCCAGCATTCTTGGCACCCTGATGCTCTTTCATCTACCGGGATTTCTCGAACTGATCCTGCCGTTGGCCTTCTTTCTAGCCATTCTGCTGGCTTACGGGCAGCTCTATCTCAATAGCGAAATCACAGTGCTGGTGGCCTGCGGTATCAGTCCCAACCGGTTGTTGCAGGTCACCATGTTGCCGACGGTGCTGATCACGATCCTGGTGGGACTGTGCAGCCTGTGGCTGAGCCCATCCGGCGCACGATATAACGAAATTTTGATCGAGGAGCAGCAAAGCCGCCTGGACTTTTCGGTACTGGCGCCCGGGCGTTTTCAGGATTTCGGCGATGGGCGTACCGCCTACATCGAAGACTTGAACAGCGACCGAACACGTATGCAAGGCGTTTTAATCAGTGAGCGTCAACAGCGCGATGATGGAACTCCCGAAACCGTGGTGACCCGGGCCAACAGCGGCTATCAAACCGTTGATGACGATACCGGCAGTCGTTTTCTGGTGCTGGCGAATGGGGAGCGCTACAGCGTCGAGCCTGGACGTACCCAGGCGGAACGACTGGAGTTCGATACCTACGCTGTGCGGCTGTCCCGGGCCACAGAAATGAATGATCTCGAGGATGTCGAATACCTCACCACCCCGCAGCTGGTGGCGGTGGATACTCTCGAGGCCTGGGCACAGCTGCAATGGCGCATCAGTCTACCGCTGACGGTGCCGATACTGGCCTTGCTGGCATTGCCCCTGGCCAAGGTCAATCCTCGCCAAGGTCGATTTGCCAAATTGCTGCCAGCAATTTTCCTGCATATCAGCTATTTGAGCCTGCTGCTAGCCGCCCTGGACGCGATCGGTCGAGGAATACTGCCTGCCATCGTCGGCATGTGGCCCATCCACCTGGGATACTTCCTGCTTGGCCTGTGGCTCACACGGCGGTCGCAGCTAAGGGGCATGCGCTAATGATTACAGATCGTCTCGACCGATACGTCGCCCGCAACGTACTGGCAACCATCTTCGTCGTACAGCTGGTGCTGCTGGGACTTGATCTGGTCATTGCCTTCATCAACGATCTAAAGGACGTGGAGGGCGGCTATGGCGCCTTCGATGTGCTGCTTTATCTTGGTCTACGCCTGCCCTGGCGGTTTTATCAATATGCTCCGGTGGCGGTGTTGATCGGCGCCCTGATAGGGCTGGGAAGCATGGCCTCGAACAATGAGCTGACGATAATGCGGGCTTCCGGGCGCTCCTTGCTACGTATTCTCTGGAGTGCGATGCAGCCGATCCTCCTGGTGATCATCACCGTGCTGCTGATGGCGGAATTCGTGACCCCGCGCACGGAGCAGTTCGCCCAGGCCTGGCGCCTGGAGCAGTTGAGCGGCAAGGGCGCGGTGGTTACCCAGCGTGGCGGTTGGCAGCGTGAAGGGAGCACCTTCTATCGATTTGGCGCCATCCGGGCGGACGATACGGTCATCGATCTGACCCGCTATCGTTTCGATGGCAAGCGCCTGGAAGAAGCCACTCATGCAGAGCGCGCCGTCTGGGAGAACGATCATTGGGAGTTGCTGAATGTCGATATCACGCGCTTTTCCGAGCAGCGCACCGACACCGAGCATCATGCCCGCCTTGGCTGGAATACCGATCTGACCCCCGCGCAGCTCAACCGTTTGTTACGGGATGTGGAAAGTCAGGCCCCTAGCGAGCTATGGGCCTATGCGAACTACTTGAAGAATCAGGACCTGACGCCTACCCAGCCGCTATTGTACTTCTGGCAGAAGATGCTGATGCCGATCACCATGGCGTCTCTGGTGCTGGTGGCGGCTTCCTTCGTGTTCGGCCCACTGCGCACCGTGGCAGCGGGAACCCGAGTATTCTACGGAGTCATTGTGGGTCTTTCATTCAAGTATCTGCAGGACCTGCTGGCGCCAGCGTCCACGGTGTTCGGTTTTTCACCGGTCTGGGCGGTGCTTGCGCCGACATTGGCCTGTATCGGCGTGGGGCTTTATTTGTTACGACGCAGCGGCTAGGAGGCCAGTCACGATTTGCCACTTAAGGAAAAGCAATGCAACGTTTTGCCAACCTGGATGATGTATGGCCGGCGGGGTTGCCTCGCCGGCTGGGGGCGATGCTCTACGATACCCTGGTATTGCTGGCGGTATGGATGCTGGTGGGATTCGTCGCCGTTGCGCTCAATGACGGTGAAGCCAGTGAAAGCCCGCTGTTTCACAGTGTGCTGCTGATCGTGACATTCATTTTCTTTGCCTTTTTCTGGATGCGCGGCGGCATGACTCTCGGTATGCAGGCCTGGCGTCTGCGGGTCCAGAGCCTTGAAGGCAACTCCCTATCGCTGCCGCAATGTCTGGTGCGCTTCATTGCCGCCATGTTCTCCCTGGCGCTGGGAGGCCTGGGCTACTGGTGGATATTGATCGACAGCGAGCGGCGCAGCTGGCCGGACATTATTTCCAGTTCGCGAGTCGTGGTGCTGCCCAAGCAGGGGAAACGGAAGAAAGCCTGACAGCGCACTTGAGGGCGCGACAAAAAGCGCGACAAAAGAGTGCTTGCAATCCTCTATGCGAATCATTTACATTCACTATCAGGACGATAGTGAGGCTGATTCCATGTACGTATGCCTATGCAAGCGGGTTTCTGACACCACCATTGAACAGGTCGTGGCCCAGGGCGCCAGGAGCTGGCGTGAAGTGCGGGAGCAAACAGGCTGTGCTACCCAGTGTGGCAAATGCGCCTGCGTGGGCAAGTCGATCACGCGAGATGCCGTGGCCAAGGAGCTGTTTGGCGATGCGGACCTGTCTTACGCTGTCTAACTACGGAATATTCCTCACTTTCATTGGCATTCGATAACTCCTCGCGAATGCGATGAAATCTTCATAACTAGCTGTCATCATTGGACTTTTTTTCGATTCTGGGCGATACTTCTCCGGTCGTGAGCGCGTGGGCACACATTTCCTGCGCCTATAAAAAAATGAAGGAGATCCCCATGAAAGGCGATGCCAAGGTTATCGAACATCTCAATATCATATTGGGTAATGAGCTGGTCGCGATCAATCAGTATTTTCTACACGCCAAGATGTACAAGGACTGGGGCCTGAAGGCATTGGCAAAGTGGGAATACGATGAGTCCATCGAAGAAATGAATCACGCCGATAAGCTGATCGAGCGTATCCTGTTTCTCGAAGGGCTGCCCAACCTCCAGGATCTGGGCAAGCTGCATATCGGTGAGCATACCCGGGAAATGCTCGAAAGCGATCTGGCGGCGGAGCACAAGGGCCGCAAGGATCTGATCGAGGCCATCGCCTACTGCGAGCAGGTGAAAGACTACGTCAGTCGCGATCTATTCCGCCATATCCTCGCTGACGAGGAAGAGCATATCGACATGCTCGAGACCGAGCTGAGCCTGATGGATAAGGTGGGTGTGGAGAATTATCTGCAGAAGCAGATGCGCGAAGCCTGATGGCCTCAAAACCAGCTGCGCTCGACCATGCGGCGTTAAAAATCAGCTCAATATACTCATTTACAACACGTAAACTCCGTTATATCGCTGATTTTTGCCTTGCCTGGTCTTCGCTCGCTTGGTTTTGGAAATAGCAGAACGTATCTTGCTTACAAGAAGAAGGCGCCCTTTGAAGGCGCCTTCTTTCGTTAGGGACCGCTCTGAGCTCTTTCAAGGCGCTCTTAGCCCAAGTCGTTGACCAGCAGCTTCTCCACGGCTTCGATGCGCTCAGCGAGCTGTTCGTTACTGGAGGCCAGTACGGTGATATGACCGATCTTGCGCCCGGGCCGCGGCGCCTTGCCGTAATCGTGCCAACGAGTGCCAGATATTTTAAGTACCGCATCCCGCTCGGGAAGAGCACCGATCACGTTGAGCATGGCACAAGGCACCAGGCGCTTCGTCGTTCCCAAGGGTAGACCCGCCACCGCGCGCAGATGATTCTCGAACTGGCTGGTGGCGGCGCCCTCGATGCTCCAGTGCCCTGAATTATGCACCCTCGGGGCGATTTCATTGGCAAGCAAGGCATTCTCTACGGCAAAGAATTCAAACGCCATCACGCCAACATAATCGAGTTCCGTCAGCACCCGGCTGATGTAATCCTCCGCCAAGGCTTGCAACGGGTGGCCCGGGTCCGGGATGGAGCAATGCAGCATGCCCTGGCGATGTTCGTTGCGCGAAAGTGGCCAAGTGCGGGTTTCACCGTCACGGCCACGTACCGCAATCGCCGAGACCTCATGATCGAAATCGACGAACCCTTCGAGTACCAGAGGCACCGCACCCAATTCGTCAAAGGCGTCGCTGACATCCTCCGGTTCCCGCAGCACCTTTTGGCCCTTGCCGTCATAGCCCAAAGTGCGAGTCTTGAGCACCGCGGGCAGCCCAATTTCGGCAACGGCGTCATCGAGATCCCCCTGGCTATCGATTCTGGCAACCGGCGGCAGGGGAATGTCCAATGAGCGAAACAGCGACTTTTCAGCCCAGCGATCCTGGGCGGTTGCAAGCGCCTTGGCCGGGGGGAAGGCCGGACACTGGGCGGCCAGTCGCGCTACCGCATCGGCTTTGATGTTCTCGAATTCAAAGGTCACCACGTCGCTGGCCTGGGCAAGGGATTCGAGCGCTGCGCTGTCGTTCCAGTCCGCTTGAATATGCCGGCCATGCAGCGCCGCGCAGGCGGAGTCCGTTGGATCGAGAAAGGTAAAACGGGCGTCGAATCCTGCACCGGCTTCCGCCATCATGCGGCCCAGCTGGCCGCCCCCCACAACGCCTATGCGTAGCATTCAGGCCTCCGGTCAATCGTCTTGGCTGGGATCGGGATGATCGAGCACTCGCCGGGTCTGCTCGCGGCGATACTGCTCGAGTGCTTCGCGCACCTCGGGATACTTGTTGCCCAGAATGGCGGCGGCAAGCAGGGCGGCATTGATGGCGCCGGCGCGGCCGATGGCCAGGGTGCCGGTCGGAATGCCCGCGGGCATCTGCACGATGGACAGCAGCGAATCCACGCCGCTGAGCATGCTTGACTGTACCGGCACGCCCAGTACCGGCAGGCAAGTCTTGGCCGCGGCCATGCCGGGCAGATGAGCGGCCCCGCCGGCGCCGGCGATGATCACCTCGAGGCCGCGCCCGGCGGCGCTTTCCGCGTAATCGAACAAAAGATCCGGGGTGCGATGAGCGGAAACCACCTTGATTTCATGCTCGATACCTAACGTGTCGAGGGTTTCGGCGGTATGGCACATGGTGGCCCAATCCGACTTCGACCCCATGATGACGCCTACCCGTGCGCTCATGATGCCTCCGTTTGATCGTCTGCCGCATCCGTTATACCCCCCGGAGTTATCGGCCTGATCGTTACCAGTTGTTGAAAGAAGCGCCGCAGTATATCAGCGGATATCATCCGCGACACCACGACGCTTGTTTTCAAGACCCTGTCGTCAGGTGCCGGAGCAGACCGCCGGCTGCTGGGAATACCACTGCCCCGGCTCGCCTTCATACAGTGTCACCGGCGACCAGCTGTTGTAAGCAAAGCCGATATCCTGCTGGTCGGTTTTCGATAGCGCCCGCAGGTTGAAAAGCCCCCCGGCAATGGCGCGACCGGCATTGATATGGGCAAGCGGTGGGGCATCGACGGTGGCGCAGGAGGCGCTTGGTACATCAGGGTCGAATACCCGCACGCTGCGCTGGGCCGTGGTGGTGTTGCCATCGCTATCCGAGGCGGAGAAGGTGCAGGCGTAATCACCGAGCCGAGACGTGTCCACCTGGCTGCAGTCCGTGGTCACAGGTACCTCGCCATCTTCCGCGTCCTGGGCGCTGGCGCCCGGGTCGTTGTAGGGAGCATCGAGCGGGACCAGCAGAGGGTTTGCGCCGTTGAGTGTGATTCTCGGTGCGCCCTGGGGAATTGATGCATTGCGTGGGTGACGTTCGAAGAAGTCCCAAATGATATCCGGATAGCTGGGGCCTTGGCGGATGGCCCACCGGCCTTGATTGCCGCTCTCGCCACCGATCCAGTAGTGGCCGCGATCGGTATCCCCAGCGCTCGGTGTTGCGCGCGGACCGTCGAAGAAGACGGTTTCGACCAGCGAGCGGCTGGCATCCGAGCCATCCAGGGTATAGCGGCTCTGACGACAGCCGTAATTCTGCTCGAAAAACGGCTGGCAGGCCTCTTGTGAAGCAAGCGCCTCATCCGGAGTGTCATGACTTTCATCGCCGAATACTGCCAGTTGGGCATCCCGCAGATTGCGTCCCGCGGGCTGGATCACCGTGCAGTCGTTGTTGTTCTGCAGCACCAGCAACGGGATGGCGTAGTCATCGTCAAGCTCACCGCGCATGTCGCTCACCACCTGGCTGACCGGATGGAATGTGGCGAAGCCCGGACATTGCCCGGACAGGGATACCGAGGCGGCATCCTCGCCGTAGGGCAAGCCCGCGGCGGTGGCGGCAGCGGCCCAGTATTCGTTATGGGTAACGGAGGCGACCACAGCCATGGCGCCGCCGGAGGAAAGCCCGGTGATATAGCGCCGCTCGGGATCGATGGCAAAGTTGGCTTCGACTTCAAGGGCAATCTGATGCAGATCCTCGGGCTCGCCCATGCCCTCTTGCTGGTGCTGATCCAACCAGAAGCCCCAGCAGTTGGTATTGCGCAGCCCGTCGTAGCTGGTAATAAAAGGCGCTACCAGAATGAAGCCATAGCGATCCGCTGCCGCCTTGAGGCCCCAGTCGTCGAGCACGTCACTCTCGGTCTGTTGACAGCCATGCAGCGCCATGACCATGGGCGCAGGGCGGGTAAGGCCATCGGGTACGTAGACTTGGTAATTGCGCTCCCGAGAGCCTGAATAGCCTTGAGCATCCAGGGTGGCGCTTGAGAGGGTGCCGGCCTGAACCGGCGCGCAGAGAAGGAATATAAGGATTGCGATCAGATCGCGTCCCCACAGGGCGAGGGAGGAATAAGCAGGCATGAGTCATCCTTGAATGCTGCGTGAATCAGTCTTCAGCATCGTCCCTTTCCTGCAGTCTGCCAACGTTTCATTGATGACGGCAGTGAAAAATATTATTTGAAAGCGACTTCCAGCTCGAAGCGTGGCAAAGGTTCGCCCTGAACCTCGACGGTCTCGCCAAACATGCCAAGCGGACGTACCCATAAACCATAATCGCCGTACAGCGCACGATAGACGACCAGAGGTTCTTCGGTTTCACTGTGGTGAGCCAGTCCGATGACCTCGTAGCTCTGCCCCTTGTAGTGACGATAGATGCCCGGTACGAGGCGGGGGTGTTCATTATTCATCGCAAGACTCCTTGGCAGCCGCCAGCCGTGCCAGCGTGCGAGACGCGGCGACGAAGCCAAAGCTGCCGGTGACGAAGGTCGCAGCGCCGAAACCGCTGGCGCAGTCGAGACGGGTAACCTCGCCGTTGCCGGGTTTTTGAAGACAGACTTCGCCGTCGCTCCCGGGATAGACCAGCTGCTCATCAGAATAGACGCATTCCACGCCAAAGCGTCTTTTTGGATTGCGCGAAAAACCAAAATCCCGCCGCAGCCGGGAACGTACCTTGGCCAGCAGCGGGTCGTGCTCCGTGCGGGTCAGATCAGCTACCTGGATGCGGGTTGGATCGGTCTGGCCCCCTGCAGCTCCGGTGACCGTCAGCCGGATCTTGCGACGCTTGCACCAGGCGATCAGCGCGGTCTTGGCCACCACGCTATCGATGGCATCAATGAGATGATCCGTGTCCTCGGGGAGGCGCTCGGCGAGATTTTTCGGTGTGACGAAGGCCGTATCCGCCGCCACTTCGATAGCCGGATTGATGGCTTGGCAACGCTCGGCCAGTACCTCGACCTTGGGACGACCGATAGTGTCGTCCAGGGCATGCAGCTGGCGATTGATGTTGGAGACACAGACATCGTCGAGATCGATCAGCGTCAACTTGCCGATGCCCGCTCGCGCCAGCGCCTCCACCGCCCAGCTGCCGACGCCGCCAACACCCACGACGACCACATGAGATCGACGAAAGCGCTCCGCGGCACGGGTGCCGTAAAGCCTGCGAATGCCGCCGAAGCGCAAATCGTAATCGTCGGCGATGGGGGCGGGTTCAAAAGGATTCATGAGGACTCGATGGATCTGGCTAAAGCGATGTGGATGATAACGACGATAATGGGGCTTGTTGGGCATCTTGCCAACGAGCGCTATCCTCCGGCAGATGCCCGGACCAGCCAAAGCGATCGAACAACTGGTTCATGTCGGTATCCAGCGCGGCACTGAGCGCGAGCGTGGCCTGATGGGTGGGGTGCAGGATGCTCAAGCCAACCGCTGCCAGCAGCAGGCGTGAACAGTCAAGCCGTTCCCGAAAGAAGCGATTGTGCACGCCCTTGCCATGCTTGGCATCTCCGATGATAGGGTAGCCGCGCCGGGAAAGATGACGTCGGATCTGATGACGTCGTCCGGTCAACGGGTGAACTTCCATCAGCGAATAGCGCGCCTGGGGATAGCGATCGATGGCAATCGGCAATTCGACGCTGTCCAGCCGGCGTATCTCGGTGCGGGCGGCCTGTTCCGGCATTTCGCTCTTGGGACGGCGGCCATCCTCTTCCCGCAGCGGCCAGTCGAGGCACTCCTGCACTGGGCCAATACCCCGCACTACCGCGACATAGCGTTTTTGTACCTGTTGAGCGCTGAACTGGGCCGCCAGTGTGCTGGCCATATCAGACGTCAGCGCAAACAGCAGGACACCGGAGGTAGGACGATCCAGGCGATGCACCGGATAGACCCGCTGACCCAGCTGATCCCGCAGAATCTGCAAGGCAAAACGTGTTTCGCCCTTGGCCAGGACTGTGCGGTGCACCAGCAGTCCAGAAGGCTTATGCACCGCGACCAGCTGCTCGTCCTGGTAAAGAATCCTCAAAGGCTCGTCGCTCATCGAGCGTTCAACCGAAAAGGCCGTACAGGATGGCGCTCATGGCCACCAGGCCCGCCACGGTCACGAAGACGTTGCTGGCCCGGCCGCGGTAGGGAGCGAGCGCCGGCACCTTGTGAATGGCATACATGGGCATCAGATAAAGAATCGCGGCGATGACCGGGCCGCTCAAGGTCTCGATCAGGCTCAGGATATTGGGGTTGATGATGGCCACACCCCAGGTCGTCAGGAACATGAAGGCGATAGTGAAACGATTGATCTTGCCGGTATGAACGCTTCTACCTTGGCTCTGTAACAGGTTGCGCACCATACCTTTCAGGCCTTCGCTGGCGCCCATGTAGTGGCCGAAGAAAGACGAGATGATGGCAACAAACGCGACCAGCGGGCCGAAGTAACTGACGAAACCGCTGTCGTACACGTTAGCCAGATAGGACAGGATCGGCAGGTTTTGCGCCTTGGCCTCGAGCAGTTGTTCCGGGGTGAGCGCCAGTACACAGGAGAACACGAACAGCATAACGAAGCTCACCAGCATCAGCGTGGTATTGCGCAGGATGACATCCGCCTTGGCTGAGGCGCCATCGCCATGGTCGCGTTTCAGGGAAACCGCAAACTGGGAGATCGCTGGCGAATGGTTGAAGGAAAACACCAGTACCGGGATGGTCAGCCACACGGTGACGAGGAAATCACCGCCCTCGGGCATCGTGCCAAGACTCGCCAGATTCCAGCTAGGGATCAGGTACAGGGACATGAAGATCAAAATGGCCACCAGCGGGTAGACCAGCCACTGGGTGACCCGGAGCATGACGCGCTCCCCGGCAAGCATGACCGCCATCATGGCGGCGATCAGCACCCCGGAGAGCAACCAGCGTGGCGGCGGCGTCATGCCCAGTTGATTGCTGAGAAAGCTCGCCACGGTATTGGTGATGCCCACCCCGTAGATCAGCACGATAGGGTAGATCGCCAGAAAATAGAGCAGGGTGATGGCGCGGCCGGCGTTCTCGCCAAAGTGCTCTTTCACCACCTGGGTGATGTCGCTGTTCTTGATCGAAGAGGAACAGACGAAGCGGGACAGCCCGCGGTGGGAAAGATAGGTCATCGGACCGATCAGCAGTGTCATCAGCACCAGGGGCCAGAAACCGCCGATACCTGCATTGATGGGCAGGAACAGAATGCCAGCGCCCACGGCGGTGCCGAACAGGCTCAGCATCCAGGTCGTATCCTGGCTCGTCCAGGCGCTGGCCTTGGCAGCGTTGTGATTGCGCGTTGGTTGCGTGATACCGGGTTCTTCCATGAGATGACGTCCATTGCACTGCGAGAATAGGTAGCATAGCGCATTCCAGAAATGTGAAACATGGCCCGGGTCAGTTATGACAATTGCGGCTCATTGCGTCTCGCAATCCGCATCCGCATTGGGCATGCTGATGATTTACGCCGTGGGAAGTCTCGCAATGAAAGTGTCCCCTGCCTATCGTATCGCCGCCACCATTCTGCATGGCTTCGATGAATACCGTTCGCTTTTCAAGCAGATCACCAGCGCCGCTCGTCAACGCTTTTCAAAAGCGTCCTGGCGGGATGCTCAGCAGGCATCGGCGGCGCGTATCAATCTCTACGACGAAAAGGTCGAAGACACGCTTTCCCGGCTCAAGCGCTCCTTCGAAGACGACGAGCTCACCCACTGCGAGAACTGGCGTGAAGCCAAGCAGCACTATGCCGAGCTGATCGATCAGCGTCTCGATTACGAACTGGCGGAAACCTATTTCAATTCATTGTTCTGCTCGATCTTTCATCATCGCCATATTCGCAATGACTGGATGTTCGTCTACAGCTCCCGGGAGCATGCGGCCCGCCGCTCCGATATCGAATTGACACGCCGGCGCCGGGTCGAAGGGGATTGGAATGGTGCACTGACCTGGGCGTTGGAAGAGGCCTCCCTGGACACCAGTTACGACGATCTTGCGCGAGACGCGGAAATGGGCAGCGAGTTTTTGAGCACGCATCTTCCGGAAGCCCTGCGAGACGCTCCGGATGCGCAAATCGAGCTGCTCAACAGCGTGTTCTATCGCAACAAGGGGGCCTATCTCGTGGGGCGACTGAGCGGTGGCGATGTCCAGGTGCCGCTGGTGCTGCCAATCGTGCACGACGAAACCCAGGGTGATGTGAGAGGCGTACGTCTGGATACGGTAATTATCGAGCCGGTGGAAATATCGATCATCTTTTCCTTCACGCGGGTTTATTTTCAGGTCGATGTGCCGGTACCCGGTGAGTTCGTCGGCTATCTACAGGAGCTGATGCCAGAAAAGCCCCAGGGCGAACTCTACGCCGCAATTGGTTTTTTCAAACACGGCAAGACCGAGTTCTTTCGCGACCTCAATCGGCATATTGCCAAACGCCAGGATCGTTTCATCATTGCTCCCGGGGTGCGAGGCATGGTCATGGCAGTGTTCGTGCTGCCCTCCTACCGTGCGGTGTTCAAGATCATCAAGGATCGTTTCGACCCTACCAAGGCGATGAGCCGCGAGAACGTGCGGGAGAAGTATCGTCTGGTCAAACGCCACGACCGGGTGGGGCGTATGGCGGATACCCAAGAGTTTTCCAATCTCATCGCCCGCAGGGATCATTTCGATCCGCAGTGCCTGGATGAACTGCTCGAGGTGGCGCCCTCCACGGTGGAGCTGCGCGGCGACAAGGTACTCATCAAGCACTGCTACACCGAACGCATGATGATGCCGCTCAATCTCTATCTGGAACAGAGCGATGAGCAGGAAACCCGGGCCATCCTCAAGGATTACGGCAACGCCATCAAGCAGATGGCGGCGGCGAACATCTTTCCCGGGGACATGCTGCTCAAGAATTTCGGGGTCACTCGTCATGGCCGAGTCGTGTTCTACGATTACGATGAGATCTGCTATCTCACGGAGTGCAACTTTCGCAAGATTCCGGAAGCTCGCTATCCGGAACAGGAGATGATGGACGAGCCATGGTACTCCGTTGGCCCCAATGATATTTTCCCTGAGGAATTCGGTCCTTTCCTGTTTGCGGATATCAAGCTGCGCCGCCTGTTTCTGGAACTGCATCCCGAGATCTTCGAGGCGGATTATTGGAAGGGGCTGCAAAATGCGATCACGGAAGGTCAGGTGATCGACGTCTACCCCTATCGCAACAAGCAGCGCTTCGCCGGGGGTGATCAGGCGGTACTGACCTACTGATTCAATGACTTATCGATTCACTGACTTACCGGCTCAAGGATTGAATGCGAGACAAGATGACGACAAATGCCAGACAGCGCCTGGTGGTGCTCACCGGGGCGGGTATCAGCGCCGAGAGCGGTTTGAAGACCTTTCGTTATGGCGATGGCCTGTGGGAAAACCACGCCATCCAGGACGTCGCCACGCCGGAAGGGTGGCAACGCGATCCGGCGCTGGTGTTGCGCTTTTACGACGAGCGTCGTGCCCAGGTGCGTTGTGCCAAGCCCAATCCCGCTCACCGAGCCTTGGCCCAGCTCGAGACGGACTTTGATGTCAGCATCATCACCCAGAACATCGACGACCTGCACGAACGGGCCGGCTCCAAGAGGGTCGTGCATCTGCATGGGGAAGTGCTCAGGGCGCGATCGAGCGCCGACCCGCGGCTGGTCTATTCCCTGCCGCGAGGCGGTATCAAGCTGGGTGATCTATGCGACAAGGGCAGCCAGTTGCGGCCCGATGTGGTGTGGTTCGGCGAAGCAGTGCCCGCCTACGGTGACGCCTGCGATATCGTCACCCAGGCGGATCTGCTGCTGGTGGTGGGTACGTCGCTTGCGGTCATGCCCGCCGCCATGCTGCTGCACGAGGCGCCAAGCGACTGCCCCTGTATCCTGGTAGATCCCAATGCATCACAGCTATCCCCCAACTGGGTACGCGCCATCGATGCACCGGCCAGTCAGGGTGTGCCGCCTCTGGTCGAGCACTGGCGCCGTCAGAAGCGCCTCGAGGTGCCTTGAGCATTGGATAACAACTGGATTCCAGAGTACGCCATGACCCTGATGGATTCGGATCACTGTATTGCCACGCCACCCCGTCGCCCCTTCAAGGCCCGGGGAAGCTTCGTCACTCGCTGCGAAACCTGTCGTATGCCGCTGTTGAACTGCCTGTGCCCTTATCGGGTAACAACCGAAAGCGAAGTGCGTTTCTGGCTATTGACCCATCCATTGGAACATAACAAGCCGACCAATACCGGCCGGCTGATCGGCGATATTCTCGACACCACCGAGGTCTTCACCTGGTATCGCACCGCGCCGGACACTGCGCTGCTCCAATACCTCGATGATCCCCGCTTCGCTCCGTTCGTCATCTTCCCGGATGATCAGCCGGACTATGCCGAACGGGTCGTGGATGTCGAGGCGGTAAGCGATGCAAAGCAGGAAGGGCGCATTCCGGTATTCATCATTTTAGATGGCACCTGGCGCCAGGCCCGGCGTATCTTTCGCAAGAGCCCTTATCTTGAGCGCCTGCCGGTGCTGCCGCTACGCACCGACCGGCTGACGCGTTATCACCTGCGCAAACCCGCCTCGGCGTCGCATCTATGCACCGCCGAGGTCGCCGCGGAGTTGTTGCGCCAGAGCGGCGACGTAGACGCTGCCGGTTTACTCGACGACTACTTCGATGTCTTCAACGACAGCTACGCTGAAAGCCGTCGCCACCGCAAGCTCCAGAAGCCTACGGCGGCGATGCAGCGGCTGCTGGAAAGGCAGTGATACAAACAACGAAACGCCGGCCCCACCACGGCAACGACTACCACCACAGTCAGGATTTCAGGAGTTTTTTCATGAGCCAACAAGAAGAAAAAGGTATTTCTCGCCGCGATTTTGTCGGTATTTCGGGTCGCTTCGGTCTGACTTCGACCTTGCTGGCCGCCTCGGGTCTGGGGGCAACCATGAGCGTTTCTAGTCTGGCGAGGGCTGCAGAGCAAGAAGAGAAGAAACGCAAACGAACCACTCCGAAGCACATCCTGCGTTTCGCAGCTTCGGGCTGTAACGAGCAAAATCAGGATATTCAGAAGTCCGGCCAACTGTTCTTTGCCCAGGATCTGGAAGCCCGCAGCAACGGTGCCATTCGCGTAGAATTCATGGAAAGCAGCGAGTCGTGCAATCAGTTCGAGGGTGTGAACAGAACCCAGCAGGGCAGCGTGGATATGTTCTCGGCCTCGACTCAGAATTCCGCCGTGGACGCGCCTTATTACAACGTGCTCGACTTTGCCTACATGTTTCCGTCCACGGCATCGATGTTTCATTTTTTCTACGATCCGCGCAGCGAGAAGCTGCTGCGCGAACCTCTACGCCAGCGACATGGCATTCAGTTCCTGTTCACCCACTGTGATCTACGCGGCCTGATGCTGGGACTCAAATGGGCGAACAAGCCGCTGGTGACGCGTCTTGAAGAGTTGTCGGGTACCAGAAACAGGGTCGCTGGTAGTCAGCTTGGACGCATCGCCATGCGAGAGCTCAATCTAAACCCAGTGCCGGTGGCCTGGGAGAAAACCATGAGCGGTTTGCGCCAGGGCCTGTTCGATGGTGCGGAAACCTGGATGGCAGCGGTGGCTCATACGGGAATGGCGCCGATAATTTCCCAGGCAGTGGATCTGCGATTCTTCGCTGGCACCGAGCACACCGCCATGAGTCTGCCGGTCTTCGATAAGCTGGGTAGCGACTTGCAGGATCAGGTAATGGAGTCCGCCTATGCTGCGCAGATATTCACCCAGGGCATGAACGAAGCGGGGCGCACGCAAGTCATCGGTGAGATGGAAAACCCCATGCCAGGCACCGTCTTTGCCAAGCATAACGTGCGAGTGGCACCGCTTTCCGATGAAATACGCCAGCAGGCTGCCGAGATATGCGCCCCGGAGTGCAATCCCGGGCCTTGGGCGCCTTGGCGTGATCGGCTCAACAACTGGGCCGGCGGCATCGACGTCTATCAGGAGATTCATGCTATCGCACGGGAAATACCCAAGGACATGGCGGCGATCAACGTCAAGCCCAATCGCTGGTGGCGCGGTTAGATGGCAAGGATTCGGATCGAGGTATCAACCAAGCTGATGCATGCCGGCGGTTTTGGCAGCCTGCTTATCGAACGTCACCATATGGCTGCAACCGGCTGCATTGGCGCAGCGCTCGATCAGGCAGTCAGCGAAATCCGCCTTGGCATTGGCGAAGCGCCGTAAGGCTTGCCAGACGATTTCTGCTTGTTCAACTACCACTTCTCGCGTTCTCAGAATAGTGTCGAGAACGTTGACGATCTCTTTCTTCGTGACTTGGTAGCAGCTTTGTAGCACCCATACCAACTCCACGATCGATACCATTGTAATAAAGCCGGGTTTCTCAATGGAAAGCGTTTCGAACATTGCCGTAGCTTTGGGCGACTGCTGTGGATCGTCCTGAGCCACATAACGAACAATCACGTTGGTATCCAGGCCGATCATTTCGCACTTGATCCTTGGCGGGCGATGGCATCATTCATCTCGGCGATGCTCACAGGAGTGTCTGGTGTGCGGATCATACCTTTAAGATCCTGTATGGAGCGATTGACCGCAAGAATGGCGAATTTGCCTTTCTCGACCTCCACGAACTCTATCCGGTCGCCCGCACCGACCCCTAGCGAGGCACGAACCTGAGCTGGAATCGTTACCTGCCCTTTGGAAGTAAGCGTTGATGTAGACATGAGTTAACCGTCCAATATTGGATTTTCCTTACTATGGGGTAAGGAATGAGAGATGACAACGAATTTGCCGATCAAAACCCACTTGTCATCCCCAAGCGCTGTCAGTAATATGTGCGCCCTGTCGAGGGGTCGTTAGCTCAGCGGTAGAGCAGTTGGCTTTTAACCAATTGGTCGTAGGTTCGAATCCTACACGACCCACCATCTCGACGGCCCGGCGGCGGGTCGTTAGCTCAGCGGTAGAGCAGTTGGCTTTTAACCAATTGGTCGTAGGTTCGAATCCTACACGACCCACCATTATCGCCGCTTGAGATTTCTTGTAGTTCCATGATCAATCCTGTCACGGGTCGTTAGCTCAGCGGTAGAGCAGTTGGCTTTTAACCAATTGGTCGTAGGTTCGAATCCTACACGACCCACCAAATACTAGCGCCCTCGCATTTTCGTATGCGGGGGCGTTTTTGCTGTACGCCCGGGAGCATTTTCACGCTAGACTTGTCAGAATTCGTGAGTTGGGTGCGTCGGAGGATCGAAAAGATCGATCACATCCGGCGCTTCTGAGAGTCTGTTCAGGATCGTATCGCCGAGGGCAGTAGATCATGAGCTGACTCTGAAACGCAGGGGGATTCCCTGCCGACAAAGAGTGACAGACACGATGACAACCATGACGCCTCGCGCAAGGGTGCAAGATCACTTGGCCCGTGCCTATTGTCCTACGCGGATTCCTGTCGAGGATGAAGCCCGCATCGACGAGATAAAGCGCTTGTTGAATGAGCGCAACGCAGTGCTCGTCGCCCACTACTACACCGATGATGCCATCCAGCAGCTGGCGGAAGAGACCGGCGGATGTGTCTCGGATTCCCTGGAGATGGCGCGTTTTGGCGCCCGGCATGAAGCCTCAACGTTAGTGGTCGCCGGGGTACGCTTCATGGGGGAGACCGCCAAGATTCTCTCCCCCGAGAAACGTGTGCTGATGCCAACCCTGGAGGCCACCTGCTCCCTTGATATCGGTTGCCCCGCGGATGAGTTTGCGGCTTTCTGCGATGCCCACCCGGATCGCACCGTGGTGGTCTATGCCAATACCTCTGCAGCAGTAAAGGCCCGGGCCGACTGGGTAGTGACATCTTCCATTGCCGTGGATGTAATCGAGCACCTGCAGGCCAGAGGTGAAAAAATCCTGTGGGCGCCGGACAAGCATCTGGGTAGCTACATTCAAAAGCAGACCGGCGCCGATATGCTGCTCTGGGACGGCGCCTGTATCGTCCATGAAGAGTTCAAGGCTAAAGGCATCACCGATCTCAAGGCGCTGTACCCGGATGCCGCAGTGCTGGTGCATCCGGAATCGCCGGCCAGCGTGGTGGCGATTGCCGATGAGGTGGGCTCCACCTCGCAGCTGATCAAGGCGGCCAAGGCGTTGCCTCAACAGGAGATGATCGTTGCCACGGATCGCGGCATCTTCTTCAAGATGCAGCAGGCAGTGCCGGACAAGATCCTGTTTGAAGCTCCCACCGCCGGCAACGGTGCGACCTGCAAGAGCTGCGCCCACTGCCCCTGGATGGCGATGAATGCCCTCGACAATCTAGCCGGAGCGCTGCGTGACTATAGCGGCGAGATATTCGTCGACGATGAGTTGCGTCAGCGGGCGTTGAAGCCGCTGGAGCGGATGCTCAACTTCAAACGATAGTGGTTGAAACGCCTCGCTGCCAGATAGCGGTAAGGCTTTTTTCGCAACAGTCTCCAAGAAAACGCTGAATTAATCGGCGAACTGGATGAAGCGCAAGGCGCACGGAACACAGGAACCGGAGCATATGGGGTATATGTGACGATTCCGAGTACCGCGCAACACAGCGGTTCGCCAGTACAGCCATTTATTCAGTGTTTTCCTAAAGTTGCTGGGCAGCCTCGCGATACTCCATATACTCCCTGCGTCGCTGTTGAATACGGCTCGCCATACCGAAATCATTGCTGCGCTTGGCCACATCTTCGGCCACCCCAAGCTGGCGAATGGCCCGATCGATGCTGCCGCTCAGCTGTAGCTGTTCGGCCCGGGCCAGATGCCCCCAGATTTCGCGGCCGCTGCGACCGGCGGCCTCGGCCAGCAAGGCAAATACCTGGGGGTCCTCCGACGCTTGCTGGCTAAGCCCGCGCAGTACATCGAAGGCCTGGCCGGGATTGGTCTGCAACAGAATATTCGCCTGGACCAGTTCTGCAGGAAAGTAACCCGGGGCGAGTCTCAAGATGCGCTGGGCGCGTTCGAGCGCCACGCTGCGTCGCCCTGCCTCGAGTGCTATTTCAGCGGCACTGGCTGGAATCAGAGAGAGATCCGGCAGTTCGCGAGCCAGGCGATCGAGGCTATCGAGGGCCGCGTCGGTACGATCTTGCTCGGCGGCAATGAGTGCTTGCAAATAGTGGATGGCACTCTGGGGCGGGTTGTCCTGACGTAGCTGCGACATGGCCTGAGTCGGGTCGTCCTGATTCAGCTTGAGCAACGCCCGGGCACGAATCATGGCGTAGGTGGGATCCTCGGAGGAGGCTGTCGCACGAAGTTGATCGGCGCGGCTCTGGGTATCGCTGATGCGGGATTCCGTAACCGGGTGGGTCAACAGGAACTCCGGCGGATTACCTCCCTGCAGGCTGGTCAAACGCTGCATGGCGCGGAACATGGCGGGCATGGCTTGAGGATCGAAGCCCGCATTCGCCATGGCATCGAGACCCACTCGATCCGCCTCCTGCTCGAAGCGCCGGGAATAAGCCAGCTGATCCTGAATGAACGCCGCCTGGGAGCCCGCCATGGCGGCAAGCCCGGCATTGCCGCCGCCGCCCGCCGCGATCACCATGCCTGCCAGCATGGCGGCCATGGTGGGTAGCTGCGTCTCTTCGATGCGCTCCATGCGCCTCGCGAAATGGCGCTGGGACAGATGGCCGAGCTCGTGAGCCAGCACTGATGCGAAGGCATCTTCGCTGGGCGCAAAGGAAAATAGTCCTGTGTTGACGCCGACGATGCCGCCCGGCACCGCAAAGGCATTAAGCAGCCGGCTGTCCACCAGGGTAACGATTATCTGAGTAGTGCCGATATCACTGTAAGGCAGAAGTCGGGACAGAACCGACTCTACATAGTGTTGAGAAATAGGGTCCTGCCAGGCTTGAGTCTGGGCGCGAAACTGGCGCAGCCAAGCGCGGCCGAGGCGATGTTCTTCGTCGCTGGAGACGCTGCTTCCGCCACTGCCCAAAGAGGGAAGGCCATAGTCATCGGCGCGCAGTGGCGTCGAGAGCGAGGCGAATGCCAAGGCGCCTACCAGTAACGACGTTGTTATTTTACGCAGCATGACTATCCTCGTGGACGGGTAACGCCAGTAGTGGCATGTACACTCGACATTGATTCGAGAAACAAAGTGCCTTTAAATCGAGACGATTTCTATTCTCACGGGAGATGTCATGGCTCTGCAACCTGACGATGTGCTTGATGCGCGTGGCCTGCACTGTCCGCTGCCACTGCTCAAGGCCAAGCAGTCTCTGGCAAGCCTTGATGCTGGCGGGGTGCTTCATGTGATGGCAACGGATCCAGGTTCCTGGAGGGACTTCGAAACCTTCATCGAACAGAGCGATTTCGAGCTCCTGTCTCGAGAGGAAAGTGGTGACGAATACCATTACTGGATTCGCAAGGGTACCGCTGTTATATGAAAATGAAAGAGGTCCTGAAAACCTGGGCCGAGCGGTACTTTTCCGACGAAGAAGCCGTGGTTCTCCTGCTGGTGCTGATCCTGGGTTTTGCCATCGTGATCTGGATGGGCAAGATGCTGGCCCCTTTCTTCACCGCACTGATCATCGCCTTCCTGCTGCAGGGGATCGTTTCCTGGTTGGAGCGCAGGGGAATGCCTCGATTGCTATCGGTATTGACGGTATTTCTGATTTTCATCGGGGCTCTGCTGGCTCTGGCCCTGGTGGTATTGCCCCTGGTCTGGAATCAGATGGTTGAGCTGGTACAGGAAACCCCGCGCATGTTTGCTCGGGTGCAGCAGTTGTTGGATGAGCTTCAAGCGCGCTATCCCACGGTAATCACCCCGGATCAGATTCAGGTCTGGATTTCAACGGCGGGGCGAGAGGCCACCCTGCTCGGGCAGCGGGCGTTGACGCTGTCGCTGTCATCGCTAGGCAACCTGCTTGGGTTGATTATCTATCTGGTGCTTGTACCGATCCTGGTGTTCTTCCTGCTCAAGGATCGGGAGTCGCTGACGCGTTTTTTTCTATCGCTGCTGCCTCAAAAACGTGCGCTGATGACCAACGTATGGCACGAAATGGACCATCAGATCGCTAATTACGTACGCGGTAAGGTGATCGAGATCCTTATCGTCGGCAGCGCTGCCTATGTCACCTTCTGGTTTTTTGGGCTGCCCTACACGGCGCTGCTGGGAATGACGGTAGGGCTCTCGGTGCTGGTGCCTTATATCGGTGCAGCGATCGCGACGATTCCCGTGGCAGCCGTGGCGGGATTTTATTTCGGTATCAGCGACGAGTTCGTCTATGTAGTCGTCGCTTATGGGGTGTTGCAGGCATTGGACGGCAACGTGCTGGTGCCGGTGCTGTTCTCCGAGGCGGTCAATCTGCATCCGGTATCGATCATCCTGGCGGTGCTGTTCTTCGGGGGGATATGGGGATTCTGGGGAATATTCTTCGCCATTCCGCTGGCGACACTGCTCAAGGCCCTGGTCAGGGCCTGGCCCCGCAGCGTAGGACAGCGGGGGCAGCCTATTCGTCAGGTTGACCTGGAAGATTAAATTTACGAGTTGCGCTATTACTCTTTTGCGTGAAGTTCCTGGGCCGCTTCGAGTACCTTTTCGACGTGGCCCGGCACCTTGACGCCGCGCCACTCCTGGGCCAGCTTGCCGTCCTTGTCGATCAAAAAGGTGCTGCGCTCGACACCCAGGTGCTCCTTGCCGTACATCTTCTTGAGCTTGATGACATCGAATAGCTGGCAAAGGGCTTCGTCCTTGTCGGAGATCAGTTCGAAGTTGAAGCCCTGTTTGGCCTTGAAATTTTCATGGGCGCGCAGGCCGTCCCGGGAAACGCCGAAGATGCGGGTGTTGGCCTCGTCGAAGGCGCGCTTGTGATCGCGAAAGTTGCCGCCTTCGGTGGTGCATCCCGGCGTGCTGTCCTTGGGATAGAAATAGATCACTGCCTGTTCACCCTTGAGCTGGGACAGCGTAACGGTGGTGTCGTTGGTAGCCTCGGCGGTAAAGTCGGGAATCTCTTGACCAATACTGATGCTCATATTGCGCTCCTTGATTGCGCCCTGATAAGGAACGAAGAGAGTACATCCAGGCGTGCTTCGTTCCCAACTCTATATGTTTTAGCGCTCCTGGCACCTGTACAGACTTTCGTCGCCTGAGTACCATTTGCCCTTAGAACAGCATATCGATCACAGAAGCCGTGACCCGCGACTCGTCGCCATAGGGCCAGGAAGCCGTTGTACAGGAGGGCGTTCCCGCATGATTACAGGCAGTATCGTCGCATTGGCGACACCGATGAAGGTTTCCGGCGAGATCGACTGGGAGGCCCTGCGCCGCCTGGTAGGTTTTCATCTCGACAATGGCACCGATGCCATCGTTGCCGCCGGTACCACCGGTGAACCCACGACCATGTCTTTCGCAGAGCATTTCGATGTCATTCGCACCATCGTCGAAGAGGTGAATGGGCGGATTCCGGTGATCGCCGGGACGGGCTCCAACAACACTACCGAGGCGATAGAGTTGACGCGCTATGCCACGGAGGTAGGGGCCGACTACTGTCTGACCGTGGCCCCCTATTACAACAAGCCGACTCAGGAAGGCTTGTTCCAGCATTTCAAGGCGATTGCCGAGGCCAGCGATCTGCCGGTCATCCTCTACAATGTGCCAGGGCGGACCTGCTCGGATATTTACAACGAGACCGTGCTGCGGCTGGCAAAGGTCGATAATATCGTCGGTCTCAAGGATGCCACGGGCAATCTGGAGCGCGCCGAGGATCTGATCGAACGCCTCAAGGGTAGTGACTTCGCGCTCTATTCCGGCGACGATCCCACCGCCTGTGATTTCATGTTGATGGGTGGGCATGGTGATATTTCCGTGACCGCCAACGTCGCTCCCCGTTCGATGCATGAACTGTGCAAGGCCGCCGTGGCCGGCGATAGCGACAAGGCGCACCAGATCAATACGCGATTGATGCCGCTGCACACCGTTCTAGGCGTTGAGTCCAATCCGATTCCGACAAAATGGGCGCTCAATCGCATGGGCTACGCCGAGCAGGGCATTCGCCTACCGCTGACCTGGCTCTCAGAGAAATACCATGCCACCGTCGATGAGGCCTTGCAGCTTGCCGATGTGCTGGAAGACTGACACTGCGACGCGGCATTCTGGCAGACCTGCTATGGCTGAACCGCCGACCCGCGCACAACATAAGGTAGATGCATGAACCTCGTCTTCAAGTGGACGCCGTTGATTGTCGTGACTGCCCTGATGGTCAGTGGCTGTGGCCGCAGCGGCTATTATTACGATCGCAACGATGAGTATCGCGATGCTCAATTGACCCGGCCGCTGACGCTGCCCGACGCTCGCCAGAGCAACCGCTATCAGGACGCCATGCCCGTGCCGCCGGCCAACAGCGACTTTCTGGCTCAGGGCGAGTTCGATACCCCTCGTCCCCAGCCGTTGACCGGGGGTAACCAGAGTGATCAGAAGTTCGTCGAACAGCGTGAGGCGGGCGTGGATCGCTGGCTTCTGGTCAATGCAGCCCCTGCTGCCATCTGGCCTCGGCTTCAGGATTTTGTCGCTCAGCGCGGTCTTGAAATACGCGCCCTGAATGCCTCACAAGGCCGTATTGAAACCGATCAGGCTATTCTTGGTGTACGTCAAGGACTGCGCGGCAACACCAGTGAGGTGCGCTGCGAGACGGCGCCAGGCACGGATGCCTCCCAGTGTCTGTCGGCTTTGAACAACCACCTCTCCTCCTACGCCCAGGAGCAGCAAAGTGTCTCCCTGGCGGCTCAGAATCTGTCTCGGGACGACCGTGTGCGTCTAGAGAATGCCGGCGGTACATGGCAACTGCTGATGGCGCTCGGTTTTGATCGTGCCTGGTCGGAACTTTTCTACCAGCTCGAGAATAACTTCGCCAAAAAAGGAAACAAGCTGCTGGATCAGAATCGCAGCGCCGGCGAGTTTCTGGTCGAGTACACGCCTCAAGACGAGGGTGGCAGCTTTTTCGGGCTGTTTGGCAGCGATGCAGAACCGCGTCAGTACCGCTTGTTGGTAGATGAGCCTTCCCAAGGCATGACTCGGGTGCGCGTGGCCGCCACGGACGATGACACGCTCAGCGGCAGCGATGCTCGCGAATTGCTCGACAAGCTGGCCGCAACGCTACGTTGACAATGACAGACCGACACGTCGAAAACCGAGAACCGGTGCTACGTTTTGCCTCGCTGGGCAGTGGTAGCAAGGGTAATGCCACCCTGGTCAGTGATGGGGAGACCCACGTTCTCATCGACTGTGGTTTCGGTCTGCGTGAAACAGAGAAACGCCTGGCGCGGCTTGGGGTGCATCCGAGGCAGCTGGCAGCGGTGCTGGTCACCCACGAACATGGCGATCATATTCGTGGTGTCGGCGCCTTGGCGCGACGCTATGATCTACCGATCTACCTTACTACGGGTACCTGGCTCTCCCGGCGGCTCGGGGAAGTGCCTCGCCACCGGTTGCTCGTGCCCCAGGTGCGCTTCGCTATCGGCGGGCTTGAAATCGATCCGGTGACCGTGCCCCACGACGCCCGGGAGCCGGTGCAGTTTTGCATCAGTGCACGGCAGCGCCGGCTCGGCGTATTGACGGATCTGGGCCATCCGACCGCCCATGTGGTTCAGGCGTTCGGTGGTTGCGATGCACTGATTCTGGAATGCAATCACGACCTGCGCATGCTGGCGGAAGGGCCTTATCCGCCTCGACTCAAGCATCGCGTCGGCGGTAACTGGGGGCATCTTGCCAACGGCCAGGCCCATGCGCTATTGCGGCAGATAGGCATGGATCGCCTGCAGCATATCGTCTGTTCGCATCTCTCCGAGCAGAACAATCGTCCGGAACTGGCCAGGGAGGCACTCATTCCGCTGCTCGATGGCGATGAGTCGCGTCTTGTCATTGCTGCCCAGGACAAAGGGGTCGAATGGCAAGTAGTGGCCTGAGTTCGATCAATCGCCCACACTTGAATTTTGCATGACCCGTCGGCTTTTCTATATCAATGACATTTTTCTAACGAATTTGGAGAGTCCTGGATGGAAAAACGCGATGAGCTGTATGCGGGCAAGGCCAAATCGGTCTATTGCACCGATGACCCGGATCGTTTGATTCTTCACTTTCGTGACGACACCAGTGCCTTCGACGGCAAGCGCAAGGAAGCGCTTGAGCGCAAGGGCATGGTCAATAACAAGTTCAATGCCTTCATCATGGATAGGTTGCAGGCAGCAGGAATTCCCACGCATTTCGAGAAGTTGCTCTCGGATACCGAGTGCCTGGTCAAGAAACTGGACATGATTCCGGTGGAGTGCGTGGTGCGCAATCTGGCTGCCGGCGGTCTCGTGCGTCGCCTGGGGGTAGAAGAAGGTATTGAACTCGTTCCGCCGACCTTCGAGCTGTTCCTCAAGGACGATGAAAAAGGCGACCCGATGATCAACGAGTCCCTGGCCGAAACCTTCGGCTGGGCGACGCCAGAACAGCTGTCGCGAATGAAGGCGCTGACCTTTCAGGTCAACGGTGTGCTCAAGCAGCTGTTCCAGGACGGTGACATGCTGCTGGTCGACTACAAGCTCGAGTTCGGTGTGTTCGGCGGCGAAATCCTGCTGGGTGACGAGTTTTCCCCGGATGGCTGCCGACTGTGGGATGCCAAGACTCGCGAGAAGATGGACAAGGATCGTTTCCGTCAGGGCCTGGGTGGCGTGATCGAGGCCTACGAGGAAGTGGGCCGGCGTATCGGTGTGAGTTTCAGCTAGCAGGCATCAGTTCACCGTTGCGCTACTCGATGTCGACCACATGCATTCTGAGGCTATCGGCATCGCCCTGAATGCAAAAACGCACGTTTACATCGCGTAAGGACACACCATAAACCCGCGCTGGCGTATCCTGATGATAAGCAGGTCGCGGGTCCTGCCCCAATACCTGAACGATCAAGTCCCGGAGTGATTCCTCATCGTCTCGCTGCGCAAGTGCTGCCTCGGCTTTTGCCGAGAAATCAACGCGGTAACCCGGCGGCGGGCCAGGTGCAAAACCGGCCTGGGCATCCGGATGCGATTCCACCCAGGGCAAGTAGGGTTTGATGTCCAGCACTGGGGTGCCATCGATAAGATCGTGACCGCTCAGGTGTAGCCGTACCCCGTTTTCGATTTCTATTTTTTCCAGACGCACCAGGGATAGGCCCAGGCGATTGGGTCGGTGAGTGCTGCGGGTAGCGAATACGCCGATCCTGGTATTGCCGCCTAACCGGGGTGGCCGCACCAGCGGTGTCCAGCGCTGAGGGCTACGATGAAAGATGAAGGTCAGCCATAGATGGCTGACATTTTCGAGGCCGCGAACCGCCTGGGGGGCGTCGAAGGGGGGAAGCAAGTGAAGTATGCCGCGGCCGGCGGGTGCAAGCCCGGGCTGTCGAGGCACGCCGAACTTGTCGGGATAATCGCTGGCAACGCGTCCGATAGCGGTTAAAGTGAAATCGGCGGGCTGAATTGAGTATGAGGTATGCTCAGTCATGGCACTATTATGCCGATAGTGTTCTCTTTTTTCTTGCAGGAGGCAGTCAGCATGATCGAACTGGAAAAATTGGCTCATGCTCAGCAAGCCATCATTGATGCGGGCAAGCAGTTGCATACCGCAGGATATGTACCTGCGACCGCGGGAAATATTTCGGTGCGTCTGGACGACTCGCACATGGCGATCACTGTCTCCGGAATCCACATGGGGCATCTGTCCATCGCCGAAGTGATGGTCACCGATTTTGCGCTCGAGCCGGTAGGCAGCAGGCTGACGCCTTCGGCAGAAGCGCGCTTGCATGCTCAGCTGTATGAAGACGTGCCTCTGGCTGGCGCGATTCTGCACGGGCACTCGAAGGCGGCTACGCTGCTTTCTCTGCTCGAGTCCGGCGATACCCTATGGCTGACCGGCTACGAACTGCAAAAAGCGCTCGAGGACGTCACAACCCATGAAGCGCGCATTGCGGTGCCCATCTTCGACAACACTCAGGATGTCGAGGGGCTCGCGGACACCGTGCGCCAGCGGCTTGCGGAGCAGGATTGCTGTGCTTATCTGATTCGCGGACACGGGTTCTACACCTGGGCCCAAAACATGGATACGTGTCTGCGTCATGTGGAGGCGCTGGACTTTATGTTCGGCTGTGAACTGGAGCTGAGGAAGAGCATGTCATGAGCTTCTTGTACATCTATCACGAAGCAGACGGTGAGCAGCCGATCGTTTCTACTCACGAGGGCGAGCGCATCGCCGCGGAGCTCGCCCCACATGGGGTGCGCTTCGAGCGTTGGACCCTTCAGCCAAACGTTGAGTCGAATGCGGATCAGGACGCAGTGCTTGCGGCCTATGCTGAAGACGTGGCGCGGCTCAAGGAGGAAGCCGGTTTTGCTGCCGTCGATGTGATCGGCATGACGCCGGATCATCCGGACAAGATATCCCTGCGCAAGAAATTTCTCGATGAGCATCGTCATAGCGAGGATGAGGTGCGCTTTTTCGTGCGCGGCGAAGGTATCTTTTATCTGCATATCGAGCAGCGTATTTATGCGGTTGGCTGTGCTGCCGGGGACCTGATGTCGGTGCCCGCCGGTACCTCCCACTGGTTCGACATGGGACCCGAACCGAATTTTACCGCCATTCGTCTGTTCTCCAATCAGGAAGGCTGGATCGCGAACATGACCGGTAGCCCGATCGCTTCGCGTTTTCCTCGATTCGAAGCCTTGTCGGGAGCCGCGGCTTCATGATTCACGCTATCGTACTGGACATTGAAGGCACTACCGGATCGATCAGATTCGTTCATGAGGTGCTTTTCCCCTATGCCCAAGCCCGGCTGGCGGATTTCATTCGACGCCATGCTGACGATCCGGTCGTCCGGGAGCAGCTAAGGGCAGTGCGCGAGCTGGCCAATGAGCCCGATGCGCAACAGTCACGCCTAATCGAGATACTCGAAGAGTGGATGAAAGCGGACCGCAAGGCGACACCGCTCAAGGAACTTCAAGGCATGATCTGGGAAGAGGGGTATCGCCGAGGTGACTTCACCGGCCACGTCTATCCCGACGCGGTTGCCTGCATGGAGTTCTGGCACAGGATGGGAATTGCGCTGTACATCTACTCCTCGGGTTCCATAAAAGCACAGAAACTGCTGTTCGCTCATTCCGACGTGGGGGATCTCACGCCATTGTTGACCGGCTATTTCGACACTACCACCGGGCCCAAGAAGGAAAGCGAAAGCTACCGGAGAATTGCGGCACACCTGGCCTTGTCCGGGCGTGACATTCTGTTCTTGTCGGATACGCTCGCTGAACTCGACGCCGCCGCGGCAGCGAATTTTCATACCGTTCAACTGGTGCGCGAAAAAGACATGGCCACTGGCGATCATCCTGTTGCCACTGGCTTCGATGCAGTGCGGCTGCCGGAGAAATGAAGGACATGCTGGAGCGAATGATTTACCGTGCCGCCGTACCAAAGGATGCGGCGGATCAAGGCGAGGTGTTTTATCACGCCGTGATGCAAGGGGCTGCGGGTTGCTATACGTTGGCGCAACGAGAAGCATGGGTGGGCGCATTGCCGCGAGAAGCCAGCGCCTGGGCGGCGCGCCAGATGTTCTATCCGACCCTGGTGGCGGTGTGCGATCGGCGCTGTGTCGGTTTCGTCGAGCTCGACCTGGATGGCAAGCGTATCGAGACGCTCTATGTCTGGCCCTCCTTGAATCATCGCGGAGTCGGCTCGCGCCTGCTCGACTATGCCGAGGTGGCGATGCGCGAAGAGGGTGTGACCCGGCTGGGCATCGAGGCAAGCCTGATGCTGGCGCCAGGTCTTGAAAAGCGAGGTTGGCAGCGTCTTGGCGAAGAGTGGGTCGAACGTCAGGGTCAGCGCCTGACCCGCGTACGGTTGGAAAAGGCGCTGACATGACATTCACGATAACAACTAGCGGGATTCGACGTGCGTCACCCGCATCGATAGATCGATGGACGTGATGTCCTTGGTCAGGGCGCCGATCGAAATGCAATCTACGCCGGTACCAGCGATGGCTTCCAGGGTTGATTCGTTGACATTGCCGGATGCCTCCAGGGTGGCCCGTTTGGCAGTTACCTGCACCGCCTTGCGAAGATCGTCGAGGGAGAAGTTATCGAGCATCACGATATCCGCCTGGGCATCGAGGGCCTGATCCAGTTCGTCGAAATTCTCGACTTCTACCTCCACAGGCAGATCCTTGGCGATCGAGCGTGCCTCCTTGACCGCCGCGGCGATACTGCCACAGGCGGCGATATGGTTCTCCTTGATCAAGAAAGCGTCGTACAGGCCAATGCGGTGGTTGTGGCCACCGCCGCAGGTGACGGCGTATTTCTGCGCCAGGCGCAGCCCTGGCAGCGTCTTGCGCGTGTCCAGCAGACGCACGCCGGTATCCGCAACCCGCTGCACATAGTGGCGTACCCGGCTGGCGGTGCCCGAAAGCGTCTGCAGCAGATTCAGCGCGGCGCGTTCACCGGTAAGCAAGCTGCGTGCCGGCCCTTCAAGCTCCAGAAATACTCGATCGGCGCTCAGAATGTCGCCATCCGCGGCTTGCCAGGATAGCGAGACCCGCGGATCGAGACGACGAAACAGTTCATCGACCCAGGCAACCCCGCAGAGCACGGCCGCTTCCCGGGAAATGACCTGAGCCGTGGCCCACTGGTTTTCCGGAATCAACTGCGCGGTGATGTCGCCGGGGCCGACATCTTCCGCCAGTAGACGTGCAGCGCTGGTGCGTATCTCTTCGGCAAGGGCTTCATGGTAGTGCATGGCATATCCTGCTCAAGTGTATGCAACAATATAGGCAGTATAAAGAAAGCCATTCTGATTCGGCAGGGGAGTCCGACATGCGAATCGAGGCAAACTGGCTGCAGAGCGCCAGGCGCGTTGCGTCACCCAACTACAACGAGCGTCCCAACGACGAGATTTCAGCGCTGGTGCTGCACTCCATCAGCCTGCCTCCAGGGCACTTCGGCGGCAACGCCATTGAAAAGCTATTTACCAATTCCCTTGATCTTTCGGCACATTCCTACTTTGCTAATCTCAAAGGCCTGAAGGTTTCGGCGCATCTGCTGATTCGTCGAGATGGGGAGTTGGTGCAGTTCGTGCCCTTCGACAAACGTGCCTGGCACGCAGGACGGTCCTGTTGGCACGATGGTCATCAACAACGCCGCGGGCTCAATGACTTCAGCATCGGCATCGAGTTGGAAGGTGATGAAATTCATCCCTATGCGGAACGGCAGTATCGAAGTCTGAGCCAGGTGATCCAAGCATTGATGAGTGTTTATCCGGCTATTACGCAAAAGCGTATCACTAGCCATGAGCGGATAGCGCCGCTGCGCAAGAGTGACCCGGGCCCTGCCTTCGACTGGCAGTACCTGTATCAGTTTGTGTAACAGACCCGAATGTCCTGTAGTAGTACTACATGTGTGATAGAAGAGAGTGAAAAAGGCGGACCATTATTTTCAAGTCGTTAATGTTGCTATGCAATATGGTTTGTGGAAACTGTTTTCATGCTTGTTTCAATTGGCAGCAGGAGCGGTTTCCGGTATCTTCCTGACCCACATCCATGTATTTATGGTGTGCGTTTGTAAATAAATTACACGGTTTCTCGGCGGCGTCTCGACGCAAGCGCCAAACCAAAATTACTGGCCCTTTCGGCACCGTGAAGGTCAGATTGACATCACATCGTGATTCGGAGAGACATCTATGAGTCTGGAGGCAAGAGAGGATCTCGATCCGGTCGAAACCAAGGAATGGTTGGATTCCCTGGAGTCGTTACTGGATCATGAAGGTGAAGAGCGTGCTCACTACGTGCTGAGTAGACTGGCCGATCGTCTGCGTCGTGATGGCGTGAAAGTGCCCTTTTCGGTGACGACCCCGCATCGCAATAGCATTCCCATTCATCGCGAGGCCCGCCTGCCTGGTGACATGTTCATGGAACGGCGCATTCGGTCGCTGATTCGCTGGAACATGGCGGCTCAGGTCATCCGTGCCAACAAGAAGCATCCCGGACTCGGCGGTCACCTGGCCAGCTACATGTCCAGCGCCACTCTCTACGAAGTAGGTTTCAACCACTTCTTTCGCGCGCCTCACGGCGATTTCAAGGGTGATCTGGTTTATATCCAGGGCCATAGCTCGCCGGGTATCTATGCCCGTTCCTTCCTTGAGGGGCGTCTCACCCAGGAGCAGATGGACAAGTTTCGTCAGGAAGTCGATGGCGATGGCCTGTCTTCCTATCCGCACCCCTGGCTGATGCCGAATTACTGGCAGTTTCCCACGGTTTCCATGGGACTCGGGCCGATCATGGCCATCTACCAAGCCCATGTCATGAAGTATCTGAACGCGCGCGATCTGAAGCCGATGCAAGATCGCAAGGTCTGGGCTTTCCTGGGTGACGGCGAGTGTGACGAGCCGGAATCCCTTGGTGCTCTGCACTTGGCCAGCCGTGAGAAGCTCGACAACCTGATTTTCGTCGTCAACTGTAACCTGCAGCGCCTCGACGGTCCGGTCCGCGGCAACTCCCGCGTCATGGAAGAACTCGAAGGAATCTTCCGCGGTGCTGGCTGGAATGTCATCAAGGTAGTCTGGGGGCGGCTATGGGACCCCTTGTTCGAACAGGACAAGAAGGGTGTGCTGCAACAGCTCATGGACGAGACCGTCGATGGCGAGTACCAGAACTGCAAGGCCCAGGGTGGCGCCTATACTCGCGAGAATTTCTTCGGCAAGTATCCCGAGACCAAGGCTATGGTCGAGGATCTGAGCGACGAGGATATCTGGCAGCTCAATCGCGGTGGGCACGACCCCCACAAGGTCTATGCGGCCTATCACGAGGCATTCAATAACGCCAACGGTCGTCCCACCGTGGTGCTGGCGCATACGGTCAAAGGCTATGGCATGGGCGGCGGCTCCGGCGAAGCCGATATGGAAGCCCACCAGATCAAGTCGATGGATACCGAGGCCCTGAAGGTCTTTCGCGATCGCTTCAGCATCCCCATCACCGACGAGCAGCTCGACAGCGGCGAGATGCCGTATTACAAGCCGGAGGATGACGCGCCGGAAATCAGATACATGCATATGCGCCGCGAAGAGTTGGGCGGCTATCTGCCGGTGCGCGAGAACGATTTTGAGGCCATCGAGATTCCCGGTCTCGACGACAAGATGTTCTCCAGGCAAACCGAGGGCAGCGGAGATCGGGAAATCTCTACCACCATGGCCTTCGTGCGCATCCTGAACGGCCTGGTCAAGAACAAGACCTTCGGCAAGCAGGTAGTGCCCATCATTCCCGATGAAGCACGGACCTTTGGCATGGAGGGCATGTTCCGCCAGCTCGGTATCTACACCGCCGAGGGCCAGAAGTACGAGCCCATGGATGCTGGCCAGATCATGTACTACCGCGAGGACAAGGCGGGGCAGATTCTCGAGGAGGGCATCACCGAGGCAGGCGCCATGTCCGCCTGGATCGCTGCCGCGACCTCCTATGCCAACCATTACCTGCCATTGCTGCCGTTCTATATCTACTATTCGATGTTCGGTTTTCAGCGCATCGGTGACCTGGCCTGGGCCGCGGGCGACATGCAGGCTCGGGGCTTCATGATGGGTGGCACCGCCGGACGTACCCCGCTCAATGGGGAAGGGCTGCAGCATCAGGATGGCCACAGCCACATTCTGGCATCGACCATCCCCAACTGCCGCAGCTATGACCCGGCCTACGGCCATGAACTGGCGGTGATTATTCAGGATGGCCTGAAGCGGATGTTTCAGGATAAGGAAAACTGCTTCTATTACATCACCCTGATGAACGAGAACTACCCGCATCCCGCGATGCAGGAGGGAACCGAGCAGGACATCATCAAGGGCATGTACCTGCTGCGCGAAGTGGCGGGCAAGAAGGGCAAGGGCCATGTGCAGTTGCTGGGCTCCGGCACTATCCTTCGCGAGGTCGAAGCTGCCGCCGAGATCCTCAAGGAGGAGTATGGGATCGGCTCTGATGTCTGGAGTGTGACCAGCTTCAACGAACTGCGCCGTGAGGCGCTCGAGGTCGATCGCCAGGCCTTCCTCAAGCCCGAGGACGAACCGGGCAAGCCGCATGTCACCCAGTGTCTCGAAGGGCGCAAGGGGCCGGTTATCGCCTCCACGGATTACATGAAGCTGTTTTCCGATCAGGTGCGCGCCTGGGTGCCCACGGACTATCATGTGCTCGGTACCGATGGCTATGGCCGTTCCGATACCCGTGAAAAGCTGCGTTACTTCTTCGAAGTCGATCGCTATTTTGTCACCGTGGCGGCGCTAAAGGCTCTGGCCGACCGTGGCGAGATCGAGCGCAAGGTTGTCGCGGATGCTCTCAAGAAGTATGGCATCGATCCAAACAAGCCCAACCCGTTGGTCTCGTGAGGAGGCAGTGAGCATCCTGGTCGGATCGGGCTACGCTAAAAAGGAAGATGGCCCGATCCTTCCATAGAGGATTTGCACCAACGGTGAGCACGATTAGAAAGGAGCGCGACCTTGAGTAGCGAAATCATAAAAGTTCCCGACATTGGCGACAGCTCCGATGTCGAAATCATCGAAATTGCGGTGTCTGAAGGCGATGTGATCGAGCCCGAAGACACCATGATCACTCTGGAATCCGACAAGGCCAGCATGGATGTGCCGGCGCCCAAGGGCGGCAAGGTCGTCAAGGTACTGGTCAAGGAGGGCGATACCGTTTCCGAAGGCGACGATATCCTCGAGCTCGAAGCCGAAGGCTCGGGTGACGACGATGCCGACGAGGAGAAGGATTCCGAGCAGACCGACGAAGAGCCGTCCGGCGAGCCTGACATTGAGCAGGAGCCAAAAGCGGACGATTCCGGTCGCAAAGACGACGATCAACCGGCCAAGAAAAAGTCCTCCGGCGGCGGTAAGCGTACCGTCGAGGTCAAGGTGCCGGACATTGGCGACAGCACCGATGTCGAAATCATCGAGATCGCGGTGTCCGAGGGCGACGAGGTCAGTGAAGAAGACCCGCTGATCACCCTGGAGTCCGACAAGGCTTCCATGGATGTGCCAAGCCCTTACACCGGCAAACTTGTGTCCCTGGCGATCAAGGAAGGCGACAAGGTCTCGGAAGGTGATGTCATCGGCACCATGGAGATCGCTGGCGAGGGTGATGACGGTGACGACGAGCAGGACGAGGCTGAAGAAGAAGCCCCACCGTCATCAGCTGACAGCGGTGACGATTCTTCTCAAGAGTCTTCCGAAGAAGACGAAGACGATGATGAAGATACCGGCGAATCGACGCGCAAGGAGATTCGCGTACCGGATCTCAGCGGCAGCGATAATGTACCCATCATTGAAATGGCCGTCGCCGAAGGCGATGAGGTGGATAAGGAAGACCCGCTGATCACTCTGGAGTCCGACAAGGCTTCCATGGACGTGCCCAGTCCCTACAAGGGCAAGCTGGTCGAGCTGTCCGTGAAGGAAGGCGATACGGTCTCCGAAGGCGACTTGATCGGCTACATGGAAGTGGCCTCCGAGGGCAAGCAAGACAAGTCGAAGAAGGACAAGTCCAAGCAGGACAAACAGAAGAAGGCCGAGCAGTCCGAGCAGAAGACGGCCAAATCCGACAAATCCTCGGAGCAGAAGCAGACCCAGAAGACCGGGGCTACATCCAAGCAGTCTCAGGCGGACGATCAAAAGCCCCGGGATGGCAAGCTGGTCCATGCCGGACCGGCGGTGCGTATGCTGGCAAGGGAACTGGGTGTCGATCTGGCCAGGGTCAAACCTAGCGGCCCCAAGGACCGGGTGCTCAAGGAGGACGTTCAAGCCTTCGTCAAGCAGGCAATGAAAGGGCAAGGCGAGGCTGCGGCATCGGGTGCAGCAGCGCCCTCTGGTGGCGCGGGTATCCCTCAGGTGCCGGCAGTCGATTTCAGCCAGTTTGGTGAAGTCGAAGAACAGCCGATGGGCCGCTTGCTCAAGTTGGGCGCGGACAATCTGCATCGCAGCTGGCTGAACGTGCCTCACGTGACCCAGTTCGACAAGGCGGACATTACCGAGCTTGAAGCGTTCCGCAAGTCGATGAAGGCGGAAGCCGAGGCTCAGGGCGCAAAGCTCACGCCACTGCCGTTCCTGATCAAGGCCTGCGCCTTTGCGCTGCGCCAGTATCCTCAGTTCAACGTCAGCCTGCACCCGGACGGCGACAAGATAATCCAGAAGAAGTACGTGCATATCGCGGTGGCCGTGGATACGCCGAACGGTCTGATGGTGCCGGTGATTCGTGATGCGGACAAGAAGTCGCTGATCGACCTGGCCAAGGAATCCGTGGAGCTTGCCAAGAAGGCGCAGTCCAAGAAGCTCAAGCGTGAGGAGATGCAGGGCGCCTGCTTCACCATCTCCAGCCTGGGATCGATTGGCGGCAATGCGTTTACACCCATCGTCAATACACCAGAAGTCGCCATCCTGGGGGTTTCCAAGTCTCAGATGGAGCCGGTGTGGAACGGGCAGGAATTCGTTCCACGATTGATGATGCCGCTATGCTTGTCCTACGATCATCGCGCCGTCAACGGCGCAGATGCGGCGCGTTTCACTGCGTTACTGGGACAGTTGCTGAGCGATATCCGGCGTCTGCTGCTGTAAGTTCAAGCAATGCCGATCAAGGCGGCCTTTCGAGGCCGCCTTTTTTATGCCGGCGTTCGACATGCGCCTGTTCCGGCCAGACCAAAGTGTTAATGGCAGGGGCTGTGAGGGACGCTACAGTAAGTAACATGGGCTGTCCTGCGACGATAGTGTGCTTGTCTGGACGTCCGGGCCCACGTATTGTCGGATGTAATGTTACTTTGGTAACAATCCAAGAATCGAAAACCCCAAGGAGCAGCACCAATGCGTTTGATTCTGTTAGGACCTCCGGGCGCCGGGAAAGGCACCCAGGCCCAGTTCATATGCGAACATTTCGGTATTCCTCAGATTTCTACCGGGGATATGCTACGTGCTGCGGTCAAGGAAGGCAGTGAACTGGGGCTAAAGGTCAAGGAGATAATGACCAGTGGGGGGCTGGTGTCCGACGACATCATCATCGCCCTGGTAAAGGAGCGCATCAACGAATCCGATTGCGCCAATGGTTTTCTGTTCGACGGTTTTCCTCGCACGATTCCTCAGGCCGACGCCATGAAAGAAGCCCAGGTCAAGCTCGACCATGTGCTGGAAATTGCCGTTGACGATGAAGAAATCGTCAAGCGCCTGGCGGGTCGTCGAGTCCACCCTGCTTCCGGACGCGTCTATCACGTTGAGTACCATCCCCCCAAGGAAGAGGGCAAGGACGACGTCACCGGTGAATCCCTGATACAACGAGACGACGATCTTGAATCGACGGTACGCAACCGCTTGTCTGTCTATCATGAACAGACCAAGCCGCTGGTCGATTACTACCGCGACTGGGCACAGCAGGAACCCGATACTGCGCCGACGTATCATTGCGTCGAGGGCACGGGTAGCGTCGATAGCATTCGAAGCAAGATACTCGACGCGCTGCAGCACTGACTCTGGTAGGGTGTTGATGTACCGGCCCGGGGATTACCCCGGGCCGGTGCGTTTGACGAGCTGGGTTTTGCCGCATCGACGTTAGTCGTATAATGCGCGCTCAATTCTCGATGGTGAATGCCCATGGCAACGTTGCTGGCCCTGGATGCCTCCTCGAGCGCTTGCTCCTGTGCAGTATGGCGTGACGGTGAGGTTTTCTCTCGATTTGAGCTGGCGCCACGGGAACATACTCGCCGGCTGATGCCAATGATCGATGATGTTCTGGCTGAAGCACAGGCATCTCTCACCGACCTCGATGCACTAGCCTATGGTCAAGGGCCGGGCTCATTCACTGGCCTGCGTATCGCCGCCGGTGTGGCTCAAGGCCTTTCCTTCGCTCTTGAACGTCCACTGATTGGCGTCTCGACGCTTGCGGCGCTGGCGCTGGCGGTTCATCGGCGTTATCACCTGCGCCATGTCATTCCCGCCCTTGATGCTCGCATGAACGAGATCTATGTGGGGGCCTACCATTGTCGGGATGGTACCGTGACCCCGGTGATGGACGATATGGTCTTGGCGCCTCGATCACTGCGGCTACCCATTGCGAATCAAGACATCGACTGGTGTGGCGTTGGCTCAGGCTGGGGTTTATGGGAAGACATGCCGGTAGAGATCAAGATCGGAATCAATCAGCGCTTTGTCGACCCACAACCTGACGCCGCTGATATGGTGCGACTGGCAGCAACGGCCTTCGATGCCCAGGAAGCTCGCCCGGCCCATGAGGTGATACCGATTTATTTGCGGAATCAAGTCGCTTCCAAGCGCGGCTAATACCAGTACATTTTAAAATATAACGGGACGTATCGATGGATTGGCTACAGCTTGTGGCGCTGGCCCTCATTCAAGGGCTGACTGAATTTCTACCCATTTCCTCCTCGGCGCATCTAATCTTGCCTTCCCAGATTCTGGGTTGGCCCGACCAAGGGCTCGCTTTCGATGTCGCCGTTCATGTCGGTACTCTGGCGGCGGTAATAATGGCGTTCCGGCATGAGGTAATCGATATCCTCAAGAGCTGGTTTGGCCAGTTTGCAGGCTCCGGATCACTGGTATCCCGCCAGTCCGAGGCGAGTCGGCTGGGCTGGATGATACTGTTGGCAACGCTGCCCGCGGTGATCGCCGGAGCGCTGTTCAACGATCTAATCGAAACATCGCTGCGCTCTTCCTTGGTCATTGCCATCACTACCCTGGCTTTCGGCCTGCTGCTCTGGTGGGCGGATGTACGGGGAGCGCGCAATCGCGACCTGCTCAGCCTTACTTTCAAGGCGGCGCTGATCATCGGGTTGTTTCAGGTGCTGGCGCTGATTCCCGGCACCTCACGTTCAGGGATTACCATCACCGCGGCATTGCTGCTGGGCTTTGATCGTTTGAGCTCGGCGCGCTTCTCTTTTCTACTCTCGATTCCACTGATTCTTGCTGCGGGTACGCTTAAAGGGGTGGAACTTGTTCAGATAGGCACTGATGCAGACATCAACGACGTGCTGATAGGCGCCACTCTTTCTTTCGTTGCCGCACTGGTGTGCATCAAGCTGTTTCTTGCCGCTCTTGATCGCATCGGTATGCTGCCCTTCGTGATCTATCGTCTGATACTGGGAATAATACTACTGCTACTTTGGGTGGCATGAGCGCTGGCGCTGTAGCAGTAGGTGAAGCGCTACTAGGGCTGGCCGAACGGTTGAACCTGCCCTGGGTGCCAATACGCCCTTTGCAAGGATTGGCACTGATCGCCACGGATCAGGGGTTGGCGCTTGCTGGTCCCCCGGAGGACTATGGCAAACCGCTAGTCGCGGATTTTATCCTGGGTAAAACGGATCATCGGCGTCGCTTCGGTGGTGGTCGTGGGCAGCTCATTGCAAAGGCCTGTGGGCTTGGCAAGGGAGTCACGCCGCGCATTGTCGATGCGACTGCGGGGCTTGGGCGGGATGCCTTCGTGCTGGCGGGTCTTGGCGCCGAAGTGCTGATGGTCGAACGATCGCCGGCCATCTTTGCACTACTCGAGGATGCGCTGGATCGCGCCAGAAGCGACGATGAAGTTCAATCCATCGTGGCGCGGCTGCGGCTAGTCCATGCGGATTCGGGCAGGGAGCTTACCCAGGTGGTGTCCGAGGCGGGCTTCGATCCTCAGGTCGTGCATCTCGATCCCATGTTTCCTCATCGCAGCAAATCTGCTCTGGTAAAGAAGGAGATGCGTCTATTCCGCGCCTTGGTGGGTGATGATGACGATGCATCGCAATTGCTCGAGGCTGCTCTGGAGGTGGCGACCCATCGGGTAGTGGTCAAGCGCCCGCGACAGGCGCCGCCCATTGCCGGGCCAAAGCCCGCCCACGTCATCGAAGGCAAGACCAGCCGCTACGATCTCTATGTGCATCGCACACTCAAGACCTGACATTGGATGGTAGTCGCCGGCCAGGTAAAGATAAGCGGAGGTCGGGCGATAATGATGTTCATCGACATTTAATTCGTGCGTGGTACTTGAGACGCTCTGTCAGGCAGAGTCACAGAGCAATATACCGATGAGAAAAGGCGATGCGAAACAAGAAGCGGCGTAGCGCCTGGCAAGACGGCAATCATTTTACGCTGTTACCCGGGAGCCGACGTTACCTACCGGCCATGCAGTCGGCGATCGAATGCGCACGCGAGTCGATCCTGCTCGAACTTTATCTGATGGAGTCCGGGCGTTTGACCCGGCGAGTTATTGATGCCCTGAACCGAGCGGCGCTGCGCGGTGTCAGCGTATGCTTGATGCTAGATGGTTTCGGTGCCATGCAGTTGAAAGAACAGGACCGCCAACGCCTGCGGGACGCCGGAGTGACGTTACGCTTTTTCAATCCCCTTGCCTGGCGGGGCCTGAGTCAGAATCTGACCCGAGATCATCGCAAGCTGTTGGTGATTGATGGGCAGTTGGCATTTACCGGCGGATTTGGCGCCACGGACGAATTTCTCGAGACCTGGTTCGAGATCGCGGTACGCATCGAGGGGCCGGTCGTCAATGACTGGGTCAAGCTGTTTCTGTATCTGTGGAATTCTTCGCTTACTCGCGGCGAAGCAAGAAACCATTCGACACGTCGTTTGAATACCCAACGAATCAGGCAGGATGCTACGAAAACGCCACCTGTCGCTGAGCCCGGGATGCGCGGAAGAGTAGTATGGGGGCAGGGCTATCGTTACCAGGCAATTCGCTTCTCACTGCAGCATCAGATTGCTCACGCTCGGCAGCGCATCTGGATATGTACACCCTATTTCGTACCTACCCTGAGTCTGCGGCGACGCCTGGCCCGGGCGGCCCGGCGGGGTGTTGACGTACGCCTCTTGCTGCCCGGCGAAAGCCACGACCATCCTGGCGTGCGTTATGCGGGTCAGCGTTTTTATGGTCGGTTATTGCGTGCCGGTGTCAGGATCTTCGAACATCAACCGATGTTCATTCATGCCAAGTTCTCTCTGGTGGATGAATGGGTTAGCGTAGGCTCCTGCAATTTTGATCACTGGAGCCTGCAATGGAACCTCGAGGCCAATCAGGAAATACAGGATGCAGGCTTCGCTAGTCAGATCGCGACCCTCTTCGAGCAACGCTTTGCCCGCAGCCATGAAATCCTGCCACAGCAGTGGAAGCGTCGCTCCTGGTGGCAGCGCATCCGTGAGGGCGTGTATGGGACCTTGGATGCCTGGGCCACCCGACTGCGCTAGACGTCGCTCGCTGACTTTTCAGACGAATCCTAGGCTAGCGGATTTTATCGGCGCGGCTTGTTGCCAGGCCCTGCTGGGCGCTTCTTGCGGGGGGTTGGCTTGGGCGCCTCTGGGGGCACGCGAAAGTGTAGATAGAGATCAAGTACCAGTTCCGGCAGTTGTCGAACGAGGCGCTCTGTCTGAATGGGGTCGCCAGAGAGCTCGGCCATATCCGCTTCCTCGTCGAACAGGCCCGACAAGGCCATAAAGGGCAAAAGCAATGTGGCGGTACTTTCCTCGTTGTCTTTGAACCAGGCGCTCTCATCGAGAAAGACACCTTCCATGAAACCAGCACACCAGTCGCCGATGGGAGTCTCTTCCGGTGAGGCACCCTGAAGCTCGAGTTCAAAAGGCAATTCCGGCAGATGACCGTGCTCGAAAGCCTCAATGGCATTGTTCTTGAGTTGCTCCAGTAATCCAAGGATGCCATTACGCTCGGCATCGTCACTAAAACTCGGTTCTCCATGAAACAATTCGCTGATCCAGGTCGCCGCAGGTATCTCGCGGGGCGCTACCGCCAGGGCCACCAAGAAACCGTGAGCGGATATGGTGTCCAGAGCATCCTCATCGACTCGCTCGGAGTCGAGGAAGTCATCGAGCCGATCCAGTTCATCATCGTCGAGCAGTGGCTGAGGAGGAGGCGTTTCTTGCATGGGATTTCCCGGAAAAGAGTGAATTGATATCACCTGTAAGCGGTACAAGGCATTCTAGGGCCTGTTGACGTTTCATTCACGGCCGCGCTGGCGCCAGTTTTTATTCGGGGCAAGGCAGGAGGAGAGAAATTTGGTTATTCCAAATGAACGACGACTAACGCAGCAGCGGATAAAAACTGGCCCAGCCCTTCGGGTTGCGCAGCAAAAAGCGCCATTCTGCGTTGCGAAACGTGAAAAGGGAATAACCCTTCCCTGCGCTTCGCGCCTTGACTGACACTTTTTGATGCAGCAACGCGGTTCGCGATGAAACGTCAACAGGCCCTAGCATTTCATGACGACACGAACGCTTCCCACTTCGGCGCTTCCCACTCCGACGCTTCTTACCCCAGGCGCTGACGAGCTGGCGGCCCTCGACAAGACGGCGCTGCACGACCGTGTCCACCAGCGTGTCGAGGCCGCCTGGCAGCTTGCTCGGGAGGTTTACCCGGCGCTGCCACTGCCGAAAGTATGGCTCGATCTACGGGGGAAATGTGCGGGTCAGGCACATTTTGGACGCCAGGGGTTGCGCTTCAATCCCGTGCTGCTCTCAGAGAATCGCCTGGCCTATTTTGTCGATGTGATCCCTCACGAAATGGCCCATTGGCTCGTTCATCATCTTGAGGGTGGCGAGCACATGCGGCCCCATGGACGCGAGTGGCGCAGCGTGATGCGTCGACTGTATGGGCTCGAGCCGAAGGTAACCCATGTGTTCGATACCCGAGCCGCTAGCCCGGCCCCATACCGTTACGAGTGTGGCTGCCAAAGTCATCACTTCAGCGCTCGACGACATCGGCTGGCTCATTCGGGTAAGCATTACATTTGTCGTCGATGCCATCAAAGGCTGGTCTGGCGTCAGGAAAAAGTGATTTGAGCGGTCTCAAGCTTTTGAATTGAAATAAGAAAAATTTTCTACGAAGGTCTAATAGGGAAGAAGGCCCCCACTGGGTATATGCTGAAAGGACATTGTAGGCGTCGACTCGCCCATCGGGTCGGCATGAGCACATCCCAAGATACCCGGACAGGGTGCAGAGGCTCCAACATGACTGAACAGCAGAAAGTCCATTCCGTGCGTGAGGATTTCGCCACCAACGCCTGGGCGGACAAGGAAACGTATCAGCGCATGTATCAGCAGTCGGTGGACGACCCCGAATCATTCTGGGGCGAGCAGGCCAAGGAACTGGAGTGGATAAAAGCCCCGACCAAGATCAAGCACACTGTCTTTGATACTCACAACGTCGATATTCGCTGGTTCGAGGATGGTGAGCTCAATGTCAGCGCCAATTGTCTCGATCGTCACCTGGAGCAACGAGGCGATCAGCCCGCTATCATCTGGGAGGGCGATGATCCCAACGAAAGCAAGACCCTGACCTATCGCCAACTGCATGAGCAGACCTGTCAGCTGGCCAACGCCTACAAGGCGCTTGGGGTGGGCAAGGGGGATGTCGTGACCCTGTACATGCCGATGATTCCCGAAGCAGCCATGGCGATGCTGGCCTGCGCTCGTATCGGTGCGATTCATTCGGTGGTGTTCGGCGGCTTCTCGCCGGACGCCCTGGCGCAGCGAGTCGTCGATGCCCAGTCGAAGCTGATCATTACCGCGGATGAGTCGGTGCGCGGTGGCAAGCGAGTTCCCCTCAAGGATAACGTCGATGCGGCCATGACCCGGGACGGCACCGATGTGGTCAACAACGTTCTGGTGGTCAAGCGTACCGGGGGTGAAACCGAGTGGCACGACGGGCGTGACCTCTGGTACCACGAGCAGGTCGAGCAGCAGTCCACGGAGTGCGCGCCAGAAACGATGAACGCAGAGGATCCGCTGTTCATCCTGTATACCTCCGGATCTACCGGCGCGCCGAAAGGCCTCAAGCACACCACTGGTGGCTACTTGCTTCAGGCTGCCATGACCCATAAATATGTCTTCGATTATCAGGAAGGTGAAGTCTACTGGTGCAGTGCCGATGTGGGCTGGGTCACGGGGCATAGCTATATCGTCTATGGGCCATTGGCAAACGGCGGTATCACGCTGATGTTCGAAGGGGTGCCCAGCTACCCATCCCATGGCCGCATGGGCGAAATCATCGACAAGCACAAGGTGGCGATCCTGTACACGTCACCCACCGCCATTCGGGCATTGATGGCCCATGGCGACAAGATCATGGAATCGAGCAAGCGTGACAGCCTGCGAGTACTCGGGTCCGTAGGCGAGCCTATCAACCCGGAAGCCTGGGATTGGTTCTACCGGGTGATCGGCAACTCAAAATGCCCCATCGTCGACACCTGGTGGCAGACCGAGACCGGCGCCATCATGATTGCTCCTTTGCCTGGCGCCATCGATCTCAAGCCTGGTTCCGCCACGCTGCCGTTCTTCGGCGTTCAGCCGGCGCTGGTGAGCAATGAAGGTGAAATGCTCGAAGGTGCTACGGACGGCAACCTGGTCATCCTCGATTCCTGGCCGGCTCAGGCACGCTCCATCTGGAATAACCACGAGCGTTTCGTCCAGACGTACTTTTCGGCCTACGCTGGCATGTATTTCACCGGGGATGGCTGTCGTCGTGACGAAGATGGCTACTACTGGATCACCGGCCGGGTCGATGACGTGATCAACGTCTCCGGCCATCGCATGGGCACCGCCGAGATCGAATCCTCTCTGGTGGCCCATAAAGCAGTGGCCGAGGCAGCAGTAGTGGGTTATCCGCACGATCTCAAGGGTCAGGGAATCTATATCTATGTCACCCTTGGCGATGACTACGAACCCAGCGATGAACTCAAGAAAGAGCTCGTCCAGTGGGTGCGTAAGGATATTGGCCCCATTGCCTCGCCGGATGTCATTCAGTGGTCTCAAGGACTGCCCAAGACACGTTCAGGCAAGATCATGCGGCGCATTCTTCGCAAGATTGCGGCCAATGAGACGGATGGCCTGGGCGATACCAGCACCCTGGCAGATCCAAGCGTAGTCGATGATTTGATCGAAAATCGCGAAAACCGCTGAACGCTTCGTTCATGTTACCCATTACATACAGTAACCGGCTCTTCAGAGCCGGTTTTTCATGAGTATTCCCAGTGTTCATCTATAGTGCGCAGCGCTTGGGAATCGGCTCTAGCATGGGGTAACATGGTGTAAGAGAATAGTGAACACAATTGGCGTCGTGACGAATGACGCACCATCCTAGTGCAAGCCAGTGCAGGGAACCGGAGAGGACTTAATGGCCTTTGCCCAGAAATTCATAGTTGCCGATGACCACCCGCTGTTCCGTGCGGCGTTAACGCAAGCCTTGCGCCAAGTTGCTTCCCAAGCTGAAATCGTCGAAGCGGATACCATGGAAGCGACCACCGAAGTGGTAACGCGCCATCCCGACGCGGATCTTATCTTGCTGGATCTACACATGCCCGGTGCGCACGGGTTTTCCGGTTTGATTCAATTGCGTGGGCAGACTCCGGATATTCCTGTTGCCGTGGTCTCAGGCAGTGACGAGCCCTATGTGGTGCGTCGGGCCATCGACTATGGTGCGTCTGGTTTCATTCCTAAATCCTCCTCCCTGGCGATGATCTCCCAAGCCGTCGGCGAAATTCTCGACGGTGAAATCTGGCTACCGGAAGCACTGGCTGCCACCCTCGGGGAAACCAACGAAGAAGAAACTCGTTTCGCAGAAGCGATCGCCTCGCTTACCCCACAGCAGTTTCGCGTGCTCAATATGCTAACGGAAGGCTTGCTCAACAAGCAGATTGCCTATGAGCTGAGCGTCTCTGAGGCCACCATCAAGGCCCACGTGACCGCCATCCTGCGCAAGCTAGGCGTGCATTCGCGCACTCAGGCGGTCATTGCGGCCCAGAAGCTCGAAGTCGAGCCGCCAAAGGTCGAATCCTGAAAGACTAAAACACCACAAGTTGAGCCCAGGGCAACGCTCGTTCAAAAGAGCATTGCCCTGGGCTTTTTCGTCAATTTCGTTGACGCCGTTCAAGAGTTGCGCGTGGCGCGACTGGCTTGCAGCGTGCGGGTCAGCAGAGCACGAAGGGCGGCAGGGCGCACCGGCTTCAACAGCAAGTGATAGCCGGCGCGCTTGATCTCCTCGGCAACCTCTTCGGTGCGGTCGGCGGTAATCACGATGCCGGGTACGGACCCCTCAAAGCGCTCATCCAATGCTTCCAGCGCCATTAGTCCAGTGACTTCGTTATCCAGATGATAGTCGGCGAGTATCGCATCTGGATCTTCTTCCAAGTGGCGCAGAATAGACTTGGCGCCGCCAATCGAGGTGGCAGTGAACACCTCGCAACCCCAGCCGGATAGCATGGCCTTCATGCCTTCCAATATCAGCGTTTCATTGTCGATGCAGACGATTCGTGTACCTGCCAGCTTGTTGCTGGTGCGTCGGCTAGGGGTGTCATCACTGATTGCGGGGATCTCCTGAGCGGGCACCCTGGGAACCTCCACCGAGAACAAGGTGCCTGCGCCCTCCCAGGAGCGCACTCGAATGGGGTGATCAAGAACTCGGCTCATACGGTCGGCGATGGAGAGTCCCAGCCCCAGTCCTTTTTCGCTCTCCTTGTGCCGGGACACCTGATCGAGGCGACGAAATTCCTGAAATATCTCGGCTTGTTTGGACTCGGGAATGCCCGGCCCTGTGTCCCATACCTCGATGGACAGATGCTGGCCATGACGCCGACAACCCAACAGCACGCGGCCATGTTGGGTATAACGCAGTGCGTTGGAGAGAAAGTTCTGCAGGATGCGGCGCAGCATCTGAGCGTCACTGTCGACCCAGGTACTGGTCGCGACCACGTCCAGATCAAGCCCTCGTTCTTCAGCCATCAGCTCGAACTCTGCCCGCAAGGGACGAAAGATATTGGCCAGAGGAAAATGCGCGCGCCTGGGAGTGAGAGCGCCTGCATCCAGTTTCGAGATGTCGAGCAACGTGCTCAAAAGCTCTTCAGCGGCCTGCAGGGAGTTGTCGATGTGGCCAACGGTGCGCTTGAGATCCTCTGCATCCTCTTGCTGGGAAAGCGCCGATACGAATAGCCGTGCGGCGTTGAGTGGTTGCAACAGGTCGTGACTGGCTGCCGCCAGGAAGCGGGTTTTCGAGGCGTTAGCCGTCTCCGCGGCCTGCTTGGCCTGGCGTAGTGCCTGTTCGGCTTCGGCCCGTACCCGGTTTTCCTGGCGCAGCGCGGCATTGGCCTTGGAGAGCGCCTGGGTGCGCTCGCGAACGCGCTCCTCTAGATTCTCATTGGTTTCCTGCAGCGCAATTTCGGCCAGACGGCGCTCGGTAATGTCCTGGTAGAGCGCAAAGAAGCCGAGGATGCTATCGCTGTCGCCGAAATGCGGCGTGTAAGTCACCAGCATATAGCGGATGCCACCATCGCCGTCATCCAGAGAAATCTCGAAGCTGACCCGCTCGCCGTTCAGGGTTCGCTCCATCCAGGGAGCGCGATCGCGCGCGATCTCTGAAGAGAGTACATCCTCTGTACGCTTGCCCATGACACTTGCGCGATCGATGTCGAAGGTCTGTTCGTAGGCCCGGTTGGTGAAAAGATAGCGACACTCCTTATCGAAGTAGGCAATCAGGGCCGGCACATTGTCGGTATAGATACGAATGTTGTTCTCGGAGCGAATCAACGCTTCTTCGGTGCTTTTTTGCTGAGTGACATCCTGATAGCTATATACGAAGCCGCCGCCGGGCATGGGGTTGCCTTGAACATCGAGCACGCTGCCATCCTGGCGATAGCGGATATAGCGATGCGGCTGGCCTTTTCGAATGTTGTCGAGCAGCAGCTCGACATGCTCTTCTGGATCCCCCGGGCCGTACTCGCCGTTGTGGGCGTTATAGCGAAAGATCTTGGCCATCGAGGCGCCTACGCGAATCAAATGATCGGGAAAGCGGAACAGCTCCAGATAGCGCTGGTTCCACACCACCAGGCGCAGGTTCTGATCCACCACGCTGATGCCCTGATTGATGTTCTCGATGGTGGCCTGAAGCAGGGCCCGGTTGAACTCGAGCACCTGAGACGCTTCATCGACGATAGAGATGACATCCGAAATGCCGATGCCGCGCCCCTGCAGGGCCGAATTGACGACGATGCGCGCCGAGGATGCGCCAAGGACAGACGCCAGCAGGCGCTCGGTGAATTGAATGACATCGATCGAAGCTCGCGCGTTATATTCCAGTAGCTGACCGCTGCGCCGTGCGTAGTCGTCAAAAGCATCCCGAACCTGATCGGCGCCCAGGAAACGCTCGCACAGCACCCGCAGATCATCCACGGTGGTGGCGCCAGTCCAGGGCCGATTGACCGAGGTCTGCCGGGTCTCGACACTATCCACGAACAACGAGGCTTGAATCCGCTCCACTACGCGCTGTGAGGTAATCTGAGAGACGAAGATGTAGCCGAATAGATTGAGCCCTAGTGACAGCATCACGCCGTGGGTGAAAGGATCGCCGATGTTGAAGCCAAATAGTTGCGTCGGTGACAGCCAGTCGATACCCAGCGGGCTCAGGGTAAGCCAGGCAAGAGGTATCACCCCGGCATTGACCAGCGTCGGCAACAGCAGCGCGTAGGCCCAGACTGCAAAGCCGACGTTCATGCCGGCAATGACGCCGAGGCGATTACCGCGTTTCCAGTAGAGCCCTCCAAGTAATGCTGGGGCGAATTGCGCCACTGCCGCAAAGGAGAGCATGCCGGTGGATGCAAGAGAGCTGAATTCCGCGGTCAGCTTGTAGAAGCCATAGGCCAAGGCCAGAATGACCAGAATGGTGATGCGCCGAGCTCTCAGCACCAGCCTGCCGTAGTCCTGCGCCTTGGTATCGAACCAGCGCAGGCGAAACAGCAGCGGAATGACGATCTCATTGGACACCATGATCGACACGGCAACGGCGGCAACGATGACCATGCCGGTTGCGGCAGAAAACCCTCCGATGAAGGTCAGCAGTGTCAGAAGTTCATTGTCGGCGGCGATAGGCAGCGCCAGCATGTAGGTGTCCGGCGAGACGCGACCATCGGGAAACATCGTCAGACCCGCGGCGGCTATCGGCAGCACGAAAAAGCCGATGGCAAGGAGATATAAAGGGAATAGCCAGCGCGCCCGAGCGGCATCGTCAGGATGGGTATTTTCCACCACGGCAACGTGAAACTGACGCGGTAGACAGAAAATTGCCAGCATGGCCAGCAGCGTCTGCGCCCAGAAGCCCTGTCCGAAGTTCTGCTCGCTCAATTGGCGCTGCAATTCGAGATGGCTTTCTGCGCGCCCAAGCAGATCCCCTAGTCCATCGAACATGCCCCAGGTGACATAGGCGCCCAATATCAGAAAGGCGAGCAGCTTGACCATGGATTCGAAGGCGATGGCATGAATCAAGCCTTCGTGGTGCTCGGTAGCATCCGTGTGCCGAGTGCCGAACAAGATTGCAAAAATGGCCATGACCGCCGCTACATAGAAGGCCGTGTCGGCAAACAGCGGCGCCCGTGTCATGTCGGAAGACGCTGTGAGCACGGTGAACGAGGTAGAAACAGCTTTTAGCTGCAGGGCAATGTAGGGCAGGGTGCCGACCAGTGCCACGAGGCTTGCGAAGGCGGCAAGGGATTGGGTCTTGCCGTAGCGAGAGGCGATGAAATCCGCGATAGAGGTGACGTTCTGGCGTTTGGCGACACGGATCATCTTGGCCAGTACCGGCCAGAACAGAGCAAAGGTCAGTACTGGGCCGACAAAGATGCTGGCGAAGGACCAGCCGGAGGTGGCGGCCTGGCCAACGGCTCCGTAGAAGGTCCAGGAGGTGCAGTAGATTGCCAGCGCCAAGCTGTAGATGATGGGGCGCCGTTGGGCCGCGCCCATCAAGCGGGCACGACGATCCCCACGCCAGGCAATGAAGAACAAGATGGCGATATAGAGTAACGAAATGGCGATCAACAGCCAGCCTTGAAACATGCGTCCCCCTTTTTTCTGCGCTCATTCTAGGGCCTGTTGACGTTTCATCGCGAACCGCGTTGCTGCATCAAAAAGTGTCAGTCAAGGCGCGAAGCGCAGG
>NZ_CANMTQ010000004.1 GCF_947500835.1 uncultured Halomonas sp.
CTTGCCTCGATCTAGATGACTTGCATCCGATCGCTTGCAAGCGCCCACATGAATTACCTGATCAATTGTTAAAGAGCGGTGCCGATGCCTTTCGGGTGACCCCTCGTCGGCAGCAGCGGATGCGTACTCTACGGATTCCGGCCGAGCCTGGCAAGCCCTCGCCGAGAAAAAATTCTAGTTCATGAAATGGAATGGCGCCAAGATTATTTTCGAGTCAGGAAAGACACTCGATCGATGTAAATCGAGCGGCCCTCAAGGTCCGCTCGCGCAACGCCTGTCTCAGATAACAAAAAGATCCATGAATGCGTTGACGGGCGTACCCTCGAGGGCTTTCTGCTGCTTGCACAGATCGAAGATCTTCTGGCTACGACCTGCCGGGAAGCGCGTCGCCAGATTCACCTTGAACTTATCTTCCAGCAAAGGAATACCTTCTTTTCGACGGCGCCGATGACCGACCGGATATTCGACGACCACTTGCTCGGTCTTGCTACCGTCCTTGAAAAAGACCTGTACCGCATTGGCGATGGAGCGCTTGTCGTCCTCCAGGTACTCCCGGGTATAGCGCTCGTCTTCGACCACTTCCATTTTCTCACGCAGCTCATCGATGATCGGGTTAGCCGCATGGAAACTGTCTTCGTAGTGCTCGGCAACGAGGTTGCCGAAAATCAAAGGTACGGCGGTCATGTACTGTAGGCAGTGATCCCGATCCGCCGGGTTGGCCAGCTCGCCGACTTTTGAAATGATGCGAATCGCCGATTCATGAGTGGTAATGACGATCTTATCGATATCGCCGAGACGGTCCTTGACCTGAGGATGCAGCTTTACCGCTGCTTCACAGGCGGTCTGGGAATGGAATTCCGCAGGAAAGGAAATCTTGAACAGAATGTTTTCCATCACATAGGTGCCGTAGTCCTGCGAAAAACTGAACCGACGCTTGTCTTCGGGCTTGATCTGCTGATCCTTGTTGGACTTGGTAAACAGCACATCGTAGAACCCCCATTGCGGCGCAGTCAGGGCGCCGGGGATGCCCATTTCGTCTTTAAGCGCAATGTCCGCCAGCCGTACCCCGCGAGAAGTCGCGTCACCCGCGGCCCAGGATTTGCGCGACCCTGCATTGGGCGCATGGCGATAGGTACGCAGGCTCTGGCCATCGACCCAGGCATGAGACAGCGCTGCCAGCACCTGCTCCCGATCACCCCCCATCAGCTTGGCGACCACGGCGGTGGTGGCCACCTTGACCAGCACCACGTGATCGAGCCCCACGCGGTTGAATGAGTTCTCGAGGGCGATCACGCCTTGAATCTCGTGAGCCATGATCATGGCTTCGAGCACATCGCGCATGGTCAGCGGCGACCTACCCACGGCGAGACGCTTTTGGGACAGGTGATCGGCAATGGCCAGGATGCCACCCAGGTTATCCGAGGGGTGCCCCCATTCGGCGGCCAGCCAGGTATCGTTGTAGTCCAGCCAACGGATGATGCAGCCGATATCCCAGGCCGCCTTGACCGGATCGAGGCGAAAGGACGTGCCGGGCACGCGGGCGCCGTGAGGCACGACGGTTCCCTCTACCAGCGGCCCCAGATGCTTGGTACATTCTGGAAAGCGTAGCGCCAGAAGGCCGCAGCCCAGGGTATCCATCAGGCAATTGCGGGCAGTATCCAGCGCCTCCGAGCTCTTGATCCTGTAGTCAAGCACATAGTCGGCAATCTTCTGCAGCTCGTCGTCGTAATCCGGACGAACATTGGCTTCCACGTTGGCACTCATTGCTCTCCCTCCTTGCGATAAAACAAAACGCCTGCTTCCCAAAGCCTAGCTCATCTAGAGAAACGCTGGATAAATTGCCGAGCGGAATGAAGCGCAAGGCGCACGGAACACAAAAAACGAGACATAACTGGGTGTTAGGCGAGTTTTGACCGGGCTGGCGCACCAGTACCGCGCAACGCAGCGATTCGTCCGAACAGGCATTTATACAGTGGTTTCTTAAAAGCTATCGCCGGGCACACGCACCCACCCCTCCATCAATATTCGCGCGCTGCGGCTCATGATCGCCTTGGTCGCAATCCATTGGTCATTCACCTGGCTCACCTCGGCACCGACCTGCAGGGTGCCGGAAGGATGACCAAAGCTCACGGACGTGCGCTCCCCCCCACCGGCGGCAAGATTGACCAGGGTACCCGGCACCGCCGCCGCCACGCTGATCGCCACCGCCGCGGTGCCCATCATGGCGTGGTGCAGCTTGCCCATGGAGAGCGCCCGCACCAGCAGATCGATGTCGCTTGCGGCCACCTGCTTGCCACTGGACGAAAGATAATCCGCCGAGGGCGCGACAAACGCCACCTTAGGCGTATGCTGGCGACTGGCAGCCTGATCGATATGCTCGATCAGGCCCATACGCAGCGCACCGTGAGCACGAATGGCTTCGAACCGTGCAAGCGCTCGGGTATCGCTGTTGATCGCCTCCTGCAGCTCGGTACCGGTATAGCCAATATCGGCGGCGTTGATAAAGATGGTCGGAATACCCGCATTGATCATGGTCGCCTTGAGCACACCTCCGGCCACCACCTCTTCTGGCACCTCGAGATCGTCGACCACGTTGCCGGTGGGGAACATGGCGCCGTCGCCATCGGCAGGATCGGTGAACTCCACCGCCACCTCGGCGGCGGGAAAGGTGACCCCATCGAGCTCGAAATCGCCGGTTTCCTGCACCTTGCCATCGGTCATCGGCACTCGGGAGACGATGGTCTTGCCAATATTGGCCTGCCAGATACGCACTGTGGCGACGCCATTGTCGGGAATGCGCTCGGCCTCGATCAGACCGCTTTCGATGGCGAAAGGACCGACCGCCGCGGAAAGATTGCCGCAGTTGCCGCTCCAGTCGACGAAGGGCTTGTCGATGGAGACCTGGCCGAACAGATAGTCCACGTCGTGATCCGGCGAATCGCTTTTCGACAGGATCACCGTCTTGCTGGTACTCGACGTCGCCCCACCCATGCCGTCGATCTGCTTCTGGTACGGATCGGGACTGCCGATCACCCGCAGCAGCAACGCATCCCGCGCCGGGCCGGGACGCTGGGCGGCCTCGGGCAAGTCGTCGAGGCGAAAGAACACCCCCTTGCTGGTCCCGCCCCGCAGGTAGGTGGCGGGGATTCGAACCTGAGGAATCCGGCTCATGTCAGGCCACCTCTTCGGCTTCGAGGAAGTCCTGGGCAAAGCGCTGCAGCACGCCCCCCGCCGAGTAGATCGAGACTTCTTCCTGGGTATCGAGACGGCAGATCACCGGCACCTCGAGGGTCTCGCCGTTGCGGCGGTGAATCAACAGGGTCAGAGTAGCGCCGGGGGTGAAATCGCCGGTCACATCATAGGTTTCAGTGCCATCCAGCTCGAGGGTCTTTCGGGTCGTGCCCGGCTGAAACTCCAGGGGCAGCACGCCCATGCCCACCAGATTAGTGCGGTGAATGCGCTCGAAGCCCTCGGCGACGATAACCTCCACCCCGGCCAGCCGCACGCCCTTGGCCGCCCAGTCTCGGGAAGAACCCTGGCCGTAGTCGGCGCCCGCTACAATAATGAGCGGCTGCTTGCGCTGCATGTAGGTCTCGATCGCTTCCCACATGCGCATTGTCTTGCCTTCCGGCTCCACCCGGGCCAGGGAGCCCTGAATTACATTGCCGTCTTCGTCCCGCACCATTTCGTTCATCAGCTTGGGGTTGGCAAAGGTGGCGCGCTGGGCGGTCAGGTGATCGCCGCGGTGGGTGGCGTAGGAATTGAAGTCCTCTTCCGGCAGGCCCATCTTGTGCAGATATTCACCGGCAGCGCTGTCCCTCATGATGGCATTCGACGGCGACAGGTGATCCGTGGTGATGTTGTCCGGCAGTATCGCCAGCGGACGCATGCCCTTCATGGTGCGTTGCGCCGCCAATGCGCCTTCCCAATACGGCGGGCGACGAATATAGGTGCTCATCTCGCGCCAGTCGTACAGCGGGCTTTCCGCCTCTTCCACCTTGCCCAGGTCGAACATGGGAATGTAGACCTGGCGGAACTGCTCCGGCTTGACGCTTGCCTTGACGATGGCATCGATCTCCTCGTCCGAGGGCCAGATGTCTTTCAGGGTAATCGGATTGCCTTGTTGATCCGTGCCCAGTACATCCTGCTCGATGTCGAAGCGCACGGTGCCGGCGATCGCATAGGCGACCACCAGCGGCGGCGAGGCCAGGAAGGCCTGCTTGGCGTAGGGGTGTATGCGACCATCGAAGTTGCGATTACCCGAGAGCACCGCCGTGGCATACAGATCGCGATCGATGATCTCCTGCTGAATCGTCGGGTCCAGCGCACCGCTCATGCCGTTGCAGGTGGTGCAGGCGTAGGCGACGATGCCGAAGCCGAGCTTCTCGAGTTCCGGCAGCAGGCCGGCGTCTTCCAGATAAAGACGCGCCACCTTGGACCCCGGCGCAAATGAGGATTTCACCCAAGGCTTGCGGATCAGGCCCAGTTCGTTGGCCTTCTTCGCCAGTAGGCCGGCAGCCACGACGTTGCGCGGGTTCGAGGTATTGGTGCAGGAGGTGATGGCGGCGATGATCACCGCGCCATCCGGCATCCTGCCCTCCTTCTCTTCCGCCAGTGCCTTGTCCAGATCCATCGCGATGCCGCGCTCCTGCAGATCCGCGGTCGCCACCCGGCGATGGGGATTGGAAGGCCCGGCCAGGTTGCGCACCACGCTGGACAGATCGAACTCCAGCACCCGCTCGTATTCCACGTCTTTCAGGGAATCCGCCCACAGGCCGGTCTCCTTGGCATACTGCTCCACCAAAGCAACCTGTTCCGGCTCGCGACCGGTCAGCTTCAGGTAGTCGATGGTCTGCTCATCGATATAGAACATGCCAGCAGACGCGCCGAATTCCGGCGTCATGTTGGAAATGGTCGCCCGGTCACCGATGGTGAGATCCGCCGCGCCTTCGCCGAAGAACTCCAGATAGGCGGACACCACCTTCTGATTGCGCAGGAATTCGGTAATCGCCAGCACGATATCCGTGGCGGTAATGCCCGGCGGCCGCTTGCCGGACAGCTTGACGCCGACGATATCCGGCAGGCGCATCATGGAAGGCCGGCCCAGCATCACGGTTTCCGCCTCCAGCCCGCCGACGCCGATGGCAATCACACCAAGGCAGTCGATGTGGGGCGTATGACTGTCGGTGCCCACGCAGGTATCGGGAAAGGCCACGCGCCGCCCATTCTCATCCGGCTGCACCTGGATCACCGGCGACATCTTTTCCAGGTTGATCTGGTGCATGATGCCGTTGCCCGCCGGAATCACGTCCACGTTCTTGAAGGCGGTCTTGGTCCAGTCGATGAAGTGGAAACGATCCTCGTTGCGGCGATCTTCGATGGCACGATTGGCATCGAATGCATCCGGCTCGAAACCGGCGTGCTCAACCGCCAGAGAGTGATCGACGATCAACTGGGTCGGCACCACCGGGTTGACCTTGGCCGGGTCGCCCCCTCTCTCGGCAATGGCGTCGCGCAGGCCGGCGAGGTCCACCAGGGCGGTCTGCCCCAGGATGTCATGACACACGACCCGGGCCGGGTACCAGGGGAAATCCAGATCGCGCCTGCGCTCGATCAGTTGCTTGAGGGAATCGGTGAGCATCGCCGGATCGCAGCGACGCACCAGCTGCTCCGCCAGCACTCGGGACGTATAAGGTAGTTTGGCGTAGGCGCCAGGTTGGATCGCCTCGATTGCCTCGCGGGTGTCGAAATAATCAAGGTCGGTGCCGGGCAGGCGTTTGCGGTAGTCGGTATTCATCAAAGCGGGCATCCATCCATTCATCGGATCGTTTTTAGATCGAAAATGGCCGTAGCGTTGCGCCACGGCCATGGATTTATTCTGATTCGGACTCAGTCACGTTGATCTATCGGCAACCACTCCTGTTTCTCCGGTCCGGTGTAGTCCGCGTTGGGGCGAATGATGCGGTTGTTCTCTCGCTGTTCGAAGACGTGGGCGCACCAGCCGGTCAGCCGCGAGCAGACGAAGATCGGGGTGAACAGCTTGGTGGGTATCCCCATGAAGTGATAGGCGCTGGCGTGAAAGAAGTCGGCGTTACAGAACAGCTTCTTCTCCCGCCACATGACCTCCTCGACTCGCTCGGAGACCTGATAGAGCCGATCGTCGCCGGCTTCCTTGGCAAGCTCTTGCGACCATTTCTTGATCATGGCATTGCGCGGGTCGGAATCCTTGTAGACCGCATGCCCGAAGCCCATGATCTTCTCCTTGCGCTCGAGCTTGCCCAGGATCTCGCGCTCGGCCTCGTCCGGCGACTGCCAGTCCTCGATCATGTCCATGGCCGCTTCATTGGCGCCGCCATGCAGCGGCCCTCGCAGCGAGCCGATGGCGCCGGTCACGCAGCTGTGAATATCGGAGAGCGTCGAGGCGCACACGCGAGCAGTAAAGGTCGAGGCATTGAACTCGTGCTCGGCATAGAGGATCAGCGAGACGTTCATTACCTTGGCATGCAGCTCCGAGGCAGGCTTGCCATGCAGCAGGTGCAGGAAGTGGCCGCCGATGGATTCATCGTCGGTGTCGGTGTCGATGCGCACGCCGTCGTGAGAATAGCGATACCAGTAGTTGATGATGCCCGGGAACGCCGCCAGCATGCGATCGCTCTGGTCCTGCTGCTCATCGAAGCTCTTCTCGGTTTCGAGATTGCCCAGCATGGAGGCGCCGGTGCGCATCACGTCCATGGGGTGGGCATCCGCCGGAATCTCCTCGAGCACTCGCTTGAGCGCATCCGGCAGATCCCGCAGGCCCTTGAGCTTGGCCACGTAATCGTTCAGTTCCTGCTGATTGGGCAGTTTGCCCTTGAGCAACAGATAGGCCACTTCTTCGAAGCGGGCATGATCCGCCAGGTCGTGAATGTCATAGCCGCGATAGGTCAGGCCGGAACCTTCCTTGCCCACGGTACATAGTGCTGTACTACCGGCGCTTTGCCCGCGCAGGCCGGCTCCATTGGTCGGCTTGTCTGCCATGATGGACCTCCAGTTATTCCCCGATGAATTGATAACGTGTTGCGTTATTCAGTCGTTGCCCTTACCGGTAAACAGCTCATCCAGCTTGCGTTCGAATGCATGATAGTCAAGGAAATCGTAGAGCTCGTCCCGGGTCTGCATGAGATCCACGACGTCTTTCTGATCGCCCTTTTCATGGATATTGCGATAAACCTTGAGAGCGGCGGCATTCATTGCGCGAAACGCAGAAAGTGGATAGAGCACCATGCGACAGCCGACATCATCCAACTCCTGCTGGGTGAACAGCGGCGTGGCGCCGAACTCGGTGATGTTGGCAAGTATTGGCGCCTCCACCCCTTCGCAGAAGGCGCGATAGTCATCCAGCGTATGCACCGCTTCGGCAAAGATGGCATCCGCGCCGGCTTCGACACAGGCATTGGCCCGATCGATGGCTGCACCAAGCCCCTCCATCTGGAAGGCATCCGTGCGGGCAATGAGATAGAAGGCCGGATCACTCTTGGCATCCGCGGCGGCCTTGATGCGATCGACCATCTCCTGCTTGGAAACGATTTCCTTGTTGGGACGATGACCGCAACGCTTCTGGGCAACCTGGTCTTCAAGATGCACCGCCGCCACTCCCGCCCGCTCCATTTCGCGAATGGTACGCGCCACGTTGAAGGCGCCGCCCCAGCCGGTATCGATATCCACCAGTAGCGGCAGATCCGTGGCGGCGGTGATGCGTCGGGCGTCTTCCACTACGTCGTTCATGGTGGTCATGCCCAGATCCGGCAACCCGAAAGAGGCGTTGGCCACCCCGCCACCGGAAAGATAGATCGCCTGATGTCCGACCTTCTGCGCCATCAGGGCGGTGTAGGCGTTGATGGTGCCGACGATGGGAAGCGGGCGGTTGGCTTCAAGAGCGCTGCGAAAGCGCGTACCGGGTGTGCTCATGACGGGATCCTCTGTTGGGAAAGCGTGGAACTTTTTTCCTGCTGCAACACGATGGCATAGCGATTGGCGACGTTTTCTCGAGAGGCGCTGATATGACGTCGCATCAGTAGCTCCGACAACTCCTCGTCACCGGCTTCGATGGCATCGACAATACGATGGTGCTCGACAAAGGCGCGCTGCGGGCGCGTGCCGCTGGCGCTGAACTGGGTGCGATAGAGTCTTACAAGATAGTAGAGATCGTCACACAAAATAGTGGTCAGCATGCGATTATGGCTGCCCAGCACAATACGATAGTGAAAATCGAGATCTCCCTCGCGCTGATAATAGGCCTCACCGCTTTTTAGATCCGCCTGATCCTCGTGTACGGCCAGGACATGACGTAATCCGGCAATCTCTTCTGCGGTCATGTGTCGAGCTGCCAACCTTGCCGCCATACTCTCGAGGGCTTCACGCACGTCGAACAGCTCGATCAACTCCTGCATCGACAATTTGACCACCCGAGCGCCTACATGAGGCACACGTTCGATTAGCCTGTGGGTCTCGAGGCGGCGCATGGCTTCACGCAGTGGACCACGCGAAATACCGTAGACTTTCGACAACCCCGGCTCGGTAATCTTCGTACCCGGCGCCAGCTCCCCACGAACGATCGCGTCTTGAAGCTGGTTGAAAACCCTCTCCGCAAGGGTACGGACTTCCGGCGCTTCGCTGTTTTCGATGGTCAGGCTCATTACGATTGTCGACAATTATGATATCCGTGAACTCTAGACATCCTGACGGCAGGGGTCAATAGGCTACCGATCAGGTCTATTCTTACTCATTAGTCTAATATCGCTTAGAAACACCACGCTAATTGTCGACAATTAATCAACGATGAACTTAACAACCCGATGCATGTCATTTGCGTGTCGAAACAGGACAAATTGATCAAGGATGCCTAGAATGAGTGCCTTGCCAAAGGGATCCATTGCATGAAACCACGGCTGCTCATCACGCCGCTGCCCTACCACCAGAACCCGTTGACGCTTTTTGCTTGCCTACGCCAACGTCCAGGCGCCGTGCTGCTCGATAGTGGCCGCCCTGATGCGCCGGGGGGGCGATATGACATTCTTTCCAGCGACCCCTGCGCCGTTCTCACGATCGATCAGCAGGGCCAGGTGCACTGTGATGCGGACATTGCATTACCCACCGCGCCCTTCGCTGCGCAGCAAGCCCTGCTTGATACACTCGATGTTGAACCCCCTGACAGTGAGCTACCGTTTCTCGGCGGATTGATCGGCTACTGGGGGTATGATCTTGCACGCGAAATTGAAGGTTCACTGGATCAATCCCGGAATGTCGTCACGCTGCCACGAAGTCGCCTGGGTCTTTATGATTGGGCCGTAATCCAAGATCACGAACAACGACAGACCTGGCTGGTCGCTACCGCCGAGCGAGGTAAGCAGGTTCAGGCGTGGCTGGACCAGACACCTGCTTTCACCAGTCCCTTTGCCCTCACGAGCTCTTTCTACGCGGAAATGGATCGCGCCAGCTACGGCCAGCGATTTCGTGATGTACAGCGGTACCTGCAGGCCGGAGACTGCTACCAGATCAATCTGACCCAGCGCTTCAGCGCCGGTTACGAAGGCGACCCCTGGCAGGCATATTGCCTGCTGCGCCAGGCAACTCCAACGCCTTTCGGGGGCTACATGGCCTGGCAGGACAAGGCGGTCATGTCACTGTCACCAGAGCGCTTCATCGAAGTGCGTGGCGATCGTGTGGAAACCCGGCCCATCAAGGGTACCCGGCCTCGAGGGGCAACCCTGGAGATGGACGAAGCCTACGCTGAAGAACTTGTTCAAAGCCCCAAGGATCGGGCCGAAAATGTCATGATCGTCGATCTACTACGCAACGACCTGGGTCGAGTATGTCGGCCAGGCAGCGTGCGGGTACCCAAGCTGTGTCAATTGGAAAGCTATGCCAACGTTCATCACCTGGTAAGCGTAGTGACCGGCGTGCTGTGCCAGGAGCAAACCCCATTGAATCTGCTTGCCGCCGCTTTCCCAGGGGGCTCGATTACCGGCGCGCCAAAGATACGCGCCATGCAGATCATCGATGAACTGGAACCCAGTCACCGCAGCGTGTATTGCGGCAGTCTGGGCTATGTCGACATTCGCGGTCACATGGATACCTCGATCGCGATTCGCACGGTACTGGCGGATGCGGGCCGCCTGCATCTGTGGGGCGGCGGTGGGCTGGTCGCGGATTCCAATGAAGAAGCCGAATACTGCGAAACCCTCCACAAGATCAGCCGGTTGATGGAGGCCTTGGCCAACGACGAGTCGATCACTCAAGAAAACCGACGTTCATATGACTCTCAGGAACAATAAGTGACTGTCGCGAGCTCCGATGCGATTCACTCGCCAGATAGCATTGCGCGCTATCTGGCGCGAAGACGACGACACATTTTTCTTCTTGTCACTTTGGCGGTACTGACGCTGCTCTTCTTTCTTGTCGATGTCGCTATCGGGCCCGGCCAATACTCACCCAAGAGTGTACTCACGGCGTTACTGACCCCTGCCGCAGCATCGGATATCGTCACTATCGTAGTGTGGGAAATACGTCTACCCGTGGCGGCGATGGCAGTGCTGGTTGGCATCAGCCTGGCCCTGGCCGGCGCCGGAATGCAGACCATCCTCAACAATCCATTGGCGGACCCTTTCACCCTGGGGATCTCATCCGCGGCCAGCGTCGGCGCTGCCCTGGCGATCATCCTTGGACTGGGGGTGACGCCGCTGGCCGGCACACTGCTGGTTACCGGCAATGCGTTTGTCTTCGCCATGCTCGCCACCCTGATCATCTGGGGAATAAATCGGCTGCGCGGCGTGAGCGTGCAGACCATGGTACTGATGGGCATCGCCATCATGTTCTTCTTCAATGCATTGCTGGGATTGTTGCAATACCTGGCTTCCGCGGAAGCGCTGCAGCAACTCATCTTCTGGTCTCTGGGGAGCCTGGGCAAAGCCAGTTGGGACAAGATCGGCTTGATGCTGATAAGCCTTGCGGTCTGCATTCCCCTATTCGTTCGAGCGCGCTGGCAATTGACCGCTCTGCGCCTGGGAGAACTGCATGCCAAGGCGATGGGCATTAATGTGGGCCGGCTGCGCTTGACAGTATTGCTATGCAGCTCGCTGCTGGCGGCCACGGCAGTGGCCTTCGTCGGCACAATCGGTTTCGTCGGCCTGGTCGGGCCGCATATTGCGCGGCTGCTGGTGGGGGAAGATCAGCGTATCTTTTTGCCCATGGCAGCGCTGTGTGGTGGTCTGATCATGTCCTTGGCATCGATCCTTTCCAAGACGCTGATGCCGGGCATTCTCTTCCCCATCGGCATCATCACCGCCCTGATCGGTTTACCGTTTTTCATTTCACTCATACTCAAGAGTCGTAAGGAATTCTGGGGATGAACTTGCGCATCGAACAGTTGAGCTGCCGCCTGGGGGGCAAGCAGATTCTCGATGGCATCGAAGGCTTGATGGCGAAGCCGGGCGAAATCACCGCGCTACTTGGCCCCAATGGCGCCGGCAAATCGACGCTACTCAAGGGCATCGCCGGCCTTGAGCGGCTTGGTTCGGACAGCAGGATCAGCCTCGATGGCATCGCGCTGACGGAGATTTCCCCTACTGCTCGAGCCGAACATCTCTACTATCTACCGCAGCAGCCCGGTTCGAGTTCGGCCCTCACTGTTTTCGAAGCCATTCTGCTGGCTCGGCGCACGCGCATGAAAGAAAACGGACGACAAGGGCTTTATCGGGTACGGGACATGCTTCGCGATCTTGAGCTGGAAGAAATGGCGGAACGGTCTTTAGCCACCCTATCGGGTGGGGAGCGCCAACGGGTCGCAATAGCCCAGGCCATGGTGCGTGAACCCCGAGTCCTGCTGCTCGATGAACCCACCAGCGCCCTCGATCTGCATCACCAATTGCAGGTACTGGATTGGCTGTCGCGTCGAGCACAGGAGAGCGCCATGATCCTGGTCATGGCCATTCACGATCTGAATCTGGCAGCTCGCTTTGCTTCCCACCTATGGGTGCTCAAGGCAGGACATCAGATTGCCTGGGGTACTCCAGGCGAGGTTCTTACCCAGGCGCGCCTGCGGGATGTCTATGCTATCGAAGCCCAGGTCGAATGGTCCGAAAATGCACCACCCAGGATTACGCCCCTGACCGCAACCCGACGACTGGGCATATAAGTATCTAACCAAACAGTATTGGGGCAAACCGTCTCCTTCTTGCTAGGGTAGCAATCCTTACCCGCAACAACGCCACACCGCAGTTTTCAGGAGGTGGGATGGACCTGGACATAAACGCTATCAACGAGCAATTCGCCAAGGATCCCGAAGGACTTGTTCGTTGGGCACTAAGCCTGAACGAGTACGCTATCTGCACCACCAATTTTCGCCCCTTCGAGGCCGTGATGCTGCACATGGTGACGCGGGAAAGATCGGATATCCCTGTTCTGTGGATGGATTCGGGCTATAACACCGAGGCGACCTATCGTTTTGCCGATGCTCTCTCTCGGCGTCTAGCGCTAAACCTGCACATCTATCATCCGCGGCGCTCTCGCGCTCATCGCGAAGCCCTCGAAGGTGCGACGCCTTCGATAGACGATCCTCGGCACTCGAGCTTTACCGAGGAAGTGAAGCTTGAACCTTTCGAACGGGCCTTGCAGGAAATGGTGCCTCGAATATGGTTTACCGCACTGCGTGCCGAAGATTCGCCACAGCGAGCACAAATGCAGCCCGTCTCGGTAAACGCCGATGGATTACTCAAGATCGCCCCACTGCTGCATTGGAGCGCTCGAGACATGCATCAGTATCTGCAGCAATGGGATCTACCCAACAACTTCGACTATTTTGACCCCACCAAGGTGGAGGAAAAGCGGGAGTGTGGGCTGCATCTACAGCACTAGGCAGTTTTCAGATAGTGCCTCGACTGCGAATTAGCGAACCGGCAACTCCACGTTATTGAATAGAGAATCTTCGCTGCGCGGCCCTGCCGCCATGGCGGCATCGACGGTATCGCGATCGAGATGCGGCGCGAAGCGCTGAACGAAGTCGTACATGTAGCCGCGCATGAAGGTACCCCGCCTTATACCGATCTTGGTGGTCGAGCTTTCAAAAAGATGACTGGCATCAAGCGGAACCAGATCGCTGTCGAGCTCTGAATCCACCGCCATATGGGCGACGATGCCAATTCCAAGCCCTAGGCGCACATAAGTCTTGATCACGTCGGCATCCGCCGCCGTCAACACCACGTTGGGTTTCAATCCGCTGTTACGGAAGGCGTCATCCAGTTGAGAACGGCCGGTAAACCCAAAGACATAGGTCACCAGGGGATATTCCGCCAGGTCTTCGAGGGTCAACGTGTCGACCTGGGTCAAGGGATGGTCCTTTGGCACCAGAATACAGCGATTCCAACGATAGCAAGGCAACAGGATTAGATCGGTGAAAAGCTCAAGAGCCTCAGTGCAAATGGCAAAATCCGCCAGGCCTTCACATACCATCTGAGCAATCTGCTTCGGGGTTCCTTGCTGCATGTGCAGCGACACATCGGGATATTTTCGGGTGAACTCGCTGATCAAGGGCGGCAGTGCGTAGCGTGCCTGAGTGTGGGTAGTGGCAATGGAAAGATTGCCGCATCGCTCGTTGCTATGCTCTTGCGCAACCTCCTTGATGATACCGACGGTTCTAAGTACTTCACCCGCCAAATCGACTATCGACTGCCCCGCAGGTGTGATGCGAGTGAGGTGTTTTCCGCTACGCGCAAAAATCTCAACACCTAGCTCGTCCTCAAGAAGACGTATCTGCTTGGAAATTCCCGGCTGAGAGGTGAATAAGCTTTGCGCAGTGGCTGAAACATTCAGGTTGTGTCGACTGACTTCCCAGATGTAGCGTAACTGTTGCAGCTTCATACCAAAGATATCTCCAACTCGAGGGCTAGGCAGCGCTCTATTCTGTCTGCTCACATAATAGCTTAAAGCGATAAAGACTGTATTTTATAATCACTTTAAAGCATATCAACCATGATAGTTCGCTCGTATGACCAGAGCAAGCAAAGTGTTACGCTGCGCTTATTCATAGTTCGAGCCTATGGTTATTTGTAGTTAAGCTCATTTGCCAGCCGCTTGGTCGAGCGCTACCATCTAATTATTCCGCTAATGACGGCGTAAGCAATTTGGAGAGTTTCATGGCTAATAACATTGACGTCACCGCCACCAATTTCGAGCAGGAAGTGCTCAACGCCGATACGCCGGTTCTATTGAAGTTCTGGGCGCCTTGGTGTGGGCCGTGCAAGATGATGGCGCCAGTGGTCGAGGAAGTCGCCGACGAAAAGAAAGAGCAGATCAAGGTTGTCAGCGTCAATGTCGATGATGCGCCCGAGATCGCCGCAGAACATGGCGTCCGTGGCGTGCCTACGGTCATGCTGTTCAAATCCGGCGCCAAGGTGGCCTCGCTGGTAGGCGCTCAGTCCAAGTCTCAGCTGTCCCAGTTCATCGATCAAAATGCTTGAATAATTCTTGATAGATTCGTTTCAGCAAAACGCCCTGTTGAGACAGGGCGTTTTGCTGTTTAAAAAGACTTCCACTGGTACTAGACATGGGCGGATCGTTTTTCATCACGCCGTCTACGCCCGACCTTTCCGCCCATCATCCTGGCCAGCCAGATCGTGCTTGGGTGGCTGTTGAGAGCAATCTTCAAGGTCATGGTCAGAGGCACCGCCAGTAGCATACCGATCGGCCCCAGTATCCATCCCCACACCACCAGCGACATGAAAGCCGCCAGTGTCGACAGCCCCAGTGTTTGCCCCATCACTCGGGGTTCAATCAGATTGCCTATCACGAAGTTGATGAATAGATAGCACAGTGCCAAGAGACCTGCTTGTATGGGTCCGCCTTCTGGTGATACCAGCATGAGCAATACCGCCGGTATGGCAGCCAGTGCAGAGCCGATATTGGGAATGAAGTTGAGCAGAAATGCCATCGCAGCGAAAAGCAGAGGAAAGCTTGAGCCGGTAGCCCAGCAGGCGATGAAGACCAAGACAGCAGTGACAAGACTAACTAACGTCTTGATCCCCAGGTAGTGACGAAGGTTGTAACTGAACTCATTGAACCTGCGCAGACTGGGTGCCGGGTTTTCCAGAGCAACGCCAATCTTGGCGCGAAAACTCAATGTCTCGAAAAGCATGAACCCTACCAGCAGAATGATCAATATGCTCTGGGACAGTAACGTACCGATGCTCTCCAGCAAGGACGGCACGAACTGGGAAAGCGTTGAAAAATCAAGCCAATTGGAAATACTCTCCGGCTGAAGATACCCTCCTAGCGCCGGGGCCCAGCCGATAAAGAGATAGTATTGCGCCACCAGTTCCTTCTTGAACTCAGGGATTGCTTGCATGAAGCTTGCCATGCTGCCTGCCAACAGTACGCTCAACAGCAGCACGAACAGCCCCAGGATCACCAGGGTAATCAGCACCGAGAGCTGCTTGCTCACACCCCTTTTATTCAGCCATTCGACAGGCGCATTGCAGATAACGGCAATAAATAAGGATAGAATCAGCGGCACCAGGATATCGGAACCCAATTTTATACCGGCAATGATCACAACCAGTGACGCCAATCCCAACAGTAGATTGAGCGGGATATCTCGTTTGCTGGCTTCTTCTTCATCGTTTTCCATGAGGGCCTTCCTGGCGTTGTATTTTCATTATCATGATGGCAAGACGGCGCCGTGACAATCTGTCGAATACGGACAAAAAAGGTGGGCTTTTACCCACCTCTCCAGCGTCTTTCTACAGGATACTATATCTCGAAACCCAGCCCGAAACCCTCTACAGGCATGGCCATCAACGATTCACCCCCTGTACGGATCATGTCCGCATGACCGCGGGTACGTGGCAGCAGGCGCTGAAAATAAAAGCGTGCCGTGTCCAGCTTTGCCTGATAGAAAGCGGTCTCGTCACTGCTGGATTCCAGCGCTTGTCTGGCGGTACGAGCCGCACGCGCCCAAAGATAAGCAAGCGTGACATAGCCTGAATACAATAAGTAATCAACGCTGGCGGCGCCGACTTCGTCACGATTGTTCATGGCCTTCATGCCTAAGGCCATGGTCAGCTCTCCCCACTCGGCATTGAGTTTGGAAAGTGATTCGATAAATTCTTTCAGCTCAGCGTTATCTGCCTCGGATTGGCAGAACTTGTGAATCTCCTTGGTAAATAGCTTGAGGGTCTCGCCCTGATTCATCAGCACCTTGCGACCAAGTAGATCCAGAGCCTGAATACCGGTGGTGCCTTCGTAGAGTCGAGTGATCCGCGCATCGCGAACGAACTGCTCCATGCCCCACTCTTCAACGAAGCCGTGACCGCCAAACACCTGCATGCCTTCGTTGGTCGCCTCGAAACCAAGCTCCGTCAGAAACGCCTTCACGATAGGGGTCAGCAAACCCAACAGTGCTTCGGCGTGTTCACGCTCCACTGCGTCCTGGCCATGCTCGGTGATATCCACCAGTTGGGCAGAGTACATCACCAGCATGCGTCCGCCTTCCGCCAATGCCTTCTGGGTCAGCAGCATGCGTCGCACATCCGGATGCACGATGATCGGATCCGCGGGTTTATCAGGGGCTTTGGGGCCAGACAAGGCTCGCATCTGCAAGCGATCCCGCGCATAAGCCAGGGAGTTCTGGAAACTCGCTTCCATCAACCCAAGTCCTTGAACGCCAACACCGATACGGGCCACATTCATCATGGTGAACATGCAGGCCAACCCTTTATGCGGCTGCCCGACCAAAAAGCCCTTGGCCTCATCGAAGTTCATCACGCAGGTGGCGTTGGCGTGAATGCCCATCTTGTTCTCGAGAGAGCCACAAGCAACGCCATTGCGCTCGCCGGGATTGCCTTCAGCGTCTGGCAGGAATTTTGGAACGACGAACAGCGAGATGCCTTTGGAACCTGCCGGTGCATCCGGAAGCTTGGCCAACACCAGGTGCACAATATTCTCGGACAGGTCATGCTCCCCGGCAGAAATGAAGATCTTGGTACCGGTGACCCGATAAGCGCCCTCGTCGGTCGGCGTCGCTCGCGTCTTGATCAACCCCAGGTCGGTACCGCAGTGGGGTTCGGTAAGGCACATGGTACCGGTCCAGACGCCCTCGACCAGCTTGGTCAGATAGGTATCCTTTTGCTCATCGGTACCATGATGACGTAACGCATCCGCTGCACCCTGGGAAAGCCCCGGGTACATTCCCCAGGCCAGGTTGCTGGCGCAGATCATCTCGGAAAGGGCCATGCCTAGGGATGACGGCAAGCCTTGACCGCCATACTCAGCATCAGAGGACAGGCCCGGCCAGCCGCCTTCGACGTACTGGGCATAGGCCTGCTTGAACCCCTCAGGTGTTCTGACCTCACCCTCTTCCAGATGACAGCCTTCACGATCGCCGCTGCGATTGAGCGGCAGCAGCACTTCGCGTGCGAAACGCCCCCCCTCTTCGAGGATGGCGGTAACAAGATCCGGCGAGGCATCGTCACCTTTGCCTATACGGGCGTAGTGATCTGAATAATCCAGCATCTCATCCATGACGAAACGCATGTCGCGCAGCGGGGCCTGGTAAGTAGGCATTGTGAATACTCCTCGATGATCGGCGTAGTGACTGCAGCATTATCAAACGATCGTTTGAAATTATGCCAGCACAGTATTCAAGTCAAGCGCTCGTTTGAATTGGCCAGCCTCCTGCGCCAACGCTATGCTGGCTACCATTGGACCAAGAAGGACAACAGAGTGAAGAACGCAAACGCTACAGGCATTCGCTTTTGGCGCGATGACCGGCTACCTTTCCTGGAGGCCCGTGGCGTGGAGGACGGTCGGCGTGTGTGCTACGACAAACATACCCACACGACCTTCTCTATCGGCATAATCACGGCGGGGCAAAGTACCTACCTGAACGGAAACACGCGCCAAACGGTTGCCAAAGGCTCGGTGGTGCTGATGAATCCGGAAGCGGTTCATGCCTGCAACCCCATCGAAGACCAACCCTGGTCATATCGCATGTTCTATGTGGATACATCCTGGCTTGGTGATCTGCAGCGCACTCTAGGGTTCAGCCACGGTGAGGGTTTTCAGCCTTTCTCGACAGTAGCCACTCGGAATCCGCTGCTCTATCGCGGCTTGAATCATCTTTATGCAACGCTTATCGATCCAGACAGCGATGTCTTGCACAAACATAGCAGCGCCATCGAGTTTTTCTCGACTCTTCAGCAGCGTTCACACCCCGCTTCGGTCATCTGCTGGCCTGAAAACCACAAGATCAGCCGCGCCGCGGAATTCATTTCCGAGCACTGCGTCGAGGCCTTGACCCTCGAGATGATTGCCGGCGCTGCAGGGATGTCTCCGTCACATCTGATTCGGGCCTTCAAACGCCGCTACGGCATGACGCCCCACGCCTATCTGATCAACCGTCGCGTGCAGTACGGTCTGGCACGACTCCGGCGCGGGCACGCCATTGCAGAAGTGGCGCTGGAAGCCGGTTTTGCAGATCAGGCGCATTTCCAGCGCACCTTCAAACGCCTTGTCGCGGCCACACCTCGCCAATACATGACAGCCTTTTGACACCGGGCACGGCTCATAGCCGAAGAGGGTCATAACCAAAGAAGATAGAGCGCGCTGAAAGCCAACAAGACGGCCATCAGACGGTTGAAACGCCGCATCTGGCGAGAATCCTGCAGAAAGCGTCCCAGGAAGGTTCCGGTGAAGGCCCAGCAGCCAATCGAAAGATAGCAAATCACAAAATAGATAGCGGTGAATTGCCATAGCAGACTACCAGCGCCATCTGCGGTGTAGGCCCCCATCCCCGCGAGCGATGCCAGCCAGGCCTTTGGGTTCAACCACTGCATTATTGCGCCCTTGACCATCGAGGGACCGGCCGCCTTGCGTTGATCAGCGCCGAGCCGCCCATCATCCATGGCGAGCTTGTAAGCCATGTAGAGTAAAAACGCCACCCCGGCCCCTTGGATAAGGGTCGTGAAATAGGGCCATCGATAAAGCAGTTCATGCAGCCCCAGCCCGATCAACAACAGCAACAGGGTGAAGCCCAAGGTCGCCCCGGTGACGTGCCGCATGCTGGGGCGAAAACCATACTGCGCGCCAGCACTTAAGGCGACGATATTCACCGGGCCGGGAGAAATCGAAGCTGCCAAGGCAAAGGCGGCCATGGAAAGAAAGAGACTCGCTGTCATAAGGCACCTCGGATGGATCGAACGCTAGATAAACAAGATCAATAGCGCGATCCACCCGAGGCCGTATTGAACAAAATGCGCACGTGCGCAAAAGCAGGTATCACTGCATGCGAATACCGCCATCCAGACGAATCACCTCGCCGTTGAGCATCGTGTTGGTCACGATCTGCTCCGCCAGCGTGGCGTATTCCGCCGCCTTGCCCAGCCGCTTGGGAAATGGCACCGCCGCGGAAAGTGTCGCCACCGCATCCTCGGGGATGCCGCTCATCATCGGCGTCTCGAAGACCCCGGGGGCGATGGTCATCACCCGGATGCCCTGGCGCGAAAGCTCGCGCGCCAGCGGCAGCGTCATCCCGGCAACGCCGGCCTTTGACGCGCTATAAGCCGCCTGACCCACCTGCCCATCGAAGGCAGCGATCGAGGCGGTATCGATGATCACACCGCGCTCCCCGTCGTCGCCCTCCGGTGGGTTCCTGGCCATGGCGGCGGCGGCCAGGCGCAGCACGTTGAAGGTGCCAATCAAATTGATATGAATCGTTTTTGCGAAAGCGTCGAGATCGGCTGGGTTGCCCTCCCGATCAAGCAGCTTGGCCACGCTGACCACACCGGCGCAATGCACCACGCCGTGCAATCCACCCAGGTTCAAGGCCTGATCCACAGCGGCCTGCATGTCTTCGGGGCTGGTGATATCGCCCTGGCATGCCAGCGCCGAGTCCCCCAGGCGGGTCGCGACGGTATCAACGGCATCACTCAGGTCACACAGCACCACCTTGGCGCCACCGGCCACCAGGCGCTCCGCGGTCGCTGCGCCGAGGCCGGACGCGGCGCCGGTAATCAGAAAATTGCGATCCTGCACTTGCATCAGGGTGTCTCCTTGTCGTCGGCGGCTTCGGCGCGCAGCTTGAAGCGCTGGATCTTGCCACTGGGGGTTTTTGGCAGGGTCTCGACAAACTCGATCTCCCGTGGATAGGCATGAGACGACAGGCGATCCTTCACCCGCTGGCGAATCTCGTCGGCCAAGGCCTCACTTGGCTCGAAGCCATCGCGGAGCACCACATAGGACTTGATCACCTCACCGCGAATTGCATCCGGCTTGCCTACCGCTGCGGATTCCGCCACGGCAGGATGGGTCATGACAGTGTTCTCAACGTCGGTCGGCCCGACGCGATAACCGGCAGTGGTAATGATGTCGTCGTTGCGCCCGGCAAAGCAGAAGGTGCCGTCCGCTTCGCGAACCACCACATCGCCGGTTAAATAGTATCCTTCGGCAAAAGGCTCTTTCTCCTGCCAGGTATAGCCGGGAAAGAAATGCGCCGGCGAGGCGGCGATATCCACCCCCAGCACGCCGGGCTCCCCTACTGGCAGCTCGTTGTATTCTGCATCCAATACCGCCAGGCGATAACCCGGCAATGGCATGCCCATTCCTCCAACCGGCTTGGGATGTTCCAGAACATGGTGATTGCAGCAGGTCATGCCGGTTTCGGTCTGCCCGTAGTGATCCATCACCTTGCAGCCCAGTGCACGCTCGACCCAGTTCACCACCTCGGTATTCAAGGGTTCGCCAGCGGAGCTCGCCACCCGTAGCGAGAGCTTTTCCGACGCACCGTCGAACAGGCCTGATGCCTTCATCAAGCGGTAGGCGGTCGGTGCGGCTGCGAAGTTGGTAATCTCGTGCTTGATCATGAAATCAAGCGCCCCTTGGGCATCGAAGGCCGCCTCGCAGAAATGCGTGGTGGCACCCAGCAATAGCGGACCAGTGATCGCGTAGTAAAGCCCATAGGCCCAGCCCGGGTCGGCCATGTTCCAGAAGCGATCCTCCACCCGCAGGTCGATGGCCAGTTCCATGTAGAGGGCAAAGGCGGATAGCGCCGACAAAGGCACCGCCACTCCCTTGGGCTTGCCCACGGTGCCGGAGGTGAACATCTGCAGGAAAGGCGCGTTGGGATCAAGACGGGGCGGCCCTGTTTCGATTGCCGGATGCGAGATGGCGGCCTTCCAATCGAGATCCTCCTTGTGTTCCTCGTCAGCACCGCCGATGCACAGCACGGGTGGGCACTGGCCGAGAGCATCGAATTTATGCCGATTGGTTTGATCCGTGATGACCAGCCGCGCATTCGCTCGGGCCAGACGAAAATCCACCGCGTCAGGGCCGAAGGCGGTGAACAATGGCTGATAGACGGCGCCGATACGCCAGGTCGCCAGTACCGCGATCATCAGTTCAGGCGTTCGCGGCAGCATGCAGGCGATACGATCCCCGGTCCCAAGCCCTGCCGACTGTAACCAACCTGCCAAGCGGGCACTGGCCTGTTCCAGCTCCGCATAGGTCCAACGAGTTACCTCGCCCTGAGTGTCTTCATGTACCAGGGCGATACGTTCGCCATTGCCCTCGCGCAGATGGCGGGCACAGCTGGCATCGAAGGCGTTTAGCTGGCCATCACGGTGATCATCCAGTTTGGCCACTGTCTCCTCGATGGAAAAACGCGCCAGGTAGGAGGCGTAATCCTCGGGTGCCGTTGTCATTGTTGAACTCCCTGTTTTTCGTTAACGTAAACGTCAATCGACGTTGTTTATGACGTGACCGAACCGGTTACTTGAATAAACCCTAGTCAGAGTGGGGCAAAGGCACAAGAGAACATGCCGGTCGCGGCTTTAGACCAAAGAATAATCGGTAGCGCAATTCATTGCGCACGGCGTTCAGGAAGGTTTCACTAAAGACCGAGTTTGTTTTTATTTGATCCAGAAATGCTCTACCGCTCATATTTCCAAGGAGAACACCATGACCGCATCATCTGATGTCGTGATCCTTTCCGGCGCTCGTACGCCCATGGGGGGCATGCTTGGCAGCCTGTCCAGCCTTACCGCGCCGGAGCTCGGAGCCGCTGCCATTCGTGCCGCCATCGAACGTGCCGGAATCGATGCGGGCAACATCGATGAAGGCATCATCGGCTGCGTGCTGCCCGGCGGGGTCAAGCAAGGGCCCGGACGCCAGGCCATGCGCAAGGCCGGCATTCCGGACAGCATCGGCGCCACCACCATCAACAAGTTGTGCGGCTCGGGCATGAAAGCGGCCATGATGGCTCACGATCTGATTCGTGCCGGCAGCGGTAGCATCCTGCTGGCCGGCGGCATGGAGTCGATGTCCAATGCGCCCCATGTGCTGACCAAGGCTCGCAGCGGCTATCGTCTCGGTCACGGCGAACTCAAGGACCATATGTTTCTCGACGGCCTTGAGGATGCGGAAACCGGCAAGCTGATGGGCTCCTTCGCTCAACAGGTGGCGGACGAGCGCGGCTATTCCCGGGAACGTATGGACGACTTTGCCATCGCCTCTCTGGAGCGCGCCATGGCGGCTCACGAAAAAGGCGAACTGAGCGGGGAAATGGTGCCGGTCACGGTCACGAGCCGCAAAGGCGAGAGCGTCGTCGAGCACGACGAGCAACCCTTCCAGGCCAAGCTCGACAAGATTCGTGGCCTGCGCCCGGCTTTCGCCAAGGACGGCACCATCACCGCCGCCAATGCAAGCTCGATTTCCGATGGCGCCTCGGCCCTGATCCTGGCAAGCAGTGAGGCCGCTGAACGTCATAGCGTCAAGCCCCTCGCCCGCCTCCTTGGCCATAGCACCCACTCCCAGCACCCGAGCGAGTTCACCATCGCTCCGGTGGGGGCCATCGACAAGCTGCTGAAAAAACTCGACTGGCAAGCGAGCGATGTCGATTTCTTCGAGATCAACGAAGCCTTCGCCGTGGTCACCTTGATGGCCATGGACGATCACAATATCCCGCATGACAAGGTCAATGTGTTCGGCGGCGCCTGTGCCCAGGGTCACCCGATCGGCTCCACCGGTTCCCGCATCATCGTCACCCTGATCAACGCCCTGCGCCAGCGTGGCGGCAAGCGCGGCGTTGCGAGTCTGTGCATCGGTGGCGGCGAGGCAACGGCGGTGGCGGTTGAGTTAATCGACTAACCGACGCCGTAACGAGCATATGATTGTCACGGTCTGGATGTGGCCGGCGAAAGAGGAAGCTCCTGGTACCAATCTTTTTTTGCCGGCTCGTCTTGCATTGGTTCTTCCTGCATCGATTCTTGCAGCGCAGATTCTTCTATCGCCGGCAAGTGGCGCGCCTGCTCGTACCAGCGTCGCGGTCTGAGCAGATGCAACCGGGTTTGGCCAGCGTCTATTTCGATGCCAAGACCCAGCGCCGCGTATTGGGCGTACAGGGCACCGTCGAGTGTCTTGTCTCGGCGCACCAGATTCGCAAGTATTTCCAGCTCCTGTCCGGTCAAACGTGCATCTCGCAGCGCCAGCCCCTGATCGACCAGCTGAAGACGCGCGCGTCCGCGAATGTTCTGAACGTTCAGCAGTCGGCTCAACCACTGCCGCTGGCGTACGTCTTTCAACAAGGTGCGCAGTGGAAAGCCACTGTCGCGCATGCGCAGTGCCAGCCGAGCGTCCAGATTCAAGGGTTGCGCCCAGACAAGCTGCCCTTCGTCGATTCCAAGCTCCACCCACCAGCCGCCTTCAATCGGTTCGGAAGAAGAATCGTCTGAGCGTCGCGACAGGTTGTCGAGCCTCAGCGTTGAGCCGGAAACATCGAACAGCCGACGTTGCAGATCCCCGTCCGCCAGCTGGACATCAAGAGACAAGTTCCCTTGCAGGTGCTGATCACCCATCTGTAGCGCTGTCTCCCGTGCCTTCAGGATCAGGCTTCCCTGGGCCTGATAGCCCTGCAGATTCAAATAGGTTTCCAAGCTCGCCTGACCGGACAGCAGTTCGATCCCGGCATCTTTTGGTAAATAAGCGTTGTAAAGGCTCAGCGCCGGAATATCGATCTGGGGCAGGCTGATCCGCGTTGCCTGGTCTTCCAGCGCCGGGGAAGCGCCGCTGAGTATTTCTTCGGGAAAGGTCGCCTCTACCAGCAGATAGCGACCACTCACATGGCTGATGTTTTCCTGCTGTCGCTTCAGCTCGAAAAATGGCAAGGAGACGCGTATATCGACGTTGCGAGAGACCTTGTCGATGCTGGCGTCCAGACGTCCATTGCCGGAGGCTTCGTAATCCAGAAAGCGCAGCTCCAGCGGGTCAGCGCTTACCCAAAGACGGCTACCCGGTAGCAATGTCTCCCCTTGCCAGACCAGTTCCGCTTCCAGCAGGCCGTTTCCATGCATTGCCAGGCCATGAGTCTCCGGCAGGAATCGATTGAGAAAGCTCAGCTCCGCCGCCCGCCCCTGAACGAGCATCCTGCCGGAAGATAACGACGATGCAGTGCTCGACAAATCAGCGTCCGAGGATTTACCAAGGGTCAAACGCGCCTCTCGAAGCAGCAGCTCGGTTTCAAGCGGCGTGCTATCCCCCGGATTTCGTGCACTGATCCGCAGTCGCGTGCCGGAAAGATCCAGTCGGCGCTGATCCGGTTCAAATTCCTTTAGTTTCAGGTCAAGCCCAAGCTCACTGGCAACACGGTTATCCAACATTGTCAGATCCACGCGATCGCCACGCAAATCAAAGTGGCCCTCGAGCCGTCCTTCTCGATAATCAAGGCGACCGTCGAGCCCGGCTTTGCCCCCATGCAGATCGAAAGGCAAATCTTGCGGTAGAAAACGCGCCAGCACCGCCACGTCCGGCAGCCTGGCACCTTGCCAGATCAGCGACGCGCTATCCGGTTCCCGAGGCGGTGAGGTCAGGTCGAGCTGGGGCAGATCAACGTTCAAACGAAAGCGTTCACTGGTCAACAAAGGCGATTCGTTTCCGGCAGGATCGTCCAAAGGTTCGCGCATCTGCATGTCGTCCAGCACAAGTGCCATTCTAGTGGCGACGACGCCTTCCTGCGCCTTGTCCTGGACGTCGACCCAGGCGCTTATTTGCCCCTTTCCCTCCAGTCGGTAACGTCGACTTCGGGTGTTTTCGAGGCTGACGTTTTCGGAGCTATCGCTTGCCGCCAATAGCGCCGCTTCATCAAGCACGACCGCTAGTTGGGGCGATGCCAGGGTCAGTTCGCTGCCGGGCTGCAGCACGCCTTTTTCGATGGCAAGCCGCCCCTGCAATCCCCCTTTCCCCGCCAGGCGCAGCCCCTTGAGCCCGCGCAGATAAGGATTGAACACGTCCCAGGCATCCGCCTGGGCGGCCAGATCCACATTACCGGAGAGAAAGGCCAGAGACTCTAGCCCAGGCGTTTGAGCGGGACGAAAGGTTTCCAGGAAGAACTTGCCCTGCAGTTGAATATCCCGAGCCAGGGTCTGATACGTATCCGGGCCTTCCTGACGCTGGACGAGTGCTTCTTTCAGTTCCAGCGCCAGGGACGCAATACCCAGGTGTTCTTCGTCCATTACCAGCTCATCAAGGCGTACCCGACTGGTGGCGCTTGCCGCCAGGCGATACTCGTTCACCTTCAGGGCGCGCAGACCTTCGGCGTCGAGGGAGTGAATATCCAGACGACGAAACAACAACGACCACCAGGAGATATGCAGCCGCGCCTGATCCACTTCGAGGGCGAAACTCACGTTTTCGTCGCTACGCTCGATGCGTAGGTCGCGCACGTCGAGACGATCGAAGGAGGGTGTATTCGCGCTGCTCCAGCTTATTGTCATGCCCGGCAGCTGGGACAGACGCTGTTGCAGCCAGCCGCTGTTGAACAGCCACTGCAGGCCGGCCAGATAACCGATGATCAGAAGCGATATCACGCCAATAACACCGGCCAGCCAGCGCAGCCAACGGCGCCTGAAAAGGATCGGTGGGATGATGCTTTTTGGCATGAGCGCTTCCAAGTCTACGTCTTCGCTAATGTAGCGCGGAAGCCCTGTTCATTTCCTCCCTACCTTGCTGCAAATCTCTTTTCGAACTCTCCTGGTCGCGTCGAGGCACTAACCGTATCGATGTCTCATCCATAGCGTCCGGTGATGTAGTCTTCCGCCTTCTTGGTGTGAGGGTTGGAGAACATCATGCGGGTGTCGTTGTATTCGATCAGCTCACCGAGATGGAAAAACGCCGTGTAGTCCGCGACCCGGGCTGCCTGCTGCATGTTGTGGGTCACCGTGACGATGGTGAACTGCTGCTTGAGCTTGTCCATCAGGTCTTCGATAGTCGCCGTCGAGATCGGGTCCAGGGCCGAGGTCGGCTCGTCCATCAGGATCACATCGGGTTTCACCGCGATGGCCCGGGCGATACACAGGCGCTGTTGCTGTCCACCGGAGAGCGAGGTACCAGGCTCGGCCAACTTGTCCTTGACCTCGTTCCACAGCCCAGCGTCGCGAAGCGCCTGCTCCACCAGCTCATCCTGTTCCGCCTTGCGACTCACCAGATCGTGCATGCGCGGCGCATAGGCAATATTTTCGTAGATCGACTTGGGAAACGGGTTGGGCTTCTGGAACACCATGCCCACCCGCCGACGCAGGGCAATCTCATCCATCCTGGGATCGTTGACATCCCGCCCGTCCATCTCCACCAGCCCTTCAATTTTCACGCTGCGAATCAGATCGTTCATGCGATTGAGACAGCGCAGAAAGGTCGACTTGCCGCAACCCGAAGGACCAATCAGTGCAGTGACGTTGTGTTGATAGACGTCGATATTGACGTTCTTCAGCGCCTGATTGGCGCCATACCAGAGATTGAGATCGCGCACGCGAATACTCAGCTCGTGGCCTGCGTCCTCGTTGGTATTGACGGGTTTTCCCTGAGTCGACGGCTGTACCGGCTTGAGCGTCGGCCCCATGGAGGGCTGGCCGGGTTCGTTTTCTCGACTTACAGTCTGTTCGTTGAGCATGAGTGTTTCCTGTTCAAGTCACGGATAATGAGGGTGCTTACCAGCGGCGCTCGAATTTCTTGCGCATCCAGACCGCCGTGGCATTGAGCGAGATGAGCACGACCAGCAGCACCAGAATGCCCCCGGCGGTCTTCTCGGTGAAGGCGCGATCCGGCTCCCCGGCCCAGGTAAATATCTGAGCGGGCATTACCGTTGCGGCATCAGAAAAAGAAGCCGACACATCGGGAATGAAGGCCACCATGCCGATGATGATCAGCGGTGCGGTTTCGCCCATGGCCTGGGCCAGACCGATGATCGAGCCGGTGAGAATGCCTGGAAAGGAAAGCGGCAAGACATGATCCCGTACCACCTGCCAACGGGAGCAGCCCACGCCGAAGGCCGCCTGACGAATGGTGTCCGGCACACTGCGCAGCGCGGTTCGCGTGGCAATGATGATTACCGGCAGCGTCATCAAGGCCAGGGTAAGCCCGCCCACCAGCGGGGTCGAGCGCGGCACGCCAAAGAAATTGATATAGATGGCAAGTCCCAGCAGGCCGAACAGGATCGAGGGCACCGCCGCCAGGTTGTTGATATTGATCTCGATGACCTGAGTCAGCCAGTTGTCCGTGGCGAACTCCTCGAGATAAACCGCCGTCATCACGCCGATGGGAAAACACACCAGCATGGTCACGATCAGTGTCATCACCGTGCCCATAGCCGCGGAGGCAATCCCGGCAAGCTCCGGCATCTTGGAATCGCCGGCGGTGAAAAAGCGGGTATTGAACTTGAGTTCCACCTGCCCTTTCGCCAGCAGATCGTCGACGATGGACTTCTGGTCGTCCTTGAGCCGAGTGTGGTGGCCCTTGAGGTACTGATCCACGGCGCTATCCGCCAGCACCCACTCCATGCGGGTGGTGCCCATCAAATCCGGGTTGTCCCGCATCCGCATGGGCAAGGTGCGCAAGAAACCGCGGCTGACCAGACGGCGTACATCCTCGTTCACCGCTGCCGGCGGCATCTGCTGGCTCTGCTCGCTGTAGGTGACCTCGACCTGGATCTGCGCTTGTTGAAAGGCCGGCAAGCCTTTCACCAGCATGTCACTGATGAACACCACCAGAAAGGTCGCCGCCAACGCCAGCGCCCCCATGGAGAGCCATTTCAGTCGGGCCGTCTTGCGATGGCGACGCTTGAGCTGAGCGGTGATCTCATCGAAGGATTGGCTCATGGGGTAATCCTCGTCGTCATCATAGATCGTTGGAGCGATATTTTTCGCGGAAGCGCCGAATCATGATCACCGAGACCATGTTCAGCACCAGCGTCACCACGAAGAGCACCAAACCCAGGGCAAACGCAGAGAGGGTTTCGGCACTCTCGAACTCCTGATCTCCAGTCAGTGCAGCCACGATACGCACCGTCACCGTGGTCATGTCTTCAAGGGGATTGGCAGTCAGGTTAGGCCGCATGCCCGCTGCCATGACCACAATCATGGTCTCCCCCAAGGCACGGGAAACCGCCAGCAGGGACGCGGAGATGATGCCGGGAATGGCCGCCGGCAACACTACGCTGGTGATGGTTTCCGCCTTGGTCATGCCGAGTGCCAGAGAGCCTTCGCGCATGCTGTCCGGCACCGCATTGATGACATCGTCGGAGAGAGACGAGATGAACGGAATGATCATGATGCCCATGACAATGCCTGGGGCCAGGGCGTTGTTGAACGACGCATCCAGCCCGAAGAAACCTGCGACATCGACGATGATCGGCGCCACGGTAATGGCAGCAAAGAAGCCGTAAACCACCGTGGGAATACCCGCGAGCACTTCCAGTACCGGCTTTGCCAGGGTACGCACCCGAATCGGTGCAAATTCCGCCATGTAGATGGCGGCCATGAGGCCTATAGGGATCGCCACCAGCATGGCAATCAAGGTGATGAGAAAGGTACCGGCAAACAGCGGCACTGACCCGAACTGAGCCGCACTGGCGCCTTCGTCGGCGCGTCCGGCGGCGGCCAGGAAGCTATTGCCCGGCGCCCAGGTCGTGCCGGTAACGAACTCCCAGAAGCTTTGCATCTGGAAGAAGCGAACCGCCTCGAACACGATCGAGATCAGAATGCCCAGGGTCGTCACGATGGAGACCATTGCCGCCGCCGCCAGAACCCCGCGGATCACCTTCTCGATGGCTTGACGCGCGTGAAAATCCGGACGTACCTGGGAAAGGCCGACCAGCAAGCCGACAACGGCCACTACCAGACTGGCCCCGAGCAGATAAAGCGTAGGTATGTCCGCCCCGAGCAACAGCAGGACAAAGGCGCCCAACGCCGCCACCAACAGCGCGGGGCCGGCGGTGCTCAACACCGAAAACCAGGCGTACTGGTCCGGTTGTGCAACCATGGTTGTGCCATGCGCACGGAGATGCGAGGCACGAACACGCGCCAGGAAAAAGGCAGCCAATCCCAGAGCAATGAGTACGGCGGAAAACAGCAGGTAAACTTGATTCGTCGGCATCGTAGCTCTCTCGAACGAGGTTTACTTCAGCGCCGAAAGCTCGAGCCTTTCCTTGGCTGCTACCGCCTCGCGCTCGGATTGACGCTCCTCTTCCGGCAACGGGATCAGTCCCAGTGCCTGCAGGTATCCCATTGGCGCAATCATTTGATCGCTCATGAACAAATTGGCGAACTCGTACATTGCAGGTACAGAGTCCGCATGCTGATTCTTTACATAAAAGAACATCGAGCGGGATACCGGGTATTCGCCGGAGCTGATCGCTTCGGGCTCGGGAGCTACGCCATCGATGGAAGCGCCGTTCAGGCTGTCGGAGTTTTCCTCCAGGAAGGAGTAGCCGAAGATGCCGAAAGCATCGGTGTTCTCGGAAAGGCGCTGCACAATCAGATTGTCGTTTTCACCGGCATCGATATAGGCGCCATCGGCGCGAATGTCGGTGTAAGGTTCGCCGCCGTAAGCAACCATGTCTTCCGAGGCGGCTTCCATGACCAGTTCCTCGAAGGCGTCTCGGGTACCGGAGGTGGTGGGCGGGCCGTAAACGGCGATCTCACGATCCGGCAGGGAGGTGTCGATATCGCTCCACTTCTTGTAGGGGTTGTCGACAAGTTCACTCCCTTTTTGGGGCACCTTCGCGGCAAGGGCCATGAAGAGCTGCTCCCGAGTGACGTCGATTGGGTCGTTGCTATTGGATTGGGCAAAGGCGATGCCGTCATAACCGATTTTCGCTTCGGTAATGTCGGTCACGCCGTTCTCCTGGCAGCGCTCGAACTCCGAGGTTTTCATACGTCTAGAGGCGTTGGTGATATCCGGTGACCGCTCACCGACGCCGTTGCAGAATAGCCGCAGGCCCCCGCCGGAGCCTGTGGACTCGATCACCGGGGTCGGGTAATCGGTAGTGGCGCCAAACTCCTCGGCAACGTAGCTGGCAAAAGGATAGACGGTGCTGGACCCGACGATACGCACCTGATCTCGCGCCTGAGCGACGCCTGCGACGCTGAGTACGGCGGTAGCGATGGCGGTTGTCCTGAGAATGCGATTCATGCGCTGTCTCCTGTCGATGAGCGTGATCAACCTTGGCGAACACAGGATGCCTCAGGAAAATGACAGACTCATGACAAGAGCAAAGAACGCTATAGGTCTCGCTCGAAAGACGGCTTAGGCATGCAGAGCCTTACCGCACAACACCCGCACCCCCAGATTGCCAAGGACGGTGGCTCCCAACATCACCAGCACCACGGGCCAGGCGCTGTAGACTTCGAAGATTCCCACCAGTATTCCCGCCAGCGCCCCGCAGGAGAACTGGATACTGCCTAGCAGCGCCGTGGCGGTAGCGCTCATTTTGGGAAAATGATCGAGCATCGAGGACATGGCGTTGGGACCGATAAGCCCCTGCATACCGACAAAGAGGATCATCAGCGGCGCCACCACGTAAAGCGATCCCAGCCCAAGCAACAGAACCACTGCCAGCAGCACTCCGCTTGCCAGTTGCACCCCCAACCCCAGCACCAGATTGCGCTGGGGGCTGCGATATCGAAGCAGACGTATGTTGAGTCGATTCGAGCCCGCCATGACGATGACGTTGGCGCCGAAGACAAAGGGATAGATGGCAGGAGAGAGTCCGAAATACTCCATGTACAGGAAAGGCGATCCGGTGATGAAGGCGAACATTCCTCCAAAGGACATGGCCGCCGCGCTAATGTAGCCCATCGCCTCCCGATGACGCAGAACCGCCAGATAATTACCCATTACCTGGCGCAGTCCAGGCGCGTCAGGATCGCGACCTCGGGTTTCTGGTAGATAACGTCCCAACAGCCACAGCACGAAGACCGCATACACCGCAAGAAAGAAGAAAATCAACCACCAGTCCGCCAGATACAGCAGTAAGCTACCCAGCGCCGGCGCGATCAGAGGCGCCAATAGCATGATCATGACCATGGTGGACAACACCTTGGCCGCCTCGCGCCCGCTGAAGCAGTCTCGTACGATGGCCGCGGAGTTGACCACGGAGGCGCCACCACCAAGGGCCTGCAGAAAGCGCAGCAGCCACAGCATTTCAAGCGTCTCGACCTGGGTAAGGGCCAGACTGGCCAGCACAAAGACGCTGATGCCGGCAAACAGTATCGGTCGTCGTCCCAGGCGATCCGACAGTGGGCCAAACACCAGCTGACCGAGCGCAAACCCCACCAGGAAAATGCTGATCGATAGCTGAGTGTGGTGCACGCTGGCATTCACTGCCTCGGCCAGGGCCGGAATCGCCGGTAGATAGGCATCGATGGCAAAAGGCGCCAAGGCGGTATTGGCTGCTACCAGCAACGCGATACGCCGAGGGTCCACTTTCTGCATGAGTTTCCTTGTAGTCCCTAAATCGTGCCTAGGTAGTGCCTGAAGTGACATGAAAATGAGAAACGCGAAGACCGAGAATGATAGCAGAACAGCACAAGCGAATACCTATCGCTTCCACTGACTGGAACCAGTGGATGCTGTTTCTTGCATAAGGCTCAGCTATTGGGTTTTGAGCGTGGTCTTCTAATCAGTGCTTGCCGGTGAGACCTGTCAGTGTGGCTCGCTGGTCGACTTGACCTCTTCGGCCTCGAGTAGCTCCACCAGAGGTTGAAACTCTTTGCGATTGTGCTCGCTCATGCGCATTAGAATGCGATGGGATTCGAGAACACGCTGTTGCAGTTCTTCCTTGTCAGCCTCGACCTTAGGCAGATCCTTTAACTTTTCGGGTTCGCCGATAGAGGAAGATGTCAAGATGAAGTAGCGCGCAAATCCCATGACATCAAGCAGTCGGCGTATGTCGGGATGATCCGCGACGATCGTCGGGGGATACTCGATACGCCCTTGAACCGCTATCGCGACTTTTGCGAGAAAGCCCAGTGCGGTGGAGTCAACGTTGGATGCCTCACGCAGATCGATGATGACGCTCTTGAGCCCTGGAGTTGCCGCCAGACGCTGAGCCTGGTTGTCCAAGGTGGCGCACAGGGTCAAACGAACGTCACCGCACAACTTGAGAACAAATACGCCATCATCGAAAGCCGCTTTTAGCCGCCCTTCATGAGTTATCATGATCGAATCCGCTTAGCCTCATAATGGTCAGATCATCGGGGAGAGACTGATGCTCCGAAGTACTGCTCTCGGTTTCGGCCGCCTTTACTCCCAGCATCACCCGCAGTGCCGTTACGTCGGAACATTGAATTATTCGCGAGTGCAATGCCTCGAGGCGCTGCTCGATACTACTGCCAGACAAGCATTCCAACACCCCATCCGAGCATAGCCACAGGCAAAAATTCTGCGGTAGCTCATACCCGTAAGTGGGATAAACGGTACCTGGAAACAGGCCAACCGGCATTCCCTCGCCCTCCAGTGTCACCAGTCCCTGCTCGTTGATCAACATTGGCATGGGCAGTTGCGCACCCAAAGAATAGTGAAGATAGCGTAGTTCACGATCGATGACGCCGACAAACACGGTGGCATGTTTACCGATGCCGGTGTCCAGCAACTCATCGTTGAGCTGCTTGAGCCATAGGGAGGGCAAGGATGGCGGTGCCTGGCTGCCCCGCTCTTGCAACCATCGGTTGCAAAGATATTTGAGCAGTACCGTTACAAACGCGGACGAAGCCCCATGCCCTGAAACGTCGGCGAAATAGAAAACGCTATAGCGATCATCAATACGCTGAAAATCCAGGAAGTCACCGGAAAGGTAAAGCGACGGCGTCAATGAATACATACATTGCACGCCATTGATCGTTTGCGGCATTGCCGGCAGCAGTTTTCGCTGTATTTGTCCTCCCAACTGCTGATCAAGCCGCAGCATGGCAAGATGAGTCTGGAGAACCTCGTTTTGTTCGACCAGATCCGCGTGATCCTGGACCTGCCTGGTATCCGCGGCATGACGAGCCAAGGTGTTGACGATCAAACGCTCCACCAATACAGCATGATGCAGTGGCTCAAGCACATACTCTCGCACCCCCGCGGCAAACGCCTCGTCGAGCTCGATACCAGTTTGGTCGTCCGCGACTGCAATGACGGACCACCATTCGATCAGTGTCGACCACTGCCCGCTTTCCACCGCCCGTACATGCGCCACGACCAACGCCGTTTCGACAGGCAGTTCCTGACTATCTTCCGGTACGATGACATCGAAACCCTGGATAGCGATCATGCGCGCCAAGGCGTCACGTTCGACGCCGGGCAAATCCAGAATAGCGATGAGAACATTCGAGCGAGCCATGGTGGCCTCTATCCTAGTCGGCGAAGTCGCTGTCATCGAAATCACTGTCATCAAAATCGAAGTCGTCACTGGCGAAGGGGTCGTCTCCCGACTTGCCATCGTTCACCTCGAAACGACGTCGCTGCAGATAGGTATCCCGCAGGAAGACATAGCGATCGCCGCGGACCAGCTTCTCCTGCTCCAGCAGGCTGGCGCGGAAATTGACCAGCTGCAGCGCGCGTATCGCAAAGCGCACTTTGTCATCCTCGACATAGGCCAAGGGATAGCTGTAAATATCTATCGGTAGCGCAGAGGTATCACGTACGGTGCTCGGACCAAGCAGCGGCAGCACCACATAAGGCCCCTCGGCTAGGCCCCATACCCCCAAGGTCTGACCAAAATCTTCTTCTCGAGCCATCCATTCCATGCGGCTGGCCGGATCCAGTACTCCGCCCAGCCCCAGGGTCGTGTTGACCAGAAAGCGTCCCGAAGCGACTCCGGCGTTACTCCACTTCCACTGCAGCACGCTATTGAGCACGGTACGAAGTTCTCCCAGATTGGAGAAGAAGTTGCCGACACCCGTCTGAATGGGCTGAGGCGTGATCTTGTCGTATCCCTGTGCAACGGGCTTCAATGCATAGCGGTCGATGGTCTCGTTGAAGGCAAACACTTTTCTGTTGACCCCCTCCCAAGGGTCGACGGGTTTTTCCTGCTGAGCGCCTTGGCTGGCACAGCCGGTAAGCAATGCCCCCATCACTAGACCCATCAATAATTTACTATATATTTTCATTTCTTTGCCTTACGTAGGAGAACACTGCCGGCACTGTAACCGGCACCGAAGGAGCACACGACACCCAGGGCGCCATCCGCCAGATCATCGTGATGTAAATGCAGTGCAATAATCGATCCTGCTGAACTGGTATTGGCATAGCGATCCAGAATGACAGGTGCTTGCCCCGGCATTGGGTCTGCGCCCAGCACACGCCGGGCAATCAAGTCATTCATATGGCGGTTGGCTTGATGCAGCCACAACCGCGCCAGTTGATCACCGGTAATTTGCAAAGACGCCAGGTGGTCGGTAATCAATTGCGCCACCATGGGGCACACGTCCTTGAATACCCGACGCCCTTCCTGCAGGAAAAGTTTGTCCTCGGCGAGAGGATCGCTGTCGGTCACCCGATTGAGAAAGCCGGCATTGTTACGAATGGCATTCGAATAACGGGTTACCAGACGCGTTCCGAGAATTTCGAAGCGTGACGTCGCGACTGCCACGTCATCGGCTTCGATGACGATGGCGGTACAGGCATCGCCGAAGATGAAATGGCTGTCCCGATCGCGAAAGTTGAGATGGGCGGAGCAGATTTCCGGATTGACCACCAGCGCCCTTTTCACGTTGCCATTGCCGATGGCGTTGGCGGCAGTTTCGATGGCAAAGGTGGCGGAGCTGCAGGCAACGTTCATGTCGAAGGCATAGCCCCCAGCGCCTAGCGCCGCCTGTAACTCCACGGCAACCGCCGGATAGGAGCGTTCGAGGTTGGAGCAGGCAACGATGACCAGATCGATATCACTGGCCGCAACCAGGGCTCGGTCCAAGGCTTCCCGCGCCGCCGCCAGGCCCATCTCACACTGGATCGAGTTTTCCTCGTTGGCACGTTGCGGCAAACGCGGACGCATCCGCTCAGGATCGAGAATACCCTCGGCATCCAGCACGTAGCGGCTGTGAATTCCCGAGGCCTTGACGATGAATTCCGTACTGGAATGGACCAAGGACTCACGCTCGCCCCGCTCAATGGCATTCGCGTGACGTGCATTTTCCTTATCGACCCAGGTATTGAAGGACGCTACCAGAGCCTCGTTGTCGATGGCGTGCGCCGGGGTATAAAGCCCGGTGCCGGTAATCACCGCATGTGTCATTGGTTCTCTCCTGGCGGCGACCGGCCAATAGCCGTCGCGTCTATTCTCGAGATTTCTTTCATCCCCGGCCGGTAATCTCCGCCCAGCGACGTTCGAGACGCTTGGCCGAGACCGGTTCACGGGTACCCAACTGCTGGGCGAACAGCGATACCCGAAGCTCTTCCAGCCACCAGCCAAACTCGTCGAGGGCTAACGCCTCGTCACCATTTTGTTGCTGTGCCTTGCGACGATTGGCCAGACGTGACTCGAAATCCTGGACCTGCTGCATCATCATCTGATCGCGCATGCGCTCCCGCGGCGCCTTTTCGAGACGAATCTGCGCCGCCTGCATGTAGCGCGGATATTCATTGAGCCAGTCGCCGGCGTCACTGATGAAGCCCGGATACACCAACCGCTGCATCTGAGCTTTTAGATCCCCGTACACCAGCGCCAACGCCATGCTGAGATTGCCTTTCAAGGCCTGGGTCACCGCCAGATGGCCTTCCAATGCCTTGTGCAGCGTACCGATCAGGGATTCCCCATAAGGCACTAGCTTGTCTCGCTGTGCTGCCAGGCGCGCCTCGAAGTCCTCTTGGGAACGTGGCAGCGGATCGAAGGCAATTTCGTGCAGAAATACCGCTTCCACCAGGTCCTCGATCAGCTGCGCCTTGCTGCCCGTCTTGGCAAACAACAGCGCACAGCGATCCAGCCCCTTCAGACACTTGAGCGACTTCACCTGATCCGGCAGGCGCTGCATGGCCAAGCGCTTGATGCCATGTCTATGCGCCTCTCGGGCGCGATCAGGATGATCGAACAGCGCAATGGCCAGGCCTTTGTCGCTGCGCTTATCACTGTTCTGGTCACTGCTCTTATCCAGGGCAGCTCGCGGCTTGCCTTCAACCAACGCAGGATAGGCCGCCACTCGTATGCCGGCTTGAATGGTGGAATAGGACTCCGCCAAGGGTGTTGCGGGCAATCCATCGACCTCCTCCGAGGCATCGGCGGTTTCACTCAACGCTTGAGCGCCAGCTTTGGCTGCCTTGAAGAAGCGACGTTCGAGTTCCGATAGATCGCGTCCCTGTCCAAGAAACTTCCCTTCATGATCCACTACCCTGAGATTCATGCTCAGATGTGGTGGCAGCTGCTCCCTGCGCCAATCCTCCGGCGCCAGCCGCAAGCCGGTCTTGACCCGCAGGAACTCACCCAACGCCTCGGTCAACGGCACGTTGGCCGGCGCCATGGCTGCAAGTGCCGCATCGACCCAATCCGGTATCGGCACGACCTGACGGCGCACCGACTTGGGCAACGACTTGAGCAGCGCAATGCATTTTTCGCGTAAAAGCCCCGGCACCAGCCAATCGAGTCGATGGCGCGGCAGTTGCGACAGCATCGTGGCCGGTACGGTCATGGTCACCCCATCATCCTCGGCATCCGGCGCAAAATGGTAGCTCAACGGGTAGCTCACACCATTCAGTACCAGCGTATCCGGGTACTGAACGTCGCTGATGTCGTCGACACTGCGGGCCAGTAGCGTCGCCTTGTCGAGCTTTAGCAGCTTCGGGTCGTCGGCTTCCGCCTTGCGTCGCCAATGCTCGAAGCCCTTGCCGTTGACAATGCCTTCGGGCAGAAGTTGGTCGTAGAAATCGAACAGTGTTTCTTCATCAACCAGAATATCGCGCTTTCGCGCCCGATCTTCAAGGTTTTCCACCTCATCGATCAGTGCACGGTTGAAAGAAAAGAACTCGGCCTTGGTCCGATATTCGCCTTCGACCAGCGCGCGACGAATGAAGATCTCCCGCGCCTCTTGCGGCGCAATCGGGCCGTAGTGCACCTTGCGCCGGGAAACGATCGGCAGCCCGAACAGGGTCACCTGCTCGAAGGCCACCACCTGGGCGCGTTTCATTTCCCAGTGGGGTTCGCTGTAGCTGCGCTTGGTCAGCTGATCCGCCAATGGCTCGATCCACTCCGGCTGGATACGCGCCGCCTGGCGCGCAAAGAGACGCGAGGTTTCGACAAGTTCCCCGGCCATGATCCATTTCGGCGTCTTCTTAGCCAATCCCGATCCCGGATGAATCATGAAACGGCGATTGCGCGCCCCCAGGTATTCCCGGTTCTCGATGAACTGGCCGATGTTGGACAGCAGTCCGGTTAGTAGCGCCTGATGCAGTCGGACATGCTGCTGCTTGAGCGCAGTGCGATCCGCTTCATCCGCCTTTTCGGGATCGATTGTCACGGGCCTGGTCATCGCGGGTAGATGTATGTCCATATCCCGCAGCAGCTGGCGCAACTGACGATAGGTGTCGTGCCATTCCCGCACCCGCATGTAGTTGATGTAGTGCTCGCGACACCAGCGTCGCAGCTGATTGCCGGAGAGATCTTCTCGCGCGCGCTCGAACCCTGCCCATAGATTGAGCCAGGCAACGAAATCCGAGTCCGGATCTTCCCAGCGCTTATGAGCCTGATCCGCGGCCTGGCGCTTCTCCGCCGGACGCTCCCGGGGGTCCTGTACCGATAGCGCGCTGACCACCACCAGTACCTCCCGCAGGCACTCACCCTCGGCGCCGGCCAACACCATCCGCGCCAGACGTGGATCGATGGGCAATCGCGCCAATCGCCGGCCGGTTGTCGTCAGTCGGTTGCCCTCATCCACCGCGCCCAGCTCGAACAGCAAACGAAAGCCGTCCTTGATGAAGCGCGAATCCGGCGCGTCGACGAAGGGAAACGCGGCGATGTCCCCCAGCTTCAAGGAGAGCATCGACAGGATGACCGAGGCCAGGTTGGTGCGCTGGATCTCCGGCTCGGTGAACTCGGGTCGGGCGAGAAAGTCTTCCTCGCTGTAAAGGCGAATGCACAGTCCTTCGGCGATACGCCCGCAACGACCCTTGCGCTGGTCCGCGCTGGCCTGGCTCACCGGCTCGATGGGCAAGCGCTGCACCTTGGCCCGGTAGCTGTAGCGACTGATGCGCACCAGCCCCGGATCGATCACATAGCGAATTCCCGGCACCGTCAGCGAGGTTTCCGCCACGTTGGTCGAAAGCACGATGCGCCGCCCGTTGTGAGGCTGAAACACCCGGTTCTGCTCCGCGTTCGACAGCCGCGCATAAAGTGGCAACACTTCCGTATGCCTGAGATCCGCGCGACGCAGCGTGTCTGCGGTCTCACGAATCTCCCGCTCACCGGGCAGGAAGATCAGCACATCCCGCGGGCCATTGAGCCAGCGCTTTTCCCGCTCGACGACCTCGATCTCTTCCATGGCATGCAGAATTCCCTCCTGAAGGGTGCGATCGTCTTCATCGTCCGCTTCCCGCACCAGGGGCCGATAGTGGACGTCTACCGGATAGGTGCGGCCGGATACCTGAACGACCGGTGCCGGTATTGGGCCGCCCTCAGGCTGGGGGGTGGCAAAGTGCGCAGCGAAGCGCTCCACATCGATGGTAGCCGAGGTGATGATGATCTTCAGATCGGGACGTCTGGTCATCAGACGTTTGAGATAGCCCAGCAGAAAATCGATATTGAGACTGCGTTCATGCGCCTCATCGATGATGATCGCTTCATAGCGGCTGAGATCCGGGTCCTGCTGGGTTTCCGCCAGCAGGATGCCGTCGGTCATCAGCTTGACCAGAGTGCGCTCGTTGGTCTGATCCGTGAAGCGAATCTGATAGCCGACCTGCTCCCCGAGAGTTACTTCCAGCTCTTCCGCCAGTCGGGTGGACACAGAGCGTGCCGCCAGACGCCGTGGCTGGGTATGCCCGATCAGCCCACGCCGCCCCAAGCCAAGTTCCAGGCACATCTTCGGCAACTGCGTGGTCTTGCCGGAGCCGGTTTCCCCCGCCACGACCACGACCTGATGAGATTCCAGGGCCTTGAGCAACTCTTCCCGATGCTCGACGACAGGAAGCGATGTCGGATAGTTCAGGCTCACAGTCTGGTTGCGACGCAGGAAGAGCTTTTCCTGGGAAGCTTGCAAACGTTTAGTGATCTCCGCGAGTCCCCGATCCACGGGCTTGCCTTGTCGAGCACGACGCTCGAGCCCGTCCAGACGCCCTTTCAATCTCAAGGCATCCTGCAACAGGCAGTCGTCGAGTCGCGCCTTGAGGGCAATCAGTTCGGCGTATTGTGTAGCAGTGGAAGAAGATGAGAGCGTGCTGCTCAAGGACAACCTCGTTGAAGATGATATAAGACGATTTGCCCCGGCGATGCCGGGGCAAAGAACACATTATATCGCTTGGGTGGTGGGGTAGCCTAATCGATCGCATTCATCGTGACGATAGCGTTGTTTAGCCCTTGTCGTCACGCAGTTCTCGCCGCAGCACCTTGCCCACATTGGTCTTGGGTAGCTCATCGCGAAACTCGATGAGCTTGGGCACCTTGTAGGCCGCCAATTCTTTGCGACACCAGTCACGCAGCGTCTCTGCATCCAGACTCTGACTGCGCGCGACCACAAAAAGCTTGATGGTTTCGCCATTGGTCTCATCCGGCACACCGACGGCGGCGGCTTCGATCACCTCAGGATGGGCCACCACCACATCCTCGACCTCATTGGGATAGACGTTGAAGCCGGAGACGATGATCATGTCCTTCTTGCGATCGACGATGCGAATATAGCCATCGTCCTGTAGCACCGCGATATCGCCGGTACGCAGCCAACCTTCATCGTCGAGCACCTTGGCAGTCTCTTCAGGGCGCTGCCAATAGCCTTTCATCACTTGGGGGCCTTTCACGCATAGCTCCCCCATCTCGCCAAAAGGCAGGCTCTTGTCATCCCCATCGATAACCTTGACCGAGGTTCCCGACACCGGCTTGCCGATGGTGCCCAACTGAATCGCTTCGGGTGGGTTGAAGGAAACAATGGGTGAGGTCTCGGTCAGCCCATATCCTTCGGTCACCGCACAGCCGGTCACTTCTTCCCAGCGCTTGGCCACGGCCTTGGTCAACGCCATGCCGCCGGAGATGGTCAGCTTCAGGGAAGAGAAGTCCAGGGCGCGAAACTCATCTCGGTTGCACAGGGCGTTGAACAGGGTATTGAGTCCGACGAAGCCGGTGTACTTGGTCGATTTGAGCGTCTTGATAAAGCCGTTGATATCTCGTGGATTGGTGATCAGTACGGTGTGGTTACCCGTGTCCATCATCAGCAGGCAATTCACGGTAAAGGTATAGATGTGATAGACCGGCAGCGGCGCCACGATGGTTTCGCTGCCTTCGTCGAATATGCCCGACATCAACACCCTTGCCTGCAGCATATTGGCGATCAGGTTGGTATGGGTAAGCATCGCCCCCTTGGCAAGGCCGGTAGTACCGCCGGTGTATTGCAGTGCCGCGGTGTCCTCGGGATTATGTGAAGCATCGCTGTGTTCAAGCCCATGACCTTTCGCCAAGGCCTGGCGAAAGCCGACATGGTCGGGCAGCGAATAGCTCGGCACCATCTTCTTGACATGCTTGACCACGGCGTTGATCAGCTGACGCTTGGGGAACCCATGCAGGTCACCAATCTCGGTGACCACTATGTGCTTGATACCGGTATGCTCGAGAATGCGCTCCAGCTTGTCCGCCACGTTGGCAAGAATGACGATTGCCTTGGCGCCGGAATCACTGAACTGATGCTCCATCTCCCGTTCCGTGTAGAGCGGGTTGGTATTGACCACCACCAGACCGGCCCGCAGAGCGCCGAATACCGCTACTGGAAACTGCAGGACATTAGGCAACTGAATGGCAATCCGGTCGCCGTGCTCAAGGTCGGTTTCATGCTGCAGCCAGGCGGCGAAGTCCGCTGAAAGAAGATCCAGCTCCCGATAGGTCAACACTTTTCCCATACAACTAAAAGCGGGCTTGTCGGAAAAACGCTTGATTGAGGCATGAAAGATATCCATCACCGATGTGTAGGCGTCCATTCCCTTTAGCGATGGACCGGACAGGATGGATTCAGTGGTGTGCTGGCTCATGGGCAATTCTCCGCAGTTCTGTCGCTTGATCGCGATTTTTTATTTTTGCCCCAGCCGGCCCGCATTTGAAAAGCGCATCTGCAGGAGCGTTAGCGTTTTACATTAGCCTAACAGCGTCGACTACTTTAAAACACCCGCTTGAAACTATAGTTTACAACCCATCTACTCTATATCCGCAGTAGAATAGCGGTCCAGTATCTCCCCCTGACGCCATACCAATAACTCTCCCGGCGCCATCCGCATCCATGCCTCGTTGTCGGTCAGCGCCTCCGTGGCAATAACCGATACGATGTCGTTGCAGGTCGTATGTTCGACAAAATCGACGACAAGATCCGCGTCACGCAACTGTGCTTTACCAAAGGGTGCCCGTCGCGTGATATGAACGAGCTTTGTCGAACAGAAACAGTAAAGATACTGGCCGTCGGAAAGAAGCAGATTGAACACTCCCAAGGTTCTCAACCGCTCACACAGCCGATGAAGGACCGCCCACAGCAGTTCCGGTTTTTCCGGGGGCTCCGGGAATTGCTGGCGTAGTTCGCCCAACAGCCAGCAGAACGCATGTTCGCTGTCGGTACTGCCTACCGGGCGATAGAACGATAATTCAAGCGCTTGCCATCCTTCGAGCTGACCATTGTGGGCATAACACCATTGGCGCCCCCACATTTCCCGGGTATAGGGGTGGGTGTTGGCCAGACCGACTGCTCCGACATTGGCTTGACGAATATGACTGATCACGATGTTCGATTTGATTGGATAGTCGCAGATCAACCGCGCGATGGGAGATGCGGAGGAAGGATGAGGATCCCGGAACTCGCGATACCCCCCCTGCTCATAAAAGGCAATACCCCAGCCGTCGCCATGGGGTCCGGTGTCCCCGCCACGACGCAAGAAACCGCTGAAACTGAAACAGATGTCCGTGGGTACGTTGGCACTCATGCCAAGCAATTCACACATGCGGCTCCTCTCTTTGGTGACGACGCCGATGAGTGGCGTGGCGGCGCCATAGTGCAATGATACACAGTAAGATGATGCCAGCGACAATCGCCAGCCACCCCGCAGGATCGTCATAATGCTCCCGCACCAGACGCGGCACCGTGTTGGCGATACGGCTTAGCTTCGCATTGAGTCTTTGCGCAAGCGAAGCATCCGGTTTGACGTCGATCGGTGTCTCTTCCATACGTTCACCGCTGAGTCCCTGACGATCCAGACTGGCATCACCCAAGCCCCTGCGCGCGTCGTCATTGAGGGTCAATGTCGGTAATTCGAGAACGCGGGTTTCACTGCCCAGGGTTGCGGTGGCCGTCAAACGAAGCGGCAGCGAGATATCCGGATCAAGTTTCGGCAAGTCGATGCGCCACTCCGTCGAATCGACGGTAACGACGAGCAGCTCTTCACCCTGAAGCTGTGCTTTTATGCGCGTATTGTCATCGCTTAAAAGCGGATATTCCGCTTGCAGCTTGACCTGAGTGGCCGGTTGATCGACCTGGGCGCTGACTGCTGGCAGTACATTGACCGCTTGCTGACGCAGGCGCTGGAAACCCTCACTGCTCGCCATCAACGACAATCGAGCGTTACCGACGAAATCCGGCGCTGGCAGGCTCCCTGAAAAATGTCCGTTGTCGGAGGTCAATTGCACCGAGCGAACGGTTTGCCCTTGCGCGTTTTCCAACTCGGCACGAAGTGTCAGATCAGCAGGTTTGCCGTTCGGTTTTTTGAGAGTCCCTTGCCCTTCTACCCAGGCTTCGAGCCGAGTGACGAAATCCATGTAAAGCACTGTGGGTAATTCAGCGCTGCGCAAGGACAAGGACGAATCGATGTTGATGCGACTACCCTCTCCGATAGGACCGTCAATACGCCACTCCCCTGTCTCCGGTTGAGGCACGGTGATGATATCGAAGCGATTCTGCGCCTGCCATTGAACGCTGTCCGGATGGTTATCGGCGGTATAACGCTCGCCATCGGGGCCTATGAGCGTTAGCGGCGATGCATTGGGTCCATGAAACAAGAGGGCCGAGAAACCGTCGACTTGGTCGTCGATGGCAAAATTGCCATCTTCCAAGGGCACTTGATCGACGGGAAAGATACGATCGACCACGTCCAGGAAGGCACGCAACAATGCCTCGGGGGTTTCGGCGACTACTGCAAGCCCGCCTGTTTCCCCCGCCATTTGCTGCGCCAGGGACTGGTCCACATCCGGAGAGAAGGCGATGGTATGAATGACGACGCCTTCCCGGGAGAGTTCAGGAATCAACTCATTCAACAGTCGCTTGCGAGAAGCGGCGTCCTGCTGGCGCTTATCATTGCCATTGGCAGGAATATCCACGACGCCATCGGTGAACAAAATCAGATTTCGTCTTGTACCGTTCGCGCCTGCCTTGACCGCCTCCCGTACCGCGCGCTCGATGTCGGTGAACTGCTGATAGTTGGACAAGGCAGGCTTGAGCGCCAACGCCCGCTCGCGCCACGCTGAATCGACCGTCGAGGTCGGTAGCGGATTGTTCACCTCGCTGCCAAACGTCCATAGCCCGCCGGTAACCCCAGAAGGTAGCAATGAGACCAACAACTCGAGAGCGCTGTTCCCCAACCGATTGGGGTCGTTTTGTTTCATGCTGCCGGATACATCGACGACCAGGCGCACGTCAGCACCATCGCCCTTTTCGATACCTTTTTCGTCTTGTTCCTGAGCCCAGCCACTACTAGAAGCTCCGAGCAGGAAGAACATCAACATTCCGGCAACCAGTAAGCGCATCGTCATCGTCCTCTCAACTCACCATCGGATCTCGTCGTTGCGAGGAAGTAGCCTGAGGGCGCCCCTGCCCGTCGTGTTGTTGTTGCGCGCCAGAACGCCGTTGACGCAGAAATCCCCATAGCAAGGCACCCAATGCGATTCCCAGCCCTGCTCCTAGCAACAACAGCACTAACGCTCTGCCGAAGGTCTTTGACGCATTCTGCAAAAACGCAATACCGCTTACGACCACTGCCGGCGCCAGGCCTTCGTGAGGCGCTTGCCCCTCGAGCCGAGACAGTGTGAATCCGGCAGGCATCCACAATACGCCAGCCACCAGTCCCGTGATCGCAAAACGTGGCAACCGGGGCAACCAGCGAATCGCGAGGTAGCCAGTCACTAGTACAAACAGCGACAATGCAAGATAACTCAGCCATAGCAATGGCATGGAGTCGGATATCAACATCACTTCATTTCCTTGTCCTGAACTCGTTGATCATGGTACACCGCGTCCAATGAAAGCACAGCCGCCGATTAGCCCTTCACGTTGCTCCCCTGTCACGCACTACAAACGCGCCGACGATCATCATTGGCATTGGCTCGAAAATCGCGACGACTCACGGGTGGTCGATTTTCTCGAGAATGCCAATGCTCGGTGTGCCCAGTGGCTGGCACCACTCGAGCCTTTGATCGAGGATCTTTATCAAGGGCATTTGGCACGACGAGAACTTGCGGTTTCCGGCCTTAAAACCCCGCTGGAACATTATACCTATTGGAGTGAAACCGCCGCGGACGCAGATTATTCACACTGGTGGCGCCATCCCAATGATGATGATACCGCTAGACAGTCGGTGCTCGATCTTGAAGCAAGAGCGGCGGAACAGCCCTTTTTCGAACTGGGCGATATGGCCATTTCACCCAACGAGCAGTGGCTTGCCTGGACCGAAGACAGTCAAGGGAACGAGTACTTCGACCTTTATCTACGCCAGTTGCCGACCGGGGCGCCGCGCAAGCTTTTAAGTGATATCGGTCCGGAGCTGACCTGGGCGGAGGATGATCGTACGCTGTTGTATACCCGCTACGATGCAACTCAGCGCCCCGCCTGCGTCTGGTGTTTCATGCTGGATACCCAGGATTCCCGGCTGGTCTTCGAAGAAAGCGATCCGGAGTTCTGGGTCGGCATGGGCAAGACTCGCTCACGCCGCTGGCTGATACTGGAAACCGCGTCAAAAGACACCTCGGAGTGTCACCTGATACCCGCCAACTCGCCCCTGACGCCGCCCCGCTGCATAAAACCCCGGGAAAGCGGTGTGGAATATGGCATCGATCATCGCCCGGGCCACTTCTATATTCTGCATAACCGCGAATCGCCCCACTTCCAGCTCGATATCGCCGACGAGGGGCATCCAGACGAATGGCAGCTTCTATTGCCCCATCGGCAAACCCATACCCTGGAAGATATCGATGCTTTCGAGTGGGGCCTGGTGATCGCGGAACGCGACCACCATGAAGCACAGATGCATCTTCGGGTCATGGCATTCGATTCTTGCCATGCGCTTGGTGAGGACTATCGTCTGCCGTTGCCGGAGTCGCCCTGCAGCCTGATGCTGGGAGACACCCCGGATTTCGACGCACGCAAACTGCGGCTGCACGAAGAGTCTTTCACATTGCCGCCCCGCTGGATCGAACACGACCTGGATAGCGGCGAGCGCCGCCTGCTCAAGGCCATGCCGATCCATGGCGATCTGCTCCCGGAGCAGCTTGTCTGCCGACGACTCTGGGCGACGGCTCGGGATGGCGAGCGCATTCCAGTGTCCGTGGTGGCTCGCCGGGATTTACTCGGCAAGGAACCGCTCCCGACACTGTTGTACGGCTATGGCGCTTATGGCGAGGTGCTCGACCCCTGGTTTTCGGTCTCGCGCCTGGAACTTCTATCCCGGGGCGTGGCCTTTGCGGTGGCCCATGTGCGCGGCGGCGGTGATCGCGGTGAACCCTGGTATCTGGCGGGTAAGCTCGAGCATAAGGAAAACAGTTTTCACGACTTCCTGGCGGTACGTCACGCGCTGGTGGAGGCAAATCTGGCGGACGGCGAGCGTATTGCCGCCTATGGCGCCAGCGCAGGCGGCCTGCTGGTGGGGGCCAGTCTCAATCTTGACCCCCAGGCATTTTGTGCCGCGGTTCTCGATGTGCCCTTCGTCGATGTGCTGCGCACCATGGAAAACCCGGATCTCCCCTTGACCACCGCGGAATATACCGAATGGGGCAACCCTGGGGAGCCGGAGGCCCGGCGGCGCATACGCGCATACTCGCCTCTGGACAACCTGACAACACAGCCTTACCCGGCAGTGTTCCTGCAAGGCAGCTGGCATGATTCACGGGTACCCTATTGGGAGCCGGCCAAGCTCTATGCCCGTTTGGTGGAACTAGATACTGCGCGAGGCCCGGTACTGCTGCACACGGACATGGAAGCGGGTCATGGCGGCGCGTCCGGCCGCTTCAAGGCATGGCGGGACAATGCACGTCAGGATGGGTTCATTCTTTGGGCGCTGGGACTGATAGAAACGGCTATTTGAGCCAAGAGAACACGGCTTTCAATCCTCGCAGGGCAGCACGGCGATGACATGGTCTTCCCACCTGTCCTCGGGAACATCGCGCTCGGAAACAGCGAAATGGGCGACGCTGACCCGAGCGCGATGCACGCTTTGGGGATCCCCGGAAACCAGAGGGTGCCAATCCGCCAGGCCTCGCCCTTCATGGAGCCGGCGATAGGCGCAGGAGTCCGGCAGCCAATGAAACTCCCGCAAGGTCTGTAGATTCATCTGGGTGCAGGCGGGTACGCGAGCGAAACGATGGGTGTAATCCTGGCAGCGGCATTGCCGGGTATCGAGCAGCTTGCAGGCGACGTCCAGGGTGAGGACATCGCCGCTGTCTTCATCCTCGAGCTTGATCAGACAGCAACGTCCGCAGCCATCGCATAGCGCTTCCCATTCCTCATGGTCCAGCTCTTCCAGAGAAAAGCGCTCCCAGAAACGTTCACGCATGTCGCCTCCTGACCACAGCTATCGAAACGCTTAGTAGCGCGCTTCGGTAGGGGTTCGATACAAGTCGAGTAGATACTCCTCCTTGGCTGGAGGCAATTGGAAATAGAAGCCTTTTTCATCGATGGCTTCCATTATCCGGGCAGCGTCGACGCGAGCCAGTTTCTTGTCTTCGCTCAGCAAAAGCGTCATGACGGATATGGGTCTGCCGAAACGCTCAAATAGCGCCTCCGGCACGTCGACAAGCCCCTTGGCCTTATCGACATACAGATACATCTCTTCCTTGCGCGAACTCTTGAACACCTCACACAGCAGTCTGCGCATCAGTCATTCCTCACAGCATGACGATCAGCCTGGCTATCGCATAGTGCATGCTTGAAGGAGTCGTTGAGCAATTCGCCGCGCCACCCGGATGGCAGCGGCAATGGCAAGCGTTTCATATCCGCAATCACCAGCTCCTCGAGTTGCCGGCGACGGGCCAGGATCTCCGCCGCGATCCCGAGCTGCTGCGCCTTGTCACTGACGACCTGCTTGAGCGCTTTGAGCCGGCGCTTGAAAGGTCCGGTCAATGGTGAAGGTAGCGGCTCGGGGAGCTGCTGCGGCGACAGGTCCGCCGCATTGCGCACTATCGACAGCAGCATATCTCCTTCGCGCTTGACCATGGCCGGCTTGACGCCCTCCACGGAAGCCAATTCGTAGCGGTTGCGCGGTTGAGCATCTGCAATGGCGAACAGAACCTTGTCACTGACCAGCCAGTTACGCGGCATATTGCGCTCCCGAACTTCCGCTTCCCGCCAGAGGGTCAACTGCTGATAGGTTGCCGAGGCGCGGGAGTCGAGACGCCACAATTGGCGATTGCGCCGATACCACTCGTTGTCGTCAGCCGGGTCACGACCCGCCTGGGCCACCAGCGTTGCGCAATCCGCTTCGAGCCACTCCAGACGGCCCAGCTTCATTAGTTCTTCGCGCTGCCGGGGCCAGATGATGGGCAGATAGGCAACATCCAGGGCCGCGTAGCGACACTGTGCTTCGCTGAGCGGTCGCTCCAGCCAATCGGAACGAGTTTCGTCCTTGGCCAGCACATTGCCAGTCCAGCGCTCCACCAGACGTTGATAGCTCAGGGCCGCATCCTCGCTCAGCAGTGCCTGAGCCAGCTGGGTATCGATCAAGGGCGCTACCGGCGCACCGGCCCAATGCGACAACACTTCCAGATCCTCGCCGCAGGCGTGCAGCAGCTTGAGCGGCCCCTCGGGTCCCAATAACTGCAAGAGTGCCGCATCGGGCGCCAGCGCCTGGGGATCGATCAGGTACACATCATCTCCAGCACTTAATTGAATAAGAGCCGGTACAGGATGAAAACTGGACTCTCGGATGAACTCGGTATCCAGTGCCAGAAAGCGTGCCTCGGCGAGAGCCCGGCATGCCTGTTCAAGAGCGTCCGGGGTGTCGATCCAGTGTAATGCAGGAGTTAGCGCAGGAGTTAGCGACATGATGACTTCAGTTGTCTTTTGAATATTTGTTGTGAGTGAGGCGAATCATTCGCCACCAAAGGGCAAGCGGCCATTGAAAGCACGACTCAGCGTACCGCCATCGACATACTCAAGCTCACCGCCCATGGGAACCCCATAGGCTAGCCGCGACAGGCGAATACCCCGTTCACGCAGCTGTTCGGCGATATAGTGTGCCGTGGCCTCACCTTCGATGGTTGGGTTGGTCGCAAGAATGACCTCTTCGATTCCCCCTTCATCGAGACGTGCATCGAGACGGTCGAGCCCGATGTCTTCAGGACCTATACCATCGAGAGGGGAAAGATGACCATGCAGGACATAATATTGCCCACGATACCCCCCTGCTTCTTCGATGGCGAGCATGTCTGCAGGAGATTCGACGATGCATAGGAGTGCCTCGTTCCGGCGCGAGCTGCTGCACAGTGCACAGATATCCTCTTCCGTGAGGGTCCGGCAGCGCTGGCAATAGCCAACCTCGTTCAAGGCGCGAGCCAGCACTTCCGTCAATCGTTGCCCCCCCTCGCGATCGCGCTCCAACAGATGCAGCGCCATGCGCTGGGCGGTCTTGGGCCCTACACCGGGAAGCACTCTGAGGGTTTCCAGCAGCCGATCCACAAGCGGCGAAAACCCCATTAGAACGGCATCTTAAAGCCGGGGGGCAAGTTCAAGCCGGAAGTGGCCTCTTCCATCTTGGCCTTGGAGGCGCTTTCGACCTTGCGCACTGCATCGTTGACCGCGGCGGCAAGCAGATCCTCGAGCATCTCCTTGTCCTCTTCCATGAGTGAAGGGTCGATCTCGACCTTGCTCACGTCATGGCGACCGTTCATGGTGACCTTGATCATGCCGGCGCCGGCTTCACCAAGCACTTCAGCCTGAGCAATCTCCTCTTGCACCTGCTGCATCTTTTCCTGCATTTCCTGGGCCTGCTTCATCAGGTTGCCCATTCCGCCCTTGAACATGCTGTCACCTCTATGAGTTGTTGATTGGAGTCAGTCGGCCTGCGCTACAGGCGCGACGGTCTGTTCCAGTAGACGAGCGCCAAATGCCTGCTCCAGTTGCTGAATGTGGGGGTCGCCACGCAAGGCTTCAACCGCTACCGCATGTCGCTCTGCGGTTTCACGATCGCCCCGAGCCTTGGGAGTCTCGATGTTCTCGGGAATGGCCTGTGGCTCCACGCTTACCCGTCGCTCGATCCCGATCTCGGAAAGCGCACGCTGGATGCGCTCGACGTGCACGTCCGCGTTCATCGCCGCCTGGCTCGGATCGAGTCGCAACTGCACCCGGGCGCCATCGTCCCCATCCAGAATGCAGTGGGCCGCGAGGTTGCGGGTCAAGCCGGATAGCGTCAAGCGCGGAAACAGGGCCAACCAAGCATCATGATCCAGTATATCCGGCACTTGAAGCGACGCAGATTGTTCCTGAAGCCGTTGTGCGTCTGTTTCTTGCGATGGCGACGCTTCGTCAGGGTCTAGCGCCTGCGCTTCTGCGGTCGCCCCATCATACTGAAGGCTGCCGGTGGCCTCTTGCTCTTCTTCTGTTTCTTCTTTTATTGGCTCCTCTTCTACAGGTTCTTCTACCGGTACCGGCTCGTCCATGGGCTCTTCTACCGGCTCTTTGCCGCCTGCCTCCAAGGGCTCGTCGGCATACTCAGGCGGGGCTGTCGGCAAGGCTTCCCAAGGCGGTAGATCCTGCGCCGCGTTCGCTACATGCGCTGGATCCGCGTGTTCTATTTCCGGCCCGCTCTCGTCATGCTGAGCGTCCTGTCGATCATTCCTCGGAGCGCCCTCCATTGAGGAAGGCATGGAAGCCGGTGCATCCTGGGGCGATGTCGATGACGCTCCAGGCGCGGGCTGAGCCTGGCTCGATTCACCGCGAAGCGGCAGCGGTGTCTGGGCCGGTTTGGGAACGCCTTGAGGACGAAACGCCAGCATGCGCAACAGGGTCATTTCCAGGGCGGTACGCGCATCCGGCGCGCTGTCCATGTCGATTCGGCCTTGTAGACCGATCTGGTAGTAGAGCTGTACGTCTTCTGCGGTAAAACGCCCGGCTAGAGCAAGCAACTCATCTCGATCGCCATGGCCATTATCGAGAGCATTCGGCACCATCTGGGCGATGGCAAGTCGATGAAAAACACCGGTCAGGTCATCCAGTACGCCGGCAAAATCCGGGCCTTGCTCCGCCAGTGCGGCAATTTCATTCAACACCCGCGCGGCATCCACGTCAGCCAGAGCCTCGACGAGTGCCAGCAACATGCGCTGATCCAGCGTGCCCAGCATGGCGGCCACATCTGAACGGGTGACCGTTCCCTGACCGAAGGCAATGGCTTGATCGGTGAGGCTCATGGCATCGCGCATGGAGCCGTCCGCCGCCTTGCCCAGCAGCCATAGGGCGTCTTGCTCGAAGGTCACGCCCTCGGCGGTCAATACCCGGTCCAGATGTTCGACGATGCGCTCTGGGGACATGTTCTTCAGAGTGAACTGCAGGCAGCGAGACAGCACCGTAACAGGCAGCTTCTGCGGATCCGTGGTGGCCAGCAGGAACTTGACGTGAGGCGGCGGCTCTTCCAGCGTTTTCAGCAGCGCATTGAAACTGTGGGTGGAGAGCATGTGCACCTCATCGATGAGATACACCTTGTAGCGCCCCTGGGCCGGCGCGTACTGGACATTGTCCAACAGCTCCCGAGTGTCCTCGACCTTGGTGCGTGATGCGGCGTCCACCTCGATCAGATCGACAAAACGCCCTTCATCAATGGCGCGACAGCTATCGCACTCACCGCAGGGTCGCGAGGTCACGCCCTCTTCGCCGCGCCCGTTTGCGGTGCAGTTCAGGCACTTGGCGAGAATACGCGCCAAGGTCGTCTTTCCCACCCCGCGGGTACCGGTAAACAGATAGGCATGGTGGAGCCGGCCTTGGTCCAGCGCGTTGACTAGGGCACGCTGCACATGCTCCTGGCCTACAAGCTCGTGGAAGGTGCGCGGACGCCATTTGCGGGCCAGTACCTGATAGCTCATTGAGCGCGGATTCCTTGCGGGGAGAATGATCGATTTGCCGAAAAATGGACGACTCCAAGCTACATTCTAGCCGTTGCGAAGAGTCGCGCAAAGCGCAACGCCTCGCTGCGAAAAGCGCGCATCATGCGCCAACCGGATTTGAATCTGCCGTTCCCTGGCCCGGATAATTTTGAATAAAGGAGTAAAAGTCCGCATACTGAGCGGCCTCTATGCACTTATTTTCATAAAGCACGCTTGTTCATGAGCGTGTACTTACTGTGATGATTTCATGTCATCATGGCCGACCAGCAGCGGCATAGCGCCCAGTCGCACGCTATTTCTGTATTTTCGTATGGCCTTGAAAGTCGAATTCACAACAGAAAGTCAAATCCATGACAATGGAGAAAGCTGATGGGGAACAATTCCGATTCAAGCAATACGCCGGAATCAAATGAAGGGACTGAAGGCATTCCCTCACCGGAAGGCCCTACCGATCTGATCGACACCGATTACGTGATCGGCCAGGACAACATTCAGACCAATAAACTCGGCATCGATCTGGACCTTCACGGTAAGGTCTTCGTGGTGTCTTCGCTGTTGGTTCTGTTTTTCGTCATCATCACCCTGGCCTTGCCGGAGGTAATGGGGCCCCTCTTCGGCGATACGAGGACGTGGCTGACAGGTAACTTGAGCTGGGTTTTTCTATTTGCCGCCAACGTCTTCGTGCTGTTGACGGTAGTATTGATCTTCACCCCGCTGGGCAAGGTTCGTCTGGGCGGCCCCAAGGCTACGCCAGATTTCAGCTACGCCGGCTGGTTTGCCATGCTGTTTGCTGCAGGCATGGGCATAGGACTGATGTTTTACGGCGTGTCCGAGCCCCTGACCCACTTCAGCACCTCCCTTGAAGGCGCCGCCGGCGCACCGCTCAGCGGCGCCCAAGGTGATCAGCAGGGCGCTATCTCGTTAGGCATGGCGGCCACGATCTTCCACTGGGGTCTGCACCCTTGGGCGACCTATGCGGTCGTTGCCCTTGCCTTGGCACTTTTTTCCTATAACAAGGGTCTGCCGCTGACCATGCGCTCGATCTTCTACCCGATTCTTGGGGAGCGCATCTGGGGGTGGCCAGGGCATGTCATCGACATCCTGGCGGTATTTGCCACGCTGTTCGGTCTAGCCACTTCCCTGGGCCTGGGCGCTACTCAGGCGTCTGCGGGGCTGAATTATCTGTTCGATACGCCCAACAACAACGTCACCATGGTGGTGTTGATCCTGGGCATTACCCTGGTAGCGCTGGGATCGGTAGTTGCCGGGGTGGAAAAGGGCGTTCAACGCATCTCTCAGCTCAACATGAGCTTGGCTTTTCTACTGCTTTTCTTCGTGATCGCCGTGGGTCCTACCCTGATGATCGCTACCGGCTTTTTTGAGAATCTGCTTTCCTATTTCAAGGATCTACCGGCGCTATCCAATCCCTTCGGCCGTGAAGATAGCGCCTTCGTGGGAGGCTGGACCGCCTTCTATTGGGCCTGGTGGATCTCCTGGTCACCCTTCGTCGGCATGTTCATCGCCCGGGTCAGCCGCGGCCGTACCGTACGCGAATTCCTGATTGCCGTGCTGCTGGTGCCCATGCTGGTGTCAGTGCTGTGGATGACCGCTTTCGGCGGTGCCGCCATCGAGCAGTACACTGCCGGCTTCGAGGGCGTCGCGGATGCCGCAGTCGAACTGCAGCTGTTCGAGATGCTGGGTCAGCTGCCCCTGTCGTCCATTACGTCCTTCGTTGGCATCGTGCTGGTGATGGTGTTCTTCATCACCTCCTCGGACTCAGGCTCCTTGGTTATCGACTCCATCACCTCTGGCGGCAAGGTGGACGCGCCCAAGGGCCAGCGTATCTTCTGGGCGCTTATTGAGGGGGCGATTGCCATTGCGCTACTGCTGGGCGGTGGTCTGGAAGCGCTGCAGGCGGCGGTGCTAACCACCGGGCTGCCCTTCGCGCTGATTCTGCTGGTGGGCTGCTATGCCATCGTCAAGGGGCTGATGAGCGAGCCACGCAGCTAAAACGCTTGCAATCTATCGGGCAAGGCTTTTCATGAAAAAGTCTTGCCTTTTTTCGTTATATTTTCTTGACATAAATCTTATGCAAACAATTCTTATACAAATAACCAAGCAAACAACAAGGAGACGCTCTTGAGCGATAAACCATCCTCCTCGACGAACGATAAAAGCACTGAAGGCGTTCCTGCACCAACCGGCGAATCCAATCTGATCGACACGGACTACGTCATCGGTCAGGACAATGTCAGCGGTCGTAAATTCGGCATGGCAATCGACCTTCACGGCAAGGTCTTCAGCATCTCGGCCTTGGTGATCGTATTCTTCGTGGTCCTGGTCCTGGCGCTGCAAAACGAGGTCGAGCCGATCTTCAGCGGCGTGCTCGACTGGCTGACCGGTACGCTGGACTGGTTCTTCATCCTGGCCGCCAACGTTTTCGTCCTCCTGTGCCTGGGATTGGTCGTGTCGCCACTAGGCAAGGTGCGCATCGGTGGCATGAAGGCCAAACCGGACTTCAGCTATGCGGGATGGTTCGCCATGCTGTTTGCCGCCGGCATGGGCATCGGACTGATGTTCTATGGCGTTTCGGAACCGATATCGCATTTCTCTTCTTCCATGGGAGGCATCACGACGGGTGATGACGGCGCCAGAACCGACTGGGCTCCCTTAGGCGCTGCGGGAGGCGATGCAAAAGCCGCCATGGAGTTGGGCATGGCCGCCACCATTTTCCATTGGGGCCTGCATCCCTGGGCGATCTACGCCATCGTCGCGCTGTCCCTGGCGATCTTTTCCTACAACAAGGGCCTGCCGTTGACCATGCGCTCGATCTTCTACCCGATCCTGGGTGAGCGCGTCTGGGGGTGGCCAGGGCACGTCATCGATATCCTGGCGGTCTTCGCCACCCTGTTCGGTCTGGCAACGTCGCTAGGGTTCGGCGCCTCCCAGGCCACTGCCGGGCTTGGCTATCTGTTCGATATTCCCAATAACAACGTCACCATGGTGTTGCTGATTCTGGGCATCACCCTGGTCGCCTTGCTGTCGGTAGTGGCGGGTGTCGACAAGGGCGTACAGCGGCTTTCGCAACTGAACATGAGCCTGGCCTTTTTGCTGCTGCTGTTCGTGATCATCGTCGGCCCTACGCTTGCGATCTTCACCGGCTTTTTCGAAAACCTGGGGTCTTACGTGACTCATTTGCCGGCACTATCCAACCCTTTTGGCCGCGAAGACGACAACTTCCGCCAGGGCTGGACCGCCTTCTACTGGGCCTGGTGGATCAGCTGGTCACCGTTTGTGGGCATGTTCATTGCCCGGGTCAGCCGCGGGCGCAGCGTGCGCGAATTCCTGATCGCTGTCTTGCTGGTGCCATCACTGATTTCGGTGCTGTGGATGACCGCCTTCGGGGGTACGGCCATCAACCAGATCGTTACCGACAACTTCGAGGGCGTCAAAGACGCCGCCCTGGAGCTGCAACTGTTCGTCATGTTGGGACAGCTACCCCTGACGGCGATCACATCCTTCGTGGGTATCGTGCTGGTCATGGTGTTCTTCATCACTTCCTCGGATTCGGGTTCCCTGGTGATCGATACCATTACCTCCGGAGGCAAGGTGGATGCCCCCACGGGCCAGCGTGTCTTCTGGGCACTCATTGAAGGCATCATTGCGATTGCGCTATTGCTGGGTGGTGGGCTGACGGCGCTGCAAGCCATGGCAGTCTCCACTGGCCTGCCCTTTACACTAATACTGCTGGCGGGCTGCTACGGCATCGTCAGGGGGCTAATGAGCGAGCCTCGGGGCTGACAGCCTGTCGACAAGGCACTAAAACGCTCACCCAGGAGAGGTACAGGCAAGGCTCTGCAAAAGAAGCCTTGCTCTCTTTTTGATTTTATTTTTTCGCCATAGGTTTACCACAGACGACCAGGAGGTGCTCTTGAGCAAGCAATCGTCCGCATCACACAACGATGAAGCCGAAGGTGTTCCCTCTCCGGACGGCCCCACCAATCTCATCGATACCGATTACGTGATCGGCCAGGACAATGTCAGGGCCCGCAAGTTTGGCGTGAACGTCGATCTGCACGGCAAGGTGTTTCTCGTATCGTCCTTGATGGTGGTGTTTTTCGTTGTCATCACCCTGGCGTTTCAAAACGAGGTCGAACCGATTTTCGGCAGCATGCGCACCTGGCTGACCGGCAATCTGGCCTGGTTCTTCATGCTGGCAGCGGATATTTTCGTACTGCTGTGCGTCGGCCTTATCGTTTCGCCTTATGGCAAGATCAGGCTTGGGGGCAAGTACGCCAAACCGGATTTCAGCTATACCGGCTGGATCGCCATGCTGTTTGCCGCAGGCATGGCCATCGGCCTGATATTTTATGGCGTCGCCGAACCGATTACCCATTTCAGCAACGCCTCGGGCGGTATCGTCACCGAGAACGGTCTGCGTACGGATTCGGCGCCTCTTGGCGCAGCGTCCGGTGACGCCGCCAAGGCCACGCAGCTTGCCATGGCGGCTACCATCTTCCACTGGGGGCTGCATCCCTGGGCCATCTATGCAGTGGTTGCCTTGGCGCTGGCGCTCTTTACCTTCAACAAGGGCTTGCCGTTGACCATGCGCTCCATCTTCTACCCCATCCTGGGAGAGCGTATCTGGGGGTGGCCTGGACATCTCATCGATATTCTGGCGGTATTCGCCACCCTCTTTGGCCTGGCCACGTCCCTTGGCATCGGGGCTTCCCAGGCAACCGCGGGAATGGAGCATCTGTTCGGCATTCCGAACAACAACATCACCATGGTGCTGCTGATCATGGGCATCACCGCCATCGCCCTGCTCTCCATCCTGGCGGGCATGGACAAGGGTGTGCAGCGTCTTTCCCAGGTCAACATGGTGCTGGCGTTCCTGCTGCTGGTATTCGTGATCGCCGTGGGGCCGACCCTGTATCTCATTGGCGGCTTCTTCAAGAACATGGCTTCCTACGTGACCCACCTACCGGCCCTGTCCAACCCCTTCGGTCGTGATGATAGAGGTTTCGTCGAGGGCTGGACCGCCTTCTACTGGGCCTGGTGGATCAGCATCACGCCGCTAGTCGGCATGTTCGTCGCGCGCATCAGTCGGGGCCGCAGCGTGCGGGAGTTCCTGGTTGCCGTGCTGCTGATTCCCTCCGTCGTGTCGATCATCTGGATGACCGCTTTCGGCAATACCGCCATCCATCAGGTCGTCGCCGATGGATTTCAAGGCGTCGAGAACGCGGATCTTGAACTTCAGCTCTTCGTCATGCTGAGCCAATTGCCCTTTTCGTCGATCACCTCATTCTTGGGCATCGTGCTGGTCATCGTCTTCTTCACCACCACCTCGGACTCCGGTTCTCTGGTGATCGATTCCCTTGCCGCCGGTGGCAAGGTCAACGCACCCCGAGTACAGCGCGTCTTCTGGGCCATCATCGAGGGCGTCATTGCCATTGCCCTGCTGCTGGGCGGAGGCTTGACGGCGCTTCAGGCAGGCGTCATCTCCACGGGCCTGCCTTTCACCCTGGTGCTGCTCGCCTGCTGCTACGCCATCGTCAAGGGGCTGATGAGCGAGCCGCGTGATTAAGCAACAACTCGTGTCATGTGAACGACGGCCTCAGGGTCGTCGTCTTTCATGGCCGGCCGCAAAACGTTTTCTTCATCGCCCGGGCCAAGCACCCTGACAACCATTCAACCATCTCTTTTTATTCATGGAGTCTTCGATGACCACCACTGCCGGCAGCACGGACAATGCAGACGTCAAGACGCAACAGGAAGGGATTCCCGCCCCCTCCGGCGAAGCTGAGCTGATCGATACGGACTACGTCATTGGTCAGGACAATTTTCAAGGCGATCGCGCTGGCGTCAGCCTCGATATTCACGGCAAGGTGTTCGGCTTTTCCGCGCTGATCATCGTCGTTTTCCTGGTGCTGACCCTGACCTTTCAGGATCAGGTGGGACCGGTCTTTGAAGGCTTGAGAAGCTGGCTGACCGGAAATCTGACCTGGTTCTTCATCCTGTCCGTGGATATTTTCCTGGTGCTGTGCCTTGGACTGATCTTCTCGCCCTACGGCAAGGTGCGCCTGGGCGGTACGAACGCGCGGCCGGATCACTCTTATCTAGGCTGGTTCGCCATGCTGTTCGCCGCCGGCATGGGCATCGGCCTCTTGTTCTACGGCGTCTCGGAGCCCGTGACGCACTTCTCCGCGGCACTTGGTGGCACAAGCGTCGGCGCCGAGGACTTGCGTACCGACTGGGCGCCACTAGGTGGCGCCGAAGGCCAGCCCGAGGTGGCGACAAGGCTGGGCATGGCCGCAGCGCTGCTGCACTGGTCCCTGGACGCCTGGGCCATCTACGCCGTGGTGGCCCTGGCCCTGGCGCTGTTCACCTTCAACAAGGGCCTACCGCTCACGATGCGCTCGCTCTTCTATCCGCTGCTGGGCGAGCGGGTCTGGGGCTGGCCGGGCCACCTGGTAGATATACTGGCGGTTTTCGCTACCCTTTTCGGACTCGCGACTGCCTTGGGTCTAGGCGCGGAACAGGCTACCGCAGGGCTCAACCATCTATTCGGCGTGCCCGAGGGTAATGCCACCAAGGTCACGCTGATTCTCGTCATCACCGCCATCGCCCTGATCTCGGTGCTGGCGGGGCTCGATAAGGGCGTGCGGCGGCTTTCCGAGGCCAACATGATCCTGGCCCTGCTGCTGCTGGTCTTTGTGGTGATCACCGGACCGACCCTGGCCATCGCCACTGGCTTGTTCGACAACCTAAAAGCCTATTTCACCTATCTGCCAGCGCTATCCAACCCCTTCGGCCGCGACGATCTCAACTACAGCCAGGGCTGGAATGCCTTCTACTGGGCTTTCTGGATCAGCTGGTCGCCATTTGTGGGCATGTTCATCGCCCGAGTCAGCCGCGGGCGCACCGTGCGCGAATTTCTGATCGCCGTACTGGTGGTGCCATCGCTTGCCTGCATCGTCTGGTTCAGCGCCTTCGGTGGCACTGCCATCGATCAGGTCATCGGTGGCTATACCGCCGTGCAGGATGCAGCGCTTGAACTCAAGCTGTTCGTGATGCTCGAGCAATTACCATGGAGCACACTAACGTCGAGCATCGGCATTCTGCTGGTGCTGATCTTCTTCGTGACTTCTTCGGATTCTGGCTCGCTGGTGATAGACGCCATCACTGCCGGCGGCAAGATCAACGCCCCCACCGTACAGCGCGTCTTCTGGGCCATCGTCGAAGGACTGATCGCCATCGCTTTACTGCTGGGCGGGGGTATCAATGCCCTGCAGGCCATGGTGGTGGCTACTGGCCTGCCCTTCGCCCTGGTATTGCTGGCGGCTTGCTTCGGCATCGTGAAAGGCTTGCGTGGGGAGCCACGAGGCAACCGAGCGCCTCATCATGGTAGGTCTAACACCACAGATCACTGACCGGTGTCTGAGGCGAATAGTGCCTAGCGATCTGGGCCTGGAACAGTTCCGCCGTCGCCAGCGCGTCCAGCAAGGCGTGGTGCCCGGTATAGAACGGTAGATGATAACGTTCCCGGCTTTCCGCCAGGCGCAGCGAGACGGAGGGACGTCCGCTGAGGCGCTTCAACCAGGCCCAGCGCCGTTTACGATGCACTCGTGCCTCCAGCTGCATGGTATCGATCATGGGAAATAGCAGATTCTCGCCCATCCGGGTACGGGTCGCGCGATTGAGAAAAGGTCGCTCGATGTTGCGATAATGCACCACCACCAGACTGCCTGCGAGCACCTCCAGCAGCTCCGCGAGTATGTCGCCGAGATCCGGCGCTGTCTCGATCTCGGAGTGGGTAATATGATGATAGGTAATGGACTCTTCGCTCAGCGGCTGGCGCGGTTGCACTACCCAATAGTGGCTTCGCGCAAGAGGAATGCGCTTGAGCGTAAAGGGCAGCGCGCCAACGCTGACGATACCGTGGCGTACGGCATCGAGCCCGGTGGTTTCCAGGTCCAGGGCCACCAATGGCACCTCGCCGATGGGCGTTTGCGGATCGGGAACACCGGCAGCGTAAAAACGCTGCAGGCCAGGATTGCGCGCCACCTGGGCGCAGCTTGCCATGTAGTCCGCCCAACTTGTCTGATCATGCTTGTTTGAAAGAAAAGGCGTCATGTTTCGGTTCGGCGGCCCTTCGTGGGTATCGGGTAGCGAAATTTGATGAACTTCTGCGCGTGACTCAGCGTTTCGAAGGCCGCCTTCAGATAGTGTCGGTCGCGGCTGGATATGCTTTCCGGCTCGATATTGTTGTCCGGTTGCTGCCCTGCCTCTATATCCATCACCTGGTGACGCAGGCGCACCATGGAAATGAACTCGAGCGCATGGCCGAGTCTTGCACTGCCGCCTTCCGGTAGTATTCGGGCCTTATTGATGGCCTCGAGACGGTTGAAGGTATTCTGGGCAGTCGATCCGCAGGCCAGGGCATGCACCCGCACCAGATCAACAAAAGGCGCGGTACCTCGCCGCTTGAGGTTGATGGAGTTGTTCTGCTTGCCGTCTTTTTCCATCACAAAGGTACGAAAGAACCCCAGTGGTGGCGTGCGATTGCAGGCATTGCGCGCCATGGCGGCAAGAAACAAGGGGCTTTGCGACGCCTTGCTTGCGACCAGGTCCTGCAACTGTTCGACGAACACTTCCTCGCCATACACCCCGTCCAGATCGAAGAAAATCGAACTATCGAGCAAGCGCTTGGGATTCGGGTCCTCGATCCAGGTGGAGAAGTATTCCTTCCACACCCGCAGCGGCTGTCGCCAATCTTGATTGGTCGCCATGATGTCGCCCTTGCAATAGCTGTAGCCGCAGGCTGCCAAGCCATCGCTGACGAAGGTGGCGAGCTTGAGGAAGTAATCATCGTGGTCTGCGGAGACGAAATCGTCACTGAGCACCAGAGCATTGTCCTGATCCGTGACGATGGCCTGCTCGTCCCGGGCCATGGAGCCAAGAGCCATGAAACAAAAGGGTATCGGTGCCGGCCCTAGCTCTTCCTGTGCAAGCTCGATCAGCCGCCGGGTGAAGCTGCGACCGATGCTGGACAGCGCACGGCCGATCATCTGGGAATCCGCCCCTTCCGATACCAGCTGCACGAAGGCCGAACGTACTTCGATACTCAGACGCTCGAGCCCAGCGACGTTGGACTGACTATAGATATTGCTGACCAGATAAAGGCTGCTATGGGTCTCGTAACGTACGATATCGGACAGGTGCAATACACCGATCGGCCGGCGACGATGCAGTACCGGCAGATGGTGTACGTTGTTGCGCAACATGCAGAGCATGGCTTCGTACAGGGACTCCTCGGACTGAACCGTGATCGGATCTTTGGACATCACTTCGGTTACCGGGGTATCCGGAGTCACCCCCGCGGCCAGCACCCGGGTGCAGAAGTCGCGGTCCGTCAGAATTCCCGCCAGCTTCCAATGTTGTCCATCCGCAAGGGTAAACTGTTGTGAATGATCTTCATCCGGAAAGCTGAGCACGAGTACCGCGGTTGCCGACTCATCGCGCATGCGTAGCGCAGTTTCCTGAAGCGTCGCCGATGGCTCGACCATGGTGGGATAGCGCCGGATCAACTTGCGCACCCGAGACGTCATCATGTCACTGTTGCGACGTTGGTGCTCCACGGTGGTTTTCAGTGCAGACCCACCTTCCTCGACAAAATCGGCGAAATCGTCATTTTCCTCGCAAAGGCGCTCGAACACGGCTTCAGGGATAAAGTAGATCAGCGTGTCTTCGATCGCCCGCACAGGGAATTGAACCCCTCGGCGACGCAGTAGATCGGAATAGCCAAAGATCTCACCCTCCCCCAACCGGTTGTAGAGACTGCCGCTGCGGCGATACATCTCCACGGCCCCGCTGCGGATATAGCACAGTTCGTGGGTTTCCTGATCTCGAGCCAGTATTTCGGTATCGGCCCGGTAATAGCTGACCTGGACCTCGCTCGCTGCCGCGTCGAGCAACTCATCGGATAAGCGATCAAAAGGCGCGAACCGCCCAAGATGGTCGCGGATTTCCAGCAATTCGGTATTCATGAGCAGACATCCAGGTCAGAAAACAATCGAAAAATTGTCAAAAGGATGAAGGGTGAGGTCAAGAAAAAGAAAAGCCACCGGTCCTGCTCGATGTTGATCGCCACCCGTTGTTGCGCCAGGGAAGAACCCGCAATCTTTAGTTTTTTTGATCGATTTAAGTAAAATTTTGCGCCCAACTCTCGAGAAAATGATTCTAGACTAACCCTAACATATACGCTTGACAGGAACTCCTTCATGACACAGCGCACCATCGAACACCGGCTACGCAGTCAACCCAGTCAGGATGGGGACGGGGTCAAGATTTCCCGCGTTCACGAATTCAGCGGCGGACTCGACCCCTTCCTGATGCTCGATGAGCTCGGCTCCGAGCGTCCCGACGACTACATCGGAGGCTTCCCGCCGCATCCGCATCGCGGCATTCAGACCTTGACCTACGTGCTGGATGGCGGTCTGACCCACGAGGATCACCTTGGACATGCCAGCACCATCGGCGCCGGAGACGCCCAATGGATGCATACCGGTCACGGCATCATCCATTCCGAGATGCCGCTGACCGACAGCCAGGGGCTGCATGCCTTCCAGCTATGGCTGAATCTGCCGGCTCGAGACAAGCTCAGCGCCGCGACCTATCGCGACGTGAAGGCCGTCGAGATGCCGCACATCAATGCCTCGGGAAGCGAGTTGATCGCCCTGGGTGGTGACTGGCAGCTCGATGATCAACGCATTAGTGGCCCCCTTGACGCCCTGGCTGGAAAAGGCGCAGTGGCGCACCTGCGGTTTGCGCCCGGTTCGCTGGTTCTCGAACAATCGGCGCCGACGCTACTGCTTTATGTATTCGAGGGCCAGCTCAAGGTGAGCGACGAGATGATCACCCAAGGCGAACTAGCACGGCTTGGACCGGGAAGCGAAGTACATCTGAGCGGCGACACCCACGCCCAGGTGCTGATTATGGCGGGTACGCCTCACAACGAACCCATCGCCCATTATGGTCCCTTCGTGATGAACACCCGAGAAGAACTCGAACAGGCGGTGCGCGACTATCATGATGGAACCTTGGCGGGGTGAAGCAGGAGAATAAAAGGTTGCCGCTAGGCGTGAGCAATCTGAAGATTGGAGGCGGCCCCCATCAGCCACATCCCGGCACACGCAGCCACCACTACCGTTGCTCCCTTCCGGGCCTGGCGGGGTTCGCGGTTTAGCGTTGCGGGAGGACCGACGAGGGCCACCGCAGAACCGTTGGACGCGACACGGCGCTCAACGACTCGAAAGCAAGCTCCTGAACTTCAAGGGGCTTGTTCAGCGAGCCCGCAATATACCAGTGGCCCGATCTGTCATCAAGGTTGAATGCTTGTCGACGGCAATCATTGCGCCGAGATAACCCATGGTTACCCCAGCACAACAAAAGTCCACGGTTTTATTGACTCTATTGGCTGCTATGCTTACTGAGGATGAGAAGAAAGAGTACTAGGTTTTGCAACATGCAACGGCTCGGCTGCTGCATGGACAATAACGAACAAGGGGACGATTCATGGAAAAGAATCCTGACAAGGGTTACGTTGCGATGCTTGGCTGGAGCCTGAATGCCATCGAGGCTCTGGATCGCTTTGATCGGCGCTACGTCATCGTGGCGCCAGACTGGGCGGAAGATTACTGCAAGGAACATGACATTCCTTATCTTGCCTGGAATTTCGAACGCCTTAATGATCGCTCCATGGAAATTGCTGAAACCCTCAATGACATGGGGGTCGATGTCGCCATTCCGCTTTTCGAGGAAACCGTGGAATGGGCCGGCGCCATCAACTCGGTGCTGATGGACAACCCCAGGCTGTATGGCCAGGCACTGCTGCTGCGAGACAAAGCGTTGATGAAGCGACGCGCCCAGCTTGGCGGCATCCGGGTAGGCATCTTCGAGGAAGCTCACGACAAGTCTGATGTCATCCGCTTTCTCAAGCGCGTCAACCAGACCCTGCTCAAGCTCGACGGCGACCCCAACGATCCCATCCACTTGAAGGCTTTTGATAAGGCGGGCTGCCTGGGCCACCGGGTCATCCGCACCCCGGACGAGATCGACACGATCCCCGAGGAAGAGTTTCCGGTATTGATGGAAAGCCACCTGGACGGTTGGGAATTCGCCGTCGAGGCCTGGATACACGACGGCAAGATTCGTTTCTTGAACATCTCGGAATATGTGACCCTGGGCTATTCCGTCTTTGTGCCTGCAACCCCGGAACTTGAAAAATACCGGGAAGCGATCACCCGCCAGATCGAAAAGCTGATCAAGACCTTCGATATCGAATTTGGCTTCATTCATCCGGAGTACTTCGTCACCAGCGACGGGGAGATGTATTTCGGCGAAGTCGCCTATCGCCCACCGGGCTTCAAGGTCTTCGAGCTGCTTGAGCGGGCCTACGGCTTCAATGCCTATCAGGGCCTGGTGCTGTCCTTCGACCCGAAGACCACCGAGGAAGAAATCACGAACTTCTTTCCCAAGGAAGTGGTGGATGCCAAGGGCCATGCGGGCTGCTTCGGGGTCTATCCGCGCCGGCGCGTGGTCAGTAAGCTCGAGATTCCCGAAGAAACGGAACAGCACGAATATTTCGAATCTCATGAATTGACCGCGCCGCTGGAAGAGACCGTGACCAAGCGCACCGCCTTCGGCACACACTGGGGTCTGGTCTACTTCTTCGGTGACGATCCCCATACGATGCGCGACTTGTTGAAGCATCAGGAAGAGCTCGATTTCTACGTATGAGTAGACAGAAACAGCATGCCAAGGAGCTTGCTTGACTAATCAAGGAGAAAACGCCAGCAACCTGCAAAGGTTGTTGGCGAATCTGGATGAGGCAACCGAGATCCTTGCCCGAACACCGGATTATGCCAAAGCCACCAAGACCAATCGGGTGCTGATAGCGCTGCGTAAGATAATGATGCTCCCGGGAGGCCCAGAAGCCCTCGAGCAACGCAGCCCACTGCTTGAAGCAGCGGGCATCTTCAACGGCTCCGACTGGTCCCAACCGCAAATACTGCAACCGGGGTTGACCAAGTATTCACTGCGTTCGGAATCCAGCGACGTGGTGCTAATGGAAGCATTGAGTGAAATACGTCTGCTGGCAGTAGCAAAAGGCACTTACCAGCACCCGTCCATTTCCACCGAGCAGGCCCATCACTACCTGACCCAGGTGCTGGCGCTCAATCTCGAATTACTGTTCACCGCCCCCAGTGAAGCGGAGCGTACGCAACAAGGCAGCCTGGCGCTGTTGACGCGGCAACTGCTCAAGCACCTGGTCGAGGGCATCGGCTATGAATACATCGTCGATCGGCTGGTGGATGAGATCTGGCGCATCTTGCAACAGCGTCCGATTCAGGTCGATTCGGTCAAGCAGATGATTCTGCAGATTGCTTCCTGCCGCGTTAATCCAGACATTGAACTGGGCGTCAGTGGCCAGGGAGCGGATCGTCTCATCAGCAGCCTGTTCGGCACCACCAACGGCTGTCGCGAGGATCCGGGACTGGAGGTCTACCAGCAGCGCCTGGAGAGCATGGACATGGCAGCCTTGCAGTACGAAGCCACCGGCTTCGCACGGGCAATGCACGATACCGGCCTGGTCTCGCCCTATCACGCGCTGCTGTTGCGCCACTTGCTGACTCAAAACGATCATACGCTATCCGAAGCGCTCGGACTTTCCAGCACGGGACGTGACTGCTTGCTGTGTTATCGAGCGTTGGTGCACGCCATGATCGACCTGGGGGTGCATCCGGAAACCAGCCAGGCCATCTACGGACTGGCATTGATGCTCGAACGCGGCATCCTTTATCAGCCGCCGGTGGCGCCGGCGCTGTGGCGTCAGGTGGCGCTGGAGTTGTCACCCTATTCCCAGCAACGTCTGATTCTTGCCTTCGGCGCCACACCCTCCCCCAGTGCGCGACTAATGGAGGGCGTGCTGTGCATGCTCGGGCAGCCGCTTGGGGTCGGCCAGGGCAACAACCCGACCTGTCAATCGGCGCGGGCATTGTCGATGTGGTCCTACAACGACCCGGACTATCTGCTGCAGATGATCGTCTGGGCCACCCGCGACGACGAAATCATCATGCACTTCGAAGGCCAACCGGTCTCGTCTCGAGAGAACCTCGAAGGCGTTGCCAAGACCCTGCCCATGGATCTCGATCCGGTCTCCCTGCTGGTGGTGCCGCACCTGGATCGTATCTATAACGAGATGGGGCGGCGCTGCGTGGCTCGGGGCGAAGATCCGCACCGCTGGGTAAATCCGGAGTTTCACGGCTGGTGGGCCGGACGCGGTTTCCGCATCGCCGTGGACGTCGCGACGGGCAAGCTGTTCCAGCTGGAAGATTTCCTGCGGCATTTCTATGCCTGCTATCACCCTTACTACAACGGTAATCAACCGCTGATCCATCCCCAGCCAGCAGGGATCGCGGTCACGGACAGCGCCGCACGTTTCATCGGCTGGCATGCTATTTCGCTGCTACGAGTAAGCCTGGACCCGCAGCAGGTCATGCGTATGTACTTCTTCAACCCCAACAACGATAGTGGTCAGGACTGGGGGGATGGCGTGGTGGTGAGTACCGCAGGCAACGGCGAGCGCTATGGCGAAGCCTCCTTGCCTTTTGAGGATTTTCTCTCGCGGCTTTATATCTTTCATTACGACCCCTTGGAGCCCGGCAACTCCAGCCTGGTCGATGAACAGTGTATTCAAGACGTGGTCGCCAAAGTCCAGCGCACCTGGGCCAAGGATCGGATACCCGCAGACCCTCTACAAGCCGCCAGCGGTCCAATCTAGGGGTGTTTCGTTCATTCCCTTCTCGAGCGTAACTCTCTTTTCAGACATGCGTTGACACCCCACTGGAATACCAGTGGGGTTTTTCAAATATTACGACTCAGTCTCCCACGCCGCCTTTTCCCTTCATGCGCTGGCGAAGTATCGGCCCAACCAGATAGGGCAGGATCAGACCGACAATCGCCACGCTCCATAAGCCAATCGCCAGGCCACTACTCCACAGCACCGTCCAGTCGCCATCGGCAATGTCCAACGCATGGCGCAGGTTCTTCTCCATTTCAGGCCCCAGCAGCAGACCCAAGATAATCGGCACCAGCGGTATTTCCAGCTTGCGCAAAAAATAACCGCCCACGCCAAAAGCGACCATGAAATAGAGATCGAACGCCGAGTTGCTGATGGAGTAGATACCCACGAACGCCACCATGGTGACGATGGGCAGCAGATACATTGGCGGCACGGAGAGCAGCTTGACGAAGATGCCCACCATGGGAATGTTCAAAAGCAATAACAAGAAGTTACCGATCAGCAGCGCGGCGATCACGCCCCAGACGATATCCGCATTCTGTGTGAACATCAGTGGTCCCGGGGTGATGTTCAACGAGATCAAAAGCGCCAGCAGCACCGCCGTGGTGCCGCTGCCCGGCACGCCAAGGGTCAGCATGGGCACCAGGGCCCCGGAAGAAGCGCCGTTGTTGCCGGCTTCCGGCGCTGCCACCCCGCGGGGGTCGCCCTCACCAAAATAGCCTTTCTTTCCAAGAATCTTCTTTTCCAGGGTATAGCTGATGAAGCTGCCAAGAGATGCCCCCGCCCCGGGCAAGACCCCAGCGATGAACCCGAGCACGCCTCCCCGAAAAGAGGTTGGCAGTATGGCAACGATATCCCGCCAGGAGAGCTTGAGCTTGTTGACCACCATGGCCGGCTTGCCGCCGCCGGCGCGCTCCTCGATGAAGAACAAAAGCTCGGAAATGGCGAACAGTCCGACAATGGCGATGATGAAATCGATGCCTTCATAAAGCTCGAGAATGCCAAAGGTATAACGCTGGGTACCGGTATTATCGATACCCACGGTGGCAATCATCAGGCCAATGGCCGCCGCCATGATCGTCTTGACCGGGTTCTTGCCGGTAATACCGCCCAAGGTGGCAAACGCCAGCACGAACAAGGCGAAGTACTCCGCCGCGCCGAAGGTCAGCGCGAACCGGGCCAACAGCGGCGCCAGCAGGATCAGACCGATAGTGGCGATCAAGCTCCCCATGAACGAGGCCACGGCGGAAATGGCCAGGGCTTCCGCCGCCTTGCCCTTCTGGGCCATCGGGTAGCCGTCGAGGCAGGTCATCATGGCCGGCTCGTCGCCGGGAATGTTGAGCAGAATCGACGAGATACGCCCGCCGTACATGGCCCCCGCATAGACCGCCGTCAGCATGATGAGCGCAGTGTCCGGCTGCAATCCCAGGGTAAACGCCAGGGGGATCAGAATCGCCACCCCATTGGCCGGCCCCAGTCCGGGCAAGGCGCCGATCAGGGTGCCAAGAAATGCCCCCAGCAGCGCGAACATCAAATTGTGCGGCTGTAGCGCGACGCCGAATCCATCCATCAAGTAATTGAGGGTTTCCATCAGCTTGCCTCCAGCACGCCAAGCAGACCCCAGGGCAAGGGCAGATCCAGGGCATAGGTGAACAGCAGGAAGACCACCACCCCCGCAATGAGCCCGGTGAGATACGCCTTTAGCAACGCCGCGCCCATGCGCCAGCACAGAGTGCCCACTGCCAGGGTCGTGGCGATGACGAACCCTAAAGGCTGCAGCAACAGCGTATAGGCGATCAGCACGACGACGGCAATGATCAGCTCCAGCCAGATGCTTCCCGAGGGCCAGGCATTATCCGGGTCCGGTTTGACGATCAAATACAGACTGGTCAATGCCAGCACGACGGCCAACACCGTGGGAAAGGTCTCCGGGCCGACAGACTCGGCCCCGCCAAAGGGTTCTGGAAACTGAGTGGCGCCCCAGCCGTAGGCTACGGCCAGGACGAGCATCAGCACACCGAAAACGCGATCGTTGAGCGCCATTACTGGATCAACCCGATGTCCTTGGAAAGCGCCTCGATATCATCGATCTGTTTTTTAACGTAGCTCTCGAATTCGCCGGCACTCATGTGGAAAGGCATCAAGCCGTTCTGTTTCATGACCTGCTTCCACTCACCGCTCTCATAGATGGTATCCATGGCATCCACCCAATACTGCTTGGCGTCGTCGGAGATATCCGCCGGCATGTAAAAACCACGCCAGTTGGGCCCGATGGCATCTATACCCTGTTCCTTGGCGGTGGGAATATCGGAGAACTCGCCGGGCAGGCGCTCTTCGGAAAGTACTGCCAATACTTTTAGATCACCGGATTCCATAAAGCCTTGAGCTTCGGTGATGTCGCCGGTAAACGCATCCACGTGACCGCCCACCACCTGGGTCATGGCCTCACCGCCATTGTTGTAGGACAGATAAGGAATGCGCGGCAGGTTCTCGACGCCGGCTTTCTGCGCCGCGATCAACACCTTGAGATGATCCCAGCCGCCCTTGGCGCTGCCGCCGGCAAACTTCACCGCCCGGGGGTCTTCCTTCAAGGCATTCATCAGAGCGGGGAGATCCTGGTATTCGGAGTCCTTGGAAACCGCAATGACCCCATAGTCGGCCCCGAGCGCCCCGATCCAGTTGACCATCTCCGCATCCAGGCCCTGGAACTGGCCTTGAGCCAGCCGAGTAGTCGTGGCCGTCGATGCTGCGACCAACAACTGCTCATCGCCGGCACGCTTGCTCACCGTGTGCGCATAGGCGACACCGCCACCGGCTCCCGCCATGTTGATGGTCTGCACACTGCGCGGCACCAGATCGAGATCTTCCAGCACCTTGCCCACGCTGCGACAGGTGAAGTCCCAGCCACCACCCGGATCGGCGGGCGCCAGACACTCCACCTTGCCGGAGGGCTCGAAGGCCATGGCCATACTGCTGCTCAGCGTCAGGCCAGCCACGGCAATCAGCTTGAGAGTCGTGCGTACTATCATTGTTGTTTCTCCTTCGGTCTGCACTGCAAGAAGATGTTGATGGTGACTTTCCTACAACAGCGTCTTTCGCCATTGAAAGTCAAGCTTTCTACGCGGACACTTCTGTGTTGATTATGCAGACCCCAAGGTAAAAGACCATCATGATGCGCCTCGATCAACTACTCGTCGCTCAAGGGCTGGTGCGTTCGCGTACCCGAGCCCAGCGCTTGATCCGCAATGGTAGGGTGACGCTGGAGAGCGACCGCGACAAGGTGTTGATGAAGCCCGGCGAAAGGCTTCCCGAAGACACGGGGCTTGTGCTTGCAGACGATGAGCAAGAGCGTTATGTCTCTCGGGCCGGACTCAAGCTGGAGGCGCTCTTGTCCGCTCTGCAACTGAATCTGGAAAGCGTCGTTGTACTGGATGTGGGCCAGTCCACCGGCGGATTTACCGACTGCGCCCTACGCCACGGCGCGGCCCATGTCATCGGCATCGAAGTCGGCCACGATCAGCTCGACCCTGCATTGCGCGAGGATGCCCGGGTAACTTGCCTAGAAGGCGTCAACGCCAGAGCCATGGCGAATGATCCTCAAGTGCTTGCCGCTATCGATCAGCATGCGCCAGAAGGAATAGCCATGGCGGTGATGGATGTTTCGTTTATCTCCCAGACGTTAATCCTGCCGGCGCTTAGCCGAATGCTTGCCAGCAGCGGCGAACTGCTCTCTCTGGTCAAGCCACAGTTCGAGGTCGGGCCGGGTCGAGTCGATAATCGCGGTATCGTCAGGGACGACACCTGCTACACACAGGTCGAGGAGCGCATTCGCGCCAGCTGCCGCGAACAGGATTTCGACATACTCAGTTGGCGCGACAGTCCCATTCTCGGCGGCGACGGCAATCGCGAATTCCTGCTCCATGCGCGGCGCCGGTGATCCCCTCACTTGCCCAGTGATTCCCCCAGCATCCTTTCCTTCGTCTGGGAGACGACGTTCTTCGCTCGCCCTTCTGCATCATGCAGCCAGACATCCATCTGGTTGAACGCCACCCGGATGTCATTGTCACGAAACAACTTATCGAGTCGCCGATTGATCTCGTCCGCGGCGAACAGCCGATCCGTCAGATCGTTGACGAAAATGCGCAATTCAAAGTTGAAGGCCGTGGAGCCATAGCTGGTGCACAACACCTGGGGTTCCGGGTCCTTGAGCACCCGTGGGTTCTCGGCAGCGGCCTCTCCCAATATGCGGTGCACCGTATCCAGATTGGAGCCATGGGCCACGCCATAGTTGAGAATCACCCGTGTAACATTGTCCGACAGCGTCCAGTTGATCAGTTGATCCGTGACGAACGTCTTGTTGGGAATGATGATCTCCTTGCGGTCGAAATCCGTCATCGTGGTGGCACGAATACGGATGCGGCTGATCGTCCCGTGCAGATTGCCCAGGGTGATAGTGTCGCCGATGCGTATCGGTCGCTCGAAAAGAATGATAAGCCCCGAGATGAAGTTGGCGAATATTTCCTGGAGACCGAAGCCAAGGCCGACACCCAAAGCGGCCACCAGCCACTGCAGCTTGCTCCAGGACACGCCGAGGGTGCTCAAGGCCGCTACGATGCCGACCCCGACGATGGTGTAGGAAAGCAGCGACGTCATCGCATAGGCGCTGCCCGGCTTGAGGGACAGGCGGGACAGCACCATGACTTCAAGCAGACCGGGCAGGTTGCGCGCCATGACGGAAGTCAGCACCACGGTAATCAGCGCCGTGAATAGATCCGCGACGGTAATGGGCGTCTCGCTCAAGCTCTCGCCGACGCCCCGGGTGATCGACCATATACCCACGTTATCGAGATAAGCCAGTACCGCCAGCAAATCCGACCAGAGAATGTAAAGCACCAGGGAAAAGCCAAGAAACAGGATCAGCTTGGACAAGCGCAAGGACTGCTGATTGACCTGCTCGAGATCCAGAGGCGGTTCCTCGACGACCTCGAGGCCGCCTTCCGCGCCCTCCTGTACCTGGGCACGTCGGCGTGCCACCGCCCGCCGATAGGCAAGACGGCGCGCAGCTACCGCCAATCCGCGAACCACGGATGCTTCGACCAGGATCCACAGGCCGAAGATATACAAGCTGGCCACGAAACGATTGACCAGCTGCAAGGCCGTATATTCATAGCCCAGCACGATCAGCACCGCCAGTACCAGCGTGGTGCCGGACAACGCCAATCCCAGCAATAGTCGAAACAGCTTGACCCCAAAAAAGGGTGTATGGGCAAGAATCAGTCGTGCCAACAGCACGCTCATGGCGACCATGCCCGCCAGTACCAGAAACAGGAAAAGCGGTCGCTCGGCAAGGGTTGGGCCGTCACCCTGAGCCAGGGAGCTGATCAACAACACTGGAATGAGCGCAATGCCCAACCACCAGAGCAGGCTTCGCAAGCGCGTGGCATAGTCGGCAGGCCAATGGAAATGACGCACCGTGACACCGTCTCGCACGAGCAGGCGGCGTGCCAGAGCGATTACCGCCCAGGCCAGTGAGAGCTGCAGTAGCGCTTCACCCCAGGCGATCGCGATGCCTGTCCCGCCATGGCTCAAGAAAACCCCGATCGCGGCCAGCGCCAGGGGGCCGGGTGCAGCGATCAGCGTATTGAGCATGATGGCCTTGGGGGTATGCATCTGGGTATCGCGCTTGAGCCGCCCTACCTGTTCGTGAAGGGTCAGCAAGCGTGCCTTGATAGGCCGACGCCGTAACAACAAACCGATGGACAGCAGCAATAATGGCAGCCCCCATAGTCCTGCCAAATGAGGCTTTTGCCAGAAATGATGCAGTTTCTGCCGCCAGCCTTCTCCACTGATCTGGGCCATCAACGATTGAGGCAGTTGGCGTAGCCAGGCCAGATCGAGAGGATGACGACTCGCCACCCAGAAAAGCTGTTCTTCGATAGTCAGGCGCAACGATGCACTGATTTCGAGCAGCTGCTGCTGATTGAGCTGAAGATCGATAGCCGTGGTCAGCAACTCGCCGTATTCGCGTTCCAGTTGATCTACCAGCTCGCTGCGCCCTTGATACAATTGCGTCAAGGTATCGATCACCTGGGGCGATATTTCAGCGCCGGTTTCGTCGAGCTGCTGGCGGGCAAGCCGTTCCACATCCCGCAGCCCGTCACGCTGCCGATTCAACTCGAATTGCTTGAGACGGATGTCGGCAATCTGTTCTTGAATGCCCTTGACCGCATCCACTTGAGGCAGGGAGCTGCGCTGCTCCTGCAGAATGCGCGACAACAGCTGACTGCCTCGCACGGCCTCGATCTGCTCTTTTAGAGTGCGCTGCACCTGTCGTACACGATCAAGCTGCGTCCGCACTTTTACCGCTTCACGTTTGAGCACGTTATAGCGATCGATCACCTGCAATAACTCAAGGCTCATCTGACGATTGCGAGATCGCGCGTCGATCACCACCGCATTGTCATCCGCAAGGGAAGGTTCGTTACCCGACGCCGCCCCTAGCGTATCTGCGAGCTGATCACGGCGCTTCTGGTCGAGGACAGCCTGCATTAGCGTGAGATTATCCTCGGCTAGTTCGATCCTGCGGATCAGCACTTCACGCTGGCGACTGGCCAATTCCAGCAGGCGTGTATTGACTGCCAGCTGACGACGCTTGAGCGCCAACTTGCTTTCCGCTAGCGCCAGTTCACCTCGCAACAACCAGACCTCGGGTGAGTTTTCAGCGCCGTTATATTCACCCAATGCAAGACGCTTTTCTTCTATTTCCTCAAGCGCCCTGGAAATCGTTCCCTGAGCGCGTTCGGGTAACGTCTGAGCGGCGATCAAGCGTGAATTGGTCCTGGATAGATCATCCTGCAGCGACTGCAGTCGATTCAGAATATCGGCGACTCGGGTTTCCAGTTCAGAAATATCAAGGGGCTTGAGCGTCTTTGCGTCGATCGTTTCACTTGCCATGGTGTCACGCAGCGAACGTGCCAGGCGCTGCATTTCGTCCGGGGCACGCGTGATTTGCTGCTCGAGTTCGTTGCGCTCCTGACGAATATTCTCTATGTCCTTTAGCGTATCGAGCACTAGCTGCAGGGTTTCGATCTCTTCCTGCTGATCGCTATCTGGCTGTTCTATTGCCGTCAATGTTGCAAGACTCTGAGAAACCGCGTCACGCTCAGGCGGCGCCTCTTGAGCCCAGGCTGAAGTCCACATCAGTAACAACGCCAGCACAGTCGCAATTGTTTTTAACTGCCCCTTCTTTCGCCCTGCCGCCATTATTAATCCTCATTTCCAATGCGAGCGTATCGCCCTCTAATGACTAAAAAATTGCGTGTCTGCCCTGCCAGACTGGCAATTACTTACGTAAAGCGATTGACTTGGCAGAACAGCGTGGTAGAAACAGACGCTTGGTGCCGCATACAGGACGCTGATAATGGTTTTGCCCTCACCGCTGCGTGTGATTGCGCGGTTGCTTTTTTGTTCATTGTTGAGCGTTTCGACTCAAGCCAACGCACAGTCGAACACTCGAGAAAATAGTACTTCTGATAGCGAGGAGGCAATTGCCAGCACCTTGAAACAGGCGGATGTCCGCCGTGAACTGGAGCGCGAATCCTCGCGCAACCCTTTGGTTCTCAGCGTTTATCGGCGCAATTATTTGCTGCCCTGGACCTATAACACCAATCCCAATCAAGAAGATTTCGACTCGATCAGCTCCAATGGCGATGCGGACAAGACAGAAGCCAAGTTTCAGATCAGCCTCAAGGTAAGCGTCCTGCACGACATATTTGGAGACAATGGCGATCTCTATTTTGCCTATACCCAGCGCAGCTGGTGGCAGGCCTACAACGCCAAGGCGTCTTCTCCCTTCCGCGAGACCAATCACGAGCCTGAAGCGTTCGTCAGCTTCGACAACGCCTATTCCTGGTTTGGCTGGACCAATACGCAAAATCGCGTAGGTTTCGCACACCAATCCAACGGGCAGTCGCAACCGTTGTCCCGCAGCTGGAATCGCCTGTATGCGGACCTGCTTTTTCAACGCGGTAATTGGGCAGTGAGCGTGGCACCTCACTGGCGCATTCCCGAGTCGAGCGACGATGACGATAACCCGGATCTCGAGAATTACATCGGTTATGGCGACGTTACCCTGGTGCATACCTTCGGCGATCAGGAAGTATCTCTCATGCTGCGCGGCAATCCTGGCAAGCATCACTATGGCGCGCTAATCGACTACACCTTCCCGTTGATCGGCAAGGTCCGTGGCCATGTGCAGTACTTCGACGGGTATGGAGAGAGTCTCGTTGATTACGATGAGGACGTACAGCGTTTCGGGCTAGGCTTCAGTCTCAATACTTATCTGGCCGGTATTCCAGGCAATGATTGATAACCAAAAGCATATTGCTATGATGATAGCTTCATACACCACTCATGGAAGACTGTAGAAATGAGTATGTTTCCTGTAGGACACCATAGCCGTGGGTCGAACACTCGCGAAGCCAGCACCGAGCAATTGAAAGACGATCTGCGCAACCTTTCTCAGACCGTGGAAGAATTGGTCAACGCCACTGCAGAAGATTCCCGCAGCAATGTCAAAGAATTGCGCAGCCGTGCCGAGAAGCGTCTGAGTGAAACCCGCGCACGCATCGAAGCCCGTGGCGAAAAAGCCTATCACGATGCCCGGGACGGCGTACTCGATAGTGCCGACATGGTAGACCGCTACGTGCACCAAAATCCCTGGACCGGCATCGGTATCGGTACAGCCGTAGGTGTCGTGATCGGTATGATCGTCGGACGGCGCTAATGTCCAGTGGCAACGGCCCAGCGGAGCGCGTGATTCAAGCTGGACGGCGCATGCTGACCAGCTTGATTACCACCGGCGAGACGAGACTGCGTCTCGCTGTGGTCGAACTGGAACTCGAGCGTGACCGCATCCTCACGATACTGATGCTTGCAGGCGCCAGCCTGATATTGTTTGCCTTTGGCGTCGGCATGTTACTCCTGATGCTGATAGTCGCTTATTGGGAGCAGCATCGTGTCTTGGCGATTGGTGCCAGCGGAGGCACGTTGTTGCTTGTGTCCGCCATACTGGCTTTCAGCGCCAAGCGCATTGCCAAGCAGCGCAAGCTGATGGAGTCGACGCTAAGCAATCTGTCTCAGGATCGGCACTATCTGGAGTCTTCACGTGAGTCATCGTGATCGTCTGAAGCGTCGAGAAGAGCTCGAAACCGAGATACTTCAGCAGCGCATCGATTTGGCCATGGCCTTACGCGACTGGCGAGAGGCTACCGCTCCCATTGATCGCGGCTGGCAACGGCTGACTCAATGGCGCACGGCCTTCATTGCACTGGGCGGTTTTGCAGCAATACGCGGCCTTAGAAAACCCCGTGCTACCGGCAAGCTGATGGGCAAACTGCTTACCGGCATGATGCTCGTCAATCGAGGTCGGGTCGCCTATCGCATGTTGCGCAATAGACGGGCCTGATTTCCTGTAGCGATAAATGCATGATGACAACGCCGGCTTCTGCCGGCGTTATTTTTTCTCTTCTCTAACCTCTCTGGCAAGACGGAATCCCGAAAATGCCCAGCGCGCATGGGGCGGAAAGAAGTTTCGATAGGTCGCGCGGATATGCGCTTCAGAAGTCGCGCAGCATCCTCCGCGCAGTACCATCTGGCCCGACATGAACTTGCCGTTGTATTCCCCGAGGCTACCCGGCAATGGCTTGAACCCCGGATACGGCCGATAGGCGCTGCCGGTCCATTCCCAGACATCACCGAACATCTGCCCGGGTGCATCCTCTGAAATTCCGCCGGCCACCGGCTGCAAGTGATCCTGCTCGATGAAATTGCCACCGGGTTTTGCTTCGCGGGCGGCTACTTCCCACTCCGCCTCCGTGGGTAAGCGCGCGCCGGCCCAGCAGGCAAAGGCATCGGCTTCATAGAAACTGACGTGACACACCGGCGCCTGCCAATCCACGGGCACCAGCCCACCCAGGGTCATGTGGTACCAGCCGTCGTTGCGCTCGACCCAGTAAAGGGGGGCTTTCCACCCTGCCTGCTGGACCGTCCGCCAACCATCGGACAGCCAATAATCGGGATGTTCATAGCCCCCGGCCTGCATGAACTTAAAGAATTCAGCATTCGTCACGGGGCGACTGGCGAACTGAAACGCCTCGACGAACTGACGATGGCGCGGCGTTTCGTTATCGAAAGCAAAGCCTTCGGCATGGATTGCACGACCGATATAGCGCACGTCTGCTGCAAAATCATGCCAACGAAGTGGCTCAGGCTGATGATTAAGGGGTGGCGCAAGATCGTCGCGGTAGACCGGGCAAAGCGGATTCTGGGCCAGAATATGCTTGATATCCATGGCCAACAGTTCCTGATGCTGCTGCTCATGATTAAGGCCTAACTCGACCCGTTGAATGATGTCATCCACATGCTCAGCCGGTGGGTTGCTGAGCAGCTCTGCCATGGCATTGTCGACATGGGCACGATAACGGTATACGTCATCTACCGTGGGGCGCGATATCAGCCCCCGATCCGGTCGTGGAAACGGCGTCCCATGTGTTTCGTAATAAGAGTTGAAAAGAAAGTCGTAGGCGCTGTCTAAGGTGTGATAGGACGGATGAAATGGCGTCAGCAGGAATGCCTCGAAAAACCAGCTGACATGGGCGATATGCCATTTGGGCGGGCTGACATCCGCCATGCTTTGCACCACATAGTCTTCCTTGCATAGCGGCGCACATAAGGTTTCGGTAGCGGCGCGGACACGCTGATAGCTGCGCAACCACTCCTTGGTATGCTGGGTTTCCTCGAAAGATGCATCGCGTGTTCTTTGCGCAAGTGACGGCATGGGGCAACCTCCTGTCGTAAAAATGACATCCTTGATATGACAATTCAGCGTAGCAGGTTGCCTCTTGTACTCCAGTAATATCGGGTAACTTCCTATTTATAATGCCAAGCCACAGGCCACCCCGGACGCCCAGGCCCATTGGAAGTTGTAGCCCCCCAACTCCCCGGTGACATCCAGCACCTCACCAATGAAGCGCAGTTGCGGTAGCCCCCTAGCCTCGAAAGTCTTGGACGAAATGGCCGCCGTATCCACGCCCCCTAGGGTCACTTCCGCAGTACGCCACCCTTCCGTCCCCGCAGGCTTTAGCCGCCAGACATTGAGCCGCTCACTCCAACTCTGCAACTGAATATTGGACTGCTCCGCCAATATCCCATCGTTGCCATACCACTCGATCAATGCCTGAACCAGGCGCTTGGGCAAGTGCTCACCCAGCCAGGTCGAGAGGCGGCGTTTGGGGGTGGCCTTGCGTACATTGACCAGCGCATCGAAGGCATCGATACCCGGCAGAAGATCGATGGAAAGCTCATCACCCGGCTGCCAATGACTCGAGATCTGCAGCATTGCCGGGCCTGAGAGTCCACGATGGGTAAACAGCATCGGTGCTCGATAGCGCCCGTTGCGGCATTGCACTTCCACCTCGCAGGACACGCCGGAAAGCGCGGCGGCCCGTGTTTTCCATTGGGAGGTCAGAATAAACGGCACCAGGGCAGCGCGAGTTTCAGTCACCGACAATCCGAATTGGCGGGCGATGTCGTAGCCGAACCCCGAGGCCCCCATGGTTGGAATCGATAGCCCGCCGCTGGCAACCACCACTGCACCGGTATCGATGCATCCTGCTGACGTCGTCAAACGCATGCCTTCGCCCTTTCGCTCGATGCGCTCGATGGTGGTCTTTAGATGAATTTCCGCCCCCGCCCAGTCGCACTCCGTGAGCAGCATATCGAGAATCGGACGCGCCGAATCGGCACAGAATAGCTGGCCCGGCGCTTTTTCCACCGGCTCGATGCCATGACGCTCGACGAGCTCGACAAAATGCTCCGGGCGATAGCGATTGAGGGCCGAAATGCAGAAACGAGGGTTGTTGGAAAAGAAATTGCCCGGCCGCGTATCGAGATTGGTGAAATTGCAGCGCCCGCCACCGGACATGAGAATCTTCTTGCCCGGCTTGTTGGCATGATCGATGACCAGCACCCGTCGTCCGCCGTAGCCGGCAGTTAGAGCACACATCAGCCCGGCGGCGCCAGCACCGATTATCACGACATCCGGGTTGGAAATCATACAAACAGGCTCCAAATACTACATGATGGATAAAGCCAGCCATTCTAGCAGGCGATCGGAATGGCGAAATGCGTTCTACCATATTGAAGGACTATCACTTCAGGAGTGCCTCCCATGCTCGAACTGATTGCTGCCCCAGCCTTGCACGTCGTTGCCATGCGGGTTTCCGGCTGTGTCGATGCCGATGACCTTCAGCGCGGCATCGATGCCATCGAACATACCAAGAAAAGCCACGACAAGATCAGCATCTTCATTGAAATCGATAATCTACGCTGGATGACCGGTACCGCCTTGATGCGTGACATCGGTTATGGTCTGACCCAGTTTGGACGCATGCACCATTTCCATCGCATTGCAGTTGTCTCGGATCAGCAATGGGTGCGTAGCGTGGCCAGCGTCCAGAATCAGCTGTTCTCATCCATCGAGGTACGGCCATTCAAGAAAGAAGAAAAAGAGACCGCAATGCAATGGGCCTGCGAATCGCCCATGGCAGATGTTTCTGCAGAAAAAGCTGCCCCAGCCCAACCCGATTAGGTTGTGCCGGGGCAATCTATTTTCCTGCTGTCTCTTATCTGTCACCTTGTCTTGCATTCTTCTTCAGTTCGCGGTCTCACCGGCTCCTTGAATCGTAGTGCTTTTGGCCGCCTCACGACGGATGCGAATCGTCTTCTCCACGCCGATGATCAGATAGATCGCCAGCCCCACGAGAATGATATAGAACCAGTCAAGCAGGCCAATCGGCGCGGTATGGAACAGGGTATTCATCAGCGGCACATAGGTGAACAGCAGCTGAGCAGTCATCATTGCGGCTATGCCTACCCAGATCCACGGATTGCTCATGAGCCCCAGCCGGAACATGGAGAACCGCAGGGAGCGGCAGTTGAGCAGATAGAAGGATTGCCCCACCGCAAAGACGTTGACCGCGATGGTACGCGCCTCCGCCTCGCTCGCCCCTTGATACAAGGCCAACTCGAACAGTCCGAAACTGCCGATCAGCAGCAATAATCCAACGAAGATGATTCGGAAGATCATTTCACTGCTGAGGATGGGCGCTCCCGGGGTCCGCGGTGGCCGGGTCATGATACCCGGCTCTCGAGGCTCAAAGGCCAGGGTTAGCCCCAGCAGTACTGCGGTGGTCATGTTGATCCACAATGCCTGCAGGGGCAGCACCGGCAAGGGTTCAGAAGCCACGATCGCAGCGATGATGACCAGCCCCTGTCCCGCGTTGGTGGGCAATATCCAGGTAATGAACTTGATCAGGTTATCGAAGACGCCCCGACCCTCTTCCACGGCGGCCTTGATGGTGGCGAAGTTGTCATCGGTGAGCACCATGTCCGCGGCTTCTTTCGACACTTCCGTACCAGTGATGCCCATGGCCACGCCAATATTGGCGCGACGCAGTGCGGGGGCATCGTTGACGCCATCGCCGGTCATTGCCGCAACCTCACCCCGCGCCTGCATCGCTTCTACCAAGCGCAGTTTCTGCTCCGGGGTTACCCGGGCAAATACCGCCGTATCGGCAATCTCAGCGCTCAACGTTTCATCGGACATGGATTCGAGCTCGCGGCCGGTCAGCACCTTCGGTGTCGCCCCCTTGGCAATCGTCTGGTCCAATCCGATCTCGCCGGCAATGGTCGCTGCGGTCAAGGCGTGATCCCCGGTAATCATCTTGACCCTGATGCCCGCCAGCTGACAGGAGCGCACCGCCTGAACCGCTTCTTCTCGAGGCGGATCGATCATGCCCTGCAAACCAAGAAAGGTAAGCCCCTGGGCCAGGTCTTCATGTTCGATACCGCTCTTGTCCGCAGCGGCGTCCATGCAGGCAAAGGCCAGCACCCGCTGACCTTGGCTGGCGATTGCCTTCACCTGCGCTTCAACGGCATCGACATCCAGTGGCTTACAGGTACCGTCTGGGGTCATGACCTGATCGCATCGGGCCAGAATGCTTTCAGCGGACCCTTTCATGTAGATCGACGGCTTCTCGCCACCATGCAAGGTCGCCATGTACTGGTGCTGGGACTCGAAGGGGATGGTATCCAGACGCGGATAGGCCTCCAGGGACTTGGCATCGTCAATTTCTGCCTTGCGCGCTGCAACCAGTAGCGCACCTTCCGTGGGATCCCCCTGGACCTTCCAGCCCTCTTCGCCATGTTTCAACAAAGAGTCGTTACATAACCGGCCCGCTTTCAACAATTCATGCAGGGCAATATTGTCCTTGAGCATCACCGGCTGCTCGGACTGGCAGATATCACCTTCCGGGGCATAGCCGATACCGCTGACATCATAGCCTTCACCGCCCGCCCACAACCTCTGTACCGTCATTTCGTTGCGGGTGAGCGTGCCGGTCTTGTCCGAGCAGATGACCGTCGTACTGCCCAAGGTTTCCACCGCGGGCAGGCGTCGAATGATGGCTCTGCGCTTGGCCATTCGAGCAACGCCCAAGGCCAGCGTAATGGTCAGCACCGCAGGCAAGCCTTCCGGAATCATCGCCACGGACAGGGCCACCGCCGCCATGAACAGATCGATCCAGGGATCGCCGTGCCACAAGCCGATAAGGAAAGTAATGGCTGCCAGGCCCAGAATGGCGTAGAGGAGCACCTGGCTGAAATGCGCGATCTTCCGGGTCAGCGGCGTGGCTAGCACCTCGGCACTGGCGATGAGTTCTGAGATACGCCCGATCTCGGTGTGATCGCCAATGGACGTCACCACGCCAATACCCGTGCCATAGGTCACCAAGGATGACGAGTAGGCCATGTTGACCCGATCCGCCAAGGACGTATCCGTCTCGAGTTCACCAATATGTTTCTCGACGGGCACCGATTCACCGGTTAGCGCCGACTCATCGATCTGCAGGCTACGGCTCTGAAGCAACCGCAGATCCGCCGGCACCTTATCTCCCGAGGCTAATAACACCACGTCACCCGGTACCAGCGATCTGGCATCGATACGCTGCTTTTCGCCATCTCGCAGCACCGTGGTTTCCGTGACCATGGCGCGAGAAAGCGCATCCAGCGCGTTCAGTGCCTTGCTCTCCTGCAAAAAACCGATAATCGAGTTTAAAAGAACCACCCCAAAAATGACGCTGGCATCTATCCAAGCGCCTAACGACAGCTTGATGATGACTGCAGCGAGAAGGATATAGACCAGTGCTTGATGGAATTGCAGAAGGAATCGTACTAGTGATCCCTGCCCTTTACGCTGGGTAAGTGCATTGGGACCATACTGTTGCTGGCGGTTGTCTACAGTGTCGCTATTGAGCCCCGTGTGTGGATCTGTATCGAGTTTGCTCACGACGTCATCGTGAGGGAGATGATGCCAATGGCCTTCTTGTAACGAACTCATCGGTTACCGTCCTTATTTTGCGTAAGATAGAAATCTAATCGCTGAAATCTGGCGTACCTTTGATGACAGTCCTGAATGACGATCCTTGTTCGTTTTTTTTACAAACTGGTTCTATAATATAACGGTATAAATATGGTGGTTTTCTCCTATGGATACTGAGTGTGACGAGACTACAACCACGAAGATCTGGCGCTTAGCACGACAGCATAGGTGCTATAAATAACATGACATAAAAGACGCTAATTTGTTAGCGCCTTTTGCGAAAAAATTCTAGGGTACTATACGGCCCAGCACGGACAGCGAGCCTTCGGAGGGACGCACCACGATGATCTCGCCGGAGCGAGGAAAGATGCCGGTCAAGGCGGTGACATTGACTTGATGGGTAACCAGTACCGCTGTCTTGTCTTCTGCCTGCTCGGCAAGTAGTTGCCGAATCGTCTCGCTCTGCCGGGGCTCTCGCTCGCGACGGGTGAAGAAGGAGTTCAATGCGGGGGTGGGGATCACCTCGCCCAGGCCGAGTAGACGCGCGGTTTCCAGGCAGCGGCACCACTGGCTGGAATGAACGCTTGCCGTGGTAATGCCGTGCTCGCGGAACCGCTCGCCAATCACGCGCGCCTGTTCCCGCCCTTCGGCGGACAGGTTGCGCTGGGTCGAGCAGTCATCGAGTCGAAAGTTTGTGGGATCACCGGTTCCGGGTGCGATGGAATGGCGCATCAGGGCAGCATGACTGCCGTCCGCCAGGGCCGCCCACAGGGCCTGTTCGTCAGGTTCGTTTTGAGCATGAGCGAGTGAATGAATGGCCAGAAACAGGCAAAAACAGAAGGCCAAAAAAGGGTTCATATGCTGCCTCGTTTGGCTTGAGTTGACGCCGGGCTTTCAACTCACACGGAACGCCGGCATAAACACAACACCGCAAGTCATGAAAAGACTCTCAGAAAGGCTTATAAGGCAGGAACTTGCCATCCATGGTAATGACGGCTCGAGACCCGCCTTCCGGATCTTCGACTTTCTGAACGTCGAGTTTGAAATTGATCGCGCTGACAATGCCGTCACCAAACTTCTCGTGCACCAAGGCTTTCAACGTGGTGCCGTAAACCTGCACTATCTCATGGAAACGATAAATTGTTGGATCTGTCGGCGCACCGTCACCGATGCTGCCGCGCAGCGGTACTATCTGTAGCAGTGCCACCGAATGATCATCCAAATTGAGCTTATCGCAGACGATTCTTGCAGCCTCTGCTGGCAAAGGGTGTTGCCCCAGCAAGGCCGCCGTGACAAAGACTTCGCTCAAGCCCGTGCCATCGGCGATCTGTTCGAATGATAAATTCTTATTGGCCTTGGCCGCCAGAATATCTTCGGTAAGCGCCTGGCGGGCTGTTTGAGAATGGTGTGATTGAATCATGGTCGAATCCTTCTTGGGTGATGAGCAGAATTGAATAGCATCAGAACACAGCTCTACACGAGCCCGAACAGCAAGTCATCGAACAGCTTTACCGCATCGCCGAGCGAACACAAGTACTGGGGCTGGAAGATCGCTTCGCCGTCAGCCACGCTTTTAGCGTGGGGAATGTATCACTTCGATGCAGGACCCAGACTTGGCGACCACAGCGACGAAACCAGCGTAAAACCACTGAGCGACTCTGACCGCGACGAGCACTTTCACATGCATCGTCCCATCAAATATCAACCGCAGCCTTGAGCCCATCATAAACCGCCTCTTCGGCAGTGCGCGGGGCGAGGCAATCGCCGATCAGGCTGATAGGCAGACCTTGCCAGCGATCTTCATCTTCAGGTGAAACGCAGGGAACACTTCCACATGCCAAAACCAGATGGTCGACACCATCGATGACCATCGGCTCTCCACCGCCCGTGTGATAGCAATAAACCGTGTCGTCATCGACACCAAAAGCGCGCGCATAGGTTTTTACCTGAACGCCAAGATCATGCAGTCGCCTCGCCGCACCATCGCGAACATAACTCTGCAGCGATTCGCCCAGGTGCAAGCCATTGACCGCAAGCGTTACCCTGGCACCGGCTTTGGCCAACATCTCGGCGAGGCCGACGCCGACCCAATCGCCTTGGCTATCGTAGACCACTACATGACCGCCGGGTAAATTCTTCGCGGCCAGCAACTCGACGGCCTGACTGACCGAGAGATCGCCCATGCGCTCCAAGGGAGGCGTATAGGGTTTCGCCCCCGTAGCCACCAGCACATGCTCATAACCTGCTTCCAGTAGCTCTGTCGGCGTGACATTCCGCTGCGTCAGCACTTCTACCTGGCTGCGCTTGAGTTCTTCGAGCAGATTAGTGACAAGCCCCCCGAATTCCGCGCGATGCGGCAGCAACTGCGCCTGGTTGGCTTGCCCTCCCAGGCGCGAACCGGCTTCAAAGAGAGTCACCCGATGCCCCCTGGCCGCCGCTATCACGGCAGCCTTCATCCCCGCCGGGCCGCCACCGATCACCGCCACGCGCTTGGAATGTTCCGCTATGTCGATCTGGTCATAGCGCAGCTCGCGGCCCGACTCGGGGTACTGAATGCAGGAGACCGGCAGCCCACGGTGAAAGTGGCCGATGCATGCCTGATTGCAGCCGATACAGGCACGGATGCCATCCGCGTCATTGTCCATCGCCTTACTCGGCATCGCCGGATCGCAGATCAGCGCGCGTGTCATGCCGCATAGATCCGCGGCGCCGGAGCGGATCACCGCCTCCGCCTCATGAGGCTGATTGATACGCCCGGTGAGAATCAGCGGCAGCGACAGACCGGCCCGCAGCGCCAGGGCTTCATCCTGGAGATAGGCGTTCTTGTAGGACATGGGGGGCACGATATGCACCGATCCACCCAGCGATGCCGATGTGCCGGCGACGACGCTGGCGTAATCCAGCTTGCTCTCAAGGTGCTTGAGCGTCTCGACGGCGATCTCCTGAGTCATGCCATCCTCATCGCGCTCGTCGCAGGAGATGCGCAACCCGATGGCCAGCTCGTTACCGGCCTGACGCCGGATCTCATCAATGATCTCGTCCAGGAAGCGCACGCGGTTGACGAAGCTGCCGCCGTAATCGTCACGCCGAGAATTGACCTTGGGGTTCAGAAACTGCGCCGGCAGATAGCCGTGGCTGGCGAGAACCTCCACGCCCTGGATGCCGGCCTGATGCATGCGCCGGGCGGCTGCGCCAAAACTCGCAACGATCTCTTCGATCATGTGGCCGCTGAGCGCCCGCGGCATCACATGGAAGCGCTCCTGAGGCGTGCTGGAAGCCGAGTAGGCAACTGGTTTGAGACCATCGGCGGATTCCATGATCTCGCGTCCCGGGTGAAACAGCTGGGCGAAGAGTACACTGCCGTGCTTCTGACAAGCCTCGGCCAGGCGGCGATATCCTGGAATGCAGCTATCGTCATTCGCCATCAGCAGGTGCGAGGTGTAGCGCGCCGTTTCGTGTACGCCCGAGACCTGCAACACGATCAGCCCCGTGCCGTGGCGCGCGCGTTTCTCGAGATACGCCACCAGCGCGTCGTTGACGGTACCGTCTTCCGGCAGACAGGTATCGTGGCCGGTGAAGACTATGCGATTGGGGATCCTGTGCCGACCGATTTGAAACGGCGAGAAAAGCGTCGGAAAGAGTGCCTGAGTGCTCATGAACGAGCCTCCGAGTGCTGCTTGGAAATAGTGCGGCGAGCGGCCTTTTCCGGCGTTCACCGAATGGCTTCTAAATATGCCAGTGCAACAGCCGTCGGTTGGCTAAAGCGCGAAACCACCAGAATGCATATCAGGTTACTGATGACGCCAAGAATGAACGGATCGAGATAGACGAGTAGCGACACCATGCCCGCATTGTCGAGAAGCTTGGCGCCAATGTTGGCGACGAACCCTACCAACATGCCAACCTCAGCGAAGACATTTCCACGGCGCTATGGTTCATAGCGCCGGCTTCTTTCTAACAATTAAAACCGCCCAACTAGCAATTCCTGCGGGGTCTATGGTTTTCAAAATCAAGAGAATGAGATCATGCCCAGTGATCCGAGGACCGCCGACGTAAAGATTCACGATACTGCTGTGTCGTTTTCTCTAGCAGCTTACCCGTTCCCCAATCGAGCACCACCCCATAGCGCCGAATGACATCCAGAACGTTCAGTTTGCCCTCTCGGTATTGATTGGCGATTTCCTGGGGCACCGCCTCCAGCCACTCTCGACGGTGGGCACGAATCCAGTCCCGGGCTTCCTTGGTGCGCTCAGCATCAATCTCATAATCGTCCACGTGTGGATCATTCACCTTGACGACAACGCCATAGTCATACTCTGCCCGTTCTACCGAGACATAACCATCGATTACGTCCTCCAGTACTTCTTCGGCAATTCGCTCTAGTGGATCGCCGAAACCGCCACCACCAGCAGAGGGGCGAGTAAATTTATCACCGGAACGCACAGGAACATTGGAGAATGTGGCGCCGAGGTACTTTTCATCGGATGTTCCCTTGTTAAGCCAGACACCATGGGGTGTAGATGGCAAACCTCCATTGATGCCCCAGGTCACGGAACGGCCACGGTCACAGCAGTAGCTCATTACGGTCTTATCAACCTCTGTGAGCACACCGCCTTTCTCGACACCGCACCCACCGCGGAAGCGGCCTGGGCCGCCGGAATCAGTGCTGATTTGATGGCACATCGTCAACACGGGATTCAAACGTTCCTGCCCTTCCACTGGCTGAACGGCCAAACCTGTGCCAAAAACAGGAGAGGTTGCAGAAGAGCCATCTTTCGTCTGGCGGCCGCCCCATCCACCAGCCATCCAGTCATACCACATGAAGTAGGCGGTATTTTCGGTACGCCTATCGTTACCTCCAATGAGTAGATACTCAAGATTGAAGGCACAGGCCATGGCGCGCTCTGGCATGATGCCGCTCCAAAGCTCGAAGATACCGTTCATGATTTTCTCATAGGGTCCCGAACAGAACCCTGTCACCGCATGCGGCCATCCAGCGTTAACCACGCTGCCTTCTTCACCGATATTGGCCGTCACGGCACGATAGAAACCGGAGTTGAGTGGAACATCAGGAAAGAAAGTTTTGGTACCGGCATAAATGGCTGAGTGGGTCGTTCCATAGGCGGAGTTTAAAAAGGTCGACACAGCGGGGGCGGAACCGGATAGATCGTAGTGAATTCCATTGCCATCAAGTGTCAGCTTGATGCGGATAGGTATCATGCCCTCACCCAATGCCGGATCGGCATCGAGATAATCCACCGTTGCCCATTCACCTTTCGGCATGCCAGCCAGGCTTTTCAATACAATACGCTCGACATAATCTTGTGTTTCCTGCATGGCAGCTACAACGGTCTCTTTCGAGTATTTGTCTACCAGGCGCAAGATTTCTCTTTCGCAGACGGCGGTCGCTTCTGCCTGAGCATGCAGGTCGCCCATTGCTTGACTCGGCGCACGGGTGTTAGAGACCAGCAATTGCGCTACGTCACGCAGAAACGTGCCCGCGCGCCAGATACGCACCGGCGTGATGCGGAGCCCTTCGCTAAAATGGGTGCTAGCATTGACATCGAAGGACCCAGGAACGTTACCGCCGATATCCGCCCAATGACCTTTATTCTGGGCATAGCCGATGATCTCATCATCAATAAAAATTGGACGTATGAAACTAACATCGTTTAGGTGCGTACCTCCCCGGTAAGGATCGTTGATAGCGAACACATCGCCCGGATGAATATCATCCTCAAACTCTTCCAGAACAGCCTTGCATTGAAAATGTAACGTGCCGACATGCACCGCTATATCACCACTACCCTGCATGACCGTATTGCCGTCTGCATCACAAAGGGCAGAAGAGAAATCACGCGAATAGATGACGAAGGAATAACAGGTGCGCAGTATTTGCTCGCTCATCAAGTCAACGCTTGTGACAAAGGCATTCTTCAATACTTCGAGTGTCACTGGATCCAGCGCGCTGTCCTTCATATCCTGCGTCATCTTCATGATTCTTCTCCTGTTTGAACAACTTGAATCCTGATGTTTTTCCACTCATCAATGGATGCCAGCGTATTCAGAGGAACAACGGTAGTGGAATCGAGCTGTTCAATGATCGCAGGTCCCTTTAGTTCAAAACCGGGCTGCAATGCGGTTCTGTCGTAAACTGGGGTATCGTGCCATTCACCATCAAAGAAGACCTCACGCCGCGTATCAGGTTCTACTATCGCATTGGACACCAACTCACAGGGCGTAAATGAAGGTTTCGGTGTTTTACCCACTGCGCGTAGATGGAGCTGGTAGATTTCAACCGGCTGAGCATCCTGGCGGAAGGAGAACTGGCGCTCGTGCTCTTGGTGGAAATTATCTATTGCTTCTTTCAGCGATCCCGAACCGCTTCCCATTGATACCTGCAAGGAACGCCATTGGCCTTGATAGCGCATCGAGATGCCACGCTGAAGGACCATATCCTCTTCGGCAACGCGTTCATGTCGAAGTCGGTCTACCGCTTCATCTTCAAGAGAGCTGAATTGCTTATTAAGATCATCGATATCTGCGCTATCAGCACCCGCTGTATACATCATCGATAAATCATGCTGGATATCGACGAGCAGACATCCCATAGCCGAGGTCACCCCAGGGTTGGGCGGGACGATAACCATAGGGATACCCAGTTCTTTGGCCACTTCAGCGCCGTGCAGGGCGCCAGCACCGCCGAAAGCAATCAAGGCGAAATCACGTGGGTCGAGGCCACGGCGGATAGAAACCAACCGCACCGCATCTGCCATATTGGCGTTAGCCACTTTGAGAATTGCCTGCGCGGCTTCCGCCGTGTTCATTTCAAGACGCTGACCTATGACTTCATCAATCGTGCTGTTGGCTTTTTCTCTGTCCAGCTCAAGCGCACCACCCGCCAGGCTTGTACCCAGCCGGTTGAGAGCCAGGTTAGCATCGGTATTCGTGGGTTCTGCTCCACTACGCCCGTAGCATGCTGGTCCGGGATCAGCCCCAGCGGATTGCGGTCCATTTCGTAATGCACCCGCAATATCAATATGGGCAAGGGATCCACCCCCAGCGCCAATAGTCAGCACCTCAATACTAGGAAAGACAATAGGATGGCCGTATTCCACACCCCACTGCTTTGTGACTCGCAGTTCCCCGTCATGGATAAGGGATATGTCGGTAGATGTACCGCCCATATCCAGGCCAACGGCATTTTGATAACCACACTGTTGCGCGATGTGCTTGGCAGCAATCGCGCCAGCAGCGATACCGGAAGCTGCCAAACGGACAGGAAAGTGCTTGGCCATCGCAGGGGTCATGGATCCACCCCCAGAGTGCAAAAGCAAAAGATCGTTTGCATACCCTCCGGCACTCAGCTCTTCGTCAAGCTGATTAACATATTTATATACCAGAGGCCCGAGCACTGTGTTGGCGACCGCCGTATTGAACCGGTCGTGTTCAAAAATTTCCGGGAGAATTTTCGAGGAGGTTGAAACATTGGCCTCAGGGATCTCCTCCTCGAGTATTTCGCGCATTCGCTGCTCATTCTGCATGTTGGCGTAGGAATTGATAAAACATACAGCGATGGTGGTTGTACCACGACGCTTTAATTTACGCGCAAGTTCCCGGGCTTCCTGCTCATCGAGGGGCGTTACGACACGACCGGCATAATCCACTCGCTCATTGACTTCGAAACGATCACGACGCCGAATATAGGGGCCGCTGACATCCTTATAGGCGTCCCATAGATTGTCCTTGGTGCCATCGCGAATTTCGATGACGTCGCGAAAGCCTGTCGTTGTTACCAGGGATGCTTTGGGGAAACGCCGTGTAATCAGCGCATTCGTGGCAACCGTTGTACCATGAAAGAATAAATCGACATCGCTGAGCTCGATTTCGCCGCGTTTGACGCCATTCAATACGGCTTGCATGGGATTATTCGGCGTTGACGGTACTTTTGTAACGTGAAACTCTTGAGTAGATGAATCGTAAATACACACGTCTGTAAAGGTTCCGCCAGCGTCAACTGCAACTCGGAGATTGGGCATATTTCTTCCTCGTTGTTTTACTTAATTCATACCCACTCTCGTAGAAGTAGCGCTTCTTTTAGATGCTGTTTAAAGAGTGGCCGGCAAGATGTATCTCATCAAGAGTCAGTTCATCGCGAATCGCTTCGACCTCGTCAACGAATCGCGGCATAGCGGCCTCACCGAAAGCACGAAAGGCGATGCACCCGCCCGGGACATCGACAAACCCACCGTCCGGCAAGGGCGTATCCGCGTGGCTGGATGTGGCAAACGCCATGGCGATAGTGAAGCCTAGATAAACGGCCCTGAACTGCATTGCTGAATACTCTAGTGAGACGTGCTTTTCTCTCTTATTCAACATAGGTTGAGCGTTTCGAATTTGCCAACGAGGAATGCGGTAAATCAGTATGTAGTCGCCCCCTAAACTCCTGAAAAAGCCCTGCAAACCACGCCAAGAAAGTATTATCAGGGCGCGGTGGATTAAAGCGTCGTCGACTCGGGCAAAGCGCCATCACTTATTCTTATTGCTGTTGTGGCGTCAAATGCATGATCTTCGATGCGTTGGATTCAACCGCCTCGCGGGAATACACAAGAGGAACATAGTCGCCAGTAGCCCAAAGTGGCGTAAGGTCTCGGTAGTGCGGGCTGAAGGGATCGCCTGATTGTCCTGGTGTATTGATGAACCTGCTGGCATCCCAGTTGCCTACATCCAGCACCATGCGAAACGATGCGCCCATCGTCACTTCGAAATCCGCGTCATAGCGCGCGGCCAGTGGCGTGAATCGATCGCCACCTGTTTCCAGCGGACCAACCGTCAGCTGCTCCTTCAGATACTCTGCCGCAATTGGCGTGACGCTATTTTCAAAGTATGCCTTGTGCAACGAGCCCCACCGCCAGGAATCAAGATCATCGCCCAACAGTGCCCTTGCCTGCTCGACGGACTGGGTCAGCGCACTGACAATGATGTCGTTGCGTACCTTTTGTGGGTCGTCCCCCAACTGGTCATCAGGCGCCTCGAGTAAATCGATGACGCTGGTGATGCTGCCTTGCGCGATCAGCGACGCAACTTCGTCAGGTGCAACACGCTCAACGGTTTCCGTGCCCAGATGCTTGTCGATCATCAGCTCACCAAGGACCGCCGCCGAACTATCCACTGAAACAACACCATCCCAATTTTTCAACAACTCTAATGCTTTGGAGACGGAGGCATCGGTTCCTTCCGGCAATTGCAATTCGGCTTTATTAATCAGGTCTACCAGCCGCAGCGCGAGCATGCTGGTGACATCGTTTTGTAACGCCATCGAAGCCGCCAGGGTCATGCTGTCGTTTTCGGACAGTACGTTAGATATTCGCTCATAGCGCGATGGGTCGGCCCATTCGAAACCGATGTGAAGTGTTTCGTAGGGGAAATCGTCCGGTAGATTCATCTGGTTGGCGGTGGCAATCCAGCCTTTCTCGGGATTATAAGAAGAAGGAAGCTTGCTTCTATCGAGAAAGTCCCATTCGTAACGCCCGTTGCCCGGTACGGGAAGCAAGCCGTCCCAGTTCTCGCGAGTCGGTGTCATGGCCCCTACGACCCAGCCAATATTGCCCTGGGTATCCGCATACACCTGATTTTCCGAAGGTGTGGAGAAGCGCTGCATGGCATCAGAGAACTCCTCCCAGTTCCTGGCCCCCATGTAATCGGCGGACCCGAAGTACGCCGATGTCCCAGGCTCGAACCACACGGTGCGCAACGCGAAGGCGCGGTTGTTATCCTTATCGATCTTCAGCACGGCGCCATGGCGGGTATAACGCATGGTGACGTCCTGGGAATCCCCGCCTCGAACATCAATCGTCTCCTGCTCCACCTCCATATCTTGCCATTCGCCGTTATAACGGTACTGGTCCGGATTGTCCGGATTCAGCTCGTAGACGTAGAGATCCTCCTGATCCACGGAAAAGATTGTCAGCCCAAAGGCAATATCTTCATTGTGGCCGATTGAAATACCGGGTAGCGCCGGCTCACCGGCACCGATCACGGACATGTTGGGCGAGTTCAAATGAACCACGTAGCGCAAAGACGGCACACCATGAGATCGATGTGGATCATTGGCCAGCATTGCGCGGCCCGTTTCGGTGCGATCCGGCGATATCGTCCAGTTATTGGAGCCAATGCTGTCAACGTTGTCGTCAGACGCCTGAAGAAAATCATAGTTATGATCAGAAGCGGTCTGCTTGTCTGACGTCTCGTTAGCCTTGCCATCTTCGGAAGGCGCAAATTCTACGTTCTCGATCGCAAGCTCATAATCCTTGAGAACATCCTCAGGAATCAGGCAAGGATCAAGACCGTCAGGAACCTTTGCCTCCCACTGCGGCTCCAGCTTGCGCCGGAGCACATCCGTCTCGAGGTCTGCCTTGCAGGCAACCCGGGCGCGAGCGACTTCCGAGGCAACATTTCGTGTCAGGCCGTGGCTACGTATTCGAACCACATCATCGATCTTCCAAAGATTCGGCTGCGTATCGGAAATCTCGAACTCGACGGGCAGCGGCGCATCGTCATCCAACACCTTTTGCACGTAGGAATTAACGCCCTCTACAAAGGCGGCCGCGTACTTCTTACCATTCGGCCCATAGGCCTCCCACTCTTGTTGCATATCGCCACGATAGAGAAACATTCTCGTGGCGCGATCCTGATCCACATAGCTTTCGCCGAAGTTTTCGGCCAACAAGCCAAGGCCACGCTTACGCCACAGATCAATTTGCCAAAGACGATCCCGAGCGGCGTTGTAGCCCTGCAGAAATAGCGCATCCCTGTCGGATTTGGCATAAAGGTGTGCAACCCCCCAGAAATCGACGATGATTTCGGCCGGTTTCTCGAGCCCTTTGACAGCAACGTCCTCACGCTGAACGGCGCTCGATATATCTGCCAGCGCCAACGATGAAGCACAAGACAAAAGCACCGCTGCGAGGGCAGTTGATAGCCTTAAAGAAGCACATCTTGACATGACCGTCTCCGTTACACGCCGCAAGCGGCAGGTATCCCGACTTTGGATATAAGCAAGCAGACAGTGTCGTGTAGGCCAAGGGTAGCTAATCCAGGTGGTTCTTCATGACACCGGTAGGATCAGCATAGTCACGCAACCTGAGATGCTCAATTATGAAATTTTAGACAGGAACTCTGCCGCGAGGTTATCCAGCAACGAATCAGAGCAGCCCACCACAAGGCAAATAATTGAAAGAACGAAAGAGATATTCAACCTCGGCAAGACTAGCTAGCCTCCGAGAATGATCGCTGCCCATGCGCTGTTTCCAGCTAGCTATGGGCAGCACTTTTAAACGCTAGTAGGTTCTATTGTAATCAGCCAACCCATTGGGTCGATTGGGCAAAGATCATGAAGCCCATCGAAATCAGTACCCACGTGCAAAATAGCGGGAAGAAGAACTTGACCCACTTCTGCCAAGGCACGCCGGCGATAGCCAAGGTAGCCATAAAATAGCCAGATGTCGGATAGAGAATGTTACTGATCCCATCACCCAGCTGATAAGCAAGTACCGCTGTCTGTCGGGTTACACCGATAATATCGGATAGCGGCGCCATGATCGGCATGGTGACCAGTGCCTGGCCGCTGCCGGAAGGAACGACGAAGTTGAAGCCGAGCTGGGCCAAATACATGCCTATGGCTGAAAATAGTGAGGGCAGTTCGCCAACCAGGTTACCCAGACCGTAAACCAGGGTATCCATGATTTGGCCATCTTCCAGCACAACGGCCACGCCACGTGCGACTCCTGCGATCATGGCACCCACCAGCACATCACGAAAACCCTTGTTGAAGCCCTCGCAGATATCTTCGACGGTAAGCCCTGCGATCACTCCTACGACAACGCCCATGATGATGAATAGACCGGCCATCTCCATCATGAACCAGCCTTGCGTCAGCACGCCGTAGACAAGCAGGACGAGAAAGCCGAAGGTGGCCAACGCTGCCCACTTCTGGCGTTTCGTCGCCGTCAGCGCTCCTTCGTCGACGGCGTGAAGGAATTGCTGGCGCTTTTCTGCTTCTTTCTCGTCATTGACCATCAAGCTGAGCGATGGCGTGTGGCGCACCTTGCGCGCATAGCGCATGACAAAGAAGATGGCGATGGACAAGAAGATAGCGAAGGCAATGACACGCAGGCCAAAGCCGGAATAAAGAGGGAGATTGGAAAGCTGCTGGCCGAGCCCTGTATTGATAGGGTTGAGAATCCCCGTAGTGAACCCTGCAGTAGTGGCGCATAGCGCAACGGCAGCTGCGGTGACCGAATCAAAACGCAGCGCGATCATTAGCGGCAATATAACCGGCACATAGACCAGTGCGAGTTCCTGGGTGCCAATGAGCGTTGCGATTGCGGCAAACACTGTCATCAGGATCGGAATCAGCAACAAACTCTGCTTGGCAAAACGCCGACTAAGCTTGTCGACGCCTATTTCAATGATGCCAGTACGATAGAGCACCATGAACATGCCGCCGATCATGAAGGTGAAGAACACCACCTCTCCGGCGCTTATTAGACCGTTGGGGATAGCCAGCATGAAGTCGACAAGACTCACCGGCGTTGAATCAACGAAACGGAAAGAGTCCGCATCAATGGTGATGCGACCACTGGGGCCAGGGATACGCTCATACATGCCGGCAGGCACGAAATAGGTTGCGATTGACGCAATCGCAATGAACAGAAACAAGATGGCGTAGATATGCGGCATTTGAAACGACCGCTTCTCGTCGGCCGTAGAGTTTGCTTCGTGGTTGTCAGGTTCTTGTGGCATCAGTGGATCTCGTTTAGTGGTTGTTTCAGCTATTGAAAATTGCCGCTTGCATAGACAGTCCTCATTTCCTATCTGACTGTAGTCGATACATTCATCAATACGCCAAGCTCTCGCCACGCTTGGCCGATGAGACAATCAACCAACCAAGACCCGATACCTGGGCCAAACTCATGTTCAATCCGTTTCAGCCGTCTTCTTTTTTACTAAAAACCGAAAAATCGAATCGCGCAAAATAGCCTGTGTCATACCCTCTCCTATGAAGACAATATCTCCAGGCATGGAAAGGTTTTGCTCATAAGGCAGGATCTCGGGCTGTTGCATGGTCTTGCGAACGGATTGCAGCAAAAGCGCGCCTTCGTCTGTGTTCAAGACGCCCTTGACCCGCAGGATCGTGTCACCTCGGGCGTGCAGCAACGCCGATAGCCAGACAGTAAACTCGATCCAATCTATTTCTTTGGGAATCGGCAGCGAAACGACAGTCGTTGGTGGCCCGACATTGGCAAAGGTGGACTCATAGGTCTCTGTCGGCGCGGGTAACGACGGCACGGGGCTTTCGACACCAAATGCTGACAGGGCAACTGATGCGGCCGGGTTGATTTTTGTCACCGTGGAAATGAGGTTCGACAAGGACTGTGCAGGTACGTCTTCTGACTTCGAAATGACGACGCGATCGGCGCTGAGAATTTGCTGACGACAAAGAGCATCACTCTCCAGCGACGCACGAAAATGCAGTGCATCGGACAGGATGATCGTTTCTCGAAGCACGAAATGGTAAACAAGAATCGGGTGTTCTTTAATGGCAACGATGATCTCGGCGGGGTCCGCCAGACCGCTGGTTTCTATGACAAGGGTGTCCGGTTGAGCGGCAGCCTGTCCGCTCGTGCGAGACTCTGCAATATCAAGCAGAGCCGTCACCATCTCATCCTTGCCTTCAGGCGTTCCCGCCTTGCCAGTCAGGACGTTGACGGCCATTGCTTTGTTCAAAAGCAAATCGTCAACTGGCTGCTCAGCCGCCTCCTGGACAAAGACCTGGGCGTTGCCAAACACCCTGGTAAAAAGCGCATGACGCAACCATGTCGTCTTGCCCGAACCCAGATAGCCGCTCACCAGAATGATACCAAGACGGTTTTCCTGCGGCGTCTTCATCAGTCTAAAGGGGCACGCGGTGCCAGCGGATCTGCCGGAAACCCCTGGATACGCTCCACTTCGGCCCAAAGCTCTGTCATGTTATTGACCATGACCCTGACGCCTCCTGGACCGATGAGCTGGATCTGGGGGATCAGCCCATCGGCATGAACCGAAAAACCGTAAGGTTTCAGCGCCCGTTGCAGCACCGACATCCGATGAAAAAGCGCCCTTAGGCGGCTTCCACCCCTCTGCGCTCCGGCTTCTGCCCAATGCCCTGGAGCGGCCGGGTTTCCACAAGCACCACACATCGGCCTTCTCCTATGCGTGCCCTTGGCGGCAATGTCAACACGGCCGCCAGGATTCTTGAACACTTTCAGATGACTTCCGGGCGTTTGCCACCTTTAAATGGGAAGCGTTTGCGGAAATCTGCGGCAATATCTTCGAACGGCATCCAGACGACGCCTTCATGGCCGTTGATGTAGTCAATCAACCGCTCAAGCATCATCAACACCTGCGGACGCCCAGACACATCAGGATGAATAGTGAAGGGGTACACGGCATAGTCCATGTGGCGATAGACCCAGTCGAACTGGTCGCGCCACAGCTCTTCGATACTCCGCGGATTGATAAATCCATGACTGTTCGGGTTGTTCTTCATGAACATCATTGGGGGCAAGTCATCCATGTACCAGTTGGCCCCTATCTCGACCAGGTCGATCTCCTTGCCATGCTCTAAAGGATGCATCCACTCTTCAGCGTTTTTGGAATAGTCAATGAGATTCCATTTATCCCCAACCCGGGAATAGAACGGCTGGAAGTCCCGGTAGCCTTGGCTATGGTCGTAAGTGAAACCATATTTGGCGAGAATCTCCGGTGTCGATGCCGACATCTCCCACCAGGGTGCAACATAACCACGCGGAGTCTGACCTGTAAGCTTCTCGATGAGCTCAACGGATTTTGCCATCACCGCCTCTTCCTGGGCGCGGGTCATGGCGATAGGGTTTTCATGCAAGTAGCCATGCGCGCCTACCTCGTGACCATGATCGACGACCATCTTGGCAATGTCCGGGAAAGTTTCGATGCTATGGCCGGGAATGAAAAACGATGTGCGCATATCGTATTTCTTGAACAGCCGCAAAAGGCGCGGAACGCCGACTTCGGATGCCCACACACCGCGTTGAATGTCCGAAGGGCTCTCGCCGCCACCATAGGATCCGATCTGGCCTGCCACTGAATCGACATCAGTACCGAAGCCGCAAATGATAGTTTTGGCCATGTTCCGCTTCTCCTATAGACGATTGCTATAAGTCTCGGGTAGTGCGTTTTCGACGGAGAGTGCAGCAGCCAGCAAGTCGCTTTCCCGACCGCCGGGCATCGATATCAAGAGGCTGGTAGGCATCTGATTTTCATCTGTGCCACTTGGCAAGGCGACACCGCACCAGTCCAGAAAATTGCCAAGGGATGTGTTGCGCAGCATCAATTTGTTCGTGCGCAGATACAGAGCATCGTCTTGCTCAAGGGGTTCAGTTTCGGGGGCCGTGATGGGCGTCGTGGGGAACAGGACAATCTGATCCCCTAGAGTTTGGCGGTTTTTCTGGATCAAGCGCCTCCGCGCCTTCTGAAGCACGATCAGATCCCGCGCCGACATGTCCCCGGCATCAAGGATGCGATCAAGAATCCGTGGGTCCATCCGCGCCGCATCTTCAGAATGCACAAGATCCCAATGTAGATCCAACGCTTCTGGGCCGACCAGATAGCCGTGTTCAGCGAGAGCGCTTATTTCATCAAGTTCGGTGAGTACCCCGCGTTTCACCGTGGCTCCTGCCATTTCAAGTGCGCGAACACAGACCTCGAAATTGCGAACCACGGCATCCTGCGCGCCGTCAAAAACGACGTTGGCAGGAATCAGAAATTTCAGCGTCTCCAAGGGTGTTGGCTTGGGTATTGCGACAGCCCGCCCGTTCAGAATTTCTGCCGCACCGATGCAGCTTTTTACATCGGCAGCAAGGGGGCCAAACGTGTCCAAGGTAGCTGACAGGGGAAACACGCCTCCTTTTGGAAACGCCGTGCTGGAGCCTTTATAGCCAACCACACCGGTAAGCGAGGCGGGAATGCGCACGGATCCGCCGGTATCACTGCCGATGGCAAGGGGTACCAATCCACGGGCGACAGCAACGCCGCAACCAGACGACGATCCGCCGGGTATTCGGGCTGGCCCCGCACCATGCGGATTTCTGGGTGTTCCAAAGTGTGGGTTCAGGCCAAGGCCTGAATAGGCAAACTCGGTCATGTTGAGACAGCCAACCGAGACAAGCCCCGCCCGTGCGGCATGGGCAACGACATCCGCATCGCGGGAAGCAGGTGCATTGGAGCGAAGCACAACCGAGCCTGCGGTTGTCACGCGTCCTTCGATGTCAAAAAGATCCTTCCATGCGACCGGAATGCCATCCCACGGGCTGAGTGGATTGCCTTCGGTGCGTCGTTGCTTTGAGGCGTTCGCTTCTCCAAGCGCCCTTTCTTCGAGTAATTCTGTAAAAATGGCGGGATCGGAAGATCGAATGCGCGCAAAAGTGTCCTCGACCAGAGCAACCGGGCAAAGGCTTCCGCTTTCAAGGCGGGTTGCCATCTCTACAGCTGAAACAGGCGCTTCTCTGGTGTTGCTCACGTTCCGCTCCATAGTAATCTTTTGAGCGATGGTTCATTTATGATTCTAGACGGAAAATGATTTATCGCACTTCGCTCGCCACCATCATGCAGACAACCGATGATTACCGGTTTCATAGGACCGCTGCAGTTGCTGGCGTCGCGCAGCAACAGCTTGGACATTACCCAGGCGAGCTATCTGTCGGACAACAGCAGCGACGCGAATTCCCAACAAGGTGGACGAGTCAGCATTGATGCTAATCGGAAGTATGGGGATTGTGGTGACTAGCGAACGTTTCGTACTCGAAAAAAGCGATAGTCTATTCTTCACCGGCGGCGAGCCACACGGCCGCGATCAGCCCCCGGCAGTAAGTTTAAGACCTACGCCAAGCGCCAAGTCATCGTGCGATTACGCTCAGAAGGGCTCATCCAATGAATACCTTATGGAAGCACCGCGGGTATTTCGGTTCCGGCGAAGTCAGCACCAAGGACAACTACCTGTTCGGCAAACTGCAGTTCATCCGCGCCCTGGTCAACTACGAGGGAGAAACCGAAGCGGTGCCGGAAGCTGCCTAACTCGACAGGCACTGGGCGGCTATCTCCAGCAACATCCCTCCCTGAGAACCGCCGTGCTGTATGGCTAGGGTGTATTGCTCGATAATCGCAGTATAGACCGGTAGCAAAAAGCCCCGACCATTTGGCCGGAGCTATATGACGTGAGCTGCTGACGAGCTCGCATGCGGTACGAGAGAATTAGACGTCATACAGAAACACTACCTTATGTAGATGATCGTGGAGCTAGGGCCTGTTGACGTTTCATCGCGAACCGCGTTGCTGCATCAAAAAGTGTCAGTCAAGGCGCGAAGCGCAGGGAAGGGTAATTCCCTTTTCAAGTTTCGCAACGCAGAATGGCGCTTTTTGCTGCGCAACCCGAAGGGCTGGGCCAGTTTTTATCCGCTGCTGCGTTAGTCGTCGTTCATTTGGAATAACCAAATTTCTCTCCTCCTGCCTTGCCCCGAATAAAAACTGGCGCCAGCGCGGCCGTGAATGAAACGTCAACAGGCCCTAGAAGAAGCGAGGCTTTTATAAGGCAATTTCGATGAAGGTTCCCCAGAATGAAATCGACGGGGATTGATCCCGCCGAGTACGTTACTTTTTACGTACAGCCCTATCGGCCGACATCTCATCTCATGCTGCGCTGACGGTATGCACCTCGAGATTGACCTTCAGCGCCTTACGGACGACTCCGATAATGGCAGACAGATTGTCCATGCCGGGGTTACCGGACGGTGACAACATCCGATGCAGGCTCTTACTGGGTCGGCCGGTATCCTCGGCCAACGCCTCGAAGCCCACGGTCGCGTTGACCAGGTCGCGAAGCATCAGGCGAGCGGTATCAGGCTCGCCGTTGAGGAACAGCGTCACGGCTTCATCCAGCATTGCTTTGGCGAACGCCGGATCGCGCTCGACGCGGGCCGCAATTGTCGCCTTGAAATCACGTGTCAGTGCCATCTCACTTATCTCCCTTCTTCGCCTGACGCTTACGTCGTTTGTACTCGTCACGTAGCGCCTTGGCATTATCGATATCGGCTTGCTGGCGTTTCTTCGTGCCACCGCCGAACAAGACGATCAGTTCTTCCCCATCCCGGGCCAGGTAGATGCGATATCCCGGCCCCCAGTCGATACGGTACTCACCGATCCCCTCGAACCACTTGATGTTCGAGGTATTGCCCATCGACATGCGGTACTCGGCGGTGGCCACCTTCGCCGCCGCCTGGGCATCGAGACCGTCGAACCACTCCTGGTAGGGGCTGGTTCCGTCTTCGCGTAGAAATTCCTGGAGCTTGATCTTCATGCCATCGATAGTAACTTATAAGTTACTTTTTTAGCAATGCGAATAATGCTGCCCAAGCAAACTCGGCTGTGCAGAGCCCTGAAAGAGGAAAGCCCCGTCCAAATGGCCGGGGCTACATGACATCAACTGCGCACTAACCTGTATACGGCATGAAAGAATGAGACGTCACATGGACACATTAACCCGACATGGATGATCATGAAGCCAGAAAAAGCCGGGCTTTTTATAGCGGTAATGATTTCGATACCCTGCTCCGTTGCGAGTTAAACAGCAGGATGAACCTTGGATAGTAAAGTATAGGCGCGAGAAACAAGTGTGGCTCGTAGAGCCTTGTGAAAGCGCTTTACCTTGGGCGAGAGTGCCTAGTAGGAGCGACTAATCGCCAAGTTCGAGCGCTTCGACAAGCAAAAGGCCAACTTCCGCGGTAGCCACAAGGGAGTCTGGTAGAGCCTGCTGACGATAGAACACGACAAGGTCAGTGAACCGTAGATCGTCGAGGCTATCTTCGATACAATCGCCTTGACACATCACAGCACCGCCGAGGTGTCGGCGATGAACTGCAACACCCCCCCAAACAGGCTTTTGGCGAGTTGGGCTCGGCCCACAAGTGTGCCGGACCTAGTCGCACTACCTTGGTGTAGGCGTTGGATACCAGCAAGCTCCCCCAGAACGTGTCTTTTTCAAGGCATGAAAAAACCGGCCATTGCGCCGGCTTATTCGATATTCGTGGCGGAGGTCGGGATGACCGGCTCGCAGGCTCGCCGTTTGTCGGCGCTCAAACCCCGGAGCGCCTCGGTACAAACCGGAGGGTTCTCATCTACCTCCCCCAGGTCGTATCCTTTTTCCTAGCATGAAAAAACCGGCCATTGCGCCGGCTTGTTCTATATTCGTGGCGGAGGTCGGGATGACCGGCTCGCAGGCTCGCCGTTTGTCGGCGCTCAAACCCCCGAGCGCCTCGGTACGAACCGGAGGGTTCTCATCTACCTCCCCCCTCGTCGCGTCTTTTTCAAGGCATGAAAAAACCGGCCATGGTGCCGGTTGATTCGATATTCGTGGCGGAGGGGGAGGGATTCGAACCCTCGAAGCCTTTCGACTTACACACTTTCCAGGCGTGCTCCTTCGACCACTCGGACACCCCTCCGCATTTTGGTTCTTTCGAAAGCGTTTGCCGCTCCTCGAGAACGGCGCAAATGGTAGCGAGCTAAGCCCGCGATTGCAAGCCACTTTTTCTTTATTGGGCTTGTTTCAGTCCAGTCAGGACTCGGGGAGAACGGCGTAGTCGCCTTCGGCTTCAAGGCATAATGTATCACCAGCATAAAGCCGCTGAATCAAGGCGATGCGTCCTTTTCCCTTGGTGTCCAGGCGTTTTCGTAGCTGGTCGGGACCGTCAGCATTTTTTGGCACACATTCAAGCCGGTAATCGGTCGTCACCGGCGCGACAAAGCGCTGATTGGCAGTAGCCACTACCACGTCTTGGCCGCGCCCATGTGTGCGCAGCCAGAGCGTCGTCCAGCACCAGCCGATCAGGGTTGTCTGGGCGGTTAAGGAGCCGCCGAAGCTGGTACCCTTGTCATTGAGATTGGGCGCAAGCTGTAGGTTCCAGACAAGCGCGTCGCCCTGCCAGGCCATGTTGGTAATACCGAGATGGCCCACCATGGGAATGGCCTCTTCGAGCCAGCGTTGAAAGGTGCCCAGGTTGTCACCCTGCCCTCCTTCCGCTGACCCTTTTGCAGGCAGTGGCAAGCGCGGATGCGGTACACCGATCTCCCGGGCCATGCTTAGGTCCAGCGCTCGACGAAATCAGCCGGATCGCGCTCGGGGATGCGCTTGTCGCGGCCGCCGGGCTGACCAAGATAGAGAAAGGCGACGATCTCATCCTGCTCATCAAGCCCAAGGCCTTCCCGCACCGTCGGGTTGAAGGCGAAGTGGCCGGTGCGCCACATGGCGCCGAGCCCTTGAGCCTGGGCTGCCAACAGAATGCCGTGGGCGGCACAGCCGGCGGAAAGCACCTGCTCGACGGGCGGCACCTTGGGCAAGTCCGGTACGACCTTGGCAATCACGGCGATAATCATGGGGGCACGCAGGGGTTTCTTGCGCGCACCTTCGAGCTTCTTCTCGGGTATATCCGGATTTTCTCGCCGCTCTGCCTCGGCAAAAAGATTGCCCAGGCGCTCGAGCCCTTCGCCTGAGAATTCGATGAAGCGCCAGGGGGTAAGCTGCTTGTGATCCGGGGCGCGCAAGGCTGCGCGGTAAAGTACGTCAAGCTGCTCGCGATCCGGCACCGGCCCTGTCAGCTTACCCATGGAATTGCGCTCGTGCAGCAGCGTCATTGCTTGCATTCGGCTCTCCTGTTAATGAACGAAAGAGTTAGACGAGAACGTTTCTCAACTCTTGAAACGACTTTACCTCAGGCAATCATTGCCGTGCCAGCCGTAATGGCTCCGGTGGGCGTTCCCCAGGGGTGGCCCGCCAGGGGCTGATATCCATTCCGCCCCGGCGCACATAGCGGGCCAATACCAATAGCCTTTCTGGGCGTACACGCGCCATCAGATCGGTGAAAATATGCTCGACACAGTGCTCGTGAAAATCCTGGTGCTGACGATAGGAAACCAGATACTTGAGTAGACCTTCGCGGTCAATTTTAGGTCCGCGATAGCGAATCAGAACGCTGCCCCAGTCCGGTTGGCCGGTAACCGGGCAGTTGGACTTGAGCAGGTGCGAATGCAGCGTTTCCTCGACGATCTCGTCCCTTGCAATCAATAGTGTCGGATTGGGGGAATAGTCCTGAATTTCCACCTCGAGCTCGTCGATGCACTCCCCGGGCAGACGACGTGGCAACAGCGCCTCGTCCTCCACATTCAGCAGCACGACCTGAACCTCCGCGCCGGCGGCTGAAGAAAGGTCGCGAGCAAGAACCTGGCGTACCTCGTCACGATTGGCAAAGCGGTGCTGATTGAAGCCGTTGAGATAGAGCTTCCAGGACTTCGACTCGATCAAATTGGGCGAGCTTGCCGGCAAGCGAAAACGCGCCACGGCCACGATTGGCTTGCCTTTCGGATCGAGCCAGGAGAGTTCGAAGGCGTGCCATTCGTCTTCGCCCTCGAAGGGCAAGCTGGCCGCATCGATGCCCAGGGGCGCACGATTGGCGGCCCGGGGAATGGCAAACAACAGCGCCGGGTCGTAGCGCTCCGGATATTCGGTCGCGTGGCCCAGCGGTGCGTCTTGCAGGCTCATGAACGAATCCCCTTGCCGCGCTTGAGCATCCACAGGGCGAGCAGGAAGAACCCGACGATGAAGGCGGCAACAGCGACCAGCGCCCCGCTCACGGGTATATCGGAGACGCCGAGAATGCCGTAGCGAAACACATTGACCATGTACAGGATCGGGTTGGCCATGGAAACGTGCTGCCAGAATTGCGGCAGCATGTCGATGGAGTAGAACACCCCGCCCAGATAGGTCAGCGGTGTCAGCACGAAAATCGGCACAATGGAAATATCGTCGAACTTGTTCGCCAACAAGGCGTTGATGAAGCCGCCGATGGCAAACAACGCCGAGGTCATCAGCACCACGCTCAGGGTCACCAGCGGATGATGAATGGTCATGTCCGTGAAGAAGGAGGCAACAACGGTGACGATCAACCCCACTCCCAAGCCGCGGGCCATGCCGCCCAGCACGAAGCCTGACAGGATCACCCAGTCCGGCATGGGCGAGACCATGAATTCCTCGACGCTGCGCTGGAACTTGTTGGAGAAGAACGACGAGGCGACGTTGGAATAGCTGTTGGTGATTACCGACATCATGATCAGCCCCGGCACGATATAGGCCATGTAGCTGATGCCATCCATCTCGCCGATACGTGAACCGATCAGGTTACCGAAAATGATGAAATACATGGTCATGGTGATGGACGGCGGCAGCAGGGTCTGCGGCCAGATACGGGTAAAGCGGCGTATCTCCTTGAACACCAGGGTCCACAAGGCGACCAGAATCTGACGCGGATTCACGATGGCACCTCCGCCTTTGACGTTTCCCGGGCCTTGGCGTTGTCGTCATCCACCATGGAGACGAACATTTCCTCCAGCCGGTTGGCACGATTGCGCATCGAGACCACGTTGATGCCGTGAGCGGAAAATTGCTCGAAGGCGTCATTGAGGCGCTGGCCTTTCTTGACCGCCAGAGTCAGCTGAGCGCCTTCCGTTTGTTCTACCTCGAACCCGTCTATTCGCGGCGGCTTTTCCACCGGTGCAGCCAGATCGAGGATGAAGGTTTCCGTGTCGAGTTCGGTCAGAAGTTGTCGTACCGTGGTGTTCTTGACGATCTCGCCATGATTGATGATGGCAATGTTACGGCACAGGCTTTCGGCTTCCTCGAGATAGTGGGTCGTCAGGATGATGGTGGTGCCTTCTTCCTGGTTGATACGCTTCATGTACTCCCACATGCTGCGACGCAACTCAATGTCCACCCCGGCAGTAGGCTCATCCAGAATCAAGAGACGCGGGCGATGAATCAGGGCGCGAGCGATCATCAGGCGACGCTTCATGCCGCCGGAAAGCATGCGCGCCGGGCCGTTGCGCTTGTCCCATAGCCCGAGATCCTTCAACAATTGATTGCAGCGCGGCTTGGCTTCGCGCAGGGGCATGCCGTAGTAACCCGCCTGGGCATGAATGATGTCCTCGACCTTCTCGAACTGGGAGAAATTGAACTCCTGGGGCACCACGCCCAGGTTGTACTTGGCCTTGGCAAAGTCCTTGTCGATATCGGTGCCGTAGATCGACACCTTGCCGGCGGTTTTCTGGACCAGAGAACACACCACCCCCAGGGTGGTGGATTTACCCGCCCCGTTGGGGCCCAGCAGGGCAAAGAAGTCGCCTTGGGGAACATCCAGATCGATGCCTTTCAAGGCAGTAAAACCATTATCGTAGACTTTGGTCAGCCCACGAATAGACAGCGCCGGTTCGGCCATGGGCAATCCTTGTCGCAAATTAGTGAATAATGAGTCTGTTAACATCAGGGCGTATTGATAAAATTCAAGTTGGCTTTTGGTTCAGCCAACCTGCTAGCTGGAATTCATCCTGAAGTAAATGCAATTCAGGTTGATGCTGCTCGGCGATTAACTCCGCGAGCCGGGCTCCCTCTTCCAACAGATGAACCTCTATGCGGCGGCGATCCCCTTGCCCTGGGCGGCGCTCCACCAGCCCTGCCTCTTCGCAGCGATCGATCAACGCAACGGTGCCATGGTGCTTGGCCTGCAGACGCTCCGCCAACTCGCCCACCGTCGCCCATTCTCGACCTGTAAACCCCCGTAAGTGCAACAGAAGTTGGTACTGCAGCGGGGTCAGTCCACTGGCGCGACACATATCCTCACTTTGCCGCAGAAAGCACCGCAGGCGATAGCGAAAATGCGAGAGGCGCTCGAAATCGGTTTTAGCCAGTGATGTACGCGACGCGGATTCTGGCGATTTCATGCTTCTCTCCTTGACACTCAGCTTAAGCCAAACTAGAAATATCATAATATGATATTTAATTTCGATCGAGGTGTATCATGACGCCGATTTCCCTAATGCAGCTGCCCTTCTCCTCCACTCATGGCTGGAAGGAGCTTTCCCGGCGCCAACCATCGGTTCAATTGCTGGTACTGTGCGTTGTGCTGCCGATGTCCCTCATTCCACCGCTCATGCTCTACTACGCCGGCACCCATTATGGTGATGCCTTCCTGTCAGGGTTCGCCGATAAACAATGGCGCTTCATCACCACCATTTTCTTTCTGGCGGAGTTGCTGACCTTCGCGGTGATGGGCTGGCTGATCTACGAGGTCACCAATACCGGCAAGAGCGCTCTCAGCATTCACGATGCTTACCTTTTGGCGGCTCTGGCGCCTATTCCGATGTGGCTGTCGGCACTGGCGCTATGGGTGCCCAGTCTGGCGTTCAATGTCCTCGTTGCACTAATCGCGCTGGGTATTTCCTGCAGCCTCGTCTATCACGGCTTGCAAGGCCTGGCACGCGAACAGGAAGAGATGGAAACCATGTCGGCAACTTACACGATCATGTCCGCCAGCGTATTGGCCTGGGGATTGTTGATCGCGGTCGCCTGGGCTTACTGAGGCAAGGTCAGCCGGCCTGCCATCGATCACTTGACCCATACAGGCCATCGTTCTACGCTTGCGAGCATTCCTGGGGGAGTCCAAGTGGACTGAGATTCCGCTGCCAGACGCACGAAACATGGCAGCGGTAACCCTTCGAACCTGATCCGGATAATGCCGGCGAAGGGAAGGAAGTGCCTCTCTGTCACGCTTCTACCCAACGCGATTACGCCTCCATCACGGCGTTCGGCACCCTGCCGGGCATTTTCACGTAATGGAGGCAATCAATAATGCTGACGACCACTCAAGCGCTCTGGTGGCTCATCGTCTTTGCGACACTGTTCGCCCTACCTGGCATGCTCTACGCCAAGCGCCATCATGAAAGCCTCGAAGACTTCATCATCGCTCGCAACAGCCAGAGTGCCACTGCCACGGTACTGACACTGATGGCATCAACCCTGGGCACCTGGATTCTATTCGGCCCGGCTCAGGCCGCCACCTGGGGCGGCCTGGCGGCGATCACCGGCTATGCGCTCGGTTCGTTCGCCCCGCGCCTGGTGATGATTCCGCTGGGGCGACGTCTACGTGAATTCTCTCCCGAAGGGCACTCCCTCACCGAGTTCGTGATGAGCCGCTACGGTCGGCTGATGTATGCTTTCATCCTCGTCATCATGCTGTTTTATCTGTTCATTTCCCTGGCTGCGGGGATCACCGCCATCGCCATGATGGTGGCGTTGGTAGCACCCGTGCCGCTATGGGCGACCAGCGTGATCGTGATGGGCGCCACCTTGCTTTACACCCTCTACGGCGGACTGCGCGCCTCGATCTTCACCGACAAGGTGCAGATGATCGTGATTCTGCCACTGCTGTTCGTGCTCATCATCTTCGGTTGGCAGGCCGCCGGCGGTATCGAACCCACCCTCGAAGGGCTTGCAACCGATGCGCCCCAGCTTCTGAACTTTGCGGATATGGGCGGGCTCAAGGCCGGCATCACCTTTTTCCTGGCAGTGCTGTTGACCGGCCTTTTCTATCAGGGCAACTGGCAACGGGTGTACGCGGCACGGGACAATCGAGCCGTGCGCCTGGGGTTTTTCCTCGGTGGCCTCTTGAGCACGCCGATGATCTTCGTGATGGGACTGTTCGGCCTGGCCTTCGTGGGGCTTGGGTTACCCGGTGACGGCTCCGTGGCCCTGTTCAGCGTGCTGCTCGACGACACCCCGACCTGGTTCGGCATTGGCCTGATCTTTCTCGGATTGGCGCTAGTGATGAGTAGCGCCGACACCAGCATCAGTGCGGTTTCCAGCATGATCGCCGTGGATGGCGGGCGGCTGATGCCCCGTGCGAGCGACACCCAACTGATGCGCCTGTCCCGCTGGCTGATGCTTGCGATCGCGATTCCGGTCACCTTCGTCGCGGCTCAAGGGTATAGCGTGCTGTACCTGTTCCTGCTGGCGGATCTGTTCTGCTGCGCGGCAGCGTTCCCGGTCTTCTTTGGCCTGTTCAATCGCCGTTTCGACGGTCGCGCTGCGGTGCTGGCAACCGCTGGTGGTCTGGTAGCGGGACTGTTCATGTTCCCCGCCCCAGGCGATGCCCTGAACACCCTGATGGAGTCCTTCCTGCTCGCCACCTTCGTGCCGGTGATCGTGGCGCTCGCCATGCTCGTGATTTTGCCGGCCAAGGAGCGTTTTGATTTTGCATCATTAGAAGCCGGCGTGCGGCGTTTCGAGGGTTAAGGACGCTCGAGCCCCAAATGGCCGCGCAGGGTCGTGGTCTCGTATTCCTCGCGGAACAGGCCCCGGCGCTGCAGTTCCGGGATGACATGATCGACGAAGTCCTCGATGCCGGAAGGCAGCGAAGGCGGCATCAGGTTGAAGCCATCCGCGCCGCCCTCGCGAAACCAGCGCTCCATTTCATCGGCGATGCTTTCCGGCGTACCGATCATGGTGCAGTGACCGCCGCCAGCGGCCAATCGACCCAATAGCTCGCGCAGGGTGGGATTTTCCGTCTCGATAATGCGCAGAATCGTGGAATAGCGCCCCTGAGGACCGGTGAACTCGGTAAGTGGCGGCAATTCCGGCACCGGCGCATCCAGTTCCCAGTCGCTGCAGTCCTGTTCGATGAACAGTCCCAGCTGGCGCAATGAGGCCTCAACCGGCAGGCACTCATCCAGGGCACGTTGCTTGGCCTTGGCCTCTTCCATGGTGGAACCCACATAGGTGACGAGCCCGGGCAAAATGGGTACCGGCGCGCTGCGCCCTGCCGCACTTACCCGGCCCTTGATGTCCTGGTAATAGCGCTGGGCAGCGGGCAGATCATAAGCCACCGCGTAGATGGCTTCCGCAAAACGAGCCGCAAGATCGCGCCCCTGCTCGGATGCGCCAGCCTGTATCAATACAGGATGCCCCTGGGGCGGACGCGGCAGATTCAGCGGCCCATCGACGAGAAAGTGTTCACCCTGGTGATGGATCTTGCTTACCTTGGCCGGGTCGGCATAGCGGCCTTTGCGGTCGCGTTCGATGGCATCCTCGGCCCAGCTATCCCAAAGCGCCAGCACCGTCTGCACGAACTCCTCGGCACGAGCGTAGCGCTCGGCGTGAGCAGGCATGGAAACGTAGTTGTGATTACGCGCCTCCGCATCGAACATCGAGGTCACCACATTCCAGCCCACGCGCCCGCCGGAAATATGATCCAGAGACCCCACCAGCCTTGCGGCATGAAACGGGGTATAGAAGGTGCTGGAAATGGTGCTGATCAGGCCGATGTGCCGGGTCGCCCGGCTCATGGCGGAAAGCGCCGTCAGCGGCTCGAGATGCCAGTGAAAGCCGTCTTCCACGCTGCCCACACTCATGCCGTCGGCGAAAAACACCGCATCCAGCTTGCCGCGCTCGGCGATCTGGGCGAGGGATTCGTAATAGGCGATATCCGTCAGCCGCTCGGCCGCGGAATTCGGATGCCGCCAGGCAGCCCGATGGTGGCCGCAGCCCATGATGAACAGGTTGATATGCAGCTTTTCTGTCTCATTGCGCGTTTTCATCACCCCTTCACCAATCCGCCGTCCACGATCAAATTCTGGCCGGTGATCGCCCGGGCCCAAGGCGAGGCAAAGAACAGCGCCACATCGGCGAACTCTTCCGGCGTGGTCACCCGGCGCAGCGGTGTGTTCTGGGCGATCAAGTCGAACACTGCCTCGGGGGTGGCGCTGGAGGCATCCGTGGTACGCAGAAGACCGCCGGAAATCATGTTCACGGTGATATTGTCCGGGCCCAGGTCCTGGGACAGCGTGCGGGTCAGGGACAAAAGCGCCGCCTTGCCGGCGGTATAGTCGTGATAAGGCACCACGGGGTTCTGGAACAGATTGGTGCCGATATTGATGATGCGCCCACCGCCCTGCTCCCTCATCCCTGCCAGCGCTGCCTGAATGGTGTTGAGCGCGCCGCGATTCACCCCTTCGAACTGCTGGCTCATCTGCGCCCAGCTCAGACTGTCCGCTTGGGGTCGGGCGTCCCCGTTGAAGGAAAAAGTCGGCAGTGCGTTATTCACCACGGTGGTGACAGGCGCACCGAAGTGCTCATGGGCCCTGTCGAAAAGTGCTTTTACTGCTTCTGCATCGGTGACATCGGCCTGAACGGCCAGCGCCCGCTCCGGCACCTCGCTAACAAGTGTCTCGGCAGCATCACGACTCTTGAAGTAATTGATTACCACTCGAGCACCCTGGGCAAGAAATGCACGAGACAGATGCGCGCCAAGCCCCCGGGCGCTACCGGTGATCAGAACGACTTGTGTGTCGATTGCAGGCGAGAAACGAGACATGAATAGGGCTCCTTGCACGGCAATGAAGGGTGCCGCCATGGAGCCAGCTGACATCCCTTCGCCAGCATTAACTGGATCAGGTTCAACGGGTATTGTCTCAGCGGCAACGACCGCACCCCGTGTCGAAACCACACCATAGCGCATTGACGTGTAGCGGGACAGCCGCATTCTTCTTTTTGGCAGGCGGCGCGATCTGGTGACAGGTCGGACGGGTGCGGTGCTGGCGGCCTATGATTCACCGCCTGGTCTCGCCACCGCTATGAGAAAATCGAAATTAACGACGCAGTTCTGCAGCGCCGGCCCAACGACCCGAAAACCGGACGGTGAACTCCATGTCGGTCATGTGTGGTTTAAGCGCCTCATAGTGTTTTTCCGCTTTGGCACGCCAGTCCCGACCGCGACCGCGCGCGGCCTTGCTGCTCTTGAGCTCGTGGACCGCCGGAATGACCATGTGCCAGCACGAGTCCACCCCCGTGTTCTGGAACCGTTTCAACAGCCCGTCCGGGGCATCGATATGCGCCGTATCGACCTTGCAAGCGCCCAGCATCAGGCTCTGCAATCCGTGCCGGTCCTTGCGGACTCCGGCACCGCGCTTGAGGTCGCGGTCCGGCGTCATGAAGCGGGTGTTCGAGACCTGCGTCAGGCGCGCGTGTGGAGAGAGACCGGCGCCGGCCAAACCCGGGAACCGGATGTTGATGCTCTGGATACGGCGATCGTACTGCCCGGGGTAGAAGACATCGAACATCTCTTCGGTCAGCTCGAAATAGACCTCGCCCTGCGTCGTCAGCTCCTCGAAGGCCGAACGGTCGCTTCCGATCGCGGGCAGCTCGCCGAGCAAGAACGTCACCTCGGTTGTCTCACTCTCCCGCTCCAGGATCGCCTGGACGTAGGCCATCTCGAGCCGCTCGATATCGAGAGCCAGGCGATGCGGCGCATTGAACTTGTCGATGTCGCCGCCGAGGCTCTTGGTGCGCAGGAACGTCGCGCCGTCGGAGAGTTCCGTCTCGTCCTCGTAGAGCTGCACCAGCAATCTGCAGAAATCCTGCGTCGTCGCCCATTCCTCGGCGTAGAGCGCCTCTAGATCCTCGCGGAACGGCTTGTAGAAGGATGTTCCTCCGAAGACCTCGTTCCACTCATTGCGAAGGCCCTTGGCGCCGTCGTGCTGCGCCGAGAGCTCATCGCGAATCGCCTTCTGGTGCGCGACGGCCATCGACGCCTTCGCGAGCTCCTCGCCGTCGAGGGCAAGCTGCGCGGCTAGCTCGGCCGTCTTGCGGCCCATGCCATAAGCCTCGGCGGTCAAGGCTTTCAGGGCCTTGGTCTCGGACTTCATGTTCCAGTGATAGAGAAACAGGACGATGTCGCCGGTCATCATGGCCAGGTCGGCCTGTTCGAGGTTCTGTCCTCCGTTCGAGAACCCGAACGTGTTCGGTATCGTGGACTTGAAGCCTGCCGAGATCTTCTGGGCGAGGTTCTTGTAGGTCACGCGTTGCCCCTTGACCGTCGCCAGCAGGACGTCGTCCGTCTGGTCGAACACCTCGGCGGCCTTCTCGAGGGCCCTCATCGTGTGGTTGCCGAGGGCGACGGTGGACTTAGCGACCTTGGTGGTCTTGATCGCGACCTCCATTCCCGCCGCCTCGACCGCGAAGTCCTGCAGGCCGACCGTGCGCCCGGACCTCCTCACGGCGGCGTCCATGCGAACCTCCTCCAGCCGCGCGCCGCCCTCCTTCTCGCTCGCATCCTGGAGGCGATGGCTGGTGAGCTTGAGGTTGTTGATGTGGCCCTTCGCGGCACGGATGACGTAGGGGAAGCCCAGCGGGCTGTCGAACGCGGCCTCGCCGCCGCCGCTGCCCGGGGTAGACCGGCTCTTGGCGGTTCGCTGGAGGATCAGCGGGTCGATCGGCTGAGCCAGGAGCGGCACGTTCAGCGGCTGCCCGTCCAGGTCCAGCCAGTGGCGCAGGTTCGAGAGCCGCCCCTCGAGCGTCGCATGAAGGCCGCGCAGCTCGCCGTTGTAGGGCGGCAGGAAGCCATCGTACCCGTCCCGCGCGGCCTCGCCGAGGGTCGGATCCGTCCAGGGCGTCGCGGTCAGGGCCTCGAGCGTGTCCGACAGGTTGTCCGAGAAGAGCTGCTTGGCCGACACGTAGAGCGCCTTGGCCCGTTGCAGGCTCTCCTGCGTTTGCCGCTCGTACTCCGCGTCGCCGGCGTCGAGCAGCACCTCCAGCATGTTCCTGATGGTGGTCTGCTGGTAGTAGAACGGATAGTCCCGCGCGATCCGGTCCGGGTCGACGATCACATCGCCCGTGTCGAAGGCCAGCCCGCCCGTGGGCTCCGTCGCGGTGTGAAGCGGTTTGACGCGCCACGGCATTTCGAGCTGCGGGTCAAAGATCCGCCGCAGCCACTGCATCGCCAGATCAAACTGCCCGCTGCTGGCGTAGCCTGCCGCGATGGCCGAGGGAATATGATAGAAAACTTCCCAGCCATAGGCGCCATAGGCACTGTCGAAATCGAAGGTCTGCGCGGGGATGCGCTCGGGTGACAGCCCGGTCTCGTCACCCTGGTAGATCTGGTCGAGCGTCGTTTCGAAGTCCTCCAGAAACGTCCCGAAATCCTCCTCCCCCGACTGATTCCGAGGCAGGAACAGGGTTTCGCAGCCGCCCGGCCGCGGCATGGTCTTGGCCAGCGCCGACAATACGGACGACGAATTGGACAGCAGGAAGGTTTCGGCGTTCGTCCGGTTCACCTCGTCCGCAAGATGCATGAAGTTGCGGCTGCCGTGCTCGCCGGTCTGCGCCCAAGCCGTGTTCGTCTTGCCCCGGGGCGGGTGCAGGACGAGAGTTTCGACGTCGAACCACGCGCTGGCCGGAAGATTTCTTCCTTGGGACGTGAGGTATTTCGGTTTGCCGGTGTTCGAGCGGAGCGTCAGGTCGACCGGCGAAACCCGCCGCTCGACCTTCGCCTTGATCCTCAGGATCGCCGGTCCCGAGCCGTCGAACTGCCATTCGTCGGGCAATGGGATCCTGGTCCAGAGAAAGACGTGCGGGTCGGACCAAAGGGTTTTGGCCGAAGTTGAGGAAAACCCTCTCGCCAGAAGGGCTTCGTCTTGCGACACAGTGCGGGACTCGACCGTCCTGCGTTCCCCGGACTTGGTTTCGAACTCCAGGTGCCATCGCGCCGAGATCTTGCAAGGCTCGGTCTCCTCGACCTTCAACGCCTCGAAGCCCTTCTGTCCCAAGAGAAAAAACTCTCGGGTGCCCGGGGTCAGGCTGACGTCGATGGATCCGAGGCTGGCGTTCGTTCGGTCGCCGGGGTTGAATTCGACAACCGCTTTCGTTTCTTCGCGATCGTAGCCGTTGTGAAAGTGGATCTCGGGGTATTCGAACCGGGCATCGGTGCTGTCGGGCAATGACATGAAGTACTTCGACACGGGCGGTTCCGAATGCGCGGCCTGATCGGCGACCGGCCGGGGGTGGATGCTCGAATACCCGTTAGGAGCGCTGGTCGCGAACTGGGTGATCAGCGCCTCGCCCGGGTTCAGGATCGCATCCGACCACTCGTCGGAAAGGCGGATGTGCAGCGGCACGAGGGGCACTTCATCTTTTTCATCGGCACGGGACGCGGCCGCGAGGTCCACGCCGAAGTCGATCCCGAACGTGACGATCAAGGTGTCCGCCTGCGACGCGGCCTTGTTCGTCCCCCCTTGCAGTGAGCCGTTGACCGCGCCCGCCGGTGCCTGCGTCGGGTGGTAGGTCACGCCAAGCGTTGGCTTGGCACCGCTCCACTGGAATGCGCCGTCCACCGTTAGCTTTTCCTGATGGCTGGTGGGATCGGTTCCCAGGAAGAGGCCCGGGATCAACATGGGCCCCGCAAGCGCGTTCTGATCGCAACGCATGTAGCGCGGATGCAGCCGCCAGAGCGATTTGTGCTGCCCGGTGCCGCTGCCGCCTTCGACCTGTAGGCGCCGTTCCTCGAGCTCCAGCCAGAAAAAGTAATACCGGTTCTTAAAGACGCAGACCGTCACGTCCGAGAAAAGCTCGAAGGTCTTGGGAACGGCGACCTCCTGCCAATAGGTCCAGTCCATCGCCTTGAGGTATTGGCCGGGATCCTGCAGCTCCGCGATCGTCTGATAATCGGCCTCGAGCTTGCGGTAGAAGAAGCGCCCTGGCTCCCATTTGGCTTTGGCCAGCACATGATAGAGGGTTCTTTCGGTTCCGTCATCGTCGAGGCGGCGCTCCGCATAGAAGCTGCACATGCTCAGGTCGCACGCCCCGGCGAGGTCCTTCATGTAGGCGTTCACCGCCGCCTCGACCGAGTCCGGCGTGATGTCTCCGCCGGACACCGCCTGCTGCAGCGCGTCGAACTCAGGCGAGGTGATCTGGCGCAGCTCCGGCTCGATGTAGTTCTGTGGGTAGAGCATGAGCTTCTGGTTGGCTTCCCACTGCCGGTAGTCCTTGTCGATCTCCCATCTCGCGGCCAGCGCGTCCCGGTGATCCACGCCGTCGGCATCGACAAAGCCCACCCCGGGGTCCAGGTCGGCCAGGGCGCGCGATATGAAGAGCTGCAGCGAACTGATCGCCTCGACGATGCGGCTCGTAGGCACCGCACTCGTGACGTTCACGTCCAGCAGTAGATAGGAATAGAGCTGTTCGCTGTCGGTTATCCTGCGTTTCAGGTCCTCGTGCCCGGCGATCCGGGTCTGCATGAAGGCCGGGACCAGCGCATCGCGTTCGCGTTCGGCGAGGCGGTGGCGGAAGCCTGCCATCTGATTGCCATCGTCGAATCGCGCGACCCCGGCCTGCGCCGCCGCCGCCGCGCTCCAATCCTCGCTACGTCCGGAGGTGCTCACGCGCTTCAGCGCCAGGAGGTCCCTCGCGCTCAGGCCGAGCTCCGCCGCCAATCGCACATGCCGTGCGATCAAGTCGATCTGCGAGACGTCGCGTGCCACCGCGCCGGGCCCGATCAGCGCGTCCGCATAGACGCCCATATCCTCGGGCGGGCAGCTCAGGAAGAGCGCCAGCGTCTCCCGACTTCCCGCCACCCAATGCGCCCGCGTCTCGTCCGTCATGTCGGATCCGGCGTCATCCGCATTGGTCAGCACCAAGTATCCCCTCAGGGCGGCGTCGGTCGCGGGCGCCATCTGAAGCGCGCCGAACCGGTGCAGCCAAACGAGCTGGGCAAGGTCCAACGGCCGTGGCGTACCTTGTTCATCCGCCAGTTCTGGCGCGATCCACTCGGGCGTATTCGCCAGCATCGCGAGCTCGACCTCGCCGAGCTCGAGGGTCGAGACGACCGCGACGTGACGCCGGATCTCGGCGAGTGCCTGGAGGGCCTCGTCGTCGCCAGCCCCTTTCAGGGCCGTCCGAAGCAGATCGAGCGCTCCCACCTGCGCCCAGCGGAGGAAGGAGGCGGCGCTGGCCGAACTGATCTGCGCATCGACCGCCGCGACCTGCGCTTCCATCGCCTGCGCCTGCCGATCCCGCAGGATCACCAGATGCTCCACGAGCGCGGGCAGCCCATCGAGATTGCCCGACCCCCCGGGGTCGATCCCTCCGTTCGTGAGGCAGGCTCGGCAGGCGGCTTCGATTTCGTCCCGCGTCACGCCTTGGAGGAAGACGCCGGCGCCGTCGCAGATCGAGCCGGCGCCGGTCATGTGCGCGAGCCAGGTCTCGGCGGAGACGGACCCGCCGCTCCATTCCACGAACCCGGCGAAGGTGCCGAGCCGCATCGCCACCGGCGCATAGGCGCTCGCGACGCCGTCGAACCACGCGACATCCGCATCCGTCGCCGACGCTCCGCTGGCGGGTGGCGAGGCGAGGAGGGCAAGCAGGGCATCCGGATCGAGCTCGGCCTCGCCCATCCAGCGAGCCAGGTCCGCCAGCCATTCGACGGCGCTGCTCAGGGCGTCCGTTTCGGCTTCGGTCTCGTTGCGGCTTGTGAGCGTCTTCCACAATGACGGCTCGTCGCCGAGCCCGTCGCTGAGCTGTTTCATCAGCGCCAGGCCCGACAGGACCGGCCAGCCGAGCATACGGCACAGCGTCACCATCCGGTAGAGCGCGGCCAACCCCCGCGCGTCGACCCTCTGCGACAATGCGAAGCTCTCATCCAGCGCGTCCACGACTTTCTCGAGCTCGAGGGCCGAGAGGCCGAACCCGCGTGCGACGATCGCGCCGAGCGTCTCGTCCCGGATCGACGTCTTCCCCGCGACCACCAGACGATGCACCTCAGGCGCGTCGTCGTTAAAGAGGGTCGCCATGAAGGATTGTTCGGTCCGCTCGAGACCGGGCACCGCAGTCTCATCGGCGATGGTCTGGTCGGCCCGCCGATAGGGGCTGATCTCGCCGAACAGCGCGGCGAAGCCGGCAGGCGCCAGGTCGAACGCCTCCCGATAGAGCGGATAACTCGCCAGCAGACGCAGGCCCGTCGCGGTCACCCTGCGTTTGGGCCGATCGTTGGAGGTCAGGTGTCCATCGACATATGCCGCGGCGCCGGGCAGCGCCAACAGCATGTTCAGCTCGTGAAAGTCGAGCCCCGTGCCGTGATGGAGCCGGGCGAGGTAGTTGAGGACACGCAGTTCCGGCGGGAGGAACGGACCGTTCCCGGTGCCCACGGCCTTGCCCTCCGGCGTCATGCGCAGCGTGACCGGCTCGGCATTGGCCAGGAACGCCGTGGCGAAGTCGCGTTGCTCGACCGGCTCGCCGTTCTCCTGAGCGACGGTGTAGAGCCCGCAGAGCTGTGCGAGCCCATCGGCGTCGAGGCCGAGCGCGGACATGAGTGGGTCCAAGAGGCCCGTCTCTTGCGATGATGTCGGTGGGAAGAGTCCCCCCAGCGTGTTGGGGGTATTCACGTGGTCATCGGTGTCCTGGGAGACGAGCAGCAGTGTGTTGCCCTCCGCGGCGGTCTTGTCTTCCGCTCCAAGCACCCCGATCAGGCCGGCCGTGTCCTGTGCCCAGCGGTGGCCGGTGAACGCGCCCAGCCCGAGCCGGCTCGTACGCAGAGCGATGTCGTTAATCCTGGCACCGCCCAACGCGGACATGGCCGTGCGCGCCGTCGTCACGGTATGGTCGTAGGGCAGCGCCACCGTTTGGTCGTGCCGGCTCATGTCGAAGTCGGAGATCCCGGCCCGCAGCACCTCGTTGACCAGTTGGATGGTCGGGATCTCGCGCTTCAGGCCGGCCTGATCGAGGACGAGCTCGCCGAAATCCGGGCGACGATTGACCAGCGCAAAGGGATTGTCCTCGGCGCTGAAGATGGCGGGCGCGGGGCCCCGTTCCGTCGCCATGCGGTAGAGGTATCTGAGGTAGGCCGCGGGCGACTGGTTTGATTGCAGGCTCGTCGGTTTCGCGTAGGCCTGCACTTGCGTGCTGCGGCCGTCCTCGCTACGCGCCGAACCGGGTGGCATATGTCGGAGCGCCTGGTTCATGGGGTCGTTCACGGCCAGCTCGTGCCGCATCAGGCGGTAGCTGCGAAGCGCCTCGCGCCGAGACCGGCGAAGCAGGCGCCGAATGTCGGCACTCTCGGCTTGCAACCGCGTTCCCGCGCGCGCCATGCGCGCTTTCATCATCGGCACGGATCTGCAAGCGGCAATGGCCGCAGCGCTCTCGAACCCGTATCGAGTGATCTCCGCCGCGAGGTCCTCCGGACACACCTCACGGGCAATACGCCGGTAGATCGGGTCTTCTGCCAGCGCCTCGTAAGAGATCGCTCCTGGAGTCTTGGGAAGATCCCGGCGGCGCGCCGCCTTTGCAGTTACCCGCTGTGGCCGACCGGATTTGCGCTGGCCAGGAATGGCGGCCGAGGTCATCAAGGGGGATTTGCCTATGGCACTAACGGTTATATTGGAGGTAGCCATTTTGCGTTCTCCGACATTCTGCCTATACACGCCTTGGTTGGGCTTTCAGAAGTTGGTCGTCGAAGAACGGCAATTGGTTCAAAACTATTTTAGACCGCCGCACCATATCATCCGGAGGCGAGCTGCTCGATTTTGGGCAAGGCAGAAGCCGGGGCAGAAACTCCGTAATGTCGGCTATCGTAATACAGTGCTGTAGGTTCGCAGGTGCAGCGAAATACGCACATCTCGCTGGCGATCCGACACGTGGTGGAACAAGGCGAAGGCGAGGCCATTTTTCGCTTTAAAAACGTTGGCATGAGGGGGGGGGAAATGGCGTCCCATAGGGGGTTCGAACCCCTGTTACCGCCGTGAAAGGGCGGTGTCCTGGACCACTAGACGAATGGGACGTAGGTAAAAAGTAGGATGAATTCTGGAGCGGGAAACGAGAACGACCGGGCTGGCGTTCCAGCTTGCGACCCTCGCTTACCTTTGCAACCAGATAATTCTGGAGCGGGAAACGAGATTCGAACTCGCGACCCTCGCCTTGGCAAGGCGATGCTCTACCACTGAGCTATTCCCGCGCCGACTCCAATTTTTCAAACACCTGCGAGAAGGAAGTGGCGTCCCATAGGGGGTTCGAACCCCTGTTACCGCCGTGAAAGGGCGGTGTCCTGGACCACTAGACGAATGGGACGCAGTGCCTTGCCTCATCGAGGTGGCGCGTATATTAATTAGCCCGGTGATGGGTGTCAAGCACCTGCGGCTTTGAAAAATGAGAGTGGAAAGTTATCCGCTTCTCGTTGTCTCATGGCATGCAGGCAAACAGGAAATTGGAGCTTCCATGAGCAACAAGATTCAAAAGAGCGATGCCGAGTGGCGCCAGCAACTCACCCCGGAGCAGTATCGCGTGACTCGCGAGAAAGGCACCGAGCCCCCTTTCAGCGGCGATCATCAGGTAGGTGACGAACACGGCATCTATCACTGCGTGTGCTGTGGCGCGGCGCTATTCGAGAACGAGCGCAAGTTCGAAGCAGGCTGCGGCTGGCCGAGCTTCGATCGGCCCCTGGCCGAGGCGGCGGTAGACGAACATTACGACGACTCCCATGCCATGCGCCGCATCGAGGTCGTGTGTTCGCGCTGCGACGCTCACCTGGGTCATGTCTTCCCGGATGGCCCTAAAGAGACTACCGGGCTGCGTTACTGCATCAATTCCGTCTCCCTGGATTTTCATCCCGGCGAATAGACTCACCGGTCAATCACACCTGGGCGCCGATCTGCTAAGATGGCGCCCAATTTACTATGCACTACGCAAGGGTTTATCGATGCTTGGCTGGTACCCAGGACACATGAACAAGGCGCGCCGCCAGATCAAGGAAGCGCTGCCGGAAATCGATGTGGTGCTTGAAGTGCTCGATGCCCGCCTGCCCTACTCCAGCGCCAACCCCATGCTGGCGGAACTCACCGAGCACAAGCCAGTGCTGAAGATCCTTTCCCGCGCCGATCTAGCCGATCCTGAGCGTACAGACGAGTGGGTCGCCCACTTCGACGCCCAGGAAGCCACCCGCGCCCTGGCGGTGACCACCACCAACGCCCGGGAACTCAAGCGCATTCCCAAACTGTGCCATGAACTGGCCGGCAGGGTACGTGCGGATCGGGATGTGCGGGTCATGGTCATGGGCATTCCCAATGTGGGTAAGTCGACGCTGATCAATGGCCTGGCGGGGCGCAAGATTGCCAAGACCGGCAATGAACCCGCGGTCACCAAGCACCAGCAGAAGATTCGCATCGAAGGCCGTATTGCCCTGACCGATACCCCCGGCGTGCTGTGGCCAAAGATCGAGAATCAGGCTAGCGCTTATCGCCTGGCAGCGAGCGGTGCGATCCGCGATACCGCCATCGACTATCTCGATGTGGCGATGATCACTGCCGCAGAACTTGCCAAGCGCTACCCGAAGGCGTTGACCGAACGCTTCAAACTCAAGGACCTACCCGCCTACATGCCAGATTTAAACGCCTCGCAGGTGGATGTCGACGGCCCTCATCGTCCTGATCTGCTGGCTTTGGCGGGCTTCGATGGCCAAGCCATCGTCAAGGAGATCGCCAGCAAGCGCGGCGGGCTGCGTCCCGGCGGTGAGGTCGATCTGCATCGCGGCGCCGAGGTGCTGCTGCACGAGTTGCGCGACGGCAAGCTGGGGCGTGTGACCCTGGAAACCCCTGCCGATATCCCAGCGCCCAATCTGGACGAAGTCATCGCGGAATAGGCTCGCACTCGCGGTCTATTGATGCTTTGGCGACACCGTCGTATCGCGTATGCTGAGCGTGCCCTGCTCATACGTACAAGTCGTCAACGGAACCCTCATGTCTACTCTTAGTCAAGCGCCCTCTGCTCAAGCGTCTTCTGGACATCCGCCTCTCAGGAAATCCCACAAGCTAGACAATGTCTGCTACGACATTCGCGGCCCGGTGCTCGAACATGCCAAGCAGCTCGAGGACGAGGGTCAGCGCATTCTCAAGCTGAACATCGGCAACCCTGCGCCGTTTGGCTTCGAAGCGCCGGAAGAGATTCTTCAGGATGTGATGCGCAATCTGTCCACCGCCCAGGGCTATTGCGATTCCAAGGGGCTTTACTCGGCACGCAAGGCGATCATGCAGGAGTGCCAGCGCAAGGATATTCCTGGAGTCACCGTCGAGGATATCTACGTCGGCAACGGTGTCTCGGAGCTGATCGTGATGGCCATGCAGGCCTTGCTCAACGATGGCGACGAAGTCTTGATTCCTGCGCCGGACTATCCCCTCTGGACCGCTGCTGCCAATCTTTCCGGCGGCCGCGCGGTGCACTATTTATGCGATGAGCAGGCGGACTGGGCGCCGGATATGGCGGACATCCGCGACAAGGTAACCAGCCATACGCGTGCCTTGGTACTGATCAACCCCAACAACCCCACCGGCGCCGTCTACCCCCCGGAAGTGGTCAAGGAGCTGCTGGCGATCGCCCGAGAGCATCGTCTAGTGGTGTTCTCCGATGAAATCTACGACAAGATCCTGTATGACGACGTGGAGCACGTTTCCACCGGCGCGCTGGCAGATGACGATCAACTGGTGGTCACCCTCAACGGCCTATCGAAGAGCTACCGCTGTGCCGGCTTTCGCTCCGGCTGGATGATTTTTTCCGGCAACGCTGCCAAGTATCAGGCCCAGGACTTCATCCAAGGGGTCAACATGCTGGCTTCCATGCGATTATGCGCCAACGTACCGGCCCAGCACGCCATTCAGACGGCACTGGGTGGCTATCAGTCCATCAACGATCTGATACTCCCCGGCGGCCGCTTGCGCGCCCAGCGCGACATCACTCATGAAAAGCTCAACGCCATCCCCGGGGTGTCCTGTGTCAAGGCCAAGGGGGCGCTCTATGCGTTCCCACGGCTCGACCCCAAGGTATTCAACATTCAAGACGATGAAAAGCTGGTGCTGGACCTGCTGCTTCAGGAGAAAATCCTGTTGGTGCAAGGGACCGCCTTCAACTGGCCAAGTCCGGATCATGTTCGCATCGTCACCCTGCCCTGGGCGGATCAGCTCGAGGATGCGCTGGATCGTTTCGCGCGCTTTCTTTCTCGCTACCGTCAATGAGTTCGTCTGCCAATACTTGAAACTCGAACCGACAGGACGCATCTAAACAGGCCAATAACGAAAAAAATGTCATACTTTATACGACCTAATTCTTGCTAAACGAGGGTAGCAATCCATGATGCGCATCATTTTGTTTCTGGCCACCAACCTTGCAGTGGTGCTGGTGGCCAGTGTCACCCTGCGCCTGCTTGGCGTGGAGCCTTACCTGAACGCCAACGGGCTGAACATGAACAGTCTGCTGATATTCTGCTTTGTGTTTGGCATGGCGGGTTCCCTGGTATCGCTATTCATCTCAAAATGGATGGCCAAGCGCAGCACCGGCACCCAGGTGATCGAAACGCCAAGCAACGAAACAGAGAAATGGCTTCTCGATACCGTTGCCGAACTGGCCCAGCAGGCCGGCATCAAGATGCCCGAGGTCGGTATCTTCCCGGCCCAGCAGTCCAACGCCTTCGCTACCGGCTGGAACAAGAACGATGCTTTGGTCGCGGTCTCCGCTGGCCTGCTCAACCGTATGCGCCCGGAAGAAACACGGGCCGTTCTGGCTCATGAGATCGGCCACGTGGCCAATGGCGACATGGTGACCCTGGCTCTGATTCAGGGCGTGCTCAACACCTTCGTCATGTTCTTCGCTCGGGTCGTTGCGCAGCTGCTGGATAGTTTCCTGCGTCGGGATGACAGTGGCGGCGGATTGGGTTTCATGGGCTATTTCGCGGTAGTGATCGTGGCTGAGATTGTCTTTGGCCTGATTGCCTCGATGATCGTTGCCTGGTTCTCGCGCTTTCGTGAATATCGTGCGGATGCGGCTGGCGCCAAGTTTGCCGGTAGCGGCGCGATGATCAATGCCCTTGCTCGGCTCAAGACCGAAAGCCAGATGCCGGATCAGATGCCGGATACCCTGACCGCCTTTGCCATCACTACCGGCCAGACCCGCAAGATCATGGAGAAGCTGTTCGCCAGTCACCCGCCGCTGGATGAACGCATTCGTGCGCTGAAGGAATCCGCTTACCGGGAGTAAGCATACGCAGTCATCCCCCTCAACTCCGGCCTTCGTGCCGGAGTTTTTTGTGAAAAAACAAAAACCAGACAGCTTAAAAATGACTGAATGATGATCTTGAACAAAGCGTCGACAACGAAATGCCATTCGATCTTTTGCGTATCTACTTCTACGGTTACTACTAGAAGAATGATAAGCAAAAGGAAATTCAGAGATGGAAAAGCTTGCGCGAAAACTCCGGCTTCAGACCGATCCCGTCATTTTCTTCGTCTCGGCAGCCATCATGGTGGTGTTTCTTGTCACCTTGCTTCTGATTCCCGACACCATCGAGCAGGCCTTTGGTGCTGGACGCACCTGGATCGTCACCAACCTCGGTTGGTTTTTCATCTTTGGCGTCACCAGTTGGGTCATTTTTCTACTGTGGGTGGCGATAAGCCGCTATGGCATGATTCGCCTGGGAGGAAACGACGCCAAGCCGGACTACGGCAATATTTCCTGGTTCACCATGCTGTTCGCCGGTGGTATCGGCACCGTCTTGATGTTCTGGGGGGTGGCGGAGCCGATCTCACACTTCTCCAACCCACCCCACCCGGACGTAGAACCCTTTACCGTGGCAGCCGCGGACGATGCCATCGGCTTTGCGATCTACCACCTCGGGCTTCATACCTGGGCAATCTTCACCCTGCCGGGGCTGGCGTTTGCCTACTTCATCTATCGCTATGACCTGCCCATGCGCTACAGCTCCGTGTTCTATCCGCTGATTGGCGATCGCATCTACGGGCCGCTGGGCAAGACCCTGGACGTCTTCGCCGTGCTCGGCACCCTGTTCGGCGTCGCGGTATCCATTGGCCTTGGCACCCAGCAGATCAATGCCGGTCTCACCGAGCTCATGGGTATTCCCAATGCCGTCACCCCCAAGGTCATCATCATCGCCGTTCTCACCACCGTTGCCGTGGGCTCCATCGTGGCCGGGCTGGATTCCGGCGTAAAACTGCTGTCCAACATCAACATCGGCATGGCGGTTGGCCTGATGCTGTTCGTGCTGTTCACCGGCTCCACGGTGTTCTTGCTACGGGCGACCATCGAGACGCTTGGCCTTTATATCTACAATATCGTGCCCATGGCCTTCTGGAACGACACCCTGGCCCAGTACACCCACGAGGAAGGCGGCTGGGGCTGGCAAGGCAACTGGACCGTCTTCTACTGGGCCTGGACCGTGACCTGGTCGCCCTTCATCGGCATCTTCGTCGCCCGCATCTCCCGAGGGCGTACCATCCGCGAATTCGTTCTCGGCGTGCTCTTTGCGCCTTCGATCTTCACCCTGATCTGGTTCTCGATCTTTGGCTGGTCGGCAATGGAGATCGACGGCATTGGCGCGGAGGCCCGGGCCGCGCTTGGTGATCAGGCCGGTGCGCTTTCAGCGGCGGTGGCTGACAGCGTGCCCCTGGCAATGTTCGCCTTCTTCGAGCACTTCCCCTTCGCCACCATCATCAAGGGGCTGGCGGTCATCATCGTGGCGATTTTCTTTGCCACCTCCTCGGACTCGGCCTCCCTGGTGGTGGACATGCTATGTACCGGCACGCCGGAGCCCGGCCCAGTGCATCAACGCCTGTTCTGGGGGATTTCCGAAGGGGTGCTGGCGGCAATGCTGATCGTGCTCGCCGGCGAAACCGGCCTGCTCGCCTTGCAGCAGGTGATCACGGTCATCGGTCTGCCGATCTTCATCCTGGCATTCGTCATGATGATCGCGCTGTTTCGCGGCTTGCAAAGCGAGCATATCAACAAGGTCACCGTGGGGGAGCCGCCCAGGGTAGAGGATTTGTAGCCATCACGTGCCATGCCGTTGCACGGGATCAGGGCCGCACGATGTATATCGAGCATTTAGCATGGCGCGCGATTCGCTCCGCGCTGGTACCCAGCATGAAAGAGCGCAAGGTAGGGCTATAACCGCTCATGATGATCAACTGAACCTTGTTACGCGACGCCGCTTCGAGAACACGCCGGTAGACGCTGCCCATGGCCACCTGACTCTTTACCGGCACATCCTCCGGGAGGTAGGCCTTGATGAAGGCCTCCATTTCACGCTCCATCATCTTTTGCATCTTGTGGCTGTAGTCGTCCAGCGCCGGCACATCCTCGCCGTAGTCGGCGCCGGAAGGCAGCCCCGAACCACTCGAAAGTTTTGGCACCACGGTTATCAGGTGCAAGGTGGTGGCGCGAGAGCGCGCCAGTTCCACGGCCACCGGCAGCACCGGCTGCCAGGTGCGCTTGTGATTCAGATCGATCGGCACCAGGATATTGCCCGCCATTATCTGTCTCCCTCTCGTTCAACCGCTGGTTCCAAGGTCTCGGACGCGGATACATCATCGACGCGACGACCGAAAAAGCGCAGCGTGGCGAATAGCACGGCAGCGCCGATGGCAAGCACCAGCCACCAGGGCACGGCAAAGCCTGCCGCGACGAGGCCGAGAATCGCCACGACACCCACCACTACCGCATAGGGAATCTGGGTGCGAACATGATCGATGTGATCGCACTTGGAGGCCAGGGACGAAAGGATGGTGGTGTCGGAAATCGGTGAGCAGTGATCGCCCCACACCGCCCCCGCCAGAACCGCGGACACGCTCGCATACAGAAGATACAGATGCTCGCCGTCAGCGGTCAGATCGTTGATCTGCATGATCGTCCAGGTCAGCGGCAGCACCAGCGGCATCATGATGCCCATCACGCCCCAGCTCGAGCCAGTGGCGAAAGCGGTTGCAGCAGAGAGCACAAAGACGAGGGTCGGCAGCGCCGGGGCCGGCAGCGTATCGCCGAGGGTCGACACAAGATAATCCCCTGTGTGCAGCACGCCGTTGACATCAGACAGCGACCAGGCCAGTAACAGGATGACCATCGCCATGAGCATGGACCGCACCCCCGCATGCCAGGAGTCGATCACCTCCCCCAGATTCAGGATGCCCTGAGCAACCGACATCACAGCGGCCACGGTGACCGCCAGCAGCGACGCCCACATCAGGCCAAGAAAGGAATCGCCGTTGCCGATGATCTCGCGTAGCGATGCATCGGGCCCGGCACTCTCCAAGCCGGTCAGGTAGATACCCACCATCGAGCCGATCACCAGCACCAGGATCGGAACGACCGCATTGACCGCCCGCTGCGGTTTGTCGGCCTTGGGTCCGTTCTCATCGCCCTCTTCGGTGGAATCGCCGATGAGAGCGCCTGGTCGGCTCAACTGGCCCTTGGTGCGGGCGCGGCGCTCCGCCTGCAGCATGGGTCCGAAATCACGCCCGCTGCCGGCCACCATGAATACAAAGGTCACTGCCAGCAGCGGGTAAAAGCTGTAGCCGATCGAATTGAGAAAGATCGAATAGGCACCTTCCGAGTAGCCCTCGAGTTCGCCGGTCGCATCACCGATCAAACCGACCAGAAAGCCGATCCAGGTAGTGATGAAGAACACGGTGGCAACCGGCGCAGCGGTAGAATCGACGATGTAGGCCAGTTTCTCGCGAGACACTCGCAGCCGGTCGGTGATCGGGCGCATCGTATTGCCGACAATAAGGGTGTTGGCGTAATCATCAAAAAACACGGCCAGCCCCATCAGGCCGGTGGACAGCTGCCCTCGCCTTGGCGTACTGGCAAGCCCGATCACCCAGTTGACGATGCCCCGGGTGCCGCCGTTCTTCGAGATGATGCCGACGAGCCCACCGATCATGAAGGAGAAGAGCAGAATGGCAACATGGGACCAATCGGTCAGCACATCCACCATGTACCTGGCCATGGTATCGAGAAAGCCGTACCAGAGACCCGCAAGCGAGCCGTATACCAATGCACCTCCCATCCAGAGGCCGAAGAACAGCGCCGGGATCACCTGGCGCGTTGCGAGTGCCAGAAGGATGGCGAGCACCGCCGGCACAAGCGAGGCCCAGCCGGCCAGGGTATTCGCCTGGGTCTCTGCGATAAGTTCGTCACCCGGGCCTAGCACTCGCAGCTCTGCCGGGTCGGTGGTGACGATTACCTCTTCGAAGGTCACGTTACCGTTCATGACCGTACTCGAGTAGCGCTGATCACCGCCCTGCAGAACGACGTCGGCACCGTCGGCGAGACGATCACCGATTCCACTCACCTTTGCCTCGAAGGGGATGTCGCGTAGAACCACCTCGGGCAGATCGAGCTCGACGGCAGCGTCATCGCCATGAACATGAGCGGGGAAAAGAAGCAGGAGTGAAAGAGCACAGAATGCGACCCAGGCCGCTATCGCCATATGCGCCTTATTGAATGCGCTCATGAGTCCTCTCCTATCATGACGAACATGCTTTTCGATGATTGAGTTTCGCGACATGTCGCACCTGTTGTTTCTTGCACACGGCTTCCGACACAACTCATGTTCGCAACTATTAGCGCAATATTGTTCGCCGACGAATAACAAGTGTAGGCCATAGGCTTGGCAGGCATTTTTATCTGCAGCGATTGTCGATTTACGACCGTGTCGTTCGTCGTCATCGTGACGCCGGGGTTTAGTCGCCGGCCCGATTCGAGGATAACCCCATGCGCTACATGATTATCGTCAAGGCCACTCAGGATTCAGAAGCAGGCGTGATGCCGGGCGAGACGTTGCTCGCCCGCATGGCCGCCTATCATGAAGCATTGGCCAAGGCTGGCGTGCTACTCGATGCCACGGGGCTTCAACCCAGCTCCAGCGGCTGGCGGGTGCGTTATGACGGCGACAAGCGCACGTTGATCGACGGGCCGTTCACCGAAAGCAAGGAACTGATCGCCGGTTATACGCTCATCCAAGTCAGGAGCCACGAAGAGGCGGCAGAGTGGGTGCGGCGCTTTCCAAATTCAGCGATTGACGGTGGCGAGTCGGAGATCGAGGTGCGCCGACTGTTCGAACTCGAGGATTTCAGCGAGTCGGAAGCGATCGACCGCTTTCAAACGCTGGATAATCGCAACGAGTCGTAGTCCTGACCCTGCCTCTTGAACTGTTCTTGATTCGATTGAAGGAAATACAAATGGCTAATCCTGTCGTCTGGTTCGAAATATACGTGGCCGATATGGCGCGGGCGAAACGCTTTTACGAAACTGTGCTTGAACAAACGCTCGAGCGTCTCGACTCCCCCTTCCCCGAGTTTGAGCTCTGGACGTTTCCCATGGACCAGCAATCGGTCGGTGCCGGTGGCGCGTTGGTAAAGATGGAAGGCATGGCGCCTGGCGGCAACAGCACACTGGTATATTTCGACTGCGAGGATTGCGCCGTGGAAGCGGCGCGTGTCGTCGAGGCGGGTGGCCGGATACAGCAAGAAAAGTGTTCCATCGGGGAGTATGGACATATTGCCCTGGTCATCGATACCGAAGGCAACATGATCGGCCTGCATTCGATGCATTGATCAATAATCGCTATGGAGAACACCATGGAGTATCTACTGCTGATCGTCGAAGCGCGCGGGGATCGAGAAACCCGCAGTGAAGATGAAGGCCGGGCGCTTTATGACGAGATGGTGCGCTTCGGCGAAGATCTCGCTGCCCGCGACAAGCTGTTGGCCAGTCGCTCATTGCGCCCGGACAAGCACGGCGTGCGGCTCCAACAAGGCGGTGCCAAACCGACGCTACTGGACGGCCCCTTCGCCGAATCGAAGGAAATGATCGGCGGCTTCTTCCTGATCGACTGCGCCGATCGAGAGGAAGCCATTGCGTTCGCGAGACAATGCCCGGCCGCACGTTTCGCCACGATCGAAGTGCGTGAATGCGCGCCCTGCTATGTGAACTGAGATGACAGACCAGGAGTTTGGTACGTCTATCGCGGCGATCTGGCGCATCGAGTCGGCCCGGGTCATTGCCGGCGTCGCTCGATTGAATCGCGATCTGGGCCAAGCAGAGGACTGCGCCCAGGATGCGTTGGTCGCCGCACTTGAGACCTGGCCCAGCACAGGCATCCCGGACAATCCCGGTGCCTGGCTGATGGCTACAGCCAAGCGCCGCGCCCTCGATCGCCTGCGCCACCAGAGCATGGCCGCACCCAGGCATGTAGAACTCGCCCGGGAGTTGGATGCCCGCCACGCCTTATCCGAACAGGCCTTGACCGAACGGATTAACGCCTCCCTTGATGGTGACATCGACGATGACATCTTGCGATTGCTTTTTACCGCCTGCCATCCAGTATTGCCGCCAGATGCGCGGGCCGCTCTGACCCTGAAAGTGGTCGGCGGCCTCACCACCCAGGAGATCGCTCGCGCCTATCTCAAGTCTGAACCTACCATCGCGCAGCGCATCGTACGCGCCAAGCGCACCCTGACCGAAGCGCACGTACCTTTCGAGGTGCCCCGCGGCGAAGAACTCGCACCACGACTCACCTCGGTGCTCCAGGTCATCTACCTGATCTTCAACGAAGGCTATGCTGCTACTGCTGGCGATGACTGGATGCGACCGACGCTGTGTGATGAAGCGCTGCGTCTGGGTAGGGTGCTGGCCGAACTCATGCCGAAGGAATCCGAGGTTCATGGCCTGGCGGCACTGATGGAGATACAAGCCTCGCGATTGCCCGCTCGAGTGGATGCAAACGGTGATCCCATCCTGCTGCCGGACCAGGACCGAAGTCATTGGGATCATCTATTGATCCGCCGTGGCCTGGCCGCGCTCGCCCGCGCCGAAGCACTGCCCGGTGCGTTTGGTCCCTACACCCTGCAAGCAGCAATTGCCGCCTGCCACGCGCGTGCCGCGACCCTTGAAGATACCGACTGGCCGCGCATTGCCGCGCTCTACGACGCACTCGCCCAGATCGCGCCCTCGCCGGTGGTGGCACTCAACCGTGCCGTCGCCGTCGGCATGGCCTTCGGCCCGGCGGCCGGGCTGGAACTTGCCGATGCCCTGCTCAAAGAGCCCGCCCTGATCCACTACCATCTGCTGCCCAGCGTGCGCGGCGACCTGCTCGCCCGACTCGACCGCATGCAAGAAGCCCGCGCCGAGTTCGAACGCGCCGCCACCCTCACCCGCAACGCCCGCGAGCGCGCCCTATTGTTGGCGCGAGCTGGGGCATGCAATCAGACGGAAATACTGACGGATAATCCATCTATAGAGGAGCAACAATGATGATCTACGTCGATGGGTTTATGGCGGCTTCGAGATGATCCTGGAAGCCTGAGCCACACCCCGATCCGGTGGGGCCGGAGCGGGCGTATGATCACTGCGGACGTTGTCGCCCTATCCTTCCACAAACCGCCTTACCGCCTCGACGAACGCCTGAGCGGCAGGCTCGCGTCCCAGCAGCAGATGACCATCGCTTTCCAGGCTCATGAACTGCGCATCGGGGATGGTGGCGGCGATCTCCCAGGCCGAGCCAATCGGTATGCGCCGGTCCCCTTTCGAATGAATGACCAGGGTCGGTACACTCACGAGGCCAAGCCGATGACGGACGTCGATATCCCCGAAGGCTGAAAGGAAGCGTACCGCGTTATCCGGCGAGGTAGTGCGCCGCTGGAAATCATTGAACCAGGCCAACTCTTCAAGAGTAGCGTCAGGCATGAAGGTCGAGGAGAAGATCTGTCGATAGGCTGGGTTATCCTGTCCCCAGCCGGCTTCCGTCAAGGTCAGAATGGCCTCGCGTTCCTTTAGCATTCGGGGTGAGGCATTGACACGCCATCCGGCAGCATAGGCGCCGAACAGGATCAAGTGAGAGACCCGTTGCGGATGACGCACCGTGTATTCGATGGAGACCGCAGCCCCTTGAGAGATACCCAGCAGTGCAAAGCGCTCGAGGCCGAGCGTATCAATCACCGTCTCGAGATCCGTGACGAAGACATCGAATGAAATCTCGCCGACGTCCCAGTCCGATAGTCCATTGCCGCGTTCATCGTAACGCACCAGTAAGTGCTCGCTGGCGAGCTCACGAAACAGCGGGCTCCAGATCGGTGCGTCCCAGTCGAGTTCCAGATGGGTCAGCCAGTTAGCGGCCTTGACCAGTGGCGTCCCCTCGCCGACACAGGCATAAGCAATACGCACCCCATCCTTTGCCGTGCAGAAGTGAATCTTCTGATGAGCGAGCAACTGTCGATGATGGTCGCTATCTGGTTTCGAGACAAGCTGCTCCGGGGTCGGTCTCAGCGGCCATTCGAGTCCGGCGTCGCGAAAGCGCTGCGCCAATTTCCGGGACAAGGATTCGGCTTCCTGGTGGAGCGCCAATTGGCGAAGACGAGTCAAGAGACGAGTGGCTGCTTCTCGGTTGAACGGGTCCGCTTCCAGCCAGGCCCTGGTCCAGGGCAGCGCCTGATCCGGAGTCAAATCAGCATGGGAGGCCAGCCGTTGCAGTACGCACACATGAAGGCGCTGCGCCTCCTGACGCTCGGCGGTCAGCCAGCGCTGAAAAGCCTCCTGGTTGGGTAGATCCAGACCTTCAAGCAGCGGCTCGCTCAAGCGATCTTTCATTTCACGCAGCGGTACGACCGCTAGCCCCTCCTGCTTGAGCCCTATTGCCAGATGACGAATATCGATCTCGACCTGGTCGTCCAGGAAGGTCACCCGCTCGCGATCCGCCACCAACCGCTCGGTTATGGCGTCGTTGACTACCGAACGCAGCTTGCTCAAGGACCAGCGCAAGGCAGCGCGTGGGTCGTCTGGTATGTCCCAGAACATCTCACATAGCCGATCACGACGCTGGGGCCGTCCGGTCAAGGCGAGATAGGCCAACAGGGCACGCGTCTTCCTCGACGCCGGCAAAGGCATCGTCACGCCATCCCGGCTTACCGTCAGCTCTCCCAGGGTTCGAATCGCCAGCTCAGGCATCGTTGTGCGCCCACAAAGTGGCCTCATCACCTACAGTTTCAACGGCTTTTGGCAAAAATTCCACGCTGGTTACAACGTTGGGTACCACGACAGGCACATAAATTTCATGTTGTAAGGCTCGGCACAGGGCCGTGGCCAAAAGAGGTACACCACCATGACCTATCGTACAAAAGTTCTTCCCCAGGCTTCCGGCAAGTTGTTCCTGACCGATGGCGGCCTCGAAACCGACATTATCTTCAATCACGGCGTCGAGATTCGCGAGTTCGCGGCGCATACCTTGCTAACCAGTGCTCAGGGGCGCCATGCCTTGGCTCGTTATTTTCGCGGCTTTCTGGCGATCGCCCGAGGGCGCAAGACCGGTTTTATCCTCGACGCCCCGACCTGGAAGGCCCACAGCCACTGGGCGCAGGACCTGGGCGCCACGGAAACCGAGCTGCGCACAGCGAACCTTGAAGCCGTGAACTTTATCGCAACGCTGCGAGATGAATTTGCCGGCAACGAGGGGCCTATCGTGCTCAATGCCGTCATCGGCCCAAAAGGCGACGCCTATGCGCCGGAGACAGCAATAACCGAAATTGAGGCGGAGGAGTATCACGCCCAGCAGATTCGTTGGCTGGCCGAAACCGAGATAGAGATGATCTCGGCGCTCACCTTTACCCAGGCTCCGGAAGCCACCGGTTTCGTCAAGGCGGCGGACAAGGCCGGCCTGCCCGTCGTCGTCTCCTTCACCGTGGAGACTGATGGTCGACTGCCCAGCGGTCAGCCTCTGGGCGAGGCTATTCGAGAGGTGGACGCAGCGACTCGGGGAGCAGCAGCCTACTTCATGGTCAACTGCGCCCATCCGGAGCATTTTCTCGACGTTCTTACCGACTACGAATGGACGCGCCGCATCCAAGGGCTACGGTGCAACGCCTCGCGCTGCAGCCACGCGGAGCTGGATGCCGCGGAGGAACTCGATGCGGGCAACCCCCGGGAGCTGGCCTCTCTCTATCGCGCGCTGGTCGCCAGGATGCCTTGGGTCAATGTACTCGGTGGCTGCTGCGGCACGGATCTGCGCCATGTCAGCACCATCGCCGCGGCTTTCACCGCCGGCGACGTCATGGCGAGCTAATCCAGCCAACAGCCTGAGCCAGGCCAACAACGCCCACCCGACGACAGGAGACTTATCATGAAAACCAAGACATTTACCCTGGCTTCCGCAGCGATTCTCGCCGCCTCGATCAGTAGCGCTTCCTTCGCCCACGATGACGCGCGCAAGACGGAACTGTTCAAGCCCGGGGTCGGCTTCGCCGGCGAGCGTGCCGAACCGACGGCGAATCCCGCCGCTCGGGTGCCGCTGTACGAAGGGCTTGGTGCGCGCAGCTACGAAATCACCACCCGAAACCCACGGGCCCAGGCGTATTTCGATCAAGGCTTGAAACTCGCCTGGGGGTTCAACCACGCCGAAGCGCGGCGCGCCTTCCGCGAGGCCCAGCGGCTCGACCCGGGCTGCGCCATGTGCTTCTGGGGAGAGGCCTTCGTACTCGGCGCCAACATCAACGACGCTATGCACGATGAGGCCATCGCTCCGGCTTTCGAAGCGATCACCCAGGCACTGGCACTGAAGGACGAAGCGACTCCCAAGGAGCAAGCGCTGATCGAGGTCTTGGCCAAGCGCTACGCTGAGGACTCAAACACGGATCGCGCTGCGCTGGATCAGGCCTGGGCGGACGCCATCCGGACGGTCGCCCAGCGCTATCCTGGGGATGCGGATATCCAGGTGCTCTACGCGGACGCGCTGATGAATCTTCAGCCCTGGGATTACTGGGAGGCGGACGGCGTCACGCCTAAAGGATATGCGGCGGATATCGTCGCCACCCTGGAGCGTGCGCTTGTCACCGCGCCAGGCCATCCTGCCGCAGCGCACCTCTATATCCACGCCGTGGAGGCCTCTGCAACCCCGGAACGTGCGGAGCTCCATACGGATACCTTGCGCGGTGCCATGCCGGGAGCTGGCCACCTGACGCACATGCCGGCGCATATCTATAGCCGGGTCGGCCGCTACAAGGATTCGCTGGCGGTCAACCGGGACGCCATCGCCGCAGACGAGCGGATGCTGGAGGCGATGGGTGATGCCGCCAGCCCGCTCTACCGCTTCGGCTATTATCCGCACAACGTGCACTTTCTGATGGTGGCGGCCCAGCTGTCCGGGGCCAAGGAAGACGTGCTGGCATCCGCCGAGAAGCTCGACACCATCACCTCGGATAAGGTTTCCGCGGAGCTCGGCTGGGTGCAGGCGATCAAGACCGCGCCCTATTCCGCCCACGCCCAGTTCGCGGAACCGGAAGCTATCCTGGCCCTGGCGGCTCCCAGCGACCAGTTCCCCTTCGTCAAGGGCTATTGGCACTACGCCCGCGGTGTGGCGCTCGCCCGGCTAGGCCGGATCGATGAGGCATTGGCGGAAGCGAGGGAGCTGAACGAGCTTTACACCAACGCCGATCTGGACGGATTAGAGGCTCAATACGTCCCGGCACGTACCCTGCTCGAGATCGCCAAGCACATCGTCGAAGCGCGGGTCGAACAGGCTCGGCGAGACTATTCGGCTGCCGAACACCATCTACAGGAAGCGATCGCCTTGGAAGATACGATTGCCTATATGGAGCCGCCCTACTGGTACTACCCGGTTCGTCAGACCCTCGCCGCGGTGCAGCTTCAGGACGGTCGTACCCAGGAAGCGATCACAACCTTCCAGCAGGCGCTGAAGAAACAGCCGAAAAACGGTTGGGCGCTTTGGGGATTGCTGCAGGCACAGCAACAGGCTGGCGACACTGCATCCGAGCAGACCGAACGGGAGTTTCGTCGGGTATGGCTCGGCGACAATGCTCTATTAGCGCTTGATCGGCTGTGATCGTGGTACATGGCCGAAATACCTAAGTGCTGGGGCTGAACAGCGAGAACAAGCCTCAAGACTAACGATCTTCCTGGATGTCAGCCTTTATGGAAGAGGGTTAGTGATGGACTTCCCGCCCGAGAGGGCGGGTTTTTTGTTGATTGCAGGCACGGAGTGGTCCCTTGGGCACAGCACGGCATTGTTCTGCACCCAATGGATCTCTGTCGCGGCCATGAGGAAACGTCAACAGGCCCTAGGATTGGCATACTTTTTTCAATGAAACTCTGACGAAATTCCACGCCAGTTACCACGCTGCTTCCAACGCTCGCCATCTATATTCGCAATCGGGTTCATTCCCACGACAATCCGGCCCGACAGGATTCGTGATGTCTGGCTTTTGTAAAAAACACCTCAAGCAACCCTTGCCGCGTCGGCAGTACCGACGCCAAGCCTTGACGAGATTAGTGAAACCCAATGGAAGCCTTGATCTACGTTGCCAACGCCTTGAACCTGTTGTCGTATCTGATGCGAGACATCCTGCATCTAAGAATACTCATGATAAAAGCGATGGTCTGTCTGATGCCCTACTATCTCAGCCGGCCCGAGCCGCTGATGGAGGTCGTTTACTGGAACCTGCTCTTTATCGTCATGAACCTTGTGCTGATCGGACGCATCTTGCGTCAGCGGCGTCGAGAAATTGAGGAGTGAAAGTCATATATCTATACTCCGAGAGAATTTTTCTGGCGTTAACGGACGGGTATCTAACCCAGCACTTCGACCGGCATGCCCACCTCCAGCTCCCCACCGGTCAGCACCACAAGATTCTGGCCGAATTCAATCTGCCCGGTCAGGCCACGTCGATATCCCGCTAGAGTCCGCAGGGGTTCCCGTTGATCGATGAAGGTGCCGGTGCCTGGGTCGACGGTGACCATGGCGCAGCGGGTACAGGGTTTGCGCACCGCGAGTTCCGTCTCACCGATGCGCAGCAGGTGCCATTTGTCTTCGGTAAAGGGCAAGCCGCCGGAGACCACCAGGTTGGGACGAAACTGGGCCATGACGTGATCGCCTGGGGCACGCTCGTTGAGATCCTCAAGAGAAGCCTCACCGATCAACATTAAAGGGAAACCATCGGCGAAACTGAGCCGTTTGCCGATGGCCTGACGATAGCGCGGCGACCTCTCCCCCAACCATAGAAAACGCGACGGTTCGCCGATGGCCTGCTCGCACCAGCGATCGGCGTCCGGCGTGGTGGTCAATGCCCGAAAACTGTCGTTCCATACCTGGGTCGCGAAGGGCTCTTTTTCGAAGGCGTCGAACTCGAGCGCCAGAGGCTCGAGGGTTGGATGGTGCAACACGATCCTTTTATCGTTCAGCTCTGCGCGGATGGTCACCAGCTGCGGATGAGAGCGGGCGGTGAGAAAGACGCCGTCGGGTCTTGCCAGCATGAAGCGCCGATCCCCTGCAATGCCTTCTTCGCCCAGGACGGCACACTCCAGCGACTCACCAGCAGTGGATTTGATCGGGTAGCGGTAGAGGGCTGACAGCTGCAAGGTATCGGAAGACATTGGTCGTTTCTCTGGTCATGGCCGCATCTTTCAGGATGACAACACGCTGTCACTTGCCGGCAGGTTTGGGCTTGAAGCCAAAGCCTTCGATGACGTCGCGCAGCTCGCCACTGTTCTTCTTCAACTCCACCCTAAGAGTCGAAAATTCCCGGCGCACCGGGTATTCGGCGCGGTAACGGTCAAAGGCCTGGGTCAGGCCCAGTCGCCGGCGATAGCGATCGAAGCCGTGCATGTCGCGTCGCACGTCGTAACAGGCTCGCACGCACAGCGACAGTGCATCCATAGGCGGCGCCGATCCCGATAGCACTATCTTGCGCAGCCAGTTGTCAGGTTTGATCTGGCCGAGCTTACGCCGGGCAGGCAAGCCGAAATAGCGCATCACGGCCTGATAGACCAGTTCGGTACCGCGCATCTTGCCATCCAGGCTATAGCCGGCGATGTGGGGCGTGGCGATATCCACCAGATCATAAAGCACCTGATCGATGGCGGGCTCGTTTTTCCACACATCGAGCACGGTACTCAGATCCGCTCGCTCCTCGAGGCGCTGACGTAGCGCCATGGTATCGATGCAGGTGCCCCGCCCGGTATTGATCAGAAGCGTTCCCGGTTTCAGCGCGGCAATACGCGTCGCGTCCAGCAGATGCCGGGTGGGATGCTCCCCTTCGTTGGTCAAGGGTGTGTGCAAGCTGATAATGTCGGCGCGCTTGATCAGCGTATCGATATCAAGAAAGTCGTCGCGATTTTCCTGCTTCGCCCGGGGCGGATCGCAGATCAAGCAGGTGACGTCGAGTTCTTCGAGACGCTGGCGCAAACGATCCCCCACGTTGCCGGCGCCAACGATGCCCACGGTACGCTCCGCCAGCACGAAGTCCTGCTCTTCCGCCAGCATCAACAGGCTGGAAAGCACGTAATCGACTACGGACTCGGCATTGCTCCCCGGAGCGCTGGCAAAGCCGATCTGCTTTTCCCGAAGGTAGTCCAGGTCCACATGGTCGGTGCCAATGGTACAGGTACCCACAAACCGTACGCTGGAGCCTTCCAATAGCGCGGCGTTGACCTGGGTGATGGAGCGTACCACCAGAATATCCTGATCGCGCACCGCAGCACTGTCGATCTCGCGGCCCGGCATACGGGTGATCTCGCCCAGCTCGCCGAAGAACTCCTCCGCCAGGGGCACGTTCTCATCCACTAGTAGGCGCATGGGGGTGTCTTGCTCCTTGTTCGCAGCCTGAAGGCGGTTACAATATTGCCGTCATCTTAGGACGTGCTTTCAAGCGCCACAAGGATTGAGCCCCTCGCCAAGGAGACCCCGTGATTGTCCGCTGGGAAAGTAATCATGACTACGTGCTCGTGCACGTCCATCAGGATATGTTCGGCGACTGGATATTCAGTCGTGCCTGGGGCCAGATTGGCACCCAGTTCGGCGGGCTCAAGCACCAGGTGGCGGGCAGCCATGACCAGGCGATGATGTGGCTCGAGGACGTTGCCAACATCCAAGGCGCGCGAGGCTTTCACAAGGTGCTCGAGGCGAGCGATGAAAGCCCTGAGGGGCGTGATGCGGTCCAACAGCTGTCGCTGCTCGGCATCTAAGGAAACGCTGAATAAGTGACTGCACGGACGAATCGCTGCGTTGCGCGGTACTCGAAGACTCGCCTAACCCCATGTTATGTCTCGCCTTCTGTGTGCCGTGCGCCTTGCGCTTCATTCCGTTCGTCTATTTATTCAGCGCTTCCTGCCAAGGTCAGCCCAAGAAACGCCGACCATTGACCCGCCTTGCGCCTATCGGCCGCTCGGACATGGGCTGCGGTGGCTCATCGACGAACGCAAGCAGACCCCGGATATCCAGCCAGGCCGCCAGTCGATCAGGCTCCAGGCCACGTTCCAGTTCATCGCCTTGTTCGTCCGCCAGCACCGGTATCCGAGTACCGTAGCGCTCGATCAAGGCATCGCTATCTGCGATCTCGACTCGTTCGAGCACGATATTTTCGACGCCAATACGGGCAATCTCGGCTTCGAGCTGCTCACACAGATGACAGCCCAGGGTGGTATAGAGGATCAGGCGCCTCATGGGTCCTCGCGATGACGTATCAGGAAACAGTGATGTAGATTGGGGCGGCGCTGGAAGTCCGGATCGAAGGTTCGAGCCGAGATGTCTTCTACCGCGTAGCGTTCGAGCACGCCATCGTCCAGCTTGAAACGCCGCTGGTTATTGGAGAATACCAGCGTGCCTCCGGGTGCCAGACGAGCCATGGCCAGATCCAGTAGCCGGCCATGATCGCGCTGGATATCCAGACTCTCCTCCATCTTCTTGGAGTTGGAGAAGGTCGGCGGGTCGAGAAAGATCAGATCGAACTCGCTGCCGGCGGTTTGCAGCCAATGAAAGCAGTCTTCCCGCACTACTCGGTGGCGGCTGGGATCGATGCGATTGAGCGCCAGATTGTCCCGGGCCCACTCCAGGTAGGTGTTGGAAAGATCCACGCTCACGCTGTCGCTGGCGCCCCCCTCTTTGCTACCCAGAACGGCCTGCACTGTGGCGGTGCCGGTGTAACAGAACAGGTTGAGAAAGCGCTTGCCGGCGGCCATTTCGGCGATCATACGCCGCACCGGGCGATGATCGAGAAAAAGCCCTGTGTCCAGATAGTCCCGCAGATTGACCCATAGCAGCGCCTTGCCCTCTCGCACCTGGAAACGCTCGCCGCTGCTGTCGCGCTTCTGATACTGGGTCTTGCCGGTCTGGCGCTCGCGCTGCTTGAGATAAATATGATCAGGCCGCACCTCAAGCACCTGGGGAATCACCCCCAGCGCATCCATCAAACGGCGCTGGGCCTGGACGACATTGACGGATTTCGGCGGCGCGTACTCCTGCACATGCACTCGGTCGCCATACACATCCACCGCCAGGGCGTACTCCGGCATGTCCGCATCATAAAGCCGGTAGCAGCTCTCGCCGCTTTTCTTGAGCCATTTCTTGAGCCGCTTGCGGTTCTTTTCCAGACGATTGGCGAACATCTGCGCGCCTTCCGAGTGCCTGGAGACGAATTCTGGCTTGGAAGTATCTTTATCGTTCTCTTGGGTTTGGGGTTTAAGAGATTCGGACGTACTACTCTCTGGCACCTCGATCACAGGTATATCAATCATCAACAGCTTGCAGTCCAGGGCGCCATTCTTGAAGGCGTACTGCTTGCGCGCCCGCAGCCCGGTACGATGGCCAAGCTCCGGGTTGCCGGTGAACAGGGCCAGTGTCCAGCCAGGGAATTCACGGCGCACCCGTTCGCCCAGGTCCGCATACAGGGGCACCAGCTCCGGCAGCTCGCCAATACGCTCACCATAAGGCGGATTGGTGATCATCAATCCCGGCCCAGCGCAATTCTCAGGGCGACTCAGCTGGGCCACGGCACCGCCACGAAAGTCGATCAGCGCGGGAATACCGGCGCGCATGGCGTTGCTCTTGGCAGCGGAGAGCGCCTGGGGGCTTTGATCGACGCCATAAAGCGTCGACTTGATGCGTCGCCGCCCGATGCTTGCCCTGGCCTCTGCTTCGCGCTTGAGCTCCCGCCATAGCGACTCATCGTGCCCCGCCCAGCCAAGCAGACCAAAGCGTTCTCGATTGAGATTGGGCGCGATATCCGCCGCCATCAACCCGGCTTCGATGACCAGGGTGCCGGAACCGCACAGCGGATCGATGAGCGGTTCGCCGCGCTTGGCTCGGGCCGGCCAATCCGCCCGTACCAGCAGCGCCGCGGCCAGATTCTCCTTGAGGGGCGCATGGCCGGGATCGCGGCGATAGCCGCGCTGGTGCAGGCTGGTACCGGCCAGATCGACCCCCAGGGTCAGTCGGCCACGATGCAGATGCACGAACAGGCGAAGATCCGGCTGACGAAGCTCTACCTGTGGACGCTCCTGACCGGCATCGCGTAGCGCATCCACCACCCCGTCCTTGACCGTCTGAGCGCCAAACCGGGTATGGCGAATGTGCTCGGACTGACCGTGGAAATCCACCGCCAGGGTCGCACCTGGCGCCAGATGCCGGGTCCAGTCGATACGCTTCGCTACTTCCTGAAGAGCTGCCGGACGCTCGATGCCCTCCTCTTGTGCAAGACACAGCACGATGCGGTTGGCCAACCGCGACCATAGGCAGGCGCGATAGGCCGCCTCGAGGCTGCCCTGGAAATAAATCCCGGCTACGGTGCTTTTGCTCGCCTGCCCGCCCAAATTCGCAATTTCAGCGGCGAGCAGTTCTTCATTACCTTTGGGGCAGGTCGCGAAAAAGGTCATGGTGACATTTTCTTGATGCTCAGACATGGCGTATGAATCCCGGCATGATGCGCTTTAATCCTATTTTCTCTTGCCTGTAACGTATGTGTAACAAATCTTGACTCGACAATCCTAAGCAAACTAGTCTAAACATTAAGTCTAGTAGCTACTAAAAAACGCATGCGTTTCTTGTCCGGACTCGGGAATGATGCAGGGAATTTTCCCTGTATTCCTGATTGCTTTTTCTTGAGTCCAAATTTCGATCTTTAGTGAGGTCATCCGATGAAACGACAGAAACGTGATCCCTTCCAGCGTGCGTATGTCCACGGTTACAAGGCTGGCATGGGAGGCCGCTCCCGAGATGATTGCCCCAGTCAGGATATCAATATTCGCGAATACTGGATGAGTGGTTGGCGTGAAGGTCGCGGGGATCAATGGTCGGGAATGACAGGCGTTTCCGGTATCCATAAAAACCCCATGGTGACTTGATTTCAAAATAGCTTTTCCGGTCCATTGCTCAATGAAGAAAGTGCTGAGCGAAGCGAAAGGATCGGTTAAAGAGCCCCATTAAGGCCCGTGTTTATGTCACGGGCCTTTCTGTTTCAGGGCAGTCTGCTTTGCAATATTTGATCTCAAGACGCTATTTCTTGTCGTCTCGCAGCGCATGAATACATTCGTCGATCAAGCCGGGGCCCCGGTAGATGAATCCAGTATAGAGCTGTATCAAGTCCGCACCCGCCTCGCGCTTTGCCTTTGCTTTCTCGCCGCTGTCGATACCGCCAACGCCAACGATAGGCATATCCGGTAAATGTCGCCGTAGCTCATGGATTACCCGATTCGACGCCTCGAACACCGGCCCACCGGATAGACCGCCCTGCTCCTGCGCGTGAGGCAATCCGCTAATCGCTTCACGAGAGACGGTGGTATTCGTGGCGATAACCACATCGATGGCATTGGCGGACAGTGCCTGGGCAACAAGACCAACTTCCTCCGGCGTCATATCTGGCGCAATCTTGACCGCCAGGGGCACTGGCTTACCCTTTTGCCGATCCAGACGAGAGCACTCCTCTCGTAGCGCCCCCAGCAGCGCATCGAGATGCTCACCAAACTGCAGATTACGCAGTCCCGGGGTGTTGGGCGAGGAAATATTGACGGTAATGTAGTGCGCGTGGGGATGTACCTTGACCAGACAGGTTAGATAGTCATCGACGGCCTGTTCCACCGGTGTGGTCAAATTCTTGCCGATGTTGATGCCGATCACACCGTTGTAACGGCTCTTGCGGATATTGGCGATGAGATGATCGACACCGGCATTGTTGAACCCCATGCGATTGATGATGGCTTGATGCTGGGGCACACGAAACATGCGTGGACGCGGATTCCCGGGCTGAGCCTTCAGAGTCACCGTACCGACTTCGACGAAACCGAATCCCAGCGCCCCCAAGGCATCGAGATGATCCGCATTCTTGTCCAGCCCTGCCGCAAGTCCCACCGGGTTGGCAAAGCGCAGCCCCATCAGCTCCAAAGAGTCGTCGCGGTCATGGCGCTTTTGCCGGGCATTCAAGACACCCGCGCGGTGCAGTAAATTCAGACTCTTGAGAGAGAGATCATGAGCCTTTTCCGGGTCGAGACGAAAAAGAAGCGCGCGGGCAAGGCTGTACATCATAAGCGCCTACTGCAAGTGGCTGTCATAAATGCCTACTGAGTATCGAGCTGCTGCACGCGAAGAGTGTAGTTATTGACTCCACTATTGGCGCTACCGAATTTCTGGCCACTGACCCAGACGGAATATCTTCCTGGCGTCAGCCGCGTTTCGATATTGAAATCACCTTCAAATCCTTTGGCCTTGTCACTGGCAACCACGTTGCCGTCTTCATCCAGTACTCGAGCCTCGAGGCGATAGCTGGTTTCGCTTCCGACAAAGGTGGAACTGGTAATGGAGACAGTGCCAGCCTGGGCCACATCGAAGCTCAATACTTCGCCCTTGGCGCGAATATCGATATCCGCCACGAGCTCATCGAACGCCTCCGGCATCTGTTGTGAAGACGCTTCTTCGTTTCCTGCACTGGCGTCACTTCCTACGCTGGAGCTGCGCTCCTGGACGCCGACGCTATCACTGGCGGACGTTTGCGGCGGCGGCACGTCAAGCGCACTTTGCTGCTGGGAGGACAAGGACGGCGGCGCTTCGTTTCTCGCCGCGCCGGAAGATCCATTGTCAGGCGGGCTTTGTGGAGGGCTTGCAGAAGGGCTCGTTCTGGGAGCCGCGATGGTGGCTACTTCATCATTATTATTGACGAAGCCAGTGGTACGTCCATCCCGCCCGGGCCCACCGAACTGAATGCTCGAACCGCCATCGATACCGCTGGTATCCGTGTCCAGGCGCTTGCCCTGAGCATCGAGTCCCGCGACGGACACGGTGTAGCTATTGCCGCCGCCTCCGGCTTCACTACCAAATTTATCCGCCGAGACGCGCAATACGTAGTCGCCTGGCTCAAGCGCTTCGACCAGTCGCAAGCCGCCGTTCTGACCTAGCCCTTTTGCGCTCGCCAGCTCGTTGCCTTGAGCGTCCAGCAGCGTTGCGTTGATACGGTAGTCGTTGGAATTGCCGACGAAGGTATCGCTGGTAAATACGTAGCGCCCTTCCTTTTCGACGGTGAATGCGTGCTCGTGAGTGCCGCCAAAACCAAAGCTCTGGCTTCGGGCATCCGTGCGCGAGGTAAAGAAACGGCTTAGATCGACCTTGGCGGCAGCCTTTTCGGCACGTTGCAGTGCCTCGCTTTGCGCCAGGACGGGCAGCGTCACACTGGACAACCCCAGCGCCACGACGACAGGGAGTGCGCGATATTTCATGAAGCCTCTCTACAATGACATTAAGGAAATCGCTGACCGAATCGTGGCACAGCATACCAGAGAACGGTATACGCATCCCCTCAGTAACAAAAGCGTTTCGTGCCGTTCACCTGGAAGAAAACTCAAGAAAAAAACAAGGCCTCTGCCCGAGTCATGTCGGACAGAGGCCTTCTAATGCATCAGAAACTTCCTGATTAGATTTTTCTATTCATCGATTTATCCGTTTAATTTCCAGTACCGTTCAGGTTTCGCTGCTGCTTTCCGAAAGATCGACCAGCTTGCGAATCGCCACGGCAAACAAGGCAAAGCTCGGCTGTGCTCCAGCGTCCATTTCATGAATCAATTGACGCCAGCGCTCGTATAGATCCGCATAGCGCTTGATCCACTCCTCTACCCGGGGCTCCGCGTCCTTCGGCGCATCTTCCAGATTCAGCACGTTGACCGTGAGCGCCAGCTGCTGACGATCGAGATCATCTCGAAAGGCTTCCCGAGCCTGGGTCTGCCAGCTGTCGTGTACTTCAAGAGCGTTGACCTGTTCTGTCACCCAAGGCAGGTCCAGACGCTGGCCCAGTTCGTAATAGACATCCGCCACCCGCTGGATCTTTTCATCGGTCTGACGCGCCGCGTTGATGATGCCAAGCCCCGCGTAGAGTTGATTGGTCGCGGCAATGATGTCCGCCAGGGCCTTGGGCACGCCGGCTTTTTCAAGATCATCGCGACGCTTTTTCCAGGTCTTGAGATCGTCTCCGCTTAGTCTTTTGCCGATGCTTTCCTGAAGCTGTTTCAAGCGCGGCGCAAAGTACTCGATGCTTTCCTGCACCGACTGACTGGAGCGCTGACGCAGGAACCAGCGAGCCATGTGATAGATCAGGCTTCTCAGCTCAAGCATCATTCGATACTGCACCTGACAATCGACCTTGTTGTCCAGCGCCTCGATCTGATTCCACAGGCTGCTTAGATTGAAACTGTCCCGGGCGATGATATACGCCCGAGCAATCTCGGCGCGCCCCGCTCCGGTGGTATCGATCAAACGTCTGGTGAAGACGATACCCATGTGGTTCACCAGATCGTTGGCGATCTGGGTGGCGACAATTTCCCGCTTGAGGCGATGTTCGTAAAGCTGCTCGCCGAAACGCTCGACCAGCACTTCAGGAAAAGCAGACTCTACGCACGCCTGGACAAAGGGGTCGTCCGGCACATCGGACGCGATCAGATCATCTTTCAGGGTGCTCTTGGCATAGGAGATCAATACGGACAGCTCCGGCCGGGTCAGACCCTCGCCTGCGTTAGAGCGCTCGATGAGCGCATCGTCTTCCGGCAGGAATTCAAGCTCCCGATCGAGATGACCGCTAGCCTCGAGCTCATTGATGAAGCGCCGATAGGGCCCCATGTTCTGCTTGGCCAGAATTGCCGACAAGGAAAGCGCCTGAGCCTGACGGTAGTTGCTGGAGAGCACAAGCTTGGCAACATCCTCGGTCATGTCCTCCAGTAACTGATTGCGCTGCTTGTCGGTCATGTCGCCTTGCTTGACGATATCGTCGAGCAGGATCTTGATATTGACCTCTTGATCCGAGCAGGTCACGCCGCCAGCGTTATCAATGAAGTCGGTATTGAGCTGAGTCCCACGCCAAGCCGCTTCCATGCGTCCGCGCTGGGTCATGCCCAGATTGCCGCCCTCGCCGATTACTCGGCAGTTGACTTCGCGACCATCGATTCGTAGACCATCGTTGGCCTTGTCCCCTACGTCCGCGTTCGATTCCTCGCTCGATTTGATGTAAGTACCGATACCGCCGTTCCAGATCAAATCGACCTTGGACTTGAGCATGGCGCTGATCAGATCGTTGGGCGAGAGCTTGTCCTGCTTGATGCCAAACACATCCTTCATTTGCTTGGTGATGTCGATCGACTTGGCGCTGCGCTTGAAGACGCCGCCGCCTTCCGAGATCAAGCTGCTGTCATAATCCTCCCAGCTCGAGCGCGGCTGCTCGAACAGACGCTTGCGCTCCTGAAAGGATTTGGCCGCGTCCGGTTCTGGATCGATGAATATGTTCACATGGTTGAAGGCGCCCACCAGGCGTATCTTGTCGGAAAGCAGCATGCCGTTACCGAATACGTCCCCGGCCATATCGCCGATGCCCACCACAGTGAACTCGTCTTCCTGGGTATTCACACCGAGTTCACGGAAGTGGCGCTTCACCGACTCCCAGGCGCCCCGGGCCGTGATGGCCATCTTCTTGTGATCGTAACCATTGGCGCCGCCGGAAGCGAAGGCATCTCCCAGCCAGTGGCCGTACTCAAAAGAAATCTCGTTGGCGATATCGGAAAACGAGGCTGTTCCCTTGTCCGCCGCCACCACCATATACGAATCCGCCTCGTCGTGGCGCACCACTGCTTCTGGCGGCACGACCTCGCCCCCCTTGAGGTTGTCGGTGATGTCGAGCAATCCGCGAATAAATAGCTGGTAGCAGGCAATGCCCTCTTTTTGAACGGCATCACGATCGGCATTCGGCGGCATGCGTTTGCACACGAAACCACCCTTGGCGCCCACCGGCACGATGACCGCATTCTTGACCTGCTGGGCCTTTACCAGCCCAAGAATCTCGGTACGGAAATCCTCGTGGCGATCCGACCAGCGCAGCCCGCCTCGGGCGACCTTGCCGCCGCGCAGGTGCACCCCTTCGACGCGAGGCGAGTAGACGAATATCTCGAAGACCGGCCGTGGCTTGGGCATGTCGGAAATCTTGGTCGGTTCGAGCTTGTAGGCGATGTAGCTCTTGTTCCCCCCGTCATCCGCGCGCTGGTAGTAATTGGTGCGTAGCGTGGCCTGGATCAGCTCGATATAGCGGCGCAGCAGCAGATCGTCGTTGAGACTCGCCACCGTATCGAGCAATTCATTGAGCCGCTCGAGGCAGGCATCCGCTTCCTTTTCGCGTTTCTGCTGTTCCGGATCGAAGCGTAGCTCGAACAGAGTGACCAGCTCCCGAGTGATCTCGGGGTAGCTTGCCAAGGCATTGGCGATATAGCGCTGGGACAGGCTGAAGCGTATCTGCTTCAGATAGCGGGCATAACCGCGCAGCATGGCCACTTCGCGCCAGTTCAGGTTGGCGCCGATGATCAGCCGATTGAAGGAGTCGTTCTCCGCTTCGCCGGTCCAGATGCGACGGAATGCATCGACGAAGACGTCCCGCATCTCTTGCAGGTTGACGATCTCGCTGGCGTGATGCTCCAGGGTAAAATCATGAATCCAGAAGGAGCGATCCTCGGCGTGAATGTCGTAGGGCCTCTCTTCCATCACCCGCAGCCCAAGATTCTCAAGTACTGGCAGTACATCGGACAGCGGAATCGGATCATCTTTGTGAAACAGTTTGAGATTGATGCCTTCCTCGTCCTCTTCCACCAGACGATAGAGGCTCAGGGAGACCGGCGCGCCCTCTTCGAGTTCGTCGATATGGTGCAGATCGTAAACCGCCGTACGTGCCGTGAAATCTTCCTGGTAGCTGCTCGGGAAGGCGCCTCGATAGCGATTGAGCAGCACATTGGCTTGCTCTTCGCCGAAACCTTCGACCAGAGCGCTCTGAAGATCGTCCTTCCAGCTACGCGCTATCGACTCGATCTTCTTCTCGAGTCGTCTCAGATCGTACTCGACGGGCTTTTCACCGTTGAAGCGCAGAATGTACTGAATTCGCGCCAATACCGATTCGGAAAGATAGGTATTGAAGTCACCGAACTCTGCGTCGAGCTCTTCGCACAATAGCTTTTGTATGCGTACCCGAAGATCCGTGGAAAACACATCCCGGGGCACGAAGACCATGCAGGAGTAAAAGCGTCCGAAACGGTCTTCTCGTACGAACAGGCGCACCCGGCGACGCTCGCGAATATTGAGAATGCCAAGAGCGGTGTCCGTGAGTTCCTCGGTGTCGATCTGAAACAGATCGTCTCGCGGAAAGACCTCGAGGATGTTCATCAACTGCTTGCCATTGTGGCCACCGGGATTGAATCCCGAAGCCTTCAGCACCGTATTGATCTTCTTGCGCAGCATCGGCACGTTGCGCGGCGAGTCGTTGTACACCGTTGCGGCATAAAGCCCCATGAACCGGCGCTCGCCGACGATATTACCCTTGTCATCGTAGCGATCGATGATGATGTAGTCCGGATAGGCGGGGCGATGCACCCTGGCGTGATGAGCGCTCTTGGCAAAGGAGATCAATTCCGCTGTGCGAACATGCTCATCCACGATGTTCTTTTCGCTACGAATATGCTCGCGATATCGAGGCTGGTCGAGTTTGAAAACACCGAGATCGCTACCTTCGACATGATGAAGCCCTTTACCGCTCTTGGCCTTGCCCTTCTTGCCGTTGACCTCGTATTCGTCATAACCGAGGAACGTAAAATTGTCGTCGATCAGCCATTCGAGGAAAGCGAGCGTCTCTTTGTGGTCTGCCGCATCGACCGGTTCGGGGCGTGATTTCTTGAGCTCATCAAGCGCGGCCCGGGCTTGATTGCGCATTGGCTCAAAGTCTTCGACAGCGGTGCGGACATCCACCAGCACGCCTTCCAGGCTGGTTTCAAGTTCCTCTAGTACTGCTTCGTCGGAATAACGATCGACTTCGACGACGATGATCGATTCCCGGGTCTTGGGTGCGTCCTTGGCATTGACCGAGGTAACCCGGACCAGTTGATGCTGCTTGTCGCGCTCTACCGCCAGTACTGCGTTGTGAATGGCATGCACGGTGATGCCGCGGCGGTTGAGCTCGATCCGCACCGAGTCCACCAGAAACGGCATATCTTCATGCAGCACGCCGACTACCGTATGGGTAGACTGCCAGCCATGCCTCTCGAAATCCGGATTGTAGACGCCGACTTTCGGTTTTTGGGGATCGTGCTGCTGGATGAAATGCCAGATCGACAATGTCGCGCCGTAGACATCGTCGAGATGACGTTCGATCAGGTCCTCGAAGGGCGCATTGGCGTAGAAATCCTCGGCGAAAGCAGCGATCGTCTTCACCTTGTCCTGAGGCAAGCGCTTCTTGAGCTGCTCCCTCAGCTGCGCCAGAAATTCCTTCTTGTCATCGATTGCGACGTGTTGCATCAATCACCTCGGCTGCTTTCGGACGCCACCTGCGACCGATAAATAGTCATCGGCGCAGTCTGATAGACTGCGCCGCCTCGCGTGCACATGAGTTTACTCTAGCTTACCTGGCCGCCCCTATCGACATGCCCGCTTCTTCATGGCGCATGTCGAAAGCGCATTGACCTTGAATGGTGCATGGCAAATCCCGGGTAATACAGCTTATGAGCGTCGTTCAAGCAGCACGCCGCATTCGCAGTGGTCCGTCCAGGGGAACTGGTCGAACAGCGCAAAACGCATGATGGCGTGGGTATCCTTGAGCTGCTCGAGGTTGGTCAGCAGCGTGACGGGATTGCAGGAGATATAAACGATACGAGAATAGTCCCGCAGCTGTTCGCAGCTATGCTCGTCAAGCCCTGCCCGGGGTGGATCGACCAGCACCGTGGTGAAGGCATACTCTTCAAGCGCCATGGCGCTTACCCGTCGTCCTTTTTTTTCATCCGACTTCTCGGCCGACGCTTCATTGATTTTTTGATTGGCCAGGGCCTGAGCGAACTCCTCGGCGGACATGCGGGCCACCACCGCATTATCGATATGGTTGGCGTCGAGATTGATCTGGGCGGAAGCAACGGCGGTGCGGGAAATTTCAGTGGCCAGTACTCGGCGGAAGTTTTCAGCCAAAGCGACGGTGAAGTTGCCGTTGCCGCAGTAAAGCTCCACCAGATCGCCCTGCTGACTGCCTCGGGTCACATCTCTTGCCCAGGTCAACATCTTGCGGTTTACCTGGGCGTTGGGCTGGGTAAAGCTGTTTTCCACCTGTTGATAGACGAACTCGCGATCGTCGTCCAACGTCAACCGTTCCCAGACATGATCTCGTTCGAGCACACGCCGCTGCTTGCGGGCGCGGCCGATGATCATGACGTTCAAGCGCGCCTGCAATTCTCGCGCTTTATGCTCCCAGGCATCGTCCAGGGTGCGATGATAGATCAGGCTGACGAGCGCTTCGCCGGTAAGCGTCGTCAGAAAATCCACCTGAAACAGCTTGTAGCGCAACACGGGATCGTCACGCAGCGCCTCGATCAACTGCGGCATCAGCTCATTGATGCGCCGGCTTGCCACCGGGTACTGATCGAGTCGCACGATCTTCTTGTTACTCGGATCCTCAGGATCAACGTCGAACATGGCATAGAACAGATCGTCGCCTTCGTGCCACAAGCGGAATTCGCAGCGCTGGCGAAAGTGGCTTGGCGGCGAGGCAAAGACCTCCAGCGACGGCGGATCGAGATGGGCGAAACGATGAGTGATGGCATCGCGCTTGGCTTTTAGCTGCTGCGAGTAGCGTTCAGGTTCGACGACAGGTACGGCCACGCAGTCTCCTCGATAAAATGATGAATGATGAAGCGTCGGCGTTCTGGCTCAAGGCAGCGGCGATGGCGTCGGCAGCGATGGCAAAGGCTGCAGCGAGTCAAACCCATAGGCGGCAAGCACCTTGGCCAGCGCCGGGTTCGGGGCGCTAGCCCACGCCAACTCGACGCCTTTGGCGGGCGCAACGTCGACCATGACCTGCGCGACACGTCGGGCAATGGCGTCACCAGAATCGACCCAGGTGATCCGGCGCGGCGCACAAGCATTCAGCTCATCGCGCAGTAGCGGAAAGTGCGTGCAACCCAGCACCACGGTATCGAGTTCGGCCACGGTCCAGAAAGGCGACAGCGCGTGATTTATTTCGGCAACGTCGACCGCCTCCCCCCGAAGCTTACGCTCGGCCTGTGTGACCAAGCTATCCGCAGCCACTCTAACGATATGACAGTGCGCGGCGAAATCGCCTATCAAGGCATCGGTATAGGGCCGACGAATCGTGGCCGAAGTCGCAAGTAAACCGAAAGTGGCGCTTTGAGTCGCCATCGCGGCGGGTTTGATGGCGGGCACCGTGCCGATTACCGGAATGCTCAGACGAGCACGCAGTTCGCGTAGTGCCAGGGTGCTGGCGGTGTTACAGGCAACCACCAAGGCGCTGGCATTGCTTGCCGTTACTGCGGCGCAGCAGACATCTGCGATGCGAGTCACCAGCCAGTCGTCCGGCTTGGTGCCATAGGGCAGCATGGCGTTATCGCAGAGATAAGCCAACGCCGCCCCGGATAAACGGTGACGCAGGGCCCCCACGACCGACAGACCGCCGACACCGGAATCGAAGACAAGGATTGGATCGCTCATGTGATTCTACTTTCTACCCATGTTCTCTCGACTATTCGCGCATTTTAAAAAAACATTACACAAATGTCTGCAAGGCGAATAATTTCGGCAAATGACGACACCTAACGGCAAATTGAAACATAAGCGATTGAGTTATTTTCAAGCTGTTAACAATTAACAAGATAGCATCACTACCTACGAAAAACCGAGCAAATTCTGACCGAAGTCATTAGACAGATATGATTTTATGTGTCGCCATAGAGCTACAAAAAACATTGTCATATTACTTTATTTTAACTTAAAAATATAACATGCATATCTTTGATTTTATTGAATTTTAAAAAAAACAAAAAAACACATTATTCCCACTTAAGTTGACATGATTATGTTTGTCAATAAACCCTAAAACACCACTGCAATTTTAATTGATTGCCAATAATAATTTTAACTATTAATGTCTCGCGGTCGATTTGAACATCATTGCCATCACATCAAAAAGGATAAATGCAGTGGCTTCAAGAAAAATCCCCAAGACCGATATCACGACAATCTGCCTACACTGGGCATTGGTTATAACGCTAGTATTCAGCCTCTTGACCGGCTTCAGAATCGCTGCAGACAACCCTAACGCCACCCTGGCACCCATACTCAACGTCATTCTACTTCAAGGCGATGTGATCCAGTGGCATAGCTGGGCTGCCATGGCGCTGGGCGTCGTCATGATCGCTTATATCATCTTCCTGGTTAGAGCACGGCTGGCTAACCGAGTCGCCATAAGAACAGGTCGACAAAATGGATTAACGTCTGAGGATCGTCGCACCCGACTGAAAACATTAAATATAGTTATTTACTGGATAGCATTTGTTTTACTGTTCATGGCGGTAATAACTGGACTTGTTCTCTATCTTGCGCCGGGACTGCTTCCTTATTGGCTGGTCACGGATACCCATCAGTTTCTTGCCTGGGCCATCATTGCTTATGTGTTGCTGCACGTTATCGCTCAACTGGCACTTGGCGGCATTCCTCAGCTTCTCAAGATTTTAAATCCTACCGCTGCCTATGGTGCGGCGGCAATTAGCGCCGTTGCAGTCGCCGGTGCTGCCGCTGCGGGAATATATACACTCGACCGTAATGTCATTGAAGATTTGCCTGTCATCCAGGCAAAGTCTGCACCCTTGATCGATGGAAAAGCAGATGACGAGGCATGGTCCAAGGCACCAGCGGTCACCATTGCGACCGGCCGAGGGGTCAACAATCCCGCCGGGGAAGATGTCACGGTGCGCATGATTCACGATGGCGAAAAGCTCTATACGCTGTTCGAATGGCCCGACTCGACGCGCAGTCGCAAGCATTTGCCCCTGCAGAAAACCGAGCAAGGATGGCAGGTGCTGCAGTCCCAATACGGCATCAATGATGAAAACGATTATTACGAGGACAAGTTCGGTGTCATGTTTGCCTCGTCTTCGTCTATTGCCGGTGCCGGCACTTCTCACCTGGGTCCGAAACCGATTGCCGACAAGCCGGCGCCAGCCAATGGCCGCGGGTTGCACTACACCACCGACGATTCCCTGGTCGATGTCTGGCATTGGAAGTCCGTGCGTACCGGCGCCGTGGGCCAGATCGATGATAATTACTTCGGCCCGCCGATGGATCCGGATCCGGAAAAGGATCGCTATACCGGCGGTTATACCCAGGACCCCAAGACCAGCGGCGGCTACACCTCGAACTGGGAGAGCTTCGACACCGAGCTCGTCACACCCAAGCGTCTACCCAAGAATCCTGGGCTGATCGACGGACTGCAGAACGCTTCTCTTGACCCGGAAACGAGTGACGAAGGCCAGTTCTGGATGGCCATGGACGACACCATCCCCTACAGCAAGGAGGCGGATACCTATCCGGTGGGCACGATCATGCCTTCGGTGCTGCATGAAGGCCAGACTCAAGGCGATCGTGGCCAGGTTCTCTCCGCCGCAAAATGGCAAGACGGACGCTGGACGCTGGAAGCCGAGCGCAAACTCGATACCGGATCGAAATTCGATGCAGCCCTGAGTCCGGACAAGCCGCTGTATATGTGGGTTGCCGTATTCGATCACACCCAGACACGTCACAGCCAGCATCTGCATCCCGTGCGCATGGTCATGCGGTAAGCACGGGGCATATCGCCATAGAGCGAAGGAGAAGCACCACATGGTGAAGCAGATCACGATAGAGCAGTGGCCACACCCGATAGAACTTTCCAAGGGTACGATACTCGATGCGGCGCTCAAGGCCGGCATCCCCTACCCTCACGACTGCCGTTCCGGGGAATGCGGTCAATGCAAATCGCGTCTATTGCAAGGTGAGGTTCGTCACGATCCCTGCCTGGCCGTTGCATTAAGCCCTGAGGAGCGGCAAAGCGGACTTTTGTTGGCTTGTCGCTGCCGACCCAAGACGGACATCGTTGTGTGCTGGCAGGAAACAGGGGCGCAGCAACCTGCCTTTGCCCCGGCCAGCCACAGCGCGACGGTTCACAAGATAGAGCGGAAATCACGCTCCGTGGTTCGGCTTTGGCTGACGCCTGTAGGCGCTCCCATGGAGTTCATGGCGGGTCAGTATGCGCGCCTTCGAATCGGTAACTTGCCGGCACGCTCCTATTCCATGGCCAACCTGTCCGGCGCCGACCTATTGGAATTTCATATTACGCATCTGCCGGATGGTCTGGTCAGCGACCACATTGCCCAACAGCTTAAGCCAGGCGATGCCGTACATCTCGAAGGCCCTTTCGGCACCGCGCATCTGCGCGAGGAGCATGATGGCCCGCTTCTAGCGGTGGCGGGCGGCACTGGTCTTGCCCCTATCCTGTCGATCCTGCGCACCGCGCTTGCGAAACGGCCGGAGCAGACCATTCATCTTTATTACGGAGTCAGAGAGCATGACGACCTTCATGCCGAAGAAGAGTTGGCATGGCTTGCGGATAGTTATTCCAACCTGCGGGTACATATCGTTCTAACGAAATCCACCCAGGCGGAAACCCATCAAATCCAGACTCGACTGTCCGACGCGCACTTACCAAAAACGTATCGTAAAGGCGCCCTGCATCACGTGTTCGCAGCGGATTTCGATTCCCTGGCTGGCGTCCCCCTTTATACCGCCGGCTCCCCGGGAATGGTGGAAGCGGTCAGGGAGATGGGCATCGCCAAGGGCGTCGCGCCAAGCGATATTCATGCGGACGTGTTTCGCGCCGAACCCAGTGCCGTCAGTCCTTCTGAAGGCGGCCTGATGAAGCGTTTCATGAGCTTTTTATCTTGAAGAAACGTTGAATAACCTGGCCAAGGGGTTTTATTCAAGGGTTGCCGGCGAACTGAATACTGGTTATTTTTACAGTATCAATTTGCCGACACTTTTCTACCTTGGAGATCCCATGGCCATCAGCCACTTCGCTACCACCACGCCCTCTAGAGATAGAAGTTCCTTTAGTGTTGGAGAGCAGCGCGGCGCCAGTGGCTTTCCCTCCCCCGCGGATGACTACCAGGAAGCACCGCTGGATCTCAATCGCTACCTGATCCCCCGCCCGGCTTCGACCTTTTTCATGCGAGTGTCCGGTAACACATTGAACAACGTCGGCTTTCATGATGGCGACTTGCTGATCGTCGATCGCTCCCAAAAAGCCCTGCCAGGCCAATGGCTGGTAGCCGTCGTCAATGGCGAACTGGCCCTGTACCGCCTGGAGGGCCAAGGCAGGCGCTGGTGGCTGCGCGGCGGTGATGCACGCCAGGCGTGCCTGCCTCTGGAAGGCGACAATGACTACCGATTATGGGGGTTGGTGTGCCATGTCATTCACGACTGTCGCAGGCCAGGCTGAACATGTACGCCCTCATCGATTGCAACAACTTTTTTGTCAGCTGCGAGCGTCTGTTCGATCCCCAGCTGGAAGGCATGCCAGTCGGGGTGCTGTCGAACAACGATGGCTGCGTGATTGCGCGCTCCGAGGAGCTCAAGGCGCTTGGCGTCGCCATGGGCATGCCGGCCCACAAGATCCCGATTGCTCAACGGCGAAAACTGGTTCTCAAGTCGTCCAACTATGCGCTTTATGGCGATCTTTCAGGGCGCGTGCAACGGGTTCTGGCTCAGTGCGTGCCCGCCCTGGAGCCCTACTCCATCGACGAGTGTTTTCTCGATCTTCGCGGTATGAGCGGCGATCTCGAAAGCCTGGGACGTGATCTGGTGAAGCGCGTGGAGCGCGAAGTGGGATTGCCTGTGTCCTTGGGTATTGCGCCAACTCGCACCTTGGCCAAGCTGGCCAATCACCAGGCCAAGCGTATGCCTGGCCGGCCTCAGGTATGTATCTGGCCGGATGCTACGGCCTCGGCGCTGGACCAGCATCTGCGCCAGCTGTCGGTCAAGGACGTGTGGGGCATCGGTGCGCGGCTTGCGCTGCAGCTCAGCGATCTGAAAGTCGACAGTGCCGCCGATCTGCGCGACGCCCCGGAATCCTGGCTGCGCAAGCGTTTCAGTGTCGTGGTGGCGCGCACTGCCCGGGAACTCAAGGGAACGCCTTGTATCAAGGCTCAGGATCTGGAGTCACCGCGTCGCAGCATCCTGTGCTCGCGATCCTTTGGCCGCCTGTTGAACGATCCGCAACAACTCAGCGAGGCGTTGCGTCATCACTGTCAGCGTGCCGGCGAGAAACTGCGTCGGGACGATATGCTTGCAGGCGCCGTGGGGGTTTTCTTGCGTACCAGCCACCATCATCCAGGCCCGCAGCAACATTACCCGCTATGGACGACATTGCCGTTCCCGAGTGCAGACACGGTGCGACTCAATCGGCAGGCCCAGCAGCTGTTGGAACGGCTCTGGCGCCCGGGCTATGCCTATCAGAAAATGGGCGTCATGCTCAGCGAATTGAGTCCACGACGCCATAGCCAGCCGTCTTTGCTCGATGGCTGTGAACCGATACGCCAAGAAGCGCTGATGCAGGCCTGGGACGCCATTCGTCAACGCTATGGACGCGAAGCCTTGACCTTGGGCGTACAGCAACAGCAGAGTGCATGGCGCATGAACAGTCGCCATCGTTCCGCCCGCTACACGACTCGTTGGGACGAGCTGCCCAGCGTACGCTCAGGTTGATATCCGTCGTTATTGACTCTGGCTTTTATTCTCAAGCTCCGTATCACGATCAAAGGGGGACGGCGCCTCCTTGAACTCCGCATACAGCTGGGGGTAAGCCTCCTGCAGCCGGGAAAGACTGTCTTCCGCACCCGCCGGCAGCATCTTGAGCAGCCGCTGCTGGTCTTCATCGGTCAAATGCGTCCGAATCAGCGGAAACAGCTTCTCACGCTCGGCGCGAAGATAGGCTCGGTGTGCGTCCAGATACGCCTTGAGATCGTCGGCAAAACGGTCCATGGGGACGACCGCATCCATCAGAATCATGTCGATATTGTGGGAAAGCTGGAGCAAGCGCTCATGCAGCCCCTGATAATCACTGGCCAGTTGACGGCTCAACTCATCCGCTTCCGGTGCCTTGGCCAACAGATGTTCACTGTAAAGCCGCTCCAAGGGGATGGTGAAGCTGTTCATATAGTCGAGAATGTAGTCCACGACTTCTCGCACCAGCTGGAAATCCGGACGCTTACCATGGGCCAGCGTTCTGTGCTTGAGCGATAGCACGTGAAGCAATCGCGCCATATTGGCATGATCTCGTCGCAACTGAGTCAGCATGGGCATGGTAATACCTCCTTCTGCTGGGAGCTGAACAGAGTCAAATAAAACGCGATATAAGATGCGCTTTCTCGACTCGAATGTTTACCCTAGTCGCTACTGGCAGATTGCGCTCGCTAAAATTGTCACCAAGCGCTTACCGTTACTCTAGTTTAAGCAAAATTCCCAGCACTGGTTTTTTTCGGCACGAGTCAACTTCATGGATCTTTTCAGTCAGCACGCCCAGAACGATAGCGCTCCTCTGGCCTTTCGCATGCGCCCCCGCAGTCTTGACGACTACACGGGCCAGCAGGCGTTGGTCGGTCCCGACAAGCCCTTGCGCCGCATGGCGGAAAGCGGCGTAGTGCGCTCGATGATCTTGTGGGGCCCTCCAGGCGTGGGCAAAACCACGTTGGCGGAGATATTGGCCGACGCCTCCGGGGCTCAGCTGGAGCAGCTTTCCGCGGTCATGGCAGGGGTCAAGGAGATTCGCGCTGCCGTGGAACGCGCCCAGGTCGCCCAGAGTCAGCAACGCCCCACGGTGCTGTTTCTAGACGAAATTCATCGTCTCAACAAGAGCCAGCAGGACGCCCTATTGCCCCATGTGGAATCCGGCTTGCTGACCTTGATCGGCGCTACCACGGAAAACCCCTCCTTCGAGGTCAATTCCGCCCTGCTGTCGCGGGCTCGGGTCTACGTACTCAAGAAGCTCGACGATGATGAGCTTCGACAAGTACTGCGCCATGCCCTGAGTGATCAAGAAAACGGTCTTGGCAAGCGCCACATTCAGGCTGATGACGAGGTGCTGACAGTGCTTGCCCGGGCCAGCGGCGGCGACGCAAGACGTGCCCTTGGTCTATTGGAAACCGCTTGCGATTTCACTCATGCCGAGGGCGGCAAGGAGTATTTGAACAAAGATGCCCTCGAGGAAGTCATCGGGCATCAAGCCAGTGCTTTCGACAAGCAAGGTGATCACTATTACGATCTGCTCTCGGCAATCCACAAATCGATTCGTTCGTCCCGGCCGGATGCGGCGCTACTGTATATGGCGCAGTTCATGCAAGGCGGTGGTGATCCGCTTGATGTGGTGCGCCGTCTAACCGCCATTGCTTCCGAGGATGTGGGCAATGCCGAACCAAGGGCGCTGCCGCTGGTCATCGCCGCCTGGGATGCCTACCTGCGCCTGGGAGATTACGAAGGTCAGCGAGCTATCGCCCATGCTGCCATTCATCTGGCGGTAGCGCCCAAGAGTAATGCCATAGAACGCGCCTGGCAGGGAGCGAAACGATTTGCCAAGGAAAACCCGGACCTGGAAGTGCCTGTCTATCTGCGTAATGCACCGACCAAGTTGATGGCTTCCTTGGGTCATGGCGAGGGCTATCGTTACGCCCACAAGGAGCCCCAGGGCTATCCGGCGGGCAGCGCCCACGACTGCTGGCCGGAGGGATTACCCAAGACCCGTTTCTTCGATCCTAGCGAACACGGCCAGGAAAAGCGCTTCAAGCAGATGCAGGCCTATCGTGCGGAGCTAGACGCCCAGGCCGACGATCATCAAACGAATACGAACGCCAACAACCCAGACTAGATGTTACTTTGAAAAGGATTTCGCCATGCTCTCGAACGCCGTGCCCTCAAAAGCCATGCCTTCGAAATCAACGCCCACCTTCGGCGTCGCAGCCTCCCTGTTTGGCTCTTTATTCAGTATGGCTCTATTGGGTGGCTGCTCTTCGTTGCCCTCTCTGGAAGATCGCTCTCACACATCCGCCTTGCCTCTCGCTGAGGCTACTGAGACTCAGCTCGGTCAGGCAGCCAGCGAACGTACTGCCCAGCACCCGGGGGTCAGCGGCCTTTATCTGCTCGACGATCCACGCATTGCCTTCGCCGCCCGGGCGCTGCTGGCTCAAGCGGCTGAGCGCACCCTGGACGTGCAGTACTACATTTGGGAAGACGACCTGACGGGAACGCTGCTGATACAGGCGCTGTTTGATGCTGCAAGGCGCAATGTTCGAGTGCGGCTACTGCTGGATGATCTAGGCAACAGCCTGTCAGACAATCTTCTGGCGGCTCTGAGCGAACATCCGAATATCGAAGTGCGCCTATTCAATCCCTTCAAGCATCGCAACTTCAAATACCTGGGCTTTGTTACGGACTTTTCCAGAACCAACCGGCGCATGCACAACAAGTCCTTCACCGTGGACAACCAGGCTACCATTGTTGGGGGTCGCAATATTGGCGATGAGTATTTCGGGGCCACGGACGGCGCGTTATTTTCCGATCTCGACGTACTGGCCATAGGCCCTGTAGTACAGGAAGTCTCCGAGGATTTCGATCACTATTGGGCCAGTGGTTCGGCCTACCCGGTGGACCGGCTGCTTCCCGCGGCGTCTTCAGGCACGCTGGACGATCTGTCTTCCCGAACGGCACATATCAAACAGCAGCCCGCCGCACGAAAATATATTGAAGCGCTGGAGGAAAATCGCACCGTCACACTGCTACTCAGTGGCGAACTCGACCTTGTCTGGGCGCCTACAAAACTTCTAAGCGACGATCCTGCCAAGGGTCTCGGCGAGGCGCCCCGGAAGAACCATCTGATCGATCAGATATCCGGCATCATTCGTGACAGCGAACGCTCTCTCGATATCGTATCCGGCTATTTCGTACCTACCCGGCGTGGCACACAGCTGTTGACTGACCTGGCCGACCGGGGCGTGAAAGTCAACGTGCTTACCAATTCCCTGGCAGCTACGGATGTGGCGATGGTGCATGCAGGCTACGCCAAGTGGCGCAAACCCCTGCTCAAGGCCGGGGTTTCACTTTTCGAAATGCAATCCAGTGTAAAGAACGCTCCCCCCAGCGCCAGCCCCGCCCCTTTCAGTAGCTCCAGCTCGAGTCTGCACGCCAAGACCTTCGCCTTGGATGGCGAAACGCTTTTCATCGGTTCGTTCAATTTCGATCCTCGATCAGCGACGTTCAATACCGAACTGGGTTTTTTGATCGAAGACCCAAGCGTCGCTCAGGCCTTGAATCGTACCTTTGAAGAGAAAATTCCTGCCCGAGCATATCAGGTGAAACTTGATGATGAGGGCGATCTCTATTGGCTTTCCAGGGTAGACAGTCAGACCAGACGCTACGACACCGAGCCAGATACCTCCTGGTGGAAGCGCCAGTCCGTCAAATTCTTCGCGTTATTGCCTATCGACTGGTTGTTGTAGAAACAACCGTAGCAGGAAAATCGCCAGCCGTTAGCGAGACTCACGAATCACGTCCACGTCTTCAGGAATTTCAAACTCGAACGTGGACGGATCGATCGTTTGATTGTACTGCGGGTTCTGGAAACTGATGGCGGTTTGCTGACCCGTGCTGTCATTCATGCGCAGGCCTCTCAATGTCTCGGAATGAAAGACGAGCTTGAGTTGCTCAAACAGGGTATCCGGGCTTTTGGGTATCAGGCTGAACGTCTCGGTGGCTCCTTGCTGCTGACGAGATACCTCATAATCATCCGCCAGGGCGTCGGCACTACCGGATAGCAGTAGTGCAGGCGTATGCGTCACTCGGGTATCCAGCGGCTGTACCGTTACCTGGGCCAAATCGGGGTCATACAAGTAGATCTCTTCGCCATCGGACACCACCACCTGCTTGTAGGGCGCATCGACTTCCCAGCGAAATTTGCCCGGACGCGACAGCAACATGGTGCCCTCGGCGCTCTGCAATTGAGAACCCGAGCTATCGAGAATCTGTTGCTCGAACCCGGCGGAATAGGTTTCAAGAGGTTCGAGCAAGCTCGTCAACCGCGAGGCAGCCTGCTCGTCCGCGCTTGCGGCCAGCGGCATCATCAGTGCCATTCCCATTGTTGCCAGTTTGTTTGACACCTTCATGCCTGCTCCTTGATTCACTGTCTAATCTTCAGTTCGTATCATTGCACCAGTTCATTGACCGCCATATCGAGACGATTGCTGTCGTGAAATCACTGTTTTCTCATTGATTGCATGATTTCGCTCGCCCAGACATTGTCGAATAATCAGGCATTTATTCAATCGCCTACGGGAGGGGGTGCTAGCACCTCACGACTCCCATTGCTTCCCATGGAAGAGACGACACCGGCGGACTCCATTGACTCGACAAGACGCGCGGCACGGTTGTAGCCGATCTTGAAGCGACGTTGAACCGCGGAAATCGAGGCGCGGCGCGTTTCGGTAACGAACATCACCGCCTCATCGTAAAGCGCATCCTGTTCGGCATCGTCGCCATCGCCCCCTTCCGCTTCGAGCCCGGCCAGGGCCTCCGCATTGACGCCACCGGTCAGAATCTCCTCGATATATTCAGGCTCGCCGCGACGCTTCCAGTCTTCGACGACGCGATGAACCTCGTCGTCATCGACAAAAGCGCCATGTACCCGCGTTGGCATACCCGAGCCCGCAGGCAGATAGAGCATGTCGCCGTGTCCCAACAATGCTTCGGCGCCGCCCTGGTCGAGAATCGTGCGCGAATCGACCTTGGATGAGACCTGAAACGCCATGCGAGTCGGGATATTGGCCTTGATCAGTCCCGTGACCACATCAACAGAAGGTCGCTGGGTGGCAAGAATGAGATGAATACCCGCAGCACGAGCCTTCTGAGCCAGCCGTGCAATCAACTCTTCAACCTTCTTGCCAACGATCATGAACATATCGGCAAACTCGTCGATCACCACGACGATATAAGGCAGTTTTTCCAGTACCGGCGGCTGCTCATGCATCTGCCAGGGCTGCGGCTCCCACAACGGATCCGCAACCTGAGCACCCGCCTGTTCGGCTTCCTTGAGCTTGGCATTGAAACCGGCAATGTTACGCACGCCCATGGCCGCCATCAGCTTGTAACGGCGCTCCATCTCCGCCACGCACCAGCGCAGGCTATTTGCCGCTTCTTTCATGTCCGTGACCACTGGCGCCAACAGGTGCGGGATGCCGTCGTACACCGACAGCTCGAGCATCTTCGGGTCTACCATGATCATGCGCACATCATCCGGGGTGGCCTTTAGCAGCATCGAGATAAGCATGGCGTTCACGCCCACGGACTTACCCGAGCCGGTGGTGCCTGCCACCAGCAAATGCGGCATCTTGCCCAGATTCGCCACCACGGGTCCACCGCCGATATCATGTCCCAAGGCCAGGGTCAGTGCCGAGCTGGGCTGCTGGAAAGCATCTGAATCCGTGACTTCGCTCAAGCGAATCATCGCCCGGTTGGGGTTGGGAATCTCGATGCCCACCGTGGGTCGACCGGGAATGATCTCCACCACTCGCACACTCTTGACCATCAGGGAGCGGGCGAGATCCTTGGCCAGATTGCTGATCTTGGAGACCTTGACCCCTGCTGCCGGCTTGATCTCGAATCGGGTGATGACCGGCCCTGGCCAGGTTTCGACCACCTCTGCCTTGACGCCGTATTCCCGTAGTCGCGCCTCTAGTAGCTCCGCCATATCCTCGAGTTGCTGGGGGCTGTAGTTAGGCTTTGCCGGATCCGGCGGTGTCAACAGACGCGTCGACGGCAGCTCCCCATCGGGTTCAGCGGACAAATCTCCCAAGCTGGGGCGCTGACTTTGCAGATGCTCGACCGTCCACAACGTTGGCCCCTGAGGGTCGGCAGCGGCGGCTTGCGCCTGTTCCGCAGTGGCTATCTGTGGGCCTGGGCTTTGCACTTCATGCGCTTCTTCATGCGTCTCTTCATACGCCCGAGTATCTTCCTGGGCGCTGATATCATGCTGAACTTGGGTATCCTCCTGAGCCGTTTCTCGAATGGCCCCTGTCGAAGCATCGCCCCAGGTCAGGTGAGGCTCATCCTCCTCTTCTTTCTCATCCCACTCGTTCCAGTTGATATCAGGTGGTTCTTGACGCGCGACGGAATGAGGCGACGATGAAGATGACGCGAACGATCGCTGCTCGCGAGCATGTTTCTGCGGCGTTTCCTGAGCCGGCTGATCCGATGCCGGAGTTTGCTGCGCCAGCGTTGATGAAGACGCAGCTTGGGAGGAAGATGCAGATGTGGAAGCGGGTCTAGCAAGCTCGGACCGTTCCTGAGGAACAGGACGCATAAGGCTAGCTGGAATTCTCGGCTCGTTGTCGCCAGGGCTGGCGACGGAACGGGACTGCCCGGCGTCGGTTTCTGCAGGTGGTGTTCCAGGCCGAGCATCTTCCTGGGAAGGCGTAGCCCTGAAGGCCGACTGCAGTCGCGCCTCTTGGGCTTGCGCTGTATACGCAGCACCCGGCTGTTTGGCCGAGGGAGTATGAGCAGGCACCTCCCAGGGGATCGTGGTGCTGTTGTCGCGTTCAGCACGCAGCGGCATGCCCGGTTCATCAGGCGACGGCTCTTGATGCCGGGCATCCCGCTGGGCATCGAAATGTGGTTCCAGACGACGACCGCCGGCTAGCGCCGGTTCGGTCTGCCAGTGATCCAGAGGCGGTTCGGATTTCTTGTCTTGTCCCCAGGGCAACCAACGCCTCCACCAGGGTAATATTTCATCCTGCTCGAAGATTTCATCGGTTGCGCCGGAAGACTGACTGGCCCTCTCTTGTCGAGCCTCATCCTGTCGGGCTTCGCGACGTTCCTGCTGTGCTTCGCGAGTACGCATCAGTTGCTCTCGAGCACCGCCAAACTGGCTGCGCAGCCAGCGCAATAGTCGCTGGGCACGCATTCCCAGCTCATCCATGACCGTGAGCCAGGACAGGCCACTGAAAAGCGGAAATCCGCACAGGAAAGAGGCCATTGAAAGCAGCGTTGCACCGCGCAAACCAACCAGCGGTACCAGCGCGTCGCGCAGGCCTTCCCCCAGAATGCCACCAGCAGAATAAGGAAGCTCGCTATTGGGACTATAAAAATGCAGCGCTCCCAAGCTGGTAGTCGCCAACAAGAGCAGGATGAAGCCCCCGGCCCTGACCGCCAGCGCGGTGGCATCCCATTCCAGACGCACTTCACGACGACGCATCAGCCGCCAGGCGGCAAAGCCCAGCATGCCTGGCCACCATAAAGCGCTGACGCCAAACAGCGAGTACAACACATCCGACAGCCAGGCACCGATACGTCCCATCCAGTTGATGACACCCTGTTCGGGACCGCTTTGAGACCAGCCAGGATCCTGAGGCGTGTAGCTGAACAATGCCAGCAACAGGAACACACAGGCGGCCAGCAACAGAATGACGGCCCCTTCCCGAGTAGAGCCTTGTAGACGCAAGCCGAAGCGGCGCGCCTTTTCCTTGGCCTGTGCCGTGGATTGCCGACGACTCACGGGTTTCTTCTTGACACTCAAATGACGCCCCTCTTCAACCTGCACGTTCGTTTTCACTTTCACAGAAAAGAACCACCTTTCTAACGCGCAAGGACATTAATTTTCCAGGTCAACATCATACCGAGCCTGAGCGGCGCAGCACAGGGGGAGAACAGCCCCTGAAACGATACTACTCTTGCGCTAGCGTTGAGATCACCGCTTGGGCAGGGCAGACTAGCGTAACGTCCCGTGATATGAATTTTCCATGCTGCCTTGGCTCATGCCTCATTGTGTGGGTTTTCCAGACCCACGTCATGCCCTCGACGAACCCAATGGCCTGCTCGCCGCCGGGGGCGATTTGACCCCCGAATGGCTGATGACGGCTTATCGTCACGGCATCTTTCCCTGGTACACCCAGGATCAACCCATCCTGTGGTGGAGCCCCAATCCGCGCTTGGTCCTGTTTCCCGAAGAAATCCGCGTTCGCCGCAGCCTGGCCAAACGATTGCGCAATGCGGGTTTTACAGTCACTTTCGATCAAAATTTCGATGCTGTCATCAATGCCTGTGCAAAGTCCCGTGCCGATGCGGAAGGCACCTGGATAACTTCAAGCATGATGGATGCCTATTGTCGGCTACATCACTTGGGTCATGCTCATTCCGTGGAAGTCTGGCTGGATCGACATCTGGTGGGGGGCCTTTATGGCGTTGCCCTGGGTCGCATGTTCTTCGGTGAGTCGATGTTCAGCGTCGAACGCGATGCATCCAAGGTTGCATTGGTTCACCTGGCTCATCGTCTGGAATCTCACGGGGGCGGTCTGATCGATTGTCAGATGCATACATCGCATCTGGTAAGTCTAGGCGCACGGGACATCGCTCGAGATGAATTCATCGACTATCTTGAGCAATATACATGTCAGCCGACAGCCGCCTGGAGCAGGGTCGCTTCGTCGAAGACCACAGGAGGACACTATCGTGAGCAGTAGCGCTCCGCCCCAGCCCAAGCGGGATCTGCGCTTCTTTTTGACGGTCCCGCACGAGTGCAGCTACTTGCCAGAACGCGAGGCGACCACCCTGTTTCTCGACCCGCAGGAGTCTCCCGGGCAAGGGGTCTATGATGCACTGGCACTCCTTGGTTTCAGGCGAAGCGGCCGACACCTGTACCGGCCTCACTGCGAAGGTTGCAGTGCCTGTATCTCGGTACGCATCCCAGTCGATGATTTTACTCCCAGCCGTACTCAGCGCAAATTGATACATCGCAATGCGGATCTCACTGTACATGAGCGTCGCGCGATCTTCGATCCGGAGCACTACACACTTTACGCACGCTACATTCGTGCCCGCCATGCAGATGGGGACATGTATCCACCGAGTCATGAGCAATACCGCACCTTTCTGACCCTCGAACACCCCTACGCACGTTTGTTGGAGTTCCGGCTAGGGGAAAAACTGCTGGCTGTGGCAGCTATCGATCTATTGAGTCATGGGCTTTCCGCCATTTATACATTTTTTGATCCGGGCAAGACTCACGAACGACGCTCCTTGGGCACTTTTGCCGTTCTCAGCCAGATCGAATTGGCTAGGTCTCGCGGATTGCCCCACGTCTATCTTGGCTACTGGATTCGTGAAGCGCCCAAGATGAACTACAAGCGCGCTTTCCAACCGCTGGAATTTCTCAATGGACGCCAATGGCGGCGGACCATTCCCGTATAATCAGCGATTTTTTGCCATGACGCCCGGCATACGGCACAATATCGGGCTATCTTGATCAGCGAGGACGGCACTTTTGTGACTCGCTTTGATGATTTGCAGCACAAAGACTCTTTGAACTACTACCCGAGGAAAGGCCTAGATGGCAAGAGAAGACCATATTGAAATGGAAGGTGTCGTGGTCGACACCCTGCCTAACACCATGTTTCGCGTCGAGCTGGAGAATGGCCACGTGGTAACGGCGCATATTTCAGGAAAGATGCGCAAGAACTACATCCGCATTCTGACCGGTGACAAGGTCAAAGTAGAGCTGACACCTTACGATCTGTCTAAGGGACGCATCGTATACCGCTCTCGCTAGCCCTTGCCTGGCTAGTAGATACTTTCGTTACTCGACGCCGGCAAACGGCTCATGAAAGTGTTTTACCGAGACACCTGCCTGTAAAATCATAAAAAACGCCCTATCGATGAGATAGAGCGCTTCATTGTCACTGTTTTTACATCGCCTTCGTGACCTGTACGGCAATCTTTCCGCACAGGCCACTTGGCTGATTGCTGCTTTGGGTGAAGGTCAGACCAGCTCTGCTTCTGTCTCCAGATGCAGCTCGTCACCGTCCACCGTGACGTGCACCACCCCGCCGTTTTCTGCAAGCTCGCCAAACAGGATCATCTCTGCCAGCGGCTTTTTCAGTTTCTCCTGAAGCACCCTCGCCATGGGGCGTGCTCCCATTTCCGGATCATAGCCCTTCTCCGCCAGCCAGGCCCGAGCCTGCTCGTCCACATCGAGTTGAACCCGCTTCTCGTCGAGCTGTGCCTGAAGTTCGACCAGGAACTTGTCGACGACGCTGCGCACGACGGCTGGGTCAAGAGCATGGAACTGAATGATGCCATCCAGACGGTTGCGGAACTCCGGCGTGAAGGTCTTGCGAATAATCTCCATGCCGTCGCTTGAATGATCCTGAGACTGGAAGCCGATGGAACGTCGTGAAATCTGTTCCGCCCCGGCATTCGAGGTCATGATCACGATGACATGACGGAAATCCGCTTCGCGTCCGTTGTTGTCCGTCAAGCGGCCATGATCCATGACCTGCAGCAGCAGGTTGAAGACCTCAGGGTGCGCCTTCTCGATCTCATCGAGCAACAGCACGCAGTGCGGCTGCTTGGTGATCGCCTCGGTCAAGAGGCCGCCCTGGTCGTAGCCGACATAGCCCGGAGGCGCACCGATCAGGCGTGATACCGTATGACGCTCCATATACTCGGACATGTCGAAGCGCACAAGCTCGATACCCATCAGCAGCGCAAGCTGCCGCGCCACCTCGGTCTTGCCCACCCCGGTAGGACCGGCGAACAGGAAACTGCCCACGGGCTTGTCCGGCGCCTTGAGACCCGCGCGGGACAGCTTGATGGCGGCAGACAATCCCTGAATGGCTTCGTCCTGACCGAACACCAGCATCTTGAGATCCCGCTCCAGGTTGCCCAGCAGCTTGCGATCGGAACTGGACACGCTCTTCGGCGGAATCCGCGCAATCGAGGCCACGATCGCCTCGACCTGCTCGACATCGATGGTAGGCACCCGCATTTCGATCGGCAGTAGCCGTTGATGGGCGCCTGCCTCGTCGATCACGTCGATGGCCTTGTCCGGCAGGTGACGATCGTTGATGTAGCGATCCGCCAGGCGCACGGCGCTGTCCAGAGCGGAATCGGTGTACTTGAGCTGATGATGCTCCTCGAAGCGCCCGCGCAGCCCTTTGAGAATGCGGATGGTGTCCTCGACGGAAGGCTCCACCACATCGACCTTCTGGAAACGTCGCGCCAGGGCGCGATCCTTCTCGAAGATGCCGCGAAATTCCTGGAAGGTCGTCGAGCCGATACAACGCAGCTCACCGGAGGAAAGCAGCGGCTTGAGCAGGTTCGAGGCGTCCATCACGCCTCCGGAAGCCGCACCGGCACCGATCACCGTGTGGATCTCGTCGATGAACAAGATCGAGTTGGGCTGCTTCTTGAGCTCCGCCAACAAACTCTTCAGGCGCTTCTCGAAGTCGCCGCGATACTTGGTGCCAGCAAGCAAGGCCCCCATGTCCAGGGAGTAGACCACCGCATCGCTGATCACGTCCGGCACGTCTTCCTCGACGATACGCTTGGCCAGCCCCTCGGCGATGGCGGTCTTGCCAACACCGGCCTCACCTACCAGCAAGGGGTTGTTCTTGCGCCGCCGGGCCAAAATCTGCACCGTGCGTTCGAGTTCGTGATCGCGCCCGATCAGCGGGTCGATCTTGCCCAGGCGGGCCTGCTCGTTGAGGTTGGTTGCATAACCGGTCAATGGGTGCGTATTGCCTTCGCTCATACCTTCCTCACCCTCCTCGGCATCCTGGGAGGGCGAGGAAGGCTGACCATGCCCCGCCACCTTGGAGATACCATGCGCGATGTAGTTGACGGCATCCACGCGGGCCACGTTCTGCTGCTTGAGGAAGTAGACGGCTTGACTCTCCTGCTCGGAGAAGATTGCCACCAGCACGTTGGCGCCGGTTACTTCACTCTTGCCGGAAGATTGGACATGAAACACCGCGCGCTGAAGAACCCGCTGGAAACCAAGGGTAGGCTGGGTCTCACGATCTTCCTGACCTTCGGGAATCAGCGGCGTAGTGGAGTTGATGAAGTCCTGCAGATCCGAGCGCAACTTGTCCAAGTTGGCTCCGCAGGCACGCAGCACATCTGCCGCGGAGGCGTTATCCAATAGGGCCAACAGCAGGTGCTCAACGGTCATGAATTCATGACGCTTGGAGCGCGCCACCGTGAAGGCCGTATTAAGGGTTAATTCAAGTTCTTTGCTCAGCATGGCAGTCCCCTTTTCGCCGCGTCGGGCATCGTCGGCACTTTCACAATCGGGCACATTGGGGTATTTGGCAACCCCTGACTGACACGTTGCCAGGTGTCAGTCGGCCCTGTCGATATCACAAAGTAATGGGTGTTGGCACTCTCTCGCGTAGTCGTTGACCAGATGACTCTTGGTCTCGGCAATATCGCGAGAGAAAATGCCGCAGGTCGCCTTGCCTTGGGTATGCACCGCCAGCATGATCTGCACGGCCTTCTCACTATCCATGTAAAAAAACGTCTGCAGCACCTCAACGACAAACTCCATGGGCGTGAAATCGTCGTTATGCAAGATCACCTTGTAGCGTGGTGGCCTGTCCAGCTCTGGATCCGCTGGGCTAATCGATACATGGCCTTCCGTATCGTCTTGCGTACCAGGTGGGCGTGTCATTCCTACCCAGTAAGGTGTTGCAACGGCAGTCATCGACAATCTCTCATCACTATTGAACATAAGAGGCTAAATCCATCAATACAAGCCGAAGTGCAATTACAGTCGTTGATTAGACGTGGAGAAGCACTCGGGGTTCACTTGAAAGATGCGTCCATAAGGCCAACCTTACAAGGCCCAGGACGAAAAAACCCCCGCACGCGATGCGAACGGGGGTCGCGTTTCAACGTGATTACTACATGTTATCGGCAACTGCCTGGCCAAATTCAGAGCATTTCAACAAAACGGCCTTTTCCATCACGCGATGGAAATCGTAGGTGACCTCGCCCTTGGCGATGGCCTTCTCCATACCCTTGATGACGAGATCCGCGGCTTCAACCCAGCCCATGTGGCGCAGCATCATCTCCGCGGAGAGAATCAACGAGCCAGGATTGACCTTGTCCTGACCGGCATACTTGGGCGCAGTACCGTGAGTTGCTTCGAACATGGCGACCGTATCGGACAGGTTGGCGCCTGGCGCGATACCGATACCGCCGACTTCTGCCGCCAACGCATCAGACAGATAATCACCATTCAGGTTCAAGGTCGCGATGACATCGTATTCCGCCGGACGCAGTAGAATCTGTTGCAGCATGGCGTCGGCAATGACGTCCTTGATGACGATTTCCTTGCCGGTGTTAGGATTCTTCAAAGTCATCCAGGGACCGCCATCGAGAAGCTCGGCACCAAACTCCTCTTTCGCCAGCTGGTAACCCCAGTCCTTGAAGGCGCCTTCCGTGAACTTCATGATGTTGCCTTTGTGCACAAAGGTCAGGGATTCACGATCGTTATCGATGGTGTATTGCAGTGCCTGACGCACCAGACGCTTGGTGCCCTCCTCGGAAACCGGCTTGACGCCGATGCCGCACATCTCCGGGAAGCGAATGTTGGTGACACCCATCTCCTCGCGCAGGAACTTGATCACCTTCTCGGCTTCCGCGGACCCTGCCTTCCACTCGATGCCGGCGTAGATGTCCTCGGAGTTCTCGCGGAAGATGACCATGTCCACGTCCTTGGGTCCCTTGACTGGACTGGGCACGCCTTCGAACCAGCGCACCGGGCGCAGACAGACATACAGGTCGAGCTTCTGACGTAGCGCCACGTTCAACGAACGAATACCGCCCCCTACAGGAGTGGTCAACGGACCCTTGATAGAGATCACGTAATCCTTGACCGCCTCCAGGGTTTCTTCGGGAAGCCAGGTATCCGCATCGTAGACCTGAGTCGCCTTTTCACCGGCATAGACTTCCATCCAATGAATCTTGCGCTCGCCGTTGTAGGCTTTCTGGACCGCCGCATCGATGGCGATTTTCATGGCCGGAGTGACATCGGCCCCGATACCGTCGCCTTCGATAAAAGGAATGACCGGCTCATTGGGCACGTTCAAGGTATCGTCGGCGTTGACGGTAATCTTTTCGCCGCCTTCAGGAACGACAATTTTCTGGAATCCCATTGATGACTCCCTGTGCTGTAATCAGTAGAACCGAAAGTATAGCATCGCCTCATGGACCCCGAGTAGGCTTTGCCCTGCTAGATATCGACAATCTTTAGGCGGAGATCGCCAAGACCCGTGAGTACCCTCTACTTGCTTCACAAGCCTTATCGCATGCTTTCTCAGTTCACCGATGATCAAGGACGCGCCACCCTGAAAGACATCATCGATATTCCCGGTATTTATGCCGCGGGCCGGCTCGACTACGACTCCGAAGGACTGTTGCTGCTCACGGATGACGGCGAATTGATCCATCGCATCAGCGATCCCAGGCACAAGCAGCCCAAGACTTACTGGGTTCAGGTCGAAGGCGTGCCTAGTGACGTCGCCATCAACGCCTTGCGCAAGGGTGTCGCATTGAAGGACGGCTTGACGAGGCCAGCGCGAGTCCGGCGCTTGATGGAACCCGCCGTGGTTCCGCGCAAGCCGCCGATCCGTCGGCGTGCCGAGACCAAGGTGAGCTGGCTTGAGATCATCATCAGCGAAGGACGCAATCGCCAGGTGCGGCGCATGACGGCGCATATCGGCCATCCTACGCTGCGCCTGATCCGCACCGCCATCGGCCCCTGGCAGTTATCCGGGCTGGCGACGGGCCAATGGCGCAGCGAGACACTGCATGCGCCAATAAAGCGACGCTCCACCTTTTCCAGAGCCTCAAGGAGACGCTCATGAAACGCTGGACACCCCGAGTGGCCGTTGCCTCGGTCATCGAGCGCAGTGGACGCTATCTGATGGTCGAGGAAGACCGCGGTGGCCCGTTCAGCTTGTTCAATCAGCCCGCTGGCCACCTGGAGCCAGGGGAGCGCCTGACGGAAGCGGCGGCTCGCGAAACTCGCGAGGAAGCCGCCTGGCAGGTAGCCATCACCGACTATCTGGGACTATATGTCTATACCGCCAAGGATGGTCTGGTCTTTCACAGCCATGGCTTCGTTGGCCTCCCACTGGCGCGGCTCGACAACCCCTTGGACAGAGGCATCCTTGCCGCGCACTGGCTGACCCTGGATGAAATCGACGACCTGAATCGTGCCGGGCGTCTACGCAGCCCGCTGGTCATGCAACGCCTGCGGGATCTGCGCGGGGGAAGGCTTTATCCGCTCGATGTGATCCACGAACGGTGACCCTCGAAGCCCCAGGTCGATTTCAGGTATACTTTCGCGCAATCAAATTCTTCACATATCTCATTAGAGAGCCATTCGAGAGCGTTCATGTCTGAAGTCACAGGGTCTGGCACCACGTCAGGAAAGGTCATCGTCGGCATGTCCGGCGGCGTCGACTCCTCCGTGTCCGCGCTGCTGCTGCTTGAACAGGGCTACCGGGTCGAGGGCCTGTTCATGAAGAACTGGGACGAGGATGACGGCACCGAATACTGCACCGCCAAGGCGGATCTGGCGGATGCCCAGGCAGTTTGCGATAAACTCGGCATCAAGCTGCATACCGCCAACTTCGCTGCGGAATACTGGGACAACGTCTTCGAGCATTTTCTTGAAGAATACCGCGCCGGACGAACGCCGAACCCGGACATCCTGTGCAACCGCGAAATCAAGTTCAAGGTCTTTCTCGAGTACGCCGAAATGCTCGGTGCGGACATGATCGCCACCGGCCACTATGTTCGTCGCGGCGAACGTGATGGCCGCCCGCGCCTGCTCAAGGGACTCGACGCCAACAAGGATCAGAGCTATTTCCTGCATGCGGTACCAGAGGCAGCAATCGCCCGCACCCTGTTTCCGGTGGGTGAACTGGAAAAACCACGGGTACGCGAACTTGCCGAACGCCATGGGCTGGTCACGGCTAGAAAGAAGGATTCCACGGGTATCTGCTTTATCGGCGAACGCCGTTTTCGCGATTTCCTCCAGCAGTATCTGCCCGCTCAGCCCGGACGTATCGAAACACCGGAAGGGGACCATATCGGCGAACATCTTGGCTTGATGTACTACACCCTGGGTCAACGCCAGGGCTTGGGTATCGGCGGCTTGGCCAACTATCCCGACGCACCCTGGTACGTGGCGGCCAAGGATCTCGGGCGCAACGTGCTGATCGTGGTGCAGGGCAAGCATCATCCTCTGCTCTACACGGACACGTTGACTACTGAAGCGATGGACTGGATTGCTGGCGCGCCTCCGGATAAAAGCCTGCTGGCGACAGACGCGTTGAGCTTGAGCGCCAAGACCCGCTACCGCCAGGCGGACGAGCCTTGTCATCTACGCCTGCGAGACGATGGCGGGGTCGATGTGATGTTCGATGCGCCCCAATGGGCCGTGACACCGGGACAGTCGCTGGTGCTCTACGAGGGCGACATTTGCCTGGGCGGTGGCGTAATCCGCAGTACAGGACAACAAGAGGCATGGGCGGCATGAGTGTAGTTCCCTTTCAAACGGCCCCGGACGACCCCACCGCACGCCAGACCATTGCCCTGGCCGGCGTGTTCCAGGCGGCCACCCTGGTGGATCAACTGGCGCGCACCGGCCAATGCGATGAACGCGCCTGGGAAACGTTGATCAATGCGACGGTAGAAACCGACCCGGAAAGTTTCGAGGCCATCTATGGCGGCCACCACAACAATCTGCGCCAGGGTCTTGTGATACTCAACGCCGTGGCAGGCCGGGAGCGCGATATCAATCCAAACGTGCTGCGCTATGGCTTCACCCTGCTGATGCTGATGCAGAAGCTGCGCAATCAGCCCGCCATGCTGGATACCCTGGGGGAACGCCTCGTTCGCATCAAGGACCAGGCGGAGCACTTCGGTAGCACTCACGAAAACGTCGTCGTAAGCCTGGGGGAGCTTTACCAGAACACCATTTCCACCTTCCGTCAGCGCATCGTGGTGCAGGGTGAGCCTTCGCTGTTGCAGCAACGCATGATGCCCGAGCGGGTGCGTGCCCTACTGCTGTCGGGAATACGCTTCGCTCTGCTCTGGCATCAGCAAGGTGGCCGACGCTGGAAACTGTTGCTCCAGCGCGGTGCAATGAAGAAATCTCTTGATCGATTGCTTTGATTAGAACCTTGATCCCAAGACGCTAACCTGTCGGCGGCGTCCGACCTACCGGAACAATTCCATGCAGCTCTCTTCGCTTACCGCCCTTTCCCCCGTCGATGGTCGCTATGGCAACAAGACCGATACCCTGCGCGAGCACTTCAGCGAATTCGGCCTGATTCGCGCCCGAGTCACCGTGGAAGTGCGCTGGCTCGAGTGCCTGGCAGCCCATGCTGGCATTCAGGAAGTCCCCGCCCTTTCAAGCGATGCCAAGGCCTTTCTCGATCGACTAATTGCCGAGTTTTCGGTAGACGACGCCCAGTGCATCAAGGATATCGAGCGCACCACCAACCACGACGTCAAGGCGGTGGAGTATTTCCTTAAGGAAAAGATCGCCGCTCACGCCGAACTGCAGGCGATGTCCGAGTTCATCCATTTCGCCTGCACCAGCGAGGACATCAATAACCTTTCCTACGCCCTGATGCTCAAGGACGGGCTTGGTGACCTGCTACCGGTGATGCAGGAGGTAGCTACCGCCATCGAACGCCTGGCTCGTGAGCATGCCGAACAGCCCATGCTCTCCCGCACTCACGGCCAGACCGCCAGCCCCACGACCCTGGGCAAGGAGATGGCCAACGTCGCCTATCGTTTGCGCCGCCAACTCAAGCAGATCCAGGCCGTGGAAATCATGGGTAAGATCAACGGTGCGGTGGGCAACTACAACGCCCATCTGGCGACCTATCCGGAAATCGACTGGCAAGAAAATGCAAGGCAGTTCGTCGAAAACCTGGGACTGACCTTCAATCCCTACACCACCCAGATCGAACCCCACGATTACATCGCCGAGCTGTTCGATGCGGTGTGCCGTTTCCATACCATTTTGATCGATTTTGAGCGGGACGTCTGGGGCTATATCTCCCTGGGATATTTCAAGCAGAAGACCGTGGAAGGCGAAATCGGCTCTTCGACCATGCCCCACAAGGTCAATCCCATCGACTTCGAGAACGCCGAGGGCAATCTGGGCCTGGCCAACGCCCTGCTTGGCCATCTGGCCCAGAAGCTGCCGATATCACGCTGGCAGCGGGATCTCACCGACTCCACGGTCCTGCGTAACCTGGGGGTGGGGCTCGCCTATGGCCTCATTGCCTATCAGGCCACCCTAAAGGGCATCGGCAAGCTCGAAGCCAATCCGACACGCCTGAACGACGATCTCGACAATAGCTGGGAAGTGCTCGCGGAGCCGATTCAGACGGTGATGCGCCGCTACGGCATCGAACAGCCCTACGAAAAGCTCAAGGCGCTGACGAGAGGCAAGCGCATCGACCAGGTCGGCTTTGCCGCCTTCATCGATGGCTTGGAGCTGCCGGATGACGTCAAGACCGAACTCAAGGCCCTGACACCTGGCACCTATATCGGCAACGCCGTGGAACAGGCCCGCGCGCTATGACTTTCGATGCCCACGCACCCCGGACGCTGCTTGGCGGTCTCAGCGCTGCCGAGTTCCTGGCAGAGTACTGGCAAAAGAAACCGCTATTGATCCGCGGCGCCTTTCCGTATTTCGTTTCGCCGCTTTCCCCGAACGAACTGGCGGGCTTGGCCTGCGAGGACGGCATCGAGGCTCGGCTCGTGGAAGAGCATGGCCGGGATGAACATGGTCAGGACAAACCCTGGCAGGTCAGCCACGGCCCCTTCGATGAGACAACCTTCGCGCGCCTGCCGGAAAACGACTGGACGCTGCTGGTTCAGGCCGTCGATCACTATGTGCCGGAAGTCAACGCCCTGCTCGAGCATTTTCATTTTCTGCCCCGCTGGCGCCTGGACGACATCATGGTGAGCTACGCACCCCCCGGGGGTAGCGTTGGACCACACGTCGATCAATATGATGTCTTTCTGCTCCAGGCCAGCGGCGCAAGACACTGGCAGCTTGGGAGCAAGGTCAGCGACGACGCTCCGATTATCTTAGGTATCGATCTGCGCATTCTCGAGCACTTCGAGGTTCATACCGATCAGGACTGGCTGCTTGAACCCGGCGACATGCTCTATCTGCCACCGGGGATCGCTCATCACGGCGTCAGCCGCTCCGAGGACTGCATGACCTTTTCCGTGGGCTTTCGCGCTCTATCCGCGGATGAGGCCATTACCTCCTTCGCCGACTACCTGGGCGAGCAGCTGCCGGACTCACGCCGGTATACCGATCCAGACCTGGAACCTTCGCCCCATACTGGTGAAATCGACGATGCCGCCATCGCACGCCTGCGAACCCTTCTTCTCGACACTCTCGATGACCCAGCCCAGATGAGGGCGTGGTTTGGTCGCGCCATGACCCAACCCAAGTACGTTGATCAGCTTGTGCCCAGCGAATCACCCACGGACGTAGACGCGCTTGTAGCCGAATTACAGGAAGGCGTCGTACTGGAACGCAGTCTTGGATCGCGTTTCGCCTATAGAGACCATGGCGATTCAAGCGCCACGCTGTTCGTTGACGGCGATGGCCATGATTGTGATATCGAACTGGCAAAGCTTCTGGCAAGCAGTTATCCCATCGATGTTGATGCCTTGGCCCATATCGGCAGCACCGAACTGCTGAGACAATTGCTTGATCGCGGCAGCTTGAGCTGGCCTTATGAGTTCGAGCAAGACGATAGCGAATAGAAGGTAAGCAATACAGTGAGCGTCATGCCTCAGATTGTGATTCATCAGGGCAGCTGGCAGCAGTTGAAGTCAGCCGCTAGCGATATCCGCCGCCTTGTCTTCATCGAGGAGCAGGCAGTGCCTGTGGATGAAGAATGGGACGGCCGCGACCCCCAGTGCTTGCATTTTCTGGTCTGCCGCAACGATCATGCGATTGCCACGGCGCGACTGCTTTCGGATGGCCATATCGGCCGCGTCGCCGTGATCAAGGAGGCACGCGGCCAAGGTATTGGTGAGCAGCTGATGCGCAGGATCATTGCGTCAGCGTCACAACGCGGTGATCGAGAGGTTCTGCTGGATGCTCAACTACACGCCTTGAGTTTTTATCGCAAACTCGGCTTTGAAGCCTTCGGCGCCGAATTTCTCGACGCTGGCATACCGCATCGCAGCATGCGACTGACCTTGAACGACCAATGCGACAATCCATAGCGTCATTCACCCTTTCCCTTCGAAATTTAACTACAGGAGCAGTACCTAACTTCTCACCCTGTAGTCAAACTACAACCTCATCTACCCCTAAGTAATAGTTGTTAATGCCTACTCCCATGGGTGATAGTGCTAACCAGGACAAGATAGGAACGTTAGCGCGCCAGATTCGTAGTTATTATCTACAGTTTCATCGGCCGCTCTGATATCCACTTGTTTTTTGCGCTTTCGCTGCCACCGATCGTTGATCGATGGCGGTCAAAAAAACTTCGACTTCGCTGGTGCAGCATGAAAACAAGCGTCATCCTGTACTGGTCGATTGTCGCAACGTTTTCGGATCGATGCGTCAAAATGCCTCGAATCGCTCAAGTACTTTTTTCCAACTGATGAAGGATGGTTCCATGTCAGCATTTCAAAACGAGATCAAGGCTATTGCCCAACTGCGAGAGGCCCAGGCTGGCAAATGGGATGGCATCAACCCGCAGCATGCAGCCCGCATGCGCCTGCAGAACCGGTTCAAGACCGGGCTGGACATTGCCAAGTACACTGCGCAGATCATGCGTGACGACATGGCAGCCTACGACGCGGACAGCGCCCAGTACACTCAATCCCTGGGCTGCTGGCATGGCTTCATCGGCCAGCAGAAGCTGATTTCCATCAAGAAGCATTTTGGCACCACCAAGCGTCGTTACCTGTACCTCTCCGGCTGGATGGTCGCCGCTCTGCGTTCGGAATTCGGCCCCCTGCCGGACCAGTCGATGCACGAAAAAACTGCCGTACCGGCGCTGATCGAAGAGCTCTACACCTTCTTGAAGCAAGCCGATGCCTGGGAACTCAATCACCTGTTCCGCAGCCTGGAAGAGGCTCAGCAAGCCGGTGACGATGCCAAGGCCAAGGAGATCGAGCGCAAGATTGACGGCTTCGAGACTCATGTGGTGCCGATCATCGCGGATATCGATGCAGGCTTCGGCAACGAAGAAGCCACTTACCTGCTGGCCAAGAAGATGATCGAGGCCGGCGCCTGCGCCATTCAGCTTGAAAACCAGGTTTCCGACGTCAAGCAGTGTGGCCATCAGGATGGCAAGGTCACCGTGCCCCATGCGGAATTCCTGGCCAAGATCAACGCCGTGCGCTACGCCTTCCTGGAACTGGGCGTCGATGACGGTGTTATCGTGGCGCGTACCGACTCTCTGGGTGCCGGTCTGACGCAGCAGATTGCCGTGACCAACGAACCTGGCGATCTGGGCGATCAGTACAACAGCTTCCTGGATGGCGACGAGATCGCCTCGGCCTCCGATATCAATAACGGCGACGTGGTACTCAAGCAGGATGGCAAGCTGATCAGGCCCAAGCGTCTGGCCAGCGGTCTGTACCAGTTCAAGAAAGGCAGCGGTGAAGACCGGGTTGTGCTGGACTGCATCACCAGCCTGCAACATGGCGCGGATCTATTGTGGATCGAGACCGAGAAGCCTCACGTCGGTCAGATTGCCGGCATGGTCAACCGCATTCGTGAAGCGGTACCCAATGCCAAGCTGGTCTACAACAACAGCCCGTCCTTCAACTGGACGCTGAACTTCCGCCAACAGGTGTTCGATGCCTGGGAACAGGAAGGCAAGGATGTTTCAAGCTATGACCGCGCCAGTCTAATGAGCGTCGAATACGACGATACCGAGTTGGGCAAGGAAGCGGATCGCTGGACACGGAACTTCCAGCGCGATGCCGCTCGCGAAGCGGGTATCTTCCATCATCTGATCACCCTGCCGACCTACCATACCGCCGCCCTGTCCACGGACAACCTGTCCAAGGGCTACTTCGGTGACGAAGGCATGCTGGCCTACGTAGCCGGTGTGCAGCGCAAGGAAATCCGCGAGGGTATCGCCACGGTCAAGCACCAGGACATGGCCGGCTCCAACCTGGGCGACGACCACAAGGAGTTCTTCTCCGGTGAGGGCGCGCTCAAGGCGGGGGGCAAGGACAACACCATGGGCCAGTTTGGTTAAACACGCTCCAGACTTGAACACTGCCTAGTGCAAGGGGAGGCTTTCGCCTCCCCTTTTATCATTCGTTTTACTGTTCTTTTTTAGCGCTTAGCCTGACAATCATTTCCCAATAACAACCCCACCTCGCACCAAACCTTAAAGACGTAGTCTATTAATAAGTAGCCATTCCAACCTGTTCGCGTTAAACTTTTAACAAAACACTGTTTTTAAATAAATCTGCTTTGGAGATCAAACTATGAAGCTGACTCGTTATCTCCCTGTAATCGCATTGGGACTGTTGACCCTGGGAGGCTGCGCCAATAGCGACCTCTATTCTGGAGATACCTATCGAGGTAGCCAGGCCAAGACTGGCCAGTCGGTAACTTACGGCACCATCGAGGCATTGCGTCCGGTCAATATTCAGGCAGACGGGCCAAACCAGGGCGTGCTCGGAGGACTGGGCGGCGCAGTGATGGGCGGCTTGCTGGGTAATCAGATTGGTGGTGGATCTGGCCGTACCATCGCCACCGCCGCGGGCGCCATTGGTGGTAGTATTGCCGGCAAGAAAGTCGAAGATACTGCGGGCCGCGTTAATGCCGTGGAAATGGAAGTACGCCGGGATAGCGGTGGTTCGGTGATCGTGGTGCAAAAAGCCGATCGTGACTGGCAAATAGGCCAACGAGTGCGCTTGATCGGTAGCGGTTCCAATATGAGCGTAGCGCCTTATTGAGGCATGATCTGTTACACCAAGATCCGTTGAATAGTAAAAAGCCTCGCCCAGATTGGGCGAGGCTTTTCGTTGTAAATATCTGATGATCAAACAAATATTCCAAACAGCGGCTTACGAGCCGAGCTGTCAATGGGCCTTGGCAATGCCCCAGCGCACCAGCTTGGTCACGACCCAGATGATGAGCGCCAGCAGTAGCAGCGTCATTAGCATTGAAATCGGCTTCACGATGAAGGTAGCGCCCAGTACAGCCAGTGCAATCCCCCAGATCCAGCGATCATCTCGGCTGCTTTTGAATGTGGCTGGCATATTACGTTCGAAGAACTTTCCCAAGCCCCCGTCCCATCCTTTGATGATCAGCGTTAAAATGAGAGCGAAAGCGATCAGCCAAATCAAGGTCTCGGTCATGGCAATACTCCTGAAAAGAGAGAGTTGAGGGCACGTAAAATGTGACCGCAGGGTACTCTAGGCCTTCTTGCTCGCGCAATAGCGACAGATGCATTGCATCTCATCGATTGGCAGAACCATTCTTGAATCATCGTCATTTAGAAACCGCCGCGCATGAAAATTCTTTGCACCCCCTGACAGGTTGGAAATGGCACGTTACCATTGAAAGTACATATCTTGTCGAAAGGTTCACCTTAACATGCAGATTGCGCAAAACTCAGTTGTCGCATTTCATTACACGCTGACCAACGATTCCGGTGAGGTACTGGACAGTTCGGAAGGTCGTGAACCCCTTACTTATCTTCACGGTTCCGGCAACATTATTCCGGGTCTGGAAAAGGAACTGGAAGGACGTCAGGATGGCGACAAACTGCAAGTAACGGTTACTCCTGAAGAAGGATACGGTGAGAATCAGCCCGCACTGGTTCAAGAGGTGCCGCGGGATTCTTTTCAGGGAGTAGAATCCATCGAGCCAGGCATGCAGTTCCAGGCACAGACCCAAGGTGGCCCGTTGATGGTCACCGTGACCAAGGTAGAAGGCGATACTGTCACCGTTGACGGCAATCATCCTCTGGCAGGTCAGAAGCTGAATTTCGACGTTGAAATTTCTGAAGTGCGCGACGCGACTCAGGAAGAAGTCGAGCATGGTCACGTGCATGGCGAAGGCGGCCACGAGCACTGATCACGCGTTCGGATTGCATTGAAATCGCATTGAAAAAGAGGTGGCTACGGCCACCTCTTTTTGCCTCTAGCGCTGTTGGCCAGTCGCTATTGCGACTGACCAGGGCAAGACGGCGCCTGGGATGATGAAGAAAAGCCTAATTTACTGAACCACGCAGTGGCATCGCCCCCTGCATTGTCGCCGTCGCTCATCAACGCCACTCCATTGATCTCGTTCGGCCTATTGCCGAACAGCTGGCTGAAGTCTTCACCCACATTGCGTACCTCGGCAACCCATTGCCCGATATGCCGCCGACCGCTTTGCAGGGCCAACAGCTGAGCCCGCTCGGTGAAGGCATTTACCCATTGCGTACCGACCGGCTGATTGTTCGACCAGACGTAGTTCACCGCCTGTACCTGCCAAGGCAATATCCCTGTCTTGTACGCCACATACACTCGCGCCGGATAGTCATCCCCTGCCTTGGTGGTCTCGTCAAGCCCTTGGTAGATATCTCCGACCTTCCAGCACCAATGTAGATACGGCGTCTCGATCAAATCAATCTCACGCTCCAGATACTTGGCGGAAGCCTGACCGTTGGCTTCGGCCTGAAGCACCTGCTGCCCTGCCTGCGTGACCAGAGAATAACGGGTTTCACCCTTGAAGGAGCGTGTCGGCCAGGCGGCAATATCTGAAGCGCTGAACTCGAACGACTGGGCGACTGCAACGGATACCATCATCAACATCAATCCTGCCGCCCCGTATCGTCCCGCCAGTAGCAGCGTTCTCATGATGCCGTCCTTTTCGATTCAAGATGCTTGAGCGTACGATAGCCACCCCAGAGCCGGGTCACCGTGGTGATAAGGCAGGCGACAGCGAAGACAATCGCCAATAGCGCAAAATGCTGGGGCCAAATGCAAAAGGCGATAAAGGCCAGAATCGTTTCGGTGCCCTCGGTTAGCCCATCGAGATAGAAAAACGCTTTGTGAGTGAAATGCGGACGCTCGATATCATGCTTGGCCGCCATGATCGCAAAAGCCAGAAACGAGCTGCCGGTGCCCATGAACGCAAACAGTAAAAGCGTTGCCGCCAAGGCGTTGGCATCGGGATTGGCCAGGGCGAAGCCCAGCACTACCGCCGCATAGAACACGAAATCCAGGGCGATATCCAGAAAGCCACCGGCATCGCTGCTGGTCTGAGTATGCCGCGCCAGAGCCCCATCCACCCCGTCCATCAGGCGATTGAGTAGAATGACCCCCAGCGCGGCGCCGTAGGCTTGCATGGCCAGCAGCGGTAGCGCCAGCATGCCCATGATAAAGCCTGCCAGGGTCACCTGATTAGGTGTAATGCGCCATCCAGCCAGCACTACCGCGAGCCGGGTCAACGGCGGCTGCACCCGAGGCATCGACCAGCGATCGAGCATGCCTTACCCCACTTGTCTTTTTTATCGCTTTTAACGCCGTTTTATTCAGGACTGTTGGCTATTTGTGGCCATTGCTGCGCCCGTGCCGACGCCAGGCAAAATAACGCTCGAGCCAACCCAGCACCCGCTCCGGCTTGTGAGCGTTCTTCCAAAGGCCAGCGCTTGCCTTGGCGGCTTCCGAGAAGGTCGGGTAAGGGTGGATCGTCCCCAGCAGCTTGTTGAGGCCAATGCCCTGGGTCATGGCCAGGGTAAATTCCGCCAGTAGCTCCCCGGCGTGATCGCCGACGATGCTTGCCCCCAGGATGCGATCCTTGCCCGGCACCGTGAGCACCTTGATGAAACCCGTGGTTTCGCCTTCGGCGATGGCGCGATCGAGTTCAGAAAACTCGTAGCGGGTGATCTCGAAGGCGATGTCCTGAGCCGCGGCGTCGCGCTCATTGAGCCCTACCCGGGCCACCTCCGGCTGGGTGAAGGTCACCGCTGGCATGTTGCGGTAGTTGACGCGAAAGCGCTTGAGTTCGCCGAACAGCGCGTTGACCGTGGCGTGCCAGGCCTGATGGGCGCTGGCATGCGTCAACTGATAAGGGCCGGCCACATCGCCACAGGCCCAGATATTGGGATGCAGGCTGCGCAGGGTCTCGTCCACATCCAGCGTGCCTCGGGCGTTGGTACCGATACCCAAGCCTTCCAGCCCCAGCCCCGTGACATTGGCTTCCCGACCGACAGCTACCAGCAGACGATCGAAGACCAGCCGCTGGGTTTCTCCATTGCACTCCATGACCAGCACCTTGCCGTCATCGCCGTGACTCGGCCCCGGCTCTATGGCTGTCACCGCGGTGCCAAGATGCACCTGAATACCTTCACTGCGCATCTGCTGCAACAGCACCTCGGCGACATCCACGTCTTCCCGGGGCAGCAGCTGGTCAGCCTTCTGCAGTATCGTGACCCGACTACCGAGCCGGGCAAAGGCCTGACCCAGCTCGCAGCCAATGGGCCCGCCCCCCAAGACCGCCAGCCGTCCGGGGAGCGTATCGAGCTGCCAGAGATTTTCCGAGGTCAGCACCTCGATCGAATCGAGCCCCGGCAGTTCAGGCACCTTGGGCCGCGCGCCGCTGGCAATGATCACATGCCGAGTGGTCAGCACCCGTTCATCGACCCGCACTTCCCAGGGGGTTTGAAGATGGGCCTGCCCTTTGATCACCTCGACGCCCAGGGACTCATAACGCTCCGGACTGTCATGGGGGGCAATATCGTCTATCGCCCGATGCACATGGGTCATGACCTGCTTGAAATCGACCCGCGGCTCCTCCGTGTGAATACCAAAGCGCTCGCCGTCACGTACCGTCTGAGCAATGCGCGAGGCGCGAATCAGCGCCTTGGAGGGCACACAGCCGGTATTAAGACAATCTCCTCCCATGCGATCCCGCTCGATCAGGGCCACTCGAGACTTGACTGCGGCGGCGATATAGCTTGCCACCAACCCTGCGGAACCTGCGCCGATCACCACGATGTCGTAATCGAACCCTTTGGGCTTGCCATAGCGCCGCGCCATGCGGCGGCGCTTGACGAGATCCACGATCCAGCGCGCCAGCAAGGGAAAGATGCCGATCAGCACGAAGGAGGCGATCAGCCCCGGTGAGAGAATGCCGCCGAGGCTTTCGAGCTCCCCCAGTTCCCGGCCTGCGTTTACGTAGACCAGAGTACCTGGCAGCATGCCTACCTGACTGACCCAGTAGAATGTCAGAGTGCGCATGCGGGTCAGGCCCATCACCAGGTTGATGATGAAGAACGGAAAGATCGGTACCAGACGCAGGGTGAACAGATAAAAGGCGCCTTCCCGCTCGATGCCACGGTTGATGCTGGCAAGCTGGCGGGAAAAACGGCGTTCCAACGGCTTCTGAGCCAGGAGTCGCGCAATCAGGAAAGCCAGGGTCGCGCCGATGGCACTGGCGAAAGAGACGATCAGAAGCCCCCAGCCGAGGCCAAACAGCGCCCCGGCAAGCAATGTCAGCAAGGCCGCCCCGGGTAGCGACAGCGCCGCCATGGCCACATAGATGGCAAAGAAGCCACCGGCTACCAGCCAGGGGTCCGTTGTGAACCAGCTTTGAAAACGTGCCTGCTGATTCTTGATGTTGTCCAGGGTCAGCGCCTCATTGGCGCCACTGACAAAGAAGAGAACGATTGCCAGGAAGATCACGGCGAGAATGATTAGACGCTTGCGGTTCAATTTACAGTCTCCTTTGGACGTTAATTGAGATGGCGGTGATTGAAAAAGTATTGTCCCGAAGACATTGATCGAACGTGCATTTATTACGTTGGGCTTTAATGCAGTCGCTGACAGCGATTAAACCTTACGCGTCATCGTCAGCCCAAAGAAACGATGCATCAAGGAACTAGATCAGGCAAAACGTCTCCAATCAGCCACGCTACAATACAAATCCACGGAGAAAAATGTGCGCAAGTTACTGCTTCCCTTTACGTTGACGCTGGCGGCGTCCCTCCCCGCCCTCGCTCAGTCTGACAGTGCCCAGGCCGAGGATGCCACGGCGGTATTTGCCGGCGGCTGTTTCTGGTGCATGGAAGAGGCCTACGACGAAATCGAGGGGGTCAAGGCTACCACGTCGGGCTATATCGGTGGCGAAAAGTCAAACCCCAGCTATCAACAGGTTTCCCGGGGCGAGACCCAACACGTCGAAGCGGTCGAGGTCGAATATGACCCACAGGCCGTGGACTATGCCACCCTGCTGCAGGCCTTCTGGCACAACATCGACCCCTTCGCCGAGAATCGCCAGTTCTGTGACAGTGGCCCGCAGTATCGCAGCGCCATTTTCTATCAAAACGATGAGCAAAAAAACCTGGCCGAGAAAACCAAGAAAGAACTGGAAGCGCGTTTCGGTCAGCCAATCGCTACCCAGATCATTCCCGCCAATCAATTCTGGGAAGCGGAGGGGTATCATCAGGATTACTACAAGAAAAACCCCATACGTTATCGTTTCTACAAGGCGGGCTGTGGCCGCACCGATCGACTGAAGGAAGTCTGGGGCGACCAGGCAGGCCTGCCCGGCAGCAAGTAGCGGCTTCGATGCGGTTCATGCAATGGATCTTGGCTATGGCGCAGTGCGGCGCCATAGCCAGATGGTCAGGCTCAATGTTCCCAGCAGCACCAGCCAGGAAGCCAGCGCTACCCCTTGCCAGCCCGCCATGCCCCAGAACGGCTCGAGATAGAAACCACCGAGACTGGCGCCCAGATAATAGAACACGAGATAGAGTGCCGTGGCACTACCCCGGGAATGGGTCGCCTGTCGCCCTACCCAGCTCGACGCCATGGAGTGGCATACAAAGAAGCCAAAGGCGTTGATCACAAGCCCCAGTAGAATGATCGGCAAAGATGCGCTCAGTGTCACCAAGGTGCCGCCCATCAGGATCAGGATACCCAGCATCATGCACATCGGCTGAGGTAAGCGCTGGGACAGCCTGCCGGATAGCGCCGACCCAAGCGTTCCTCCCAGATAGGTCACGAAGATCATGCCCAGCCACTGCATCGACAGGGAGTAAGGCGCCTCATGCAGGCGAAAGGTGATATAGCTGTATTGATTGATGAAAATGAAAAAATTCAGTCCGCCAATCAGATAGGCAGACAGCAGCAGCGGGTTACGTAGATGATCGACCAGGGCCTCGAGGGCAACCTTAAAGCGAAACCGGCGCGGCGTGAAACAGCGGGCCGCCGGCAATAGCCACCAGAAGATAGCGACACAGGCCACGCTAAGCAGCCCCACCGCCATGAAGCTCGCGTGCCACCCCCCGTACTCGCCGGCAAAGCCTCCCAGGACACGCCCACCGATCCCCCCGAGGGTATTGGCGCTGATATAAAGCCCCACCGCCAGCATCAAGGCACGATGATCGAATTCGTCCCCCATCCAGGCAATCGCCACCGCCGGCAGCCCTCCCAGCACCAGGCCTTGAAGCGCTCGGACGATGAGCAGCAGCGTGAAATCATCGACGAACATCAAGGATAGCGAACATAGCGCCGCCGCCAGCAAGGTCAAGCGCATGATGCGATCGCGCCCGATGGCATCGGACAGCGGACCGAATATGAGCAACGAACAGGCAAGCGTCACCAATGCCGCTGACATTACCAGGGAGGCTTCGAGGGTCGACACGCCGAACTCGAGACGCAGCTCCGGCAGCAGCGGTTGAACGGCATAAAGATTGACGAAGACGATAAAAGAGCCCAGGCACAAGGCCAGGGTCGCACGCCACCAGTCCCGGCTATAGGCTTCGATCATTGGATTCAATGTAACGTGCGGCTATCGCCGGTGAGCGTGTCGATGTGGGTAAGCGCCCAATGGCGCGGTCTGGAACCGGGAAAATCCAGACTTGCCCAGGGGCCAGCCAAGGGCGGCGCTCCACACAGCCAGGCAACCAGCCCCTCGCGAAAATCCCGCAGAAAGGTTTCACGCTCCTCGGTTTCGCCCATGAAGAAGGCAAACCCCGCATAGAGCCCTTCCGCATAGGTCTGCCAACTTGCGTAATGCTGCTGAGCCATGGCGACAGCCTTGTCGAGCACCTGCTCCAGGGCCGTCGCATTCAGCCAGCCGACCATGCGCCCGGTGACCGCCAAGTCAACGGCCTGGGCCAGATCCCAGGCCGTCATATCGGTGTCGTTACAGCGGGTGTCGTTATCGCGTACTCGTTGCAGCCGCAAAAGATGATGACGCTCTTCTTGGGAGCACTCCCCGGATTCAAGAATGGCTATTTCCTCTTTCAAGCGGGCTCGATTCAAGGTGTAAGGCGCATAGTTGATCTGGTACTCCTGACGATCTCCGGCATCGAGCAGAAACGTCAGGAATTCCTGCAGTTCACTCGCGTTATGCAAGCCATAATGGCTATCCAGCCATTGACGCGCCGCCTCGTTTTCCAATGCACTCTCGCATTGAGGCTTGTTCCATATTCCCGGGTTGAGCGGCCCGGTCAGGGCCAGGGCGGTAAATTGAAGCAGCGTAGGCCTGGGTCCAGGCTCCTGCCAAAACGTGCACTGCCAATCGAGCCAGTGAAAGCAGCTTCCCGGATCGTCTTGATGCCAACGTATTTCATGCACCAACGTATCGTCCGGCATTTCCGGCAATACCGTCTCCCAAGCGATCCAGGCCTCGAGCAGCTTCTTGGGATTTCCATAAAGATGACACAACACGCTACGCAAGGCCTGGGCAAGCGCCGCGGTTTCTCGAGGCTCGAAATCGCCGCTGTCATCCGCCATCAGCACATAAAACGCGTATTTCTCCGCCATGTGGATGGTGGCGGCATGCCTGGCGCAGGACGCCAGTGAATTGCGAACATACTGAGCTTCAAGGGAGGGCTGCCCAAATACGGTTTTGCTGGGCGGCAACATGTTGTGTGCTGCGTCCGCGGCCAGCTGATTGAGATGATGAGACTGGGCTGGTAGCCAATAACGCGCCAATCCTTGTACACCTTCATCCGCGAACAGGCCCAGGGTCTCGGTGAGATAACGCTGGGCGTCCTGACGACGCGCCTCGGCTTTCTCACCGGGTATCGCACCAGGAATGCCTTGGCGGTAAAGCAGTTCGGGTTCGCGTATCGATGCCAATGCCAATACCCAGTGCCAGGCATCACGCCGCCAATCCTGCATGGCTTTGCGCGATATCTCCCGCTGCGCGTTGTTGATCAACTCTGCGAGCGGCAAGCGCCAGGGGGATACTGGTGAATGAAGCAACAGCGCTGTCTCTTCATCGAACAGCTTGCCAACGGATGGCTGGCCTTCGAACAAGGCCCGCCCGCGCTGATAGGCCCGGATGAGCGCTGTCCAGTCGCTGTAACGCGTGGTCAGTAGATCGATGCCATGCAGTGCGAAATGCTCGGCTTCGCCGCTTTCAAGCCACCCCAGAACCCAACCGGCATAGGCCAGATCGATCACCCGTAGCCAGTCCCAGGCCGCCCATTCCAACGGCTCACCTTGATCGATGAACGCCAGCAATGTCTCACCGTAACGGCGTTGATCGACGAGCCCCGCCAACCAGGCTTGACGCTCGGCCCCATCCTGTTCCACCAGCCTCGCCACGTCGAGATCCCAACCATAGCGGTGCCCCTGGGACGCCAGCCACAACAGCGTGCGGATCAAGTCCTCACGGCCACCCACCTGCCATACCTGCTCGAGCCAGGCCGCGGCGTCCGGCCAGTCCTGCAACTGATCAGAAGACTCCATCAAGAGCGGCGCGAATAGCGCCCGGGGGAGCCACACCCTTGCAGCCTGAGTATCTGGCCACAAGGGTTCGTCATTGCGTGTGGCCAGATGATCGCTCAGCAATGGCCAGGTAACACCCTGCCCTTCATGCTCCAGGGTCGCCAGCACTTCGCTGTACCTGACAAAGGCTTCGTCGCCCTGCGCCCAGCCGCGATCCAGACGGGCGCCACGCAATGCCGCCAGCCATTCATCCAGGCTGGCATGGCGGGCTTGAATGTCCCTTGCCAGACGCAGTATCCAGGCCTTGGCACGCTCGGCGCTCAACCAGCCAGCAGCCACTGCCAGCGCCAGCAATTCGATGACCGCCAGTTGACGCTGTGGATCCGGCTTCTCGGCAGGAAAGGCCTCGAGCAACCGCCATCCGAGTTCGCCGCGTTCGGTAATACCGAATTCGGTTAGTCGCGCCAGGGCTTGGGATGGCTCTACGGCAACCGGATCGGGCTCAAACGCCCAGCCACACAGCACCAACTGCTGCGACCACCATGCATCAAGTGGGTCTACCAAATCATCACACCTCAGATACTTGCGCCGCTGAAAAGGAAGAAACGATATAGTGTAACGGAAAGTGATGCGGCCGCCGATGCCCTTGCACTCGTTGCGTTGTACATTGACAGTAGAAGTGCAGCGGACGGCATCATGAAACCCTTGGCGCGATGTTAAAAATAATACACACTGCGTTTTAGATGATGATCGTTCATCTACCTTCACTGCGCTCGTTGATTTAATCCGGGAGGTTTTACCATGAACAATGCTGAACTCAACGAACTCAAGCAGCGCTATGTGGCCAGTGGCGCCGCAAGCCCTGCCACACATTTCGCCGAGCGTGCCGAAAATGCCGAAATCTGGGATGCGGACGGCAAGCGCTTCATCGATTTCGCTGGCGGTATCGGTGTTCTCAATATTGGCCATCGCCACCCCAAGGTAGTCGAAGCGGTCAAGGCGCAGCTCGACAAGGTCATGCATACCTGCCAGACCGTCATGCCTTATGAAGGCTACGTCAAGGTTGCGGAAAAGCTCAGCCAGATCACCCCCGTACGCGGCCATGCCAAGGTCATGCTGGCCAACTCCGGCGCCGAAGCACTGGAGAATGCCGTCAAGATAGCCCGTGCCGCCACCGGCAAGACCAACGTGATCTGTTTCGACGGTGGCTATCACGGCCGTACCTTCATGACCATGGCGATGAACGGCAAGGTCAATCCCTACCAGACGGATTTTGGGCCCATGCCGGGCACGGTTTTCCGCGCTCCTTATCCGGTGCCTTATCACGGTGTCAGTGAAGACGAAGCGCTACGCGGGCTCAAGATGGCCTTGAGAACCGATGCCAACCCGAAGGATACCGCGGCGATCATTTTGGAGCCGGTGCTCGGCGAAGGCGGTTTCTATCCGGCGCCGACGAGCTTCCTGAAGGCGATCCGCGAAATCTGCGATGAACACGGCATGCTGATGATCATCGACGAAGTGCAAAGCGGCTTCGGACGCACCGGCAAGATGTTCGCCATCGAGCACAGCGGCGTGGAGCCGGACATCATGACCATGGCCAAGAGCATGGGCGACGGCATGCCGATCTCTGCCGTCGTGGGCACCGACAAGCACATGGACGCCTCCGGCGGCAATTCCCTGGGCGGCACCTACAGCGGCAGCCCGGTCTCCTGTGCGGCGGTGCTGGCAGTACTCGAAGTATTCGAGCAAGAAAAGATCCTTGAGAAGAGTCAGGCCCTTGGCGACAAGCTGGCCAAGCGCTTCAACCAATGGCGAGAGGATTTCGACTGCATCGACAACGTGCGCAACCTCGGGGCCATGGCGGCGTTCGATGTCGTCTCCGACAAGGCCAATCATACCCCGGATGCGGAACTGACTGCCGCTCTGTGCAAGAAGGCCCGGGAGAACGGCTTGATCCTGCTTTCCTGCGGCATGTACGGCAACACGATTCGCTTATTGATGCCCGTCACCATCGAGGACAAGGTGCTGGAAGAAGGTTTTGATATCATCGAGCAGGCTTTGAAGGAGCTGGTAGGCAGCAAGCAGACCGCCAGCGCCTGATTGTGGAAGAGCATGTTGCGCTTGAATGACACGAGCGCAGGCGCGTAAAAGAGAACGCCCTACCGTCGGCTGCGACGGTAGGGCGTTTCGTTTACTTCTGAGCTACACGCACATTTTATGACTTGCGTACCATGGAAACGATCCAGAGCAGCAATACCGCACCCACGATGGCGGTTACCAGCGAGCCGATGACGCTGTAGGAGGCGATACCCAACAAACGAAATACCAGACCGCCCAGTACCGCGCCGACGATACCGACACCAATATTACCCAGGATGCCGAAACCGCCACCGCGCATGATATTGCCGGCAATCCAGCCCGCCAACCCGCCAATGATCAACCACAGAATCAAACCCATCATACTTCTCCTCAATGTCTTCCATGAAAACTACCCGCCTAGCCTGCCACAAACGGGGTCAACCATACATCAATTAGAAAGACGAACCGGGTTGCTGCAGAAACGCCTGTTCTTCTGCGCTGGATTCACGTCCGAGTATCTCGTTGCGATGCGGGTAGCGACCAAAACGCTCGATGATTTCTCGATGGCGTCGTTCATATTTGAGGTTTTTTTCCAAGCCTGCCTGGTCGAAAAGCCGCAACGCTTCGTCATGGATGCGCAAGGATTCACTGTGCATGTAAGGCATGTAGAGAAACGCTCGCTGTACCATCTTGAGATGGCGATCGGCCCGAGCGGCGACGGCCTCTTGGGCCAAGGTCAGTGCCTGGGGGTCCTGGGCAAACGCCGCTGCTTGATTGCGGTGAATGTTGCGCGAGAATTGATCGAGCACCAGAATCTCCGCCAGGCGCCCTTGAGGAGAACAGCGCCACATCCATAGCTCGCCCGCGATGGCAGCCTCGAGGGTCGAGGAAAAGCGTTCGGAAATTTGACGATCAAAGGCGTCATCCTTGGCAAACCACTGACGAGAATCTATCTCGTCGAACCAGAAGTGCAGTATCGCTTGTGCAGGGGTGTCGGGCATGGGGTTGGGTCTCCATCAGTTTGCTATGGACAATAGCAACAGACTAGTCGAAGCACGCCCTGCACCCAACTTTCGTTTCATCACAACCACCCTACTCTGGAGTCACGATGTCTTTCGCCCAATTCATGGAAATGGCCGGTTATCTATTGAACGTCATCGGTATTGTCGTCTGTCTCGTCGGCTTGACGTTGGCACGACGCCCTTCGCGTCGCACTTTGGGTTATTTCATAGCCGGGCTGGGATTTCTCATCGCTGCCAGCCCGCTGTTCGCCCAGTTGTTTGGCCTGATACCGCCACCTACACCAGCCTCTGCACTGCCGACAGGGTGAGTTAAAAAGCCGCATTCGCGAGCCTGTTGCAACCTCGATATGCTGTAGGCTTGATGCCCTGCATCAACAAAAACACACAAGGACGTAAAAAATGCACACCCTTACCCTTCTGTCGTTTCTGTTCTTTACCGGACTGGTCGCTCTGATCACCTGGTTCATTACTCGCCGAGACGATCACCACAGCACAAGCGGCTACTTTCTGGCGGGGCGCAGTCTGACGTTCCCGCTGATCGCCGGCTCGCTGTTGATGACCAATCTTTCCACGGAACAGATGGTAGGACTCAACGGCGCGGCATTTACAGATGGCTTGAGCGTTATGGCCTGGGAAGTGGTGGCAGTCATCGCCCTGGTCGCCCTGGCATTGTTCTTCCTGCCGCGCTTCCTTCGCAGCGGCATCGCCACGGTGCCGCAGCTGTTGAGGATTCGCTTCGACGGCACGACCCAGCTGATCTGTAACATCATTTTCCTGATCGCTTATGCAGTGATCCTTCTGCCGATCATTCTTTATTCCGGGGCGGTGGGCCTGGAAGGCATGCTCGACCTACAAGGTCTGACCGGTATTGAATCGAGTGCCACGCTGCTATGGGCAACGGTATGGATCGTCGGCATCATCGGCTCGATCTACGCCTTGTTCGGCGGCCTGCGCACCGTTGCCGTTTCGGATACCCTGAATGGCGTGGGTCTTCTGATCGGCGGTTTCGTGATCGTCTATTTCGGCCTACAGGCCGTAAGCGATGACGGTGGAATCCTGGCGGGCTGGGAAACGCTTAAACAGAGCAACCCCGAAAAGCTGAACTCCATCGGCGGTGACGATCAGCAGGTGCCCTTCGCCACCCTTTTCACCGGGGTCCTGTTGATCAACCTGTTCTACTGGACCACCAACCAGCAGATCATTCAGCGCACCCTGGCGGCCAAGACCCTTGCGGAAGGCCAGAAAGGCGTATTGCTGACAGGTCTGTTCAAATTGCTGGGGCCGCTATACCTGGTGCTGCCCGGCATCATCGCCTATCAACTCTATGCGGACGAAGGCATTCGCGCGGACGAAGCCTATGGCCATCTGGTGTTCAACGTGCTGCCCCCTTATCTGACGGGTTTCTTCGCCGCGGTGATGGTCGGCGCCATCCTTTCCTCCTTCAACTCGGCGCTCAACAGTACCACCACGCTGTTCAGCCTGGGCTTGTACAAGGAGGTCCTCAACAAGCAGGCCAGCGAAGAACAGGTGGTGCGGGTGGGCAAGATTTTTGGTTGGATCATGGCTATTGCGGCCATGACCATTGCCCCGCTGCTGGCTGGCCAGGAAAGCCTGTTCGGCTACCTGCAGAAGATGAATGCCATGTACTTCATCCCCATTCTTGCGGTGGTGCTTGTCGGGCTCTCGACCAAGCGGGTGCCCGCGGTCGCCGCCAAGATCGCCCTTATCGCGGGCTGTACGATCATTGGTCTTGTCTATTTCGTGCCACCCTTTACCGGTTTACTGGAGGTCGTTCACGATTTTCATTTCGTGGCGCTGGTCTTCCTGGCGCTGGTGATCATGATGCTTATCTTGGGCAAGCTGCGCCCGCGCTCGGCTGCTTGGGTTCACGAAGATAGCGGCAAAGTCGACCTCACCCCTTGGAAAGGCGCAATTCCGGCTGGCATCCTGCTGGTGATTCTGGTCATTGCGATCTACGTCGCCTTCGCCGCTTGAGTGATGGAATTACACCATGCCGTTGACCGTTATCCTCTTGTCCCTCTGCCAGGCACTGCTGGTCAGCGGCAATATTTTGTTGATCGCCGTGTCGCCCCTGATTGGCGCCGAGCTCGCTCCCGGGCCCAACTGGGCCACCGCGCCGGTGGCGACCCAATGGCTGGGCCTGATGTTCGCCACCATTCCCGCGTCACTAATCATGGGCCGGTTGGGACGCAAGCGCGGCTTCATGCTGGGCAATCTGATCGGCCTGGGCGGGGTGTTGGTTGCCGGCCTGGCGTTGGTGGGCGAGCAGTTCGTCCTCTTCATGCTGGGCACCTGGCTGATCGGCATCGGCATCGGATTCGGCATGCTTTATCGCTTTGCCGCGGTGGAAGCCGCAACGCCGGAGCGAAAGGATCGCGCCATCGGTCTTGTCATGGGGGGTGGTGTGCTGGCAGCCGTGCTTGGCCCTTGGCTCGCCCGTTCCAGCCAAGGCCAGTTCGAGCCCCCCTTTCTCGGCAGCTTTATAGGCCTGGGGCTGCTTTATGTCATTGCATTGATCGTGCTGGTCTTCATTCGATTAGCCCCGCCGCAAACGACCCATGACGACGGTCCCGCACGGCCGTTACCCGAGATACTGCGTCAGCCGGTCTTCATCGTCGCGGCGCTGACCGGTCTGATCGGCTATGGGGTGATGAACCTGGCCATGACCGCAACGCCTCTGGCCATGCATCGGGCCGGTTTTCATTTCGATCACGTGGCCACCACCATTCAATGGCACGTGCTGGCCATGTTCGTGCCGTCCTTTTTCACCGGCTATCTGACAGGGCGCTTCGGAGCACGCTCGATGATCGTGGCGGGTTGCCTGCTGTTGGCGGGCTGCGGTGCACTGGCGCAGCTGAGCGCCACCCTTCACGGCTACTACGCGGCCTTGATACTGCTCGGGCTTGGCTGGAACTTTACCTTTCTTCCTGCCACGGGACTTTTGACCGAAACCTATCGCGCCTCGGAAAAGGCCCGCGCTCAGGCGGCCAACGAGTTTCTGGTCTTCACGACGGTGGGTATAACTGCCCTGCTGGCCGGCCCCCTGGAAGCCAGTCTCGGCTGGACCGGTCTCAATGCGGTGCTATTGCCTCTGGCGCTGATACCCATCGCTGCCCTGCTCTGGCAACGACTTGCCAATAGCGCCGATAGCCCCCAGATTAGACACTAAATTTCGATTCGGAATATTAGCGCCATGCGCCAGACCCTGGCCCGCGAATTCAGCAATCTCATCGAACGAGGCTGGGACCGTCAGCTACGCCTGGCAGTCACCGGCCTATCCCGAGCCGGCAAGACGGCTTTTCTCACCTCGCTGGTCTATCAGCTGCGCCATGCCGGACTGGAAGCCCGCCTGGACCTGCTGCCGGCGGCCCGGGAAGGACGCCTGATGGGTGCCCAGCGCATCGCCCAGAAGGATCTGGGCGTGCCTCGCTTTCCTTATGATCAGGCCATGGCCAGCCTCGACGACACACCGCCTAAGTGGCCTGAGCCGACCCGGGGCATCAGTGAGCTGCGCCTGCATATCCGCTATCGCCCTCAGCGCGGGGGCGTACTTGGCGCCTTAGGGAGCAGCAACGCCACCTTGACGCTTGATCTGTTCGATTACCCCGGCGAATGGCTGCTCGACCTGCCGCTACTCGAGCATGACTATTTAAGCTGGAGCCAGCGGCAACAGGTGACCCTGACTTCCGAGCGCCGCGCCATGGCCAAGGAATGGCTGGGCGCCATGGAAACCCTCGACCCGGCCGCGGAGGCGGATGAGGCGGAGCTTGCCGCCATTGCCGAACACTATGCGCAGTCCTTGCGCTCGGCCAGGGAAGCCGGTTTCGCCGATTTGCAGCCAGGTCGTTTTCTTTTGCCGGGTGATCTCGAAGGCGCCCCGGTATTGCAATTCTTCCCCCTGCTGGACCTGACCCGGGACGACAGAAGGCGTCTCGAGGCGCTACCCCAACAAAGCGTTTATCGCACCCTGGCGCGGCGCTTTGCCTATTACCAGCAGCATGTGGTCAAACCCTTTTATCGGGAGCATTTTCGCCGCTTCGATCGCCAGATCGTGCTGGTGGATGTGCTAGGCGCCCTCAATGCCGGGCCGGAACGCTTCGAGGATCTGTCTCGGGCGCTGGCCACGCTGATGCAAAGCTTCGATTACGGCCAGCGCAGCCTGTTCACCCGCATGTTCTCGCCGCGTATCGATCGCCTGGCGATTGCGGCGACCAAGGCGGACCATGTCACTCCGGATCAGCACCCTAGTCTTGTTGCCTTGCTGGAGGCATTGCTCGCCGAGCCGATCAAGGACCTGCGTTTTGCCGACGTGCCGGTCAAGGCCTTGTCCCTGGCCTCGATCCGGGCGACAAAGGCCCACGAAGTGGAGCAGCAGGGCAAGCGAATCCAAGCGCTGCGTGGCGTGACCCTGGAAGGGGAAGAGACGCTGATATTTCCCGGCGAGGTACCCGCTCACCTGCCCCAGCATGATTTCTGGGCACGCCAGGGATTTGCCTTCCACGGCTTCCGTCCGCTGGCCCGAGACGCCCGCGGTGAAGGCTTGCCCCACATTCGCATGGATGCGGCCCTCGACTGGCTCATCGGAGACAAACTGACATGAACGATCCCCGTCCCCAACAGCGCTTCACCCTGGATGAGCCTGGCTCGGCAACCCTGCGGGATCCGCGACCTGCGGAGCACTATGCCGTCGAGCTGAGTTCCAAGCCCCTGGAAGACGAATACGTTCCCGAGGATACCGATACGGCGCTGGCCCGCAGCCTGGCACGCCCGCGCAAGCGTCGCTGGGGGTTGCTGGCCCTGTTGACCGGCACGGTGACCCTCGGCACCGTGGAACTGGGCGAGACGCTTTATACGTCGTCGATGAGTGGCGATCTCTTGAGTGGCGCCTGGAGCCTGCTCGGCATTCTGGCTCTGGGGCTGGGGGGCATGGCGCTTTTGCGGGAGCTGTGGCGGCTTCGTCGGCTGCGTCGTCACGCGGCGCTCAGACGGGATCTGGAAACCCTGGAGGGAAGCCCGGGGCGAGACGGCCGCAAACTGGCGAATCATCTGCGCGAGCAGATGCACATCGACAAGGACGACCCCCACTGGCAAGCTTTCTTGAAGGCTCATGAACCCCATCACGATGCCCGGGAGACGCGCCAATTACTGGCGCATCATCTGCTCGCCCCCAGAGATCGAGAGGCGCGCCGACTGATCTCCCGCATGGCCAGCGAAACCGCGGTGCTGGTGGCCATCAGTCCATTGACATTGATCGACATGCTGCTGGTGTCCTGGCGCAACCTGGCGATGCTCGATCGTATTGCCGCCCTTTACGGACTCGAGCTTGGCTACGCCAGTCGCTTGCGTCTGTTTCGCAACGTGCTGTCCAACATGGCCTTTGCCGGCGCCAGCGAAATGGCCGCGGATGCCAGCATGGATCTGCTTTCGATGAATGTCGCCGGCAAGCTGTCGACGCGGGCCGGACAGGGGCTTGGAGTCGGGCTTCTATCAGCCAGGCTTGGTCTGCGCGCACTGAGAGTGACGCGGCCCTTGCCCTTCGATGAAGGCGAGGCGCCGCGCATGACGGACTTGCGTAGTGAACTTTGGCATCGACTCAGACGCCTGGAAACCCCGACGCCTACTGGCGAAAATCCGCCACGCACTTGACTCGCTCTTGATTGGAATCATGTTGGTAGGCACTCTGAGACATTAAACTGAATCCGCGCGTTACGCATTCTGACGATAATGGAGGTGTGCATGTTCAAGAAGATTCTGGTTCCCGTCGACGGGTCCGAAGGTGCCAAGAAAGCGCTGGATGTGGCCTGCAAACTAGCGAAGGCGGATAATGCCTCCCTGCACATCTTGCACATCCCGGAGCGACTCTCTCGTGAAACCATGCTGGTCTGGGGCATGAGCGCGGTAGCCATGGAAGCCTCTGGAGAGGAACTCGAACGCGCCGGGCGCAAGTCGCTCGACGCGGCCAAAAAAGCCGCCGAAGAACGCGGCATGACGGATGTTCAAGGCTCGTTGCGCCAAGGCGATCCTGCCCGAATCATCATCGAAGAGGCCAAGAACACCAATGCGGACACGATCGTGATGGGCAGCCGCGGCCTGAGCAACATTACTGGACTCATTATCGGTAGCGTCTCGCACCGTGTTGCACACACAGCAAAATGCAACGTGATCACCGTACGCTAAACACAGATAACTTATAGCTTCTTGATACGTTCTTGATACGTCCTGGATGCTTTCTTGAGGAGAGGGGATCACCCTCTCTCCTCGAGTTGCGCGTTCCCCGAATCCTCCGAGCCCTGGGCGTTGTCTTCTTCCTTCCCGAGAAATCCCTGAATGTAGAATCGCTGCACGCAGAGCATGATCAGTACGATCACGGGCTCCGATAGCAGCAGCCCCAACAGGCCCGCATAAAAGCCTAGCCACAGCTGGACTATCAGCAGTAGCGCCGGGGGGATGCTGACAGCCTGACGTTGCACCAGCGGGGTAACGACGTTGCTTTCCAGAAACTGAATGATCAGATAGAGAATGAACACGTACAGCATGGTGTCCGGGGATTGGGTAAAGCCCACCAGAAGCGCAGGAATGATGGCAAGCACGGGTCCGAGGTAGGGAATGAAGGACAATAGGCCGGCCACTATCCCTAGGGACAAGGCCATGGGAACGCTTAGAATCCATAAACCGACACCAAACAACAGCCCGATAATGGCCATGGAGATGAGTCGGCCAAACAGCCACCAGGTCATCTTCTTTTCCACCAGATGCAGGAAAGATTTGAGGTTTTCCTGCTTGCCGTGGGGCGCCAGCGCCAACACCCCTTTTCTATAGAAATCCGGCTCAATGGCTACGAACAGTCCGACCAGTATTACCGCTATGGCGTTGAGCAGCATACTCAGGGTATTGGAGAACACCGAGGACAAACCGGAGGACCAACCAGTCAGCACGTTCTCCGGATCGGGAAGCCGCTCAGCCTGTTCGGCCAGCTCTTCGGCAAAAGGAAACTGACTCGACCAGTCCTTGAAGGCGTTCAGGGAATTGGGTAGCAGATCGATCAGTCGTTCAAACTCTCGACTCAGATTCGCGGCGAAATTCATGCTAAAGATCACCGCTGCTCCGATGATGGCCAACAGCACTACGAGCAGAGACAGCCCTCGAGGCAGGAAAGTATGCTCGTGCAGCCAGTTGGTCGGTAGCGACAGCAGCAAGGTCAGCAGCAATCCTGCAAACACCATCAAAAGTGTGTTGAGACTAAGCCATAGCAGTGTTACGAGACCCACCACCAAGGTCACGATGCCGACCGCGATCCATACCCGGCGCGTGTAGTCGCTCATATTCGAGCCTTTCAATTCTGACACGATGACGCTCCTTGTCGTTTGCTTTCCACTGTCTGATCAAGCATAGCCTTTCATGTTCTTTCAAATCATTCTCTGATTGCCTGGCATTTCGACCCCAATTGTCACGACCCTTGCTGATAACCAGCGTCGAGTGCTTGAAAGACATGGAGCGCTCCAGTATCAGCCAGTGTCGTGATCGGAAGAAAACCCCGCTTGGCGAGTATGCGTGATCTTCTGCAGAGATGAACGCCTTGAATTCTTGCCAGCCCTTGATTCGATCGAATTGGCCCGCATGAATGGATAACGTTACCCATCGATAGAGAGGTCATAATGAAAACACTGGTCATTGGTGCCAACGGTCAGATTGGCCGTCAATTTTGCGAGCTGGCCAAGGCTGCCGGCATGCCAGTGAGAGCCATGATCCGTAACAGCAACCAGCAGCGCTGGTTCCAGGAACGCAGCATCGAGACCGTCATCGCCGATCTCGAGGGCAGTCTTCGCCATGCCTTTTACGGCTGTGATCAGGTGGTATTCGCCGCGGGCTCCGGACCGCACACCGGACCCGACAAGACCCTGATGATCGATCTCAATGGCGCGGCTCGCGCCGTGGATCTTGCCAGCGAGCTGGGTCTGTCGCGCTTCGTGATGGTCAGTGCGATACGTGCCGAAGAACCGCTGGCAGCCCCGGACAAGATGCGCCCCTACATGGCCGCCAAGAATGCGGCGGATGCTCATCTGCGCACCGCACGGGTTCCTCATGTGATTCTCAAGCCCGGACGGTTGACGGACGATCAGGCAAGTCAGCGCGTTGCGACCTCTCTGGAAGAGGCCGGTGACAACCAGGTTTCCCGCGCCAATGTCGCCCATGTTCTGCTGCATTTGATCCAGAATCGGCAGCTGATCAATCGTGAATTCACGCTGCTCGACGGCGAGCGCACGATCGCCGATGCAATTGCCTGACGGTAATTGCCAAACTCATCCGCTTCGGGTTTGCCTGGTCGCCGCCTTGCAGTGACTGCAGGGCTATAGTGGTTACAGAGGCAGGATTGGCGAGGACCGCCCAAATCCGTATAGTGGCGCCCTACTCTCGCCAATCGTAACGACGTCCTCATGCTGCAGAATAACGCGCTGCTAGCGCAGCTCAAGCAACAGATTCGTGAAACCACTCCTCGCGTGGAAGGTGTCATCAAAGGCACCGATCGTGGTTTCGGCTTTCTAGAAACCGATAACGGTGAATCCTATTTCGTGCCGCCACCCGCCATGAAGCAGGTCCTGCATGGCGATCGCGTCGAAGCGGTCCTCAAGGAGGAAGGCGACAAGAAGTCCGTAGAACCTGAAAAACTGATCGAAGCGGGTCTGGATCGTTTTATCGCCCGAGTACAGAAGCGGGACGGTCGACTAGCGGTAATTCCGGATCATCCTTCGATCAACAATGTACTCAAGGCGCGTATCAAGCGTAGCCTGGATGAGGACAGCATCGAAGACGGTGACTGGGTCGTGGCCCGTCTGGTGCGTCATCCACTCAAGCCCGATGATCGCGCCTTCTTCAGTCAGATCGATGAGCTGATTGCCAAGCATGATGATCCGGCAGTGCCTTGGCGCGTCACCTTGGCTCGACACGCGCTGGAACAGGCTTCTCCGCAATCCAATGAAGATTGGGTGCTGGCCGATGAAGGCCTGGAGCGCAAGGATCTGACCGATACCCCCTTCTTCACCATCGATGGCGAGAATACCCGGGACATGGACGATGCGCTGTACATCGAGTCGCGTTCCAGCGGTGGCTGGCGGTTGAGCGTTGCGATTGCCGATCCCACCGCCTATGTCGCCGAAGGGCATGCCGTCGATCTGGAGGCCCAGACTCGCGCCTTCACCGTCTATTTACCGGGCCAGAACGTTACCATGCTGCCAGAGGTGCTGGCGGATGATCTCTGTTCACTCAAGGAGGGACAGGAGCGCCCCGTACTGGTCTGCGAAGTGAACGTCTCCGCAGACGGCAGTCTGGGCGACTATCGCTTCTTCGCCGCTACCATGCGCTCCCACGCACGCCTGGTCTACGACAAGGTCTCGGATTGGTTGGAAAACCAGGGCGATTGGGCGCCGGAAAAAACGATTGGCAATCAGCTTCAGGCGCTGGCGGCCATGACCGAGGCTCGTACCGGGTGGCGGACTCAGCATGCGCTGGTATTCAAGGATCGACCGGATTATGTCTTCGATCTCGATGCCGCCGGCAATGTGCTCGATGTGCGTATCGAAGAGCGGCGCATCGCCAATCGCATGATCGAAGAGTCGATGATCGCCGCCAATGCCTGCTGTGCTGATTTGCTGGCCGATAAAGTGGGTCATGGCATCTTTAACGTACACCGCGCCTTCGAACCGGAAAAAGCGGATGCGGCACTGGAATTCCTTACCGCTCAGCAGATTGAGGTTGCCCGGGAAGCGTTGCTCGAGCTGCCGCGCTATCGTGAGCTCAAGCGGGCCCTGGAAGAACGCAACGATGCCTGGCTGGATGCGCGCCTGCGTCGCTTCCAGGGGTTTACCAGCATGGCAGCCCGCCCTGGACCACACTTCGGTCTGGGTCTTTCCGCCTATGCCACCTGGACCTCACCAATCCGCAAATACGGTGACATGGTCAATCACCGCCTGATCAAGCGCGTGCTCAAGAACGAGCGGGCACCCGCAGAAGCAAGCGAGCTATTGACCGAGCGACTGACCGAACGACGCAAGCTCAATCGTATGGCGGAGCGGGACGTAAAAGACTGGCTTTATGTGCGCTATCTCACTCCTGCAGCAAAAGCCCAGCAGCCATTCGAGGCGGAGGTCATCAATATCAATCGCGGCGGTATGCGCGTACGTCTTGCCGCCAATGGCGCCACTGCCTTCGTTCCCGCACCTTTGATGCATAGCGATCGCGACAAGGTGGCTATCGACGACAAGGAAGGCCGCATACATATCGAGGGTGAAGAGCACTTCAAGTTGGGTGACGATGTTCAAGTAATCCTCACCGAAGCCCGTGAGGACACCCGCTCCCTAGTGGCCCGCCCTGCCCTCTAACCCTCTCCTGCATTTTTACGGTGGCTATCGGTAACCCGGTAGCCACTTTTTTTTGCCCCAACGTTAGCCAGGCCAGCCAGGAAATATTCGTGCCAAGGCCCCATCAAAGTCAATTTATGATTCTTTATAAATATTTTTGTATCAAAAAATTATAAATTCGTAAACTCTTAATAATTATTTTTTTCGTTAAAAAAAAGTTAAATCTAATAATTTCAGTTAACTAAAAAGTATTAATAAATTCATTATTCAAGCATCTAGCAAAATAGCCAACTCAACCCTTGTTGTGAGCAAAATCAGTCTATTGCGTTTAACTTGTGCTGCTCGGTAGCATGCGCGACGACTTTGTCTTCACTCCAGGGAACGGGCCAAGGAACGGGTAAAAGAAGACAGGTTCGGCACACGCTATTGGTGTGTCTTGCACTCGGTGTCTCCATAGGGGGCACTGGTGCATGGAAATGAACCTGGCACAACCACCTTTTATTTTGTGCCCTTACTCGTTCGCTGGAGACACTGCATGAGCGGTAGCAAGACCATTAAAGCTGGTACAGGAATTAGCGCGAAAGCACTCGAAGACCTCATCAACGATGCACCGAAAGGCGCCACCATCAAGCTCTCATCGGGCAATTACAACTTCGACGATTCTATCAATATTACCCGTTCCGATGTCTCCTTGATTGGCGCCGGCTCGAGCAAGACTACGCTCAATTTCAGCGACAAGGCGCTCGACCGCAATCATGATTTTGGCCTGCGCCTGGACGGTCGTGAAAACTGGGATGTGGGCCATCTCGTCTCAAGCGTGGACAAAGGCTCCCGGCATTTAAAACTGGATCAAAAACCCGATCTACAGGTCGGCGATACGGTTCGCATCTGGCAAGAGAATGATGCGGAATTCTTCGATGAAATCGGTGATACATCCTGGCGGAAAGAGGCGTATGCCGCGTTACGCACCAGCATGGCCAAAGTGGAATCCGTCGATGGAAAAAGTGTGACACTCGATCGCGGCGTACATTTCGATTTTGATCGGGGCGATACAAAAGTCGAACGACTTGAAACGGTGGATAACGTGACCCTCAAGGGTTTTACCATTGATTTCGAGCCCGACAATCCAGACCCAGACGCATTCAAGAACACCATGTCAAAGCACAAGGGGTACGGTGCGCTCTCTCTTGAAGGCACCGTGGATAGCAAAATTTCCGACATCAAGATCGTCGATACGCCTTCTATTGCTTTCCACTTCTCCAAGACCTTGGATAGTGATGTCGACAATATTGAAGCTAAAGGCTCTTTCAACAAAGGCAGCGGCGGCAACGGCTATGCCTATGAACTGCATGAAAGCTACGACGGCGATTTTACTCACCTTACGGACAGCGGCATGCGCCATGGCCTGCTCTTCGCCTCCTGGCGCTCTTCCGTAGGTAATGACGTCCAGGTGGACTCGACCGATCGCGATATAAACTTTCATGGTGGCCGCGATCATGGCAATACCGTTCGCGTCTCGTCATCCATCCGCGCTGAGAATGCTGATGGTCTATCTCCAACGTATTGGATCAATGCCGGCGGCGAACATTTCGGCGCCATTACCGATGAGAACGCCAACACGGTAACCTTCGATTATGTCAGTGGTAGCCGCCGAGACGATTTCATTGAGGGCTCAGACGACGGCGTTTTTCTCGGTGGAGGTCTTGGAGACGACACCCTGATCGGCGGTGATGGCGATGATATTCTGCAGGGCGGCCCCGGCAACCATTGGATTGATGGCGACGATACTCTCGAAGGAGGCAACGGTTACGATATCGTGCGATATACCCAAGATTACGAGGATTACAGCATCTCCTTCAGTAAGGGCAAGGTGTTCATCACGCACAAAGAGAAAGGAAGTCGAGACACTCTGAACAATGTCGAGAAAGTCGTCTTTGGTGATGGTACCGCACTCGACACAAGTTCAAGGAATACCAGTGACGGTGAAGAGCTTGGGCGACCTAGTGTTTCAGATATTTTAGGTAACCGTTCAAAGGCGTCTGAAGAAGTCGATCTCGAGTCAGATATTGTCGTCAGTGGCAAGGTAACCAAAGCATGGTCCACAGGTCATATAACCGAGATCATTGTTGAGAATACTTCCGATCAAGAGATCGTCAACCCTGAAATTCATTTCGAACTGTCCGGTGATCTAGATACTCTTTGGAATGGCCAAGTCGTTGACGAAAGCCAGGGTTACTCGATCACCGACAATAATAGCAATATCCTGGAACCTGGGGAGTCATGGCGCCTTGTATTCAAGACTTACAATGGTGACCCTGAGCTACCGAGCAACGTCAGTGTTCAAGATGGCAATGGAGCCGAACTCAACGCGCTTCTCGTAGGCATAGGCGGACAATTCCTGGATACTCTTTAGATTATTAAAAGTTTATTCCTTGATACTCTAGTGCTTTAAAGGTGGTAACGGTTCGAATCCCGAAGAAGGCGGTTCCAGTGTGGAGCTGGCCGGCACGAGCTCTCACTTCCACGATGACGTCGTCGCTTGACACGACATTAGACAAAACGAGAGTTGGTAATACGCAAGAAGCCGGGCCCCAAGGGGCTCGGCTTCTTCATTATTGCGCTTTTTCAGCGCTACTGTAGATTCACGACTGCGTCGCTTACCATCCAGTAACTTGCTTGAGTGCGTCGCCAATTTCCGCCAAAGAGCGTACGGTCTTGACACCTGCTTCCTCGAGAGCAGCAAACTTCTCGTCTGCGGTGCCTTTGCCGCCGGCAATGATCGCGCCCGCATGCCCCATACGCTTGCCCGGAGGCGCGGTAACGCCTGCAATATAGGCCACTACCGGCTTGGAAACATGCTTCTTGATATAGGCAGCCGCTTCTTCTTCGGCAGTACCGCCAATCTCACCGATCATGACGATCGCTTCGGTCTTAGGATCCTTCTCGAATAGCTCGAGAATATCGATGAAAGTGGAGCCTGGAATCGGATCGCCACCGATACCCACGCAAGTGGACTGGCCAAAACCATGATCGGTAGTCTGCTTGACCGCTTCGTAGGTCAAAGTACCCGAACGAGAAACGATTCCTACACGGCCAGGCTTATGGATATGCCCTGGCATGATACCAATCTTGGTTTCGCCCGGGGTGATGACGCCAGGACAGTTGGGGCCGATCAACCGCACACCCAATTCGTCGCACTTGACCTTGACTTCGAGCATATCAAGGGTCGGGATGCCTTCGGTGATGCATACGATCAACTTGATGCCGCCATTGGCTGCTTCAAGAATCGAATCCTTGCAGAATGGCGCCGGCACATAGATGACAGACGCTTCGGCACCGGTCTTTTCGACCGCTTCTCTGACAGTATTGAACACCGGCAAGCCCAGGTGTTCCTGGCCACCCTTGCCCGGGGTCACGCCACCGACCATCTGAGTGCCATAGTCGATCGCCTGCTCAGAATGAAATGTCCCTTGGCCACCGGTGAACCCCTGGCATATGACCTTGGTGTTTTTATCGATCAGGATACTCATTACTTGCCCTCCGCCGCTTTAACCACCTGCTGTGCAGCGTCAGACAGGCTGGTAGCCGCGATGATATTCAAACCACTGGACGCCAGCTTGTCGGCACCCAACTCGGCATTGTTGCCTTCCAGACGAACCACGACCGGCACATTGACGCCTACCTGCTCAACCGCACCGATGATGCCTTCAGCGATCATGTCGCAGCGCACGATACCACCAAAAATATTGACCAGGACCGCTTTTACAGACGTATCCGAAAGGATGATCTTGAAGGCCTCGGCAACGCGCTCCTTGGTAGCGCCGCCGCCGACATCAAGGAAGTTCGCCGGCTGACCGCCATTGAGCTTGATGATATCCATGGTACCCATGGCCAGACCTGCACCATTGACCATGCAACCGATGTTGCCATCCAGTGCAACGTAGTTGAGCTCCCACTTCTGGGCATCTGCTTCGCGTTCGTCTTCCTGGGAAGGATCGCGCATGGCCTGCAGATCCGGATGACGATAGAGCGCATTGCCGTCGAGGCCAATCTTGGCATCCAGACAATGCAGGTTGCCCTGCTCGTTGATCACCAGAGGGTTGATCTCGAGCAGCGCAAGATCCTTGTCCTGAAACATCTTGGACAGACCCAGGAATATCTTGGTGAACTGCTTGATCTGGTCACCCTTCAGACCCAACGCAAAGGCCAGTTCCCGGGCCTGATAGGGCTGTGCGCCCACCATCGGGTCGATCTCTGCCCTTAGAATCTTTTCCGGGGTTTCTTCGGCAACCTTCTCGATTTCGACACCGCCTTCCGTTGACGCCATGAAGACTACGCGACGGGTACCACGATCAACGACGGCACCCAAATACAGCTCGTTGGCAATATCGGTGCAGGTCTCGACCAGGATCTTAGAGACCGGCTGGCCTTTTTCATCAGTCTGGAAGGTAACGAGATTCTTGCCCAACCATTGTTCGGCGAAAGCCTTGGCTTCATCGGCGCTCTTCACCAGCTTGACGCCACCTGCCTTGCCTCTGCCACCGGCGTGGACCTGGGCCTTGACGACCCACATGTCGCCACCAATCTTCTTGCAAGCATCCGCCGCTTCGCTAGGAGTGTCTACGGCAAAGCCTTTGGATACGGGCAAGCCATAGTCGGCAAACAGTTGTTTGCTCTGATATTCGTGAAGGTTCATCGTGTCATGCCATTGGTTGCATGTGCTCGAATGACAGCCAGGGGTAAGCGCTTTACAAGCTTGCCCCTGCCATCCCCTTCGCCCGCAAACGCGGACGATAAATGACAAAGGGTCAACTCAAGAGAGTACGACCCTTTTTTGGTTTTACGCTTTTTGTTTCTTGCGCTTCTTGCGGTTAGCCATATGAATGGCATGGCCTTCCACCGCCAGGGCGGCTTCGTGCACAACCTCGGATATGGTGGGGTGAGCGTAACAGGTAAGCGCCAGATCCTCAGCGCTGGAACCGAACTCCATGGCGATAACACCCTGAGCGATCAGCTCGCCAGCGTGTTGGCCTACGATATGCACCCCCAGAATGCGATCGGTTTCTGCATCGGCGATGACTTTGGCCACCCCTTCCGTCGCATTGTTTGCCATGGCACGACCGCTGGCGGCAAAGGAGAAAGAGCCGGTCTTGACTTCGATGCCCGCAGTCTTGGCTTCCTGCTCGTTCATGCCGACCCAGGCGACTTCCGGCGCGGTGTAGATAACGCAAGGAATGGCGTCGTAATTCATTTCGGCCTTATGGCCGGCAATGATATCCGCCACCATGATGCCTTCTTCCGAGGCCTTGTGGGCCAGCATCTGGCCACGTACCGCATCGCCAATGGCATAGACGCTTGGCACACTGGTGCGGCAGTGATCGTCCACGAAGATGAAGCCGCGCTCATCGAGCTTGACGCCAGCGTCATCATCGAGAACACCTTGGGTATAGGGGCGGCGGCCGACACAGACGATCACTTTATCGAAGGTCTGCTCCTGCTCACCCTTGCCATCGGTGTATTGAACGACGACTTCGTTATCCTTGATCTCGGTACCGGTCACTCGAGCGCCGAGCTTGATATCAAGGCCCTGCTTGGTGAGCAGCTTCTGCGTTTCCTTGGCAATGTCCTTATCGACCATAGGCAGAAAGGACTCCATGGCTTCAAGCATGGTGACCTCACTGCCCAGACGATTCCATACGCTGCCCAGCTCGAGACCGATAACGCCGGCGCCGATGACGCCTAGACGCTTGGGTGTTTCCTGGAATTCCAGCGCACCAGTGGAATCGACGATCAACCCTTCGGTCAAGGGCGCCGGCGGAATCTCGACCGGTACGGATCCGGTAGCGATGATGATGTTGTCAGCGTCGTAAGTCGCCTTTTCACCATCCTGATGGGTCACTTCGACCTTGCCTTTGCTCAGTACCTTGCCGGTGCCTTCCAGCGCGGTAACGCCGTTTGCCTGGAACAGGCTGGAGATACCGCCGGTCAGGTTGGCAACTATCTTATCCTTGCGGGCCATCATCTTCTTGACGTCCATCGAGACGTCACCGGTATCGATACCGATATCTCCGAAATCGTGCTTGGCCTCGGTGTACTTATGAGAAGCCTCGAGCAGTGATTTCGACGGAATGCAGCCTACGTTCAGGCAAGTACCGCCATGTACGACCTTGCCCTTCTTGTTGACCCACTTCTCTACACACGCGGTCTTGAGCCCCATCTGGGCTGCGCGAATTGCGGCAACGTAGCCTCCAGGGCCCGCTCCAATGACGATCACATCGTATTTATCGGCCATGAACTCTTCCTGTTTGGTCAAATTTGGCTTGGCGGCGCATTACACGTCCAAGATCAAGCGTGCCGGATCTTCAAGCAACTCCTTGATCGCGACCAGAAACTGCACCGCATCCTTGCCGTCGATCTGGCGATGATCATAAGACACAGCCAGATACATCATCGGGCGTATCTCGACCTGACCATTCACCGCCATCGGGCGTTCTTGAATCTTGTGCATACCCAGAATCGCGGTCTGCGGCGGATTGATGATCGGTGTCGACATCAGTGAGCCGAAGATACCGCCATTGGTGATGGTGAAAGTACCACCCTGCATTTCATCGATACCCAGCTTGCCATCTCGGGCACGCTTACCGAGGTCGACGATGGCTTTTTCCACGTCGGCAATCTTCATGCTGTCGGTGTCGCGCAGCACTGGGACGACCAGGCCGCGAGGAGTGGAAACCGCCACCCCGATATCCTGATAACCATGATAGACGATGTCGGTCCCATCGATGGAAGCGTTGACATCCGGGAAACGCTTGAGTGCCTCGCAGGCCGCCTTGACGAAAAAGCCCATGAAACCGAGTTTGGTATCATGTGTTTTCTGGAACGTCTCCTTGTACTGGGCACGCAGTTGCATGACCGCGGTCATGTCCACTTCATTATAAGTGGTCAGCATGGCAGCAGTCTGCTGAGCTTGCACCAGCCGCTTGGCAATGGTCTGGCGTAGACGGCTCATGGGCACGCGCTTCTCAGGGCGTTCGCCCTCCACTTCCGGTGCCGCCTGAGCGGCTGCCTTCGTGGTCGCTTCCGATGAAGCCGAAGCAGACTTGGCATTGGAGGAAGATTTCTTGGCATTGCCTTCGGAAACCGCTTTTTGCACGTCTTCCTTGAGAATGCGCCCGCCTTTACCGGTGCCTTCGATCTTGTTGGCATCCAGGCCATGCTCGGCAATCATCTTGCGCGCGGCCGGCGCAACTATCTTGTCGCCGACCTTGGCATCATCATCTTGTGCTCCATCGTCCTGCTTGTCCTTGCCGCTGGACTCATCCTTCTGCTCGCTTTTACCGCTATCGGCGGAACCGCCTTCGCTACCGCCGCCTTCAGCGAAAATGGCAAGTACAGCTTCAGATTCGACCTGCGCGCCTTCCTCGACCTTGATTTCCGCGAGAGCGCCATCGGCGGGAGCAACGACTTCCAGCACTACCTTATCGGTTTCGATATCCGCCAGCACTTCATCACGCTTGACGGATTCACCCACTTTCTTGTGCCAGGTGGATACCGTACCTTCCTGGATTGACTCAGGGAATGAAGGCGCCTTGACGTCATGCTTCTTGCCCGAGGAAGCAGCTTTCTCGCTCTTTTCGGACGCATCCTGATCGTCGGCTTCGTCGGAATCATCCTCGGACTCGGCGGAGTCATCCTCCTTCTGCTTGGAGGATTCCTCGTCTTCCTGCTTGTCGCCACTATCCTTGCTTTCCTCAGCGTCACCAATCATGCCCAACACCTGCTCCGATTCACAGGTATCGCCCTCTTCAACCTTGATCTCGGAGAGGGTGCCCGCGTCCTGAGCCACTACCTCGAGAACCACCTTATCGGTTTCGATCTCGACGATCAGCTCGTCTCGCTCAACGCTGTCACCAGGCTTCTTGTGCCAGGTAGCCACTGTCCCTTCGTTGATAGACTCTGGGAAACTGGGCGCTTTGATCTCAGTAGCCATTTGCTTTCCTTAATGTGTTCTTTTGTCCCGGTAAAGTGCCTTAGGCATTGAAGGCGTCTTCGACCAATTGGCGCTGCTGCTCAATATGCACTGACATATAGCCAGCGGCGGGTGCTGCGGAAGCAGGTCGGCCAGCGAACTTCAAATCCCGCCCTAGACCATTGGATAACATGTCGGCTACCACTACCAGATGATGCTGGCTTTGATACCAAGCCCCCTGGTTCAGTGGCTCTTCCTGACACCACACCACCTGTTCCAGATTGGGGTAATCCTTGAGCGCATCGTAGAGCTCGTCCTTGGGGAAAGGATAGAGTTGTTCAATACGAATGATGGCCGTGTCTTCCCGCTCCTTGTCACTGCGATAAGCCGCAAGATCGTAATATACCTTGCCTGAACACAGCACTGCCCGGGTCACTTTCTCGGCGTCGAGCTTGCCCGGGTCTTTCAGCACCATTTCAAAACGACCGTTGGCAAGTTCTTCGAGGCTAGAAACCGCTTCCTTGTGACGCAACAGGCTCTTGGGCGACATCACGATAAGAGGCTTACGTAGGGGGCGAATCACCTGACGACGAAGCAAGTGGAATATCTGTGCTGGTGTGGTCGGCACACACACCTGCATGTTGTGCTCGGCGCATAACTGCAGAAAACGCTCAAGACGCGCTGACGAGTGTTCTGGCCCTTGCCCTTCATAGCCATGGGGCAGCAACATGGTCAAACCGCATAGCCGCGCCCACTTGGATTCACCCGAGGAGATGAACTGATCAACCACTACCTGGGCGCCATTGAAGAAGTCGCCGAACTGGGCCTCCCAAATGACCAGGGCATTGGGCATGGTGGTGGCATAGCCATACTCGAACGCCAGCACGGCCTCTTCCGAGAGGAAAGAGTCGCGAATGGTAAATAGTGGCTGCCCCTCGCGAATATGCTGAAGCGGTACGTGAGTCGAGCCATCCTTCTGGTTATGAATCACTGCATGGCGGTGGGAGAAAGTGCCTCGCTCCACGTCTTGACCGGTTAAACGTATCGGGTGCCCTTGATCAAGCAGCGTGGCATAGGCCAGGATTTCGGCAAAGCCCCAATTGAGCGCCATGCCTCCAGCCTGCATCTTGCGCCGATCTTCATAAATCTTGGCGACCTGGCGCTGAACCTGAATCCCGTCCGGAATCTCGCACATGCGTGCCGCAAGGTTCTGCATGCGCTTCATATCGATGCTGGTGTCCGCATCTCCAGTCCACTCGTGACCGATATAAGGGCCCCAGTCGACAAAGAGTTCCGTATTGGGCTTCTTGACCAGTGCATCCGCTACATGGTTACCCGCTTGAAGATCGTTACGATACTTCTCGACCATCTCTTTTGCGGTATCTTCATTGATCACGCCATCCTCGATCAAACGAGACGCATAAAGCTCCCGGGCTGTTCGATGCTTTTTGATCTTGGCATACATCATCGGTTGGGTGCCGGAGGGCTCGTCCGCCTCGTTATGACCACGCCGGCGATAGCACACCAGGTCGATGACCACGTCTTTGTGAAACTGCTGACGATAATCGACCGCTACCTGGGTGACATGCAGTACCGCATCCGCGTCGTCGCCGTTGACGTGGAAGATTGGCGCCTGAACCATCTTGGCGATATCGGTGCAATACTCTGTGGAACGGGTATCCTCGGGGTGTGAGGTGGTGAAACCGATCTGGTTGTTGATGACGATGTGTAGGGTACCGCCGGTACCAAAGCCCCGGGTCTGGGACATCTGGAAGGTTTCCATGACCACGCCCTGGCCGGCAAAAGCTGCGTCGCCATGCACGTTGATCGGCAGCACCTTGTCGCCTTCGGCGTCTTCGCGACGATCCTGACGAGCGCGTACGGAACCCTCGACGACCGGTGAGACGATTTCCAGATGTGAGGGATTGAAGGCCAGCGCCAAATGTACTTCACCCCCGGGGGTCATGACGTTGGAGCTGAAGCCCTGGTGATACTTGACGTCCCCGGAACCCTTCTCGCTGATTTTCTTGCCATCGAATTCCTCGATCAGCTCTGAGGGGCTCTTGCCAAGAATGTTGACCAGCAAATTGAGGCGACCGCGGTGAGCCATGCCGATGACTATTTCCTTGGTCCCATACCCCCCGGCGCGCTGTATGATTTCATCCATCATCGGAATGAAGTTTTCGCCACCCTCGAGGCCAAAGCGCTTGGTTCCAGGGTATTTGGAGGCTAGATAATTTTCCAGGCCTTCCGCCGCAGTCAGTCGCTCCATGGTGTGCTTACGCACATCGTTACTGAACTTGGGCTGAGAACGCACCGACTCGAAACGTTGCTGCAGCCAGCGTTTCTCTTCGGTATCGACGATATGCATGAACTCGCAGCCGATACTGCGACAATAGGTCTGGTTCAGCGCGTCGTAAATTTCCTTTAAAGGCGCTTTGTCCTTGCCTAGAAAGAAGGAGCCGGTCTGGAATTCGGCATCCATGTCAGCCTGGGATAGCTGATGGAAGGATAGATCAAGATCGGGAATGGGTTCTGATTTGCGTAGATCCAGAGGATCAATGTCGGCTTTTTGATGCCCCCGGAACCGGTAGGCGTTGATCAGCTGTAGAACCTTGACCTGTTTCCGGCTTTCAACGCTGTCGTCGCTGTCGGCGGTGCGCCCATTGCGGCGATTGCGCGCCAATTGATAGAACTGCTCACGAATCGGACTCAAGGGTATATCGTGGGAAGGACTCCCCTCGGGACGTGGCAATTTATCGAAATAATTGCGCCACTCGTCCGGAATCCCATTGGGATCAGTTAGATACTGCTCGTAAAGTGCTTCCACGTAGTGGGCGTTGCCACCGCTCATGTGGGAGGTACGCCACATCAACTCCATTATGCCTTCTTGCATCACTCGATCACCTGCACTGATGAGGCATTGTCGTCGCCCGGTACGAGCACGCATCGGCGACACCCTTGCCCTGCCGTTAAAACCTGGCCTCGACGTCGGTATCACGGCAGTAATGGCTAAAAGCCGGTGCACCTGGGCACCGGCTCTTGGCGCTTAGGCCTGTTCCTTGGCGATTCATCGCACAAAAGGAAACTGGCATCATGATAGCAAGCTGCGGGCCACGATTTAAGTGGCATTCTCCATCAGCAGCTCGCGAATCTTGCCAATTGCACGAGTCGGATTAAGTCCTTTGGGGCATACGGCTACGCAATTCATGATGCCGCGGCAACGAAAGACGCTGAACGGATCTTCGAGTTCGGCCAATCTCTCCCGTGCAGCGGTGTCACGGCTGTCCGCCAGGAAGCGATACGCCTGCAGCAACCCGGCAGGACCCACGAACTTGTCCGGATTCCACCAGAATGAAGGGCAGGACGTAGAACAACAGGCGCACAGAATGCACTCGTATAATCCATCGAGCTTATCGCGCTCTTCTGGTGATTGTAGTCGCTCTATCGCCGGAGGGGTCGTGTCATTCTGCAAATAGGGCTGAATGCGCTCGTATTGCTTGTAGAAAATGCCCATGTCGACCACCAGGTCGCGTACGACCGGCAAACCAGGCAAGGGGCGCAATGTCAGCTTGTTATTCTTGACCACGGCAGAAAGCGGCGTAATGCATGCCAGGCCATTGGTGCCGTTGATGTTCATACCATCGGAACCACACACGCCCTCACGACAGCTGCGCCGATAAGCCATTGAGCTGTCCTGCTGCTTGATGAGTTCGAGAACATTGAGGACCATTATGTCACGGCCTTGAGTGTCCACCTGGAACTCTTGCATGTAAGGGGCGGAGTCGGTCTCCGGATTGTAGCGATATATGGATACTTGAAGCATGACAGCCTTCCTCAGTAGGTCCGGATTTTGGGCTCGAAGGTATCGACGGCCTTGGGTGTGAAGTTCACATCGCGCTTACCCAACTTTTTCTCGATCGGGAAGTAGATGGAATGCTTCAGCCAGTTGACGTCGTCACGATCCGGGTAATCATAGCGTGAGTGTGCACCTCGGCTTTCCTTGCGCTCGAATGCGGAAATAGCAGTGGCCTCGGCAACTTCAAGCAGATTATCGAGCTCGAGAGCCTCGATACGTGCAGTATTGAACGTATCGGACTTGTCACCAAGCTGAGCATTTGCGATTCGTTCGCGCAGTTCAGCGAGCTTCTTGACACCCTCTTGCATGTTTTCTTCTTTGCGGAAAACACCGAAATCGTTTTGCATGACCGCTTGCAGGTCTGTCTTGAGCGTCGCTACCGCTTCGCCATCATTCGACTCGTTCCAACGATTCATGCGTGTCATGGAGGCATCGATGTCGGACTGAGAGGCATCCATATAATCAATGCCCTCGTTGAGCGCACCCTCGATGAACATGCCTGCCGCACGACCGAACACCACCAGATCGAGCAATGAGTTACCGCCCAGACGGTTGGCGCCATGCACGGAAACACAGGCGACTTCGCCGCAGGCAAACAGCCCATTGACGATATGATCGTTACCTTTACCGTCTGGCATGATGGCCTGACCATGCACATTGGTCGGAATACCGCCCATCATATAATGGCAAGTCGGCACCACTGGGATCGGATCCTGAGCCGGATTCACGTGTGCAAAGGTCTTGGACAGCTCGACGATGCCCGGTAGGCGCTTGTTCAGCACCTCCTCACCCAGATGATCGAGCTTGAGCATGACGTGATCGCCGTCTTCGCCACAGCCTCGTCCTTCGAGCATTTCCATGACCATGGAGCGCGCCACCACATCTCGGCCGGCAAGGTCCTTGGCGTTGGGGGCATAGCGCTCCATGAAACGCTCGCCATCCTTGTTGATCAGATAACCACCTTCACCGCGGCATCCTTCGGTGACCAGGGTTCCCGCACCATAAATGCCCGTCGGGTGAAACTGCCACATCTCCATGTCCTGCATGGGGAAGCCAGCGCGCAATGCCATGCCGATACCGTCACCGGTATTGATCAAGGCGTTGGTGGTGGAGGCAAAGATACGGCCTGCGCCGCCGGTAGCAAGGACAGTCGCCTTGGATTTCACATGGACGACCTCGCCCGTCTCGATACATAAGGCGATACAGCCAACCACATCACCCTTGGTATTCTTGACCAGATCGACGGCATACCATTCATTGAGGAAAACGGTGTCGTTCTTCAGATTGTTCTGATAAAGCGTGTGCAGAAGCGCATGGCCCGTACGGTCCGCGGCTGCACAGGTACGTGCTGCCTGGCCACCTTCACCGAAATTCTTGGACTGCCCGCCGAAGGGACGCTGATAGATACGCCCGTTATCGAAGCGCGAAAAGGGCAATCCCATGTGTTCCAGCTCAAATACCGCCTTGGGCCCCTCGGTACACATGTACTCCGCAGCATCCTGGTCAGCAATGTAGTCGCCGCCCTTGACCGTGTCGTACATGTGCCAGCGCCAGTCATCGTTGGGATCTGCAGAAGCGATGGCACAAGTGATCCCCCCTTGAGCCGATACCGTGTGGGAACGAGTAGGGAATACCTTGGACAGCACGGCGGTCTTCTTTCCGGATTTGGCCAGCTCGAGCGCGGCACGCAAGCCGGAACCACCACCACCGATGATAATGGCATCAAAGGATAAATTACGCATAGCGGACATGTATCAGGCTCCCCAGAGGATTTGTATGGCCCATACCAGGAACACGAAGATGGCAATGATCAACACCACTTGCGCACCAAAGCGTAGCCTAGTGGGCTTTATGTAATCGGTGATGACGGTCCACAGGCCGACCCAGGCATGTGCCGACAATGCGATGAAAGCCAGCAACGAGAAGATGCGCATCCAGGTTTGAGAAAAGAACCCGTGCCACGTTACATAATCCAACTGCGGATGAAGTAAAAAATACCCCACCATGAAAAGCGCATAGAGCGCTAGAATGGCCGCCGACACCTGCTGGATCAGCCAATCTGACAATCCACTACGACTAAAGTTCGTTACATTGGTTACCATACCCAGACTCCTGCCAGAATCACCAGCACCGCAGCGGCGATGAAAGTGATCTTCGATGTTTGCACGCCCCCTTCCAGATCGAGGCCGATATCAAAATGCATCACCAGATGCCGTACACCCGCCACGAAATGGAACGACAACGCCGACAACAACCCCCAGGCAATGAGCTTTGCCAGGAAGTTATATTCCAGGGCTTCACGCACCGTCTCGAATCCTTGCGGCGAAGAGAGCGATGTATCAAGTGCCCAGAAGGCGAAAATCAGACCGACAAACAAAATGATGCCGGTAACACGGTGGGTGATGGAAGTCAGGGCAGGGAGAGGAAACTTTATGGTGGAGAGATCGAGGTTTACGGGTCTTTTACTATTCACGGCTCGTCGCACACCCTATTGGCCCACTGATTCACGCTTGTTCAATCACGTTTGAATAGAGTGGGTAGTGATTTTGAGGAAGGTTTCAGTACTACGCCAGATGGCGCTACCGACCTTTGATTGCATGTCGGTCGCGTGACTTGGATTATAGGGGATGAGAACGAAGTATGACAAATCGTTACCGCCCTAACACGACCATGGTGTTACTCTGGGTAACATCGCAGCAAACGACCGCAGGAAGATTGCTGATAGCTTCCTAGCGGTGACCACATCGTTACTGCGACCCAATCGATACCCCTCGAATATCGATCTCGGACTCTTTGACAACCATCGATGAATTGACAAAATCAGAGACACTTTTATAGTGAGAGAGCTTTTGCTGCTTCGCAGCAAATTCAAGCTAGTATTTTAGAACCTGTTCATGACCTCACCTATCAGGACGGATCAGGGTAAAACCTGCAAAGAAGCGAAGTTCATTGAAGCGAATCAGCATTGCAACGAGAACACCTGATCCAGATCCATGGACAAGCGTGACTTCTGCGCTATCTTGTCGCCACGCGCAACATCATGAACACGTTCTTACCAGCAATCGAAACCGTAGGAGACCTAGCATGGCCGATAAAAAAGCGCATTTGACCATTGAGGGCGTAGATGAAGCCATTGAATTTCCGATCTATTCAGGCACGCTCGGCCCGGACGTCATCGATGTACGCGAACTGACTGAAAAAGGTCACTTCACTTTTGATCCTGGTTTCGTGGCTACCGCAGCCTGTGAGTCTGGTATCACTTATATCGACGGTGCCGAAGGCGTGCTGTTGCATCGCGGCTACCCTATCGACCAATTGGCGCAGAATTCCAATTTCGTCGAGCTGTGCTATCTGTTGCTGTTTGGCGATCTACCCAATGACGAACAGTATGAGAAATTTGAAAGCACCATCAGCAGGCACACGATGGTGCATGAACAGATCGTCAATTTCTTCAAGGGCTTCCGCCGCGACGCCCACCCGATGGCCATCGTATGCGGCGTGGTAGGTGGTCTAGCGGCTTTCTACCATGACAATCTCGATATTTCAGACGAGAAGCAGCGCCGGGTTAGCGCCATCCGCTTGATTGCCAAGATGCCGACCATTGCGGCCATGAGCTATAAGTACAACATCGGCCAACCTTTCAACTACCCGCGCAACGATCTGAACTATGCCGAGAACTTTCTCTACATGATGTTCAGCAACCCCTGTGAGAAGTTCAAGATCAATCCGGTATATGCCAAGGCAATAGATCGCATCTTCATGCTTCACGCGGACCATGAGCAGAACGCCTCCACATCGACGGTACGCCTGGCCGGCTCCACTGGCGCCAACCCGTTTGCCTGCATCAGTGCCGGCATTGCTGCCCTGTGGGGCCCAGCCCATGGTGGCGCCAACGAAGCAGTACTCAATATGCTGGACGAGATTGGTGACGAGTCCGAAGAGAACATTCAGCGCTTCGTTGACAAGGCGAAGGACAAGGATGATCCGTTCAAGCTGATGGGCTTTGGTCACCGGGTCTACAAGAATTTCGACCCCCGAGCCAAGGTCATGAAGGAGACCTGCGACGAAGTTCTCGAAGAACTAGGCAGGGCTGACGATCCCAAGCTTAAAATTGCCAAGCGCCTGGAACAGATCGCGCTGGAAGATGATTACTTCATCGAGCGCAAGCTCTATCCCAACGTGGACTTCTATTCCGGCATCATCCTCAACGCGATTGGCATCCCGACCAACATGTTCACGGTCATCTTCGCCGTGGCACGTACCATCGGCTGGATTTCCCACTGGAACGAGATGCTCAGCAACGAGTATCGCATTGGCCGTCCGCGTCAGCTTTATGTTGGTCATGCCAAGCGCGACTACCCAACCAAATAATTCCTATTCGCCACATTGCCAGGCCGCCTCAGGGCGGCCTTTCATTTGATGGCTCAACCATCCTGAAAACCCTGCCTCTCTCCTGCTGATCGTCAATTCTCTCGAATGGCTAAAAAGCGCTTTTTTCATGGTCTCTTCGTCGTCTGCACGGTCTTGTGCATGACGTAACATTCATGTTGGGTGGCGCTTTCTGAAAAGGCGCTCACCTTTTCCACACTTTCTGTGGATAAGGCTGTTCACAACCTTTAGAGAACGTCACATAATCGCCATGAACAGAGGCCTGGCTACAAATTGGCTAATTTTTAACCATAAATAAGTCATTGATTTATAACATATTTATAGAGACACCAGTAACCATAGGGCTTCCAGGCGTTCTATGCACAAGGCACTGATATATGAAGCTGACGTGGGGAAAAAAGTTACTCGTTGTCAACCCAAACCAAGCAAAATAAAGCACTTATTGACTAGCACCTAAGTCTTAGCATAACTATTTTTCTAGTACGCGGACAAAATCGCCCGACGAGGCAATAGCAGGTCAGGTGAGCGAAGCGGATAGAGACGGAGCAGGTTGCATCTGAAGAAACAGATGGCGTCCCATAGGGGGTTCGAACCCCTGTTACCGCCGTGAAAGGGCGGTGTCCTGGACCACTAGACGAATGGGACGTTGCAGTATCATGGTGGAGCCTACCGGGATCGAACCGGTGACCTCGACGCTGCCAGCGTCGCGCTCTCCCAGCTGAGCTAAGGCCCCTTTCCAAAACAGTTCTGTGCTGCAAGAACGGGGCATATGCTACTCATACGCCCCTGATCGGTCAACGGTTTTTTATTTACTCAACTTACTCAGCTTACTCAAGTTCGCGAAACGCTTTCTCGAATGTCTTGGTCTGCTTCTTGGAAATTCCGCCTAGCACCATGATGGCATGCCGTAGTCGTGCCCGGGTCATATCCGACCCGAGAATGACCATCGCGTCCATTACCGATGTCGATGTCGTCGACCCCGTAATGGCAACGAACACCGGCGCCAGGAATGCTTTCATCTTGAGTTCGAAGTAGTCGCTCAGTTGCTTCACCTCTGGCAGAAGGCTGTCTTTATCCCAGGACGATACTCGTTCCAGACGCCAAACCAGAAACTGCAGCAGCTTGAGCAGCTTCTCTCGCTCGAGGGATACGGTGGCAAAACTATGCTCGTCAATGGACGGCATCCCTGAAAAGAAATGCCCTGCCAGGGGCGCCACATCAGACAGCGTCTCGATACGCGGGCGCACCTGGGGCAGTATTTGACTGACATACTCTTCATTGAAGGCCCATTCCCGCAGGGCATGTAGCACCCCCTGATCGTCCAGGTCTTCGCGTATGTAAAGACCGTTCAACCAGGTCAGTTTTTCGAGATCGAACACTGGCCCGCCCAGGGACACCCGCTGGATATCGAAATGCGCCATCATTTCCTCGAGACTGAATTTCTCGCGCTCATCCGGCATCGACCACCCCATGCGCCCCAGATAATTGGTCAGCGCCTGAGGCAGGAATCCCATGCGCCGGTAGTAGTTGATCGACGTGGGATTCTTGCGCTTGGAGAGCTTGGTCTTGTCCGGATTGCGCAGCAGCGGTAGATGACACAGCGCCGGCATCTGCCAATCAAAGTACTCGTAGAGCAGCCGGTGCTTGGGCGCGGAGTTGATCCATTCCTCCCCTCTCAAGACATGGGTAATGCCCATCAGATGATCGTCGACCACGTTGGCCAGGTGATAGGTGGGCATGCCATCGGACTTGAGCAGGATCTGCGCATCGACCTGGGTCCAGTCGACCTCGATGCTACCGCGCAGCATGTCTTCAATGACACAGACGCCCTCCTCCGGCACCTTCATGCGTATTACATAGGGCCAGTCTTCGGTTTCTCGACGCTCGATCTCTTCCTGGGGCAGTACCAGGTCTTTCGGCTTGAGCGCCCCGTGCATCCCTTCAGCCTTGCGGCTTTCACGTAACTCATTCAGTTCGTCGCTGGTGCGATAGCATTTGAAGGCGTGTCCTGCATCGAGCAGTTGCTGAGCGTGGCGCGCATAAATATCGCCCCGCTCGCTCTGACGATAAGGACCATGAGGTCCGCCGACATCCGGGCCTTCGTCCCACTCAAGCCCCAGCCAGCGCAGCGAATCGAGGATCATCTGCTCGGATTCAGAAGTCGAGCGCTGACGATCCGTATCCTCGATGCGCAGGATGAACTGACCGTCATGCTGACGAGCAAAACACAGATTGAACAAGGCGACATAGGCAGTGCCTACATGGGGATCCCCGGTAGGGGACGGCGCGATTCGGGTACGTACGGTAGTCATGGCATCCGTTCCGTTGGCTTGAAGGATGGCCGCATTATACGCACCTGGCGCCTGCTCGACAGTCCGACGCAACCGCCTGGAGCGGCTTCCTGATTCAATAGACTGATGCGCGCTGGAGACAATCGTCTATAGTTGCTTTCTTTAACAACGATCAAGGACACCTCATGCTCACGCAACTGCCCGATGATTTTAGCGCTCTTATACTAGGTGCCTCCGGCGGAATCGGCCATGCGGTACTCAAGGCGTTGCTGGCCAGTCAAAAACCAAAGCGCATCATTGCAGTCAGTCGCCATGCCCTGGAAATGGAGGATTCGCGCCTGGAATGTCTGGCCCTGGATATCACGACTCAAGAAGGACAGGACGCTCTCGCCACGCACCTGAAAGAGGCTTCGCTTCATCTGGTCTTCAACGCCATCGGCATGCTCCATGACGACGACGCGGGCATTGCTCCGGAGAAGCGCTTCGAGGATCTGGACTTTGATGCGCTGGCGCGACTTTTTCACGTTAACGCCGCCGCCCCCGTGATGCTGTTCAAGACACTCAAGAGATCTCTGCAAGGTCAGCATCCCGTCATCTTTGCCAGTCTTTCCGCTCGGGTGGGCTCCATCGAAGACAATGGCTTTGGGGGTTGGTATGCCTACCGCGCCAGCAAGGCGGCTCACAACATGTTGTTGAAGACCGCCGCCATTGAACTCAAGCGTCTCAATCGACAAGCCATCGTCTTATGCCTGCATCCAGGCACCACCAATACAGGCTTGTCACAACCTTTCCAGGCTCGGGTACCCGAGGGAAAATTGTTCACCCCAGACTTCGTGGCGGAGCATCTATTGGAGGTCATGGATCAGCGCAAGCCAGAGGATAGCGGCAGTTTCTGGGATTGGGCCGGCGAGCCCATCCCTTGGTAAATTCAGGAAACTTGCCTTATCAGTAGACAACCCACGTTATGGCAAGCTTGACGCACAATTATTTTTTATCTTTGAAAAAACCTGGGAATTATCATAGCACCCTGATAATCCTAAACAAACTTCGACTCGTTTTCTCTATGCTGGCACAAACGAATCGTGAGATATCTTGATGGAAGCCCTAGGAGCTCGAATAAAACAACTACGTCAGAAGGCCAAGCTCAGCAAGGCAGGTTTGGCGCGCAAGGTGGGCGTATCGGACGTGTCGATCTCCTATTGGGAGTCCGGCACCATTCGTCAGATCGGTCATGAGCGCCTTTTGGCGCTGGCTGAGGCACTAGGATGCAGCCTTGATGACTTACTCAAGACGCCTATTCCTCAACCTAAATCTCAGCGCGTACTCTATATTCAGGTCCATCAATCGCCCCCCTGGTTTCAACAGGCCGCTCCAATCACGATTCTGGGCGACATTCCCGTGCCCAATTTGAGCGGAGACTGCCATCTGGTTACCCCTGCATCGGGAGAGAAATTCGATTTCATCGAAACCGGGGATCTGGCTGCTATGCTGCCGACCAATACGTTTTTGCAGGATGGGCTATACATCCTCGAGCGCTTTGGACAATTGATCGTGCGCTATCTTTCCCGCACGGATAACGGCGACATCGATATCAGCGACGAATCCAAGCATATGGAGCAAGCTCCGGTAAGCGATCTACCTTATAAATTGCTCGGCCAGGTGCGTGCGCTATGGCAGCTCACGGATATAGACAAGGAATCTTTTTACGATTAGGAAAACATCTGGGATGCATTGATTGAGCCACATAAAAGTGGGCCCGACCATTGCTGGCCGGGCCCTGCAGAGCAATGTACTCCGCTAACGAAGAGTCCTCGGGTTCCTTGGCGTCACGGGCATCCTGCCTGAATCGCCTCCCTCCCCACTCTGATCGTCCTGATCACGCACCTCCTGTGCTTGCAGCCCTTTATTGGCTACTGCTCTTCGCTTGAATACTCCAATCGCCTTGATGATTTGCAAGTCCATGCAAAGCAGCTATCCAACGACACTGCATACCTTCCTTGGTATTTTTTGATGCGATTTGGAATGAAGCCAGCATCTTGCTGCCTTCTGATGCCATGCGTCCTGCAGGCAAATCGAACGACTCCTTGCTCGACGGAATGCATTATGAAGTACTTAAACCGAATTTGACTTAACCCAAGTTAATCAAGGATTGATGATAGCGTAAGCAAATAACGGCATTTTTTGTAAGCTATTTCTTACAAAATATGCGCAAAGACTAATACCATGCCCATGCCTAGCTGGCCTTATCTAAGCCGACATATTTGACAACTTATCTGCATACTCTACGACCTCGCACAGATCATGTTTCCGTTACTATGGCAGGAATGCCAGATAGGAAGTGAAAATTAACCCAGGAATGCTTCATTTTTCACGGTTCTTTTATATGGGTATGGCATGCGGATACAGCACATGTGTGAGAAAATGCCAACTTTTCAACGCCGTGCCATTTCCCCTATGCACCTTGAAACGAATCGCCCCCCATTAGACAGAACCTTCTCCATCGCGCCGATGATGGATTGGACGACTCGCGACTATCGTGTCTTCGCTCGTACGCTCACGCGTCATGCGCTGCTCTATACGGAAATGGTTACCACCGGCGCCATTTTGCACGGAAGTCCACGCGAGCGCTTTCTTGGATATGACGCCGTGGAACACCCCTTGGCATTACAGCTGGGGGGTAGCGATGCCGGCGAACTCGCAGAATGCGCCGCCATTGCCGAAGCCTGGGGTTATGATGAGGTCAATCTTAATGTGGGCTGCCCTAGTGATCGGGTTCAGAACAACCTGATCGGTGCTTGCCTGATGGCGCATCCGGATAAAGTGGCCGCTGCCGTCAAAGCGATGGCTGCGGCAGTCAACATTCCCGTGACGGTGAAATGTCGTATCGGTATCGACGCCCAGGACGAAGATGAAGATCTCGAGCGCTTCATCAATAAGGTCGCCGAGTCCGGTTGCAACACCTTCATCGTTCATGCCCGCAAAGCCTGGCTTGAAGGGTTGTCTCCCAAGGAAAACCGCGACATTCCGCCATTGAACTACCCCCGCGTGCAGCGTCTCAAGGCGGCCCATCCCGAACTGCATATTGGCATCAATGGCGGCTTGAAAACCCTGGCCGACTGCCGATCCCAGCTCGAACAGGTGGATAGCGTCATGGTGGGCCGTGAAGCCTATCAAAACCCCTGGCTGCTCGCGGCAGTGGACGACACCTTCTATCGCCAGCCGGGACCCGCGCGTACCCGGCACGAAGCGGCACTGGCATTGCGCCCCTATATCGCAAAGCGCTTGAGCGAAGGGGCCAAGCTCAACCATGTGACTCGTCATCTTCTGGGGCTGTTTCAAGGCTGCCCCGGAGGCCGGCGCTTCCGCCGCCATCTGTCCGAGAACGCGCACCGCGAAGGAGCCGGCCTGCAGGTCTTCGACGATGCGCTTGGATTGGTAACACCGATAACGGCTGACTCGGTCGTCGCTTGAAGGCAAGGCCCTACTCGCCGCTACATGGTTTCCAGGGTTGGCTCGAAATCCTGCTGGAAAGACTCCACCGCGTTTTCCGCTTCTTCGATGGCATCGAAACGAGCAACGTGGAATAGCGCCTCCCCTTCGTTGACCAGCGGCAGATTGCTCATGCCGATGACGATGCCATCGGCATTGGCGATGACCTCCCCTTCGGCGTTGCCAAACGGGTCCGCTACCAGCCCCAGAAGCTGTCCTTTGGCCACCCGGGCACCAAGTCGTACTCGGGGTCGCAGGATGCCATCCCCTGTCGCCCTCGCCCAGCTCGAACCATTGGCGATCTCCGTGGATCTTGATATCGCACGCTGCCGGCTGGCCGGTAACATGCCCAACGTGCGCATCACCCGTAGAATGCCGCGCACGCCAGGGGCGATGGACCATTCATCGAACCGCAGCGCCTCTCCTGCTTCATAGGTCAGAACCGGCACGCCACGACTTTGGGCATAGGCCCGCAGACTTCCTTCGCGGAGTTCCGCATTGAGGATCACCGGTGCCCCGAAGGCATCCGCCATGCGCGCGGTCTCGCTGCTGGAGCCTAGCTGGGCGCGAATCTGAGGCAGGTTTGTGCGATGAATAGCGCCGGTGTGCAAATCGATGATATGAGTGGCCAGATCGACGATCTGCTCACGGAACAGCGCCGCCACTCGGGAACCCAGCGAACCGGCTTCGGCACCGGGGAAGCAGCGATTGAGATCGCGCCGATCCGGTAGATACCGCGTGTGCTGAACGAATCCGAAGACATTGACGACGGGGACCGCAATCAGCGTGCCACGCAAGCGGCGTAGCGCGGATGAACGCAGCAGGCGGCGTACGATTTCGACCCCGTTGATTTCATCCCCATGAATGGCGCTGCATACCAACAGCACGGGGCCAGGGCGTCGTCCATGCACGACCTCCACGGGTATATGCAAAGGTGCATGGGTATAGAGCTTGGCAATAGGGACATCGACTTGAGCACGGGTGCCGGGAGCAATGTGCACGCCGGCGAGTTCGAAAGAGCTTCGGGCCATCACGGCTTCCTTTGAGAAAACAGCGTTTTCTTTATACGCTGTGACGGGCGCGATGACGACCCTTTATCCTACTTTCGTGCCAAATTCGACTGAAGCCATTGGATAGTCACTGTCGAATCCCCTCGACCTCGAAAATCAACTCCACCTCGTCTCCTACCATGCCGTTGTCGACGCCGTAAGTCATCCCCCATTCACTGCGAGACAGCGTGGTGCGTGCCGAGAACCCTAGCGTGTACTGCTTATGACCAAAGGGGTATTTTTCCGCCTTGTTGAGCGTCACATCGAGGGTCACCGGATGCGTTTCTCCAAGCATGGTGAGATCGCCGGTGAGCGACCCCTGGGTATCACTTTCGGCGCTGAAATCCGTGGCCTCGAAAACGATCGCCGGATACTCCTGCGCATTCAGGAAATCATCACTCAGCACATGCTCGTCGCGCTTTTCATGGTTGGTGAAAAGACTGGCAGCGGGGATTTCCACCCGACCCGAGGAAAGCGTCTGGGTCTGCTCGTCGTAGACGAACTCCCCTTGTCCTTCCAGGAACATGCCAAGCTGCTTCTGGTAGCCGATATGATCGATCAAAAAGCCGATGGAAAAGTGCTCGGGATCGATGCGATAGGTATGCGGCTCTGCCTGGGCCGGTAACGACCCCAGCAGGAGTCCGCCTGTCACTGCTACTATCGATAGAGAACTGCGTAGTGCGGTAAACATTTCGAGATCTCCTGACAAGTGGCTACAAACCGCTCGAAAACGGCCTTTTCTTTCTAGCTGATAGCCAGCGTATATCCACCAGAAACGACAAGGACAGCAGCAGCAGCGATAACGCAACCATACCCGTTGCCATGACATCCGAGACCAATGGAAGTAATCCACATAATAGCGTTAGTGCCTGCCACACGCAGATGATTTTGCGTCGGCGACTTTCGGGTAGCGTCCGATTGAGCCAGGGCAAGATTTGTCCGGCCAGAATGAAGCCGTATCGCATCAAACCGATCAGCAGCACCCAAGGCCCTACCTTATCGAGCACGATAAGTGCCAGACACAGCACCAGAATGAAAAAGGCATCCAGCTCCATATCGAAACGTGCCCCGAAGGCGGTCGCGGAGCGCGTCAATCGCGCAATCCAGCCATCCAATCCATCGAGAATCAGGGCGCCCAATGCCAGGGTCGCCATCACCGCGGCATGTTGTGCCATGAAATCCGGGAAAATGATGGCGCCCGCCAGAATCGCAACGAGCATACCGCGCAGCAGCGTGACGCGGTTGGCCCAGCCCAGCCAGCGTCGCGTGGCGGGCCAGGACTTGAGCACCATCACGACCATGATCAAGTAAACCGCACTGGCGCTCAGGCGGAGTCCAACCGGCGCGTCCAGCCACAGCAAAAGCCCTTCCAGCAACCCCACAAACAGAATCAATGCGATGATGCATTCAATGAGGCTCGATGCATTACGACGACTATCCTGCGAGGCATTCGTTACCGACTGTCGATTGCCATGCTGCATGCGGCACCCCCAAGTGATCGTCTTGAATAGTGACTTCACTATATACAACTTTTGTACAATAATTGAACAACATGCTCATGCGCGAGTCGATACCTGTAGAACATTGTTCTACTCTACTGCTTTATTAGCGTGTCACGAAGGAAAACGCCATGTCCTCCATTACTGCTCAAGCCTTTTGGACGCTGGCCCCAGGGCATTGCGCCCTGCGCGGTGAGACATTGCCGTCTCCTGGCCCCGACGAAGTGCTGATCCGTACTCGCTACAGTGCAATCAGTCGCGGCACTGAACGCCTCGTCTTCAATGGACAGGTGCCGGCCAGTGAACGTTCACGCATGCGCGCCCCTTTTCAACAAGGCGATTTCCCTGGTCCCGTCAAATATGGTTACGCCAACGTCGGCATCGTGGAACAAGGCCCGGAACATTTGCTGAACCGCGCCGTCTTTTGTCTGTACCCCCATCAGGATCGCTATGTCGTGCCTCAGAACGCAGTACTGGTACTCCCATCCGGCTTACCTTTCGAGCGCGCGGTGCTTGCCGCCAACATGGAAACCGCCATCAATGGCTTATGGGATGCAGGCCCAAGGGTGGGCGATCGTATCAGCGTCATTGGCGCCGGCGTCGTCGGTGCGCTGATCGCCCATCTATGTACGCGGATTCCCGGCACCCGGGTGCAGCTGATCGATATCGCATCCCAGCGTCAGGCACTCGCAGACGCGCTGGAGGTTCCTTTCTGCCTTCCTCATCAGGCAGATAGCGACAACGATCTGGTGATTCATGCCAGTGGTTCATCGGATGGGCTTCGCACCGGACTTGAGTTGGCCGGGAAGGAAGCCACGCTGATCGAGATGAGCTGGTTCGGCCAGAAGGAAGTGAGCCTGCCATTGGGGGAGGCGTTTCACTCCCGCCGCCTGACGCTACGCGCAAGCCAGGTGGGTACCGTGGCACCGGCCCGTAATGCGCGCTGGGACTATCGGCGCCGTTTGGGTCTCGCCCTCGATCTACTGCAGGACTCGCGCCTGGATGCGCTGATCAGCGGGGAAAGCAAATTCAAGGATCTCCCGGAATCGATGCCTCGCCTGCTTGATGATGCAAGCGACGTACTCTGCCATCGCGTGGTTTATCCACCCACGGACAACTTTGCACAAGGAAGATAGTGTCATGTTCAGCTTGACCGTTCGCGATCATTTCATGATCGCCCACAGCTTCAGCGGTGATGTCTTCGGCCCCGCCCAGCGCCAGCACGGTGCTACCTATGTCGTTGACGTCACCTTCAAGCGCCCGCGCCTGGATGAGGACGACCTGGTCATCGACATTGGCCTGGCCAGCACCACCCTTCACGCCATACTCGATGAGTTCAACCTGCGCAACCTGGATGACATCGAAGAGTTCAAGGGTCGTAATACTACGACGGAATTCATGGCAAAGGTCGTGTTCGACCGGCTTGCCCGCGCCATCGACGAGAACCGACTGGGCACCGCAGCCAAAGGACTGAGCCATATGAACGTGACCCTGCATGAATCGCATATTGCCTGGGCAGGTTACGAGGGAACGCTGTGAGCCACCACCTGACGTTCATTCTGGCTGGCGACCCGGATCAGCTGACCGGGGGCTATCTCTACGATGCACGGATTGTGGCGGCGCTGCGTCATCGGAATTGGAATGTTCAGGTCATCGGTCTCGAGGGGCGATTCCCGGAACCTGATGCTATCGCCGCCGAAGCCATGGAACAAGCACTTGCCAAACAGCCCAATGGCGCCCGGGTGGTCATCGACGGGCTGGCCATGGGTGGCTTGCCAGAGGTAATCGCCAGGCACGCCAAGCGCCTCGAGTTGACGGCTCTGGTGCATCATCCTCTGGCAGACGAAACCGATCTCGAACAGGCTCAGCGCACTCGCTTCATCCTGAGCGAGACGCGAGCGCTGACCGCCGTCGATCGAATCATCGCGACCAGCGTATTTACCGCCCGTCGCCTGGCGGATTTCAACGTCGAGGCGGAACGCATCGCGGTCATCGAGCCCGGGGTCGAGCAGGCGCCGCTGGCGGAACTCGATGACAGCAATATCTCGGCAAGCCAGCACCTGCTGTGCGTGGCCACCCTTATTCCGCGCAAGGGACAAGACTTTCTGATTGATGCCCTGGCCCGACTCTCTGAATACGACTGGCGATGCGATTTGATCGGCTCTCCGGATCGCGATCCGCGTTTCGCCGAGAAGGTCGTTCATCTTATTCGTGAGCATGGCCTTGAGGATCGCATTCGCTTGCTTGGCGAACAGTCGGAAGAAGCGCTTGGTCAGGCCTATCACAACGCTGATCTCTTCGTTTTGCCATCTCTTTACGAAGGCTACGGCATGGTGATCAGCGAAGCGCTGGCCCGGGGTTTGCCTGTCATCACAACCACAGGGGGCGCGCTGGCGCACACCTTGCCGGACACCGCGGGGCTGAGCGTGCCGCCCAGGGACACCGAGGCACTGACCCAGGCACTCAAGCGCTGGCTTGACGAGCCCGAGCTGCGCAAGCAGCTGCGCCAAGGCGCCCGACAGGCGCGAGAAACTCTCACCGACTGGCACACCGCCGGCGACGCCTTTGCCAAGGCGCTGCTGCGAGGGGCAACCTCATGACCCAACCGGCCCCCGGCAGCATCTTCGACACCCATTGGCTGAGCCTTCGCGAGAGCGCAGACGCCGCTGCCCGAAATAGCGCACTGACGAAACAGGCCAGAGGATACTTGATACAGCGACAGCGTAACGAGCCTTGTCTATCACTGGTCGATCTTGGCTGTGGCGGTGGCAGCAATCTACGTTTTCTCGCACCGCGACTGCCCGGACCGCAGTCCTGGCGATTGATCGATCACGATGCGGGTCTGCTCGAGGAGGCCGCTGCTTCGGCAACCCTTCTTCGTGACGGCAGCGGTGAGCCCATCGCGGTTCAAGCAGAATGCAAGAGTCTGGTAGATGTTGAATCCGACTGGTTTTCCGGCTGCGATCTAATCAGCGCCTCGGCGCTTTTCGATCTGGTATCCCATGACTGGCTGAAACGGCTAGCGGCAGCCTGTGCGGCTCAAGAAACCGCGGTGCTGTTCACCTTGAGCGTGACCGGCGACTGGCGATTTATCGACGCCGACGGTCGAGCGCAGGAGATCCCTGAAGATCGCTGGGTGCGGGATCAGCTTATTGCCCACCAACAGCAAGACAAGGGCCTGGGCATTGCCTTGGGCAGTCACGCTCCCCAGGCCCTGGAGCAGGCGTTCATTCAGCAGGGGTACCAGGTGAAAAGCGCAGCGAGCCCCTGGCGGTTGTCTCCCGGCCATTCTGACACTCATGCACTGGGCCGCAGTCTGATCGAAGGCTGGGCCAGCGCCGTACATGAACAGTCCCCTAACGAGCAGCAACGACTGGAGCGCTGGCTGACGCATCGCCTGTCGCAATTGAACGCTGGCGTATTGGGCCTTGAAGTGGGCCATATGGATTTTTTCGCGTGCCCACCGGCGTTGAATTCAGCGAGTGATGGCCAATGAAACTACCCCGGGCGCATCTGTGGTTTCGCCTGCTGGCAAGCCTTGCGCTATTGGGTGCACTCGCCCTGTGGCTGGATACCTCCGCCATCATTGCGGAAATCCGAGGGTTATCGCTTTACTGGGTTTTACTGGCGCTGATTTTGACCTTGCCCCAAGTGGTGATCTCCGCCTGGCGTTGGCGCCTCACCGCCCGCCTGCTGGATATCCGCCTGCCTTGGCGGGCCGCCCTGGGCGACTACTATCTGGCAACCTTTCTCAACCAGGTACTTCCCGGCGGCGTCATGGGAGATGCCACCCGAGCCTGGCGCCATGCTCGGGCCAGCGGTCAACGGGCGGCAGCGCTACGGGCGGTCATCATCGAACGCACCTCGGGGCAGCTGGTGTTGGCGGCCATGGCTTGCGCAGCGCTGCTTTCGCCGATCTGGCAGGAGCCTTTGAGTGCATTCTCGCGCGAATTCTTAAGGGATGCTGGCGTTCTGCTCGCAGGCCTCTTTTTGCTGTTGATATTCGGACTGCTATTCAAGCGCATCCTTCGACAGCCCTTGTCTTTGTTCAAGCGCGTGTTTGCGAGATTTTTTACCGGTTTAGGCCGCGATTTGCATCGCACCCTGTTGAGCCAGCAAGCATGGCCACGGCAGTTATTGGGCTCGACGCTGGTGGTGTGTAGCTACGTCGCGGTGTTCGTCTGTGCCGCCCGGGCCATTGGCAGCGATCTTCCCGTGACCACGTTGCTGGCGCTTGTGCCACCGGTGTTGCTGGCCATGGCCATTCCGCTCTCCGTGGCTGGCTGGGGGCTGCGGGAAAGCGCGGCGGCGCTGGTATGGGCCGGCGCCGGTCTGTCGCCGACTCAGGGCGTGGCGATATCCGTGGCCTACGGTCTGCTGGTGCTGATCTCGAGCCTGCCTGGGGCCCTGTTTCTAATCCGCCGTCGCTCGCGGCGGCTCGTCGGCGGTGAGCATCAGATCGAACAGGGTGTCCTCACCGCAGGGAAAGGTCCTGCACCGGGGTCGCAGCGCCTGATCGAGAGTCGCGATGGGCGTCAGGTCGAGCCCAGGACGCCCGGAGCCGATCAAAAGCGGCGCGATCAACATATGCAGGCGATGCAGTACGCCGGCCTCGAGAAAGCGCGAGATGGTCACCCCGCCGCCTTCGACCAATACCCGCTTGAGCCCGCGCCCGCGCAATGCGTCGAGCACGTCGCCGGGATCGAAACCCTGGGCGCCCAGGGGCAGCATGATGCGCTCCACGTGGCTACCGAAGTTTCCTGTCACGGCAGCGCCTTCCCCAACCACATGCAGGGTCAGGACATCATCGGATTGGAAGACATGGCGAGCGCTGTCGAGCCGTCCTCGCGGGTCGAGCACTGCCCTCACCGGGTGCCGACCCTGCACGTGGCGCACGTTGAGCTGGGGGTTGTCTGCCTCGACGGTACCGGCGCCAACCAGGACCGCATCCATCAGAGCGCGCAGTCGATGCAGATGGATACGGCTTTCAAGCCCGTTGATGTAGTGAGACGCGCCGGTCACGGTAGCGATTCGACCATCAAGACTCTGACCAAGCTGAGCGATCGCCAAAGGCTCGGTTCGCGCCACCAGTGGCAACAGATTATCGAACAGACGCCTTACCTCGTCAGTAACGCTTACTTGGCAATTCCAGGCGCCGCCTTCGACAACCTGGAACCGCATTCCTTGTGCAATATCAGGAATATCAGCAATAAAAGGAGTGGAGGATGACCAATCATGATCTCGAACAAGGCACAGCAGCTGCCAGGCTGAATCGATATTGAGACTAGAGGCGTGCATCAAGCTTCTCTCACTTGCCATTCAAATAGAGGCGGACAGCTATCATGAGTAGCACTGCGCGCCAGTACAAGCTTGTATTAAGGAGATGTCATGCATCAGGTTGAACGAGCCATTTTCGATCTTCGTCGCGGGCTCCCGGTGCTATTGCGCGACAGCGAACAGGATGTTCTTGTCCAGCCCATCGAGAGTCTTGATGATGGCGTTCTGGAGCACCTCATTGCGACAGCGGGTGAAGCTCCGGGACTTATACTCAGTCGCCATCGCCTGGCGCTGCTGGGCAAGCCGATCGAGAATGAAACCGCCCGACTGCCCTTGAGTTCGGCCATGCTTGACACCGAACGGCTCAACGAACTTGCCTTTGGTGTCGATTCCAAAACGGTTACGCAGGATATCGTGCCGGCCAGTCGCGCCGATCACGCTGCATTGACGCTGATGCGTCGGGCGCTGCTGATACCAGCGGCGCTTACCGCTCGGGTGGCCAGGGAGTCTCGCGAAAGCGTCGAAGCACTGATCGCCCAGGGAGAATTACTCGCGGTCGAAGCGGCAGATGCCGAGTGCTGTTTCGAGGCGGCCACAGGTCTGCTCAAGCGCGTCAGCGAAGCGCAGATTCCGCTGGCAGAAGCCATCGAGAGTCGTTTCATCCTGTTTCGCGAACCGGACGGACTGCGCGAGCACATCGCTATCGTCATCGGCGACCCTGCCGCTTGGCAGGAAGCAGTACCCTTGCGCATGCACTCCGCCTGCCTGACTGGCGATCTGTTTGCCAGCCTGCGCTGCGACTGCGGCGAACAGCTGCGCAACGCGGTAGCGGATATCGATGACATGGGCGGCGGCGTATTGCTCTATCTGGCTCAGGAGGGGCGCGGCATTGGCCTTGCCAACAAGCTGCGTGCCTATGCCATGCAGGATGAAGGGCTCGATACCGTGGACGCTGACCAACACCTGGGTTTTGGTGAGGATGAGCGGCGCTATAGCGTGGCGGTGGATATGCTGGCGGCCTTGGGCATCCAACGGATACAGCTTCTAACCAACAACCCCATCAAGATCGCGGCATTGACCGAAGGCGGCATCGAAGTTACCGAGCGCCAGGCGCTTTATGGTCGCCTGACGAAGCAGAACTATCGCTATTTGAATGCCAAGGCCAAACGCGCCGGCCATATGCTCGATGCGGTACTGGAAAACTACGAACGGCTCGAGGGTAAATGAGAACAAGGCTAGTAAGAGCGAGCCACATGAAAGTCCTCGATATTCATGGCGCGAGTTTCCTCTAAAAGTGTCGCCAACAGCGCTGCATAATGCTCGACCAGCCGAGCGCCGAGCTCGGCATCGGCCAGTCGGGCATTGCCTACCACCCCACCCGGGTGAAGGTCCTCCGCCAGCCAAGCAAAAGCTGCCTCTCCTTCAGGCCCCAGCCATTCTCCCCGAGCGGCCATTGATTCACCTCGAGAAGGGGGATGGCCAATATGTTCCCGGCGCACCTTTTGCGGCGCCAGATGAAGCATCATCGCGGTTTCCAGCGCACCACCATGCAGGCCATGTCGCATTTCCTCAAAAGGGAGCGCTTCAGCAGGTATTGCAAAGCGCATGTAATGGGCCTTGACCACCAACATGCCCCAGCGCTTGCGCAACGTGAGCGCCGCAATGTCCGCCGCCGACTTGTTGCCGCCGTGGCTGTTGAGTAGCACTAGACGCCGAACGCCGGCCCGGGCAATTGAATCACCGTAGGCCTCGATCACGGCAATGGCGGTTTCCGGCGGTAGACTCAGCGTGCCGGAGTAGCTTGCGTGTTCTTGGCTTGCGCCCACCGCCAAGGCCGGCAATACAAGCAAAGGAAAAGCACCAGGCAACTTGCTCATGGCAGCCTGCAGAAGCCCTAGACCGATATCCAGATCCGTGGAAAGCGGCAAGTGCGCGCCATGCTGCTCGATGGCTGCCAAAGGCAGTACGGCCACGCTATCCGGGCAAATGGTCTGTTCGAGTTCCGTCGAGCTCAGCTCTTGCCAATGGCGAATAGGCCCAGAGGTATCTGACATGATGGCTCCAGTTAGGGTTTGAACGATCCTTCGAAATCCTACCCTGCAAAGCAAGGCATTCTTAACTGCACACTTACCTGCATGTTAGCTAACATGCTTATCATCGACCCTATTGATGTGAAATTCACTCATATCAGTGCTGGTAACCTATTTTGTAATCAAGTAAAAACAACGCGCCTGTAGATTGTTTTCTTTGCGTGTTCTTTATTAGCCTTCTGCCTCGGCAGGATTGCTGCGAAATTCCTGGAGTTCGATCGAATGCTGGAAGTCGTTTGCTTGACCTTTGCATTGTTACTGGGTTTGATCGCCCGTGGTTTCGGTCTGCCGCCTCTGATTGGCTTTCTTGGGGCCGGTTTTCTGATCAACTCCCTTGGCGATAGAGTCGCACTGCCTCCCTCGACACCGGAGATTCTTCACTATATCGCCCATCTGGGTGTACTGCTCTTGCTGTTCAGCGTCGGGCTCAAGCTCAAGCTCAAGAGCCTCGTTCAGCCCGAGGTCATTGGCGGTGGACTGGCGCATTTCGCGGTGACGGTGACCGTGTTTGCCATGGGCCTTCACTGGATGGCTGGCGTCGAATGGGCCAACTCGCTGATTCTGGCCATTGCCCTGGCCTTTTCCAGTACAGTGCTCGCCGCCAAGAGCCTTGAGGAGCGCAGGGAGCTGCGCTCCTTCCACGGGCGCGTGGCAATCGGCATCCTCGTCATTCAGGATCTGATTGCCCTGGGCGTACTGGTATTCTCCATCGGTCAGGTGCCCTCGCCTTGGGCGCTGCTGCTGCTCGGTCTGCCCCTGCTGCGCCCAGTGCTTCATCGTTTGATCGATGCCTGCGGTCACGACGAACTGCTGATGATGATGGGGCTGGTGCTGGCCCTGGTCATTGGCGGCGCCGGGTTTACAGCGCTAGGGCTTTCCGGCGAAGTCGGGGCGCTGGTACTGGGGGCGCTGATCTCTCAGCACCCTCGCGCTCAGGAAATCGGTAAATCCTTGTGGGCGCTCAAGGAGCTGTTCCTGGTCGGCTTCTTTCTCGAGATCGGCATGTCGGGATTACCGGACTGGCACTCCTTCGGCTTTGCTCTGGCCTTCGTCGCCTTGCTGCCCTTTAAGGCGGCGCTGTTCTTCTTTCTACTCATCCTGTTCCGCCTGCGGGCGCGCAATGCCTTCGAGGCATCGGTCAATCTCAGTAGCTACAGTGAATTCGGCCTGATCGTGGCCGCAGTCCTGGTGCCGGATTCGCTGGTAGGTCTTGCCATGGCGGTTGCCCTGTCGTTTCTGGTGGTATCGCCCCTGCAGCGCAAGGCCCACTCACTGTTCGGTCGGATCGAACCCTGGCTTACCCGTTTCGAGACCCACAACTGGCATCCGGATGAACAGCCCGCCTCTCTGGGGAGCGCCCAGGTCATGGTCATCGGCATGGGACGCACCGGCACGTCGACCTACGATCGCCTGCGGGAAGACGGCATCGACGTGATCGGGATCGATGCGGACCCCAGCCGCGTCGAAAGTCACACCGCCGAAGGGCGACATGTCGTCTATGCGGATGGAGAGGACATCAGTTTCTGGAATGCATTGCAGCTCGAGGGCATCGAAGCGGTGGTTCTGACCCTACCGGATGCGCAATCCAAGATCTTCGCGACACAACAATTGCGCAGCCATGGCTTTACGGGGGCCATCGTTGCGCATAGCCTCTATCAGGACGAGGCGGAATCGATCCATCTTGCCGGCGCCGACCAGACCTATCTGACCATGCATGAGGCAGGTTTGGGTCTTGCAGAGCATGTGCGCCAGGATACGAATATCAGACGAAACGTCTCTTGATGGCATGACCGCCTCTGTTCACCCGCCGTGAACATGGTGACCCGTTATCAGGAGATTGGCTTGAGGAGAGCAGATTGAATCCCGAAGCGCCGCCGATTCCCCGTACCGACGAAAAACATCTACGCCGTGTAGGCGTCGAGATCGAGTTTGCCGCCATTGCGCCAGTGCGCGCGGCGCAACTGGTGCAGGAGCATTTTGGCGGCAGCCTCGAGCAATTCGATCCACATCGCTTCAAGATCCTTGACAGCCGCTGGGGCAATTTCACCATCGAACTCGATTCGAAATACGTCCATCCGGATCATAAGGTGCTCGAAGAGAATGCCGTCGAGGATAGCGAGTGGCATCAGCTGCGTCGGGAGCTTCATCAGCGCTCGCGTCGGCTGCTGGGTGATGCGGTGGCGGGCATCGTACCCACGGAGATCGTGTGCCCGCCCATTCCCTGGCTTGCGCTCAACGAGCTCGATGCCTTGTTCGATGCCCTGCGTCTGGAAGGCGCCCGGGATACCCGGGACAGCCTGCTGTACGGCTTCGGCCTGCATCTCAATCCTGAGGTGCCCTCCTTCGAGACAGAGAGCCTGCTGGCGCATCTGCGCGCCTACATGATTCTGGCGGCCTGGCTGCGCGAAGAGATCGATATCGATATTACCCGGCAGATACTGCCCCATGCCAACCCTTTCACCAGGGAGTATGCGCTGAAGGTGCTGGATGCCGCCTACGCCCCGGATCTGGATACATTGATAGAGGACTATCTCGTCGCCAACCCATCGCGTAATCGGGAGCTTGACCTGTTGCCTCTGTTTGCCTATCTACGCCCCGATCACCCCAACCCCCTGCTCTGTGATGAGCTGGTCAGCCCTCGCCCGACCTTTCATTATCGCTTGCCCAATGCGCAGTTATCCCAGCCGGATTGGAGTGCGGTGTGCGAATGGAATCGCTGGGTCGAGGTGGAGCGCCTGGCGGCGGATACCGAGCTTCTGGCCAAACGCAGTGCAACCTATATCGACCACTACCAGCGCTCCCCCATGTCTCATTGGTTGGACCGTCTCAAGGAGTGGATGAAGGAGTAGTCATGGTACGCCCAAGGATTGGCATCACGACCTCAGACCATAAAAGCCTGCTGGCCTGGTGGTGCGATTGGCTGGCGGTGTGGCGTGCCGGCGGCAAACCCGTGCGTCTGTCGCCCTCGCGCTCCATTCCCGACGATCTCGATGGGCTGGTGATCGGCGGCGGTGATGATATCGGCGCCCAGCTTTATGGTGGTGAAGTACAGCTCGACGTGCGGGTCGATCCCCAACGGGACACCCTGGAGCTTGCGCTGTTGAAACGACTCCTGCCCAATGACTGCCCGGTGCTGGGAATCTGCCGGGGCGCTCAGATCATCAACGTACATTTGGGCGGCTCACTGGTCAGCGATATTTACACCTCCTACACCCACATCAAGAAGCAGCGCACGGTACTCCCCCGCAAGACCGTCGATATCATCGTTGGTAGCCGTCTGCATGATCTACTCAAGGTCAGCTGGTGCCAGGTGAATAGCCTGCATCACCAGGCGATCAATCGTCCCGGTCGTGGCATCGATATCGTGGCCAAGGATCGGGATGGGCTGGTTCAAGGGATCGAAAGTCGCGATCATCGTTTTTTAATTGGCGTGCAGTGGCACCCGGAATTCCTGATTTTCAATCGCCCCCAGCAGCGTTTGATTCGGGGGCTGGTCGACGCTGCCAGCGACCATGCCGAAAGCCGCGAAACCATTAGCGAAAGCTGACGCCAAGAACGACGACGCCGACCCAAGGTCGGCGTCGCATTCCCTTTTTTGTCGTGCTCTTAAGAGGGAATCTTAGAGGTTGTTTACAAAAGTGACGAGCGACGGTCAGGCAAGGCGAAATCAGTCGAAAAAGCGGAGTTTACGGGGTGTAAATGAGCATTTTGAGACTGATTTCAACACAGCATGGCCGAGCGCAGTAATTTGTAGACATCCTCTTAATTTTCCAGCTTGGCATCCAGGGTTATCTTGGCATTGAACAGTTTGGAGACCGGGCAGCCCTCTTTTGCCTTGTTGGCCGCCTCGTCGAATTTGGACTGATCAGCACCAGGGATCTTCGCCTTGGTCTCCAGGTGGATCGCGGAGATGGTAAAGCCGCTGTCGTCCTGTTCCAGGGTCACGGTGGCGCTGGTCTTGATGCTTTCCGGCTCGAGGTTGTCCTCACCCAGAATCATCGACAGCGCCATGGAGTAGCAGCTGGCATGCGCTGCCCCGATCAGCTCTTCGGGATTGGTGCCCGCTTCTCCCTCAAAGCGCGTGTTGAAGCCGTAAGGGTTCTGCTTCAAGGCACCACTTTCGGTGGATACCGTGCCTTTACCCTTTTTCAAGCTCCCTTGCCACTCGGCGGATCCTTGCTTCTTGATGCTCATGACGTCTCCTTTCGCGAGGTAAATGGGTAACCGTACGATCACCCCACTGACTAGATACTGTAGACGATAGTGCGTCTTTCAGCCTTGTATCCTTGGGCAGTACGCTTGCGCTATCCGCCCATTACTCTCATGGCTCTCGATTTCCGGACTTCAAGAGCCGAGGATTGGCAACCTGAGCGGCGAGGCGTTCGTTGCCCATTTCCCGCAACAGCGTGACATTGCGCTCAGGGATTCGCTCTGGATGGGAAAAGCTCGCCAGAGCACGCTCGACGCTCTCTTCCCGTAGCAGATGTAGCATAGGCCAAGGCGAGCGATTGGTGTAATTGGCAGGATCGTCTTCCTCAACGCCGTGAAAGCAGTAATCCGGGTGGAAGCTGGCCAGCTGATAGACGCCCTCATAGCCTTGATCTTCCAGTAGCGCCTCCGCCAGCCCCAGCAGATCCAGATAGTCATCGAAATCCTCGACCCCGTCGGTCAGCACCAATAAGGTTGTCTCTATCCTCGAATCATCGTCGAGACGTCGACACTCCTCGATCAACGTCAGCAACGCTGCTTCGAAGGAGCGTGCGCTCGTTGCCTCATAGCGGATGCTGTCGCGCTCCATCTCGCGCCGGGCAAAGGGGCAGATATCCTGAGCCACCACGAAGCCCTCGACCCAGGCTCGGGTCTGATCCAGGCAAACAGCATCATCAGTCATGGAATGTCCCGTATAAGGTGCGAAGAGGCACAGATATGAAGAAACAGAGCGTGCAGAGTGAAAAAGAGTATAGCGGAGGACGGCATTGAATATTCGCTCTCAAGCGACCATGTTCATTGAAGCCTTCTCTTTTGATTGGAGCCCTTCATGTCACGCCAGGATATTCCTACCGTCACTCTCGCCGCAGAGGATGACCAACCTGCGATTGATCTTCCTGCCATTGGTCAGGGTACCTGGTACATGGGAGAAGGCCGGGCAACCCCGGATGAAGAAATTCGCGCCCTGCAACAGGGCCTCGAACTTGGCTTGACCCTTATCGACACTGCCGAGATGTACGCCGATGGTGGCGCCGAGAAAGTCGTGGGTCAGGCGCTCAAGGATCGCCGCGATCAGGCTTTTCTGGTTTCCAAGGCTTATCCCTGGAACGCCGGACGCGACAGTGCCATCAACGCCTGTGAGCAGAGCCTGAAGCGGCTCAGGACCGATCATCTCGACCTGTATCTGCTGCACTGGCCCGGCAGCATTCCTCTGGAAGAAACCCTGGAGGCGTTCGAGCGCTTGCAAGAACAGGACAAGATCAAACGCTTTGGCGTCTCCAACTTCGATATCGACGACATGAAGACGTTTACCGAGCTTTCCGGCGGTGAGCGCTGCGCCGTCAATCAGGTGCTCTATCATCTTGGCTCTCGTGGCATCGAGCACAGCCTGCTGCCCTGGCAGCGCCAACAGGGCATTCCCACCATGGCCTACTGCCCCATCGCCCAGGGGGGAAACCTGCGACGGGAGTTGCTTGGCGATCCCGAGGTCAATGCCATTGCCAATGAGTTGGACGCCAGCGCCGCTCAAGTGCTGTTGGCCTGGGCGATTCGCCCGGTCGATGGCAAGCGCGACATCATCGCCATCCCCAAGGCAGTGCAGCCGGATCACGTAAGACAAAACGCCGCTGCGCTATCACTCACGTTGAGCGACGACGCCATTGCACGCCTGGACGCTGCCTTTCCAGCGCCTCAGCGCAAGACACCCATTGATATCGTCTAGCGTTAGATGACGTTTCAGGCGCTTCGCCTAGAGGTGACGTTTAGCAGGCGTTCAAACACTATCTATCCTATCGCTACTGCTCGAATAAGCGACGGTTTTACTATTGATGACCGCATCATGGAGTCATGAAAAAACAGCAACCCAATCAGCAGGAACCACATACCTCATACCACCATGATGAGTTTTTAGCAGAAGAGGAGAATTTAAGCCTTTTGGGTGGACATACCAGGCCGATCATCGTTAAGATGCACTTATGGTGCAGTGCATCAAAACAGTAGTTTACTGACTACCGAAGTTGCTTAACCAGTACATAAGGAGTGTTACATGGCTAATACAAATGTAAATGAAAACGTTGAACAGGCTCAGCAGCAGTTTGCCAATGTCTTCGCCGGCCCGGCCCGTTCCATTGCCAGCAAGATGATTGACTATACTCAGAAAATTGCCAGCGTTCAGCGTGAAGCATTCGATACCTATTCCGAAATTGGATTCGGCCAGATGCGCTCCGCTCTAGAGGTAAGGAATTCCGAAGACCTGCGCAGCTATATGGAAGAGCAGCAGGAAGCCGCCAAGAAAGTCAGCGAGCAGATGAAGTCTGACATGGAAAAAGTCAGCTCCATCAACCAGGAGTTCATGCAGCAAAGCCAGGAAGTGACTCAGGACGCCATGCAGCGCGGCCAGAAAGTCGCTCAGCAGAACATGGAGCGCGGTCAGCAGAAACTGCAAGAAGTCGCCAAAGAAGGCGAGAAGGAAGTCGATAAAGCCGCTCAGGAAGCCAAGTCTACTTCCAAGAAGTAATTACCCTACGCTGGCTAAACTAGCCAGCGTACCGGCGTAATTTGAAAACCGTCGCTCGTTTTGAGCGGCGGTTTTTTGTGTGCTGTTTTAAATTCAATACAGTGGCGCGCAGCACAGTGTATGCACCCCTGTCGTATTGCTATCCGCTACTGCCATTGTTATGCTGCAGCGCATCAAAGAAGGCAATTTTACAGCTACCACACATCATGAAAAGCTACATAAGGAGCATCCTATGGCTAATGCTAATACAAAAGATAATATCGATCAGGCTCAGCAGCAGTTCGTCTCTGTCGTCATCAATCCAACTCGTTCTTTTGCCGGCAAGATGCTCAACTACACTGAGAGACTAACAAGCCTTCAGCGTGATTCATTTGATCGCTATGCGAAGATCGGCTTTCAGCAAATGCGCTCTGCTATTGAAATGAGAAGTGCCGAAGACCTGCGCAGCTTTGTGGAAGAGCAGCAAAAAGCCGCCAAGAAGCTGGGTGAGCAAATGAAATCTGACCTCGACGAAGTCAGCTCGATCAACCAGAAATTCCTGATGCAGAGCAACGAACTGACTCAGGATGCGATGCAGCGCGGACAGGAAGCCACTCAGCAGAACCTGGAGCGCGCCGAGCAGGAAATAGAGAAAAGAAGAAACGAGATCGAAGAAAACGCCAAGAAGATCGAAAAGCAATCTCAGGAAAGTGCCGAGAAAATAGAAAACGAAGCAAAGGCAAATGCTAAAAGAGTTGGAAAGCAGGCTGAAGACGATGCTAAAAAAGTAAAGAAGCAAGCGGAGGAAAGCGCCAAGAAATATGAGCAGGAAGCTCAGGAAAATGCCAAGAAGGTAGAGAAGCAAGCACAGGACAGTGCCAAGAAGATCGAGAAGGAAGCCCAGGACAACGCCAAGAAGATCGAGAAGGAAGCCCAGGACAACGCCAAGAAGATCGAGAAAGAAGCCCAGGACAACGCCAAGAAGATCGAGAAAGAAGCCCAGGACAACGCCAAGACAGTAGAGAAGCAGGCTGAAGCAAGCGCCATACCCGCTCCCAAAAAGTAATTACCCGTCTTGTTGACTGATCAGGTCGGCATATTAAAGTAGTTCGAAGACCGCGACTCATCTCAGGTGGCGGTCTTTTTTATGATCATTGAGCGCATTCAGCCATCGATACCCAGCTCACCCTGGCGTCTTTCGCTCTCAAACGCCTTGCCGCGGCGCGAAGCCAGGCGATCCGCCAATCGAGTCGGTTCCGGCAACTTGGTACGTCCCAGGCAGGCAATGACCCACTCCAGCGCCGTGGCCTGACTCAGTCGATGGCCTGTAGAGACAATCACCGGTTTGACGCCTTCTCGACTTCTGAGCATGGCGCCGATAATCACACGGCCAGCATCGTTCACCAGCGCATCTTCCGGATCCTCTTTTCGGCGCCGATCCGTCAGTGGCGTCCAGTCACCGCGCCCCGGGGGCACCTCATCGTGCTTGCCGCACAGGCGCTTCTTGGCTACGCCCATCGTCGGCAGATCGAGCCATAACCCCAGGTGGGACGCCACGCCCAGCCGCCGCGGATGGGCAATACCCTGACCGTCCACCATCACCAGATCCGGGCGCTGACTCAAACGCTTGAAGGCATTCAGCGCAGCGGGAATCTCGCGAAACGACAGCAGACCAGGAATATAGGGCATCCGGGTGGGCTCGCGGTGCACGACCTCTTCAATGGGTTCAAGGCTCGGCCAATCGAGCAGCACTACCGCAGCCCGAGTCGTTTCGCCGCCATCCTCGAAGCCGATATCCACACCAGCGATGCGCTTGATTTCCTCCGCTGGCCCCAACCGATCATGCCGCTCGACCCGGGGCGCCAGGGATTTCTGCAATTCGATGGCCGCTTGCGGCTCCAGATTCCATTCGTGTAGTTCAGCCATGTCATTCCTTGCAATGTTGATCGTGAGTTCAGTCAGCCTTCAAGTCGCTGCGCAACTGCTCCACCCGCTCACGATTCTTGCCAAAATCACTCTTGCCCAGGCGCGAGGCGCTGCGCACATGACACACCTGCTCATCGTCGCTCCAGAAACACTCCAGGTCATCGGTGAACCCCATCATTTTAGAGCGGCATTCGGCGTGGAGATAATCCTCGCGTCGGGTCACGATGACGGTACGCTCCCAGGAGGCCACGATCTCGGCTAACCGTTCGATCAAGGCGGCACTCTTCAAGTGCGACGACGTCAGGGGCGCAATATGATGCTTGTCGTCGGCCGCCTGGCTGCATACGCAGTTGGGTGTCTTTGGGCACGCTTTCAAGCGCCCCTGGTGCACGCCAATATCCCTCGGGCGCTTGCCCCCGAAAAGACCTTCTAGCATGAATGACTCCTTACTGTTTTCGTTTGGCTTCGGGTTAGCGTGACTGTACTTCAAGCTTTACACTAGCGCCTCGCTGCAGGAGCAAGACGTGAAGTTTTTTCATACCGCCGACTGGCATCTGGGTCAGACCTTTCATGGCCAGGAACGCCATGTCGAACATCGCGCCTTTCTCGACTGGCTGCTCGAGACGCTCGCCACCCGCCAGCCCAATGCGCTGCTGATTGCCGGCGATATCTTCGACGTCGTCAATCCCTCGCTACGCGCCCAGGAGCTGTTTTACGACTTCATCGTCCGCGCCCACGAACGTCTGCCACAGCTCGAGATCGTGATGATCGCCGGCAACCACGACAGCGGCAACCGTATCGAGCTGCCGGCCCCCTTGATGCAACGCCTGAACGCCCATGCCCGAGGACGGGTGCAGTGGCGCGACGACGGCCAACTGGACGCCGAGCGCCTGCTGATTCCGCTTCACGATGATCAGGGCGAGACCCGCGCCTGGTGCCTGGCCCTGCCCTTCCTGCGCCCGGCGGAGGTCACCGGCCGGGGTGGCATTAATACAAGCGGCACCGAGGCAAATGCCCAGGGCAACGACTATGTGAGCGGTATCTCGCGGGTACACGAACAACTCATCGAGGCGGCGCGCAAGCAGCGCAGCCCTGGCCAGGCCCTGGTGGCGATGAGCCACGCCCACCTGCGCGGCGCGGCGGTCTCCGAGGACAGCGAGCGCCCCATCGTCATCGGCGGCGAGGAATCGATCTCCGCAACGCTGTTTCCCGAGGATATCGCCTACGTGGCCCTCGGCCACCTGCACCGCGCCCAGCGCGTCGGCGAGGAGCGCATCCGTTACAGCGGCAGCCCCCTGCCCATGGACTTCAGCGAGGCGGCCTATCCCCATCAGGTGCTCGAAGTGACCCTCGAGGGCGAGCGACTGGCCGGCATCGAGGCGCTGCCCGTGCCGCGACCGGTGGCCATGCAGCGACTCGGCCCTGCGCCCCTGAAGGCGATCGAGGCGGAGCTTGCCGCCCTGGACCACAACCCAGCGCTACCTCAGGAACGCTGGCCCTGGCTGGAGGTCAGCGTGATGCTCGACGCGCCGATGCCCGACCTGCGCGCCCGCGTCGAGGCCGCCCTGGATGGCAAGGCCCTGCGCCTGCTGCGCCTCAAGCGCCAGCTCCCCAAGACCGAGACCCAGCGGCCCGGCGCCAGCGAACGCCTCGAGGACATCGGCCCGCGCGCCCTCTTCGCCCGCACCTGGGAAGCGCGCTGGGGATCGCCTCCGGAAGATAGGGTGCTGGGGGATTTTGATCGGCTTTGCCAGGACGTTCTGGACGCCCAGGGTGAGGAGGCCGACGCATGAAGATTCTCGCCCTGCGCCTGGCCAACCTGGCCTCGATTCCCGGCCCCGTCGAACTCGACTTTACCGAAGCCCCGCTGCGCGACGCCGGCCTGTTCGCCATCACCGGCCCCACCGGCGCCGGCAAGAGCACCCTGCTCGACGCCCTGTGCCTGGCGCTCTACGGCAGCACCCCACGGCTGCGCCATGCCCCGGTACGCGATTCCCAGCTTCCCGATGTGGGTCAAGAAAAGCTGACCACCGCCGACCCCCGCACCCTGCTGCGTCGGGGCACGGCCAGGGGCTATGCCGAGGTCGACTTTCTCGGCCGCGACGGGCGCCGCTACCGTGCCTGTTGGCTCGTGCGCCGCGCCCGTCACAAGGCCGAGGGCAAGCTGCAGGCGGTGGAGCAGTCACTGCGTGATCTGGAGGACGAGCGCCTGCTGACCACCCAGAAAAAAGAGTTCGATCGCTTGCTGGTCGAGCGATTGGGCCTCTCCTTCGATCAGTTCACCCGGGCGGTGCTGCTGGCCCAGAGCGAGTTCGCCGCCTTTCTCAAGGCCGACGACAACGAGCGCAGCGAGCTGCTGGAGAAGCTCACCGACACCGCCGAGTACTCCGAGATTTCCAAGGCCGCCTACCGCCGCGCCAGCGAGGCGAAGAAACGCATTGATGCCTTGGAAGCCCGGCTCGCCGACGACCTGCCCGCCGAGCCCGAGGCCCGCGCCGAACTGGAACGCAGCGCCGAGACCGCCCAGCGTGAGCTGGACGCCATCCAGCAGGACGCCAAGCACCTGGAAGCCCGCCAGCAGTGGCACGCCACGGATGAAACGCTTCGCCGGGCCCACGTTGACGGGCGCCAGCAACAACAGGATGCCGAGGATCACTGGCATCGACTGGCGGATGTCCGGGCCGACCGCGAGTGGCGACGCCTGCTCGCCCCTCAGCGCCATCGCCTGAGGCGCCAGACCGAGCTGCCCGGTGAGATCACGCGCCTCGAAACCACCCACGGCAACACGCTCAAGGCGCAGGAAGATGCCACCGCCACGCAACAGGCCGCCACCGGGCAGCGGGATCAGGTCGAGCAGGCACTGCGCGAAGCCAGCCAGGCACGCCAAGACGCCGAGCCGGAACTGCGCAAGGCTCGGGAAGAGGCCCAGCGGCTGGCTACCCTGGCGCACCGGCTAGCGGATCTCGAGACAAACCATCAGCAACGCCAGCACCAGGCCGGCCAACTCGCCGAACAGCGTCGGCAGGCTGAGGACAAGCAGCGCGAACTCGAGCGCCGGCGCGCTGAGTGGCGCACCACCCTGCAACAGCTCCTGGGCGATCACGACCGGCCGGAGAGCGCCCGCCAGGCTGCCCAGCAGGATCACGACCGAGCTGCGAGGCGTCATCTGGCGCTGGGTGAGCTGGAAAGCCGCTGGCAGGAAGCCTGGCGTGCCGACCAGGCCCACCAGACGCTGGCCCGCCGTCTGGACGAGGACGAGCAGCGCAAGGAGGCACTTGTCGAACAGGGCAAGACCGCCCGGCAGCAACTGGACGATCGAGAGCGCCACTACCGCACGGTGCGGGATGTCATCGAACGCAGCCGCGCCGTGCGCAGCGAAAGCGTGGTGAGGCTGCGTGAGAGTCTCGAGGAGGACGAGCCCTGCCCTGTGTGCGGCGGCCTAGACCACCCCTGGCGCCACCAACCACCCGAGACGCCTGAAGCCGCCCAGCTCGAAGCCCAGCAGATTGAGGAGGATCGCCAGCTCGACGAGGCTCGCCAGGAACGCGACCAGGCCCAGCAGGCGCGTGACGACCTCATCGGGCAATACCGCGCCCTCGAGGCCGCGCTGGCCCAGCATCGCCAAGACCTGCAGCACACCGAGCAGCGCCTGGCCGGCGCTCGCCAGGCCCTCGCCGACCATCCGCTGCATGGCGAACTGAATGCCGTCGACGCCGCCGAGCGCGACGCCTGGCTGGCACGCCAACACCAGGAAAGCGCCGCTGCCCGACAGCATAACGAACGGGCCTTGCAGGCACTGGCCCGCGCCGAGACCGAGCTGGCCCCGCTCGAGGAAGCGTTGCGCCAAAGCGAGCTGGAACTTGCCCAGTTGGAGACCCAGCGTGTCAACGTCGAGCAGGAGCTGGCGACCCTGGCCGAGGCGCTGCCGCCCCTGCGTCGGGATCGCGACGAGGCCCATCATCGGCTTACAGGCCTGCTCGGCGAACACCCCACCCCGGACGCCTGGCAACAGCAACTCGATGCCCATCAAGAATCCGCCCGCCAGGCGCGGGACAGCGCCCTGGAGCGGCTTCACGCGGCCAACCGCAAGCGTGAACAGCTCACCCAGCAGGCGAGCCATGAAGCGGAGCAGATCGCCCGACTCCAACAGGAGCGCGATACCCTGGACCGGGAACTGGCCGAATCGCGGCAGGCCCATCCGGCGCTGGACACCGCCACCCTGCAAAGGCTACTGGCCCAGTCGGAAGACGAGGCCAGCCGCCAGGAGCAGCAGCTGCTTGAGGCCGAGGAGGCACGCCAGCGCAGCGCGGCCAGCCTGGCCGAACGCCGCCAGGCGTTGATCACCCATCGCCGGAGCCAGAACCTGGCCACGGGTGAAGAAGGAAGAGAAGGTGATGAGAACGATGAAGCGCTGTTGGCGGACGACGTGGAAGCCGAGATACAGCGCCGCCAGGAAGCGCTGGCCGGTGAGCGAGACGCCCTCGCCCCGCGGCTGGAGGCTGCCCAGCAGACTCGGGATGACGCCGTTCACGCCCTGCGCGACGACGACCGCCGCCGGGACCGTCAGCGCCAGGGGCAGGCCGAACGGGAGACCGCCAGAGCCGAACAGCGCCGCTGGGGCCAGATCAGCGAGCTGATCGGCGCCGCCGATGGCAAGACCTTCCGGCGCATCGCCCAGGCCTGGAACCTGGAGCGCCTGCTGGAGGAAGCCAACGCCCACCTCACCGGGCTGACCCGTCGTTATCGTCTTGAGCGCGGCGGCAGCGAACTCGGCCTGCTGGTGATGGACCGGGACATGGGCGACGAACGCCGCTCCGTGCATTCGCTTTCCGGCGGCGAGACCTTCCTGGTCTCACTGGCCTTGGCCCTGGGGCTCGCCTCCATGGCATCCGGCCAACTCGCCATCGAATCGCTATTCATCGACGAAGGCTTCGGCAGCCTCGACCCGCAATCCCTGGCGCTTGCCATGGAGGCGCTGGATGGCCTGCAGGCCCAGGGCCGCCGCGTCGGGGTGATCTCCCACGTGCAGGAGATGCACGAGCGGATACCGGTGCAGATCCAGGTGGAGCCAATGGGGAATGGGACCAGTCGGGCGAGGTTGGTGAGTGGTTAATGGTTAATGGTTTGGAGGGATAAATCGCCACGTTGGAACCGACCAGGGCGGTTGGTTTCAATTAAGGGGAACCTGCCAATAACTTGAGGGAGCCGCTTTTGATCGGAAGCGGACGCCTACATTACAATTAGCATTTTAAAAACTAAAAATCACACTACAAATTTTTGCTAAGTATTTCTTAAATTTTTTTTAGATGATCATTCCTTTCATGCTCTGGCTTGCCCCCTAATCTATTTGTATTCTCGTACTCAGACATATCAAAACTAAACCTGTACTCATATTTACTCCCATAGATATCCTTAAAAGCCACGCGGATATTAATACAAGCCTCGAAAAATCCTTCTCCTAGCTGGCTAGATAAAAAATCATGGCTTTCAATAACTTGACTAACCCCTAAGTTACGCATACCTTTCTTTATAAAGCCATGCCCTGATATATATTCTATTATTTTCTCTTCTACACGAGGGCAGCCTCCTTCACCTGAAACCTCAAAAGTAACATCAAATGCAATACCCCTCCCTAAGTTTTTAATTGCAATCATGCGATCATTGATAACACGTCCCTCAACCAACTCAACAACCACTAAAGGTCTAACGCTATTTATTTTATCTTGCTGTATCTGTGAATATTGCTGACTTCTCATTCTCCAAGTTTCTGTTTCCAGGACTAAAGTCAGAACCGCTATTGCCACAGTGGCTGAAGCACTTATTATGGCGCTATATCCTATTAAATCTTCTGCTTCTCTCTTTTGCGAAAGCACGAGAAATGATATAATAACTACACCTAAAGCGATGATCATCACATAAAAAAACAATTCTCAAAACGGAAAGCAATTTTCTAATCACTTTATCTCCTTTAAACTAAAAAATTAATAATATTTATAACGATATAATTAGTTAGCATAAAAAATGCATCTAAAAATTAAAATCGTACTTTCTGCATTTCCTGACAACGCCGCCTTTGATCGATTGCAAAAATTATAAATACCCCTTCATCATTTACTCTCTTTGCTTGAAAACTAGATACTGATGATCGCGCTTCTGACAGGAAGCGATATAAGCCGAACCATCTTTAGTGATTCTCACTCTTTTCCAGCCACAAGCCATACAGGGTTGCTTCATAGAGGTGTTAGTGCCGCAGCTTTTACATTTCACGTAGTAGCCATACTGTCCGTACATTCCTACAAGCTGCTCTGTTTCTCCGCATTGGTTGCAGGTAATAAAATGCTCGTTTGAAGCAGCATCTAATGGCGTTTTTTCTATGGTTGCGACGGTAGAGCTACGTTCAAATGCTGCCACTGACACGTCTGGAATCACTGTATAACTTTGAAGCGCCGGCTCTGCGATCTTGCTGTTCTCACCAGAAGAGGCGATGGAATCCAATAGAGATCTTTCATGACGCAGCTGCTCGGCATGATCAAGCAAGAAGCGCCCTATATTCTTCAGTTCTCGCATCGAAAAATTAGCCTTGGCCTTGAAAATCGCACCAGCCGTTCCACCTATGGTCTCTCGAGCTTTCTCAGCCAGAAATTCTGTTTTTACGATCTTGCTAGCCACATCTTTTGGCATCTTGTCGCGGTGCAGAATGACGGTACTTGTGACGGCGCAGAGAACGTTCCATTCTCGATGTACGACCTGCGTCTGTATGCCCAGCAACTTGCCCAGGAACCTTTCGACATTAGCGCCAAGCAATGAACGCAGCAGTTTTTGCTGCAACTCGGCCTGCCGTATAGGAGAAGGCATCCCTATCCAGTTCCCCCTGTAGCTGCGCGACCACTCCCCTTCCGCATTGACCTTGGCCTCGCCGACGATGCTCTTCGACTCGATGAGGATGAAGCCGAACGGATGAATCACCAGATGATCGATCTGCGCTCGCTCACCCTGATGCTCGATGAGCAAATCATTGATAATATGGATTTTGCTATGTTCGCCAAACTCTCGGCGAAGATGGAAAGCGACGTCTTGTTCCTACTTGTGCCCGTAAAAGCATCGGTCATCGCTACCAGTGTAGGCATCTTTTTCTTTTAATATCATTCTTCTCAGTCCTTGCATCCAAGCGTCGGTCAACTCAACGACCAGACACACGCTTACTATGTCAGCTTCCACTCATGCGTCGAGTCACTCAATCAATTGGCACGATAGGAAGTGGCCCTACAACAATTATCGATCCTCGACTTGAGACGTCTGAAACTTCTTCGCGCCCAACGTAAACTTCCATGATCGAGGAATCGGGGACATCGGCTTATTCCGAGATGGCGTCGAAAATACCGTCTTATCGAGACATCTAGGGATTTCAACTTGGATGAGCTGCTGGGTAGGAGTGTCCGCTATAGCGTTCACGTAGAAGAGTGCTACTTCGTTAAAATAGCGCCACGCCTTATTTTTAATTTGTTGCTGAAATTAAAATAAGCAACGACCGGCATATGTCGATGCCATCGACATATCTATAAAACGTGTCGAAAATTGGTGTTTCGTAAGCATGTCGGCGATTTGGCATACTCCAGCCCACCTTACGTCAACTGGATAATACCCCAGATGGTATCGTCATTGAGCTAGAGACATGCACGACCTCGCGCTCGATGAAGGGCCTTAGCTCAGAGCGTATCGCCTTGCCGGTGACCAGATCCACAGGGCGCTGCAACAGATCCTCCAGATAGAACTGCAGCTCGAAGTAGCGATCCGCCGTGGCCGGACCGTCGAAGCTCACCAGTATATCGATATCACTGCCTTTCTCGGTCTCATCACGTGCCATAGAACCAAAAAGCGCCATTTCCTTGACATCGAATTGACGTACTACGGCAGGAAGGTGCTGCTGCAGCAAGGACATGATCCCAGATCTGTTCATCACTCTTACCTCTACCCTTCTCGAGTATCTTGACTGAAAATGCCGATATAGAAACCCTCGGGCGCCTGGATGACGTCGAACCAACGCTCAACCCACCTAAGCCGCTTCAAAGTCCAATGGATGAACGTCATCCAGATTAACCGTTTTACGGGCTATCCAGAGATCATACGTGTCCTGCATCGCAAGCCAGCTCTCCGGCGAGCGCCCGAGTACCTTTGCTAGCCGCAGAGACATTTCAGGACTTATGCCGCTATTTCCTTTGAGCAGCCGAGACAGGGTAGATGGCGAAACCCCCAGACTCGTAGCGAGTTGACGCGAACTGATGCCGAAAGGCTTTAAATAAACGTCTTTAATGAACTCACCGGGATGAGGTGGATTATGCATCTTCATTAGTGGTAATCCTCATAATCAAGCACATAGGCATTTCCATCCCGAAACTCGAACGTCATACGCCCATTACCGTTAATCCAAATTGACCAACGCTCTTTGTCTTTTCCTTTCAGGGAATGGAGACGAAAGCCGGGAATATCCATGTCATCCATTGACATGGCAGTATCGAGAGCCGCGAGTTGCATACGTAATTTCTTGGCATGGTCAGCCCGTATTCCCGCCGTACTGCCGGTCGAGTAGAACCGTTTCAATCCCTTGTGTCGGGATGACTTGATCATGCAGAAAACATACCCTGTTGCGCATCACGCATCAACATCAGAGTCTAGAAAGTGTTTGTACTAACGGATCACAAGCGGCTTGAAACCGTGATCGGGCACGCCAGCGTATTGCGGGCCCCCGGTCTCGACCGACGCAGCCGCTAACCAGACTCAGGCTCCCTCCCCGGGCTGGCCAGCATGTTCATGATCAGTGGGATCATGATGTCCTTGTTGGCCGGGTCGGACTCGGCGATCAGCAGCGTCAGCCCCACGTCGTTCACCACCGCCTCGCCGTGAGCGTTGAGCGCTGAGCGCTGAGCAGGCGATCGTTGCGATAGAGGAAGTTGATGAAGAGGTAAGCCGCGTTGCGCTTGCTGCCATCGGCGAAAGGATGGTTCTTGATCACGAAGTAGAGCAGATGCGCCGTCTTGGCTTCCACTCTGGGGTAGGCGGGTTCGCCGAAGATTGTTTGATCCAAGTTACCCAGCAGCGCTTCTAGGCCTTGCTGCGTTCCCGGGTAAATAAATCGTAGGCTTCTTGCTGCAACTCTGAAACGCCTGCCGTCTGTTCGAAGCTAGCGCACGCACTTAAAGGGCGTCGGCAAGCCGGAACCGCTCAAGCCTAGATGGAGCGCGTATATGATGTAGTACCAATTCATCTGGGCTATCATCATGGCGTTGATGTACTGGCTTTGACAGAAGGACAGTAAGGAATTTCTCTTATGAAACAGCGTCTTCTACTTGCATTGGTCATGGCATTAGCGGCTGTCCCTCTTCCTTCCTCGGTGTTCGCGGCCAACGGTCATTACGTGGCCGGGGCCGAAGGTATACGCGGGGCCAGCGTACCTCCCACAGGACTCTACTACCGCGCTTATCTGGTGCATTACGATATCGAGCGCTTGCGCGATGGCCGGGGCGACAAGGTACCCGGCCATAACACGGGCAAGATCACCGCGCTGACCAATCGAGTGATCTGGATTACCGACAAAAAATTCCTTGGCGCCGACTATGGCATGGAAGCCATCATCCCGGTGCAGCATACCTCATTGGATTTTAAGGGCTCTGGGGTCGACGACAGTGATAGCGGTCTTGGCGACATCTTCATCGGGCCCATGATTCTAGGTTGGCATGGCCAGCAGTGGGATGCGACTTTTGGCGCTGGCTACTGGTTCGACACCGGTGATTACGATGATCAGGCGGCGGCTTCCAACGGCAAGGGTTTCGGGACCACCATGCTGACCCTGGGGGGAACCTGGCACTTCGACGCGGCGAAGACCTGGTCATTCTCGGCGCTGTCGCGCTACGAGATCAAGGGCGAGCAGGATGATACCGGCATTACCCCTGGCGATAGCTGGTTGGTGGAGTGGGGGCTGAGTCATCATCTGTCGAATGGTCTGGCACTGGGACTGGTGGGGTACGACGCATGGCAGCTAGAAAGTGATGAGGATGTACCGGCGGGGCTGCCCGATGACAAGGTCGAGCAGCATGCCGTGGGCGTCGAGGTCGATTATTCCTGGCCCGAATTAGAGCTTGGCCTGAACGGCGCTTATTACAATGAGTATGACAACGAAGCACGCCCCGAAGGGGATCTATTTCGTTTTGTTTTGACCAAAGGCTTTTGATCATGACTAGCCGAGCCCTCTGGCCGCCAGGGGGTATTAGCGCCGGTGCCGGCAAGGCCTTTGCTGCTTGATCTTGCTTTTATCGATTCCAGTAGGCTGCACACCCCATAGGCGTCACGACGTGGTCGGCGACATGCTAGGCTTTCGCTATAACGTATCTCGACTGGAGCCCCCATGCCCTCCACACAGCAATTGCTCGAAACCTTGATCAGTTATGACACCGTCTCGCGTGATTCTAACCTCAAGCTGATCGAGTTTATCGAGGGTTATCTCGATGAGTACGGCGTGCCCCACACCCGTATTGAAAACGACGATGGCAGCAAGGCCAATCTGCTGGCGCGTATCGGCCCGGATGTGACCGGTGGTGTGGTGCTTTCGGGGCATACGGACGTGGTGCCGGTGGATGGCCAGCCCTGGACGAGTGACCCTTTCACGCTCACCGATAAGGGTGATGGCCGCCTCTACGGTCGCGGCACCTGCGACATGAAGGGCTTTATTGCTTGCGCCCTTGCTCAGGTACCGCACTGGATCGAGCAGCATCTCGAACGGCCGATCCTACTGGCTTTTTCTTATGACGAGGAAGTCGGCTGCCTGGGGGCGCCGCGCCTGATCGAACGCCTGATGGCGGATTATCCGCGCCCAGCAGCAGTCATTATTGGCGAACCCACGCTGATGGCGCCGGTGGTCGCCCAGAAGGGCATCACCACCCTGCGCACCACGGTCACCGGCCGCGAAGCGCATTCGAGCCAGGTCAACCAGGGGGTTTCGGCGATCCATGTCGCCGCCCGACTGGTGACGAAGATCGAGGACATCATGGCCGAGCTGCGCGGCGAGGGCCGGGTCGACGAGGCCTTCAACGTCGCTCACTCCAGCCTGCATGTGGGCAAGATCCAGGGCGGCACGGCCATCAACATCATGGCCCGGGAGTGCCAGTTCGATTGGGAGATCCGTCACCTGCCCCAGGACGGTTTCGATGAGGTCGTGGCGCGCTTCAATGATTTTGCCGAGGGCCTGGAACGCGAACTCAAGCAGCGCGCGCCCCAGGTCAGCATCCGTACCGAGAAGCTGATCGAGACAGTGCCGGCGCTGGCGGATCGCGACAACCGCGAGGCATTGAGCCTGTGCCATGCGCTACTCGGCGAGCGTGACAGCGAAGCGGTGGCCTACGCCACCGAAGGCGGCCAGTTCCAGCGCGCCGGGCTTTCCACGGTGATCTGCGGGCCCGGCAGCATCGCTCAGGCGCACCAACCGGACGAATACATCGAGATCAGCCAGCTCGAAGCTGGAGGCGACTTCATGCGCCGCCTGGGCGATTACCTGTCGGCCGGATGAATCTTACCCGTGTAATGTCCCGATTCCGGGTTCTTCTCGCCCATTTGTCTGCCCGAATCTGCTCTTCTTCCAGCGTCTTGTCGATTGCAGCTCGAGGGTCTGGCGCGCCGGCAGCCACCTTGCGCCGTTGGCGATGCAGATCCCGGGCAGTGCTGCCGAGCATGGCGGCAAGAATGATGCCGCCGCCAACAAAGGCCAAGGTTGCCGGCACTTCACCGACCCACCACCACACGAGTAGCGTACCGACCAATGTTTCAAGCAGCATGACCAGGCTGACTTCGGCGCCAGGCAAATAGCGCGCACCGGTTTGGATAAGAAAATAAGCGCCGGGCAGGAACGCTACTCCCATCAGCAATAGACGCAGAAGATCATCTGTCGGGGGCAGTTGCATGCCGCCCAGCAAGATGGCAGGAACGATCATCACTATGCAGCCTAGCGGCAGAATGACCGTGGTATCCGCACCCCGTCGGGTCTGCCCTCGCTGAGCGCTGGCCACGGTGGTATTGACGGCGATCGCCGCGGGAATCGCCAGGGCCACGACCAGCCCGAGCACACTGCCCTTGCCGACTTCACCGGCGGCCATCAGGCTGGCTCCACCAACACAGAGGCAGATGACCACCCAGGTCTGAACCCGCAGACGCTGGCTGAAGAAGATCATACCGATGAGCCCAGCTACCAAGGGGGCCAGATTCTGCATGACCAGCACGTTGCCAGCGGCGGTCAAACGCGCGGCAACGACGAAGGCCCAGGCGCTGGTGGCAAACGCCAGCGGACACCACAAGGCAGCCTGCCCACATGAGCGCACGACACTCGGCAAACGACGGCCATAGCGCAAAAAGGCTACCAGCGATAACACCAGACCGAGCAACAACGCTCGCCAGAACATGAAGGTTTCCACATCCACCTCGGTTGCCTTGACGAACAGCGCATCCGGTGAAAGCAGTAATACCCCTGCCCCGGTAATCAAATAGCCGCGCAAACGCCACGGCAAGGACCGCCACATAACTTTCTTTTCCCCTGTTAATGAATTATTGAACGAGATAAAACGCAACAGGCCGGAGCGGAACGCCCCGGCCTGTGACTATTACTGCTGTTTTATAGCGAGTGACGCTTAAGCCTGAGAGCGACGACGAATCGGCGCATCCCCATCGCTACGACGACGCGGTGCGCGCTCCGGTGCGCCTCGATCTTCAGCGATATCGAGCGGGCGACCGGCAACGCGTGCCCGGGCCATCTTGGCCAGAATACTGGTGGGCAGACTGTTGGGCAGCTCGACGACCGAGAAGGCGTTGCGAATATCGATACGGCCAATGCGCGAGCCTTCGATGCCGCCTTCGTTGGCCAGCGCCCCGACCAGCTGGCCGGGCTTGATCCCGTCCTGATGACCGACCGCCACCCGATAGCGGGTCATGCCTTCAGACGGACCGCTGTCGCGACGACGCGGCGTCTTGCCATCTCGCGGTGCGCGCTCACGATCGTTGCGTGCACCCGGCTTGGGTAGACGTCCGATCGGGGCTTCATCGGCGCGCGCCATCGCCGCAAAGGCGCAGGCCAGCTCGATGGGGTCATGGCCTTCGGCGACCAGGCGTTCGATGACAGCACGCTGCTCTTCGGCCCCGGCGGTCAGCGTACCCACGACCCTTTCCCGGAAGCGCTCGTCGCGATGGGCGCGAATCGCTGCTTCATTAGGCAGTTCGGTGTCGGTCAGGGTCTGACCCGTCGCCTGTTCCAGCCAGCGCACCTTGCGTGTCTCACGAGCGCCGGCAAAGGTGATGGCGATGCCGGTGCGCCCTGCGCGGCCAGTCCGACCGATACGGTGCGTGTAGGCTTCACTGTCCTGAGGCAGGTCGTAGTTGATGATGTGCGTGATACGCGGCACGTCGAGGCCACGAGCGGCCACGTCGGTGGCGACCAGGATGTCGATCTTGCCGCGCTTGAGTCGCGCCACGGTGCGCTCGCGCAGGCTTTGATCCAGATCACCGGACAAGGCCGCGGCATTAAGGCCCCGCGCTGTAAGCTGCTCGACCAGGGTGGTACAGGCAGCCCGGGTGCGCACGAAAACGATCGCGGCATCCACCGGCTCGACTTCAAGAATGCGCGACAGCGCCTCGATCTTTGCGCCCCCATCGACGCGCACCAGACGCTGCTCGATACTGGCCGCAGTATCGGCCTTGGATTCGATGGCCACCTTGACCGGATCGACCAGGTAGCGATTGACGATGCGCTCGATTTCAGCTGGCAGCGTTGCGGAGAAGAACACGCGCTGGGCATCCTTCGGTGTATCGGAGACCACACGCTTGACATCGTCAATGAAGCCCATGCGCAGCATCTCATCGGCTTCGTCGAGTACCAATGATGAAAGGCCGTCGAGCTTCAAGCTGCCGCGATCAAGATGATCGATTACGCGACCGGGGGTGCCCACGATGACCTGGGCGCCACGACGCAGGGCGCCAAGCTGTTCACGATATTCCTGACCGCCACAGAGGCTGGCCACTTCCAGTCCCTTGAGATTTTGGCCGTACTTGGTGAACGAAACCGCTACCTGCTGTGCCAGCTCTCGGGTTGGTGCAAGCACCAGCACCTGGGGCTCGCGACGAGTCAATTCGAGTTTGGATAGAATCGGCAGTGCGAAGGCTGCAGTCTTGCCGGTTCCGGTCTGGGCCTGACCCAGCATGTCACGACCTTCCAGCAATGCTGGGATGGTCTGCGCCTGGATCGGCGACGGGTTTTCATAACCCAGGGTATCGAGAGCAGAAAGCACGGCAGGCAGCAGTGCCAGGTCGCCGAAGCTCGGCGAAGCGACAGAAGTCGAGGTCATTATCACACCTTGAATAGCCGGTTGAATCCGGCGGAAAATGTTGTGGCGCCTTGTCGCTTGCAATTGCACAGTGTCGAACACTGGCAACGTGACATGGCACCGGGTCGCACCTGCGTCCTGTTCGTTTCATGACCGCCACCGCAGAATGCGAAGACAGACGAACAGTGTGGCGACCTTCTACGCCGCGCCAACTTGGCGACTTTGGCGTTCCATCTACGCACTTGGCGCTTGATTAGCAGCTTGGCTGCACGCCTTGCGAGAGAGTCGTCCCTCATGCCATCAGGCAATATAAGGAGGGTCGAATCAACAATGGTGGGGTCAACACATGCGAGGAGGGCGTATACTACCATCGTTGAAGAGCCCTGGCTAGCGCATGGTACTATAGCCCAACTCTAACCGCTTCCTGAATTGATGAAGGTTTTTGGATCAAGAATGAATTCTTGGAACATGACGTAATTGTTCAGGATGTAACCAGAATGAATTATGTAGTAAAAAAGCGCTTATTCTCAGTTAAAAAACAGTTTTAAGAGTGCGAAGATAATAGCAGTCTGATAACTGAGCAAACTGATCAAGAATGACATTCATCTGGAACCGGCTATTAAATCTCCAGAAAAATGTTTTCAATATTAGTAGCTTGGGCCATCACCAACGAATCTCAGTAAATTGATAAGGTGACTTGGCTGCAGGACCTATTGGCGTAACAAAACGTTATGTTAATTATGAGTTTAAACACTGTATTTGCGTACAGTGTAGGAACACCAAGGTGCTTGGGTTAAGGTTCCCTCGCCATTCTATTTTCACTTGACATGTTACCGGGCCTATATGCTGCGAATCCTCCATTCTCTGCCTCGCACGCACAAGTTGATTCTTCTTCCCATCGCCACCATGGTTACCGTGCTGGGCGTGCACAAGATCATTGCTACTGTCGACAGCGCTGACAAAAACGACGTATCGCTTGTGCAGATTACATTGCCTACAGATTTTAAAACCCATGGAGGTGATGCGCTGTCTCTTGGCACATCTCTTGGTGGGGCTACTGCCGATCCTACTCGCGGTGCGATCCCACTCGCTAATCTTAAACCTCACGACATAGTCGACATCAGCAATTTGTTGGGTATTCGGAGTGCCAAGGCGAGCTCGCTAGATATCGATCCTAGCGTTCAGGGCATGCCAGTCAAGCTCCAATTGAGTGCGACAGCAATTCATGCCGCCCTCCAGCTGCCTCAAACCGAACTCGAGCCTGGTGGCACGTCCTATGCGGATCTCTCCAACGATCCTATTTTCCTCGATGGAGAAGGCGTGCAACTCGAAAATGAGCTGGCTGCCAAGGAAAATTTCGTTCCCTCCTGGGAAACCTATACCGTGCAGAAGGGTGATACCTTTGCCGTCATGGCAGAGCGTACCCTGGGTATGGGATTCAGCGAGGTCATGGCATTGCTCGACAAGATGCCGGACAAGAATGTGCTTACCCGCTGGCGTGTCGGCAATAGTTTCGATTTCAAACTCGATGAAACCGGTGAACTAATGGCGCTACGTGTAATGAAAAATACACGTAGCGGCTATTTGATCGAGCGCGATGGTGGGACCAACAGCTTCGAAGTGGCTCCTTTCGACAAGGCTTCCCAGGCAACTCAGCGTCTATTCAGCGGTACGCTAAGCGGCAGTTTCGCCAAGTCCGCCAGTGCAACTGGACTGTCCAATGCCGAGATCGCTGAGCTGTCGGCGTTGCTGTCCAAGAAGCTGGATTTCCGCAAGAAAGCACGGCGCGGTGACACGTTCCAAGTACTGGTCGAAAGTGACATGATCGAAGGCAAGTCCGCAGGCTCGCGTATTCTGGCAGCCCAGTACGAAGGCAAAAAGATGAGCCTGACCGTGGTGCGTAACACTACGGATGATCGCTTCTATACACCGGAAGGTAATAGCCTCGACCCTGCCTTCAACCGTCACCCCTTCAGCGGCGATTACCGGATCAGCTCATCGTTCAATTTGCGTCGCAAGCACCCGATCAGTGGACGTGTCAGCCCGCACCGCGGCACGGATTTTGCCATGCGTACCGGCACACCCGTAAAATCGCCGGCAAGCGGTCGGGTTGTCAAGGCAGCCTATCAAAAAGGCGGCGCAGGCAATTATCTCGTGATTCGTCACGATAACGGCTACAAGACACGCTATATGCACCTTTCCAAGCGACTGGTACGTGAGGGTGAGCGCGTAAAAATGGGTCAGCAAATTGCCCTTTCAGGTAACACTGGAGGCAGCACCGGCCCACATCTTCATTACGAAGTCATGGTCAACAATCGGCAAGTGGACGCCATGCGCGTCAAGCTACCGGAAAGTCAGAATCTTGCCGGACAAGCGCTGGCAGCTTTCAAGCAGGATTCCAAGCAGCTGTTGGCCAAGCTTGAAAGTGACAATAGTGCGGCTGTCGTCGCTAGTCGCTCAACACAGCGCACAAGGCCCGACGACGGAAGCTGATTGTCCTGTAACCAGCCTACCAACACCCCGCTTCGGCGGGGTGTTTTCGTTTGGGACAGCTAGCAACGTCAGCGTTGGGTAATCAACGACACCACTTCCGCCATCGTCTTGTGGCATTCAAGCGGATGGCGTAGCGGTTTATCCAGAAACAACTGATACACATTGCGCCGCCCTACCCGCTCCCTCGCGATGATTCCGGCGTTCTCAAGATCGCTCACGATACGCTGTACCGCACGTTCGGTGATGCCTACCTCATTGGCTACTTCCCGTAACGTGCGAGTAGAATCCTCTACCAGACAAATCAGTACATGCGCGTGATTGCTGAACATTGTCCAGCCACTGCCCCCGCCCATCTCCATGTCGCTCTCCAGTGGCACACACAAAAATGTGAAGAATGTTACCAGAAAACAATTTCTTGTAAAAAATACAGGCTTGTTCCCATCTACTACCTGTTAGTCGCTTCATGTTTTAGAAACCGAGACATACCGCTTAAATCTCACGAGAAGTAATTGACTCGGCAATCAGGGAAACGTAGTTTATACGATATATTTGTCGCTAATAAAGGTTCGCCTATGAACCGCCATATGGCAAGCTCCATTGCAAGTACTACGCTACTGTCAGGGCTTATCTGGTGGATATTAAGCGACGGTGCATTGGAATCCTGGATCATCGGCGTGCCTGCAATCCTGCTCATCGTTGGATGGAGCCTGAGTCAGCAGAACTCTTTTCAATCATTGCCTCGGTTTTTCGGATTACTCGAATTCGTGCCCTACTTCCTGTGGGAATCCCTGCGAGGCGGAATCGACGTCGCAAGACTCGCTCTTGCTCCAAGCACGTCGATCAATCCTTGCTTTATATCTTTTGATCTGCAGCTACCGAAAGGCCCGGCGCAACGCGTATTCATCAACACCGTGAGCCTTCTACCAGGAACGTTGAGTGCCGATTTACTTGGGGAACAATTGATCGTACACCGACTGCGCGGGGCGTCCGACGGCGATCAGGATCTACGGGAGTGTGAGCGGCGCGTGGCACGAATGTACGGATTGACGCTGACCGACGCTGATCCGGGTCAATCCAGTGCGGGAGCGTTACGCCCATGACCGCTTATTTGATAGGCCTGGTCGTTTTACTTTTATGCACTCTTTTGCTTGGGCTGGTACGCGTTTTCAGCGGCCCCAGCCGAGCAGATCGCATGCTTGCGTCACAACTCTTCGGCACCACTGGCGTTGCAATAATAGTGCTCCTGGCACTCATCACCGACATGAATGGGTTGCACGACGTGGCGCTGGTAATGGCAGTGCTAGCGCCCATTACCAGCGTCGCCTTCGTTCACATGGCTGGAGACGAGCAGCGATGACCCTCGAGCTCCTGAGTGTGTTGCTGGCCATCGCAGGCGTCGTGTTCTTCTTCGCCGGGGCCCTGGGCTTGCTGCGTTTCCCGGACGTCTACAGTCGTTTACATGCGCTGACCAAGGCCGACAATCTGGGACTGGGCTTGATCGTCATGGCGGCCATATTGCAATCATCCTCTCCTGCCCAATGGCTGAAGCTGATACTCATCTGGCTGATGGTAATGCTCTCGGGCGCAGTCACCTGCCATCTTGTGGCACGCCGCGCGCGACGAATCGATAGCCGCGTCGACAAGACGCTCGAATCAAACGCTAGACAAGAGGAGTCCGGCGCATGATGCATCTATTTGACCTGCTTTTGATCCTCGGGCTTTTAAGCTTTGCCACACTGTCACTGACAGTCCGGGATGTTTTTACCAGTATCGTGCTATTTATCAGCACTGGTTTGATCATCGCCCTGACCTGGGCAAGGCTCGGCGCTCCGGACATTGCCATCGCTGAAGCAGCGATTGGAGCCGGATTGACCGGTGCGCTGCTGCTGGCCGCCTGGCGTCGTCTACAGCCCGCTGTAACGGATCAACGAACCCATTGCAGGAATGGATCATCCTCACCAACGGGGGCAGACGATGAACGCCACTGATGCCAACTCCGCTGTCCCTCCGCTAGGGCGTTCATTGCTGGCCATTGCCTTGGTCGGTATCGGCTTGGTACTCGGCTGGGCGCTTTGGCATCAGGCGAATGCCCAGGCATCGCTCACCGCTACCGTCATGACGGAGCTGCCCAATAGCGGGGTTACCAATCCTGTGACCGCGGTGCTCCTCAATTTTCGCGCCTTCGATACCATGCTGGAACTGGCGGTGCTGCTACTGGTGGCGGTGACGGCAGGTATGCTAGGTGAGCGCAGGACGGCACCCGCAGGCGAACGACCTGCAGAGACTGTCTCCGTCTCGCCCCTGCTGCTCAGCCTGACTCGAGACCTCACGCCAGTGATGATTCTGGTCAGTGCCTACCTGCTATGGGTCGGGGCCAAAGAACCCGGCGGCGCCTTTCAGGCCGGAGCCGTACTGGCTTCAGCCGGAGTCCTTGCCCACTTTTCGGGGCGCTCCTGGCGCTCGGATCATCGAGACACGAGCATTCGAATGCTGCTGGTGCTCGGAACCGGCGCCTTCTTGATCTCTGCCTTGGCCATGCTGGGGGTTACCGGAACGTACTTCGACTATCCCGTTGCCTGGGCCGGCATCTGGATTCTGGCCATCGAGACTGCCGCAACGCTTTCGATTGCCGTAATGCTGTATGTGACCTTCTGCGCGGTGATGCCGGGTGGAGATCGCCCATGAGTACATCGCTTCTGTTCAGCCTATGTGGTATCGCGCTGTTTTTACTGGGGCTGTATGTCGCCTTGACGACGAGCGCCATGCTGCGGCGAATACTCGCCATCAACATCATGGGCAACGGGGTGTTCATGCTGTTCATCGCTAGCGCCTATCAGCGCGGCGAAGATGGTGTACTCATCACGGATCCAGTGCCCCATGCCCTGGTGCTCACGGGCATCGTGGTGGCGGTCAGTGCCACCGCCCTGGCCTTGACCCTGGTCTGTCGTCTCCATGAGCTGTCCAGTGCGTCCCACGAGGGCCCTGAATGAGCGAGCTGACGTCAGGACCGGCACTGCTTGCCTGGCTGATCAGCCTGCCCCTGCTGGGGGCGCTTACGAGTATCGCCCTGAAACACGGCGGACGCTGGCCGGCACTTGCGGTTGTGATCGCCAACCTGGGACTTGCCTGCTGGCTTCTGGCGTCCACTCAATCCGCTCCCCTGCGCTATGCCTTGGGGGGCTGGGAGGCGCCCTTGGGCATCGTGCTTTATGCCGACACCCTGAGCGCCATGATGATCGGCATCACCGCTTTTGTGGGCGCTGTCGTCAGCTGGTACAGCCTTGACTATTTCACTCGGGATTCTTCCAGCGAACGTACCTTCTGGCCGCTCTGGTGCCTGCTGCTGACGGCGCTGAACACCCTGTTTCTTTCCGGGGATGCCTTCAATCTGTATGTGGGGCTGGAGATATTGAGTCTCTCTGCGGTGGCGCTGGTCACGCTTTCCTCGGGACTTGAAGCAATTCAGGCGGCCCTGCGCTATCTGCTGGTCAGCCTGATGGGCTCGCTTTGCTATCTGCTTGGGGTGGCGCTGCTTTATCAGGCCTATGCCACGCTTGATCTAGCATTGCTTGCGGAGGTCAGCGGAAGCGGGATGCTGGAACGTGCGGCCCTGGCCTTGATGGTGGCAGGACTGCTGCTCAAGACCGCTCTGTTCCCACTGCATTTCTGGCTACCCCAGGCTCACGCCGGTGCCCCAGCACCGGTCAGCGCCCTGCTATCGGCCCTGGTGCTCAAGGCCACGTTCTATCTAATACTGCGCCTTTGGTTCGATACCCTGGCAGACGCCGCCACTCAAATGGGTTCCTTGTTGCTGGGACTTTTGGGATGTATCGCCATTCTCTGGGGCTCCCTGCAGGCCCTTCGCGCCCAGCGTCTCAAGCAGCTGGTGGCCTACTCCACGGTAGCGCAAATCGGTTATCTATTTGCCCTGTTCCCCTTGCTGAATGATCCTCGGGTCGCCGGCGCCGCCTTCGATTCGGTGATCTACTTCGTCATCGCTCATGCCTGCGCCAAGGGCGCCATGTTTCTTGCCGCCGGCAACATCCTGACCGCTGCCGGCCATGATCGCCTGGCGGACCTGCGGGCTGCCAATCTGCCCTCCGCCATCACCTTGTTCGCCCTGGCCATTGCCGGTGTGAGCCTCATCGGATTGCCACCCACTGGCGGTTTCATCGCCAAATGGCTATTGCTGCAAAGCGCCCTGCAAGTCGGCGCCTGGTGGCTTGCCGGTGTGGTGCTGCTGGGGGGGCTGCTCGCCGCCGCCTATATATTTCGCATATTAGCGGTATGTTTTGACATTTCGCCTCCGCCAGCCGCGATGCAGCCTTCTTCACAAGGCGCGATCGTTTCCGCAGGACGCCAATGGAGTGCGCTGATCCTGGCTCTGGCGGCACTGGCACTCGGGTTTCTGGCCGCCCCGGTGCTGGATCTCTTCGATGCCAACCTCGTGACCGACTGATCCGGAGGATCCATCGTGGAGCCGATTTCTGTCTTGCTACCATTGATACTGCTCAGCTCGCTGATCCCTGGTATTGCCACCTTCTTCATACCGGAAGAGCGCGCAAAGCTGCGCAACACCCTCAACCTGGGCGCGGCGCTGGTGAAAACCTCCCTTGTGGTCGCGCTACTGGTGGGCGTATCTCAGGGTGAGCTATCGGAGGTACGGGTGGCCCTGCTGCCAGGGGTCGAGTTTCTGCTGCACGCCGATGCCTGGTCGTTGATGTTCATCACCCTATCGAGCCTGCTGTGGCTGGTCACGACCCTGTATGCCATCGGCTATCTGGCCCACTCGCGCCAGCGCAGCCGCTTCTTCGGCTTTTTCAGCCTGTGCGTGTTCTCCACCGCAGGCATTGCGCTTTCCGGTAATCTCATTACCTTTCTCATCTTTTATGAACTGCTGACACTAGCGACCTATCCGCTGGTGGTACACAAGGGCACGCCGGAATCGATCAGCGCCGGCAGGAAGTATCTAGGTTATACCTTGTTCGGCGGCACCTTGTTCCTGGCAGGGGTGGTCTGGCTCACGGCAGTTGCGGGCCCCATCGAATTCAGCGCCACCGGTGTACTGGCCGGGCGCAGCGACCTGTCACCAGCCCTGCTGCAAGGCATATTCCTGCTGCTGATCGCCGGTCTTGGCGTCAAGGCAGCACTGGTGCCTCTGCACGGCTGGCTACCGGCCTCCATGGTCGCACCCGCTCCGGTCAGCGCCTTGTTGCACGCGGTGGCCGTGGTCAAGGCCGGCGCCTTCGGCATTTCCCGCGTCGTTTATGATGTATACGGCGTGGAATTTGCGGCTGACCTAGGTGTGACCACACCGCTTGCCATAGCGGCGGCAATTACCATCCTGTACGGCTCGACCATGGCGCTCTTCCAGGATGGGCTCAAGCGTCGTCTGGCCTATTCCACTGTCAGTCAGGTCTCCTACATTGCACTCGGTACTGCCATTGCCGGCCCCATCGCCACCATCGGCGGTATCGTGCATCTGGTGCACCAGGGGCTGATGAAGATCACGCTGTTCTTCTGCGCCGGCAATCTGGACGAGACCCTGGGCATTACCAAGGTCAGCCAGATGAATGGCGTCGGACGTCGCATGCCCTGGACCATGGCGGCCTTCACTATCGCTGCCCTGGGCATGATCGGCGTTCCACCGTTGGCGGGTTTCGTATCGAAGTGGTACATCGGCTACGGCGCCCTGGAAACAGGTTCTCACTGGGTAATCGCCGTGCTGATAGGCAGCAGCCTGCTGAACGCTGCCTATTTCCTGCCTATTCTTCACGCTGCCTGGTTCAAGGCACCGGCGAAAGAGCGAGCATTCGCACCCAAGGTTGGTCGTCTCGAGACCCATTGGATGCTGCTGGTGCCGCCATTGATCACCGCGGCCCTGTCCCTGACCGCAGGGTTATTTTCAAAATCCTCTTTCAGCCCTCTGGAATGGAGCAAATTGATCGCCGCCAGAGAATACGACATGACCGCCATCGCCGAGCTGCCCTTTACCCAGCCTCAGTGGTTGATCATCGTTTCTCTTGCAGTTCCAACCCTGTGCGCTTTATTGACTCTGATCCCGAGACTACACACGAGCGTGCTGCGCCTGCTGCCCTGGGCAGCGCTACCGGCGCTGATTCTGGCGCTTTTCCCTATCGATTCTGCCAACATCGTTTCCTGGCTGTTCCTGGGCAGCGTGCTGCGCCTCGACGAACTCGGCCAGACGTTCTTGCTCTTTACCGCCTTGCTGTGGCTGGCCTGTGGCGTCTATGCCCGCGGCTACATGCGCAGCGATGCCCATCCAGGGCGCTTTGCCGGGTGTTTTTTGCTGGCAATGATCGGCAATTTCGGGCTGATCCTGGCCGCGGACGCCTCGAGCTTCATCGTCTTCTTTGCCCTGATGAGCTTTGCCAGCTACGGCCTCGTCGTTCATCGAGGCAATGACCGGGCCAACCAAGCAGGACGCATCTATATTCGCCTGGTGATCATCGGCGAGATGTGTCTGTTCGCCGCCGTGATCACAATGGCCAACAACGCCAACAGCCTGATGATCGCGGACCTGGCCGAAAGCCTCGACAGCCATTGGCTGCTGGCACTACTGTTGATCGGTTTTGGTATCAAGGCGGGCCTGCTGCCCTTGCATGTGTGGCTGCCGCTGGCCCATCCCGTCGCGCATGTCCCGGCGAGTGCTGTATTGAGCGGCGCCATGGTGGCAGCAGGGTTACTGGGCTGGCTGCGTTTTCTGCCTTTGGGGCTACCGGGATGGGAAGTATGGGGGATTCTCTTGACCGTCACCGGTCTGCTGGGTGTCTTCTATGGCGCAGTGGTGGGCATATTGCAACATGAAGCCAAGGTGGTGCTGGCCTATTCCACCATCAGCCAGATGGGCCTGATGACCACCGGCGTCGGCATGGCCCTCTGGCAACCAGCCTTGGCCCCGTTTCTGGTTCCCGCCCTAGCGCTCTACGCCCTGCATCATGGCCTGGCCAAGGGAGCCTTGTTCCTGGCTACCGCCATCTCGCCGGCGGCCCCGGTCACCGGTCCCGTCAAATGGGCGACTCTGGTCATGCTGTTCATTCCCGCCCTTGCCATCGTCGGTGCACCATTTACCAGCGGCGCTCTGTCCAAGGCAGCGCTCAAGCTGCCTATCACAGGCAGCGAAATTGATGCGCTCTTGCCGATCATTGCCCTGGGCGCGACAGGCAGCACCCTTCTGATGCTGCGGGTTCTTTATCTGATATGGCCACGCGGCGATACTCGAAGTGAACCGAGCGATTCCATGTGGCTGGGCTGGCTGATCAGCGTGGCGCTTGTGGCAATCGTCGTCTGGGAGCTACCGAGTTACGCCGAGGCGAGTAGAAAAGCGCTGGCCTTCAATGCCCTCTGGTCACAGACCTGGCCGATTCTGCTGGGAGCAGTTCTTATGCTGGGGGCCTACAACCTGCGCAGTCAAAAACGTGACTGGTCGATTCCCAGCGGCGACATCCTGGTTCCTCTGGGTCGGTTGGCTCATATGCTGCACCAAAAATTGGTAAGCCTTCGCAACTATCTATTCAATCAACCTCCCATGACACTTTATCGCGCCATGCCGGGATGGCTCTACGCCTTTACACTGCAATGTGGTAGACAAGCATTGAACCACGCGGACCGGCGCGGTCAGCAGTTGGCCAATCTTGTTTTTGGCACGGTACTGGTGGGACTGTTGTTGGCCATGTTCTGGTAAACACCTGAAAGTGTGTTGATGTTGAAAACCCAGCCTGTCAGGCGCGTATACTAACGACCTCAATTTGCTTCGGAACTGCCTCTTGTCCTCGCCCCATGCTCAATCCTACGCTTCTGCCGGCAACGGCTCTCTAACCGGTTTCTTCAGTGTCTTTCGTTATAGCCGCCGCGCCCTCGGGCTGGTGTGGGACACCTCCCGCGGCCTGACTCTTGGCCTCGCGATCTGCACGCTAGTGGCGGGCATATTGCCCGCGGTAGCCGCCTGGGTCGGCAAGCTGATCGTCGATGCGGTGGTGGCGGCCATGGCGATCCACGGCCAGGCTGACGGCCCACTGGAATTTGCCACGCTCTGGCCGGTGCTGCGCTACGTGGCCCTGGAAGCGTTGGTGATTGCCCTGATCGCCCTTGCCCAGCGCGGTCTCTCAGCCCAGCAATCCCTGTTGCGCGCGCTGCTCGGTCAGAAGGTCAACATCATGATCCTCGAGAAGGCCGGCACTTTGTCACTTTCCCAGTTCGAAGACTCGGAATTCTACGACAAGCTGACCCGCGCCCGGCGCGAGGCCTCGACCCGGCCGCTGGCACTGGTCACCAAGACTTTCGGCCTGCTGCAGAACGCTATTTCACTTGCCAGCTTCGCCGTGCTGCTGGTGCAGTTCTCGCCCTGGGCGCTGCTGATTCTGTTGATCGGTGCCCTGCCGGTGTTCGTTTCTGAGGCCAAGTTCTCCGGCGACGCCTTCCGCCTGTTTCGCTGGCGCTCACCGCAAACCCGCATGCAGATGTACCTGGAGACGGTGCTGGCCCGGGAAGACAGCATCAAGGAGGTCAAGCTGTTCGGCCTGGAGCCGCTGTTCCTGAAGCGCTATCGCGATATCTTCGAGGGCCTCTACGCCGAGGACCGGCGCCTGACGATCCGCCGCGACACCTGGGGATTCCTGCTTGGCCTGCTGGGCACGCTGGCCTTCTACGGCGCCTACGGCTGGGTGGTGATCGAAACCATCGGCGGACGCCTGACCCTGGGCGACATGACCATGTACCTGATGGTCTTCAAGCAGGGGCAATCCGCGCTTTCGGCTAGCCTTACCGCCATCAGCGGCATGTACGAGGATAATCTGTATCTGTCCAATCTGTATGAATATCTGGAGCAGCCGGTCGCCCCCTCGACAGGCACGCTCACCACGGGCGCCCTGCCCGGCGACGGCATTCGTTTCGAGCAGGTCAGCTTTACCTATCCTGGCACTCAGACGCCGGTGCTGCAGAATATCGATCTGCATCTTCGCCCCGGCGAGAGCCTGGCGCTGGTGGGTCAGAACGGCTCCGGCAAGACCACGTTGATCAAATTGCTGACCCGGCTTTACGATCCCAGCGAGGGGCGGATTCTGCTCGACGGCAGCGACTTGAAGGAGTGGGATGACGCCACCCTGCGTCGCAGGATTGGGGTGATCTTTCAGGATTTCGAACGCTATCAACTACAGGTAGGCGAAAACCTTGGCGTCGGCGATGTCGCCGCCTTCACGGATACCCAGCGCTGGGAGCGTGCCGCCCGCCAGGGCATGGCAAACGATTTCATCGAGCGCATGGAACATGGCTACCACACTCAGCTCGGGCGCTGGTTCAAAAACGGCCAGGAGCTTTCCGGGGGCCAATGGCAGAAGGTTGCCCTGGCCCGAGCCTACATGCGCGAAGAAGCGGACATTCTGGTGCTGGACGAACCCACCGCCGCCATGGACGCCGCCGCCGAGGCCCAGGTATTCGAACAGTTCCGCCGCCATGCCCGGGAGCGCATGACGCTTTTGATTTCGCATCGTTTTTCCACGGTGCGTGCAGCCGACCAGATCGTGGTCATCGACGGTGGCCGCATCATCGAGCACGGCTCTCATGAAACGCTGCTCGCCCAGGAGGGACGCTATGCACAGCTATTCAGGATGCAGGCGGCGGGGTATAAGTGAGCATGCCAGCGTTGATCGTCATGGCTACATACCAGGCTATGTAAAAGCCACTACACTGAAGTCCTCGATATTCATTCCGAGGACTTCAGTATGTCAACGACTCACGAATGCCGAGGCAGTTGTCTATGTGGCGCGGTAGATCTGACCTTCACGATCACCAATCACCAGGTCGATGCCTGCCATTGCAATATGTGTCGTAAATGGGGTGGTGGCCCTTTGTTTGCGGTTGAGGCGGATCACGGCCTACGCATCGATGGCGAAGAAAATGTCACGATCTATGCCTCTTCGGACTGGGCGGAGCGCGGTTTCTGTCGCCGATGCGGTACTCACCTCTTCTATCGACTCAAACAAGGCGGTCACTATGCAATCCCGGCAGGGCTGATCGATGGCAATTTACCCTGGATTTTCGAGCAGCAGATATTCATCGACGAAAAACCCGACTTCTACGATTTCGCCAATTCGACCCGAAACATGACCGGTCAGGAAGTCTTCGAGGCCTTCGGCGCTGCATCGGAATAATGCCTGGCGAATATTTACTCCTTGGGTTCTTCCGCCTATCCACTTGCCCAGCGCTGTCTGCGCGCTCATCATCGACGGGCAATTTTGCCCATTCTAGAAAGGACGCACCCATGACCATTTCCGTAGGCGACAAGATTCCCGACGTCACCCTCAAGACCAACGGCGCCAATGGGCCGGAAGACATTTCCACCGGTGAACTCTTTGCCGGCAAGCGGGTAGTGCTGTTCGCGGTACCCGGCGCCTTCACTCCCGGCTGCTCGAACACTCACATGCCCGGCTTCGTGATCAAGGCGGACGACATTCTCGCCAAGGGCATCGACACCATCGCCTGCATGGCGGTGAACGACGCCTTTGTAATGGACGCCTGGCAGAAGGATCAGAACGCGCAGCAGATCAAGATGCTCGCCGATGGCAATGCGGAATTCACCCAGGCGCTGGGCCTGGAACTGGACGCCACCGGCGGCGGCATGGGCATTCGCAGCAAGCGCTTTGCGCTGATCGCCAACGACGGCGTGGTGGAATATCTCGGCGTGGACGCCAAGGGAGTTGAGGAAAGCAGTGCCGATACGGTGCTGGAGCAACTCTGAAAAGTGTCATGAAAAGAACCTAGCCGACTCGCTCGGCTGGGTTCCTGAATCAAGTAAATCGCCATGACCACCACCGTCTTTTTCGCTGTTATCGGTGCAGCACTATTGCATGCGGTATGGAATGCATTGGTCAAAGGCGGCGCCGATGTGCGGGTGAGCATGGGCGCGGTCATACTAGGCAACGTCCCTCTTGCTTTGGTGATCATGCCTTTCGTGCCGCTGCCTGCGCCGGAAAGCATTCCTTTCCTGATTGCAGGGCTTGTCCTGCATATGGGTTATCAGCTGTTCCTGCTGCAATCCTACCGCCTGGGCGATCTCACCCAGGTCTACCCGATCGCGCGGGGCTCAGCGCCCCTGATCGTTGCGCTGTTTTCCGTAATCGTTCTAGGAGTTTATCTGACCCTGATTGAGCTCATGGCGATCGTCGTGATCGGTGCGGGAATCTTGAGCCTTTCGCTGGTTCGTCGTGCAGACGGTCTACGCAATGGACACGCGGCTTGGCTGGCCTTGATCACCGGCGGCTTCATCGCATCCTATTCGCTAGTGGACGGCATGGGGGCGCGTCACGCCGGCACATCGCTGGGTTATTACTGCTGGCTGGCGGTTGGCAACGGCATCGCCATGGCGCTCTACCTGATGACCACCTCACCCAATGCGCTGTGTGATATCGCCGGAAAAGGCCGAAAGACGTTCGTGATCGGCGGCAGCGCGGCATTTGTCGCCTATGCGCTGGTGACCTGGGCGTTCACTCAGGCCCCTATCGCGCTGGTCACGGCACTGCGCGAGACGAGCATCGTATTTGCGCTATTGATCGGCGTGTTCTTTTTGAAGGAGCGCCTTGACCTGGGCAAGGTTTTCTCGACCATGACAACGCTCCTGGGCGTGGTGTTGCTGCGCTATTTCAAATAGCCGAACGTGCAAGCGAGAAAACGCGCAGACTGCTATAAACCTTTCCTTGCCCTGGCAATAGCGGAATCAATGGCTGACCTAGCCTGAGGGCTGTTTTTCCAACAGGTTGTTCTCAGCATCGATGCGACCATTTCTGCAATTTCACTAGATTGATACCTTGCCAGTTCATCAAATGAATCAATGCCGATCTCTTCAAAGCGCTTAATGACAGTAGGGCCGACACCCTTCACTTCCAGTAGCGCGGCTTTTTCCTTCTCATCAAATGGCATTTCTTGCCCCTTCTTCCCCGAACATGATTCGATGACCTTCGGGTGTTGCTACTCCAAACTCACGCATTCCCCAAGGTTTATCCGACAGCGCTTGAAATATATCGACGCCCCGCACTTGGTAGCTGCGGTAGAGATCGGCTATTCCATCGCAATTGACGTAGGCGAAATAGGCGTGATCTTTAGTATCCCGCGCAGGCATTTCATCGGGACAGTGCCCCAGCATCACATGAAAACTCCCGAGGCTGACGAATGACCAGCCGTCTACGCGAAATCGAACGGAAAAGCCAAGCTTGTCGACAAAATAAGCCTCGATACCCGCTAGACCATTCACCGCCAGAACATGCTGGGTTGTTTTTATTTCGAACATCAGAGCTCTCTATCTAACGTCAGGACAAAGCACCCAGACATGGACTCAGGGCTCCATTTTAATCGCAACCCGGAAATACTGAGGCGTTACCGTGCGCTTTATCTGTTTCACCAGTATCTGGTAGGCATGCTGATCGGAAGGAACATGCGGGAACTTCTGGGGATCCATCGGGTCCTGAAGCAAGGCGCTGATATTGTCATCTTCAAGCACCTGCAATGAAACCTGCCGATCGGCCTCGGTAATCAGTTGATAACAAAGCGTTTGCTCCGGCAGGATCATATCGGCGATGACGGTGGAGTCCGCTTCAGGCTCGAAGTCGATTGGGGTGCAATCATCCTGGGCCAGCACTGGACCACCTAGGATGAGAAAAAGTGCGGGCAGTATCGGCCCATGGAATCGACGCTTGCTCATTTGGGGTACCCATCCGATCTATGTGATCATATTCTATACCGATTCTGGCAACGCCTACTCCATCGGCTACAGTGAAAAGCATCCTCCAGTCTACGAAACCTGTAAAAAATAAAGGATAAGCCCAAGGCCGTGCCGCACAATCGCTAGCGTCGTGCTAGCCTGAACTCGGGGTCAATTACCAATAAGAGCTACTGCACCATGCCAAACTCAGTAAGGTGCAGCAGCTCCTCGATATGATCATCAAAAATTCTACACGCAGAAATTCACGCTCAGAATTTGAGGCCCCGCTTTTTCAATGATTTATTAATCTCTATTTTTACAGAATGAGGAGTGATTATTTTAATAATGTTAGCAACCTTGTTTTCAGGATTGATCGGAATAGAAAGAAGTTTCGGGTCAACCTGACGGATGACATTGATCTGCGCAGTACCGGTTTTTCTGTATTCGGGGCTGTATTCAAGCAATAGCTTCATGACCCAAAAAGAGTTAGCGATATCAAGTCTTTTCAATCCTTGATAATCGCTATAAAAATGGTGTGCGGCCCCAAAAGACCCAATCCTTTGATCGAGGTAAAATCTATCTCGCCAATCCATATCCAAGGCCAGCTTTTCGTCCAAGGATTCAATATAGCAATTAATCGCGTCGTACCAATCATCCGATCTTGCAGCGCTATTCAGCGGACGAAGTATCTCATGAGCATCTTTGGGCTTTCCTGAAGACAACTTAGGCCAATAATAACATCTTCCCACCTCAAACCCGGCACCATGTAATACTACATCGCCAGAAGCAAAACAATTTTCGCCTATCCCCAAAATATAACCGTTGTTTTCACCATTAATAATAAAGCCGTCGGATGCTTCCGATAACTCATATCTTCTTTCTTCGGTATCTACGTCTGTGGGAACCCAAAATTCATGACCAAACCCTGCCAGCTTGGCTATCCTAGGCGGAAATTTAAAATCCTTCTTTGGCAGTTTCTTGTATTTATTAGTATAGGTTTTAAAATTACTTCCTGTGTTCTTGGCGATAGCCAACAAGACGCGAGTGTCCAATCCTGCCGTCAGTGACAACCATGTATTTTCATGGTTGCTTTTGCATTGAGACATAGCGTTGGTCAAGGACTGTATCAAATCGGGGCCGGTTTCCAGGTCTGGCGCCTGGGGACTTATGACTCCTGTTATTGGCTCGATAGCTCTTTGAGGGAGCAGGCGGTATACCTCTTTTCGCGTCGTGTACGGTGCTGGAACCCAGTCAATGCCGCTCCTATGAACGACGTTCCATTCAATGCGCTTGGTCTCTTTGCCAATATATTTACCGAGTATAGAAGGCGAGCTGGAGATCCATACACAGCCCTCTATCTCTCTATAGAAAAGACTCATCAGACCCGATGCATCGGAAATACATCGCCCAGATGTAAAGGCTGCCCACCGCCCCGACAGGAATGCTGCCTCCCGGTCTATGGTTGCCATGCTGTTCCTGCCGAGAATACTGACAGGGTCTTCATTCAATACTGAAACAGCGAAACCAAACAGGGCGAAGGCATTACCATCAGACAACTGACTAAAGATAACATCGGAATCGTTCGAATAGGATAAAACAACGCCTCCACCTAAGCTTATGTTTCTCCAGCCGTATTTTTCAAATACTGGCACAGGTCCGATGACGAAATTATTTTTTGCGTTTAACATGCCTTACACTCTGATCAGCGCTTTTGACGGGTAGCATAATCAAAAGCCTGTAGCGGCAAATGCAAAAAAACCCTTAAAAAAAAAGCCTATTCTTTGCACTGAAAGTAATCGGCAAGCCGCATCAGATTGCTACTTCTTGCAGGATAAAAGCCATTTCTTATTGCCGGGTCTTGGTCAAGGGTTCTGGCAGAATGCGCTCGACCGTTGCGTTGCGATCCGGCGCACCGCGCCCAGCGATCGTCTGACTATCCAATAACGCTTGGTCACGAGAACGCACCCTCTCGATGATGTCCTTGGCATCCGCGTCGCAATAACCGAGTGCGGTAAGAGCATGAGCACCAATACAAAAAGCGCCATCAATCGTTTCCCGCACCGCATTCTTCACATCCATGTTGATGAGCTTGATCGCGTGAATGCGATCGTAGGCACGGGCCAGTATGTCCAGATGACCGAAATCTCGCTGCACCAGTGCCACGATCCGATCACAGGCGTCCGGGTCGTCGACGCATACGATGACCAGCCGCGCTTCCATCGCGCCTGCTGCGTGGAGCACATCGCGGCGCGCGCCGTCACCAAAATGCACGCGAGAACCGAAGCGCCCCGCCTCATGCACCCGCTCCGCGTCGTTGTCGATGATGGTGACGGACAGGCGCTCCGCCAATAGTGGCTGGGCGACGATCTGACCAAAGCGGCCGAAACCGACGATCAGCACCGCGCCACCCGCATCGCTGAAATCTTCATCGATGGATGTGGACTTGCTGGCACTGAAAAGCCAGCCATCGACCCGATCGAGCACGGAAGACGCCGCCATGGACAGCGTGACGATGGCTACCAGAATGGAAGCGGTTTCGTTATCGAACAACGCAGCGGAAGCCGCTGCCGAGAACAGTACGAAACCGAATTCGCCGTGTTGCGCCAGGGCCAGGGCCGTGCGCGCCGATGTCTCATGACTTGACCGGAACAGTCTTGAGACCAGATAGATTGCAAGCCCCTTCAACGTCATGAAAAGCACTACCGCGACCAGAATCAGCACTGCGTTATTCATCACGCTGTTCAGGTCTAGCGACAATCCCACGGCGATGAAGAACAGACCCAGAAACAGGCCGCGAAACGGCTCGATATCGGCTTCGACTTCATGGCGATAAGACGACTCCGCCAGCATGACGCCGGCGATGAACGCCCCCATCGCGTAGGACATGCCGGCAAGATCCATAAGTAGCCCGGACGCAATGACCACCCCCAGGGCGCTGGCGGTCATGATCTCCGGCATCCGGAGACGAGCCAGTATGCGAAACATGGGCTCGAGTGCAAAACGACCGACCGCAATCAGTAACCCGATGGCCAGAATGCCGATGCCGACAGCCAGAAGATTGTGGGCAAGACTCATCTCTTCGCCGGTGGGGGAAAGCAGCTGAACCAGCAACAACAGGGGAACGATCGCCAGGTCTTCGAACAGCAGCACCGAAAAGGAGACCTGTCCATATTCACTGCCCCGCTCGCCTTTCTCATCCAGCACCTGAACCACCAGCGCCGTGGACGAAAGCGCAAGGCCCAGGCCGATGATCAGGCTGGCCTGCCAACTCAACCCGAACAACAGCGGTGGTATGGCCAGCACCGCGCCACAGGCCAGTACCTTGACCAGGCCGCGGCCGAAAATCGTGCCGCGCAGCTCCCACAATCGTGCCGGCCTGAACTCGAGACCGATCACGAACAGAAACAACACAATGCCGAACTCGGCGAAATGCAGCAGCTCCTCCGGGTGCTCTGACAAACTGAAGGGCAGCACCAGCGCCGCCGCAATGCCCGCCACCAGATAGCCAATGATCGAACCGAGCCCAAATCGACGAAACAACGGCACGAAGATACAGGCCATCACGATCAGCCCGAGGGCTTCCCAAAAACGCAGTTCCAGGGCGGTGGGGTCAAAGCTCGGCACGGGCGGCTCCTTTAGTTCGATCGTTATTGCTAAGCCATAACGCTGCTATTGCTCACTCAGGGATAGTGACCGCCTCCAACAGCAGTGACCAGAAAAAACGACGTCACGTACCGCATGTAGAGCTACCCAACGCCGCCCCGAGCGCTTCCAGCACCCATTTGGCTCTCGCCGAAAGCGGCCATTCGGCCCGGTGCAATAGCCACAGCGTATCCACTACTTTTGGCTCGCCCGGTACTACCCGTATTGCCTCGGGATGGGCAAACGCCTCGCGGGCAAACTGCGGTAATACGGTGAACCCTAGCTCTAGGGCCACCGGCTCCAAAATCAACCCGATCTGGTTGGTAAAACCATGACACGGCAGGCTGCGTACTCCGGGGAAACCCGGGAAGCGGCGGCTCAACAAGCGCGTGGCCATCTCTTGACCGTCGGGGTGATCGATGAATCCCAACCGCTCCAGATCGGCCCAGCCGTCTACACGAGCCAGGGCCGGCACTACCAGCTCCAACGCCTCCTGAGCGAATATCGATACCGTCAGCCGCGGATCATCCTGCGCCAAGCTCACGATTCCGAGCTCAAAATGATTTCCGAGCACCGCCTCGACCACCTCGCGGGTCGGCGCGAAGCGGTGGCGGATGCTCAGCTGCGGCGAGGCGCGTTGCAGCTCAAGCAAGCGCGGGTAAAGGGCGAGACCAATACTGCCCGGCGTTATCAGGCTCACTTCCCCTCTCTGGTCATCGTCTCCTGTCAGGCGCTGCTGCAAGCGCTGATCGGCGGCGTCCATTTCAAGGCCGTATTCGCGCAACGCATGCCCGGCTGGGGTCAGCTCCACCCGCCGGGGATAGCGGATGAACAAGGGACCTATTATCTCTTCGAGGCGCTTGATGTGTTGACTGACAGCGGCTTGAGTCAGATTCAATCGCTCGGCGGTACGAGTGAAATTGCCGAGCTCCACCAACGTCATGAAGGTGCGTAGCCACTGCGGATTGATCATAAGGAAACTTTATCGCCAGCATAATCGTAGGATAGTTTTTATTATGGTCGCGGCGGCCTAGCATGGCGAGCACAGCAATTCATTCCCAGGCAGGAGTACTTGTCATGAATCAGGTTTATCCTCGCACGTTTTCTCATATCGGCATTTCGGTACCCGATGTCGAGGCCGCCGTTACGTTCTATACCGAAATAATGGGCTGGTACGTCATCATGGAACCAACCACCGTTCATGAAGACGATTCAGCCATCGGCGTGATGTGCAGCGATGTCTTCGGCCCCGGATGGGAATCGTTTCGCATCGCCCACATGTCCACCGGCGATCGCGTCGGCGTCGAGCTTTTCGAGTTCAAAAACCACGAGCAGCCAGAGAACAACTTCGAGTACTGGAAGACCGGCGTGTTCCACTTCTGTGTTCAGGATCCGGACGTCGAAGGGCTCGCCAAGCGCATCGTGACCGCCGGCGGCAAGCAGCGCATGCCGGTGCGGGAATACTTCACCGGTGAGAAGCCGTTCCGCATGGTCTACATGGAAGATCCCTTCGGCAATATCATCGAGATCTACAGCCACAGCTATGAGCTGACCTACTCGGCCGGCGCCTACCAAAGCTGAAACAGCCGGGTTGGGACCAGTTGGCCATGCGGATTCAGAGCATCAAGCTCAACGAAAAGCGGTTTAGCCCATCGCATCCGAGGAACGCCGCACGTAAAGCTGAACAAGCGCTGCCGAGGCCAGTCGGCTGAGCGTATTGTCGGCGCGGCTGGTCAACATGATGGGCACCCGTGCGCCCAGCACTACCCCCGCCGCATCCGCACCGGCGAGATAGATGAGCTGTTTGGCGATCATGTTGCCTGCCTCGAGATCCGGCGCGACGAGGATGTCCGCATCCCCTGCCACCGGCGAGCTGAGACCCTTGGTCTTGACCGCCTCGGGAGAGACCGCATTGTCGAAGGCAAGTGGCCCGTCGATAATGCCGCCGCTGATCTGGCCACGATCCGCCATCTTGCATAGTGCCGCCGCCTCGACCGTCGAGTTGATCTTGGGCGTTACCGTCTCTACCGCAGATAGCAGCGCTACCTTGGGTGCATCGATGCCCAGTGCATGAGCGAGATCGATGGCGTTTTGCACGATATCGCGCTTGTCATCGAGGGTCGGGTAGATGTTGATCGCCGCATCGGTGATGAGTAGCGGTTTGTGATAATGCGGCACGTCGAGGGCATAGATATGGCTCAAACGCCGCTCGGTTCTAATGCCGTGGGCGCTGCTGACCACCGCTGCCATCAACTCATCGGTATGCAGCTTGCCCTTCATCAGCGCCTCGACCTTGGCCTGTCGCACCAGGCTGACCGCCATTTCCGCGGCTGCGTGGCTGTGGGGTGTGTCGATGATCTCGATCCCGCCAAGATCACACTCGGCCTCCACCGCAGCCGCTTCGATCTTGGTCCTCGGCCCCACGAGAACGGGAGTGATCAGCCCCTGGCTTTCCGCCTCGAGTGCCCCGGACAGCGACAGTGCATCACAAGGATGCACGATGGCCGTGCGCACCGGCTCGAGATCCTGCGTCGCATCGATTAGCGCCTTGTAGCGAGCACCTGGCCCGTGCAAATACACCTGGGGTAATGACACTTTCGGTCGACGCACCTTCGTGGTCGGGGCGATTACCTCCGCCTCGCCAAGAATCACCGTTTCGCCGGCTTGATTGACACATTCGCAATCCAGAATCACTCGCTTTTTCTCGAGGTGTTTCTCTCGCACGGTGACGCGCACTGTCAGGGTATCGCCAATCCCGACCGGACGACGAAAGCTCAAGGACTGATTGCGATAGAGGGTACCGGGGCCGGGCAATTCCGTGCCGAGCACGGCAGATATCAGCGCGCCGCCCCACATGCCCTGCCCGATCACCCGTTGAAAACGACCGGATTGCGCGAATTCCTCGTCCAGGTGGGCGGGATTGACGTCCCCGGACATGACCGCAAACAGCTCGATGTCTTCGCGTCTGAGCGTGCGTACAAGCTGTGCCGACTGACCAATCTCGATCTCATCGAAGGTCGTATTCTCGATATAGTGCATGCTGGCTCCCTGTCGTTTCCGCCGAAACCCTATCGGCAAGCCCGGTGAATGGCTGTATTTACAAGGCTACGCCTTTAGGGAATTGCTGAATAAATCGCCGAGCGTAATGAAGTGCAAGGCGCACGGAGCGCAGGAAACGAGACATAACATGGGGTTAGGCGAGTTTCCGAGCACCGCGCAACGCAGCAATTCGTTCGTGTAGGCATTTATGCGGTGATTCCTTAGGCCAGCGTAACAAAAAGCGATAACCTCTTGTGCCACACTTAAGCGCTTCGAAAGGCAGGAATGCAAGGAGTACGACATGACGACCCAACGCCCCAGCGCCACCCCCACGGTGCAACTGGACAACGACCGCGTGATCGCGACGCGCTGGGACTTTCCGCCCGGCGGGGAAACCGGCTGGCATCGCCATGAATACGACTATGTCGTGGTGCCCATGGCGGATGGGGTCCTGAACCTAGAAACCCCGGAAGGCCCAAAGGAAGCGATCCTTTCCGCAGGCGTGTCCTACACCCGCTCGGCGGGCACCGAGCACAACGTCATCAATGGAGGAAAAGAGGCATTTGCGTTTGTGGAGATCGAGCTGAAATAAGAAATCACCGCAGGCCGCGAAACGCATCCACCACATGACCGGCCAGCACCTCGCTTGCCGAGCCGGCGCTGGCAGCCTGAATCAACAGCACCTGATACTCGCCAAGCGACGGTAGTCCGGCCTCATTTTTCAGTTCTCGCAACGGTCCGCGAACCATACTCTGAGGCAGGGGTGCTATCGCCAGATCCGCCAGCAGCGCCGCTTCCTGGCCTGCGCAGTTTTCACTGGTGTAGGCAATACGGTATGCCAAGCCGCTACGATCCAGCGCAGAAAGCGCCATGGTGCGCCAGGCGCAGCCCTTGTTGGCCAACGCCAAGGGCATTGGTGAACGCTGTGCTGCGACACCGCCCTCGAGGCAGGCCCAAACCAGCGGCTCGGTATGCACGATCTCGCCACGCTCGGCATCCACGCCTTGATTACCCGAGGTCACCAGCACCAGATCAAGCTCTCCTTCATTCAGCCGCCTCAGCATATCGATACTGCGTCCGACCACCACATCCACCTGTACCGCCGGATGAGAGCGGGCGAATTTCGCCAACACTCCCGGCAGGATGCGCGACCCCACATCGTCGGGCGTGCCAAAACGCACCGTGCCCTCAAGCGAAGGGGCAAGAAATTGAGTGACCGCCTCCTCGTTGAGCTTGAGCAAGCGCCGCCCGTAACTCAGCAGCACCTCCCCTTCCGGCGTCAGCCTCACCCGTCGCGCCTCGCGCAAGAACAGGCGCTGCCCCAGAATTTCCTCCAGTCGCTTGATCTGCATGCTCAAGGCAGAGGGAGTACGAAAGACCTGTTCGGCGGCGCGGGTGAAGCTGCCGCTTTCGGCGATGACTACGAAGGTGCGCAATACCTCCGTATCCAGAAGCGGCAAGGCGGTATTACGGGTCGGTGCAGTTGGAAGTGTCATACCACTCACCTTTCAATTTTTCTTAAAGGTAAATGTAGTTCTTTTCGCTGGATTGAACAATCAGACTGGACCAAGCTGATTCTCGAGGTCGCGACCCTCATCGATTTCACAAGCTCACACAGGTTGCCAATGCCAAGCAGGGCCAACCATCGGAGGTGTCGTCATGTCCAACCTCAAGCAACTCCATTCCGTGCAATGCGAAGTGAAAACACCACTTCACGAGCCATCGATCCCCAGGCCACCGATGCCGGATTTCTATATGCCTGCCATGCCGCCCATGGGGCTGATCAACGCCATCGAGAATTGGGTCAAAGCCTTGTTTCGCCGTCGATGCTTTCGCAAGCGTTTCCTGCCGCTTCTCGGCTACGATGATCATATCCTCGAGGATATGGGCCACAATCGAGAAGACATCGAATGGGCATCGCGTCTACCCTGGCGAAAGGATGCCTTTCAGGCGCTTCAGCGACGCAGAGACCAACGTCAGGAAAAACAACAACGTCCATGTCAGTGAATGAAAAAACGACTAACGCGGGGATAGCTCTGAACAAAAGCACACCGCTGTCTGCTCCAATGTGGCTACGCATCGCGCTGGAGCTATTCCTGCTGCTGTGGTCGCTGGGGTTTCCGGTGGCAAAGGGCGGCACGAGCTATGTCGATCCCATCATCTTCCTGGCGCTTGCTCTGGTGAGTCCAAGGCGCCAGCTCAACCGCTGAACCGTGCCTGCCCCAGGCGTTAAATCAGTAGTGATAGCGGAGTTGCGCAATAAGGAGGGCGTTATCCGTGACTTTGTAAACGATCCTATGCTCATCGGTGATTCGGCGAGACCAATAACCAGCCAGGCCGTGTTTGAGTGGCTCCGGCTTGCCAACTCCTTCAAATGGAGTGCGCTGAATCTCTTTGATCAGTTGGTTGATTCTTCGAATCACCTTTTTGTCGGTTTTCTGCCAGTACAGATAATCTTTCCAGGCGTGTTCCGAAAACGTGAGTTTCATTCAATCAGTTCTCGCTCCTGACCCTCGCCTCGCTCCAACTGGCCAACGGATTCGAGAAGCCGACGTGCATTTTTAGGGGACCGCAGCAGGTAAGCGGTTTCCTGAAGCGCCTCATAATCTTCCAGTGACATCATGACCACGGAGGACGCTTTGCTTCTGGTGATGATGATAGGGGCATGATCTTCACAAACCTGCTCCATGGTTTTTGCCAGGTTGGTGCGAGCAGTCGTATAGCTGATGGCGTCCATAAAATACTCCAGTTCAAATTTATGTACATGTACAGGATATAGTACTACTCGAGATTCAACAATCAGCCCTTTTCAAACACGCTAACTCAGCAGCATCATGCCCTGTTCGATATCCGCGCCGATCGCCTGGCAGAACGCCTCACAATCACCGCTCGATAGTGCCTGGGTCACCTCCCGGTGATGATCGTCGGCGATACTCGAAGCGCCCCAGCGGGTACAGATGTAGCGCATGCTCGGCCCGTATTGCAGCCAGAGAATCTCGATCAGCGGCAGGAGCACCTGGGAATGGCTGCGCCGGTAGATCAGAAAATGAAACTGATAGTTGCCGCGCATGTAGCGAACGATATCGCCTTGGGCGATGGCGCCGTTGATCTGCTCATCGATGCGTTTCAGTTCATCGATATCGGTTGCGGTGATGTGGGCGAAGGCCTGGCGCGAAACCTCGGTTTCCAGGTTCTTGCGCGCGTACAACACTTCCTCAAATCGTTCGCGGCTCAACTCGGGCACGATGATCTTGCGGCTATCGGAAAACACCAGCGCCCCCTCGGTGACCAGCCAGCGCAAGGCCTCCCGGGCCGGCATGGCGCTGGTGCCGTATTCCGCGGCAATACGCCGAATCGAAATCACCTCGCCCGGGGTAAAGTCCCCTTCGCACATGCGCGTGCGTAGCGCTTGATGCAAACGCGTCGAGGCGGTATCCGGCGAGAAAGCGGCTCGTCTGCCAGTCGGTTGCGTGACCATATTGCGCTGTCGGCCTCTCTATTATTCCTATCTGAATTGAAAGCATATCTCAGCGCGGCTTGTGGACGACAATTCTAACTTGTCGCTGTTGTAAGCCTCTGCTAGTGTGATCACACATATGTGATCACAGTACCCATCATACTATCTGAAACCACGCAGGGAGACGTCATGCCCGAGCCACGCTGCGCTTCCTACTACACCGCCACGATCGCTGAAGAATCCGACTATTCTCGATTGGAAGGCAATCATCGCGTGGATGTCGCCATCGTCGGTGGCGGTTTCACCGGCGTGGCCACAGCGGTGGAACTTGCCGAACGCGGCTATCGGGTAGCCGTCATCGAGGCGCACAAGATCGGTTGGGGGGCCAGCGGGCGCAATGGCGGCCAGGTCACCGGTAGCCTCTCCGGTCAGGACGCCATGACCAAGCAGATGCGCAATACCTTAGGCGAGCAGGCCCGGGAATTCGTCTGGAATCTACGTTGGCGCGGTCACCGGATCATCAAGCAGCGGGTCGAGAAATACGCCATTGCCTGCGATCTCAAGCATGGCCATTTGCAGGCGGCTTATAAGCCAAGCCATGTGAAGGAGCTGAAACAGGACTTCGAGGAATCCCAGCAACACGGGATCGGCGAATACGTCCACTGGCTGGAAGCCGATGAGGTACGTCAGGTCGTCGGCACCGAGCTTTATCACGGCGCCATTCGCAACGACTACAACATGCACCTGCACCCGCTCAATCTGTGTCTAGGCGAGGCCCGCGCCGCGGCAGGGCTGGGTGCGCTGATCTTCGAAGACTCGCCGGTCATCGACATTCAGCACGGCGACATCCCGGTCGTGGTGGGTGAGCAGGGTCGTGTCACGGCGAACAGCATCATTCTCGCGGGTAACGCCTATCATCGGCTCGAACGCAAGCGCCTCAGCGGCAAGCTGTTCCCGGCGGCACTGGGCATCGTCACCACCGCGCCGCTGGATCAGGACACCGCCCTGGCGATCAATCCGGATGATCTGGCCGTCTACGATACCCGCTTCGTGCTCGACTACTACCGCCTGACCGCGGACAAACGCCTGCTGTTCGGCGGCGGCGCCAACTACTCAGGCCGCGACTCCCAGGATATCGCCGGGGAGCTGCGTCCACGTCTCGAGCATACCTTCCCTCAGCTAAAGGGCGTGGACATCGACTTCCAGTGGCAAGGCATGGCGGGCATCGTCATCAATCGAATCCCGCAGCTGGGCAAGCTCTCCGACAACGTCTACTACGCTCAGGGCTACTCCGGTCACGGCATCGCCACCTCGCATATCATCGGCGAGATCATGGCCAATGCGGTCAGCGGCAGCCTGGAGGAATTCGATACCTTCGCCAAGGTGAAGCATATGCGCATTCCGCTCAACGACCGACTGGGTAACACGCTGCTGGCGGCCGGCATGTGGTATTACCAGTTGCTCGAAAAACTGCGTTGAGGAAACACCGAATAAATGGCTGCACGTACGAATCGCCGAACTCAATCTGAATGCACAACAACAAGACGCTCGAGGTGATACACGATGGACATCAACGGCCCCCTGGTGCTGCTCCCCACTGCAATCGTGCTGGTACTCGCCCTATGGACAAGGCGCGCGCTTGAACCACTCGTCTTCGGTGCCTTCGTCGGCACCTTGATGATCGATCCCGGCAACGCCTTGAGCAGTCTCTCCGAGAACCTGCTGGAGGTAATGACCGACGAAGACGTCGCCTGGGTCATCATCGTCTGTGGATTGATGGGCAGCATCATCGCCCTTCTGCTCAAGTCCGGCTCCTCCAAGGCGTTCGCCAACAGCCTGATGCGCTACACCACCAACAAGCCTCGTGCGCTGATGGGGTGCTGGTTCATGGGCATCATTCTGTTCGTGGACGATTACCTGAATTCGCTGGCCGTGGGCACTTCGATGCGCAAGGTGACGGATCGCTTCAAGACCTCTCGCGAGATGCTGGCCTACGTGATCGACTCCACGGCGGCGCCGATCAGCGTGCTGATTCCGATCTCGACCTGGGCGGTATTCTTCGGCGCCTTGATCGAGAAAAACGGCATCGCCGAGGATGGCCAGGGCATCTGGACTTACATCCAGGCTATTCCCTACATGTTCTATCCCTGGATCGCCGTGATTCTGGTGCCGCTTTTCATCTACCGCTGGATTCCCGCCTTCGGCCCCATGAAGAAGGCGGAGCAGCGCGCCGAGGAAACCGGGCAGTGCGTTCCTCCGGGTGCGGAACATATCGACGCCGAAATCGGCCATCTCGAGGCGGATAGTGACCAGACAAAAGGCACCATCTGGACCTTCCTGCTGCCCATGGCGTCCCTGGCCTTCTTCACCTGGTGGTTCGATCTGGATTTCCTGATGGGGATCTTCGTTACCCTGGCGGGCATGATCGTGGCTTTCATCGCCCTGAAGAAGCTTTCCCCCCGTCAGACCTTCGATAATATTCTGGAAGGTTTCAAATCAATGATCGATGCCTTGGCGGTGCTGGTGGCGGCTTTCCTGTTCAACGAGGTCAACACCGACCTTGGCCTTGCCGACTACGTCATCAACACCGTTCAGCCGCTGATCAACGCCCAGATGCTGCCTTTCATCATCTTCACCATCATGGGCTTCGTCTCCTTTGCCACCGGTTCCAACTGGGGAGTGTTCGTCATCATTCTGCCCATCGTCAGCGTGCTGGGCCAGAACCTGGGGGCCGACATGATCCTGGTGATCGGCGCCACCCTGTCCGCCAGCACTTTCGGCAGCCACGCCTGCTTTTACTCGGATGCCACGGTTCTGACCGCCCAGGCCAGCGGCTGCACGCCATTCCAGCACGCCTTCACCCAGTTGCCCTACGCCGCCGTGGCCGGCTGTATCGCTGCGGTGGGATATTTGATACTGGGATACATATGATTCTGAATAAATGCCTGCGCGGACTTGTCAAGGTGGCAGTATGCAATCGGACATGCAGCATAATTTCTGGGCCTCTACCGTCGCCGAACGGCCCGAGCCGCGGCCGCGTTTGGAGGCGAACACTCAGGCCGACGTGGCCATCATCGGCGCTGGCTTCACGGGATTGTGGACCGCCTACTATCTGAAGACGCTCGCGCCCCATCTGGCTATCGTCGTGCTGGAGGCTGAACGCATCGGCCATGGCGCATCCGGGCGCAACGGGGGCTGGGTGGTGGGCAATCTCGCCGGCCTTGAGCGCTATGTCGGCAAGCTGCCGATGAAACAGCGGCGCGAATGCTGCCAGGTGCTGGCGGACAACGTCGATGAAATCGGCCAGGTGCTGGAACGTGAGAGTATCGCCGCCGACTTCAACAAGGGCGGTGCGATCTATGCTGCGGCACGCTATCCGGATCAGATCGCCATTCAGAAAGACTACCTGGCGCACCTTCATGCGCTCGGCCACGACGAAGCGAATTGCTCCTGGCTGGATGCCGACCAACTCGCCGAAAAGGCGCGTTTTCGCAACGGCTACGGCGGCATTTATCATCGTCAGGTCGCGACGGTAAATCCTGCCAAATTGGTTGCTGGTTTGGCCGAGACGGTCGAACGTCTAGGCGTGACGATTCACGAACACAGCCGGGCAACGACGATTAGCGATCACACGATCAACACCCACCATGGCAGTGTTGAAGCCCGCAATATCGTCTGCGCCACCGAGGGCTACGGGGAGCGGTTTCACGATTTCAAGAAGCATGTCATTCCGGTGCAAAGCCTGGTGATCGCCACAGAACCGCTGACGGACGATGTATGGCAGGAGATCGGCATGGCCGAGCGCCCAGCATTTGCCGATGCCAGCCGCCTGATCAACTATGGGCACCGCAGCGCCGAGGGACGACTCGTGTTCGGCGCCCGGGGCAGCTACGCCTTTGGCGGCAAATCCAAGCATACCCTGGCCATTTCCCCGGAGAATATTCGCCTGCGCCGCGATTTGCTGGCGGATCTGTTCCCCGCACTCGAGGACGTGAGAATAAGCCACGGCTGGGGCGGCTCCCTGGGGCTATCGCGTAATTTCCGCCCTCATGGGATTCTCGATCGCGAAAGCGGCATCGCCACTGCCGGCGGCTATGCCGGTGAGGGTGTGGCTGCCGCACACCTGTTCGGCAGAACCCTGGCCGACCTGATCCTCGAACGTGACTCTCGATTGGCAAGCATGCCTTGGGCCTTCGCCAACGCCAGTCACCGCCACCTGATCAAACGCTGGGAACCGGAACCGCTGCGCTGGCTCGCCGCACAAGCGGTTACCTATAGCTATGCCGGGGAGGAAGCGCTGATGAGACGTAACAAGCCGGCACCTCTGATCAAGCCGGTCTTGATGAAAGTGAACGACTTTTTCGCGTCGATTATTGAGTAAATAGCTGGCTTAATTGAGAGATTGCTGAACAAAAAGGAAAGATCATGCTGACATTTCACTCGGAAGATACTAAGAAGCGCCGTGCCAAGACCGAACTCGACGGCGGCAGGCTCGTGACGCCCTACGAATGCCCGGAACGGGTCGATATCGTTATCGACCGCGTGCGCAAGGTTGGCCTGGGCGAAATTCGCGCGCCCAAGGCGTACGGGCTCGACCCGGTACTAGCGGTTCACGACCCTGGCTATATCGAGTTTCTCGAGCATGCCTGGGACGAATGGGTCGCGGCGGGTCATCCCGGCGAACCTATCCCCTTGGCCTGGCCCACCCGGCGCATGAATAGCGGCAGGATTCCGGACAATATCGAAGGCAAGATCGGCTACTACGCGCTAACCACGGATACTTCGCTCTGCCCCAATACCTTTGCCGCCGCCCAAGTCAGCAAGGACATTGCCCTCTCGGCGCTGGAACACGTCATCAGCACCGGCGAGCCCGCCTTTGGTCTGTGCCGCCCGCCGGGGCATCATGCCGCCATCGACCAGTACGGCGGCTACTGTTTCTTCAACAACGCCGCCATCGCCGCGCAGCACGCCTTGAACGGTGGCATGCGCAAGGTTGCGATCCTGGATGTCGACTTCCATCACGGCAACGGCACCCAGGACATCTTCTACGAACGCGACGATGTATTGTTCATTTCCCTGCACGGCGATCCGCGTCAGGAATTCCCCTACTTTCTCGGCTTTGCGGATGAGACCGGACGCGGCAAGGGCGAAGGCTTCAATGCCAACTATCCGCTTGCCAGCGGCACCGACTATGCCACCTGGGCGAGCGCACTGGATGACGCCATTGCCCGCATGAAAGACTACCAGCCGGAACTGCTGATCGTTTCGCTTGGTGTCGATACCTTCGAGAACGATCCAATCAGCTCCTTCAAATTGAAAAGCGATGACTATCTCGACTGCGGACGGCGGTTGAAAGCGCTAGGGCTTCCTACCCTTTTCCTGCTTGAAGGCGGCTATGCGGTGAAAGAGATCGGCATCAATGTCGTGAATGTATTGACCGGCTTCGAGGGTGTCCAAAAACGCTGATCACAGAGCAAAACGGCCTCAATGAGGCCGTGTTCGTTCGTTCCGTTGAGTCATCACACCTTCTTCACAAACTCCGACTTGAGCTTCATCGCCCCCACTCCGTCGATCTTGCAGTCGATATCGTGATCGCCGTCGATGAGACGAATGTTCTTCACTTTGGTGCCGACCTTGATCACCGATGAAGAGCCCTTGATCTTGAGATCCTTGGTCACGCTGACGGTGTCGCCGTCCTGCAGCGGGTTGCCGTTGGCATCGGTAATGACACGGCCCTCCTCGATGCCTTCATCCACTGCATCCGCTGCCCACTCATGAGCACACTCAGGGCATACCAGCATGGTCATGTCTTCATAGGTGTACTGGGAACCGCACTGGGGGCAAGGGGGTAACTGACTCATGCAATCTCTGCCGTGTGATGAAAACGCAGAGTGTACCCACCCAGTGCAGAACTGCCCAGCCGACGACAAAGGCAAAGCGTTCAAATCGCGCTAATAATCCGCCGCCCAGCTCCCCCGCCCCAGCTCGATGACTCGCGTCACATCCTCCTCCGGCACCGCATCCGGGTCACCGAATTCCAGCGGATCGTAATGAAACACGAACAGCCGTGACGCGAATTCCGCAAAAGGCAGCGAAGCTTCACCGTGGCGCTCGGCGTTGCCCTGGGTGGCACAGACGATGCCCTGGCCCCAGTCCTGTCCGCTGTCATTGTTGGGATTGAAGAAGTAGACCCGCATTTCGTTGCTGGCATCCAGCGCCACTCGCAGCAGGGTAATGGCGTGTCGGCCTACCAGGCGTGCCGCGCTGTCCGTGACCACGATGCCGGCGGGCTGGGGATGAATCAGCGGCATGTTGCCGTTGTAGAAAGGGTGATAGCAGGCGTAGAAATGACGGACGAACCCCTCGTAGTCCTCGATCGCCCCGGTGTGTATGTTCGCGATCACACGAAAGCCCTGCCCCACCCACCAGCCGTAGAACTCCGGGTTGATCCAGCGATGCAGGTCGTCGTCCCGCTCGCCGCACAAGCGCCCCATTTCCATGTAGAGACGATCGAGATGCGGTATCAGCACCACGGACACCGCATCCACGTCCAGGGGGGGCTCCTTGGCAAGACCGGCTTCAAGATCCCTGGAAGAAATGCGCTCTCCCTCGAAGCGACTCAGCACCTCATCGTCCCGCGCCGCCCAGGCCACCAGCTGCAAAAGATAGTCCCCGGCATTGTCCGCCCACATGGAAAGACCGATCACCGACTGACAGGTCGGATTATTTCCCTGCCCTACGCCCAAAGGCTGGCCCAGCAGGCTCAACACGCCGGCGAGCAGGAATACCCGTGGTTCATGAGACTTGCCAAAGACACGACTCAGCGTCTGAGCAGTATCGCTGGAAAGCGTGAGGCGGATCTGTCGCCAGAGACCGGAGGCGATAGGTGCTGAAAAAAGCGCCCCGCGCTCGAGCAGCAAGGACAACCCATAAACCGCCTGACAGGTTTCAGGGAACAACGTCTCATCGATCAGCGCATACACCAATTGTTGGTAGCAAAGCAGGGTCTCACAGCCGGTACTGCTCAGCCCCAGCGCTATCAGCAACAGGTCGTCCCGATAGCCCCGCAGATAGCGAAGGAGCACGGGATGATACGGCGATACCAGGCCCGTATCCTGCATTGCCCGGGCAAATCCGGTGGCTTCTTCTAAAAGCGCGTTCTCATCCATCATCGCCAGGCGCTGCGCGTAGACATCCAGTCCGGGATCTTCGCGACAACCCGGCGTCGGGCCGAACAGCGCACGCACCAGGCGCGCCGCGCCAGCCGTTCCTACCGTATCGATCTCGGGGTCGTAAAGGCATTTGGCGATCTGACTGATCATCTGCTTGATGCTGTCCGTCTGCAGCGGACGCTGAGCCAGCAGACGCTGAATCTCGTCGACCAGGCTCTCGAGAATGCTCTCGTAGCCAAGGTGCGCAAGCAGATATTGATACAGCGCCTGCACGATCTGCCCCAAGGCCTCGGGACGCTCCCGATCCGCCTCGCTCATGGGCCCCGCGAGAAGATCCAGGTTCAGCGCCATGACCTGGGTCAGGAAATTGCGCGCCTGCTCCGCGGAAATACCGGGATGAAAATAATCACCCGTGGTCACGGCCAGCAGGCGAATCTCGCTGAGCGCCTCGATGATGGTGACATCCGCTTTCCCTTCTCGCAGGGAGCGCACTGCCAGGGCAGGCTGCAAGATGGCGGGACGCCCCCAGTCCCTGCCGGTGAAGACACCTGCTGTCTCTATCGCCGCCACCCGTTCATACAGTGCATCGAGTCCATCCGGAAACGCCATCACGGTTCTGGCTGATGTCAGCACTTCATCAATGGGCGCTTTTGAGTCAATTTGCCGGCGCTGCGCCAACTGCGCCAGCGTGGCGTCAAAAGCAGCAATCGATGAATCCAGCGTTCCATTGGTAGCGTCAAAACTCATAGCGAACTCCCTATCTGCCATGGCGAATATAACCTATGTAATGTGCGTTGACGCACGGAAGCATGGCCCCGGCGTGTGGCACTTTGGCAGCAAGCTTGCGCCACATTATTGCGTCAATCCATGAAAACAATCGTTAGGGACATTCCGTTTATGGCAATGCTCGCAGCGGACAATAGCCCAATCCATGCTAGCGTCGCTCAGGAGTGGCGAGATATTAGCGATGCGCTGTCACCGATCATCGGCTATGGCGGCGTCGAGGCGCTTTATCGACAGAGTCTGGCGCAGGTTCGTACCGAACATACCTGGCTTGCAGAAAACATCGAAACGCCCCCTGGCCTCGAGAAGCTCGAGGCGCTACAAAAAGCACTCGCCAACCGAACTGGCATCCATGCGATGTCCTTCAACGAGACACTGGTGCGCACTTTTTACGATCTCACGGCCGATCTGATGGGCGACTCTTTTGTTCAGCAACTAACACGATCGACCCGGGCGCTGCCCTATGCAAAGCCTGAGCTGAATGATGCCAGTCAGACGACCCACATGGCGCTTCTTTGCCAGGCCAACGAACGCCTGCTGCTCGCGGCCCTACGCGCGGAGAAGATCGCCAAGGTAGCGATCGACAACTGCAACGATCTGGTGCGTATCAGCCAGTACGACGAGCTGACTGGCACACCCAAGCGCACGCTCTTGCTCGATCGCCTGGAAAGATCCATTAGCTTGGCGCATCGTCAGAACACCAAGGTGGCGGTGCTGTTTCTCGACCTTGATCACTTCAAGCAGATCAACGATACCCTAGGGCATAGCGTCGGTGATGAAGTACTGCAACTGACCGCTCGATGCCTCGACTCAGCGACTCGGGATTCCGACAGTATCTGCCGCTATGGGGGGACGAATTTGTAATACTGCTTTCCCAGGTAACTGAAGTCTCGGACGCTAAAAGAATGGCAGAGAAGATACTGGCGACTCTGTGCACACCCTACTGGGTAAGCAATCAACGGATCGATCTATCCGCAAGCCTTGGTATCGCTATTTATCCCGGGGATGGTAAAGATACGACGACCCTGATCAATCACGCCGATGCGGCCATGTACCGTGCCAAACGCCTGGGTGGTGGCCGCGCCGAGATACATGATCAAATTCTCGATAGCGGGTTGTAAACTATTCCACATAACATTAGGAATATAGGACTACTATGCTTTTGTGAGTAGGCGCGCATTGTCCTTGATCGATGCGTCGTAACATGAGCAGGCGGCCGCTTCGAGTCCAAACCGATCAAGAATTTTAATCTCGCCACGACTGTAATTGATCAACTGCTCTAACTGCAGTTCACTTGCGGCAACCGTGACACTGCTTCTTCGCACCCCAAGCATACCCGCAAGATATTCCTGCGTGAGATTGAAATGGTTGGCATAAGCACGGTCATGGGTCATCAATAGCCAGCGTGCCAGCCGCGGTTTGACTTCATGGAAATGCGTGCAAGCACCATTGAGCGCCAGGTGCGACAGAGATATGTATAGATAGCGGTTGAGTATCTGCTGCAATTGAGGGCTCTGATTCAATTCATGGCGTAGCTGCGGGGCGGTTATACGAGATGCAATACCGGTACCTTGAACGACAGCGCGCATGGGTGTGGCGGCAATTCCGAGCGCCACGGCCACACCGAACATACCTTCATTGCCAACCAGGCCTGTTTCCAATGGCTTGTACCCCTCCAGGGTCGTCAGCAACGAGATGAAGCCGGTAATGGGAAAATACGCATGCTGCAGGGGCTGATGAGACTCGCAGAGGATATCGCCAAACACCAGTTCCACAGGCTCACAATGATCTAGAATTCGATCACGATGTTTGTGCGGCAGGCCTTGGATCAAGCCATTGATCGCGGGGATAGAATTTGCTGCTGACATGCTATTGTCCTGCGGCACCGAAAAGCCAAGGGTTGGCCGAGAGGAGGTACCAGGCAATCTCGATAATGCGATCAAACGTCGGCTAGAGAGGCTTGAGCTTACTGATCCCAGAAAAAATGCATCAATCAACCGGTTGGATGGACTGATCATAGAAAGGTAGCAGCCGGTCCGATTCTGCTTTGACTACAGCGTAACACTCGCAGCTGAGCTGATCGAGCGCGGGCCGATCCAATACCGTAATATGCCCCCGGCGATATTCGATTACTCCTAGTTTGTGCAATCTTCCTGCTGCTTCGGTAACCCCTTCCCGGCGCACCCCCAGCATATTGGCAATCAATTCCTGAGTCATGACCAGATGATTGCTGGGTAGACGATCCAAGGACAGCAGCAGCCACCGGCATAGCTGCTGATTGATCGAATGATGACGGTTGCATACCGCTGTCTGGGCCATTTGCGTGATTAGCGACTGCGTGTAGCGCAGCATTAGATTAAGTAGCGCACCGTGGCGATTGAACTCATCTTTCAAGCGCTGTTGCTGTAATCGATAAGCATGACCGCTGCTTTGTACGATCGCCCGACTGGTGGTGCTCTCGCCGCCCATGAACACGGCGACCCCAACAAGACCTTCATTACCCACTACGGAAATTTCCGCGGATGCGCCGCTCTCCATCACGTAGAGTAGTGAAACGATGCAATCGATCGGGAAATAGACATGGCTCATCTCGTCCCCGGATTCATACAAAATCTTTCCCAGCGCCATTGGAACCAGCTCGAGATTAGGAAACAAGCGTCCCTGCACGTCCATGGGTAAGGACGCAAGAATGTGATTGCGCTGTGGAATGGGACCTACATCCATGTACACCACCGCTTCATAACGTTTCTAGTGAGAAATAAGTATAGAACAAATCTCCTGATGGTCAGTGCGGTAGCGTACATAGACTTCGTGTCATAACTTAAAGGCCGCGATCTATGACGAGTTGTAGCCTTTTTAACTAACCTAATGCATTAACTAAATCAGCTAACATAAGATTTATTTATTAGAAGTGGACTTGGTGTCTTTAGCACTCTTATCCGCTTCCTTTTCGCCTTCTTTCAATGATTCTTGCACTTTTTGCTGACTACGCTCCATGTTCTTCTCGGTGGCTTCTTGCCCACGCTCCATGTTCTTCTCAGTTGCCTCCTTTCCACGTTCCATATTTTTCTCGGTAGCCTCTTGCATGCGCTCCATGTTCTTCTCGGTAGCCTCTTGACCACGCTGCATAGCGTCCTGGGTCAGTTCTTGGCTCTGCTGCATGAACTCTTGATTGATAGAGCTAACCTTTTCCATATCAGATCTCATCTGCTCGGCGATTTCCCTGGCGGCTGCCTGTTGCTCTTCCATGTAGCTACGCAGCTCTTCAGAATTCTTTATTTCAAGAGCGGAGCGCATTTGCTTGAAACCAAGCTCTGAGTAGGCGTCGAGCGCTTCATGCTGAACGCTGGCTAACTTCTGAGTGTAGTCGAGCATCTTACTGGCAATGGACCGAGCCGGGCCGGCGAAGGCAGAGTCAAACTGCTGCTGGGCCTGGTCGACATTCTCTTGGGTATTCCCTTTCTTGCTGCTGTTAGCCATACAATTCTCCTTTTGAATGGGCTGGCGGATACGCGACCCTGACCTCAATAAATAAGGCTGCTTATATTGCAACTGATTATTATTTAAGTAGGCGCGTTCCGCCGGTTTACACCTCTTAGGTGCGTTTTTTGCCTTTCTTGTCGGTATCGGACACATGCGAAGAACGGGTCTTGTCGTTTTCTGCGACGTGCTCAACATTCACATCGGTACGACGGAGATCTTCCTCGATGGTTTCCGTCCGGTTCGAGCCTTCTCTGCTCACGACGACCTCTTCGACGACTCGAGCCTCCTTATTGACCACGGCTTCTTCTCGGGTATCGCGTTCTTCCAGATTCACTTCACCGAAGGCCATATCTTCTTTCGTCGCCTTACGATCGACTGGGCGACTGGAAACATCCGTATGTTCCTCATGCAGACTCACGTCTTCTTTGACGGACTCATCATAATTGCGCGAGGTCACGTTGACGCCACCCTGGGTCGTTTCGCGCTTGCCGATCTCAAGCTCTTCCTCGACGACCGGAACGACCGTTTCATTATTTTGCTGATCAGAGGCATGCGAGCCCGTAGCGCCTAATGCACCAGCAGTGGAGCGATCACCAAGGGTACGTTCGGAGTCATGCAAGCCGCTGGATTTACCGAGATCGTCCGCGCTGCGTCTATCGACACCGGTTGGCTCAAAATGCTTGATGATATCTTGAGCGCGTTCGGCTTCGGCCTCATCATCTACATCGACTCTGATGGCGTCCTTGTTCTGATCGTGCTGGTCGTCGGCTTTGGAAGAATTTTTGTCGTCGTCCCCCATGCCGAACATCTCGCTAATTTTCTGGCCCAAAGATTTGTCTTCTTTGGACTTATCTGTTGACGACGAATCAGTGTGAGTATCCGCTAAAGACATCAAGCGTGTGTCGTTGCGGGAAAAACCGGCATCAAGCAATGCTTCAAGCGCTTCTTCTGCACGGTTTTGTGTTTTAAATGCTGCGATAATCGATTGTTTCATCATAATTTCCTATGTGGTTTGAGCCTGAAAGCGGGATCGCTATCAGGGATCAGTCTTGATTTCTCGTGTTTCCAGAGGTTTCTGAATCATCGAAGTGTTCAACCGTGACCTCTTCGGCGCGCAAAACGACATGCTGCGGCTCACAGTGCACTTCGCGGCGTACACGTGTGACATGAAGCTCTTCCTTGAGCATCGTTCGCTTTTGCATGATCAAAACCTCTTCCAGTACCGGAATGATCATCGTCTCGCCTTCATAGCGCGGCGTGGGCAGCTCGGCTGTTTCTTCGATCAGAGCCTCTATTGGAATCCTTTCCACTGACACTTCTTCGGTGAAAAGCGGCTCGTCTATGACCTCTTCATGTTCACGTACAGTCTTGCGGATGCGCACACCCTTTCCGGTTTCGACAATGCGCTTTTGCACACTGAGATTCTCGCGCAAGACTGGGATAACCGTTTCTTCGTCGCTTGAATGGTCGGATGATCTGACATCTGCACGCGAAGAACTGCCGTCTTCGGTAGGGATAGGCGTATTTCTTTTTCTGGCTTCAGGACCGGCATCATCGCCGTCAGAGCTATTACACATAGATAAGCCGCGTAAAGTTGGTTTTGACTCCTTACATCCAGCCAATCAGCGATGCCGATTGATAGATTTAAATCAAAGGATAATCGGTTGCGTTCTAGCCATCTGTGCGGCGGCACACGTTGCACCGATTATGGTGAGCAGCCATCGCGACTTGCCAATAACGGCTCCCAGGCAGGAGTTGCGATATACGCTATGTGCCCTTGCGTACAGACTGGGGGTAAGGCGGCCCCTATGTTGACAGTACGGGTAAATTAAAGGGCGTGCCCCCTAATCAGCAAACAAGGCCAACCAATTTGTTTGTGGAGAAGCGATAATGAACTGCAAGGATGTGATATCTCCTGATACTTGGAAAAATCAAGAGCCTGGTTCTGAACTAATCGGGGTCAGTGACCTAATTGGAGACGATGTCTTCAATCACCAGAATGAAAAACTTGGGTATATAAAAGAACTCATCGCGGATATCAGCACCGGCGAGGTGGAATATGCGGTGCTGTCCTTTGGCATCCTTCTTGGCATGCCTGAAAAAATATTTACCGTACCCTGGAAGGCTTTGAAACTCGATGCGGAATATGAACACTTCTTAATTGATGCAACGTTCATGCTTAACGCCAAGAAGGAAGATTTAAAGAATCCGCCTGGCTTCGATAAAGACAGCTGGCCCTACATGGCCGATAAGGACTGGGACGAAGTCGATTCCTTCTTTAAAACCGACAAAACCGATGCATTTAAGTATGATTATCGTTCCGGAGGTTAGAGACGCTACTTTGGCAATAGTTCTAACTTCATTCAGCTCTCAAGATTCCGAGGGCTTTTTTATTGCGCTTGATAAAGCTGGCTATTGGGACTCGGGTGTCTGATTACGCGTTTCCGGAATAACGCGGGGCGCTCTCGCTCCCATGCCTTATGCGCCCTTGCGCACAGACCGGAAAGTGCGCGGCGGCTATGTTACTGACATGGGTTGAATGAAAGGCGGATTCTTGATGAACGAACACGGCCAGTCGACCTGTTTGTGAAGGAGAAGACAATGATTAACAAGGATGAAACGGCTCGTGAGGCCCAGCAAGGTCGCGGGGCTAACGATAAGACCAATCCAGACCAAAGGTCTGGTGCCAAGCTAATGGGAGCCAACGACCTGGTTGGAAGTAATGTCTACAATCATCAGTATGAAAAAATCGGCGATATCAAAGAGCTCATGATAGATACCAGCAATGGCAGAGTGGAATATGCAGTGCTGTCCTTTGGCGGTTTCCTTGGCCTGGGTAAAAAACTGTTTGCCGTTCCTTGGAAGGCATTGCAACTTGATGCAGAAAACAAGCGCTTCATGCTTGACGCCGAGAAAAGAGATTTAAAGGATGCGCCTGGCTTCGAGAAGGATGATTGGCCCAACATGGCCGGCCAGAAATGGTCCAGCTAGGTTAATCACTATTATAAAACCGGCCAGACAAGCGCATCTTCCGCCGAGCATCACCGTTTAAATTGGCAATGCCAATCTCGCAAAATGTCTAACTTCATTTAGCCCTCATCATCGCGAGGGCTTTTTTTAACTCTTGTCGCGATCCTGGGCAATCGGCGTTAAGCTGCGGATTTTTGCAATGCACAATGATCGGGCGAGACAACGCCCACGGGAGAACGATGAGTCAGGCCAAGGCGATCAATCTGGCCCTGCAGGGCGGCGGTGCTCACGGCGCCTTTACCTGGGGCGTGCTGGATTACCTATTGGAAAGCCCTCGGGTACGGATCGAAGGCATCAGCGGCACCAGTGCCGGCGCCATGAACGCTGTCATTACTGCCGACGGTCTGCTGGAAGGCGATGAAGACCATGCGCGCCAAGAGCTTGAAAACTTCTGGTTCGCAGTAAGCAAGGCCGCGGTACTCAGCCCCATTCGACGCACGCCGCTGGATATGTGGATGGGCAACTGGAGCCTGGACACCTCTCCGGGCTATCTTGCCTTCGATCTTTTCAGCCGTGTGATTTCGCCCTACCAGTTCAATCCGCTGGGTCTCAACCCTCTGCGAGACATCATTGCCGAGCGGGTGGATTTCGAGCGGGTAAGGGCGTGTCAGTATCTCAAGCTGTTCGTCTGTGCCACCAACGTGCGCTCGGGTCAACAGCAGGTCTTTCGCCGGGAAGAAATGACGCCGGACATGGTGATGGCCTCCGCCTGCCTGCCCTTCCTGTACAAGGCGGTGGAAATTGACGGCGAAGCCTATTGGGACGGGGGCTACATGGGTAACCCGGCCTTGTTCCCGCTGATGGAAGAGTGCGATTCGAGGGATATCGCCATCGTGCAGATCAACCCGATCTATCGTGACAAGGTACCGCGCAGCGCCGCGGCAATTCTCAATCGCATGAACGAGATCACCTTCAATGCCTCGTTGATCAAGGAAGTACGTGCCATTGCCATGCTCAAACGGCAGATCGAGATCAGCGGCGCCGACATGACCTGCTATCGGGACACGTATTTTCATCGCATCGATGCGGACGATTCCCTGCAACGGCTGTCCGTCTCGAGCAAGCTAAATGCGGAGTGGGCGTTTCTGACGCATCTGCGTAATCAGGGCCGTCGCACCGCTGCCCGTTGGCTCGAAGAAAATTTTTCAGCCCTTGGCGAGCGCTCGACGCTGGATACCGATTCGGTATATATGTAAACGTGGAATGACACTATTGGCATTCCCGCTGTCGAACGTCCATGTTGAAACTTATGTGAAAAGCCACTCATGAAAAGGAGCCCATCGATCTTGTAGTCAGGAAGACGACGCCTGAAACCAGTGACATCAACGTGGTATTCATTGCGATTGGCGTCGTTCATTGCCGCTTCTTCCGGGAGTACCTACACCGATGGTTCGAATCGACAAGAAAGTCACCCGCCTTTACGTACTCGACACCAACGTTCTGATCCACGATCCTGCCGCGCTTTATCATTTCGAAGAGCACGATGTGGTCATTCCCATGACCGTGCTGGAGGAACTCGACAAACTCAAGAACGGCGTGCGCGATATCGCACGTACCGCCCGCCAGGTCAGCCGCACCCTGTCGGAACTCACCAATGCCGTCTGCTTCGATGAAATTCAGCAAGGCATTCCTCTGGTCAATGCCGTTAACCAAGGGGGACGCCTGCGCTTTTTATGCTACAGCGATCTGCAACCTCTCGATCATCTGGAAGACAACCCCGACAACCGTATCCTGGCGGAGACCTGTCGTCTGCGAGATGAACGTCCGGACGCCTCGGTCATTCTGATCACCAAGGATATCAATCTACGGGTCAAGGCAGCGGCCTTGAACGTGCCGGTGGAGGATTATCGTAACGATCGGGTATTCAGCGACAGCGATGTGATGATCGAGGGGATCAAGGTCTATACCGTGGCCGGCAAGGACGGCGTGAGCCTGTGGGAATCGCTCAATGTCGAGGTCAAGGTCGAGCGCGTCGATCATCATACGTTTTACCAGCTCAGCGGCGAAATGCCTGCTCAGTGGCATGTCGGCATGCTGGTTTCGGATAGCGACAACGGTGCGGATTTCGAAGCCATCGTGCGGGAATTCACACCGACGAGCGCCAGGCTGCAACTGTTGACCAATTACCGTCATCACGGGGGTGTCTGGGGGGTACATGCTCACGACAGTCGCCAGAACTTCACCCTCAACCTGCTAATGGACCCGGAGATCGATCTGGTCACCATCGCTGGCAGCGCCGGCACCGGCAAGACCTTCATGACCCTGGCCGCCGCTTTCCAGCAAACCCTGGATACCAAGTTGTTCGAACGTATCGTGTTCACCCGTGCGCCGATCCCCATGGGGGAAGACATCGGCTTCCTGCCGGGCACCGAAGAGGAGAAGATGTCGCCCTGGATGGGGGCGTTCCACGACAACATGGACAATCTGCTACGGGACGAGAAAGACGGCACCTCCAGTTGGAGCGAAGGCGCCACTCGTCAATTGATTGGCGCTCGAGTACAGATCCGCTCCCCCACCTTCATGCGGGGGCGCACCCTCAACGATACTTTTTTGATCATCGACGAGGCGCAGAACTTTACTCCGAAACAGTTGAAGTCCTTGATCACCCGGGCCGGACGCAATACCAAGATCGTATGCCTGGGCAATGTCGGTCAGATCGATACGCCCTATCTCACCACCAATACCTGTGGCATGGCGGCGGTCGTCGAACGTTTTCGCGACTGGCCCAATGCCGGCCATGTCACCTTGAAGAGCGTGGAGCGCTCCCGCCTGGCGCTGGCGGCGGAAGAACTGTTGTAACGGGAAGATAAAAACGCCAGGAGCGGCTCAGGTAAATCAACTCAAGGAGCAATTCACGCAAAGAGCCGCTCTATTTGTACCGACGCTTTATGCCCCAGTGAACGCTGGTTGTCTGCCAGCCAGCGTTCGGCTCTATCCCGACCAAGCTCGCGCAAGCGATTGATAAAGTCAGAGGATGCATTGAGCTTGCTGATACCGTCCATATCCGCAAGATCGTCTGCTTCGACGAGATGAAATCGCAGCCGCCCCAGCAGGCGTTCCAGACGCCCTCGAGGCCAGGCACGGGATGACGAGGTAGCGATGTAGTTGCGCGCCTGACAAATGGCGCGCATCTCCCGTAGAAAACTGGAAGAAAACCCTAGATCCATACTGCGACTGGCGATTCCCTTGGCGCTGCGGGGAAGCTCCTCAGATTCAAGAGAGTCAAGCAGGATCAATAGGATATCCTGGGTTTTACACTCGTAAACCAGCGGATATATCGCAGGATTGGCGCTATATCCGCCGTCCCAATAGTACTCACCTTCGATCTCTACCGCCTGATGCACGCTTGGAAGGCAAGCGGAGGCCAGCAGTGCCTTCTCGCTGATTTCCTGGTTTTCGAACAGCTTCACTTTACCAGTGCCGACATGAGTGGCGGCGATGAAGAGCTTGAGCGGACAGTCTTGTTGCAGGCGCTCAAAATCGAACTGTTCCTGCAGAATATCCCGCAGAGGATTGATATCCAGCGGATTGAATTGATAGGGCGAGAGCATCTTGGTGAGTGCCTGCATCATATGCATCGAGGCAGGCATGGCCGCGTCGCCATTGGGATCGATTTGCTGTAGAAAATTCATGTGAAACGGGGCGCGATTTGCAACCGCTTGCCAGAAGTCCGACAAGGATTGTCGGGCGCCTTCCGCACCACCGTCCATCCATCCTTGTGCCAGAGCGACCGCATTCATTGCCCCTGCGCTGGTACCACTGACGCCCTCGATGCGCCAACCTTCCTCGAGCAAACGGTCCAGCACTCCCCAGGTGTAGGCGCCATGGGCGCCGCCACCCTGCAAGGCAAGACTGACCTCCGGAACGGCCGTACCGCCCATCAAACCTGCAAGTTTCTGCCACATTGCGAGACTCCGCGTCGATTGCTGAGGTGACCGGAAAACGACACCGAACACTACGTATTGCATTGCACAATACAGGCATCAAGCGCCTACGACCAAAGTCGAATTATGAAAAGAAAGAGACAGCACGACGGAAGGGAAGCGAAAATTACTTCATGACACAACAAGTGCGCCACGACCGTGAGTAGAGGCCGTGGCGCAAAAGTGTTTTAACGGCGAAAGATCAGTTTTCAGTGCCCTTGTTTAAATCCTCATCGAGCCCCTTATCGAAATCCTTGTTGGTTACCTGCTCGATCAGCTCTTCTTTTTTACTCTTGGAATCGTTTTCCAGACGCTCCTCGGCTTCTCGAAAAAGACACACATAGGTATTGCAGGAGGCGCAGAACACCTTGTCATCCGGGTTCTTCTCTTGGGAAACACGCATGAGATGGCTGTCGCAGCTAGGACAGGGTTTGTCCATACGAAACTCTTCTGCGAAATCGGACACGGACATATATAGCCTCCTTTCTTGGCCGGTCAGAATAAATTGTCAGTCATAGTGTTTGGGGCGGCGCCGAATTAATCAAGCAAATACCGCTTATCCCCTTTCTTATAACACTACTTTCGCAACACCAGACTGAGATTATTGGCGGGCATCTCGACGATGCGTTCGATACCTAGACCATTCTCTTGAGCCAGCAGCTCCATGTCGTTCAGATCCCGAACACCCCAGCGCGGGTCGCGGCGGCGCAGATCCACATCGAAGGCCGCATTGCTCGCAGCGGTATGCTGCCCGTCCCGCTTGAACGGGCCGTATAGATACAATACGCCGCCCTCTTCAAGGTTTTTACCGGCCTCGGCGAACAATGCCTGCGCCGCCTCCCAGGGGGCGATGTGAATCATGTTGATGCACACCAGGGCGTCAAAATCCTCAACTGGCCAGGGCCGAAGGGTAACGTCCAGCTGTACCGGCTCGAGCAGGTTGTCGAGAGATTCTGTCTTGCGCCAGGCGGCAATGGAAGCCAGCGCCTGGGGATTCGGATCGCTGGGCTGCCACGAAATAGCAGGCAAATGGCGGGCAAGGTACAGCGCATGTTCCCCGCTGCCGCTGGCGATCTCCAGCACCTTGCCCTGCTGTGGCAGCACGTCGCGCAGTACTGCCAGAATTGCATCGCGATTGCGCACCACGGCGGGGCTGGAAAGACGTTGATCAAACAAATTTTGAGACACGAATACAGCACCCTCTACAATACGTTCTCAGTGGTGAAAACGATCTGCCGCTTCTCTTGCCAACTTCCGAATGCCGTCCCAGTCTTCTGCATCGATCAGTTTCTTGGGGGTGATCCAGGAGCCCCCCACACACATGACGTTGGGCAACTCGAGATAGCTCTTGGCGTTCTCCAGGGTGATGCCGCCGGTAGGACAAAAAAGCGCGCCGGGAATCGGTGCGGCAAAGGATTTAAGCGCCGCCACTCCGCCGCTGGCCTCCGCTGGAAAGAACTTGAAGCGCCGATAGCCATATTGCCAGCCGGCCATCAGCTCGGAAACCGTGGCCACCCCGGGCAGCATCGGCACAGGGCTGCTCACGCCATAGCGATAGAGGGTATCCGTCGCCCCGGGAGTGACCACGAAATCCGCCCCGGCCTGTTCGGCCTGGCGATATTGCGCCGGGGTCAGTACGGTGCCGGCACCGACACTGGCCCGAGGCAATTCCTCGTTCATGCGCTTGAGAGCTTCCAGGGCACAGTCGGTGCGCAGGGTGATCTCGATTACCGGCAGCCCACCTTCCACCAGGGCACGCCCCAAGGGTACGGCATCTTCCAGTCGCTCGATCGTCAGTACCGGGATGACCTCGGCTCTTTGACAGATGCTATCGAGCTCCGTGGTACGGGTCGAAGGCAGTTGCTTTTCGATACTCATGTTGTACTCCATCAAAATTTCAGCTCAGGGAATCACTGCCTAAATGCCTACACGAACGAATTACTACGTTGCGCGGTACTGGTGCGCCAGCCCGGTCGAAGATCGCCTAACCCCATGTTATGTCTCGTCTTCTGCGTTCCGTGCGCCTTGTACTTCATTTCGCTCGACAATTTATTCAGCAATTCCTCAAGGCGCCCAATAAATGGCAAGGGGACAGCTCAAGAACACACGAATGGGCAGTTCTCGTACGTCATCGCCTCCCATGGCCCGGGCCAATACCGCCCGCTTGTCGTCGCCGACGATGTGCAGCATATGGCGCCTTGCCTGGTGCAACCAGCCCGCGCTCAAGGTAATACGGGGCTGCGGCACACTGGGGGAGCGCACCGCCACCGTTGCGTCATCGGTACTCAACGCCAGGCCCAGTTCGCCGCTGTCGGGAAACAGTGAGGCCGTGTGGCCGTCCCCGCCCATGCCCAACACCACGGCACTCGCGGGCCAGGAAAGCCCGGCAAGACGCTCGGCAACCTCTATCGCGCCTTCCTCCGGGGTACCGTGGGCAGTGGTCAGCGGATGAAAATGTGCCTTGGCGGCAGGCCCTTGAAGCAAATGCTCCCGCACCAGCCGGGCATTGCTGTCCTGATGCGCGTCGTCTACCCAACGTTCATCGACCAGAGTCACGTCGACCCGCTCCCAGGGTAGATCCACCACTGCAAGTCGAGTGAAAAACGGCACCGGCGTCGAACCGCCGGATACCAGCAACAACACCCGCTCCTGATTGGTCAGATCGACCGCCAGAGCGCTGGCAACGGACTCCGCCAATTGCACCGCCAGGTGTTCACGGGACGGTGAGACTTTTTCAGACGCAGATGCACCCATCAGTAATCCTCGTACCAGGAACGGCCATCCTGGGTAATCATGGCAATTGACGCCACCGGCCCCCAGGAACCTGCGGGATATCGGCGCGGCGGCATCTCGATCTCGTCCCAGGCGGCGACCAGACGATCCGCCCAGCGCCAGGCGTATTCGACCTCGTCCCGGCGCACGAATAGATACTGCTGACCTTTCATGACCTCCAGCAAGAGACGTTCGTAGGCATCGGGGATACGCGTCTTGGGAAAGGCGCTGTTGAAATCCAGGTGCAAGGGCCCTGGGCGCAGGCGCATGCCCTTGTCGAGCCCGCCATCCTTGGTCAGCACCTGCAGTGCAATGCCCTCTTCCGGCTGCAGACGAATGATCAGCTTGTTGGAAGTCAGGCTGCGTTGATCCGGATCAAAGATGTAGTGCGCCTGCTGGCGAAAATGAATGACGATCTGGGACAGCTTCTCCGGCATGCGCTTGCCGGTACGTAGATAGAACGGCACGCCGGCCCAGCGCCAGTTGGCGACTTCGGTGCGCATGGCGACAAAGGTTTCGGTATGGCTGTCAGCGTTGGCGCCGTCCTCTTCAAGATACCCCGGAACGCTATCGCCTTCGATCGAGCCTGCAATGTACTGGCCTCGCACCACGTCTCGCTGAATAGACTCCCGGCTGAAAGGCTTGAGCGCCTTGAGCACCTTGACCTTTTCGTCGCGAATGGCATCCGCATCGAGATTGGAAGGCGGATCCATGGCAATCAGGCATAAAAGCTGCAGCAAATGATTCTGCACCATGTCCCGCAACTGACCGGCCTTGTCGAAATAGCCCCAGCGCCCTTCGATGCCGACCTGCTCGGCGACGGTGATCTCGACGTGAGAGATATGGTTCTGATTCCACTGGGTACCGAACAGCGGATTGGCAAAACGCATCGCGATCAGGTTCTGGACGGTCTCCTTGCCCAGGTAGTGATCGATGCGATAGATCCGCGATTCGGGAAATACCGCACCGATGGCATCATTGATTTCCTGGGAGGACTCGAGATCGTAGCCAATGGGCTTCTCCACTACCACCCGGGTCTCATCGTCAAGGCTGCCGCTTTTATGCAGGTTATGACAGATGTCGCCGAAGATACTCGCCGGCACCGCCATATAGACCGTCATGGGACGGCTATCTTTTTCCTTCGCGGCATTTTCCCGCCACTGGCGAATGGCCTTGAAACCTTCCGTATTGTTGAAGTCGAGCTGTAGATAATCAAGACGCTCGAGAAAACGCTGAAGGCACTCCTGCTCCAGTGATTCTGGTTTGACGTAAGTCTTCAGGGTCTTGTGTACCCGTTTGCGAAAGGCCTCTGTATCCATTTCCTGGCGTGCAAGGCCCAGAATTCGCATACCACTGGCCAGTAGATTGTCTCGATCCAGATGATACAGCGCCGGATATAGCTTGCGTAGCGCCAGATCACCCAAGCCACCGAACAAGGCAAGATCGACGTCGGATGTGGTGCCTTTGCCTTGGACCATGAACCACCCCTCAAAATTCTGGTTAAATTACTAATAAAGTACGTTATAGGTGCTTCATACCGCAAATAATTTGGTAACTTTGACAAAACTACGGTAATTAACGCTTTGATCTTTTTGTCGGGATGGTGTCAAGTTAAGACGACGATCGACTCGTGAACCACTACATCACAGTATGGTAGGAATCATTCCATGGTAAAGAACGCCGTCTGATGGCAAGCCATGATCTTCTGAAGCGCATTCGCCAGCGCCTGGAGACGCTAAATCGTTCCGAGCGCAAGGTGGCGGAGGTCATTCTTGCGGATCCGCTGACCGCCACAGGGTTGAGTATCGCAACCCTGGCTCAACGCGCGTCGGTCAGCGAACCCACCGTGAATCGTTTTTGCCGCAGCTTCGAAACCAAGGGTTATCCTGATTTCAAGATCAAGCTGGCCCAGAGCCTGGCTGGCGGCACCCCCTATATCAGCCGCAACGTGGAACCCGAGGACGACGCGGCCAGCTATGCGGACAAGATATTTGGCGCCAGCATCGCGGCCCTGGACGACGCTCGCCGCGCACTCGATTCTCGCAGCATCGAGCGGGCCGTGGACTATCTCATCCAGGCCAAGCAGATCAGCTTCTTTGGACTTGGCGCCTCTGGCCCGGTGGCCCAGGATGCTCAGCACAAGTTCTTTCGCTTCAACTTGCCCGTGATGGCCTACGAAGACGTACTGATGCAGCGCATGGTGGCCGCTGCCAGTCATACCGGCGATGTCATCGTGATCATTTCCTATACCGGACGCACCCGGGAACTGGTGGATATCGCCAAGCTAGGGCGCAACAGCGGCGCGGTGGTGCTTGGCATCACTGCGCCTTCATCGCCTCTGGCCGCTCAATGCACTGAAACCCTGGAAGTCATCACCCCGGAAGATACCGATGTCTACATGCCCATGACCTCCCGCATGATTCATCTGGCCCTGATCGATGTGCTGGCAACCGGCGTGACCTTGCGCCGGGGGGAAGGATTCTTGCCTCATCTCAAGAAGATCAAGGACAGCCTTCAGGCGACCCGCTATCCACTCGAAACCTGATCCTGACGTCGGCTCAGCGTGGCATGATTTATAGCAAAGTAGCCTATCGAAGGAGACTCGCGTAGGGTATGCCCGTTGCGCTGACCACGCCTGAAAATAAGATGCTCGGGACGAAACGCTTGATGAACACGGCCTCGCTCACCCTCGAGGACTGGCGCGCCTGGCAGCCCGGGCGCTCACCTACTGACGATCCACGCCTGTCGACAGACGAACGCCCATCCGGCGCCTCCGTCCCGGCCATGTTGCGCCGCCGTCTCAACGATACCGGGCGCGCCGTGTGCGACATGCTTGCGACGCTAGACCCGAACGCCGAATGCGTTCTGCTGCACGCCTCGCGACATGGCGATGCCGAGCGCACCCTGGATATGCTCTATGCCCTGCACGAGGAAGGGGCGCTTTCCCCTGCACGCTTTGGCATGTCGGTGCATAACGCAGTGCTCGGCGTCCACTCCATTGCCAGCGGCAATCGACGCTCTCTTCAGGCCATCGCAGCTTCCGGGGCGGAGGTCTCTGCGCTTTTCAGTGAAGCGTTGGGCTATCTCATGGATGGCGAAAAACATGTCGTCATGGTGTTCAGCGACGCCCCCATTCCAGCACGCTTTGCCGACCATACCCCAGGCCCATCGACCATGACCGCCGTGGTCCTGCGTTTATCCTTGACCTCACCGAGCAGGAGCAGCAAGACACTAATCGCTCAAAGCGCGTCAGCGACCATGTTGGAGCATTGTCGCCCTCCCCAGCCTGACGATGTGATTGCCTGGCTGCTGGATGAGGCTCCTCTGGTCTGCCCTCTACGCCGGCGAACATGGCGGCTGTCATCCTGATGTCCGGCGCCTTGATCATGCCTCGCGCCATTGGTTCCGGTCTCGATCGCAGCTGGCGCTGCATCGCCACGGGTTGCTGTTTCGTCCTGTTTGCCCTTAGCGCGCTGGTGGTAGGGCTTGGCATCGCACCGATAGTGAAGCTTTTGAGCCGTGATGAAACCGCTGCGCAGCGTCGCGTGCGGCGCGCCGTCAGAGCCTTCTGCAAGGGATTCGTCGCGCTGCTAAGCGGCCTGAGATTGATCGATTATCGATTGATCCATGGCGAGCGCCTGGCTCGTTCCGGCAGCCTGTTACTGGCCAATCATCCATCGCTGATCGATGCGCTATTTCTGCTGGCCCACACCCCTGATGCGGTATGTATCGTCAAGGGTCGCCTGGCCCATCACCCGATTACCCGGCACGTCATCCAGTCCGCGGGATTTATCGCCAATCGCAATCCACGTCAGGTGATTGCACAAGCCTGCAAGGCCTTGGAAAATGGCCGGTCATTGATCGTTTTCCCCGAAGGGACCCGATCGACCCCGGGAGAGCCGGTACATCTGCGCCGGGGCGGTGCGCTCATTGCGCTCGTCAGCGGCGCCGATGTCATCCCGATAAGAATTCGCTGCGAGCCCAGCACCTTGACCAAGGGCACTCCTTGGTACCAAGTAGCGTCCCGGAGACCGCTTTTCACCCTGGAGATCGGTGACACGCTACAGCCGGTCGCGACACCCTCGCTTCTTAGGGCAGCCTGGTGTCTTGATCGGCGTCTCGAAACTTATTTCAATCTTTCTTGATGGACGAGGATATCGCCCATGGCAAACGCTCTGGAACTTGAACTCAAACACCTGATCATCGACACCCTTGAGCTCGAGGACGTCACCCCGGACGATATCGACCGCGATGAACCCCTGTTCGTGGAAGGGCTGGGGCTGGATTCCATCGATGCCCTGGAGTTGGGCCTGGCCCTGCAAAAGACCTACGGCATCAAACTCGAAGCGGATAGCGAGGAGTCGCGTCGTCATTTCAACAATCTGAAAAGCCTCGCCGCTCTGGTGGAAGCGCGTCGCGTTACATAGTGCAATGCTCACTAGGCGTTCAACTCCCCCGACCACCACACTTTTGCTCGGCCTGCTGATGCTGGCCTGGCCGCTGCTGGTGTTCTTCCTGCTGCCACAAGGCGGAGGAGTGTTCTTATTAGCGCTGGGGGTTGCCCTTGTCAGCTGGCGGCTGCCCCCAGGCTACAAGCGCTGGGGGTTATTATTGGCGTTGATCGTATCGATCTTGGCACTTCTGGGTTATGTGCATCTTGGGGTGCGCGCCTGGCCGGTGCTGATCAATGCCGCGCTGTTTGCTCTGTTCGCCTGGAGTCTGCGACATCCACCAAGTCTGATCGAGCGTCTGGCACGCCGTCAGGAACCCGACCTCCCGCCCAGCGGCGTGCGCTATACCCGTCGCGTTACCCAGCTGTGGTGCGGCTTTTTTCTGGTCAACGGTAGCATTGCCCTATGGACGTCACTTTACGCTGACCTGAGCACCTGGGCCCTGTACAACGGCGGCATTGCCTATGGATTGAGCGGCGCCCTGTTCGCCGGTGAATGGTGCGTGCGCCAACGGGTGCGCAGCAGGATCGCCCATGACTAATGCCGCACTTCTCAGCGCCCCCTGGCGGCACGCACCGCTCGACCGGCCGATCGGCTGGCATTGCGCTGCATACGCGCATGATGCCGCCATTCCCTGGTCGGTTTTTCATGGGCGCGTGGGGGCCTGGCAGGCGCTACTGGACTCCCTGGCCCCTGCCGGGCAACGCTGGCTCCTGCACCTTCGCGAACCTATCGAATTTGCTGCGGCCCTGATCGCCTGCTGGGAACGCGGCGATAGTGTCGTGCTGCCCGCAGATGATCGACCGGAAACCCTGGCCGGCGTGGACCATCTGACCCAAGAGCGCCTTGGCGATATAACGGGCGGCCATCGTGCCGGCCCCTCGGCCGAAACGCCGCGTTGGGGAACACTCGATGCGGATGCGCTCGCGCTCTCTTTATACACTTCCGGGTCCAGCGGCGAACCGCAGCGTCTGGACAAGCGCTTTGCCCAGCTCGACGCGGAGCTTGGCGTGCAGGCTCAGCTCTGGCCGCTCGAAGGGCGGCTGGTGATCAGCCAGGTGAGTCATCAGCATATTTATGGCCTGCTATTCGCTATCCTGCGCCCGCTCTGCGAACAGGCACCGATGGCTACCGCCCTATGCCGTTATCCGGAAACCCTTAGCGATTGGCTAGGACGTCTGGAAGAGACTCGGCGTTCCCAAGATTCCGCCACGCCCTATATTCCCCCGGGTGCGGTTCTGATCAGCGCGCCGCCCCCGCTTGAACGCCTGCCCCAGGAGCTCGACTGGGAGGCCGCGCCTCTGGTGCTTGCACGCATTCACTCCTCTGGCGCCGCCTTGTCGCGAATCGCCAGTGAGCACGCCCTGAAAGTGCTCGGCGTTCCGGTCAGCGAAGTCTACGGCAGTTCCGAAACCGGGGGCATCGCTTGGCGCGTTCAACAACAGGACGAGTGCTGGACGCCGCTACCCGGCATCGAGATTCGTGACGATCGACACGGCGCCCTATGGCTGCGCTCTCCGTTCCTGTCATCTCCCGACTGGCAGCGTCAGGCCGATCGTATCGCCTTGGAAGGCTCTCGATTTTGTTTGCTGGGGCGCGCCGATCATATCCTCAAGGTGGGGGGCAAGCGTTTATCCCTGACCGGCATGGATCGCACTCTTGGCACGTACCCCGGTGTGATTCAAGCCCGCACCGTCAGCCTGCCGGAGCGAGATACGCGCCTAGGGGCCATCGTCCAGCTCGACCCGGAACGTATCCCCCTGGACCACGATTCGCGGCGCGAGCTGATCGCGTCCTTGCGCCGGCATCTATCGAGCGCCTATGAATCCACGGTGGTGCCGCGCTACTGGCGCTTTGTCGATATTTGGCCAACCAACGCGCAGGGCAAACTGTCGAACGCCCTGGTGCGACAACTTTTTCGCGATCTGGAAGATCACCGCCTGCCGCGTTGGCTGGGCGTGAGCTTCGAGGGAGATGAGCGCTGTCAGGTAAGTCTGGAAGTCCCCGAGCGCTTGCTCTATCTGCAGGGCCACTTCGATGAGCAGCCAGTGGTGCCCGGCGTGGTGCTTGTGCAATGGAGCGTCGAGCTGGCCCGGGAGCACTTGCCGTTGTCCGGTACGTTCCAGCGTCTCGAGCGGGTCAAGTTTCCCCAGCTACTGCTGCCCGGCGAACGTGTCACACTTGTTCTTGCCTTGAGCCCCCTCGACCGGAGCATGAACGAACGGGGCGTGCGCTTATCATTTACCCTGCAAGGCCGGCAGGGTGTTCATGCCACCGGCAAGATCGTCTTTACAACGCAGGAGACCCACGATGACGAGTGATCAGCCGGCTCGCCCCTGTGTGCTGATTCCGGTATATAACCATGCCGCCGCCATCACCGCGACCTGCACCGGCGCCCGGCGCCTGGGTGTGCCGCTATTGCTGGTCGACGATGGCAGCGACACCGAGTGTGCACAAGTGCTCGACACCCTCGCCAAGGCAGAGGATGTAAGTCTGGTGCGTCTATCGGAAAATCGCGGCAAGGGGGCGGCGGTCAAGGCGGGCCTGATCGAGGCTGCACGCCAGGGTTTCACCCATGCGCTTCAGGTCGACGCCGACAGCCAGCACGAAGCCAGCGATTTTCCGCCGTTCCTGGAAGGACTGACCGCCGACCAGGAAGAGCTGCGCATCGCCTATCCACTGTTCGATCAAAGTGTGCCCCGGCATCGCTATTATGCCCGCTACGCCACCCACGCACTGGTATGGCTCAATACACTGTCCTTTGCGCTACGCGACACCATGTGCGGGGTCAAGCTGTACCCGGTCGAGGCGGTCAATCGTCTGGTAGCCCGTCACGGCTGTGGCGAACGCATGCAGTTCGATACCGAACTGCCGGTGCGCTGGCTGTGGGCAGGCTTGCCGGTCGCAAACCTGCCGGTACGCGTTAGCTATCCGCTGGACGGTATTTCGCATTTCAATATGTGGCGGGACAATGTGCTGCTGGTCATCATGCATGGGAGGCTATTCTGTGGCATGCTGCGGCGCTTGCCACGCGTGCTTCTTCGCCGCTCGAGAACATCGAAATATTCTGCATGAACGACTCTCCCGGGGCCCCACAACATTGGGCACGTATACAGGAATCCGGCTCCTTGGCCGGCATGCGCATCATGGTGTGGATTCGCCGTCACCTCGGACGTCTGCCTTTTCGGATAGTGCTGGGGCCGGTCATCGTTTACTACTACCTTGGACAGGCATTGCCCCGGCGGGCCTCGCGTCGATATCTCGAACGCATATGGCCGCTGCATGCCGGGCATGCCCCACGCCAGCCCTGGTGGCTCGGTTTGAAGCACTTCATGGCCTTCGGTCAATCCTTGATGGACAAGGTCGACGCCTGGAGCGGCATGTCCATGGGCGTGAAGCTGACCCCCGAGCATCGCGCCTGTCTCGACCAGGCCATTCGCAGCGGGCGCGGCGGTCTGATGCTGGTATCCCATATCGGCAATCTCGAGATCTGTAGCGCCATCAGCGATAGCCGAGACGACTTTCACGTCACCCAGCTCATGCATACTCGTAACTCGCGCAAATTCAATCAACTCCTCGATCGCTCCACCCTCAGACGCGGCCCGGAGATCATTGAAGTCACCGAAATCACCCCCGCCACCGCTTTGGCCTTGGCGGAGCGCATCAACGCCGGTGGGTTCGTGGTGATCGCCGCGGATCGAGTGCCGATCAACGAAAGTGGCCGAGTGCGCCATATCGATTTCCTTGGCGCATCGGCGCCGTTTCCAGAAGGCCCCTTTTGGCTGGCGGCGTTGCTTCGCTGCCCCATTTATACGCTGAGCTGCCTGCGCGAAGGAACGTCACATCGCGTCGAATTCCAACCCTTCGACGACACCAGCCATCTGCGCCGGACGGATCGTGAGGCCTGGCGCGAAGACGCCATGCACCGCTACGTGGCCTGGCTCAAGGACCAATGCCGCCGCTATCCACTGCAGTGGTTCAACTTCTTCCCTTTCTGGCAGACCGATGACCGATATGATGGCTGACCGCCACCCAACCCCGTTGATACTCGATGGCAACACCGTTGAACTCGAGTCCGTGCTGGCCGTCGCCAAGGGCCATACTCGCGTCCAACTCTCGGATTCATCGGAATTTCGCGAACGTATCGCCGCCGGGCCAGCCTTCCTCGATCGTCTTCTCGAGGAAGATGGCGTGGTCTATGGGGTCACTACCGGTTACGGCGATGCCTGTACCCGGGCGGTACCCATGGCGCAGCACGCGGAATTGCCGCGCCATCTGTATACCTTTCATGGCTGCGGTCTGGGCGAGATTCTCGATGTCGAGTCCGCTCGTGCGGTGGTGCTGGTGCGCCTGGTATCGCTTTGTCGCGGTGTCTCCGGGGTTAGCGTCGAACTGCTGGAGCGGCTGGTGTGGCTGCTCGAGGAAGACGTGATTCCGGTGATTCCCAGCGAGGGTTCCGTAGGCGCCAGTGGCGATCTGACACCGCTTTCCTATCTGGCGGCGGTGCTATGCGGCGAGCGTGAGGTGTTCGACCGCGGCCAGCGGCGCGCCACCGCCGAGGTGTTCGCGGAGCGCGGCCTGACCCCCTACCACCTGCGCCCCAAGGAAGGCCTGGCGCTGATGAACGGCACCGCGGTGATGACGGCCCTGGCCTGCCTGGCACTTGGTCGCGCCGAACAGCTGTCGCGCCTGGCCACCCGTATTACCGCCATGAACAGTTGGGCGCTGGAGGGCAACCCCTATCATTTCGACGCGGATCTGTTTGCCGCCAAGCCCCATGTCGGGCAGCAGCGGGTTGCCGCACGCCTGCATCAAGATCTCGCCCACAGTCCTGCACAGGCCAAGGACGACGACACACCGCGCAACTCCTCGCGGCTGCAGGATCGCTACTCGATCCGCTGCGCGCCTCATGTCATCGGGGTGCTGGAAGACAGTCTGCCCTGGCTTCGCAGTTTCATCGAAAACGAACTCAATAGCGCCAACGACAACCCGTTGATCGATCCGGTCGCCGGCAAGGTGATGCATGGCGGCCATTTCTATGGCGGCCATATTGCCTTCGCCATGGACTCCCTCAAGACCCTGGTGGCGAACATCGCCGACCTGCTCGATCGGCAGTTCGCGCTACTGGTCGACACCCGTTACAACCACGGTCTAGCCGCCAATCTGAGCGGCGCCACGCTGGAGCGAGCACCGCTCAATCATGGCTACAAGGCGGTGCAGATCGGTGTTTCCGCCTGGACCGCCGAAGCCCTCAAGCTGACCATGCCGGCGAGTGTCTTTTCCCGTTCCACGGAGTGTCACAATCAGGACAAGGTGAGCATGGGCACCATTGCCGCCCGGGATGCGCTGCGAGTGCTTGCTCTGAGCGAGCAGGTGGTCGCCGCCCTGTTGCACGCTGCCTGCCAGGCGGTGGATCTGCGCCAGGTGCTTGTTTTTAGTGCTCCTGATTCCCATACCTTGAACTCCCATCTTCCGCCGGCCCTGGCGGACTTTCATCGTCTGTGCAGGGAACGTATTGACTTCGTTGAAGAAGATCGGGCCCTGGAAAACGATCTGCGCTATTTATGCGCTCACCTGGCCGATCTGGCGGAGGGAATGTATGCGGATTAAAGGAAAGTCGTTGCGTCATGCACTTGTATTGCTGCTGCTCTTGTCCGGTCCGGCGCTGGCCTTCGAGCTTGACGACTTGCAGGATCGACTGAATCAAACCGAGGCTCTCAAGGGTCGCTTCGAGCAGCAGCGCTATCTCGCGGATCTCGATACCCGACTGAAAAGTACTGGTCACTTTCTCTATGAGCGGGACGCCCGGATGGTCTGGGTGCTGGAAACCCCGATCGCGGATCGTCTCGTATTCACTGCCGAGAACGCCCCAGACGACGCGGATAGGGATTCTGCCGCAGGCGCCGGCAACGATCGCCAACGCCAACAGGTCGGTACGCTACTGCTGCAGCTGCTACAAGGGGACTGGCAGGGCCTGCAGGAGCGCTTCACCCTCGATGTGACCGGCACGGATGATGCCTGGCAGGTCACTCTCGAACCCAAGGCCAAGGCGCTGCGCCAGCGCTTCACTCGCATCGAGCTCAAGGGCGCCGATTATCTCGACGACGTTGCGCTTCACGCGGCCAACGAGGATGTACTCAGGGTGCGCTTCTTCGATCAGCAGCCCTTCGATCCAGCAGCCACCGAGGCAGTCGATGGCACCAGTCGCTGAACCGCAGTCGAAAAGGACGGCGACATTGCTGCGCTTGTTCGCCTGGCTGTGGGCCCTGGTGCTGCTTGGCTGCGTTCTCGGCTTGGCCTGGCTTGTGCGGGACGGCCTGCCGGTGGATACGCGGCTAACCGCCATGCTGCCGGAGGATCACCAGTCCCCCCTGATCGAGCAGGCCAACGTTCAACTGGGGCGCGGCTTCGAGGATCGCTTCGTGCTGTTGCTGTCGTCCCCGAATCTGAAAGCCGACACCCAGGCGCTGGCCAGAGCGCTGGGCGATGCCGGCAAGCACGAAGGCCAGGATACACCGCTGCTTGCCAAGATCGACTGGCGAGATACCGATCTGATTGACAGCGACCCGCGCCAGGCATTGGGTCGCTACCGCTATCGTCTTTTGACGCCGGAACTGCAGCAAATCATCGATCAGGATGGCGGTGAGTCGCTGATCGAGCCGGCCCTGCGCAATCTATTCTCACTCACAGGGCAGCCCGACCCGGTTGCCGACCCTTTCGGTCTTTTAGCGCGATGGATCGACGCTCGGGACGAGAGCCCGGTTCAGGCCCGAAACGGCCTGCTCACCGTCACTCTGCAGGGCAGCCCTCATGCATTGCTGATCGGTGATCTGGCCGGCAGCCCCTACGACATTGGCGCGCAGCAGGCCATGACGCGAACCCTCAAAGACTTTGAGCAAGATCATCCCCAGGTCACCCTGCTGCGCTCCGGATTGATCTTTCATGCCGCCGCCGGTGCGCGTCAGGCCCAGCGAGAAATCACCACCATCGGGCTCGGCGCCTTTATCGGCCTGGTCACGATCCTGCTGCTGGTGTTTCGCTCGCCTCGGGTGTTGGCCCAGATGATGCTGCCCCTGGCCTCTGGCCTGCTGCTGGCCCTGCCCGTGACGCTGCTGCTGTTTGGGCAGCTGCATCTGATGACCCTGGCCTTCGGTGCCAGCCTGATCGGCATCGCCATCGACTACGCCCTGCACCTGCAGTGCGACCGCGCTGTACACGGGCGCGATTTTCGACTGGGCCGACTGTTGCCGGGCTTGACCCTGGGACTGGTCTCGAGCCTGCTGGCCTATCTCGCCCAGACCCTCACCCCCATGCCGGGGCTACGCCAGATGGCTGCCTTCGCCGCTCTTGGACTGCTCGGCGCCTGGCTCAGCGTGGTGCTTTGGCTGCCGCGCATGCGCCTGCCCAGTCCGGCGGCGACCCGGCGACTTGCGGAAGGATTGTGGCGCTGGACGACGCCCCGCCGCGGCCTTACCCCCAGCATTGCGCTGGTCGGGCTGCTAATTTGTAGTGCCGTGATCGGCTGGCAGTTGACCAGCGATGACAGCCTGCGCTTGCTCAATCCCTCCCCGGAAACGCTGCTCGATCAGGAGCGTCAGGTACAGCAGGCGCTTGGCAGCGATACCGGCAACCGCTATCTGCTGGTCACCGCCACTGATGAGGCAGCACTGCTCAGCCGTCTTGCGACACTGGGCGACACCCTGGGTGACTGGATCGACGAAGGCCTGCCTTTGAGAATCACCAATCTGGCCGACAGCGTGCCGCCGCCAAGCGTACAGCAAGAGAGTCTGGCTCGCGTGAAGCGCTTGTACGGCCAGCCCCTGGAAGCCTTGGTGCAGCAGGCGGGTCTTGATGACAAGGTCGTCGAGCGTGCCCGGACGCGCCTCGAGGGTGCTCCCGTGCTTGATGTCACCACCTGGCTGGATTCCCCCTTGGGAAATTCTCAACGGCGGCTGTGGCTGGGCGAGCCGGAAAGCGAGCCGGAGGCCCAGGAAAGCGTTCGTGTTGCCGCCGCCCTGCTGGTTCAGTTCACCGGCGAAGATGGCCAGGCGTCAGCGCTGGAACAACGGCTGACGGCGCTGGCCGGTCACGATGACGACATCATCTATGTCAATCGCGTGGCGCGCATCGGCGAGCTGCTGGGTCAGCTGCGAAAGAATATCGTCTGGTGGGTGGCCGCCGCGGTGGTGGCGCTGAGTCTGTTGTTGATCTGGCGCTATGGGCGGGATACCTGGCGGGTACTGACGCCGCCCCTGGGCGCCCTGCTGGGCACCTTGACGCTGTTTGCCCTGATTGGCATTCCGTTGAATGTCTTCAGCCAGCTGGGGTTACTACTGGTACTGGGCATCGGTCTGGATGCGGGCATCTTCAGCGTCGAGCACGGCCGCCGCGCCTCGACCTGGCTGGCGATCAGTCTTTCGACCCTGACCAGTCTGCTGGCCTTTGGCCTGCTCACTTTCAGCGCGACCCCGGCGTTGCACTATCTGGGGCTATCCTGTCTGATTGGACTGGCAATGGTATGGTGCTTGGTACCCTGGGTGCGGCCCAACCGCGAGCACTTCTGACAATATTCGGGGGAGAAACCCCATGACACCTGAACACGTTACTGATTTCGATACCGATGTCATCGTCATTGGCGCCGGCCCTGCCGGCGCTGCCGCCGCCTCCCAACTGTCAGGCCTGGGTCATGAGGTGCAGGTGCTGGAGCGCAGTCACTTCCCGCGCTTCTCGATCGGTGAAAGCCTGCTGCCCCAGTGCATGAGTTATCTCGAGACCGCCGGCCTGCTCGAGACCGTGCAGGCCGCCAACTACCAGTTCAAGAATGGTGCTGCCTTCACTTGCGGCGCCAAGACGACTGCCATCGACTTTCGCGAAAAGTTCACCCCGGGCTGGGGCACCACCTACCAGATCGAGCGGGCAGACTTCGATCAACGTTTGATCCAGGCCGCCGCTGATCGTGGCGCAAAGGTAGACTTCGGTGTCACCGTGACGGATGTTCGACCCGACGACCAACGCCCCCAAGTGAGCTACGTCGATGAGAATGGCCAGACGACGACCCTGACCGCTCGCTTTCTACTGGATGCCAGCGGCTACGGCCGGGTATTGGCGCGCCAGCTCGATCTTGAGCGGGACCCGCGCCTGGAGCCGCGCATGGCGCTGTTTACCCACGTGGAGGATCACATTGATGATCCGGATTATGATCGGGAAAAAATCCTGATCGGCGTGCATCCCGACGACGCCACCACCTGGTACTGGCTGATTCCCTTTGCCAACGGCCACGCATCAGTAGGTGTCGTCGGCGCCATCGAGACCCTGGAGCAGTATGGCGACAGCGCCGAAGCGCGCTGGCATGCCTTGATCGACGCGGAACCCCGCTATCGCCAGCTGTTACGCGACGCCCGGCCGGTGCGCCACTTCGGCGAACTCAAAGGCTACTCCGCGGATGTCACCCGTCTGCACGGGCCGGGATACGCCCTGCTGGGTAACGCAGGAGAGTTCCTCGATCCAGTCTTTTCCTCCGGAGTGACTATTGCGCTGCGCTCTTCCACGATGGCTGTCCCATTGGTCGATCGACTTTTACGCGGCGGGAGCGTGGACTGGCAGACAGAGTTCGAGACACCGCTGCGCCAAGGGATTGCCACCTTCCGAGCCTTTGTCGATGCCTGGTATGACGGGCGGCTGCAGTCCATCATCTTCAACGAGACACAGCCAGATAGTCTCAAGCGCATGATCAGTGCGGTTCTGGCAGGCTATGCCTGGGACAAGGACAATCCTTTCGTTAGCGCCGCGGACAAACGACTGACGACCCTGGCACAGCTTTGTGATTATCGCCCGCGCCAAACCCAATCAAGCCCTGCGTAAAGAGATGTGCATGACGAAACACCTGTTTATCCCGTTGCGTTCAGTCCTGCTGCTGACAGCGCTACTGACACTGCTTAACGGCTGCTCGCTGCTACCTTCGGCGGCGCCCTCGCCGCGCTTCGCCAACCTGCCTTTGTCCGATACCCTCAAGCGCCGCCTGACCTTTACACCAGAGGAAGAACCCGAGCAGGCGCGCACCTTGATTGGGTTGATTCGTCTTGAGGAGGGAAAGCTGCGGGTCGTATTCCTGACGCCTTACGGCCAGCGTCTGACCACCCTGATCCACGACGCTGAAGGCAGTCGTTTCGAGGAAGGCGATGTACCCGAAAAAATGGTGAAGGACGCGTTTCCCGCTTCCCCCGAGTGGCTCGCGTCGCGGCTCGAATGGAGTCTTTGGCCGGCGGTGGCCCTTGAAGAGGCCTTCATCGATAGCCCCTGGTCGGTAAGCATTGCAGGCGAGGCCAGAGAGATCCGTCGCTATGACACCCTCATCGCTCGTATTACCCCAGCGATGACGGATGCATCCCGGGAGGAGACGGTGATACTTGAGGATCGTCAGGGGCAGTTTCGTCTACGGATTGAGCCGCTGGACGCAGCATCCAAAGGGCCATCTGAAGAACCACCTGAAGAGCCATCCGAAAAACAGCCTGAAGAGCCGTCCGACGAAGCATCAGAAGAGCCATCGTCGTGAGCCGGCGGGATAATCTTGCGACCATGCCCTGCCGGCTCTCGGCCCCAGGCGTGGTGTGTAGCCTGGGAGACAGCCTGGAGGCCATCGCAGCCGCTTTGTTCAACGGTCGGCGCGGCCTGGTGCAAAGCGATGCCTATACCCCCGGGCGCATATTGCCCCTGGGAAAGGTCACCAGCGCGCTTGTTGATGACCTCGGCTGGCCGGCGGAGCATTGCAGCGACAACAACCGACTGCTGGCCACCGCCCTGCAGCGCCTGGATACATCGTCGCTGCTTGCCAACTATTCGCCTTCACGCATCGGTGTCGTCATCGGCACCAGCACATCCGGCATCGGTGAAACCGAACGGGCCCTGGCAATCTCTGGCCGGGAAGGGCCGCTTCCCGACAGCTTCCGCTATGCACAGCAGGAACTCGGCGCACCGGCGCAGTTCGTTGCAGAACTACTAGGGCTCGAAGGGCCGGCCTACGTACTCTCTACCGCTTGCAGCTCCAGCGCCCGAGCCCTGGCCAGCGCCCGGCGGCTTCTGCGCTCCGGTGAATGCGATGCGGTGATCGCCGGCGGTGCCGACACCCTGTGCCGCTTGACGATCAACGGCTTTGCCAGCCTGGAAGCGGTCAGCGACGACCCCTGCCTGCCCTTCTCCGCCAATCGCAACGGCATCAATCTTGGTGAAGCCGCGGCGCTGTTCGTCGTCACCCGAGAACCCGGCGGCATTCAGCTTGAAGGGGTCGGGGAAAGCGCCGATGCCTATCACATCTCGGCGCCTCGCCCGGATGGCAGCGGCGCGCTGGCCGCCATGGAAGCTGCACTGACCCAGGCCCGTCGCGACGTCGATGAAATCGACTATCTCAATTTGCATGGCACCGGCACAGCCCAGAATGACCTCATGGAGTCTCGGGCAATTGCCGAGCTGTTTACCACACCACCGCTTTGTAGCTCCACCAAGGCGCTTACCGGCCACACATTGGGGGCTGCCGGCGCTTTGGAAGCCGCCTTCTGCTGGCTGGCCCTTCACCATGGAAAGCTGCCGATGCATGTCTACGATGGCCATTACGATCCAGCCCTTCCCTATTTACCGCTAGTCGATGATGCCAATGACAGGGTGCCAAGGCACGTGATGAGCAACTCCTTCGCCTTTGGCGGAAACAATGCCTCTTTATTGCTGAGCAGAGCGGATTGATATGAGTTCATCGCCTCATCCCGTAGAGCTGCAGCTGCCCTGCTCTATCGCGCCCTTCGTTCCCCAGAGCCAGGGCATGTGCCTGCTGGATCATATCGTGGCCGTGGATAATGACGGCCTCCAGGCCGACGTGACGCCAAATGCCGAAAGCATCTTTGCCATCGATGCGGGCATCCCGGCTTGGATAGGGCTTGAATGGCTGGCCCAGGCCGTGGCTGCCTGGGCCGGCTGGCATGCTCGCACCCATCGCCAGCCTCCCGCCATCGGCTTTCTGATCGGCAGCAAGCGCTTCGAGACACTCCATGAGCATCTGGCAATCGATCACACCTACCGAGTAAGCATTCATCTCGATTTTCGGGCCGACAATGGTCTGGGACATTTCCAGGGCGAGATCCAGGATGACGAGGGCGTCCGCCTCGCTCATGGAACACTCACCGTCTTCCAGCCACCAGCCAGCGAACGACCCGAACAAGCCGTCAACGAGGAGACATCCCCATGACCGATACGATTCTCGTGACCGGTTCGAGTCGTGGTATCGGACGTGCCATTGCCCTGCGCCTGGCCCGGGACGGTTTCGATATTGTGGTGCATTGTCGCCGTGAGCGCGAAAGCGCCGAGTCAGTGGCCTCCGAGATTCATGCCTTGGGTCGCAAAGCGCGGATACTGTGTTTTGACGTTGCGGATCGGGACACTGCACGTCAGTCAATCGAAACGGATATCGAGGCCTACGGCGCTTATCATGGTGTGATCTGCAACGCGGGCATTACCGCGGACGGCGCCTTTCCCGCCTTGACCGACGAGGCCTGGGACAATGTCATTCACACTAACCTTGACGGTTTCTACAACGTCGTGAAACCGTTGATAATGCCGATGATCAGGCGTCGGGCACCAGGGCGCATCGTGGTAATGTCCTCGGTGTCCGGCATCATGGGTAATCGGGGCCAGGTCAATTACAGCGCCGCCAAGGCGGGATTGATCGGTGCGGTCAAGGCCCTCGCCATCGAACTCGCCAAGCGTCGCATAACGGTCAACTGTGTGGCGCCAGGGCTGATCGATACCGACATGGCAAGCGATGACGTGAGTGGAGAAGCCCTCAAGATCATTCCCATGCAGCGCGTTGGAACCGGTGCCGAAGTGGCTGCTGCGGTGAGCTTTCTTTGCTCACCTGACGCCTCCTACATCACGCGGCAGGTAATCGCCGTCAATGGCGGGATGTGCTAGGTCATGAGCAAAGTCTGAGTGATTTGGCACCTAAGCGTTCTTGATCCACGTTAATATAAGAGCTTTTCGCAGCATTGATTCTTTATCACGCCGACTACCCTATCGCCCTTCATATACCTCCGTGCAGGAATTCGTTCATGAAATATCTCGCTGCGGGACTATTGTTGTTGTGTTCGCTTCACGCCCAGGCCTTTGAACTGGATGAGTGGCGGGAATGGCAGGCCGCCACCCCGGCTTTTCAAAGTCAGATCGAGCAAAGTCGCTGGCTCGATGAAGCTCAAATTCGAGTTCATGCCAGCGGAAGGATGTTGTTCACGCCCTACGATGCACTGGTGTGGCAGTGGCTCTCCCCGGTGCCACGCTTGATCGAACTTGACAAGGCAGGACAGCTGCTTGATCTAAGCCCACAGGAAGATGGCGCTACCGCCGCCCCTCCTTTGGAAAAGGACGACGACAACCTGCCCGGTGAACAGCAGATCGCCACGCTCCTGATGCATGCCTTGAGTGGTGATCTAGTCGCCCTGGAGAAAAACTACCACCTGTTGCTTGAAGGCGATCGCGACGCCTGGGAACTCATTTTACTGCCTCATGACAGAAGTGAGAGCGCTCCCAGGAAGCTTACCCTCGAAGGAGGACGCTTTATCAACGTGCTGAGCGCAACCTCTTCGGAAGATAACAAGCTGACGCTGGAACTGTCTGATCATCACCGCCTGGTGAATGCCGACGGGGCGCAACGCCTTTTTGAAGCACTGCAAGAAAAGGCAGCAGCGCAGAAAAATGGCGGGGATGACGCTGACCCGGGAAATGAAGAAGAGGATTAAGTTGTAACCCAGCAGGCCGATAAAACAGTAAGCGACCCCTTGTTTGATATTGATTGCCTGATATTGCCCAATACTGCCTTATATCGACGACGGGTCCTCTTGAACAAGGAGCATGAATCAGGAGAACGGCGTGCGAATAGCGTTTATCCTCATCCTAGTGGCCACCCTGGCCCTGGGTGGCGTAGGCATAAGGGTCAGTGATCTGAGCTGGCCTTTGTCCGAGACAGCACTGGTCACGGTCAGTCTCTATGGATTGGTTCTGGTAGCGGGTATGGGATTACTGGCGCTTCTGACGGTTCTCGTGCTCACTCTAAGCTCGCAGCAGCGCGCGCTGCAACAGAGTCTTGGTACGCAAATGGATCAGCAGCGTAGCCTGGTCATCGTTCAGCTCACGGAGCGTTTCGTGCACCAGGCAGAGACCCTGCTCGAAAAGGAGAGCCTCGACCCCAACAAGCGCAACGTACAGCGCTGCCTGGCAGTCGATGCACTACGTGGCAACAGTGGCCGCAGCGACTCTAATTATCAACGCCTCGGCAGACTGTTCGAATGGCTGGCAGAAGAGGCTGACGCCGCCCAGGATGATGCTGTGGGCAAGCGTCTATTTGAACCAGTGCTGCGCCACTACGCAGAAATCGCCGATCAGCTTTGCCGTATCAACGAGACCGACGAAAAACGGCTGGAAGCGTTTTTACGCTACCAGCCGCAGGTCGAAAAAAGTGACGAAGAAACGGTTTAGGAATTCTTGATCGCAGCGGTCACGGTAATCTCTACCCTCAACTCTCCCGCTGGCATCTGCGCTACAACACAGGTGCGCGCCGGTGCATGGCCTTCCGGCACCCAGGCATCCCAGATTTCGTTCATGGCGGCAATATCGCTGCCATCTTTCAGATAAATCGTGGCGGAAAGCAGATGTTCACGGTCAGAGCCGATCTCTTCGAGCAGTGCATCGAGACGCGACAGCATGCTGTTGGTCTGCTCATTGATGTTGCCCTGGCGCACATCCGGGCCGGCTACCTGGCCACACAGATAGGCAACGCCGTTGTGAATGACGGCGCGACTCATGCGAGTCTGGGTATCGTGACGCTGAAGTGTCATGCGGATTCCTTTTTTGACGATGTATGTCCGTTTTATCAATGGACGGTTGAAACAGAATTAGCGTAATAACAATAAGGGGATATCCGCCTTGCGCAACATGGCGGTGGTAGTGCTGCCCACCAGCAGATGGCGAATACGCGAATGCCCATAGGCGCCCATTACCAGCATGTCGATATCGTTTTCCTGCTGATAGGCGCGCAGCGTGGCCTCGACTTCCCCGGCAAGGATAGAGCCTTGCACCCCAAGGCCGGCGCGTCTCAGCGTATCCAGCGCCCAGTCCAGCTGGGCACGATAATCCGCCACCCCAGCGCCGACCATCACGATGTGAAAACTGACTCCCTTGAACAGCGGACTGGCAGCGATCATCTCGATGCCTTTGCGGGTGCTTTTTCCACCATCGAAGGCGATCATGACACGCTGAGGGGCACGAAATGTCTCGGGGACCATCAAAATAGGCCGATGTAACGCCCGCACCACACGCTCCAGGTTGGACCCCACGTGCTCACTGGCCAGATGGGCGGACTCGCCACGCTTGCCCAGTACCAGTAGACGCGTCTCGCTTTCCAGCTCGCTCAAGGTCTCGACCAGCTCACCGTTGCGTTGGCGCGCCAGTGGCTCCTCCACACCCTGCTCGCGTGCCCGCTCCCGCGCTGCATCCAGCATCGAACGCCCCTGCTCCTGAGCGATGCGTGCGCGTCGCTCATCCAGGGAGGCAAGCTCTTCGAGTAGATGTTCCCGGCTGCCCAGGCCAATGTTACCGGAGAAATTGCCTTCCTCCGGCGGCAGATGATTATCCAGCACATGCAGGAACGTCAGCGGCGCCGCCAGACGTTGGCTGGCCCAGACGGCATAATCACACACTGCCGTGGAGTATCCGGAGCCATCGATACAGGCCATTACGTGTTCGCTCATGCAGGGCTCCTTCCTCGTTTTTCATCAACGTTTTGTGACGTTTCTAACGCATCTTGGGGCGGATGAACAGGCCTAGTGCTCGCTCATCAGCCCTTCCACGGAGGCAGGCTTGTCATGCACCGCGAAACGATCGACGATGGTCGCACTCGCCTCGTTGAGGCCCACTACCTCTACCTCGGTGCCTTCCCGGCGAAACTTGATTACCACCTTGTCCAGGGAATCCACCGCGGTAATATCCCAGAAGTGGGCCCGGGAGAGATCGATCTTCACTCGCTCGACGCTCTCCTTGAAATCGAAGGCATCGATAAAGCGAACCGATGAAGTGAAGAATACTTGACCGACCACGGTGTATTCCCGGGTGCGTCCATCGGAGCTCATTTCACTCCCGATATAAAGCACCTGCCCTACCTTGTTGGCAAAGAACAACGATGCCAGAAGCACCCCGACGAACACGCCAATGGCCAGGTTGTGGGTTGCGACAACCACGATGACGGTGGCCACCATGACGATATTGGTGCTCATTGGATGCTTCCTGAGATCCCGCAGGGATTCCCAACTGAAAGTACCGATGGAGACCATGATCATCACCGCCACCAACGCCGCCATGGGAATCTGCGACACCCAGTCACTCAAAAACACCACCATCAGCAGCAGCACGACGCCTGCTACTAGCGTAGACAACCGAGTACGGCCACCGGACTTCACGTTGATCACCGATTGGCCGATCATGGCGCAACCCGCCATGCCGCCAAGCAGGCCGGAGCCGATGTTGGCGATGCCCTGGCCCTTGCATTCCCGGTTCTTGTCGCTCGGCGTATCCGTGAGTTCATCGACGATAGTGGCGGTCATCATGGATTCCAGCAGACCGACCACGGTCAGCATGACCGAATAAGGGAAGATGATCTTCAACGTCTCGAGGGTCAGCGGCACATCCGGCCACAGGAATACCGGCAGGGTATCCGGGAGCTCTCCCATGTCACCCACGGTACGAATATCCATGCCGCTGATCATATAAACGGCAGTAAGCACCAGGATGCATACCAGCGGCGATGGCACCGCCCGACCGATCTTCGGCAGTAACGGGAACAGATAAATGATGCCAAGGCCCGCTGCGGTCATGACATAGACATGCCAGGTCACGCCCGTCAGCTCCGGCAGCTGTGCCATGAAAATCAGGATCGCCAGGGCATTGACGAACCCCGTGACCACGGAGCGGGAAACGAAGCGCATCAGATCCGCCAGGTGCAGATAGCCCGCGACGATCTGCAGCACGCCGGTGAGCAGCGTTGCCGCCAGCAGATACTCGAGCCCGTGCTCTCTGACCAGGGTCACCATCAACAGCGCCATGGCGCCGGTGGCGGCGGAGATCATGCCGGGCCGACCGCCGACGAAGGCAATGATCACCGCGATACAAAAAGAGGCGTAAAGGCCGACCTTGGGATCGACGCCTGCGATGATCGAGAAGGCGATGGCTTCTGGAATCAATGCCAGGGCGACGACAATGCCGGCCAGCAGATCGTTCTTGATATTGGAAAACCAGGCGTGGCGGATGGATCGAATCATTCTTGGTTCCGTTGGGTTGTTCTAGGCTCTGCCTGAAAAGTGTCTGTGCTCGATCATGCGTCGTTAAAAATTAACTCAAGATACTCATTTACAACGCGTAAACTCCGTTCTTTCGTCAATTTTTGCCTTGCCTGAACTTCGCTCGTCGACTTTTCAGACAAACCCTAGCGCGCAGCCAGCATCGAACGCAGCCTGCAGCAAACGCAAGAAGCGCCGCGCCGCGCCGAACAAGGCGATGAATACACATCAGAAAATGGGAGCGCGCATTCTATCAGCTAGCCGATGTCACTTCACCCCGACGACTTCAGTGCCAACGCTTCGAGCCTACGCCTTTCGATACGCCGATCGATGAGTCCCTTGACCAGCAAAGTGCCGATGATCAGGGTGCCGCCGGCAAAGGCTAGATTCGAAGGTTGCTCGTGCAGTATCCACCACACCCATAGGGTGCCGGCGACGGTTTCCAGCAAGAACAATAGGCTGACTTCCGCGGAGGGCAAATAAAGTGGGCCGCGCTGGATCAGGGTAAAGCCCATGGGAATCAAGATCAGGCACAGTATTACCAGCAAGCTGGCCTGATCCGCGCTGGGCAGCGCCACCCCACCGCTTGCAAGCAAGGGCGCCGTTGCCGCCACCATCAACCCCGCCAGGGTCAGCATTGGACTCATATCGATGCCCGGGCGGGTGCGGCATAGAGTGAAATTGGCCGCCAGGGAAAACGCCGCCAGCAAGGCAAAGCCGTTGCCGACCCAAGAGCCGGCGCCGGCATCGTCGAACACGATCAATGACGTGCCCAGCAGGCACAGGGCGATGGCGATCCAGGTTCGAAGGGGCAGATATTCCTGCAAGAAGAAACGTGACAGCAATGCCGCGATCAAGGGGGCACCAGCCAGGATCATCAATACGTTGCCGCCCTTGGTATACTGATTACCCAGCACGAAGCCGTAATTCGACAGAGTGAAGAGCGCTGCCACACCGATGCCGACCCAGCCACAACGCAAAAATGAGTTAACGGTATAACGCCTTTTGCGCAGTACCACGATGGTCAGGAAACCCAATGCTGTCAGCAGCCCTCGCCAGAACAGCATCTGGCTATCCGGCAGGTCGATCAGCTTGATCAGCAAGGCGTCCGGGGAAATGATCAGCGGGCCTGCCGCCGTCAGCAGCAGGCCTTTTTGTCGAAAAGAAAGAGTGGAAAACAAGGCGTCCTCGGCGGCAATCCAGGCAGCGTTCAAGCCTGCTCAAATTGCGCGCCGAAAACAAGCTGTAAAATCATATATCCCGTGGGGATGGGTCGCTGTCGTTATGGGTTGGTTTTGAGTCACTGTCGGTTGACTCAGGCGCCGATGCAGACGCTGGCTGCGAGCTACCGCCGCCCTTAACCATTGTCTTGAACACATCCATGATGTCCAGGGGCAGCGGGAAGAAAATTGTGGAGGCGTTCTTGTTGCTCATGTCGCTCATGGTCTGCAGATAGCGCAGCTGCAGGGACGCGGTATTGCCGGACATGACGTTGGCGGCCTCGACCAGTTTTTTCGAGGCCTGCAGCTCCCCTTCCGCGTGAATGACTTTGGCTCGGCGTTCCCGCTCCGCTTCCGCCTGCCGAGCGATGGCGCGAATCATGCTTTCATCGAGATCCACGTGCTTGATCTCCACGTTGGCCACCTTGATGCCCCACTCCTCGGTCTGAGTGTCGATGATCTCCTGGATGTCGTTGTTGAGCTTGTCTCGCTCGGAGAGCATTTCATCCAGATCGTGCTTGCCCAGCACCGAACGCAGCGTGGTCTGAGCCAGCTGACTGGTCGCGACGGTGAAGTTCTCTACCTGAATGATCGCCTTTTCCGGGTCCACCACGCGAAAATACAGCACCGCATTGACCCGCACGGTGACGTTGTCCCGGGAGATCACGTCCTGCTCCGGCACGTCCATGGTGACCACTCGCAGGTCCACCACCTCTATCTTCTGGATAATGGGGATTATGATGAACAGGCCCGGCCCCTTGACCGCCTGGTAGCGACCCAGGAAGAACACCACGCCGCGCTTGTATTCCGGCAGAATGCGCACCGAGGCCGCCAACAGCAGCAGCACCAGCACTACGGGAACGAGATAGGATACCCACATGGAAACATCTCCTTGGATCGCCTCGAGCAGAGGCTGAATTGATTCATTCATGACGTCGACGCATCGGAATCGGACTCCATAGGGTAAGGGGCCACTTCGACGGTCAAACCGTCGAGGGACATGACCCTTACCTGCTGATTCTTGTGTACCGCTTCACCGCTACGGGCATTCCAACGCTCGCCGCGCAGTCGCACATGCCCTTGATGATCGAAATCTTCCAGCACGATTGCCGTCATCCCGATCATCTCTTCTTGACCACTGCGCGGGGGTTTCTTGCGCAGACCGACAAAGCGTATCGCCACCCACAGCAACAAACCGGCAGCCACCAGCGCCACACCCGCTATCAAAGGAATCGATACCGCCATGTTTTCGTCATCCATCAAGATTATCGAGCCGGTGACAAAGGCAACGATGCCGCCGATACCGAGAATGCCGAAACTCGGCATGAGCGCTTCGCCGACGATCAGCCCCAGCCCCAGCAATATCAGTGCAAGTCCGGCGTAGTTGATCGGCAGTACCTGAAAGGCGAACAGCGCCAGCAGTAGACAGATGGCGCCGATGGTGCCCGGCACCAGGGCACCGGGGTTGATCAATTCGAAAATCAGGCCATAGATACCGATGATCATCAGAAAATAAGCGATGTTGGGGTCGGCGATGATCGACAGGAGTTCAGTGCGCCAATCCGGATCGAAGCGCTCGATGGAAAGATCCGCGGTCTGTAGCGTCTCGCTGCCATTGTTCATGACGACCTCGCGGCCATCGATCTGTGTCAGCAAATCCTGCACGTCAGTCGCCACCACATCCGTGACGTTCTGTTCCAGCGCCTCTCGAGCAGTGAGGTTCACCGCCTCTCGTACCGCCTGCTCGGCCCACTCGACGTTACGCCCATGACGCTCCGCCAGGGTGCGAATATAGGCCACCGCATCCTCGAGCACCTTGCGCTCCATGGCGGTCTCGCCGCGGCGCTTCTCATCGCCATCTTCCTGGCTCTGGTCTTGCGATTCGGCTTGCTGCTCGCTATCGGAAGAGGACTCTTGCGCCTGCTCGCTTTGCTCAGACTGATCCGAGGACTCCGATGAATCGGATTCATCCTCTTCGGAACCGGGCAACCCGCCGCCGCCAATCTGCACCGGCGTGGCGGAACCCAAATGCGTGGACGGCGCCATGGCGGCAACGTGGCTTCCCAGCAGCAGATAGGTACCGGCGCTAGCGGCCCGGGCTCCGGAAGGCGCGACATACACCGCCACCGGCACCTTGGAAGCGAGCATGGCGCTGATCATGCTTCGCATCGAGGAAGCCAGGCCGCCCGGGGTGTCGAGTCGCAGGATCGCGAGGGCCACATCCTGTTCTTCCGCCATTTCCAGGCCGCGCTGAAAATAGTCGCTGGTCGCAGGGTTGATGCTGCCCTCGATGGTCATTACCAAGGCGCTTTTTTGCCCGGTTTGCTCTTCCTGGGCGGCGGCCAAGAAAGCCAGCAGCAGGCCACTTAGCAAACACAGCAGCCATAAGATACGAAAGCGATTGGACAGAATATGACGAGTGCCTGGCATTGCATCCCCGCTTGAAATCTATCCGCCTTTTTTAAGGGCCGATCGTTGTTGCAAGGTCAACTTGGCGTCTGGAGCTTTCTATACAGACCCTGGGAATCCCGTTGGGTTTCATCCTCTGCGCTGCGGTTTTCAGTATCGCTGCCGTCTTCTCTTTGTTGGCCCTCGTTGCCTTCATTGCCGTTATGCGAGTTTTCGTTGCGGCTGTTATTGCTTTCACTAGCGTCGCTTTCACCGTTGCTACTATCGCCACTACCACCCTCTATTACCTCCCCCAGGGTTTCGATCGGTGAGGAAATTAGATTCTGCAACGCCTTGCGAATGGCCTGACCCGCAATGTCGCCAAATTCGATGGAGCCGGATTTATCCAGCGGAATGGTGATGGGGATTTCGAGCTCGATGGTGCCATCGTCGTTACGCAATACGCCGATCAATGTCTTCACCGGCAAGTCCGTGGCGGAGGCATCGACCTGCTCGCCCAGCCTGATTCGACGCAGCATGAGCTGGTTGTCGGTTTTGAGCCGGCCATCTTCCAGCCGGTAATCGAGATCCAGCGTCACCTCGCCCTGTTCGATTTCATAGCCCGCAAATCGACGCAGATAAGGCGCGAAGGTCGCCAGGCGCATTTGCTCGAAATGCATCTCGAAATCGCCCTGCCAGGGATCGCTCAAGGGATCATAAGTACCTTGGATACTCAACGGCGAACCATCCGAAACCTGACCCTTCAACGAGAGTTCGCCTCCGCCTGACTGGGACGAAGAAAGCCCTTTCCAATTGCCTTCAAGCGCTGAAAAATCGATCTCGAAAGGCTCGGACAAGTGCCGATCGGCAAAGGACATCGCGCCCTTTTCCACGAGGAGTTCGTCCAGGGCGTAGCGCATCGAGGAAGAAGACTTTTGCTCGGTTTCATTTTGTTCGGGCTTCTCCTGCTCAGATCCCTTCTGATTCTGAATGTCCGGAGGCGTCCAGGCTGAGAGATTCGTCCCCATCTGCTCATTGATGACCACCTTGGACCAGGGTTCGTTGAGAGTGATGCGATCCGCCTCGAGCCGTGGCCGATCGAGCTCGAACAGGAAGCCGTCGATATCCGCATGGGTTATCCGGGCGATCTGCTGATCGCTGTCGGGTTCGAGCATCACCACATCTCGCAGATCCGTATCGCCGCTGATGCGCACCCCGGCATCCGTTGCCTCCCCTGCCTGCATTCGCGCCTGGGTGTTCATTGTCCCACCTTGGGTCTGGGCGCTTACTATGTTGTCCAGATAGCCCGAAAGCGCCGTCAATGGCAGTTTTTCAGCGGACATATCCACATCCACTCGCCAGGGCGAGAACCCCATCTTTCCCTTGGCACTCAGATCCGCGCCCTCGAGCCGCGATTGGCTCTGCAATGAAAAAGGCGCATCAGAGGTATTGTCGTAGTCCTCGGCATCCAGACTCACCTGCTCGAAAGAGAGCGTGATCGGCTCCTCGGGTCGCCGGTTGATCCAGTCGAGACGACCGTTATCGGCGGTAATCCGCTCGATCAGAATCGGAGTGGGTTGTTGATCCTTGGCTTTGCTCGAATCACTGCCCGCGAACATTTCGACAAGATTCCAGTTGCCGTCTTCCTGCCAGATGAGCTGCAGACGTGGCGACTGAAGATCCAGGTGCGTGAGACGCCACCCCGGCGACCACAGCGAGCGCCACTGAACGTCCGCCATGATCTTGTCGCTGGATAGCACCGGCGTTTGCTCCTGACCGGCAACCCGTACATTCTCGAGCGTCAACTCCAAGGTGAACGGATTATCGATTGCAACCTTCTCGATAGTGGTCTCGCGCCCAGTGACGGAAGAGAACGTCGACTCCAGGCGCTGCTCGATGTAATACGGCAACGCCCATAGCCAGGCGATCAGCAGCAGCCCCACCACGACGATTAGAATCAATGGAATGAGCCACCAGCGCCTGGACGAGCCCTGTCGTGTCGTTGTCATCGAACCTCCTGGAATGAAAGAACAGCTTGCCACCTAGAATGGCAAAAGAATTCCATTTTGCCCAACCACCACAACGAAGCACGCCTGGTTGTGCTCAACCAAGCGAGAACTGGCGGGGTCATTGAAAGGTTTATGTTTCCGATCGGTCAGGCCAGGCCAAGGCAGGCCTTACCAAGAGAAATGCCAGTCAGGGTTGGCTGACTGGCATCACGCTAACTCACATCGAAGGCGTCAAACGCAACGTCACTACATCCTTTGTTGCCTTCAGCTGTCAGGCAAAGCCGAGATAGAGCCCAAAGGCGGCGATGGTGCCGCCGGCGTACTGGGCAAGACGTGGGCTGGCCAGTTTTTTGGCGAGCATGCCAAGCCCGATGCCGCAGCAGTGCAACACGCCCGTGGCTAGAACAAAGCCGATGGCGTATGCCAACCCGGAGGCAGTCGCCGGCATTTCGGTGCCGTGGGCATGACCGTGGAACACGGCAAACAAACCGACCAGGGCGCTGCTCGCCACCAGCGGCAGACGCACTGCCGCGGCAATGAGCAGGCCGAGCACCAGTACCGATACCACGATGCCCGGCTCAATGAACGGCATGGAAACCCCCGCCATACCGATCAGCCCGCCCAGCAGCATGACCGCCATGAAACTAAGCGGCAGAGCCCAGACGGCCCGTCCACCGCACTGGGCGGCCCAGAGACCGACCGCCACCATGGCGACCAGGTGATCAAGCCCCAGCAACGGATGCAGCAGCCCCTGCGTAAATCCACCGGGGTGTCCTGGGCCCACGTGGGCATAGGCCAACGCTGGCAACAGCAACAATCCCATTCCCCATCCAACGTTCCGCGTCACTACGTTCATTTGCATGGTGCTTCTCCTTGATGGCGTGTAGGCGTCATTCGTGACTGTGCTGTTTGTGTTCATGCTTCTCTTCATGGCTGTGTACATAGCCGCCCTCATCCGTTGCATGAAAATGTGGCGCCATGGGGCCCGGATCGACGGGATCGTGGGTGCCGCCGACATAGGCCTGGTGAAGCGTGCGCACCCAGTCGCACAGCTGGCCCGTGGTCTCGGGACGTTTACGCGATATCGCGAGCACCGGACGTCCTTCCCGGGCCTTCTCGGCATCCGCGACCATCTGCTCGACGTCGACATCCACGTGTTCGGCGAGATCGACCTTGTTGATGACCAGCAAGTCAGCGCCGCCAATACCGGGTCCTCCCTTGCGAGCCACATCGCCGCCGCCGGCCACATCAAGCACGAAGAGCTGCGCATCGACGAGCGCCGGCGAGAAGGTAGCGGTGAGGTTATCGCCGCCGCTTTCGACAAGCACGATATCCAGCGGCGCGAAATCACGCTCGAGGTCTTCGATGGCGATGAGATTCATCGTCACGTCATCGCGAATTGCGGTGTGTGGACAGGCGCCCGTCTCTACCGCTCGAATTCGCTCCGCCGGAAGCACGCCTTCGGAGCGTAGAAAGCGCGCATCCTCGTCGGTATAGATGTCGTTGGTGATCACGCCGATGACAAACTCGTCGCTGAGGCTGCGACACAGCGTTGCGATCACGGAACTCTTTCCCGTTCCCACCGGGCCGGCAACGCCGATGCGCAATGCGCGATGTTTGTTCGTTGACGTTGTATTCGCCATGCTGTTTTCCTCCATGGCCGGCCTAGCCGGCATCTGTACAGTCAATTTCGGTAATTTCATCATTACGATGTTCGACGCGATCAGGCGCGACCCTGGTGCTCCAGGGCGACCCGAGCTCGTCGAGCCCGGCGTTCAACAGCCGCCGCAGCTGCAGGCTGTCCGGCGCCACGGCGCTTACGGCCATGCCCGGTCCCGGCAGCGGCGCCAGGACGGCGCTAGGATGAAAGGCAGAAGTGGTCGGCGGCTCGTCCATCCAAGCAGGGTCGACCGCAATGATCGACCCGACGGCATCGTTCTCGCCCGCAACCGCCGCACCGCGCCAGCCATCCGCATTCGGCCCGAAGCGCAGCTGCTGGTGATAGATGGGCGCGCCAGCGTAGGTCACACGCAGTGTCGTACGAAAATTACCCGGCAATTCGCGGTACCGACCAAGCAGCGTCTCTTCGCGCATCGCAAGCCTTGCTCCGGGTTCAAGCTGTACCCGCACGTCGTGCTCATGATCGCAGCCTTGGGCGGCAATGATGGGCTCTGGCAGCCACACGAAGGTTGCATCCTCACCAACGACCACGTTGATGTGCATGCGCGAACGCCCGCCGCGCGGGCCCGGCAGCACCAGCATGGCGGAGGCCTCGGTAAGCACGAGGGTGCTGCCCGCCCCCACCCGAACGTCCAGGGCATAGCTGTCGCCGCCGATTGGGCCGGCGGCCCCGGCGGCCAGCATGACCCGGGCCACCTCGCGGCGGCGATGGGTCAGCGGCTCCGGCTCCTTGGGGTTCGCCGGGCGCAACACGAGCGCGCCATGGGAGCGCAGCACGCTTATCCGGCTCGACGACCTTCTGGCGTCTTTCTCGGTCGCCAGTACCGCTTGCGCCGTCATGGCACCGGGGCGTCGTGCATCCTGTTCACGAGGCGAAGAGGCGTACATTCCATCTCCTATGGTGCTCGGCGGCGATATCGGTCAATGGCGATCCGACCGAAGGCAGCTCGCTTGCAGGGGCATCGGCGTGATCGACAGCGGCCTGGGCAAGCCGATCAAGACGCCCGGTGGCGCGCACCAGGGTGGCGTGAACATCGAACGGGTCGATGCGCATCAGCTTCGCGGCCGCAGCCGCCGGCCCAGCAATGGTTTCATGCAAGATGGCAAGGGCAGCGTCTCGTGCCCCGAGGCCAAGCGCCGCTGCGGCAACGCCCATGACCAAGGGCTGATGGGGCGCCCTGCCGAGCAGTCCGAAGTGCGGATGCGGATGAATGCTGCTCATCACCCGCAGTAGCTGTCTGCCAAGCGTGCGCGACACCGAACGCAGCTCCGGTGAGGGGATGCGCGCGTCGAGTTCAGGTTCCAGCGTTGCCAGTGCAGCGATGTCATTTCGCACTGCGAAGGTACAAGCAGCGGCAGCAAAGGCAGCAGCAACGAAGCCTGCGGTTTCGGCTCGGCCGATGAGGAACTGCTCGAGTTCAGCGGTATCCGACACGCGTTTTGCATACACCGTCGACTCGAGTCCGCCGGAATGCGCGTAGCCGCCTGCCGGCAAGCGACCATCCGCGAGCAGCAGCAGCGCCGCCTGACTCTGTGTCATATCCTTGCCCATCTAGAATAGAAAGTACCGTTGCGCCATGGGGATCTCATCCGCCGGCTCATGGTCGATGAGCTCACCATCGATCCTCACCGCATAGGTGTTGGGGTCGACCTCGATACGCGGCAGCGCCTGGTTCTCGGGCATATCCGCCTTGGTCCTGCCGCGACAGTTCTCGATGGCGACAAACCGGCGATTGGTGTTGACTCGTTCAGGCAGCCCGTCGTCGATCGCCGCCTGGGAGACGAACGCCAGGCTGGTCGCTCCCGCCGCGGGGGAATAGACGTTGAACCCAATGCGCTCAAGCACGGGCTGTGGCGTTGGAATCGACGCGTTCGGGTCGCCCAGGGCTGCCGTCGCGGCCATGCCACCGGTGAAAACGATCGTAGGGCGAACACCGAAAAACGCCGGCTGCCATAGCACGAGATCCGCTTTTTTACCCACCTCGATGGAGCCGACATGCTTCTCGATACCGTGGGCTATGGCGGGACAGATTGTGTATTTCGCGACATAGCGCCGGGCCCGATGGTTATCGGCATTGACGTCTCCCGACAAGGGACCGCGCAGCTTCTTCATCTGGTGCGCTGTCTGCCAGGTGCGAATCGTCACCTCGCCGATGCGGCCCATGGCCTGGGCGTCCGACGACATGATCGAGATCGCGCCAAGATCCTGAAGCACGTCTTCCGCCGCGATCGTTCCCGCCCGCACCCGGCTTTCGGCGAAGGCAAGATCGTTGGGCACCTGGGGGTTGAGATGGTGCGCCACCATCACCATGTCGAGGTGCTCGTCCACGGTGTTGCGGGTGAACGGCCGGGTAGGATTGGTCGAGGCCGGCAGCACGTTGGCCTCCCCCGCGATGCGGATGATGTCCGGGGCGTGACCGCCGCCGGCGCCTTCGGTGTGAAAAGAGTGGAAGGTACGACCGTCTACCGCCTTGAGCATATCCTCGACGAAGCCGGCCTCGTTGAGCGTATCCGAGTGGATCGCCACCTGTACGCCGGATTGCTCCGCCACGGACAGACAGGCATCGATGACCGCCGGCGTCGCGCCCCAGTCTTCATGTATCTTGAAACCGCCCACACCGCCGCGCAGCTGCTCCCACATGGATTCCTGGGACATCGTGTTGCCGCGTCCGAGAAACAGCACGTTGACCGGCCAGGGATCGAAGCCTTCGAGCATCCGCTCCATCCACCATGAACCCGGCGTTGCGAGGGTGGCCTTCGAGCCTTCGGTGGGACCGGTGCCGCCACCAAGCACGGTGGTGGTGCCGGAGGCCAGGGCGATCTGCATCATCTGCGGGCCGACAAAGTGCACGTGGGTGTCGATCGCGCCGGCGGTGGCGATGAGTCCGTTGCCCGCCATGATCTCGGTGGAAGCCCCGATCACCAGGTCCGGGTGTATGCCGTCCGTGGTGTCCGGGTTTCCGGCCTTGCCGATCCCGCAAATATGTCCATCCCGTATGCCGATGTCTGCCTTGATCACGCCCCAGTGGTCGAGAATGACCGCGCCGGTGATCACAAGATCCGGCGTGCCCTCGGCCCGCGTCGCCGTCGACTGCCCCATGGATTCACGAATCGACTTGCCGCCACCGAATACCGCCTCGTCGCCACCTACGCACCGGTCTTCCTCGACCTCGATGACAAGATTGGTATCCGCGAGGCGAATACGATCGCCCTTGGTCGGGCCATAAGATGCAACATATTCCGAACGGGAAATCCTACTCATCGAGGCCTCCTTGGCACAGTCCGCGCAGACCGGGCACGACACGTCGTCCCCGAATTGGAATGAGTTCGACCTCTTCCACGGCCCCGGGCTCGAACCTCACGGCGCCGCCCGAAAGCACGTTGAGTCGCATGCCCCAGGCCGCCTTGCGATCGAACTCAAGCGCATCGTTTGCTTCGGCAAAGTGAAAGTGCGAGCCGATCTGTATCGGTCGATCCGCAGTGTTGACCACCCTGATCGTCGTGACGGACTGGCCGACGTTGATCTCGATATCGCCTTCGCCGTAGAGAATTTCCCCAGGAATGAGGGGGTCGAGCTCTTCAAGCTGCTTCGTTGACTGGCGTCGTGGGGCCTGGCGTTCACCGGTTCCAGGACGTCGAGGTTCACTTGGTGAGCTGGCGCCGGAGGAGCGCGTGCGCTTGGCAACCTTTGCATACTTATGGCCGGGGTCATCGGACGCGTGCTGCGCTTTCGGCGAGTCGGCGGCTTTATGTTCGGGCGCTGCGAACGGATTAAACATCTTTGTTGTCATTGCACTGGCCCCGTGACCGTCACAAGTTTGGTGCCGTCGGGGAACGTCGCCTCGACCTGCACTTGAGCGAGCATTTCCGGCACACCCTCCATCACATCATCGCGGCTCAGCACGTGGCGACCCGACTCCATGAGATCAGCAACGGTCTCGCCGTTTCGAGCGCCTTCGAGAAGAAACGAGGTGATGAGCGCCGTGGCCTCGGGGAGATTGAGCTTGAGGCCACGCTCCTTGCGTTCCAACGCGAGCTTGCCGGCCGTGTAGACCATTAGCCGTTCCTGCTCGTGCATGCTGAAAAACATGAAACTCATCCTGAGCGTAATGGCAAGAATCGAGTCGACATCGTTGCCTGCCTGATCCAGCGTATTGTTCAAATAGCCTGTGACTACATAAGCAAACTAGTACGTTCTCGGCGTTACGCCAGTCAGTTAAGCCAATGCTTAATAAATTGCTCACGAAACATTGCTAATTTCATGCTTCTCGACAGGAAACAAACCATGCGCTTTCGATGACGACTTGCCCGTTGCACCGCAATGTGAACCGCATGAACATCAACAGCACCTGGAAAATCGAAAGATCGCGAAAGTCGTGGGCTACAGAAGTTCGATCCAGAGCCTGTTGACAGGCTGGTGGCCGGAAGTTTTGTTATTCAATGGGGTGTTGGAACAAAAGGACGATGCAATGGCAACTCAGAAGAATTTCCCCTTGGCCATCCTGGCCAAGGCGCCTTTGCCGGGCCAGGTCAAGACACGACTGATTCCACGACTTGGCGCCGAAGGTGCCGCCAGGCTGCATAGCCATCTGGTCTGGCAAACGCTGGAAACCGCCGTCGCCGCCACGGCGGCAGAGTCGATCACGCTATGGACGAGTCTTGCGTTTCCGGATGAGCCTGAACACGCCTTCTTCGATGCCTGCCGCGCGCATTTCGGCGTTCAGCTGCAGCCTCAGCCAGAAAGCGATCTTGGTCTGCGCATGTATGCCGCACTGGCGGCCATGCCTGGGCCGGGCCTGGTAATCGGCTGCGACTGTCCGATGCTCGATGCATCTTTACTACGGCAGTGCCAGACCGCTCTGGCATCATCTGAGTGCGTGCTGCTGCCGGCAGAGGACGGCGGCTACGCCTTGATTGGCACCCGCCAGGCCGATCTTCGCTTGTTTCAGGACATCGACTGGGGAACCGAGCGTGTCTTCACTCAGACATTGGAACGACTAGATGCGTTGGGCTGGCGCCACGCCTGCCCTGCCACCGTCTGGGATATCGACAGGCCCGAGGATCTTGAGCGCCTGCTGAGCCTGCCCAATGCCAAGCAATGGCGCGGGATTGTTGACGAATAGACAAACAACAACACTTTTATATTGTTTGTCATCTCGCTTATCACTCTCGGTCCAATCTGGAAGCTAGACACCTCGCCCACTCCTGCAAGGAAATAGGCAGCTGCCCGATGATCTCGATATCGCGATTCTCGAAGATGTCGCTCAGGCCGGACGTTTCAAGGCTATCTATCTCGCGGTCACGGTGTTTGATCAAGACGTCAAGATAGGGATAAAAAGCGATGATCATGGCGCTCACCCAACGATTGACGGGCCAGGAGGGCCAGGCGTGATCGAGTTCGAATGTTCTGGCCAGCGCCAAGGTCTCGGCGGCATCGCGCCAGGTTTCACCGGTCACCCAGCGATTGGTGGTGAAAAGCCCAATGGGCTCGCCCCAGGCATCCATGGAGATGGCGATCAAGTGTGTCGGCTCGGCCAGGTGGCCGGGGCGATTGTCCTCCGGTGGGCGCTGGAAGACATGGAAATGACCGTGTTCTTCGTTACCGCGATGGGCATGGTAGTAGTACTGACTGCCGGTGTCCTTGTCGTAAACATCGCCTTCGGGAAAATGGTTGAATTCAAGAAATTCGCCCTGTCCCTTGAGTAGCTCCCCTACCAGATTGAGCCCGACCTTCTTCAATACCCGCTGGCAATCCAGGGCTTCCAGAGCAGCCGCCTGCATGAGCTGAACCTCATCATTTCCATAGTCCGCGAGATTAGGGGCACAAATGGCTTCGGCAATGCCGTAAGACGATAACGCCGCATTCATACCAGCACCTCCGCGTTGCGCTTGTTCAAGATGAGTTACTGTTTTTGCGGTCCGCTGTAGCCCTGCTGAACGTCTACTACATAGGCCGCCAACGCCGCCAGATCCATCGACGCCCAATCCAGCGTATCGCTGGCCATGGGATTGACCATGCAGATCTGGACCATCTCGTCCGCCTGCACTTCGTTCATGCCATAGAGATTCATGCCCATGGCCACCCGGTGAGGATAGGCCTGCTCGAAGGTAGCTTGATAACGCTGATTACCGCTATGACAGCTGGCGCAGGCAAGGCCGTTGCTGCTCAGGTCCGTATCGTTGAACAGTGCCTCGCCGCGGCTCAGCAATTCTTGCGGGTTTTCGCCGTCTTCTTTATAGCCCGGCGAGTAATCCGCTGGCCGGATCACCGCGCAAGGGTTTTTCTGGCTGTCCGCGGCACAGTGATTGGCACCGGCGCAGGGATTGGCGCCAGCACAAGGATTGGCGCCAGCACAAGGATTCTTGCCCCCACAGGGATTGGTACCAGCACAAGGATTCTTGCCCCCACAGGGATTGGTACCAGCACAAGGATTCTTGCCCCCACAGGGATTGGTACCAGCACAAGGATTTTGACTGGCACAGGGGTTCTTTCCGGCACAGGGATTGGCACCGCACTGCGCCATTATCTGTCCTGCGGCGCCCGCCATGGTCACCGTCAACAAGGTGCCGGCAAGCGTTGCAGACCTGGACAGATTCAAACGTTTCTTGAGGTTCATGACAGCACTCCAGGGACTAGGGCCTGTTGACGTTTCATCGCGAACCGCGTTGCTGCATCAAAAAGTGTCAGTCAAGGCGCGAAGCGCAGGGAAGGGTTATTCCCTTTTCACGTTTCGCAACGCAGAATGGCGCTTTTTGCTGCGCAACCCGAAGGGCTGGGCCAGTTTTTATCCGCTGCTGCGTTAGTCGTCGTTCATTTGGAATAACCAAATTTCTCTCCTCCTGCCTTGCCCCGAATAAAAACTGGCGCCAGCGCGGCCGTGAATGAAACGTCAACAGGCCCTAGTGAGTATTGTTATTGCCCAAACTGCGCAGAGGCATCGGCTATTGATTCGCCTTGCGCATACTGCTTGGTCGAGGGATACGCTTCGCCATTACACTCCTGCGTGATTTTTGTCTTGAACAACGAACGGCGCTTTCGCGGCGGTCACGAAAACAGTCGCTGCGATATTGTCGTTTCGCCTGTAAGGTCATGGTGTTGAACGCGACCAAGCCTAAAACTCCATCTCATTTTGATGACCGCTATGACTCGATCCGACTCACTCGTTGCTAGGGATACCGACCCACGACTCTCAAATCTGCGTCAGGCCCTGCAGGAAGCGGGGCTCGACGTCAGCGAACTGCACCCTATGGCGGATACCGGCCTGGCGCATGAGCATGTGTGGCTGTGTCGTCAGGATGGGGACAATTGGATCGCGCGTCTGCCCAAGCAGAGCCAGATGAAGCTCACCCCAAGGGCCAATCTCGACTATCAGGCTGCTTGCTTTGCACGAGCCAGCCAGGGTGGGCACACCCCGGCTCTGCAGGCGGTACTGCCCTCGAGCGACGCCTTGCCCCGGGGCGGTTTGATCGTCTCTGCCATCAAGGGTCGCGTGGCCCGACTGCCTCAGGATCTACCGGCCATCGCCGAGACCCTGGCCAGCCTGCATCGATTACCCCTTCCCTCTTTTAATGCGCGACCGCCCTTGCTGGCCCCCGCTTCACCTTGGCAAGCAATGCTCGAAGAGATTCTCGAACAGGCGCGCTATCTTGAAGCCGCTCAAGTGAGTGCGGCTACCTGCCAACAGCTGGGCGAAGAGCTGCAGATCCTGCAAACCTGGCTGACTCAGGATCATTCGGAGGCGGTTGCGCTGATCAGCTTCGATGCCCACCCGGGCAACTTTCTAATTCGTGATGACGGTCGCGCCATGCTGGTGGATCTGGAAAAATGCCGCTACGGCCTACCCGGCCTCGATCTGGCCCATGCCACGCTATACACCTCCACCACCTGGGACGTTGCCAGCTACGCGGAACTCGGCCTGGACGACGTCCACGGGTTCTATCGCCACTGGGCAAGCGCCATGAATCACGACGACAGATACTGCGATCAGGAGGCAGTGCTGCAGTGTCGTCGTGCCATGTGGCTATGGTCGCTCACCTGGTGCGCCAAGTGGCGGGTAGAACACCAACGCGCTAGGGACGCAACGGATGCAGGCGAGGATTGGTCGAATACGCTGAGCGATCCAGCGCTGATTGCCCATGTGCGCGACCGGGTCGATCACTATCTGTCTTCACCGATCGTGACAAGAGTCTGCACGGAACTTGCGTTCCTTGAGCGTCTCAACCTGTTCGGCTGATCATCAAGACTGACTACACAACAGACCAAAAAGGAATTGCCTGCATGCCTCGATCACTCGTTTCCCGGCTTCTTGTGCCGCTGTTTGCCTTGCTCTCGGTCAGCTCTTTGCAAGCCCAGTCACTTGAGACCCAGGGTCTCGATGACTGGGCGAGCATCGAAACCAGGGCAAAGGGCCAGACGGTCTACTGGAACGCCTGGGGCGGGGATGCCAATACCAATGACTACATCGACTGGGTGAGCCAGCAGATGCAGTCTCGCTTTGATATCGACGTGGTGCACGTAAAACTTGGGGACACCGCCGAGGCGGTATCTCGGGTGCTCGCAGAAAAAGCCGCCGGTAACGATGAAGACGGCGCCATCGACCTGATCTGGATCAATGGCGAGAACTTCGCGGCCATGAAGAAGAACGGCTTGCTGTACGGCCCCTGGGCAGAGCAGTTGCCCAACTTCGCCCTGACCGCACCGGATGACAACCCGGAGATGCGAAGCGATTTCACCCTGCCGGTGGAAGGCCTGGAAGCCCCCTGGGGCAAGGCGCAGATTACCTTCTACTACGATAGCGACCGGGTCGAATCGCCCCCCAAGACCACGCGGGAACTGCTCGAGTGGGCCAGAAACAATCCCGGTCGTTTCACCTATCCGTTGGTGCCGGATTTTCTCGGCAGTACCTTTCTCAAGCAGGCCCTGCTGGGGCTGATCGACGATCCCGCGCCGCTGTATGCGCCGGTCCATGAGGCGAATTTCGAAAGCGTCACTGCCCCGCTATGGGACTATCTCGATGCGCTGCACCCCAACCTATGGCGCAGCGGCCAGAGCTTTCCCAATAGCGGAAGCGCCCTGCGCCAGCTGATGGGGGATGGCGAGCTCAGCCTGGCCTTCACCTTCAACCCCTTGGAGCCCGCTGCCGCCGTGGCGGACTATCAGTTGCCGCCAAGCACACGCAGCTATGTGCTCGATGACGGCACTCTGGGCAACGTGCATTTCGTTGCCATTCCCTTCAATGCCAGCCACAAGGCCGGTGCATTGATGCTGGCCAATTTCCTGCTCTCTCCCGAGGCCCAGGCGCACAAGCAGGATATTGAAGTATGGGGCGACGCCACCGTGTTGGCTCTGGATACGCTGAGCGAAAAACAGCGCCAGGCCTTTGCGGCACTGCCGGACAATCCCGCGACACTGCCCATAGAGGCCCTCCAGCGCACCTTGGCAGAGCCGCATCCAAGCTGGATGGAGCGCCTGGAACAAGAGTGGCTTACCCGTTACGGAACCCGTTGATGCCCTCAAGTTATGCCCTGGGCGTGCGTCTTGCGCCCTGGCTTACGATCACGCTGTTGAGTCTACCCGTGGCAAGCGGCCTGGCTGGGGTCATCGCGCCGGCCTTCGGCTTTCTACCCGCCTTGGGTGGCGACAGCCTGACGCTGACTCATTGGCAGGCGTTGCTGGACAGGCCGGGCTTGGGCCGCATGGTGCAGTTGAGCTACGTCACGGGATTGGTCAGCGCCGGCGCATCGCTTGCCATCGTGATGCTGTTTCTCGGTGCCTTCATGCACACGCGAGTGTTCACGGCGGTGCGTCGGCTGTTGTCACCGCTTCTGGCGGTGCCGCACGCCGCAGCGGCCATAGGCCTGGCATTCCTGCTGGCCCCTTCGGGGCTGTTGAGCCGCGCCCTGTCACCCGGGTTGACCGACTGGCAGCACCCACCGGATATCCTGTTCCCGGGTGATCCTTTCGGCCTTGCGATGATCGCTGGGCTCGTGCTCAAGGAAGTGCCCTTTCTGCTGCTGATGAGTCTGGCGGCACTGCCCCAATGTCGTGCCAGTGAGCGCCTGCGCATGGCCCGCGCCCTGGGCTACGGGCCGCTCTCGGCCTTTCTCAAGGTGGTGGTGCCGGGGCTTTATCCATTGCTGCGACTGCCGGTCTATGCGGTGATCGCCTTTGCCTCGTCCACCGTCGAAGTGGCCTTGATCCTGGGGCCCACGACGCCTCCACCCCTGGCAGTCGCGGTATTACGCTGGCTCAACGACCCGGACCTGTCGATGCGTTTCATGGCCTCCGCCGGGGCCTTGCTGCAACTGGGTGTGACCCTGGCCGCATTGGCCACTTGGTGGCTGATCGAAGTCCTGGTGCGTCGGCTTACCCGCCGCTGGCTTTCGAATGGACGTCGCCACAATGGCGATGCCGTGCTTGGCGGCATCGCATTTGGTGCGGTTTCGCTCTCGCTGCTGCTTATTCTGGGCAGTCTGGTAGGCCTGATGCTGTGGTCATTGGCCGCCTACTGGCCCTTCCCCGAAGCGCTACCCCAGCCCCTGACGCTGCGCAACTGGACGAGGGCGGCCGCTAGTATGGGTGATCCATTGACCCAGGCGGCGGTTATCGGCATCGTCGCCACGCTTTTGTCGCTTGCGCTGGTAGTCGGCGCCCTGGAAGCGGAAACACTGCACCAACGCCCGACCCGACCCTGGGCACAGCTGATTCTCTACCTGCCGCTACTGGTGCCATCCGTGGCCTTTCTATTCGGGCTGGTATTGATGCAGATTCAGGCAGGGGTGCCGCCGGGAATCACCGCCGTCATTTTCGGCCACGCGATATTCGTGCTGCCCTACGTGTTCCTATCCCTGGGGGAGAGTTATCGTCGGCTGGACCCGCGTTGGGCGCATCTTGCCCGCAGCCTCGGCGCCAGCCCTGCTCGGGTATTCTGGCGGGTACGCCTGCCGATGCTCAGCGTGCCGCTGATGACCGCCGCCGCAGTGGGTTTTGCGGTGAGCATCGGCCAGTACCTTCCTACCCTGCTGCTCGGCGCCGGCCGTGTCAGTACCATCACCACCGAGGCCGTAAGCCTTGCCAGCGGCGGTGATCGTCGTTTGACCGCGGTCTACGCCCTGCTGCAATTGGCCATGCCTGCGCTGGGTTTTGCCCTTGCCCTTGGCCTTCCACGGCTGCTGTTTCGTCGACGCAGCGGGCTTTTGACATCAGTATGACACCGTCGCGCCATCTTTCATTTTCAGGAGCTCCATGCATTCGTTGATCTTGGAAAATGTACATATCGCCCTCGAGGGCAGTTCCCTGCTTGGCATCGATACCGCCATTGCACCCGGGGAAGTATTGACGTTAATGGGCCCCTCCGGGGTGGGCAAATCTACGCTGCTGGCCTATATCGCTGGCTTTCTATCACCTGCCTTCTCCGCCAGCGGCAGGGTTCGGCTAGGGGAGCGCGACCTCACTCGGCTACCCGCGGAGGCACGCCGGGTGGGATTGCTGTTTCAGGACCCGCTGCTGTTTCCTCATCTTGGCGTGGGCGACAATCTGGCCTTTGGCATGATCGCCGATGGCTCACGCCGCGAGCGTCAGCAGCGTGTCGAGGCGGCACTCGAGGAAATAGGCCTGGAAGGATTTGCCCACCGCGACCCCGCCACCCTCTCCGGCGGCCAGCGCTCCCGGGTAGCGCTCATGCGCGTACTGCTTTCCAAGCCAAAGGCCATGCTGCTCGATGAACCCTTCTCAAAGCTCGACGCTACCCTGCGAGACGAAATGCGCCAGCTGGTGTTTGAACGGGTGCGTCAGGAAAGCCTGCCGACGTTGATGGTTACCCATGACGCGGCGGACGCCGAAGCGGCGGGTGGACGTGTAATCGAGCTTAACGATTGAGACTTGCTTTGTTCCGATGACCCGGGCGCGATACCTGTCCTCACGCCCGATGTCACGGTAATTTCCTGTTTCAGCCTTCAGTGATTGAGTCTGCTTCAACCCGTCAGGACTCTGCCGCGCAAGGTTTCTTCTTGGCCGCGCAGGGATTGGCGGCACAGGGATTCTTGGTGGCGCAGGGATTGGCCGCACAGGGGTTTTTCATGGCGCAGGGATTTTTCGTCGCGCAAGGGTTGGCTCCACAGGTCTGCTTTGCCGCACAGGGGTTCTTGCTGGCGCAGGGATTGGCGGCACCACAAGCCGCCATAGCCTGCATGGCTGCGCCGCTCAGGGATACGGCCAGTACAGTACCGGCTATCCGAGAGGCAATCCTGCCTGCAGGAGAAAGGGAAAAACGCTTCTTGAGTATCATGGGATCACTCCATCGGTTGTTGTTCGTCACCTGAAAGACACCGTGTTTCGCTGGCATCTGGTATTTGGTAGGTCGAGGAAGGAATCACTTACAGATTCAAGGTCATTTTTGTTTTCGGTGTGTTCATGCATGGCAAGACGCACCACTGCATACTGGACCAGGCCGATATTCCCTGGACTGACGATTCGGCGTTCTCGCTCCATGGCGAACGATAAAACACTTTCCCGTGTACATGAGGGCCGCGCGATGCAACGACCCCGACTCAGCATCATCATTCCAACTCTGAACGAGGCTCACGAGATCGAGGAACAGCTCGTTTCGCTACTGGGACTATGGGTCTGCGGTTGTGAAATCATCGTCGCCGATGGCGGTAGCCAGGATCAGACCGTCGCCTTGGCTTCACCGTTCGTATCACGGGTGCTGGTGTGCGAACCCGGACGTGCTCGACAGATGAATGCAGGCGCCAGGGCCAGCCGGGGTGACACTCTGCTTTTTCTGCATGCGGATACGCGCTTGCCCAGGCGTGCGGATCAGTTGATCATCCAAGCACTCACCCAGCGCGCCTGGGGGCGTTTCGACATAGCGCTTAGCGGTCGCCATCCGCTGCTCAAGATGGTGGCCGGCGCCATGAATCTGCGTTCGCGTCTCACCGGCATTGCCACCGGCGATCAGGCGATATTCATGACCCGCCAGGCGTTCGATGCGGTTGGCGGTTTTCCTGAACAGCCCTTGATGGAAGATATCGAGATGTCGGCGCGTCTCAAGAGGCTTTCATCACCCGCCTGCCTGAGTCAGCGCGTAACGAGTTCCGGGCGCCGCTGGGAGCATGACGGCCTCTGGCGCACTATCCTGTTGATGTGGCGATTGCGTTATCGCTACTGGCGAGGCGTCGACAGCCGTGCGTTGACCAACCACTATCGCCAGGTGCGTTGAACGCCTTGACCTGCCCATTCAGGCGTACATGATGGCAAGCACTCTGCGAACGAGATGTGATCATGACGACATCTGCGAACGACAACAAGAACGAAAGAATGCAGCGCCTGGCGGCCATTCGACCGCGATTGGTCTCCTTTGCTCGTCTACAGCTTCGCGATCTCGCCCAGGCCGAAGATGTAGTACAGGAAGCCCTGGTTGCCGCCATGGAAAAAGATGCAAGCTTTCTAGGGCATTCGGGCTACGAAACCTGGGTGTTCGGCATTCTCAAGTTCAAGATTCTCGACGGTTTGCGCAGCCAGCGTCGACAAGGTAACTGGCGCCCTTGGGAGGATGAGCTGGATGACGGTGCTATCGAGCGTCAGTTCAAACGCAATGGGCGCTGGGAAGACGCCGCGCGTCCTTCGAACTGGGGCGATCCGGAAGCCGCTTTCGTCAGCGAGCGTTTCTGGCAAGTTTTCGATGCCTGCATGATCGCCCTGCCGGACAATATTGCGCGTATTTTTTCCTTGCGGGAGCTGATGGGTCTTTCCACCGAAGACATCTGCAAGGAAACCGGCATCAAGGAAAACAACTGCTGGGTCATCCTGCATCGCGCCCGATTGCGCTTGCGCGCTTGCATCGAAAACGGCTGGCTTGCGGAGAAAGCGTAATGTTCAAACTGATGGTGTGTCGAGAAATCACCAAGCTGATGTCCCAGCGCCTGGATGCCCCTCTCGGTTTCAAGGATCGCCTATTGCTGCGCATGCACGTTGGCATGTGCGGCGCCTGCCACGAATGCAACAAGCAGTTCGAGCTATTGCATCAGGCTGGTAATGCCTATGAACCGCTCGCCGGCGAGCAAGACGCCATTGACGAAGATCCCACACGATCAAATCCCTGATGAAAACAACCCCACAACAAGCAGGCGCTCGCGCCCCGACGTGAGCAGTTCAACAAATCCTGGGATTTGCGGGTTTAATTTCCGGCACTTTCGGGTACGTAGCACTCCACAACTTGATCGACAGCGCCGAACAACGATCCGCCGTCACGATCGAACATTTCGATGCGCACCCGATCGCCGAACTTGAGAAACGGCGTGCGGGCCTCGCCGTGCTCGAGCACCTCGAGCATACGCTTTTCCGCCAGACAGGCGGAGCCCCTGCTGCGATCGTAGTTGGAGATCGTGCCGGAGCCGATGATGGTGCCGGCCCCCAGCGCCCGCGTCTTGGCCGCATGGGCTACCAGGGTGGGAAAATCGAAGGTCATGTCGACACCGGCATTGGGACGGCCGAACAGCTCACCGTTGATATGGCTGACCATGTCGAGATGCACCTTGCCGCCCTGCCAATCGTCCCCCAACTCATCCGGGGTGATCGCCACCGGCGAGAAGGATGAGGACGGCTTGGCCTGGTAGAAGCCGAAGCCCTTGGCCAGCTCGCCGGGAATCAGGTTGCGCAGGGACACGTCGTTGACCAGCATCAGCAGCTGGATGTGCGCCTCCGACGCTTCGACAGCGGTTCCCATGGCCACATCGTCGGTGATGATCGCAAGCTCGGCTTCGAGATCGATGCCCCAGGCCTCGTCCGCCAGGCGAATCGGCGCGGTCGGTGCCAGGAAGGTATCGGAGCCGCCCTGGTACATCAGCGGATCGTGCCAGAAGCTCTCGGGCATCTCGGCGCCGCGGGCCTTGCGCACCAGCTCGACGTGGTTGACGTAGGCGCTGCCATCCGCCCAGTGATAGGCCCGCGGCAGCGGGCTGGCACAGTCTTCCGGTCGAAAATCGAAGGCCTCACTGCACTGGCCGTCATTCAGGGCTTGATAGCGTTCTTGCAAGCGCGAGGCCACCTGCGCCCAGTCATCAAGAGCCGCCTGCAGGGTTGGGGCGATATCGTTTGCCGCCACGGAACGCTCGAGATTGCGAGAGACCAGCACCAGCTCGCCGTCGCGCCCCCGGTTCAGGGATGCCAGTTTCATTGAAAACTCCTTGCCAACACAGAAATTGAAACCATCATTCGGCCTTACCCGGGGCCTGCCAGGAATTCACGTAGGCCGGATTCTCGACGCCTTGCGCCGCCTCGGTGATGCGCAGGCTGCGTCGAGTATCGATCATCACCGCGACTTCATCCGTGAAGGTCGCGGGATCGTCCTGGCTCTTCTTGAGGGCCTTGGGGTGAGGGCCATGGGCGAAGCCGCAGGGATGGAAGGTGATCATGCCCTGCTCGATGTTGTCCCGGGAAAAGAAGTTGCCGCGGTGATAGAACAACACTTCGTCGTAATCGTCGTTGTTGTGATAGAACGGCACCTTGAGCGCTCCCCGGTCGGATTCGATGGGCCGAGGGCAGAAGGTGCAGACAACGAAGCCACGCGCCACGAAGGTGGTATGGGCTGACGGCGGCAGATGATAGCGATGGCTCATCACCGGGCGAATATCGCGCCAGTTGAGGCGCACCACGGTGTTTTCACCGTGCCAGCCCACCGCATCCAGCGGGTTGAAGGGAAAGGTGACGGTGGAAATTTCCCCCAGGCGTTTGACCCGAACCTGCCAGGTGTTCTCGTCCTGCTGATCGTGGAACGCCTGATCGAGGTGCGGATGATCCAGCACCGCCGGATCGAAGATGGCGTTGGGCCCGAGCATGCCCTTGTCCGGAAGCCGGTAGGCACCATCGACATTCTCGATCATCAGGATTTCGCATTTTGCTTGAGACGCAAGCCGCCAGGCGGTGCCCCGAGGGATCACCAGATAATCGCCGTCACGAAACCCGAGGTGCCCGTAGTCGCAATAGAGCGCCCCCTCGCCGTGGTGGATGAACAGCAGCTGATCGCCGTCGCTGTTTCGCACCAGATGGCGCATCGGTTCATTCAGGCGCCAGAAGCGCAGTTCGATATCCGCGTTGTCGAGTACCACCGGCGCCTGCCAGGGGCAGGTCGGCGCCGCCTCGATGGCATTGAGATCGAAGGCATGCGGACGCAGTGGCCCTTCCCAATCGATCCAGCCGGTGGGGGGATGTTTATGATGCATGTGGCTGACCGGGCCGAAAAAGCCTTCGCGCCCCAGTTCACGCTCGAAGGTACCGTCGGGCAGATCGCAGTGGGCCTGGCGGGAATGCGTGCCTTCCCGGATGGGGAAGTTGATCCAGCGGTGGCTCATGATGGACTCCTCGCGATGGCTGACAGGGTGATATCAAAACGCTGCCGCTCATTATTCCTTGAGCACGCCGCGGCGAATCTGATCCTCCTCGATGGACTCGAACAGGGCCTTGAAATTGCCTTCGCCGAACCCCTCATTGCCCTTGCGCTGAATGATCTCGAAGAAGATCGGGCCGATGACCGTTTCGGTGAAGATCTGCAGCAGGATCCCTTCACGCGGGGCACCGTCCACCAAGAGATTCAATTCGCGCAGATCCTCGATTTTCTCCTCGTGATTGGGCACTCGCTTGTCGAGCTTCTCGTAGTAGGTGTCCGGGGTGGTCAGAAACCTGATGCCGTTGTTCTTCAAGCCGCGCACCGTGGCGTAGATGTCATCCGTGGCCATAGCCAGGTGCTGGATACCCTCGCCGTTGTATTCCCGCAGGAATTCGGCGATCTGGGAGTTGTCGTCGGCGGATTCGTTGATGGGGATGTGCATCTTGCCGCAGGGGGCGGTCATGGCCCGGGAGAATAGCCCGGTCTTCTTGCCGGCGATGTCGAAGTAGCGAATCTCGCGGAAATTGGCGATATCGGTATAAAAATTCGCCCAGACGTCCATCTGGCTACGATCGACGTTGTGAGTCAGATGATCGAGCACCTTTAGCCCTACGCTATTGGCGTTCTTGTCGATGCCGGCACTCGATCCAGTCAAGGGTTCGAAGTCGATGTCGTAGATAGTGCGCCCCTTGCCATCGACCTTTTGATCGACGAAATAGAGCAGCGAGCCGCCGATGCCTTTGACCGCCGGGATACCTACCTCCCCTGGCCCTACCGATGTTTCTGCGGGTTCCGCGCCCTGATCCACGGCGTAGTCGAATGCCTGCCGAGCGTCGGCTACCTTCCAGGCCATGGCGCAGGCGCTGGGCCCGTGCACCTGGGCAAATTCGGCGGCCTGGCTATTCGGCTCGGCGTTGAGCACGAAGTTGATGCCTTCCTGCTGAAACAGACTGACCGCCTTGGAGCGGTGCTTGCGCGTCTCGGTGAACCCCATCCGCAGGAAAAGCTCGCGCAGCGCCTGCAGTCCCTCGACGGTAGGCGCCGTGTATTCGACGAACTCGAAACCATCGGTACCGATGGGGTTATGCTGGGAAACCTGCGGCGTCGTGGAAGCGGAAGCATGCATGATTCATCTCCAAGGGTTGTTATTGGGTGATCTCGTCAGCGTTTCGACAAGCGATGCATTCAAAGTCAGCGTAAGCCCCTTGACGACGCGTCATGACGCGTTTTCATTCCTCCGATTCACCTAACCGGCGCAATTTCGGTATCCTCTTTGTCAAGAAATACTGACAAGCCCGCACACAACGCCTGATAGCGGCCTCTCGCGGCGCAAAAGGCTGACGATCTGTAAAGCTAGATTTACAGCGATCTTCTTTCGTCAATCATCATGGCCGATGCCGTAGCGCTTGAGCTTGTTGGCTATGGTGGTATGTGACACGCCCAGTCGCCGCGCCAGCAGGCGACTCGAAGAGTATTCGGGATAGAGAGAGGCAAGCACGCGCTTTTCCACCTTGCCGAGAATATCGCTGAGCGAACCGTCGAGATCGACACCGGAAACCCCCGGCGCTTGAGCGATGGCGGGCAGGCGCAGATCGCGCGCCTGAAGCTCGTCGCCTTCGCATAGCGATACTGCCTGGAACAGTACGTTCTCGAGTTGACGCACATTGCCCGGCCAGTGATACGTCGACAACTTCTTGACCACCGACCCGGAAAGCCCTGGGGGTCGACAGCCGATGTGGCGGGCGGCACGATCAATGAAGCGTCGGGCAAGCTCCTCGATGCCGTCCAGGCAGTCGCGCAATGGTGGAATATGTATCGAGAGGACATTGAGGCGATGATAGAGATCCTGGCGGAAAAGGCCCTCGGCACACAGCCGTGGCAGGTCCTGTTGAGTGGCACACATTACCCGCACGTTCAGATAGGTTTCCTCGTCGCTGCCCACCCGCCGAAAACCGCCGTCCTGAAGAAACCGCAGCAGCTTGACCTGCAGGCGCGGGCTCATCTCGCCCACTTCGTCGAGAAAGATGGTACCGCCAGCGGTCAGCTCCAGAAGCCCCAGCTTGCCTTCGGGTCGCGCGCCCTCAAAAGCGCCCGGTGCATAGCCGAACAGCTCGGTCTCGGCCATCGATTCCGGTAGCCCCGCACAGCTGAGAACCATGAACGGCGCCTGGCCGCAGGGGCTCGCCAGATGACAGGCGCGTGCCAGCAGTTCCTTGCCGGTACCGGTTTCCCCCTCGATCAACAAGGGCGCGTCCAGCGGCGCCATGCGTCGCGCTTGTTGCACCACCTCCGCAAGTCCCGGGCTGGCCTGGAAGATTGCCTCGAAGCCGTGCATCTCCTGGCGCTGAACCTGATAGATACGCTCGCCGACACGATCGGCGCGGTGCAGCGTCACTACCGCCCCGGCCAGAGAAGCGACATCGTCCTCGCCGGTATGCAACGGCGCAATGTCGGCCAGATAGCTGGTTTCCTTGAGCGTCAGCCGCAGCCCGTTGACGCGAGCGTTGTTACGCCGCACCAGCTCGGGCAGATCAATATCCTGGGCATAGCGATCCAGGGACAGGCCGGGCACTTCGTCCACCCGCACGCCGAGCATCTGACCGGCGGCCCGGTTGGCGGCCACGATACGACCCTGCATGTCGATGGACATGACGGGATAAGTAAGCGATGACAGCAAGGCATCGAGCTCCAGATGACGCCGCTCGCTGGGCATCAGCTCGACACGCTTGACGCCAAAGACGCCCTCCACCGCTTCGAGCCTGGGCCGGAGCGTGGCCAACTGGGCATTGAGCAGGTGCGGTACGTGAAGATAGACGCTATTGCCCTGATCGCCGCCGACCTCCCCGCGCGCCACATTGAGACCGTAATCGGCGAAGTGAGCCACGATATCCCGCAGGATGCCGATACGATTCCGACAATGAAACTTGAGGCGCATGATCGGCTCGACTTGATGGACAGAAAAGACACTGCGGATTCAGCGTCACGCTATCCTGACTCGCTGTCAACATTGTGTTACACCCGCCTGCTACCTGGGTGTGACAGCCAGCGTCTTCCACGCTGACTGAATCAGTGACTTTGCTCGCGTCATGAAAGATTGACGCAAGATTTCGTGTTTCGGACAGAGCGCTCAGTAGCACGGCGCTTCGAGTCGGTGAAAAAACGCTATTCTGAGAATTGAACCCGGCTACAAACACAATGGGCGGGAGCACAGGATGAATAAGCCAAAGACGAAAAAGCCGACCCAGTATCAGGCTCACCAGCCGGATGCGAACGGCATCATTCACTATAGCGACACTGAAAACGCGACCTGGCAGGCGCTGATGCGTCGCCAGAAGAACCTCATCGAAGGTCGCGTCTGTCAGGAGTACCTCGAGGGTCTCGAACGCCTGGCGCTGCCCGAGGATCGCATTCCCCAGCTTGGCGATATCGACCGCGTGTTGAGCCAGGCCACCGGCTGGCGGACTGCCCAGGTGCCGGCACTCATTCCTTTCAACACCTTCTTCGAGCTGTTGGCCGAGCGTCGCTTTCCCGTGGCGACCTTCATCCGCACGCCTGAAGAAATGGATTACCTGCAGGAGCCGGATATCTTTCACGAGATCTTCGGCCACTGCCCGATGCTGACCAACCCGGCGTTTGCCGAATTCACCGCCACCTATGGCAAGCTGGGGCTGGCGGCGAGCAAGGAGGAGCGTGTCTATCTGGCACGCCTTTACTGGATGACCGTCGAGTTTGGGCTGGTGGATACTGCCCAAGGCCGTCGTATCTATGGAGGTGGCATCATCTCCTCGCCTAAGGAGACGCTGCATGCGTTATCAAACGTGCCAGCGCATCATCCATTCGATCCGATTGATGCCTTGCGCACCCCCTATCGCATCGACATTCTGCAGCCGCTTTACTATGTGATCGACGAGCTGAGCGCGCTACAGGAACTCGCAGAACAGGACATCATGGCCATGGTGCACGAGGCCATGCAGCATGGACTGTTCGCACCGACCTTCGAACCCAAGCAGCCGGCCAGCGCCTGACCACCCATAAATAAATGCCCTGACAGGAGCCTTTACATGAGTCAACTTTCTCAGCAGTCCTGCGAAGCCTGCAGCATCGATGCCCCTCACGTCACCCAGGAGCAGATCGACGAATTCAAGACTGCCATACCCGACTGGACAATTGCCGAGCGGGACGGAGTCCCACAGTTGGAGCGGGTGTTCACGTTCCGCAACTTCAAGCAGGCGCTAGAGTTTACCAATCGCGTGGGCGAGATTGCCGAAGAAGCCGGCCACCACCCGGCGCTGCTGACCGAGTGGGGCAAGGTCACGGTGACCTGGTGGTCCCATGCCATCAAGGGCCTGCACAAGAACGACTTCATCCTGGCGGCACGGACCGATGAGCTGGCGTCGTAAGAAAACGCTTCAGGAACCCGCCGCGGTCTCGGTCACGCCCTGAAGAATCTGAGTGATCTTGTCTAGCGGCAGATCGCACTCCTGCAACCCATGGCGCTCCGCCAGATAAGCGGGATCGTTCCACTCGATGCGGGTTCCTTCCTCGGTTTCGCGCAGCACCATCTTCTGGGGCAGATCCAGCGCGGTGCTGCCCTGGCACTGCATCAGCGGCGTACCCGCCTTGGGATTGCCGAAGATCACCGTGCGGATGGGTGGCAGCTGCATATCCACCTTCTCGGCATTCTGGGTATGATCGATCACGGTGAACAGCGTCAACCCCTTGGACTCCAGCGCGTCTTTCAGGCGCGACTCCACCTCGGCTACCGGAGCTTGGGCCGTCACATGTTCGATACCCGGGAATGCATTCTCCGACGCCGCCCCAGCAATACCGACCTGAGCCGCAAGCGCAAACGAGGCCAGTGTCATCAAGAACTTTGCTTTCATATCGTCAAACTCCTGTTTTGTAATATGCACGCGCTGCCGCCAGGCGGCCGTTAGCCGATGCGATCCACCAGTTCGTTGAGATCCGAGACGGTCATATCCGGATCGCCGCCCCAGGTATCGAAAGGCGCCTCGGCGCTGCGACGTATCCAGGCCGCGTGAAGACCGGCATGCTTGGCACCGATCAGATCGAAGGGATTGGATGAGATCAGCCAGACGTCTTGGGCGGCCACTTCCAGCCTTGTATGCAGATGCGCATACACCGCCGGATCGGGCTTGAAACGCTTGACCTCCTCGACGCTGACAATGTCCTCGAAGTGTTCGAGAATGCCCGCCTGCTCGAGCAATCCGCTTACCGCCTTGCGGCTGCCGTTGGAAAACGCCACGCAGCGAAGCCTCGATGAATCTGCCAGTCGCGCCAAGGCATCCGCCGCATCGGGAAACGCCGGCAGGCGCCCGTAGGTCGCCATCAGCGCGTCCTTGTCATTGTCGGAAAGCTGCGTTCTCAAGGCGCGATCGACGAACTCCAGTGCATCCCGGGTGCATTGCGAAAAGTCAGCGTAGGCGCCCATCAAGCCGCGGCGAAAGGCATACTCGAGCTGCTTGTCGCGCCAGCGCTGGGAAAAGGTAGGGGTTTGATCGCCGACCAGCTCCTGCAGCTGCTCGTTGATCCCCTGGGTATCGATCAGGGTGCCGTAGACATCGAAGGCCAGAACCGTGGACATCGCGCCCTCCTTGGTAGAATTGGGGTTCGGTTTTCAGTCTCGCCCATGGCCGGGGTGATGTCGACAAGCTGGCCACTCACCAGTCGCCCCCAACGCGAAGTCGATGGTCGTCTCTTGTGCGCACAATCTGAATGTAGCCCCCCCTGCACCATGACAGAATCTAGACGCATGCAAAAGAAAGGGTTTCCCCATGGGTCTCCAGCAAATCGAAGCCAAGGTTCTGCACCTTTTAGAGGAAGAGCGCACCAAATTGTTTCGGAAGTTGGTGTTCAGCCTGGATTCGCCATCTTCCGAAGAGCTTCGCGCAGCATGGTTGACACAAGCGCAGCGCAGGGAAAGAGAATTGGACGATGACAGCGTTAAAGCGGTTCCAGGCGATGAAGTACTGAGGAAGGCAAGAGCACTGATTGGGTGAAGTACCATTTCCACCCGGCAGCAGACGCCGAGCTTCTGAAATCGGTAGGTTATTACGAATCACGGTTGCCAAGGCCGAGTGGCGCCTTGGTCGAAGACTTCTAGGCGCTTCCACATCCCATATTGTTTGACTTTTTATTTATTTCAGCGCTCCGCTAATGTGCGTCGCCTGCGTCGTCACCATTGAGCGGTTTGTTAGTAGATTCTGCTTGAAGGCGCTCAACCAGCCACACCTTGATGATTGATTGGCGGGTAACCCCAATACGCGCAGCTTCACGATCCAACGACTCTACGACCCAAGCAGGAAAATCCACGTTGATTCGTTTTTGTTCCAGGTTGGTGCGACGGGCTGTAGACAGGTCAAGGTCTTCAATGATGTCCTCCTGGCCTGCGTCAAATTTTCTATCGAAGTCTTTAGCTTTCATAGAACTCAACCTCTTTCTTACGGGAACGCCTGACTGAAATCAGACGGATACGACCTTTCCTGTACGTGACGACAGCTGACCAGTGCTTTTCGCTAATCTTGCCTATCAGAACGAACCTTGGCTCATCCTCTGATTTTGCGCGGATTTCCAGCAGATACGGATCTTTCCACAGCTCTTGTGCGGTCACGAAATCAATTCCGTGCTTATCCAAATTGGCCTGACTTTTGGCTTCGTCGAATTCAAACTCATTCATGAGTATAAATTATACTTTTTTTACTCAAACCGCAAAGTCTGAAAAGAAGCTGGAGCTGCTAACGACTTGGCTTTGCAGCGTGCCGCAGCGCAGCGTAGGCGCGTCCGGCAATAGCCTCTGGTTAAATGTACTTGCATGCGCACAACCATGCGCATACCCTACTAACAAGTGTGTTAACGCAACAGGAGACAACGATGGCCGATCTATACAACACAGCCGCACCGAAAAAAGCCGCAAATTTGTCAGTCAATAGCGACTTGCTGAGAAAAACACGCGCTCTGAACATTAACCTCTCAGCGACCCTTGAGCGGGCATTGAAAGAAGAATTGGCAAAGCGCGAGTCTTCCCAATGGATTGAAGAAAACCGGTCAGCAATCAAAAGCTACAACGAGTTTGTCGAGCAGCATGGCTGTTTCGGGGACGAATTCCGGAAGTTTTGATGGCTCAGTTCGACGTTTACCCAAACCCCAGCAAAACCAGCAAGGCGCATTACCCTTATTGGGTGGATATTCAAAGCCCTTTGCTAACAAATCTCGCGACTCGTATCGTTATTCCACTGGGCAAACGCGCGGCGTTTGGCGGTCAAGCCATGCGGGGCCTCACACCGGAAATCACCTTTGCCGGCCAGGAACTGCTGTTGCTGACACCTCAAATTTCTTCTGTGCCTGAGAAACAGCTAAAAAATCCAATTGGCTCCCTATCGCATTTCAGAGACCAGATTGTTGGAGCTCTGGACCTCGCAATTATTGGCATTTAACTACCTAGCTCAATTGCCGTTTTTGAGCGCAGCGAAAAAAATGGCCAAGTGCAACACCTTGTTCGGCGTTTTATGCATAGATAAGGCGACGCCCTTTAGGCTCAGGAATTGGGTCTCCAAATTCGCGAGCCGTATCGAGCCATAGCTGCATGGCCTCATGGGCATTCGCCAACGCCTCATCCGGAGATGTGCCATGCGCCATACAACCCGGCAATTCTGGCACATCGGCGACGAATGATTGATCTTCTTCACTCCAATAGATAATGGTTTCGTACTTATACATAGCTATTCACCTGCCAAGTGATATTTCAGTAATACGTCGCGAACCTGCCTCACCTGATATGGTTTGGCCTTGCTTCCTGCCCGCTGCATGTTTATCTTTTCCTCTATCCCTTCCTTTCGGTAAACATGGTGACTTCCGCGAATCCGTTCATCGAACCCAAGATAAAGCAGCATGCCCCGAATATCATCAAATCCGATATTCGCATCTGAAGTGCCACGAAGGATTTTCTCCATCACTTTCTTGTGCTTTCCCATGCCACGTCCTTCTGGTTTCTGGGGGCCGAACGCGGAGCACAGCGGCGGCCCGTCAGGGACGTCCGGCGGCCATCGGCCGCGTACTGGTGCGGATTGTTATAAACTGAATTCGAATACATGCTGCTGTTTCAGAGGCTGAAAACCAAGATCTTGGTAAAAGCGGTGCGCAGGCTCCCGCTTAGAATTACATCGCACACGAAGCGTCAGTCCCTCAGATTTGGCCCATTCTGCCGCCTTTTGTACTAACCCCCTGCCAACATTTGCGCTTCGGTTGTCTTCCTGAACCACCAAGCCCCCGATTTCTAAAAATGGTTCCACTCCAACCCGCAGAGCCAGGAACGCATGAAGCCAACCAACAATGACACCACCAACCTCAGCAACCCAAACACGGTGACCGCCAGTTTCTAGGAGTGTATAAAAGTGGCTCTCAACTTCGGACAACGCGCTTGTTTCGGGCGACAAACCACTTGCCAGGCGCACAACGTCAACTTCATCCCTTAGGACTGCCGGTCTAATGATCACATATGCCTCGATGCCTTGATTTACGCCCGGCTTTGCGGCGTGCCAGAGTGCAGCGTAGGCACGTCCGACAACAGCTGCTTGTTAACCCCGTAGCTCAAGGCCTTCTCGGATGACTTCAGGATGACGGGAAGCAATCTCGATGAGTGCTTTTGCTGGGCCTGAGGGTTCACGTCGACCTTGCTCCCATTCCTGCAACGTACGCGCCGAAATATGCAGAACCTCAGCAAACTCTATCTGAGTCAGACCCGTTTTACCCCGTGCTTGCGCAACCTCGTTAGGTTCTACACGACTGATTCGTGCAGTTTTACCCGCTTTCATTTCTTTGACGGATTGGAGCAGCTTGTTGCCAAGCTCCTCAGCACTCATTGTCTCGTTACTCATTTTCCAATACCTCACGAATCGACTTCAGGATATGAGTGGGTATGTTGCCCCTGACGGCTCTTTTGTAGATCACCAACAACCAGATCTCACCATTTGCCAGTTTGGTGAAGTAAATAACTCGCACTCCACCGCGCTTCCCTGAACCCGCTACCGACCAACGAACCTTTTTACACCCGCCGCTACCTGAAATGGGGTCGCCAACTTCCGGACTGGCTGCAAGCCAAGCAAAGAAGGCGCTTCGCTCTTCCTCAGTCCAGATTTTTCTGGCGTCCACTTCAAATGTAGGGGTTTCGATAATGGTGAGCATGACAGCCAACATACGTCATTGACGTAGTTATGCAAGATTGGCGTCGAAAAGGGTTAACAGGTATTAGACGGAACGCTCTGATATTGAATAAACGCACTGGCATGTCCAACAATGTTATCTAGCACGTCTTTCTTCGCCTAACCCACTGATATCACAAAGTATTGAGAATAGCTCGGTAGCCTATGCAGAATTCGCGCGCTTGCGCGTTTTGCCAGGATCAATAATACGGATGCATATCCATGCTTTGTGAGAGCGCCATATGGATACGCACAGCAAGCCGCCGAAGCTGATGCAGCGGGTAAAGGCTACCTCGCGCGTGAAACGCTACAACCCACGTACCGACCAGCCTCTCCCGCTACGCGGGCTTGCACGCCAGCATGGTGGCGAACTGTAGTCGTGCACCGTTGTGCATCTTGCCGACATCCTCGTTGTACTTGATCAGCTCCCAGCCACCGTAAGCCTCACGCAACTGCCCTGCTCCAAGGGTGAAGGGGAAGCCAACCGGGCAAGGGTGCTCGTCGGTGTCCATGGCACAGACAATCGTGTTGTAGCCGCCAGGCAAAGTGTGCTCCTGCATGTCGGCAATCACCGCTTCAACACGGCTTGGGTCGAGAAACATCAGGGTGACGGTACAGACAATCCATCCATACTCGCTGCTCAGCCCTGCGCTATTGATGTCGTACACCTGTGACCTGATGTTATCAATTCCCTCCCGGCTCACGATCTGCTGCAGCATGTCGATAGCCGCAGGATTGTTGTCTACCGCGGTCACATCAAAGCCCTGCTGGCTCAGGTACAGAGCATTGCGCCCGTTGGAGCAGCCCATGTCCAGAACGCTGCACGGCGCCACCACCCGGCATGCCTCAATCACTTCGCTATGCGCCGGATTCAAGCCATAGCGGCTATTCAGATCAGCTGACATCGTATCGCCTTTTGCTTCTGCATAAGATGCATAAACTATACTACTTTGTTGGCGCAGCGTAATAGCGCCAGCCGAGAACCCCGAGGATCAACTCGTCGCCATCAGCTAGAACCTTGGGTTGATACTTAACGAGAGCATGGCGGAGAGCTGGCATAGTGGCCTTGCTGACACCCGCTGCAATGCATTGAAGGCATCCTGTACACGCTGCCTGTCGCGCCGACTCGTCGGCATCTGGTCAATCACCCCGGCGGCCACCAGGCGTGCCACCACATCGCTGGTCAGCAGAAAGGTATCCTTGCCGACAAGTCGCAGGAAGCCGGCGGCGGAGCGCCCGCCCAGCCGAGCGCCACGCTTGGCCAATAGACGCCACAGGCCGATGATGTCGGCACTGGGCCAGTTGGCAATGAACTCGCCAAAGCTTGTGTCCTGCTCCTGGCGAATATCCAGGATGAACTGGGCATTCCTGGGAATGGTCTGTAGCTTGGTGCGGTGACGGATAATGCGGTCATTGTTCATGTAGCCGTCGATCTGCTCCGGGCTGAGCAACACGAGCGTCTCCGGGTCAAACCCCCAGAAGGCTTCCTCGAAGGCGGGCCACCTGGCATCGACCACCGAGTGTGTCATGCCGGCCCGAAATACCCGCAGGCTCATGGCGGAAAGATAGCGATCGTCTCCCAGCTGTTTCAGCTCGTCAGGCGTCAGCGGGCTGGGCAGGAAGGCTTCCATGGCGTCGTCAGAGGCGAAGCGATTGCGAACCCTGTCATGGAGCCAGCGGTAATCCAGTGTCATGTCTACCTCGCTCTACCTGGGCCGTCGTTGACTCTTGCTGGCGGCGCTATAGTCTCGACCATTATCTCCAATCGCTATCTTCGCTTCACCGCCAGGTTCGCCATGATCTATATCGACAACGAAGGCATTACCGACCCGCATGTCAACCTCGCCATCGAGGAGTACTGCATTCGCCATCTGCCTGGGGGCGAGGACTACCTGCTGTTCTACATCAACGCGCCGTCGATCATCATCGGTCGCAATCAGAACACCCTGGAAGAGATTCATCAGGCGTATATCGACGAGCACGGCATTCATGTCGTGCGACGCATCTCCGGCGGCGGCGCGGTGTATCACGACCATGGCAACCTCAATTTCAGCTTTCTGACCGACTTTTCCAAGGACAAGTTGAACAACTTCAAGCAGTTTGCCGCTCCCATCATCGAGGTGCTCAATGCGATGGGTGTACCAGCCGAGATGAAGGGCCGCAACGACATTGTGGTAGGCGATAAAAAGATCTCCGGCAACGCCCAGTTCTCATCCACCAAGCGCATGTTCAACCACGGCACCCTGCTGCTGGACTGCGACTTGAGCCAGGTTACCCAGGCGCTTGACGTCAAGATGACCAAAATCAAATCCAAGGGTCACAAGTCTGCCCGGGCGCGGGTTGCCAACATCGCCGAGTTTCTGGAGACACCGCTCTCTACCGAAGCGTTCAAGGAGAAAATACTGGCAAGCCTTTTCCCTGATGGTATTGAGCGCAAGACCTACCGCCTGACCGCCGAGGACTGGGACAGCATCAATATGCTGGTCGAAGAAAAATACCGCCAGTGGGACTGGAACTACGGCCACTCGCCGGACTTTGACATCCAGCATACCCGGCACTTTGCCGCAGGGATCATCGATTTTCGTCTCAAGGTAAAGCGCGGCGGCGCCATCGAAAACGTCAAGATTTACGGTGACTTCTTCGGTCAACGCCCGGTCAGCGAGATCGAAGATGCACTGGTTGGCGTGCGCTACGACAAGCGCGCCATCGAAGGCGCACTGGAAGGCATTGACCTCTACCCCTACGTTGGCGAAGTGGACCGCGCCGAGTTTCTCGACCTGATCTACGGACCGGATGAGCAATAGCTTTCCGAGCTTGATCATTTTCGGAAACTTGATTAATTTTAGGCGAGATAAGTTTTTCGCCAGCACTTTAATCGTATTTGTTTAATTCTTCTATTATTATAAAGTACTTATTTAGTTTTTATTAAATTAGGCTGCTTAACGCCCGCCATCACCGGTGACAAAGCCGCAGCGAAGCGGAGGTTTTGGCATCCGGTGCATGGCCTGGTTATGTTTCGTTTTCTGGCAATTCGAGCTGCCTCTCACTCCGCCAGACTCTTATGAGCACAAGCTCTTTAGCCTGCCTGAGATAGACAACCCGAAACGGCGCGTGAATCAATTCGCGAATATGATCCAGGTTGAATTCCGGAACAACTCGACCAGCATCAGGGTGGATTTGAAGCATTCCACAATGCTCCAAGATAGCAGACACAAAATCATCACCGATATGTGGTACATCCTGCTCTCTGTAATACTCCTGAATAGCCTGTAAGTCCTCAAGAGCGGACTGTGCGATGCGTAATTCCATTTACTCAATGCCCAACGTTTTCTTGGCGTCCTCCAGCGATGCGGTGTTACCCTCGCGGGCATCCATAAGTCCCTGCGCCACCGCCTTTACAAACCGCAATTCCTCTGCGGTTCTCTCATAATCCTCAAGCCCCTGAACAACAGCTATACCGCGGCCACGACTGGTAAGCAGGATTGGGCGATGCGTATCCTGAGCTCGACCGACCACCTTTCCGGGGTTGATCTTCAGGTCTGATAGAGGAATAACATCCTCGGAAAATTTTACTTGCATGATGATTACCTGGCAAAAGACTTGGTACTATTAATAGCACCAGTTAACAGGTGCGGTCAAGAAACATAACGCCGCATTAAGGTGTGAGCGACGCTTGGCTATACTTGAGCGAAGCGAAACCGCCAAGTGTTGCGAATCACTCTTAAATGCTTTGTTATGTGCACTTTTCAGCCAAATTATTCAGCCAAAGCTTTGACCGCTAGATCTTTATAGGTTTCTGTAACACAATTGTATAAGCCAGTGTAATCGTAAAATGTCCCGATACCAGCCAGTTGGTTTAGCTGGTCACCGATACTTTTTATGTTGTTTTCCATTGATTCGAACTCATTTAACGGAGAGCAAATATTCAAAGCCATGCGCCCATAACCCGGTGACATAGCTTGATTGCTAACGAAGGTAACAATCTTGCGCTCATTTAGGGTTTGCTCTGCAAAACACGACTCCGAACCAGCGCATAATTCACTCAACATGGCAGAATGATACAGAGATTTCATTACGCATATATTTACGTAAGGGTGCTGCTTACAGTGGCTCTGTATTTCTTGGCAGGAGTTTCCGTGACAGTAAACCTTAAGCTTAGCTTCAAAATTTTCTTCAATAGAGTCAATAATTACCCTTTCAACACCTAATTCTTTCGCGATGTTATCCTTACGTTCGTTTAAGCTATCAGCCATAGCACAATCGACGTGAATAACAGTAAGGATAAGCAATAAATAGAATTTCATTTGTACCCTCGTATCCATTCGTGCACATAACGCCTGCATAAACGGCGGCTTTTGCGTAGCGCAAGCGGAGAAAAAGCCGTCCGGTGGAGGCCCTTCGGGCCGGAACGAATTTAATGCGATTGTTAGGCTTTTGCCTGATAGCTAGAAAAGGCTATTGATCTTGTACCCACAAGCCTTCAGCTCCCTGGCCACTTCAGTTTTCCAAGCGCCGATTTGATCTAGTTGAACATAGACAACGCCACTGATGTCGTTTGGCGTTTCGATATCACCTTTTACTAGCGAGCATACATTTTTCCTGCCTAGTTTTGTAACCATCCCCTAAAATCGGTACATACGTCATTAGAGTTCTTCGGCCTACAATGAGGCAAACGGAGAGCGGCATG
>NZ_CANMTQ010000005.1 GCF_947500835.1 uncultured Halomonas sp.
GCCATGGGAATACCTGGCGAAACATCAACGGGCGGAAAACTCTAATCGGCGGTGCCACTAAAACAGGGGTGTTTACATATACGCATGTGCTGGGCAAGGGTTTTGTCGGCGTGCGTAGTCCCCTCGGGTAACAGAATATTGGGATGTCGATGCCGGGCACGCTACCGCCCCTATCTGCCCGTGCATGATAGTAATTTCCACCGTTTCAGGGCCCAAGCCACTCTATTACATAAAGATGCGCTTGCCGCGTAATGCAGCAGGCCGCTATTTTCCGCTTTTATGAATTTGCACCTTGTTCACCCACCAACCGCCCCAGCGCAAAGTTGGCAATCGCCGTGTCCTGCACGCCGGTGCCGGTCAGGTCGCAGACCGTGATGCTGGCATCCGAGAGGCGTAGGTGCTGGCCTTCTGCAATTACCTTTCCCAACTCATAGACCTTGAACGGTGGCTTTCCATCCGCGCCGAAGTCCGCCGGGCCGCTCGTTGCTCTCGAATCCGAACGCGCGCGCCGGGAAAAGGCCTTGAGTTCGCCGTTGGTTTCGCTTTGAGCGCGGGTATCGCAGACGAAGGCATCGGCGCGGGTCATCAGCGATTCATCCAGCTCGCGCTTCTCGGGGCTGTCCGAGCCCATGGCGGTAACGTGGGCGCCTTCCGGCACATCCTGGGCGGTGAGGATCGGGGTTCGTGAGGGAGTGGTGGTAACGATGATGTCCGCCTGGGCGCAAGCGGCCTTGACGCTGTCATGTACGTTGACCTCAAAACCTAGCGTGCGCATGCGTTCGGCGTAGGCCTCGGCGGAGTCGCGCTTGCGCGCCCAGACATCGACGCTGTCGATATCGCGCACCAGTTGCAGCGCCCTCACCTGCAATTCAGCCTGTTCGCCGGCGCCGAGTACGGCCACGCGACGACTGTTTTCTCGCGACAGATGCTTGGCGGCAATGGCGCCGGCCAGGGCGGTGCGTATCGCAGTGAGATAGCCTTCGTCGAAAAGCACCGCATCCACCAGCCCGGTCTTGGCGGAGAACACCATCATCAGGCCATTCAAGCTCGGCAAGCCGAGTTTGGGGTTGTCGAAGAAGCCGGGGCTGACCTTGATGGCAAAACGCGCGAAGCCACGGATATGGGCGGTTTTTACATCGACCTCGCCATTGGATTCCTCGATGGCCATCGAGAGGATGGGCGGCTGGACCACGTCGCCACGGCCCAGCGCCTTGAACCCCTCCTCTATTGCCTCAAGCGCAGCGCGGTCGAGTTGCACCGCGCCACTGATAACGTCGCGATTGAAAAGCTGCATGAAGAAGACTCCCGGTCATGTCGATGTCTCTCCATTGTCGCCAATCAACCGCTGATCGCAAAACTCCCGGCATTCAGCCATAGGTGGGTCAGAATGCTGGCAACGTATCCCAGGAAGATGGCCGGCGCCCATTTCAGATGCCCCATGAAGGTGTAGGAACCCCTGGCATGCCCCATCAATGCCACGCCAGCGGCGGAACCGATGGAGAGCAGGCTGCCACCGACCCCGGCAGTCAGGGTGATCAACAACCAATGACCATGAGACATGTCCGGCTGCATGGTGAGTACGGCGAACATCACGGGAATGTTATCGACCACCGCAGAGACCACACCGAGGATGATATTGGCCCAGGTGGCATCCCATTGGACGTAGAGCAGCTCCGAGAGCATGGATAGATAGCCGAGAAACCCAAGGCCCCCCACACACATGACCACGCCGTAGAAAAACAGCAGGGTATCCCACTCTGCCTGGGCGACGCGGTTGAACACATCGAAGGGCACGACGCTACCCAGGCGCTGGAGCTTGCGCTGATCGCCCCGGCGCGAGTAGCGCTCCCGCTTGCGCTCCAGGGAGCGCGGCAGGCTCTGGCGCAGGTAGTAACCGAAGAACTGCAGATAACCGAGCCCGGTCATCATGCCCAGCACCGGCGGCAGCCCCAGAAGCGTATGGCAGGCCACCGCGGAGGCGATGGTCAGCAAGAACAGCGCGATGATGCGTTTCCAGCCACGCTTGAGATCGACAACATCATCCTGGGCTTGCGGTCGACGCTTCTTGACGAAAAAGCTCATGATGATAGCCGGTATCAGGAAGTTGACCAGCGAGGGCACCAGCAGCTCGAAGAATTCGTAGAACTCGATCAGGCCGGCTTGCCACACCATCAGGGTGGTGATGTCGCCGAATGGACTGAATGCGCCGCCGGCGTTGGCGGCAACCACGATGTTCACGCAGCACAGATTGATGAAGGCCCGATCGCCTTCGGCAACCTTGATCACGACGGTGCACATCAAAAGCGCCGTGGTCAGGTTATCCGCTATTGGGGAAATGACGAAGGCTAGAATGCCGGTCAACCAGAACAGACTGCGATAGCTGAATCCTCGATCTACCATCCAGGCGCGCAAGGCATCAAATGTGCGTCGCTCATCCATGGCGTTGATGTAGGTCATCGCCACCAGCAGGAACAGCATCAGCTCGGCGAATTCCAGGAAGGTCTCGCCGAAGGCCTCTTCGGCGGCATGGGGCATACCCGCCTGAACGTATACCCAACCGATCAGCGCCCAGATAATTCCCGCTGCGACCAGCACCGGCTTGGACTTGCGCATGTGAAGCTTTTCTTCAAGCATTACCAGGGCATAAGCCAGGACGAACACCACCAGGGCGATCATGCCCACCGTCGAGCTGGTCATATCCAATTCACCGCTGACGGCCAGCGCAGCGGGAGAGACAAGCCACAAGGTGAGTAAGGACAACAACCAGAGGAAAGCACGAGGGCAGGCAGGCAAAAACATACAACGGTTCATGGGCACATTCTTACGGCGAGGAAAGGGAAGACGCTATCTTGCCCAAGATACTAACAAGCTGAAATACCATGAAAGTTGATGATGATCATTCTTTTCATACATTTGATCGTTTTCGTGCATAAAAATTGACGGCCCTTTGGCAGCACTACTGGCTGCCAGAGGGTTATGAATCAAGCAGTTGCAGCCAGGGTACGCGCTCGATCGAAGGTTTCGAGTGATACGCCATTGCCCGACACGATCAACGCCACCTTCTGGCCCTGCACATCCAGTTGATGCTCCTCGATGGCAGCCAGGCCGATGGCGGCGGCGCCTTCCACCAGCATCTTCTCGTGCTCCAGCATGTCGATCATGGCGCGCGCGATGGCCGGCTCGGAAACCTGATAGTGGTTGTCCATCACCTCGGAGACCAGGTCGAAGGTGTAGCGATTGCTTATTCCGATCCCGCCATTGAGGGAATCCGCCAGGCTGTCGCTTTCCTCGACATCGACCGGGCGCCCTGCTTCCAGGCTTTCCCACATCGCCGCCCCCTGAGACAGGCTCACACCGGTCACCCAGGTATCGGGACTAATCGCTTTCAGTACAGCCCCGATGCCACCCAGCAGGCCGCCACCGGAAAGGCCGACAATCACCCGATCAAGGTAGGGCTGATCTTCCAACAGCTCCAGACCGATGGTGCCTTGGCCGCTGGCAATCAACGGATGATCGAAGGGTGGAATCAGCGTCATGCCCTGCTCCTCGACCAGTCGTGCGACTTCCTCGAAGGCATCATCCTGGCTATGACCAACACGCTTGACCTGGGCGCCCAACGCCTCGATCGCCTTGACCTTGTTCTCCGGTACGCGTTCCGAGAGGCAGATGATCACTGGAATGCCGTGACGAGCCGCAGCAAACGCCACCGCCCGGCCGTGGTTGCCGGTAGAGGCCGTGGTTACGCCACGACCAAGTGAATCCTTGCCGCGTTTTTCAATCAAGGCGGCAATCATGTTGGTCGCCCCACGCAGCTTGAAGGCGCCAGTGGGCTGGCAGTTTTCCAGCTTGAGAAATATCTCGGCATCAAAGCGACGAGACAGTTCCATAGAGCGAATCAGCGGTGTGCGAACTACCTGACCCGCAATCCGGGCACGGGCCTGGTAAATCGACTCTAGGGTGACTGAATGGTGACCGGGATCTGGCATGAGCAACTCCTTTTGTTGTTGGGCGCTATATTATTGCCATAGTAGCGTCGGAAACGGTAAAAAAGCCAAGCCCTCTTGAGGACTTGGCTTTCGAACGCCTGGCTTCTGATCGTAGAAAAACGTCGCTTATTTCAGATCGCCGGAACGAGTCAATTCGTCGGTCACCTTGTCTACCGCACGCTTGGCGCGAGCGATGATCTCATCGACCTCGGCGCGGTTGACCACCAGCGGCGGTGCGAAACCCAGTATGTCCCCATGGGGCATGGCCCGGGCGATGAGATTTTCCTCCATGGCCGCAGCACTGATGCGCGGGCCGACCTTGAGTGCCGGGGCGAAATGCTCACGACGGGCCGGGTTCGGCGAAAACTCCAGCGCCGCGAGTAATCCGACGCCGCGCACGTTGCCCACCAGCGGATGCTCACCAAACGTTTTCTGCATCTGCTGCTGCAGATAGGCGCCGGTCTCGGCGGCGTTCTGGGCCAAGCCTTCACGTTCGATGATCGCGAGGTTAGCCAAGCCGGCAGCGACGCCCAACGGATGACCGGAATAAGTCCAGCCATGACCGATCGGTCCGTACTCGCCGGTGCCCTGCTCCAGCACCTGCCACACCTTGTCACCGACAATCACGCCGGACAGTGGCTGATAGGCGCTGGTCAGGCCTTTGGCTACAGTAATGAGATCCGGCTTCATGCCGTAGAAATGGGAACCGAAGTCGGTACCAATGCGTCCGAAGCCAGTCACCACCTCATCGGCGATCAGCAGCACGTCGTACTTGTCAAGCACCTGTTGAATCTCGTTCCAGTAATCCTCCGGCGGCGGCACGATACCCCCGGTGCCCAGCACCGGCTCGCCGATGAAGGCAGCCACGGTATCCGGGCCTTCGGCAAGGATCATCTCCTCGAGCTTGGCGGCGCAGTCTTTCGCGAACTCGCGCTCACTCATGTTGGCCTGGGCATCGCTGCGCCGGTAATAGTACGGCGCCTCGGTATGACGAATGCTGTCGATGGGCAAATCGAAATGGTTGTGGAAGGTCGGCAGGCCGGTCAGCGAACCGGAGGCGATGCCGGATCCGTGATAGCCGCGGCTGCGCGAGATGACCTTCTTCTTCTGGGGGCGGCCCAATACGTTGTTGTAATAACGCACGATCTTGAGCTGGGTCTCGTTGGCATCACTACCAGACATGCCGTAGTAGACCTTGGACATGTTCATGCCGGCGAGCTTGATGATTTTCTCGGAAAGCTCGATCAGCGGCTCGCTGGAGTGGCCGACATAGGTGTGATAATAGGACAGTTCAAGCGCCTGCTTGTAGATCGCCTCGGCCACTTCGGTACGGCCGTAGCCGATGTTCACGCAGTACAGGCCGGCGAAGCCGTCGATCATCTCGCGGCCATCCTTGTCGACGATATTGATGCCCTTGCCGCCGGTGATCACCCGGCCCGGCGCATCGCCGTGGGCAAAGTCGCGCAGATGGGTGGACGCATGAAACGTCACCTTGCGATCACGATCGATCAGCTCCTGATGGGTACTCATCAACTTCTCCTGAATAGATATTCAACGAATGTTGTTAGTTACTGAATTTGGTATTACTGAGCTAGAGAGCTCTGCGAGCGACGGCTAGACAAGGCAAAAATCGGCGTAAAAGCGGAGTTTACTGTTGTAAATGAGCATTTTAAGCCGATTTTTAACGCCGTATAGCCGAGCGCAGCTAGCTCCCGGACAAAGAGCCGAGACCGCCAAGACAATAATACTTCGTGTCAAGATACTCCTCGATCCCGGCAGTACCCCCCTCACGACCCAGGCCGGACTGTTTCACCCCACCAAAGGGAATCGGGGGGCCGGTCATCTTCACGCTATTGACCGAGACCATGCCGTTGCCCAGGGCGCGCAGCATCTTCCAGATACGGCGAATGTCGTGGGTATAAACATAAGCCGCCAGGCCGTACTCGGTGTCGTTGGCCATGGCGATGGCCTCATCGTCGCTGGCGAATCTGGTGATGCCGGCCACCGGGGCGAAGTTCTCCTCCCGCCAGATCTGCATGTCCGCGGTCACATCGGTTAGCAGCGTCGGCATGAAGAAGTTCTCCCCCGGCGCCATGGACTGATCGCCATGAATCAGGGTCGCCCCCTTGGACAGGGCATCGTCGACGATGCTGGCGGCTTTCTCCACGGCGCGCTGATGAATCAACGGGCCGATGTCGATCTCGCTGATCAGGCCATTACCGACCTTGAGAGCCTTCATGCGCTCGGCGAAATACTCGACGAATGCGTCGTGCACGTCTTCATGCACCAGGATGCGATTGGCCGCCAGGCAGTCCTGGCCCGCGGTCTGAAACTTGGCCGCCACCGCGGCAAGGGCGGCTTCCTTTGGGTCGACGTCCGGGCCAACAATAAACGGGGCGTTGCCCCCCAGCTCAAGCGACACCCGCTTGACGGTGCTGGCGCACTGCTGAAGCAGCAAGCGCCCGACCGGCGTGGACCCGGTGAACGAGAGAGCCTTGACCTGCTCTTCCTTGCACAGCACCTCGGATACCTCGGCAGCCTCGCCGAGCACCACGTTGAATACACCCGCAGGAATGCCGGCACGTTCCGCCAGTTCCGCCAGTGCCAGGGCGGAGAACGGCGTCTCGCCGGCCGGCTTGACGATCACCGGACAGCCTGCCGCCATGGCCGCCGCGGCCTTGCGAGTGATCATCGCCAGCGGGAAGTTCCAGGGGGTAATCAGCGCCGCCACGCCGACCGGCTCCTTGAGGGTGCCGAGCGCCGCATTGGGAATATGGCTGGGAATAGTCTGGCCGAAAGTGCGCTTACCCTCCTCGGCGAACCAGCGAATGAAGCTGGCACCATATTCCACCTCGCCCCGAGCGTCCGGCAATGGCTTGCCCTGCTCGTGGGTCATGATGATGGCCAGATCCTCGCGATTGGCCTGCAGCAGGTCGTACCAGGCAAGCAGACGCTCACAGCGCTCATCCGCCCGCAACGCCCGCCATTGGACGAAGGCGTTGTCGGCAGCCTCCACGGCATCGCGAATCTGTTCTGGCTCGAGCAGGGGTATGTGCCCTAGTGTCTCCCCGGTGGCCGGATCGATCACTGCCATCTCACGGCCACCATCGCCGTGGGTCCATTTGCCATCGACATAGGCATACTGGCGAAACAGGCGCGGATCGTTGAGCTTCATGGGTGCCTCCTTGAAACAAAAAGCAGGCAGCGGTCTGCCTGAATACAGCCTCAGGTTACTACGTGTCTCGACTGGATAATTTTTGTCCCAAGGGCTGCTGGCACGAAGTTCTTTTGCAGTTGAGCATAAGAGTTGCAGAATTTTCTGCAGCTGTTGGTACTGGACAGTTGCCACAAAACACGCTTGGATGCCCCCAAGGCAGGGCAAGAGGATCGAATGGAGATGGAGTTCAAGGATTACTACCAGCTCATGGGCGTCGAGCGGGATGCGACCCAGGACGAGATCAAGCGCGCCTATCGCAAGCTGGCGCGCAAGTATCACCCGGACATCAACAAGGAACCGGGCGCCGAAGAGAAGTTCAAGGAGATGGGCGAGGCGTACGAAGTCCTCAAGGACCCGGAGAAACGCGCCGCCTATGATCAGCTCGGAGCGGACTGGCAAGGCGGCCAGGATTTCCGGCCGCCGCCGGACTGGAACGAGGATTTCGCCTTTCATGGCGGCGGCTTCACGGATACAAACACGGATCAGTTCAGCGACTTTTTCGAGAGCCTGTTCGGTCGGGGCAATGTCGGGGGTGGCTATCGGCCTCACTCGCAACGTGGGTTTCATATGCGCGGTCAGGATAGCCATGCCAGGGTGGTCATCGATCTGCAGGATGCCTATCAAGGCGCCACTCGTACCCTCACTCTGACCCAGTCACAGCCGGATGGCGATGGGCGATTACGTCCACGAGAGCGCACCCTGAACGTCAAGATTCCCAAGGGCATACGCCCAGGCCAGCATATTCGTCTTGCCGGCCAAGGCGAGGCGGGCCTGGGTCAGGGCGAAGCGGGCGATCTGTATCTCGAGGTCGAATTTCGCCCGCACCCTTTCTATCATGTGGAAGGCAAGGATGTGTTTCTGGACTTGCCCGTGGCGCCTTGGGAAGCGGCGCTTGGGGCAACGGTCAAGGCGCCCTTGCCCACCGGGTCCGTGGATCTGAAGATCCCTGCCGGCTCCACCGCAGGACGCAAGCTGCGTTTGAAGGGCCGCGGCCTGCCCGCCAAATCGCCGGGGGATCTTTACGTGATAGTGAAGATCGCCTTGCCGCCAGCGGACGATGACGCCGCCAGGCAAGCCTACCGAGAATTCGAGAAGGCCTTCACGTTCAACCCACGCACGAATATGGGGGTGTGATCATGACGAAACGAGACCTACCGACATTGACCTCCGAGGTGCTGGAAGAGGATATCGAATTGACCCTGGCCCAGCTATGCCGCACTTGTCAGCTGCCCGCGGATCAAGTCGTCGATCTGGTTGATGAAGGCGTCATCGAACCCGTGGGGCGCGATCCGTCCGGCTGGCGTTTTTATGGCATCAGCGTGCGCCGAATTCGCTGTGTGCAGCGGCTCAGACAAGACCTTGGGGTCAATATGGCAGGCGCCGCACTGGCCCTTGATCTGCTCGAGGAGCTGGAACAGCTGCGGGCGCGGGTGCAGCGGCTAGATCAATAAGCCGCGAGCGGCAAGTTGGCCTGAAGGCAACCCTGGAGCAATCATTCCTGCTCGATCTGGATTGACGGCGTCGTCGCCTTGACTGTCTTGGTGACGATGTAGGTGAAGTAGCGCTCGATGCCCAGGTCGGACATCAGCCAGTCGTCGATCAAGCGTTGATAGGCGTCGATGGAGGATGCCTCGACCTTGACCAGATAGTCCACGCCGCCCCCGACCGCCACGCACTCGGTGACTTCTGGCGTGGCATGAATGGCGTTCTCGAAGCGTAGAAAGCTTTCCGCATTGTGCTGCTTGAGTTCGATCTGCATCCAGACCGGCGCACGCTTGTGCAGCACTCGAGCATTGATGCGGGCACAGTAGCCTTCGATGATGCCGGCCTTTTCCAACCGTTTGACCCGCTCCCAGCAGGGGCTGACCGAGAGATTGATCGCCTCTGCCAGGCGCGACTTGGTGATCCGGCCGTCCTTGGCCAGAATCTCGAGAATCTTGATGTCATAGCGGTCGAGTTTCATCGATCAATCCAACGAATCGACCACCACGCCAATCACCGCAATGGTATCCCCCATGTTGACCAGGGACGGAAAGCGCCGCGCGATCAACACGCCATCCCGCGCGGCGCGATACTCCACCGGGTCCGCGCCGGTGCGGGTCATGTCATAGACCCGGGCGATCACCTCGCCTTCCTTCACCGCGTCGCCAAGGGCCAGGGTCAATTCCAGCAGCCCGGTATGTTCGCTTTGCACATAGCAGGCGGCATCCGGCATATCCATGTAGATCTGCGGACTTTCCGGCAGCGTCAGTTCGCCCTCGATCAGGCCATAGTGAATCAAGAAGTTGCGCACACCTCGCTCGGTGATCGCCAGGCTTTCGGGAGTGCTCGTGCCGCCGCCGCCAAGCTCCGTGGCAACGAAGATCTTGCCTTGGCTTTCCACGGCGGTGTCGAACAGCTTTGCCGCATCGAGTTCGAACATCAGCATGGCCGTGGGCGCACCGAAGGCCTTGGCGCCTTCCACTGCAAGGCGCTGCTGTTCCTTGTCGTCAAGCAGGTGCGAGGCGGCAAACGGTATGATATCCAGGGTGCGACCGCCGGAATGCAGATCCAGCACCACGTCCGCCAGCGGCACCAGGGTGCGGGTGAAATAGTCGGCGATCTTCTCAGTGACATTGCCATCCGGATCGCCGGGAAAGCTGCGGTTGAGATTGCCGCCATCCAGGGGCGAGGTGCGCCGCCCCACCTGCGCCGCCGGCATGTTCATCATCGGCACGATGATCACGCGCCCATGCACGTCATCAGCCTTGAGCGTATTGGCCAGCTTCATCAGCGCGGTGATGCCCTCGTACTCATCGCCGTGATTGCCACCGGTGAGCAAGGCGCTGGGGCCTTCGCCGTTCTTGACCACGGTGACGGGGATCATCACCGCGCCCCAGGCGGATTCATCGTTGGAGATCGGCAGCTTGAGAAAGCCGTGCTGAACGCCATCCGCATCGAAATCGACGGTGGCGGAAATCGGGCTGGGCCGCTTGCTCATGACATCTCCTTGTTTCATTGTTCTTTGCTTACGTTACTTGACGAACAGCTGACGGGGAAAGTCGGCCAGGGGCTCTGCGCCGCGTTCGGTGATCAGAATGCTTTCGGTGATTTCGAGCCCCCAGTCGTCCATCCACATGCCCGGCATGAAATGAAAGGTCATGCCGGGTTCGAGGATGGTTTCATCGGAAGGGCGCAGACTCATGGTGCGCTCGCCCCAGTCCGGTGGATAGCTGATGCCGATGGGATAGCCGCAGCGCGCACCGCCCCGGTCGAAGCCGTACTTGTCCATGGCCATGCCCAGCGCCATGGCGATATCCGCACAGCGATTGCCGGGCTTGGCCACCGCCAGGCCGTTCTCGATGCCTTCGAGCAGCGCCGATTCCCCCCGCACGAACTCCAGGGGCGGTTTGCCGAGAAAGATGGTCCGTGACAAGGGCGCGTGATAGCGCTTGTAACAGCCGGCGATCTCGAAGAAGGTGCCCTCGCCTTCGCGGAACGGCGTATCGTCCCAGGTCAGATGGGGTGCGGCGGCATCGGCACCGGTAGGGAGCAGCGGCACGATGGCCGGGTAGTCGCCACCGTGCACCACGCCGTCCGGCGCCGTCCAGCCTTCGATGCCCACCCGATAAATTTCTGAGACCAGTTTGCTCTTGGCAAGACCGGGCTCGATCATTTCCAGGATGCGCGAGTGCATGCCTTCCACGATCCTGGCCGCCACCCGCATGTACTCGATTTCCTGAGGCGACTTGATGGCGCGACACCAGTTGACCAACGCATTGGCATCCTGAAACCGGGCATGGGGCAGCTCCCGCACCAGGCTCTGATAGGCCTTGGCGGAGAAGTAGTAGTTGTCCATCTCCACCCCGACCACGCCAAGATGCCAGCCGCGATCCGGCATGATCGACTGGGCCAGGTACTCCATGGGATGCATGTCCGGATTCTGCACGTAGTAATCCGGATAGTAGGTAATGTTCTCGGGATCGATCCAGCAGGTACGCAGAGCGCCGTTGCTATCCTGACGGCGGCCGTACCAGACCGGCTCTCCTGACAGACCCAACAGCACGCACTGATGCACATAGAAGGACCAGCCATCGTAGCCGGTCAGCCAGGCCATATTGGAAGGGTCGCTGACGATCAGCACGTCGATGCCACGAGTGGCCATCGCTGTACGCACCTTCAACAAGCGCTGAGCATATTCTTCACGTGTAAATGGCAGGACAACCTGACTCATCGATCTCGTTCCATCAGAAAATCACAAAACCGGTTATCCGTTTACCGACAGATAATGCCCGGGCGTCATCAGGATCATTTGCTATATCGTCTAGTGTAACTATCGTCACGCGCACCCATCGTCTGAATAGGTTCCACTATTTATCAGTGTTCATGGATCGATACTAGCATTCGCCAAGCGCACGTCGTCAAAAGCGATTCTTGAAGCCGAAAATTAATGCTCAAGGGTTCAGCCACCCCGCCGATGTAAAATTAGTAAACAACAACCCCAAATTAGCCACGAAGATAAGACAATGCTCAATAATCTCCGAATCGGTACACGCCTGGGGGTCGCTTTTGCCGCCCTGTCACTTTTGCTCCTGTCTATCGTCGGTGTCGGCCTGTATGGCCTTCACGATATGAAAAATACCGCTGACAAGGCACTGGACATCGATACTGCCATCGCCTTGAACGCCTCATCGATACAGCGCCTGGCCCTGCAGGCACGCCGCTACGAAAAAGATACCTTCATCAATATCGATAACGCCGACAAGGTGCTCTCCTACCGCGAGAAATGGGATGAAACACGCACCCAGCTGGTCGAGACGTTCAGCGCCGGGGAAGCGCTGACCTCGAGCGCGGAACTGCGCGGTCTGTATGCCCAGGCAAGTGGCGCGCTGGATGATTATGCCGCAGGCTTTATCGCTATTTACAAGCGAATACGCAGCGGCGAAATCACCGAAACGATCCAGGCCAATCAAGCGTTCGGTCAGTACAAGCAGGAAGTCTATCGCCTGGCGGAATTGGCCGATTCCATCAGCAGTGTCGCCGAAGCGCGCATGATTGACGCAGCACACACCATGAATGATCACTATCGTACCGACATCATCATTCTGGTCGTGTTTGCCGCCATTGCTCTGGCTCTCGCCGTAACCCTGGCATTCACCATCACCCGCAGCATCACCGTGCCGCTTCGTCGCGCCCTTGATGTTGCGCAGCAAGTCGCTAAAGGCGATTTGCGCCAGGAGATCACCGTTACCGGCAAGGACGAAGCCGCCAAGCTGCTCGTCGCCATGAAAGAAATGAGCCATTCGCTGGCCACTTTGGTCGCGTCCCTGCGCGGTTCCAGCGAAAGCGTCTATCTGGGCGCCAATGAGATATCTCTGGGCAGCCAGGAGTTATCCGCCCGTACCGAGCAACAGGCGGCTGCACTACAGCAAACCGCTTCCAGCATGGAAGAAATGACCGCCACGGTGCGTCAGAATACCGATGCCACCAAGGAAGCCGACAAGCTTGCCTCCGCCGCCTCTCAGAGCGCCCAAAGCGGCAACGCCGACGTTCAGCGCAGCATTGCCTTGATGCAGGAAGTCGCTGCCGGTTCCAGCAAGATGAACACGATCATCGAAACGATCGACTCCATCGCTTTTCAGACCAACATCCTGGCCCTCAACGCCTCCGTGGAAGCAGCTCGGGCCGGGGAACAGGGGCGGGGTTTTGCCGTGGTCGCCTCTGAAGTGCGCAATCTTGCCGGGCGCAGCGCTTCGTCCGCCAGCGAGATTCGCGCCCTGCTCGACGAGATGCGCGACAAGATCACCGCCTCCGCCGAACAGGCCGAGCGCAGTGGCCGTACCATCGGCGATACCGAGACCTCCATTCAACAGCTGGCCAGACTGATGAACGACGTCGCCGTCGCCACCAATGAACAAATCGGTGGCATCGAGCAGATCAATACGGCGGTGTCTCAAATGGACTCCGTGACTCAGCAGAATGCCACCCTGGTACAGGAGTCCAGCGCCGCTGCTGCGTCCTTGGAAGACCAGGCTGGGCATCTCAAGAAACTGGTCGCCACCTTCCAGATCGATGAAACAAGCAATGACCATGAACCGGCGCAAGACGAATCAGCGACAACCGAGGAGACGATCGAGATGAGCGAGATGAGCGCGCCTGTGGCAGCATGATTGCCGCTTTTTGAAGGTCCAAAATGGCTGCCAACTTGGCAGCCATTTTCGTTAAGACAGATTCAACACCTCGTCGTCCTTGCATCCAATGACGCTTCCCGCCTAGCGTATCCTCAAACCAATTTCATGGAACGAGGAAAACACATGCGCGTACTGGTGCATATTGATGACGCCGACACCTGGCGCGAGGCGCTGTCCAAGCGCTTGCCGAACGCCGAAATCGTCACCAGCCAAGCCGACGGCGATACACCGGCGGACTATCTGGCTGCATGGAAGCCCCCCGCTGAACTACTCGAAAAACAAACGCAGTTGAAGGGCATCGTCAATCTGGGTGCCGGTGTCGATGCGCTGCTGAACAGCCCCGCCCTGCCGAAAGATGTGCCCATCGTCAAACTACGCGATGCGGGCATGGGGCCGTTGATCGCGGATTATGTGCGTTTCGGCGTGCTCTATTTTCAGCGGGGTTTTGATCGCTATTTCGCCCAGCAGATCGACGCTCACTGGCAGGAATACCCGTTGATCGACAAGGCGGACTGGCCGGTGGGCGTATTGGGGCTCGGCGCAATTGGCGCTCATGTGGCCCAGGCCCTGGCCGCGGATGGCTTTCCGGTTCACGGCTGGAGCCGTACGCCCAAGTCTCTGGAGGCTGTGACCTGTCATCATGGAGATGACGGCCTTTCGCAGCTGCTGGGCAAGGTACACACCCTGGTCACCCTGCTACCCAATACCGCCAGCACTCGCGGGATCATCAATGCGGACACGCTTTCACAGCTGCCCGAAGGCGCCAGCCTGATCAATCCCGGTCGCGGTGCGCTGATCGACGAATCCGCACTGCTTGACGCCTTGGGTGGGGGATCACAGCCCGGTCGCTTACGCGGCGCCCTGCTAGATGCCTTCGATGCAGAGCCGCTTCCCGCCGACAACCCACTCTGGTCCCACCCAAGGGTACGCATTACCCCGCATATGGCCGGGCCCACGCCGGTACGAGATGCTGCGGATCAGGTAGCCGAATTGATCAAGGCCATGGAGAATGGCGATCCTCTTGATACCGTCGACCCTCAGGCCGGTTACTGACTCATCATTTTTAGCGACTATTTATGCCTATAAAGCGCAGCATCGTTCATCTCATCGACAAACAGCCTGATGGCCAGCCCGCCACTCTGCACGCCAGGGACAGCGCCTTGCCCAACTCTTCGGCCATGGAAACCCTGCTGGACGAGTTGAACGACAGCTACAACGCCAAACAAAAGGCCTGGGGCTTTTTCAATGCGGATCGCGTCACCTATCCGTTCAGCAACTGGTTGGGCCAGTACCTGGAAGGCGAGGAAGATTTTGTCGCCTTCACCCGCCAGGCCGCGGAGCACCTGAAGACGCTGATGGAGGGCAACAATCTCTCGGTAGGTGGGCACGTGCTATTCGCGCACTATTCTCATGGTGACAGCGACTATCTAGCCATCGCCCTGCTGCATCACAGCGAGGGTGTGAGCGTGACTGACTCGCTGGAGCTAACATCCGTCCGCCAGCTCGATCTCGGCCAGTTGCACCTGGCGGCTCGCATCGACCTGACCGACTGGCGCGGCACCGAACCGTCGCGTCAGTACATCTCTTTTATCAAGGGCAGGGGCGGCAAGCGCATCGCCGACTACTTCCGCGACTTCATCGGCTGCGAGGAAGGCGTCGATGCCCCCAGCGAGACCCGCACCCTGCTCAAGGCCTTCAGCGATTATGTCGAAAGCGAGGACTTCGCCGAGGAACAGGCGCGGGAGAAGACCGACACCCTGATCGACTACGCCAACAATCAGGCACGCACGGGTCTGCCGATCACCCTGGATGAGCTTTCCGAGCTGGTCGACGACCAGAAGCCCAAGGCCTTCTACGACTACATTCGCAACCAGGACTACGGCCTCGGCGCCGAGATCCCGCCGGACAAGCGCACCCTGCACCAGTTTCGCCGCCTGACCGGCCGCGCCAACGGCCTCTCGGTCAGCTTCGAGAGCCACCTGCTGGGTTCCCAGGTGGAATACGACGAGGCCCGGGATCAATTGATCATCCACCAGGTGCCGACCTCGCTACGCGATCAGATCAAGCGGCGTCGTTAACGACTGATCCCTCACGGTAACCCTTGTCTCTCTGAAACTTTAGGGATCAAGACATTTGTGGCTTAAACCGACATAATCATCAAACATGATCAAGACATGCCAGAGGTTTTCGATGATACGTACCGTTGAAGCCATAGTGGACGAAACCGGTGACATTCGACTCACCGAGCAGGTCGAGTTGAAAGGCGCTCATCGCGCACTCGTCATGATCCTGGATGAACCGCCAGTAGACGTCCTGGAGACGCCGCTGCTCTCAGAGCAGAGCTTGATGGATTGGTCCAGAGCGGAGGAAGACGAGGCATGGTCACACCTGCAGTAGGCAGCATCGTTCTCGTGCCTTTTCCGACCTTTCCGCCTCCAAGCTGCGTCCCGCATTGATTGTCGCTGCTGCGGATCGCAGTGATTGGGTATGTGTACAGATCACAAGCAATCCGTACTCGGACCCACTATCCATTGAGGTCAATGAACCGGACTTCTATTCAGGATCATTGCAGAGGGTAAGTTACGCACGGCCAGGCAAGCTGTTTACTGCCAATGAATCGCTATTCAAAGCAATCGCCGGACAGCTAACAGAGCAAAACCTCGGTGAAGTCGTTTCCAGTGTCATTGCTCTTTTGAATGGCAATAGATAGTCCCAGCCTTGCTGCGGGATCAGATCAAGCGGCGCAGTGAGTGATCAGTGGCGTCAGGGATGCGCGCGAATGAAATAGTCATATCCCTCTACGCCTGGCTTGAGGACACCGCGCTCATCCCAGTCGTTCCAACCGGTGAATGGGATCGGGGTGTTCTCTGCGAGTGTTTCCAATCGCCGGGCCCAACCCGCTTTGTAAGTCTCGAGCTGCGCTTTGAAGGTGTCCCGGGCCTGGTAGACCGGGCCACCGCCCTGGATGCCATGGGCTAGGAACGGCGGCAGTACGTCATAGCCCATGTAATAGAGCGAATAGTGCATGGGCCATAGGAGCAGGTTGATATCGCCACCGCGCCCATTATGGGCAAACGTCGCCGCTGGCCCTCCAGTGGTCACGCAACAGATCGCGCGCAGGCCACGAAAATGCCCGCGATCATAGCGGTACGTTCCGGTATATAACCCGCCATATACGAACACACGATCCATCCACCCCTTGAGCATGGCCGGTTGGGCGTGCCACCACAGCGGGAATTGGAAGACGACCAGATCCGCTCGCTCCAGCCGTTCGATTTCGCGGCACACATCGGTAGGCAAGCTCCTAAATTCGCTGGCATGGCGTTGCTCGGTCAGAGCCGTAAAAACCTCCGGGTTCGCGCGGTCCTTATAATGCGTTGGGCCTTCCGCGGGATCAAATCCTTCAGCATAAAGGTCGGATACTTCTACGGTATATCCAAGCCGTTGCAAGGTTTCTGTTGCCACATTCGTGAGAGCGCCGTTAAAGGATTGGGGTTCGGGATGACAGTGAACGATCAGTGCGTGCATGACCGGTTCCTCTTGTGAGTTCGATTAAGAGTCACGACACTATGGAGCTTGCAAAAAAGAACGAACATTCCCTATTTATGAAAACCGACTTTGCATGAATGAAAACAACCTTCTATGGGACGATCTAAGGATCGTTCTGGCGATCGCCCGGGAAGGCACTCTCTCGGGTGCGGCACGCCGCCTGGCGGTGAGTCATGCCACGGTCTTCCGCCGCCTTGCGGATATCGAACGCCGACTGGGCGCCCAGCTATTCGAACGGGCGCGCAGCGGGTACATCCCGACACCCGCTGGCGACGACATCGCGGCGGCGGCACAGCGCGTCGAGGCCGAGGTACTGGCCGTCGAACGCCGAATTGCAGGCCAAGACCTGCGTCCCTTGGGGAATGTGCGTGTCACGACAACGGATACACTTCTGCTAGGACTGCTATCGCCGATATTCGCGGAGTTTCGACGGTCTCATCCCGAGATAGAGTTGGAAGTCGCGGTTTCCAATCAGCTTTTCAGCTTGACAAAGCGTGAGGCAGATATCGCTATCCGACCTTCACTTGCCCCCCCTGAGAGCCTGGTTGGACGTAGGATCGGAACCATTGCCCAAGCAGTCTACAGGGCAAGCATTCAAGACTCAGACGCCGTGAATTGGGTCGGTCCGGATGAGCGCATGGCGTATCGGGCACTGGAAATCTGGATGACTCAGCAAGGGCACGATAAACATTGTCACTATCGCGTTGATACGTTACTAGGAATGCTGGCGGCCGTTCGCGACGGTATCGGTCGAGCGGTGCTGCCCTGTTATCTCTGCGATGACGATGAACGACTGGTCCGAGTCGGCGAGCCGATTCTGGAGCTGGCCACCGACCTATGGTTGCTGACTCACTCGGACCTGCGCCGGGTAGCACGAATACGCGCACTGATGGAGTTCGTGGCGCAGTCCGTCAGCGCCAGGAGCGCGCGACTCTTGGGAGATAGCTCTTCGCCATAGCGACTCAAAAAAACTGAATGGTGAGATGCCACGAACAGCGTTATAGTGACATCATTAACGGTTTCTATCTTTTTAAGCCAAAGCAAGTTGTGAGGTGAATGCCATGATCTCCCGGGACGATATGCACGTGCTGGAAAAGGCAGGTATTCCCGATATCGAGAGCCTTGCGGCGAGTGCGGCCGAGTTTCTTCGCGAACACCCGGTATATGAACAGGCCAACCCGACCAATGCCTTGTCAGTAAATGAGGAACGCCTTCTCATGGCAGGAGGCGCCGAGGGAGTTGGTGAGTCGAATCGCATGGCATCGCAGTACAATCTGCGCTCAGCGGTTGCGCAGTATGCCCAACTGGTCAAGCGCGCTTATCGCCAAAGCGAGGTCGCTACATTACTGGAGGTCACGACCAGCCGCATTCGGCAACGTACCGACGAAGGCTCGCTCTATGCGCTGACCTCCGCCAATCGGCGCGTTTATCCTCGCTGGCAGTTCGGCGAATCGGCCACCCTGCCCAATCTCGAGCCGGTATTGAACGCCCTCAGTGTCAGCGCTCATCCTCTCGCCGTGGAGCGCTTCTTTCTCACGCCACACGCGGATCTCGAATCGGATCTGCTGGACGCCATACTCAGCCCACGCGACTGGTTGCTGGCCGGGCATTCCCCGGAACCGGTGATACGAATGGCCCGCGAGCTGTAGATGATCAAGACCGACGAACCGTTGTCGTTGGAAGCATTGCGCACCCTACTTCCGGTAAACGTCACTCTGGAAAAGGGCGAGCAGGTATATCGACTCTTCTTCGCCGGGGGCGAATACCCCACCAACTGGGACAGCTTTCGCTATTTTGGTCCTACCGCCTCGCGCTTCGATCACCACTTACCCGATGGCGACGGTGGGGCCTATGAACAGTCGCGGGGCATCATGTACTTGGCGACCGGAGCAGAGGCCATTCCTACCTGTCTTGCGGAAGTCTTTCAGACAGCGCGAGTCATCGATACTCGATCCCGAACTCCGGTGTTGTGCTGTTTCGCCCTGGAAGCCGACGTGACCCTTCTGGACCTGACCGGCGCTTTCGCCACCAAGCTTCGTGCCTCTACCATCGGAGGTTGCGATCGCGCCTTGGCTCGACGCTGGGCACAACGGCTCTACGACGCCTACCCTGACACGGACGGAATTCTCTATACCTCCTCGATGTATCCTGGTCGACCCGCCATCGCCCTGTTCGAACGGGGAGCCTCAGCCATCGCAACCCGCCCGCTCTTCCATCGTCAACTGCAGGACGTAGCACTCACCAGCGTCATCGAGCGAATCGCGCAGAAGATCGGTTATCTGGTGGTGTGAAATCAGTCGCTAGGATTGAGAATGTCTTGCCAATACAGGCCCAAAGAAAATCACCCAGGTTCTGAAATCGTCTGAAAACTCGGTGAAGCGGTGCTCTGCTCCCGCGGGCACGAAGAAGAAGTCGCCTTGCTCGAAATCGAACAGCTCATCTTCAAGATGAAAAGTGCCGTGGCCCGAGGAAATGATATAGATCTCGTCCTGAGCGTGAGGTGTTTGCGTATCGACGCCTCGTGGGGAAAACAGCTCGACGGAAACGTCGCCCCGCTCGAATAGAACCGCAAAGGGATCGGGCAGGCTGGTAAGCAATGCAGCCGCCTCGCTTTCATCGATAAAGTTGACGTTCTTGTCCTGTTGCATCGGCCACAGCCTCCTTTTCAATTTCACACTCTTTCTCTCGACGCAATCAAATCCAATCACTATGATTGGATTTGACCAATAGGAGTCCTTTAATGAAAACCAAAGTGCTCACTGCCCATGTGCCATTGCCGCTGGCGGAGAAAATCGATCAGTTGGCTACCCGGCTAGAGCGTCCGCGCGGCTGGATCGTCAAGCAAGCCTTGGCAGCCTGGATCGAACAAGAAGAAGAGCGCCAGCGCCTGACACTCGAAGCCTTGGCCGATGTTGACGATGGCCATGTCATCGACCATCAAGCCGTACAGGACTGGGCCGATAGTCTCAGCATGGATAGCCCCCTGCCGGCGCCGCACAAGTGAACTTGCTATGGACCAGCAAAGCATTATCCGACCTGACCCGCCTTTACGACTTCCTAGCACCAGTCAATCAGCCAGCCGCTGCGCGTACAGTACAATCGCTGACGGCTGCGCCCACCCGACTTCTCCAACATCCTCGCATTGGCGATAAACTTGAAGAGTTCGAGCCGCGCGATGTACGCCGTATCTTCGTAGGTCATTACGAGATGCGCTACGAGATTCAAGATACGGCCATCTACGTGCTGCGCCTGTGGCATACTCGCGAAAACCGATAAAATAACATTGTCTGACTATCCACTCGTTGCCATACGGATACCCAAGGCCATCAGGCAGCCTCCTACCAGCTTGTCCAGCCAGCCGCCGAACAAACGAAGTTTTTGCTGAAACACTGGCGATGCCATGAACCTTACTAGCAAAGCAAACCAACAGATATGCGCGAAGGCAATGAACACCCCATAGCCGAGCTGAATCGACCAGGCCGTGGTCGACGAGACAACCTGGCTGAACAACGCAACGATAAACAGCATCGCCTTGGGATTGAGGAGGTTACACAGAATGCCTTGCCAGAAAGGTAGCCAGCCATTATTCGCGTTCACGGTTGAAGGGTCGGTAATCTCCGGTGAATGCGGCTTTCTTGCAGGCCACCAGGCGCTCAGGCCCAGCCAGATCAGATACATTGCCCCCAAATAGCGAATTACCTCCACCAGCCAGGCATGGTGTGCCATCAGCAGGCCAAACCCGAGCAAGGTATAGGCAATATGAGTGGAGACACCCACACCGATCCCCAGGGCCGCCCAATACCCCGCACGTTGATCACTCTTCAAACATGTGCGCAGGATAAATGCAAAATCGGGGCCGGGGCTGATGACGGCCAGCAAGGTGATAGTCGCGACGGCTACAAGTTCCATTGAAAGTGCTTGCATATTAAGGTGACTCCTTTACAAGGCAATCTGAACGCGTCATCGAATTGTCCTTGGGAGCCGTCGAAGAAAGAATCGAAACCTCTTCACCATGACTGTGAGTATTCCTCACCGATGAAACGCCCTCTGCCTCCATTATCCGGGCTGCCTGCTTTCGAAGCGGCGGCACGTCTTGGCAATTTCACTCGTGCCGCCGAAGAGCTCCATGTCACTCACGGTGCGGTGAGTCGTGCCATTGCTCAGCTCGAGCAGCGCCTGGCTGTCAAACTCTTCAAACGCCATGCGCGTCATGTCAGTCTCACATTGGCTGGGCAACACCTGCTGAAAGGCACTGACAAGGCTTTTCTGGAATTAGAGGCTGCACTCGAAAACATGCATCGGCAAAGCGTGGTTTCACCGACACTGACCGTCTCTTGCGAGCCAACTCTCGCCATGCGCTGGCTGATGCCTCGCCTTGGTGAACTACGTCGTGAGGACCCGGAGCTTCACGTCGATTTGCATACTGCAGAGGGTCCAATCGATTTGCGTGACTTGAATTGTGACCTGGCAATTCGCCGTTTGGACTTTCCCAGGCCCAACGACCTGCATGTCGTTACACTCTGCCCCGAGTATGCCGGCCCGGTCTGCCACCCCCAATGTTGGAGCGGTGTACTGGGCCGCGATTTGTCCCGCGCCCGCTGGTTACATAGCCGCACTCGTCCAAACGCATGGGCACAGTGGCGCCAAGCAAGCGGTACCGCCTACAAGGCCGTCGACGAACAGCACTACGATCACTTTTTCTTTACGTTGCAGGCCGCTATCGACCAGCTCGGTACGGCAATCGGTTCATTGCCCTTGGTCTATGATGATTTGCAGGAAAATCGATTGATTGCACCCTGCGGCATGCACGAAACAGGCATCGAATACGTGATGATCAGCGCCACGCCACTTGACGAAGCTCCGCAAATTCAGCGCTTCGCAACCTGGTTGCAGCAACAGGCCGCGCCGCTCTGGCGAATAGAGCAGGTAAATGGAGAACAAGAATGATCGACTTGACCTACTGGTCTTTATTTCTCGGCGCGGCGATCGTGCTCAATATCTCGCCAGGGCCGGATCTGATCTACATCTTATCGCGCACCATCGCCAATGGCCGCAGGATCGGCATTGCTTCATCCTTGGGCGTATGCTCCGGGGCCTTCGTGCATGTGGTGGCCGCCGCCGCAGGCATCTCGGCAATCCTGATGACCTCTGCCGTGGCCTTTACGATCGTAAAATATATCGGTGCCGCCTATTTGATCTATCTCGGCATTCAGGCACTGCGTTCTAGCGGAGCAAGCTTCGATGCCGCAGCGGCGGATAAAAAGCACGTCACCGCCTGGAGCGCCTACAAGCAAGGGGTCATGATCGATGTACTCAATCCCAAGGTCGCCATCTTCTTCATGGCGTTTCTGCCGCAGTTCGTCCGTGTCGATGCTGGTCCGGTGGCGCTTCAACTCATTCTGTTGGGGCTTGCGGTCAATATTGTCGCCGTGATCATCGAGTGTTCGATCGTATTGCTGGCGGCACGCACGACTCACTTCTTTCGTACTAGCCCGCGACTGGGCAAGTGGCTTGATCGAGTGCTGGGGACCGTGCTGATGGCGTTGGGCGTGCGACTTGCACTATCGGAGCGTGTTGCGCCCTGAGTGTTCAATCATCGATGAGCGTTCGGGCATAACATAGCTCCCATAGCGACTGCCCATTGAGAAAGAACTCTTGCGGCGTTTTCGATTGACAGGCAAACCCCATGGCCTGATAGAAGCCAATGGCCTGCGCATTATCCGCCAGCACCCAGAGTCTTACTGTCTTGCATCCTTGCGCTATCAGATATTCTCGAGCCTGGCACCACAGCTGACGCCCCACGCCCTTGGACCAGCAGGCTGGTTTGACATAGAGAGCCCAGATTTCACCCTCATCATCTTTTGCGCCTTCATCGCGGCACGCACCAGATGCAATCCAGCCGACGATCGCGTTTTCAACACGAGCAACCAGTAGCTGCGGGACTCCCCGTGTGATCGCTTCACGCCATACCGACGCTTTTTCGTCAACCGAAAGAGTGTCCAGATAGTCGTTGGAGACGATGGATCGATAAGCCGTGCGCCAAGCTTCTACATGAATATCGGCAATCGCTCGGGCATCCTCAATGGCCGCAGGTTCAATTTGCATGAAGTTTGCTTCGCCAAGTCAAAGAGATCGTTAAAAGCAATATCGACGCAGACAAGTGCTGCGTCCAGCGTTAGGCTATTACGATCACTCACGCCAATATCGTCAAGGATGTCATCATGAATGAGGAAACCTTCAACCTGAGCATTCGCAAGTTCCTGAAGAAAGTCGGCGTCGGCTCCCAGCGGGAGATCGAGCAGGCGGTCAACAAGGCTATCGAGGAAGGTCGCTTGAAAGGCGACGAGACTCTGCCTGCTCACATGACGCTGGAGATCGGCGATCTCAATCTGAAAATCGATTTCGATGGAAGCGTCGAACTCGAGTAGCCTATTCGCGGTCAGTCATTGAGTCGCGCAAAAAACCATTCAGTGCTTACGTAGTATCATCCCCACGCCATGGCAATTTCTGCCATGGCGCTCTTTTCGCTTCATCACGCCGCTACAGGTTGCCATGTTTCGCTTTTTTGAAAAGCTGGTCGATCCCTACCCTCAGGCTCAGCCTCGGACACCGCCCAAGGGGTTGCTTGCGTTTCTTTATCACTATTCCCGGCCGGTACTGCCACTGTTGATCCTGATGTCGCTGCTGACAGCGGCGGTTTCGAGCGTGGAGGTGATGTTCTTTGCCTACATGGGCGATCTAGTGGATTGGCTGAGCAACGCCTCCCGAGAAAACTTCTATGCGGACTACGGCTGGCAGCTCGCCGGCATGGCAGCGCTGATTCTGTTGGTCTTTCCGCTGCTGGTGCTCGCAAGCTCGCTGGTGTCCCATCAAGGGATTTTCGGCAACTATCCCATGCTGGTGCGCTGGCTCGCGCATCGCTACGTGCTGGATCAAAGCCTGCCTTTCTTTCAGGATGAATTTGCCGGCCGGGTGTCGCAGAAGATCATGCAGACGGCGCTGGCGGTACGCGAGACGGTGATGAAGCTGATGGATGTATTCGTCTACATCATCGTCTATTTTCTCGGCGCCCTATGGCTGATGGGCAGCAGCGATCTCTGGCTGACTCTCCCTTTGGTGCTCTGGTTGGCAGGCTACATCGCCATCATGGTCTATTTCGTGCCGCGGCTGCGCAAGGTGTCCATGGCTCAGGCGGATGCCCGGGCGGAGATGACCGGCCGAGTCGTGGACAGCTACACCAATATCCAGACCATCAAGCTGTTCGCCCATACCCGCCGGGAGCAGGTCTACGCCCAGGGCGCGATGCAGGGATTCATGGGCACGGTGCACCGGCAGATGCGCCTGGTCACCCAGCTCACCGTGGTGCTGCAGACCCTCAACTCGTTGCTGCTGGTCGCCGTCGGTGCGATTGCCATCATCACCTGGCATCAGGAGCTGATTTCCCTGGGCGCGATTGCCCTGGCCATTGGTCTCGTGATGCGCCTGCGCGGCATGTCGGACTGGATCCTATGGGAGATCGCCAATCTGTTCGAAAACATCGGCACCGTACAGGATGGCATCAACACCCTCTCTCAGCCCGTCGCCATTGCAGATGCTCCGAATGCCGCCGCGCTCACCACGACTCACAGCGAGATACGCTTCGAGCAGGTCGATTTTCACTATGGCGAGGCGCTGACGGATCGACAGTCCCAGCGGGTTATCGAGAACCTGTCGCTGACCATCAAGCCCGGAGAAAAGATCGGGCTCATTGGGCATTCCGGCGCGGGCAAATCGACTCTGGTCAATCTGCTGCTGCGTTTTTACGAGCTTGAAAGCGGCCGCATTTTGATCGATGGCCAGGACATCAGCCAGGTAACCCAGGAATCGCTGCGTCGTCACATCGGCATGGTGACCCAGGACACCTCGTTGCTGCACCGCTCGGTGCGAGACAATATCAGCTACGGTCGCCCGGAGGCCTCGGAAGCCGAGATCATCGATGCCGCCCGTCGTGCCCATGCCCACGAGTTCATCGGTGCGCTCTCCGACCCTCAAGGACGCACCGGCTATGATGCCCATGTGGGCGAGCGCGGCGTCAAGCTCTCTGGCGGTCAGCGCCAGCGCATCGCCATTGCCCGCACATTGCTCAAGGATGCGCCGATTTTGATTCTCGATGAGGCCACCTCGGCATTGGATTCCGAGGTCGAGGCGGCGATCCAGGAACAGCTCTACACCCTGATGCAAGGCAAGACCGTCATCGCCATCGCCCACCGGCTGTCCACCATCGCCATGCTCGATCGTCTGGTGGTGATGGAACATGGCCGTGTCGTCGAGGCTGGCACTCATGACGAGCTGCTGCGCGAAAACGGCCTTTATGCGCGACTGTGGCGCCGCCAATCCGGTGGTTTCCTGAACGACGCGCCGGAGCCGGTTGCAACGAAAGACCAAACGTCTCGTTCATCCAGCCATTCACCCAGTTGAACGTTTCCGGTAAATACCCTGGACGATCACTATCCTTTTTCGACAAGGACACTGCATGTCATCGGTCATTAGCGTCTCGCAATTGTCCAAGACTTACGCCTCGGGCTTCAATGCCCTCAAGCAGATTGATCTCGATATCCAGCGCGGCGAGATTTTCGCCCTGCTCGGCCCCAACGGCGCCGGGAAGACGACCCTGATCAGCATCATCTGCGGGCTGGTCAACCCGAGCGAGGGCACGGTGCTGGCGAATGGTTTTGATATCGTCAAGGAGTATCGCAAGGCCCGCTCCCAGATCGGCCTGGTGCCCCAGGAGCTGACCACGGATGCCTTTGAAACCGTCTGGAACACGGTGAGCTTCAGCCGTGGCCTGTTCGGCAAGGCGGCGAGTCCGGAGCACATCGAAAAGGTGCTCAAGGACCTGGCCTTGTGGGACAAGCGCAACAACAAGCTGATCACGCTTTCCGGGGGCATGAAGCGCCGGGTATTGATCGCCAAGGCGCTCTCTCATGAGCCACAGATTCTGTTTCTCGACGAACCCACCGCCGGCGTGGACGTGGAGCTGCGCCGGGACATGTGGGAGGTGGTTCGCAAGCTGCGCGAAAGCGGCGTGACCATCATCCTCACCACCCACTACATCGAGGAAGCCGAGGAAATGGCGGATCGCATCGGCGTGATCAGCAACGGTGAAATCATCCTGGTAGAAGAGAAAGCCGCCTTGATGCAGCAGCTGGGACGCAAGCAGCTGACGCTGCAATTACAGGAACCCTTGGAGACCATTCCGGGCAATCTGAACGGCCACGACCTGGAACTCGCCGCGGACGGTCATGAACTGGTTTATACCTACGACTCTCAACAGGATCGTACCGGCATTCCGGGTCTGCTCGGCGAACTCAACGCGGCGGGTATCAATTTCAAGGATCTGCGTACCCATCAGAGCACCCTGGAAGAAATTTTCGTCAGCCTGGTAAGGAAGCGCCCATGAACCTTCAAGCCGTTGCCGCCATTTATCGTTTCGAGATGGCCCGGGCCAAGCGCACCCTGCTTCAGAGCGTGGTGTCGCCAGTCATTTCCACGTCGCTTTACTTCGTGGTCTTCGGCGCCGCCATTGGTTCACGCATCACCGAAGTCGAAGGGGTCAGTTACGGCGCCTTCATCGTGCCGGGGCTGATCATGCTGATGCTGCTGACCCAGAGCGTGTCCAACGCCTCGTTTTCGATCTTTTTTCCTCGATTCTCCGGCACGATCTACGAGCTGCTGTCCGCCCCGGTCTCCTACTTCGAGATCGTGCTGGGCTACGTGGGAGCCGCCGCCACCAAGACCATCGTGCTCGGGTTGATCATTCTGGTCACGGCGAATCTGTTCGTGCCGCTGCGCATCGAGCACCCCTTCTGGATGCTGCTGTTCCTGGTGCTCACGGCGCTGACCTTCAGCCTGCTCGGATTCATCATCGGCATCTGGGCGGATACCTTCGAGAAGCTGCAGCTGGTGCCGCTGCTGGTCATCACACCGCTGACCTTTCTCGGCGGCAGCTTCTACTCGATCAACATGCTGCCACCAATCTGGCAGACCATCACCCTGTTCAACCCGGTGGTCTATCTGGTCAGCGGCTTTCGCTGGAGCTTCTACGGCATCAGCGACGTCAGCGTGGCCGCAAGCCTGGCCATGATCCTGCTGTTCCTGGGGCTATGCCTCGGCGTGGTGGCCTGGATATTCAAGACCGGCTATCGGATCAAGCCGTGAAGACAACCCCGAAGCAGGATATTGAACTGGCCAAGAAACGCTTCACTGAGTTAGTGAAAAGAGGTAGAAAATGACCGAGCAACGATTTGAAAGCGTGTGGGACGCCATTGCGGATACGCCGGGGGAAGCAGCGAATCTGCGCACTCGCGCCGAATTGATGCAGCAAATCACCGCTATCATTCAAGACAATGGCTGGACACAGGCGGAGGCTGCCAGGCGCTGCGGCGTCACTCAACCTCGGATCAGTGACCTAACCCGAGGCCGCGTGTCTTCCTTCTCCATCGACTCGCTGGTCAATATCGCCACCGCTATCGGTCGAAAAGTTCATATCGAGATTGAAGTGGCATGATAAGCCTGACCGTCAGCCCGCCCGAGGCGCTATTGGCTGCCTCGACGCTCCCGCCATGAGCCGCGAGGATATCCTTGGCGATGGCGAGCCCCAGCCCCCAGCCTTTGCCGCCCCGGGCCTGATCCGAGCGGAAGAAGGGCTCGAACAGCTTGTTCAGGTCCTCATCCGGCACACCGGGGCCTTCGTCGCGAATCTCGCAGACCAGCCGTTGTTCTTCCAGGGTCACCTTGATATGGATCTCGGACCCTGAGGGTGAGTGATCCAAGGCGTTCTGCAATACGTTATCCAGGGCGCGATGGATCAGATCGGCGTCACCGAGGATTGTCGCCTCGTCTGCATGCTCCTTTACGCTCAACTGGCAATCTACGCCACGCTGAGCGGCGTAATCCGCCACCCCGGCCAACACTTCTTCCAGCACGTTGACGAAACGCAGCGATTGTCGCGCGATCGTTCCGCCCTTCTCGCTCACCCGGTACAGCGTGAGAAGCTGCGCGGTCATCGCCTCCAAGCGTTCGTTCTGGCGCAGGATCGTCGTCATCAGCTCCGGTTCCTGTCCGCCGTCCGCGGCCAGCTCGATGGCCACGCGCTGGCGCGCCAGGGGCGTGCGCAAATCGTGGGAAACATCACGCAAAAGCTGATGCTGGCGGGTCAGCAGCGTGTCCAGGCGCGCCGTCATGGCATTGAAGGCGCTTGCCAGGGCGCCGATCTCGTCACGCCGATCGACGACGGTTGCGCTCACCCGCAGCGAGGTATCGCCCTCGGCAATGGCGCGAGCAGTGGTTTCCACCTGGCGCAGCGGCCGGCTGATGTGACGAGCAATCCACCAGCAGGCGAAGGTAATCAAGCCAAACGTCAGGCCCAGTTCAAGCGAACGAAACCAGCGAGGATCGAGCCAGCCTTGGCCACGCCCACCGCGCGGCCAGGCCAATAACTGATACCCTTGCGGCGCAGCGATCACCGCCGGGCGCTGAGGATAGCCCTCTCGACGACTGCGCGGATGACTCCTCGGACTGATGCCTTCAGCTTCGTCTCCTTCCAGCAGAATCAGCTGCAGTTGCAAACGCTGACCTTGCCGGTGGAGAAACCGCCGAGCTGCACGGCGCTGGTGCGAGGTTTCCAATTCGACTGCTTGCCGAGCCAGCGCCACGAGATCCTCGCGCTGTTCGAGCTGGGCACGTTCCCTTCGCGCCAGTTCGTGCAGCGCCATGTTGCTGGCAAACACGGCGGCGATCATGGCGATCCAGATCAGCAGGAAGATACGCCAGAACAGCGGCCAACTCAGACGGCGCCTCATGCCGGGCTCCGATAGCTGTAGCCCAGGCCACGCACCGTCTCGATACGGGACGGCTCTCCACCCTCGAGCTTGCCACCGTCCAGCTTGCGACGCAGATTGCTGACGTGCATGTCCAGGGTGCGATCATGCGGCGTCAATCGCCGTCCCAGGGCCCACTGCATCAGATCGGTCTTGCGCACCACCGAACCAATCCGGCTCAGCAGCACCTGAAGGATCTCGTATTCCGTGGCGGTCAGGTCCAGCGGCTGCCCGTTCTGGAAGACCCGGCGCTGATCCGGTTCGACACGCAGATCGCCTATGGTCTGGGCGTCATCGATATCGGTTTCCCGATCCCAGGCAACGCGTCGCAAGATGGCCTGAATGCGCGCGACCAGCTCTCGCGGATTGCAGGGCTTGGGAATATAGTCGTCGGCGCCGACCTCGAAACCGACGATGCGATCGGTTTCCTCGCCACGCGCCGTGAGCAGGATCACCGGCAGGCGCGTTCTGCCACGCAGGCGGCGCAGTACTTCCAGACCGTTGATATCCGGCAGCATGATGTCCAGCACCACCAGATCGACGAGTTCTTCCTGGGCAAGCGCCAGTCCGTCGAAACCATTGGCTGCCTCTCGCACGTCCAGTCCTTGCCCGCTCAGATAGCGCGCCAGCAGACTACGTAGTTCGTCGTCGTCCTCGATGAGTAAGATGCGGCTCTGCACCCATTATTCTCCGCTTGAAGCCCGTTTCGATTGTAGCGTGCTCCGTCGACGCCATTCTCCGCCTTTACTCAATCTTTACATCGCCCTGACGGCACCTGACATCCCAAGCGATACGCTGTAACCAATCCAGAGCGATCGCCCTGGCCCACAGCGAACCACGAGGAGAACATCATGAAATTTCCAACTTCACGCAAGCTGATCCTGCCCCTGGCCATCGCCGCCACATTGAGCGTTAGCCCGCTGGCCCTGGCCTGGTCCGGTGGCGGCTACAACGGCGGTGGCGACGGCAAGCACTCCCAGCGCGACTGTCAGCGCGGCAAGCAGTCCGGCATGATGCATGGCTCCCAGGGCAAGATGAGCCATCATCGCTTTGAGCACATGGCCATGCGCCTTGGCCTAAGCGAAGACCAGCGCGATGCAATGCGCGATATCTTTGACGAAAAGCGCGAGGAGCGCCGTGACCAGCGCCAGCAGAAACAAGACCAGGATCGCCCACAGCTGTTCAGCGGCGACCCGACCAGCAGTGACTACCAGGCCAGGGTTGAAGAGGCGGCGGACAGGGCTGCCGAAATGGCCCGCCAGCGGGTTCAGTCCCGTGCGGATACATACAGCGCCCTCTATGAGGTGCTAGATGAAGAACAGCGCGACATCTGGGCCAAGATGCAATCCGAGCGTCAGGAAATGAAAGCCGAGCGCCGGGAGATGAAGGCCGAGCGCATGGAGCAGCGCGGGGATGGGGATCGCCGTAACTGATCCTGAACCGGCCGGGGGCGAATTCGTGTTGGTCCCCGGCCAACCTCTCGACTCATCGCAACGAGACAGAGGGTCATGAAACGTCTCAAGCGGATATTCGTCTAGTACACCGCGACGCTCTGCGCTTCCCGTCGCCGCTGGGCGCGACCCAGCACTAAGCCGGTACCGGCCCAGGTCAGGGCAATGCCGGCGCCGATGAACATGGCAAGCCCCGGCAGTTCCGCAAGCAGATCCAGCCCGCGCTTGAGCCAACCGCTGATGGCGTCGCCGCCACGGTAGATGACGGTGTCGATGAAGTTCTTGGCTTTGAATTTCTGTTGCGGCGACACCACCGTGTAGAGCATTTCCCGACCCGGTCGCACCAAGGCGTACTCGCCGAACCGGCGCGCCACCATGATCACCACGAATACCGCGAAGGTAGGCGCCAGGGCCAGCCATAGGAAACCGACGGCAATCACCAGCGGCACCGCCACCAGCAGCACGCCGATGCCCAGGCGCTGGGCGATACGACCAGTAAGAAAGACCTGGGTGAAAATCGCCAGGGCCTGCACCGTCATATCGATCAGGCCGAATACCTGGGTCTGCTGGACGGGGTCCGGGAAGCGCTGCGCCACCAATTCGGCCTGCTCGAAATAGAGAAAGGTGCTGACGCTGGCCAACAGGACCACGAACAGCGCAATACCCATCAAGAAAGGGGTGCGCGCCACTTCCACGGCGCCATCGAAGGGGTTGCCCCCCAGGCTGACATGGCGTTCCTCCTCTGCGGGCCGTTCGTCCTGGGCCAGCGGGTGTCTGTCACGCCAGCGGTAGAGCCACATGGCGGCGCCGACACTGCCCGCCAGCAACAGGGCCGCCACCGCCAGCAGGCCGCTATGCTGGAGGGGCGCGACCAGCAAGATCCCCGCGCTGGGCCCTACCAGACCGCCCAGACTTGCGCCCCCTGCCATCATGCCGAACAGGCGCTTGGCCTGGGCCGTGGAAAAGACATCCGCGAGCACGCTCCAGGCCAGGGAAATCGCCACCAGATTGAACACGGATAGCCAGATATAGAAGGCGCGCGCCAGCCAGGGATTGTCCGGCTGATTCAGGAACAACGCCGCGAACAGCAGCAGGTTGAGGATAAAGAAGCCGTAGGCGTAGGGCAGGATACGTCGCCGGGCCACCCGGGATGCCAGCCAGCCAAACAGCGGCAGTACCACTAGCGTGGATACGAAGGTGCCGGTAAACAGCCACTGCAGATTGTCCACGCCACCGGCCACGCCCATGGTTTCCCGTACCGGCCGCAGCATGAAATAGCCGGTGAACAATAGAAAGAACAGGATCAGGCCAGCCAACACCGGCGAGGCTTCTCCTGGGCGCAAATTGAACAGGCGCGTCAAGAAATCCATTCACCTAGAGTTCCATGGTGATCAGTTCGCGTTGCTGTGCCTCGCTCAACAAGGGACCATAACCGGCCCGGAGATTGTCCCGCTGATGGTCGGGCTTGCTGGTAGCCGGAATCACCGCAGTCACCGCCGGATGGCTGATGGCAAATTTGAGAAACAGCTGTGCCCAGCTCTGCGCGCCGACCTCCCCGGCCCAGCTGGGCAGAGGCTTGCCCTCAACCCTGGAGAAGAGGTCGCCGTCATCGAAAGCGCGGTTGATCAGGACCGCCACCCCCTTGTCTCGAGCCAAGGGAAGCACTTCCTGGGCGGCCTGGGGGGAACTGATGGAATAATTGATCTGGATGAAGTCCAGCGGTTCCTTACGTAGAATGCGCGCCATTTCATCCAGGCCATAGGGCGTGTAATGGGTTATGCCCACGTAGCGCGTCTTGCCCTGTTCCTTGAGCTCATGGGCGTAGGCAAGCTGCGTTTGCCAGTCCCGCAGGTTATGGACCTGCAACAGTTCAACATGATCGGTGCGCAGGGCCTCCAGGGAACCTGCCCATTGTCGCTGTGCCGCCTCGCGGCTGTCCGCGGCGATCTTGGTCGCCAGAAAGCATTGATCGCGCCAACCGCCTTCCTCAAGCAAGGCGCCAAGTATCCGATCCGCACCGGCGTAGTTCGGTGACGTATCGAACACCCTGGCGCCACTGGCGAAGAAGATCGTCATGACTTCTTTGAGACGTTGATACTTGTCCGAGCCAATGTCTGCCACGAAACTGCCGGAAGTGCCTGCGCCGATAACCGGGAGCTGTTCGTCGGGGCCGGGAATCGTGCGGGTACGCAGCGTTTCCGAAGGCGGCAACGCATCAGCATCGTTCTGGCCATTGGAGGCGAGCGTCGAAAAAGACGCGCCGAGTGTCAGGCCGGCGCCCATCCAGAGGGTGGTAGTGAGAAAATCGCGACGTGATTGCATGGCGTTCTACTTTCCTGCTCCGGTGAAAGGACAGTACTGGTTCCAGCCCCTGTACGTTATTGCTTGCATCATCTCGAGTTCGCATCGAACGCGACAGTAGCCAGTAATGCTGTCTTGCATCCTTCTTTATTCTTCGTCTTCCTTAGACCTGGCTCAGCAGCTCATTGAACTGCCTGAGTCATTAAAGTCTCCTGTTTTCAGGATGACGAACAGCACAGCGTGTCACTGCAGCGTAGTGGGCAAGCGCAAGTCCTGCACGAGAGCGTTAGACTCACGTGAAAAATGCTAGCGTGATAGCAACGGCAAGGAACAATCAGTCAAGGAGAGGTTGATGAAAGCGGCAGCATACAATGTACTCGTATTCTTTATTCTATCTGTAGCGGCCATTCAGCCAGGGTTGGCTCAGAATCAGGTTCAGGCGACGCCGGCACCCTTCAAGGCTACCTATTCGCTTGTCATCAAGGGCTGGCCGGATGCGCGAATTCAACATCGCTTATCCCATCAAGGAGCCTTATGGCAAAGCGAGATGAGCGCGTCCATTGCCACGGCAAAGGGGGATGAGCTCAGTCGCTTTCGTCTTGAGGGAGACACTGTCGATGCCCAGATCTATTCCAGCGGCTATCGCTTTCTGGGCTTCGGGGACCGCTATGAGCTCAATGCCAACGAATTGAGCAAGCTACCGGACAGGCAGACGGCGCTGTTCATCCTTTCGCGTGCCGCCAAGGATGCGCGCTGCACCCACAGTCAGGTCGCTCCTTGTCGCTTGAGCTTTTTAAACCATAAAGGTAAAGAAAGGCTGCTGAGATACCGTGTCGTCAAGCATGATCAGGTGACCGTGCCTGCGGGTACTTTTCCTCGTGTCGTCGTCGATGCCTGGGATCCTGAAGCACGCGATCGCCATATGTTCATCGGCTTTCATTCCAACGTTCCGGGGCTTTTGTTGAGCTTCGAATATCACAGCGAGGGCGAACGCAAGAGCCATCTAACCCTGAGCCGTCTAACGCTTGAAACTTCAGCCAATCGCTAGCCTGTAATCAGCAATCCTGATGGGATATCAGCGAAACTCACTTACGAGTCGCTGCACTAACCGCTAAAGTAGAGCGCCCTGTTCGCTGTTGGAAAATTTCGATGCTGGCTGGTCTGTTACTGATTCTACTGCCCCTGATTTTGGGTTACCTGGTGCCAGTGCGGGACGAGCGCGTTCTTGCACTCATCAATCGCGGCGTCAATCTTTCCGTTTATGTCATTCTGGCGCTTATGGGTATCAGCCTGACCGGGCTCGAGAACCTGGGTGAGCAGTTGGCTCGGATGGGTGGCCAGGCGCTTCTGCTGTTTGCCATCATCACGCCTATCAATCTAGTGGCTCTGGGGTGGCTATCCCGACGCAGCCGCTTGCGTGCAGGTACGTCTCCGGTAGTCAAGGATGCCCCGACCAGCAAGCTGGCCGCCATGGCCGGTTCGCTTGCATTGGCTGGCGTAGTCGCTCTGGGTGTCATAGTAGGTGTGGTATTGGGTAATCTGGGCTGGACGTCCGTGGCCGACTTGGCGGAACAGCTGGCGGAATGGGTGCTTTACGTGCTGTTGGCATTGATCGGCTGTCAACTGCGCAATTCCGGCATGAGCCTGAAGCAGATTCTACTCAATCGTCACGGCCTGGCGATTGCCATGACGGTGGCGACCAGCTCCCTGGTTGCCGGGTTGCTGGCCGCGCCGCTACTTGATTTGCGTTGGAACGAAGGCCTGGCGATGGCCGCCGGCTTCGGTTGGTATTCCCTGTCTGGCATCCTGATTGGCGATCAGCTGGGACCGGTGCTGGGGGGTGCGGCATTTTTCAATGACCTGGCCCGGGAACTGCTGGCATTCCTGTTGATTCCGCTGGTCATTCACCGTGCCGCACCGTTGGCCATCGGTTACGGCGGCGCCACCTCGATGGACTTCACCCTCCCGGTCATCCAGCAGCATGGAGGGATCGCCTGTGTGCCCATTGCGGTGGTCAGCGGATTCATCCTGTCGTTGCTGTCGCCGCCGCTGATCCTGTTTTTGCTTTCGTTATAGCTATGATCAATACGCCGAGCAGGGTTCACGATCCGCCGGTGCAGGCAACTCTCGGGCGTGTTGCGCCACTGCCTGGGCCGCATCGGCGCTGACCTTGAACTGATCGATGACGCCGGCCATCTCTTCGGACTGTTCATCCAGCGACTTGCTCGCCGCTGCCATCTCTTCCACCAGCGCCGCGTTTTGCTGAGTGACCTCTTCAAGCTGCGACATGGCCTGGTTGATCTGCTCGATACCCGAGGACTGTTCGGTGCTGGCAGTGGTGATTTCGCTGACCAACAACGCCATCTTTTTCATTTGCTCGGAAATGGTCTCGAGAATGTCGCTGCTGTTGCTGACCAGCGCCTCACCTTCGTTGATCTTGTTGACGTTGTTCTCAATCAATTGACGAATCTGGTTGGCCTCTTCCGCACTGCGGCTGGCGAGATTACGTACCTCGGAGGCCACCACGGCAAAGCCCCGCCCATGCTCCCCTGCCCGAGCCGCTTCCACGGAGGCATTCAGGGCCAGCAGATTGGTCTGGAACGCGATAGCGTCGATCGCCTTGATGATTGAGGTGACCTCCTGATTCGACTCATGAATCTGGGTCATCGCCTGACGCGCCCTGCCGGCGACCTCACTTGCCTGAGACGCCTGACCGGTCACTTCATGGGACATGGTCTGGGCCTGGCGGGCGTTGTCCGCGGTCTGATGCACCGTGGCGGTAATCTGCTCCATGCTGGCAGCGGTTTCCACCAGGGAGGCGGATTGCTCTTCGGTACGCTGAGCCAGATCCTGATTGCCCATGGCAATTTCACCGCTGGCCACCTTCACCGACATCGCCCCCTGCTTGACGTTGGCCACCAATTGCTCGGTCGTCTCCGTGGACTCGTTGAATGCCTGATAAAGCTGGGACAGTTCGTCGCTGCCCGGCACATCGAGACGCTGGGTCAGATCACCGCCACGGCTAGAGATATCTTCCAGTGCCCGCTTCAGCGGCACCAAGATGCTGCGCACGATGGCAAATGCCAGGAATATTGCAAAACCTGCCGCCAGGGCTGCGATCACCAGGTACTGCATCAGCGCATTGCGTGCCTGCTGGTAGAGGGTGGCAGTCGTCGTCAGAACGTCTTCGGCCATGATGTCTTCGACTTTCTTGAGAAGATTGATCTTGTTCGTCTGCCACTCGAACCACTGCTGGGGATTAACGCCAAAACCACCCTGTAGGCCACGTTCAAGCGCCAACTGACGCAAATCAGCAACCCGCTCGACGTCGGGGCCTACGAGCAATTCATCGTGGCGTGTTTGGATGTTGTCGAGGGCCAGCGCGCGAAAGCTTTTCAGGAAGGCACCCTCCTCACCCAGTATGGTAAGAAATTTCTGGTATATAGTCGGGCTGAAAACATCGCGACTAAAGGCATTGGTCAATAGAGCGCGCTCGATCCCGGCCCGCTCCTTGATCTCCAGGAAACTGTTATAGGCAATGAGACGGCGCGCCACGGCGGCCTGCTGGGTCGCATGGCTCAAACCGCTCACGAGACCGATCAATGCACTATTGGTCGTGGTGTAATGGCCAATCGCCTTGGCCGCAGGAATGGATAGCGAATCGACCTGTTGACGTATCGACGCGGTGTTTTTCAATAGCGTTTGCGCTGCTCCAATCTTGGCAGTCAAGGCATCATCGAGCATGCCCTCATCAAGCCCCTGTAGAAATTCTTGAAAGGCTTGTTCTTGCGTATTGGCATCCTGGCGTTTCGGGCCCAGTTCCTGGCGGAAGTCTTGCCCTTCGCTGCCTAGAAAGCCCGCCGTCATGCCGCGTTCTTGCTGTAGTTCATGCACCAGATTGCTGGCCTTCTGGGCAAGGGCCGTCAGGGATTGCAAATCGGACATTGTACTGGTCGTTCGCTGACGTTCGACGATGCCGGTCACGGCAAAATACGCCATGGCCAGCAATGGCAACGCCAATACGAGCAGAAACTTCCTGCTCATGGAAATTCGGTGTAGAAGATGATTCATCAGTAACCTCAAGTTCGGTAGGGGTCGTCGAAAAGGCAATTTTGTTGTGTCATGAACACAATCAAGATGCTCTGCCTCTTTATATCGACGCTCTGACCAGGCTCTTGAGCGTGCTATCAGATTATTTTGATCAAAATCAACTTATGTTCTGTTGACTGCTAGCCAGCATCCCGCTTTCGGCATTTCGTCTTGACAAGAACGGCTTGCGTCTTGCTTGCACAATTGGCCGCCCTGCCTAGTGGCTGGCAGTGATACGCTGAGCCATTCTATTTCGGAGGTAGCCTGATGGGGTTTCATCGCCCGGTCATTACTCGTTTGGGCGTCAAGCTTTTTGCCGTCATCCTGCTCGTCAATGTGGCGATTTCGGGCCTCGCGTTCCTGGGGGTCTCTCGAAGCCTCGATAAGGGCTTTATCGACTATCTGGAAAACACCCAGATCAATCGGGCCACGATGCTTGCGGACACCCTTGGTGAGCAATGGTCCAGGCATGGAAGCTGGCAGTGGCTGCGTGACGATGCCCAGGCCTGGGAATATCTGGTGCAGCAGCTGCTCTGGCCCGGTCACAGTGAACCCCCCCAAAGCGTGGAAGGCGCCCTGGGGGATGCTCGGGATTTTGTCTTGCATGACGCAGGCAATTTACCGGTGATCGGCCTGGCGCCCCGAGGCGACAAGGACGACCCGGTCGTGCTCAACTGGTTGCCTGTCACCTACGAAGGAAACCGTGTAGGCACCCTGGGCTACCGCGCGCCCCATCAGATGATGGCGGATATGGATCGCTTGTTCCTGTCCCGTCAGCAGCGCAATCTGGTCGCCATCATAGCGTCTCTCGTGCTGGCTTCATTACTACTGGCAGGCGGTCTTGGCTGGTGGCTGGGACGGCGTATGCGCGGCATGACCCTGGCGACCCGTCGTTTGAGTGGCGGCGACTACAGCATGCGTTTGAGCGAGCGTGGTCATGACGAACTCTCGCGTCTGGCTCGGGACTTCAACGGCCTGGCAGCAACACTGGAAGCCAATCGCGCCGCGCGACAACGCTGGGTGGCGGATATCGCTCATGAACTGCGCACACCCTTGGCGGTACTTAGAGGCGAGATCGAAGCCCTGCAGGATGGCATTCGCCCCCTGAACGAAGACAGCTTGCATTCGCTGTCTCAGGAAGTGAATCAACTCGAGTGGTTGATTCGCGATCTTCGATTACTGGCACAAAGCGATGCCGGCGCGCTGGACGTCCAGCTGGTCATCATCGATCTTGCCAGCGTCCTCAAGGAGCGACTGGAAGAAGCCCGAGGTTGGCTCGAGAGCGCCGGCATTGCGCTGGAAATCGACATACCCGACTCAGTATTCGTATCCGGCGACCCGCAGCGTCTGCGTCAACTATGGAACAACTTGTTGACCAATACCCGCGCTTACACCGACGCGCCAGGACGCTTGAAGGTCACTCTGTCACTGATAGACAATCAGGCCAAGGTGTTCTGGGAAGATAGCGCGCCGGGCGTCGACAGTGCAGAATTGCCCCGCTTGACCGAGCGTCTTTACCGGGTCGATGCGTCACGAAGCCGGCAACGGGGTGGAACTGGATTGGGCCTTTCCATCGCGGCAGCTTTGGTGCAAGCGCATAATGGCCGCTGGGAGGCCGCGCATTCATCCCTGGGCGGGGTGCGCTGGACGCTATCACTGCCTTTGGCTGAACGGGCGATAGTCGGGCCCATGCCGATCAAACCAGAGCCGATGGCGCTGTCGTCGACTAAATACGGGAATAAGATATGAACGAGTCCATTCTGATCATCGAGGACGAAATCAAGATCGCCCAGCTGATCGCCGATTATCTGACCGCCAGCGGTTATACCACCCATCATCTCGAGCATGGCGACGACGTCATTCCCTGGCTCCAGGATCGCCCAGACAGTGCTCTACCCTCGCTGGTACTTCTCGATCTCATGCTGCCCGGCACGGATGGGTTGACGCTATGCCGTCGAATCCATGATGAATGGCCCCAACTGCCAATCATCATGCTTACTGCTCGGGTCGAAGAGGTCGATCGTCTGCTGGGCCTGGAACTGGGAGCCGACGACTATATATGCAAACCCTTCAGCCCTCGGGAAGTGGTGGCCCGAGTCAAGGCGGTACTGCGCCGGGTTCATAGCAAGGATTCAGCCAGCGATGATGCCCCCAATCAACTGGTATTGGACGAAGAGGGCTGGCGCGCCCTGGCGGATGGAAAGGACATCGAACTGACCGCCGTCGAATTTCAGCTACTCAAGGTGATGATGAGTGCACCGGGGCGTATCTTCTCCCGGGAACAGCTGATGGATCATATGTATCGTGATCATCGCATCGTTTCGGAGCGCACCGTCGACAGTCACATCAAGAAATTGCGCCGCAAGATTGCCGACGCCTGGCCGGAACGAGAGATCATTCGCTCGGTTTATGGCGTCGGCTATAAATATCAACCCGAGGAGTGACTTGCGCTACTTCACCGATCTTTTCAAGATCATTCAAAATCCCCCTGGGCACTCGATTCGACAGTACCCCGACGCTGTAGCCAGTGCGCGGTCAACCAGCATAGCGATGCCCACACTGCCCCGGCGGTCCAGCCTGCAAGAACATCCGTTGGCCAGTGCACCCCCAGGTAAATACGACTGATGCCTACCAACACGGTAACCAGCAGCGCGGCTACCAGCAGATACGCTTTCAAGCGAAAGCGCGGCTGAATACGGATAAGTAAAGCCGCCAGAGTCAGATACGTCACTGCCGCCATCATGGAATGGCCACTGGGGAAGCTCGCGGTATAGACGATTGAACCATGAGAAACCAGGTCTGGCCGAGGCCGGTCGAAAAGCATCTTGAGTAGCGTGCTTGCCAGCAGACCACCGCCAATCGACGCCAGCAAAAACAGTGAGGCGCGGTAGTAGCGCGACAATAGCAAGAAGCCAAAAGTGATCAGAGTAATAAAGACCAGCACTCCGACGCCGCCAAGGGCGGTGAAATCTCGTCCCAGCTCTTCAATCCATCCGGGCCCCAGGGGATCGGAAAGATCGCCAGGAGTACGAAAGGCCAGCAGAATTTGCTCGTCAAGCGTACGTGTCTCCCCTTCCATGACCGTATCCGCCAGCTCGACGAATCCCCATATACCGGCAAATAGCACCACGAGACTCAAGAGAATCGAAAATTCGTGACGCCCCAGCCACGTAAAAATGGCGAAGATTCGATAGCTCAATCCCTGGGCTTTCTTCGACATGCTGTTCATGAATTGTCCCTTCTTGCCCGACCATTGAAAAACGTCCTTGCCGTTACCGGCAAGGACGCATCATGTTCATAAATTGTCTTGAAAGCTGTTTCAGCCTCCAACGTCCGCACGTACTACCATGCACTCCATGCCCTGCTGAATGAGTTGTGCGCAGGAGCGCCGAGCCTGGCCTTCTTCCATGTCGACGAGTTGTGCACGAAATACACCCTGCTCTTGAGCCGATGGCGTTACCGCGACCCGGGAATTGTTCAAGGAGGCATCGAGTTGTCTGACGGCTTTGTTCGCCAATGTCTTGGCCCCGTTCGGATCGCGAAACGCACCGACCTGGACTGCCCAGGCATCCACGGGACGTAGAGAGTTACCTTCGGCCTTGGCGATCATGCGCTGAATGGGATCGTCCACAGCCTGCTCGGTGTTCCCCGCTTTTACCCTTGTGGCAGCGGTCGTCTTGGCCGTGGTGCTGATATCGCGCTCGCTTTTTGCTACCGCCGGCGTTCTAGCAGTGCTTGTACGGGTGGCTAGCCGTGATATCGCATTGGCACTATCGAAAACGTCCGCGCTGGCAACCCAGTCATGACGATTCAAAAGGCCAGCGCGCACGAAACCACGATCAAGCAAATCCGCCGTATGTATGTCCCGTGACTTGGCTGTGAAGCCCCCCATCACCACTGTAAGGATGCGTCGATCATCGCGTACCGCTGAGGTAGCGACATTGAACCCCGATGCCCGAATGTAGCCTGTCTTCAACCCATCCGCTCCTGCATAACTATCCAACAGATTGTTGTGACCGGTATGGGTCTTGCCATTGTAGACAAAACGGGTCTGAGAAAAGTAGTCGTAGTACTGCGGAAAATCCTGCATCAGACTCAAGGAGAGCTTGGCCATATCCTTTGCGGTGGTGACCTGCAGATCGTCCGGCAGGCCCGAGGCATTACGGAAGATGGTACTGGTCATGCCAAGCGCATGAGCCTTGTCGGTCATCTGACCGGCGAAGGCGCGCTCACTTCCCGCCAGCCCTTCCGCCACCACCACGGCCACATCATTGGCGGAGCGTACTACCAGCGCCAGAATGGCATCCTTGATACTGACTTTATCGCCCGGGCGTACCCACAGCTTGGAAGGCGGTTGTGCCGCGGCATTGGAAGAGACCGTAAAGGTGTCTTCCAGGGTCAGGGTGTTATCTTCCATCGCTTCGAATAAAAGATAAAGCGTCATCATCTTGGTAAGAGAAGCGGGATAGCGAGGGGCGTCCGCGTTGGATGCGGACAATACCTCACCACTCTCCACGTCCAGCACGATGGATGCATAACGAGGATTGGCAGCTTCTGCCTGCAACGGCATGAGAAGTGCCGTACTGACGACCGCGAAGGCGACGACGGCGCTGAGACCGCGCGCGAGGATAGAGAAGGAGTTGGATGCCATAAATTTTCCCTTGCGCTTTTTATGGTGATAGTGAGTACTGCCTCAACGGCATCACATTGGGTTATCATTTTGTAACTATTTGGTTACACAAAACAGCATTATTGGCGTTTTGTCAATGCGAAATTCGCAACGCTCTTGAGCCGTTTGCAAAGCGCATTGTCTTTATATGTAGCCAACTACTCAAGTACTCTTAAGAGTCTACTGCCACTTACGCATGAGAGCATTCAACTTTTTAAATGAATGGTCGTTATTGAAGCTAAAGAGACACAAACCCTGACTTGAGCAATCACCCTGTGGGCAGATAGCCCTCATTTCATCACACAAGGGTCCGCTTAGATCAAGCGAACAGCGCTTCTTAGTAGGGTCTATTCCGGTTTTGACTGTCTCGATACTTACAAACGATCAATAAAGGGTAATGACCATGCAGCAGGTTCGTGAGCACAATGGCTCTCTTGAACACTTGATTGACGTACCGGTTGCAGGACTTAGGCCCGGCATGTATGTCGCTGCCCTCGATCGACCTTGGCTAGAGACTCCTTTTCTACTCGAGGGGTTATTGCTTCAAGAGTCGAAAGACATTCAAACGCTTAGACATTTTTGCAAGAAAGTATACGTCGATCCTTCTCGCTCGCGCCCAGAAGCGCTCTCACACCTGGCCAAGCAAAGCGTTGGCACAACGCCAAACACAGCCCCAAGTCTCAAGTCGCCGCGCCTCATGTATTCCATCAAGCGAACGGTAGAGCAGGAATTCGAATACACCCGTGGCGATTACAAAGACGCCAAGCAGATGATACATCGGCTGCTACGGGATGAGCAGAACTGGCATCGCAATCTACCCGAGGTGAAGCGAACGGTCAGTCGTTTTACCGATTCGATCCTCTCGAACCCCAGCGCACTGAGTTGGCTGGCGCGTATCAAGCACAAGAGTGAATACACCGCCGAACACTGTCTTAACGTTGGCGTTGTCGCCATGATTTTTGGCCGCCACCTAGGCTTTGAGCGTGCACGAATAGAAGAGCTGGGCTTGGCCGGCATGCTGCACGACGTGGGCAAGATGAAGCTCGATCAGGATATCTTGAACAAGCCCGGCAAGCTGACCCAGGAAGAGTTCGCCCATATCAAGACCCACGTGCTTGAAGGCTACAATATGCTCAAGGATGACGGACAGCTGTCGACCGCTATCAAGGACGCCTGCCGCGACCACCATGAGCGTTTGAATGGAACCGGCTATCCCTTCGGTAAGCACCAGGAGGAGATCGATTGGGCCGCCAGAATCATTGCCATCGTCGACACCTACGACGCCATCACGAGCGATCGGGTCTACGGGCCGGCGCGCCCTACTGCAGAAGCCTTGGACATTCTCTACAAATTACGCGGCACTCACTACGACGAGGAACTCGTCATACGCTTCATCGAGTGTATTGGCATCTACCCACCAGGCTCCATCGTCGAGTTGCATAACGGCATGGTTGCGGTTGTGCTATCGGTAGATCCAGACAAGCGTCTCATGCCAAAGATTCTGGTCATGCTCGATGAGCACAAGCATCCCATGCATGAGACCTCTCTCGATCTTGCCGACTCTGAAGTATTCGACAACAGGCAACTGCATATCAAGAAAGTGCTACCGCCGGGCTCATACAATATCCGTATGGAGGGGTTGATGGAGCGACTGCTGCAGACGGCGTCGTAGCTCACCATAGCCCTCACCTATTACATGGATACAAAAATCAGATAAACATTCGTTACATAAGCTGCTGTAGCCGCCGATAAGAGTAATCACGAAGGCCTTACGCTTCTTGAATGCATTTCTTACTCGATGAATACGGAGCCACAGCAATGAACGGAATTCCCTCGGCCATAAAAGACATGAAACTCAAGACCCGCTTGATGGCAGGGTTCTGCGTTGTCATTGCCCTTACGGTAATACTTACCGGTATCGGCATCTTCCAGGTCAGCGCCATCGATCAGGGCCTGACCATCATCAACGATGTAAACAGCGTGAAGCAGCGTCATGCCATCAACTTTCGCGGCAGTGTACATGACCGCGCCATCGCTTTGCGGGATATTACCCTGGTCGAGGATCGTGCCTCCCTAGATGCTCAGCTTGCGCTTATCACGAAGCTCGAAGGCGATTACCAGGCAGCAGCTACAGGCATGCAGGCGATGTTCGCTAAGCGCAGCGACATTACCCCTGCAGAGCATCAAGCACTCGAAAACATCAATCAGATCGAAGGTCTTGCTCAGCCGCTGGTCAAACAGATCATCGATCAGCGTCTGGCGGGTGATATCGAGGGCGCAAGAGAATTGCTCTTGAATGACGTGGGGCCGCTGTTCGCCAACTGGCTGAAAACCATCAACGTATTCATCGATCTTCAGGAATCGATGAATCAGGTTGAAACTGCTTCTGCTCGGGACATGGCCAGCGGATTCCAGATGCTGATGCTGGCACTGTGCGGTGCGGCTGTGGCGATTGGCCTTGCGGTCGCGTTCCTGCTGACACGCTGGCTGCTCCGCTCTCTGGGCGCCGAACCGCAACAGGTTAAGGGCTTTGCCGAGGCTATCGGACGGGGTGAACTGGCGACAAAAGTTCAGCTGCGCGACGGCGACCGCCATAGCATCATGGCCAGCCTCTTGATAATGGCAAGGCAGCTACAGTCCACGGTCTCGAATGTACGCGATTCGGCCCAGTCAGTGGCAGCCAGTAGCGAGCAGATCGCCAAGAGCAACAATGAACTGGCTTCACGTACCGAGCAGCAGGCAAGCTCGCTGGCAGAGACAGCGTCTTCCATGGAGGAGCTTGGCAGTACCGTACATCAAAATGCCGATAACGCCCGCCAGGCCAGCGAGCAGGCCAACAATGCTTCACAGGTCGCTGTGCGCGGTGGTGAAGTCGTGGGTCAGGTCGTCGATACCATGAATGATCTCAACGAGCGTTCAAAGGAAATCGTCGAAATCATCGGCATGATCGATTCGATCGCCTTCCAGACCAATATCCTGGCGCTCAACGCCTCGGTGGAAGCCGCCCGTGCCGGCGAACATGGACGCGGCTTTGCCGTGGTAGCGAGCGAAGTGCGTCTACTGGCCCAACGCAGTGCGGATGCCTCCAAACAGATCAATACGCTGATCACCGGCAATCTAAAACGCGTCGAGGAAGGTTCGGAGCTGGTCGCTGAAGCCGGTCGAACTACCGAGGAGATTGTGGCATCGATCAAGCGGGTCACCCAGATCATGGAGGAGATCAGCAGTGCCAGCGCCGAACAGAGCGATGGCGTGCAACAGGTCAGCGAAGCGGTCACGCAGATGGATCAAACCACCCAGCAAAACGCCTCCTTGGTAGCAGACAGCGCCAGCGCCGCCAATCATTTGAGCAGCCGTGCACAGCAACTCATCCAGGCAATGGCGATCTTCAAGCTGGAAGAAGGCGTCTCGAAAGCCGCCACTATAAAAACGGTATCAAGACCTGCAACCAAGCCGGCTGCCACATCGTCCACTCATGTTGCTACCCGTCCCAGGCAGACAGCGCGCAATGAGGAGTGGGAGAGCTTCTAGGTAAACACGCCGAGGGTAACGGGAACTTCATCCACCAAAGCAGAACGCGGCCAAGGCCGCGTTCTGCTTTCTTTATTACAGCGATTCGTCTTGCGCATGGCTCAACTTGTCATATCCATTACCACCCGCCCTTCGATCTTGCCCTCCATCATGCGCGAGAGGATGTCGTTGATGTTTTCCAGCTTGTCGGTGGAAACCGTCGCCTTGACCTTGCCGTCTGCAGCGAATTGCAGTGACTCCTGCAGATCGCTGCGGGTACCCACGATGGACCCACGCACCGTGATGCCGTTGAGTACCGTCTCGAAGATCGGCAACGGGAAGTTCCCCGGCGGCAAGCCATTGAGGGAGATGGTGCCGCCGCGGCGTACCATGCCCTGGGCCTGTTCGAAGGCCTTTGGCGAGACCGCGGTGACCAGCACGCCATGAGCACCCCCGATCTCTTTCTTCAGATAGGCGACCGGATCGGTCTTCATCGCGTTGACCGTGACCGTGGCCCCCAGACGTTCCGCCAGGGCCAGCTTGCCATCGTCGATGTCCACCGCGGCCACGTTCAGGCCCATGGCCTTGGCGTACTGCACCGCCATGTGACCCAGCCCGCCGATGCCAGAGATCACCACCCACTGCCCCGGCTTCGTGTCGGTCATCTTGAGGCCCTTGTAGACCGTCACCCCGGCGCACAGCACCGGCGCGATATCGACGAAATCGACGCTATCCGGCAGATGGCCGACATAAGCCGCCTCGCCCACCGCATAGTCGGCAAAGCCGCCATTGACCGAGTAACCGGTATTCTGCTGGGATTCACACAGTGTTTCCCAGCCCCGCAGACAGTGTTCGCAATGACCGCAGGCGGAATAGAGCCAGGGAATGCCGACCCGATCGCCCTCCTTGACGTAGTCGACGCCTTCGCCCACCGCCGCCACATGACCGACGCCTTCGTGGCCGGGAATGAAGGGCGGTGACGGCTTGACCGGCCAGTCGCCGTGGGCTGCATGCAGATCGGTGTGACAGACCCCGGAGGCGGCGATCTTGACCAGCACCTCGCCCTTGCCGGGACGCGGCACCTCGACTTCCTCGATTTCCAGCGGTTCGCCGAAGGCGCGAACCACAGCAGCTTTCATCGTCTTGTCCATGGTGCTTTCTCCTGACTTGCTCTCGAAAAGAGGCGGCATCACCTCATTACCGCCTCAGTGGCTTGACGTGAGGTTCAAAAGAAGCCCATCGGGTTTATGTCGTAGCTGACCAGCAGATTCTTGGTCTGCTGGTAGTGTTCGAGGGCCATCTTGTGGGTTTCGCGGCCGATGCCGGATTTCTTGTAGCCGCCAAACGCCGCATGAGCCGGATACTGGTGATAGCAGTTGGTCCAGACGCGCCCGGCCTGGATACCGCGGCCCATGCGAAAGGCGACGTTCATGTCCCGGGTCCAGACGCCGGCGCCGAGGCCAAACTCGGTATCGTTGGCAATCGCCAGGGCTTCCGCCTCGTCCTTGAAGGTGGTCACGGAAACAACCGGGCCAAAGATCTCCTCCTGGAACACCCGCATCTTGTTGTTGCCCTTGAACAGGGTCGGCTGAATGTAATAGCCGCTGGAGAGTTCCGAATCGAGACTCTCCTTGCCGCCGCCGGTCAGTATCTCGGCTCCCTCCTCCCTAGCAATGTCCATGTAGGACATGATCTTGTCGAACTGCTCCTCGGAGACCTGGGCGCCCACCTGCACCTCGGTATCCAGCGGGTTGCCACGCTTGATGGCCTGAGTGCGCTCCATGACCTTGGCCATGAAGTCGTCGTACATGCTCTCTTGCACCAGTGCCCGAGAGGGGCAGGTACAGACCTCGCCTTGATTCAAGAAAGCCAGCACCAGCCCTTCCACCGCCTTGTCGATGAACTCCGGCTCAGCGTTCATGATGTCGGCAAAATAGACGTTAGGCGACTTGCCGCCCAGTTCCACGGTGGAGGGAATGATGTTCTCGGCGGCACACTTCAAGATGTGAGAGCCGATTGGCGTGGAGCCGGTGAAGGCAATCTTGGCGATGCCCTTGTGAGTCGCCAGTGCCTGCCCGGCTTCCTCGCCGTAGCCGTTGACGATATTTAGCACACCTGCTGGCAGCAGATCGCCAATCAGCTCTATTACCTTCAAGATCGACACCGGGGTCTGCTCCGCGGGCTTCAATACCACGCAGTTGCCCGCCGCCAGGGCCGGGGCCAGCTTCCAGGTGGCCATCAGGATCGGGAAGTTCCAGGGAATGATCTGGCCCACCACGCCCAGCGGTTCGTGGAAGTGATAGGCCACGGTGTTTTCATCGATGTCTGCCGCGGTGCCTTCCTGGGCGCGGATACAGCCGGCGAAGTAGCGAAAGTGATCCACCGCCAGGGGCAGATCCGCGTTCAGCGTCTCCCGCACCGCCTTGCCGTTGTCCCAGGTCTCGGCGACGGCGAGCATCTCCAGGTTCTGCTCGATGCGATCGGCAATCTTGAGCAGGATGTTGCTGCGCTCCGCGGCCGAGGTCTTGCCCCAGGCCGGCGCGACCTTGTGCGCGGCATCCACCGCCTTGTCGATATCCTCTGAGGTGGATCGCGCCACCTCGCAGAACACCTCGCCGGTGACCGGCGTGACGTTGTCGAAGTACTGGCCCTTGACGGGATCGACGAATTCGCCGTTGATGTAATTGCCGTAGCGCTTGTCGAAGCTTACCAGCGAATCGCTGGTGCCGGGGTTGGCATAGATCATGACGAGACTCCTGAGAGTGTTATGGTTGTACTGGTCCATTGACAGTGTTGGACACGCCAGCGAAACACGACATACTTCCTTGGCAGGAACATGCCTCCTCCTTTGGTAGGAGTTGCAAGGAAGCAGAGGCAATCAGGATAAGTGATGCACTTCCTGTAGATCGTAGACCGGCGTGGGAATTCCTTCCATTCGTGTCTTGAGCTGCAGGATCAGGTAGTGGGCGTAGTGGCTCAACTGGTGCAGGTTGCCACTGATGATCAGCGCTAGAACGCCTGGTGCGCAATCTGGAGATCAACCCAGCCTATGAACGAAAGCCACTCCGTAACCGCGGTGATTACGCGTTGTGTTGTTCCGGGCCGCGAACAAGACTATCGAACCTGGGTGCACGATGTGGGGCAAGTCGTCAAACAGTTCCCCGGACACCAGGGGGTTACCTACAAGATTCCAGGGGAAGGCAACGAGTGTCATGTCATTTTTCGCTTCGATACGGTTGAACATTTGCAAGACTGGGAGGAATCGAAGGAGCGCAAACATTGGCTCGGGAAACTGGAGGGCATCGTCAAGGGTGAGCCGCGTGTGGACCGCCTGACCGGAATCGAGTTCCTGTTTCGGGATCAGCTCCATCCGAAGGCTCACAAGATGGTATTCGTGCTGACGATCGTCGTTTTTTTGTTGTCGCTTGTTCTGGGTCCGCTTTTTTCACTGCTGAATACGGCATTGCCTATCGTTCCCGATTGGCTATTGCTGCTGGCCCGAGTTGTCGTGCAAATATCATTGCTGACCTATGTATTTATGCCCCACATCACACGGCTGCTGGCAACCTGGCTTGCACGCTAAGCCTCACCTTCTTCAATGATCGAGGGCCTGAATCGCTTCTACGAAGTGCAGCGATGCATGCTTGCGGTTTCACCAGGCAATAACGCAGACCGGCGCCTCAGCCGCTGGTTACCAACTGCCCTTCCTCGAGCCGATAGCAGCGATCCGCCAGGGCCTGGATGTCCTCCGGATCGTGGCTGACCAGCAGTACCGCCACGCCTTCCTGCTGTTGGCGCTTGACCAGACCCCACAGTACTTCTCGATTGGCGTAGTCCAGACCGCTGAAGGGTTCGTCCAGCAGCAGCATTCTTGGCTGGCGCAGCAGCGCCCGGAGCAGCGCCACCCGCTGGCGCTGGCCGCCGGAAAGCTCTCCAGGCAGCCGGTCCTGCAGGCCGCCTAGACCAACATCGATGAGTCCTTGATAAATCCGCTCGCGTTGAGCCTCGTTCAAGCGCAGATTGGCGGCCAGCCCAAGACCGATATTCGCCCAGACCGGCAGGTGCTCGAAGAGATTGTGCTCCTGAAACACCGTGGTCATGCCCCGCTCCCAGGGCGGCTTGGTCAGCAGGCTTTCCTCGTTCCAGGCAAGCGTGCCACCGCTGGGCTCGAGAAAACCTGCCAGCAGATTGAGCAGCGTGCTCTTGCCGGAGCCGGAAGGCCCTTGAATTGACAGGCACTGTTTGGGCCTCAAGGCAAAAGTGAAGCTGAAATCCGGCGTCTCCCCCGGATCCTGGCGATCGTAGTGAAAACTCAGGTCATCGCAGTGCAGCATGAGCGGGTTCCGGTCGGCGTTTCCAAGGGTAGCGCGGCGTACGGCGGGTCAGCATCGAGACAAGACCGAATACCGCCACCACGCTGATCAACAGCACCAGGGCGGTAGCGGCGGCGTTCTGCCAGCGATAGCCGCCGAGTTCCTGATACAGCAGCATGGGTAGCGTCGGCGCGGCGGGACTGCCGAACAGGGCGATGACGCTGAAATCCCCAAGCGACAGGGTCATGGCGTAGGCCAGGGCCAGACCCAGCGGCCGGCGCAGACGCGGCCACAGCAGCCAGCGAAAACGTGGCCAGCCGTGAATATCGAGCTGCTGCGCCACGCGACGCTGAGCCATGGGCAGTTCCAGCAGCGCCCCGCGCAATACCTGCATGGCGAAGGGAAGCGCCATGAAGGCGTTCACCAGCACCACCAGAGCGTAGCCTTCGAGGCCACCGCCGAGACTCGGGCGTAACAAGAGAAAAAGCCCGGTGCCCAGCACCAGGGCCGGCAGTACCAGGATCAGCTGACCGCTGCCCTCGATCATCCCGCCGAGGAAGCGCCTTCCCCGGGCACGCAGCCAGCCGCTGCCGCCGAGTAGCGCCAGCGCCAGCAGTACCGCGCCAATCCCGGCACCCAGCGCCATCACCAGGCTTCGCAGGGTCGCCGGCCACAGACGCTGCTGGGTGAGAATATCCGGCAACCCGCCTAGCCCCGCCAGCACCACCGCAATCAAAGGCGGCAAGAGCAGCAGCGCCAGCCCACCGATACTCAGGCCATCCGTCAGCCAGGATAGGCCCTGGGCATCCCGGCGACGCCACTTGGTGAAAAGCGCCGCCTGACTATCCCCGGCGATCAATGAGGGCGCGCCGCCCTGAGCGATGGCCAGACTCCACAGCCCCAGACAGATCACCAGCTGGGTCAGTGCCAGCAATGCCGCCAGGGCCAGGTCGTTGTCAAACTTGAGCGCCTGATAGAGCGCCACTTCCAGGGTACTGCTACCCGGCCCGCCGCCCAGGGTCATGACGATGGCGAAGCTGGTGAAACATAGCGTGAAGACCAGCGCCGCCAGCCGTGGCAGCAAACGCCGAATCGCCGGCCATTCCAGGGTGCGCCAGATGGCCAGTCGCGAAAGTCCCAGCTGGGCCACCAGCCGCCAGTGCACCGCCGGCGAGCGCTCCAGTTCCTGCAGCATCAGCCGCGCCGCCAAGGGCAGATTGTAGAACACATGAGCCAGCACGATGCCGGACAGGCCGTAGAGATAGCCGGAGGGCGAGCCGGTCAGCCATTCCCAAAGCGGCGCCGCCCAGCCCTGGCGCCCGTGCACCGCCACCAGGCCGAACAGGGCGATCAGGCTGGGGATCACCAGGGATAGCTCCATGGCCCGCAGCAAGAGTCCCCGGCCGGGAAAGCGTGGCCGTCGCGCCAGGGCCAGCGCTACCGGAATACCCAGTCCCAAGGCCAGCAGCGTGGAAAGGCTCGCCTGCCAGAAGGTGAAACGCAGCACCCCAAACAGATAGGGTTCCTGCCAGAGCATCGCCACCTGCAGGGCCGGCGCCTGCCACAGCAGGGCGATAAAGCTGCCGAGGCCCAGGCCAACGACCGCAACAAAGGCGGCCAGGCCTGCCCAGAGCGGCAGCCGGCTCAACGCATGCCGATTCAACGACTGCTGGTGTTGAGCCATTCACGAATCCAGGCGCGGCGATTTTCCCGTACTTCCTCCGGGCTGAAGGTAAAGCCTTCCGGTTCGATCAACCGATCGAAGACCTCCGGCAGCTCGTCGCCCAGATCGATGGCGGGATACATGACATTGCCCAGGGGAATATGGCGCTGGAAATCCTCGGTGAGAATAAAGTCCATGAATTCCCGCGCAAGCTGTGGATCCTCTGCAGCTTTGGTAATAGCGGCGGTTTCCACCTGCAGGTAGTGGCCTTCCTCGAACTCCGCCGCCTGATAGCGATCCGTGTCTTCCATGGCCATGTGATAGGCCGGCGAGGTGCTGTAGGAAAGCACCATGGGCGCCTCACCGTTCATGAACAGGGAAAAATACGCCTGGCTCCAGCCGCTGGCCACGGTCAGTACATGCTTGTTGAGCTGCTGCCAGGCTTCCCCTGCTTCATCTCCATAAAGGTGTTTGATCCACAGCAGAAGCCCCTGTCCCGGCACGCTGGTGCGTGGATCGGAGATGATCACCTTGAGGTCTTCCGGCGCCTCAAGCAGTTCCGCGAAGCTTTCCGGCGGGTTCGGCAGCGCTTCGCTGTCGTAAACGAAGGCGAACTGGCCCCAGTCGTAGGGCAGGAAGATCTCGTCGTTCCAGTCGATGGGCAGCGCCAGGGGCGTAAGATCGACGCCATGGGGTACCAGCAGATCGAGCTCCCGCGCCTCCGCTATCAGGTTCATGTCCAGGCCCAGGACAATATCCGCCTCGGTGCTCTGTCCTTCCAGACGCAGACGCTGGAGAATATCCACGCCGCCGTCCAGAGCCAGGAAATTGACGGTGCAGTTGCCGCACTGTTTCTCGAAGGCCTCCTTGACCTTGGGCCCTGGCCCCCAGTCCGCGATAAAGGAATCGTAGGTATAGACGGTCAGGGAGCGATCCTTGGCCCAGACACCGTCGGCCACAAAAAGCCCCAGGACGATGCCCAGGGCGAGAGGATTGGCGAAACGAAGCGTCTTATGCATGGCAGAACTCGGCAGCTAAGGGTTGGCTCAAGCTTACCCAACTAGCCATACTCACCCAACCACTTAAAATCTTGCTTGATTACGTATATGGCTCAGCCAGCCTCAAGCGCCGGTAAGGCATGCCCAATCATCGAGGATAAACGTGGCTAGAGAACCACCAGGCGATTGGGCAGTTCGTTGCGCTCATGGGTCGCCGGCACTTCGCGCTTTAAGTGTTCACCGCAGGATTCGATGCAGGTCAGGAACCCTTGCAGCGTCTGGCCTTCTTTTACCTGCTGGGTGAACGCCGCCACGATGGATTGCCAGGTGTCGTCTTTTAGACGCTTCGAGATGCCTCGGTCCACCAGGATTTCTACATAGCGCTCGGCTTCCGACACGAAGATCAGCACGCCGGTTTCATTGCTGGTGTGGTGCAAGTTCTGCTCCAGGAACTGGCGCCGGGCCAGGTTGGACGCCCGCCAGTGGCGCACGCTGCGAGGAATAAGTCGCGTTGTAATCTTGGGCATCCTGAACAGCAGCCCCAACAGGATGAACGTGCCCCATTGGACCAACAGCAATTCCGCAGCGCTCAGCCAACCGGGAAAATAGTTGATGGCGCCGGGCACCACTAGCGCCAAGAGCCCCGCCCATAGCAGAGGAATATAAGCATAGTCGTCTGCCTGAGCGGCAAGTACGGTGACCAGTTCCGCATCGGTCTCACGCTCGATGCGATTGATCGCCTCCGCCACCTGGCGCTGTTCGCTATTACTCAATAAGCTCATGAGGTCTTGTTCTCTCGAAGTCAGGGAGTCGCTGAATAAATTGCCGAACGGCGTAAAGCATAAGGCGTTTGGAGCCCAGTCACCGATATGAAGTAATTCCGATTACCAGCCACCGGATGCACCTCCGCCACCAAACCCACCGCCTCCGCCGCCGAAGCCGCCACCGCCGAAACCGCCGCCAGAGCCGCCACGTCCGATGGACGATCCGAGAAGTGCGCCGGCCAGCAGTCCACCGCGACCTCGCCGCCGCCCGCGGCCGCCTCCCCCGCCGCCACGGGAAATGAGCATGATGATGGCGAACATGATGAAGAACCAGATCGATGCAGGGCCTCCCTGACTTTCATTATTCCTGGAAGCGCCACCCCGTGGCTCCGCCAAGGGGTCGCCGCCCAGTACCTGTACCATCGCCGCCGCCCCCTGGGTAATACCCTTGGCATAATCATCTTGCCTGAAGGCCGGTGTCATGATCTGGTTGATGATGATCGAAGACTGGGCATCCGTCAGCCGCCCTTCCAGTCCGTAACCCACCTCGATGCGCACCTTGCGCTCTTCCGGCGCGACGATCAGCAGGGCACCGTTGTCTTCACCCTTTTGCCCGATGCCCCACTGGCGACCCAGCTGATAGCCGTAGTCGGCGATATCATAGCCCTGCAGGCTCGGCACGGTGACCACCACGACCTGCTCCGTGGATTGCTGCTCATGGGCCTCGAGCATCTCCGTCAGCTGGGCTTCCGTCTGCGGATCCAGCAGCTCGGCCTTATCGACCACTCGCCCGCTTAGCTCGGGGAATTCAGGCTGCTGAGCCTGAGCGCTAAGCGCCCAGAGCGGTAATAACAACAACAGCAGTAATGGTAGGCGTAGACAGGTAGCCATCAGAATTCCACCTGAGGCGCCTGTTCCGCGTTCTCGGCGGTGGCCTCGAAGTTCTCGCGTATCGGCATGTCACTGTACATAACGCTATGCCATATCCGGCCTGGGAAGGTACGAATCTCGGTGTTGTAGCGTTCTACAGCGGCAATGAAATCCCGCCGTGCGACCGAAATACGATTTTCGGTGCCTTCAAGCTGGGATTGCAGCGCCAGGAAATTCTGGTTGGAGCGCAGCTCCGGATAGCGCTCGGAGACCGCCATCAAACGACTCAGCGCGCTGGTCAGCTGCCCTTGGGCCTGCTGGAATTGCTGCAGCTTCTGAGGGTTATCCAGCGTGTCCGCGTCGACTTGGATGGAGGTCGCCTTGGAGCGGGCCTCGATCACCGCCGTCAGGGTTTCCCGCTCCTGATCGGCGAATCCCTTGACCGTCTCTACCAGGTTGGGCACCAGATCCGCCCGGCGTTGGTACTGATTCTCGACCTGAGACCAGGCGGATTTCACCTGCTCATCCAGACGCGGAATGTTGTTGATGCCGCAGCCCGTCAGCACGAGCGCCATGAGTAGAAGCAGCGTCGAGCGCCAGAAGTGTCGGTAGGAAAGCATCGTTGGTTGCGTTGACATTTTTCCGTTCGTTCCTGTCGTTACGTAAACAATAGGTAAACAAGGTACAGGTCGTGCTCTCGGGAGGGAAGACTCAGGTTTGGAAACCCATGAGGTTGCTGCTATCGTCCGGTGCCATCAACGTTCAACTATTCCAGGACGTTCAACCATGCAGAGGGTTTACATGTTCAAATCGCAGGCCAGACAGCGCTCGTCGTTTGAATATACAGCCTTGATTCGCGATTTTCTGCTATTCGCCTTATTGGGTGTCGCTTTTCTTGCTCAGGCCGATACCGCCAAAGAAAAGCCAAGCGTCAAGATTTTCGCCGCTGCCTCACTGACCGATGCTCTGAACGAAGCCATCGACCGCTATGAGTCCCAGCATGATGTGGATATCGTGCCGGTTTACGCGTCATCCTCTACCGCTGCCCGTCAAATTGCCAGCGGCGCGCCCGCGGAGCTGTTTTTTTCCGCCAACGTACAGTGGATGAACTGGTTGCCGGATCAAGGCATTGAACTGGACTCGCGAATCAATCTGTTGCAGAACCATCTCGTCCTCATCGCTCCCAAGGGGCGTGATCTGCCCGCCTTTACCCCAGGAAACGACGGAAAGCTCATCTCGCTGCTTGACGGTCAAGAGCGTTTATCCGTGGGCGATCCGGATCATGTGCCGGCGGGCATCTATTCCAGACAGGCGCTGCAGTCGCTGGGTGAATGGGATGCACTCGAGTCGCGACTGGCTCGGGCCGATAATGTTCGAGCGGCTCTGGCGTTAGTAGAAAGAGAGGAAACGCCTCTGGGCATCGTCTACCGGACCGATGCCAAGGCCAGTGACAAGGTCGATCAACTCGGCCTGTTCCCGGATGACAGTCACGCTCCAATCGTCTATCCGTTGGCGCTGGTCAATCTACCTGCCAGTGAATCTGCCCAGGCATTTCGTCAGTGGCTGGAAAGCGACGAGGCCTTGGCGATCTTCGCCGACTTCGGCTTCGCTGCGGCCCGGAACTCCAGCCCCTGAGCACGAGGCAACAGCATGCTTTCCGATGCCGAGTGGCAGGCCATCCTCATCAGCCTCAAGATCGCGGGCACTGCGGTCGGCTGGATCATGGTGCCCGGTATTGCGCTAGCCTGGCTCATGGCCCGCTACGAGTTTCGCGGCAAGGCGCTGCTCGATGGCGTGATGCACCTGCCCCTGGTGCTGCCCCCGGTGGTGGTCGGCTACCTGCTGCTGATTTCGCTGGGCCGTCAGGGCTTTATGGGGCAGTGGTTGAATCATTGGTTCGGCATCACCTTGCCCTTCACCTGGCAAGGCGCGGCGGTGGCCGGAGGGATCATGGCCTTTCCGCTGCTGGTGCGGGCCGTGCGTCTATCTCTCGAGGCGGTGGATGTGAAACTCGAGGCCGCGGCCAGCACCTTGGGCGCTAATCGTTGGCGGGTGTTCTTCACCATTACCCTGCCCCTGGCATTTCCCGGGCTCCTGACCGGTACGGTGTTGGCTTTTGCCCGGGCGCTGTCCGAATTCGGCGCGACCATCACCTTTGCCTCGAACATTCCCGGCGAGACCCGCACCCTGCCTCTGGCGCTCTATACGCTGATCCAGTCTCCGGGCAAGGAAGACGCGGCCGCACGCCTGTGCGCCATCGCCATCATGATCGCCATGCTGTCACTACTGACCTCGGAATGGCTGGCGCGCAAGGCCAAGCGACGACTGCGAGAACGTGATGGCTAAGAATACTCACGCCCCCTTGTCCCGCTCTCAGACCAATGCGGGAGACGACGCCCCTTCTGCGTCCTCAACCGGACTCAGTGTTGCGGTCGAAAAGCGCCTGGGGGATTTCACGCTCAAGACATCCCTTGAGGTGCCCGCCACCGGGGTCACCGCCCTATTCGGCGCCTCGGGCAGCGGCAAGACCAGCCTGCTGCGCCTGATCGCCGGGCTCGACACGCCGGATAGCGGCTTTATTCGTATCGGCCAGCAAACCCTGGTGGATACTCAGCACGATATAGTGATGCCACCACACCAGCGCCGGCTGGGTGTCGTCTTTCAGGAAGCGCGCCTATTTCCCCACTACAAGGTACGGGGCAACCTCGCCTACGGCATGCGCACAAGCGCAGGATCACGCTTCGATACCATCGTTGCCTTATTAGGCATAAAGCCCTTGCTGAATCGCTTCCCCGCCACCCTCTCCGGCGGCGAAGCAAGGCGCGTAGCAATCGGCCGGGCGCTGCTGACCGATCCGCATCTATTGTTGATGGACGAGCCCCTGACCGGCCTCGACGGGCCTCGCAAACAAGAGCTATTGCGTTACATTGCGCGCCTGGCCAGGGACATCGATATTCCCATCGTCTATGTCAGCCATGACCCGGACGAACTGATCGCCATTGCCGATCATCTGATACTGCTCGATCAGGGCCGCCTGCTTGCCCACGGCCCTTTGGATGAACTGCTTTTGCGCTTTGATCTCACCGAATACCTGGGCGGATTCGATGCTGCCTCAGTCGTCACCGCCACCATCGACGAGCATGATCATCCTTACGCCCTGACCCAGCTGCGTCTGGAGGACGGTCAGTGCCTGACCATTCCCATTGTCGACAAGCCCCTTGGCACCGCGCTGCGCCTGCGCATTCCGGTACGCGATGTGGCCCTGGCCCTATCCACATCCGAGCAGGTCAGCTACCGCAACCAGCTCAGCGCCAGCGTGGAACAGATCGGCCTGGTGGCCGGCAACAAGACCTCCGTCGAACTGCGCCTGCGGGTCGGCGAGCAAATACTGCGCGCGCGCCTGACGCGCAAGTCCTTCGATGAATTGAAGATAAAGGAAGGCATGCCAATCGTGGCGCTGATACGCAGCGTGGCCTTTGATACGCGCTAGGGGCGATGGCTATTCAGCATTAAGAAGATTATCGATAACGATCTTCCTTGTTCTACGCTGGATCTTGAGTAATTGCTCTTTCATCTGCATGTAATGTATTCCCACTCGTCAAAAAGGACACTCATGGATCTCAATATCCAAGGACGCAAGGCGCTGGTGACCGGCGCCGACTCAGGAATAGGTTTCGCGACGGCTCGGCAACTGTTGGCCGAAGGTGTCACCGTGGTGATGTCGGATCTGGAACAAGACGCCCTCGACGCCGCGGCAGCCAAGCTGGATGCCAAGGAGGGCCAGCTACATGCCTTCGCCGCGGACGTATCCGACACCTCCTCGGTTCAGGCGCTCAAGAAGCGTGTCGCCGAGGCCGTCGGTGAGATCGACATCCTGGTGCAGGGGGCGGGTATACACGGCCCTGATGGGCTTTTTCACGAAATCGATGAAGCCGGGTGGCAGCGGACACTGGACGTCAATCTGATGGGGCCAATGCGGGTACTGCAGGCGTTTTTGTCGGATCTGCGCAGCGGCGGCTGGGGGCGACTGGTCTTCATCTCCTCGGAAGACGCGGTGCAGCCCTACGACGACGAGCTTCCCTACTGCGCCGCCAAGGCCGGGCTTCTATCCGTTGCCCGCGGGCTGTCCCGCAGCTACGCCAAGGAAGGATTGCTGGTGAACACGGTATCGCCGGCCTTCATCGCGACACCCATGACCGACGAGATGATGGATAAGCTGGCCGAACAACGCTCGATCAGCCGGGACGAGGCAATTCAATCCTTTTTGAAAGAAGAACGCCCCTTCATGGAATTGGGTCGACGCGGCGAGCCGGAGGAAGTGGCGGCGGTCATTGCCTTTTTATGCTCGGATAAAGCCAGCTTCGTCAATGGTGCCAACTATCGGGTCGATTCCGGTGCGGTTGCCACGATCTAGGTAAATACAGGACGCGCCCTTGGCCTGAATATGCCACGCAAAGACGATCGCCACCCAATGACACCGGCGCCAAGGGGCGCCGATTCATTACTTGCCAGGCCATCAGAAGCGATCAGGTACTGGCTTCGACGGACAAGGTTTGTTCGCTGCGCTTGATCATGGCGTAGCCAAAGCCCGTCACAAGAGAACCGATCGCGATGGCGGCCAGATACAGTAGCGCTGGCGAGATGGCATTGGGAATCAGCAAGACGAAGATCCCGCCATGAGGCGCCATCAGCTTTGCGCCGAACAGCATCGACAGCGCCCCGGTGATCGCCCCGCCGATCATGGCAACGGGAATCACCCGCAACGGGTCCTTTGCCGCAAAGGGAATCGCGCCTTCACTGATGAAGCAAAGCCCCAGCACGAAAGAGGCCTTGCCTGCCTCGCGCTCGGCTTGGGCGAACTTGCTGCGGGCAACGAAGGTGGCAATGCCCATGCCGATGGCGGGCACCATGCCGGCGGCCATGATCGCCGCCATCGGCGCATAGGTTTCCGAGGCCAGCAAGCCGACGCCAAAGGTGTAGGCGGCCTTGTTGACAGGGCCACCCATGTCGAAGCACATCATGGCGCCGAGCAGGATACCCAGCAGCACCGCGTTAGTCGAGCCCATGGTTTCGAGAAAATGGGTCAGACCGGCAAGTATCGCCGCGACCGGCTCGCCGATCAGATAGATCATGACGAGGCCTGTCACCAGACTCGCCACCAGCGGAATGATCAGAATTGGTTTGAGGGATTCCACACTCGACGGCAGCTTGACGTAGCGAATGACCGCCTTGGCCACGTAGCCCGCCAGAAAGCCAGCGATGATCCCGCCGATGAAACCGGAGCCGATGTCCGCCGCCAGCCAACCGCCGATCATACCCGGGGCGATGCCCGGCCGGTCCGCAATGGAATAGGCGATATAGCCTGCCAACACCGGAATCATCAGCTGGAAGGCACTATCGCCGCCGATCTTCATCAACGCCGCGGCCAGTGTGCCTTCTTCTTTGAAAGCCTCGATGCCGAACACGAAAGAGAGCGCGATCAAAAGACCGCCCGCCACCACCATGGGCAGCATGAAGGAGACCCCGGTCAGCAGGTGCTTGTAAACGCCCTTTTCCTTGACGCTTTTCTTGCGTTCGCGGTCATCGCCTGAATTTGATGCTTGCGCTTCTACCTCGGCCCCGGCTAGGGCCTCTTCGACGGTTTGCTGAGGCTTCTTGAGAGCGGTGCCGGTAGAGGTTCGCCATATGCGTTTGCCCGCAAAACGAGTCGGATCGACTTCGATGTCACAAGCCAGAATGACCAGGTCCGCGGCGCGTATCTCCTCCTCGGTCAGCGCATCTTGAGCACCCACAGAGCCTTGGGTCTCGACCCGCATGTTGTATCCCAGCCGGCGACCACCTTCCGCCAGCGCCTCGGCGGCCATGAAGGTATGCGCCACCCCGGTGGGACACGCGGTCACCGCGACGATATTCTTGGTCGATGCCCCCGACGCGGCTTCGGGCGTCTGTAAAGCGCCTGGCGCATGTCCGGGCGCATGTTCGGACGCCGATAAAGAGCCTGGCGCATGTCCGGGCGCCGATACAGCGCCTGGCGCGGCTTCGGACGCCGATAAAGAGCCTGGCGCATGTTCAGGCGCGGCCTCGGGCGCCTTAGAAAGCGGCGCCCTATAAATAGCCGCTTCCCGGCTGGCTCGCTCGAGAAAGCCCGCCGGGTCCGGCAGCGCCTGGTCGATCGCGGCCTGAAACAGCCGCTTGCCTTCGAAACGCTGCGGCTCCGGAACATGATCCGCCGCGACGACGATCAGCTCCGCGGCCTCGATGGCATCCTGGCTTGCCGGGGTCAAAGGTTCGAGCTCGCCGTGCATTTCCACCGTGACTTTCCAGTCGCGGCGTTTTGCCGCCTGTTCCAGGCGCCGAGCAGCCAGGAAGGTCGTCGCCATACCGCTCGGGCAGGCGGTAACGAGGATTACATTCATGCAAATGCTCCTTTTGCATTGGCGTTACCCTCTTCCAGACAACGCACATGGGTCTGAGATTGAAGTCGATCGAAATCCTCGGCGCGAGGATCGCCGACCCCGACATGACGCACGGCGTCCGCGGAGAGCGCCGTGGCCAGACGCAGCGTCTCCTCTGCGGGCAGATCAATAAGCACGCCGTGCAACATGGCGGCAAGCAGGGTGTCTCCTGCGCAGACGGTGCTGACCACGTTCACCCTGGGCGGCTTGGCAAGCCACACACCGCGCCGGCTGACCCACAGCACGCCATCGCTGCCGGCGGAGATCAGGGCCTCTTCGATGCCCGTATCAAAGAGTCGTTTGGCGGCCTTCAAACGTGCAGATTCACTTTCCAGTGTCGCGCCTGCCCAGGCCGCAAGCTCCTGTTCGTTGGGCTTGACCGCGCTGGGCTTGCACGCTTTGGGCAGGAGGTCGATGGCGGCAGTCAGCGCCGGGCCGCTGGTATCGACCCAGACAGGCAATCCCTGCTCACGCAGCCGGCTAATCAGGCTCGCCAGATCCCTTGGTTCGATGCCTGGCGGCAAACTGCCCGCAATCACCACCGCGTCCGGGCGGCGCATCGAATCCCTGGCGCTGACATCGAGATCATCGAGCAACTGCTGCCATGCTTCCTGGTTTACGTTCGCCCCCGGCCCATTGATGTCTGTGACCCGCCCGCCCCGTTCGGAAATCTTGGCATTGATACGGGTCTGACCCGGCACTCGCAGGAAGGCATCCTTCACCCCGAGATCGGTGAAGGCACGCACAAACGGCGCGTCGTTGTCGGCGCCGAGAAATCCCGACACCGTCACCTCATGGCCCAGGGCTACCAGCACCCGAGCCACGTTGACGCCCTTTCCTGCGGCATCCAGACGGGTGGACTCGGTGCGATTGACCTCCCCCAGGGCAAGAGTTTCCAGGCCAACTGCCAAATCCAGGGCCGGGTTGAGACTCAGCGTGAGGATTCTGGCCATTACAGCGCCTCCAGGGCTTCGCGCACCGCGTCGCTGGTGGACTGAGTCAGAGCCAGTTCGGCTTGCCGTTGTGCTTCCTCGAAAGTCAGCTCTCGCAGCCGCGCCTTGACCAGGGGCACCTGGCGTATGGATACCGACAGCTCATCGACGCCTAGACCCACCAGCACCGGCACCGCCTGGGGGTCGCTGCCCAACTCACCGCACACCCCTACCCATTTACCTTTGGCATGAGCCGCCTCGACGGTCATCTGGATCAACCTCAGCACCGCCGGATGCAGCCCATCGGATTGGGAGGAAAGCGTTGAATGGCCACGATCGATGGCCAGGGTGTACTGGGTCAAGTCGTTGGTGCCGATGGAGAAAAAGTCGACCTCTTCCGCCAGGGCTGGCGCCAGCAGCGCGCAGGAAGGAATCTCGACCATCACCCCCACCTGCACATCCGACGCCTGGATTTCCTGCTGCAGGCGCTCGACGATGGCTCGGCCAGCACGGAACTCCGCAATATCCTTGACCATGGGGAACATGATTCGAAGCGGCCTGTTTCCCGCGGCGACAAGCAGCGCACGAAGCTGGGTCTCGAGAATCTCCGGACGGGTCAGCGCCAGGCGTATGCCGCGCAGGCCAAGAAAGGGATTGTCTTCCTGAGGCAGCGGCCAATAGGGCAAGGGCTTGTCTCCCCCCACATCCAGGGTGCGCGCCACCAAAGGGCGGCCATCAAGAGCATCGAACGCCTGGCGGTATTCATCGACCTGGGTATCCAGATCCGGCGCGTCGGGATGGGCCATGAAGACGAATTCCGTACGCAGCAGGCCAATGCCTTCGGCACCGTATTCGACCGCGTCCGCAGTGTGAGCCGTGTTGCCCAGGTTGGCAGCGATCTCGACCCGGCGGCCATCCTGGGTGCGCCCTTCGTCGAAACGCGCACTGTAGGCCTTGCGCTCCAGTGCCTCCTGCTCTTTCAAACGCAGCAGGGCGCGATCACGGCGCTCCTTGGTCGGTGCAGGGATCACCCGACCACGCTCGCCGTCGAGGATCAGCTCGCTGCCGTTTTCCAGGGTCATGATGCGCGGCCCGGCTCCCACCACGGCGGCAATGCCCAGGGCGCGAGCAAGAATGGCGCTGTGGGAAGTCGCGCCACCGCGGGCGGTAAGCAGACCGCGTACCTTGGCGGTGTCCAGTCTCGCTACATCGGAAGGACCGACATCTTCGGTGACCAGGATATAGGGCTCGTCCGGTGGCCTGGGCATCGAGACGCCGCATAAAAGTCCGAGCACGCGCCGGCCCACGTCACGCAGATCCGCGGCCCGCTCCGCCAACAATCGATCCGCCAGCATTTCCTGGGCTCCGGCGGCGGCATCGATGCTTTGCCACCAGGCCGCCTCTGCGGAGAGTCCGTCGTCGATGCCTTCATGGGCCGCCTCGCGCAGCTCCGGGTCGTCGAGCATTTCTTCATGCATCGAGAGGATTTCCGCTACCTCGGCGCCTTCCGCCTGGCGTATGAGCGTTTCGAGCTGATCATTTGCTTCCTTCAATGCGTGATCCAGACGCTCCTTTTGCTTGTCGCCGCTTCCCGCACGAGGGCCTGCCAGATCCTGCGCACGTTCGGAATACTCAAAGCGCGGCAGGCGCATCACGAAGGCCGGGGCGATCGCCAGTCCCGGCGCCGCGGCGACCCCGACATGGGAGGCATCCGCCGCCAGCGGTTCGAGCTCGACCGGCGTCTCATTGGAAACGCCAATATCCTGGCGTTCTTCGATAGCTACGACCTTTTCGCCAAGACCTTCGCGAACCGCTTCGGCCACCGCCGCGAGTGCCTTCGACGCGCCCTCGCCTTGCGCGGAAAACACCAGGGTCTGACCGCGTCGCGCCCCCAGGCCGAGGACCTTGGTCAGACTCGCCGCGGACACGGTTTCGACGCTGCCTTCAAGCAGACGTACCTTGATCGGCACGGGTTGCTCCCGAACGATCTGGACCAGCTGCTTGGCTGGCCGGGCGTGAAGGCCGTGGGCGTTGAGCACCCGCATGCGTTCGGTCTCGGCGCCGGCATGCTCGCCCGCCAGACGCGCCAACACCGTGGCTGCATCCGCATCCGCCAGGGCTTCCCCTTCACCGGCGTCAAGCAGAGACGCCAGTCGCTCCAGCAGGCCCAGGTGGGCATCACCCTGGGTAGCCAGACAGAACACGCCGTTGAGCGCGCCTTCCTGGCCGACAAGTCTGGATTCCGGCGTGGCCAGGGACAATGCAGGCGTCGTGACGCCTTGGGCGCTGCTGACGAGCCACAGGCCCTGCCCCAGGGCGACAGGCTTCTGTTGAACGATGGCGGCGACGAAATCGGTGTTCACGCAGTCCGCCTGACGCAGCCGGGCGGCCCCGGCAAGGGCCAGCTCGAAACGATCCCTGGCGGGAAAACCAAGGCAAAGCGTCTCGATATCAAGACGCGCCACCACCGGCGCCTTGGATAGCGCGGCAATGATCTCGTCACGACTGTCGGCCCTGGCCAGTCGCTCGGCAACCCCTTCGCGATCCAGTACATGGGTCAGGGCTCGCAGGATGTCGAGATGCTCGTCGCTTTGGGCAGCGATGGTCACCAGCACATGCACGCGATTGCCGTCGTGCCACTGTACGCCCTTAGGAAACTGCAGCACCCGGACCCCGGTTGCCAACACCTGATCCCGACTCTCCGGCGTGCCGTGGGGGATGGCGATGGCGTTGCCCAGGTAGGTCGAAGACTGCGACTCGCGCTCATGCAGCCCCCCGCGATATTCCGGGGTGGCCCGCCCCGCCTCGACCAAGGCGTCGGCGGCTTGATCCAGCGCGTCCCGCCAATCCTCTGCCTGACAGTCGAGCAGCACATCATCCTGATGCAGTGTGAGCATTTAACCTCCTGAGCCTGTCCGAAATAGCTTTTTTCATGCTGGGGCTGTCTTGTTTCACGGTGCTGAATCGTGTCACTTTGAATGATAATCATGCTGAAATCATCCTGGTGATTAATCAAGTGGAGATGTCTGCGAGTTTTTCGCTCTTGCCTTGTAAAATCGCGCTCAAACCAAGGAGCCAAGATGACTCTCGCTGACATTGCGCGTCTCGCCGGGGTCTCGCGCACCACTGCAAGCTATGTGATCAATGGCAAGGCCCAGATGCACCGCATCAGTCATGACACGGTAGAGAAGGTACTGGCGGTGGTCGAGCAGTATCAGTACCGGATCGATGCCCAGGCTGCCGCCCTGCGTCGAGGTCGAAGTCGTATGCTAGGGCTGATCGTGCCGGATCTCGAGAACGCAAGCTATGCGCGACTGGCCAAGCATCTTGAACGCGGCGCCCGGGAACAGGGCTTCCAACTGTTGATTGCCGGTTCAGACGACGACCCCGCCACGGAGCGCGAACTGGCCCTGGCGCTGAGGGCTCAGCGCTGCCAGGCCTTGATCGTTGCCAGCAGTCTACTGCCGGATGATGACTTCTATCGAGATCTCATGGCCGATGGCCTGCCGGTGATTGCCATGGATCGCATGCTGGACCCCGCACATTTTGCCTGCATCGTTAGCCACGACATCGATGCCGCCGAAACGCTGACGCGGTCGCTGCTGGCCCCTGCGGTGCGTCGCGTTGCCTGGTTCGATGCGGTGGAAGGGCTTTCGATCACGCGAAAACGGCGTCAGGGCTTCTATCAGGCCCTGTCCGGCACCGGCGCCACTCCGCTGATATTCACCGCAAGGCGCTACGCACGCGGCGAGGGCGCTCGATTGATGCATCGGCTGCTCGATGAGCAGGGCCTGCCGGATGCCCTGATCACCGCCTCCTATACCCTGCTCGATGGTGTTTTCGATGTGCTGCTGAAAAACGCTGGCCTGCCCGACACACTGCGCCTGGCCACCTTTGGCGATGATCGTCTGCTCGACTTCCTTCCGCAGCGAGTCAATTCCCTGCCCCAGGATCATGCCCGTATTGCGGAGTCGACGTTGAACCGGGCGCTGGCAGCTGCTCGGGGCGAGTATCGCCCTGGCTGCGAGTTCGTCGAGCGTTCGCTGCGTCGACGCAGCGCCTCGGCTTGGGGCGCCAACCCCGGGCATGCTGGCAAAAACGCCCGGTAATGCCGACACTGGGCAGTGGTAGGTGTTCACGCATGTTTCAGGAGGTTTGAATGTCGGAACTGCCCTTTGCCAATCGTCGCGCCGCGGGCCGAGCGCTTGCCAGACGGCTTCTTACTTATGCCAGCGATGAAACACTCATATTGGGGCTGCCCCGGGGCGGGGTACCAGTGGCAACGGAGATCGCCCGGGAATTGAAGGCAAGTCTTGATGTCATGGTGGTGCGCAAGCTGGGTGTGCCGGGCCATGAGGAATTTGCCATGGGCGCCATCGCCAGCGGCGATGTGACGGTGCTCGATGACGCATTGGTCGAACGGCTGCGTATCGACGAGCAGCGCCTGCAGACGGTGATCGACAGAGAGCGTCGCGAACTCACTCGACGCGAAACGGCCTATCGCGGTGAGCGGCCCTATCCGGATCTGAACGAACGCCAGATCATTGTCGTGGATGACGGCATTGCCACCGGCGCCAGCATGCGAGCAGCGATCCAGGCCATCCGCCGCCTGGGGGCGAAGCGCCTGATCCTGGCGGTACCGGTCGCGCCGAACGAGACGCTCGAAGCGTTGGCCACCGAGGTCGATGACATCGTCTGCGTCGCCACACCAGAGAATTTTCGCGCTGTGGGGCAATGGTATCTCAATTTCGATCAGACGACGGACGACGAAGTCCGCACCTGCCTTGAAAACCCGACGCAGGATCCTGCGTCTCCAGAACAATAGCCGCATGGTCAAGGGCCTGCCACAGAGGGTATGCTGAAACCTTCCCATCACCGGCCGATCACTCTGCATGGATGAACGCGTTTCCCGCCAGCTTCCGGATGTCCTGGCAGGCCCGATCCTGCGGCGCATCGAGCGTCAACGTCTCGTGCTCTGGCTGGTAACGACACGTCCCTTGTCGCTGCGTCTGACACTGCATCCCGCCAATGCAGACAGCTTCGCCATCGTTCTGGAAGAAAAGCATTGCCGCTGCCTGCCCCTGGGGCGTCATGCCTACGCCTGTCTGATCGATGTCGCCCTGGACGCACCGCTGCCTGAGAACGTCATGATCGGCTACGACCTGCCTATCGTTCAATCCAATGGCGAAGAAACAGGCATCGCCGACTGGGCGCCGCATCTTCTTTATGACGATGAGCGTCATCCGAGCTTCGTGATCAAGTCGCGCCTGGACGGCATTCTCCACGGCTCCTGTCGTAAGCCCCACTACGACTCGCGTGACGGTCTGGCCCGGGCGGATGCCTGGCTCGCCGAACGTCATGATCATGCCGAGGAGCGCCCTGCACTGCTGCTGCTGACCGGCGATCAGATCTACGCAGACGATGTCGCCGGCCCCATGCTCGCCGCCATTCACGAGTTGATCGAGCGCCTGGGGCTTTGGGGTGAGCGCCTCGAAGGCGCGGTGGTGGATGACAGCGATGCGCTTTATGCCGCCGGGGATACCTATTATCGCCGGGAATACCTGCTGCCTCAGTTCGAATCCACGGAAGCACTGCGGGAGCGCTTTTTCGGCGGCGTGGAAAAGCCCGTGTTTACCACGGATAGCGCCGCCAACCACCTGATCACCTTGAGTGAAGTCCTGGCCATGTATCTGCTGGTGTGGTCGCCGGTGCCTTGGCAACTGATCTCGCAAGCCGAGCCCTCCCTGGATGACGAGCATCGGGAGCGCTTTGCCAAAGAACGCGAGGTGATCGACGCCTTCGCCGCCGAGCTGCCCGCGGTGGCGCGACTATTTGCGCAAGTGCCGACGCTGATGATCTTCGACGATCACGATGTCACCGACGACTGGAACCTGACCGCTGCCTGGGAAGAGACAGCCTACGGGCATCCGTTTTCCCGCCGCATCGTGGGCAATGCCCTCGTTGCCTATCTGCTTTGCCAGGGCTGGGGCAATGCACCGGAACGGCTGAAAGCCCCTATCGATCAGTTGCAGCACTTTCTCGAGGCCTCTGACGCGGACGCTTACCTGCCGAGCAAACAGCAAGACGACTTGATCAACGCGCTCCTGCGTTTCGAAGGCTGGGGATTTTGCCTGCCCGGTCCGCCCAAGCTGGTGGCCTTGGATATCCGCACCCGGCGCTGGCGCAGCGAGCGCAAGCGTCATCGCCCCTCGGGGCTGATGGACTGGGAGGCGTTGACGGAATTGCAGCAGGAAATGCTGGACGAGCCCTCGATCATCATCGTATCGCCGTCACCGATGTTCGGGGTCAAGCTGATCGAAGGCGTTCAGCGTCTGTTCACCTGGGCCGGCAAACCCTTGTTAGTCGATGCGGAAAACTGGATGGCGCACCGTGGCGCGGCCCAGGTCATGCTCAATATCTTTCGACACACCCGCACGCCGCGCAACTACGTGATTCTCTCCGGGGACGTGCACTATTCCTTCGTCTACGACGTGCGCATCCGTCATCGCGATGCAGGGCCGCACATCTGGCAAATCACCAGCAGCGGTATCAAAAATGGGTTTCCCGACACGCTGCTGGACTGGTTCGATCGCATCAACCGCTGGCTCTATGCCCCCTGGTCGCCGCTCAACTGGTTCACCAAGCGCCGGCGCATGGAGGTACGACCCTTCATTCCGGATCGGGCCAAGGCCGGCGAGCGGCTATGGAACGGCTCCGGCATCGGCCTCGTGCGCCTGGATGAACAGGGCCGCCCGTCAGAAATCAACGAGCTAGGGGTCAACGGCGTCACGGTGCGCTTTCATCCCAAGCGGGATTGAACGCGCAACGCCCCTGACGCTCGGATCAAGACACTGTCTTCTCCCCCGTGGGACGCAGCATCAGCACGCTCAAGGGCGGCAGACTCAAGGCAAGACTCGCGGACTGGCCGTGCAGGGATTCGTCCCGGGTGGTGAGCTCCCCCAGGTTGCCCTGGTTGGCGCCGCCATAGTGCTCGGCATCGCTGTTGAACGTCTCCTCCCAACGCCCGGGCACGGGTACTCCCAGACGATAATCGTCATGGGCCACCGGGGTCATGTTGGCGACTACCAATAGCGGCTCCCCGGCCGCGCTCCAGCGCAGCCAGGCAAAGACGCTGTTGCTGGAATCGTCTCCCACCACCCAGCTGAAACCAGAAGGCTCCGTGTCTCGCTCATGCAGCGCCGGCAGGTCCGTATACAGCCGGTTGAGATCGCGCACCAGGCGCTGAATGCCCTCGTGGCGCGGCTCACTGAGCAGCGACCAGTCAAGCTCCCGGTCATGACTCCATTCTCGCCACTGGGCGAACTCGCAGCCCATGAACAGCAGCTTCTTGCCGGGCTGGGTCCACATAAGGGCAAGATAGGCCCGCAGGTTGGCGAAGCGCTGCCAGTCATCCCCGGGCATCTTGTTGATCAACGAACCCTTGCCATGCACCACCTCGTCATGGGAAATGGGCAGCACATAACGCTCGGAGAAGGCATAGACCAGCGGAAAGGTCATTTCATTGTGGGCATAGCTGCGATAGAGCGGATCATTGGCCATGTAGCTCAGGGTGTCGTGCATCCAGCCCATGTTCCACTTGTAGGCAAAGCCAAGCCCACCTTCATTCGTGGGTTGGGTTACCCCGGGCCAGGCGGTGGATTCCTCGGCGATCACCGCCGCACCGGGCACCTCCTCGGCGATGACCTCGTTGAGATGACGCAGGAAATCGACTGCCTCCAGATTCTCGCGGCCACCATGGCGATTGGGAATCCACTCGCCGTCATTGCGAGAGTAGTCCCGGTACAGCATCGAGGCCACCGCATCCACCCGCAGCGCGTCCACGTGAAAATGCTTCACCCAGTGAAGGGCAGATGCCAGCATGAAGCCATGCACTTCCCGACGCCCCAGATTGAAGATGTAGGTGTTCCAATCCTGATGAAAACCCTCGAAGGGATGCTCGTACTCGTAAAGGGCCGTGCCATCGAAGCGGGCCAGACCATGCGGGTCCGTGGGGAAATGAGCCGGCACCCAGTCCAGGATTACCCCAAGCTCCGCGGCGTGGCAGGCATCGACGAAATAGGCGAAATCCTGAGGGCTGCCGAAACGACCGCTGGGCGCGAACTGGCTCAATGGCTGATAGCCCCAGGAGCCGCCAAAAGGATGTTCCATGATCGGCAGAAGCTCGAGATGGGTAAAGCCCATTTCCTTGACGTAGGGAATCAGATGCTCGGCCAGCTCCCGCCAGCTGTAGAGCTCTCCATCATCGCCGCCGTGCTTTCGCCAGGAGGCGGCGTGCACCTCGTAGATGGCCATGGGTCTATCCGGCGCCTGATGCTCGCCGCGTTTTTCGAGCCACTTTTCATCCTGCCAGGTGAAGGGCGTGATATCGGCCACCACTGAGGCGGTGTCCGGCGGCATCCGGGTCGCTAGGGCCACCGGATCGGCCTTCAGCGTCAGAGCGCCCTGGGCGTCGATCATTTCATACTTGTAGGCTTCGCCGGGTCCGAGGCGCGGCAGGAATAGTTCCCACACGCCAGCCGGATGGCGCAGGCGCATCGGATGACGGCGACCGTCCCAACTGTTGAACTCCCCCACCACGGACACCCGGCGGGCGTTCGGCGCCCACACCGCGAAACGCACGCCCTTCACCTCGTCGATGGTCATGGGCTGGGCGCCCAGGCAATGGCCCAGGTTGCGATGATTGCCTTCATTGATCAGGTACAGGTCCATTTCGCCCAGCAACAGGCCAAAAGCGTAGGGATCTTCCGTTTCCTGTTCACTCCCTTGGGGCCAGCGGATACGCAGCTTGTAAGGGGCGCCATGGGGTAGCCGTGCGGCAAACAGTCCCGGAATCTGTATAGGTGTGAGGCAGCAGCGAAACTCACCGCCATCCTGATCCAGCACGTCCACCCCCAGGGCGCCGGGCAGATAGACCCGCAGCAGCGGGCCATCCGAGTCGTCCTCCGCATTCTCCTGCAAGCCCAGTATGGCAAAGGGGTCCGCATGGGTACCCCAGGCCAGGGCCTCGGCGTCATCCGCGGACAGCTTCAGGCGCTCGCCTCTCCTATGCTTGGCGTGTTCGACGCGTTGATTACTCATTCGTTCTCCCCTGCAATCCATTGATCGGCGATGGCCATGAGCCCCCGCAGCGGCACGCCTAGCCAGGCCGGACGATTGGCGGCTTCATAGGCAAGCTCGTAAACCGTCTTTTCCAGTAAAAACAGATCCAGCGCTGCAGGAGCATGTTCATCGTTTTGCAGGCGATGCGGCATATCCTCCGTTGAGTGACGATAGCTTTCGAGGAACAGGCGCCGGCATTCCTTTAGAATCTGCTCCGAGAGCGAGCGAGCATCGCTGCTGCCGCTTTCCCCTTCGAGGCCGATCTGCCCTTCCTCGAGTTTCACGCCGGCGTAATCGAAGGAACGCAGCATACCCGCCACGTCCTTCAAGGGGCTATCCTTGGCCCGGCGTTCTTCCAGGGTACGGGCAGGCTCGCCCTCGAAATCGATGATGAAGGCGTCCCCATTGGCCACCAGCACCTGTCCCAGATGCAGGTCGCCGTGGTTGCGAATCAGCAGGCTGCCCTTGGCCTGACGGGCCAGAGGCTCGATGGCAGCCAGCAACCGGTCACGACCTGCAAGAATCCTGTCGATCATGTGCTGCTCGTCTTGAGCAGCGTCGCTTCTATGACGTGCCAACAGTTCGAGCGCATACTCGACCTGTCGATGTATACGCCGCGTCCAGTTCGTTACCTGCGTGTCATCCGCAATCTCGGGGCTGAAATCCGCATTCTGGGTAGAGACGGCCAGCGCCTGATGCAGCTCACCAAGACGCTGGCCCAGGATCGCGGCAAAGGCCTCGAGTTCGTTGCGTGCACCAAAGCTTTCCTCGAACGCCTGAGCTTCCTCGCCGGCGTCCCGGATAGCGCGTTCAAGTGTCGTGCGGGTCCAGGACCAGGCATCTCCCTGATTGTTGATATAGCCTTGCAGCAACATCAGGGTCTGGGAGCCTTCTTCGTCGAAGCGCGCCACTTCACCGTACAGCGGCGCCATGTTGGCAAAGCCCTGCTCGCTCAGATAGCGGCCCATTTCCGCTTCCGGATGCAGACCGCTCTCGAGGCGCCGCAACACCTTGAGCACGACCTGATAGTTGATGATGATCGAGCTGTTGGACTGCTCTACCCCTTGCTGCACCACCTCGGGCTGCTCCGGCAGCTCGAGTTCGTTCATCAAGGAGGTGGGCAAGAAGCGTATCTCGCCGGCGGCGCTTGGCAGGGTGGCGGCATGGCGTATGGCCTCCACCACCGCCAGGGCAAACGCGTCCCGGGTGATGGCGTCCGTGAGCAGTCCGACCTGGTTGGCGCGCCGCACCCGTGCCATGGCCAGCTGCCGGGGAAGCGCGCGGTCCTGTTCCTCCTCGCCGAGAAACGCAAACGGCAGCTGATAGCGCTCCTGCCCTTGGGCATGACGCACCTCGATCTCGCTGAGCAGCCCGACCCGCCCGGAATTCGTGAGGGGCGTGGCGTAAAGCAGCGTGACCTGCTCGATGCGCTGCTGCTTGGCGGCAAACCAGCGCCGCTTGGGCAGATAGCTTGGCAGCACTTCGTTTTCGAGCAGTTTGCGCGGCGAGCCCTCGAGGATCTCTTCGAGCTTGCGCTTGACGATCAGGGTGGCGTAGTCCGGCATCGGCTCCGGAATCGGCACGTGCCACTCCGGCATGGCGGTTTCCGGGGCCAGATAGAACCAGTAGAAGCCGTAGGGCGGCAACGTCAGCAAATAAGGCAGCTTGCCCACTGGCGGAAAGGCGCTGCCGCCGACCATCTCCACCGGCACCTGACCGGTAAAGGCGCTCATGTCCAGTTCCACCGCCTGAGCGGAGCGGGCCAGGTTGGCCACGCACAGAAGCACTTGGGTTGTGCCGTCATCCAGGGCCATCTCCCGCAGGTAGGCCAGCACATGACGGTTGGCGGGATGCAGTGTGCGCATGCTGCCACGACTGAAGGCGCGGTGCTTGCTGCGCACGTCCAGCAGGCGGCGCATGCTGTTCAGCAGCGAATGCGGGTCACGGGCCTGGGCTTCCACGTTGACGGCCTGAAAGCCGTACAGCGGGTCCATGATCGGCGGCAACACGAGACGGGCCGGGTCCGCCCGGGAGAAACCGCCGCTGCGATCCATGGACCACTGCATGGGGGTGCGCACGCCGTCACGGTCGCCGAGATAGATGTTGTCGCCCATGCCGATCTCGTCACCGTAGTAGAGCACCGGGGTGCCGGGCATGGACAGCAGCAGGCTGTTGAGCAGCTCGATGCGGCGGCGATCCCGCTCCATCAACGGCGCCAGACGACGACGAATGCCCATGTTGATGCGAGCGCGCCGATCCGCGGCATAGTGGTTCCAGAGGTAGTCCCGCTCTTTGTCGGTGACCATCTCCAGGGTCAGTTCGTCGTGGTTGCGCAGGAAGATCGCCCATTGACAGTTAGGGGGAATCTCCGGTGTCTGGCGCAGAATATCCGTGATGGGAAAGCGGTCTTCCTGAGCGAGGGCCATGTACATGCGCGGCATCAGCGGAAAGTGGAAGGCCATGTGGCACTCGTCGCCGTCGCCGCTCTCGTCACCGCCAAAGTAGGGCCGGGTGTCCTCGGGCCACTGATTGGCCTCTGCCAGCAGCATGCGATCCGGATAGCGCTCGTCCAGCGCCTGACGAATCTTCTTGAGCACCACATGGGTTTCCGGCAGGTTCTCGTTGTTGGTGCCTTCCCGCTCCACCAGATAAGGAATGGCGTCCAGGCGCAGCCCGTCGACCCCCATGTCCAGCCAGTAGCTCATGACCTTGAGCACTTCCTCGAGCACCTTGGGGTTGTCGAAGTTGAGATCCGGCTGGTGAGAGTAGAAGCGGTGCCAGAAATAGGCTCCCGCCACCGGGTCCCAGGTCCAGTTGGAGGTTTCCGTATCGAGAAAGATGATACGCGTACCCTGATAGGCCTGATCCGTATCGGACCAGACATAAAAATCCCGCTCCGGTGAGCCCGGCGGCGCGTTACGGGCGCGCTGGAACCACTCGTGCTGGTCCGAGGTATGGTTGATGACAAGCTCGGTGATGACCCGAAGCCCGCGCCGGTGGGCTTCGTCGATGAAGCGTCGGGCGTCCTCCAGGGTGCCGTAGTCCGGGCTGACGTTGCAGTATTCGGCAATGTCGTAGCCGTCATCCCGCCGGGGGGACGGGTAGAACGGCAGAATCCAGATCGTGTTCACACCCAGGTCGACGATGTAGTCGAGCTTGTCGATCAGGCCCTGGAAATCGCCGATGCCGTCGTCGTTGGCGTCGAAGAATGACTTGACGTGCACCTGGTAGATGACCGCGTCCTTGTACCACAGCGGATCGTCAAGAAAATTAGGCGCTTCGACGCTGTGAGTTTCGCTACTGGCATCCATCATTTGCTGTTTCTCCCTGCCCATTCTGTTCCATGCAAGCGGTTCTTGCGGCTGCTCCAGTGTCTAGCGCACCGGCTGAATGCGCCAGATGGCAAAGGGCAAATGCGACGGGTCGAGCCGCATCCACTGCTGTTTGCCCTGCCAGGTCCAGCGCTGTCCGGTCATCAGGTCCTCAACATGAAGCGCCGCCTCATCCGATAGATCGAACTCCCACAAAGGGAGCTCGAAGCTGCCCTCCTGAACCTCGAAAGGGTCGAGGTTGACCGCGACCAGCACGAAATTGTCCCGATCCTCGTCACGCTTGCCGAAGTACAGTAGTCGCTCGTTGTATACCGGGTAGAACGCCACGCCCAGATGGGTCTGCAGCGCCGGATTTTCATGACGAATGCGATTGAGCTGGGCGATCTCGTAGATGATATTGCCCGGCGCCGTATAATCCCGCGGGCGTATCTCGTACTTCTCGGAATCAAGATACTCCTCCTTGCCCGGCACCGGCGCGCCTTCGCACAGCTCGAACCCCGAGTACATGCCCCAGAGCCCGGAGCCCATGGTGGCCAGCGCCGCCCGAATCAAGAATCCGGGCCGTCCGCTGGACTGCAGGAAATAGGGATTTATGTCCGGCGTATTGACGAAGAAGTTGGGTCGATAGCATTCCTTGAGGGGCGACTCGTTCAACTCGGTGAAATACTGGGTCAGCTCGGCCTTGGTATGGCGCCAGGTGAAATAGGTATAGCTCTGGGTGAAACCCACCTTGCCCAGCCGCGCCATCATCCGTGGCCGGGTGAAGGCTTCGGCAAGAAACAGCACCCCGGGGTCGCGGCTTCTGATATCGGCGATCAGCCACTCCCAGAAGGGCAATGGCTTGGTATGCGGGTTGTCGACCCGGAAGATGCGCACCCCTTCATCAACCCACAGCTGCACCAGGTCTCTCAACGTCAGCCACAGATCGGGAATAGCGTCTTCGGCGTAGAAATCGACGTTGACGATGTCCTGGTACTTCTTTGGCGGATTCTCCGCATAGCGGATCGAGCCGTCCGGCCGCCAGGAGAACCAGCCCGGGTGCTGTGCAAGCCAGGGGTGATCCGGGGAGCACTGAATGGCAAAATCCAGCGCAACCTCGAGGCCATGGCGAGACGCCGCCCGCACCAGTTCGCGAAAATCCTCGCGGCTGCCAAGCTCGGGGTGAATGGCCTCATGGCCCCCTTCATCACTTCCGATGGCGTAGGGGCTGCCCGGATCATCCGGGCCTGCTTCCAGGGTATTGTTGGGGCCCTTGCGATGGGCGCGTCCGATAGGATGGATGGGCGGGAAATAGAGTACGTCGAAGCCCATGTCGCGAATCATGGGCAGACGTTTTTGCACATTGGCAAAGGTGCCGTGACGGCTGGGGTCCGTCGTTTCCGAGCGCGGAAAAAGTTCATACCAGCTGGCAAAATTCGCTGCCCTGCGATCCACCTCTAGCGGGTAAACAGCATCGCTCACGCTGAGGTGCGGACGCGTATCCGCCGCCGCCATCAGATGTACGGTGTCGGCGCCAAGCAGTATCTCCACTCGCTGACTGTTCTGTTCGGCATGTTCATAATCCGCCAGCACCTCAGAAAGAGTTTCGCCCAGCTCGCCTTCGCTGCGCTGGGCTGCGCTTTCCACCAGGCGGCGCCCTTCTTCGAGTTCGAGTTCGATGGGAACCCCGGCCTGGTGCTTCTTGACAAGCTCATCCCGGTAGGTGGCATAAATGTCCCACCAGGCTTCGATGACAAAATGATGGCGCCCTACCTGGGTCGGCACGAATTGTCCTTCCCAGATATCCAGCCCCAGGGGACGCACCAGCGTCAAGGGCGCCTGCCGGGTCACGCCTTGGGGGTCGGTCCAGCGCACCTGGGCGGCCAGCACGTCGTGACCGTCGGCAAAAATGACCGCCGACACGGATACCGGCTCGTTCACCACGGTCTTGGGTGCGAAACGGCCGTTGTCGAGACTCGGCTTCACCGCCTCGATGGCAATTCGGGACGATCTTGCCGCTGCCTGCACATCGGTGCTTTTTACCTCAGTCTCATTTGTTTCGACGTCTGCTGTTTCCAGGCTCGCTGTTTTAGCGCCAGCGGCGTCCCCCGCTATCGAAGGACGAGATGAAAGACTCATCGCGACATGCTCCTTGTATCCTTTCGAGCAAATGAACGATCAAGCATCGACCTATGAAAGTATCCGCCTAGAGTACCGGCGGTGACTGGTTTGCCCGCACCAGTTCAAGCATCACCAGGGAGTGCGCCGCCACCGGGTAGCTGTCACCCACGTCGTAATGCTGATTCGCCACATCAAGGCCCTGTTGGGTATCCAGACGACAAATCCAGCTATCGCTGTCCGGCACCTCCGGCAAGACGAAGCTCTCCTGCTCATGATTGGCATTGAACAGCAGCAGCAGGGTGACATCTATGCCGGCCCGGCGAATGCCCGACGGGCGCGCACGGCCGTCGAGCAAGAGGCCGAGACTGCGCGCCTGGGGATCTTCCCAGCGTTCCACGCTCATCTCCTCGGCCTGGGGGGTGAGCCAGGTCACTTCTTTTAGCCCCATCTCTTCGCTGTAATCACCGCTCAAGTAGCGGCCGCGACGCAGGATGGGGTAGCGCTCGCGCAACTCGATCAGCCGCCGCAGATACTCGATCATGGCATGAGCATCGCCCCCAAGGTTCCAGTCCACCCAGCTGACCTCATTGTCCTGGCAGTAGGCGTTGTTGTTGCCTTGCTGGGTACGCAGCAGCTCGTCTCCGGCCAGCAGCATGGGCGTGCCTTGGGCAAACAGCGTGGTGGCGAGGAAGTTGCGGATCTGTCGCAGACGCAGATCGCGAATCTCGGGATTCTCCGTCGGCCCCTCTTCACCATGATTCCAGGAATGGTTGTCGTCGTGACCGTCGTTGTTGTCCTCGCCGTTGGCCTCGTTGTGCTTGTCGTTGTAGGCAACCAGATCGTACAACGTGAAGCCGTCATGGGCGGTGACGAAGTTTACCGAGGCAAAGGGGCGACGGCCGCGACGATCGAAAAGATCCGCCGAACCGGTCAGGCGGGCGGCAAGTTCCGGCAAGGCGCCTTCATCGCCTTTCCAATAGGAGCGCACCGTATCCCGAAAACGATCGTTCCACTCCGACCAGCCCGGGGGGAACTTGCCCACCTGATAGCCCCCCGGGCCGCAGTCCCAGGGTTCAGCGATCAGCTTGACCTGGCTCAAGATCGGATCCTGGCGCGTGGAGTCGAGAAAACCGCCGCCTTCATCGAAGCCATGGGTCTCACGTCCGAGGATGGTGGCCAGATCGAAGCGAAATCCATCCACGCGCATCTCGGTGGCCCAGTAGCGCAGGGAGTCCGTCACCATCTGCAACACCCGCGGGTGGCTCAGGTTGAGAGTGTTGCCGGTACCGGTATCGTCGATGTAATAACGCGCCTGATCCGGCAGCAGCCGATAGTAGGAGACGTTGTCGATCCCCTTGAGCGACAGGGTCGGCCCTAGCTCGTTACCCTCGGCGGTGTGGTTGTAGACCACATCGAGGATGACCTCGAGACCCGCCGCGTGAAACCGCGCCACCATCTCCTTGAACTCGTTGATATTGTCGCCGGCCATGTAGGGCCCATGGGGCGCAAAGAAGCCCAGGGTGTTGTAGCCCCAGTAGTTGTGCAGCCCCTTCTCTTGCAGATGCTGATCATCGACGAAGGCATGAATCGGCAGCAGCTCCACGGAGGAAACGCCAAGGGAGCGGATGTAGTCCACCACCTCGTTTTCCATCAAACCGGCGAAGGTGCCCCGCAGCGGCTCCGGCACTGCCGGATGACGCATGGTGTAGCCTCGAGCGTGGGTCTCGTAGACTACGGTGCGATCCCAGGGCACGTGAACCTGCTGCGCCCGCCCCCAGGTGAAGGCCGGATCGACGACCCGGCAGCGCGGCATGAACGGGGCGCTGTCCCGCTCATCGAAACTCAGATCGCCGTCTTCATGGCCGATGGTGTAGCCGAACAGCGCCTCATCCCATTTTATTTCTCCGACGATCTGCTTGGCGTAGGGGTCGAGCAGCAGCTTGTTGGCATTGAAGCGGTGCCCTTCTTCCGGGGCGTAGGGGCCATGCACGCGATAGCCGTAGAGCTGACCGGGGCGGGCATCCGGCAGATAGCCATGCCAGATCTCGTCGGTGTATTCCGGCAGTTCGATACGCTCGATTTCGTGCTCGCCGCTGGCGTCGAACAGACACAGCTCGACCCGGGTAGCATGAGCGGAGAACAGGGCAAAATTCACTCCCAGACCGTCCCAGGTGGCGCCCAGCGGAAACGATTTGCCCTCGCTTACCCGGGAGCGATCCATTACACCGGGGGATTCAACGCTGGTCACACTCGGTTCGTTGTTTTGGCCGGTATTCTCTGTATCCATGTTTCATCCTTGGAATGGCATGCCTGACCCCACCCGCGAAGCGCGAGACGCCGCGCTGGGCAAACGGATCCTTCGTTAGATATTCAGGTCTTGCGTGACCGGGTCGTGGTTTTCCTTGTCGATGCGGTCTTTGCTGAAGTCGTCTTCTTTGCAGCGGATTTGGCTACTTTTTTTGCGGGTTCTTTGCTTGCCGCCTGTTTGCTCGCAGCGCTCTTACTCGTAGAGCGTTGCCGGGGCACAGGCTTGAACTCGACCTCGGATTCCGCGGAGGTTTCATTCACCTCGACGCTCCTTTCGAGCGGTTCCTCCGTGGGCTCGGCCCGATCCTGTACTGGGGTATCCTGGGTGATCAGGGTATCGTCGCGATAAGGCGCTTCCTCGAGAGTCGCCTCACCGTCCGGGTCCAGCATGGAATCCGCATCCGGGTCCTCTAGAGGCAGGCGATTCTCTTCGATGCCCCGTTCGTCGGCTTCAAGAGGCAGTTCCTCGTCCAGAATGGGTTCTTCTTCCTGGGCCTCCCCTTCCTCATCCAGATTCGTCTCATGGCCGGAAGCTTGCTCCGCCGCCACGATCTTCAGTGCCATGTCCCAGTGGCGCTGCTGCTGGCCGTCGGGACGCCCTTCGGATTCCCAGATGCGATACGCCAACTGGCGCACGCGCAGTTCGTCATCAATCATTTTCATGCTCCCCCCCTGACAAAAACGCCGGCAGTAAAATGTGCCAGCAATTCACTGATCAGTATCGTTTCTTGATTCAGTTCCACGGTATTGCCGGTCAACACGTCGCGCCATGGGCCTTGCAGTGATTCCGGTATCTGCAGCTGCGCATCTCCCCATTCTTCAGTAGGAATCAATGGCAATGTTGCGGACTCGAGCATGGCTGCAGGCAGCCGAGGCACCACCACCAGCAGCGCCTGTTGCGCATGCTTGCGGCTGAAGGCCACCACGTGCTCCTTTCGATTTCCTTCTACCACCATGGCAGTGTAGTCGCCCTGGGCAAAGAGGGAGGGAGACTCGTTTCGTGCTGCAAGCAGTCGGGCGATGACCGCTTGCTTGACTCGCCCATCGCGCCAGTGTTCAAGCGCCTCCTGTGGCGATGAATGCTCTTCGAGCGCCGTTTGACGCGCTTGGTGATCGACGCTGCGACGATTGTCCGGGTCCACCAGGCTGTAGTCCCAGAACTCCGTTCCCTGATAGAGATCCGGCACTCCTGGCACGGTCATGCGCAGCACCACCTGTACCAGGCCATTGACCGCTCCAGGCAGGTCCAGGACTCGCGCTGTATCGCTCAGCTCATCGCGCAGCGCGGTGTCTTCGATCAAACCGAACAGGAAATTCCGACAAGCGCTCTCGTAATCGCTATCGGGCCACAGCCAGTGACTGCGCAGTTTGGCCTCACGCAATGCTTTCTCCTGCCACTGGGCAAGACGCTCGGCAAAGCCGTTCATGGCCTCGCCATTCTCACGATCGAGGGTTGGCGCCCAGGCCCCCAGCAACATTTGATAAAGAATCAGCTCGTCTGCCGGCGAAGGCGCCACACCCGTGCCTTGCTCTTCTCGCAGCGATGTCGTCTTCTCGCGCCAGCGGCGCACCTGCTCCGTAAATGTCCAAGGCAGCTCACTGAGTGCTGCCAGTCGGGCGCGCACATCCTCACCCCGCTTGTGATCGTGAGTGGCCGTGCTCACAAGCGACAAGGGAAACTGCTCGGCACGCCGGCGGCACGCCTCATGGAAATACGCCGGGGTGTGGCTGAAGTTCTGCGGATCAAAGCCCACGTCGTTGCGTGAGATCAATACCGCCGAACGATAGCCGGCGGTGTCTTCCACCGCCTTTGCAGCCACCGGCGAGGTCAGCTGCTGAAAGCGCTGAATAGCCTGAAGACGCAACGAACGCTCCCGTTCATCTTGACAGGCCTCGGGTGCTTCTCCCCCGAGCCAGCGATCGAGCTGGTCGAGCAGATCGCGCTCCGGCGGGTTGACGTCACGGCGCGCCTCGACCTTCGCTTGTTCGAAATGCGCTTGATCGATTTCAGGGCGTCCCTTCTCATCCGCGTAGGTGCGATAGACAGGAAAATGCACTACGAGCGCCTTGAGCACCCGCTCGATGGCGCCAAGGGTGATGTCCCGGGTCGCCGTATCGTGTCGCGCCAAGGCCTGCAGGACTCGAGCACAGGCGTGAAACTCGCTGGACAAGGCGCTATCGAGCATTTCCGCCCGAGCCTTGCGCACCTCGATGAGAAAATCGCTGCCGCGACCGCTAGTTTCCCGCCATAGGGTACGCAATGGAGCCGCGCCTTCCGGGTCGTGCTGCAGTCCGGAAACTTCGTTCATGAACTCGTAACCGGTGGTGCCGTCCACCCCCCAATCCGTGTGAAGGGTTTCCCCCTCCGCCAGGATCTTCTCTACATAAAGCGCAACATGGCGCGGCACGTCATCCGGACGGTGCTGCATCAGGTCCTGCAGGCATTGGCGCAGCTTGCGGCAATAGCCCCCCGGGTCCGCCAGACCATCCACGTGATCGACCCGCAGACCGTCGACCCAGCCTCGTTCCACCAGACGCAGGATCACGCTGTGGATGGCATCGAAAACCTCCGGCAGCTCGACTCTAAGCCCGCCAAGCTCGGTAATATCGAAAAAACGACGCCAGTTGATCTCATCGGAGGCCGTGCGCCAGAAAGCCAGCCGGTAGTGCTGTTTCTCGAGCAAATCGTGCAGCGCACGGGCCCCCTGCTCGCTGGTCGTATCGAAATGCTGCAATGCAGGCTGCAGATCCGCTTTCTCGCTGGCCTGGGCAAGACGCTCCCGCGCCTCGATCAACACAGGCTGAGGATCCGCACTTGTTTGCGCTTCATCGAAGCATGTTGCCAAGGAACGCAAGGCATCCTCGTTGGCATGCTGCAAGATGACGCCGTAATACATCGGATCGATAGGAAAATGATGCTCGTGATAGGCGACGTAAAAACCGGCAGTAGACGCCTCGTAATTAAGCTTAAGCTCTCCGGAATGCAGTAATTCACCATAGGGACCGCCGAGAAAGGGTAGCAGCACCTTGCCATTGAGCAGCGGGTCCGGCGAATGCCAGTCGATATCGAAGAACTTGGCATAGGGGCTACGCTGGCCCTGGGTCAGCACATCCTGCCACCACAGGTTTTCGGAGCCGCCCACCGCCACGTGATTGGGTACGATATCGAGTATCAACCCCATGTTCCGTTCACGCAGCTTGGCAACCAGACGCTCCAGCGCCTCTTCGCCGCCCAGCTCCGGATCGAGTCGGGTAGGGTCGATGCCGTCGTAGCCGTGGGTCGAGCCGCTACGCGAGGCCAGCAGGGGCGACGCATAGACATGACTGATACCCAGATCCGCGTAGTAGTCGATCCAGGGTAGCGCATCGTCCAGGGTGAAGCCTGCGTGAAACTGCAGGCGCACGGTAGCGCGGATAGGGCTCATCGAGGACAACTTTCCTGGCTCCTCTTTCTGAATGCTGTCTTTTTGAATGCTGCCGGTAGGCAAGACGTCACCCTCGCTTTCAGACGCCTGTAGAGATTTCGTTCCTGAAGAACCTTGCGCGGAAGAAGGACGAGTCGAAGCATTTCGGCGCGAATCATCAAGCCCGCTCAGGCGCTTGCGTATCGAAGCGTCCTCGAGTAATTCCTCCACCGGCGCGGGGCAGCGTCGACGCCAGTTGGGGTGTTCGTCCACGGTGCCTGGCAGATTGGGCTGTCGTTCGAGCCCGAGAACATCCTCCATGGGCACCACCACCAAGGGCGGCGGCGTATGTCCAAGATAGGCGGCACTGGCATCCAGCACGGTGGTCACGGGAATATCGTCGGCAGATAGACTGGCCGGATTCTCGGTGGAATCAATCAGCCCCAGAGCATGCGCCAGGCTCACCCGCTCCCTGTCTCTTTGACGATGCTCCGTGACAGCATCCTGCTCATCCCCTAGCAGACCGAAACGATCGCGCAGATCGATGTCATACCCTGACCACCAGCCCGCCACGGTGGGCAGGTCATGGGTCGAGGACATTGCCACGGCCTGGTCCGTCCACTCGGTTGAGGCAATGAAGTCGTCCTGTTCGTCGCGCTCGAACCAGAGCACGCGCATGCCCAGAATGCCGCGTTCCCTCAGCTGGTCGCGAAAGCCCGGCGCCACGGTGCCCAGGTCTTCGCCGATGACGATGGCGCGATGGCGCCAGGACTCCAGGGCCACCAGACGCAGCATGTCGTTCAAGGGAAAGCGAATGTAACCGCCCTGCCTGGGCGAGGCGCCATGAGGCACCAGCCACAGCCGCAGTAGCCCCAGGATGTGATCGATACGCAGCCCGCCGGCATGACGGAACGCCGTGCGCAGCATGTCGATGAAGCTGCGAAACCCGGAGCGCACCAGGCCGTGGGGCGAAAACGAGGCCAGACCCCAGTCCTGCCCGTGCACGTTGAACGAGTCCGGCGGTGCACCGATGGAAACCCCTTCGAGCATCTCTTCCTGACGACTCCAGGTCTGGCTACCGGCGCCATCCGCCCCGACCGCCAGATCGGCAATTATCCCAAGGGCCATGCCGTCGTCGCGCATATTGTCCTGGGCGTACTCCAACCCTTCCGCCACCAGCCATTGCAGAAAGGCGTGAAACATCACTTCCTGCGCATTTTCCCGAGCGAATTGCGCAACCTCATGACTGCGCGGATTGCGCAGGGCTTCGGGCCAGTCGCGCCAGTTGCCTTCCGGGCGCGCCCTTTGCAGGGCTTCGAAACGACAGTGATCCTCGAGCAACTCTCCCCCCGCGGCGCGAAACGCATTGAACCTGCGCTTCTGGGCATCGGTTTCATCATCTTGATCGCTGCGCTCCTGGAACATGGCGAAAAGCTCACGCAGCCAGGTCAACTTGGCCTGCGCCGCTGCCGGCCAGTCGATGAGCTCCGCGGCTTCCAGATGCGCAAGTTCATCTTGCAAGTCGCACCGGTCAATAGCCTCTTCGACCAGCTCCTTGTCCAGCACGATTCGCGGCGAGGCATACAGCACGTTGAACAACAGGCGGCTGGACGGAGAGTAAGGACTGTAGCGCTGGGTATCGGCACTGAACATGGCATGCATTGGACTGATGACCAGGGCATCCGCCTGCTGGGCAACGGCGGCGCGACCAAGCGCTGCCAATGCCAGAATATCGCCGATGCCTCCAGCGCCAGCACGGCGCAGGGAATACACCTGCACCGCCAGTCCCCACAAATGTGGCTCGGTGGGCGTGTCCGCGCCGGTGTTGTTGCAGGCATCCGCGCCGCTGAAGCAGCGCCGGGGCGCTACGGCCAGTGTCACCGTCGCTTCGCCCAGCACCAGGCGATGGTAGCCTGGGCTCTCGATGGCGGGTAAGCGGCCATGATCATCGACTTGCCCTTCCCGCTCTTCGCCGGTTTCCAGTATCACCCTGAATGTCGTACCCGCCCTGAGTGGACAAGGCAGTTCGATGGGCGTATCGCAATCCACGCTGATCAGTGGCGGCAGCTCATCAAGACTGTCTGGGTGATATAGCCGCTGCAAGCGTTTGGCGCTGGCGCGCATCGTCTCTTCATCGTCGACGTCAAAGCCAAGTGCCGCGAGCAGGGTATGGCGGGTCTCGTCGTCAAGATGACATTGGTTGCCTTCGCTGTCTTCCCACTGCTCGATCAACCCGACGGCATCGGCGAGTTCTCTCAAGGCCGCATCATTCATGCCCGTCATCCTTGCGTTTTGGTGTGCAACCAGGCAACGGCGCTATAGGTTTCGAGCCAACCTTCCTGGGCGCTCGCTGCTATTCCTTCCTGGGTTTCATAAAGAAGTCCTGACATCATCGCCAAGCCATCCACTGCGGCGCTATCCCCTCCCAGATTCAGGGCAATGACAAGCTGACTGTCGTCATTCATGCGCCACCGGGCAAGCCACGCTTTTTCTGCCAGCACCTCGACGCCATCGGCAACGGCTCCAGGCAAGCGTGGCACGATCTCACTTTTGCGCAACGCCAGCAGCTTTCGATAACGCACCAGCCACTCGGCATGAACCGGCGTTTCCCGGTAGTCGAAATCCGGAATGGAGTCGACGAAGGTCTGACGATCGTTGGGGTCCGGGATCGCTTCTCGAGTGGCCGGGTCGCTGAAGGCGCTAAAAGCGGCAAATTCGCTGCGCCGGCCTTTACGTACCGCCTCGGCAAGCTCGCCATGATGAGAGGTGAAAAAGCAAAAAGGCTGCGTCGACCCCCACTCCTCTCCCATGAACAGAAGCGGGATCATCGGCGACAGCAACAAGGGTACCGTTGCCGCGACCAGGGCCTTGGGGTCGGTCAGTAGCCCGAGCCGCTCTCCCAAGGCCCGATTGCCGATCTGATCGTGGTTCTGCAGAAAGATCACGAAAGCGCTGGGGGGCAGATGGATGCTGGGCTCGCCCCGGACATGACCGCCGCGGGTCGTCTCGCCTTGATAGATGAAGCCTTCACTCAGGCAGCGCGCCAGACGCTGGGTAGCATCTTCGGTAAAGTCGCTGTAATACCCTTCATATTCGCCGGTGAGCAGCACATGCATGACGTTGTGCCAGTCGTCATTCCACTGGGCGTCGAACAGCGCCGGATCGAGCAGACTGGCCTGATTGCTCTCGTTCTCGAGCATCAGATGCACATGGCGCCCCGGCTCGACCCGCTTGCGAATTTCCTGGGCCATTTCGACAAGAAAATCCTGTTCGCCAATGGCATGCACCGCATCGAAGCGCAGTCCATCGAAGCGATACTCCAGCAGCCACATCAAGGCATTGTCAATGAAGTAGCGGCGCACCTGGGGCTTACGAAAATCGATGGCGGCGCCCCAGGGAGTGGGTAGATCTTCACGAAAGAAGGTGCCGGCGTAAGCGGCTAGATAGTTGCCATCCGGGCCGAAATGGTTATAGACGACATCGAGATACACCATTAGCCCATGCTCGTGGGCCTCGTCGATCAGTGCTTTGAGCTCATCCGGATCGCCATAGGAGGCTTCCACCGCATAGGGCAGCACGCCGTCGTAGCCCCAGTTGCGCCCACCGGGAAACTCCGCCACCGGCATCAGCTCGATGGCGGTGATGCCCAGAGAAGCAAGATAGGCCAGGCGCTGACGCACCCCCTCAAAGCCGCCAAGGGTTCCCACATGCAGTTCGTAGATGACGCTTTCGTGCCAGGGTCGACCTTGCCACTGCGGGTGACGCCAGGCATAACGCTCAGGATCGACCACCAGACTGGGACCGTCGATATCCTCACGCTGGGCGCGAGACGCAGGATCGGGGATGGCAAGCCCCTGGGCGTGTTCGTCGCTGAACACCCGGTAGCGATAACCCGTTCCTGCCGGGCATTGAACGCTCAGCTGATAATGGCCGTCTTGCATGGCCTGCATGGCTTGGCTGTCGCTTCCCTCGATCTCGAGCCACACCTTATCTGCGGTGGGCGCCCATAGCGTGAAGCATGTTCGACCATCGTCCTGTAACTGAGCGCCGAAGCGAGGAGCAAACCGAAACCTGGCCGCAGGTGTGTCGTCCGTATTCATGCCGGCCAATCTCCTTGTCTCAAGAACAACGCCGCCAAGGGCGGCAAGGTCAATGATACTGATACCGGGTAACCATGGCTTGGCTCCAGCAGGGCCTCGACGCCATTGGCGTTGCCCACGTTGGAGCCACCATAAAAAACGCTATCGCTGTTGAGCACCTCGTGCCAGGCCCCCAGGGTCGGCACACCAATGCGATAGTGCTCAAGAACGTTGGGCGTAAAATTGACGACGACCAGCACCGGCGCGGTGCCTTCGGCGCCATAACGCAGAAAAGCGATGACGCTATTGGTGACATCGTCGCCGATTACCCAGGCAAAACTGCTGGATTCGATGTCGCATTCATAAAGCGCCGACTCATTGCCATACAAACGATTGAGATCCGCCACCAGTCGCAGCATGCCCGCATGGAAAGTTTGATCCAGCAATCCCCAGTCGAGGGATCTACCGGGCTGCCATACCGGTCCCTGGGCGAACTCGCTGCCCATGCCCAGAAGCTTCTTGCCAGGATGCGCCCACATGTAGCTCATGGCGGCACGCAGGTTGGCAAACTTCTGCCAAGGGTCTCCCGGCATGCGATCGAACCAGCTTTGTGGCTCGTGACTCGATGATTCTTCGAGCAGCGGCAGGAGAAAATGCATGTCAAAGGCCGTGCCCAGGCTTTCATGCAGCAAATGGTGTTCCCTGCCCCGCCACTTCGTGGGCACGCTCAGATAATTCAGGGTGTTGTGCGACCAGCGCGTATTGCATATCAATACCCGGGTCAACAGATGAACCGGCATGTCTACCGGGCGATCGATCAATACGAGAACGTCGTGACGCCGCTTGGTGATGCCCTGTATCAAGTACTCGATGAGACCGCCACCGGTCTGCTCGGCGTGCTCCTTTAGATGAAGCCCGTCGAGATGATAGCGCTCGACCCACTCGAGTGCCTGATGAAGCATGACAGCAAAGGTCTGGCTATCGTCATCGGTTGCGTATGGCGTATCCGAAGCGACGTTCCAGTCCAGTATTACGCCGATATCACTTTCATGGCAGGCAAGAATGAAAGTGGCAAATGCTTCATCGCTGACGTGCTGCACGTTCACATCGGTCAACGCAATGTGGGTAAAACCAAGATCCGCCACATAGGGCAAGAGACGATCGATCAGCGCCATCCAGGACAAGGGGTTTCCGGCTTCATCCAGGTACCATCCCAATGGGCTGAAGCGATAAATGGACAGTGGCGCCGAGGTAAAATCCTGGCGGCTGCGGCGCAATAGCCACTGGCCATCATACCAGCGATCCGTCGGCGCCAAAGGCGGCAGAAGCTGTGGCAGACTCGAGGCGGCTCTTCGATTGGGCGTGGGCGACTCCTTGTCCATTTGTAGCGTCACGTCAATTGACAGCTTGCCCATAAGGAGACTCCGTTTCGCCAAGGGTAGCACTGTAAAGCTGGTTATAAGGTTCGATGGACTGATGCCAATGATAACGACCTGCCATGGCCGCACGACGCATGGCGTAGAATAGATCCGTGGCACGGAAGACTTTGAAAGCGCGATCGATGGCTTGCATGTAGCTGGCAAAGGTCACTTCATCGAACAGAAAACCGGTCACCCCATCCTCGATGGTATCCACCAGGCCACCGGTACGATGGGCGATAGGCAGAGAGCCAAAGCGTTGGGCGTACATCTGACTCAACCCGCAGGGCTCGAAACGCGACGGCATCAACAGAAAATCGCTGCCGGCATAGATACAGCGCGCCTCCCCTTCATCGAAGCCGATATTGACGCCGATCGCGCCAGGGAACCGATCCGCCAGATTGCACAACGCACGCTCGAACCCACGTTCACCGCGCCCGATGAATACGATCTGCCCGCCTCGGCGAATGATGGACTCCGCCACGCCCACAGTGAGATCGATACCTTTCTGGTGAACAAGACGGGAGACCACGGCGAATAGCGGCCCGGTGCATATCGCCAGACCAAACAGTTGGCGCACATAATTGGCGTTGGCGCGCTTGCCACGCCAATCGTTCTTGGCGAAGGCACGCGCCAGATGGGCATCGGTGCGCGGGTCCCAGCTTTCGTCGATACCATTGGGTATACCCGCAAGACGCCCCTGCTCGGCCTTGGTGCTCAGCAACCCTTCGAGTCCGCAGCCAAATTCGGGTGTAGTGATTTCCTGGGCATAGGTGGCGCTGACCGTGGTCACTCGTCCGGAGTAGGCGATGCCCGCCTTCATGAAGGACAGCTGACCGTGATATTCCACCCCGTCGATGGTCATGGCCTCTTCCGGCACACCGAGGGCCTTGCAGCGAGACGCATCGAACACGCCCTGATAGGCAAGGTTGTGAATGGTGAAAATGCAGGGCGTCGATTCCTCCCACCAGTGCAGATAGCCTGCGGTCAGCCCGCAGGTCCAATCGTTGAGATGCAGAAGCTGAGGGCACCAGTTGAGCCCGGCGTTACCCGCGGCGATTTCGGCCGCCGCAAGACTCAAACGCGCAAAGCGTATGTCATTGTCTTCCCATCCTATCCCTGAGTCGTCGCAATAAGGATTACCCTCGCGCTCATAGAGTTCCGGGCAAAGCAACACATAGAGGATCAGGCCATCAGGATAGGTGATCTGACCGATGTCACAGGCGGGAATGTCGGCCAGAGCCGGCAGGCGCCCCACCACTTCGATCTTGCGCTTGGATTGAATGACTTCACGATAGGCCGGTAGCAGAACCCGCACGTCGTGACGCAGACGAAGCGCCCGGGGTAGCGCCGAGGAGACGTCTCCCAATCCTCCTACCTTGACCAGATCGGCGATTTCCGGCGTAACGTATAGAACGTCATATCCATTCTCGCCTTTATGCTCGATACGCCTGGGAGGGGTTCTTGCTCTGGCCGCCTTTTCGATGACGGCGGGTAATGCGATTTTTTGCTGGTCCTCTACAAGTGGATCATCCGTATCCACATCGACGGGGACCATTTCTTGCGAAATGCTGCGCAACGCCGTGTTGCCCATGAAGCAACCTCCTTGTACGACTCACAAGTTCTTCATAATCCAATGACAACAAGAAAACCTTAACTTCAGTAATTTTTGCGTTTTTATTACGCCTTAATCATTCTTAAGTATTACGCTTATACCACTTGCTCGCGCTTGTATCGAGGCGTCTTCAAGAATAGATGAATATAGACGATATGCACGGGTAAGTGCTTCCCTACTTTGGACACAGCGGAAAAACGGCCATCGCAAGAGAGCGATGACCGTTGGCAGAAAAGTCGTGATATCCGTTACATCTTGTTTTCAACTCCTACCAGATCTTCGTAGGCATGCCAGCTTGCATGGCCTAGCACCGGTAAAATTACTGCCAGCCCTATATAGAACGTCGCCACGCCAACAATGGTGCAGCCGGTCAGTATCGCGGCCCATAGCAGCATGGGCCGAAAATTACGTGCGACGCTTTTGACGCTGGCTTCGATTCCTTCCATGAAAGTGAGATCGCGATCCATCAAGGTTGGGATGGCCACTACGCTGATGGAAAAGGCGCCAAAGGCCAACACACCGCCGAATATGCTTCCTACCAGCAGCATGCCAAGCCCTTCGGGAGTGGTGAACAAAGCCGAGTACAAATCGATCGGGCTGGGTACGTTAAAACCAAAGAACAGCGCAAACAGCAGTGTTGCCACTCGAATCCAGATGATGAAGAAAATCATCATCATCAATCCCATCATGGCCAGTTGTCCGGTATGAGAGGTCCAGGCACCGAATGCATCGCCGAAGGTGGGGGTATGCCCATTGCTAAGACGACGACTGATGCCGTAGGACCCCACTGCTACCAGTGGGCCAAGAAACATGAAGCCTGCTATCAAGGGCAACAGCCAGTGCCATAAACCCAGCGTATAAGCGCCGAATGTCACTGCCAGACTGATACCTACCCAAAACAGCCCGTAGGACAAACTGACTGTCATGGCCTTACGAAAGTCGTTGATGCCTGCAATCAACCATTGTTTTGGCCTGTCGATATCGATGTGATGAATGATCAATTGCGTGCTTGCTTGCGTGGTTGGTGTGTTCTTTTTGGTATCCACCATCATAGCGCTACCCCTTGATACTGACTGCTTATTGCCGGACAGATCCGCCTAGATAGGTTCTCTAACATGCGGATGACTTGTTCAGGATGATGGGAGCGGCATATCAAGGGTATTGAGAGAGTTGGAATAATGAAATACGCCGATCACCAGCATGCCTGTTTTCACTATAGCCGACCTTGCTGATTACTGCATGAATGCCGGCAAAGGCTTCGTACTTTCAGCGAATGGCTGTGTTGCAAGGCACAAGAAACGCCCGGCAGTTCAAACTGCCGGGCGTTATCGACCTGACGACGATCAGCGAACGATCAACACCGATACACCGGAGTGACGCATGACATGTTCGGCGTTGGGGCCCAGTAGATAATCCGCAAACCGACGTTTGTTATGAGACGCCATGACGACCAGGTCGGCGCCTATCGCCTTCACCGATTTGATGATGCCCTCGTAGGGAGAACCATCGACGATCATGCAATGAGTCTTGATCTCGGCCGGGACATGCTTTTCCACGAATGTCTGCTGAGTCTCGGCTAGCAGCTTGTGCGCTTTTTTGTGGAAGTCCGCAGGGAAGTAACTTCCTACCAATGGCATGCGATAATCCGGCAAGACGGTAACGATGAAGAGTTCGGCGCCGAAAGCCTTGCATAGTGTCAACGCTTCCGGCAAGGCCCTCTCCCAGGACTCTGCGGCGTCGAGATCAATGGGCAGTACGATCTTCTTGTGCATGGTCGTTTCCTCCTATCAGGCGGTGGCCTTCTGTGTACGACGCCGGCGTCGCTGCAGCAGTACGACCAGCGCAAATACTGCAAGTCCCGGAATCCACATCCACTCCTTGTCCCAGCGTTCTACCGGCGCCCTGACGGATACGATCTCCTGGTCGAATTCAAAGCCTAGCTCCTCCGCCTGGCTGCCAAAGGTGGTCATGTCCACCAGCGTACGATCGTCCTCCTGCATCAGTTGAAGCCCGAGGTTCTCCATACGGCTGGCACCTGTATCACCTTCTGGCACCGGCACCAGCACCACGAAACTGGTGGGATTGCCATAGGCATCGAGGCCATCGATACGCACGCGCAGGTTGCTGTTCTTGTCCACATCGCCAAGGGCCTGCTCGAACTGGCTCGGCGGTACATCGCGATAAGGGTCATGAATCATGTCCATCCAGAAACCGGGCCGGAACAGCGTGAAGGCGACCAGCAGCAGCAGCAGGCTTTCATACCAGCGGTTGCGCGTCAGCATGTAGCCTTGGGTCGCCGCGGCAAAGATCAGCATCGCAAAAGTTGCAACGATGAATATCACCACGCCCTGTAAAGGGCTCACGTCGATCAGCAGCAGCTCGGTATTGAAGATGAACAGGAACGGGAGTGCCGCGGTGCGCAGGCTATAGTAAAACGCCTGGAAGCCGGTTCGGATCGGGTCTCCTCCCGACACCGCCGCAGCCGCAAAGGATGCTAGCCCTACTGGCGGCGTGACATCCGCCATGATGCCAAAATAGAACACGAACAGATGTACGGCGATCAGCGGCACGATCAGGCCGTTCTGCTGACCGAGCGAGACCACGACCGGCGCAAGCAGCGCCGAGACCACGATGTAATTGGCGGTGGTCGGCAACCCCATGCCGAGAATCAGGCTGAGCACGGCGGTGAGTAACAGGATCAACAGCAGATTGCCCATGGACAGGGTTTCGACTAGATCCGCCAATACCAGACCCACACCCGTTTGAGATACCGCGCCTACGATGATCCCCGCCGCCGCAGTGGCAATACCGATTCCGATCATGTTGCGCGCGCCGGCAATCAACCCATCCCACAGCTCGATAAAGCCGCGCTTAACGTCCGCCGCCATGTCGCTTTGGCCGCGAAAGAGCGCATTGATTGGGCGCTGGGTGATCATGATGAAGATCATCAACATGGTGGCCCAGAAGGCAGAAAGCCCTGGCGATAGCCGCTCTACCATCAGACACCACACCAGCACGACAACCGGCAGAATGTAGTGCAACCCGACCATGACCGTGGGCTTGGTCTGGGGCAGCTCGGTAATATCATCGTTGGGATCGTCTACCTGAAGCTCTGGATACTGCGCACCCAGCTTCAGCAGCAGTACATAGACGATGGCCAGCACAACGGCAGCAACCCAGGGTGTGGCGTCTCCCAGCACTGGCTTCAACCAGCCCAGGCCGTAATAGACCGCAAAGGACAGGGCCATCAGCAGCAACAGGCCAGTCAAGAAGCCAATGATCTTGCGCAGCCAGGGTTTGGCCGGGTTGCTGCTTTCAAGCCCTTGCATTCCCGCCTTGAGCGCTTCGAGATGGACGATATAGATCAAGGCGATATAGGAAATCAGGGCCGGCAGGAAGGCGTGCTTGATGACCTCGACATAGGAAATGCCAACGTACTCCACCATCAAGAAGGCGGCAGCCCCCATGACCGGCGGCATGATCTGGCCGTTGACGGAAGAGGCCACTTCTACTGCGCCGGCCTTCTCGGCGGAAAATCCGACACGCTTCATCATCGGAATGGTGAAGGTTCCGGTGGTCACCGTATTGGCAATCGATGAGCCCGAGATCAGGCCTGTCATGCCAGAAGCCACCACCGCTGCCTTGGCGGGTCCGCCGCGATAATGACCCAGCAGAGAGAACGCCACCTTGATGAAGTAGTTGCCCGCACCAGCCTTTTCGAGCAAGGCGCCAAACAGCACGAACAGGAAGACAAAGCTGGTCGATACCCCCAGGGCGATACCGAAGACCCCTTGGGTCGTAAGCCACTGGTGATTGACCAGACCATACAGGCTCACTCCTTGGTGGGCCAGCATGGCCGGCATATAGGGGCCGGCCAGGGAATAAACCAGAAATACCAGCGCCACGATCATCAAGGGGGGCCCGAGCGCACGCCGAGTGCCCTCAAGTAACAGCACCAGCCCCGTCACCCCCACGATGACATCCTGCAGGATTGGCGCCCCAGGGCGCTGCGACAACTGATCGTAGAAAATATAGATATAGGCCGCGGCAAACGCTGCTGCGGTACCCAGCACCCAGTCCAGAAGAGGCACCCGATCTCGGGGCGAGCGCTTGAGCGCTGGGTAGGCCATGTAGGCCAGAAATAATGCAAAGGTCAAATGAATAGAACGTGTTTCGGTAGCGCTGAAGACGCCAAACCCCACCATGTAAGGAATCGGCGATGCTATCCATAACTGAAATAGTGACCAGGCAGTCGCAAGACCCAGGAAGAGCTTGTTGGGCATGCCACTGAGTGCGCGGGACCCTGTATCGGTGGAAAGCAGGTCATCCAGATCCTTCGAAGAAGACGACGTCTGCTGTTTATCTTCAGCCATATTGTTTCCCTACTTATCGATGGCGGCACAAGAACATTGTAAGAGCTCTCCGGCAACATCCCCTAGACCAAAAGATGCGCGAGGCCAATTGGCGCCCGCGCATCCCTGGTATGTCAACGACCGATTGCCGTGGCCGATGCCATAATCACTATCATTCGATCCAGCCACGCTCCTTGTAATAACGCTCAGCACCTTCGTGGAGCGGCGCTGTCAAGCCTTCGCTGACCATCTGCTCCGGCTCGAGGGTAGAGAACGCGGGATGCAGACGCTTGAAACGATCGAAGTTGTCGAAGACGGCCTTGACGGTGGTATAGACCACATCTGCGTCCGTATTGGCATCCGTGAGAAGAGTCGCCGCCACGCCGAAGGTTTCGGTATCCTCGTCGTTGCCCTTGTACAAGCCACCGGGAATAGTCGACTTGGTATAGTACGGATACTCTTCAACCAGATTGTCGACTTCGCCTCCGGTGATCGGGACGAGATTGGCATCTACCGTGGTGGTGGCTTCCTGAATCGAGCCATTGGGATGACCCACGACATAGGCCATGGCATCAATATTGTTGTCCGCCAGAGCAGACGCCATTTCAGCGGCGGTCAGCTCCGAAGCCAAGGAATAATCGTCCATGGTCCAGCCCTTGGCCTCCATCAGCACTTCCATGGTGGCGCGCTGTCCGGAACCGGGGTTGCCGACGTTGACCCGCTTGCCCTTGAGATCGTCAAACGACTCAATACCCGCATCTGCCCGGGCCAGGATCGTCAGCGGCTCACCATGCATGGCGAAGACCGAGCGCAATTCCTCGAACTGCTGGTCGAAGTTATCTTCGCCATTGTAGGCGCGATAAGCGACGTCAGACTGCACGACCCCCATGTCCAGTTCACCGGACTTCAAGCCGTTGACGTTGGCAACCGAACCCCCGGTAGAGGGCGCGTTACATTTGATGTTGGCATCCTGGACGCGATTGACCATGCGACAGACCGATTGGCCCACCACATAGTAGACCCCGGTTTGTCCACCGGTACCGATGGTGATGAACTTCTGCTCCTGGGCCATGGTTGGCGCAGAGAACATCGCTGCACTTAGCAGCGCACCTGAAGCGAGTGCTGCAGAGAAGAAATGTTGTTTCATGCAAGATACCTCATGAATTTGCATTATTGTAAAACACTATTGTCAAGCGTTGTTCGCAATCGCCGATGCCTATTCGTCTTGGTCAATCCTGCCATCTCTCGTCGTCTTGAAGGCATTCGTTAAAAGGCTTGCATGACGAACATGGCTTTCCTATTGACCTCAACAGTTACCGACCTTGCGTCCCTTGATTCCCGTGCGAGTCGATCATTCATCCGGCATCGAGTATCACTTTGTAAACATACCGACTCTACAGACGCGGTGCAAAAGACATTGCTAAATTTGCGTTATCTACGTCAACCCTCCTATCAGTAAAATCTTTCAAAAAGATTAGCTCAGGATTAGCGTTTACGGTACGTTAAACATGCGTTGGGTCCTTGTTTCATTTCGAATTAACACTTTCGGATTAGGCAATTGAAATGACAAAGCCGATCGGTTGAATCTCATGACGCTCCCCTTGATCCATCATCCTGGCTATACCATCGATCTACCCGCCAACCACCCCTTTCCCATGGCCAAGTTTCGCGTACTGAAAGAGCAACTGGATAAGGAAACCGCCGGGCAAGCGTCGCATTGGCTGACCCCCGTTGCGGTCGCAGAGATCGATCTGCGTCGCGTGCACGCCCGCGACTACCTGCAGACTTTTTTAAACGGCAAGCTTGATGATGCTGCCCAGCGACGCAGCGGCTTTCGCTGGTCCCAGGCGCTTGTGGAGCGCACCCGGCTAGAAGTTGGCGGCACCTTGCTCACGATCGAAGCCGCGCTGGAATATGGTCTTGCCTGCAACACCGCCGGTGGCACACATCACGCCCACACGGCTGCAGCCAGCGGCTACTGCCTGCTCAACGACCTGGCCGTGGGGGCAGCTTATGCACTGGCCAAACGCTGGGTAAGGCGTATTCTCATCGTCGATCTGGATGTGCATCAAGGCGATGGCACCGCATTGATCTTTCGCGACAATGACCGGGTCTTCACCTTTTCCATGCACGGTGCGGAGAACTTCCCGGCCCGCAAACAACAAAGCGATCTCGATGTGCCGTTGCCCCGAGGCACCGGTGACGATGCCTATCTCGCGATTCTTGCTGCCCACTTGTCCAGATTGCTGGATCGTATCACGCCGGATCTTGTGATTTTCGATGCTGGCGTCGATGTGCATGCAGATGACCGGCTTGGTCATTTGTCACTAAGTGATGAAGGCTTGGCGCGTCGGGACACCTACGTAATCCGTCTTTGTCGTGATGCGGGCATTCCGGTTGCCGCGGTCATTGGCGGCGGCTACGACCGCGATCTTGCTGCTTTGGCGGATCGTCATGCGCAGCTGCATCGCGCCGCCTACCAATACTGGCTCGAGAAGCAATAATCAGACGCTGTACCCAAGCACTCGCGGCAGCCACAGGGCAATCTCCGGAAACAGCGCCACCAGCAGCAACGCCCCGCCCATGGCCACCACGAACACCAGCGCCCAGCCCAGAGTCTGTTCAAGACGAATCTTCGCCACTTTCGTGGTCACCATCAGATTGACCGCCACCGGCGGCGTGAACTGCCCGATGGCAATATTCATCGCCAGCAGAATGCCGAACCACACCGGATTCCACTCGAAATGCTGCATCACCGGCACCAGAATCGGCATCAGGATCAGATAGATGGAGATGGCATCCAGCAGCATGCCGGCCAATAGCACCGCCAGCATGATCAACACCAGCAGTACCGCGCCGTTGTCAGACAGCGCAATCAACCACTCCGCCATGTGCCGGAAGGTGCCTAACATGGTTCCAGCCCAGGCGAAAATACCGGCCAAGGCAATGATCAGCATCACCACGCCGGAGATTGTTGCCGCCTCGCCGAATAGCTGCCAAAGATTACGCCAGTCGAGTTCCCGGGTGATGAACAAGCCCACCAATACCCCATAAGCCACCGCCACCACCGCTGCTTCCGTCGGGGTGAACAGGCCGCTGCGCAGCCCGCCCAGGATGATCACCGGAGCGAACAGCGCCGGCAATGCCTGGCGAAAGCTCTGGCCCAGCGGCGGTCGTTCAACCGCTGCGGGCGCTTCCCAACCGTAACGGCGCGACAGCCAGAAGGCCGGCACCAGCAGCGACAAGCCGGCGAGAATGCCCGGAAACAGACCCGCGGCGAACAGGGCGCGTAGATCGACTCCAGGGACCACAATGGAATACAGGATCAACGCCACCGAGGGAGGAATAAGAATCGCCGTGGAAGCCGAGGCAGCAATCAGCGTGGCGGAAAACGGCTTGGGATAGCCGGCCCGAGTCATGCTGGGCAACATCACCATGGCAACGGCGGCGGCATCCGCCGGCCCGGAGCCGCTCATGCCACCCATGATCATGCACACCAGCACCGCCACCAGCGCCAGCCCACCATGACGTGGGCCGACCAGGGCCTGAGCGAAACGCACCAGCCGTGCCGCCACCCCCGCCCGCTCGAAGATCAACCCGGTAAGGATGAACAGTGGAATCGCGATCAGCGGGTATTTGGCGATACTGTTGTAGGTGTTGGTGCCCAGGGTGGCCAGCATCATGGGCGACAGACCGCTGACGATTCCCACTGCGCCGGCCAGCCCCAGGGAGAGCGCCACTGGTATGCCAGCGATCAGCAGTGCCAGAAAACTCAGAATCATCCATAGATCAGGACTCATCGTTAAGTTTTCCCCCTAGACGATCCAGGGTTTGCTGCACCAAGCGCAGCAGCATCAAGGCGGCAAGTATCGGTAGCCAAATCAGGTACCACCATTGGGGCAGGCCAAGCCCCGGCGATTGCGTCTGCCACTGGTACTCTTCAAAGGTCAGTTTGGCGCCGAACCATAGAATCAGACCCAGCACCGTGGCACCCGCGAGCCCCTGAAAAACGATCAGTGCACGACGCGGCCCTTCCGGCAGGGCGCGCTCCAATAGGCTGATGCGCACATGACGATTGCGCCGCAGGGCCACCGCCGCGCCGGCGAACGTCAGCACCACCAGTAGAAACACCGAGATTTCCTCGGTGAAGGCGAAAGACGCATTAGTCACATAGCGCACCACCACGTTGCCCAAACTGATCATGGCGATGACCACCAGCGCCAAAGTCGCCAGGATTCGCTCGAGTCGCGCATCGGGTTGGAGTTTCATGACTGATCCCTTACATAAGACCGGCCTCGAGACGAGGCCGGCCAGTTACCGTTGACGTAGCAAGTAGTATTTCAGCGCTTTTCCACTGCCTGGCGCGCAGTATCGACCAGCTCCTCACCGATCTGGGATGTCCACTCCTCATGCACGCTTTGAGTGGCATCCACGAAGGCCTGACGCTGATCCTCGGTAAGTTCACTGACCTCGACGCCACGCTCCTTGACGGCCGACAGACGCTCGCTTTTCTGCTTCCGGGACATCTCGATTTCCCACTGGCCGGCATCAATGGCCGCCTGACGCAGAAGTTCACGTTCCTCTTCGGAGAATTGCTGCCAGATTCGCTGATTTACCGCAAAGATCAACGGATCATTCATGTAGTGCCACAGGGTCAGGTACTTTTGCCCCACCTGATCGATACGCGCCACGTCGAACACCGATAACGGGTTTTCCTGGCCATCCACGGCGCCGGTTGTCAGTGCCGGCTTGGCGTCCGCCCAGCTCATCTGGGTCGGGTTGGCGCCCAAGGCAGTGAAAGTATCTTGGAACAAAGGCGAACCAACTACCCGGATCTTCAAGCCATCGAGATCTTCCGGCGACGTAATCGGCTGTCTTGAATTGGAGAGTTCGCGAAAGCCATTCTCGCCCCAGGCCAAAGGCATCACGCCGCGGGATTCGATGGCATCGAAGACCATCTGTCCGGCCTCGCCCCCGGTAATGGCATCCACCGCCTCGATATCCGGCATCAGAAACGGCAGCGAGAACAGATTGAGTTCCGGTACCTGGGGCGACCAATTGATGGTCGAGCCCACTGCCATGTCGATCAAGCCCTGGCGCATCGCCGAAAACTCCCGGGTCTGGTCGCCATTGACCAGCTGGGAATTGGGGTAGACGCGGAGCGTGATATCGCCATCGGAGCGCTCCTCGACCAGTTCCGCCCATTTCTCCGCGGCCTGCCCCCAAGGGAAGTCGGCGGAGAGCACGGTGGACACGGAATATTCCCGCGCCTGGGCGCTCAGAGAAAGGCACAGGAGTCCGGCACCCAGAACGGTGACGGAAAGCGAAGTCAGTCGATGACGTAACATGGGCAATGTCCTTACGCAGGCCGAGCGAGCGGCCTGTGGCTGTTGTCGGTTGGACACCCATTGTAGAAAGAGCATGCTCATGAGGGAAAGCGCATTCTCATGGAAGCGTCAAACGATCACCAACCTCGATGCCATGCATGTCGAAATAACCGGCATTGACTTCAAGCGCCGTATAGAAAGGCACCCCGGCAGGATAAGAGGGGCACCTTGCAGCCTGCTCGCTTTCGCAGGGCGGCATAGTGTCTATGGCGCGAATTTCACCGTTTTCACTCAGAAAGGCGATATCCAAGGGGATACGGGTACGGTACATCCAAAAGCCGCTAGCGGAAGGTTGCTCTCGTTCGTAGACGAAAAGCATGCCGGCATCATCCGGCAAATCATCCCGCTCCATCAGGCCGAAGGAGCGCTCGTGCGGAGTGCGAGCAATTTCGACGCTCAAGCGATGCTGGCCTTTTTTTCCTTCGATGACGATGTCACCTCGTTCCAGCGCCCAGGCCGGAAACACGAGGCAGGACGCAACGAGCAACATCATCGAGAAAATAGAAAAACCAGGTCGTTTGCTTATCTTGTCCATGCCACCTCGCCAAGCGACGGTTATTCGAAACCCCTTCTCCAGGTCTCTCTACTGGCGCCCGCCTTGCTTTTCAATGAAGGACGGCTCATGCCTCCCATTGCTTTTTATCGGCCTGGGCCGGGCAGAAGCCGGTACCCTTCTAACCTTTCGCTTCTAACCTTGGCGTCGCGATGAATCCTCGGCATCGGATTTCTTGTCGATATTCTCTTTTTGAGAATCTTTTTTCGTGACGTTGGGGGCTGTGGGTGCTCCTTTGGCCACGTCAGCGTTGTAATCGGGTGTCGCGGGGCCATTGCTTGCCTCGCCGGCGCTGCCGCTCGACATTGGAGGCAGCCCTGAGCCGTGGATGGCAGGATCGGTCTTGTCCGATTCATCATCCCGCGTCGATTTATCCTTATCCGCTATCTGGCGTGCTTCTTTCGCTTGTTCCTCTCGTTCCTTCTTGTCCTTGGGCAACGAACCCGTATCGACTCCATTGGACTCAGACATGCGATAACTCCCTGTTCTAGGCTATCTATTTTGTATTACCACTTGAAATACCGGTCTAACGCTAGCCATCTTGCCTTGATCTGGCAAGAAATAGATAGACAACAAAAACGGGCCGCCGGTTCATAACCGGGCGGCCCGCTGGTATTTCGTATCTAGAACGAAATCACGACGTCTTACTTGGTCGCTTTCTGGACGTTCTGCTGTGCAGTCTCATTGACGGACTTCACATTTTCCTGAACCAACTGCTGGCTCTTCTCAGCGAATTCCTGATTCATCGCGACAACTTTCTGGGTATCGTCCTTCAGACGCTCGCCCATTTCCTGAGCGACTTTCTGCTGACCTTCGACGAAGGAACGCAGATCGTCGGAGCTCTTGATGTCGAGCATTGAGCGCGCCTGGCTGAAGCTGGCGTTAGAATAGGCCTTGGCAAACTCATATTGAGTGTTGAGAACGCGCTCGGCGTATTCTACGGTCAATGTTGCATAGGAACGCATCGGCCCGAGGAACAGAGACTGGAACTGCTGGCTCATTTGATTGACTTGCTTGTTCATCTGATCGGTATTGGTGTTAGCCATTTGAGACCTCCTTTGAGTGATCTGGAAAGGGGGTTGCCCTTTGTTGCTAAGCACAATAGCAAAGATATTGCTGCAGTGCAACAATGGCATTGGATTCTTTTCAAAGCCGTCTCTTCCTATATGATTATCGTTCTCTCGCTATCTATCGGAATGGCGTAGAATAGCCAGCCCCCGTTGTAGCGGGTTCGACGCAAGCCTTACAGAGTGCCGCTGCCATGAAAGCCAATGCCGCACTATCGATCTAGAGATACATCATGGGACTAAGAGAAATAGCGCTGGGAGGTATCTATTTCAGCCCGCTACTCCTGTATGCCTTTCTCGGTGTCTTCTCCGCCGGGGTACTGCGCACCCTCTTGCATCGGTGGTTAGGCTCCCGGGTTTTTTGGTTCGAAGCCTGGTTCGATCTGGCACTATTCGTGATCGCCACGGCCGCAATCGCCTTCTTGTTTTCTTCTACTTGGTAGCTATATTTCATGCGCACGTCACTACGCCTCTTGATTACCCTGGTAGTGGTCTTGCTTGCTCTCGCTGCAGGCGCCTGGCTCTGGCATTACTACCTTTACACCCCCTGGACGCGGGATGGTCGTGTGGCGGCGCACGTTGTCACCGTTTCTCCGGATGTCAGCGGCTGGATAGACGATCTTGTCGTCGACGACTCGGTGCAAGTCGAGCAAGGTCAAATACTTTTCAAGTTGAACACGGCACGCTACGAAGCAGCGGTGAACAAGGCAGAGGCTGAGGTTGCCAACCGCAAGGCCCAGCTGGAACTGAAGCGCCACGAGGAAAATCGGCGCAGTCGATTGAGCAATCGGGCCATCAGCAAGGAGGATCTGGAGGTATCCCGTATCAATACCCGCCTGGCACAAGCGGAGCTGGCGAAAGCCGAAGCTCTGCTGCAGGACGCACGCCTTGATCTGGAGCGCACCGCGGTCAAAGCGCCGGCAGCGGGGTATATTCTCAATCTGCAGCTCACTCAAGGCGATTATGTTTCTCGCAGCCAGCCCATCATGGCGCTGGTCAAGACCGACTCGTTTTATGTCATCGGGTATTTCGAAGAAACCAAGATGGCGCGAATTCATCTCGGCGATGTCGCTCATGTGCTGTTGATGAACGGCGATACTCGGCTAAAGGGCCATGTTTCGGGCATTGCGCGAGGTATCGCCGATGACAACCAGCAACTCGATGCGCAGCTATTGCCCCAGGTCGAGCCGACCTTCAGCTGGGTACGCCTGGCCCAGCGTATCCCGGTACGCATAACTCTCGACGATGTTCCCGAGGATATTCTGCTGAGCGCTGGCATGAGCGCCTCGGTGCGCATTATTGACGACCCCGACCTCCTGCAGAAATAGAGCGCCATTCATGTCACCTTTTCTGCAAGCCTTTCTGATGCCCTCTTCAACGGCGGTTAAATTCGCGCTCAAGGGTGTGATCGCCATGTTCCTGGCGCTTTACATCGCGCTGTGGATGGATCTGGAGCGTCCTTACTGGGCAATGATATCCGCTGCCTTCCTGCAGATACGTCCCATGAGCGGCATGGTGATCGAAAAGGGTCTATGTCAACTGGGAGGCACGATCATCGGCGCTTTGGTCGGCATTCTGATCATGTCCCTGTTCGCCCAGGCCCGGGTACCGGCGCTGATGACGCTGACCTGCTGGGTCATGCTATGCATCTACAGCGCGTCGCTCACGCGCAACAACTTTGCCTACGGCTTCATCATGGGCGCAGTGACGGCAATGCTTGTGGTAGTCATTTCCCATAGCGGCGCGTCCAGCGTTTTCGATGTCGCGGTAGCGCGTATCTCGGAAATAGGGCTGGGAGCGGTGTGCGCCACACTCATCAGCGCCCTGCTGTGGCCAAGTCACGTACGCCATCATCTGGCCCAACAGGCGGACGAAACCCTGAAACACGCCTTCACCTACGTCGCGAGACGACTGGAGGGACATGATAACCGTGAGATGTTGCCAACGTTGACTGCAAGCCTCGAGCCACTGATGGTGCTGGAAACAGATAGCCAGGCCGCTCGCTATGAAGACCCTTCAGGGCCGGGGCGGGTACGCGGCGTCCACCTGCTGACCCGGCGCACCATGCGTCTGCTGGCCACCACGGAAGCCCTTGATCAACTGCTGCGCGATCCGAATTCTCGATTGGATGTCAGCATTCGACACCTGGCTCAAGAGACTTCGGCGTGCTTTCTGGAGGCGCTGAGCATTGATGACCCGGCCAGTGCACGGGAACGTCTGCAGCAACAGCGCCATGCCACCTACGAACTCGAAACCGAGGCGCTTTCCACGCTGTCGCTTCGCGTACTGCTTGGACTGCGGGAGATACTCGGGCATGCCTCCATCATGCTCGAGGCCCGGGCTACCATCGACCATCCAGAGGCTCATCGTCTGCGTAGCCCCTCGCTTTCCTGGCATCGGGATCACCTGGTGGCCGGCCTGAATGGCCTGCGTGCCGGAGTGGTGTTCAGCTTCGTGGCAGTATTCTGGCTCATGACCTCCTGGACGAGTGGCACCACTGCGCTGCTTCTGGCAACGCTTTTTTCCGGCATCTTTGCCAGCTACCCCAACCCTGCCAAGGTTGGCACGGTACTGCTCAAGGGGATGCTGGCGGCAATACCCAGCGCCTTCCTCTTCGGCCATGTGCTGCTCTCCCAGGCCAATGGTTTTCCCATGCTGGCCATGCTCATGGGCGTGCCCTTGTTCATTGGCCTTCTCGGCGCAGGCCATCCGGTCACCATTGGCTACAGCCTGCCCTTTACCGTTGCCAATATCCTGCTGACCATGCCCGGCAACGACATGAGCTTCGCCATCGACAGCTTTCTCAACCGCGGGCTAGCAGTGGTGATTGGCGTCTGTGCCATGGTCATGGGGTTTCGTCTCATTCCTGCCTTCAGCGAAAAACTCATTCGGCGCCGCTTGACCGCTGCCACGACCCGGGATCTGGATCGAGTGGCGCAACGGCCGCCACAGCAGACGGATATCTGGTTCAGCGATCGCATGGCGGATCGCTTGTTGAAGCTGGCACGCCACGACGAGATGCTGCCGGAGGATCAGCGCCACCTGCTCGCTCTGGGTCTTTCCGGACTCGATATGGGACGCGCCTGCCTGCGCCTGCGTCGACGCCTGGACGACATCGATGACCCCAAGGTGCAAGCGGCCTATCGCCATCTGCTCGAACTCTTCGCCAAGAGCTTTGCCCAGAGTTCAAATGGCCAGATACCACAGGACTTCATCAATGCCACCCATAGGCTGCGTGAGCGCGTGACGAACTGCGAGGGCATGTCTTCCAAACGCCGCCTGCTGGTCGATGGCCTGGTCGAGCGCATGGCCCTCTCCTTCGAGCGACAAGCAGACCAAATGGCCAAGGCCTTGGGTCAAGCCTCTTGAATATCGACGCGACGGAGCGCACTGCGTCCCAACCCGTCATGCAGATCCAGCATTCTCTCGACCCAGCCATGCACCGGATCGGTGCTGGAGACAAGCTCGACACTCGAGACGTTGCGTGCCCACATGAAATGACCGAAGACCAGATAATCCGCTCCGGCCGGTGCATCGCCATCCAGAAAAGCGGACTCTTCCAGGCGGCCACGCAGCGGCCCGAACGCTTGATCGAGCATGCTCAACCCTGTACTGGGGTCATGCATTTCTTCCAGCGTACAACCCAACGCCTTCTCTCGGCTTTGACGAAAGTAGTCGCGATCTTTCGGGTGGACGGCGTTGAACAGGTCCAGGATAACGGTGCGCAGGATTCCCGGGGCTAAAGCCCGCTCGCTATAGAACTTGAAGAACCGCGCCCGGGCTTCGGCTTTTCCTTCTTCCGATTCAGCACCCAGCAGCGGATTATCTGGATAGCTGCGATCGAGATAGCGAAAGATAGCGTAGCTATCGACAACCGTCGTTTCCCCATCGACCAGGACCGGCACCTTTCCCTGCCCAGAGAACTCGAGCGTCTCTTTTTCCGTGAAATTCCAGGGTCGTGTCTCGTAGGCCAGTTCTTTATGGGCCAATGCGTATTTTACACGCCAGCAGTAGGGGGAGAAGCGTAATTCATCATCGATACCGCACAGATCGTAAAGTAAACGCGTCATACAATGTCCTCGAAGGTGACTGACCGGTCGACGCTAACACTCCGCTAGCAAAGGCGCCAATCCCCCATCACGAACACTTCCTGACCTATCTATTGGTCTAATAAATCGTCCATGACACTCTCGACATTGATAAGGCATGGGCGCTGGTAAAAGAATTTATGTTTTATAAATCAGTCAGATAAAAAAACGGAAAGACTGAGACATAGCGCTCTTTTAAACTTTCACACAATGGTAAAAAGCGAAACCGCCGATTATTGTTCAGCCATGCGCCTCCCAATGCGACAGTCACTAGCGAAGCTGTCCGAAACGACGCATGAACAACAACAAGCGAGGCTACCCCCATGAACCAAACGCTACTGGCCCTACTGGCCTTTACCCCGCTGCTACTGGCAGGGATCCTACTGGTCGGATTTCGTTTGGCGGCGAAAATCGCCATGCCTATCGTCTTCCTGGTGACGGTCCTGATTGCCCTGCTTGCCTGGGACATGACCTTTACCCGCGTACTGGCATCGACCCTTCAAGGGCTGATGCTGACCGTGGCGATCCTGTGGATCATCTTCGGCGCCATCTTGCTGCTCAATGCGCTCAAGCATTCCGGCGGTATCGCCGCCATCCGCAATGGCTTTTCCGGTATCAGCCCAGACCGTCGCGTGCAGGCCCTGATCGTCGCCTGGCTGTTCGGTTGCTTCATCGAAGGGGCTTCGGGATTCGGCACGCCGGCGGCGGTCGCCGCCCCGCTGATGGTGGCACTCGGCTTCCCGGCCCTGGCCGCCGTGGTGGTAGGCATGATGATCCAATCCACTCCAGTCTCCTTCGGTGCGGTAGGCACGCCCATCGTGGTCGGGGTTACCGGCGGCATCGACAAGGCCGGCATCACCGAGCAGCTCGTCGCCAATGGCGACAGCTGGGAAAACTACTTTCGCTTGATCACTTCCGAGGTAGCGATCACTCACGCCATCGTCGGTGTGCTCATGCCATTGATCATGGTGATCATCATGGTGCGCTTCTTCGGCGCCAATCGTTCCTGGAAAGAAGGGCTTGATATTGCCCCCTTCGCGCTTTTCACCGGCGTCTGCTTCGTGGTGCCCTACGCCCTGGCCGGGGTGCTGCTGGGACCGGAGTTCCCCTCCATGATCGGCGCCATGGTGGGCCTGGCCATTGTCGTACCGGCGGCGCGCAGAGGATTCCTGCTGCCCAAGACGACCTGGGATTTCCCGGAATCCAAGTCCTGGCCGGACGAATGGATCGGCAGCATGGAAATCAAGGTCGACCAGATTGCCGGAAGCACGCCAATTTCCACCTTCATGGGCTGGGTGCCCTATGTGCTGCTGGCGGTACTGCTGGTGATTTCTCGCACCGTGGAGCCCATCACGAACGCATTGAAATCCCTGGCTCTGAGCTGGGACAACATCCTTGGTGAGGCAGGCATCTCCGGCAGTATTCAACCGCTTTATCTACCCGGCGGTATCCTGATCATCGTGGTATTGATCACCGCCCTTCTACACCATATGCGCGGTGGCCAGCTCGGTGCGGCCTTGAATGAGTCCACCAAGACTATCCTGGGGGCCGGTTTCGTGCTGATCTTCACCATTCCGATGGTGCGTATCCTGATCAACTCCGGAATCAATCAGGCGGACCTGGTCTCCATGCCAGTCGCCATGGCACAAGCCGTCGCAGATGGCGTAGGCGGTATCTATCCGCTCTTCGCACCGGCTGTGGGGGCGCTTGGCGCCTTTATTGCCGGTTCCAACACCGTGTCCAATCTGATGCTGGCGGACTTCCAGTTCAACGTTGCACAGCAGCTGGGGCTCTCTACCGCGATGATGGTAGCACTGCAGGCCGTCGGCGCCGCCGCCGGCAACATGATCGCCATTCATAATGTGGTGGCCGCCTCGGCAACGGTCGGTCTGCTCGGCCGTGAAGGCACGACCCTGCGCATGACCATTCTGCCAACCATCTACTACGCGCTCTTTGCCGGCATCATCGGCCTGATCGCTTTCTACGGCATAGGGATTGCCGATAGCCTGTTGAGCGGCTGATACTCAAGCTTGTGATTCAAAGCCACGCTGGTAGCTCTCCAGCGTGGCTTTTTTCTTCAGGGTGAGGATGTTCCGGCCGAGGCATGTCGCGCACTCGCATAGCGGCGGGCCAATATGGCACATACGAATAGCTGTATCTGATGAAACAGCATCAGCGGCAGAATGATGCTGCCCACCTGCGGGGCGGAAAACAGCACGTGAGCCATGGGTATCCCGCTGCTCAGGCTCTTCTTGGAGCCACAGAAGACGATGGTGATTTCGTCTTCTTGCGAAAATCCCAGCCAGCGGCTTGCCTGGGTCGTGATGATCAACACCGCCGCCAGCAACACGCAGTCGACGATCACCATGACGGCAAGCGCAGAAAGCGAAAGCTGTTCCCAAAGCCCGGCGACTATCGCCTCGCTGAACGCCATGTACACCACCATCAGGATCGCCCCGCGATCTACCAGCCCGACCATTCGTTTATGCCGCGCCATCCAGGTACCCAGCCAGCGCTGCAGCAGTTGCCCGAGCAGAAACGGCGCCAACAGCTGCAACAGAATGGCGCCCAGGGCATCGAAAGAGATACCCCCGGCCTGGGCACTCATCAAGAGCCCTACCAGCAGCGGCGTGATGAACATGCCGAGAATGTTCGATGCAGAGGCCGAGCAGATCGCCGCCGGTACATTGCCCCCGGCAATGGAGGTAAAGGCGATGGATGACTGTATCGTCGAAGGCAGCACACAGAGAAAAAGAATGCCCATTGCAAGGGCGGGGGGCAGCAGGCTGGGCGCCAGCAGGCCGAGAATGAGTCCCAGGATCGGAAACAGTACGAAAGTGCTGGCAAACACCACCAGATGCAGGCGCCAGTGGATCATCCCCTTGAGCACCGTGCGCGGGGACAGCTTGGCGCCGTGCAGGAAGAACAGCAGGGCGATGGCCAGTTTGGTCGCCAGTGAGAATGCCTCGGCGGCCTCACCGCGCACCGGCAGCAACGAAGCGAGAATTACCGTGCCAAGCAGCATCACTACGTAGCTGTCGATGTTCAATCGTTTAAGTAGCGTCACAGGAAACCTTCACGTCGCGGGTCAGGAAAGCGGCAAGTATCATACTAGGAGCGAAACGCTTACGCTTATTTTCCCTCGCTCAGTCACGCACTTTCTCCATGCCTTTTGGAAAGCATTTCCACAATTTAGACTAATTACTGGTCCAGCCAATGTTTCAGGGACTGGACAGTGCCTTCAGTAAGGCTCAGATTGAAGAGCATCTTGAGACAAGAAACCGAGGCGATTATGAACATTCTCTATGACGAACGGATAGATGGTGTGCTACCGGCCTCGGACAAGGCGAATACACTCCAGCGTTTGCAACAAGCACTTCCCGACATGACGCTGCTGCATCGGGAAGAAGATCTACGCCCCTTTGAATGCGATGGTCTTTCTGCCTATCGTGTGCTACCGATGCTGGTCGCCATGCCCGACACCATCGAGCAGATCGAAACACTGATGCGCACCTGTTCTGAGCTGGGCGTGCCGGTGGTCACCCGAGGCGCAGGCACTGGTCTTTCCGGAGGCGCCTTGCCGCTGGAAAAGGGTGTTTTGCTGGTCATGTCGCGCTTTTCACGCATTCTCGGTATCGACCCGGACGCCCGCATCGCTCGCGTACAGCCCGGGGTTCGTAACCTGGCCATTTCCGAGGCGGCGGCGCCCTATGGCCTCTATTATGCACCGGATCCTTCATCTCAAATCGCTTGTTCGATCGGCGGCAACGTTGCCGAAAACGCTGGCGGCGTGCACTGCCTGAAGTACGGTTTGACGGTGCATAACGTGCTCAGGGTCGAGGTCGTGACCATCGAAGGCGAGCGCATGATCCTGGGCTCGGAAGCCTTCGATGCCCCCGGCTTCGATCTGCTCGCCCTGTTCACCGGTTCCGAAGGCATGCTCGGCGTGATCACCGAAGTCACCGTGAAGCTGCTGCCCAAGCCCGAGAGCGCCAAGGTGCTGATGGCAAGCTTCGACGACGTCGAGAAGGCCGGCAAGGCAGTCGGTGACATCATCGCTGCAGGCATCATCCCCGGGGGCCTTGAGATGATGGACAAGCTGGCGATTCAGGCGGCAGAGGATTTCGTCAAGGCAGGCTACCCAGTGGAGGCCGAGGCAATACTGCTGTGCGAGCTGGATGGCGTGGAAGCGGACGTCGACGACGACTGTGCCACGGTACGCAAGGTTCTCGAACAGGCCGGCGCCGGCGATATTCAACAGGCTCGGGATGAAGCGGAACGCGCCCTGTTCTGGGCCGGCCGCAAGAACGCCTTCCCCGCGGTGGGGCGCATGTCGCCGGACTACTACTGCATGGACGGCACCATTCCTCGCCGGGAACTGCCCAAGGTGCTCAAGGGGATCGCCGCTTTGTCGGAAGAATACGGCCTGCGGGTCGCCAATGTCTTTCATGCCGGCGATGGCAATACCCACCCCCTGATCCTGTTCGATGCCAACAAACCCGGAGAGCTGGAAAAGGCCGAGACCATCGGCGGCAAGATACTCGAGTTGTGCGTCGAGGTGGGCGGTAGCATCACCGGTGAACATGGCGTGGGGCGTGAAAAGATCAACCAGATGTGCACCCAGTTCCAACCGGATGAGATCACCACCTTTCATGCGGTAAAGGCGGCCTTCGACAGTGCGGGCCTGCTCAATCCGGGCAAGAACATACCGACGCTGCACCGCTGCGCCGAATTTGGCGCCATGCATGTACACAATGGAGAGTTGCCGCATCCGGAGCTGCCCCGCTTCTGAGGACGAATCATGCAGTACGAACAAGACCAGCACCCCGCTCCAGCGGAGCCTCGGCAGGCGTCTAGCCAGAATGACGCCGATGCACTCTGCGAGCGGGTGCGTCAAGCCAATACCGACAAGACATCGCTGCGAATAGAAGGCGGCGGCACCAAGGCGTTTTACGGCCGTCGGGTCGAGGGTGAGACATTATCCCTGACCGAGCATCGCGGCATTACCCATTACGATCCGGTGGAACTGGTGGTTTCGGTACGCGCCGGCACGCCCCTTGCGGAACTCGAAGCGGCGCTGGATGCACAGCAACAGCAACTGAGCTGTGAACCGCCCCACTTCGGCTCTGCCGCCACCGTCGGCGGCATGATCGCCAGCGGTCTGTCCGGCCCCCGTCGTCCCTGGGTGGGGGCCGTGCGCGATTTCGTGCTGGGTACCCGGCTCATCACGCATGAAGGCAAGCATCTACGCTTCGGCGGCGAGGTGATGAAGAACGTGGCCGGCTACGATCTATCGCGCCTGATGGTCGGCGCTCAGGGCACTCTTGGCGTCATCACCGAGGTCTCGCTCAAGGTGTTGCCCAAACCCAGCGCGATCCAGAGCCTGCGCCTCGAGCTGCCGCTGGATGAGGCATTGCAACGCCTTGGGCAGTGGGGACGTCAACCGCTCCCGATTACCGCCGCGGCCTATCATGACGATACGCTGCATCTGCGTCTGGAAGGCGGCAGGAGTTCCGTGGCCGCGACTAGTGAGCGACTGGGCGGAGACGATCTCGACAACCGTTTCTGGCAAGACCTGCGCGAACAGCGATTGGCTTTCTTCGACAAGAGCGATCCGCGCCCGCTATGGCGCCTATCACTGCCCAACAACACGCCACCACTGGCACTGGACGGTGACACGCTTTATGACTGGGCCGGCGCCCAGCGCTGGCTGCGTAGTGACGATGAACCAAGCGCGCTGCGTGAGACCGTCGCTCAAGCCGGCGGCCATGCCACCTGCTTCACTCCCGGTCACACCGAGCCGTTCACTCCACTGTCGAAGGTCGTAGCAAACTACCATCGACGGCTCAAGACCCAGCTCGATCCTAACGGTATCTTCAATCCCGGCCGGCTTTATCCGGAGTTTTAAGCATGCAGACCAACTTCACTGAAGCAGACCTGCAGAAACCGCATATCCGCGAGGCGGATCGCGTGCTGCGCACCTGTGTGCATTGTGGCTTCTGCAACGCCACCTGCCCCACCTATCAGCTGCTGGGAGATGAGCGTGACGGCCCCCGCGGGCGCATCTATCTGATGAAGGAGCTGCTGGAAAGCCCCGACGATGACGATCAAGTAACGAAAGAAACCCAGCTTCACCTGGATCGCTGTCTGACTTGTCGTAACTGTGAGACCACCTGCCCCTCCGGCGTCGAATACCACAAATTGCTGGATATCGGCCGCGCCGAAGTCGATCGTCGCGTGGGCCGTACGCCCAAGGAGCGCGCCTTGCGTTTCGGCCTGCGTCATGCGCTGGTCGAACCCAAGCGCTTCAAGGCACTGCTCAAGCTGGGTCAGGTCTTTCGCCCATTGGTGCCTGGCGCGCTCAGTAACAAGATGCCCGCCACGCCGATAGCCCCCGGCAAACGTCCCGAGGGCAGGCAGCATGCGCGGCAAATGCTGATTCTCGAAGGCTGCGTGCAACCCGGGCTCTCTCCCAACACCAATGCCGCCACCGCCCGGGTGCTAGACCGGTTTGGCATCGGCCTGACCCCGGCGCCGGAAGTCGGCTGCTGTGGCGCCATCGACTATCACCTCAATGCCCAGCAGGCCGGTCGGCAGCGCATGCGTCACAACATCGATGCCTGGTGGCCCCATGTCGAGGCCGGCTGCGAGGCCATCGTACAAACCGCCAGCGGCTGCGGTGCGTTTGTGAAAGAGTATGGCGAGATGCTCGAAGATGACCCGGACTACGCACACAAAGCCAAGCGCATTAGTGCCCTCGCCAAGGATCTTGTCGAGATACTGCGCGAAGAAGACCTCGAGGCATTGAAGATCGAGGAGTCACGCAAGCTGGCCTTTCATTGCCCTTGCACCCTGCAGCATGCGCAGCGCCTGGGTGGCGTGGCCGAGGGCATACTCACTCGCCTTGGCTTCTCCCTGACGCCGGTGCAGGACGCTCATCTTTGCTGTGGCTCTGCGGGCACCTACTCCGTCACTCAGCCGGAACTGGCGAAACAGCTGCGGGACAACAAGCTCGATGCCTTGGAAGCGGGCAATCCGGAAACGATCGTTACCGCCAACATCGGCTGTCAGACACACCTGGATGGCGCCGGCCGAACCCGGGTTCGGCACTGGATCGAGGTCGTCGACGAGGCGCTAGCAACAGCGTGAATCCGATCACAAGATTTCAATCAAACGGAGTGACAAGATGCAACAGAAACCCGCACTGACCCTCGATGACGTCAACGCTATCCTCGACGCTGCTCAAAAAGAAGCCGAGGCCAATGGTTGGGCGATCACGATCGCCGTGGTAGACGATGGCGGTCATTTACTGGGCCTGCGCCGCCTCGATGACTGCTCGCCCATTTCCAGCTACATCGCCAACGAGAAGGCACGCGCCGCTGCCCTGGGACGCCGTGAATCCCAGGCATACGAAGAAATGATCAATAACGGACGCACGGCATTTCTTTCGGCGCCGGTATTGCAGGGCATGATGACAGGGGGTGTGCCGGTGATGGTAGCCGGCCAGGTCGCAGGCGCCGCAGGTGTCTCCGGTGTCAAACCCGATCAGGACGCCCAAGTGGCCAAGGCAGGAATTCAAGCGATCAGCAGTTGAGTCAACGAAACGTCCCTAGGCTAAATACGCAAATACCAGAGAAATGAAAAACGGAAGACCTCCAAGAGGCCTTCCGTTGTCATTTCTGCTTTACACATTCCATCGACATCGTACCAATGGAACATTATCTGCAATCAGCGGCGGGCGATGATCCAGATGGCGTGGATGATTCCGGGAATGTAGCCGAGAATCGTCAGAAGAATGTTGATCCAGAAGTGCAACCCCAGCCCCACCTGAAGAAATACGCCTACCGGGGGCAGCAGAATGGCGAGAATGATGCGAATGATATCCATGTAAAAACCTCCTTGTTGTCGATTGTTTGCCAATGAAATTGGCGACTGACGGCACCCATCATACGTGAGTGTTTTCTAGTCGTCATTCTCCTGCGAGGATGCACGAGGGTGGATCTTTTGCGTGAGACGCCCTGAACCCTTTGCCAACTGATCATGATGGCGCTCCCAATCCTCCCAATCGAAAGGCGTTCCGCTGCGAGGTGGATGGTTGCCCGCCTCACGGGCTCGCGCCCAGGCCAGCTCTTCGAGGGTCTGAGGTTTGGCGTCTTCCTTGTCCAGATCGATACCTTTTTTCGCCATATAATCCCGTGCATTCATTGCTGGTCTCCTAAGATAAAAACCGCCATGACCTGAAGCTTGGTGAGAGAATTTCTGAGTCGCCAGACGCTCATGGCGATATTGCGACTGGCAAGATTCGTCTACAACCACTAGCGTTTGGATAAATTTGCTGCAGGAAGGTTCAGCATATGATCATGAAGAACATGCCATGAGTCTTTTGCGATGCATAAATCACCATCCTGGGAATGGGCTATGCTGGATTGAAGGCGCATTACGATAACAAGACATAAACAGCCTGGAGAATCTGTTTCGACATTCAAGGATGCACTGCTCGATCCGAACGCCAACCTTTGGATGAGTTCGCTGATCGCCTAGCGATGCATGGAGTATGGCGTGCAAACTACTGAAAGAAGGAACGCTTCATGAGCAAGAAAGCCCCTACTACTGTCGGCGAGATCATGTCCCGAGACTGCTTTCGAGTATCCGGCTCGACCTCCGTGGCCACGCTTGTTACCGGCCTTACGCTTCATCGCTTGCCCGGCGCTCCCGTCGTGGACGATCACGATCGCCTGATCGGCTTCATTTCCGGACAGGATATTCTGGGCAAGCTGCTCGACAGCGCCTATCACGGGGGCCAACCCGCCCTGGTAAGGGAGTTGATGCGCGAGGAAGTGCTCACGGTTTCACCAGACAAGAGCATTGTCGACTTGGCTCAAGAGATGCTCGGCAAAAAACCCAAGATCTACCCGGTGGTGGATGAGCATCGTTTGCTCGGGATCGTCACGCGTCGGGATATCCTGAACGCCATTGCCTCGATGCGCGGCAGCCTTTGAGCAAGCCCACGTGATGCACGACGCTCAAAAAAGACCGCCGCGTCGATGACGCGGCGGAAAAGGATCGAATACAGTAAGCATAGACGCAATATTCAGCATTGCAGGAACGTTGCGTTGTTCCTTGTGACCACGAAATGCGTAAAATTCTCCCTTATGGAATAAAAATTTCCTGTGCTAGTGTTGATTTCACATGGGTTTCGCGACCCTTGCAGGAACGCCTGGGAGTTCACTATCATGCACTTCAAAGCGGGTATAGCTCAGTTGGTAGAGCATCAGCTTCCCAAGCTGAGGGTCGAGGGTTCGAATCCCTTTGCCCGCTCCAGGCTAATTCGGTCGAATTATATAGCGTCTATTCTGCACCCGGATCGGCATCTTCGGCGTCGTCCCAGACAGCACGGTTGGAACTCTTCATGCTTTCCACTTCGTACTGGGCATCTTCATAATTGTCGTAAACGCCCAACGAAGTGCCAGTATCGCTGTCATATACCTCATAGCGTACCGTCGCATCATCATCTGAATCCTTCAATTCACGAATTTCGATCGCCTCGTTAAGCATCGGTACTCCTTCGCTGCAGTGAATTGCGCTCGACTCTTGCCCCGCACGGGGTTAGGTGAGGCAACAATTGATCGTTTCCGACAATGATATAGCGACAAGGATAATGCAATACAAGTTCACATAAGCTGCACCCTCGCGGCCTCGGTTTGCGAATCGAGATCCATGTCGGCGCAGGATTCAAACAGGTCAGGTTAATCATCATGCTCGTGTATCTTGTTGCTTTTGCTGTTTGTCTGCTGGTGATCGGCACTAGTATGGCCTTGCTCATGAGCATGAGCACGCCACGCTATCGCACCGAGCCACAGCATTTGCTCGGGCTCTTCGATCGGGTGTTGAATCATCAGGCATCGGAGACCGAGTGGCATGCACTGGTGGGCTATCCCATTCGTCATGACGAGTCTCTCGAGTCCGTCCGACGCAGTGCGCAAGACATCATGGACGATCACGGTCGCCCTTGGCAGGCCGCGCAGGGGGGGTGCCTGTTGTCTCGCAGCGGGCGCGAGGAATTGACCATCCTGCGTGATGAGCTGGCCTCTCGCGTGCTACAGGAGCAGGGCAAGCAATCGTTTTAGTCACGCAATCATTGTTTTATTCCACCGATTTGACGTTACGAGACCGCTCATGACTAGCGCCATTCGCCAGATACCCCTCGATAATGCCATCAAGCATCACGCCCACAGCTACCACCAGATCGTGATCGGCCTCGAAGGCCATGCCAGATTCGAGATCGAGGGCTTGAAGGGAAGAATCGCGCCTTTGGGTGGCTGCATCGTGCCGGCCAATCACACTCATTACTACACCGGGGTCGGCCCCAATCGCCAACTGATCTTTGATCTTCCCGAGGATGCCCCTGCGCTTTCCGGCGATCATCGCACGTTGGTGCATCTGTTTGACGCACCGCGTTTTTTCACTCTGGACGATTCACTACAGGCCTATCTGCGCTTTTTGATGATGGAGATGGAGCAACCCCACCACGCCCCGAGCGAGCTGCTGGCGACTACCTTTTTAGGCTGTCTGCATGCACGTCTTGCCACCTCTTCGACTATTCTCAAGGCGCATCGACTCGACCTGACCGTCATCGATCGCTATATCCAGTCGCACTTGGCACAACGTCTGAGTGTCGCTGACCTGGCGCGTCTTGCCTGTTTGAGCCAGGCGCACTTCAGCGACTGCTTTCGCCGGCAGACAGGCCTTTCCCCCTATCAGTATGTACTGCGCCAGCGCTTGGCAACCGCTCGTGAGCTACTAAGCTTTTCCTGCTTGCCCTTGAGTGAAGTGGCCGCCCGCACCGGTTTTTCCAGTCAAAGCGCCCTATCCCATGCAATTCGTCGCGCCTTTGATCGGACACCGAATCAATTACGCCAGGCAAGTCTCATTCGATATGCGAACGCGGCGCCTCTCGTCTAGCAATCATTAGACCAACGTATAAAGCTTTTCCCTATTGCCATACTTTTTCCTCGATTTATGCAAATGTAACCGAGGAATTGGCAAGACGGATGGCTATCGTCCACCCTAGATTCATACGTCGCGCGATTCACGCGCCCCCAAACGGTGTCGCTTGCTCCATAAATTCAGACGCCTGTCGTTCATTCACGAATAGCGACAACTGATTCGAGCTGGGAACCACGTCGAGAGGCCATTTCATGCTTACCGCCAAGACCATGCTGGATACCGCCACCTGGCAGCAGGATCTAGACGCGCTGCTCACGTCCGTCAGCGACCATTACATCGTCAATGAGGAGCAGTTCGTCGCGGAATTCGTCGATCTTCTTCAAGCCGATGAGGACGACTTCACGCGAATTGCGAAAAAGACTGCGGAGCTTGTGCGGGAAGTGCGCGGCATGGATACGGCAGTGGACTCCATTGATGAGCTGCTGCAGCAGTATAGCCTCGATACTCATGAAGGCCTGATGCTGATGTGCTTGGCGGAAGCCATGCTGCGCATCCCGGACAAGGCTACCGCGGATGCGCTGATCGACGATCGCCTAGGCCCGGCGGACTGGAAATCCCATCTGGGCCAGAGCGACTCCTGGTTCGTCAACGCCTCGACCTGGGGGCTCTTGATGACCGGCCGCGTGCTGCAGATGGACAAGCCCAAGGAAGGCAAGCCCGCCAACTTCATCAATCGCATGACCAACCGCATGGGCGAGCCAGTCATCCGCAAAGCCATGTATCAGGCGATGAAGATCATGGGCCGCCAGTTCGTGCTGGGACGCACCATCGATGAAGCCTTGAAGCGCTCACAGCCATTGTTCGACAAGGGTTACACCTACTCCTATGACATGCTCGGCGAGGCTGCCCGCACTCGGGAAGACGCTCGGCGCTACTTCGAGGACTATGCCCACGCCATCAAGCAGGTCGGCGCCACCAGCCAGAAGCTTGATGACAAGACCCCGGAGCCTTCAGTCTCGATCAAGCTCTCGGCGCTGCATCCGCGCTACGAATTCGGTCGGCGCGAGCAGGTGCTGGAAGAGCTCGTGGGCACGGTCAAGGAACTGGTGGTCATGGCCCGAGAGCGCCAGGTGGAGCTCACCGTGGACGCTGAAGAGGTCGATCGCCTGGAACTCTCCCTCGAGGTCTTTCGCGCCGTCTACGAAAGCGAGGCCTGCAAGGGCTGGGGGCACTTCGGCATCGTCGTCCAAGCCTATGCCAAGCGCGCCCTACCGGTGCTGCACTACATCAATCGCCTGGCGGATCTACAGGGCGATGTGATTCCCATGCGACTGGTAAAAGGCGCCTACTGGGATACCGAGGTCAAGGAAACCCAGATGGTGGGCGTGGATGGCTATCCGGTGTTCACCCGCAAGGCCAATACCGATGTCGCCTATCTGGGCTGCGTACATTTCCTGCTTTCGGAAAACACCCGCGGACGCATCTTCCCGCAGTTTGCTACTCACAATGCTCATACCATCAGCACTATTTTGGAACTCGCCAACGAATCCACCCGCCCCTTCGAATTCCAGCGTTTGCACGGGATGGGCGAAGCGCTTTATGAAGCCGCACTCAAGCGTGCGCCCTCGGGCACTTATTGCCGCATCTACGCCCCGGTAGGCGCCCACAAGGATCTGCTGCCCTATCTGGTGCGCCGCCTGCTGGAGAACGGCGCCAACTCCTCTTTCGTGCATCAGCTGGTCGATCCCAAGGTGCCGGTGGAGTCGCTTTGCGTGCATCCTGTCGAGACCCTCAAGCAGTACGACAGCTACTACAACCCGAAAATCCCGCTGCCCCCGGATCTTTACGGCAACAAGCGCCGCAATTCCAAGGGCATCAATTTGAACATCAGGAGCCAGTACCAGCCACTGATGGACGCCATGGCGGAGTTCATGGACACGACCTATGACGTCAAGCCGCTACTCGGGATCGATGTGACCGATGACAAGGCGCAACGCCATGAGGTCATGAGCCCCTTTGATACGACGCAGCGGGTCGGCAGCGTGCAGTGGACCAGCGAGGATCAGGCACAAAAAGCCGTGGATGTCGCCTGGGATGCTTTTCCACGCTGGCGGGATACGCCGGTCGATGAGCGGGCCCGGATCATCGAGCGTTTTGCGGACTCCCTGGAGACCCACACGCCCGAACTGATGACCCTGTGCTGCCGGGAAGGCGGCAAGCTGTTGACGGATGGGGTCGATGAGATTCGCGAAGCGGTGGATTTTTGCCGCTACTACGCCACTCGCGCGCGTGAACTGTTTGGCGAGACCACCCTGCTTCCCGGCCCTACCGGTGAAGTCAACGAACTCTCTATGAGTGGCAAGGGGGTATTCGCCTGTATCAGCCCCTGGAACTTCCCGGTAGCAATCTTCTGCGGCCAGATGGTGGCGGCAGCGGTCTCCGGCAACAGCGTACTGGCCAAGCCAGCAGAGCAGACTTCCCTGATCGCCCATCGTGTTGTCGAGTTGCTGCATGAGGCCGGCATGCCTCGTGATGTGGTGCAGCTACTGCCTGGCGACGGCCCGACGGTGGGCAGCGTACTCTCATCGGATCCGCGCATCACCGGTGTCGCCTTTACCGGCTCCACCGCCACCGCGAATCTCATCAATCGTGCATTGGCCGCTCGAGAAAATGCCCCCTTGCCGGCGCTGATTGCCGAGACTGGTGGACTCAACGCCATGATCGTCGATTCTACCGCCCTACCGGAACAGGTGGTTGTGGATGTGGTTCGTTCGTCGTTCCAGAGTGCCGGACAGCGCTGCTCGGCGCTGCGCATTCTCTACTTGCAGGAAGACGTAGCGGATCGGGTCATTGAAATCCTGAAGGGCGCCATGGCAGAACTCAGTATTGGTGATCCACGTAACCTGGGTACCGATGTGGGGCCGGTGATCGACGACGAGGCACGTGAAAACTTGCAAGCCTATATCGACAAGCTCAAGGGCGAAAATCGCCTGGTGGCGGAAACACCGCTGACCGGTGAGCATATCGATCAAGGCAGGTTCATCGCACCGACGGCCTTTGCGGTATCCGGTATCGAAGAGATGGAAAGCGAGCAGTTCGGGCCGATATTGCATATTGCCCGCTACAAGTCTGCGGATATCGACAAGGTCATCGAGACCATCAATGCCAAGGGCTACGGTCTTACCTTCGGCGTGCATAGTCGTAACGACTCCTTTGCCAAGGCGGTTGCGGACAAGGTGCGTGCGGGCAATGTGTACATCAATCGCAACATCATTGGTGCAGTGGTCGGTGTGCAGCCTTTCGGCGGACAAGGATTTTCCGGTACCGGTCCCAAGGCCGGCGGTCCACACTATCTATTGAGCTTCGCCACGGAAAAGACCCGCACCAACAACACCGCCGCTCTGGGAGGAAATGCCTCACTGCTTGCCCTGGGCGATGAGTGAAGCCCGGAGCTAGAGACGACGAACACCCTGATGCAAAATCGAGAACAAATAACAATTGGATAGGAAAAACTCATGATCGAAAACAGCATGTCCATCGTCATCACCTTCGCCCTTTACCTGCTGCTGATGCTGGCAATCGGGCTGATCGCCTGGAAGCGCACGAACGACCTCTCGGACTATATTCTGGGCGGACGTTCGCTGGGTCCCTGGACGACGGCAATTTCTGCCGGCGCCTCGGACATGTCCGGCTGGCTGCTGCTGGGTCTGCCCGGCGCCGCCTACATCAGCGGGCTCTCCGCAAGCTGGATCGCCATCGGCCTGTTGGCGGGCACCTGGCTCAACTGGCTGATCGTGGCCAGGCGGCTGCGCATCTACAGCTTCGTGGCCAGCGACTCGCTGACGCTGCCGGAATTCTTTTCCCAGCGTTTTCGCGACAACTCGCATCTGCTGCGGGTCATTTCCGCAGTCTTCATCCTCTTGTTCTTTCTGTTCTACACAAGCTCCGGGCTGGTGGCCGGCGGCAAGCTGTTCGAGACGGTGTTCAGTCTCGATTACCGCATAGCGGTTACCGTAGGCACGATCGCCATCGTCTCCTATACCTTCTTCGGGGGGTTTCTCGCGGTCTCCTGGACGGATCTCATTCAGGGCTTGATGATGGTGGCAGCGCTGGTGGTGGTGCCAGTGATCGCCCTGGTGGATATGGGTGGGTTTTCAGAAGCAGCCAGCCGTATCACCGCGGACAGCCCGCAGCTACTTTCCTGGTTCAAGGACGCCTCCACTGGAGAAACGCTATCCTTCGTTGCCATCATAAGCTCCTTGGCCTGGGGTCTTGGCTATTTTGGACAGCCCCACATCCTGGCGCGCTTTGCCGCCATTCGCAGCGACAAGGATGTTCCCGCCTCGCGTCGTATCGCGGTGATCTGGTCCGCTATCGGTCTGGTGTGCGCCGTTGGGGTCGGCCTGCTGGGACTGGCCTACGTGCCTCGGGATCTGGCTGACAGCGAGACCGTCTTCATGGTCATGGTCAATGTCATTTTCCATCCTCTCATTGCCGGGATATTGCTGGCAGCCATTCTTGCGGCGGTCATGTCCACGGTGGACTCCCAGCTACTGGTTTCGTCCTCTGCGCTGACTGACGATTTCTACAAGGCCATCTTTCGCAAGAACGCCTCTTCCACGGAGCTGGTCTGGGTGGGACGTTTTGCGGTCATCGGCATCGCCATCATCGCCTATATTCTGGCGCTCAACCCGGATTCCACGGTGCTGGGACTCGTCTCCTACGCCTGGGCCGGCTTTGGCGCCGCCTTTGGCCCGGCGCTGATCATGGCTCTGTTCTGGCGTCGCATGAATCGCTGGGGCGCTCTTGCCGGCATCGTGGTTGGCGGTGTGACCGTGGTGCTATGGAGCATGATTTCCGGTGGAATATTCGATCTGTATGAAATCGTACCCGGGGTAATCTTTGCCTATGTCGCCATTTATGTGGTCAGTATGGTCACGCAAGCCCCTAGCGAGGAGATCACAGCAGAGTTCGAAAGCGTCAGATCCACCTGACCCTGAACGTCTGCAACGAAACAAAAGCGGGGCCACGATCGTGGCCCCGCTTTTTTGTGGCAACTTCTTGTCAACTTCTGATCAACACGACGATATAAAAAAGTAGCAGCAATACCCAACACTGGGGAGCCCCCAACAAAGACTGCATCCAGCCCCGCCGGACCAATCCCATACCATGAAAGAAGCCAGCCCCGACCGCCCAGACGCCCAGCAACCACACGGGGAGACGCCAACCCAAGGGCAAACCACTGATGATCGAGGGGTTGATCAGTAGCCATAACGCCATGAATGATGCTGCCAATAACGATAGCAATTTGCCCTGACCGCCATAATGGTTCCGACGACCATACCTATGTTTTGCCCTAATCATTGGAGCGGCTCCTTTCGCTACAATATTCAACTATTCAAATGCTAGTGAACGTCAAAGTTTGCATTCCAGGCAATCAGGAAAAAGTGTTAATGAGACCAATCAATTAACTTAAATAGCTTGATAACAAAAATCTACGTGACAAAGCGAACAGTGTTTCCTATAATCATAATCAGTAAGGAAACGGCGTTTCTATTCAGAAGTATATAAACGCACCCTGTTCAATTAGACGGAAACAGTCCAAGGAGATCTTTATGTTCAAGACAACATTGGTTTCTAGCGCAATTTTGGTTGGCGCCTTGTTCGGCGCCTCTCAAGCGGCCATGGCTTACGAAGCAGGTGATATCCTGATTCGCGGTAACGTCATCAAGGAAGATCCTGACAGTGGCCGAATCAACACCGACAAGACCTTCGGTGGTAGCGTGGGCGTGATGGTCATGGACAAGTTGGGCGTGACCCTGGGTAGCTCTGGCAAGTTCGATCATGAGGTCGATAGCGGTGACAAGTTCAAGAGCCAGCCCATTGACCTGATGGCTCAGTTCTATCCTCTGGGGGGTAATGACGCTCGTATCCAGCCCTACGCCGGCATCGGTGCCAACTACACGCGCTTCTCCAACGAGAGCGATGGGCTTCGCATTGATAATGCCTGGGCGCCCAAAGCTGAACTGGGTGTAGATCTGATGATCACCGACTTCCTGGCAGTCAACGGTTTCGTCAATTACACCGACATCAACGTTGACTATAAGCAAAACACGGCTGCTGGTCGTGTAAGCGATGATTTCGATTACGATCCGGTCGCTGTAGGTGCTGGTGTAACATTTAGCTTCTAATACTGATTCTTTCTTGAGCGCCGGGCTTCATGCCCGGCGTTTTTTTGCTTGTTGATTCAGCGTGCGGTGTGCCGGGAAAGCCCCGGCATCGCAAGTGTCACATCATTCAAACCTTCGACTGCCTCGACCTGTAGAAGCCATTCGTAATAATCCGGTGACAAGAATGCCTTTCCGGCCAGCAGGTGCTCGAGATACTCCCGCGCCGGCTTAAGGGATGCCTGAATGCGTTCCGGATGGGCACGATAAACCCAGGCATCGATGGCGCCCTGGGTCGTTTCGATCGTATGACGTTCCCGCCGATAATCCTGAGGCACCCCTTCGAAGGGGTCCATCAACGCAATCTGCCCCGGCTCCATCAGTTCGAACAGGGCGCCCTCCACCTGACGACCGATACTGGGTGCCACATTGGCGTGGGCGATCCCTGGAATACGCGAGGCTTTGTCAAAGCGCAGCTCATGGTCAGGCATGATGCCGGACAGAACACGTCGGGTCCGACCGACACGCGCCGCCACACGTTTGACGTTCATGTTGCTGCCATAGGCGAAGTAATAAGGCATTCAGGTCTCGGTCACGATGCGGTCGATATCTGCAACCGCCTTGACGACCAGCACCCGAGTGCTGGGCTTGGATTGTTGCAGGTAGACCTCGACGGCAGGCGCTACCTGACAGCTGACAGGCAACGTTGCCTTGGCATCCACCAGCGCTTGCAACCGGGGAATGAAGACATAGCGTAGCCACTGGGGTAGCTCCATGGTGTCTACGCAGAAAGGCTCTCGACTTTCGAAGGCCGCCGCCTCGGGCTGGGGGGTCCTCCATAGATCGACACTACTCATCGTCGCTTCAAGGCGCTCGAGTGCTCGAGCAAGTTCGGTATGCGGCGTCATGGCGACTCCGGATCAAAAATGTATACCAATTATCCCTTGCCGAGATAGTACTGGCCAGACGCTCTACCCTTTTGCATATCACAGAACTTTCACCAAGGGGCCTGGGTTGCCAATACCTTGCGCAGAAAGTTCTTGGTCCGCTCATCCCGAGGCGTCGAGAAAAGCTGCGATGGCGGCCCCTGTTCGACGATACGACCATCGCTCATGAAGATGACGCGATCCGCCACATCTCGTGCGAAGCTCATCTCGTGAGTGACCACCAGCATGGTCTGGCGCTCCCTGGCCAGCTGCTTCATTACCCCAAGCACCTCTTCGACCCATTCCGGGTCCAGGGATGAGGTCGGCTCATCGAACAGAATCACTTCTGCTTGGGCTGCCATTGCACGGGCGATGCCGACTCGCTGCTGCTGACCTCCGGAGAGCGATGCGGGATAGGCGTTTGCCTTGTCGGATAACCCAACCCGCTCGAGAAGCTCTCCCGCACGTTCCCGGGCGCGAAGCTTCTTCCAGCCATTGACGACGATCAGCCCCTCGGCAACATTGTCGAGGGCCGTCTTGTTGGCGAATAGCGCATAGTTCTGAAACACGAAGGCGGTTCGTCGTCGCAGCGCGAGGATCTCTTTCCTGCTCGCCTGGGTCACATCAACATTCAGATCGCCTATCTGAATCCGTCCACCATCGGGTTGTTCCAGGAAGTTCATGCAGCGCAGCAGCGTCGACTTGCCGGTACCAGACGGCCCGATCACGACGATGATCTCGCCTTGCTCAATAGACAGGTCGATACCGTCCAGGATTGTTTCGTCGCCGAAGCGCTTGATGAGGCCTTGAAGCGCAATCATCGTTGATAGGCCCTGTTGAGTCGTATCTCGAGGCGGCGTTGCAGCCAGGCCAGCAATTCGACGACACCCCAGTAGATCAGCGCCACGCTGATGAAAGCCTCGAAATAAAGAAAGCTGCCTGCCGCCTCCTTTTGCGTCGCCCCCATCAATTCAGTGACGCCCAGAGTAAAGGCCAGAGAAGTCGCCTTGATCATGTCGATGAAGTAGTTCATCAGTGTTGGCACTGCCACCCGAGTCGCCTGCGGCAGTACGACACGGCGCATCGTTTGCCCGCGGGTCATGCCGATGGACAAGGCCGCATCGGTCTGGCTGCGATCGATGCCGACGATGGCGGCGCGAATCGACTCCGCCATATAGGCCGAGAAATGTAGCGTCAGTCCCATGATAGTGGCAGTAACGCCATTGATTTGAGTCAGTGCGCTCATCAACTGAGGCAGCCCGTAGTAGAACAAGAACAGCTGAACCAGTAGCGGCGTGCCCCGGAAAAATGAAATGAACAGTAGCGTGAGCGCATTGAGACCGGGAATCTTCAACACCCGCACTACCGCCATCAGGCATGCAAGAATCAGCGCCAGCACCATGCCCGCAGCGGCCATTTCCAGGGTCAAGGGCAGGTAGCTGAGCAGGATCGGCATCAGGCCCAGCATGTAGTCGATGTCCAGGGCGTTCATCTAATTGTCGATCCTTGATCTTTGCTAGAGGCTTGACCGTTCAACAGGCATCGCATCCTGGCGTAAGGCTCATGGCTTGGTGATATCACTGCCGAACCATGTCTGAGATATCTTGCCGAGGGTGCCGTCTTCCCTGAGGGTGTTCAGCGCCTGATCGACGCGATCACGCATCTGACGACCTTGCTCGTCATCTCGAAACGGCAGGGCGTTGCGGATATCGGAAAAAGGCTTGCCTGCCAAGGCCAGGGGTAGCGGTTTCTCTTTTATGATCTGACTGGCGCTGACCCGGTCCATGACGAACGCATCTACTCTGCCTAGAGCGGTATCCTGCTCGATGTTGCTCTCGTAGGTACGGATATCGATCTCGTCGGAATAAGGCAGCTCGCGCAATAGCTGCTCGTAGTTCGAACCCAGGTTGACCGCCACGGTCTTGTCACGCAGATCTTCGACCCCGGCGATATCATCGTTACCGCGCTTCACCACGACTTGCGCACCGTCATAGACATAAGGCTGGGTAAACACGTATTTCTGCTGTCGCTCGTCGGTAATGGTAATTTGGTTGGCAATGGTATCGATACGCCCTGAACCGAGCATGCCGAACAGCCCCGAGAAGTTGGCGGTTACGTACTCGACGTCGATTCCCAGCCGTTCGGCAACTGCGTCCATGACATCTACTTCGAAGCCCTTGAGCTTATCCTGCTCAACAAAGGTGAAGGGAAAATACCCGCCGGACATGCCGACCTTGAGCGTCTCATCATCCTGAGCCATGGCCTGCCCCATTACCCCGAGAGAAGCACACAGCAACGCGGTTCGTAGTATGTAGCGCATCGATATCTCCATCTTGTTAAAATAGAATAAGGATGTTGCTTGAGTATTCCTTTTGGTTACATAGCCTAAAGAAAAGCAACGTCGATGATCAATAGCGTCTTTCAATTTCCGTGATCACGTTTGATCGAATGCAGTCATTCACACAAACCGTGCATCACCCTGTGGATAACCACTGAAGTACTTTCGTTTGCTCCCGGCTCATAACGACTTGTAAAAAATGCTTATTTTTTGATCAACCTGCGGCTGGCCAATGAATGATTGTCACGCTACAGTGCGCCCCCCGACCATGGAGGATGCCATGCAACCGATACATTCTCTCGGTGAATTCTTTGAACGTATTGGAGCGCCCTCTCGCTTTTATACCTTGGGCCGACAAGTAACGTCCTGCCCTGCCTCTACCCTTGAGGCATTCGAAGCAGGCGAACTCGCCTGGCCCTGGCCCTGGCTGGGTCACGCTCAGCTGGCCTGCGTCTTCCGTGTTGCTAATAACGACGACCCGCTGATCTGGTTCTTGTCTTTACCTCTGGATGAACAGGGGCTGCTGGATCCTGCGCCTCGGGATGCGTTTCTTCAGCGATTGCTGGAAACAATTGGACGCACCGCATCACCGCAAGACAATGATTCCTCCGAGCGCGTCAATAATCTGATGCAAGACAACCCTTTGACGTTTACCCCGCACATGACCCAGCGGGCCCTGTTGCATGCCTATGTAAGCGATGACCTGGCCCGAGAGGCAAGCGAACATTTTGAGCTTGCCGAGGCCTATCTGACCGGCCAGCTAGCCAATGGACAATGGCAAGCGCTGGGGCTACAGGGTCTTGCGGATTTCGTCGTGCGACACGATGACCAACAAAGCAATGAGTTAGCCGTCCAACTCGACGCTTTGCCACTGGAAGTGTTACGCCCGCTATGCCACTGTTTGGAGCATAGGCCTTTATCGACGATATTGACGCAGTCATTGATTGTTCGTGGCGAACGAGCCGCTCGGGAAGGTGATATCGAGACCTTCTGTGACTGTGTCCGTGCCGTTGGTCAAGGCGATCGGGACATTGTGGGTGTCTGGTACGATGAATTGCTCGAGGACCAGGCAGCCTGTGGTCCGGACCTGTTTGCCGCCATCGCCGCGCGGGGCTGGCCACAGCTCGAGGATGCGAATCGCTTGCCACGCTTCATCGAACGACTGGCCGAAAATGAAGATGCCGACTTCGCTGTGTTGATTCGTAGCCTGGCCTTGATTCCTCGCCTGCGCCTGCCCTTGTTGATCAGTTTGCGTCAGGCCGCTCCGAATACGCGTACTCGGCAGCGGCTAGACGAACTTAGTTTTGGAAGAGCCTGAATCATGAAAGCATTGCCCTATCAAGCCAAGGCCGTCGTCGGCCGTCGGGAAATGGTGGAACTTCCCGAACTGGGCCTGGCCTTGTGCTGCAAGATCGACACCGGCGCCCGTACGTCAGCGCTGCATGCCGAAGACATCGACAGCTTCGAAGACAACGGCCACATGTGGGTCAGTTTCGTTACACGAGGCGGTGGGCCGGACAGCCCGGCGCATCCTGTCAAGATGCACTTGCACGACCGTCGTAGAATCACCAGCTCCAACGGTCATTCCCAGTGGCGTTATGTAGTGAGAACTCATATGCTGCTGGGGGAGTTGGACTACCCGGTGGAGCTGACTTTGGTCGACCGCCGCGAGATGCGTCACCCCATGCTGTTGGGACGCCGCGCAATGCGTCGTCTTTTAGTTGCTCCGGGGGCAGCATTCTTACACGGTGAACCCTAGCACTCCTTACTTGTCGTCGGCCTGGAGAATCATATGCATATCGCCCTGCTATCGCGTAACCGCAATCTGTACTCTACGCGCCGGTTGATCGAGGCTGCGGAAAGTCGTGGTCATAGCGCTCGAGTCGTGGATACCTTGCGCTGCTACATGAACATTGCCTCCCACCGCCCTTCGATTCATTACAAGGGTGCACAACTGGAACCCTTCGATGCGGTTATTCCGCGCATCGGTGCTTCAGTCACCTTTTATGGCTGTGCGGTACTGCGTCAGTTCGAGATGATGGGTACTTATGTACTCAACGACAATGTATCGATCACGCGCTCCAGAGATAAGTTGCGCTCCCTGCAGTTGCTCTCCCGCAAGGGGTTGGGGTTGCCGATTACCGGGTTCGCCCACTCACCGGATGATATTCCCGACCTGATCACCATGGTCCGGGGCGCTCCTCTGGTAATCAAGCTGCTTGAAGGCACACAGGGTATTGGTGTGGTGCTGGCGGAAACCAATCAGGCCGCTGAGTCCGTGGTTCAAGCCTTCATGGGCATGAAGGCCAATATCATGATTCAGGAGTATATCAAGGAGGCCAAGGGCGCCGACATTCGATGCCTGGTTATTGGCGACAAGGTAGTGGCGTCGATGAAACGCCAGGCCGCCGAAGGCGAGTTCCGCTCCAATCTGCATCGTGGCGGCAGCGCCAGTGTGATTCGCATTACCCCGGAAGAACGCTCGACGGCGATTCGCGCTGCCAAGGCCATGGGTCTGCAAGTGGCAGGCGTCGATCTACTGCGCTCGAACCATGGGCCAGTGATCATGGAGGTCAATTCTTCTCCGGGGCTTCAAGGCATCGAAACCTCCACCGGCAAGGACATCGCCGGGTTGATTATCGAGCATCTGGAAAAACATGCTGCCACACCACGCAGGAAGCCTTCGAAGCCCAAAGGGTAGGTAATTGTTAGAGAGATTGAAGGGAGCCACAAGACACAAACGTGCAAACAAAAAAATTCTTCATGCTAGGGCTAGCAAAACACTGTTTCCCATCGCACAATCTGCGTCACCGTAGGAGGTGATAGCTCATGTTTCTCGATAATCGCCAAGTAGCGATGGATAGTGTGCTGGAGGCGCTGGCGGATAGTCTTGACTATTTCCAGGACAATCTCGAACGCCTGCGCCCTTCGCTGCGTGAAACCCTGGAGCCGCATTACGAAGAACGCGGCAAGGCGATGCTCGAACTGCGGGCCTTGGCCAAGCAGCATCTCAACCTTCTCCCTCGGGCTGCGGATTTGGAACGAGATGACTATCTCTGGCTGTGGAGTCGCCTCAAAAGTTTTGTCAGCGACGACAGTCAAGTGCTGGTCAACGAGTTGCTGGAGCAGGAACGCGTGCTGATGCAGGCATTGGCAACACTGCATACTCATCCGCTTCCGGATCCTATCGAACCCATCATCGAGCGGTGCTGGAAAGGCTGCCGCGCATTGATACGAGAGCTATACAGGCTTCAGAAGCCGCGCAGAAAGCGCTAATAGGATGAAGGAACGATAGTGATGGGCTCTGGCGGCCCGAGAAAATGAGGCTGCCGCTGCCATAAATAGAGATCACCCAGCATTCCTACCCGCGCCAACCACTCTCGTGCCCTCAATCGCCAGGTACCATCCACTTTTTGGGTGGGAATCGCACATCCTCTTGCTTCCAGATCCAATGCCTTGGCGATGAACAATGCTCGGGGCAGATGCCAGTCCTGGGTAATCAGTAGAATATGGCTCAAGCCAAACACTTCCTTGGCGCGTACTAGCGTATCGAACGTACTGAAGCCAGCATAATCCAACGTCATGTCCGTGTGGCGCACGTTGATGGCGCGAAGGTCGCGCCACATGGTCACCGGCTCATTGTAAAAACGCGTTCGATTGTCCCCGGACAGTAACAGATGCTGTACGCGCTGCAGCCGCAAGAGACGCGAAGCGGCGTTCAGTCGTGCCAGGTAATGAGGGTTACGTCCACCGCCACGAGCCCAATAAGAAGTACCAAATACGATACCCACCGGCTCAGCGGCACATAACGGAAGATCGTATTCGATTTGATCCTGGGTACGCGCTAGAACCCAAATATTGGCTGCTAGTATTACCCCCACCATCACTAGCATGGTGGCGGTTAATCCCAGCGCACATTTTTTTAATATCGATACCGCCACCAGCCGCATCGCGTTTCTCACCCAAGTCTACCCAAACGGCTGGGATAACAGTAATAAGCGAAACTTACAACTTTCTAGAACATGCCCAACTCCAGGCGCGCCTCCTCGCTCATCATTTCCCGACTCCAAGGAGGATCAAAAACTGTTTCGACATGCACCCGAGATATTTGCGGAGCGCCGAGAATCTTGCGCCGGGCGTCTTCGGCGATGACATCCCCCATGCCACATCCAGGGGCCGTGAGGGTCATACGTACGGTCACGATGCGCTCCCCGGTCAACAGATGCTCGATACGACAGCCATAGACAAGCCCTAGATCGACGATATTGACCGGAATCTCGGGATCATAACAGGTTCTTAACTGATCCCAGACGAACTGCTCGATCTCTTCTTCGCTTGCCTCTGCCGAAAGCGTTGGACGCGGCAGAGGATCCAGCCCCAGCGAGTCGAAGTCACTACCTTCGACCAGGAAAAGCCGTCCCTCGTAAGCGACGCTGATCGTGCTGCCTTTGGCCTGCATCACGGAGACGATGCTGTCTTCGGCAATCGTGACGCCCTTGCCAAACGGAATCGAAATCGCCTCAATGTCGCGTTGCAAAGGTATCTGCTGTCCTTTGTAGAGCCCTTCCAGCTGCTGCATGTCTGCTCCGTTTCAACGTACCATGCCGATGACACGCTTGAGCGCCTCGACGAAAAGATCGATCTCCTCGAAGGTATTGTAGGCAGCAAAAGACGCGCGACAGGTCGCTTCGACGCCAAAGCGCTGCAATAACGGCTGAGCGCAGTGATTGCCGGTGCGTACCGCCACCCCAAGCTGATCGATCAGAAGCCCGATGTCCTGGGCGTGAGCGCCCTCGACGACAAAGGAAATGACGCCGGCCTTATGTGGCGCAGTGCCCAGAATACGCATTCCCTCGATAGCGTTCATCTTCTTGGTGGCGTGAGTCAGCAGTTGCTGCTCCCAAGAACCGATCATGCCGATACCGATATTGTTGACCCAGTCGAATGCCCGGCCCATGGCAATGACCTCGGCGATGGCCGGCGTACCCGCTTCGAACTTGTGCGGTATATTCGCGTAGGTGGTACCGGCATCGAAGGAGACCGTGCGAATCATCTCGCCGCCGCCCTGCCAGGGCGGCATTGCTTCGAGCAGCTCCGCCTTGCCATAAAGCACGCCAACCCCGGTCGGCCCGTAGACCTTATGGCCGGAGAAGGCATAGAAGTCAGCGTCGATGTGCTGCACGTCCACCTGCTCATGGGGTGCCGCCTGAGCACCGTCCACCATGATCAGCGCACCTCGTTGATGCGCGATCGCTGCCATCTCGCGTACCGGATTGATGGTGCCGAAGGCATTCGAGATATGATTGACCGCCACCAGTCGCGTGCGTTCACTGAACAGTTCCCGATAGGCAACCATGTCCAGCGCTCCCTGCTCGTCCACTGGTATCACCCGAATGACAAGATCGAGCTGTCCGGCAAGCAGTTGCCAGGGGACGATATTGGAGTGATGCTCCAGCTGGGATATCAGGATCTCGTCGCCGGCCTTCAGGTTGGCCCGCCCCCAGCTGTTGGCCACCAGATTGATGGCCTCGGTGGTGCCACTGGTGAAGACGATCTCGCGCCGATCCGCGGCATTGATGAAATCCCGCGCCTTGTCACGGGTCTGCTCGAAAGCCGCCGTCGCCTCATCCGCCAGGGTATGCAGGCCCCGATGGATGTTGGCGTTGTAGTGACGATAGTAGTGATCCAGCGTCTCGATGACCTGATACGGGGTCTGGCTTGTCGCCGCATTGTCCAGATAGACAAGCGGCTTGCCGTGTACCCTGCGCTCGAGAATGGGAAAGTCGCGGCGTACCTGCATGACGTCTAGAACCGACTCGTTCAATGCGCTCATTACGGTCATGATGAACTCCTTGCTTAAGCTTGGTTCGCGGTGGCCACGTCGACCAGATCACTCAGGTTGAAACGCTCGGGTAGCTTGCCCGCGACGGCACGCTCGACTCGCTCGGCTACCGTGTCGAGGGTGACCTTGTCCATGACCTCGCCGGCAAAAGCCAGGGTCAGCAGGCCGCGAGCCGTCTGCTCGTCGATCCCCCGGGTACGCAGCGCAAAGACCGCCTCTTCATCGAGCTGGCCGGTGGTGGCGCCGTGTGAGCACTTGACGTCATCCGCGTAGATTTCGAGTTCCGGCTTGGTATCGATCTCGGCGCGATCGGACAACAGCAGGTTGGCGTTGCTCTGATGCGCTTCGATCTTCTGACTGTCCCGCTTGACGATAACCTTGCCGTTGAACACGCCCCGAGCCCGATCGCCGAGGATGCCCTTGTAGTTCTCGTTGGAAAAGGTATGGGGCGCGTTGTGATTGACCAAGGTATGGTTGTCCACGTGCTGACGCCCCTGGGCGAAGAACAGTCCGTAGTAGTTGGCCTCCGCGCCTTCGGCATTGAGATCTGAAATCAGATCATTGCGCACCAGGGCGCCGCCCAGATTGATGTTGAATGAGGTGAACCGGCTGTCTCGGCCCTGATCGATGTGAAGACTGCCAATATGAGCGTCTTGTAGAGACGCTTCCTGCAAGATGTAATGCGAGAGAATTGCTCCTCGTTCAAGCAATGCCTCTCCTACCACGTTGGTAAAATTGGCGGCCTCTGCTTCACCGACATAGTGTTCGATGATCGTGGCCTGGCTGCGAGCGCCGGCTTCGATCAACACCCTAGGATGGCTCATCACTGGCTGCGCATTGGCACGGGAAAAGAACTGGACGAGGATGGGCTTTTCGACCACCACCCCTGAACCGATGCGAATAACCGCCCCTTCATCGGCTAAGGCGGTATTCAATGCCGTAAAGGGTGAAAACTCCACGCCAGCCAGACGCCCCAGGCTGCCGCCTACGGCCTCATGATTGGTACTCATCGCCTTGGACAAAGGCTCGACACCGAGCCCCGCAGGCAAGTCCGCCATGTCGGACAGCTCGGCGGAAAACACACCGTCGACAAAGCTCAGGCGGATCGCATCGAGCGGCAATCCCAGGGTTGCTGCCGTGGTGGGTGAAAAATCGGCGTCTTGCGCTAGCGCAAAGTCGCCTTCGCTAATGCGACGCACGTCGGTGTATTTCCACGCTTCATCGCGCTTGGTAGGAAAACCCAGCGCCTCGAAACGGGCCGCTCCCGCTTGGCGCCGCGCCGCCACCCAACTGGGTTCAGGCGTGGCGGCAGATTCGCGGCGATAGGCAGTCCGCTCTTCCAGACGATTGAGAAAGGTGTGAGTTGCACTCATGCTGCGGACTCCTCCAGCACCCATTCGTAGCCGCGAGACTCGAGTTCCAGCGCCAGGGACTTGTCTCCGGATTTGGCAATGCGCCCATCTACCAGCACATGCACATAGTCCGGGGTAATGTAATCGAGCAAGCGCTGGTAGTGGGTAACCATCAGTACGGCGCGTTCTTCACTGCGCAGGGAGTTCACGCCGTCGGCGACGATCTTCATGGCATCGATGTCGAGCCCCGAGTCGATCTCGTCGAGCATGGCCAGCTTGGGTTCGAGCAACAGCATCTGCAGGATTTCGTTGCGCTTCTTTTCGCCACCGGAAAAGCCCTCGTTGACGGCGCGCTGCAGGAAGCTCGCGTCCATCTTCATGAAGGCCAGTTTCTCTCTGACCAGCTTCATGAATTCCGGCGCCGGGATCTCGTTTTCACCACGCGCCTTGCGCTGGGCGTTGAGCGCCGCCTTGAGCAGATAGATATTCTTCACACCCGGAATTTCCACCGGGTACTGAAAGCCCAGCAGCAACCCCGCTTGGGCCCGCTCCTCGATCTCCATCTCCAGCACGTCACGCCCCTCGAAGGTGATCGACCCGGAGGTCACCTCGTAGTCCTCCTTGCCGGCGATCACCGCGGACAAGGTGGACTTCCCGGATCCATTGGGACCCATGATGGCGTGAACCTCGCCAGCATTAACCGTCAGTGACAAGCCCTTGAGGATTTCATTGCCTTCCACCGTAACGTGCAGATCTTTGACTTCGAGCATGTTGATACCTGTTTTCTGTCGAGCCGCATTAATATGGCGATCTCTAAAAATTGACTTTACGCGCTCTTCATAACCCGCTAGACGGCCTGTACTTCTCCGGCGGCAAGGCATCGCAAGGGCGCTGTAAACCCTTCCTTGGGCGCTACCTTTGCTTTCTGACCGCCATGGATGGCGGAAATGCCGGAATTGCATGGAGCTTTTTCCGGCCATGGCAAAAGACCCTTGCTTTACCTTGCCCCCGGCGTCCAGCCCCATGCAGCCGTTTCTTTAACCCACCGCGCCTTCAAGAGTAACGTTCAGTAGAGCCTCTGCTTCCACGGCAAACTCCATCGGCAACTCCTGGAACACATCCTTGCAGAAACCGTTGACGATCATGTTCACCGCGTCCTCTTCGGAAATACCGCGTTGGCGACAGTAGAACAACTGATCCTCGCCGATCTTCGAAGTCGTGGCTTCGTGCTCGACCGTCGCGGTGCTGTTGCCGATTTCCTGATAAGGGAAGGTATGGGCGCCGCTGCGGTCGCCGATCAACAGCGAATCACACTGAGTGAAATTGCGCGCCCCCTTGGCCCGGGGCCCGATCTTGACCAGACCACGATAGGACTGCTCGCTGTTGCCGGCGGAAATGCCCTTGGAGACGATCGTCGACTTGGTGCCCTCGCCAATGTGGATCATCTTGGTGCCGGTATCCGCCTGCTGACGCCCATTGGTCACGGCGACAGAATAGAATTCGCCTACGCTATCCTTGCCACGCAGCAGGCAGGACGGATATTTCCAGGTGATGGCGGAGCCGGTTTCGACCTGGGTCCAGGAAACCTTGGAGCGATCGCCACGGCAGTCGGCCCGCTTGGTCACGAAGTTGTAGATGCCGCCCTTGCCGTCCTCGTCGCCTGGATACCAGTTCTGTACCGTGGAGTACTTGATGTAGGCATCTTCCAGGGCCACCAGCTCGACGATGGCAGCATGCAGCTGATTCTCGTCCCGCTGGGGCGCGGTGCAGCCTTCAAGATAAGAAACCTGAGCTTGTTTTTCACATATGATCAGGGTGCGCTCGAACTGCCCGGTATTGGCGGCGTTAATACGAAAATACGTCGACAGCTCCATGGGGCATGTCACCCCTTCCGGCACGAAGACGAAAGACCCGTCGGTGAAGACCGCGGAATTGAGCGCGGCGAAGAAGTTGTCGCCCTGAGGCACCACGGTGCCCAGGTACTTCTTGATCAGCTCGGGGTACTCGCGAATTGCTTCGGAGATCGAACAGAAGATCACGCCGGCTTCGCCGAGCTTTTCCTTGAAGGTGGTCGTGACCGACACCGAATCGAACACCGCATCCACCGCTACGCCAGCCAATGCCGCCCGCTCATGCAGTGGAATGCCCAGTTTTTCGTAAGTTTCGAGTAGCTTGGGATCGACTTCATCCAGGCTTTGGGGCCGATCTTCGGGCTTTTTAGGAGCGCTGTAGTAAGAAATCCCCTGATAGTCGATCGGAGGGTAGTTCAAATGCGCCCAAGAGGGCTCTTTCATTTTCAACCACTGATGATAAGCATCCAGCCGCCATTGCAACATCCATTCCGGCTCGCCTTTTTTCTCGGAAATAAAAGCGATGACGCTTTCATCCAAACCCGGCGGCACGGTGTCGCTTTCGATATCGGTCACGAACCCTTGGGTGTATTCGCGACGAACAAGCTGCTCCATTTCCTCGGTAGCCATGTCTTCTCCCCTCTGGGCATTATGCTAGTAGTCTTTTTCAACTTCAGGATGCTGTTCAACTTCGCCAGATTCGGCCAATGTCACACTCTGTATAGGTAACTGAACGGGTAACTTGATCGGATTCGACTGCGACAGATGCGCCAGTGTGACACTGTCAAGTAGTGCACCTACAGCCAATGAAACGCGTTGCCAGTTGCTGGCAACCCCACAGCTGTTGAAAAGATCGCACTCCCCATCCGCATGACTGCACTCGGTCATCGCTATGGGCCCTTCGATTGCTGCGATAATATCGCTGGCACTGATTCGAGAGGCACAGCGCGCCAACTGATAACCTCCCTGAGCGCCACGCTGTGACGTCAACAGTCCTGCACGAGCCAACATTTTTAGTGTCTTGCTCACCGTTGGTCGTGGCAACTTGACCTTTTCAGCTAATTCGGTAGCCGCATGCGACTGTTCAGGGTGACGAGCAATCTGAGCCATCACCACAGCGGCGTAATCGGTCAACTTGGATAGCTTCAGCACGCTTGAGTCCTGGCAAACGACATAATGGGACCATTTTAGTCCTATATCCGCCAAGAGTGAAGAGAAGTGTGCTCACAATTAGTAAATTTGACGTGATACCCGCCAAGGAATGCTTCGCAACAAACATTATCAAGACCGACACAAGACATTGAAAAATAAAACATTATAGATCAAACGACTCATGTGTGCGACGCTCTTCATCTTTGTTGTTGGCGGCATGCCACATTTGACGTATTGACACGATGTCTCTACGCTGTCGCACCATACTGCCCATGTGCGCTCGTCGATAGCGCATTTCACCGAATTCAGATTGTCAACGATCTTGTCTGCGATCATTCAAATACCGTTCAATCACAATTTGCACTTGGGATAGATCACTCTTCGAATAGATATCGAACAGCGTTAGAAAACTAATATATTTATATTTAAACCCACTAAACAACCTATGGGGAGTCTATGAAAATTACCATCTTTGGTTCCGGGTATGTCGGACTGGTAACAGGTACTTGTTTGGCAGATGCAGGTCATGAAATCGTATGCGTTGATGTTGATGAAGCTAAAATCAACAGACTCAACAATGGTGAAGTGCCTATATATGAGCCTGGCCTGGAACCGATGATTAAAGCCAACATGGAAGCAGGACGCCTACGCTTCACCACAGATGCCGAGATGGCAGTGCAGTTTGGTCGCCTGCAATTCATCGCCGTTGGCACTCCCCCGGATGAAGATGGCAGTGCAGATCTTAAATACGTGCTCAAGGTTGCCGAGACCATCGCTGAGCATATGCAGGATTATAAGATTGTCGTCGATAAATCCACTGTTCCGGTCGGCACCGCCGAAAAAGTCGCTGCTACGATCGGCAAGGTACTTGAGAAGCGTGGCGTCAACCTTGATTACGACGTGTGTTCCAACCCTGAATTTCTCAAGGAAGGCGCCGCGGTCGAAGACTTCTCCAAGGGTGCGCGTATCATCGTCGGCACGGATTCAGAGCGCGTAAAGAAAGCTATGCGTGAGTGCTACGCACCTTACAACCGTAATCATGAAAAACTGATGTTCATGGACGTGCGCTGTGCCGAACTGACCAAGTATGCCGCCAACGCCATGCTGGCGACCAAGATTAGCTTCATGAATGAAGTCGCTAACCTGGCCGAGAACCTGGGTGCCGATATCGAACAGGTACGCCATGGTATCGGTAGCGATCCTCGTATCGGCTACCACTTCATTTATCCAGGCTGCGGCTATGGCGGTTCCTGCTTCCCCAAGGACGTTCAGGCATTGGCTCGTACTGCTAGCGATGTCGGTTACAACGCCGAATTGCTCAACGCCGTGGAGTCGGTCAACAAGCGTCAAAAGAGCAAGCTTTTCGAAAAGCTCCTGCAAGCGTTCGATGGCGACATAAAGGGCAAGACAATTGCAGTCTGGGGATTGGCGTTCAAACCCAACACCGATGACATGCGGGAAGCGCCGAGCCGCGAACTGATGGAAGCAATCTGGAAGGCTGGCGCAAAGGTTCAAGCGTTCGATCCAGAAGCCATTGAAGAATGTTCACGCATTTACGGCGAACGCGATGATCTCAAGCTAGCAGAGAAACGCGACGACACGCTGGAAGGAGCAGATGCGTTGGTCATTTGTACGGAATGGAAGGCATTTCGCACTGTAAACTTCGATCAACTCAAGCAGACGCTCAAGACTCCCGTTGTGATCGATGGCAGAAACTTGTACGACCCTGAGACAGTCAAGTCTGCCGGACTTCTCTATTATGCGATGGGACGTGGCGAATCATTACGCCATGTAAACCAATAATTGACCTCATGAGCCATTCGTACTGTTCGATTGCCATGCCATCGATTCAGAACCTGGCTAAACCAAAAATATAATAAATAGGTCAGCACGCTAGCTTGCTCCGCTCATATAAAGATTTGTTTCTTTACGTGAGTGGTGCATGCAATGTGTGTCGACCTCTATTTTTACAATTTCGTAATATTGTTTAACAGGAATAGTCATTTAAATACTTATTTTAGCCAAGCTAATGTAACTATTAATATGCCCAATGTTTTAAGCAATAGTGTCATTAAATTACAAAGGTGCATATGTTCGTCATCGGCGACCAGGAAAACTCGACATGAATGATTTCCAATCTGGCTCATCCGGGGCTAGCTGGATCACGGAACTGACGGCATTTCTACTGGCGGCGGCTTTGCTGGTAGTCCTGTTTTTCGAGCTTCCAACAGAGGTGTTTTCTCCGGAATCCAAAAGCTTCATCTTCGCGGTAGGTATCATTGGTGCCTGGCGTTATTCTTGGTGGTTTACTCAGGCGATACGTTCGATATTGTACAATCGACGTGTTTTTCCTGAACTACGGGCTCAGGCCGATGCGGCGAGCGCTATCGAAAAACCCGATGCACTTTACGTACTATGCACCTCCTTTCGTATCGAACCGGAAGTGACGTTCGCGGTCTACGACGCTTTGGTGCGGGATGCAAAGACCTACGGTGTGCCTACCACGATTTTCGCGGCAGTCTCTGATCGTAGCGATATCGATGTCATCGATCATGTCATGGCCGAGAACAACTGGCCGCAAAATATCGAAGTCAGCTACATGTTCCAAAAGGGAGATGGCAAGCGTTCAGCAATGGCAGAGGTGCTGCGCGCCATTTCTCGGCGCATGCCAACTCATCGCTCGCTTTTGGTATCCATGGACGGGGATATTCAAATTGATCCTGGCACCCTGTCACGCTCACTATCTTTTTTTCTCATCGATAATGCTTTGGGAGCATTGACTACCAACAATCGCGCCATCGTCAATGGAGGCGACGTCACCAAAGAGTGGTACGACCTGCGCTACGCCCAGCGTCATCTGGTCATGAGCTCGATGTCTCTCTCGCAGCGGCTACTGGTTCTTACCGGTCGCTACAGTGCCTTCCGTGCCGAATTGGCCACCAATAGGGAATTCATCGAACTGGTCGAAAACGATCATGTCGAACATTGGCGTTTCGGCGACTTCAAGTTTCTTTCCGGCGACGACAAATCCACTTGGTACTGGCTGCTCAAGAACCGTTGGAAAATGCTTTATATTCCTGATGTCTACGTCTCCGGATTCGAAGAGCTGCCGGACAAGAATCGATTTTTCAAATCGACTATTGATCTAATGAAGCGTTGGTTCGGCAACATGCTTCGTACCAGTGGGCGTGCCATCGCGCTTGGACCACGCACCATGGGACTATTCACCTGGTGGAGCCTGGTCGATCAGCGTCTATCCATGTGGACGACGCTTATCGGTCCTACCGTGGCTATTCTCGTAACGCTGTTCGTACGCCCATCGTTCATTTTTGCGTATCTGCTATGGGTCTTGATGACCCGTACCATCGTATCGCTGGTACTTGCATGGCAGCACGGGCGCTACAGCCTCTTATGGGTTCCCCTGCTCTACTATAACCAAGTCGGTGGAGCCCTGTTGAAGACCTACATCAGTTTTCGCTTCAATCGCCAATCCTGGTCCCGTCAAGGTATTTCTGCAGGCGAGCCGGAGGATCCGTTGGCGGCGAAGCGTCAACGCCGAATGGGTCATCTAATGCATGGGCTCTATTTTGGCGGGCTGCTCATGGTTTTGATCTATGCGGTCGGTGTCATGAATCCTCCCGACCGGATGTCCATGGCGATATTCAATGACGAATTTCATCTGATGCAGAGTGAGCAGGAAAAACAGAGCAGAGGCGATAGCTATTGGATAGCACTGGCCCTTGCCGATGCGCCTAGAGGCGGTCAGGTACAGCTGCCGCCAGGCAAGTTGATTCTGGATGCCACCCTCGCCGAACGGCTGCCAAAGCTAGAAGCAATACGTGCCGCCTCGTTGGTTGGCAGCGACAAGGAGCCAAGAACCACCCTTCTGGTAGATTCGGCTATCGCTGACCGGTTGCGCAATGAACAGGATCGTCCGCTGAGTGAAACCAAGCAGATGACCTGTGATCAGCAAAATAGCTGCACGTTAATGACACAGGAAGGCCCGATCGAGCTAATCGACATTGTAATACGACTGCGCTCGACTCAGGCGTAACGTTACGGGCAAAAGGATTAAACGAAGAGTACTCATTATGGCCGATGAACATATCTCGAACGACGACAACCACCGCAGCGAACCCACGATAGGTGCGCCAAGAGAAGCGCAACGAGGTTCTGAACATGGTACTCGTCGTACGCCGCCCAAAAGCGAAAACCGTGTATCCCAGCAAGAGCGCACTTCGAGTGAGGGACAGTTGTCCCATGAACGTCGGGATGAACGTCAACACGTCAGGGTACACGCCCCTTTTCAAGTCCAATTCAAGGATGGCCAGACGCTACCCGGCGAAGATCTTTCCTTGGGTGGATTTTCTGTCCACAGTGATAGGCCCATCGAACCCAATCAGGTACTTCACGTATCTTTATTGCTGATGGCCGGCTCAGCAGAATTGATAGTGCCTGTGGCGGCACGGGCATTGCGCAATCATTCCGAATCCAAGGGTCACGCTACCGCGTTCGAGATTACCCAGATCGATCAGCGCCATCGTGAGCTTTTGCGTCGTATCATTCGCTCGCATCTCAGCGGACGTTATGCAGCGGTAGAAGATCTAATAGAAAGTGAAGATCCACAAACGCCGCGCAAACGTAATCAGATGGCCGCGGCTCAACCCGCCCCACAGCGCAAGAGACCTAAAGGCCGTTACGCACTATTGGGTGTTGCCGGAGCCATTCTTTTAGCAGTTATTGCAGCCACTGCTTATCGCAATTTCATGTTGATTGAACCCAGCTTTGCTGCTGTGACCGCACCGCGTATCGACATCCGCGCTCCCGGACCCGGCATCCTGGCCGAACACGGGCTCAAAGCCGGGGATCAGGTCAGTCGTGACCAGAAGCTCACCACGGTCGTTAATAGCTCGCTGCAAACAGACCTCATTTTGGCTAGGGCGTCACATACATATAACGAAAAACTAATAAATAACATGCAGGAAGCCATCGATGGTAACAGCGATGTTCTCATGGCGGACTCGACGACCCCTTCCGGTGGTGAACCAAGCAGCTATGAAACTGTTTCTCCAGAAATCGCTCAGGCGAGAATCGAGCAGTTCGAAACTGCACGTGACTACGAAAGCTCACGTATCGATGCGCTAGAAGCACAAATGTCGGCCAATACCATCTACAGCCCCTGCGATTGTCAGGTGGCCTGGGCGTTGAGTAGTGCTGGCGGCGTCTATATCAACGAAAGCGAGCGTATCATGACGCTGCTTCAGACTGGCGACAACGACATCATGGCAGAAGCACTCGTGCACATGAGCGACATCGCCCGCATCCAGCCCCATCAGAAAGCGTATATCGCGCTACCTAACGCCTCCGAACCCATCGAGGCAACGGTACGCACCGTAGCACTGGACGTTGAAAGTCAGCCCAGAGCCGGTTTCCCGCAGTGGGTACGTCAACAGCAGAACGTTGCAAGTGTGCTACTGGTACCCAAGGAACCTCTACCAGCCAGCGCAGTCGGAATCCCGGTCGATGTACGTTTCAGTGAAGCGCCGGTCCTCGACACTGCTGTCGAGTGGATCTGGCAAGGGGGTCGCGCGGTAGTCCAACAGACCCTTCAGCTATTTGGTGGTGGTACTGACAACACAGTCGAGAGTGCCGATACCGAGGAAAGCGGAGCCTAAGCGTTGCTCCATACCGGCGTGATGGCACGAGTCAGCATTAAGGAGAATCGAATGACGAAACATCATCTTGATCAGAGTCGTGGTTGGTCCTGCCTCGCGCTGACAAGCCTGCTGGCTGTCTTACCTGGCATGGCCTTCGCCGCGGACGATATTTACGACAATCCCAATCTTAGTATCCCTCAGCTAACGCCTTGCTCGGCGCGCTACGAACTTGTTGCAGATCCGGCGCCTCCTCCCAATCCCAAGGATGGCAAGGACGCGGTACGTGCTGGATACGGCACCTATGACGACTGGGGTACCCGAGAAAACATCGAGGTGCTGTCGCCTCAACAGTCGGGATTGAGTGAAACGGCGCTGCGAGTACATTATCCTGCCGGCACCTCCTCTCCCAGCGATAATGGCAAGGGAGGCGCTGGTTTCTTTGCCACGATCGATGGTCTATCAGAATCGACGCGTTCCTGCCTGCAGTACAAGGTACGCTTCGAGCCGGGATTCGATTTCGTCAAAGGGGGTAAGCTTCCGGGGCTATATGGGGGCGCTGCTCCCAGCGGAGGTGAAGAGGTCACGGGGGATGAAGGCTTTTCCATTCGCTTCATGTGGCGAGAAGATGGCCAGGGAGAACTATACGAGTATGTCGTCAAAGATGCGGATTACGGCAAATCCGTTGGCCGAGGCTCATGGACCTTTCCTACCGGCCAATGGGTCACTATCGAGCAGGAAGTCATTCTTAACGATCCCGGTCAGAAAAATGGTATTGCTCGGGTCTGGATTGATGGGGCGCCTGTACTTGAACAACAGAACATAGTCTATCGCACGAATGATCATGTCTATGCCGATGGCCTAATGTTCTCGACCTTTTTCGGGGGCCACGGCGAAGAGTGGCGTACGCCGCGAGATCAGGTAGCTGACTTCTCTGATTTTCGTTTTTATCGCCCGCAAGGTTGATTCATCACCGCCATGGCCACCACTTATCAATGACGATGCAACACTCTATGCTTTTGCAAAATGGATTTCACACGCATCAGAGAATCGAAAAAGGCTTCTTGTTCTCTCTGATGATGACTCTGGGTCTGGCAATCGGGGGTGCCTCCAATGCTCATGCATTGACTATCGAGGAGCGCCAGGCGCTGGACCTTTCTGAGTACACCGTAACGGATCCGGATGCATCCTATTTTGATGTCGAGGATCGCATCGAATTACTCAAGAACACTGACAACTCCATACTCATACAACAGGCTGCCCAACTAAAAAACAGTCTGAGTTGTCAGCAGGTATTGGCCATTCCCCCACTGTCAGATCAGATTCGTATCCCAGGCTTTTATCCAAGTCCTGACGAGTGGCGCTTTGCTTCGCGCCCACTTTTTCAATTCGAAGATACCGTCTCCAACATAGCGGGCACTTATGTGGCAAGTGGCGATCCCTACTATGCCGAATGTTTGATCTCTTTTCTTGATCAGTGGGCTCAGCAAGACGGCCTGATGAATTTCTATTACGTCTCTTCTCATCCGCAAGCCTGGTTCGCCACGGAGTCGATGATCTTCGCTGCGGCCATGGCTTACTCGATCGTTCGCCCTCAAGTCGAGGACATGCAGGAAGAAAAGGAACGCGTCAACGATTGGCTCAACCGCCTTGCCCATCAGCATGCGGAAATTCCAGGACTTCCCGATAATAGTTGTTGCAACAACCACTTCTATCGCCGAGCGCTCTACGGGACCATGGTCGGCATTCTTACCGAAGACCAGGAGTTATTCCATTTCGGTGTCAGTGCCATTTATTCCGGACTGAATGATCTTATCGGCCCAGGAGGGTTTCGTTTGGAAATGGAACGTGGACGCCGCGCCAGCCATTATCAAAACTATGCCCTTCTTTACCTGGTTACCAACATGCAGATCGTGTCGCGCCAAGGATATGACATCTTCGATCTGGAACTTGATGGAAAAACCATTCACGATGCGGTCGATTTCGCCCTGGACATATTCGAGGATCCTTCTGCCTTGGGCGATTTTGCTCCTCGTGAACAGTACACTGGATTTTTCAACGATGACCAGTATTTCTCCTGGATGGAGATTTATCAGCAGCACTTCAACGATCCCAGAATATCCGAGTTCATCAAGCCGCTGCGGCCGATTTTCAATCGAAGCGCGGGGGGCTACGCAACGCTTTACTTCATGAATCCAGACGCTCAACAACAGCAAATCATCAAGATGGACGAGAGAAGCGAAGAAATCAGGGCTTTCTCGGAGTGATTTACGTATCCATCACCCAGGGTGATGGATAGTGACACCAATGGATTCGGCTCCATAAATGTCAAAACGACACTGACTCGCATATCCCTAGCGCACTCGTAGAACGGCAGCGAAGCGCGCTATGTCCAAAGAGGACCCAGACCATGGCAGGATCGACATCGACACATTCATCCAGGCGGCGCACTACTCGCTTTGCGCGTTTGCTCATCACCAGCGCTGTCATAGCGGGTCTTGGCGGTTGCGCCACCGGGGGTAATGGTGCACTCGATACCGCCAGCCTGCCCGAGCCGGCAGTGGATCCCCAATATAACGATTGGTTCGACGGAGGCGTGCCTCCTAAAATGGGATCAATGGAGTGGGGGCAGATAGAATTTGCTCGCCAAGCCATCGCGCAAGGCAATATCCAAGAAGGCATCGAACAGTTTCAGACGCTGGAGCGCCAAGGTTATCCGCCAGCTTATTATGAACTGGCCCAAATCTATGACGATGGCATCGTTGTGCCCCGCGACCCAGTTCGTGCAGCCAAGCTCTACAGCGAAACGCTCAGACTGCCCTCCCCTGTACACAAGCATGCTTCACGCAAACTCGCCCAACTCTACATGGCCGGCGATGGAGTGGAGCGCAACGAGACGCTGGCCTATCGGCTGGCCAAACAGTCCGTGGAAGAGCAAGGGGGCGGCAGTTCATTAGCGCTTTTGGCTGACATGCTGGTTCAAGGTATCGGTGTAGAGCCTAGGCCTGAGCTTGCGCTACAGCTGTATGAGCAAGCTGCAAATCAAGGTTATCCCAATGCAATGAGAGCATTGGCGGAAGCCTATAGCGCCAGCGGTTGGGCGGAGACCAACATCGGTCAATCGCGTAGCTATGCCCAGCGCTATGCCCAGGCGATCGAACCTCAGGCACAGGCAGGCGATGTTGGGGCCATGCTACAGCTTGCCTCGCTTTACGCGCCGGATGGTTTGCTAAAGCCCGACCCGCAAAAGCATATTGATTGGCTCATGCGCGCCGCAGAATCAGGTGATCCAGATGCACTTGCCAAGGCCGGTGACGCCTTGCTGACCACCGGCGATACCCAGCGCGGACTCAACATGCTGACTCAGGCGGCGGAAGAGGGAAACGTACTCGCCATGGAGCATTTGGGCAAGGCGTTGCTAGGCACCGAGAATGTTCCGGCAGACCCCAAGCGAGCAGCACAGTGGCTTGAGAAAGCGTCTTTGGAAGGCTCCACGGCTGCTGAAGTCACTTTGGGACGCGCCCTCGTCGACGGTCGATCCCTCCCCCGTGAGCCGGACAAGGGTATTGCGTTACTCGAAAAAGCAGCGCGCAAGGACGATCCTCTGGCACTAGCGGTGCTTGGCGATCTCTATCTGGATCCTGATGTCAATCCTACCAATCCTCAACGTGGCATCGACTATCTAAAACGAGGCCATGAAGCAGGAAGCGAGTACGCCACCGCGCTACTTGGGGAAGCTTATCTGACAGGCAACGGGGTTGCGCCTGATGGTGTGCGCGCCATTCAGTATCTTTCCGATGCTGCCAACCGCGGCCAGATATTCGCCTCCCGCATTCTTGGCGAAGCCTTTCTTGAAGGTCGCATTCTCAAGCTCGACAAGCCGGAAGCCGAGCGGCTGTTACGCCAGGCTGCTGAAGCCGGTGATACGACCGCCATGACCAAGCTGGGTGAAGCCTTTGTCGACGGTACGTTACCTCAAGGCCAATCCGGAGAAGCGCTGAGCCTGTTGGAACAGGCGGCAAATAGCGGTGATGCCTACGCCATGGTTGTCCTGGGTCGTGCTTACCGCGACAGCGAGTTGATACCTCAGGATCTGCAGCGTTCCAAACAGTGGCTAACCCGTGCCCAGGAGGCGGGTCACAACTCTGCGGAAGGTGCCTTGTCACGTACATACCGTGCTCTTGGCGAACAAGGTGATATTGACGCCTTGGTGCGTGCCGCCGAAATGGGGGATCCCGCGGCAATGGCGGACCTTGGACGCGCTTATCTCAATGGCCAAGGCGTGCGCCAGAACTATCGCCAGGCCCGCGTCTGGTTTACACGCGCCTATGACGAAGGCCATGCTGGTGCGGCTGCCAGTCTTGGACGCATGTACCTTAAAGGGCAAGGCGTACAGCGCAACACCAAGTACGGCATTGATTATTTGAGAAGCGCCGTAGCACGCGGTCATGCCGGTGCCCGGGCGGATCTCGGTGAAATCCTGCTCAAGGGTGAATCGGTGCCTGCGGAGCCTGAACGCGGCTTGGAAATGCTGCGCCAGGCTGCCCGCAGCGGCAACAGTGGCGCCCGGTTGTTCCTCGGGGAATCCTACCTTGCTGGCAAGTATGTGGAGAAAGATGTCGAGACAGGGCTGCGCTATTTGAATGAATCTGCCAATAGCGGCAACCCCTATGCCGCACGCGCTTTAGGAGAAGCCTATCTCAATGGCACAAGTGTCGATACCGATCCAGAATTGGCGCAAAAGTGGCTCTCTTTTGCCGTCGATGCTGGCGATCCTTGGGCTAAATCGCTACTAGGCCGTGCGAAGCTCTATGGTACCGGGGGAATACCTGAAGATGTGGAGCAAGGGCGCCAAATGATGACCGATGCTGCCGCCACCGGCCATTCGGGCGCGGAATCGGCATTAGGCAACGAATATCTTCAAGGTAAAGCGCTCGAACTGGATCTGCAGCGTGGCGCCGAACTGCTGTTCCAGGCAGCCAGCAAAGGCAATCGCACAGCGCGTCTGGCATTAGTCAAAGCCTATCTCATGGCCAATGGCCTGTCCGGTGTCAACGAAACTCAAGCATTACTTTGGCTGGATAAAGTCATCGACGGGGATAGTCAGATTGCGTTGCAAACCATGCGCGAATTGCTGGAAGATCCTCAGGCCATCGAGGCGGCCCGTAAGGCTGCTCAGGAAGGCCAAGATGCATGATTCATAGCGGTAGAATCGAACAAGCCGGCAGTTTGCCGGCTTGTTCGTTTACAGAGTGCGTATATTCTCAATTCGAGAAAGGATTACGCAATACGATGGTTTCATTGCGATCAGGCCCCGTCGAGACGATATCGATCGGCGTACCGGTCTGCTCTTCCAGGAAGCTTATATACGCACGCGCATTGTCAGGTAGCGCTTCGAGTCGCTTGATACCAAGGGTTGAGTCGTGCCAGCCAGGAAGGTCCTGATAGATAGGCTCCACCGCTTCATAGCCTTCTGAATCCACCGGCGTGTCGAGTTTTTCACCATCCTTGCTGCGATAGCCGATGCACACACGGATGGTTTCCAGACCATCGAGTACATCAAGCTTGGTCAAGCAGATACCCGACACGGAATTGATCTGTACCGCGTGACGCAAGGCAACGGCATCGAACCAGCCACAGCGGCGTGGTCTCCCAGTGGTGGCGCCGAACTCGTGGCCACGTTCGGCCAGATGAAGACCGAACTCGTCGAACAGTTCCGTCGGGAAGGGGCCCGACCCGACCCGGGTGGTATAGGCTTTCGTGATGCCCAGTACATAGTCGAGATACAAGGGCCCAACGCCGGATCCGGTCGCGGTACCACCTGCCGTGGTATTGGAGCTGGTAACGAAGGGATAGGTCCCGTGGTCGATATCGAGCAGCGACCCTTGAGCCCCCTCGAAAAGAATATTGTCACCGGCCTTGCGCATGGCATGCACCAGACTGACCGTGTCGCATACCATCGGACGCAGTTCCTCGGCCATGCTCATGGCCTCGTCCAGCACCTGCTGAAAATCGACGGGTGGTTCACCGTGGTAATGTTGCAGCACGAAGTTGTGATAATCCAGTACTTCACCTAGCTTCGAGGCGAAGCGCTCGCGATGCAGCATATCCCCCAGACGCAGCCCACGCCGCGCCACCTTGTCCTCGTAGGCTGGGCCGATGCCACGCCCCGTGGTACCGATCTTGGCCACGCCCCGCGCCTTCTCCCGAGCTTGATCGAGGTGCACGTGATAGGAAAGAATCAATGGACAGGCTGGCGACAGGCGCAGGCGCTGGCGTACCGGCACGCCCTTGGTCTCGAGCTCCCGGATCTCCTTGATCAACGCCTCCGGCGAAAGCACGACGCCATTGCCAATTACGCAAATCTTGTCATCACGCAGGACTCCCGAGGGAATCAGATGCAGTACGGTTTTTTCCCCGTCAATGACAAGCGTGTGGCCTGCGTTATGACCGCCCTGAAAACGCACCACCGCCGACGCCGATTCGGTGAGCAGGTCGACGACCTTGCCTTTGCCTTCATCGCCCCACTGGGTGCCCAATACCACTACGTTCTTGCCCATTGCTTCCTTCTCTTGATCGTTTGATCCGTCTTTTACTGGAATGACCGCTCGACTGCCCTCGAATATCGCGCTAGCAGCATAATTTCATTCGCTTAATGAAGAAACATGCCAACCATCCTCCGCCTCTACCAGGCGGCGATTGCAGCGATGTTCCGCAGGGCCGGTACTCTGCCCGGGAAGTGCTTGAACGATCCGCTCGCCTGCATCACGCAGGCGTCCGATCTGCTCGACCAGGCGCTGTCTGGCCGGCTCTGTCTCACATACCGGCGCCCAGATACCATCTTCTGCCGGCGGATGCTCCGCCAGGGACGCCAACAATTTCAGGTCCATCGAAAATCCGGTTGCCGGACGAGCCCTTCCAAATACCTGGCCGGTATCATCATAGCGCCCACCCTTGACCAGCGCCTGCCCATAGCGAGGTGCGTAGGCAGCAAATGTCATGCCGGTGTGATACTGATATCCACGCAGATCCGCCAGATCCAAATAAAGCGTGACATCAGGATATCGACTTTTTACACCTTGATATAACGCTTGGAGTTGATCGAGCGCCGTCATGATCGTATCGGAAGCGCCCGCAAACAGCCCGCGCGCTTCATCCAGCACTTCCGCACCGCCATGCAGGGTCGTCAGTGCCTTGAGCAGTGTTGCCAGCTGCGGGTTCTGAATCTGCTTATCGACTTGTCTGGCCACATCGCCTGGCGATTTGCGTTTAATTGCCTCGAACAAGGCTCGCTGACTCATGGGGTCTAGATCTGCTGCCGAGATGAGGTCACGATAGATGCCGATGTAACCCAGGGCCAGATGGACTTCCTCGGCGCCCGCGGTGGTTAGGCTCGACAGCGCCAGGTGCAGGATTTCCAGATCGGCTTCCAACCCGGCATGACCGAACAGCTCGACCCCTACCTGCACCGGGCTTCGCCCACCTTGATACTGATCCGCTTGAGCGCGCAGCACCGAGTTGCAATAGCACAAGCGCGCTGGACCCTTGCGACTCAACGAGTGTGCGTCCATCCGGGCGACTTGAGGCGTGACATCGGCACTCGCCCCCATCATGCGGCCGGTCAATTGATCGGTAAGCTTGAAGGTCTGCAAATCGAGATCGGTCCCGATACCGGTCAACAGCGAGTCAAGGAACTCCACCGGCGGCGGCAACACCAGATCGTAACCCCAACGATAATAAAGATCGAGCAAGGCGCGACGCAGCTGCTCCATGCGTGTCGCCTGGGGCGGGAGCACTTCGTCCATGCCATCGGGAAGAAGCCAGCGGTCAGCGATGGTCATCGGTTCTATCCTGCTAGAAATGAATGGCCACAAAAAAACCGGGCCTCGCCCGGTTGTAGAAAAGATTTTACCATGTTTGCTCTACGGATGTACCCCGCAGAGCCATGTCGCCGGCTACTCTCCGCTTGAACTGGAACCGGATCCCTGAGGCTTGGGCCCTTGCAGATAGCGGAAGAAGTCGCTGGACGGATCGAGTATGAACAAGTCGCTCTTGTTGGCGAAGCTCTCACGATACGCGTTCAGGCTGCGATAGAAGCGGAAGAATTCCGCATCCTGCTGGTAGGCATCGGAATAGATGGCGGCAGCTTCCGCATCCCCCTGACCACGAAGCGTCTCGGCACGCGCCCTGGCCTCGGCCAGCAATACCTGTTGCCGACGATCGGCGTTGGCGCGCACTTTCTCGGCCTGCTCTTCACCTTGCGCACGATATTCCCGAGCTTCACGGTTACGCTCGGTCTGCATGCGCTCATAGACCGCTTGCGTTACCTGGTCCGGCAAATCGATACGCTTGATACGAATATCGATGATCGCCACCCCAAGCTCGTCCCGCAGCAACTTGTTGAGCTGCTCAGTAGGACCAGACATCAGGGCATCACGTTTCTCGGCAATGATCTGCTGAAGTTCGAGACGACCGAACTCGTTACGCAAACTTTCATCCACCCGCGGGGTAATCAGACGCTCGGCGGAGAGCTCGTCTCCTGAGGTCGCCTCATAGTAACGAGTAGGGTTGATTATTTGCCACATGACAAAGGAATCAACGATCACCGCCTTCTTTTCCAATGTCAGATAGCGACTGGTATCCGTATCCAATGTCTTGATACGCACATCGAAGTTGCGAATCGTCTGGGTGACGGGAACCTTGAAGTGCAACCCCGGCTGGATATCCTCTTCGATGATTTCACCAAAGCGCAGCTTCACTGCACGTTCGGTTTCATCAACGATGTAGAGACTATTGCTGCCTACCCAAGCGACCGCGGCCAGACCGGCGACGATGAGCAGGGAACGATTATTGATCATTAACGGCCCTCCCTGCGAATGCTATTGCTTGTTTGGGGCTGGTTGTTATTGCGCAAGCGATCGAGCAGACGTGGGTCCATGCCCGCCTGACCACCGGACTGGCGGATAGCGTCTTCGCTGCTCACTTCTGAACCGCCCTGATTCTTCTGTAACTGATCCAAGGGCAGAACCATCAAGGGGCTGCTTTCACTGATGTCCACCAATACCTTGCTGGTACTGCTGAGCACCTCGGACATAGTCTCGATATACATGCGATCGCGCATGATCTGTGGTGCATTGCGATACTCGGACAACAACGAGTTGAAACGATTGGAATTACCCTGGGCATCCGCCACGACGGACTCACGATACCCCTGAGACTGCTCGATCATGCGCTGCGCCTGGCCTTGCGCTACCGGGATGATGGCATTGGCATAACCGATCGCCTGGTTGATGGTGCGCTGGCGGTCCTCCCGTGCCTTGATGACATCATCGAAGGCTTCCTGCACCGCGTCCGGCGCCGAGGTCGACTCGACGTTGATCGTCTGGATCGTTACGCCAATGTTGTAGTTGTTGAGATAAGTTTGCAGACGTGTAGAGACCGTATCCGCCAGCAATTCACGCCCGGAGGTCAATATCTGATCCATCTCCGTGCCCCCTACTACATGGCGCAAGGCAGAATCCAAGGCGTTCTCGATGGTGATGTCCGGATTACGCACGTTGAGCACGAAGTCTGCCGGGTCTGCGACACGGTACTGGGCGGACATCTCGACTTCGACGATATTTTCATCCTGGGTCAGCATCGATTTAGTCTGCGTGATCGAGCGCACTCGCGTAACGTTGACCATGCGGACTTCATCGATCAGTGGTGGATTCCAGTGCAGACCAGGATTAACTATCTCTTGGAATTTACCAAAGCGCAGTACTACACCACGCTCTGATTGATCGACGAGATAAAAGCCGGTTGCAGCCCAAATCGCCAGGGCAATGATCAATAGCAGTCCCGGCAGGGCAAACACGTTGCGTTTGCCTCCTCCTCCTGTACCGCCACTACCACCGCCACTGCGCTTGCCACGACCACCGCCAAGCATCTTGTTGATCTTGTCCTGGAATTTCTTCAACGCCTCGTCAAGATCCGGCGGGCCCTGATTGTTGCCACCGCCATTACCGCCGCCGTTACCACTGCCGCGTCGGCCCCCACCACTCCAGGGGTCGTGCTGATTGCCACCACCGCCAGGCTCATTCCAAGCCATACGTCGTCTCCACTAAGCACTGTTTGCGATATGCATCGATTGTGTTTTTTTCAAGGCTCATACATACCCATCAGGTCATTCTGAAGCCTCTCGAGACCACCCCATCGACTCCCTGTCTTGCGGTGGCAGGTAATCCTTGGCACTTTCACCCAGCCGCGCAAGCAGCTGCATCAAGTCACGCCGTGGTAAGCGAATATCGAGCAGGATTCGCCCTTGCTCGTCAAAGGCCTCTTCGCGTACTGCGCCCAAGTCGTGTAGACCAGCTCGCAATTTGCCTTGTTCCGGTAACAAGGTGAGATGGGCCTCGACGACATCTTCAGCCAGGCGTTCAGATAGCGCTTGAGTCAAGAGATCGAGACCCTGGCCTTTTTGAGCCGATAGCCATACGACTTCCGGCATTCCATCACCGTTGCGCTCGATACGCGGCGCACTGCCCAGCAGATCAATCTTGTTCATGACTCGTAGACAGGGCACTTCCGAGGCGCCGATCTCCTTGAGAACACTCTCCACTTCGCTAATGTTGAGTTCACGATCCGGATCAGCGGCATCGATCACATGTATCAGCAGCGCTGCCTCATTGGCTTCCTGCAAGGTCGCCTGAAAGGCTTCGACCAGCTTATGCGGCAAATGCCTGATGAAACCAACCGTATCCGCAAGAATCACTGGCCCGACATCGTTGACTTCCAAGCGCCGAAGCGTTGGGTCGAGCGTCGCGAACAGCTGATCTGCGGCATACACCTGCGCATCGGTCATGGCGTTGAACAGCGTTGATTTTCCCGCGTTGGTATAGCCAACTAGCGAGAGACTGGAAATGTCGGCGCGAGAGCGCGCGCGCCGATTCTGGTCACGCTGACTACGCACCTTGTCGAGACGCTTGTGGATCGACTTGATCCGGCCTCGTAACAGGCGACGGTCGGTCTCGAGCTGGGTTTCACCCGGACCACGCAACCCGATGCCGCCCTTTTGCCGCTCAAGGTGTGTCCATCCCCTTACAAGACGGGTAGACATGTATTCCAGCTGCGCCAGTTCTACTTGCAGCTTACCCTCGTGGGTACGAGCACGCTGCGCAAATATATCCAGTATCAATCCAGTGCGATCCAGCACTCGACACTTCAATGTGCGCTCGAGATTACGCTCTTGAGACGGACTCAACGCATGATTGAAAATTACCAATTCGGCAGCATGAATGGAGAGCAACTCGCGTAGCTCTTCCACCTTACCAGTGCCTATGAAGGCACGTGGGTCAGGCCTGCGCCGACTACCCTGCAACAGGGTTGCCGGTTCGGCGCCAGCAGAACGCACCAGCTCTAGGAATTCACCTGGATCTTCACGTTCCTGCTCATCCTGAAAATCGACATGGACGAGTACTGCCGTCTCACCGGCGTCGGGTCGTTCGAAAAACAATCAAGACCTCGCGATTAGTTATTCCTGCCCCACCATACTTGGATCCTGGGCCGGTAAGCGTACGTTACGCGAGGGCACTACAGTGGAGATGGCATGCTTGTAAACCATCTGACTGACAGTGTTACGCAATAAAATGACGAATTGGTCAAAAGATTCGATCTGACCCTGTAGCTTGATCCCATTGACCAAAAAGATGGACACCGGGATACGCTCCTTGCGCAGGATGTTCAGATACGGGTCTTGAAGGGACTGCCCTTTGGACATTTTGCTCTCCCTAACTGTCTCTATGATGTTGATATCGTTGTCGTCTAATTCGCTTGGGCAAAATACCCAACGGTTCGATAAGATCTCTTACCACGCCGTCCTTGCGAAAGTAGCATCTTACGCTAAGTACCGCTCTGGCGCACGATCTTCAAAACGTTTTGTAACCCCGTTGCTGCATTAGCATCCACCCAGTGAAGCGTAGGCCAGCTACGCAGCCAGGTCATTTGGCGCTTTGCCAATTGCCGGGTGGCGACAACACCTTTGAATGTCAATTCTTCTTTAGTGTAGACCCCATCCAGATACTGCCATACCTGACGATAGCCTACGCTTTTCATTGCCGGTAGCCCTAGATGCAGATCCTGGCGGGCCTTGAGTGCGTCTACTTCTTCGATGAATCCTCTCTCAAGCATCAGGGCGAAGCGTTGCGCAATTCGCTCGTGCAAAACGCTGCGCTGTGCCGGCGCGAGCCCAATGGACAACGTTTGCCAGGAAAAGGTTTCCTTTTGTTGTTCACGCCACCATTCACTTAACGGTTTTTTGCTGCTGCGCTGAACCTCGAGGGCGCGCATCAAGCGCTGAGGATCGTTGGGATGAATGCGCCGAGCGGCCTCGGGATCGACTCGCTCGAGTTCGGCATGCAACGTGGCCAGCCCCGCATTGGCGGCCCACTCCTCGAGCTCGGCGCGAATCGCCGGATTGGCGGCGGGCAGCTTGCCAAGGCCGCCGAGAAGGCTCTTGTAGTAGAGCATGGTGCCTCCCACCAGGAGCGGAATGCCTCCTGACGCGCTGATACGCCGCATTTCTCGCTGCGCATCCTCACGAAATTGAGCAGCCGAATAGGGCTCGGCGGGATCGCGAATATCGATCAGATGATGCGGAGCGCGCTTGAGCTCCGCAGGCGTGGGTTTCGCAGTCCCGATGTCCAGTCCGCGATAGACCATCGCCGAATCAACGCTGATCAGTTCGGCGCCGAGATGATCCTTTAGCCTCATAGCCAGTTCGGTCTTGCCGGACGCGGTGGGCCCCATCAGCAGGATGGCAAGCGGACGACTATCCTTCATGTTCATACCGACGGCCGGGAATCGCTGGATAAATTGTCGAGCAGAATGAAGCGCAAGGCGCACGGAACACAGAAAGAGAGACATAACATGGGGTTAGGCGATATTTCGAGTACCGTGCAACGCAGTGATTCATCTGTGTAGGCATTTAGGCAGTGGTTCCCTCATTGGCCACGCAGGAACAGCTTATCCAGTTCCCGCATCGACATCTCGGTCCAGGTCGGGCGACCGTGATTGCACTGGCCGCTACGCTCGGTACGCTCCATATCGCGTAGCAGGGCATTCATTTCAGCAATATTCAGGCGTCGATTGGCACGCACGCTGCCATGACACGCCATGGTCGAGAGCATCTCGTTGATATGCGCCTCGAGGCGATCCGAGCGTCCGTAGCGCTCGAGATCCGAAAGCATGTCGCGAATCAAAGGCTCCACATCCGCTTGTGCCAGCAGACTCGGCACCTGGCGCACAAGAAGCGTCTCCGGGCCCGCCACATCGAGTTCGACCCCCAGACGTGAAAAAGCGTCACGACTCTGCTCCGCGGTTTCCACCTCCGCGGCGCTCACGGCCAGCGATACGGGTACCAGCAGTGGCTGGGCATCCAGTGCTCCGCCGCTACCGGCATGGTTGAATATCTGCTGCTTCATGCCTTCATAGGTAATACGCTCATGAGCGGCATGCATGTCCACGATCACGAGCCCCCGGGCGGTTTGGGCAAGAATATAGACGCCATGAAGTTGCGCGATGGCGTAGCCCAGGGGTGGGGCCTGGGTGGGGTCGTCTTCCGGTAGCGAACGTGGCGCGGCGTTTACTTGACTGGCTTCGCGCTCAAGAGTGATCGCCTGCGACTGCTGGCCGTCCTGTACGGGTGATCGAGGGATCAGCAGGCTCTCTTCGTGTTCGGGATGCAGGGCACGATAGCCCGCCATGAACTCCCGCACTCGTCCGGCACTTGGGCGCGACCTGTCGTCCTGGCCAGTTCGCAGCGCCATTTGCTGCTGCCAACCGGGCTGTCCTTGGGAAAGGGATGAAATATTAGAAGAAGGCGTTGCCTGGGGCCGATACGTTTCGCCCTCCGGGGCCTGCTCTTCCTCCCTGTCCTTGTCTTGAGAAGCGTGAACATTGGGTCGCGCTTCGCCAAGCGCACGGTGCAGACTGGAAAACAGAAAATCGTGCACTAGTCGACCGTCGCGAAAGCGCACTTCGTGCTTGGTCGGGTGCACATTGACATCGACCACCATCGGGTCGAGCTCCAGATAGAGCACGAACACCGGATGACGTCCGTGGAACAACACATCGCGATAGGCCTGGCGAATGGCGTGGGCGACCAGACGATCCCGCACCACCCGGCCATTGACGAAGAAATACTGCTGATCCGCCTGGGCCCTTGAATGCGTCGGCAATCCGACCCAGCCCCATAGCCGCAGTCCTGAAGCCTCGATGTCCAGGTGCAGGGCATCGTCGAGAAACTTGCTGCCGAGCAGCGCACTGATCCGGCGCTCGCTTGCTGCCGGGTCGTTGGCAGGACGCAGCTGATGCAGCGTCTTCTGGTTGTGACGAAGCGTCCAGCCTATATCATAGCGGGACAGCGCCAGTCGTCGAAAGACTTCTTCCACATGGGAAAACTCGGTCTTTTCGGTACGTAGGAACTTGCGTCTTGCCGGGGTGTTGAAGAACAGATCCCGCACCGCGACCGACGTGCCCTGTGGATGAGGCGCCGGCGTGACCCGGGATTCCATGTCACGGCCTTCGGCCACGACCCGCCAGCCGGCGGTAGGATCATCCGTGGCGTTGGATACGAGCTCGAGCCGGGATACCGAACTGATCGATGCCAGGGCTTCACCGCGAAAGCCGAGACTGGCAACCCCTTCGAGATCCTCGAGGGAGTCGATCTTGCTGGTGGCGTGACGGGAGAGCGCCAGGGGCAGATCCTCCTCACTGATACCGCTGCCATCGTCACGAATCCGTATAAGCCGGGCGCCTCCCGCCTCCAGCTCCACCTCGATGCGTTGACTGCCGGCATCGATGGCATTCTCAATCAGCTCCTTGACCACCGAAGAAGGCCGTTCGACCACCTCACCGGCAGCAATCTGGTTGGCCAATCGCGGATTGAGAACGTGGATACGTTGTGTCTCGGTCATCTCGTCTCACTGAGAGGGTATGAATCAGCCTCGGGGAATATGCAATACCTGCCCTACCCGAATCACGTCGCCGTTCAATTCGTTGGCCTGTCTCAGGCGCTGCACCGGCACCGAATGTTGAGAGGCAATCTCGGACAGGGTATCACCGGGCTGAATACGATATTCGTTGGTCTCGCCGCCACGCTGACGATCGCGCTGCCAGGCCAGCAAACTAGCCGGCGGCGGATTGCGCCTGAAATGCGCATTGATGCCGGCGAAGATAGCCTTGGCCAGGCTGCGCTGATAGCTCGAACTGCGTAGGCGCCCTTCTTCACTCGGATTGGAAATGAAGCCCGTCTCGACCAGCAGCGACGGAATGTCCGGCGATTTAAGCACGGCGAACCCGGCCTGCTCGACCCTAGGCTTGTGCAGGTTGTTTATCTGACCCAACTGATCGAGCACCTGCCCGCCCACCGCCAAGGAGTCATTGAGGGTCGCGGTCATGGTCAGATCGAGCAGCACTCCGCGCAGCACCTCGTCCTTGTCGGTCAGATCCAGATTCCCATCGACACCGCCGATCAAATCCGAACGGTTCTCACTGACTGCCAGCCATTTGGCGGTCTCCGAGGTCGCGCCACTCTGAGACAGGGCGAACACTGAGCTGCCGCTGGGACGCGGGCTCTTGAACGCATCCGCGTGAATCGAAACAAAGAAATCGGCTTTCTGATCCCGGGCCAGCAAGGTGCGCTGACGCAAACCGACATAATAGTCGCCATCACGAATCATCACCGCCTTGAAACCCGGCGTATTAGAAATGATCTTCTCGAGTTGGCGGGCGATATCCAGCACTACATCCTTTTCACGAGTGCCCAACGGTCCTATGGCCCCGGGATCTTCACCGCCATGGCCCGCATCCAGGGCGATGATGATATCGCGCTTGGGATGCGGCTGTGCCTTTTCCTGAGCGACCAACGTCGCTTCGGCAGCACGGTCCCCGCTCGCTTGAGCTTCTGCCAGGGCGCGGTCCGTTGCAATCTCCTGCTCACGAATCTTGGCTTCGATGGGATCGATGGGATTTTGTATCGCGCTCGCTCCCGGATACTCGAGATCTACCACCAGGCGATGGCCATAGGTGTCATTGGGCGCCAAAGTAAAATGCTTGGGATCGACCTTGCGACTCAAATCCAGGACCACCCGTAGATCATCGCCATTCCTCGTGCCCGTCCGAATGGCGCTGATGGCGCTTCCACTCAGGTCCAGACGCGAGGTATCCAGCTGCAGCTGACTATCGTCAAGATCGATGACCAGGCGGTTCGGGTTGTTCAGCGAAAAGACATTGGTCTTCGTCGCACCAGAAAGATCGAAGACAAGACGCGCGTGATCCGGCGCCGCCCAGATACGCAGATTATCGACGTCGCTGGCCAGAACCAGCGCAGATGAAATCATTGGAAATAACGCAGACAGCAGCATGCCCGACCATCTCAGGCGGGGTCGGGATATCGAAGGCAGACGGAGATGAATGTTATTCAACCATTTCATGAAGTGTTGCAGGTCCTTTCTATAACTGGCGCGTTAAAACGAACGGGTTGAAACAAGCGTATCAAGCCGTGCAAGAACGTTTTCACCGAAAGGCGTGTTCGTTGTCAATCGAGCCTCGCGTCCTGCGTCGATGACGCACAATATAATGATAAGATCGGCAGCCGGCAGCCAACCTTGACCTCGAACGGGCCATTCGATCAAATTCAGGCTGTTTTCCTCGAATAGATCCCGGGCCCCGATGAACTCAAGCTCCTCCGGGTCTCCAAGACGATACAGATCGAAATGATTCACACGAATGGAGCCAAGCTGATACGGCTCCACCAGGGTATAGGTGGGGCTCTTGACCGCGCCTTGGTGCCCATAGGCTCGCAGCACACCCCGGGCCAGAGTGGTCTTGCCCGCCCCAAGTTCACCCTGAAGATGCACGTGACCACGCCCTTGCAAGGCCTGGCCCAGCGCCTTGCCGAAAGCGATCTGTTCGGTTTCGTCATGCAAAAGATAAGAGGCGTTCATTGTTCAGTCGGTCATACCGGGATTCGCCAGAAAACGTCCATAGGATGCCAGATCGCCCGCCAGCAGGCCACGCTCTCCCGATTCGTAAGCGGCGCAATCCGCGGCCAGTGCATGCAAGGTGACGCCAACTTGTGCTGCCTGCTCCATCTCGATCCCCTGGACCACGAGGGCGCCTAGCATGCCGGACAGGGCATCTCCCATGCCACCACTGGCCATGCCGGGATTGCCATATGGGCAGAGCGCTACTTTGCCGGGCCCTGCCACCAGGGTGCCTGCGCCCTTGAGCACGATCGCGCCACCGCGCTTTCGTTGCAGCGCCTGGACTGCCGACAGACGATCCGCCTCAATTTTTTTTGCACTGCTGTCGAGAAGACGCGCGGCCTCGCCGGGATGCGGCGTCAACACCCAGTTGTCGCGTTTTTCGTCGGGCCAGTGGGCGGCCAGCAGATTCAAGCCGTCCGCATCCACTACCAACGGCTTGTTTGAGGTCAGGGCGACTTGCAGCATGCCCTGGCCCCAGGCGCCCTGGCCCAGCCCAGGCCCGATCACGATCACGCTGGCGCCTTCGAGCAGAGGGTTCACGTCGCTGACGCCCCGCACACCCCGCGCCATGATTTCCGGGGTGCGTATGAGGCTTGCACTCACATGCTCCGGCGCGGTTGCCAGACTGATCTTGCCGGCTCCCAGGCGCGCTGCGGATTCGCTTGCCAGCAGCGCCGCACCACCGAATCCCGGTGCGCCGCCGATGACCAGCACATGGCCGAAATCGCCCTTGTGACTGCCGCGCCGACGTGGCGGTAGCGCCTTGGCGATCACTGATTTTTCCAACAACTCTGCCGCCGGAGGTAGATCCCGATGTGCCTGCGCCTCGATATCCAGAGAGCGGAACACAACCTCACCCACATGATCGACAGCTTGACCGGTATGCAGACCCAACTTGTCTGCAATAAAGGTCACCGTGACGTCCGCGTCTACCGCGCAGCCCAGCACTGCGCCGGTATCCGCGGCAAGTCCGGATGGGATATCGATGGCCAGCACCGGCAGAGCGCTTGCGTTGATCGTCTCGATCGCCGCCGCGAAAGGTTCGCGCACCTCACCACCAAGCCCGGTGCCCAATAGCGCATCGATGATGACATCCCCCTCGAGCGCCATGCCTTCTTGCCAGCGCACTGCATACACACCGGCAGCCTCGGCCATTTCGACGGCACGAGCGGCGTCGCCCTTGAGTTCTCGAGGCGCACGCAGGGCAATAAGCTGCACCGAGAGTCCATCCCGGGCCGCCAATGCCGCCATTACATAGCCGTCTCCGGCGTTATTGCCGGCACCACACAGCACGCACAAGCGCTGCGCGCTTGGCCAGCGCAGACGGACCTCATCGTAGGCCGCCCTGGCGGCGCGCTGCATCAGACCGAAACCCAGGCCTTCCTCGGCAGCAATCGTGCGTCTATCGATCTCTCGCACCTGCGCTGCAAGATAAAGCGGATGTTCGTAATGCCGCGACATGGTGGTTTTCTCCTGAGATATGTCCATCCTTGGACACAATCATAACGCCTTCGATGGACGCTTTTCAGTTGACGCCCTGCTCGATCAGCGCCTGGAATAAACTGACGCACATTGTGCATTAGTGTAGTGTGAATCGTCTCGCATTAGCCCAGTTCGCCATTACTTCCATCGTTTTTCCACGCTCCCTCTTTCCAATTTTTACACGCTCATGGCACATCACTGCAGCCCACCTGACACTGACCTGAATGCCCTCGCCCAGCGTATCAAGCGCTGGGGTCAAGAGTTGGGGTTTCAGCAGGTCGGCATCACCGATACCGATCTCGAAAGCCACGAGCGCTATCTCGAGCGCTGGCTTGCTGCCGGTCATCAGGGCGAAATGGGCTTCATGGCCAAGCACGGCACCAAGCGCACCCGACCCGAGGAACTGGTGCCAGGAACGCTGCGGGTGATCAGCGTGCGCATGGACTATCTGCCGCCGGAGGTGGAAACCACTCGCGCCCTGGGTCAACCGAATAAGGCCTATGTATCGCGCTACGCGCTTGGACGGGACTATCACAAGCTGATGCGCAAGCGCCTTGCCACATTAGCCAAGACCATTGAAAGCGAAGTCGGATCCTTTGGTTATCGCGCCTTCGTCGATTCTGCCCCGGTCATGGAGCGCGCCCTGGCGCAAAAGGCAGGGCTTGGCTGGTTTGGCAAGAATGCCATGCTGCTCAACCCCAAGGCTGGATCGCTGTTCTTTCTCGGCGAGCTCTATACCGACCTGCCGCTGCCGATCGACGCGCCTTTCGACAGCGAGCACTGCGGCAAATGCTCTCAGTGCCGGATTGCCTGCCCCACCGGCGCCATCGTCGATGACAAGGTGGTGGACTCCCGACGCTGCATCTCTTACCTGACCATCGAGTTGCAGGGTAGCATCCCGCAAGAGTTCCGCGAGGCCATGGGCAATCGGGTCTATGGTTGCGACGACTGTCAGCTGGTCTGCCCCTTCACCCGGTTTACCCGGGCAAGCCAGGAGGAGGATTTCGCGCCGCGCCACGATCTTGACCGGGCGGAGCTGGTGCGCCTGTTCGCCTGGAGCGAAGAGGAGTTCTTGAGCAAGACCGAAGGCAGCGCAATTCGTCGTATCGGCTATGAACGCTGGCTTCGCAATCTTGCGGTGGGACTCGGCAACGCACCCTGGAGCGAGGGAGTGGAAGCCGCGCTGCGCGCACGGCTAGCCTACCCTTCCGATCTGGTGCGAGAACATGTGCGCTGGGCCCTTGAGCGTCAATACGAAAAATCCAGACAGATCATCGCCACTGCCATCTGAGCTATCTTTAATGCTTTCTTATTTGCTATCCGTAGTCGTTTCCAGGCGCAGGAACGTCTTCCGATAGTGCGCCAGCTCGTCCACGGACTCATGAATGTCGTCCAGCGCCTTATGGGTGTTGCGCTTCTCGAAGCCCTTCAATGCCTGAGGATTCCAGCGCTTGGCCAGCTCCTTTACCGTGGAGACATCCAGGTTGCGATAGTGGAAGAAATCCAGCAGTTCCGGCATTTCACGCTCGAGAAAACGCCGATCCTGATGCACGCTGTTACCGCATACCGGAGAGGAGCCGGGTACCACATAGGCTTTCAGGAATTCCAGGGTCTTGCGCTGTGCGTCGGCGGTATCACTCTTGCTGGCCTTGACTCGATCTACCAGCCCCGACTCGCCGTGAGTCTTGGTATTCCAGCTGTCCATGGCCTCGAGCAGGCTATCCGGCTGCTTGACGGCAATGACCGGGCCTTCGGCAATCAGCTTGAGATCGTTGTCCGTGATCAGTGTCGCCACCTCGATGATGCGCTCCTTGTTGGGATCGAGACCGGTCATTTCCAGATCGATCCAGACCAACAGATCCTTGCGTGGGGTGATGGCGTGTTCAAACATGTAACGGCTCCGTAGACAAAGAGATTAAGCGTTGCCTGAAAAGCCGGCGAGCGCAGACATTTTTCAGACAGAGCGTAGAACGGACAGAAGTGACCCTGCCGGTTACAATGCTAGCATTGTCGGCGCCCCATGAGGTGGTATGAGCAAACGTAAGCTATCGCGTCAGCAGCGCTGGCGCATCGAGAAGATTCAGGCCGAGCGCGCTGCCCGGGCCGACAAGCAGGCCGTTCGGGAAACCGAATCCCTGGAAGCCGGCGAGTATGGCCCGGAAGTGGCCGGGCGGGTGATCGCTCATTTCGGTCGCACCCTGGACGTTCAATCCGCGAACGCCACTCTGCACCGCTGTCATGTGCGGGCCAATCTCGACAGTCTGGTCACCGGAGACCGAGTCATCTGGCGTGAGGCCCAGGACGGCAGCGGCGTGATCGTCGCCCGGGATTCCCGGGACAACGTACTCGAACGCCCGGACCCTTATCACCAGCTCAAGCCCGTTGCCGCCAATATCGATCAGATCCTCATCGTGTTCGCCGTCGAGCCGGCGCCTTTTGCCAATCTCATCGACCGTTACCTGGTAGCCGCCGAGGCTACCGGTATTACCCCGACGCTGGTACTCAACAAGATTGATTTGCTGCCGGAAGATGGCGGTGAGCTCGGCGCCCTGCTCACCCACTATGAGCGCTTGGGTTATACCGTGGTGCGCGCCACGACCCAGCGCGACGATGGTCTGGATGCCCTGCATGAACGGCTCACGGACCGCACCTCGGTGTTCGTCGGACAAAGCGGTGTGGGCAAATCATCGCTCATCGATCGCCTGCTGCCTGACGAAGCCCTGCGTATCGGCGCGCTCTCGGAAGATTCCCGCAAGGGTACCCATACCACGACTACCGCGCGCCTTTACGCTCTGCCCGGCGGCGGCGAGTTGATCGACTCCCCCGGCATTCGTGAGTTCGGGCTGGTGCATCTCGATGAGCAACAGGTCGCAGAGGGTTTCATCGAATTTCGCGACCTGCTCGGCCACTGTCGCTTCCGCGACTGCCGCCATCGCAACGAACCCGGCTGCGCCCTGATCGATGCAGTGGAACGTGGCGACATTTCCCGACAGCGCTTCGCCAGCTATCGGCGTATTCTCGAGAGCCTAACGTCGCGCTAAGTTGGTCGCCGAAGGACGCAAAGCTATGTCATCATCTGAACATCCCCGCTTGAGCAAGGAGTGTGCGTCATGCGTTCCGAAACGAACCTGTTACCGCTGATCGTCGAGCCGGAGCAACTCGCGGAGCATCTGGACGATCCCCAGCTGTTGATCATCGATGTGCCGCTCAAGGCAGAAAGCTACGAGGCGGGCCATGTTCCCGGCGCCATTTTTCTCGATCATCGCCGACTAATGCTGGGCCAGGGCGACGTTCCCAACGATGTGCCGGACGACGAAGCCCTTTCCGAGCTGTTCTCGTCATTGGGGTTGACCCGGGACACCCACGTGGTGGCCTACGACGACGAAGGCGGTGGCTGGGCGGGCCGACTGCTCTGGACACTGGAACTGATCGGCCACACCCGCTACTCCTATCTCAATGGCGGCATCCATGCCTGGCGTGCGGATGACCAACCGGAATCGACGGAGACCTCACGGCCCAAACCGAGCGACTACCAGGCGGAAATCCTCAACCCCGACGTCATGATCGAACGAGATGAACTGGTCGAACGCCTGGGCGAAAAAGGATTTGCTATCTGGGACGCTCGTGCGCCTCAGGAATATCGCGGCGAGAAAGGCCAGAACAAGCATCTTGGCCATATCCCCGGTGCGGTCAACATGGAATGGACCGAGGCCATGGACCCGGAGCGCAATCTACGCATTCGCGACTACGCGGAACTGGTGACGACCCTCGAGGCCCAAGGGTTGACCCCGGACATGGAAATCGTCACTCACTGCCAGAGTCATCATCGCAGTGGCTTCACCTGGCTGGTGGGCAAGGCGCTCGGGTTCGAGAAGATTCGCGGCTATGCCGGTTCCTGGCAGGAGTGGGGCAATCGCGACGACACCCCCATCGAGAAATAATGTTGGCGAACATGCTTGCCTGCAGACGTTCATCGCGGCGCGCAAGAACGAAACCCTGGCATTTCAGATGCCGGCTTGCGTGTCGGCGTGGAACAAGATCCCTCTTGCCACGCCTCGATCGACATCCCTGTCGATCGCCACGCGCCGTCATCTGAATGTCAGCGTTCTTGCTAATGTCACTCTAAACGCTGCGCCAAGCAGCAGCCTACAAAGACTGGAAGCCGATACCTGTGATGCAAGACAAGCTCTTCTCTCTAATTCAACACCCCCTGCCCCATCATTTGATCTCGCGCCTGGCGGGCACGCTGGCGGACGCCCGCACCCCCTGGCTGAAAAACATGATGATCAAGCGCTTCATCAGTACCTACGGAGTCGATATGGGGCAGGCGCAACAACCTGATCCCACCGCCTACGCCTGCTTCAACGACTTCTTTACCCGAGCGCTGAAAAACGATGCGCGCCCCATCGGCGAGGGCATTGTTTCCCCGGCGGATGGCTTTCTGTCCCAGTTCGGCAACGTCGAGCACGGCACCCTGGTTCAGGCCAAGGGGCAGACCTATTCCGTCTCATCACTGCTCGGCGGCGATGATCAGCGCGCCGCTGCGTTCCAGCAGGGAAGCTTCGCCACGGTCTATCTTTCTCCCAAGGATTATCATCGGGTGCACATGCCCGTGACTGGCACTCTAAGGGAAATGATCTATGTGCCGGGGCGTCTTTTCTCGGTCAACCTGGCGACGGCGGATCAGGTACCGGGGCTGTTTGCTCGTAACGAGCGCCTGGTATGTATTTTTGATACGGATCGTGGCTCCATGGCCATGGTGCTGGTGGGCGCCATGATCGTCGCGGCCATCGAAACGGTCTGGGCGGGTCAGATCACGCCCTTGTCGAAACAGATCCAGACGACCCGCTTCGATACGCCCATCGAGCTTGCCAAGGGCGCGGAAATGGGCCGTTTCAAGCTCGGCTCCACGGTCATTCTGTGCTTCTCCGACAGGGTCGATTTTCGTGATGGATTGGGTGTCGATGAAAGCCCGATGCGCATGGGCAAGGCGCTGGGCGACTTTGTCAGCCGAAGCTAGCAAGGACTCATGAAATGCCGATCAGACGCTTGAAGACAGTATGTGTGCTAGCAATCCTCTTCGTTGCAATGGCGGGAACCGCTAACGCCGCTGACGACAAATTGAAGGTAGTGACCACATTCACCGTGCTGGCGGAAATGGCGCAAAACGTGGCGGGCGATCACGCCAAGGTGGTGTCGATCACCAAACCCGGGGCCGAGATTCACGGCTATGAGCCGACCCCTCAGGATATCGTTCGCGCTCACGGTGCGGATCTGATTCTTTGGAATGGGCTGAATCTCGAGCTATGGTTCGAGCAGTTTCTCGCGAATCTTGGTGACATTCCCTCGGTAACAGTGACGGAGGGGGTTGAACCGATTTCGATTACCGAAGGCGCCTATGAAGGTCAAGCCAATCCACATGCCTGGATGGGCCTCGACAACGCCATGGTCTATGTCGATAACATCGCCTCGGCGTTTGCAAAATACGATCCGGATAATGCGGAAACCTACAGAGATAATGCCGAGGCCTACAAGAACGAGATCCGTGACACGATCGAGCCACTGCGCCAGCAGATTGCGCAAATTCCTGAAGACAAACGTTGGCTCGTTACCTGTGAAGGCGCCTTTAGCTATCTAGCTCGGGATTTCGATATGAAGGAGCTCTATCTCTGGCCGATAAACGCGGACCAGGTCGGTACGCCTCAGCAGGTACGCAGCGTCATCGACGGCGTGACGGAAAACGATATTCCCGTCGTGTTCTGTGAAAGCACTGTCAACACGTCACCGGCCAAACAGGTGGCGCGAGAAACCGGTGCTGCTTATGGTGGCGCTCTTTATGTGGACAGCCTCAGCGAGTCCAATGGCCCGGTACCAACCTATATCGATCTATTGCGCGTCACGTCTCAAACAATCGCGGACGGATTGACGAAAAACATGAATCAGCAGTAACAGCCATATTGACCGTCTCTTTCAGCCTTCATGAGCATTGTACTCTGAAAGCTGTTCTGCTCTGATAAATCAGTAGTTACAACAAGTAGCTGCAACAGGAGAATTCATTTTTGCACGCATCAAAGCAAAGGAAGGCTCAATCTGAAAGCATCAGCGGCGGTATTCTGGCCCAGGACGTGACGGTCACTTACCGTAATGGACACACCGCACTGCACAATGCCAGCTTCGAGATCCCCCGCGGCACCATCACGGCCTTGGTGGGTGTCAACGGCGCGGGCAAGTCGACACTGTTCAAGGCAATCATGGGATTCTTGCCCCTGGCAAGAGGTGACATCCGCCTACTCGATCGGAGCGTGAAAGACGCCCTGCGGGAGAATCTTGTCGCCTATGTGCCCCAATCCGAAGAGGTCGACTGGGCGTTCCCGGTACTCGTCGAGGATGTGGTGATGATGGGGCGCTACGGCCATATGGGCTTTCTGCGCCGGCCCCGGCGAGCCGATCATGTGGCCGTCGATGAAGCCCTCGAACGCGTAAACATGAGCGATTTTCGTCAGCGCCAGATCGGCGAGCTCTCCGGGGGTCAGCGCAAGCGGGTGTTCCTGGCCCGGGCACTTGCCCAGGAAGGACGGGTGATCCTGCTCGACGAGCCCTTCACCGGCGTCGATGTAAAAACAGAAGATCAGATCGTGGCGCTTTTGCGGGAACTGCGTGACGAAGGCCGTGTGATGCTGGTATCGACTCACAATCTGGGCTCCGTATCGGACTTCTGTGACCGAACCGTTCTGGTGAAGGGCACGGTGCTGGCCTCTGGTCCGACGGAAACCACCTTTACTCGAGAGAACCTCGAGCTTGCCTTTGGCGGCGTGCTGCGCCACTTCACTCTCGGCGGCGCCGATCTGCACGATGACGACGACCCGCGGGAAGTGCGCATCATCACCGACGACGAGCGCCCCTTCGTGCAATACGGTGATAGCCGCGATCCCAAGAGCACTATAAAGACGATACCCAGCACGGTTAAACAAGGCTCTCTTCCCGATGAGAACGGTAAGGCAGACACGTCGTGATCGATACTTTGCTCGAGCCATTCGGCTATGGCTACATGAACAACGCCATGTGGGTATCCGCTCTCGTTGGCGGGGTTTGCGCCTTCCTTTCGTCCTATCTCATGCTCAAGGGCTGGTCGCTGATCGGTGACGCGCTGTCCCACTCCGTGGTACCCGGCGTCGCGGGCGCCTATATCTTCGGCCTGCCCTTTGCCCTCGGCGCCTTCATTGCCGGTGGGCTTGCGGCGGGTGCAATGTTGTTCTTGTCCGGACGCTCGGGACTCAAGATCGACGTCATCATCGGCATCATTTTTACGTCGTTCTTCGGGCTAGGCCTGTTCATGATTTCTCTCAACCCGATGGCGGTGAGTATTCAGACGATCATCATGGGCAATATCCTGGCCATCACCCCGGAAGATACGCTGCAGCTCGCCATCATCGGGTTCGTCTGCCTGGCGGTTCTGCTGGCCAAGTGGAAAGATCTAATGGTCGTCTTTTTCGATGAAAGCCATGCACGTTCCATCGGACTGCGTCCGGATATGCTGCGAGTGATCTTCTTCGCCTTGCTCTCCGCCGCTATCGTTGCAGCCATGATCACCGTCGGGGCCTTTCTCGTCATTGCCATGGTAGTGACCCCGGGCGCCACGGCCTATCTCCTGTGCGACAGGTTCCCCCGACTGATCATGGTTTCAGTGTTGATCGGCACCGTCACCAGCTTCGTTGGCGCCTATGCAAGTTATTTCCTCGATGGGGCAACCGGGGGCATCATCGTCATCCTGCAAACACTCATCTTCCTCATCGCTTTCGTCTTCGCGCCAAAGCACGGACTGCTCGCGGCCAGACGCAAGGCGGCCAAGGCATTGGAGTCGTCACCTGACATCGAGTCGATTTCAGTCAGGGAGACCCAGCGATGATCCTCGAGTCATTACTGCTGCCCTTCCAGTTTCCGTTCATGCAGAACGCCTTCTGGATCGTGCTGATGGTAGCGCCGCCTACGGCCCTGCTGTCTTGTTTTCTGGTGCTCAAAGGCTGGGCGCTGATGGGCGACGCGGTCAGCCATGCCACGCTCCCGGGTATCGTTCTAGCCTGGATTCTTGGGCTCCCGCTGATCATTGGCGCCTTCGCTGCAGGCATGATCTGCGCCCTCGCCACGGGATATTTGTCTCACAACAGCCGGATCAAACAGGATACGGTCATGGGGGTGGTGTTTTCCGGCATGTTTGGCCTCGGCATCGTCATGTATACCTCGATCCATACCAACGAGCATCTTGATCATGTCTTGTTCGGCAACATGCTTGGCGTCGGCAGTCAGGACCTTTGGACCTCGGGACTGATCGCCGTCGTCGTTTCCGGGCTTTTGCTGTTGAAATGGAAGGATCTGCTGTTGCACGCCTTCGATCCAGCCCAGGCCCAGGCGGTAGGCCTCAACACCAAGCTTCTACATTACGGTCTGTTGGCGAGCCTATCCCTCACCATTGTCGCAACGCTGAGCTCAGTAGGCCTGATTCTCGCCGTGGCGCTGCTCGTCACCCCCGGCGCCATCGCGTTTCTGGTAGTGCGCAGCTTTGGCCCCATGCTGCTCGTTTCAGTGACGATTTGTACAATCTCGATGCTCGCGGGCACCTACGCGAGTTTCTTTCTCGACAGTGCCCCTGCACCAACGATCGTTTTAATCCTGACGGGACTTTTCATCCTGGCATTCATCTATCGCCTGGGAGTCACTCGTCGAAGCTCGCGGCGCCTCGCCGCCAGTTGACGCTGGATATTCCTCATCGTCATCCCAGCGGCAACCGCCGTTTCCTTGATCGGATGCTGGGCAATCTCGAAGAAAGCCGTGAGAACGCCGCGATAGCCGCCCCGCTAGACTGGCCAGGCGCAGCTTTAGTGGGTGCCAGTATGGCCGCGATCAGCGCACTGGCCGCTGCGCTGCTGATTCGAGTCGCGGTGAGCATAGAGGAAGAATCCAGCAGCGCAACCTGAAGTCACGCCTATCGCCTTCTGCCACTTTTCAGCCAAAACATATCAAATTGCCAGCACAAGAGGTTAGCGCCTACTAACATCAACTATCTAGACACATAATAAGAAGGACATCACGATGACAACCCTGACTGTCAACGGCACCCGACACACCCTTGACATCGAACCCGATACGCCGCTGCTCTGGGTGCTGCGAGACCAGCTCAATCTTACCGGCACCAAGTACGGCTGCGGCATCGCCCAGTGCGGCGCCTGCACGGTACATGTCGGCGGCCAGGCCATGCGTGCCTGCGTCACGCCGCTATCCGCGGTTCAGGATCAGGAGGTGACCACCATCGAAGGGCTCAGTGACGACGGCTTGAGTCATCCGCTGCAAGTTGCCTGGCGCGAGATCGATGTACCCCAGTGCGGCTACTGCCAGCCCGGGCAGATCATGGCCGCCGCCGCGCTGTTGGCATCGAACCCCAGTCCCAACGAAGGCGATATCGCCAGCTCCATGAATAATCTTTGCCGCTGCGGCGCCTATGTACGCATTCGCCAGGCTATTGTAAACGCGGCGAGTACTCAAAGTCAGAACCAGAGCCAGAACCAAGGCCCGGGAGAAACCTCATGAGCACTTCACTGGAAATGTCCCGACGCGATTTCCTCAAGGCTAGCGGTCTCGCCGCCGGTGGTCTGGTACTGGCGTTTCAACTGCCACTCGTTGTGCGTCAGGCTCGCGGCGCTGCACAGTCAGGCAAGCCCACCCTGAACGCTTTCCTGACCCTCGACTCCGCAGGGCAAGTGACCTTCTTCAGCCCCTTCATCGAAGGCGGTCAGGGCGTCTACACCGCCCTGCCTCAGATCATCGCCGAGGAACTCGATGTGGATTTCGAGTCGATCCGGGTCGAGCAGGCCCCGGCAGGCGATGCCTACAGGATCATGTTCGACGGCACCCAGCGCTTCACCGGCGGCAGCATGAGCGTGCGTTCCTCCTACATGGCAATGCGCCGGGCCGGCGCGGCGGCACGCCAGATGCTGCTCCAGGCCGCCGCCGATCAATGGCAGGTGTCGATCGATGAGCTCGATACGGAGCCTGGCCGAGTCGTGCACGCCTCAAGCGAACGCTCCATCGGCTACGGTGAACTTGCCGAGGCCGCCGGCGCACTCGCCCCCCCCGCGAACCCAGCGCTCAAGGACCCCTCGCGCTTTCGCTATATCGGCAAACCCGTGTCGCGCAAGGACAGCGCCGCCAAGGCCAACGGCAGCGCCGAGTTTGGTATCGATGTACGCTTGCCCAACATGGCCTACGCCGCGGTCAAGCAAAGTCCTGTGCTGGGAGGCGAGGTCGCCAGCACAGATGAGGCCGCCATCGCCGACCGGCCCGGGGTGATCAGCGTCGAGCGCCTGCCGGGCGCGGTCGCGGTGATTGCCGATACCTATTGGCATGCCCAGAGCGCCCTGGACGCTCTTCCCATCGAGTTCGAGAATGCCGCAGCAGCAGGGCTGAACTCCGAGCAGCTAATGAAGGAGATGCGCGCCCGAGTAGACGAAGCCGGCAAGACCGCCGAGTCCCTGGGCGATATCGAATCGTCGTTTAATGATGCCGCGCGCAGTATCGAGGCGGTCTATCAGGTACCGTTTCTGGCCCATGCCACCATGGAACCGATGAACGCCACCGCCGACGTGACCGCCGAGCGCTGCGAAGCCTGGGTGCCCAATCAGGGCGTGGACCCGGTGGTGCAGCAGATCGCCGACATCACCGGACTCACGGCGGACAAGATCACCGTGCATACGCCCTATGTTGGCGGCTTCTATGGCCGGCGCTTCATTACCGATTACGGCCAGCAGGCGGTCCGCCTGTCCAAGGCCGCTGGTCGACCAGTGCAGGTCATCTGGTCCCGGGAGCAGGACACCCAGCACGACTATTTTCGCCCCACCATGACGGTCAAGCATCGTGCCGCCATCGACAGCCAGGGCAAGATCAGCGGCTGGCACATCACCGTGGTCGGCGACGGCCCTTTCACGCGCTTGATGCCGCAGTTCATTCAGGACGGCCTGGACAGCTCGGCGCTGGAAGGCGCGACGGAACAGCCCTACGCCATCCCCAATCGTCGCGTCGATTGGATCGGCCACAGCTATCCGGTCAAGATCGGCTTCTGGCGCTCCGTGGGCCACTCCTACAACGGCTATGTCACCGAAAGCTTTATCGACGAGATGGCCGCGGCCACTGAAACCGATCCATTGGAATTTCGCCGCCAATTGCTCAACGACGCGCCGCGCTATCTGAAGGCGCTCGACAACGTAGCCGACATGGCCGGCTACCAGCCGGGGGTTCAACAAGAGAACGGTCAGCGCATCGCCTACGGCATTGCCCTGCATCGCTCCTTCGGCAGCATCGTCGGCGAGGTAGCCAAGGTCTCGATCACAGAGGGTCAACCGCGAGTACACAAGGTGTGGTGCGCCGTGGATTGCGGCTCGATGGTCAATCCGGACACCATCGAAGCACAGATCCAAAGCGGTATCTCGACTGGCCTGTCTCAAGCCTTGCTCGAAGAGATCACCATCGAAAACGGCGAGGTGGTACAGAAGAACTTCGATACCTATCGCTTTTTGCCACCGAATCAGATGCCGGAAATCGCGGTGCAGATCATCGAAAGCGGCGCCGAGATGGGCGGCATCGGCGAGGTAGGCACACCGCCGATAGCCGCGGCGGTAGCCAATGCGGTATTCACGTTGACCGGACAACGCATTCGGCGTTTGCCCATGTCACGTTACGATCTGACCTCATCCGCTTGAGAACGGTTGTCTAGATGTAGCTAAGTTGCCGATATCAAGCTCTAGGGCCTGTTGACGTAACAATTTCTGTACTGGTTTTGTCGGTGATTTAATCACGACCGAACCGTTCGGTTTTGATGCTTTTATCAGCTACGCTTCGCGGAAGGCCCGGTGGACAAGTTCCTGAGAGCGTACCGCCCGGGCTTGGCGGTACGCTCAAGAAACAACATACAGTTTCAGCAATGCCTTAAATCGTTGCCATGCCGCCATCCACGAAAAGCTCCTCACCGGTAATGAAGCTCGCTTGGGGACTTGCCAGATAGAGGGCGGCGCTTGCTACCTCCTCCGCCCCACCGAAACGCCCCATGGGTATCTTGCCAAGAATGCCCTGGGTCATCTCCTCGAGATCGGTGTCATTAAGACCCAGCTTCGAGTAGATGGGAGTTTGAACGGGTCCCGGCGCCACCGCGTTGACGCGGATGCCGCGCTCCTTGAGCTCTGCGGCCAGAGTGCGGGTCAGGGAGCGCAAGGCCGCCTTGGTGGCCGCATAGACCCCCATGCCCGGCATACCCATCTGATCCAGGCAGGACGTGGTGAACACGATCGACCCACCGTTGCCCATCAAGGGCAGAAGCTTTTGCACCGTGAGAAGCGGCCCTTCGAAGTTCAAGGCAAATTGATCGCGCACATGCGCCGAGTCGATATGCTCGATGGGTGCCGGCCAAGTGACTCCCGCATTGGCGAACAGCACGTCCACGCGGCCATGGGACTTCTCCAGCGTGGCTGCCAGCTCATCCAACGCTGCCGGGTCCGTCTGATCCGCCTTCAGGGCATGAACCCCGTTGCCCAAGGCGCGCCTGGCTTCTTCCAGGCGTTCGCCATTGGCGCCGGTAATCACCACCCTGGCCCCTTCCGCAACAAAGGCCTGAGCCGCAGCGAAGCCGATGCCGGTAGTGCCACCGGTGACGACGACGATTTTATCTTCGAAACGTTTCATGATGAATACTCCGTGTGAGTTGACACGGGCTACGCTACAGTTCGTCAGATACGCAAACGACCGCCTTCCCGGCAAAAGAGTGTTGCGCTTTTGAGAACCCATGAATCGAACCGTCGAGCTGGACACGCTGTGTGCGGTAATCGAAGCCGGTAGCATCACGGCGGCGGCGCGGCGTCTGGACACGGCGAAATCTGTGGTCAGTCGGCGCATCAAGGATCTCGAACAGCGCCTGAAGGTAGAGCTTTTTCACCGCACCACCCGGCAGCTGGTGCCCACGGAGACGGGCCTTGCGCTCTATCGGCGGGCGCGGTATGTACTCGATGAATTGCAAGACGCCGAGGCGGCGGCTACCGGTGAGCACGCCGCCATCGGTGGGCGCCTGAAGGTGGCGGTGCCGGCAAGCTTCGGCGCGCTGCATGTAGCGCCGGCCCTAGGGGATTTGATGACACGCTACCCGGCCTTGAACCTGGAGCTGGACGTCAATGACCGGCGACTGGATCTGGTGGCGGAGGGTATCGATGTCGCCCTGCGTATTGGAGGTCTGCTTGATTCCACCTTCATCGCCAAACGTCTTACCCGTATTCGCCACCTGGTCTGCGCGGCACCGTCGTATCTCGAGCGCCATGGCACGCCAACCAGCCTCGAAGATCTGTCTCATCACCACTGCCTGAGCTATTCCGGTGTTGCCGACGCCACCAGCTGGCCCTATCTACGGGCCAAGGACCAGCCCGGGCGGGTGCCCATCAAGGTGCGTTTACGCGCCAACAATGGCGATATCCTGCGCGAAGCCGCCCTTTCCGGACTGGGACTGATTCGTGAGCCGACCTTTATCATCTGGCGCCACATTCAGGCCGGTGAGCTCGTGCCGGTGCTGACGGATTACGCTTGGTCGCGAATCCATCTGCATGCGATATGGCCCCAGACCCGTCATCCCTCCCAGCGCGTGCGGGCCTTCGTCGATTTCTTCGCCGAGCGTTTCAGCAACCCGCCCTACTGGGACGAACCCGGTGACAGGATGTTGTAAAGCCCATGTCGAAAGAATGATGAAAGCCCGGACTCAGCGCACGACCAGGACCGAACACGGCGCGTGGCGGACGATGCTCTCCGAGTCGTTGCCCAGCATGACCCGGGCCAGGGATTCCCGTCCGCGGTTGCCCACCACCAGCAATCCTACCTCGATCTCTTCCGCCAGCCGCAGGATTTCCGTATCCACGCGCCCCATGCGCAGATGCGCCACTACCGCGTGGGCACCGCCGGCCTTGGCTTTCTCGACCTCTTGATCCAGCCGCTTCTGATTTTCCTTTTTCAGCCGGCCGAACTGAGCTTCCGAGAGCGTGTCCGGGTGCGTCCAGGGCGAAATGAGGCCGACAAGAACCATGTGCAGCTCCGATCCCGTAGCGGCACTGAGTTCGACCGCATGGGTAATGGCGCGATCCGAGGCGGTCGATCCGTCAACGGCCACCATGATCTTCGTGGGGTACATTTTCATTGTTTGTCTCCGGAACGTGAATCGACATGTTGTCGATGGCCTGACGCTTGTCGACGGGCGTCAGTACGCGCCTAGCCTCGCCTGTCGAGAATCAGCTGCAGCTCGCGCTGTAGCTGGCGTACGGCCTGCTGGCCGGTCAATTCGCCACGCAGCACGCGATTGAACGCGACCGCCATGCGCTGGGACATGGCCGAATAATACGGCGTGACCGGGCGCAGCCGGGCATCGTCGATGGCGCGGCGGCCAAGCGCCATGACCGGTACTTGCTCGAGCAGCTGTTCATCGTCGTATAAGGCGCCGAGCGTGGGCAGAAACCCGCCCTCCCGGGCACGCTGCCTCTGGCGCTCGGGAGACGCGGCGAAGCGGATGAATTCCCAGGCCGCGTCCTGTTTCGACGACTGAGCGTTGATCATCAGGTTCCAGCCGCCCAGGCAGCTGTAGGAATTACGGTTGCCACCCGCGCTTGGAATGGACGCGATACCGATCTGATCGGCGCTGAGTTGGGATTCCTCTTCGTCGATCAAACCATAACTGAACGGCCAGTTGCGCATGAAGACGGCGTCGCCGTTCAAGAACGCCCGGGTGGCATCCTCTTCGCGAAAATTGACCACTTGCCGGGGTACGATGCCATCTTCGATCAATCCCCGTGGAATGCTCAATCCTCGCGCCGCATCCGCGCTATTGATCGTGATAACGTTGGGGGAGCTCACATCCATGCCGAAGGCCGCAGCGGTCGACATATTGCCGGTGAGCACGCGGCCACCGGCGCTCCACAGAAACTCCAGCATGTTGGTCACGCCGCCTTCGTACTCAGCGCCCTGGAAAACAAACCCATGCTTCGTGCCGGCCTTGTCGCGTACGTCCGTCGCCATTCTTGCGAGTTCGTCCCAGGTGCCGGGCGGTTGATCATGTCCGGCGGATTCCAGCAGATCCCGGCGGTAGTAGAGCATGCCCGCGTCCGTATACCAGGGCACGCCCCAGAGACGATTGCGATAGCCTACTGAATCAAGGGGCGCATTAAGGAAATCGCCCCGGGCATAGGTGCTGTTGAAGCGAGGGGTCACATCCGTGACATAGCCGCGACTGGCAAATGCCGCGGTCCAGACCATATCGCCGCCGAAGACGTCGATGCGGGGAGAGTCCACGTCAAAGTCCGAGCTGATCTGACGATAAAAAGCGTCGCTGGCGCGCGGCATCAACTGATAACGCACGCGAATCCTGCCCTCGTACTCCTGATTGAACGCCTCGATCAGCGCCTGAAGACTGCCAGAATCATCCGGCCCGAAGGCGAAAGTGATCTCCTCCGGTTGAGCGGCCACGGCGGCGCCCAGCGGCGAAACGCCCAGGGCAGCCATGCCGCCGAGACCGAGACCGCCCAGCAGCAGGCGCCGCCGGGTTGAATCCGGACGTGTAGACATGCCTTTATTTATTGGCCGTTTCATATGGTGTCCTCCTTGAATGCGCCGGCGGTTACCAGAACCAGATGACGATGATCGCGGTGACAGCCATCAGCACCATCGACTGATAACGATAGTTCTGCCAGGCCGGCTTGGCGGCAAGCTCTTCGGATTCGTCTTTCAGGATCTGCGTCGTCCAGATCAGCTCATCGACCTCTTCACCTTCCTTGTGCTGGGTAATCAGACTAACCCCGATGATCAACGCAAGACCGATGAAGAACTGCACAACGGCCGCATAAAGGAAATGAAAATCCACCAGGCCGCCGACCTGAATGGTGAAGAAGCCGAGCATGCCGATCCCCAGGCCGCCCAGGAACGCGGCGAATGCCCCGGTCGGGGTGGCACCGCGCCAGAGGATGCCGACGAAGAAGATTGCGACGACCGGCGGCGTCACATAGGCCAGGATCGACTGGAAATAGCTCCACAGTGACTGGAAGTGGATGATCTGCGGCGCCCAGGCCACAACGATCACCATGACAATCACGGTGGTCAACTGGCCGACCCGCACCAGCGCAGCATCACTGGTTTGAGGCCGCAAGGGCTTGACGAAGTCCATGGTCACCATGGTCGACACCGAATTGAGAATCGAGTCGACGGTGGAGGTGATCGCGGCGATCAGTGCCGCTAGAATGATGCCGCGCAGTACGACCGGTAGTAAATCGAAGGCGATGGTCGGAAATGCCAGGTCCGGTGTTTTCAGATCGGGATACAGCTTCAGCGCCATCACCCCGGGCAGGACCATGATGAACAGCGAGGTGAGCTTGAGAAAACCGGCAAAGATCGAGCCCCAGCGACCGTGATCCAGAGTCTTGGCTCCCAGGGTACGTTGCACGATCAGCTGGTTGTTGGCCCAGAAATAGATACCGATGATCAACACGCCGAACAGGCCCGGCCATGGCAGACTGGGATCATCGATGGGTCGTATGATGCTCATGGCATTTTCCGGAGCGGCCTGGACCATGGCGTCCCAGGAAGGAATCGCGTAAAGCCCGGCTGCGAATACCAGACTCGCGCCGATCAGTAGCACGCAGGCCTGAATCGTGTCGCTGATCACCACCGCGCCGAGGCCACCGAAGTAGGACATGATGCCGGCAAGTATCGTCAGTCCGAGCACCCCCATCCAGAGATCGATGTTTGGGAAAAGGGTCTGGATCACCAGTCCGCCGGCGTAAAGCGCCCCCTCGCAGTCCAGAAAGATGCTCAGAAAGACCAGCATGCCGGCGAAGATGTAGCGCGAGCGGGCATCGAAGCGTCGCTCGATGAACTCCGGCATGGTGAACACGCCGGAGCGCAGATAAAACGGCAGCAGCATGAAGACGAAGATGACCAGCGCCACTGCGGCCACCCACTCGTAGCTGTAGACCGCGATCCCCGAACTGTAGCCCGCGCCGGCCATGCCCACGAAGGACGCACCGGACATGTTGGTCGCGAACAGGGAAAACCCGATCATCGGCCAGATAAAGTTCCGACCGCCCAGAAAGAAGCTGCCGGTGTCCCCTTGCTTGCCGCGCGTCAGCCATAGCGGAATGGCGCGACTGGCAACCAGATAAATAATGACGACGGCGATATCGATCCATGTGATATTGAATTCTTGCACGATTGTTCTCCATTTTTTCGGACCCCGAACGTCCTTGGACGTTGCCATCGCCGCCTGTCTGAATCGTTTCAGATTCCAGAGGCTGAATTCGATCCCTAGGGCATCAGCTGTTCTTGTAAATCACGTCTCCATGTGCACATCGAAAGCTTCAAACGTGCCCCTGCAGTCTAGTTCAACGAAGTTCACGGTTGCCCATTACCAATTCGTCGAAGTTCGTTTACGCATGCGCGTCTTCATCGCCAAGAATTCAAGCGAACCACTTCTTTGCAGTATTTAGCTGTAGGATTCTGTAAACGCCGTTTTTTGAAAGACCAAGGCTTACTGGCGATCTAGCGTGATGTCAGGAATGCACATTCTAACTCTGTCACTTCCCGTCAAAGGTCGAGCCGCCATGAACGCCATCACGCTCTCTGTTCCAATGCTGACGCTGGCCGTAACCGTCAGCGCGTCACTGCCCAGCGTTGCCCAATCCGATATGCCACTCGAGGTGTACACCTACGCCTCTCAGGTCAACGACGTGGATAGCGTCAACAACCACTGGTTCGAGACCGACGAGGGGGTGGTGCTGGTGGACGCCCAGCGACTGCTGCCGGAAGCGCGGCGTGCCTTGGCGCATCTGGAAGCGACGACGGAAAAGCCCGTGGTGGCCATCTCCCTGACCCATGCCCATACCGATCACTACGGCGGCTTGCCGGTCTGGACCCAGGCATTTCCAGATGCTCAGGTCTATACGGACGAGGTGACGTTGAATTCCATACGCACCGACGCCCGTGGGTTCATCGCCATGCGCAATGAACGCCATGGCAAGCGCTTCGCCACCCAGGAGCAGCTCGATGTGGCGGTAAGCGAAGCACGGGCCGTCGACGCCAACACGCCTCTCGAGATTGGCGACACGACGCTTACCTTTGAGGTGCTTGGGCCAAGCGAGGCGGAGTCGACGCTATTGATCGCGCTTGAAGACGAGAATGTCGCTTTCGTCGGCGATCTCATCAACGTCGGCGTACCTGCCGTACCCTTCGAGGACATCGACCGCTGGCTGGATCAGCTCGAGACCTTCACTGCGCGCTTCGACGAGAATGACCGCCTTTTCAATGGCCACGGCCCGGCCCCGGTGGGGATCGCAGGCATCACGGAACAGCGCCGTTTCCTTCAGGCGTTACGCGACCAGGTCGCCGCCGCCCTGGCCGACGACGAGTTGAGCGATGACGAGACGCAGCAGATCGTATTCGACCTGGAAGCCGAGTGGCCCTTCTACGCGGGGGTAGCGGGCAACACGCGACGCGAGATTTTGGCTTTCGATGCCTAGCGCGTGGCTGAACAGCTCGCGGACAACGATAAAGAATGAAATAGGTGCGTAAGCTACTCGAGGTGCTACGCTGGCAGAACAACCCATCATGATCGTGACGTTATGCCAACAGTCAGCCCGATGAGGTTTCAAGATCTTGAGACGGCGGCGACAATCGGCATTCCCTGGCTGAGCCAGCGGTTCGACCTGGGCCAGGTGCAGATCGACCTGAACACCCAAGAGCCGTTTGCGGCCAACTTCATCTGCCCGGCCCTGGTCTTTTCCATTCAGTTGGGGCCACGGCACTATCGCATTGGGCTCGATTCGGCTCATCTGCAGGAACGCCGCCTGGCGGTGGACGCCGTCACCCTGAGTCCCAAACGCAGCAGCGTCAAGACCGTCAGCGGGGATCAGGACTGCGAATTCCTTGGCTTCTCGTCTCAGTCCCACATGACTACGCTTTTTCGCCAGTGCCTTGGGATGACGCCAGGGCAACTTCGCTAGGGCCTGTTGACGTTTCATTCACGGCCGCGCTGGCGCCAGTTTTTATTCGGGGCAAGGCAGGAGGAGAGAAATTTGGTTATTCCAAATGAACGACGACTAACGCAGCAGCGGATAAAAACTGGCCCAGCCCTTCGGGTTGCGCAGCAAAAAGCGCCATTCTGCGTTGCGAAACGTGAAAAGGGAATAACCCTTCCCTGCGCTTCGCGCCTTGACTGACACTTTTTGATGCAGCAACGCGGTTCGCGATGAAACGTCAACAGGCCCTAGCACATCTCGCGCGAGTTCGAGCAGGCTACCTCACCACCCCAGCCAGCTGCGCAGGCCTTTGAAAGAGAAGACGGAATCATGGTTTGCGGCATGCCCCACCCGTCCGGACAGCTGAGCCGCCGCCGCTTTCAAGGGCATGATGATCGCTTCAAGATGGTGGCCGCACAGCCGGCGATTGACCGCCGCCGGGCACTGGGCCATCAACAACCCACAGTGATAGATCGCGGTATCCAGCGCCTCACATACCTTCGGGAAGGGACTGGCATTCTGACGACACTGCTGCAACTCGCTCAAGAGCATGCGAAGCGTCCGTGCATCGAGCCAGCAGGGTGTGTCTTTCCCCTTAGATGACTTTTCCACCGCTTCTTGTATGGCCTGAAACGAGACATACAAGAAAATACAGGTGTAATGGATCTGAGAGCGCTCCGAGGTCATTTCGCAGGCCTCCTTGATGATAATAATTATTATTCTCGTGCGAATATGAATTCATGTCAATCGACAACGATGGGGAGTCAAACCAGCCGGTTCGCGGTCATAGTGTTGTATTTATCACTGATGACCGCGTGTCGGCTTTCCAGGGGATTTTCATGACAATACTGGCGATAGAAGACGTTCAGACCTATCCGCGCCCACCCGCCCTGGAGCCAGTGGCCCAGACCCTGACGATCTACATGGGCAGCCAGCAGATAGCCTGCACGACCCGCGGCTATCGCGTGCTCGAGACCCACCACGCGCCCACCTACTATTTTCCGCCGGGGGACGTGACCGCTAAGCTAATGCCGGTCAGCGGCGGAAGCTTCTGCGAATGGAAAGGCATGGCGCGCTATTTCGACGTGGTGGGAAGTAAACGCATTGCCCGACGCGCCGCCTGGTGCTACGAGCGGCCTACCGGCGCCTTTCAGCCTCTGGCGGGTTATCTGGCGTTCTATGCGGCCAGCATGGACCGCTGCCTTGTGGGCGACACGGAGGTGGTGCCTCAGCCCGGAGATTTCTACGGCGGCTGGGTGACCCCCAACCTGCGCGGCCAGATCAAGGGCGCCCCGGGCACACGCCATTGGTGATGCTGCTTGAGGCGAAAGCAGCTCGGGCACACTGAATCTAACGAAAACTGCCGGAGATAGTCGTCCAGCGCCAGGCGAGTTATATCGTTGAGGAAAATACCCTGCTGCATGCGTTTGGCGCATTCGCCGCGGCGCTGAGAAAACTATAGACCAGCCATTCGAATACGGCGGTTAGCCACCCCGAAGCGCGGATTCAACGCTTTTGTTAGCTGACCGGCGTGGCAAAGGCCATGACTTCTGCCACGCACTGCTTGCCGAGGGCCAGCTGAATCAGGCGATCGACCCCAAGAGCCACACCGCTACCTGCCGGCATACCGGCATGCAGTGCCGCTACCAGACGCGCATCGATATCGACAGGTGATTTACCATTTTTCTCCCGCTCGATATTGTCCGCAGCAAAACGCGCGGCCTGTTCATTCGCATCGGTCAGCTCATCGTAGCCGTTGGCCAGCTCAAGCCCCTGCACATAGACCTCAAAGCGCGCCGCCACCTCGGCGCCACCATCTTCCGGGTCGCATCGACGGCGCGCCAACGCCGCCTGGCTGGCCGGATAGTCGATCACCACGTCGATGCACTCGAAGCCCAGCGTCGGTTCGATGACCAGACTCATCAGCAAGTCCAGGCAGTCATCCCGGGAGCTATGGGCCATATCGAGACTGCCATGGGTGCTTGCTAGATGGCGCAAGTCGTCAAGAGAAACAGTGAAGGGATCTATTTTTAGATGATCGCGAAACAACTCTCGGTAGCGACGCAGTCGCCTGGAGCCCACGTCAGGTAGCAGCAAGCGAATCAGCGCCTCGGTTTCATCGATCAGATTAGCCAACGAAAATCCCGGGCGATACCACTCCAGCATGGTGAACTCGAGATTATGGCGCCGCCCTACCTCGCCGTCGCGAAAGCTGCACGCCAGCTGGAAGATTGGCCCGCTGCCCGCCGCCAACAGGCGCTTCATGTGAAATTCCGGCGAGGTCTGCAGCCACAGCCGTTCACGCCCTGCTGGCGTGGTAGCGGTCAAGGACAGTGAATCGAGATGCAGATCGGTGCTGCCGCCATGACCCAGAATCGGAGTCTCCACTTCCAGTACGCCGCGTTCAGCGAAAAAGCGGCGAATCTCGGCCAGGCAGCGGGCGCGCTGACGCAGCGTCTCGATGGTGGCGGTGGGTTGCCAGTCAATCGCGTTCATTAAAAGCCTTATGAAAAACGCCGAGCGTTAGGCTCGGCGTCAATGACTTGCTCATAAGATGATTTACGCACGGCTAACGTATTCACCGCTTCGGGTATCCACTTTTAATACCTCACCCTGGTTGATGAACAGCGGCACCTTGACCACCGCACCGGACGAAAGCGTCGCTGGTTTGGAGCCACCCTGAGCGGTATCTCCTTTCAGCCCCGGATCGGTCTCGGTGACTTCCAGTTCGATGAAGTTGGGCGGGGTTACGCTGATGACGTTGTCGTTCCATAAGGTAACGGTATAAGCCACCTGTTCCTTGAGCCATTTTTCGGTGTCACCCAAGGCCTTTTTCGCCACCGGGTATTGCTCGAAGGAGCCGTCCGTGCGCATGAAATACCACATGTCTCCGTCGGTGTAGAGATACTCCATCTCCAGATCGAGCACGTCCGCGCCTTCCAGGGATTCGCCGGACTTGAAGGTGCGCTCCCAGACGCGCCCGGTGTTCAGGTTGCGCAGCTTTACCCGGTTGAAGGCCTGACCCTTGCCCGGCTTGACGAATTCGTTCTCGACGATGTTGCAGGGATCGCCATCCAGCATCACCTTCAGACCGGCCTTGAATTCGTTGGTAGAATAGTTCGCCATGCTTCCTCGCTAATGATCTTGACGCGGCAGGCTCGCTTGGTCCCGCGCAAATGAACTCGAATTTGGTGCACAGATGATAACCCGAAGCCCGGCCAGTTTGCAGCGCGTTATTCCGATGGCCAAGGAGACGAACCATCCAGGTTGGCAGGCCCAGCTCAGTGGTGCGCTGCGCGATCCGCGCGCGCTGCTTGTTCGCTTGGGATTGGACGAGGCGTTGTTGCCAGGGGCCGAGGTCGGTCATGACCTGTTCGAGGTACGTGTACCCGAGGCCTATCTGGCACGCATTCGCTCGGGTGATCCAGAAGATCCCCTGCTGCGTCAGGTGCTGCCTCTGGGCGTCGAGACCGACAGCGTGCAGGGATTCGTCAGCGACCCGCTGGAAGAAGCCGAACATACCCCCCGGCCCGGATTGATACACAAGTACGCCGGTCGTGTGCTGCTGATCGCAAGCCCTATCTGTGCCATCAACTGTCGCTACTGTTTTCGGCGTCAATTTCCCTACGCCGAGAACTCGCCCTCCCGGACCCAGTGGAATGACGCTCTGGACTATTTGAGAAACGACACATCCATTGCCGAGGCGATTCTCTCCGGCGGCGATCCGCTGGCTTCAAGCGACAAGCGCCTGGCTTGGCTGGCGGAACGCCTTGAGGAGATACCCCATCTTAAACGGTTGCGCATTCATACCCGGCTGCCGGTGGTGATTCCGGATCGGATCGACGACGCTCTGCTTTGCTGGCTGGGCGCGACCCGGCTGCAAAAGGTGATAGTGCTGCACATCAACCATGCCAACGAGATCGACGATGCGGTAATCAACGCCTGCGCCCGCCTGCGCTCGATTGGCGTGACCTTGCTCAATCAGAGCGTGCTGCTGCGGGGCGTGAACGACGACATAGAGACTCTGGCGACGCTGTCTGAGCGGCTGTTCGAGGCCGGCATACTGCCCTACTACCTGCACGTGCTCGACCCGGTCAGCGGTGCCGCCCACTTCGACGTGCCGGATGAAGAAGCCGTTGCCCTGGTGGCTGCGCTGCGCGAGCGTCTTGCGGGTTTCTTGATGCCGCGACTGGTGCGGGAAGTGCCGGGAGAGAGGAGCAAGACGCCTTTGAATTGATAAACGCCCGGCACGATGGCCAGGCGCAAGACTTGGTTGCAGGTCTTGTGATCAGGAAGCCGTTGCGGCCGCGGTCTTGAAAATAGTCAATAGATCCTGGGCTTGCATCGCAGCGTCACGCCCAAGGCCAGTGAGATACCCCCCATCGGTCCGGGTCACCAGGCCGCGCTCGTACAAGCGCCTTGCCGCCTCTATCTTGGCGGGGTCGGCGCTGGAGTGGACCTTGATGCCCTCCTGGGTCGTCGACAGATTGAACAGACAGAGCACGTTGAGTTCTTCCAGTATTTCCTGACTGTAGCGCATGGCCACCTCGATGAATCTGCATTAGAGAAGGAGTATTCTTAATCTAGGCTAAAATTCCGCATTCAGCCTCCATTGACGACCATATTACCTCGTCCGTTTACCCACCGTTGTCCGGCACGCCGCTTTTCCACAACGCCACCAGCGCTTCGGGCGTCTCTTCTTCATTCATGCTCAGTGACCACACGCAGTAGACGTGAGAGTCCGCTGCATCCTGCTTCTGGGGTTCTTCGATATCAACATGAAAAACACGACGGTCAGCGCCGGGAGCGGGCGTGTCGCTACAAGTCCGTGCCGCCAGATTCAACACGTTTTCAAGTTCACGACGCTGCTCGTCTGTGCATTCATCACACTGGATCCTGCGTGGTTTCATCAACCCCGGAAAGGCAGCTACTCCGCCTTCCCGACGGATGGCAACGACGCTCTTCGCTTTCAACTCGGCTTTCTTCAACTCCTCTGGCGACTTGTCATTCATGCAATCACCCCCACGGCCTGCCAGGCCTCGCGTATCGTGGTCGCCACCCGGCTTGCGCTACCAAAGCGACGGTCGGCGTTTTCAGCGGTCAAGGTAGCGAAGGTGACAAAATCGCTCTCCGGCATCAAGCGTGAATCTCGCAGGGTGTCATACCAGACCAGGCCAACGCTTTCCCAGGCGTAGCCCCCTAGCGCCATCGCCGCCAGGTAGAAGGCATGGTTGGGAATGCCGGAATTGATGTGTACACCACCGTTGTCCGCCTCTGTCTCGACGAAGTCGTCCATATGGGCAGGCTGAGGATCCTTGCCCAGAACCGGATCGTCATAGGCGGTGCCGGGTTCCGCCATGGAACGCAGCGCACGGCCCTGAACCCGCTCCGTCAGCAGTTCCGCACCGATCAACCAGTCTGCCTCAGTCGCGCTTTGACCGAGGTGATACTGCTTGGTGAGGCTGCCGAAGACATCCGCCAGGGATTCATTGAGCGCACCGGATTGATAGGTATAGACGAGCCCCGCTTCTCGCTCGATCACGCCGTGGGCCAGTTCGTGGCCCACTACATCCAGCGCCGCCGTAAAACGATTGAAGAACTCGCCGTCTCCATCGCCGAATACCATCTGAGCGCCATTCCAGAAGGCATTCTCGTAATCTCGACCATAGTGCACCGTACCTAGTAGCGGCATGCCCTGATTGTCGATGGAATTGCGTTTTAGCGTTTCCCAGAAAAAACCATAGGTCACCCCCAGCCAGCGATAGGCTTCGTCGACGGCAGGATCACCGGACTCATTCTGATCTTCCTCCCGCACCAGGGTACCGGGAAGCACTTCTTGATAGTTGGCGGAGTAGATATAGCGTGTCGCCTGCCCGGGTTGCGGGCTACCCTGAGGCATGGCCATGGCACTGGCAACATGGGGTGCGCGCTGGGAGCGAAAATGGCGATCCACCTCAAGGGTGCGCTGGGCAGAGCCTTGAAGGTGAGCATGGCTCGACGTTGCTGCAATACGTTCGAGAATAAAGGGCGGCATGAAGCCGTGACGAGTTGGATTCAGCGTCGGCTTACTCATCATCATAGTGATCCTCTTGGTGAACAACCGGCAGGGTTCCCTACGCCGACTATTGTTCTGATGCGACTCAACATCTTCACCGAGAGTTCCCATTCTTTTTTACTGCTGGCTTTTACTACTGTTTTTTTCCTTAATTGCGACGAAAAGCGCGAGTCGTTGCTTGCGCTATTGTTGCGGTAGCAACTCCGGCGCCGGTGACTTTACCAGAGACTCGATAGCCCCCAGTGACGCGATTTCACGATCCTTATACAGTCGCGACGCAGGACTAATCATCGCAATTTGGGACGGTACCCCTTTCTTGTCGAGACGCTGAATCCAGCCATGCGCCCCGTTCGTAAAACGTGCAAGGCTACCGATGGGATGCAGACCGAAATGGCGAATGTAGCGCTGTACCCAGACACTATCGTAACGTGCGTCCTGTACCAGCAAATGCCGGTAGATCTCTTCCATGGGCCAGGCCTGACGATCAGGCCGCGGGCGACCCATGGCATCGATGGCATCCACCACCATCGCCATGCGGCTCAGGGTCGAAAGCTCGGCGCCACTGAGTTTTAGAGGATAGCCGCTGCCATCCAGGCGTTCATTGATTTCTCCTACGGTACTTTGAACGGCTTTAGGTTCAAGCCAGCGACAGCCTTGCAGACGCTCGCGCATAATTGGCACGTGATCGGCGAGCTGCTCGCGCCGCGCTGAATCGAAGGTCTCGCTCTCGAGCAGCGTCTCAGGCAGTAATGCCTTGCCAAGATCATGCACCATGGCGCTCGCGATGATTGCCTTGAGCAGCTTGCGCGGTGCATTGCGAGCCTTGGCCAGATCCGCCAGGCGGATCGCAACGCTAAGACCGTGCTGCACCAGCGGCGGGTCGCGATGCAGGCAAACGGTGGCAAACAGTAAAGCCTCGCGATCTTCCTCGAGCAAGCTCAATAGCTTATCACTGTGGCTTGACAGCAAGATGCTGTCGATCGCTTCTCCCTGCTGTAACTGCAACAACTGCCCGTTGAGGTAGTCCGCTATCTTGGCCAGACGCCGCGCCATGGGGGTAGCATATTCCGCACGGGGGCGCCGGGGCGGAGGTGTCTGAGTCGGTTTGGACGCTGACTGAAACAACGCAGAAGGACTCAACGTACTGTCTGTTTCCGAATCAGCCTTGCGCGCCCTTTCCCGCTCGATCTCCTTGACCAGAAACCAGATCAAGCGCTCGAATCTTGGGGTCATCATGCTGAATTCACAGCCGATGAACGCACGTTTCCAATCGCCATCCGCATGTACATGGCGTATTTCACTGCGAGTAGCGAAAATTTCTCCGTTGGGAAAAACCGCTTCTAGACGAGACAATACCTGGCCTGAGCGCAAATTGGCGGCATCGCTCAAGGAGAGTTCAACCAGACAGCCCCCCAGGGAAAGATTCGACAATCTGCCGGTCAGCGTTGTTTGCTGGCCTTCAAGTTCGAGATGCACGGCAACCGCCATGCTCGCCCCAAGTTTGGCGCGAAAGGCATTGCGTCGATGACAGACCTCGAGGCTTTCGGGATAGGCGCAGCCAAACCGCAGCCGCCCAGGCACATCGTTGAGAGGTTCAGCAATCAAAGGTGGTGTCGTTACCATCGCACCGTGAGCCTGCCCGGTCAGGCGAAAAGCCCTTTGTGCCGCCAACGCGCCGGCAACTTCCGGGGCTGCGGACACATCGATGTACAGCTGCTCGCCGGTGATCACCTCCGCCAGCAGCACAGTGGCCGGCGCCATCATCTGTTCATCGAAGGACAGCGACACGGACCCCGGCTGACTCATGGCCGACAATAGTTTTTCCATCTCGCCGGCGTGCTCGATCCGGGAAGGCGCCTCACTCATCGATTCCACTCTCGTTTCTCTGGTCAATCCCGCTCTATTTCATCCTGACGATGCCCGAGCAGGTACAGCACCGCGTCCAGTCCAAGTGTCGAAATCGACTGCCGAGCCTTGCGCCGCACCAACGGCTTGGCGCGGTAGGCGATGCCCAGACCGGCGACAGCGAGCATTTTCAGATCATTGGCCCCATCGCCCACGGCGACGGTTTGCTCGAGATGCAGCCCTTCGCGTTCGGCAATGTTCTGCAACAACATGGCCTTGCGCTGCGCATCAACTATCGGTTCCTGTACCGCTCCGGTCACCCGGCCCTTCTCGATCACCAGCTCATTGGCATGGATTTCATCGAAGCCCAGCCTGTCCTGCAGATAGCGCGCAAAATAGCTGAATCCACCGGACAGGATCACGGTGCGATACCCGAATCGCTTGAGGTGTTTCATCAAACGCTCCACCCCATCCATCAACGGCAGCGTTTCGGCGATTTCGACGAGCACCGCTTCGTCGAGCCCCTCGAGTTTTGCCATACGCTCACGAAAGCTCTGCTTGAAATCCAGCTCGCCGCGCATGGCCCGCTCGGTCACCGCTGCGACCTCTTCATAAACACCGTGACGCCTCGCCAGCTCATCGATCACCTCGGCCTGGATCAAAGTCGAATCCATATCGAAGCAGACCAGACGGCGCCGATGGCGCCAATGGGAATCTTCCTGAATCACAATGTCTACGCCCAGAGCGTCCCCTAGACTCAACGCCTGTTCCCTCAGCGCCTCGATATCGAAACCGATATCGCCATCCTGCAACCGATATTCGATACAGGCACCATGAGGCGGCATCCTGCCTTCCAGCGACTCGCCACCGGCAAGCCAATCCCGCTGTAGGACGTTCAAACCATGGGCAGAGATCAGGCCATCGACGTCAGCGATAATATCGGCAGTCAGGCGCGGCGCCATTAGGGTCAGGATCAACGACCGTTGCGTCATGGGTGCTCTTACTCCACCTCGAGTCGATCAACCTTCTGGAAGCCTCGCGGCAGCTTGCTGCCCCGCCGCCCACGTTCACCGGCATAGTACTCGAGATCGCTGAGCTTGAGTTTCAGCTTGCGCTTGCCCGCATGAACCACTAGAGACGCCCCCTGAGGCAGAACGACCAGATCACGCACGAACTCCTCCCGTCGCGCCGCTCGCGGGCCGGGAATATCGAGCATCTTGTTGCCCTTGCCCTTGGTCATCTCGGGTAGCTGCTCCCTTGCGAACAGCAGCATGCGCCCTTCGTTGGAGATCAGTGCAATACGCGTTCCCTCACCTTCCGGCAGCAACTGTGGGGGAAGCACGTTGCATCCCTTGGGCGGTGACAGTGCCGCCTTGCCGGATTTGCTCTTGCCGGTCAGCTCCGAGAGAGTGACGATAAATCCATAGCCGCCATCCGAGGCCAGCAGATAGCGGCTTTCCGGGGGTCCCAGCATCAAGCCGACCATCTTTGCCCCGGCGCCGGGATTGACGCGACCGGTGATGGGCTCGCCCTGACTGCGGGCACTGGGCAGATTGTGCGCCGCCAGGGTATAGGCACGACCGCCGTCATCGAGCAGCACCAGGGGCTGATTGGTCTTGCCCCGGGCCGCCAGATGAAAACGATCTCCCGCCTTGAAGGACAAGCCCGCCGGGTCGATGTCGTGACCCTTGGCGCTGCGAATCCAGCCTTTTTCCGAGAGCACCACGGTGATGGGATCGGCCCCCATCAATTCGACTTCGGACAGCGCCCGGGCCTCTTCCCGCTCGACGATCGGCGATCGGCGAGCGTCACCGTGCTCCTTGCCGGCGTCCCGCAGTTCTTTTTCGATCAGATCCGTCAGAGCGTTGTCATTGCCCAGCAGTTTCTTCAGGCGCTTGCGCTCTTTCTCCAGCTCGTCCTGCTCGCCGCGAATCTTCATCTCCTCGAGCTTGGCCAGATGGCGCAAGCGCAGCTCGAGGATGGCTTCCGCTTGACGATCTGAAAGCTCGAAGGCCGCGATCAGGGCCGGCTTGGGTTCATCCTCCTCCCGGATGATGCGAATCACTTCGTCGATGTTGAGATACGCCGCCAGTAGGCCTTCGAGGATATGCAGGCGATCCTCGACCTTGCCCAGCCGATGCTCGAGGCGCCGGCGTACCGTGGCACGCCGGTACTTGAGCCATTCGCCGAGCATATCCGGCAACGACATCACCCGGGGGCGCCCATCGAGGCCGATGATATTGAGATTGACGCGAACGCTTTTCTCGAGATCGGTAGTGGCGAACAGATGCGCCATCAGTCCTTCGATATCAATGCGATTCGAGCGGGGCTCGATCACTAGCCGGGTAGGATTCTCGTGGGTGGACTCGTCCCGCAGATCCGCCACCATGGGCAGCTTCTTGGCCTGCATCTGAGCGGCGATCTGCTCGAGCACCTTGGAGCCGCTGACCTGATAAGGCACCGCGGTGACGATTATATTGCCGTCTTCCAGAGTATAACGGGCGCGCAATTTTACCGACCCGCGCCCGCCGGTATAGAGCTTGGCCAGATCCTCTCGGGAAGAAATGATCTCTGCCTCGGTGGGAAAATCCGGGGCCGGCACATAGGCCATCAGATCCTTGATGCTGGCTTCGGGATTGCGCAGCAGATGACAGGTCGCCTCCACCACTTCAGTGACGTTATGAGGCGGAATGTCCGTGGCCATACCCACCGCAATACCCGTGGCGCCATTGAGCAGTACGTGGGGCAATCGGGCCGGCAACACCGCCGGCTCGTTCATGGTGCCGTCGAAATTCGGCATCCAGTCCACGGTGCCCTGGCCCAGCTCGGACAGCAGCACCTCGGAGAACTTCGACAGTCGCGCCTCGGTGTAGCGCATCGCCGCAAAGGATTTGGGGTCGTCCGGGCTACCCCAGTTGCCCTGGCCATCCACCAGCGGATAGCGATAGCTAAACGACTGCGCCATCAACACCATGGCTTCGTAGCAGGCGCTATCCCCGTGAGGATGGAACTTGCCCAGCACGTCGCCGACGGTGCGCGCCGACTTCTTGTACTTGGCATTGGCGGTCAGGGACAGCTCCCGCATGGCGTAGATGATGCGTCGCTGCACCGGTTTCATGCCGTCGCCGATATGCGGCAAGGCACGGTCGAGAATCACGTACATCGAGTAGTCGAGGTACGCCTTCTCGGTGTATTCGCGAAGGGGGAGACGTTCGACGTCGCCCTCTTCCACATGAACATCTATGGTCATTGCTGTATGCCCTTGGTCAGGGTGTCTAGAATTGCTTGGCTGATAAACCCCTGTAGGAGCCCAATTCATTGGGCGATTGGTAGCGGCAGCCAATCGTTTCCCGATGAAGACTTTTGCTCTCCGCTATCGCTCGCTGAAGCGAGCTCCTACAGTAGGTTGGCATCAAAGGCTCCCGTAGGCGCCCGACTTGTCGGGCGATGGGGTGATACTCACGCTCGCTGAAGCGAGCTCCTACAAGGGAACGGCCTATACTTCGATGTCGGCCAGATTGCCGTAATCCTCCAGCCAATTTTTCCGATCCGAAGCGCGTTTCTTGGCCAGCAGCATGTCCAGCATCTCACCGGTGCCGTCGCCCTCTTCCCGGGTCAGCTGCACCAGGCGCCGGGTATCCACCGCCATGGTGGTCTCGCGAAGCTGCAAGGGGCTCATCTCGCCAAGGCCCTTGAAGCGCTGCACGTTGGGCGTGCCGCGTTTGCCTTCCAGGCGCTTGAGCACCGCGGATTTCTCGCTTTCATCCAGGGCGTAGAAGACCTCCTTGCCCAGGTCGATGCGGTACAGCGGCGGCATGGCGACGAATACGTGACCCGCATCCACCAGCGCCGGGAAATGGCGCATGAACAACGCGCAAAGCAGCGTGGCGATATGCAGGCCGTCGGAGTCCGCATCGGCGAGGATACAAATCTTGTGATAGCGCAGCTTGGATAGATCGTCGCTGACCGGATCGATGCCGATGGCCACGGCAATGTCATGCACTTCCTGGGAGCCGTAGATGTCGTGAGACTCGACTTCCCAGGTATTGAGAATCTTGCCTCGCAGCGGCAGGATCGCCTGGGTTTCACGCGCCCGGGCCTGCTTGGCGCTGCCACCGGCGGAGTCGCCCTCGACCAGAAACAGCTCGCTGGCCGCCGGGTCCTGGCCGGAACAATCCGCCAGCTTGCCGGGTAATGCAGGGCCGGAGGTAATCTTCTTGCGCGCCACCTTCTTGGCGCTCTTCTGACGGCGCTGGGCGGCGCTGATCACCAGCTCGGCCAAGGCTTCGGCCTGATCCACATGGTTGTTCAGCCATAAGGAGAAGGCATCCGTAACGACGCCCGAGACGAACCCGGCCACGGTGCGCGACGACAGTCGCTCCTTGGTCTGACCGGCAAACTGAGGGTCGAGCATCTTCACCGAAAGTACATAGGAGACCCGCTCCCAGAGATCCTCCGCGGAGAGCTTGACGCCTCGGGGCAGCAGACTGCGGTAATCGCAGAACTCCCGCAGCGCCTCGAGCAGTCCAGAGCGCAGCCCGTTGACGTGAGTACCGCCAAGCGGCGTGGGAATCAGGTTGACGTAGCTTTCCAGAACCGGCTCGCCGCCTTCCGGCAGCCACTGGATCGCCCAGTCCACGGCCTGCTCATCGTCGGCAAAATGGCCGATGAAGGGCGACGCCGGCAGCACTTCAAATCCATCCGTGGCCTGGGCCAGATAGTCCCGCAGGCCATCCTCGTACTGCCAGACGCTCTCGGCGCCGTCGGTCTCGGTGAGCACCACCTTGAGCCCCGGGCATAGCACCGCCTTGGCCCGCAGAAGATGTTTCAGTCGCGGGAGTGACAGCTTGGGCGAGTCGAAGTAGCCCACCTCGGGCCAGAAACGCACCAGGGTGCCGGTGGCGCGCTTGGGGCAGCTTCCAATGACCGATAGCTCCTCGACCTTTTCACCCTTTTCGAAAGCGATGGCGTGGCGCTCGCCCTCGCGGCAGACTTCAACTTCCAGACGCTGGGACAGGGCGTTGACCACGGAAACCCCGACTCCGTGGAGGCCGCCGGAGAACCGATAGCTCGACTGGGAGAACTTGCCCCCGGCGTGCAGCTTGGTCAGGATCAGCTCGACGCCGGATACGCCGTGCTCTGGATGCATATCGATGGGCATGCCCCGCCCGTCGTCAACGACCTCGATGCCCCCATCCTCGAGCAGGCGCACCTTGATCTCGCCGGCATGTCCGGCCAGGGCTTCATCGACGCTATTGTCGACGACTTCTTGAACCAGATGATTGGGGCGGGTGGTATCGGTGTACATGCCCGGGCGTTTGCGGACCGGGTCGAGTCCGGAGAGAACTTCAATCGATGTCGCGCTGTATTGCGTCATGCGTTATCCAGAGTGCTGTCTACTGTGACTAGGGTTATCGGCATGAGTGCCTCAATATTGATATCGGAATTCAGATATATGCCTCATTAGTAGGCGTTCAAGCAATGCCCACCCCGGGCCAGTATCGCCGGCAGATGTTTCTCGATACGGCTGAAACCGTGATCACCACCGGGCTCGATCAGGGTGCGACAGCCCGCATAGGCCTCGAAGGCGTCCCGGCAATCCAGGGTCTCATCCGCGGTCCCCAGCATCAGCAGATAGCGTCGTGGGTTCAACCTTGGCGGCACGAGCCTTGCCAGCTCTTCGCCATGGGATGCATCCACCGTGAAGCGCTCGCCGGTATAATCGTTGACGAACTCCGTATCCAGCCACTCATCGATCAAGCGACTCGGTCGCACCGCCGGATTGAGCAGCACCGCGGCAAGATCGAAGCGCTCCGCCAGGCAGGACGCCAGAAAACCGCCCATGGAGCTGCCAACTACAAGCGTATTCGCACCCAGAGATTCAAGCGCCGCTTGGGCCGCCTCATAAGCCGCCTGCGGGCGATGCGGCAACTGAGGCGTGCTGCAGGCCAGCGGCTCGCCCTGATGAATAATTCGACCGCAAGCAGCCCGCATCAATTGCGCCTTGGGGGATTCGCTGCCGCTGTTGAAGCCGTGCAGATAGAGCACGGCATCCACCGGAGACCTACTCTCCTGATCATTCAGCATACCGCAAAACCTGTACGAATAACCAGTATCAAATGCTATCTTCCGTGCGCCACACCGCCTCGATCAAGCCCTGGCTTGAGGCATCCAGGGATTCGAGCCCTTCATGGGACGCCAGTATCTGTTCCGTCTGGGTCGCGATCTTCTTGCCCAGCTCCACCCCCCACTGGTCGAAGGGGTTGATGTCCCAAATGGTTGCCTGCACGAACACTTTGTGCTCATAAAGTGCTATCAGCGCGCCCAGGGTTTCCGGCGTGAGGCGCTCGAGCAGCAACGTGGTAGAGGGTTGATTGCCGTGATAACGCTTGTGGCTGGGGCGCGGCCCGTCATCGTCGATGGCGTCGTCACCCAGCATCAGCAGGCGTGACTGGGCGAAGCAGTTGGCCAGGGTCAGGCGGTGCTGAACCTTCAAGTGCTGTCGGGTCGCCTCGTCCTCGACCTGGTCGTAACGACGCATTGGCGCGATGAAATCGCACTCCACCGCCTGGGTGCCTTGGTGCAGCAGCTGGTAGAACGCATGCTGGGCGTTTGGACCGAGCTGCCCCCAGAGTACCGGGCAGGTGGAGTAGTGAACCTTCTCGCCGTCGTTGGTCACGGACTTGCCGTTGGATTCCATCTCCAGCTGTTCGAGATAGCTTGCGAAGAACTCCAGGCGGCCGTCGTAAGGCAGAATCGAATGGGCGCGAATATCCAGAAAATTGACGTTCCAGATGCCCGCCAGGGCCAGCAACACCGGCAGGTTGTCGGAAAGCTCGGCGGTGGCGAAATGGCGATCCATGGCATGGGCGCCGGCCAGCAAGGCGCGGAAGTTATCCATCCCTACGGTCAGGGCGATGGGCAGACCGATGGCGCCCCATAATGAGTAGCGTCCACCGACCCACTCCCAGAATTCCAGCTGATTGGCTTCACTGATACCCCATTCGCCCATCTTTTCCGGGCTGGCGGAGACGCCGATGAAGTGCTGACGCATCACCAGCGCCTTGTCGTTGTCGTTGCGTCCCAGATGTCCCAGCAGCCAATCCTGGGCGGTACGCGCATTGGAGAGCGTATCGATGGTGGTGAAGGACTTCGACGAGAGCACGAACAGGGTGGTCTCGGGACTGAGACGATCCAGATAGTCCGCCAGCTGGGAGCCGTCCATGGTGGACGCAAAGTGCACTTCCACGCGATGCACATCCCGGAGCTGATAGTCCGCCAGGGCGTGGGTCACCATCAAGGGCCCTAGATCCGACCCTCCGACGCCGAGATTGACCACGTCGGTGATCGCCTTGCCGGTGGCGCCTCGCCATTGACCGGACAGGAACTTCTCGACCATCGTCTCCATATGATCCAGGGTCTTGTGCACCGCGGGTACGACATCCTCTCCTTCCACCTCGAGCCGCGCATCCGCCGGCAGGCGCAGGGCGGTATGCAGCGCCGGGCGATCTTCCGAATGGTTGACCCGCTCGCCGGCAAGCAACCGCTTGATCGCGTCGGGCACGTCCGCGGCCCGGGCCAGCTCCAGCAGTTTATCCAGGGTCTCGGTGCGCCAGCGCTGCTTGGACAGGTCCAGCATCAACCCCGCAGCCTGGCGCGAGAAATCACCGTGACGACCTTGCGACTCGTTGAACAGATCCTTGAGATGGGTCTCACCCATGGCGTCGGCGTGCTCTTTGAGCGCCTGCCAGGCAGTTTGACGATTGATCGGGGTTCTTGAAGTCATCAAGCATCTCTCCTTGAAAGCAAAGTCGAAGGTTGTCGTTTATCGCTTCGGTAAAGGTGTGTGCGGGTGCAACATTACCAAACCCCGCGTAAAATAGCGGCGTTTAATGCCATCCACTTCTTGATCGATTGCGATTTCCATGAGTTCTGCATCTTACCGTGACGCGGTCTTTACCACACCCCTCGACCGGGTTGCATCGTTTTCCTTCGATGAACGGGTCGTGGCCTGCTTCCCGGACATGATTCGCCGCTCGGTGCCGGGTTACGGTCAGATTCTCGGCATGCTCGGCATCATCGCCGAGCGCCATTTACGCCAGGGCGGCCATGTCTATGATCTTGGTTGCTCACTGGGCGCCGTTGGGTTGGCCTTGGCGGGCCGCCTCCCGCCGGAGGCCTTCACCTTGACCGGCGTCGATCTCTCACCCGCCATGGTCGAGCGCGCCCGCGCCACATTGGGTGACGAGTGCCCGACGCATCAAATCGAGATCATGGAAGGCGACATTCGCCACATCCAGTACCAGCCGGCGGCGATGATCGTGCTCAATTTCACCCTGCAATTTCTGCCGCCCAGGGATCGGGACGCGGTGATCGGCAAGCTGTTCGAGGCACTCGAACCCGGCGGCGTGCTAGTGCTGTCGGAAAAGATCGTCGCCGCGGACGAGCAGGAAAACGCCTGGCTGGTGGAGCGCTATCACGACTTCAAGCGCGCCAACGGCTACAGCGACCTGGAGATCAGCCAGAAGCGCACGGCGCTTGAAAACGTGCTGGTGCCGGACACCCTGGACGCCCATCACGCACGCCTCCTCCAGGCCGGCTTTGCGCGAACCAGCACCTGGTTTCAGTATCTGAATTTCGCCTCGATGATCGCCTTCAAGGAATGAGCCCATGCCAGAGCTGAATGCCGCCGAGCGCGCGCTTTATCATGCTTTTATCGAGCAGGGCCTTACCCGCTGGCTGACCCGGCTACCCAAGCAGTTGGCACGGGGTCTTGATCGCAAGCGTCACGGCGACCTGCCCGCCTGGGAAAAGGCGGTGGCCAAGCTGCCACCCTTGCCGGATGAGCGAACCGTGCACCTTGATCAGGCCTGTGTGAGCGTTGAGGTAGCCTTGTCCGATGCGGACCGGCGCCGCTGCAAGAATCTGCTGCGTAAACTGATGCCCTGGCGCAAGGGGCCGTTTTCCCTGGGTGGCATCGAGATCGACACCGAATGGCGCTCGGACTGGAAATGGCAGCGGGTCGCGCCGCATCTTTCGTCACTAAAAGGACGCCGGATTCTCGACGTGGGCGGCGGCAGCGGCTATCACGCCTGGCGCATGGCGGGTGCAGATGCTGCCTTCGTGCTGGTGATCGATCCTTCACCGCGCTTTTATTATCAGTTTCAGGCGGTGCGCCATTTCATCGGTGACGCGGACGACAACCGCACGCATTTCTTGCCCGTGGGCATCGAGGACGTGCCTGAAAAGCTCGAATTCTTCGATACGGTATTCTCCATGGGCGTGCTCTACCATCGCCCGTCGCCTCTGGATCACTTGCTGCAGCTCAAGGACGCGCTGTGCCACGGCGGTGAACTGGTGCTGGAAACGCTAGTGGTGGAAGGCGATGCAAGCACCGTATTCATGCCGGGCGAGCGCTACGCCGCCATGCCCAACGTCTACTTCCTGCCCTCCTCCGCGGCTCTTTCCCATTGGCTCACACGCTGCGGCTTCACGGATATTCGCGTAGTGGATGAAGCCATAACCACGCTTGACGAGCAGCGCTCTACGGACTGGATGACCTTTCAGTCATTGAAGGATTTTCTCGATCCCGAGAATCACTCGCGCACCATTGAGAGCCACCCAGCCCCGCGGCGGGCGGTGATTATGGCACGCAAGCCAGACACAAATGAAAGATAACGCCTTGGAATCTCAGGATTTTGAGGCGCGACGAAAGACATTCAGCAACACCGGCAATAGCAGAACCAGCAGCGTCAGGCGTAAAAGATGATGAGAGGTCACGAAAGCCGGATCGATATTCAGCGAAAGCGCCACCAGGCTCAGCTCGGGAGCGCCCCCGGGCATGTAGGCCAGCAGGGCTGCAGCCTGAGAATAGCCGGTAAGAAAATGGCCGACCCAGGCGGCGGCCAGGGCCATCACCAGCAACGCCAGTGCCTGCAGGACGGCCATCAGCAGGTTATGGCCTACGGTGAGTAGCGGAACACCGCCAAAGCGTGTTCCCACGGACACCCCAATGATGATTTGGGCCAGGGCAACGATCAATGGCGGTATCGTCGCATCAGTCATTCCGGTCATATGCAGTCCGCCGGAGAGTATCACCGGGCCGAACAGCAAAGGATTGGGCAAATGCAGCCGACGCCCTAACCACATTCCCAAAATCCCGGCGCCGATCAGAAGCGCTGTATCTACAGGTGCAGGCAAGGATCGCCACTGGGCCAGGTCCAGGGTGCTGGTAGACCCGATATCAACATGGCCGATCATCTTCAGCATCGGCGGAATGGCCACCAACAGCATCAGGATGCGCACCGCATGGGTTACGCCAACGGCACGCAGATCCGCTTGAGACTCTGCAGCCATGAGAGTGATCGCTGACACGCCGCCGGGCACTCCGGCGTACATCGCCGTCTCCATGGAATACCCGGCAACACGACGGCCAAACCAGACTGAAAACGCCATCATTATCGTGGTCGCCAGCAGCATGATGGCAAAGCTTGCGCTCCAGCGAGCAATATCGCCACCCATGTCCGGGGTGAACGCAGCCCCCAGCATGACGCCGATTATCACCAGCACCGCCTTGCGCGATCCGCCAGGCGAACGCAGCCGCGCCCCCGCAAGGCTGCACACCGTGGTCGCGATCAGCGCGCCTAGTAGCCAGGGCAGCGGCAGGTGAAGCCAATAGGCCAGCACCCCGCCCAAACCACCAATGATCAGGGTGGGCAGCAGTCGCCCTGCCGCGACCAGATAGGCGGCAATGCGATCGCTCAAGCCTTGTCCGTCGCCTTGCCAGACAGCAACCTGGGTAGCAGCCAAGGCAGCGTCAACAGAAGCGCCGCGGCAATCCACAGGCCGAGTGAAATACCCGACTGCCACAGGATGCCAAGATCGCCGCCGCTGATCGACAATGCTCGACGCAGATTGTCCTCCATCAGTCCGCCCAGCACATAGCCAAGGATCACCGGTGCCAGGGAGAAGCCCAGCTTGCGCAACAGATAGCCGACTATGCCGATGATCAGCATCAGGTAGATGGCGGTCAGATCGGAATGCAGCTGATAGACACCCACGAAGGCCAGAATGGCAATGCCCGGCACCAGCACCCAGCGCGGAATGGTCAATACCCGGGCGAACACGCCGGCCAGCGGCAGGTTGAGCGCCAGCAACACGATATTGCCGATGTAGAGCGAGGCGATCAGGCCGCCGGCCACCTCGGGGCGTTCGGTGAACATCATCGGCCCGGGGGTGATGTTGTAGAGCATCAGGGCGCCCAGCAGCACCGCAGTGGTGCCGGAGCCGGGAATACCGAGGGTCAGCATGGGCACGAAAGAACCCGCAGCAGCGGCATTGTTAGCCGCTTCAGGCGCCGCGAGCCCGCGCATGTCGCCAGTACCGAAGGTATTGTCCTTGTCGCTCAAGCGCTTTTCCGTGGTGTAGGCGACGGCGCCCGCCACGGAGGCCCCGGTACCCGGCAGCACCCCCACGATGAAACCGATCAGCGCCGAGCGCAGCATGGCCCACTTGCAGAATAGAAGCTCCTTCACGCTGACCATCACCCGCCCAAGCGGCGGCATGCCTTCATCCGCATCGGAGCGATTGGCATGCTCCAGCATCAGCAGTATCTCGCTGATGGCGAACAGGCCGATGATCATCACCACGAAATCGATGCCATCGTAGAGCTCCGCCATGCCAAAGGTGTAACGCAGCACGCCGGTGCCGGAATCCACGCCGACCATGGCGACCATCACCCCCAGCACGGCGCCGATGGCGGTCTTGATCGGGTCTTTGCCCATCATCACCGACATGGAGGCGAAGGCGAACACCATCAGCGCAAAAAATTCTGCCGGGCCGAACATGACCGCCACTTCCGCCAGCAGGGGCGCAAACAGGGTCAGGCCGATGATGGCGATGGTGGCGCCGACGAAGGAACTGACCGCGGACAGTCCCAGAGCCGGACCGGCGAGACCTTTCTTGGCCAGGGGGTGGCCGTCGAGGGTGGTCATGACGGCGCCGGCATCACCTGGCACGTTGAGCAGAATGCTCGACATGCGCCCACCATACTCCGCGCCGGTATAAACCCCTGCCAGCAGGATCAGCGCCGACTCTGCGGGCAGGCCCAGGGTGTAGGCCAGGGGCATGAGAATGGCGATGCCGTTGATCGGGCCAATGCCCGGCAAAGCGCCGAACAACGTTCCCAGCAAGGCGCCGAGAAACGCCAGCCCCAGATTCAGCGGAGTCAGGGCAACACCGAAGCCTTGAATCAGAAAATCGAACATGCTGCAGCTCCTTACTTCACCAGGCGGCTGGAATAGGCTTTTGCCGAAGGCAAGCCTTCGGCGCCTATCATCACGAAGCGTTTGTTAATGAACTCTTAGCCAAGTACGGGCATCCAGTAACCCCAAGGCAGGACGATATCGAGCCCCTGGGTAAACAGCAGAAAGCTCCCCGCCGTCATCAGCACGGCGGCAAGCAGTGCCTTGAGCCAAGGGGCGTCGAACAGCCGCGACAGGGCCAGCACGGTGAAGCACGTCGTGATCAAGAACCCCAGTCGGGTAAACAGCAGCGCATAGATAAGCAACACTCCCAGCACCGCCAGCAACTTGAGCGAAAGCGCCTTGTTCGGCCAGCTTCCGCTCGGTCCTGGACGCAGCACCAGCACCAGGGACAACGCGGCCAACAAAATCGAAAGCCCCAGTGGAAACGCCTTGGGGCCCACGGGTTCGTAGCTGAAGGGAATCTGCAATTTCAGGGCAAAGATGGCGGCAAATGCCGCCAGACCGATCAAAGCGATTCCCAGGACACGGTCGGCGGCAAGCTTCATTGAGTTAAACCCACTTCTTCGGCAAGCTGCTTGAACTGTGCAACCTGATCCTTGACGTAGCCATCGAAGTCATCCCCGAAACGCGCCATGGGAAACAGCCCGCGTGCCTCGCGCAGTTCGGCGAACTTCTCCTTCTCGGAAAGCGTCTTGAGCTTGTCTACCCAGGCCTGATAGGCCTCGTCGCTCACTTCCGGCCCCATGTAGTAACCGCGCCAGATCGGCCACTGTACGTCATAGCCCTGCTCCGCGGCGGTGGGAATGTCCGCGTAGGGCCCCTCCAGACGCTCTTCAGAGAGTGCTGCCAGCACCCGCACCTTGCCGCTTTCGAGCTGAGAACTCAGCTCCGAGAGATCACCGGTGAACACCTGGATGTGATTGCCAAGCAACGCGGCCAGGGACTCGCCGCCGCCCTCGAAGGCCACGTAACGCAGGTCGCGGGGTGAGATATCCGCCGCCTTGGCGGTCAGCGCCGCTTTCATCCAGTCCTGACTACCCACGGTACCACCGGCACCGAAGACGATCTCGCCCGGTTCGGTTTGAAGGTCCGTCATGAGTTCTTCGAGGCTTTGCCAGGGTGCATCCGCCTTGACGACGATAGCGCCGTAGTCCGCACCCAAGGCCCCCAACCAGCGCACTTCATTCGCGTCGTACTGGCCAAACTTGCCCAAGGCCAGATTGACCGCCGCGCCGGTGCTGGCGGCAACGATCAGGCTCGGATCGTCCTTGCGCACGCCATTGACATGGTTATAGGCCACGGCGCCGATACCGCCGGGCATGTAGCTGACCATCATCGGCCTGTCGATCAGATCGGTTTCCTGCAGGCCGTTGGCGGCGAGACGGCAGGTGAGGTCGTAACCGCCCCCGGGTTTTGCCGGCGCGATACACTCCGTGGCGCCAGATTGCGCCTGAACGGTACCTGCCAGCAACGTCCCTCCCAGAGCGAGTAACGCGGGCCAGTAGCATAGAGCCTTGTTGAATCTCATGGCGAACTCCTGTCTCTTTATTGTGTAAAGTCATCGATACCCATGACAGCATCGATGCTATAAGTCGAACCTGTCATCAACCTGTCATCCTTGCGCTTTTTGTATGAGACTTTGGTTCAATGCGCCTGCTCGTCGTCGAAGATGATCCCTTGATCGCCCACTCTTTGGTCACCGCTCTCGATCCGCTGGGAAACAACGTCGAGACGTTCGCGCTCCTGTCTCAGGCCAGGGCGGCGCTTGCCCATAGCCATTTCGATCTGATCTTGCTGGACCTGGGCCTGCCGGACGGCAACGGTCTGACGCTGCTGGCAGAGCTGCGTGATCGCAATGACGCCACACCGGTGCTGATTCTCACGGCGCGAGACGGCATCGAGGAACGGGTCAAAGGGCTCGATCTGGGCGCGGATGACTACCTTGCCAAACCCTTCTCCCTGGCGGAGCTGGAGGCCCGTACCCGCGTCCTGCTACGGCGCAGCCAGCAACGCACGGACAACCGTCTGACATTCGGACCAGTCTGCTTCGATCCTGCGACGGGCATTGCCACGCTGCATGGGCAAGCACTGGCCCTGCCACGCCGCGAACTGGGACTGCTGGAAAGTCTTCTGCTGCATGCCGGACGGATCGCGCCCCGGGAAGTGCTGGTCGATCGATTGTTCGGCTTCGGTGAGGTGGGCCCCAATGCCCTCGAGGTATATGTCAGCCGATTGAGAAAGCGCCTGACAGGCAGCGGACTGCGCATCCGGACATTGCGTGGGCTGGGCTATCGTCTCGAAGAAGAACCGGCGTGATAACGATCAATGGCACGCTCAAGTTTCGTCTTGCCCTGTGGCTGCTGATCGCCGTAGGTGGCCTGGGGGTATTTCTGCTGATCGAGGCTTACACCAGCGCCCAGCGGGCAGCGGATCGCGCGTTTGATAGCCAACTCGAAGCCGCTCAGTTGACTATCGCCGAGGCCATTCAGTGGCAGGACGGCCAGCCGGTGGTGGAAATACCCGCCGCCGCCTTTCAGATTTTGGCAACGAACCAGCAAGAGCGTGTCTTTTATGCGGTAATCGACGCCGCTGGCCAGGAAGTGACGGGCAATCTAAAGGGATTCGTGCAACCAGCCTGGCGTAAGAAAGCCAAGCAGCACCCGGTCTGGTTGACCATCCCCCAGGATGACGTCGCCATTCGCCTGCACGGGCGAGAGCTCGACTCCGCTGGCTGGGAGTCTCAGGAGCCGGTTCAGATATGGGTCGGCCATACCCTGTCCGGGCGCCAGGCCCTTGCCAGCCAACTCTTCGAGCGCTCCTTGACTCGATTTCTCCTCATGGTGCTGTTGGCGAGCCTGCTGATGCTGCTGGCCATAAAATCGGCGCTCAGGCCGATACGCCGACTACGCCATCTATTGCGTCGCCGGGACGCGGATGACATTCGCCCCTTGCATGCCCAGGTGCCCGCGGAGCTATTTGATCTGGCGGAAACCCTCAACTCCCTGTTTGCCCGCCAACGCGAGAGTCGCGACGCTCTTCTGCGCTTGACCGCGGACGCCAGCCATCAGCTCAAGACGCCTCTTGCGGGCCTGCAAAGCACCAGCGAACTCGCGCTACAGAGCACCAATCCCCAGGAGTGGTATCAAGCGCTGGAAACGGTGCACGAGAGTGCGGCGAGAACCAGTCGTCTGGCCAATCAATTGTTGAGCCTCGCCCGGCTCCGGCATGCCTCGGCACAAACACTCGAAAGTCTTGATCTCGGGACTACCCTGCGTGATTGCGTCATGGAGTGGGCGGAGCGAGATATCGCCCAGCATCACGATCTGGGCCTGGCACCGCTGCCATCCACACCGGTCAGGATCAAGGCAGAGCCCTGGGCAATCAGGGAAATGATCGGAAATCTCATCGACAACGCCTTGCGCCATACGCCTCGAGGCAGCGAAATCACCCTGGGGCTTGACCGTGGCACCGACGAGGTGGCGCTATTCATCGAGGATAACGGCCCAGGCGTAAGCGAGGCCATGCTCGACCGGCTGCATCATCCTTTCGAGCGCGCGGGCAGGCAGGATACCCTCGGTTCCGGGCTAGGGCTCGCCATCGTCGATTCCATCGCAAGACGCCATGAGGGGGTCTTGCGCGTGCAGCGATCAACGACGTCTGGACTGCGCGTAAGCGTCAGCCTTTCTTTATCAGGCTTGAACGAGAAATGACATGATCCGCTTTCGACTGCACACGCTATTCCTGTTGTCGGGCCTGCTTCTCCCCTGCATTGCGCTAGCGCAAACGCCTCTGGTGATAGAAGCCGCTCTCGATCGTCAGGTCGTGGCGCCCTTGCTGGAAGCCTTTACCCGATCCCATCCGGAGATCGAACTGGATTACCGGGACCGCTCGACGCTTGAAGTCGATCGACAGGCACAGCGAGCGCCGGCGCCGGATGTCGTCATAAGCTCCGCCATGCCCTGGCAGATGGCTCGGGTCAACGATGGCCTGGCCCAGCCCCTCGAAAGCAAACAGGCGCGCGACTGGCCTGCCTGGGCCAAGTGGCGTGACGAAGTCTTCGGTTTCACCTTCGAGCCCATCGTCACCGTCTACCGGCTGGAGCTGGCCCGGCATATGCTGCCGCCCACTACCCACGCCGCGTTATACAGGCTACTGGTAACACAAAAGAGACTGCTCCAGGGCCGCATTACCACCTATTCCCCTACGCGCAGCGGTGTCGGCTACACCCTGTTTCAACAGGACGCGCGCTATTCACCTCGCTTTTGGGATCTGGTGGCCGCCATGGGCGCCGCCGATGTCGAGCTTGAAGACAGCACCCAGGATATGCTCGACGGGCTCAGCGACGGAAAATACTGGATAGGCTACAACCTGCTGGGCTCCTACGCCTTGCGCTGGGTGCAGACTCATCCCGAACTGATCGTTCAAGTGCCGAAGGATTATGCCTTGGTCATGATGCGCATGGCGTTCATACATCGCGACGCGCCTCATCCTGAAGCCGCCAAGACATTTCTCAATTTTCTTCTCGGGTCCGAGGGCCAACGCATCCTTGCCGGTCGCACGCCGCTTTTCAGCATTCTTGCCGATGTGATGGGGCCTTACACGGCGCAGCGCCTTCGGGATCAAGTGGGGGAACGGCTTTATCCGATTCCTATCGATGCATCGCTGTTGGCGTTCGTCGACGCTCAACGACGCGATGCGTTCTTGGCACGCTGGAATCGTGAAATCAGGATTCTGGAACCATGACCTAACCTATCTCTTTTGGCCAACCGAACACGCTTATCGTGGCCGACCGAACACCTGGGTCCAGTAAGGCGAATATCGTGAATCCGGCGCCTCTACCCGGCCCATGCCCATGTCGGTGAACGTCTTTTTCATGATGTTGGCGCAGTGGCCTGCACTTTCGAGCCAGCCTTCGATAACCGCGTCGCCGGACTTCTGGCCGGCGGCGATGTTCTCTCCGACCGCCCGCCAGGTATAGCCTTCGGCGGTCACACGCTGACCTACACGGTCGCCGTCCGGCCCGGTATGACTGAAGAAGCTGTTTTGCGCCATGTTGCTCGAATGAGCCTTGGCCGCCGCTTCGAGCTTGCAATTCCAGGTCAGTGGCTTGACCGCTTCGAAGCGTTGATCACCGCACTGGCGAGGCTGGGCGCGAGCGTCGTTGACACGTTCGAGCCAGGCTTTCTGGGTATCGCTGGCCTCGCAACGGGCCGCCTGCTCCGCACTGGCCTGAAACGCGGTGACACCGCTCAACAACGCGCCCGTAATGAGAAGACACAGAAAACGATGATTCACTTGGCTACCTCAGCGATTCTGCCATTCATCCTCCGGCTCCTCCGAATCGCCCTGCTCTCCATCATCGTCGCCGCCTGCTCTACGGGCCTGCTCTTCCAGGGCAGCGTCAATCTCTCGCATCACTCCCGCAAGGTCAGCGCTTTTCTCGCTGCGCTTGAAGGTGCCGGTCAAGGGTGCCTCAGGGCTCAAGTTGCCCAATTGGAACAGTGACCAGATCTCGCCAGCATAATCAATGGATAGCAGCTCCGGAGCGAAACGGCCGAAGTAGCGTGTCATGTTATCCACGTCTCGGGTCAGCATGCGCTCGGCGTTGTTATTGGCGGCGGCGTCGACGGCCTGGGGCAGATCGATGATGATCGGACCTTCCGGCGCCAACAACACGTTGTATTCCGATAGATCGCCGTGAATCAGACCGGCGCTGAGCATCTTGACGATTTCCCGCATCATCACCTGATGATAATCCCTCGCCTCCGCAGCGGTGAGTTCGACGTCGTTGAGGCGTGGTGCGACGTCACCGTCGCCATCGAGAATCAGATCCATGAGCAGCACGCCATCGACGAAGCCATGGGGCTTGGGTACGCGCACGTCCGCAGCTGCCAGCCGGTACAGGGCATCTACCTCGGCATTCTGCCAGGCTTCTTCCTGCTCGCGGCGGCCAAAGCGAGTGCGCTTCTGCATGGCCCGGGCCTGGCGGCTGTTACGCACCTTGCGTCCTTCTTGATACTCGGCCTGATTGTGAAAGCTGCGCTTGCTGGCTTCCTTGTACACCTTGGCGCAGCGCAACTGGTCTTGAGCCTTGACCACATAGACCGCGGCTTCCTTACCACTCATCAAGGGTCTGAGCACTTCGTCGATGAAGCCGTCATCGAGCAGCGGTTGTAAACGTTTCGGGGTTTTCATTCGGTTCGGGTAGCATCCTGTATGGTCACAAGGTCATAGCATACCGTCTGGAGCGCGCGAACGAAAAAGCTTCTCGATGTCGCAAGAATACTTGGCCCACCATCAGGGCAGGCCAGAGAAAAATGATGCGAGTATTGCGTCAGGAGGCCACGCTCAAGGGCTGAGACGGCCCGAAATGCTCATAATGACGGCTCTCGGAAGGAACGTTCAGGGCATCCAGGGCCTGATCCACCATGCTCATGAAGCCCTGGGGGCCGACGAAGTAGCACTGTACGTCGCCCTTGGGCAAATACTCGGCGATCAGGTCGCGATCGATGCGCCCGATTCGCACCACTTTCTCGTTTTCCATTCCCCGCTCGTACAGGATCACGCTGGTCAGTAGCTGGGGATATTCGTCTTTCAGTTCCTTGAGTTCACTGCCAAAGGCGTGCTGATCGCGCTCCTGAGCGGCATGCAGATAGATGACCTGGCGGCCTTTTTCCAGCGCACTGCGCGCCAGTGACAGCATCGGTGTCTGACCTACTCCCCCGCTGAGTAGCATCACCGGTGATCGACCTTCATCAAGCACCAGTTCTCCAGCGGGCGGTAGTAGCTCCAGGGTATCGCCCACTTGAAGGGTGTCGTGAAAGTGGCGGCTCGCCTGACCCTGCAGCTCGCGCTTGATGGAGAGCCGGTAGGTTTCGCCGTTGGGAAAGCCGGATAGACTGTAATGGCGATAAACCGGCTCACCGTCAATGACGAGACGCACTCCAATGAATTGCCCCGGCTGGTAATCTGCTACCGGTCCGCCATCCTGGGGCGCCAGTACGAAGGAGGTAATGACAGCGCTTTCCGGTGTCTTCTCGGCAATACGAAAGGGTCGTTTGCCACGCCAACCGCCCTTGCGCTCGGCAAATTCACGATAGCGCTGATCTTCCTGCTCGATCAGCAATTCCGCCAGCTCATTGTAGAGCGCGGTCCAGGCATCGGCGACTTCAGGGGTTACCGCATCACCCAGCACCTCGGCGACCGCCGCCATCAGGCATTCGCCGACGATAGGATATTGATCGGGGCGAATATCCAGCGAAACGTGCTTCTCGACTACCGTCGCCATCGTCTCCTTGACCTTCTCCGGCTCCTTGCGCAATTGCACATAGGCCAGTACCGCGCCGGCCAATACCTGGGGCTGCCCGCCATCCGCCTGGTGGGCTTGATTGAATAGTGGTTTCACTTCCGGATAACGATCGAACATCAAGACGTACATGCGCTGAGCAATCGTCTCGAGATGTTCTGCTACCAGTGGTGCAGTAGCATCGATCACTTGCTCCTGATCTTGAGTCAACATAAAAAATCCTCAGGGTTGATTGCATTTAATGATGCTTTTTATATGCCTCTTATTGTACCCAGGATGAGACCGACCCTGTCCACTCGGCACGTTGTCGCAGCCCGTTTACAGGCTACTATGCACAGGTATTCTGTTATTTCACTGTGAGGAGTCAGCAATGGCCAACGAGAACGTTTCATGGAAGATCCCGGCCATGGCGACCGGCATGCGTTCTGCCTGGCGGGAAGGCTACGGTCTGGCCGATCTGCGCAAGGATGCGATGGCAGGTCTGACTATCGGTATCCTGGCGGTGCCATTGTCGATGGCGCTGGCCATTGCCACTGGAGTGCCTCCCCAGCACGGGCTATATACAGCCATTATTGCGGGTTTCTTCATTGCCCTGACCGGCGGCGCACGCTTCAACGTCTCCGGACCAACGGCCGCCTTCGTCGCCATTCTATTTCCCATCGTTGCTCAATACGGTCTGGGCGGACTGCTGATTGCCTCCATGATGGCTGGCGTCATTCTGGTAGCCATGGGCATTGGACGCATGGGCCGGCTCATCGAGTTCGTGCCCTACCCGGTAGTGCTGGGTTTTACGGCAGGTATCGCAGTGGTCATCGCAGTACTGCAGATTCCTGATTTCCTGGGCTTGACCATGGACGGCCTTGGCGAGCACTTCGTCGAGAACCTGATGGCGATTTTCGCCTCGTTGCCCACCTTGAATCCGTTTGAACTGGGTATTGGCGCGCTTACCCTGGCCGTCATGCTGCTTTGGCCACGCTTGAACATCCCTGTTCCTGCGCCCTTGGTAGGCTTAGTGTTCGGCGCTGTCGCCGCCTACGTGATCAACCAGTGGTTCGGTAGCACAGGTATCGAGGTAGAGACGGTGGCGTCGCGCTTTACCTGGGAAATCAATGGCGAAACAGGCAATGGCATTCCGCCGATTGCACCGAGCTTCATGGCCCCCTGGCTGTTGCCAGGAGCCGATGGGGCGCCTCTGGAACTGAGTTTCGACCTGATACGGGCGCTGATGGGTCCGGCCATTGCAATCGCCATGCTCGGCGCCATCGAATCACTGCTGTGCGCAGTGGTCGCCGACGGACTGGCCAAGACCAAGACCAAGCACGACCCCAACGCGGAACTGATCGGCCAGGGAATCGGTAACATCATCGCGCCTCTGTTCGGCGGCATTACCGCCACCGCCGCCCTGGCCCGCACCGCGACCAACATTCGCAGCGGCGCCCGTTCACCCATCGCGGCCGTGATTCATGCGGGAGTGGTACTGCTGGCGGTAGTCGCTCTTGCAGGTCTGCTGGGTCTGGTCCCCATGTCCGCCTTGGCGGCACTGCTGTTCATCATCGCCTGGAACATGAGCGAAGCCCGGCGCTTTCTGCACACCATGCGCTCCGCGCCTCCGGGCGATGTGGCCATTCTTGTCATCTGTTTCGGACTGACGGTGTTTTTCGACATGGTGCTGGCGGTGGCGGTGGGGATCGGGCTGGCGGCGGCGTTGTTTATTCGTCGCATGGCGCTGCTCACTCGAACAGATCGCCTCGATAGCGACAGCCATCCAGGCATCGACGGGCTTCCCGCCGAAGTGGCGGTCTACAACATCAATGGCCCCTTGTTCTTCGGCGCCGCCGAAAAGGCCCTTACTTCGCTGCATACGATAGATCCCAAGGTCCAGATCATCATCATCGACATGCATGACGTGCCCAGCATGGACGGCACCGCCATCGTCGCTCTTCGCTCCTTGATCGATGAGATGCATCGCGAGGGCATAGCACTGATTCTGGTGGGCTTGCCGGCGAGGATCATCGTCAAGCTGCGTCGCGGCGGTATTCGCAAGACCCGGGAAATGCTGACCTACTGTCGTGGGCTTCAGCAGGCACGGGATGTAGCGTTCGCTTGGCATCGAAGACGTCACGACAAGGCCTGATTCAATTCAATGAGATGACGTTGCGCCATGAACTACTAGTAGTGCATGAACCAACTTGCGTCCTGTGAATCTACTGCTACCTTTAAACATGCATAAAAAATACTTCATAAAAGGGAGTGCAATTCATGACCCGACTAGTACGGCCTGTTTTATCCATGAGGAAAAACGGCAAGATGCCATCGGTTGTCCTAATGGCGATATTTTTCAGCCTGGGCCTGGGGAGTTCAGCTCTGGCCGAAGAAGAAACGATGCAGAGTAAAAGCAGCGACACCTGGTTGCCGAGCCTGATCACGGACACGCCCCAGGAAGGATTTGCTCTGGCAGTAACGCTTTCCCAGAAAGGTGTCGGCACCACCCAGCCGGATACCAGCGTGCGCAAAGCGTTGCGTGGTGCCTACGCTCACGATCCGGATAGCCTGATCGCCGCCTCACAGGTGATCGCCCTCCACTTTCAGACTGTAGCCGCAGCCAACGATTACTGGAAAAACGACTAAGCAGAAGCGCCAGGGACGGCGTTATAGCGTTACGCATCTGGATATCAAGATGGGTCCATAAAGAAGCATTTGAAAAACCCCTTATCACCGTTTTAGCGAGGTGTGTCAGATGGTAAATCCTGCCTCCTTACTGCCAGCGAGTCGCTCCGCGATCGTCACCAAGGCGGCGGTCGAGGTCGCCGCGGATCGGGATACGGCCTCGACCCGCCTCATCTATGTCTATCTGGGTAGCGCGACCTTCTGGCTGCTGGTGGGAACCCTGATCGGCGCCTACCTGGGACTCAAGTTCGCCACCCCCGATATCGACCATATCGCCTGGCTGTCCTATGGCCGCTTGCGCCCGGTGCACACCAATACCGTGTTCTGGGGCTGGGCCTCCCTGGCCATGATCGCGTTGGCCCTCTATGTGGTGCCCAAGACCAGCCGTCGGCGTCTGCACAGCCTGCCGCTGGCCTGGGTGAGCCTGGGCCTGATCAACGCCGCCGTGCTGGTCGGCGATCTGCTATTGATGGCCGGTGTCAACAACGGTGGTCAGGAGTATCGCGAATACATCTGGCCGGTGCAGGGGGTCTTTGCGCTGGGCGTGATACTGGTGACCTACAACATGATTCGCACCATCGTCGGTCGCGCCATCGAGGAAATCTACATCTCCAACTGGTACATCATGGGCGGCTTTCTGTGGACGGTGGCGTTGATGGTGATCGCCTACGTACCTGTCTATCAGCAAACCGGCATCAGCGAGACCGTGATCCAGGGCTTCTACATGCACATGGGCGTGGGCATGTGGTTCACGCCCATGGTGTTGGGGCTGACCTACTATTTCCTGCCGAAACTGCTCAACAAGCCGATCTACTCCTATTCCCTAGGCGTGCTGGCATTCTGGACCCAGATGGTCTTCTACAGCATGATCGGCGCCCATCACTTCATTTTCGCGCCGACTCCCTGGTGGCTGCAGACCGTGGCGATCATCTTCAGCGTAGGCATGATCGTTACCCTCGCCGCGGGCACCGGCAATTTCCTGATGACCATGAAGGGTAGCTTCCACACCGTGGCGCGCAGCTATAGCCTGCCCTTCATCCTGGTCGGGGTGATCGCCTACTTCCTGTTCTCCCTGCAGGGCACCTTCGAGGCGTTTCGCAGCCTGAACCGGGTCTGGCATTTCACCAACTTCACCGTTGCTCACTCGCATCTGACCATGTACGGCTTCGTCGTCTTCTTGATCTGGGGCGGCATCTACGGCCTCGTGCCGCGTCTGACCGGGCGTGAGCCGTCGCATTTTCTGGCCGGTGTGCACTTCTGGTTTGCCTTCGTCGGGGTGGCCATTTACACCATTGCCTTGATGATCGGCGGCACAATGCAGGGCATGAGCTGGATGGCCGGCGACGCCTTCATCGAATCCGTGACGATGATGGCACCCTTCTGGCTATGGCGCGCCCTGGGTGGCGGCCTGATGTTCCTGTCGCACCTGATCTTCGCCTATAACCTCTGGTGCATGCGCCCGGCTCGCCGTGATCTACCACAGGAGCTGGCGGCGCAGGAGGCGATGGCATGAACTTCCATCGCAACCATTGGCTACTGCTGGGCACGATTTTCTTCGGCTTCATCGGCCTCGCCTTTATCATCGCCATCCTCCCGGCCCAGTGGATGCAGCGCAATACCGAGCCACTGCCTGAGGCCAAGCCATTGTCGGATATCGAGCAGCGAGGGCTCGAGGTGTATATCGCCGAAGGCTGCGTGGCCTGCCATACCCAGCAGGTGCGACCGCTGCCGATGGATAGCCCTTGGGGGCGGCCTACTGCCGCGGCGGACTATGCCCTGCTCGGCCCCATGGATGTCTGGCGCCCCTACTCGCCGGCGGTGCTGGGCAGCGCGCGTACCGGCCCGGATCTTTCCAACATCGGCGCCCGGCAATCCAGCGAAACCTGGCAATACCTGCATCTCTACAATCCCCGTGCGGTGGTCAAGGAGTCGATCATGCCGGCCTACCCCTGGCTCTTCGAACCGGCCACCGGTGCCGAAGGCGATGCGCCGGTGGTGACTATCCCCGAAGCCTATGCGCCGGAAGGCGGCAAGGTCGTGCCCACCGAGCAAGGTCAGGCGCTGGTGGCCTATCTGCTTGCCCTGCGCCAGATCCCCATCGAAGGCGCTAGCGGCACGACTCAGACCGCGTCAACCGAAACGAGCCGGGACAGTGACGCATCGGCAGGGGGAGATGAGGAGAAAGCCGATGCCAAGGGTGCATCGCTTTACGCCAATACCTGCGCCAGCTGTCATCAGGCCAACGGCGAGGGTCTGCCGGGCACCTTCCCGCCTCTGGTGGGGAATGCGGTGGTACTGGCGGATGATCCTGGCGAACACATCGACACCATCCTGAACGGTGCCCAGGGCAGGACCATCGACGGCACCGAGTACGCTTCGCCTATGCCCGGCTTCGCTGATCAGCTCGACGATGACCAGGTTGCCGCCATCGTCAATCACGAGCGCACAAGCTGGGGCAACGACGCACCCACGGTGACCGCAGAGGATGTCGCCGGTCGACGCGAGGCAGGAGCAGAATGATGCGCGGTGCATTTCTTATCATGCTGATGACAACCAACCTGCTAACGCCAGGGGCCCAGGCCGCCGAGTTCGTCGACCGGATCGGTCTAGTGGACAAGTTGCTGGTCGTTGTAGGAGGCATCATCGTGCTGCTCGTCACAATCTACTGTATCAAGTGCTTTGTAAAACCCGGCGAACGGCAGGACCGGCATATCAAGCGGCGTATCCTGAAGGATGACGGTGAGGACAGGCCATGAGCAATCAGAGCTCTCTAAATCAAAATCATCTCAATCAAGACTCTCTCAAGCAGAGCCCCAGCGATCAGACACGCACCGATATCTTCCTGGATGACGGCGTGGAGCCGATCATCAGCCATCGCTCTCCGGTGCGCTTCCAACTGGATACCACGGTACTCGAGGATGGACCGCATACCCTGCGCATCGAAGCCTATGACGCCGGCGGCCAAAAAGGCGTCAGGCACATCGCTTTCAACGTGCGCAACGGTCCCGGTATTGCCATCAACGGTCTCAGCAACAACGATGTGCTGGAAGGCAGGATTCCGATCCTGGTCAACTCCTATGGAGGCGCCAGCGAGACCTACTGGGAACCCTCCCGGGCGGAGACCCCGGCGCCGACCCCTACCTGGATCTGGGTGCTGCTGATCGTCATCATCATCTTCGGTGTCTTTTACGGGTTGCAGCAGTGGAACCCGCCACCCCCGTTCGCCGACACGCCGACCTACAGCGCCCCAGTATTACAAGCGACTGATGAGGCAACCAATGAATAAATACATGATCAATGGCTAGCCATGACAATTGATGACATCGATTTCGCTACTCTCTATTGTCAGCACATGGCGCAAACAAAGCGCCGACCCAAGCAGTCCAGTGACTGGGACGCTCGAGCAGAGTCGCTGGGACGCAAGCCACTTGGCGGCGCCTACGCCGAGACCTTTATCTCGCGAATGGACTTGACTGGCAGTCGCAGCCTGCTGGACGTGGGCTGCGGCCCAGGCACCATCGCCCTGCTGCTGGCCGATCGGCTCGAACACGTCATCGGCATGGATTACAGCCCAGGAATGCTCGAACAGCTCGAGCACAATGCCCAGCGTCTCGGCCACGGCAACGTCACGCCGTTGCTGCGCGCCTGGGAGGACGACTGGCGTGACGTGCCGGTATGCGACATCGTGGTGGCCTCGCGCTCCGGCATGGTGGCCGACCTGGCCGACGCTCTCGCCAAGCTCAATGCCCATGCTCGCCAGCGGGTCTACATGACCCAGCTAGTGGGCGGTGACTTCATCGATACGCAGCTCATCACGCTGCTGGGGCGTCAACGAACCTCTGTCCCCGACTATATCTATACCGTCAACCTGCTCCATGCTCAGGGTATTCATCCGCGATTGAGTTATATCGAGGTGCCCAGCCGTCTTGCCGGCACCCGGGATTTCGAGGAGTTCGCCCGGCGCGTTAGCTGGTCGCTGGGCGAGCTAAGCGCTGAGGAAACCGCGCGGCTCAAGGTCTGGTATGACGCTGATCCCCAGCGCGCCATCGAGGGAGGTGCCCCGTTATGCTGGGCACTGATCGAATGGACACCCCGCTGAACGCTATTTTATCAGCGTCCGCGCAGCCTCGAGATAGCTGGTGCCATGTGTACGCACGCGCTCCTGGTCAAGGGCTTCGGAGCCCTGATGCACTTCTTCCAGATCATCGGCAATGACATCGAGCTCGTCTTCGATCTTTTCCAGCGCGTTTTCCAGGGTATAGGTCAGCTCATGGATGGTAGCGAAGTCGTCATTGGTCAAGTCGTCTTGATCAAGCAGCTTAGCCAGCTGAGCATTTGCTTCAGAGGCATTGCTCACTGCCTCTTTCAAGGTGTTGGCGGTCTGGCCTTCGAAATGTTCGGGACGATCATCGGCGTGGGCGGCGGTAGCCAGTAGGCTTGTGCAAAGCATGGCCAGTAAAAGCTTGTGCATGATGGGTTCCTTGGTGCAGTCGGGATCATTTCCGGATCAGCTTAAATGCCAGCCTACTGAATAGCAATTATTATTATTCGTATTTAATTATTTTTTGACCTTGATCAATACCCGGGAATTGAGTGACCGCATTCGCATCGCCAGGGCGGCTGTTCAGCCGCCCTGGATGAACGCCCAACAGGCTTACAGCACCGCTTCGAAGGATTCCGGCAGAATCTGGCCGCCGTCGACGATTATTGTCTGCCCGGTGATGAAGCGGGCTTCCGCTGATGCCAGAAAGCAGGCGGCGTGACCGATGTCTTCTGGCTCACCCAGCGTCTTCGTGGGCACCGAGGCCGCCATCTCCTTCAGATAGCTTTCGCCTTGGGCCTCCAGCCCTTCCGTGCGGATATTGCCTGGCATCACCGCGTTGATTGTGATGCCTTGCTTGGCGCACTCGAGTGCCGCGGAGCGCATGAAGCCGAGTTGTCCCGCCTTGCTGGCACCATAGTGAGCCCAGCCGGGGTAGCCGGTGATGGCGCCAGTAATGGAGGACGTGATCACGATGCGGCCATAGCTGCGCTTGCGCATGGCGGGAAGCACCGCCTGCACCATGAAAAAAGTGCCACGAAGGTTCACCGCGATCATCTGCTCCCAGTCTTCCGGGGTCATCTCCTCCACCGTGGCCTGGGGAAAGATGCCGGTATTGGAGCAGAGAATATCCAGGCGACCGTGACGTTTCTCTACCGTCTCCACCACCCGCTGACAAGCCTCCCGGTCGGTCACGTCCAGCGATTCAAACGTCGCCCCCAGTGCTTCTGCGGTCGACTTGCCGGCCTCTTCATCGATATCGGCGATCACCACCTGCGCACCCGCCCTGACCAGCACGCCGGCAATTCCCTTGCCGATCCCCTTGGCGCCACCGGTCACGACCGCTACCTGATCCTTCAGAGCAAACATGACATTCTCCTGAGTCGTTACATGGCTGATACTTGAAGTGTCCAACCACTAGAGCCTAGGCGTTTTGGGGGAAACTGCCTTGACGCGACTCAATGTCGTGGCATCGATCCAGTGAAGCCAGGTAGCCGCTACTCAGTCGCGCTGCATTCGCACGTAAAGCGAAGCAAAACCGCTAGCCGGGTATTGCGCGCGCTCCGGTGTCGCATCGGGTGTTAGTTCGATATGCCGGGTCTTCGCCAACAGGGTTTCCATGAACACCTCCAGCTCCAGCCTGGCCAGAGGCTCACCGGGGCAGACATGCACACCGGCGCCATATAGCAGGTTATTGTCACGGTTACGCTGAGGCTGAAATTCATCCGGATCGCCGAAGACCGCTTCATCGCGATTGGCGGAGGCCCAGATCAGCGAAAGCCGCTCCCCGGCGGGTATCTCGCGATCGCCGATCGTCACCGCTTGTGTCGTGATACGACGATTGGAAATCAGCGGTGCATGAATGCGCAGGATTTCATCGATGGCCTCCGAGAGGTTCTCCCGCCCTTGGCGAAGCGCATCCTGCAATTCGGGATGTTCCGCCAGGTAGTGAGTCAGGATGCCGACGCTAGCGGCAATGGTCCCCAATTCACCCACGGTCCAGTTACGAATGATACTGACAATTTCTTCATCGCTCAGCGGCTGGCCATTGACCGTTTCCTGCAGCAGGCGGGTGGTAGCATCCGCCGTGGCCGCTTGTCCGGCATCGCGACGAACGGTGAGCTGCTCCCGGATATAGCCATCAAACTCCAAGGCAATCTCGGCCATAGCCTGGCGATCACCGGCCCGCGTAGCCCGTTGGTTCTTGCCAATCCATTGACGCAGCGGTTCACGCAGGCTGTCCGGCCAGCCCATGAAGGCGCATTGGTTGCGCACGGCAAAGGGTTGGGCAAAAGTGTCCATCACCTCCACTTCACCGTCGCGGGGCAGGTCATCGAACAGTGCCGCCGTGTTGGCCCGACATATCGGCTCGAACTCACGGATGTGTTCTTGCGTGAAGTACTTTTCGACGATGCGCCGATACGGCGTGTGTTCCGGCGGGTCCATGGCATTGGGGACGGAAAGATGACGCGAGGCGGCATTGCTGAACGTCTCGTGATCCATGAGTGCCTGCATCACATCTTCGTGTCGGAAAAGCGACCACTGGAGATAGTCGCTATAAGCGACGGGGCAACGCTTGCGCATCTCATCGTAGGCCTTGATCTGATCGTCGAGAATTTCCTGGGACCGGGGATTCCAGTCGGCTGGTGATCTATCTTCCATGATCTTCTCCTTTTACGAGATCAAAATGAGCAATCCTTGACGTGAGGATCGCGATTTTGATGGCAAGAATCAGCAATACGGCAACGCGTCCTACCCATCCTTGCCATCCAATCGAGCTGTCAATAACGGTTTGGTATAAAGCATCAGGAACACCCCATAGGCCAGACACCACAGCAGAATACTCAGGCTCAGCATCCAGTGGGTGGCCTGGGGCCATAACGCAGGGACCAGAGCGCGGAAGAACGCGGCGGCCAGCATCAGGCCAAGAGCCAGGCCGATGCCGGGCAGGGTTTCGATTGGCCGGCCGGTATGACCCAGAGCGACTCGGGAAATCATGGCCAGGATCATGGTGCTCATACCGCCCACGGTCAGGGCGTGGATCGCAAGAGTTGCGGGCAGCAATTCTAGATAGAAAAGCCCGAACATCAGAAATCCCAGTGCCACGAAGCCATAGCTGACATGAAGCCCCCACAGCAGCGGCTCATGCAGGGCCCGCCACCCTTCCCAGCGCGCCAGACGCCAGAGATTGGCGCCACCGGCCAGCAAGGCGATGACGGCAGTAACGATCGCCGGAAGATCCAGCCCCACCACTGCCAGCAATAGAATCACGACTAACGCCGCAACGCTGCCAATAGCGAGCTTTTCCAGCGCCGGGAATGGCTGAGGCTTCGGACGCTTCAAGCGCAGGGAGGTAAAGAACGGAATGACGCGACCACCGAGAATGACGATCAACAAGCTGATCAGCAGCACTGCGAGATAAGCACCCTGGCGTATCAACTCCCCGTTGCCCCGCAAGACGCCGGTATGCATCAATGCATTGGCAACGAACAGCAGCGTCAGCACCGGCAGGAAAACCAGATTGCGCCACTGCTTCACGCGGATCACCAGACGCGCCATGATTGCCGCCACCACCGGCAGGAACGCTAGATCGACCAGGGCGATCACCAGCGGATCGAGATCTCCCAGTGCCTTCGGGAAAGCCAACAACAGGCGCCCCGCGAGCCATAGCGTGACAAGACCCAGTAGCGGCCAACCCTTGATGCTTGGCTGGCCGGTCCAGTTCTGCACCGCGGTGAGCAGAAAGCCGCTGACGATGGCGATCACGAAACCGAACAGCATTTCGTGTTGATGCCACCAGATCATGCCGCCCACGGGTTCAAGCAGCATCACACCATGCCAGAAGCCGCCCCACACCAGCATGGCCAGCAGGCTGAACAATGCTCCTAGCAGGAACAGCGGCCGAAACGCCAGGCGCCACAAAGGCATGAGGCAAGTCAGTTGAGAAGATCGGGGGAGGCTTCTTTCGTTCATGGCGAATCTCGACGGGCGGCTTTAAAATGCTTTTTACATACATCTTATTATACCTGACAAGCGCCGAGGCGTGTCTATCCCCGGCACTTGCTGATGCTACTCAATAGAGCTGAGCCACGGCTAGTGACTCGTCCCCTCCTCATAGCGCGTCTTGTTCCACACGTTGTACTTGCCCGAGGGCTTGTCCATGGGAATGCGTTCGAGTTCTTCCAGCGTCTTGGCATCGTAGACGATTACCGCGCCATCCCTATCCCAAAGGCTGAGTAGCAATTTCTCGCCATAGCGATCGAACTCGACGTGGGCGGCGATCTTGCCCGGTGCCGGTGTCAGCGTTTCGACGATCTCGAGGCTCTGCTTGTCGATCACATGCACCTTGTCGCTGTTGGGGCCGAAGAACACGTCTACCCAGGCATAGGGCGAATTTTCGTGGCTGCGCATGAAGAAGCCCGGCCCGGCGGTTTCAAGGGTCTTGATCAGCGACCAGTCCTGCATGTCGATGATCGACACCGCGCCCTTGGTCAGGTGCGGGATCGCCATTACCCGACGCTCGTCCAGCATCCAACTGACGCCAGAGCCCAAGTGCGGCATGCCGGCCAAAGGCAAGTCGGCAACTTTATTGCCACTGTCGAGATCGATCACCATGGCGCCCTTGCCGCCCCGAGCGGCGCCGATGACATGGCGATACTCCGGATCGAAGAAGAAATCGTCGAGATAGTCCGGCACGGTGATGCGACGCACATCGAAATTGGCAGTGTCATGGCTGCGCAGCGCCTCGATGGGTTCTTTCATGTGGCCCGTGGAAACCACCGGCGAGGTCGGTATTGGCCAGGGGATTTCCCAGACCTCCTTGATGTCCTTCAAGGCGGCAATGAAGCTGCCCCGGGGCGGAGCGGCATAGACAGCGCTTACCCGGGAAGTGTCGCCGCTCTCGCCTTTCGCCGGATAGACCTTCATCGGAGCCAGATCGTGAGCGTCGAACAGTACCAGGCTGTGCGGCAGGTAGTTGGCGGCCATCACGTAACGGCCATCCCCGGAGACCGCGATATTGCGCATGTTGATGCCGGCGCGTATCTCCGCGACCATTCTCTGGTTGTAGATGTCGTACTTGCTGATCCAACCGTCCCGGGAGCCGAAGAATACATAGCGCCCGTCCGGCGTGTACTTGGGCCCGCCGTGCAGGGCAAAACGGCTGGGGAAGCGGTCGATGCGCTCGAAGGTATCGCCATCAAGCAGGCTCACATGATGATCGCCGGTTTCCACTACCAGGAACAGGTTTAGCGGATCGGCATCGAAGGTTGGCTCGTCCGGCAGGTTGCCAAATGGATGCAATACCTCATGGCTCTGCTTGATATCCGCCATGGTCCAGGTCGGCGGCGCATCCGGCGGCGTATAGATCCACTCCGCCACGGCTTCGCTTTCGGCTGGGGTCAACACGTCGTCGAACCCCATCATCTGGGTGGCCGGGCGCCCTTCTCGAATCACCGAGATGGCCTCGTCCTGCTTGAGCCGCGATAGATTGCCGGGCAGCAATGCTGGCCCCATGCCGCCCAGCCGGTCGACGCCGTGACAGCTGGCACAGTGGGTCTGGTAAAGCGCTTCGGGATCGGCCTGCTCTGCCAGCGCTGGCCAGTTCAATAGCAGCGCACTCAGCGTGAGTGCTTGAATGACACCACGCTTTACCATGCAACGGCTCCCAGCACCTCATGAGTCTCGGCATGCACTGCCTGGGACTGAACCACTGCCAGGGTATCCGCCAAGCGCACCACTTCGCCGACCACGATCAACGCCGGGGGCTTGAAGCCTTCCCGTTCGATGGTTGCCACGAGTTCCTCCAGCGTGGTCAACGTCTGGCGCTGCTCGGCGGTGGTGCCCCGCTCCACGATGGCCACCGGATGGCTGCCGGGCAGGCCATGGCGCTGCATTTCTTGACTGATCAGCGCAGCGTTGGCCAGACCCATGTAGAACACCACGGTCTGGTGCGCCGCTGCAAGGGCTTGCCAGTTGAGCGCCAGGCAATCGTCGCCCTTGCAGTGGCCGGTAACGAAGGTCACGCTCTGGGCAAAGTCGCGATGCGTCAGCGGAAAACCGGCGTAGGTCGAGCAGCCAGACGCCGAGGTGATGCCCGGCACAACACGAAACGTTATGCCGTGGTTGATGAGATATTCTGCCTCCTCGCCGCCACGCCCGAAAATGAAAGGGTCGCCGCCTTTCAGACGCACTACCCGCTTGCCCTGGCGCGCAAGGGTCACCATCAGGGCGTTGGTCTCGTCCTGGGTGAGCGCATGACAGCGCGACGCCTTGCCGACATAGTAGGTTTCGGCATCCTCAGGCGCCATGGCCAGAATATCTTCGGACACGAGCCGATCGAACACCAGGCACTCGGCCTGTTGCAGCAACGACAGGGCGCGCAGGGTCAAGAGCCCCGGATCCCCCGGCCCGGCACCGACGATGGCGACTTCACCTTCGGCCAAGGGCATCTCGGTGAGGTGGTAGCAAAAGCGTCGCGTTTGCGTGGTCATGGTCTTTCTCCCCTGAATCGTATTCTTTTTTTGAATCTTAAAGCTCGACGGCCTGGATGGTGCTCATGGGTGCATCAACGCGTCGTGCGTCGCCGCGCACGCCGATTTCTTCGTTGGTCAGATAGCAGCCCGGATCCTCTTCCCAAGGGTCGCCGCTGACCTTCCAGGCCCGCACCCGGGTGTTGCCATTACAGATCGCCAGATACCGGCATTCCCCGCAGCGCCCCTTGACCGGCCGTGGGCGCTGGCGCATCCCCAATACCAGCGGGTCCTGGGTATCGCGCCAGATCTCGGAAAACGGCTTCTCCCGCACATTGCCCAATTCATGATCCCACCAGAAGGTGTCCGGATGTACCACCCCAAGGTTGTCGATATTGGCAATGTTTTCGCCGGAGGCGTTGCCACCCCATTGCTCCAGACGCTGGCGCAGCGTTTTTGCCTGATCGGGGAAGCGGTCTTGCGCCCACTGCAGCAGGAAAGGCCCGTCGGCGTCGTTGTTGCCGGTGACGTATTCCCGCTCGACACCGCGCTCGAGTTCGCTCAGGCAGTGGTCGAACAGCATCGTCATGGCGTCCCGGGTCATCTGGTACCAGGCATCCTGCTTGCGATGCCGATGACCGCGCCCGCCATAGTTGAGGTGCGACAGGTAGAACTTGTCCACATCGTGCTCGTCCAGCATGGCGAGAATTTGCGGCAGTTCCTGATAGTTGTGCTGGGTCAGGGTGGTGCGCAGCCCAACCTTAATGCCATGGGCCTTGCACAGCGCCACGGCGTGCATGGATTCGCGAAAGGCGCCCTGGCGCTGGCGGAAAAGATCGTGGGTGGCTTCCAGGCCATCGATGCTGATGCCAACGTAGTCGTAGCCGACATCGACGATCTCGTCGATGTTGTCCTCGGTAATCAGCGTACCGTTGGTGGAAAGCCCGGTATAGATACCCAATTCCCGCGCTCGACGAGATAGCTCGAAGATATCGGGGCGCATCAGCGGCTCACCGCCGGAGAGGATCAGCGCCGGCACGCGAAAACCCTTGAGATCCTCGAGAACGGTCAATGCCTCATCGGTTGACAGCTCCCCGGCAAAGTCGATGTCCGCCGAGGTGGTATAGCAGTGCTTGCAGGTCAGGTTGCAGCGGCGGATCAGGTTCCAGATCACCACCGGCCCCGGTGGCTTGCGGGCAGGGCCGAGTGGCGTCGGCTCCAGCAGGGTCTTGATGTAACGGGTGACGCGAAACATGGCGGTCTCCTTGTTCGGTCAGGTGCGCTCTGGGCTGTCTACGGCCAGGCGCAGTCCGGTCTTCTTGAGAATACGCGAACTATAAAGAATAAGGTGGTCGCGGCTGGCATGGCCCAATAGCGCCGCAAGCTCTTCTGCTTGACGCTCAACCTCTTCTCGGCTGCGGCCATGCAGCATGGCGAACAGGTTGTAGGGCCATTTAGGCAGGTGCCGCGGGCGGCGGTAGCAGTGGCTGACACCGGGATGACGCGCTACCTCGCGGCCCAGCCGATCGATCTTGTCATCCTCGATATCCCATACGGTCATGCCGTTGGCGACATAACCCAGGCGGTAATGATTGGGCACTGCGGCGATGCGTCGGATCACGCCGATTTCCTGCATGCGCTGCATGCGTCGGCAGACGTCCTCGGCGCTCATGCCTATCTGCTGGCCTACCGCCGCCCAGGGATCGGAGACCAAAGGCAAGCCGGACTGAGTCGCCAGCACGATGGCGCGATCCTGCTCATCAAGCACGGCGCCAGTAGATGGCTCAGACTGGCAGGTAGAGTCGGACATGAAATTCTTCCTGCTTGGGCATGTTGTAGACCGGATAGCCGGTAGCACTCTCGATCGCGGCGATCACCTCAAGAATGCGCTCCGGAGTCTCCGTTGCCAGCACGAACCACATATTGAGGCGATGCTCACGACGGTAGTTGTGGGCGACCTCGGCAAAGGCATTGACCTGTTCGGCGACAGCATTGAAATAAATGTCCGGAATGGACATGGCGGCCAAGGTCAGACCACCACCCAATCGCTCTGCGTGATACATGGGGCCGAAGCGACTGAGCACACCGCTTTCACGTAAGTCGTTCAGGCGTTCAAGCAGTCTTCGCTCTTCTATGCCGAGTTCCTGAGCGACTACCGCGAAAGGCGCCTCGACGATTGGCAAACCATCCTGTAATCGGTTGATGATCTGACGATCAATGTCGTCCAGTTCGGCAATGTCGTGTTTGGTAGTTGATGCTGACATGAATTGTTTTCCTTGTTCGTCGGCTCATTCGCTAATATAGCGTGCACCATGCTGACGATAGGCATGCGTACTGAACAGCACCTGATGAGGAATGGCGCCAAGCTCCTGGCGCATCACGATACTATCAAGCTCCATTAATACCCGTGAACGCTGGGTGCCATGGATCATGCAGAACAGGTTGAACGGCCAATCCGGCAATCGGCGTGGACGGCGGTAGCACAGGGTCACCGCACGTTCCGCGGCCAGACGACGACCTACTGCCACGACCTGATCGTCCGGCACGTCCCACACCACCATGGCATTCGCCTTGATGCCCAATGGCCGATGCTTGATCACCAGCCCCAGGCGCTTTATCAGCCCTTCTGACTGCCAGCGCTCAACCGTGGCCCTGACCTCGGTCTCATCCATGCCACACTGCTCGGCCAAGGTTAGCCAGGGCCGTGGCGTCAAAGGCAGCCCCTTCTCGATCAGCGCTCGCAAGCGCTGTTCGGCCTCGGTATCCATGTATAGTTGAGCGACCTGGTTCATGGGTTTTCGAGTTCCTGCCAGGGAATGGGAAAACTCAGATCGATATGGAACCCCTCGAGCATCGGTAGCCGAAGTAGCGGTCGATCAAGTTCGGCTTCCAGATGATCAAGCCGTTTGTCGAGTTGCTCCTCGTCAGCGGCGGTCATGACGAACCATAGGTTGAAGTCGTGCTCCCGGGCATAGTTATGATTCACTCCAGGCGCCTGGTTAATAAGCTCTGCATATGCCTCTTGCTCGTTCTTCGGCACCGCGACGGCCGCCAACAGACTGGCGCCGGCCTTGGTGTGTTCGAAGACAGGCCCCACCCGACTCAGCACGCCAAGTGTCTGCAAACGCTCCAGACGCGCGATGAGCTCGCTCTCGGTCAAGCCCAGTTCGCCGGCCATGACCGCGTAGGGACGCTCGCAGACAGGAAAACCGCGTTGATAACCATCGATCAGACGGCGATCCAGCGTATCGAGTTGGTTGATAAGTGAAGGCATTGGCACAGCTCACTTGAAAATCATGGATTAAAGGAAACTGTCCGCGGGCAGATCTCCGGAAGGCCGGCCCCGCGCGAAGGCGCTGTGAACCCTTCCCTGGGCGCTACTTTTGCCATCTGACCGCCATGGATGGCGGAAATGCCGGAATTGCATGGAGCCTTTTCCGGCCTTGGCAAAAGACCTTCGCTTCGATCTGCCCCCGAACCTTTCCTTACAGAGTGTTCAGAAAACCACTCCTAGTAAACGTCGTGCTGCGTGTTATAGACGTTGAACTTGCCGGTCGGTGTGACCAGGCGGTCATCCTTGATGACCTTCTTGAGCTCGCGGGTCTTGTCGTCGACAACCACCAGAGCGGACTCCTGCTCCATGCCGTTCCACACCGAGAACCACACCTCGTCACCGGCCTTGTTGTACTCCGGCTGCACCACGCGCTTGGGTCCTTCACCCAGTTCCGCCCACTCGGCGATAGGCAGCACCTCATAGCCCGCCTCGAGATTGTCGATGTCATAGACCGCCACACTCTGGCTGAGGTCTTCGCCCGGGTTCAGCGGGGTATCGACATAGAGGTTGCTGGATTCCGGGTGGGTTTTGATGAACAGCGAACCGCCACCCTGACCTTCCAGCGTGCGCACTACCTTCCAGGCCTTGTCGCCGTGCCCTTCCGGATCGGTACCGATCAACGAGATGCTGTTATCACCCAAGTGGCTGGTCGCCCACACCGGACCATGCTCCGGGTCCTCGAAGTTGGCGCCGCGTCCCGGGTGCGGAATCTTGCCCACGTCGATGATGGCTTCCAGCTCACGCTCCTTGGAGTCGATGACCACGATCTTGTTGGACTCGTTGGCCGCCGTCAGGAAATAGCGCTTGGAGCTGTCCCAGCCGCCGTCGTGCAGGAAGCGCGCCGTATCGATCTCGACGATATTCACCGCGTCCAGGTCTTCGTAGTTGACCAGCTGGATCTTGCCGGTCTCCTTGATGTTGACGATGAACTCCGGGTGCTCGTGAGAGGCGACGATAGCGGCTACCCGTGGTTCCGGGTGATAGATCTGCTCATCCACGGTCATGCCGCGGGTGCTGACGATCTTCTTCGGCTCCAGGGTTTCGCCATCCATGATGACGTACTGGGGCGGCCAGTAGGCGCCGGCAATGGCGTACTCGTCTTCGTAGCCCTTGAACTTGGAGGTCTCCACGGAGCGCGCTTCAAGACCGATTTTCAGCTTGGCCACGGTGGTCGGCTCTTCCATCCACAGATCGACCATGTCGATAACCGCGTCACGCCCGATGACGAACAGATAACGACCGGAGGCGGACATGCGCGAGATATGCACCGCATAGCCGGTTTCCAGCACCTTGACGATTTCCTTGCTATCGCCATCGATCAAGGCGATCTGGCCGGAATCACGCAGGGTCACGGAGAACAGATTCTCGAGCTCGAGATCGTTCATCTGCTCGGTGGGTCGTTCCTCGGGCTTCACCATGACTTCCCAGGACTCTTTCATCTTGTCCATGCCGAACTCCGGCGGTACCGGCGGTTCGTGCATGATGTACTTGGCCATCATCTCGACTTCATCATCGGTCAAGTCACCCGATGTACCCCAGTTGGGCATGCCTGCTGGTGACCCATAGGCAATGAAAGCCTTGAGATACTCGAGCCCTTTCTCCTGGGTGAGATCGGTCGTCAATGGCTTGCCGGTCGCGCCTTTTCTCAATACGCCGTGACAACCGGCGCAGCGCTGGAAGTAAATTTCGGTGGCCTTGTTGAAGTTCTCCTGGCTCATGTCCGGTGCACCAGGCGTGGTCATCATCTTGACGTCACCCGACTGGATCGGCGAACCACCGGCGCCCCTGTACTTCTGCGCTGCTGGATCGCCCTTATGATCCTGTTTGGCTTCCTGCTGTGGTGCATCCTGCTGGGCTGTAGCGACAGCCCCTGCCCCCAGCGATGCCATGGCCACCGCAATAACTAGCGGTTTGAGATATCCCCTCGTGGATTTCATCTTTCCCCTCCATTCATGCTCGTTAAGATCTGTTTTTGCCGCCTGGGTATTATCTTGTTCGGCTGTTTTTGGCGATTGAAGGTTAGAAGTTAAGTTGCGTCTCCCGCCCTTACAGAGAGCCGGCAGAGAGATTGGTTTGTATACATAATATGTATTCAAACTACCTCTTTATAGGTACATTGATAGGGGTGGTATTCGAATCAACATCTGTCTTTGGCACTCCTCTCATATACCGAGATTATCGTGGCAGCCCTCATGTCCGATGATATTGATCAAGGTCAAGGTTCACTCGGTTAGCCGATGTAACACTGCAAACATTCCTTGAAAACACTTCTTTTCATACTTGCAGCTACGAGACCTTTCATGATCTACCGCCAATGGTCTTTCCTGGTAATGCTTGGCCTTCTGCCCATGTTCGCCGTTGCAGAGCCGAACCCGAACCGGCAAGCCGAACTCGATACTCTGCTTTATCAGGACTGTGGCTCCTGTCATGGCATGACTCTGCGCGGCGGCCTCGGTCCTTCACTGCTACCGGAGCGCATGGAGCGCTACAGCACCGAGGCCATTACCGGCATCATCCTGTATGGCGTTCCCGATACCGCCATGCCGGGTTGGTCGGATCTACTCACGGAAGAAGAAGCGGCCTGGATCGCGAACCAACTCAAGCAGGACAATTCCATCTCACGCTGACTCTCTTGACGTTGCGCTTTTTCACATCAAGCCTTCCACAAAAAATCACGGAACAAATCGATGCCATTGCCATTTTCTCTCAAGTCTCTCAAGCCGTTACTGTTGAGCAGCGCCTTCATTCTTTTAGCCGGCTGTCAGTCGCTGAACTCTACTACCGAGTTGCGCGGTACCGGTGATCTTGGCGTGGTGGTGGAGCGTGCCACCGGTAGCCTGGCTGTAGTCGATACCAGCAAGCGCGAGATCTTCAATCGTGTCGAAGGTCTCGGCGATCTTTCTCACGCCTCGGTCAAATTCTCTCGAGACGCCCGCTATGCCTTCGTCTTCGGTCGCGATGGCGGCTTGAGCAAGGTCGACCTGCTTACCAGCAAAATCACCGAGCGGGTCATCCAGTCCGGCAATAGTATTGGCGGGGCGATTTCCCAGGATGGTAATTATGTCGCGGTCGCCAACTACGAACCCGGGGGCGTGAAGATTTTCGAGAGTAAAACCTTGCGGCTGGTAGCGGATATTCCCGCCACTTATACAGACGAGAATGGCGATATCCAGCGCTCCAAGACCGTGGGACTCGTGGATGTTCCCGGCAATGACTTCGTTTTCAGCCTGTTCGATGCCGGCGAGATATGGACTGTCGATATGACGACTACCGAACCTGAAATACAGCGCTACAAGAATACCGGCAAGCAGCCTTACGACTCCTTGATCAGCCCCAATGGGCGCTACTATATCGCAGGGCTGTTTGGCGAGGATGGTCTGGCGCTACTCGATTTATGGCATCCCGAGAAAGGGGTTGAGCGCATCCTCCCAGACTATGGTCGTGGCGAGAAACGCCTACCCGTATACAAGATGCCGCATCTGGAAGGCTGGGCCATGGCAGGGGATCGGGCTTATTTCCCAGCGGTCGGCCGTCATGAAGTGTTGGTGGCGGATACCGACGATTGGTCGCTGGTCAAGCGGATCCCGGTTCATGGACAACCCGTGTTCGTGATGAGCCGCCCGGACGAGCGCCAGGTATGGGTCAACTTCGCGCATCCGAAAAACGACGTAGTGCAAGTCATCGATACCCGCAGTGGTGACGTCATCAAGTCATTGTCGCCGGGCAAGTCGGTACTGCACATGGAATTCACCCCGCGCGGCGAAAACGTCTGGATCTCCGCACGGGACAGCGATCACGTCAAGGTCTACGACACCGAAACTTTCGAGGAGCTGGCGACGCTACCCATGGAATCGCCCAGCGGTATCTTCTTTACCGACCGGGCGCATCGTATCGGACTTTGACCAATAGCAGCCGGCGCATATTCCAATGGACTCAGCTAATCTTGGGCTGAGACGTTCTGACGATCAGTGGTGACGAGCCTTGCTCGAAGCCACACCGAGCGGCCAGTGCCAAGGGATTCAACGTCTTGAAAGCCAGCGCTTTAGTCGCGCCTCGAGAAACGAAGGAGCTCCATGGAAATTCAAGACGCCAAGCATTGCGTACAGCTATGGCTGCAAGAACTTTTTGCCTCCGGTGCGGACGTGCAAGCGGTCATGGCCAAGCACTGGCCGGCGAAGGCACGCTTTAAACTGGCGTGCCCGTTCGACAACCAGGATCGCGACGGTGCCATTCACCATTATTTCGCGCCGCTGTTTGCAAGTTTTAGCGACATTACCCGGCGCGACGACATCATGGTCACCGGCGAGGATGAAGGCGCTACCTGGGTCGGCGTCACCGGCCACTATGAAATGAGCTTTCGCAAGCCCTGGCTGGACATCCCCCCCACCAATCAGCGGGCGACCCTGCGTTTTGGCGAGGTCTATCGCGTTGATGATTCTGGGCTGGCCGAGGCGCAGATTCTGATCGATATTCCCATGTTGATGGCCCAGGCCGGGGTCAATCCGCTGCCGCCGAGCCTGGGCAGCGAGTTGCCCGTGCCTGGCCCTGCGACCCAGGATGGACTGCTGCATTCGCCTCAATCCTTTGATGCCTCGAAAAAGACGCTATCACTGGTCGATGACATGCTCGCAGGGCTTGCGGAATTCGACGGCCAGACGCTGGAATCCATGGCAATCGAGCGCTTCTGGCACCCCAACATGAACTGGTATGGCCCCTGCGGCATCGGCACTACCCGAGGCATCTGTGGATTTCAGCAAGGCCACCAGCGTGACTTCGTGATGGCCTTTCCCGATCGCGCCGTGGTCTCGGATATCCGCTTTGCAGAAGGTAACTATGCGGTATCCAGCGGCGTGCCTTCGATGCGCGGCACCCACAGCGGTGGCGATTGGCTGGGGCTACCGGCCACGAACCGGGAAATCACCATGAACGTGATGGACTGGTGGCGTCGCGAGGATGACCTGCTGGTGGAGAACTGGGTACTGATCGATCTGCTGGATATTTATCGCCAGCTCGGCGTGGATATGCTGGGACGCATGCAGAGGCTGCAAGCGGGAAGCGCCCGACCCGCGTGAAATTCGGCGCCTTGAGACACTCAAGGCGCCGACGATGATCGAACCGCAGGCTGCCAAGGCGGCAGCATCAGCGCAACCCAGCCAGCACGTCGTCCACCACTTGTTGAAAAAACACACTTACATCTGTTCCGGTCGCGCTCATCATGGTGGGGATGACGCTCTTGGGCGCGAATGAGCAGTACAACCCTGCCTCTAAAAACCAGGGTTTGCCTTGGGCATCGATACGAAAATCGAACAGGCTGTAGTGACGACAGCCCAAGGCCAGATGGCTCTGCTTCGCCGCCTCCCACACTCGGGCCACGTCCGGATCATCGGTGTCTACCAGCCAGGTTTGCGTACTGTCTTTGCCAGCAAACGCAAGGCCCCCCTGCTCATCTTCTTTCAGCTTGCTGGAATAGGCGCGGATTGGATGCGTTTCGGCATCCATGCGGTACTCTTCCAGGGGTAGACACACCAGCTCCCCTTGCTGCACGACGATGCCGCAACGCACTTCCCGCCCGAGCTCGATAAAGCGCTCGACCAGGACCTCATCCGAGTCCGCAAAGGCTGTTTCCAGCGCCGAATCGTAGTCCTTTTCATGCGTGACAAGCGTCACCCCCAGGGAATTGTCGGCCTGGGTTGGCTTGACGACCACGGGAGGACTGAAACTGGGCGTATCGCCACGGCGCAGCAGCTCGCTCTCGGGTACCGCCACCCCGGCAGTGGCAACGACCGCCTTGGCCTTGGCCTTGTCTGCGGTCAGCGCCATTGCTGCGGGTGTATTTCCTACATAGGGAATATCAAGCAAATTCAGTAGCGATCGGTAGTCAGTCATTCCCGAGCGGCAGAACATCTGCGGCAAGGCAACGTCGATCTGCTGTTGCGACAAGAAGTGAACAGCTTCAGCAAAGGGCAGCGCCTTGGCGGCGGCAATATCCGACTCCTCCAGCGAGTCTGGAAAACGCCATTTCCCATCTGGCGTGACATAGGCAATGTGAAAGGTATAACGGGCGGGATCTGCGATGGCCTGAATGCAGCTGTGGGCGTAGAAACGCGACAGGTCACAATAAAATTGATCGGTAGCAGAGCCAACCAGATGAAGGATGCTGCGTTTTGACATGATAAATCATTCCTTTGAGTTATCGCGCATGTACAGGTTTTGGTCAGGAAAGCCCCGCGGCGTTGAGACCATCCACTTATCCCGGAAGGATCAGCTCGAGACCTTCAAGCGATGTTCTTAGCTGATCTGCCTCGCTGAAATCCTGCTGATCCGTGAATTCACCGGGTGTCGCGATCGTGTAGAGGCCCGCCTGCTTCGCTGCGTGAACTGAAGGAGCGCTATCTTCCAGGGCCACCACGCCGGCACTTTCCAATCCGAGACGATCGAGCGCCGTCAGGTAGATGTCCGGCGCGGGCTTCGTCTCATCGCAGTCGTCTCTAGTGAGCACTGCGCTGAATTTCGATAGTGGCAGATCCTCACCCGCAGCGGTTGCGATGGCGTCGATATTGACCCGGTAGGTCGTCGTCACCAGGGCTAGCTTGAGGCCTTGGGACAGCGCTCGCCTGATCGTGTCGGCAACCCCGGGGCGCAGCGTGATACCGCCTTCGGTGATTTCCCGGCAGGCAAGCTCCGTCTTTCTGGCATGAATCTTCTCGATGTCATGCTCACTGAGATTGGCGTTTTTTTCCTTGCTGAGACGCGCAAGACGCTCGCGACCCCCGGACTCGGCAAGCAGCTCGCGATAAGTATCCGCATCCCAGTGCCAGTCGAGGCCGGCTTCTTCCAAAGCCTGGTTATAGGCGCGACGCTGAATGTCTGAAGTTTCCGCCAGTACGCCGATCGATCCGATGAATAGCGCGGTAGGTGTCATGAGTAATCGTCCAAAATGGTGACTAAAAGTTTCACAGATGGTACATCAAGATAACCGATTTTATTGTACGTTAGTACAGGTTTTGTATAATTTTTGTACTGCTTATACCCCTATTCCGCGGGTACAATGAAAAGGTAAATGCCAATGGAAGGCTTTGGAGTACTCAACTGGACGATCCTGATCGTTTATCTCATCGGTAATCTGATCATGGGCTGGGTGCTGAGCAGAAAGGTGGAGAGTGCCGAGGACTACTATATAGGCAGAAAAACCATTCCTTGGTGGGCGATCGGCCTGTCGGTGCTGGCAACCTATGTCAGCGCGATGTCGTTTTTGGGCGGCCCGGCCTGGTCCTATGGCAGCGGGCTTGGCGTCATGATGATTCAGATCAACTACCCGCTGGTGGTATTTCTGGTCATCACGTTCTTTTTGCCCTTCTTCTACAACAGCGGCGTGGCCTCGATCTATGAGTATCAGGAGCGTCGTTTCGGCAAGAAGGCCCGGGCCGTCATGTCGCTGATCTTCATGGCCACCCAGACCCTTTCTTCCGCAGCGGTGCTTTATGCCACCGCCCTCGTGCTGAGCTTCATCACCGGCGTGGACGTGAACGTCGCCATTGTGGTCATCACGGTGATCGCCCTGGTCTATACCCTGATGGGCGGGATCAGCGCGGTGATCTGGACCGATGTGGTGCAGGCGGTGATTTTGGTGATAGGCGCCGTCGTCATCTTCTATTTTCTGCTGGATCGTCTGCCTCAGTCACTGGTCTCGACCCTCGAGGATCTCAAGGCCCAGGGCAAGCTGAACATCCTGGACTTCTCCTTCGACCCCACCGTCGAGGCAACGGTCTGGTCCGGGGTGATCGCCATGATGCTTTATCACACCACGGTTTACGGCGCCAATCAGATGGTGGTGCAGCGCGCCCTTGCCGCCAAGAATATCGGCGACGCCAAGAAGTCCTTTCTGTTGATGGGTTTTGCCGCCTTTTTCATCTACTTCCTGTTCCTGCTGCTGGGGGTGCTGTTCTACAGCTACTACGATGGGCGGGCGTTCGAAAACAGCAACACTATCGTGCTGCAGTTCGCCGCGGACTGCGCCCTGCCCGGTCTGGTGGGTGTCATAACCGCCGCCGTGATTGCCGCGTCTCTTTCCAGCATGGACTCGGCGTTGAACTCCCTGGCGACAGTGACCAACCTGGATTTCTACGAGAAGTACTTCAAGAAAGGCGCGCCCACGACCCATTATCTAAAGGCCTCGCGCTGGTTCACCCTGGGCTGGGCCATCCTGATCATTCTACCGGCGATGCTTTTCGCTCAGACCGAAGGATCGGTGCTGCAGCTTCTGACAAAAGTCGGCTCTTATTTTGTCGGCGCCAAGCTGAGCATGTACGCACTGGGCTTCTTCTCTCGGCACACCAGCGAGCGCGGGCTTTTGATCGGGGTCGTGGCGGGCTTTGTGGCGGTCTGGATCGCGGCCACGCAAACTGACATCGCCTGGCCCTGGTACTGCGCCATCGGCGCGATCGTCAACATACCGATCTCCATTGGCGCCAGCCTGCTGCTGGACGGTCGTCAGAGCGAGCTTTCGCCCTATACCATCAAGGGCCAGAAGCAGATGTATCGGGATCATGGCCTGGCCGCCAAGGAAGATGGCTGGTACCGAATCCCCGGCAAGGTGGACCCTATCAGCTGGCTGCTGGTGGTGTTCTTTTTCGCCACCATGGTGTTCTTGTATTTGTTGACGGTCTTTATTTAACGCAAGACGCCGCTAAACCTGTTGATCTTCCTTCGCAAGTCTGACCAGCTGCTTGCCGAAACTCTTGCCGGAGAACAGATCGATGAAGGCCTGAGGGGCGTTGTCCAGGCCATCGACGACGTTCTCCTTGTAGTGCAGCTTGCCCTGCTTGATCCATTGACCTAGCTGTTCGATGGCCTCGTCGTTTCTGTCCTGATAGTCGTACACCACAAAGCCTTTCATCATGGCGCTGTTCTTGATCAAAAGCTGCGGGGCAATGGCGCCGCTGTTGGATGAGGCGTCGTTATACTGGGAGGTCTGCCCGCACACGACGATGCGGGCGTGATAGTTGATCAGCGCCATTGCCGCCTGGGTGATCTCGCCGCCGACGTTGTCGAAGTACACGTCGATGCCGTCCGGGCAGGCATCGCTTAGCGTCTGTTGCAAATCCTTCGCGGTCTTGTAGTTGATGACCGCATCGAAGCCTAGCTTCTCACGCAGATAGTCGATCTTCTCCTGAGAGCCAGCGGTGCCCACTACGCGGCATCCCTGCATCTTGGCAATCTGTCCGGCGGTCATGCCCACGGCGCCGGCGGCTCCGGAGACCACCACGGTCTGGCCTTTTTCCGGCTTGCCGATATCGAGTATGCCAAAGTAGCCGCAGAAGCCCGGTACCCCGACGATGCCAAGATAGGTGGAAAGCGGCGCCACGTCCGGATCGACCTTCTGCGCCTGGCTGCCATCGGAGACAGAGTAGTGCTGCCAGCCAAGTCGCTCATAGACATAGTCGCCTTCGGCGAAGCCTTCGAGATTCGACTCAACCACCCGCCCCACGGAGCGCCCGGTCAGCGGCTTGTTCAGCTCGAAGGCCGTGGTGTGGGACTTGCCCTCTTCCATCATGCTGCGCATGCCCGGATCCACGGAGAGATAGAGGGTCTGAATCAACATCTCACCATCATCCGGGGTGGGTACTTCGGCGTCCACCACCTTGAAGTCATCAAGTGTCGGCGTGCCCTGCGGGCGTTTGACCAGCAGCACCTGACGATTGACTCTGTTCTGATTATCGGATTGCATGTGGATTTCCTTATCACGTTAATAATTTTCTGCTGGCACCATTCTTGCAGCTATGGCCTGAGGTCGTCGAGCCGCAGCGAGGGCCACTGCCCGTCGAGTCAGGACGATATCGCCGCGATATGCTCCGGGCCCAGTCCGCAGCAGCCGCCGACGATCTGTGCTCCCGCGTCGTGCCATTGCCGGGCAAATTGCGCAAAGCGCTCAGGCGTGATGGTATCCACGAAACGCCAATGAGGCATTTCCAGATAGCCGGAGTCCGGATAGGCCATGAGCGGGCCCTGGTGCCTTTCACCCATGATGAAGAGCGCATCGCTGATCAGCTCGGCGCTCGTATGCATGATGCCCAGCACGTCGAAGTCTTGTTGAACCGCCAGATCGACGATGTCGCCGAAGGACGTGGTTCGTTCATGCCAGGAACATAGACCGTTCTGCTCATCCCTGGCCGCGGACATGCCGCACCAGACCGGCAGCGGAGTATCGCTCAAGGCATCGAACATCGCCGCCATGCGCGCCGGGATCGACATCATCTCCAGCAGCAGCAGATCGGCGCCGGAGGCTTTATGAATGCCTGCCAGTTCGCGGAAGGCCGCGGTCATGACTTCAAAAGAGAGCGGCTCGGGAGCGGCGGCGCGATAACTGCCCTTGGCGATAGGCACCATGTGGGACATGGCGCCGGCCACCAGTACCTGGGGCGTACCGGCCCGCTCCCGGGCTTCGAGCGCCGCCTCGACGCTGCGCCGGTTGATTTCCTCGACCCGATCCACCAGGCCCGCAGGCGTCAGCATCAATCGGGAGGAGGCATAGGTATTGGCGGTGATGACATCCGCCCCGGCGTCGATATAGGCCCGATGCATGTCGATGATCGCGTCTTCGTGATCGAGAATGGCCCGACCGGACCAGAGCTCATCGGACATCGAGATACCGCGTCGTTCCAGCTCCGTGGAGACGCCGCCATCGAGAGTCAGCGTCTGTCCGGTCTGCAGCCGCTTCCAGGCGTCGCTGTAACGAGTGCCGGCAGAAGGCGTTGAAGTTTCCATGAGATAAAATAGATTCCTTATGCTCGACAAGGTGACAACAGTGAAACGCGACAAGTAAGCGAGCCGTTCGGCAGTCTCGACGCGCGGGCCTTGGCGCAGGTGGACAAGCGCCTCGGTGCCTTCTTGGGAATTACGGCGTGAACGAGCAGGCGATGATGACAGTAAAAGGCAGCCCAGGCTGCCCTTCTTGCTTATCGACCTCGCTTACTGGGCAGCCTGTTTCAGTTCGCGTACCAGCAGGTCGGCATTGATATCGCCGATGGTCCTGGCGCCGGTCAGCACCATCGCCACCCGCATCTCCTGTTCGATAAGGTTCAGCAGATTGCGCACCCCCGCCTCGCCGTCCACCGCCAAGGCATAGATATAGGCGCGCCCCAGCATGACGCAGTCGGCGCCAAGGGCCAGCATGCGCACAACATCCAGCCCGGTGCGAACCCCGGAGTCCGCAATCACCTTGATCTCTCCTTGCACCGCATCCGCAATAGCCGGCAAGGCGCGAGCGGTGGAGGGCGTGCCGTCTAGCTGGCGTCCACCGTGGTTGGAGACCACCACCCCGTCCGCGCCGAAGGACACCGCGTCCCGGGCATCCTCCGGGTCGAGAATGCCCTTGATGATCATGGGGCCGTCCCAGAACTCGCGAATCCACTCAAGCTCCTTCCAGGAAATGGACGGATCGAAGTTCTCTCCCAGCCAGCCAATGTAATCCGCAAGGCCTGTCGGGTTGCCGCGATAGGCAGAAATATTGCCCAGGTCATGGGGCTTGCCCCGTAGGCCCACGTTCCAGGCCCAGTGCGGGTGGGTCATGGCCTGCAACACCCGGCGCATCGGCGCATTCGGACCGCTCATGCCGGAGTGAGCATCCCGATAGCGAGAACCCGGCACCGGCATGTCCACGGTGAAGATCAGCGTGGTCACCCCGGCGGCCTTGGCTCGTTCCAGAGCGTTTTTCATGAAGCCCCGGTCCTTGAGAATATAGAGCTGAAACCACATGGGTCGCTTGATCGCCGGGGTGACCTCCTCGATCGGGCACACGGACACCGTGGACATGGTGAACGGGATACCCTTCGCCTCTGCCGCCTTGGCCGCCTGCACCTCGCCCCGGCGGGCATACATGCCGGTCAAGCCCACCGGCGACAGAGCCAGGGGCATTGATAAAGTCTCGTCGAAGAAGCGGGTCGTCAGGTCCAGCTCTGACATGTCGTTGAGCACCCGCTGACGCAGGGCGATATCCGCCAGGTCATCGACGTTGCGGCGCAGGGTGTGTTCGGCGTAGGAACCACCGTCGATGTAGTGAAACAGGAAGGGGGGCAGCCGGCGCTTGGCTGCCTCTCGGTAATCCGTGGAAGCAGAAATTATCATTGGATGAGTCCCACTGTGGTTATAAAGCCGACGGTTGCAGGGTTAGCGTCTCGCTTCATGGTACATTTCCTTAACGCCTGCGCGCTATCTGAAGTCATCACCTCTGATAGCAATACTCCTCGATGGATAAAGTGGTACGTGCAGCGGCTACTATCACCACCAGATCCGATCGATTGTTTTTCGCCAGCAGTACAGCTCTGCGGATGGCGGCCTGCGTTTCCGAGATAGCTCCGAGAACATAGAGGTCACTTTTGAGTTACTTCATGGGGTGTCTTGCGCAAGAGGCTTCTCAGTTCATGCATTTGCAAGAGTTACACGCGTATTCCGACAGATCATGGTGCGTAACTTGATCCAACTCATGAGTACCGCTGTCTCTGATTGACACCCCACTGAGACGGGAAGCATGATCGTTAGCAAAGTAGTTATAACTATATAACCCTCCCCCAGACGAAGTTCACGTTGTCCTCGGCAACGTAGTTTGCGTCATGCCGAGACAAAGCCCTCTTGAGCGGAGCTATTGGCCCGGCATGTCACAACCTCTAAGTCACTATCGCAACATTCTCAGCATCGTGGGCGGCATCGTGCGGGTGCGAGTGCCAACCGGCGATGGGAACCAGCCGACCCCGGCCCGCTTTCGCGACATTGCCAGCCTGCGCAAGGCAAACGGCGAAACGGTACTCGCCCAGGTGATCCGTATCGATGACGACGTGGTCTCGCTGCAGGTCTTCGGCGGCACCGCCGGGCTGACCACGCAGGCATCCGTGCGCTTTCTCGGCCATCCGATGCAGGTCACCTGCTCCCAGAACGTGCTGGGACGGGCCTTCAATAGCCTCGGCGAACCCATGGATCGTGGCCCGGCGCTGACCGAGGATCGCCGGGTGGATATCGGCGGACCTTCGGTCAACCCCATGCGCCGGGTGATGCCGAGTCGCATGATTCGCACCGACGTGCCGATGATCGACGTTTTCAACACCCTGGTGGAAAGCCAGAAGATTCCCATCTTTTCCGTGGCCGGCGAGCCCTACAATGCCCTGCTTGCACGCATCGCCATTCACGCGGATGCGGACGTGGTGGTGTTCGGCGGCATGGGGCTGATTTTTGATGACTACCACTATTTTCGTCAGCGCTTCCTCGATGCAGGGGTATTCGCCCATACGGTGATGTTCACCAACCTGGCCTCGGACTCGGTGGTGGAGCGGCTGCTGATACCGGACATGGCCCTGGCGGTAGCGGAGCGTTTCGCCGTGGAAGAAGGCAAGCGCGTGCTGGTGCTGCTCACGGACATGACCGCCTTCGCCGATGCGCTGAAGGAAGTCGGTATCAGCATGGAACGGGTGCCGTCGAATCGCGGCCATATGGGGGACCTCTACTCCCAGCTGGCGCGGCGCTACGAAAAGGCCTGCGACTTTCACGGCGCCGGCTCGGTAACGGTACTGACCGTCACCACCATGCCCGGCGACGATGTCACCCACCCGGTCCCGGACAACACCGGCTATATCACCGAGGGTCAGTTCTATCTACGCAACGGCCAGATCGACCCCTTCGGCTCACTTTCCCGACTCAAGCAACGCGTGATCGGCAAGAGTACCCGGGAGGATCACGGCGCGCTGATGAACACCATGATTCGCCTCTACGCCGGCGCCCGGGACGCCCAGCAAAAGCGCGCCATGGCCTTCGAGCTCTCTAAATTTGACGAGAACCTGTTGCGTTTCGGTGATCTGTTCGAGAAACGCTTCATGGACGTATCCGTTTCCCTGCCCTTGGAGCGCGCCCTGGATCTGGCCTGGGAAACCCTGGCGGAATGCTTCGAGCCCAAGGAACTGGTCATGCGCCAGCAGCTCATCGACAAGTATTTTCCTGGCAAGAAACGCCAGAGCGCGAAAGAAATCCAAGCTGGTACTGCAAGCTGATAGTGCAAGACAGTCAGCGGAAAAGAGAACGTGCCGACGATCTAGCGAGCTAGAGCCAGACAAGGCAAATCCGAGCGAAAACGCGCAGTTTACTGGGGTAAATGAGCATTTTTCGCTCGGATTTAACGAAGTATGGCCGACGCGTAGCAGATCGTTTTGAGGAAACGACGTGGCAAGACTCTCGCTCAACAAGACCTCCCTGCACCGGGAGCAGTCTCGGCTCCAGCAGTTTCAACGACTGCTGCCGTCCCTGGATCTCAAGCGCCGCCAGCTGATCGCCGAGCGCTTGCATGCCCGGAAGACGCTGCAGGAGAGCGAAGCCGAGCTGGACACCCTGATAGCCAAGGTGCGCGACCGGCTGCCCATGGCCGGTGACGACAGCCTGAAGCTCAAGAACCTGGCGCGGGTCACCCAGGTACATCTGCGCGAGCACAACCTGCTCGGTGTGCATCTGCCGACTCTCGAGGAGGTCGATATCGAACTCGCCGACTACCCGGCGTTGACCACGCCCCACTGGCTGGACCGCTATCAGGAAGTGCTGCGGGAAGCCCTGGCGCTGACGGTACGCCTGCAGGTGGAGCGGGAGCGGCTGTGGCGCCTGGAGCGCGCGGTCAAACGGGTCACCCAGCGGGTCAATCTGTTCGACAAGGTGCTGATTCCCCGTACCCGGGAGAACATTCGCCGCATCCGTATCCATCTCGCCGACGGCGAGCGCTCCGCGGTGGTGCGGGCAAAACTCGCCAAACGCAAGCAGGCCCAGGGAGCGCGCCCATGAGTATCGTGGCACTGAGTCGAATGACCCTGCTGGGCAGCCACGGCGGCAAGCAGGCCACGCTGCGCGACCTGCAGGGCCTTGGCGTCATGCATTTGATCGACCTGGGACCGGAAAAACAGGATACACCTGCTGGCGCGGCCTCCAGCGACACCCACAAGGCGCTGGCCTACCTGATCGACTGCCCGGTCAAGCGTCATCAGGTGCCCAACGATCCAGACTTCGATCATCAGGCCATCGTCGAACGCGTCCTGGACAATCAACGCCGAATGCGAGACCTGGAGGACAGTATCGATTTCACCCGTCGACGTCTGAAGGATCTCGAGCCCTGGGGGGATTTCGATTTTCCGCCCCTGGAAAGCCTCGCCGGATATCGCCTGTGGTTCTACGAAGTGCCCAACTACCGGGCGCGTCAGCTTGCCGACATGGAGCTTCCCTGGCAGGAGGTGCACCGCGATAACCGTAATCGTTACATCGCGGTGATCAGCCAGGAAGAGCCCGCAGCGGACGCGCTGCCGGTGCCTCGCACCCATACCGGCAGTGTGCCGCGCCGGCAACTGCGGGAGGACCTGCAGCGCCTGGTGGTGCGCCTCGATGAAGCCGTCGCCGAACGCGAGGCGCTGACCCGCTGGATCCATCTGCTGCATCGCCATCAAGCTCGGGCGGACGACGCCTCGAGTCTGAAGCAGGCGCAGCATCTTACTCGAGACGATGATGCGATCTTCGCCGTGCAGGGCTGGGTGCCGCAAGAAGCCCTCGAGGACGTTCAGCGTCTTGTCGAAAAGCAAGGGCTCGCCCTGCTCATTGAGCCGGTGGACCCAAAAGATCAGCCCCCCACCCTGCTCGACAACGACGAGCGTACCGCCGGCGGCGCGGAGATCGTGGGTTTCTATCAGATGCCCGGCTATCGCAACTGGGACCCGTCCCGGGTGATCTTCTTCTCCTTTGCGGTGTTCTTCGCCATGATTCTGGCCGATGCCGGCTACGCCCTGCTGCTGCTCGGCGCGATGCTGTTTTTTTCAAAGCGCCTCAAGCAGAGCCGTGCCGGAGCGCGAGTGCGCACCCTGGGGTTCGTTCTGGTGGGTTTCACCCTGATCTATGGCGTGCTGGCCGGCAGCTATTTCGGCTGGAGCCCGCCGCCGGAAAGCTGGCTTGCGCACTTGAGGCTCCTCAACATCAACGACTTCGGCCAGATGATGCAGCTGGCGATAGGTATCGGTCTGGCGCACCTGGTCATCGCCAACGCCACCGTGGCCTGGCACCACCGGGGCCATAGCGCCATGCTGGCGCCGCTGGGCTGGATCGTCGCCCTGGTGGCGGGGGTCATGCTGTATTACGCCATCCCTGGCGGTGGCCTCGCACTCGCCCTGGGGCTTGTCGCCGTCTTCGCTTTCACGGATACCCGTCCTATCCACGAGCCGCTGGATCTGCTCAAACGGGTCGGCGGCGGTCTCTACGCCCTGACCGACGTAACCCGGGCCTTCGGCGACGTGCTGAGCTATCTGCGCCTGTTCGCCCTGGGGCTCGCCAGCGCGTCGCTTGCGGTCACCTTCAACCAGCTTGCCGCGGATGCGGCAGCAGCCTATCCCGGCCTCGGCATCTTGCTCTACGTACTGATTCTGATCATCGGCCACGCGCTGAACTTCGTGCTGGCGGTGGTCAGCGGCGTGGTGCACGGGCTGCGGCTCAACCTCATCGAGTTCTATCACTGGGGCATCTCGGACGAGGGATATCCCTTCAAGGCATTCACAAAAACGGAGACCACGCTATGGAGCAACTGATCATCGCAATGGGTTGGGCGGGCCTTTACGGGCCCATGGCCCTGGGGGCCATCGGCAGCATCATCGGCTGCGCCATCGCCGGTCAGGCGGCCATCGGCGCCCTGCTCGAGACCGAGTCCGGTCATGGCCGTTTCATCGGGCTCTCGGCGATGCCCTCCTCCCAGAGTATCTACGGCATCGTGGTGATGTTCACCCTGCAACGCCCGGTCACTGTCGAGACCTCCCCTGGCTTGTTCTCCGTGGGCATCCTTGCCGGAGTAGCGCTGCTGTTGAGCGCGGTTTATCAAGGTAGCTGCTGCGCCTCGGCGATCAACAGCTCAAAGAGCAAGCCGGAGATTTTCGGTCTGTCCATCGCGCCGGCGGCTATCGTCGAAGGCTTCGGGGTGTTCGCCTTCATCTTCGCTCTGGTGATCGGTGGCAGCATTCCGGCACAGTGAGTCCGAGGAGATAAACCTATGAGTCAATCGGAAACGGCTTCCCAAGGCGCCTCTTCCGGCGTCGAGACACTGATCGAACGGCTGCGTGGCGAAGGCGTCGAACAGGGCCGGGAAGAGGCCCGACGCATCGTGGACGATGCGGAAAAGCGCGCCACCTGGATGATCGAACAGGCGGAACGGGACGCCCAGGAGCTGCGCGAGCAGGCTCGAGAAGACGCCAGGCGCTTGGAGAATTCCGCCAGGGAAGCGCTGCGGGTGGCCGCCCGGGACAGCGTGCTGGAAATGCAGACCACCCTGACCCACCGCTTTCGCGATCACCTGCGCTGGCTGGTGGGCCAGACCCTGTCCCAGGAAGATCTGTTGCAGCGGCTGATCCTCGAGCTTGCCGCCCGGACCCGCAGCGATACGCCCCTGGATGCGGAAAAGGACGTGGAAATAATGCTGCCCCGGGACGTGCTGGGACTAGAGGAGTTGCGTCGTCGCCCGGAAGAGCTCAAGGAAGGCACCCTCTCCTACTTCGTGGTCGCCCAGGCCCGGGAGGTGCTGCGCGAGGGCGTGCGCTTCTCGATCGGCGAACAGACAAGCGGCCTGCGGGTGCGCCTGCACGAGCAGGAGATGGAGCTTGATATCAGCGACGAGGCGGTGGCGGAACTCTTGCTGGCGCACCTGCAACCGCGTTTTCGCGCCATGCTCGAGGGTATCGTCAAATAGCTATGTCACCAATAGGCATGTCAAAACGTCACCAGTACGTCGATCTGCTCGCCAGCCTGCCGGCCTTGCCTGCCACGCCCTTCGGACGCGAGCCTTTGCCGATCTCGGCGATCCGCCTGGAGCATCGCCTCGAGGCACTGAGCGCGGTCCATCGGGACAGCCTGCGGAGGCTGGAGACGCTGCTCGACTGGCAGCATCTGGGCCTGGACGTTTCCACTGATGCCTATCTCCAGCGCTATCGGCAGGCGGCACCACAGCTGGCGGAGCACGGCGTGAATGATCTTGTCGAGACGATGCTCGAACGCCACACCCTGGTGACGGCGCTTCGCCGGCGCCGACTGGACGAACCTGCGCCAGGTCTGGGCGAGGCCTGGGGGTTCGGTCCACGCCTGGCGCATATCAGCGCCCATTGGCAGGCATCGCTGTTCGGCGTGGGCGCGGTTTTTCCCTGGCTCAGTGAGGCCCGGGATCATCTTGAACACGACCGCCCTCGGGAGCTGGAACGGCTATTGCTCGAAGAAAGCTGGCGCCTACTCACCCGGGCGCGCCGGCATGATCGTTTCGATTTTCGCGAGGTCGTCATCTACTGGCTGCGCTGGCGTCTGATCGCCGCCTGGCAGCGCTACAACGCCGAGGCGGCGGAGCGTCGACTGCAGGCCGATATCGAGCGCGGACTCGGCGACTACGGGGCGCTTTTTGCGGGAGAACGGGAATGAAGAGGGCCATCGCCGAAAATTTCTTTCATCGCCCGCGGTTGAAATGGGCGCCGGCGGCAAGGCGTAGCGAGGGTCTTTTGCCATGGCCGGAAAAAGCTCCATGCAATTCCGGCATTCCCGCCATCCATGGCGGTCAGATAGCAAAAGTAGCGCCCAGGGACGGGTTTACAGCGCCCTCGCGAAGGCTTGCCGCCGGAAAAGCCCATTCTTACCAGGAGTTTGAAAATGATTGTTAAGCAGGAAGTCCATCGCGACTGCCGAGTGGTCAGCGTTCAGGACGACATCGTGGTCATCGAGGCCACCGAGCGCTCGAAGGGGCTGATGAAGAACGAGGTGGTCTATATTCTTCCCGCCCAACATCAAAAAGACGATGGCGAAAACCACGAACTGCGCCTCAAGGGGGAGGTTTTACGGGTGCAGGGCAAGCGCGCGGACGTCCAGGTCTTCGAGGATACCGGTGGCATTTCCGTGGGCGATGATGTGGAACAGACCGGCGAGATGCTTTCCGTCACCCTCGGCCCCGGCCTGCTTGGTCAGATTTACGACGGCCTGCAGAACCCTCTGGAGCAGATCGCCCTGCGCTCCGGCTTCTTCCTGCCCCGGGGGCTGCATCTGGGCGCGCTGGACAAGACCACCAAATGGTCCTTCTCTCCCAAGGTGCGCATAGGCACCAAACTGCGCGCCGGCGATACCCTCGGCACCGTGCAGGAAGGCCGTTTCACCCATCGCATCATGGTGCCCTTCGATGCCCGGGGGGAGCAGGAAGTCAGCTGGATTCAGGAAGGCAGCTTCACCGTGGATGTGCCGGTGGCGCGGCTAGCGGATGAGTCCGGTACCGAACGACAGGTCACCCTGGCCCAGCGCTGGCCGGTGCGGAACCCTCTGCCAAAGCGCCTGCTGGACAGCTACGCAAGCGAACGGCTCTATCCCACTCGCCCGCTGGATACCACCATCCGGGTGATCGATACCTTCTTTCCCATCGCCACCGGCGGCACCGCCTGTATTCCCGGCCCCTTCGGCGCCGGCAAGACGGTGCTGCAGAACCTGATCGCCCGCCATTCCACCGTGGATATCGTGATCATCGTCGCCTGCGGCGAACGGGCCGGCGAGGTCGTGGAAACCATCACCGAGTTCCCCCAGCTCAACGACCCCACCACCGGCGGCTCGTTGATGGACCGCACGGTGATCATCTGCAACACCTCCTCGATGCCGGTGGCCGCTCGGGAAGCCTCCATCTACACCGGCATCACCCTCGGTGAATATTACCGCCAGATGGGACTCGACGTGCTGATGATCGCCGACTCCACTTCACGCTGGGCCCAGGCGATGCGCGAGACCTCGGGCCGCATGGAGGAGATTCCCGGCGAGGAGGCCTATCCCGCCTATCTGGACTCGGCGGTGCGCAGCGTCTACGAACGCGCCGGCGTGATCCGCAACAACACCGGCGACAGCGGCAGCCTCACCCTGATCGGCACCGTCTCCCCCTCCGGGGGCAACTTCGAGGAGCCGGTGACCCAGGCGACCCTGAGCACGGTCAAGGCGTTTCTTGGCCTGTCTTCCGAGCGCGCCTACAAGCGCTTCTATCCGGCGGTGGACCCGCTGCTGTCCTGGTCCCGCTACCGGGCGGAGCTCGAGCCCGCCATCGCCGAGCGCCTCGGCGCCGAGCGGCCGGCACGCATCGATGAACTGCTCAAGCTTCTTCACGACGGGGAAGACGTCAACCAGATGATGCAGGTTACCGGGGACGAAGGCATCACCATCGAGGACTTTCTCACCTATCACAAGGCGAGCTTTCTCGACCTGGTCTACCTGCAGCAGGACGCCTTCGACGACGTGGACGGCAGCACGTCTGCCGAACGCCAACGGCGGAGCCTGGCGTTGATCTATCCGCTGGTCAGTTCGGAGTATGCCTTCGATGATAAAGAGGCCATCCGGGAGTACTTCACCGCCTTGGCAAGCGAGATGAAGAACCTCAACTACGCGGTGCTCGATTCGAGCGAGTACCGGCGCCACTTCGATGAGATCGCAAAACTGGCCCAAGGAGTAGGGCTGGAACTTAGCGCGCCACCCAAGGATTCGACCTGATCCAGGTTATTTGGCAGCATGGAGACATCATGCATTCGCTCAAGCGATGCAGTGCTCCTGAGGCCTATCGATAAGGAGTTGATCGACATGAATCAGAATCGTCAGCCATCGTCCCTGCTGTCCACCCGCTACGCACCTCGCATGATGGACCAGGCCTTCAAGGCGAACATGGCCACCCTGACCGGTGGCATCACGCCGGCCGGTGTCTCCACGGTGATTTACGAGTGGCTCGCCCATCTCGCCATGTCCCCGGGCAAGCAGATGGAACTGGCCGAGGATGTGGGCTTCAAGGTCGAGCACCTGTTGCGCCATATTCGCCGAGCCAACATGTCCACGGGCAATCAGCCCTGCATCGAGCCGACGCTTCAGGACGACCGTTTTTCCGGTGAAGCCTGGTCCCGCTGGCCCTACAACTTTATCTATCAATCGTTTCTGCTACAGCAAGAATGGTGGGAAAACGCCACCACCAATATCGATGGACTGTCGAAAAGCACCGAAAACGTGGTGTCCTTCATTGGCCGCCAGATGCTCGATCGCTGGTCGCCCTCCAACTTTCCCTGGCTCAACCCGGAGGTGATCGACGCGACCATACAGCAGGGCGGCATGAACTTTGTGCGCGGCTGGGAGAACTTCTGCGAGGATAGGGAACGACGGCTGACTGGCTGCCCGCCGGTGGGTGCAGAGCAATTCAAGGTCGGTGAAGATCTTGCGACTACCCCAGGCAAGGTGGTCTATCGCAATCACTTGATCGAACTGATCCAGTACACCCCGACCACCAAGAAGGTCTACGCGGAGCCGGTACTGATCGTGCCCGCCTGGATCATGAAGTATTACATCCTTGATCTGACGGCGGAGAAATCCCTGGTGCGCTATCTGGTGGACCAGGGCCATACGGTGTTCATGATCTCCTGGCGCAACCCCACCTCGGAAGACCGCGACCTGGGCATGGGCAGCTATCGCAGGCTCGGTCCCGCCGCGGCGCTGGATGTGGTATCCGCCATCGTTCCCGATCAGAAGATCCACGCGGTGGGTTACTGCCTGGGCGGCACGCTATTGACGATTCAGGCCGCCACCATGGCTCGGGACGGCGATGATCGCCTGGCCTCGATGAGCACCCTCGCCACCCAGGTTGACTTCACCGAAGCCGGTGAACTGTCACTCTTCATCACTGAAAGCGAAGTCGATTACCTCGAAAGCATGATGCAGGAACGAGGCTATCTTGGTGGTTACCAGATGGCTGGCGCCTTTCAGCTGCTGCGCTCCAACGATCTTGTCTGGTCGCGAATGGTGCGCGAATACATGCTGGGAGAACGCCAGCCCATGATCGCCTTGATGGCCTGGAACGCCGATCTGACACGCATGCCCTATCAGATGCACTCCCAGTATCTACGAAGGCTCTATCTCGACAACGACCTGGCAGCCGGGCGCTACATCGTCGGCGACCGACCCATCGCCATCACCGATATCAACGTGCCGCTTTTCGCCGTGGCAACACAAAGCGATCATGTCGCCCCCTGGCGCTCTGCCTACAAGATCCACCTCTTGTCCGATGCGGAGGAAGTGACCTTCCTGCTCACCAGCGGCGGTCACAACGCCGGCATCGTCAGCGAACCCGGGCATCCGCGTCGCACCTACCAGGTCGAAACGCGCAAGGAAAGGGAAAGCTATATCGACCCGGATACCTGGCAACAGACGATCCCCCGTCAACAAGGCTCCTGGTGGCCGGTGTGGCAGGCCTGGCTGGTGGAGCGTTCCACCAAGGAACAGATCGCGCCACCGGAAACGGGCGGCCAGGATTATTCGCCTATAGCGGATGCACCGGGCACCTACGTATTGCAGCAATAAGGCTGTTGTAGGAATTAAAAAAACCGCCGCTATCTTTCAAAGATAGCGGCGATGTCTTGCAGAGATAGTGTGACGTAGCTCGGTATCGCGCTGCGCCGTCATTGGCTACTGATCGATCTCAAGGTTCGGGCGCGGCGTATCTGCCGTGCTCGGCGGCAGGATGGGATATTCCACCCGGGGTTGCTCGCCGGTCAGGCTATGCAGGAACGCGGTGATCGACTCCACTTCCTCCTCATTCAACTCGGACCCGAGTTGCGCCACCCCCATTACCGCTACTGCCTGCTTCAAATCCCAGGCCTTGCCGCTGTGGAAATACGGCGGCGTCAGAGCAATATTGCGCAGGCTCGGCACTTTAAAGACGTACTCATCGGAAGCGGACTCCGTGACTGCAAAACGCCCCTTGTCTTCCGGCGGAAGGAAGTTGGCACCGGGTTTTTCCACCACGCCGAAGGGCTGATATTGATCACCGCCAAGATTGATGCCGCTATGACAGGCGGCGCAGCCCTTGTTTACGAACAGCTCGAGCCCGGTCTTCTGCTGATCGCTCAGGGCGTCGGCATCCCCACGCAGATATTGATCGAAAGGCGCGTTGGGCGTGATCAGCGTCGCCTCGAACAAGGCGATCACATCCTGAATATTATCGATAGTGATGGCCTCTTCCGCTTCGGGAAACGCCTCCTCGAAAACCGGTTGATAGCCGGGGATTCCCTTGAGCATATTTACCGCATTCTCGTGAGTGGTGGCCATTTCCACCGGGTTGATCAATGGGCCCCCGGCCTGCTCGGCAAGATCCTCGGCGCGACCGTCCCAGAACTGGGCGGTATTGAATACTGCGTTGAGCACCGTGGGCGAGTTGCGTCCGCCCACTTGCCAGCGATGCCCTATCGAGGTTTCAAGCATGTCGGTACCACCGAGGCCTACCAAGTGACAGGTATTGCAGCTGATGGTATGGCTTTTCGACAGCCTCGGCTCGAAGAAGAGCATCTTGCCAAGCTCCACCTTGGCCGGTGTGCTGGGATTGCCCTCCATCTCAGGCGGCTGCTCGGGAATTGGCTTGAACAGCGCCTGGGCGCGGCTCATCAACTCATCATCTGCGGCCATGGTCGCCCCCGCCACTATCATGCCAGCCATCATCAGTACCAGACTTCGTTTTTGCATGCTGCTCCCCCTTGTTCATGCGGTGAACCACCCGACCTGCCCCGCATTAATGCATGGGCGTCTTATAGGAAACTTAAGCTCGAAGTACTAGCGATTCCTTCACTCGTCCCGGTTCCGAACTCATAACCTCATTTTATAATCTAACTAACTTGCGAGCTTTTCCTTGACGCATATCAAGAATACTGTGGATGGCCCATGCCATCCTGATCTGGTGGTATTTGGTATCGACTGCCGTTGGCAGCTTTTCACCTTCATGGGAGCAAATTTCATGAAAGCATTGGTATTTCACGGTCCTGGTAAACGCAGTTGGGAAGACAAGCCGCGTCCAAGCATCGAGAAGCCCACGGACGCGGTGGTGCGCATCACCCATACCACCATCTGCGGCACCGACCTGCACATTCTGAAAGGCGATGTACCCGCCGTGAAGGATGGCCGTACTTTGGGCCACGAAGGCGTGGGAGTGGTGGAAGAAGTCGGTGACGGCGTGAGCAATATCAAGGTCGGCGACGAGGTGCTGATCTCCTGCGTTACCTCCTGCGGCCGCTGCGACTACTGCAAGCGCGGCATCTATGCCCACTGCCGCGACGGCGGCTGGATTCTCGGCCACCTGATTGACGGCACCCAGGCCGAATATGTACGCACTCCCCATGCCGACAACAGTCTGTTTCCACTACCCGATGACATGAACCGGGAGGCAGCGGTGATGCTCAGCGACATCCTGCCCACCGGTCACGAGATTGGCGCCCTCAACGGCGAGGTCAAGCTCGGCGACACGGTGGTCATCGTCGGCGCCGGCCCCATCGGTCTGGCGGCGCTGATGACATCGCGTTTCTATTCTCCGGCGCGCATCATCATGGTCGATCCCGACGAGAACCGTTTGGCCATGGCCAAACAGCTCGGCGCCACCGACATCATCGCCCGAGATCCGGTCGAAGCCATCAACAATCTGACCGGCGGCGAAGGCGTGGACGTGGCCATGGAGGCGGTGGGCATTCCCGAAACCTTCGATGTCTGTCAGCAGATCGTTCGGGCGGGCGGGCACATCGCCAATATGGGCGTACACGGAAAGAGTGTCGATCTCCAACTGCAGAACCTATGGATCAAGAACATCACTCTGCGTACCGGCCTGGTCAGCACCAACACCATTCCGGTACTGATGCGTGCCGTGGAAAGCGGCGACGTAGAGCCTGCAGAGCTGGTGACCCACCGCTTCAAGCTCGACGAGATCGAAAAGGCCTATGATATCTTCACCGATGCGGCAAAGGAGAAAGCCATCAAGATGATCTTGACCGTCGAGTGAGAATTGAAAGCGAGTGCCAGACGCAGTTACTGTTAGCCCAACGCACAATCCGCCGGTTCATGACACAGCGGCAGGTCAGGTTGCGCGCGCCGTTTACCGAGTTCACGACGAACGGCCTGCAAGGCGCTGCGCAACCCTTCCTCGACGACCGGATGATAGAACGGCATCTCGAGTAGCTGCTCGACGGTCAACTCCTGCTGAATCGACCAGGCCAGCAGATGCAGCAGATGCTCCGCATCCGGGGCCACCATCTCCGTGCCGAGCAGGCGCCCGTCGCGTTCGTCGGCGTAGACCTGCAGGATTCCCGCATTGCGTCCTGCCATTAGCGCTCGGCCCTGTCGGCTGAAATCGACGCTGCCGGACACGACACCATTCTTCGGCAGATCCGCTCCCGTCAGCCCTGCGTATCCGGCACCGGGCTCGGTAAAGACAATGCCTTGAGGCGTGCGTCGACGGTGGCACTCGGCATCCGGGTGCAGTGCGTGATAGGCGGCGATGCGCCCTTCGTCTGCCGCCTCGTGCATCAGCGGGCGCAGCCCATTCACATCGCCGGTGATATAGATCGGCAGATCGGCGATTCGCAGGGTCGAGGCATCGAACAGAGGCACGCCTCGCTTATCAAGCTCCACTCCCAGATTCTCGAGTCCGAGTCCCTCGACGTTGGGCTGCCGTCCCAGAGAGGCGAGTACCCAGTCGACCTCTACCTTTTGCCCTCCTCCTTGCATCAATACACCTTCATCGCCCTGACGCAGCGTTACATCCGCCCCGGTAGTGACGGACATCTGACCTTTGAGCACCTCGAGCAGGCTGGCATTGACTTCCGGATCGCTAAGCCCCGCCACGCTGGACCCACGAGTGAAGGCATGTACCTCGCAGCCGAGTTGAGCGAAGGCCTGGCCCAATTCCACGCCGATCGGGCCGAGGCCGACCACGCCCAGGCGTCGCCCCGGCGCCTGGAGTTCGAAGACATCGTCGGAGGTAACGATCCGGTCTCCCAGGGCTTGCCAAGTCTCAGGCACAACAGGACGTGTACCAGTGGCAATGATCACCATCTCGGCCTGAATCCGCTCGCCGTTGACTTCAAGAGTGGTGGGATCGAGAAAACGCGGCTGACCGTGAATGCTGCGCTCGCCGAGGGATTCGGCGGTGTCGATCGGACCGGCGATGAAACGATCGCGCAGCTTGCGAACGTGCGCCATGATGGTGACCAGATCGGCTTCGAGCGTATCGGTGCCCCGTATCCCGCTCGCCGCCAGCCAGTCGCGGCGGCCATAAGCATGGGCGACTTCGAGCAGCGCCTTCGAGGGCATGCAACCGACCCGCGCACAGGTCGTGCCATAGGGGCCGGCGTTGATCAGCAGCACATCATCCGTATAGCGTCGCGCCTCACTCAGGGCGGTCAGCCCGGCGGTGCCGGCGCCCAGAATCACCAGCTTCACTTGTCGTGTCATGGTTCCTCCATAGCTGAAATAAAATCCTCAAACGCTGAGCCTAGTCCACAGGAACGGCATCTCACCAACTCATCAAGTTCGATTGGCCTTGCAGCCCCTCGAAGCGATCCGTCACGTAGCGGCTGTGACAGGCCACGCAGGATTCGGTCATGCGATTGTATGTCTCGAGCTGCTTTTCAGTATTTTTCTGCTTCCCCGCCTCGGCCAGCGACGCTGCCAACTGGTGGAGGCGCTCATCCATCTGCAGGAATTCCTCGGGCACCGCCGCCATCAGATCCTGTTCATCCTGCTCGGTCAGGGACTGCTCGAGGATGAAGCTGTCGTGAATGGCCTGGCCCTTCTGCGCCACCTCGTCGTGCCTGCCCTGAATGATGGCGCTATAGGTCTCCTGCATGGCCGACTCGATCTCGACCATCTCCCTGACCAGCAGCCCGCGCAGCTTATCGGTCAGCTCAGGGCCCACCGGTTCCGCGGCAATGACAGCTTCCCCCGATGCCAGGCTCGCTACCATGGCAGCCGACAGGATGGCTTGACATGTCTGTCTCTTGTTCATGATCCACACCTCGCTTCACGTTGGTTTACTTGCTCGGGGCATTACCTTCCCGGACGTGCCCTCCTCTACCCGCGCCCAGCCCAGGTCGTCGAAGATCACATACAGCGCCGGAATCACCACCAGCACCAGTATGGTAGAAGTCAGCAGGCCGAACACCACGGCGATCACCAAGGGCTGTACCGCTGCCGCCTGGGCGCTGGTCTCGGCCAGCAGCGGCAAGAGCCCCGCGATGGTGGTACTCGTCGAAATCAGGATGGCGCGCAGACGATCACGACTGGCCTGACCGGCGGCGGCGATGGCGGATTGCCCCGAGACGCGGTAGCTCTTGATGAAATGAATCAGCAGGATGGCATTGTTGACCACGATCCCCGCCAGGGACGCCACGCCGATCATCGAGGGCATCGAGAAATAGAAGCCCATCAGTACATGGCCCCAGAGCGCGCCGACGAAGGCCAGCGGGATCGACAGCATGACGATCAGCGGTTCGACATAGCTTCTGAACTGGAAGGAAAGGATGACGAAGATGCCGATCAGCCCGATCAGCAGCGCACGACGAATGGAGCCGCCGGTTTCCGCGGAGCGGGCGACCTGGCCCTCGAAAGCGACAGTGACCTCGGGATGGCGCGCCTGGAAATCCGGCAGCCAGCTCTGGCGAATATCGTCGACGATCGCCTGGGCATTGGCCACTGTCGCATCCACGTCGGCGGTCACGGTAGCGGTACGCTGGCCATCGACACGGGTGATCCGCGCCCAGCCACGCGCCTTCTCGATGTCCGCGACCACTTCAAGAGGCACCCGGCCTCCTCCCGGGAGCTGCACGGTCAAGTCCTGGAGATCATCCAGGCTCTGTCGATCCTGCTCGGCGTGACGCACCAGGATTTCCACGTCCCGCTGGCCGATGCGCAGGGTGTCGCTGATTTGCCCGAGCATGGCGGCCCGCAGCTGCGCGGCAGTCTCTTCCGCGGTCAGCCCAAGCCCGTGGGCGCCTTGGGCCAGGGACAGGCGGCGCTCAGGCTTGCCGGGGCGCAGGTCATCGATGACGCTGTACACGCCCGTGTAGCCGGCAAGATGCTCGGAGAGCTCCAGTGAAGCCGCCTTCAGCCCCTCCAGGCTCTCCCCCTGTAGACGCACTTCGATAGGGATGCCCGCGGGTCCGAATCCAGGCTCCTGAATGATCAAACTAAGCAGCCCAGGAATATCGCCGGTCTCCTTCTGCCAGGCGGTGGTCAGCTCATTCAGGCTCAGGCTGCGCCGCTCCGTGCTGAGCAGATCCACAATCAGCGTGGCCACATGGGCCCCGGCCTCCCGAGCGCTGTGATTGTGGTTGAAGCGTACCTGAATGGCGCGCACCAGAGGCGTTTCATCCGGCTGCTCTGGCGTCAGCCGCGCATCGATCTCGCGCAGGGCCTCCTCGACCCGGGACGCCACCGCTTCGGTACGTGACAGCGGCGTGCCCTGGGGCATCAGGATACGTGCCTCGAGTACGTCGCCGTCGATTTCCGGCATGGCTTCGCTGCCGATATGGCCTCCGGCAAGATAGCCGCCGGAGCCCAGCAACAGAATCAGCACGCCGCCCAGCAAGGCGTAACGCCAGCGAATCGCCGCATCGGCCAGACGCCCGACGCCCTCCCGAAACGCCTCGAAGCGACGATCGAAGCCAACACGCAGCCGCGAGGGCTCGGCCTGCAAGCGATGGAGACTGCCTTTCAGATGATGCGGCAGGATGAAGAAGGCTTCGATCAGACTCGCCGACAGGGCGGCAATCAAGACGACCGGCAGCACCTTGAGCACATCGCCCATCTCGCCGACCAGAAAGGAGAGCGGCAGAAAGACCGCCACCGTGGTCAGAAAGGATGACACCACCCCGGGAAGTACGCCCAGCGCTCCCTCGACCACGGCCTCCAGGGGCGAAGCCCCTTTCAAGGCATGCTCGGCGATGTTGTCGGTGATCACGATGGCATCGTCCATGACGATACCGATCGCCATCAGCAGCGCCACCAGGGTGATCATGTTCAGCGATAGTCCGGCGAACCCCATGACCGCGAAAGCCCCGAGGAAAGCCACCGGCAGTCCCAGTACCGCCCACAGCGCCAGCCGTGGCCGGAAGAACAGGCTCATCACCAGCACGACCAGCACAAAGCCCTGGATACCGTTCTCGACCAGCATCTGCAGGCGATCGCGCACGATGCTGGTCATGTCCTGAGTCAGGGTCAGCGATACATTGCCGTCCAGGCGCTGGCGCTCCTTCTCGACCATCGACTGCAGGGCATTCATCACGTCCAGGGCGTCGTCGCGCAGGGTCTTGTGCACCTCCAGTACCAAGGCACGCTGGCCGTCGAACCAGGTTTTCTCTTCCTCGCGCTCGGGAGTCTCCCGCAGAGTGGCGATCTGCCCCAGGGTCAGCTCGCCACCCTCGGCACCGGAGACGACCACCACATCTTGCAATTCGCGCAGGGTATGGCGTTGATCGGTGAAACGCAGCTGGATGTCCTGGTGTGGGGTTTCCAGAATACCCAGTGGCATGTCGATATTCTGTCGGGAGAGGATCGCCGCCAGTTCGCTTGCCGACAGTCCATACTGCCCTAGCGCTTCCTGGGGAACCTCGATCTGCCATTGGCGCTGGGAGAGCCCCTGAATATCGACCTTGGCGACGCCGGGCAGGCGCAGCAATCGATCCTCCAGGGTCTTGGCATAATCCTCCAGGTCAGACAGCGGCATGTCGCCGCCTACCGCCAACGCCGCCACCAGATCGCTGCGATGCAGCTCGCGGACGACCGGGGGATCGGCCTGCTCGGGAAAGTCGGTGATGGCCTCGACCTCGGTGGAAACATCATCCAGAAAGCGGCCGATATCGCCATCATCTTCCATGGTGGCCGTGGCGCTGGCCAGGTTGTCCTGGGCTACACAGACCAGCTCATCAAGAAAATCCACGCCGTTCAGGGCATCATGAAGACGACGACAGATCTCATCCTCGACGTCCGCGGCGGTGGCGCCGCGATATTTCACCTCGACGCCTACTTCCCCGGGCAGGTAGTCGGGAAAGGTTTCACGCTTGAGGCCGGGAACGGCGAACAATCCCACCGCCAGCAGCAGGATCAATAGCAGATTGGCGGCGGTGGGATGGCCGGCAAACCATCGGATCATGGCGTTTCCCCCAGCGCTTGGCGACGAAGACTCCGTGTCAATGCCTCGTCGCGGCGCGGGTCAACCCTCATGCCATTTATCGCCGGCATCACATCGTCTAGGATCACGCGATCGCCCCTCTCGAGCCCTTCCGCGATCACCGCCAGATCGTGCTGTTCAAAGGCGACCTCGACCGGTTGGCGCACCAGGCGCCCTGCGTTGTCAAGCCGGTAGACCTCGCCCTGATGGACCGCCGAGGCCGGTATCACCATCCGCGGTTCCGGCGCCTCCGCCGCCAGCCGTACCTGCACGTACATGTCCCGCACCAGGGGTGGATGCGTCAAAGGCGCCACCTGCCGGTAGGGCTCCTCAACCCTTACCACGACCTGTGCGGTACGGGTGGCCGGGTCCAGACCATTGGCGATCCGCACGACCCGGGCCGGCCAGCGTGCCCCTTTCCCGGCCACCAGGGCCACTTCGGCATCGATGACGGATAGGTCCAGGCGCTGGGCGATGTCCAGGTTCTCGTCATCCGCATCACGAACGCTCTGGGTGCCGAGCAGGCGGCGCAGCATGTCCATCGGCACCTGGGCCACTACCTCCGCGGCCTCGATGCCGTCGGCGCTGAACAATCGCTGACCAGCGTTGATATACTGATGAAGCTCTGCCTCGACCTCGCCCAGGCGTAGATCATAGGGCGCAACGATACGGGTGTCTTCGAGATCCTGGCGGGCCTGGGCAAGCCTGGTGGATGCCTGTTCGGCCCGGGCTTCCAGGCGCTGGCGTCGCGAGGGAATCAACTGTAATTCATTTTCCAACGACTGCACGGTCTGGCGTTGAGAAAGCGCAGCACGCTCTTCCGTATCCAGGCGAGAACGCGACACCGAACCGCTATTTGCCAGGCGCCGGATACGTGACAGCTCCTGTTCCGCCAAACCCAGGCGCTCACGCTCCAGGACAAGCAGTCGTTCCGCGTTTTCGACCTCCATCTCCAGCTGGGCCTGCTCCGCGGCAAGACTCGCTAGTTCGGCCTTGGCTTCTGCCTCGGCAAGCCGATAGCGGCTGGGGTCGATCGTCAACAGCGGCGTACCCTCGGCCAGCAGCACGCCGCTTTCCAGCTTGGAATGACGTTCGACGACTCGCCCCGGCACATTGGCGATAGCATCCCATCGCCGTGCGGGACGTGCGGTGCCATAGCCCCGGACCTCGACTGTGAAAGGCATTAGCTCGGCCTCGATGACGCGCACCGTCGGCGCGGTCATCACGGCTTCATCTCGAGAAGGTGACTGGCGATTGGCCACGAGCCACACCGCCAGGCCGATTCCCAGCGCCAGTCCCAATGCGATAAACAGTCCTCGCCTCCAAACTCTTTTCACGACGCCTCCCCGGCCTGAATGCCACGTCGATAGAGCAAGAAGGCACCCGGCGCCTGCTCCGCGATGCGCTGCACGTCTCCAGCGATCAGCGATTGCACTACCAACCCCTGTACCGTGCCGATGAACTGTGTCGCCGCCGCCTCGATATCCAGATCGGCACGCAATTCACCGCACACCGTGCCTTCCTCGAGAATGGCCGCGAGCCGTTCGCGGTACCTGGCCAGCATGGAGCGTACCAGTCGCGTGGCGGAGGTTGGCTCCGAATGCTGAAGTTGCCCGAGCATCAGGCGCGGCACCCCGGGATGCTCGGTGATGAAGCCGATATGCGCCATGAACATGGCCTCCAGGGTCGCCAATGGCGTCTCGGACCGGGCGACGGCTTTTTCGAGACGCCGCATGACCTGCTCGGCGATCCACTTCATGACCGCCTGCCAGATCTCGTCCTTGCCGGTGAAATGACGAAACAACGCCCCCTGAGTCACCTTCATGCGCTCGGCAATGGAGGCGGTAGTGATGCGCGCCGGATCCTGTTCACCGCACAGCTCCACCACGGCACGTACGGTCAGCTCTTTGCGTTCTTGGGAGGGCAGGTGACGAGTTCTTGCCATGAAATCTTCCAGAAGATAGTAATTGATTACTATCTTACTCGAATAATTTATTGCCAGCCAAGGTTTCGCACCCGTCTGGATTTCAACACCAGCGACACCGAACCAAGCAGAATAGTCCTCGCGTCTCGCGGCTTACGTTACTCTGACGTCAGACGATCTCCGCATCCTGTTCAGAAGTGGATGACTCGGGTATCGGGATCACGCACATGGCCAGTGGCTGGGCAATGCTTATGCCCTCACACAGATTGCTTTTCTGATAATCGCTGTTGGGCAGATAGCGCGCGCAGACCGCCACCTTGGCGCAATCGTCCATGATCATCTGCGGCATCCCCTCAGGCTTCATGTCCTTGGGCGTCAGAGCAGACTCGCTCTGGTAAGAGGCGCGCACTCCTTCCCGGTACCGGGAAGGTTGCTTCTGCCCCGACCACTACTTACACCCCAATCGGGTTACCCCGATGGGCGTTGTCGCTTTACCCCTATCAGCCGTTTTATTGACTCGAGTCAACTTTTCCCGCCGCCGGACCGTCTAGGCTTCTCAGCACAACATGTAGTACCAAAAAACTTTAAAACCGGCATATATAGGGAAAACGGTGAACACATACGCTACCAAGATCGGCAGCAAGTCTCGCCTTGACGTCGCTTCCACCGTCAATGAGTATCTGAATCGCGCGGACTGGCGGGTGCACGCCAACGCCAACCAGGGGTATTCCCTGGGTGGGCTGATTCTCAATGTCTCCGGCAAGCTGATCGCCAACTATTGGCTGGATGAGGTGTATCCTCAGGCCGTCGGTGAGGCGCACGCGAGGGCGACCTGCATATCCACGATCTCGACATGCTTGCCGGTTATTGCGCCGGCTGGTCGCTGCGCACCCTGCTGAATGAAGGCTTCAACGGCGTGGCGGATCGCGCCGAAAGCACGCCGCCGCGGCACCTGACCAGCGCCCTGGGGCAGATGGTCAACTTCCTCGGCACCCTGCAGAACGAATGGGCCGGCGCTCAGGCCTTCAGCTCCTTCGATACCTACCTGGCGCCCTATGTGCGCAAGGACAATCTGGACTACGCCGCCGTCAAACAGGCGATCCAGGAGTTCATCTACAACCTCAACGTGCCCTCCCGCTGGGGCAGCCAGACGCCCTTCACCAATCTCACCTTCGACTGGGTGTGCCCGGCGGACCTGCGCGAGCAGGTGCCGGTGATCGGTGGCAAGGAACAGGATTTCAGCTACGGCGAGCTGCAGGCCGAGATGGACCTGATAAACCGCGCTTACCTGGAGGTGATGGAAGCCGGCGATCGTCAGGGGCGGGTGTTCACCTTCCCCATCCCGACCTACAACATCACCCCGGACTTCGACTGGGACAGCGACAACGCCGAACGCCTGTTCGCCCTGACCGCCAAGTATGGCCTGCCCTATTTCCAGAACTTTTTAAATTCTGACCTGGAACCGCACATGGTGCGTTCCATGTGCTGTCGTCTGCAGCTGGATCTGAGCGAACTGCTCAAGCGCGGCAACGGCCTGTTCGGCAGTGCCGAGCAGACCGGTTCCCTGGGGGTGGTGACGATCAACTGCGCCCGGCTGGGCCATCGTTTCGCCGGCGACAAGGCCGGGCTCTATGAGGAACTCGACCGGCTGATGGAACTCGCCCGGGACAGCCTGGAGCTCAAGCGCGAGCGCATCCAACAGTGGATGGACGCCGGGCTTTACCCCTACTCCAAGCGCTACCTGGGAACGCTGCGCAATCACTTCTCGACTCTGGGGGTCAACGGGCTCAACGAGATGGTGCGCAACCTAAGCGAAGACCGCCTGGACATCACCGACGAGGAAGGCCGCGCCATGGCGCTGGAACTGCTGGATCACGTGCGCGAGCGGATGAAGCAGTTCCAGGAGCAGACCGGGCATCTCTATAACCTGGAGGCCACTCCGGCAGAAGGCACCACCTATCGTTTCGCCAAGGAAGACGCGCGCCGCTATCCGGGTATCCTGCAGGCGGGCACCGAAGAGGCGCCCTACTACACCAACTCCAGCCAGCTACCGGTAGGCCATACCGACGATCCTTTTGAGGCACTGATTCATCAGGATCCGCTGCAGAGTCGCTACACCGGCGGCACGGTGCTGCATTTGTACATGCGCGAAAAGCTCTCCAGCGCCGCCGCCTGCAAGGCCCTGGTGCAGCGGGCGCTGTCGCGCTTCCGGCTGCCCTACCTGACCGTAACCCCGACTTTCTCGATCTGCCCGGTACATGGCTACCTGGCCGGCGAGCACGAATTCTGCCCACGCTGCGACGATGCGCTGCTGGCAGAACAAGCTCAGGCCACGGCCTGAAAAGGTTTACATCACCACCGTTACTTAAAGGAGTTACAACCGTGAGCAATCAAACCCTGCGCGACACTCTGCCAAGCGAACGACGCCAGCGCTGCGAGGTCTGGACCCGGGTCATGGGCTATCATCGCCCAGTCAGCCAGTTCAACGTGGGCAAGCAGTCCGAACACCACGAACGGCGCCACTTCAGCGAGAAGATGTTGAATTCATGAGTATCGATGTTCGCCGGGAGCCAGGCTCCCGGCATCAAGACACTATCGGGCAGGGCGGTATTCGGCTGCCCGTGGCGGGCTTGACGCCGATGACGACCCTGGACTATCCGGGCCATCTGGCCTGCGTGGTCTTCCTGCAGGGCTGTCCGCTGCGTTGCGGCTACTGCCATAACCCGCAGATGCTCCCCTCTCGACGGGGCGAGCGCGAGGAATGGGCGAAAATACTCGAATTTCTGGAAAGCCGGCGCGGCCTGCTCGATGGCGTGGTATTCAGCGGCGGCGAACCCACAATGCACGCGGAGCTGGGCACGGCCATGCGTGACGCCAAGGCGCTGGGCTTCAAGGTGGGATTGCACACGGCGGGAGTCTACCCGAAGCGCCTCGAGAAACTGCTGTCCTGGCTCGACTGGGTGGGGTTCGATGTCAAAGGGCATGCGGATAACTTTGAGCGTATTACCGGGCGCTCCGGTATCTGGAAGCGCCATGCCCAAAGCCTGGCACTCTTGCTGGACAGCGGTATCGACCTCGAATGTCGCACGACGGTTCATTGGCGGGATTTCGATATCAAGGCGGTGGAGCGCCTGGCACACAATCTTAGCGACTATGGTGTGGAACACTACGCTCTGCAGCTGGCGCGCCATGACCAATGTCTGAACGCCGATTACCAGCAGCCGATCACGAACGGGCCGACCCGACAAATGCTGGAGCGGCTCGTTACGCGTTTGAAACCGCAGTTTTCCAGTCTGGTGCTTAGGGACGCTTAACGGGGGCTGTCACTATTGCGTTTGAGATTGTCGATAGGCTTACGCCCCAACCCCTTGATCACGACGTTGCGGATACTTCGTAGCGGCGGATAGAGCAGGCGGGCGCGGCGAGGGGAGCGGAAGATCCAGTAATTGAGGCGGTTGAAGAGGCCCGAGCGACTACTGAGCAGCGCCACCCGGTGCATCGCTTCTTCGCCGTGATACAAGCGGCCGTTCAGCTTGAGCACCATGCCCTGGTCAATATCCAAGCCGGCGCGGCTTATTTCGTCCAGGATGGTTTCATCCATGATCTCCGGCGGTTCCCGGGCATCGACCAGTTGCAGTCGCCGGACGGTGCCCCGCAATCGCACCAGACGCACATAGTTGGCGCAGAAAGGGCACTGGCCATCGTAGACCAGCACGGCTTCGTCGCTCACTACCGCTTTCTTTTCAGAATCGTGCCTTTATCGCCGGCAGCATAGACATCGCCCTGGGGAGAGACACGCACTGCGCGCAGCCCAGAGGTGGTGCCGGAGTTCTCCGGATGCCACTCTCCCGCCTCGTGGCGAAGGATATTACCGCCGGTGCCGACCACGTAGGGGCCAACACTGGATGAGCCATCTATCGCCAGCAGATCGTCCCGGGCCCGGGCCGGGGTCAGCACCCAGCGCGTGCCGTCGAAATGGCCTAGGGTACCGGACAGCCCGATAATGAAGATGTTGCTCAGACTGTCGCCCCAGACATCGTAGAGGAAGTTCTCGGTACCGGCATGAAACTCCGCCCAGTTGTCGCCATTCCAGCGCAGGATCAGACCGAAATCGCCCACCGCCAGGATATGCTCATCGTCCATGCCCCAGATATTGTAGAGCGCGGACTTGGTACCGCTGGTCATGCGTTGCCAGCCCAGGCCGTCCCAGTGCAGGATCAGCCCTTCGTCCCCCACCGCATAGATCGAGTTCGGTCCGGTGCCCCACATGGCCAGGATGGTAATATCCAGATGCAGGTCGTAGTGCTTGTCCCACTGTTCGCCGTCGAAGCGAAAGATTTGCCCCATCTGCCCACCGGCATACAGGCCACCCTGCCCTGCATCCCATACACAATGCACCGAGAGTTCGCTGGGGGCGGGCAATGTTTCCCAACTGTTTTTACTGTCGTCGTCATGGCCTTCACTGACATGACGCAGTACCGTGCCTCCCTCGCCGCAGGCATGGATCATGCCATTCGGGCTCGCCCACAGACCCCAGAGCTGATGGTTGGTACCGGAGTCCATGGCTTGCCAATCAACGGCCTGTTCTGCGTTAGGGTCCACCACCGGCGCCAAGGCCTGGGTGAAGTCCGCCGCAGCGGTCATGATGGTGCCGAAGTCCCCCACCGCCAGGGCTTCCTCGGTGGACAGCGGCACGATATCCATCAGATCGTGACGGTTGTTGCTTTGCAGCTGATCGAGCCGGCTGCCTTTTAGATAGTAAAGATGCCCCTGATCGCCGACGATCAACACACCCTCTTTATACGTCTTGAGAGAGCGTAGCCGCGGCATGGGCTTGTCGACCTGAACGTTCTCGAAGCTGCCTGCGCGCCATCTTACAAGCTCGCCGCGAAAACCGTTCTGATCGATGAAGTAGCGCCCGCCGGCCATCAACAACTCATCATCGCCGAGGGCCAGCACGGTCATGAAACCGGAACCAAAAGGGCATTCCATCTGTCGCCATTGCCCATCACCGTTACTGGTCAACACCGTGCCTTCACCACCTACCGCATAGAGCTGCCCATTGGGCGTGCGGGTAATGCCGCGCAGATTGATCGTGGTGTGGCTTGCCTCGCGCTGCCAGGTTTCGCCGTCGAAGGCCAGGATCATGCCATCATCACCCACCGCCCAGGCGCGGCCTGTCTCGTCGCCGGTGATGGCGAACAGCGGCGTGTTCTCCTCGCAAGCAGCGAAGCGTTCGGTTCGCTCATCGATGATGCCGCCGCGCTGCAGATGCCATTGGTGGCCATCGAAATGCAAAATGGTGCCCATCCAACCCACGGCGTAAAGCCGTGAACGATCGTTCCCCCAGATGGCGTGCAGCGGCAATCGAACCGGTGTCTCCATGCGATGCCACAGGCTGCCGTCATCGGCGGAGGTGCCGTCGAAATGCAGAACCATGCCCTCGTCGCCGACCACGAACACTTCGCTTTCGGATGCCCAGCCGGACCACAGCACATCGCCATCACCGGCACCGACTTCCGGCACGCGGTGCCAGGGCGCCTGATGCGGCGCTTCGGGATCGCCACCGCCAAGCAGATTACGAAACAGGCGACGACGCTCAGGGTCGGGTGCGGTACCAGTGGTGCGCATGAAATTCCTTATTTGTCGCTGTCATCATAACTGGATGAATCGACGGATGAGTCGACATCCGAGAGCCGATTCTGTTCGGCGCTCAACATGGCTTCAAGTTCCTGGCGTACAGCATCACGTTCCTCCGGCGGCAAGCCGGCCAGGGCCTCTTCCAGATCCGGGGACTCGAGATTCTTCTCGAAGGCATCCCCCAGGGAATGCACCGCGGCCTGGGAAAATTCCACATGCGCTTTCGCCACGCAGGCGTCCACCACCGGCGTGAATGCCTGGGCGGCGGGGCTCTGAGGATGTGCAACGACCACCGGCGTCCCCAGGTCCGAGCCGGAGGCAAGTTCCAGCGCCAGGGGGATCTGCGTAAGAGATTCGATACCCGCTTTTGCAAGGCTCTCCGCCAGATGCTCCCGGGGAAAGAGATGAAACTCACCGCTGCAGTGGGGGCAGGTAATGCCGGACATGTTTTCCACCACGCCCAGCATCGGTAGGCCTCGCTCATGACAGAAACGCACGGCTTTCAAGCTGTCCATGAGCGCCACGTCTTGCGGCGTGGTGGCAAGCAGCGCCGAGACGTTTGCGCCTTCGAGCATGTCTGCCAAGGTGATCAGCTCGTTACCGGTGCCCGGAGGCATGTCCACGATCAGGAAATCCAACTCGCCCCAGTCAAAGGAGCCAACTAGATGATGCATGAAGTCATGCTTGTAGGCGTCCCGCCACACAATCGGGGTGTCATCGCTTTCCATCAGAAAGGCAAGCGACCCCACCTTGACCGAATGCTCCAAAGAATCGTCCGTGAACTCCTTGGTGGCCAGCCCCTGATCGCTCAGGCGCACGTGTTCGCCGGCAAAGCCAAAAAAGCGACTCTGGTTGGGGCCATGAATATCCGCATCCGCCACCCCGACCCGATAGCCACGCTGGGCAAGGCCGGTGGCCAGATTGGCGGATACGGTGCTCTTGCCCACGCCGCCCTTGTTGGCCATTACCAGCACGATCTGATCGATGCGCTCGAGCCGGCTTTCGATCAGCAGTTTCTCGTGATGGGGCTTGTCCAGGCTGCAATGGGGCTCGTGAGGACAAAACTGACAGGAATGGCCCAGCCCGCAATCCGCAGGGCTGAGCTTGAGTTCCTCGTTGTTTGCTTCTGAGTCATTGCCTACATTGATGTAGGAAACCGACATGATAAGAACCTATTGATTGGACGTTTGAGTGGAGGCCTGAGCCTTGTCGTCGTCAAATGACTTGCCGTCTTCCAGACTGTTGTCCAGCAGTATCCACCCTTGGGTGACGTGCTTGTTACCGTCGCGTCCGCCATTCGCACCCTGCCATACGGCAAAGCTGATGGGAATCTCATCCTGAGTCAGATCGATCTGATGTTCGCCATCGCTACCGATTTTTCGCGCCATCACCAGATGCCATTCCTGATCCACGGATGCACGGCCATCGATGTAGGCGGCATGTCCGTTAAGCTGCTGATCCGGCAACAGGGTGGTACTGCCATAGCCACCGGCGGCCAGGTCTTCCACGTTAAAGTCATAGTCCGACCGCCAGTACCAGATATTGACCGGGCTATCCGGGCCGGAGCCCATCATGTAGGAGGTGTCCGTGGAACCGTTCAAAGCAAACTGAATGGCCGCCGCATCGCGGAAGCCGTCAATGCTGGTAGCAACGTTCTTGGTGGTGTCCTTCCAGCGCAAGCGCACCAGAAAATAATCCGAGGTGCGGGCGATCTGGAAATACAGGTTCGTGCCGCTATCCGCGTTGAAGCGAAGTCTTGTCGAGGGGTGTACCGGCGGCGCTATGCTCAAATAGGTGCGATAGGAAGGAATCCGGTCCCAGATAATGTCGTCCGGATCATCAATGTCCCGCAAATAGATGTCATCCGGTACTCGACCTATCCTGATAGTGTCCCAGGGTTGCACCTCCTGGATATTCGGGTTTTCAAACTCCGAAAATTCCGCCATGGCGGTGCCAGGCAGCGCCAGAGACGCGCAGAGCGCGACTACGTACTTGATCGAGTAACGCATTGCCATGACTTTCTCCTCAATTCCACAAGTTCTGGTCGAGGGCGCGACCCTTGAGGGCAGCCCCCTTCACTTTTTCATCGTAAGGCCCCACCCGCGCTTCGAGCTCGACCAGCTGGTTTCTGGCCCACTCCGGCAAATCCTCGATCAAGCGTACCAAGGTCGCATCCAGGGTCAGCCGTTTTTCGCTGGCGGCCTGTCGCTGAATGGCCACCAGCAGCGGCACCAGATGACGCTTGAGAAAATCCCGTTGCGCGAGACGGTAGGAGGTTGGTTCCTTGGCCTCTGCAAGGGCGCGGGCTTCCAGGTGGGTCAGAACCGCCATGAACTCGAGCATGGCGCTCAGGTGATCCGGCTCCTCGGTCAGCCCCTCGTCCCCTACGGCAGCCTGCAGGCCGAAATGCTTGTAGAAGGCCTGCACGTTCAGTAGAAAAGTGGGGCGCATCTGGCCGTCGAGCAATTCCTCATACTCGCCAGCCACCAGCGCAATCTGCGGTTTGCCATGTCGGCCATGACGGAAGGCGCTGATATAACCGGATTCCAGCTCCGCAAAGCTTGCACTCGCGGGCTGGCGGGGCCAGGGACGTCCGGTGACCGCCTGCCAGGCGCTGTCCAGCGCCTGGTTGAAACTGCCATCCGCGAAAGCCTGCTGAGTTTCCGGCAACGGATGGCCAAAGGCCACCGCCGCCAGACGATAAATCGTGCTCTTGGCTTCCGCGCGAGCGGGAGAGTCCACTGAAGGTGGCCGTTGAGCTGTCGTCATGGTGCTGCCCTCAGCTCAACTTGAACATTTCGGCGTGCTTGAAGCCGATCAATGTATCCATCAGCTCGCTTTCCCGGCCTTCGTTCTTGGCCTGACGCTCCCGCTTGATGGTCTCCAGCACCTCGCCGACCCGCTCGCCGAACAGGCCTTCCAGGTACGCAAGGGGGATACGCGGCTCATCCAGTTCCTCGCCGTTGGGCCCGAACTTGGAAGAAGACAGCGGGGGCACGTAGAACACGTTGGGTTGGGTACCCCACTCCGGGTGCAGCGGCAAGGCGACCTTGTACTTTTCCACCAGGGTATGGATGGGGCCGTCTTCATCGTCCAGATAGCCGATCCAGCGAATGCGCCCGACACACTGGCGAGCGCAGGCGGTGGCCAGACCCTTTTCGATCCGTGGGTAGCAGAAGATGCACTTCTCGGATTTGGACAGCTCCTCGTTGAAGTAGACCTTCTTGTAGGGGCAAGCGTTGACGCAGTAGCGATAGCCTCGGCAGCGCTCCTGGTCCACCAGCACGATGCCGTCTTCCTGACGCTTGTAGATGGCATTGCGCGAACAGGCCGCCAGACAGGCCGGATTGGCGCAGTGGTTGCACAGGCGCGGCAGATAGAAGTAGTAACTGTTGGGGTAGTCTCCCTCCCCCTGATCCTCGTCCCAGTTGGGCCCCCAGGTGGGCTTGATGTTGGGCCTGAGCCAGGGATCGGTGCCGGTCATCAGGGCTTCTTCGTAGTTGTATTCCCAGGGAATACCGTAATCTTCCAGCGAAGGCTGCTTGCTGAGCTTGAGTGCACCATCCTTGTCGAAACCACCTCCCGCCTGCTGATAGCCGCGGGGGTAGCCTTCCCCAGGCATGGTTTCGACGTTGTTCCAGTACATGTATTCGCGACCACTGCGGTTGGTCCACATCAGCTTGCAAGCGGTTGTGCAGGTCTGGCAACCGATGCATTTGTTCAGGTCCAGCACCATGCTGATTTGACGTTTTACGGCCATGACTATCTCCTCTTGTGCCGGTCAGGATCAGCTGAAGCTGATGTCTTCGGGTTTAGCCAGTTCGATGTCGTAGCTACCTTCATGAGACAACTGGTTGGCGTTCCACATCGCATACTTGAAGCCCAGGTGTCCCCAGCCGCCAGCCATTTCCAGCGGCTGCAGGAAGGTCGCCATGGAAATGTTCATGGCCTTTCTCTGAATGTACTGATGCGGCTCCCAGCCATGTTCCATCATGATCGTGTCGTCGGGAATGCTCGGATAGAACTTGGCCTGGGCAAAGAACTCGCCGTTGGCATTGAACAACCTTATGGTATCGCCGTCCTTGATGCCTCGTTTCTCCGCAAGCGCCGGATTGATGTAGATGTTCGGCTCGCCCCGCTGCAGACGCAGCATGAACTTGTTGGAACGCCAGTTGGAGTGGATACCCCAGCGGGTGTGAGGCGAGTAGAACGCCAGCGGATAGTTCGATGCCGCCGGCCCGGCGGTGCCACGCCCGGTGGGTACCGCGGCGCCCATCTTCATGAACCACGGATGATCGCAGTAGAAGGTGATGCGCCCGGTCAGCGTATCGTAGGGCTTCTTGGCATCCGTCTGGGCGGTGAAGGGGTTATAGGGCTCGTCTTTCACCAGAGGCTGATTGGTGCCGGCCTTTTCGTTCAACACGATAAAGCCTTTCTCCGCCGCCTCTTCTATCGTTATATCACCGAACTCCGGTGAGTTTTCCACCATCCACTTGGTCACGTCGTAGTCGGTCATCAGTTTGCCATTCATGGTGAAGTCGTCATGAATGGTATGCAGATCCCGGGTCACGTCGCCGTCTTCGATCGGCCCGATGCCGCGCTCGATGGCCCTCTCCTGAATCTTCTTGGTCAGCAGCGCCATGATCTCCCAATCCGGCTTGGATTCGAAGATAGGCTTAACCGGGCTGGTGAAGACATTGCAGAAGCGGTGGAAGCCCTGGGTGCGTAGATCCCAGGCCTCATAGTGGCTGGCCGCGGGCAATACGTAGTCCGCCCACTCCGCGGTGGAGTCCAGCCGCACGTTGACGTTGACATAGAGTTCGCTGGCCTGCTCCAGATGCACCCGGCGATACTCGTCGATGTACTTGTTGCGCCGGAAGGTGTTGTCCGCCACGGAGATCATGCCCTTGATCTCGCCGTAATATGGCATCCAGCCCTTGTCGATGGACTCCTGCATCATCTCTTCCATATCGTCGAGATCGAAGCCCACCGCCTCCTTGAGCTTGGCATTGTCGAAATGCTTGCGCGCGCCCTTGATCATGTTGCCGCGCTTGAACTCGCCGATACCGCCGGCTTCGTAACGAGGCAGCTTCTTGCCGCCGAAGTTGGCAAGCTCAGCCCAGCGAGGATGGTTCCAGACCACCCAGGAGGTATCCAGGCCGCCGGTCTTGCCACCGTGACCGGTCAATGCCAGCGCCAGCGCATAGCCCCAGCCGGTGAACAGGCAGTTGGAATAGAACGAGGTGATGTAACCCAGCATGACGATGGCCTTGCGCGCCTCCGCCAGGCGACGCGCCTCGCGACGCACCATGTCCGCGTTCAGGCCCGTGTGGGACTCGGTCTCTTCCGGCGGAAACTTGGCGGCCTCTTTCTTGACATATTCAAAGACCGGCGTGACCTTGATACCGTCAAACTCGAATTCGCCCTCGATGGCAGGGTCGACGTTGTCGAGCTTGAGGGTCTTGTCCGTGGACCCGGTGGAGCCCTTGACCTTGACTGCCTTGTTGCTGTTGAGATCCCAGTGGTAGAAGACTTCTTCGGAACCGCCTTCTTCCATGTCGGATTCCCGCAGCATCTTCTGGTTGTCGCTGCGCACCAGGATCGGGAGATCCGTCTGCTCCTTCATGAAGTCAGGCTTGTAGAGCTTTTCCTCGATGATCACGTTGACCATGGAGATGGCAAGGTAAGGGTCGGTACCTTTCTTGATGGGCATCCACAGGTTGGTGTGGATGGCGCTGGGGTTCATGTCCGGCGCGGTGGAAACGATACGCGCACCGTTGTGCTGCGCTTCCCAGATATAATGGGCATCCGGAATACGGGTTGCGTTGGGGTTGATCATGCCCAGCAGGATGTAGTCCGCATCGAACCAGGCATCCGAGGTGAAGCTTTCCAAGGGATTGCCGTAGGCCAGATGCGCGCCGGTGTTCAGGTCGCCGACCACGGTGAAGCCGTCGAGCTGGATGCCGCCGACCAGACAGGAAAAACGGTTGCCCGCGGATTGACGCACCATGGACTGGTTGCCGGAACCCTGGTGGGTCTTCAGCTTGCCCGGGCCATATTTCTCGAAGATGTCGATGATCTTGTCGGCGATCTCTTCCGTGGCCTGATCCCAGGAGATACGCTGCCACTTGCCCTCGCCGCGCTCACCGGCACGCTTGAGCGGATAATGCACACGATCCGCCTCATACATGGCGGTAGAGTGAATGGCGCCCTTCTGGCAACCCCGTGGGTTGGCATCCGGCACCTTGTCATTGACAGAGGGATACTTGGCGATCTGCTCTTCGCGAATGACGATGCCGTCTTTTACATAGACGTCCCAGCCGCAGTTGCCCATGCAGTTGATACAGTGAGCCGCATGGCCGATCTTGTCCCAGGACCACTCATTGCGATACAGATCTTCCCAGCCACGATAGGGATATTCCGTGGACAGGGTATCGTCGATGGGCTCGAGGCGATTGAGCGCCCAGACGTTGCCACTGAGCAGCACGCCGGTACCGGTGAGCCCCATGCCTTTCAAGAAGTCGCGGCGCTTGAGCTTCCACATCCCCATGATCATCTCCTCATCGTTGGCGAGTCTACAGGGGACTCACCGATCAACATTTTTTTATGGGCAGTCTGAAATGGTATGGCCGGACTGCCTGGTACAGTTGTGTCAGGCGAATTTATCCCAGCGAAAGCATGACGTCTGGCAAGCTTGAATCAATGAATACTCATTCTTGGTTTGCCAACATGAAATCCAAGCTGATTCGTGTTTTTTATTGGGGAGAAATTGCTACACGACATTCGTTGTAGTTTAGCATCGTCAATGCGAATGCAGAGGCAACCGAGCCAGTAATATGCTCTTTTCGGCGCAAAGATTGACTTTTGTCAAATAATTTAAAGATAGCCTGAAAACAATCCAGTGACCATCAACCCGTGCTGCCGAAATAGATAGTCACTGGACGATCCGCGAGGATCAGTGATCACCGGTCCAGCTAATCTGGAACGACTTCATGAAGGGCTTGCCATCGACCATGACCGGCTTGTCTACGTCGGTGTTGCCCGGCCCGAATTCATACTCCCCTTTCGTACCCGTATCTTCATGCAACATGACGACTATTTTTTCGCCTGACTCAGTATCCCTATCCAGCACGATGCCGATACGTTCCTGAGACCCTTTTTTGATCTGGGTATGACCGATGGATTCCGGCACTACCGGGTTGCCTTCATCGTCAACCTCGTGCGCCACCACGAACCCATCGACATTCGATACAAGCTTGGCGATGGTGATGTCGCCACCCGGTTCCTGAAGTTCGATTTCCATGCTCGGTGCATCGCCCTCACTGGCCATTGCCACACCCATGGGTAGCAACATCAAGCTCGCGAGTAAGGATGCGCTGACAATTTTCATCGTGTACCTCCTTGTGGTTATGCTTCTAATTACAGTGTAGCCATTTTCTGCAGGCACGCTCTGAATGTGTCCGCGCGTGATCCCATCACCCAGCTTCATGCCCCAACTTAATGATCCAGCAGCGTCACAATGATGTGACGGGACTATTTCACCCGCATTTTTCACCCGCATTTCGACCAGCCGCAGCCCGCGTAGCAGGTCGGGCAGCCATCCATCATGATCAACTCGCCGCGACACTCCGGGCAGTGACCCACCACCGCGGCCCCGGCGCTTCCCCCGTTGTTCTGAACATCGTTTTCTTCGGCGGCCGGCGGTTGCCAGGGATGGCCATGCATAAGACGCTGGGCGTAACGCTGAGCCAGTTCTTCCACGGGTACCTGGATACCATCGGCGTCCACGAATCCACGGCGATACAGTATCTGCTGGATGGACCAGGCAATGGCTGATACTTCAGAGTCGTGAAACATGGGCTTGTTCCAGCGGTTCATGCCGCATCGCACCAGGCCTTTGTCCCAGGCTACCTTGCGCAGATCCGCCAGGGCCTGGGTGACGTAACCGCCCCGGGCGGCTAACGACAGGCTGCGCATGGTGGCGGTGATCCATTGATGCTCGCTGGAAAGCTGGCCCGAGGGAAAGAAGAACTCCACCGGGCGTTCAATGACTACCTGCTTGCCATTGAGCACCCCTTCCACCGGCATGAAGGCCACCAGCACATAGACCTTCTTGCGACCTTCGGCGCCAACATAGGAGATCTTTTCGGAGACCGCCTCAAGCGTACCTTCCGGGCGCGATGGAATGCGCAGCGTCAACGGGTCTTCTTCGCTTAACGGCAACTCTGCTTGCAGTCCTGTCTGCAACCCTGCATTCGATTCGGCCTGGGGCTGCTTGACGTGATACCCCACGATCCTGGATTTAATTTCGACGGTCATCACAAGGCTCCTCTATAAACGGGCATGATGCTGAATTCACGGTGCGTTGGGGCGCTGTCACCACTTGCCATAGTTGCCTTCCTTCAACGCATCGTAGAGGTTGGCGACATTGTGTTCCTCGCCGTCATAGACCACTTTCTCATTGCCTGAAAGCTCGATGGACTCGCCGTTTTCCAGCTCGAACACATAGGTGGTATTGTTCAAGTCTTCTTCGCGTACCAGTACGCCCTGTATGTTCTCGGGATTGAAGCGGAAGGTAGTGCAACCCTTGAGCCTGCTTTCATAGGCATCCAGGTACAGATCCTTGAACGCCTCATAAGGGAAGTTCGTGGGGACGTTGACGGTCTTGGAAATGGCCGAATCGATCCAGGTCTGGGCCGCTGCCTGTACCGCCACGTGCTGTTTTGGCGTCACCGCATCTGCGGTAATGAAATAATCCGGCAGATCGCTTTCCACCGCGTCCGCAGCCACGAAATGGCGATAGGCGGCAAGTTCGAAGGAGACGACTTCGACCTGCTCCTTGGTCTTCTTCCCGGCTTGTATGATGTTGCGATAATAGCGATGGGAGAATGACGGCTCGATGCCGTTGGAGGCATTGTTACCGAGCGACAGGCTGATGGTACCGGTCGGCGCAATGGAAGAGTGATGGGTAAAGCGCGCGCCGTGCTCGGCGAGTGCGCCGACAAGTTCTGGCTCCACCTCGGCGATCTTCTGCATGTAGTGGCTGTAGCGGGCATGCAGGATACGCCCAGGCACCTGGTCGCCGATCTCGTAGCCGTCTTTGGCCAGCTGCGGGCGCTCCCGCATCATCTTGGGCGTGATCTCGATCTCCTCTGCCAGGATAGGCGCCATGCCCTTTTCCCTGGAAAGCTCCAGCGCCACCTTCCAGCCTTCGAGGGCAAGGGTCCGGCTCACCTTATCGGTGAAAGCCAGAGAGTCATCGCTGCCGTAGCGCATCTTGAGCATGGTCATGGTCGAACCGAGACCCAAAAAGCCCATGCCATGACGCCGCTTGGCCTCGATCTCACGCTGCTGACCGGGCAGTGGCAAGCCAGCGATCTCCACCACGTTATCGAGCATCCGGGTAAAGATCGCCACCACCTTGCGATAGCGTTCCCAATCGAAGCGCGGATTGTCGCCGAAGGGCTCGATCACGAACCGGGTCAGGTTGATCGAACCCAGCAGGCACGCGCCTTCGGGGGGAAGTGGCTGCTCACCGCAATTATGTGCATGAAAACCGTTTGCATCAAAAGCATTGATTCCTGGCACCTGAACATCATAAACGTTCTCACTACCTGCCCACTCAGTTCCCACCACGCGAGCGACAAAGCGTTCGCGATTCAAACGTCGACGATAATTGCTGAGCAAGGTTTCAAGCCTGGTCTGTTTCTCGCAATCGCCAAAACCAACGCTCTTGGCAAAGCATTCAAGATTCTCGCCGGTAATGATCAACTCATGCTGCGGCATGGTCGCATAGTCGCGATATCCGCCACGGCCATCCGGTAGCCGCCGCCGGGTCGCAGCGCGTCGATCATGATAAAGGCAAGAAACGATGCCCAGTCGATGGAGCATGCGCTGTACGGCCTCGAGCCGTGACAGATCAGATTGAGCTAAACGAACACTACCGCCCTTGGCCTGACTCCCTTGCACCGAACCATCGGCATCGAAGAAGCCACGCAGGAAGCCACGATAGGCGTCAGAGGACGCTTGCTCCAGGTTTGCGGTAATGGCCTTGTTGCCAGGCTGCATTCCCATGTCCAGCGCCAACTCGCGCAGCGCCGACGTCGCCAGACGATATTCGTTGCGGCCTTTTATCTTCTGCCAACCTGAGAAGTCGGCACGATGCGGTAGAGTACGGGCGGCATTTTCCGCTAACGCCATGACTGAGCAAACCCCTGCACTGAGGTCGGCACCAGCGTCACCATTTGCGACTGCCGCCGCAGACCAGACAGAGAGAATGGCTTTGTCGCTCTTGAGCGTGCCATCACCAATCAGCAACCCAAGCAGATAGCCTTGATCTTCGCTCAACGCTCCAGGCCATTTGGCATGAGTTCGATGGTCGTTAAGCAAAACTCGGTCTCCCTCGCGCAACTCGCTGGCGGCACACCACTGGGTATCGGTGCGATAGCGCGTGAAGGAAGACACGCGTCGTACCCGATGGTCGCTGGTGAGCTTTAGGCTGTATCCTTCCGCGGTACGAAGCTTGACTACCGATTTTTGGGCCGTCAGGAAAAACCCTTCCGGTCCGCTTTGATGGGCCATGCCATCGACGATGGCCTCAAAGGGGCGTCCGACTAATTGACTCACCTGTCTGGGCCCCTCGGAGGTCTGAACCCAGGTATCCGCTGTCACACATGGATTGGTCGCCCGAATCTCTTCGCAGAACCAGTTGTTGTTCATGCGGTTGACCTGGTCGATCAGGATGAAGCCGGGTTCGGCGAAGTCGTAGGTGGAAGACATGATGGTATCCCACAGCTCCCGGGCCTTGATCACCTCGACGATGCGACAGGCCACCCGGCCTTCGTCGTCGAGGGTGTAGCCCGGCTCGATCACCGGCCAGTCGCGATAGATCAGCTCATCTTGCTTGACGTCCTCCTTTTCACCGGGATGCAGCGGAAACGCCAGGGGCCAGTCGGCATTCTGCTTGACCGCTTCGATGAACTCATCGGTGATCAGCAGGCTCAGGTTGAACTGCCGCAGACGCCCGGCTTCGCGCTTGGCCTCGATGAATTCCTTGACGTCCGGATGGCCGACATCGAAGGTCGCCATCTGCGCCCCGCGACGACCGCCGGCGGAAGCCACGGTGAAGCACATCTTGTCGTAGATATCCATGAACGCCAGCGGGCCGTTGGTACCCGCCCCGGCACCGAACACGAAGGCCCCCTTGTGGCGCAGGGTGGAAAATTCGTAACCGATGCCACACCCTGCCTTCAGCGTCATGCCCGCATCCACTACGGAACCGAGGATGTCCTGCATGGAGTCGCGAATGGTGCGCGATACGGTGCAGTTGATCAGGCTGACCGCGGGCTTGTAATCCTCGGCGCCGGCATTGGAGAGAATCCGCCCTGCGGGGATGGCGCCATTTTCCAGGGCCCAGCGAAATTTCTCCAGCCATTCGGCAGCCTTGTCGCCTTCGACTGCCGCCAGGGCGCGAGCCACTCGTTCGTAAGTCGCCCGGACATCCTTGTCGACAGGCCGCTGGTGACGGTCCTTCAAGCGATACTTGGAGTCCCAGATATCACGAGAGGGTACCTGCAACGGTACCTCATTGGATGTCTTGACGGCGTTGGCGGAAGTGCTCATGAGGAGAAATCTCCAGACATTCTGAAATTAAGAAGAACCGAGGCCAGCGAATAGCCTGTCGGCAGAAATCGAGTAAGAAATGAATCAAATGCAACCATTTCTCTGATGGCGCAAGGTGCTTGAATGCGGGCCATCCTAATCACCCTTGGCTCCATCAATCATGACTCACATCAAGAAAGTGTCATTTCTTACCTGTAAGCATGACTACCACATATAGAACCAGCAACAGCAATAAGCACAATATATGTCTTTCATTTCGAATTTTCAGCCCTGTCCGATAGTGATACCCTCAATTCCAATACATTGTTTCTCTTTGCCTGTTAATGGATGGTGATTGCCGCAATACATTCCGAGCTTTAAGATGTGTAATATATGCATCTTAAAGCTCGGGAGATGAAACATGACCTTCGTCGTCACCGAAAACTGCATCAAGTGCAAGTACACCGACTGCGTGGAAGTCTGTCCCGTGGATTGCTTCTATGAGGGTCCCAATTTCCTGGTAATCCATCCGGACGAGTGCATCGATTGCGCACTATGTGAGCCGGAATGCCCGGCGGAGGCAATCTTCGCCGAAGACGAGCTACCCGACTCACAGCGTCATTTTATCGAGCTCAACGCGGAACTGGCCGAGCAGTGGCCGGTCATCACCGAGAAGCAGGATCCGCCTAAAGACGCTGAAGAGTGGGATGGCGTTCCTGACAAACTGCCCCATCTTGAACGCTGAAAAGGGAGGACGCATGCCAACCAATCTCGAACGAAACGAAGACGACTTCGCCGCTCTCAAAGCCAACTCACCGGGCCGCGGCGCTGCTGTGTTGATCTATGCCCTGTACCTGGGCAGCATCATGGCCGTGGTCACGGCACCGATTGGTGTCGCGATCGCTCACTTCAAGCTGGGGCGCGGCGCCGAGTGGGTCGATACGCACCTGCGATTCCAGATTCGCACCTTCTGGCTGGGGATCGTGGCGGGTGGCATTGGACTGCTGCTGTGGAATCTGCTGGGCTATTTTAATGCCGCTCCGGGCATCGCCTGGGGGTTGGGCTATTTGTTCTTCATGTTGTGCCTGATATGGATGGTGGCGCGCTGCGGCGTGGGCATTCATCGCCTGATGGCCAACCGCCCCATCGACAATCCGCGCAGCCTGACTTTCGGTGGCGCCTCGGTGAGTTTCCATGACTGAATCGCAACACGGCCAGCCTGGACAGAACGACGCCTTGACGGACAACGCTATCAAAAGCAACGCCGTTGATACCGATAGCGACTGGGGCCCGCTATCCGCCCTGCCCGGCAACCCCTTGATGTGGGTGCTGATCCTGAGCGAAATGCTGGTGTTTGCCGCCGCCTTTGGCCTCTACGCCTGGATGCGCGCCGCGGAGCAGCCACTTTTCGATGCCTCCCAGCAGCAGCTCGACCCCATCATGGGCGGCCTGAATACCATGGTGCTGTTGACCAGCGGCCTGTTTGCGGCGCTGGCAGTGAATGCGGTGGCGCAAGGCCGAATACGCCACAGCCGGCGTTGGCTGCTGGCGACCATGACGCTCGGCGCGATATTCTGCGCAATCAAGGTCGTCGAATACATCGACAAGTTCAGTGCCGGCCTGACGCCTGACACCAACACCTTCTTCGCCTTCTATTACCTGCTGACCGGCTTTCATTTCGCTCACGTGCTGTTCGGGCTGGGGGTGCTTGCCCTGGTGACCTGGCGCACCACGCTTGCCAATGTGGAGACCGCCACGGCCTTCTGGCACATGGTCGATCTGATCTGGATTCTGCTCTACCCGCTGATTTATCTATTGAGATAACCATTTGCCGAGTTAACCAAGATGACGACGCATCCCACTACCCGCCGCCTGACGATTACCTGGATCATCCTGATGGTGCTGACACTGGTATCGATGATCTCCGCCCGGCTCGACGCCGAGGATCAGTGGCTGGCATTGCCGCTCTGGTCGGCGCTGCTGGTATTGATCAGCACCGGCTTCAAGGCGCACCAGGTGTTGATGATCTATCTCAACCTGCGTGTCTCGTCACCTGCCTGGAAAGGTGCTTTCCTGGGGCTGGCGCTGGTGATCCTGGGGTTGATCCTGTCGGGCTATCTCGCTGCACGCGCCAACCTTCTTGGCTGATCGTTCTTGGCTGATCAGGGCTGCCGGCGCCGTTTCGGGTCGGCGCGCACCCAATCGTCCAGCCGTCGCGCCAGGACCATCAAGCCATAGACGATAAAGGGCGCGGGAAAGATCATCGCCACGCCCCAATCCTTCGTATTGATTATCCAGGCTACCGGAATCACCACCGCCAGAAAGACCAAACCACCTATCAGTATCGCGACCACGGCGCGCATGTTCATGTAACTCTTTCCCAAGGAAGCGCTGAAGAAATCGGCGAGCGGTTCAAGCGCAAGGCGCCCGGAGCACAGGAACCGGAGCATATGGGTATATGTGGGATTCCGACCGGGCTGGCGCACCAGCACCGCGTAACGCAGTGATTGAGACGCGTAGACATTTATTCGGTGTTTCCTTCAGTTGGCAATGATTTGACGGTATATCCCTGGCAACGCCAAAGAAAGGTGCTCAGGCTTTTGCACGATGGCGTAGCCGCCGCGGCCAAATAAATGTGGAATATACTGCCGCGCCTCCTGATCGATGGTCACGCCGAATACCTTGATCTCCTGCTGCCGCGCATCGCGGATCGCCTTGCGGGTGTCCTCGATGCCATAACGCCCTTCGTAGTAGTCGGTATCGTTGGGCTTGCCGTCGGTGAGCACCAGCAGCAGCCGGTGACGATTGGGCCGTTTGGAAAGCTCTTGGGTCATATGTCGGATGGCTGGCCCCATGCGGGTGTAGCGCCCGGGTTTGAGGGCTGCGATGCGCCGGTCGACTCGCTCGTTCATCGGCTCTTCGAACGTCTTGAGAGTGTTGACCCATACCTTCTGGCGGCGATGAGAAGTGAAGCAGTGGATCGCGTAGTCGTCTCCGCAACCCGCCAGGCCATGGCCGAGCACCAGCAGGGCTTCCTTTTCCACGTCCAGCACCCGCCTATCCTCCAGCCAGGCATCCGTGGACAGCGATACGTCCACCAGGATCGACACGGCCAGATCCCGGGCCTGCTGTCGGGTCGCCAGATACAGGCGATCGTTGGTCTCGCCGGTGGCGGCCAGGTCGCAATGGGCGCGAATCACCGCATCCATGTCCAGCTCGCTGCCATCGAGCTGACCCCGCAGGGTTTCGCGACGCGGCCGCAGGGCCTCGAACTCCCGACGCACTCGCCGAATGCGCCGTCGGGTCGTTTCGTCCGGTGTCCAGTCCTCGCCTTCTTCGCTTTGCAGATCCGTCAGCACCGCGCAGTGATCCGGCAGATAGATCTGCTTGCGATGATTCCATTCGGGATAAAGGTGTTTGCCACGCAGGCGTTCGCCGCTGATGGCCTCCGGCGCCAGATCCAGGTCGATCTTGAGCTGAGAGGCAGCCCGTTGCTGGTGGGGACTTAGCGTGATCTCCTCCATCTGCTCCGCGGTACTCTTGGCGTTCTTGTCCTCCTCGTCATCCACCATCCGATTGAGGTTGATCATCTCGGAAAAGGACAGCATCTTCTCGAAGCGATTGAAGATCAGCGAATCCTTACGCTCACTCTGGTCCTGACGCCGGCGCTCCGCCTTGCGTTTGCCTTGGGTGACCGCTTCTGCCTGTTGATCGCCGGGCTCATCGTCGTCTCCCAAGGGGCGGGTTTCACCCTGGTTGCCCAACTCGACGACCTGTGCCCAGAGCGGCACGGGAAGCGGCGGGCGATACCCCCGGGGCGCATGAAAGGCATCCAGGGAGGCATCGGGATCGTGAATTGCTGCCTCAAGCTCGGCGGCTTCGCCGTTCAACCCTCGAGGATCACCCAGCAGGCGTAAAATTACAGTCTCGACGGCGGCTTCGGTCGCCGGCAGCCGGCGTTTGGGGCGAATGGCCAACAGTGCCTGGCAAAGCCGCGCATGGCGCTCTTGCAGTCCGGGAAAGTGGGCCAGGACCCGGTGAGTCGCCCCCAGGACGTCGCGCAGCCAGGCAATATCCTGGCGCAGCGGATCGTCATGGCGTGGGACGCGACGCGCCAGCGCCAGGAAAGCCGCCAGCCAGAAGTAAAGATCGCGATTGAGAGCAGCATCGGCAAACAGATCGAGAGTGGGGGGCAGCAGTAGATTTTCCTCGTCGCGTCGGGCGATATCGAGGATTTCCTCATCGAAGCCCAGGCGCTGACGCAAGCTCAGGCGATGGGTCGAGTTGCGCGCTGCAATGGCTGCCACTTCCAGGCCTGCCTCGCCGCCACTGGCACGGAAAAACACCCCAAGCACGACGCGCAGATCCTCGAGATGGACCGCCGCTTCGGGATGATGCGGATAACTAGTGGCATTGGACGCCCAGCGGTGCCAGTGGCGCCCGACGAACTCTTCCACTTCAAGAAAATCCAGCTTGCTCATGAGTGCATGCCCTCAAAACGCGTTTCGAGAGAAAGCTCCGATTCATGTGGCGAGCGATGAGAGGCTGGTCGCCGCCGGAACGCAGTAACCGGACTGGGCTCGCACACGAGTTTACATGTCGGTAAATGAGGATTGCGAGTACCGCCGGCGGTCAGGATATCGAGCGCAGCAATGAATCGGCCTTTCTCAACCGAAGGTGGCACGGATGGCCTCCATCAATCCCTCTTGCACATCATCGTCGTCGCTGAGCGGCTCCACCAGCGTCGCCTGGGCCGCCTGCATGATGGGCATGCCGGCAACGATCAAGGTGGCGCAATAGACCAGCAGCCGCGTCGATACGCCTTCTTCCAGATCTTGGCCCTTCATGTCGCGCAGTCGCGCCGCCAGATTGACCAGGGCGCTACATCTGTCCGGGGACAGACCGCTTTCGCGAGCGACGATATCCCGCTCTACCCGCGGCGGGGGGAAACCGAAGGTCTGGGCGACGAAGCGCTGGCGGGTACTGGGCTTGAGCGACTTCAGGATGTGCTGATAGCCCGGGTTGTAGGACACCACCAGCATGAAATCGTCCGGCGCCTCGAGCAGCTCGCCGGTGCGCTCCAGGGGCAGCAGGCGACGATCATCGGTCAACGGGTGCAATACCACGGTGACGTCCTTGCGTGCCTCCACCACCTCGTCGAGATAGCAGATACCGCCTTCACGCACGGCGCGAGTCAAGGGGCCATCAACCCAACGGGTCTCGCCGCCCTGCAGCAGATAGCGCCCGGTCAAGTCGGCGGCAGTCAGGTCGTCATGACAGGAGACGGTAAATAAAGGTTTGCCTAGTCGCGCCGCCATGTGAGCGACGAAGCGGGTCTTGCCACAACCCGTCGGCCCCTTGAGCAGCAAAGGCAGGTGCTGCTGATAGGCATGTTCGAACAGTTCGCATTCGTTACCGACCGGCTGGTAAAAAGGAAGCTCACTATCAGCCTCGTGGGATCGGGCAGGTGAGGAGGACATAAGAGATACTCCAGGGAAGAATCAATGTCCCGCGACCTCATCGAGAACTGTAACGAGGTCGCGGGTTACTGCATTACAAGGTAAACCAGCTACGGCTCAGTAGGCGCCGGAGGTCATCTGGGTGCCGCCAGCAGGTACCTGCTCCTTCGCCCGCCCAAAGATGGCGTAAATGAACAGCACCGCGGCAATGGCCACCGCCACACCCGTACCTAGACGCATGACGTAGAACAGCACCAGCTGGTCTTGGACTTCCATGTAGTTCATGCCCAGCACCCGCTGCAGATGGGTTTGCACCACACCGGCAAAGGTCAGGGTAAAGGTCATGAAACACATGGCAGAGGTCATGATCCAGAAGCTCCACATGTTCATGATCTGGTTATACGGTTGCACCCGGCGAAGCTGCGGCATGGCGTAGGTGATTACCGCCATTATCATCATCACGTAGGCACCATAGAAGGCCAGATGGCCATGGGCTGCGGTAACCTGTGTCCCGTGGCTATAGTAGTTGACGAAAGACAGCGTATGCATGAAGCCCCACACGCCGGCGCCAAAGAACGCCGTGGCAGCGCTGCCCAAGGTCCAAAGCATGGCGCTCTTGTTGGGGTGATTGCGCCGCCCCTTCCAGAACATGGTGAAGGCGAACATCACCATGACGAAGAATGGCAATACTTCAAGGGTGGAGAAGATGCTGCCGATGGGCTGCCAGTAGCCTGGCGCACCGATCCAGTAGTAGTGGTGACCAGTTCCTAACAGACCGGAGAACAGCGCCAGGCCGATGATCACGTAGAGCCACTTCTCGATGACTTCACGGTCCACCCCGGTCATCTTGATCAGCAGGTAGGCCAGCAGAGACGCCATGATCAGCTCCCACACGCCCTCTACCCAGATGTGCACGACCCACCACCAGTAGAGCTTGTCCAGGGCCAGGTTGCTCGGATTGAAGAAAGCGAACAGCCAGAACACTGCCGCCAGCCACAGGCCCAGCATCAGGATCATGTTGACGGCGGTCTTGCGCCCCTTGAGCAAGGTCATGCTGGTGTTATAGAGAAACATCAGAAAGGAGATGGTAATCAGCACCTTGACCCAGAACGGCTGCTCGAGGAACTCGCGACCTTCATGGATGCCGAGCTGATAGCTGACCAGCGCGCCGACGCCGGCGATGACGAAGATACCCAGTTGAATGTAGGCAATCATCGGGCTATGAATTTCCCGCTCGGCCTCTTCTGGCATCAGGAAATAGGTACAGCCCATGAAACCGATCAACAGCCAGACGATCAATAGGTTGGTATGGCTCATGCGGATGATGTTGAAGGGCATGAATTCCGCCCAGAATTCCGGCACCACATAGACGGTGGCGGCCAACAACCCAAACACGATCTGCAGCGCGAATAGCAACATCGCAACGGCAAAGAAAGGGTAGGCCACCCATTGTGTTTCATATTTCATCGGTTCGATGCTCCTGTGTTCTTGAACCCTTGTCTCTCTTGCACCTTCGATGCGCGCGATTGATCAGCCTGACTTGGTAGGCGGCCAGTCCTGGGTGTTGATGGAGTCGGTCCACTTGAAGAAATCGACCAGGGCATCCAGCTCTTCGTCACTCAGGTTGAACTGCGGCATCTGCCGACGACCCGGCACATTGAGTGGCTGCGACTGCATCCAGGCTTTCAGGCCTGCGCGAGCGGCTTCGGCATTTTCACGACCGCCGTAACGATCCCAGACGTTGCCAAGCTCAGGTGCAAAGTAGGCGCCCTCCCCGATCAGGCTGTGGCAGTTGATGCAGCTATGCTCCTCCCACACCTCCTTGCCATGCTTTACCGACGCAGTCAGCGTCTCCTCATTGGTAGAGACTGTTTTCATGTACCAGTGGCTGTGGGCCGTCAGCGCGGCGAACAGCAAGAAGAAAAACAGCGACCCGCCAAAGAAGATATTGCGTGCCGCCGATTTGGTTAGTCCATCGGCCATATGGTTCCCCCCTTTCTCGTTTTCGACGCGACCTATCGACGCTTTTCAGCGACAGGATCGAGCACGCCATTAATATGCATTGAAAATGCTTCTTAAAGGTTATTCCTTACCTCTCCCCTGGTCAATTACCACGTCAGTATCTCCTTTCATCAACATTGATAGAAGTCACCTTTGTGTGCAAAAACATGATCTCCATCAATTTACTTGCATCTAAAGTGCGGGCATCATCGTACTGACCGGCCCACTTGCGTTTTGCTTGAGTGGGTTTCTGAGAAGCATAAGAAGCATTTTGGAGACTAGTTATGAGAATTCTAACCACTGCAATACTAGTGAGCTGTGCGGCATTTGCTGTTACCGCCCAGGCCGCGGGGGATGCTGAAGCCGGTGCCGAGAAGATCACTACCTGCGTGGCATGCCACGGCAAGGATGGCAAGGCTACGGCACCGATCTATCCCAACCTTGCAGGGCAATCCGCCCAGTATCTGGAAAGCTCCCTTAAGGCCTACCGTGAAGGTCAGCGTGGCGGCGGCATGTCGATGATGATGACGCCGATGGCGAAGCAACTATCCGATGAAGACATCGCCGATCTTGCAGCCTATTACAGTCAACAAACGCCCTGAAGCCATTCGCTCCGGCTCTTTTCTGAAGCCGGAGCATTTCCTGCTACAAAAAAACTCGACTATTGATGCAGATCAAGACTGCTTGCTTACCAAGCTGCGAAGCTAAAGATTCATAATTTTTACATCTATTGATAGATTATCGCTCTAGCGAACAAGGCTTTGCCCATGACGCTGCTGACACCTTCCGTTTTTCGATTTCTATTCAAGCTGATAGTCATGTCATGCCTGACTTTGCTTGCGCTGCCTGCATTTGCCGCAATCGAGCTCGATCAGGTCAAGCAGGGCTTCCCCGAGGCCAACAGCCTTGAAGAAGTGGAGAGCGAACTGCCGGTTCAAGCGGTCATGAATGGCGATCAGGTACTAGGCTACGTGTTCGAAAGCGTGGATATTGCACCGATTCCCGCCTACTCCGGCAAGCCAGTCAACCTGCTGGTGGGCATTGATCCCAGCGGACAGCTGATTCTGGCCGAGGTCCTCGACCACGCCGAGCCGATCATGCTGGTGGGCATCCCGGAGGAAAGGCTGCAGGACTTTGCGGGCGCTCATACCGATTTCACCGTTTCCGACAACCCCAAGATCGGTACCAATCTCGACGCAATTTCCGGTGCCACGGTCACGGTGATCGTGGTCAATGACACCATCATGCGCGCCGCCCGCCAGGTCGCCGCCAGCCTGGGTATCATCGAGGACCCTTCCGCCCAGCCTGCCGCCACGGTCAAGCCCGACGTCTTTACACAAGCCGACTGGCAGACCCTGACCGGTGATGGGACCATTCGCCGACTGCGTCTGACCCATGGCCAGGTGGATGAGGCCTTCGTCGGCACTGCGGCGGAAGACTACCTGCGCGGCACCCCGGAGCCCGCGGACAAGACCTTCATCGATCTTTATTACACCTATCTGAACGCCCCCATGGCGGGTCGCAACCTGCTGGGTGACGCCCGCTATGAATCACTGATGGAAAGCCTTGCGCCCGGCGAGCATGCCATTGCCCTGATGGCCAACGGCGACTATTCCTTCAAGGGTTCAGGCTATGTACGCGGCGGTATCTTCGATCGCATCGAAGTGAGCCAGGACGGGCGCACCATTACTTTCCACGACCTGGATCATCAGCGGGTGGGCAGTTTTGATCTTGCCGGCATGCCCCGCATGACGGAAAAGGACATTTTCATCATTCGTGATGATGCCAGCTTCGATCCGGGCCGCCCCTGGCAGCTGGATCTGCTGGTGCGCCGCGCTTCCGGCCCGCTGGATACGGAGTTCACCCGCTTCAGCGCCGACTACAGCATTCCGGATGCCTACGTCGATCGCCCCGAACCGGTGGTAGAACAGCCCATCTGGGTGCAAGTGTGGTACGACAAGGCCTTCCAGATCGGTGTGCTGGGCGTAGGGCTTTTGGTGCTGACCGCCGTCATGCTGTTTCAGGATGTGCTGGTGCGCTACCCGCGCATACTCGAACCGCTGCGCATCGGCTTTCTGTTCTACACCCTGTTCTTCATCGGCTGGTACGCCCTCGCTCAGCTCTCGGTAGTCAACATCCTGACGTTCACCCACTCGCTGATCACCGACTTCAGTTGGACCTCGTTTCTGATCGACCCGATGATGTTCATCCTCTGGTCCTTCGTGGCGGTCAGCTTGTTGCTTTGGGGCCGTGGCGTCTACTGCGGCTGGCTGTGTCCCTTTGGCGCTCTGCAGGATCTAGTCAACAAGGCGGCGCGCAAGCTTAGGATCAAGCAGATCGAGGTACCCTTTGGCCTGCACGAACGGCTATGGGCCATCAAGTACATCATTCTGCTGGGACTGTTCGCCATCTCGCTCAACTCGCTCGGCATGGCGGAGCGCTACGCCGAGGTGGAACCCTTCAAGACCGCCATTACCCTGCGCTTTCAGCGGGACTGGCCCTTCGTGCTCTATGCCTTGGGATTGGTGCTCGTCTCGGTGTTCAACCACAAGTTCTACTGCCGCTATGTCTGCCCCCTGGGCGCTGGTCTGGCGATTCCTTCCCGGCTGCGGCTATTCGACTGGCTCAAGCGCCATCGTGGTAGCTGCGGTACACCGTGTCAGATTTGCGCCCACGAATGCGAAGTGAAAGCCATTCATCCGGATGGGCGCATCAACGCCAACGAGTGCCACTATTGTCTCGATTGCCAGGTGCTGTATTGGGACGATCAGCGCTGCCCGCCGATGATCAAGCGCCGCAAGCGCTATGAGAAAGCCGCCCGGGTGTCCGGGAAAAACCCACAGTCCTTCGACCCCGCTGCCGCCGGCGCACAAAGCGCTACGCTGCAACGTATCCCCCTCCAAAATGAGGAATGAAGCATGTCAGACGATACAAAAAACGAACTGAAGAACCTGAGCCGTCGTCACTTCCTGCGCAATACCAGCGTGGCGGGTGTGGCCGGCGCCACCCTGGCGGGAGGCTTTGGTAGCGCTGCGGCGCTACTGCAGAGCCAAAAGGCGCGAGCGGCCAGCGAAAGCGGCGAAGTCGCCATAGCCCCTGGTGAACTCGACGAATACTACGGCTTCTGGAGCGGCGGCCATTCCGGCGAGGTGCGTATTCTCGGCGTACCCTCCATGCGTGAGTTGATGCGCATCCCGGTATTCAACGTCGATAGCGCCACCGGCTGGGGCATCACCAACGAGTCCAAGCACATACTCGGCGACTCAGCGAAATTCCTCAACGGCGACGCTCACCATCCCCACGTCTCCATGACCGACGGCCGCTATGACGGCAAGTATCTGTTCATCAACGACAAGGCCAATACCCGGGTGGCGCGTATCCGTCTCGACATCATGAAGACGGACAAGATCACCACCATTCCCAACGTTCAGGCAATCCATGGCCTGCGCCTGCAGAAGGTGCCGCATACCAAGTACGTGTTCGCCAATGCCGAGTACTTCATCCCCCATCCCAACGATGGGCAGAACATGGCGGATCTCGAGAACCACTACACCATGTTCAACGCCATCGATGCGGAAAGCATGGATGTGGCCTGGCAGGTGATCGTCGACGGCAACCTGGACAACACCGACGCGGACTACACCGGTCGCTTCGTTGCCTCCACTTGCTACAACTCGGAGAAGGCCGCCGACCTGGCCGGCACCATGCGCGAGGAGCGCGACTGGGCGGTGGTATTCGACGTGGAAGCGATCGAGAAGGCGGTAGAAGCCGGTGACTACAAGACCATCGGTGATTCCAAGGTGCCTGTAGTGGACGGCCGTCACGGTTCCAAGCTGACCCGCTACATACCGGTGCCCAAGAACCCTCACGGCCTGAATACGTCGCCGGACGGCAAGTACTTTATCGCCAACGGCAAGCTTTCCCCCACCTGTTCCATTATCGCCATCGACAAGCTGCCGGATCTGTTCGCCGACAAGATCGAGCCGCGAGATACCGTGGTCGGTGAGCCGGAACTCGGCCTGGGGCCGCTGCACACCACCTTTGATGGTCGCGGCAACGCCTACACCACCTTGTTCATTGACAGCCAGGTGGCCAAATGGAACATCGAAGACGCCATCAAGAGCTATAACGGTGAGGACGTCAACTATCTGCGCCAGAAGATCGACGTGCACTATCAGCCCGGCCACAACCATGCCAGCCTGACAGAATCTCGGGATGCGGACGGCAAATGGCTGGTGGTACTGTCCAAGTTCTCCAAGGATCGCTTCCTGCCGGTGGGCCCATTGCGTCCGGAGAACGATCAGCTGATCGACATTTCCGGCGAGGAAATGAAGCTGGTGCATGACGGCCCGACCTACGCCGAGCCCCACGACTGCATCCTGCTGCGCGCGGATCAGGTCAACCCGAGCAAGCTATGGGACCGCAACGATCCCTTCTTTGCCGTCACGCGAGAGCGCGCTGAAAAAGACGGTATCGAGCTGACGGCGGACAACAAAGTGATCCGGGATGGCAACAAGGTACGGGTCTACATGACCTCGGTAGCGCCGCAGTTCAACCTTACCGAGTTCAAGGTCAAGCAGGGCGACGAAGTCACCGTGACCGTTACCAACCTGGACCAGATCGAGGATCTGACCCACGGTTTCTGCATGGTCAACCACGGCGTGTCCATGGAGATCTCACCGCAGCAGACCGCGAGCGTGACCTTCACTGCTGACAAGCCCGGGGTGCATTGGTACTACTGCAACTGGTTCTGTCATGCGATGCATATGGAGATGACGGGGCGGATGCTCGTAGAGCCTGCCTAAAGGAAACCGGTTGGAGCACGCCTCGACGCCAGGTTGACTCGAGGCTGCTCCGTCGACAGGCCGTCGAGGAGGCGCTGTGAACCCATCCCTGGGCGCTACTTTTGCTATCTGACCGCCATGGATGGCGGGAATGCCGGAATGGCATGGAGCTTTTTTCCGGCCATGGCAAAAGACCTCCTCTTTGGCCTGTCCCCGGCGCCTCTCGTCATTCCTACTTGCGCCTATATCTTATACTCCCCCTCTACTTGTTTCACCGGCCCAGGAACGCCATGCGCTACCTTTTTTGGGTTCTCCTATTTTTCAGTTTCCCCGTTCCAAGCTGGGCGGCGGAATATCAGGCCACGCCCGACAAGCCACTGCAGGCTCAGCTCGATCGCACTGAAAGCGGGGATCGTCTTGTCCTCGCGCCTGGGCGCTATACTGGGTCGATCACCATCGAGCATCCATTGGAAATTCACGGCGCTGGCCAGGCGATAATCGACGCGCAGGGCCAGGGCCATGCGGTCACTATCGACGCCTCCGAGGTGACCCTCGAGGGCCTCGAAATCGTCAATTGGGGCAAGAATCTCACCGATCTCGATGCCGGCATCTTCGTTACCGAAAACGCGACCGGCAGCGTAATTCGCAATAATCGGCTCGAAGGCCCCGGCTTCGGTATCTGGCTGGACGCGGTCAGCGGCGTCCATATCGTCGACAACGTCATTCGGGGCGATACCACAGTGCGCTCTCAGGATCGCGGCAACGGCGTGCATCTGTTCAACGTGCGCGATGTGCGGGTCGAAGGCAACGACATTGCCCATACCCGGGATGGTATTTACATCGACAACAGCAGCCAGAGCTTTTTGAACCGCAACGAGCTTCATGAGCTCCGCTATGGCATTCACTATATGTATGCCTATGACAATCATCTGGAAGACAACCTGACCTTTGACACTCGCACTGGCTATGCGCTGATGCAATCCAAGCGCCTGACGGTATTGAATAACCGCTCCGTCAACGACGAAAACTACGGCATCCTGATGAACAACATCACCGGCTCACGACTCCAGGGCAACCGCATCGAGGGCATTCAGCAGTCGGTAAACGCCCGGGGCGAGGGCAAGCTACGCGGCGGCGATGGCAAGGCGATCTTCGTTTACAACTCCCAGTTCAACGAATTTCTCGATAACCGCTTTGCAAAAAGCGATATCGGCATTCATCTGACCGCTGGCTCGGAAGACAACACCGTGCTCGGCAACGCCTTCGTCGACAATCGCCAGCAGGTCAAGTACGTAGCCACTCGCTCCCAGGAATGGTCGAAAGACGATAGCGGCAACTACTGGAGCGACTACATGGGCTGGGATATGAACAACGACGGCATCGGCGATATCGCCTACGAGCCCAACGACGCCATGGATCGTCTGCTGTGGCGCTACCCCGCCGCGCGTCTATTGATGAACAGCCCAGCGGTATTGGCGCTGCGCTGGGTGCAGCGGCAATTCCCGGTGTTTCGTGCTGAAGGCATAAAGGACAGCGCGCCGCTGTTGGCCGACCCCACCTTCGACAAGGCGGACACATGAGCGAGATCATCACCTTTGACGGCGTGACCAAGCGACACGGTGACGTCACAAGCCTTCAGGATCTTCATCTTGGTGTGCATCAAGGCGAGGTGCTGGCGCTGTTGGGTCACAACGGTGCCGGCAAGACTACCGCCATGAAGTTGATCCTCGGACTGATCGCACCCAGCGAAGGCGAACTCAGGGTCTTCGGCGCGGCGCCCCAGGGCAGTGCGGCCAATCAGTTGCGCCAGCGCCTGGGCTTTCTACCGGAAAATGTCGGTTTCTACGAACAGCTCAGCGGTCGCGAGGTGCTCGACTACTTTGCTCGACTCAAACGCGTCGACCGCCACCAGATCGATGATCTACTCGAGCAGGTCGGCCTGGGCGAAGCCTCCAACCGCCGGGTCAAGACTTATTCCAAGGGCATGCGCCAGCGACTGGGGCTGGCCCAGGCCCTGCTCGGGGAACCGCAACTGCTGCTGCTCGACGAACCCACCACCGGCCTCGATCCCGCCGCTACCCGGGACTTCTACACCACGGTCAAGACGCTGCGAGATCGGGGTTGCACGGTACTGCTCTCCTCCCACGTGCTGCCCGGCGTCGAGCCCTATATCGACCGCGCCCTGATTCTCGGCGCCGGTCGTCGCCTGGCGCTAGGCAGCCTCGACGAATTGCGCAACCAAGCGGCACTGCCGCTGACCATTCGCGTCAAGGGTGATGAAGCGATGAACACCCCGCCGGCGGACCTGCCGGCCCATGAAATGCGACGCCTGAACGGCCATGCTTGCGAGTTTCTTGTGCCTCCAGAGAACAAGATGCAGGTCTTGAGACGCCTGGCCACCATGCCCGGCGTCGAAGATATCGAACTGCTGCCGCCCAGTCTGGAACATCTCTATACCCATTTTTCCGCCAACCAGTCGAGCCGAGGTCTGTCATGAATGCGGTTGTGAGTGTTGCCCGCAAGGAGTTCCAGGACGGCCTGCGCAATCGCTGGGTGCTGGCCATCGCGCTGGTGCTGGCGCTGATGGCAGTGGGCATCGCCTACTTCGGCGCCGCCGCCAGCGGCGGGCTGGGCTTCACGTCCCTGGCAACCACCGTGGTCAGCCTGTCGACCCTGGCGGTGTTCCTGATTCCGTTGATCGCCTTGCTGCTGGCTTACGATGCCATCGTCGGTGAACAGGAAACCGGCACTCTGCTGCTGCTGCTCACCTACCCTTTAAGTCGCTCGGCGCTGTTGCTGGGCAAGTTCCTGGGTCATGGCTTGATTCTCGGCGTCGCGACAACTCTGGGCTTCGGCATCGCTGGTATCGCTATCGCCCTCGGCGCCCCGGACGTCGAGTTGCTGGCGCTCGCCAGAAGCATCGGATTGCTGGTCGTCAGTAGCGTACTGCTGGGCTGGGTATTCATCGCCTTCGCCTATTTGATCAGCGTCTGGGTGGTGGAAAAGGCCCGGGCCGCGGGGCTTGCCCTGATCGTCTGGTTTGTGTTCGTGCTGGTCTTCGACCTGGCCCTGCTGGCGCTGTTGGTAGGAGCGCAAGACGGCGGCGACTGGCTGCCCTACCTGCTGCTCTTGAATCCCACGGATTGCTTTCGATTGATCAACCTAGCAGGTATCGAGGCAGCCCAGGCCTATTCCGGCCTGACCGCACTCGCCAAGGAAAGCGCCTTCCAACCAGGCTGGCTGATGCTGATCCTGATTGGCTGGATCGTCGTACCCCTGGGCCTTGCCCTGCTGCGCTTTCGTCATCGCTCCGTATAGCCATGTAGCTATAGCCTTCAATCAATAGCCGAGGACATCATCATGCGACGCCACCCTTCATTATCCTCTTCACTGCTCGTCTTGCTGCTTGCCATCTTGTTAGGATTTGTCCTCACGGGCTGTAGCGAGGAATCGGAAAAAACCGCCCTGGCCTCACCCCAGCCCATCACCGATGGCGATGCCTGCCATGTGTGCGGCATGACCATCACCAACTTTCCCGGTCCCAAGGGGCAGGCCTTCATGAAAAATGATCCCGAGGCGCTGAAATTCTGCTCGACCATGGACCTGTTCGCCTTCCTCAAGCAGCCGGAAAACGAGACCCAGATCAGCCATGCCTATGTGCACGACATCGGCAAGACCACCTGGGAAGCCCCCGCGGACGACGCCTACATCCGCGCCGTGGACGCCTGGTACGTAATCGGTCACGATCAACCCGGCGCCATGGGTCATACCCTCGCCTCCTTCGCCGAGCAGGACCAGGCCAAGAAATTCAGCGACGAGCACGGTGGCGAAATCATTCGCTTCGCAGATGTGGACCTGGAACTGCTGGGCAAACTGGGTCGGGGCGAAATGAATACCAGTCGAGACCATAAGGAAGGATAAAGAAAGCAACCAGAAGTCACTGCATTAAGGGCTGCTTTTGTCTTTTAAGATCTACCACCAGAACCAGCCGTGGCTTCCCGCCACGGCGGCGGCCACCGTCACGAGGCTAGCGGTCAACAGCCCCCAGTGAAGCCGCTGTATCAAACGAAATGTCGGGTGCGGCGCTCGGGCGGCCCTCTCATGAAACCAGCGATGCAGGAACAGCGGTTCGAACACGAAGAGCATCAACGTGAACACCAGCCATACCGCAATCATGGCGTGTATCCACCAGTAGTCCAGCGAGAGCAATCGCTGCCAGCCCAGCACGTGCAGCATGTAAAAACCGCTGACGCCGGCCAGCAGCGTGGTGATGCGCGACTGCCAGGCAAACCGCGCCTCGACCTGCTCGAAGAAGGCGACGGCTTCCGAGGGGTCCTTGAAGCGCTTGACCGCCGGCAGTAGCACCGTGGTCACCATGGCCACGCCGCCTATCCACAGCACCACCGCCAGCACATGCACGACCCGCGCCAGTGTCAGCTCCATCAGCCAGGCAACCTCACACCGTGCGGGAGAAGCGTCGCACCTTGGAATCGACACCGATATAGGCATCAAAGGCCATGGCCACGTTGCGCATCATCAGACGGCCCTGCGGGTGGAGTATCAGGCCATCGCGCTCGATACTCACCAGATTGTCCGCTACCAGTTCATCGAGGGAGGCCAGGGCGTCAGCAAAATAGTCCTGAAAGTGAATGCCGTGGGCAGCCTCGATATCGGCAAAGTCGATCCGGTTATGACACATCAACTGATGAATGACGTCGCGGCGCAGGTGATCGTCAGGGTTGAGCCGATAGCCGCGCTGGATCGGCAGCTGACCCTTGTCAAGGCTCGCATAGTATTCCGACAGCACCTTGGCATTCTGGCTGTAGGTGTCGCCGACCTTGGCGATCGCCGACACGCCCAATCCGATCAGGTCGCAGTCTGCATGGGTGGAATAGCCCTGAAAATTGCGCTGCAGCGTACCGTTGTCCCGGGCTTTAGTGAGCTCATCCTCAGGCAGTGCGAAGTGATCCATGCCGATATAGACATAGCCCGCCGCCTGCAGCTGGTCGATGGTCAGTTCCAGCAGCTCCAGCTTGCGCTCCGGGGGTGGCATGTCTTCCGGGCGAATCAGGCGCTGAGCGCGAAAGGTGTCCGGCAGGTGGGCATAGCTGTAGGCCGCCACTCGGTCCGGGCGCATGCTCACCACCTTGTTGAGCGTGGCGGTGAAGCTCTCGACGGTCTGTAGCGGCAAACCATAGATTAGATCGAAGCTGATGGACTCGAACCCCACCTCCCGAGCCGTCTCGATCAGATCCTGTATCTGCTGCTCGCTCTGGGTGCGGTTGACCGCCTGCTGAACGTCCGGGTCGAAGTCCTGCACGCCCAGACTCAAACGATTGAACCCCAGCGCATACAGCTCACGAAGCTGCTGTGGCGAGACGGTGCGTGGGTCCACTTCCAGGGAGAATTCCCGCTGCGCGCCCCGCTCAAGGGTAAAGGCCTCATCAAGGACATCCATCAGCTCCGCCATCTGATCATTGGTCAGATAGGTCGGCGTGCCCCCTCCCAGATGCAGCTGGGTCAGCTTGCGATTGGCGTCGAACAGCCCAGCCTGCAGCGCGATCTCCCGCTTGAGGTAGTCGAGATACTCCACCGCCCGTTCGGTCTTGTGGGTAATGATCTTGTTGCAGGCGCAGTAGTAGCACAGGCTCTTGCAGAACGGGATATGAATATAGACCGACAGTGGCGTCGAGGCCGAGTCGCGATTGCTGCGCTTCGCTGCATCCCGGTAATCATCCAACGCGAAAGCGGTATTGAAGCGTGGCGCAGTAGGATAAGAGGTATAGCGCGGCCCCGGCCGGTCGTATTTTTCGACCAGAGCTCTATCGAAAGTTAGATCAATGGGTTTCACGATCTCTCCACAGGTTCAATGGAAACTTACCGCATCGCCTTTGCGGTCGAAGGCCAGGAAGTTGTCGATGGTGCCTTGTTGCAGTGACTCGACCATGCGCTGAAGGGGAAGCTCCGCCTCGTCGCTGCTGGGTGGCTCACGGCCATCGCCTGCCAAGGCGGCGGCGAAGACGATATCCCACTCCACTTCGGTACGCCGGGACTCCTCGACCAACGACTGCATATCGCTTAGCTCATCCAAGGTCTTGTCGACGCACAGTACCGGCGCCAATACACCACCCTCGCCCTGCTCGAAGCGCTCGCGCTGCTCGGCATCGGGATGATCCGGCAGTTCGGCCCGGGCGAACACGAACAGCAGACGCTGAGGCTCCGGTTGTCGGCGCGCTTCTGCCAGCAGATCGGTAAAACAAGCAATGGGCACAAGGATCTCCTTACAATGACGACAGCAATATTCAGAATTTCGTTTATCCGAGAGCTCATTCCCGCAGAACCTCTCGATGCCGTGCTGCCTGGTGTTTCAAACTGACGCTGATGGCTCTGCACAAACACCATGTGGCCAGTAACCAAGCCAGACTCCATGCGAGAGCGGCGCCCCACAGCAGCGCCAGGTGGAACGATACGAAATGCGGCGAAGCAAGCCGTAATGAGGTCGCCACTGCGATCAACAAGGTGAACAACGGGATCCGCCATTCGCTTGCAAGATCCGTCGCGTTGCGACCGCCACTCTGAAGGATAGTGGAGCGCATCATGATAACACCCGTAAGCGTCCCCAGCGCCCCCAGTGTAATGACATGGATCAAGCCTGAGGCCATCTGTTGCTGCCACTGAGCGATACCATTACTCACAAGCCCAGCCACCAACCAGCCATACCCGGCGCCTAGACAAAGCAGATCCGGTCTCGCACTGCAATGCCACAATCGCCAACGCAACAGGCGCACGAACGCCAGAACTCCCGCCAGAATCAGCACAAGGCCTGCCCAACTGCGGCTAGCCGGCCAGCTTATCAGGACGATAGCCAGGATCATGCCAAGAATGATCCATCCTTCGAGACGTGGCTGCACACGGGCGTTCAGTACCTTACCCAGGCGTTGGTGATGCCCCGCCAACGCCGGTGCGATCACCCGCCCTCCCATGAACAGCATCAGCAGCGCCAGCAGCAGCACGGCCTGATACACCAGGGCATGCTGCAATAACGGTGCCTTGCCCGTATGAATCAACCAGACCAAGGCCGATGCAAGCAGGCAAATCAATAATAGAAGCGGACTCAAGAGCCGATTACGCCATTTCTTGGCGGAGCGAAAACGCGGCACGATGTGCATTGCCAGCCCGAGCGCAAATAGGGTGCCGAACAGCGGTGGCAGGAAGCTGGCAGGTGCCAGCAAATATCCCAGCCGCGCGCTCAGCCATAATCCAAACAAGATCATCAAACGTCGAGGGCTCAAGGGCCCCAACAGGTATCCCGCGATCACGGCAAGGGCAAAGCCGAACAGTAACTCCTGTGCATGGTCGAGCCCACTGTTGATACCCGGCAGAAGCAGGGGACTATAGAACATGGCCCATAGCGACAAAGGCACCAGCACTGCTGCATAGAGGCCAGCCGCGGGGAAGAACAGCACCCTTGCCGGCAACTTGCGTTGATTATTCATATAGGCCTTGCGCTTGTGCGCTCCATGGCTGCCAACTAACATATATAAAATATGCATCTTATAAGCTGCATCGCATTTTTAATAGCCTGCTATGGAACGATGCGCCTATTCATTTGTCTTGTGATTTATCAATAACCAACGCCGCTCGATACGCTAGTGGTCGCATTGGCACCTTCACCAAGAGGCAAGGAAGCCTACACTTGCAAGGATACCAACATGCACATTACACGCTATACCGATTATTCATTACGCGTACTGCTCTATGTGGCACTCAAGGGCGAAGAGCGCTCGACCATTAGTGAAATCGCAGAGCGCTATAATATTTCCCGCAATCATCTGATGAAGGTAGTCCAGGAACTCAACCGCAAGGGCTATTTACAGGCCATTCGCGGCAAGCATGGCGGGCTACTGCTGAAACAGCGCGCCGAGGATATCAATATCGGCGCATTGATTCGGGATACCGAACAGGATCTAGAACTGGTGGAGTGCTTCGGTGACCGCAACCAATGCGTCATTACTCCCGCCTGTCGCATCAAGACAGTGCTCGCCGAGGCTTTGAATGCCTTTTTTGAAGTGCTTGATGGCTACACCTTGGCCGATATGCTGGGGCCTGACCCACGCATGCGCACCGAATTGATCAGACTGTTACAGTTGCGCGATTCGTCCCTTTTAAAATCCCCCGTCAGCGCTTGAATCTTGCGCGGATATCCTTCGCTTCCCAATGAGGAAAGTACTTGCGGACCAAGCCGTTGAGCTCGAGTTCGAAGCCCTGCCAATCGACGCTGTCGTCTGAATGCGTACCCTGCGCAGACTCCCAGACGCCTCGAATCATTCCCGCCCCTACGGTCAGATTGCTCAACCGATCGATGACGATGAAGCTACCGGTATCCGGGCATCTGCGGTAGTCGTCTATTGGCAGCGGCGCGTTCAGGGCAACCCGGCAGCGGCCGATGGCATTCAACTCAAGTTGCTCGACGCACTTGTGGTCCAGGGTATTAATATCGATCTGGTAGTTGATGGCGCTCACCTGCCCTGCCACTTCTCGCGTACCCAGCTTGATATCATAGAGCTTGTTTAGCGTCATTGGCGTGTCATGCAGCCATACGATGTCCGCTTCGACATTGGACGCCAGCGCGATATCATCACTCGCCTCCACCAGCCAGTCGCCTCTGGAAATATCAATATCGTCATTCAAGGTGACGGTGATCGCCTGGCCCGGCGTGGCAAGCGCCAGATCGCCATCGAAGGTGACGATGCGCTCCACCCGGGCGATCTTGCCCGATGGCAATGCCTTGATCGCCTGACCCGGACGCAGCGTACCCGCGGCCAAGGTGCCGCAGTAACCGCGAAAATCATGATTCGGGCGATTGACGTACTGCACGGGAAGGCGAAGATCCGATGTGTTTTGGTCCGGAGCGATTTCGATTCTTTCCAACAACTCGAGCAGCGTGGGGCCGGCGTACCAGTTGATATGCTTGCTCCTGTCCACCACGTTATCGCCCTGCAGCGCCGACATTGGTACACAGCGGATATCCCGAGCGCTGAGGTTTTCGGCAAAGCCACGATAATCGGCGACGATCTCGTCGAAGCGCGCCTGGGAGTACCCGACCAGGTCCATCTTGTTGACCGCGATCACCAGGTGCTGGATGCCCAGCAGGTCGGCGATGAAGCTATGACGCCGGGTCTGGGTCTGCACTCCGTAGCGGGCATCGATCAGGATCACCGCGAGACTGGCGGTGGAGGCGCCGGTGGCCATGTTGCGGGTGTACTGCTCGTGGCCCGGGGTGTCGGCGATAATGAACTTGCGCTTGTCCGTGGAGAAGAAGCGATAGGCCACGTCGATGGTGATGCCCTGCTCCCGCTCGGACTGCAGGCCGTCCACCAGCAGCGCCAGATCAACCTGATCACCGGTGGTGCCGCTTTTCTTCGAATCCCGGGTAATGGCGGCGAGCTGGTCCTCAAAAATCATCTTGGAATCATGGAGCAGCCGGCCGATCAGGGTCGACTTGCCGTCATCCACGCTGCCGCAGGTGATGAAGCGCAGCAGGTCCTTGTTCTCCTGCACCGTGAGATAGGCGTCGATGTCATCGGCGATCAGGCTGGATTGGTGTGCCATTGGCGTTTTCCTTTAATCTGTCGCGTAGACGGCTAGAAATAGCCTTCTCTTTTCTTGCGTTCCATTGAACCGGACTGGTCATGATCGATGGCCCGGCCACTGCGCTCGCTGGTGCGGGTCAGGAGCATCTCCTGGAT